>NZ_CP168079.1:1880015-2119295 GCF_050915955.1 Pseudomonas sp. UBT | reverse complement strand
TGGCTTGGCGGCTGGTTTTGCAGCAGCGGTTTTAGCAGCTGGCTTGGCGGCCGGTTTCGCAGCAGCGGTTTTAGCAGCTGGCTTGGCGGCTGGTTTTGCAGCAGCGGTTTTAGCAGCTGGCTTGGCGGCCGGTTTCGCAGCGGCGGTTTTAGCCGCTTGCTTGGCGGCTGGTTTCGCAGCAGCGGTTTTAGCCGCTGGCTTGGCGGCCGGTTTCGCAGCGGCGGTTTTAGCAGCTGGCTTGGCGGCTGGTTTTGCAGCAGCGGTTTTAGCCGCTGGCTTGGCGGCTGGTTTCGCAGCAGCGGTTTTAGCCGCTGGCTTGGCGGCTGGTTTCGCAGCAGCGGTTTTAGCCGCTGGCTTGGCGGCTGGTTTTGCAGCAGCGGTTTTAGCCGCTGGCTTGGCGGCTGGTTTCGCAGCGGCGGTTTTAGCCGCTTGCTTGGCGGCTGGTTTCGCAGCAGCGGTTTTAGCCGCTGGCTTGGCGGCCGGTTTCGCAGCGGCGGTTTTAGCAGCTGGCTTGGCGGCTGGTTTTGCAGCAGCGGTTTTAGCCGCTGGCTTGGCGGCTGGTTTCGCAGCAGCGGTTTTAGCCGCTGGCTTGGCGGCTGGTTTCGCAGCAGCGGTTTTAGCCGCTGGCTTGGCCGCTGTCTTAGCCGAAGCCTTCGACGCAACAGCTTTTGCGGGTGTACGAGCGCCCAGCACTTTGGCCACAGCTTCTTTCACACGACCAACGCCCTGGGCCAGTTTCAGGCTTTCCTGAGCATCGCGTTTGAGTTGAGAAATGTAGGTGCGGGTTTCAGCTTGGCGATCCTTGAGGGCGTCCAGCAAGTCCTCAAGTTCTTTAACAGCGTCTTTGGCTTTGGCTTGTGCCTTGGCCTTGCCGGCAGTAGCGGCGTCTTGCAGTTTGGTGCGGGACTTGTGCAGCTTCTCTTGCGCTTTACCGCGTTGTTTTTCCAGTTTGGCGAGCAGTTTTTCTGCATCAGCCAAGGCTTGGGAACACGCGCTTTCCAGATGTTCGAGCAGGCTGCCCGAAAGTTGTTGGAGTAAGTGCAACGGGGTATTTACAGGCTTCTGTTTGGCCGACATGGTTTACCTCCTGGCTGACGTGGGTGCGGCTCATACTAGCCCTCTGCTCTTACCGCCGCTAGGGCATGTTGACAGTATCGTTTGCCTTGCGTTGCACGGTGAGAAAATTCTTATCGATATAACAAAAAACCACGGCACTTTTTACGCACTCAGGCTGGCATAATCCGTCGCACTTTCGGCGGGAGACTCCCCATGTCGCGTTACCTTTTTTTAGTGCTTGGCTTGGCGATTGGCGCGGCCAATGCGGGTGAGCAATCGCCGTCAGGCAGCACTGCCCAAGACCCGCACGATCTCGCGTACAGCTTGGGCGCAAGCCTCGGCGAGCGCTTGCGCCAGGAAGTCCCCGACCTGCAGATCCAGGCACTGGTTGACGGCCTCAAGCAAGCCTACCAAGGCAAACCACTGGCGCTGGACGATGCACGTATCGAACAGATCCTCGCCCAACACGAAGCACAGAGTGCGGCCGACGCCGAGGTTCCAAAAAGCGAAAAAGCGCTCGCTGCCGAACAGCAATTTTTAGCCCAGGAAAAAACGGCAAGCGGTGTGCGTGAGTTGTCGGATGGCATCCTGCTCACCGAGTTGAAGCCGGGCACTGGCAGCAAGCCGTTGGCCAGTGATGAGGTGCAGGTGAAATACACCGGAAAACTGCCCGACGGGACGGTCTTCGATCAGAGCACACAGCCCCAATGGTTTCGTCTGGACAGCGTGATCAGCGGCTGGAGCAAAGCACTCCAACAGATGCCGACAGGCGCAAAATGGCGCCTGGTGATTCCATCGGCCCAGGCCTATGGCGCCGACGGTGCCGGCGAGTTGATACCGCCGTATACGCCGCTGGTATTTGAGATCGAGTTGCTCGGTACTCGCCACTGACCCAATAAAAAACGGTGCGCCATGCGCACCGTTTTTTACGTATCACCCAGGATCAAACCTGCGCGACAGACTCTTCCTTATGGGCGTTGTGCAACACTTCGATCAAGCAGTCTTCCAGCTCGAAACGCTCGTGGAGCAGTCCACCCAACTCTTTAAATTTTTCAGCAACACACTCACCGGCATCACACAGGTCGTTAAAGGCCAGCAGCTTTTCGGTGATGACATCGATGCGCGGGTAAATAGTCTCGGCCAGTTCCAGGCCACGCTCATCGTTAAACGCTTTCGCCTCGCCGGTCAGTTGCTCGTAAATCTCGAAATGGCCGGTAGACACATAGTCCACCAGTACACCGCAGAAATCTTGCAGCGACTCGCGATTCTCAGCCAATGCTTCGGGCTTGGCGCCAAGAGCATCAAAGGCCCGAACCAGTTCGTGACGTGCCTTCAACCAGCTGTCGATCAGCTTGTGCACCCCACCCCAGCGTTCCTGAGCATTCTGACAACTTTCCAGCATGGTGATCTCTCTTCCCTATAGGGGGCGCTGCCGCTCTGTGCCCGCGCAACACTTCAAGGATAAAAGCGGCAGCCGGACAAGGCCGCATCTGACAAACGGTTTCAGTAATGCGTGCGGGCCAGATTATGCCCGCATGACTATGGCTTCAAGGTACGCAGGAGAGAAAGTTCATACAAGTGTTTAATCCCATCCTACAAACTGCCATTGGCCTTCAATACCTCGCAAGGTCCAAACGACTGCCCAGTAGCAGCCGTGAAAACTGCATGATGCCCATGGCCAGCATCGCCACGAAGAACAACAAGCTCCACTCCGGCAGGCTCAGGTCGAACAGCGTCCAGTTGAGCTCCACACAATCGACGGTGCCTCTGACCGTCAATTGCAGTGCTTGCCAAAGCGACAGGTTCTCAATCATGTATTGCAGACTGGGCCAGCAATCGTTGGCCTGCTCCAGTGCGGCATTTTGTAGCAGTACCTGGCGCACAGCAGTAATAGCGCCAAGCAACGCACAACCCATGCTGGCCAACCCGTAAAAGTAAGCCGCAGAGCGTCTTGGGCCGTGAATCACGGCAACCAGATTGATCAGGGTAAAGGCGGCCAGAAAGATGCGTTGCACCTGGCAAAGGAAGCAAGGGCGCAACAGCGCGCCGAACTCGAGATAAAAAGACGCACCCAACGTCAGCGCACCCGCCATGAACGCCAGGAGAAAGAAGGAGCGTGAAGGGGCCAAAGACATTGTTATCCGTACCGCAAGAGACAGGTCGTTACGGTAGAGTAAAGGCCTGATCCCTTTCAATACGCGATAGAGCAGACAATTCCGCGAGAGCCTGGGGATATCCCGTCAGAAGCTGGATGACTTCAAGCTGTTAGCGGTAGGAATTTGCTACATCGCGCTTTAGACCCAGCCTTTACACGATAAAGAAGGGTTGGCCCTAAGAAGCTTCCGAGCCAACCCTCGCACTCTTTCCTACTTCAAACCCGCGCGGGCACAGGCAGCGGTGATGCCAGCAACCGGCTGTCCAACAGACCCAGGCCTTCCTGAAACAATTGGTTACTGCGCTCGGTGTCACCCAACTGGGCCAGTAAACGTGCCAGCTCAGCGCAGGCTTCGGGATTTCGCTGTACCTGCAGACTGCTTTCCAAATAGTCCCGCGCCTTGCCCCACAAGCTGTTTTGCAGACAAAGGCGGCCCAGGGTCAGCAGCAGGCTGGCGTCACCCGGATGGTCCTTGAGCCAACCTTCAGCAAACTTCAGCGGTCGGCCTGGGTCGCTGCCGCGCAGCAACCCATAAAGCCGGATCAGATGGCTGTCATAGCCGCGCTTGATGGCGCCGCGCAGCACTTCCTCAGCCTTGGCATCAGCACCCAGCCGACGCAGTTGCTCAGCGTAGGCCAAGACCAGTTGTGGCTCCTGGCGCTGGGCTGAAGTCAGTTGCTCCCAGGCACGCTCCAAAGATTGCAAGCCCGCTTCACCTTGCTCTTCACGCTGCACGGCAAGGCCAAGGTTCTCGCCCCATGCGCGGCGCTCAAGCTCCGCCAGTTCTGTGGCGGGAAGCACTTTGTCCTTGCGCAGTTCCGGCAACAAGCGAATCACCGATGGCCAATCGCCTCGCTGCTGATGCAAGCGCTGCAACTGGCGCAAAACCTGTGCGTTATGGGGATGACGCTCGTACATCGCCTGCAAGGTCACCAAAGCCCCTTCCGTATCGCCGCGATCCATCTGCAACTGCGCGTGGCTCAAGGCGACAGCAAGTTCCGCCTGTGGCTGGCGCTCCATGGCGCGCTCCAGCAAACCGTCGGACTCTTCATAACGGCCCTGCTCATTGGCGGCACGTGCAGCCCCAAGGTAATACAGCAAGGGCTGGCGCTCGGCTTCGGCGGCACGGTGCAGGTGGCGCTCGGCGCTGGCCCAGCGGCCCTCGGCGAGGTCCAACTGACCTTGCTCAATCGCAATCTGTATGCGGCGGCTGCGGTTACGTCGCGACCACGGGTTGACTACGCCACCGGAGGTGGTGAGCAGGCTCAGCAGCACACGAACCAGGTAGATCGCCAGGCCGACGGCAAACACTGCCACCAGCGTGGCCCACAGGCTCGACTCGTAATGCAGCAGATGAGGATAGGTAATCAGCACGTAGCCGGTGTGTTTCGAAATACCCACGCCCAGTGCCAAGGCAATCGCAATCGCCAGTACCAGGATCACATAGAAACGCTTCATCGGCTCTACTCCTGGGTGGCCGGCGTGGCCGCCGCCTTGGCTTCACCGGCAGACAGATGGCGGCGCTCAAGATAAGCCTGCACAGCCGCCAGGCTGGCGGCCAGGTCAGGGGTCGCCACGGAAACAGCCTTGGGCTCGAGCTCGCCAATACGTGCCAGCATCGCTTTGCTCTGCGGGTTGTCCTGGTTGAAGTTGTCCTGCAGCACGCTGCGGGCTTCACCCAAGGAGCGGCTGTACACCGCCGTTTCACCGTTGAGCGCTGCCCATTGTGCTTGCTCCAGGGCGAGGCTCAGTGCCAGGCGTACCTGGTTCAAACCTTGACCGGCCAGCAACGGACGAATGTTGTCATCCGGGTTGAAGTCGATGCGGAAGTAGCGAGATATCTGCTCCCACCACTGGTGCAGGCGGCTTTCCGTGTCGGTCGTCGGGCGCCCCTCGGAAGAGGGCTCGGTGAGTTGATATTCAGGGGCAATAGCCGCCAGTTGCACGACCTGGTCACGCAAGGCTGCCAGTTGCAGGTAAAGCCCGGTGCGGTCAGGTTGTTCAGTGCTGCGCAAGGCGGTAAGGCTTTTGGCCAATTGCTCACGGGCGGCGTAGGCGCCTGGATCGCTCTGCTCGCGGAGAATTTCGTCAGCGCCCTGGACCAGCGATTGAGCACTGTTGATGTCCTGCAGGGCAGACAGGCGCAAGCTGGCCAGACGGATCAAGTGCTCGGCTTCGGCCAGGCGCCAGTCCTGGCGGCTGGCACCCAGCACGGTTTCCAGACGCTGGCTCAAGCGCTGCTGATCACCCTGCAACTGGGCGACGAGGCGGCGGCGCTCCTCCAGCTCATCGGCTGCTGGCAATTGTGCCAGGCGTGCAGCCAGTTGCTGCTGACTCTGCTTGAGTGATTGGGATTGGTCATCGAGGGTCTGCACCTGGCCCAGCTGTTGCTGGCTGCTGGCTTGCAGGGCACGGACCTGCCAAATCCCCCAACCGCCGGCGGCAACACCTGCGGCACCGAGCAACAGGGCCACAATAGCCAGGCCATTGCCACGGCGTGGCGCGGTGGCCGGTGCAACCTGCGCATCAAGTGCTGGCTGGGCTTCATCTTTAGGCAAGGCTGTTTCGCTCACGTATCCGTCCTTTGCGTATCAGAGAGTGGGCGCCGCATGCCTCACGAGGCAGCGCTGCGCAACGCCACTAACAAAGCCGCGGCACTCGCGCCGCGACAATCCACAACTTTTTCTGCGCCAGCGGCCCGCGCCATTTCATAAACGCGCGGGCTGGGCACGAACAACGGCAGCTGCGCCACCTTCGGCCAATCGAGGCCGGCCAGGGCTTGCAGGTGCAAAAAACCCTGCCCACTGCTGACCACCAGGCCGTTCAAGCGTTCCAACTGGATGCGCTGCGTCAACACCCCGGCCTCGTAGGCCGGAAGGAAGCGGCGATACAACTCCAGATAATCGACACTAGCACCTTGCTCACGCAAACGCTCAGCCAGCAGCTCTCGCCCACCCTCGCCACGCAGGATCAGCACTCGGGCACCGGGCTGTGCGATAGCCTCGCGCAAGGCGGGCAATTCAAGCAAGGCCTCGCTGTCATCCCCGGTAGGCGGATAGTGAACGCTGAGTCCGTGATCGGCCAGTACCTGCGCGGTGGCAGCCCCGACGCTGAACCACGGCAACTGCGGCCAAGGCTGATTCAACTGCTGTACAGCAAGGCGTGCGGCCGGCTTGCTGACCACAATCACCGCGCAATAACGGCCCAGGTCATGCAAGACAGACTGTTGTTCAGGCGTCACGGGCAAGGCTTCGATGTCCAGCAAAGGCAGGCTGCTGCTGAAAATACCGGCTTCGGACAGCGATGCCGCCAGGGCAGCCGACTCTTCGGCAGGCCGCGTCAGCAGCACACGCCAGCCAGTCACTGCGGGCCGGCCTCGCCGTAGACTTTTTGCAGAATGGCGCCGGCGCCCTTGCCCAGCAGCTCTTCAGCGACCTGGATACCCAAGGCGGTCGCGTCACGCTGTGGCCCGCGCACCTCGGCGGTGAGCAGGTTGCCGCCTTCAGGATCTCCTACCAGGCCACGCAGCCAAAGGTTTTCACCCTCAAGCACGGCGTAGCAGGCAATCGGCACCTGGCAGCCACCGTTGAGGTGCTTGTTCAGCGCGCGCTCGGCGGTGACACGCACTTCGGTGTCAGGGTGGTCCAGGGGTTTGAGCAAGGCGTGAATTCCAGTGTCGGCGGTGCGACATTCGATGCCCACAGCACCCTGCCCGCCTGCAGGCAAGCTGTCTTCGACGCTGATGGCCGAGGTGATACGGTCTTCGAAACCGAGGCGGATCAATCCAGCCGCCGCGAGGATGATCGCGTCATAGTCACCGGCATCCAGCTTGGCCAGGCGCGTGTTGACGTTGCCGCGCAGGAAACGGATCTGCAGATCCGGGCGACGAGTCAGCAACTGCGCCTGACGACGCAGGCTGGAGGTGCCGACGACGCTGCCCAGTGGCAAATCATCCAACGACGCGTAGGTGTTGGAAACGAAGGCATCGCGCGGGTCTTCACGTTCGCAGATGCAATACAGGCCGAGGCCTTCAGGGAAGTCCATCGGCACGTCTTTCATCGAATGCACGGCGATGTCGGCTTCGTTTTCCAGCAGTGCGGTTTCCAGCTCTTTGACGAACAAGCCCTTGCCGCCGATCTTCGACAGTGGCGAGTCGAGCAGCTTGTCGCCGCGACTGACCATGGGCACCAGGGACACTTTGAGGCCCGGGTGGGCCTGTTCAAGGCGTGCTTTGACGTATTCGGCCTGCCACAAGGCCAAGGCGCTTTTACGGGTGGCGATGCGGATTTCGCGAGAGGACATGGATCAATCCGTACTGAATAGATACGGCAGATAATAACAGCTCAGGCAAACACGCTTTGATTTGAATCAGCAAGTGCGGGGCCTCCCTGGCCGCATCGCACCGGGATAAGGAAGGCAGACCTCGCCAAAGCCCTTGGGCTAAAGCTGCTGCATCATCTTGCGCACACCGGCGACATGACGTCGGCTGACGATCAAGGCATCGCCATTGAGCCCTTTCAGGAACAGCTGAAAATGCCCCAGTGGCGTGCGTTGCAAACGTTCTATTCGCTCGCGGGCCACCAGCGCGTTGCGGTGAATGCGCACGAAGCGGTCGCCAAACTCATCCTCCAACGCCTTGAGCGGCTCATCGAGCAATACTTCGCCCGTCTCGTGGCGCAGGGTCACGTACTTGTGATCAGCGATAAAGTAGACCACCTGGCCCAGAGGAATCAGCTCGATGCCTTTGCGGGTTCGCGCGCTGATATGGCTGCGAGGCCCATTGCCACTCTGGGCAGCCGGCTGGGTCAACGCAGCCAGTTGAAGGCGGTTTGGGCGCTCGGCCTTTTTCAGGGCCTTGAGCAACGCTTCGCCGGTTACCGGCTTGGCGAGAAAACTGACACCGCTGGCTTCCAGCGTTTCCGTAGAAAACTCTTCCTGGGCTGCACATAACACCACGGCCGGCGGCGATTCTCGCTCACTCAGGCGGGCGGCGACTTGCAGGCCATCGAGGCCCGGCAAGCGGATATCGAGCAGCACCACGTCAGGCTTGAGGCTGTCGATCAGCGTCAACGCCTCCTCGCCACTGGTGGCGCTCGGTTCAAGGACTTTATAACCCTCGAGCTCATTGACCAAACGGCTCAGTCGCTCGCGGGCTTGGGGTTCGTCATCAACGATCAGGACATTCATATTGCGCTGGATTCCTGCGTGAGTCTCGCACAAGGATAGCGTAGACAGGTGCGGTGACTTGCGTCACAGCGATCCACGCTAAGACTAGCGCGAGCGGCAAAAAGTGCCCCGAGAGCGGCACCCAAATTTACCCGGACCTGTTCAGTTGCGCCCAAAACCTGCTGCCTCTGGGCATCGCCGTAGGGTTTGCTGATACACAATCCGAATACCCCCCTTTTTTAATGGATAGTCTGGGCTATGACCACATCACCCGACTTTGGTGCATTCATGCTCTATCAGTGCAACTGTAGACGCTTGCTGAGACGATATTGCTCGATCGTCAAATATCGTTTCAATTAACGCCTACCTCCAGTCTCGTCCCGGATGCGTTCGGCGGCAAGGCACTTAGCCATCCTTCGTACAAATAAAAATGCCGACCACCCGCAGCACCGCCTCCACGGGCAACCCTGTTATTATCGGCGGCACACCTCCACGCCTCTTTTAAGCAGATCACGAGCGAATCCATGAGCACCGACAAGACCAACCAGTCCTGGGGCGGCCGCTTCAGTGAACCCGTCGACGCCTTCGTCGCCCGCTTCACCGCCTCCGTCACCTTCGACCAGCGCCTGTACCGCCACGACATCATGGGCTCGATCGCCCACGCCACGATGCTGGCCAAGGTCGGCGTGCTGACCGACGCCGAGCGCGACAGCATCATCGACGGCCTGACTACCATTCGCGGTGAGATCGAGGCCGGCACGTTCGACTGGCGCGTCGACCTGGAAGACGTGCACATGAACATCGAGGCCCGCCTCACCGATCGTATCGGTGTGACCGGCAAAAAACTGCACACCGGTCGCAGCCGTAACGACCAGGTGGCGACCGATATTCGCCTGTGGCTGCGCGACGAAATCGACCTGATCCTGGCCGAAATCACGCGCCTGCAAAAAGGTTTGCTGGAGCAGGCCGAGCGTGAGTCGGACACCATCATGCCCGGCTTCACCCACCTGCAAACCGCACAGCCAGTGACCTTCGGCCACCACCTGCTGGCCTGGTTCGAAATGCTCAGCCGCGACTACGAGCGCCTGGTGGATTGCCGTAAACGCGCCAACCGCATGCCATTGGGCAGCGCCGCGCTGGCGGGCACCACTTACCCGATCGACCGCGAGTACACCGCTCAACTGCTGGGTTTTGACGCCGTGGGCGGCAACTCCCTGGATGGCGTATCGGACCGCGACTTCGCCATCGAATTCTGCGCTGCCGCCAGCATCGCGATGATGCACCTGTCGCGTTTCTCCGAAGAGCTGGTGCTGTGGACCAGCGCGCAATTCCAATTCATCGACCTGCCGGATCGCTTCTGCACGGGCAGCTCGATCATGCCGCAAAAGAAAAACCCCGACGTGCCGGAGTTGGTGCGTGGCAAGAGCGGCCGTGTATTCGGCGCACTGATGGGCTTGCTGACCCTGATGAAGGGCCAGCCGCTGGCCTACAACAAGGACAATCAGGAAGACAAAGAGCCGCTGTTCGACGCTGCCGACACCTTGCGCGACTCGCTGCGTGCGTTTGCCGACATGATCCCCGCAATCAAGCCCAAGCACGCGATCATGCGTGAGGCGGCCTTGCGCGGTTTCTCTACTGCGACCGACCTGGCGGATTACCTGGTGCGCCGCGGCCTGCCGTTCCGGGACTGCCACGAAATCGTCGGCCATGCCGTCAAATACGGTGTGGACACCGGCAAGGACCTGGCGGAAATGAGCCTGGAAGAACTGCGTCGTTTCAGCGACCAGATCGAGCAGGACGTATTTGCGGTGCTGACCCTGGAAGGCTCGGTGAATGCCCGTAACCACGTAGGCGGCACTGCACCGGCGCAGGTCAAGGCAGCCGTAGCGCGCGGCCAGGAACTGCTGGCCAGCCGCTAAAAGCTTCACGAGCAAGCCCGCTTCCACTATTGACCGAGTTCCACCTCTGGGATGCAGTCGAATGTGGGAGCGGGCTTGCTCGCGAAGGCGTCACCGCAGGCGCCAACTCGCTATTTCTTCGCCGCAATCATCGCCATAAACGCCGGCATCGCCGCTTCTCTGTCCGCCGCCACCTTCTGCGCGTTGGGCATGGCATGCAATCGCTCCAGCAGCGCTTTGGCCGCCGGCAGCTCAGCCAGCAAATCCAGGCCAAACAGCTTCTCGCCCACGCCACAGGCGAGGTTCACGCTGTACATGAAATACAGATCGGCAATCGTAAAGCTCTCCCCCGCCACGTACGGCGCGAACTTACCGTGTCGACCTAAAGAAGCGATCCCCAACAGCAACTCGGCCTTGGATTTTTCCTTGATCGCATCCGGCACCGGCATACCGAAGAACGCCTCGGCGAAACACGCGCGCGCGGGCAGCTCGATATACAGCTCGATTTCCCTGCAGAACGCCAGCACTTGGGCGCGTTGAAACGGGTCGGCCGGCAGCAACGAACGGCCCTCCTGGGTCTGCTCGATGTATTCGAGGATCACGCTGGTTTCGTTGATAAACCCCTGTTTCACGCCAAGAATCGGCACTTTGCCACGGGGGCTGACGGCAAGCGCCTCGGGCGTCTGGCTCGGGTAAAACGGTACTTCTTCAAACGGCAGGCCCTTCTCCATCAGCGCCAGCTTGACCATGTTGTAGTAGTTACTGACCGAAAATCCGTAAAGCTTGAGCATTGCGAATGCCTCCAGGCCGGGTGTGGGGTTGGCTGCAGAAGTTATAGAACGTCGCGCCCGACCTGACCAGCAGCATCACCTGCTTGAATGGAGGTAGACTGGCGCCCTTTCCTTGAGGAGCCTGCCATGAGCGAGCCGACCGATATCGACAGCGACGAAGAAGAGTTCACCGAGAGCACACTGGTCCAAGCCATCGAAAACCAGATCGAAAGCGACAATCCGCCTGCCGCCAAAGCCACTTTGAATAAGCTCACGCTGGTGGGTTACGAACGCGAAGAGATTCTGAACCTCATGGCTCACGTATTGGCCGTGGAAATCGACAAGATGTTGGACGAAGACCGCGCATTCAATACCGAATGGTACGAAACAGCGCTGCGGGCGCTGCCGGAATTGCCACCGGAAAACGACTGAATCGAGCACCTTGGTGGCGAAGCAGCAGGCTTGCTCACCACAAAGGTGCGCCATATCAAGACCCACGACTTTCTCACTGGACAGCCCGGCAAAGTGCGTTCACCTTATGCCCTGCTAGCCTCTAATAAATTCTTAGAAAGTCTGGAGTCCTTATGTCGTATACCCCTGAGTTGGTTGCCGAACTGGAAATCCTTGCACTCTTCAACCTGGGCAGCTCCCAGGAAGGTCTAAAAGTCCACCAGACCGCCGCACCCTCCGCCATCGCCGCCGCCAAACGCCTGTTCGAGAAAAAACTGATCGACCAGCCGGACGGGGGCTACCTGACCAGCCTTGGCCGGGACGCTGCCGAGCAGGCCCAAACCCTGTTGACCATTCTGACCACTGCCTCGACCAAAGAAGCCGCCTGACACCTGTTACCGCCCATGGAGTCCGCCCTTTGCGGATTCCGAGGGCGCTGCTGTCCAGCGCTCAAAATTCTGACGTCAAAAACAATTTCCCTCTAAAACTCCTACGCTACTGGCTGTAAACTCCTACACGGCCGCCCATGTCGGGCCCTGCGAGCCACCGAGTTCTACATGACCCGCACCCATGAGATCCGCCCCGACCTGGACGAAGGCATCGACCGCAAGGTGCTGGCTCAACTGCGCGCGCGCTTCATGGCCCTCAATGAAGGCCGCATGGCCCGGGCCGTCGAGGGGCTGACGCCACGCCAACAAAGCGTGCTGACCCTGCTGCCGCTGTTTTTTCACGTCAATCATCCGCTGCTGCCCGGTTATGTCTCGGGCAGCACGCCGGCCGGGCTGTCGAACTTCGAACCTGACGCCCAAGCGCTCGCCGAAGCCCAGCGCCTGACCCGCTCGTTCTCTTACAAGGCACGCCACGGCAACCCGCCGCGGCCGATCCACGGCCTGTTTCTGATGGGCAGCCTCGGCACCCTGGCTCAGGCAGACCAAAGCGATATGGACGTGTGGGTATGCCACGCGCCCGACCTGGGCGAAAACGAGCTGGCTGAGCTGCGCAAAAAGTGCCAGTTGCTGGAAGCCTGGGCCTTGACCATGGGGGCAGAGGCGCATTTTTTCCTGATCGAGCCGACGCGCTTTGTGCTGGGTGAACGCGACACACAACTGAGCTCCGATGATTGCGGCACCACTCAGCATTACCTGCTGCTGGATGAGTTCTACCGCACCGCCATCTGGCTCGCCGGGCGCACACCCATCTGGTGGCTGGTGCCGGTCTACGAAGAACGTCGCTACGCCGAGTTCACTCACGCACTGATTTCCAAGCGCTTTATCCGCGCCGATGAAACCCTCGACCTCGGTCACCTGGCCCACATCCCCCCCGGCGAATTCATTGGCGCCGGGCTGTGGCAACTGTTCAAAGGCATCGAGTCGCCCTACAAATCGGTGCTCAAGTTACTGCTGACTGAGGTTTACGCCAACGAACACCCGAACGTGCATTGCCTGAGCCTGCGCTTCAAACGCTCGGTATTCGCCAATCAGATGGATCTGGATGAGTTGGACCCGTATATCGTGGTCTACCGCCGCATCGAGGAACACCTCAAGGTGCGTAACGAGCCCGAACGCCTGGAGTTGGTAAGACGCGCGCTGTACCTGAAGGTCAACCGCAAGCTCAGCGCCGGCCAACGCAGCACCAGTTGGCAGCGCCTATTAATGGAACGCCTGGCCCATGAATGGGGTTGGGACCAGCGCCAACTGTCTCTGCTGGACAGTCGCAGCCAGTGGAAAGTGCGCCAGGTCGCCTCCGAACGCCGTGCGCTGGTCAATGAGCTGAATTACAGCTACCGCTTTCTCACCCAGTTCGCTCGCACCGAGCAGACCGTCAGCCTGATTAACAAGCGCGACCTCAACGTGCTGGGCCGGCGCTTGTATGCGGCGTTTGAGCGCAAGGCCGGCAAGGTCGAGTTCATCAACCCCGGCATCGCCCCGGACCTGGCCGAAGACACCCTGACCCTGGTGCAATCGCCCAACCGCAAGGAGCCCGGCCAGCACCACTGGGGCCTGTACAACGGCAACCTTACGGCACTGGAATGGGAGCACTTCGCGCCGATCAAGCGCAGCCGCGACCTGCTGGAAATGCTCACCTGGTGCCACCGCAACGGCGTGATCGACAGCAGCACGCGCCTGGCGCTGCACCCGGGCGTCAGTGACATGACCGAATTCGAGCTGTTCAACCTGTTGGGCAGCCTGCAACAGACCATCGGCCTGCCGTTGACCAGCGTCGATGAAGATCGCCTGTTGCGCTCGGCCGTGCCCGAAGACGTGTTGTTGCTGATCAACGTCGGCGTTGACCCGCTCAAGCATCATCGCGACCTGAATATCCTGATGACCACCGAGCGTACCGACTCCTTGAGCTATGCCGGCGTGCGCGACAACCTGGTACTGACCCTGGATCAGGTGACGCTCAACAGTTGGAACGAGGTGATGGTCAGCCGCTATGACGGCCCCCACGCGTTGCTCGACTGCTTGCGTGACTACCTCAACCAACTGCCGCCGGACCATTTGCCACGGCTGCGGGTGCGCTGCTTCTGTCACAACCGTGCGCAGTTCATTGCCCAGCGCGTGGAAGAAATCTTCGATACGGCGCAGAGCCTCCTGCTGGGTCAGTCCAATCACCGCTACCTCCTGCAAGTGCAGCAGCACTATCACGTGATGGAGCTGACCCCGGGCCAGGCCACTCATGTGTCGCTGCCGACCCAGGACGCGCTGATCGCGTACCTCAGCGAAGAACTGGCCAGCTACAGCCCGCTGCACCTGGACGCCATGGCCCTGGAAGACCACGATCTGGCGCTGCTGTTGCCCATGGGCCAGGCCAATTGTGTACAGGTGTTCTACCGCGTCAATGAAGGCTTCGCCGAGTTGTATGTGCTGGATGAGTTCAACGCGCTGTGGCAGCAGCGCCTGCCATTTCATGACGAACAAAGCCTGCTGGCGCCGTTGCAGCGCTTTCTGCAATCGATCATCTACCGCCGTGAAGCGCTATCGCCGCTGGATACGCAACAGACGCTGGGTGAAGTGCAAACTCTGTATTACCAACTGTTGCCGTCCGGCAGCAATCGCGCCCGCAGCATCGAGCCGCGGCCAGCCCCTCAAAACCCGGCCAATAAGCCGTTTTATGACGTGCAGGCGATTATCGGCAAAGCGGCGCACGGCCAGGTGGGTATCACCCTGTACTGCAATCAGCGGGAGTTTTGCGAACTGGAGTTTGGCGACCAGTTGTTTGCGGTGGTCGCCCAGCAAATCGTCGGGCAGCGTCGGGAGACCGAGCGCTACCGCTGCTACATCACCGACCTGGACCTGTCGGGCCTGCTCGGTGATGTGCAAAGCCCGAGCAACTTGTATCTGCGCTACAAGGCCGAGCTGGAGCTGTCGCTCAACAAGGCGTTGAACCAGGTTTAGAGAGGGAAGGCGCCGCCATCTTTGGGCTGGCCTTCAACGCTGAGCAATTCAAGCTTGAGGGTCTTGCCACCGGGTGCTGGCCAGTCGATGTGCTGACCGACCTGCAGGCCCAGCAAGGCGCTGCCGACCGGAGCCAGAATCGAAATCTTGCCTTCGTCGGCATTCGCATCCTTGGGATAAACCAAGGTCAGGTGACGCTCCTTGCCACTGCTTTCTTCACGGCAATGGACACGGGAGTTCATAGTCACGACGTCTCCCGACACTTCATCGTGGCCGACTGTTTCTGCGCGGTCGAGTTCGGCTTGCAACGCTTCGACGCCGGGAAACTCATCGCCCAAGCGGTCGATCAGTTGCTCCAGACGCTGCACGTCAAGACGGGTGAGGATGATGGAAGGTGCGGTGGTCATGATTCAGGCAGACTCCTTTTTTCTGCACAAAAAAGCAAAACCCCGCCAGGAAAAGGCGGGGTTCTCACGGACCTCGATGATTTGAGGTGTAGCCGGACACTACCACAGCGTCACAAATAAACAAGACGGCCTCAAGCGCGCTCCCGGCGCTGCTCGGCCTCGGCACAGATCACGCGGCGCCGGGCGTCGTCGGCAGAGCGCCATTCACGGATGTCTTCCACATGGCGGAAGCAGCCGAGGCAGACTTTTTGCTCGTCCAGGCGACACAAACTGATACAAGGTGACGGCACCGCCGGGCTGACATTGCTGAACAGCGGCTTGGGCGGGCGTACAGGTGCAGGCTGGGTCACGATCAAATCTCGTCGAAGTCCAAGTCGGCGCCGGACTGTTCTTTCGTGAGGCGAGCAAGCATTTCGCTCAGCAGCTCGTCAGTGGTGTCGTGCGCCCAGCGATTTTCCTCTTCATCGTAGTCGAAGTGAAAACCACCCGAGCGGGCTGCCAGCCACAACTGGCGCAGCGGTTCCTGGCGACTGAAGATCAGTTGGGTGCCGTTTTCAAACTTGACCGTCAGCACGCCGGCCGAGTTTTCCAGGTCCACGTCCAGGCCGCTGTCGTCGAAAATATCTTCCAGCGCCTGCTGGGTCGAATCCACCAGGTCGTGAAAACGGGCTTCGGTCAAACTCATTGTGGCAACCTCAAAAGTGTCTGGTTTTGCTCAAGCGCCGCACGATACGGGCGAGCCCCGCTGATTGCAAAGGATACCGAGTTCATTACCGATGACAGTATGAAATATCCGCGACCATCGTAGCCTGCTTCCCAACTATCTCGGCAAACCCCCGCCGGACGGGTATTCCGGCGCATAGGCAAGCTGGCGGGTGGTCGGTATACTCGGGCGCAATTAATGCATATTCAAGGATTTCGCCATGAAGCGCCTGATCTCTTCCCTTGCTGCGCTCGTCGCGGTCGCTTGCCTCGTTAGTGCCTGTGGTCAAAAAGGTCCGCTGTACCTGCCCGATGACAGCAAAGACCCAAATGACCAGGCGCAAACGTCGCAGTCCAAAGCGCACAAGCACGACACCTATTAAGGGAAACTCATGGACGCTTTTAACTACCGGGACGGCGAGCTGTTCGCGGAAGGCGTGGCGCTGTCCGCGATTGCCGAGCGCTTTGGCACCCCGACCTATGTGTACTCCCGTGCGCACATCGAAGCCCAATACCGTAGCTTTACCGACGCTCTGGAAGGCACGCCGAGCCTGGTGTGCTACGCCGTCAAGGCCAACTCCAACCTGGGCGTACTGAATGTCCTGGCGCGCTTGGGCGCTGGTTTCGACATCGTCTCCCGTGGTGAGCTGGAACGGGTACTGGCTGCCGGTGGCACGCCGGACAAGATCGTGTTTTCCGGCGTCGGCAAAAGCCGCGAAGACATGCGCCGCGCCCTCGAAGTCGGCGTGCATTGCTTCAACGTCGAGTCCACCGACGAGCTGGAGCGCCTGCAGGTCGTCGCTGCCGAGATGGGCGTTCGCGCGCCGATCTCCCTGCGCGTCAACCCGGACGTCGATGCCGGCACTCACCCGTACATTTCCACCGGTCTCAAAGAGAACAAGTTCGGCATCGCCATTGCCGACGCCGAGGACGTGTACATCCGTGCCGCGCAATTGCCGAACCTGGAAGTGCTGGGCGTCGACTGCCATATCGGCTCGCAACTGACCACCCTGCCACCGTTCCTGGACGCCCTCGACCGCCTGCTGGCGCTGACCGAGCGCCTTGGCGAGTGCGGCATCTACCTGCAACACATCGACCTTGGTGGTGGTGTAGGCGTGCGTTATCGCGATGAAGAGCCACCACAGATCGCCGACTACATCCAGGCCGTGCGCGAGCGCACCGAAGGCCGCGGCCTGACCCTGATGTTCGAGCCGGGCCGTTATATCGTCGCCAATGCCAGCGTACTGCTGACCCAGGTCGAATACCTCAAGCACACCGAGTACAAGGATTTCGCCATCGTCGACGCGGCGATGAACGACCTTATTCGCCCGGCGCTCTATCAGGCCTGGATGGATGTGACTGCGGTCAAGCCACGTACTGGCGAAGGTCGCAACTACGACATCGTCGGCCCGATCTGCGAGACCGGCGACTTCCTGGCCAAGGATCGTCAACTGGCCCTGGAAGAAGGCGACCTGCTGGCTGTGCATTCGGCCGGTGCCTACGGGTTTGTCATGAGCTCCAACTACAACACTCGCGGCCGTGCCGCCGAGGTGCTGGTGGACGGTGATCAAGCGTTTGAAGTGCGTCGCCGCGAGACGGTAGCCGAGTTGTATGCTGGCGAAAGCCTGCTGCCGGAGTAAGCCATGCTGCTGCGTTTTACCAAGATGCACGGGCTGGGCAATGATTTCATGGTTCTCGACCTGGTCAGCCAGCACGCGCATATCCTGCCCAAGCACGCTAAACAATGGGGCGACCGTCACACCGGTATCGGCTTCGACCAATTGCTGATCGTTGAGGCGCCAAGCAACCCGGAGGTGGATTTCCGTTACCGGATCTTCAACTCCGACGGTTCCGAAGTGGAACAGTGCGGCAACGGCGCGCGCTGCTTCGCCCGCTTTGTGCTGGACAAACGCCTGACCGCCAAGCGGCAGATTCGCGTCGAGACCAAGAGCGGTGTGATCGAGCTGGATATTCGCAGCGACGGCCAGATCAGCGTCAACATGGGTGAACCACGCCTGGTGCCGGCGGATATACCGTTTCAGGCCACCGAGCAGGCCACGCGTTACGCGCTGGACGTTGATGGCAAGACGGTGGATATCGCTGCCGTGTCGATGGGCAACCCCCACGCGGTACTGCGGGTCAACGACATCAATAACGCCCCAGTGCATGAACTGGGGCCGAAGATCGAGCATCACCCGCGCTTTCCGGCACGGGTCAATGTGGGCTTTCTGCAGGTGATCGACCGTTCCCGCGCGCAACTGCGTGTATGGGAACGCGGTGCCGGCGAAACCCAGGCGTGCGGCACCGGTGCTTGCGCCGCCGCCGTCGCCGCGATCAGCCAGGGGTGGATGGATTCGCCACTGCTGATCGACCTGCCCGGCGGACGCTTGTCCATCGAATGGGCAGGCCCTGGCCACCCGGTGATGATGACCGGGCCGGCCTCGCGCGTATACGAAGGACAGGTCCGTCTATGAGTGAGCCAAGCTAATGACCGATAAGCCTCAAGTACCCGCCGAAACGTCCCCGAGCGAAAGTCTGGAGGCCGCTGCTGTCGCGGCGTACCTTGAGGCTAATCCGGACTTCTTCGTCGAACACGAAGAACTGCTGCCCGCCCTGCGCATTCCCCACCAGCGCGGCGATACCGTGTCGCTGGTGGAGCGGCAGATGAAGATCCTGCGCGAGCGCAATATCGAAATGCGCCACAAGCTCTCGCACCTGATGGACGTGGCCCGCGACAACGACCGTCTTTTCGACAAGACCCGTCGCCTGATTCTTACCCTGATGGATGCCACCAGCCTCGAAGAAACGGTCATTGCCGTGGAAGACAGCCTGCGCCAGGACTTCCAGGTGCCGTTTGTCAGCCTGATTCTGTTCAGCGACAACCCGATGCCGGTGGGTCGCTGGGTCAGCGGCGGCGAAGCACAGACGGCTATCGGCGGCCTGCTCTCCGAAGGCAAGACCATCAGCGGCACCCTGCGCGAGCACGAACTGGATTTCCTGTTTGGCGCTGAACAGCGCAAGCAGATCGGCTCCACTGCCGTGGTTGCTCTCAGCCATCAAGGCCTGCACGGTGTATTGGCCATCGCCAGTCGTGATCCTCAGCACTACAAAAGCTCGGTGGGCACGCTGTTTCTGACCTACATCGCTGAAGTGCTGGGCCGGGTCCTGCCGCGCTTTACCACTGCCTTGCGCGCGGTGCGCTAGCCATGGACAGGCAACTGGACGCTTACTGCGCTCACCTGCGCAACGAGCGCCAGGTGTCGCCCCATACCCTGGAAGCCTACCGACGGGACTTGAACAAGGTCCTGGCGTACTGCGAAAAGCAACAGATCGCCAGCTGGAAGGCCCTGGATATCCAGAGCCTGCGCAGCCTGATCGCGCGCCTGCACCAGCAAGGCCAATCCTCGCGCAGCCTGTCCCGCCTGCTGTCGGCGGTGCGCGGCCTCTATCATTACCTCAACCGCGAAGGCCTGTGCGACCACGACCCGGCCAATGGCCTGGCCCCGCCCAAGGGTGAGCGGCGCCTGCCCAAGACCCTGGACACCGACCGCGCGCTGCAATTGCTCGATGGGGCGGTGGAAGATGACTTCCTCGCCCACCGCGATCAGGCGATCCTTGAGCTGTTCTATTCCTCAGGCTTGCGCCTGTCGGAGCTGACCGGCCTGAACCTCGATCAGTTGGACTTGGCGGACGGCCTGGTGCAGGTGCTCGGCAAAGGCAGCAAAACCCGTGTACTGCCGGTGGGCAGGAAGGCCCGCGAAGCCTTGCAGCTGTGGCTACCGCTGCGCCTTCTGACCCACCCGGCGGACGATGCCGTGTTTGTCAGCCAACAAGGCCGCCGCCTGGGGCCACGGGCAATTCAATTGCGGGTCAAGGCAGCCGGCGAGCGTGAGCTGGGGCAAAACCTGCACCCACACATGCTGCGGCATTCCTTTGCCAGCCATATGCTGGAGTCGTCCCAGGACTTGCGCGCTGTGCAGGAACTGCTGGGCCACTCCGACATCAAGACCACGCAGATCTACACCCACCTCGACTTCCAGCACCTGGCTACGGTGTACGACAGTGCCCATCCACGGGCCAAACGCATCAAGGGCGGCGACTCATGAGTATCAAGCTGATCACCTTCGACCTGGACGACACGCTCTGGGACAACGTACCCGTCATCATCAGCGCCGAAGCGTCGATGCGTGAATGGTTGGCGACCCATGCTTCCAAGGTCGGCGATTTGCCACTCGAGCACTTCGCGAGCCTTCGCCAGCAGGTACTGGAGCGCCATCCTGAACTCAAAAATCGGATCAGCGTGCTGCGCCATCGGGTGCTGATGCACGCCTTTGAAGAAGCCGGTTATCCACAGCCTGAAGCCACGCAGATGGCCGACGTGTGCTTTGAAGCATTCATTCACGCACGCCACCAGCTCACGGTGTTTCCCGAAGCCGAACCCATGTTGCAAGCCCTGCGCCAGCACTTCCTGCTGGGGGTTATCACCAACGGCAATGCCGACGTGCAGCGTGTAGGCCTGGCGGATTACTTTCACTTTGCCCTGCGCGCCGAAGATATCGGTATCGCAAAGCCTGATGCGCGCCTGTTTCAAGAGGCGCTGCAACGCGGCGGCGTGGACGCCCATCAAGCAGTACATATTGGCGATCATCCTGGCGATGACATCGCCGGGGCGCAGCAGGCGGGGCTTCGTGCCGTGTGGTTCAACCCGACGGGCAAGGCGTGGGAAGCGGATAAGCGCCCGGATGCGGAAATTCGTAGCTTAAACGAGTTGCCGCCGTTGCTTCGCAGTTGGCAGTAACGCTATAGCGGCAACACTGAGAATCAAAATGTGGGAGCGGGCCTGCTCGCGAATGCGGTGTATCAGTCAGCCCATCAGCAACTGACAGACTGCTTTCGCGAGCAAGCCCGCTCCCACTTATGTTTTGTGGTGACCTGCAGGATTTATTACAGGCATGAAAAAGCCCGCAGCGACGGCGGGCTTTTTCTTACAAGCAGGTGAGTGACCTCAGATAGGTCGACTGCCGTACTTGTTATCCGGCTTTTTCGGTGGATCTGCCACCACGTTGGCCTCGACTTCCTGCACTTTGCCGCCTTTAGCGAGGAATTCTTCCATCGCACGGGCCAGCGCATCGCGCTCTTTGTTCTTGGCTTCAACGCTCGGCAGTTCGTCTACCGAAACAGCTGCCTTGGCTTTGCCCTTGGCCGCCGGGGCAGGTGCATCATCGCCACCGTCGTCGTCAGCAACGTCTTCAGCTGCCGCTTCAAGACCTTCTTCGGTCTCGTCGTCGTCACCTACTTCAAGGTCGTCGTTTTCCAGATCATCGTCGCTCATGTTCTACCTCATGACTTGCGAAAAGCAGATTAGTTATAGCCCAGCCTCACTCGCTGTCGAGTTCGCCGGAAAAAATCAACATCCACCGGATCACCAGTGGCTTATGCCCCATCACCGTGCAACGTGGCGAGGACTTTACGAGCACCGCCATGATCACGGTGCTCGCCCAGATAAACACCTTGCCAGGTCCCCATTGCCAAGCGGCCGGCCTTGACTGGCAAACTCAGCTGGCAGCCCAGGAGACTGGCCTTGAAGTGCGCCGGCAGATCATCCGGACCTTCGTCGTTGTGTTCGAACCCTGCACGCCCTTGCGGCACCAGCGAGTTGAAAAAACGTTCGAAGTCACGGCGAACCGCCGGGTCGGCATTCTCGTTGATGGTCAACGAGGCCGAGGTGTGCTGCAGCCACAGATGCAACAGGCCTACGCGACAAGCCTTCAATTCAGGCAAGCCGGCAAGCAACTCATCCGTTACCAGGTGAAAGCCCCTGGGCTTGGCCCGGAGGGTAATCAGGGTCTGTTGCCACATACAGTTCTCCGCCCATCGGCGCGCATTCTAGCGCGCTCAGGGAAAAAACAAAGTGCCGAATACGCCTACATGCATGTAAGACTTTTGCACGGTGAAAAGTACCGTGTGCGCCCCATCACAAACTCTGCGCAAAAACCGGTACAGCTTCCTATCACTGACAAACCCCAGGCAAAAAAATGCCCGGCAAGCCGGGCATCTTTTTTTCGCGTACTTACAAGTTGTAACCGCGTTCGTTGTGTTGCGCCAGATCGAGGCCGACAGCCTCTTCTTCGTCGGTGACCCGCAGGCCCATGACCGCATCCAGTACCTTGAGGATAATGAAGGTCACGATGGCCGTGTAGATCACGGTGAAGCCGACGCCTTTGCACTGGATCCAGACTTGCGCCGCGATGTCAGTGGTCGCCGCGTTGAAGCCGCCCAGCGAAGGGGCAGCGAATACGCCGGTCAGGATCGCGCCGAGGATACCGCCGATACCGTGCACGCCGAAGGCGTCCAGGGAGTCGTCGTAGCCCAGTTTGCGTTTCAGGGTAGTGGCGCAGAAGAAGCACACCACGCCTGCCGCCAGGCCGATGACCAGGGCGCCCATCGGGCCCACGGTGCCGGCAGCCGGGGTGATTGCAACCAGGCCGGCCACTACACCCGAGGCGATGCCCAGTGCACTTGGCTTACCGTGGGTGACCCACTCGGCGAACATCCAGCCCAGCGCCGCAGCCGCGGTAGCAATCTGGGTGACCAGCATCGCCATACCGGCAGTGCCGTTGGCCGCAGCGGCAGAACCTGCGTTGAAGCCGAACCAGCCAACCCACAACATGGCTGCACCGACCAGGGTGTAACCGAGGTTGTGAGGTGCCATTGGCGTGGTCGGGAAGCCTTTACGCTTGCCGAGTACCAGGCACGCCACCAAGCCAGCCACACCGGCGTTGATGTGCACCACGGTGCCGCCCGCGAAGTCCAGCACGCCCCAGTCGCCCAGCAACGAACCCGGACCGCCCCACACCATGTGGGCGATCGGTGCGTAGACCAGGGTGAACCAGACACCCATGAAAATCAGCATCGCGGAGAACTTCATACGCTCAGCGAAAGCACCGACGATCAGCGCAGGCGTAATGATGGCGAACGTCATCTGGAAGGTGACGAACACCGCCTCAGGGAACAGCGCCGCAGGGCCGGTAATGCTCGCCGGAGTCACACCCGACAGGAACAGTTTGGACAGGCCGCCCACGAACGAGTTGAGGTTGACGACGCCTGCTTCCATACCGGTGGTGTCGAACGCCATGCTGTAGCCGTAAACGAACCACAAGATAGTGATCAAACCGGTGATGGCGAAGCACTGCATCATCACGGAAAGAATGTTTTTGGAGCGAACCATGCCGCCGTAGAACAGCGCCAGGCCTGGAATGGTCATGAACAGCACCAGCGCGGTGGACGTAAGCATCCACGCCGTGTCGCCGGAATTGAGGACTGGAGCAGGGACTGGGTCCGCCGCCAATGCCAAGGCCGGCATTACGAGGGACAACAGGGCTCCTAGCCCTGCGAATTTACGCAGAGTCATATTGTTTTCTCCTGGGGCGTTGGGGGTTTGGCGGCTTAGATTGCGTCGGTATCGGTTTCGCCGGTACGGATGCGAATAGCCTGTTCCAGATTGACCACGAAGATCTTGCCGTCACCGATCTTGCCGGTGTTGGCCGCCTTGGTTATCGCCTCGATAACACGGTCAAGATCCTTGTCGTCAATGGCGACATCAATCTTCACCTTCGGCAGAAAATCGACCACGTATTCCGCGCCACGATACAGCTCGGTATGACCCTTCTGCCGACCGAAGCCCTTGACCTCAGTAACGGTAATGCCCTGCACGCCGATCTCGGACAACGACTCGCGTACATCGTCCAACTTGAACGGCTTGATGATGGCAGTGACTAGCTTCATGAAAACTCTCTCCCGAATTGGTGGACTTGCCCCAGGAAAACAAACCCGTCTCAAGTCTAAGCGCAGTGCCTGGCTTTGTAACGCGTCGTCGCCTCGGCATTTGCCGTTGCGACGCCAGCGAACCACTGGTGACGAAACCTGTACCCCTGATCCGTCGGCGCACTGCATTCGTCACAGCGACTGCATCAGTGCATGGGTCATGATCGTCTAAGCAGAAAGCTTGCCAGCTCCGTAAAAACCACTGAAATCAGTCCGTTGCCCACTTATGCCCACCTGCGGGGCTGTATGGCGACGCCAATGCGCACAAAAACAGTGCGTAGCCGCCCGGCCCCCTGCGCGAAAAGCGTGCGTCTGTGGCCGTGAAAGGACTATAGACGCTGCGTGATACACTGCCCGCCAACAGTTTTCCGGAATATTTCCCATGCTCGCGCCCAAAGACCTCCTCGACGCCCTGAGCGGCCACGCCTCTCGCCTGTTCAGCGGCGACACCCCGCTGCCCCGCAACGAAATCGAAAGCCAGTTCAAAGCGTTGCTGCAAAGCGGCTTCAGCAAGCTCGACCTGGTGAGCCGGGAAGAGTTTGACAGCCAGATGGTCGTACTGGCCCGCACACGTGCGCGGTTGGAGAGCCTGGAGGCGAAGGTGGCGGAGTTGGAAGCCAGGTTGACGCCGCCCACTGAGTAAACGCGGTCAGTGTGGGAGCTGGCTTGCCTGCGATGCAGGCGCCTCGGTGTATCAGTTGCACTGAGGTGATGCTATCGCAGGCAAGCCAGCTCCCACATAAAGCGCTGCGACCGACGCTGGATACGTTCTGTAAAACCTCTCCCGCCTCGCTCTCCACCCCCTCGTCTACCCTTGAAAAACCGCAGGAAGCGGCCCTCTCTTCAAGGAACGAGCATGTCCCTCGCCATCGTCCACAGCCGCGCCCAGATTGGCGTCGAAGCCCCTGCCGTCAGCGTTGAAGTGCATATGGCCAACGGCCTGCCCTCCCTGACGCTGGTAGGCCTGCCGGAAACTGCCGTCAAGGAAAGCAAGGACCGCGTGCGCAGCGCCATCCTTAACTCAGCGCTGCAATACCCGGCCCGCCGCATCACCCTCAACCTCGCGCCTGCCGACCTGCCCAAGGACGGCGGGCGTTTTGATTTGGCGATTGCCCTGGGGATTCTGGCGGCCAGCATGCAAGTGCCGGCGTTGATGCTGGACGACGTGGAGTGCCTGGGTGAGTTGGCGCTGTCCGGTGAGGTGCGCGCGGTCAAAGGCGTGCTGCCCGCCGCGCTGGCGGCGCGCAAGGCCGGGCGCACCGTGATAGTGCCTCGGGCCAATGCCGAGGAAGCGTGCCTGGCGTCGGGGTTGAAGGTGATTGCGGTAGACCACCTGCTGCAGGTGGTGGCGCACCTGAACGGGCATGTGCCGATTGAGCCCTATAAGTCCGACGGGCTGCTGTACCTGAACAAACCCTATCCGGACCTGAGCGAAGTGCAGGGGCAACTGGCAGCCAAGCGCGCTTTGCTGATCGCGGCGGCGGGCGCGCATAACCTGCTATTCAGCGGGCCACCCGGCACCGGCAAGACATTGCTCGCCAGTCGGCTGCCTGGGCTGCTGCCGCCACTGAGTGAGCAGGAAGCCCTGGAAGTCGCCGCAATTCAGTCAGTGGTCAGCCCGGCGCCGCTGAGCCATTGGCCGCACCGCCCGTTTCGCCAGCCGCACCACTCCGCTTCCGGGCCGGCGCTGGTCGGCGGGGGTTCAAAACCACAACCCGGGGAAATCACCCTCGCCCACCATGGCGTGCTGTTTCTGGATGAGTTGCCGGAGTTTGATCGCAAAGTGCTGGAGGTGCTGCGCGAGCCACTGGAGTCGGGGCATATTGTGATTTCCCGCGCCCGTGACCGGGTGAGTTTCCCCGCGCGTTTTCAATTGGTGGCCGCCATGAACCCCTGCCCTTGCGGCTATCTGGGCGACCCCAGCGGGCGTTGCCGCTGTACGCCGGAGCAGATCCAGCGCTATCGCAACAAACTCTCCGGGCCATTGCTGGACCGCATCGACTTGCACGTAACCGTCGCCCGGGAAACGACCGCGCTGAACCCCACCCAACAGGACGGCGATAACACGGCGAAGGCGTCAGCAGAGGTTGCCGAGGCCCGCGAGCGCCAGCAACGACGTCAAGGCTGCGCCAATGCTTTTCTGGACCTGCCAGGGTTACGCAAGCACTGTCGACTGGCGAAAGCCGATGAGAGCTGGCTGGAAAGCGCCTGCGAACGGCTGACATTGTCCCTGCGCGCAGCTCATCGGTTGCTTAAGGTGGCGCGGACCCTGGCCGACCTTGAACAGGTAGAGCACATCGCCCGCCATCATTTGGCGGAGGCGCTGCAGTACCGCCCTGCGGCAGTTGGCTAATGCGCCTTGGGGAAATCCAATAGCAGCCTCGCCACTTCCATCACCTCATCCAGCACCGCTTCGGCCGACTCGGTAGACGGCTTAAGCATCAGGTCATCGGCATAGCCCATCGCCAAGGCAAAGATCTGCCGGGCAGCGCGTTGGGGCGAATCACAGCGAAAAACGCCTTCAGCGACACCTTGCTCGATCACTTCGGCAAGCATGCCTTGCCATTGAGCATTGATCACCAGATAGGCCTGAGCCATCTGCGGGTCATGCATCGCCTCGTCCCACGCATCCAGCCACAGCGCCCAGCCAGCGTCGGCGGTGCACGGCAGGCAATCGCGCAAGAACCCGACCAGCGCCTCAAGCGGCGGCACGCCCGCCAGCGGGGCGCGGACCTCATCCAATTGTTCATTGGCAAAACGCACAAAGGCTTCGCGGCGCAGCTCATTCCAGTCGCTGAAGTAGTGGTAGACGTGGCTGCGGGACAGGCCGGCATGCTCGGCCAGGTCGCGGGTGGACACATCGGCAAACCCCTTGCTGCGAAACAGCTCCAGGGCGGCGGCGATGATCTGGTCTTTACGGTCGATACGCGACATGGGCAATTCCTTCGGGCGCCGGTAGATGAGTGGCGCTTGCTTTTTGAGCGATCGCTCAAGGATACTTGAGCAGTCGCTCAATAATAGCGTCTATCACCCCATTGGTGCACCTATGTCATCCGTCACTCCGCAAATTCTGATCGAAGAAAGCAAGAAAATTGGCCAACAGTCCGCCAGCCAGACCCTCAAAGCTATTGCCCGGGCCTACCCTGGCAAGTTGTTTTGCACGCTATCGCTGGTTGCACTTGAGAACGCGCTACTGCTGGCCTACCCGCTGTTTGCCGGGTTTGCAGTGGACTCGATCATCCGCGGCGATGCCGGCAGTGCGTTGTTTTACGCCGCCGTGGTCTTGATGTTTTGGGTGGTCGGGGCGGCGCGGCGCGCGTTGGACACCCGCACCTTCACGCGGATCTACGCTGACCTCGCGGTGCCGGTCATTCTCAACCAGCGCCTGCAAAACCACAGCACTTCAAGGGCAGCGGCGCGGGTGGTGTTGGCACGGGACTTTGTCGACTTCTTCGAAAAACACGTGCCGATCATCGCGACGGCGCTGGTGTCCATCGTCGGTGCGGCAGTGATGTTGCTGGTGATCGAACCGTGGATCGGCCTGGCGTGTCTGGGCGCACTGCTGTTGTGCACCACCTTGCTGCCACGCTTCGCCCGGCGCAATCAGCAGCTGCATGAGCGCTTGAATGACCGCCTGGAGAAGGAAATCGGTTTGGTGGAAAAGGTCGGCGTGCAAACCTTGCAGCGCCACTATCACGTGCTGTCGCGCCTGCGGATCTGGCTGTCAGACCGCGAGGCGGCCGCGTTCCTGTTTATCGGTACGCTGGCCGCCCTGCTATTTGTCGTCGCGATCAGCCAGCTGGCCCTGTCGCCTGCGGTCAAGGCCGGCCACGTGTACGCGGTCATGACTTACCTGTGGACCTTCGTCAGCAGCCTGGACGAGGCGCCGGGGATGGTCGATCAGCTCGCGCGCCTCAAGGATATCGGCAAGCGTGTGGACCCGGGCCTCGGCGACCGCTAGGCCTCAACGAAACCGATCCACCTCATGCCGCAAGCCAGCCGCCAGGGTTTCCAGTTCCCTGGCGGTAATGGCCAGGTTCGACACCACTTCACGCTGCTCGCTGTTGGCCAGCGCAATGCTTTGCAGGTTGCTGCTGAGCACGTTTGCCGTGCTGCTCTGCTCCTGGGTCGCGGTGGTGATCGCGGCAAACTGCTGGCCCGCCGAGCGGCTTTGCTCGTCGATCCGCGCCAGGGCCGACGCCACGTCAGCATTGCGCGACAGGCCTTCCTGCATCAACACGTTGCCGTGCTCCATGGTACTGATGGCGTTACCGGTTTCCTGCTGGATGCTTTGGATCATGCCGGAAATTTCGTCGGTGGCCTGACGGGTGCGCGAAGCCAGGTTGCGCACTTCGTCGGCAACCACGGCAAAACCTCGGCCTTGCTCACCGGCACGCGCGGCTTCGATGGCGGCGTTGAGCGCCAGCAGGTTGGTTTGCTCGGCGATCGAGGTGATGACGCCGACGATCCCGCCAATTTCCTGGGAGCGCTGGCCAAGGGTATTGATTACGGTGGCCGTGCTGTTCAGCGCCGCAGCGATATGCTCCAGGGACGACGACGCCTCTTGCATCGAGGTGCGGCCGATACGCGTCTGTTGGGCGTTTTCCTGGGCCAGTCGCTCGGTGTTGCCCATGTTGTCTGCGATGTTCAGCGAGGTCGCGCTGAACTCCTCCACTGCGCCGGCCATACTGGTGATCTCGCCAGACTGCTGCTCCATGCCTTCATAGGCACCGCCAGACAGGCCAGACAACGCCTGGGCTCGGCTGTTGACCTCCTCGGCCGCCTTGCGAATATGCGAAACCATGGTCGACAGCGCTTCGCCCATCTGGTTGAAGCTGCGGGCCAGTTGGCCGATTTCGTCATGGCTGGACACATTGAGGCGCGCGCTCAAATCACCCGCACCGAGGGCTTCGGCTTGGCGCACCAGGTCGCTCAGGGGCTGCAATTTACTGCGCAGCAGCCAGACCGCAGCGCCCACTGCAAACAACATTGCCAGCACACTGCCAATCACTAGCCGAATGCCCACCGCCCAGGTCACCGCGCGGATTTCGGACTTCGGCATGCTCGCCACCACCGCCCACGGGCCGCCTTCAAACGGCACCGAGACGCTGTAGAAGTCTTCGTTTTTGTCACTCCAGAAGAGGCCTTTGCCTGGCTTTTTGGCCAGGTCGAGCATCACCGGGATCGCCTGGTCCAGCGCCTGCACACCTGCCGGCGGCACCAGCCAGTGTTTCTGTTCGTCCAATAAGGCCAGGGAACCCGTCTGGCCGATACGGAAGCGCTTGAGGTTGTCGAACTGGGCGTTCTGGGCGTCGGTGTAGTCGAAGCCGACAAACAGCACGGCGATCACCTTGCCAGCCGCATCCCGCACCGGCGTGTACTGGGTCATGTAGGAGCGGTCGAACAACACAGCCCGGCCGACATAACTCTGCCCGGCCAGCAGGCGTTGATAGGCCGGATGCTGGTGGTCAAGGGCCGTACCGATGGCGCGGCTGCCATCCTGTTTGGTCAGGGAGGTGCTGACGCGGATAAAGTCTTCGCCGCTGCGCACAAACACCGTGGCCACGCCGCCGGAAGTGTCCTTGAACTCATCGACCTCATCGAAATCGTTGTTCAACAGGTCGCTGCCCAGGAACAGGCTCGGGGTCTGCACACCGGCCACTGCTACCGGCTGTTCGCCACGCACACTCAACCCCGCGCCAAAGCGCTTTTCAAACAGCCCGCTCAAACGCTGGGTACTCTCGCGCAAGGTGCTGTGGAAGGTGTTGAGTTGGTCAGCGAGCAGGCGCGCCTCGCTGGCCAGGTGTTCCTCGCGCGTGTCAAGGTTGGCGGAGTCGAGGGAACGCAAGGCGAAAACAGTACTGCCGCTAATAACGACAGCCAAAATTACGGCCAAGGCGAGGCCTAACTGAGAGGCGATCCGAGCGCGAGGTTGAGACATGACAGCTCCTGGCCGAGGCCAGGATCATCCTGATCTCATAGCGCTGCTCGGCAAATTATCTGGTGGGAAACGTTGGTGCACGAAGGTTCCAACACCCCTACTTCGGCGGGCGCGGGTAATACTTGAGCGATTCACCGGGGTAACGCGCAAACGATTGCACGGACGCTCGATAGCGCGTCAATCCAGACGTTCAACCCGGGGCAACTCCATGGCGTTGACTTCCCCTTGTAGAAACTCCGCCAAACGGCGCAAGCGCTCACCACCGGGACGGGTTTTCGGCCACACCAGGTAGTAATTTTCCCCACTGGCCACGGCGGTCGGCCACGGCAGGCTCAATCGCCCTTGGGCGACGTCTTCAGCCACCATCAGCAGATCGCCCATCGACACCCCGTACCCTCGCGCCGCTGCAATCATGCCCAGTTCGAGGGTGTCGAACACTTGCCCACCCTTGAGCGACACCTGCGACGACAGCCCCATGCGCTCCAGCCAGTTGCGCCAGTCGCGGCGGTCGGGCGTAGGGTGCAGCAGCTCAGCGGACGCCAAGCGATTAACATCCCAAGGCCCATCGGCCAGCAGGTTGGGTGCGCCCACCGGGATCAGCAGTTCAGGGAACAGGTAACAGGCATCCCAGTCTGCCGGGAAATGCCCGTAGCTCAACAGGACCGCGCAATCGAAAGGCTCTTGGTTGAAGTCCACTTCATCCACGCTCATCCACGCACTCGTGAGCTGCACTTCGTTGCCGGGCTGCAACGCACGAAAGCGGCTGAGCCGCGCCAGCAGCCAGCGCATGGTCAAGGTGGACGGCGCTTTCATGCGCAGGATGTCGTCTTCGGCATTCAGGGTATGGCAAGCCCGCTCCAGCGCAGCGAAGCCCTCACGTACTCCGGGCAGCAGCAGGCGCGCCGCTTCGGTGAGTTGCAGGTTTCGGCCGCTGCGCTGGAACAGGCGGCAGGCGAAATGCTCTTCGAGCGTGCGGATATGTCGGCTGACGGCACTTTGCGTGATCGACAGCTCCTGCGCCGCACGGGTGAACGAGTTATGCCGGGACGCGGCTTCAAAGGCCCGCAGGGCATAAAGCGGAGGAAGGCGACGAGACATTGGGAAAGCTCCGACAGCGCAATATCGAAACCCTACCAGAATCACTCAAGCATGAGTTTTAATCATGCAAACGATCGCATTTATCGTTTTGTGCAATGCGCTCAAAGCGCCGAGAATCAACCCTTCCTCAACCCTCCGACTTTTTGAGCGTGATGATCATGCAGCATCCGGTACGTACCGAACTCTGGGCCATTCTGCGGCTGTCGGGGCCGTTGATTGCCTCACAGTTGGCACACATGCTGATGGTGCTGACCGACACCCTGATGATGGCCCGCCTTAGCCCCGAAGCCTTGGCCGGTGGTGGCCTCGGCGCCGCGAGCTATTCGTTCGTGGCGATTTTTTGCATCGGCGTTATCGCCGCCGTGGGCACCCTTGTCGCTATTCGTCATGGTGCGGGCGACATCGAAGGCGCTACTCGCCTGACCCAGGCCGGGCTATGGCTGGCCTGGCTGATGGCCTTGGTAGCTGGCTTACTCCTGTGGAACCTCAAGCCCGTATTGTTGATGTTTGGCCAGACCGAAACCAACGTGCACGCGGCGGGGCAATTCCTGACCATCCTGCCGTTCGCCCTGCCCGGCTACCTGAGCTTCATGGCCTTGCGTGGTTTCACCAGCGCCATCGGCAAGGCCACCCCGGTGATGGTGATCAGCCTGTGCGGCACGGTGCTTAACTACTTCCTCAACCACGCGCTGATAGAAGGCATGTTCGGCCTGCCAAAATTGGGCTTGATGGGCATCGGCTTGGTCACGGCCATCGTTGCCAACAGCATGGCCCTGGCGCTGATGTGGTACATCCGCAGCAATCGGACGTACGCGGCCTACCCGCTCGGCACCGGCCTGCTGCGCCTCAACACCCAGTATTTGCGCGAGCTGTGGCGCCTGGGATTGCCGATTGGCGGCACCTATGCGGTGGAAGTCGGGCTGTTTGCGTTCGCGGCACTGTGCATGGGCACCATGGGCAGTACGCAATTGGCGGCGCATCAGATTGCCCTCCAAATTGTCTCGGTAGCGTTCATGGTGCCGGCGGGCATGTCGTACGCGATCACCATGCGTATCGGCCAGCATTACGGCGCCGGGCAGTTGCTGAATGCGCGCATGGCCGGGAGGGTCGGCATCGGATTTGGCGCGGCGGTGATGTTGGGATTTGCGGCGGTACTGTGGCTGTTTTCCGATCCGCTTATCGGGCTATTCCTCGACCATAACGACCCGGCCTTCCACGACGTGATCGTCCTCGCTGTCAGCCTGCTGGCCGTAGCGGCCTGGTTCGAATTGTTCGACGGCGTGCAGACCATCGCCATGGGCTGCATCCGTGGGCTGAAAGACGCCAAGACCACCTTCCTGGTGGGCTTGGGCTGCTATTGGCTGATCGGCGCTCCATCGGCATGGCTGATGGCGTTCACCCTGGGCTGGGGGCCGACTGGCGTGTGGTGGGGCCTGGCACTGGGCCTTGCCTGCGCGGCCATCAGCCTGACTTGGGCGTTTGAAGCGAAGATGGAGAGGATGATTCGTCGGGAGCCGCAAATAGATACGCAATTCCAGGCTATGCAACCCGACTAGAGGATGTGCTCGGTCAATGTGGGAGCAGGCTTGCCTGCGATACAGGCACCTCGGTGTGTCAGGCATAACCAGATGATGCCACCGCAGGCAAGCCAGCTCCCACATTTGATTGGGTTTACAACACTCGAATACTCAGCCCAAAAGCGCCTGCTCACCCTTGCCGAACGTCAGGTATTCCACCAACTTCGGCAACGGTAACGGCTTGCTGATCAGGTAACCCTGGGCCTGGTCGCAGCCGAACAACCTCAACAGCGCAAGCTGCTCGGGCGTTTCCACGCCTTCGGCCACCACTTCCAGGTTGAGGTTGTGGGCCAGGTTAATCATGGCGTGCACCAGCTTGCGGTTTTCTTCACGCTCTTCCATACCGCCGACAAAGCTCTTGTCGATCTTCAACAAGGCAATCGGCAGGCTGTTGAGGTGCACGAACGACGAAAAACCGGTGCCGAAGTCATCCAGGGAAAACCTCACGCCAAGGCGGCCGAGGGCATCCATGGTCTGCTTGACCAGATCACTGCGGCGCATCACGGCGGTTTCGGTGAGCTCAAACTCCAGCCACTGCGCTTCCACACCACGCTCGGCAATGAGCCGGCTAAGGGTCGAGAGCAATTGGCTGTCCTGGAATTGACGAAACGACAGGTTGACCGCCATGTGCAGCGGCGGCAGGCCGCGCTCGCGCAGGTCTTGCATGTCGCGCAAGGCTCGGGAGATGACCCAGTAACCCAGCGGTACGATCAGACCGCTCTGTTCAGCCAAGGGGACAAATTCGCTGGGCGGCAACAGGCCTCGTTCGCCGTGGCGCCAGCGCACCAGCGCTTCAAGGCCGACGATGTGCCCGTCGTCCAGGTCCAGGCGCGGCTGGTAGTGCAGTTCCAGTTCGTCACGGCGCAGCGCGCGGCGCAGTTCACTTTCCAGGTCAGCCAGGCTGCGTGCATTGCGGTTGATGCGTTCGTTGAAGATATGAAAGGTGCAGCCTTGAGTGCTTTTGGCTTGCTGCATGGCGATGTGCGCGTGCCACATCAACGGGTCGGCACCGGCGCGCGCGCGGGCATGTGCCACACCCAGGCTGCAACCGATCAACAGGCTTTCGCCGTCTACCCAGTAGGGCTCGGCCATGGCTTCGGTAATACGTTCGGCCATCCATTCGGCGCGCTGAGGCGCGCGGCGAGTATCAATCAGCAGGGCAAATTCGTCGCTGCCCAGCCGCGCCAGTTGGTCACCGGCTTCGAGTTGGCTCTTGAGCCGCGAGACCACCTGCAGGATCAACCGATCGCCCGCCTGATGGCCCAAGGCGTCGTTGGCGTGACGGAAGTTGTCGAGGTCGAGGTGGCCAAGGGCCAAACCGCGGCCTTCGTTCTCAACCAATCGCGCCGCCAGCAAGGTCTGGAAACCCTGTCGATTGGCGATGCCGGTGAGCGGGTCCTGCTCGGCTAGGCGCTGCAAGGTGTTTTCCAGCACGCCCCGCTCACGCACGTGGCGCAAGCACCGGCGCAATGTATCGGAATCCAGGACACTACGGATCAGCCAATCGCTGACACCCAGCGGCGCAACCAGCGGCTCCTGCTCCAACAACAACACGCACGGCAAGTTGCAGCGCCCGGCACCGGGTTGCAAGTGGGGCGTGGTCAACAGCACGGCGGTGTGGTCGTCATCGAATAGACGGCTCACCGAGTCCCAGTTGGGCGCACTGATCAGCACAGCCCCATCGCCCATCGGCACCAGGCACTCGCGCAACAACGCTGCCCACGCTGGCTCATCGGCCAGTAGCAGCAAACGCAAGGGTTCGACAGGCGTAGACAAGCTAGCTCCCTAGACTCTGCAAAAGTGTGTTGGCGGCGGGCATTATGACGCGCTGCCTGATAATCACCAATGATAAGGGTTATCAAATGCGCTGGCTGTAAGGTTAAGCCGCAACCTTAGCCGTAAAAGCCTCCACATCCTGCGGCAAAGTATCAAAACCGGCAAATTTAGATCGAGTGGTACGTCACACTGTCGTTCTGTCAGAGCAGAATCCTGCGAGCCTGTTAAAATGCCCGCCCTTTTGAACAACGACTCCCTGAATTCTGTATGTCCCGACTCAATCCCCGGCAGCAAGAAGCCGTGAACTACGTCGGCGGCCCTCTATTGGTGCTCGCCGGTGCCGGTTCCGGCAAGACCAGCGTGATCACCCGCAAGATCGCGCACCTGATCCAGAACTGCGGCATCCGTGCCCAGTACATCGTCGCCATGACCTTTACCAACAAGGCGGCGCGCGAAATGAAGGAGCGTGTCGGCACGCTGCTCAAGGGCGGCGAAGGCCGCGGCCTCACGGTGTGTACCTTCCACAACCTGGGGCTGAACATCATCCGCAAGGAGCATGCGCGGCTGGGCTACAAGCCAGGTTTCTCGATCTTCGACGAAACCGATGTGAAGTCGCTGATGACCGATATCATGCAAAAGGAATATGCAGGCGACGACGGCGTGGATGAGATCAAGAACATGATCGGCGCCTGGAAAAACGACCTGATCCTGCCGCCCCAGGCCCTGGAAAACGCGCGCAACCCCAAGGAACAGACCGCCGCCATCGTCTACACCCACTACCAGCGCACGCTCAAGGCGTTCAACGCGGTGGACTTTGACGACCTGATCCTGCTGCCGGTAAAGCTGTTCGAGGAACACGCCGACATCCTCGAAAAATGGCAGAACAAAGTTCGCTACCTGCTGGTGGACGAATACCAGGACACCAACGCCAGCCAGTACCTGCTGGTGAAAATGCTGATCGGCAAGCGCAACCAATTCACCGTGGTAGGCGACGATGACCAGTCGATCTACGCCTGGCGCGGCGCGCGGCCGGAAAACCTGATGTTGCTCAAGGACGACTACCCGTCCCTGAAAGTGGTGATGCTGGAGCAGAACTATCGCTCCACCAGCCGCATCCTGCGTTGCGCCAACGTACTCATCTCCAACAACCCCCACGAGTTTGAAAAGCAACTGTGGAGCGAGATGGGCCATGGCGACGAGATTCGCGTGATCCGTTGCCGCAACGAAGACGCCGAAGCCGAGCGCGTAGCGGTCGAATTGCTGACACTGCACCTGCGTACCGATCGGCCCTACAGCGACTTTGCGATCCTGTATCGCGGCAACTACCAGGCCAAGCTGATCGAGCTGAAGCTGCAGCATCACCAGATTCCCTATCGGCTTTCTGGTGGCAACAGCTTTTTCGGACGCCAGGAAGTAAAAGACCTGATGGCCTACTTCCGCTTGATCGTGAACCCGGATGACGACAACGCCTTCCTGCGGGTGATCAACGTGCCGCGCCGTGAAATCGGCTCCACCACCCTGGAAAAGCTCGGCAACTACGCCACCGAACGCAAGATCTCGATGTACGCCGCTACCGACGAAATCGGCCTGGGCGAGCACCTGGATACGCGCTTCACCGATCGCCTGTCACGCTTCAAGCGCTTCATGGACAAGGTGCGCGAACAGTGCGCCGGCGAAGACCCGATCAGTGCCTTGCGCAGCATGGTCATGGACATCGACTATGAAAACTGGCTGCGCACCAACAGTTCCAGCGACAAGGCTGCGGATTACCGCATGGGCAACGTCTGGTTCCTGATCGAAGCGCTGAAGAACACCCTGGAAAAAGACGAAGACGGCGAGATGACCGTCGAAGACGCCATCGGCAAACTGGTGTTGCGCGACATGCTCGAACGCCAGCAAGAAGAGGAAGACGGTGCCGAAGGCGTGCAGATGATGACCTTGCATGCGTCCAAGGGCCTGGAATTCCCCTACGTGTTCATCATGGGCATGGAAGAGGAAATCCTCCCGCACCGCTCCAGTATCGAAGCCGACACTATCGAAGAAGAACGGCGCCTGGCCTACGTGGGCATTACCCGCGCGCGTCAGACCCTGGCCTTCACGTTTGCCGCCAAGCGCAAGCAGTACGGCGAAATCATCGATTGTGCCCCCAGCCGGTTCCTTGACGAGCTACCGCCGGATGACCTGGCCTGGGAAGGCAATGACGACACCCCGACCGAGGTGAAGGCCGTTCGCGGCAACACCGCCTTGGCGGATATACGCGCGATGTTAAAGCGCTAAAATCGACTACTTTTTAATCTACTTTCGGCGCACACCGCGCCATTAGAGGAAGCTTTCCGTGGAAGCACTGCACAAGAAAATTCGCGAAGAAGGCATCGTGCTTTCCGATCAGGTACTCAAGGTCGACGCCTTTCTGAACCACCAGATCGACCCGGCGCTGATGAAGCTCATCGGCGACGAATTCGCCGCGCGCTTCAAGGATTCGGGCATCACCAAGATTGTCACCATCGAAGCCTCGGGCATCGCACCGGCGATCATGACTGGCCTGAACCTCGGTGTGCCGGTGATTTTCGCCCGCAAGCAGCAATCCCTGACCCTGACGGAAAACCTGCTGTCGGCGACCGTGTACTCCTTCACCAAGAAGGTGGAAAGCACTGTCGCGATCTCCCCGCGCCACCTGACCAGCAGCGACCGCGTGCTGGTCATCGATGATTTCCTGGCCAATGGCAAGGCATCCCAGGCGCTGATTTCGATCATCAAGCAAGCGGGCGCAACCGTTGCGGGCTTGGGGATTGTGATCGAGAAGTCGTTCCAGGGTGGCCGTGCGGAACTGGATGCGCAGGGTTATCGAGTTGAGTCGCTGGCGCGTGTGAAGTCGCTGGCGGGTGGCGTTGTGACCTTTATCGAATAATCGCTGCCTGAACGCGGTTAAACATGTGGGAGCGGGCTTGCTCGCGAATGCGGTGTGACAGTCAATGTATAAGTCGACTGATACACCGCTTTCGCGAGCAAGCCCGCTCCCACATTGGGTTTTGCGTTGGGCTGTCAGTGCGCGGTGGCCTGTAGGCCGGCGAGCAATAAACGCTGATAGAGGTCCTCTTTCAGCCCTACCGGCTTATCCAACTGCATCCGCTCCAGATGCTTGGGAAATGCCTCCGGCTCCGGTGCATCCAGCGCCGCTTTGCCCAACTCCAGAATCTCCGTCAGCTTGAATTTGCTCTTGAGCCAGTTCAACGCCCGCAACAGATCCTTTTCCTCATCCGTGAAGTCAGTGCCCAGCGGGTACTCCGGAAACAACCGGCGATGCCGTGCCTGAATGCCCTTGAGGCGCTCCGGTGTATTGTCGGCAAAGCGCGGGTCCAGCTGGAAGTCCTTGGGTAACTTGCCGGCCTTCTGCGCCTGTTCGATCAAGTCATCCTGAAAGCGCGAGTCGGTGATATTCAGCAGCGCCTCGATCACTTTGGCATCTGTCTGCCCACGCAAATCGGCAATCCCGTACTCGGTGATGACGATATCGCGCAGGTGTCGAGGAATGGTGCAGTGGCCGTACTCCCAAACAATGTTGGAACTGACCTCCCCCGCCGACTCGCGCCAGCTGCGCAGGATCAATATCGAACGTGCACCTTCCAACGCATGGCCCTGGGCAACAAAGTTGTACTGCCCGCCGACGCCGCTGAGTACACGGCCGTCCTCCAACTGGTCCGCTACACCTGCCCCAAGCAACGTCACCATGATTGCGCTGTTGATAAACCGCGCATCCAGGCGCTGCAGGCGCTTGAGTTCTTCCTGGCCGTAGAGCTCGTTGATGTAACTGATACGGGTCATGTTGAATTCGAGGCGCTTGGCGTGAGTCATTTCCTGCAAGCGCTGGTAAAAACTGCGCGGCCCGAGGAAGAAGCCGCCATGGATCGAAATGCCGTCAGGTTGGGCTGCGTCATCCAGGGTGCCGGCGTTGGCTTGCTGCTGCGTCGCCACATCCGGGTAGACCTTGCGCCGGATAATGCCGGCATCGGCCAGTACCAGCAGGCCGTTGACGAACATTTCGCTGCAGCCATAAAGGCCACGGGCAAAGGGCGCAACGCCGCCTTCGTGGCTGATCAAGGGCGCCCACTGGTACACATCGAGGTCGGTCAGCAGCAGCCGATAGGCTTCGTTATCGGCTTGGCGCGCCAGCAAGGCGGCGGTCAGCGCATCACCCATGGAGCCGATACCGATCTGCAAGGTGCCGCCATCGCGCACCAGAGTGCTGGCGTGCAGGCCGATAAAATGGTCCTGGAAGCCCACAGGCATATTCGGAGTGGAGAACAGCGTAGTGCTGTCCTTTTCGTCGATCAGGTAGTCGAATTCGCCCATGCCCCATTCGGCGTCGCCGGGCATGTAGGGTAAGTCGCTGTGCACTTGGCCAACGATCAGAATGGTTTCCCCTGCCTCGCGGCGCTTCTCGATCATGGGCAACAGGTCGAGCGTGATATCGGGGTTGCAGCTCAAACTCAGGCGATCCGGATGCTCGGTGCTGCTGGCCACCAGCTGCGCCACCAGATTCAGGCCGGCAGCGTTGATATCTCGTGCCGCGTGGCTGTAATTGCTGCTGACATAATCCTGCTGCGCCGATGCACTGTGGAGCAGGCTGCCGGGCTGCATGAAGAACTGCTGCACGCGGATATTGGCCGGCAAGCTGTCCTTGTGCAGGTCGGCGAGGAAATCCAGCTCGGGGTAATCGCCGAACACCCGCTCGATAAAAGGCTCGAGAAAGCGTTTTTGCAAGCCATCGCCCATCGTTGGTCGACCCAAGGCCAGCGCGGTGTAGATGGTCAGCGCCCGCTCCGGCAACTTGGCGACGCGCCGGTACAGCGCATTGACGAACAGATTCGGCTTGCCCAGGCCCAAGGGCATGCCCATGTGGATATGCGCCGGCAAACGCGCCAGTACGTCGTCAACTGCTTGCTCGATTGAACACAACTGCACCATCCGACCCTCCTGACATTCCATGATTAGGGGTTGGACCGAGCTTGCCGGGTCTTTGCTGCAATGAACAGCAATCAATTTGATAAGCCCATCCCTGTGCGCATGAAGAAACTGCCAAATAAAAGCCTAATTAAAACAGAAACATATCATAAAGGTTTAACCCGAGATCACGACCAAAGAAAAGCCTTACGACTCATTGAATAAAAGCCCTACGTTCATTTAGGACAAGATCAAAACACAAATTATATCCACGCACTAATATCGATTTCAGTATGAAGCCATCTTCAAAAGGCTATACACCTAACGAATACAAATACCCAAGGAAGCGCAATGAAAAACATTAACCATATAATAATTATCGGTTTCGGAAGCGTCGCACAAGGCCTGCTCCCACTATTATCAAGGCATTACAATGGAGTGAACGTGACAATTTTTGAGAAACACCTAAACGAGAGCCTTATCGAAATCACCACCGAATTTTCAGCCACCCTGAAAGAAAAAGTCATAACCGCTGAAAACTTCAAACCTATACTCTCACCGTACTTAAACGGAAATACTTTTTTAGTGAACCTCGCAGTATCTGTCTCAAGCCTGGAGCTTTTAGAGCTGGCTCAAAAGTATGACTCACTTTATCTAGACACCTGTATAGAGCCGTGGGCCTACAAAGACGAAAAATACCAGACGCTAACCACAAACTATCAGCTTCGCGAGGTAATGAAAACGTATCAACAGAAAACGACTGGCCCAACCGCTGTTGTCGCCCATGGCGCAAATCCTGGCTTCATCTCAATTTTATTAAAGAAAGCTTTAGTAGAAATGGCCGCAGCAAACAACATAGTAGCAGAACCGAAAAACCAGATTGAATGGGCAGCGCTTGCCAACATCCTTGAAATACAAGTTATACAAATCTCCGAGCATGACTCGCAAGTCAGTGCATCAGCCCGCGCCCCCCTAAACTTCGTCTCCACATGGTCTGTGGACGGTCTTATTACCGAATGCCTGCAAGCAGCAGAATTGGGCTGGGGCACACACGAAACAGAAATTCCTTACGGCGCAAGAAAAAATGGATATGCACTAGAAATGCTAGAGCAAGGGTGTAACGTTAGAGTTAAAAGCTGGTCACCTAACTATTTGGAATTTTCTGCCTATTTACTAACCCACAACGAAGCACTGTCAATTGCTGAATATTTGACTTTAGGCGACCCCGAGAATCCTACCTACCGCCCAACTGTTTACTATGCGTATGAACCTTGTGATCAGACACTCGATTCAATGCAACTTTTGGGTCAGAGTGAGCAATCAGAAAAAATCAAAAAAACGATTTTGAAAGACGAAATTATTTCGGGAATAGATGAGCTTGGCGTTTTCCTAATCAGCAAAAAGTTCCGCGCCTTCTGGTTAGGGTCAAATCTATCAATTGGTAAAGCCAGGAAAATGGCCAACTACAACAGTGCGACAAGCTTACAAGTTGCCTCCAGCATAATTGGCGGCATGAAATGGGCAGAATACTTTCCAAACGCTGGCGTCATAGAATCCGAAAACTTGGATTGGCGTTACGTATACGATATCACTGTTAACTATTGGGAACCCATCGTCAGTCAACAGACTGACTGGAAACCATCGGATGTCGACCACACGCTGTCTTTCAGTAACTTTTTAGTATGAAGCCGTCTACCTGAAAAATAACTTTACCAAAAGGCCGCTATCATGAATAACATGCAGAGCACCTCTAATACGCCGAAAAAATCAAGCAATGCGTCTTCAATTCTCAAGGATTTTTGCTTTCCTCCGGTAACGCTTAGCAAGGCAGAGAAGGCTACCTGGAAAGAAATTTTCTTCGACTCAATAATTACCGAATACGATGCAAGGAGGCTTTATTGGCATATCGCTGATCAGAATCCAGCTTGCATCTCTGAATCGGCAAATATCTTAAAGCCTTGGCTTAGAGATGAAATCGATCACGCGTATGGCTTCTCTCTGATTTATTCATCCTATACAGGAATTCCGCTTGACGTTGTAGCAATGGAAGTTGAAACAAGACAATCCGACTTCAACAGCCTAACCCCCTTTATGCAGGACCCACTTAAACTTCTCATCTTGCTTGCGTATGACGAGATAATCACGACACACGTCTATCAGCGCAGCATAAAAAATTACGACACCTTTAGTTCCTCGCAATTGTCAGTCTGGATCAGAAAAATCAAAAGAGATGAAGCTAAGCATTTTTTCTTTTTCATAGAACAAGCTAAACAGCTATTCCCGAATAGGCTTCAAGAAGCCCCGTCCATACTTAAAGAGCTTTTCACATTAGATTTTGAAAAAACAGAATATACAGGAACCTTCGTGTTAGACCACAACACGCTTGATTATCCAATCACTAAAAAAGAAATACAAGAATCAATAATCCCAACCATCATCAAAAAATTGAGCCATGACACTCACACATCAAACGGAGCAAAAAAATGAAACCTCCCTTCCTCAATAAGCGTCATTGGAGCTCTAGAGCGCTATTCAAAGAAATCGCCAATAGCGATTGGGTCAATCCCGGTATTGACCCAAAATACGAGGATTTCTTTTTGGCCGACTTAGTCTCTGAGTACGACGCGATAAACCTGTACCACTACCTTTATCCGAGACGCTCTGAGTTTTCCCCCTACTTCGTGCAATATTTAGACTTATGGTTTTTAGATGAAAAAAATCATGCCGACGGCTTTATAGAACTGAATCGTTTGATATTTAATACAGACGAAGAAACTCTCTTGGACAATTTAAAATCAAGAAACAGCGACTTTAAACCCTTTGAAGAAATTTTATCAAACGAATTAAGCTTACTTACTGTGTTTGCGTACGATGAATACATTTCAGTTAAAACATACAAGAAAGATACGTTCTATAATCAGTTTGGGCACTCGGGCTTCGACACATGGATTGGTAACTTAATCGCCGACGAAGCAACCCATTTCGCAAACGCTATAAAATTATTAAGAAACAACCACTCATCTTGTCTAGAGCTGATTGAAAAAACCTTAAACCGTATTATTCAACTTGAAAGTACCCCTTACAGAAATACCTTCTTGCTCGATCATGACGGGCCACACTTTCTTCTAGGCAATAGTGATTATGCGGACGCTGCCGCGAGTGAAATACTAGACATCCTAACTAGAGATAAAAAATGAAAAACAGTCACTATTTAATAGCCTCCATGGTGCTCATGGTGTTTGGCGAAATCCTAACTATCTATAGTGAAGTGTATGCCTCAAAACTTTCTGGACGAGTTATAGAAAACCCTGAACTTTTTATAAAACCTATTTTACTCATATGCATTGCCGGCATAAGCCTGATATTCGCTTATTGGTTAGGTTACCAAGGCACAGGGAATATATGGATCGTGACAGTGGCGTCACTCACACTGCTGCTTATATTAGAACCCATCGTCATTTATACGATGCTAAAGGAACTACCGGGGCGCGGGGCACTCATCGGATTCATTCTTGGAGCCGTAGGGCTACTGGCGACCCTGGTACTTTAAAATATGCGACAGCGCTCTTGTTATCCAAAGGTTAGCCCACTTTGCGGGCTAACCTTTTGTAAATGCTTAACTTTTTACTTCAATCCAGACATCTTCTCGATTGCACCTTTAAGCTCGTCATCCGAGCAATCGGCGCATGTGCCTTTTGGCGGCATGGCGTTCAAACCGGTGATCGCCTTGGCCAGCAGGCCGTCGAGGCCGCCCTGGTGGTCGGCGCGGTCTTTCCAGGCTGCGGTGTCACCGATTTTCGGCGCGCCCAGCAACCCGGTGCCATGGCACGCATTGCAATGCTTGGCGATCACGTCGTCCGGCGTTTTCGCACCGCCACCGCCGCCCACTGCCACCGCCACTTCCATCCCTTTGCATTCCTGGCCCTGAACACAGACTTGGCCGACAGGCTCCAGGCGCTTGGCAATTTCATCATTGGTCGCAGCTTGAGCGCTGACAGCCCATAGGGCCAGTACGGTTGCTGGTGCAGCCAGCATTTTCATAATTAGGTTCACGCGTTCACCCTCAATGGTGGCTATTCACGCCTGCGGCCACGGTTTCGCAGGCGGCGAAAGTATAACGGTTAGCCCGCCTGGCTGAAACAACCCTATTAAATAAAGGGAGATTCAGCTTCGCGGATACAGCTACGGGTGTCTCTGCAACGCTGGCAGGACGCCTCTTCTGTCAGAAGTTCGCGGGTGTGGCTGCGCTGATTAGTCGCGCCGGCACATCGAACGGGTTGCGAAAACGATGAGGCTTGGTGCTTTCAAAGTAGTAGCTATCGCCAGCTTCGAGCACAAAAGTTTCAAGACCGACCACCAATTCCAGGCGGCCTTCCACCAGAATCCCGGTTTCCTCACCTTCGTGGGTGAGCATTTCTTCGCCTGTATCGGCACCCGGGGGGTAGATTTCGTTGAGAAACGCAATCGCTCGGCTCGGGTGCGCACGGCCGACGAGTTTCATGGTGACGGCGCCGTCAGAGATGTCGATCAGCTCATTGGCTTTATAGACGATCTGGGTCGGTATTTCCTGGAGGATCTCCTCGGAAAAGAACTCGACCATGGACATGGGGATGCCGCCCAGCACCTTGCGCAAGGAGCTGATCGAAGGGCTGACACTGTTTTTTTCGATCATCGAAATGGTGCTGTTGGTGACACCCGCGCGCTTGGCGAGCTCGCGCTGGGAAAGACCCTTCAGTTTACGGATGGATTGCAGTCGTTCGCCGACGTCCAATGCAGGAGCCTCCTAGGATTCAGGCTTTGTTGTAATTGAGCGTTATCATGGCGACAGCGTTCAGTATTTACAACACTTGGGCCTAAATCCCGGCCAGCTCTACTCGTAGGCGGCGTTCAAGCCCCGGAATAGAGCCTTGGCACGCGGCGCAGGTTGCAGAAGATCTGGTAGGGGATGGTCTCGGCGGCGCCCGCAACGTCGCTGGCGAGGATATTCTTACCCCACAGCTCTACGGTGGAGCCGAGGCCGGCCTGAGGCACGTCGGTAAGGTCGACACACAGCATGTCCATGGACACGCGGCCCAGCAATTGGCTGCGTTGCCCCGCCACCAGCACCGGCGTGCCGGTCGGCGCGTGACGCGGGTAGCCGTCGGCATAACCCATGGCAACCACGCCAATGCGCATCGGCTTCGACGTGATGAACTTGGCGCCGTAGCCCACCGGTTCGCCAGCCGGCAGTTCGCGCACGCAGATGACTTTCGATTCCAGGGTCATTACCGGCTGCAAGCGCGCGGCGATGGCCTGCTCTTCACCAAACGGCGTGGCGCCGTAGAGCATGATGCCTGGGCGTACCCAGTCGCTGGCCACGTTCGCCCACCCCATCACCGACGGCGAATTGCGCAGGCTGACTTCGGCCGACAGGCCTTGGCGTGCCGCTTCAAACACCTCCACCTGTTCATCGCTGCGTACACAATCGAGTTCATCGGCACGGGCGAAATGGCTCATCAGTACGATTTTCGCCACTTTGCCGCTGGCCAGCAGGCGTTGGTAGGCCTCGTGATAATCCTTGGGATGCAGGCCAACACGGTGCATGCCCGAATCCAGCTTGAGCCAGATGGTCAGCGGCTTGCTCAACCGGGCTTGCTCGATCGCTTCCAACTGCCACAGCGAATGCACCACGCACCAAAAATCGTGCTCAATGATCAACGGCAGCTCGTCAGCCTCGAAAAAACCTTCCAGCAGCAATACCGGCGCACGAATGCCAGCGGCACGCAGCTCCAGCCCTTCCTCGATACACGCCACAGCGAAACCGTCGGCCTCGGCCTCCAGCGCCTGGGCCACGCGCACGGCACCATGGCCATAGGCATCGGCCTTGACCACGGCGAGGGCTTTGGCCCCCGTGACTTCACGGGCCAGTTGATAGTTATGGCGCAGGGCTTGGAGGTCAATCAGGGCACGGGCAGGACGCATGGCGGCAGGCTTCTAGGCGGCAGAGTGAAGAAAAAACCGGCACCGACCAACAGCGTCGGTGCCGGGAGAGGGATGTTGGTTTAAGGCAGCGCAGCGACGACAGACAGCTCTACCAAAATTTCCGGTTCACACAGCTTGGCTTCAACCGTGGCACGGGCTGGGGCGACGCCTTTGGGCAGCCATTTGTCCCACACCGCGTTCATGCCGGCGAAGTCGGCGTCGATGTCTTTCAGGTAAATCGTCACCGACAGCAGCTTGGTTTTGTCGGTGCCGGCCAAGTCCAGCAACCGCTCGATATTGGCCAGGGTTTCACGGGTCTGCTGTTCAATCCCGGCACTCATGTCGTCGCCGACTTGCCCTGCCAGATACACGGTACCGCTGTGAACAACGATGTGGCTCATGCGCTCATTGGTGAGCTGGCGCTGGATGGACATGTTTTGCGGACTCCTGATGGTTGCCGTAACGGGAAATATCGAGGCCTTCGGCGCTGATCTGCGGCGTTTTCTTTGCCATCAGATCGGCCAGCAAACGACCAGAGCCACAGGCCATGGTCCAGCCGAGGGTGCCGTGGCCGGTATTCAGGAACAGGTTCTTGAACGGGGTTGCACCGACAATCGGCGTGCCATCGGGTGTGGTCGGGCGCAGGCCGGTCCAGAAAGTGGCTTCGGTCAAATCACCGCCCTGAGGATAAAGGTCGTTGACGATCATCTCCAGGGTTTCGCGTCGACGTGGGTTCAGCGACAGGTCAAAACCGGCTATCTCAGCCATGCCGCCGACGCGGATGCGGTTGTCGAAACGGGTGATCGCGACCTTGTAGGTCTCGTCGAGAATGGTCGACGTCGGCGCCATCGCCGGGTTGGTGATCGGCACGGTCAGCGAGTAACCCTTGAGCGGGTACACCGGTGCCTTGATCCCCAGCGGCTTGAGTAACTTCGGCGAATAACTGCCGAGGGCCAGTACGTAGCGGTCGGCGGTTTCAAGCTTGCCGTCGATCCACACGCCGTTGACGCGGTCACCCGCGTAGTCCAGGCGCTGGATGTCCTGTTCAAAGCGAAACTCCACGCCCAACTGCTTGCACATGTCCACCAGGCGCGTGGTGAACATCTGGCAGTCGCCAGTCTGGTCGTTCGGCAGGCGCAGGGCACCGGCGAGGATGTCGGTAACGCTGGCCAGGGCCGGCTCAACGCGGGCGATACCGGCGCGGTCAAGCAGTTCGAACGGCACACCGGACTCTTTCAATACGGCGATGTCCTTGGCCGCACCATCGAGTTGGGGCTGGGTGCGGAACAGCTGGGTCGTACCGAGGCTGCGGCCTTCATAGGCGATGCCGGTCTCGGCGCGCAGCTCGTCGAGGCAGTCGCGGCTGTACTCGGACAGGCGAACCATGCGCTCCTTGTTCACGGCATAGCGGCTGGTGGTGCAGTTGCGCAGCATCTGCGCCATCCACAGGTATTGATCGATATCGGCAGTGGCTTTGATCGCCAACGGTGCGTGGCGTTGCAGCAGCCATTTGATCGCCTTGAGCGGCACGCCCGGTGCGGCCCATGGCGAGGCATAACCCGGGGATACCTGGCCGGCGTTGGCGAAACTGGTTTCCATGGCAGCGGCGGGCTGACGGTCGACCACAACGACTTCGAAGCCGGCCCGCGCCAAATAGTACGCACTGGTCACACCAATGACGCCGCTACCCAAGACCAGAACGCGCATTTTTATATCCTCATCACGGGCTTAGCCGCTGACGTGTGTTATTCGAGCAATGATGGGCGCAGTATAAAAAGCAATCACCAGTGCATTTCACTATATAAATGCCTATATTTGGCGACAATTCTCGGCAAAAACCCTTTTCACAGAGGCGTATCCCCTATGCGTACCAACACCCAGACCAAACGGGAGCTGGACAAGATCGACCGCAATATCCTGCGCATCCTGCAAACCGACGGGCGCATTTCGTTCACCGAGCTGGGGGAAAAGGTCGGGCTGTCGACCACGCCGTGCACTGAGCGGGTTCGCCGCCTGGAGCGTGAAGGAATCATCATGGGGTACAACGCGCGGCTGAACCCGCAGCATTTGAAGGGAAGTTTGCTGGTATTTGTCGAGATCAGCCTCGATTACAAGTCCGGCGACACCTTTGAAGAGTTCCGCCGCGCCGTTCTGAAACTGCCCCATGTGCTGGAGTGCCACCTGGTCTCAGGCGACTTTGACTACCTGGTGAAGGCACGGATTTCCGAGATGGCGTCGTACCGCAAACTGCTTGGCGATATCCTGCTCAAACTGCCCCACGTGCGCGAATCCAAGAGCTATATCGTGATGGAAGAAGTGAAAGAGAGCCTTAACTTGCCGATCCCGGATTAACGGACCCGACTCAGTCATTTTTGACCGAGTACATCCGCTAGACCAGCACTTGCCGGGTGCTGGCCATGTAGTCGTGGATCTGCTTTTCGACCCGTGGATGAATCAGTTCCACCGGCCCGCGCCCGTTGGGGCACGGCAAGGTCTTTGTGGTACCGAACAGGCGGCAGATCAGCGGACGCTCGTCATACACCGTGCAGCCATTCGGCCCAAGGTGCACACAGTTCAGCTCGTCCATGGCCGCGTCCTGCTCGGCAGCAGTCTTACGTGGCAGGCGCGACATTTCCTCGGGGGAGGTCGTCACCGGCCCACAGCAGTCGTGGCAACCGGGGACACACTCGAACGAAGGAATCTGTCGGCGCAGCGCGCTGATTTTCTGACTGTTGCAACTCATCGAAACACGTACCGAACGGCGAATAGGCGTGGATTCTGCCGCAAAAAGCCCTGATGAGACAGCTTCGTCCGACCGCTGTATCCTGCGTCAAATTTTCCAAACAGGGATGCTCCCCATGACTGCCAGCGCCCGGCACACCACTTCCTACTACGCAGCCAGCAGCGTGCCGCAACCCGATTACCCGGCGCTGGCGGGCGAAGTGTGCGCCGATGTCTGCGTGATCGGCGGGGGCTATTCAGGGCTTAACACGGCGCTGGAGCTGGCCGAGCGCGGGTATAGCGTGGTGTTACTGGAGGCGCGCAAGATCGGCTGGGGCGCCAGCGGCCGCAATGGCGGCCAGTTGATTCGCGGCGTCGGCCATGGCCTGGAGCAGTTCGCCAACGTGATTGGCACCGACGGCGTGCGCCAGATGAAGCTGATGGGCCTGGAAGCCGTGGAGATCGTGCGCGAGCGCGTCGAGCGCTATCAAATCCCCTGCGACCTGACCTGGGGTTACTGCGACCTGGCCAACCAACCTGACCATCTTCAAGGCTTCGCCGAAGACGCTGAAGAACTGCGCAGCCTGGGCTATCGCCATGAGGTGCGCCTGCTGCAAGCCAACGAAATGAGCAGCGTGATCGGTTCCGACCGCTATGTCGGCGGGATGATCGACATGGGCTCCGGCCATTTGCACCCGCTGAACCTGGCGCTCGGCGAAGCGGCCGCCGCGCAGCAGCTGGGCGTGAAGCTGTTTGAGCAGTCCGAAGTGACACGCATCGACTACGGCCCCCAGGTCAACGTGCACACAGCCCTTGGCAACGTCCGCGCCAAGACCCTGGTGCTGGCCTGCAATGCCTACCTCAATGGCCTGAATCCACAGTTAAGCGGCAAAGTGCTGCCCGCCGGCAGCTACATCATTGCCACCGAACCGTTGAGCGCAGCCCAGGCCGCCAGCCTGCTGCCGCAGAACATGGCCGTCTGTGATCAACGGGTGACGGTGGATTACTTCCGGCTCAGTGCCGACAACCGCCTGTTGTTCGGCGGCGCCTGCCACTATTCCGGACGCGATCCTCAGGATATCGGCGCCTATATGCGCCCAAAGATGCTCAAGGTGTTCCCACAACTGGCTGACGTAAAGATCGACTACCAGTGGGGCGGCATGATCGGCATCGGCGCCAACCGTCTGCCGCAGATCGGCCGATTGGCCGATCAACCCAACGTGTATTACGCCCAGGCCTACGCGGGGCACGGCCTCAACGCCACGCACCTGGCCGGCAAGCTGCTGGCTGAAGCCATCAGTGGCCAGCAGCAGGGACGTTTCGATTTGTTCGCCCAGGTGCCGCACATCACCTTCCCCGGCGGCAAGCATCTGCGCTCGCCGCTGCTGGCACTGGGGATGCTTTGGCACCGATTCAAAGAATGGGTGTAATCAGTCACGCCAGAACGGCTTCAAACCTTCATGGCGCGCCTGCTCGGCGCTGAGCCCTATGTCGAGCAGTTGCTCGTGCGTCAGGCTCAGCAAGGCCTTGCGCGTGTGGCGGCGGTGCCAGAAAAGACTCCAGCGGCCGCAGGTGGGCGTCGACATCGCCCGCTCCTGCCCCGCCTCCAACTCCTGACCGTGTAATGCCAACCGCACATCGCTCATGCCGCTCATTTTGCTGCCCCTCATTTGCCTGTTGCCATGAGTGACTAGCTTGAGCGCGCGAGCAAAACCATTACAGATTCAACCCACTCTTATTAAATCAATACAGATGCTGCCTTCAGGTGGCTGAATCCTGTATTTTCTGTGTATCTGTAATGGTCCCACGGGAGCGACCGCCATGACTCTCTACGTCAATCTCGCCGAAGTGCTGGGCACTCGCATAGAGCAGGGCTTCTATCGCCCCGGCGATCGCTTGCCTTCCGTAAGGGCCTTGAGTGTGGAACACGGGGTCAGCCTGAGTACCGTTCAACAGGCCTATCGCCTGCTGGAAGATAACGGCCTGGCGATGCCCAAGCCCAAATCCGGCTACTTTGTGCCCGCCGGGCGCGAGCTGCCGGCCCTGCCCGAAGTCGGTCGCCCGGCGCAGCGACCGGTAGAAATCTCCCAGTGGGACCAGGTACTGGAACTGATTCGCGCAGTCCCCCGCAAAGATGTCATACAGATGGGCAGAGGCATGCCGGATGTATTGTCGCCTACCCTGAAACCCCTGCTGCGCAGCCTTGCAAGGATCAGTCGTCGCCAGGATATGCCCGGACTGTATTACGACAACATCTTGGGCTGTATGGAATTGCGCGAGCAGATTGCCCGTCTGTCTCTGGATTCCGGCTGCCAACTCAACGCCGAAGATATCGTCATCACTACGGGCTGCCATGAAGCGCTGTCCGCCAGTATTCATGCCATTTGCGAACCTGGGGATATCGTCGCAGTCGACTCGCCAAGCTTCCACGGTGCCATGCAAACCCTTAAGGGCCTGGGTATGAAGGCCCTGGAAATACCAACAGACCCGCTCACCGGCATCAGCCTCGAAGCACTGGAATTGGCCCTGGAACAGTGGCCGATCAAGGTCATCCAGCTGACACCAAACTGCAACAACCCCTTGGGCTACATCATGCCGGAAGCCCGCAAACGCGCGCTGCTGACCCTGGCCCAACGCTTTGATGTGGCGATCATCGAAGACGACGTGTATGGCGAACTGGCCTACAGCTACCCGCGCCCGCGCACGATCAAGTCCTTTGACGAAGATGGCCGCGTACTCCTTTGCAGCTCGTTCTCGAAAACCCTGGCGCCCGGTTTGCGCATCGGTTGGGTTGCACCGGGCCGTTACCTGGAGCGGGTGCTGCACATGAAATACATCAGCACTGGCTCCACGGCGACACAGCCGCAGATCGCCATTGCCGAATTCCTCAAAAACGGCCACTTCGAACCGCATTTGCGGCGGATGCGCGCGCAATACCAGCGCAATCGCGACTTAATGTTCGATTGGGTCAGTCGCTATTTCCCGGCGGGTACACGGGCGAGCCGGCCACAGGGCAGTTTCATGCTGTGGGTCGAGCTGCCTGAAGGTTTCGATACCCTCAAGCTCAATCGCATGCTGGTGGAACAAGGCGTACAGGTGGCCGTGGGAAGTATCTTCTCCGCTTCCGGCAAGTACCGGAACTGCCTGCGCATGAATTACGCTGCCAAGCCAACCCCGCAGATCGAAGAAGCGGTGCGCAAGGTCGGCGCTGCGGCGATAAAAATGCTCGCCGAGACTGCAGACTGACCTTTCGCAGGAATTAGCCGTCATATGCCGACAATTGCCCTGACGTGGAAGCAGCGCCCTTGATGATTCGACGGCTTTTACCGTTTTTCCTGCTGGGCGCCGTGGCCCTGAGCGGCTGCGCGACGGTCAATGCACCGCGCACGCCCAGCGATGCGCTGCCCGCTGCGCAATCGTCATTCGGCCGCTCGATCCAGGCCCAGGCCGCGCCATATCAGGGACGCTCAGGCTTTCGCCTGCTGCCCAATAGCAGCGAAGCCTTCATGGCCCGCGCCGAATTGATCCGCAATGCCCAAAGCAGCCTCGACCTGCAGTACTACATCGTGCACGACGGCATCAGCACCCGCATGCTGGTGGATGAACTGCTCAAAGCCGCCGACCGTGGCGTGCGCATCCGCATCCTGCTGGACGACACCACCAGCGACGGCCTCGACCACGTCATCGCGACCCTCGCCGCCCACCCACAGATCCAGGTTCGCCTGTTCAACCCATTGCACCTTGGCCGCAGTACCGGCGTGACGCGGGCCATGGGGCGGTTGTTCAACCTGTCGCTCCAACACCGGCGCATGCACAACAAGCTGTGGCTGGCGGATAACAGTGTGGCCATTGTTGGCGGGCGCAACCTGGGTGACGAGTATTTCGACGCCGAGCCGAACCTGAACTTCACCGATATCGACATGCTCAGCGTCGGCCCGGTGGCTGAGCAGCTCGGACACAGTTTTGATCAGTACTGGAACAGCGCGCTGAGCAAACCGATTGATGACTTTGTTTCAAACAGCCCGTCCAAAGGCGACCTGGCCGCCGCACGCGTGCGCCTGCAAGACTCGCTGGCCGAATCTCGTCAGCAGAACCACGCGCTGTACAACCGCTTGCGCACCTACCAGACCCAGCCGCGCATGGACATCTGGCGCCGCGAGCTGATCTGGGCGTGGAACCAGGCATTGTGGGATGCGCCGAGCAAGGTGTTGGCCGAAGCTGACCCAGACCCCCGCTTGCTGCTCACTACCCAACTGGCGCCGGAGCTGAACGGCGTCAGCCGTGAGCTGATAATGATCTCGGCGTATTTCGTACCCGGGCAGCCCGGGCTGGTGTACCTCACCGGCCGTGCCGATGCAGGCGTGTCGGTAAGCCTGCTGACCAATTCTCTGGAGGCCACGGACGTGCCGGCCGTGCATGGCGGCTACGCGCCTTATCGCAAGGCTTTGCTGGAACACGGCGTGAAACTCTACGAGCTGCGCCGCCAGCCCGGCGACCCAAGCGGCGGCAGCGGCCCGCACCTGTTTCGCCGGGGCGCCTTCCACGGCTCGGACTCGAGCCTGCACAGCAAGGCGATGATCTTTGATCGGGAGAAGTCGTTTATTGGCTCGTTCAACTTCGACCCGCGCTCGGTGCTGTGGAACACCGAGGTCGGCGTGCTGGTGGACAGCCCCGAGCTGGCGGAGCACGTACGCAACCTAGCGCTGCAAGGCATGTCGCCAGCCTTGAGCTACCAGGCGAAATTGCAGGACGGCCAGGTGGTATGGGTGACCGAGGACAATGGCCAATTACACACGCTGAGCCGTGAACCCGGCAGCTGGTGGCGGAGGTTTAATGCCTGGTTCGCCACCTCAGTCGGATTGGAACGCATGCTCTAGGAACAATGAAGATCCCGTGTGGGAGCGGGCTTGCTCGCGAATGCGGTGGGTCAGTCAATATTTCCGTTAACTGACACACCGTATTCGCGAGCAAGCCCGTACACATTTGATCCCGTTTAAAATCAGGCGGGCTGCGCAACGCCAAATGCGCCCTGACGCAGCAACAAAACCACCAGCCCCAGCGCGCCGGCAGCCATCAACAACGGCAATGCATGCCCACTGATCCACTGGCTGCCCGCACCGGCCACCAGCGGCCCGATCAGGCAACCGATGCCCCACAACTGCGCCACGTGAGCGTTGGCGCGCACCAGCGCGTCGTCGCGATAGCGCTCGCCAATCAGGATCAGCGACAACGTGAACAACCCGCCGGCGCTGGCGCCGAAGATCACCCACACCGGCCAGATCAGCGGCGTGTGCAACAGCAGCGGAATCGCCAGGCTCGAGACCAGCAACAGCACCGCACAACTCAAGAACAGCGTGCGTCTCGGCAGGTAGTCAGCCAACGCGCCGATGGGCAATTGCAGCAGCGCATCGCCAACCACCACCGTACTGACCATGGCCAAGGCGATCTCGGCGGTAAAGCCTTGTTGCAGGCAATACACCGGCAGCAGCGTCAGAATCATCGCCTCGAACGCAGCGAATAACGCCACCGCCCAGGCAATCGCGGGCAGGCTCAGGCAAAAACGCCATAGATCGCCGAAGGTGACACTGAAGGAATCAGCCGTTGGCGCGCCGGAACGCCCCAGCAACAGCAGCGGCGCGACCATCAGCAGGCCCACGCCCACCCAGAAACCGTAGTCATGGTCGGTGCCCAGCACGCCCAACAGCAGCGGGCCTGACAGTTGACTCAAGGCATAGCTGCAGCCATACAGCGCCACCAATCGGCCACGCCACTGCTCCACCACCAACTGGTTGATCCAGCTTTCGCCGAGGATAAACACGATGGTCAGGATCACCCCGATCATCAGTCGCAGCACCAGCCACACCGAATAGCTGGGCAGGACCGCCAGCAACCCGATGGACACCGCGCCGGCCCACAGGCACAGACGCATCAGGTTGGCGGTGCCGAGCCAGGAAGCCATGCGGCTGGAGACCTTCGCCCCCAGCAGCACGCCGAAGGCCGGCATGGCTGCCATCACACCAATGGCGAAACTGCCGTAGCCCCAGCCTTCGAGGCGCAGGGACACCAGCGGCATGCTGACGCCCAGGGCCAGGCCGACGCTGAGTACCGAAGCCAGGACGGCGAAATAAGTCGCCCAACGCATTTCCACGCTCCTGTGGATAATTTCCGAGGTTGCAAACGAACTGTAGGAGCGAGCTTATGTGGGAGCCGGGCTTGCCCGCGATAGCCGATGCTTCGGTGTGTCCGTCACACCTTGGCGCTGCTATCGCAGGCAGCCAGCTCACTCAAAAGCTTGCTCCTACAGGGGATCAGCGGTGTTGCTTACAGCTTGATCCAGGTCGACTTCAACTCGGTGTACTTGTCGAACGCATGCAGCGACTTGTCGCGACCGTTCCCCGACTGCTTGAAGCCACCAAACGGCGCGGTCATGTCACCACCATCGTATTGGTTGACCCACACGCTACCGGCGCGCAGGGCCTTGGCGGTCAGGTGCGCCTTGGAGATGTCCGCCGTCCACACCGCTGCGGCCAGGCCGTATTGGGTGTCGTTGGCGATGGCGATGGCTTCTTCGGCACTGTCGAAGGTGATTACCGACAGGACAGGGCCAAAAATCTCTTCCTGAGCGATCTTCATGGCGTTGGTCACACCGTCAAAAATCGTCGGTTCCACGTAGGTACCGCCGGTTTCTTCCAGCGTGCGCTTGCCGCCCGCGACCAGTTTGGCGCCGTCGGCGTGGCCGGCTTCGATGTACGACAGCACGGTGTTCATCTGCTGGGTGTCCACCAGTGCGCCGACGTTGGTCGCCGGGTCCAGCGGGTTGCCCGGCTTCCAGCCCTTGAGGGCCTCAATCACCAGCGGCAGGAAGGTGTCCTTGATCGAACGCTCCACCAGCAGGCGCGAACCGGCGGTGCACACTTCGCCCTGGTTGAAGGCGATGGCGCCAGCGGCGGATTCGGCAGCGGCTTGCAAATCCGGCGCATCGGCAAACACGATGTTCGGGCTCTTGCCGCCGGCTTCCAGCCACACGCGCTTCATGTTCGACTCGCCGGAGCGAATCAACAGTTGCTTGGCAATCTTGGTGGAACCGGTGAACACCAGGGTGTCGACGTCCATGTGCAGCGCCAACGCGTTGCCCACGGTGTGGCCGTAACCCGGCAGCACGTTGAGCACGCCTTTTGGAATACCGGCCTCAACGGCCAAAGCCGCGATTCGGATGGCGGTCAGCGGGGATTTTTCAGACGGCTTGAGGATCACCGAGTTACCGGTGGACAGCGCCGGGCCGAGTTTCCAGCAGGCCATCATCAACGGGAAGTTCCACGGCACGATCGCGCCGACAACACCGACCGGCTCGCGGGTCACCAGACCCAGTTGATCATGCGGGGTGGCGGCAACTTCGTCGTAGATCTTGTCGATAGCCTCGCCGCTCCAGCTCAGCGCATTGGCTGCGCCAGGCACGTCAATTTCCAGGGAGTCGGTGATCGGCTTGCCCATGTCCAGGGTTTCAAGCAGCGCAAGCTCTTCGGCATTGGCCTTGAGCAACGCGGCGAAACGGATCATGGTGGATTTGCGTTTGGCTGGCGCCAGGCGCGACCAGACACCGGAGTTGAACGTGGCGCGGGCATTCTCGACGGCACGCTGGGCGTCGGCGACGTCACAGCTCGCAACGGTGGCCAGCAGGCGGCCATCGACCGGGCTGATGCATTCGAACGTGTCACCGGAAACAGCGGCGGTGTACTCGCCATTGATATAGGCGCGGCCTTCGATTTTCAGGTCCTTGGCGCGTTGTTCCCAGTCGGCACGGGTCAGGGTGGTCATGCGAGTGTCCTCCTCTTATTGAATACAAGGGCCAGGTGATGTCCCCCGGCAGCCTCAAAGAATTCTTGCCCGGCCAGCCTGCTGTTCGGCTCAAGGCAGCTGCCACCCTAAACCAGCGGCTGGGGATGTTTCAATATATTTGACATAACGGCGGTAAACGCCCTTGCGATGTTCATTTTAATAAACATAGACTTTGGGCTCACCAACCCCAGGCCAGACGGGACACACACATGAGCATCCAGGACATCGTCGACTTCAGCCAAGCCAACACCGCCCCAGACCGCTACCGTCCGGCCGCCGAGAAAATCCTCAAGGGCGATCCCGAACAAACCATCTACAACCACTACAACAGTCCGTGCGGCCAGATGAGCGCGGGCGTGTGGGAAGGTGAAGTCGGGCAGTGGAAGGTCAATTACACGGAGCATGAGTACTGCGAGATTGTGCAGGGTGTTTCCGTGTTGCGGGATGCCGACGGCAACGCCAAGACTTTGCGCGCCGGCGACCGCTTCGTGATCCCCGCCGGGTTCAGCGGCACCTGGGAAGTGCTGGAGCCGTGCCGCAAGATCTACGTGGTGTTCGAACAGAAAGCCTGATCAAGAAATCACAGGCAAAAAAAAGCCCGCATCGTGAGATACGGGCTTTTTTTCACAAGGAAGAAAATCAATTACTTGATTTTGCCTTCTTTGTAGATCACGTGCTTGCGAACGCGCGGGTCGAACATTTTCTTTTCGAGCTTGTCCGGGGTAGTACGCTTGTTCTTGTCGGTAGTGTAGAAGTGACCAGTACCGGCGCTAGAGATCATTCGAATCAATTCACGCATGATAAAGCTCCTTAGATCTTGCCAGCGGCGCGGATTTCGGCCAGCACGACAGTGATGCCACGCTTGTCGATGATACGCATGCCTTTGGCAGATACACGCAGGCGAACAAAACGTTTCTCTTCTTCAACCCAGAAGCGGTGATGCTGCAGGTTCGGCAGGAAACGACGACGGGTTTTGTTATTTGCGTGGGAAATGTTATTCCCAGTCACCGGACCCTTACCGGTAACTTGACAGACTCTCGACATGCCTCAGCCCTCTAAAACCACATGCCCAACCCGGCATGGGTTGGCCGCTTAATCTCTCAGTCATTTGGCGCCAGGCGCCGCGTTTCTTTAGGGTCTTACCGGCTACACCTACTAGCGAAGGAACCGGGCCCCTAGAAAAGAGCGCTGCTTTATACCAGAAAGACCCTAGTGCAACAACAGCCCGTGTGTTTTTACCGGCATAAATCTTGGCGACAGACGCCTGAACCGTTGCCAGGAGGGGCCGCTGTAACAGCCGACCGCTCGTCGCACAGAATGATTTACAGCGCCCCGCAGGCACAATGAAGTGCACGGCGAAACGCGCTGAGGCGCCATCAAAACAGCATTTGCGCCAAAAGCACAGGCAAAAATGGGCTAGTCATTTATCAAACAGACCACTACGGTAGGCTTTTTCCAGACTGCACTCGCAGATGGGCCTTCGATCTGCAAAGGAAACCGAATATGCGCCTCGCTGCCCTACCGCTATTGCTAGCCCCTCTATTTATCGCGCCGCTGGCCCAAGCCGCCACCAGTTTGAGCGTTTGCACCGAGGCCAGCCCCGAAGGGTTCGATGTGGTGCAGTACAACTCCCTGACCACCACCAATGCCTCGGCCGATGTACTGATGAATCGCCTGGTGGACTACGACGCCGTCAGCGGCAAGCTGGTGCCGAGCCTCGCAGACAGCTGGGAAGTGTCGCCGGATGGCCTGACCTATACCTTCAAGCTGCACCCGGGGGTTAAATTCCACCGTACCGACTATTTCACCCCGAGCCGCACCCTGACCGCCGAAGACGTGCGCTTCAGCTTTGAACGCATGCTCGACCCCGCCAACCCGTGGCACAAGATCGCCCAGAGCGGCTTCCCGCATGCGCAGTCTCTGCAACTGCCGACGCTGGTCAAGAAGATCGACGCCCTCGACCCGCTGACCGTGCGCTTCACCCTCGATCACGCCGACTCGACCTTCCTCGCCGCTCTCAGCATGGGCTTTGCCTCGATCTACCCGGCCGAGTACGCCGATAAACTGCTCAAGGCCGGTACGCCCGAAAAGCTCAACAGCCAACCGATCGGCACCGGACCGTTCGTTTTTGTGCGTTTCCAGAAAGATGCTGTCGTGCGTTACAAAGCCAACCCGGATTACTTCGCCGGCAAACCGGCTGTGGATAACTTGCTCTTCGCCATTACGCCGGATGCCAACGTGCGCCTGCAGAAACTGCACCGTGATGAGTGCCAGATCGCGCTGTCGCCCAAGCCGCTGGATGTGGGTGAAGCAGAGAAAGATCCCGCGCTCAAAGTAGAAAAAACACCAGCCTTCATGACCGCATTCGTTGCGATCAATAGCCAGCACCCGCCGCTGGACAAGCCCGAAGTGCGGCAGGCGATCAACCTGGCCTTCGACAAGAACAGCTACCTGAAAGCCGTATTTGAAGGCACCGCCGAAGCAGCCAATGGCATTTACCCACCAAATACCTGGAGCTATGCCAAGGACTTGCCGGGTTATCCACAGGACATCGCCAAAGCCAAGGCGCTGTTGGACCGGGCCGGCCTCAAGAATGGTTTCAAGACCACCCTCTGGACTCGACCCACCGGAAGCCTGCTGAACCCCAACCCTAACCTGGGCGCACAGCTGTTGCAGGCGGACCTCGCCAAAATCGGCATCCAGGCAGAGATCCGTGTGATCGAGTGGGGCGAGCTGATTCGCCGCGCCAAAGCCGGTGAGCATGACCTGCTGTTCATGGGTTGGGCCGGCGATAACGGCGACCCGGATAACTTCCTGACCCCGCAATTCTCCTGCGCGGCAGTGAAATCCGGCACCAACTTCGCCCGCTACTGCGACCCAACCCTGGACAAACTGATCAGCGCCGGCAAGACCACCAGCGAGCAAGGTGTGCGCAGCAAGCTGTATCAACAGGCCCAGGCACAGATCCAGCAGCAGGCTTTATGGCTACCGCTTGCGCACCCTACGGCGTTCGCTCTGGCGCGCAAGAATGTCGAGGGATACCAGGTGAGCCCGTTTGGACGCCAGGACTTCTCCAAGGTCAGCGTCAAGCCTTGAAAACCTGCCCCGCCCTAATGGGGCGGGGCTACATCCACCCATATTCCGCCATCGACAGCGGGTCACCGTCGCCCACAATGATGTGATCCAGCACCCGCACATCCACGACTTCCAACGCCTTTTGCAGCAACTTGGTTAATTTTCGATCAGCCGCACTCGGCTCGACACTCCCTGATGGATGGTTATGGCACAGGATCAACGCTGCCGCGTTGTATGCAAGCGCACGCTTGACCACCTGGCGGGGGTAAACGATGGCGGTGTCGATGGTGCCCTCAAACAACGCCTCGAAGCCCAGCACACGATGTTTTGAGTCGAGAAACAGGCAGCCGAAGATCTCGTGGGGCTCATGACGTAACAGCGCCTTGAGGTAGTCACGCACGGCCAGCGGACTCTCCAATACCGAATCGCTACGCAGGCGCTCGGCCAGGTGGCGCCGGGACATCTCCAGCACCGCCTGCAACTGTGCAAACTTCGCCGGCCCCAACCCCAAATGCTGGATGAACAGCGTCTGGCTGGCCTCCAACAACGGTCGAAGGCCACCGAATTGCGCCAATAGATGGCGCGCCAGATCCACCGCACTTCTGCCCGAAACCCCAGTGCGCAGGAAGATTGCCAACAACTCGGCATCGGACAGACTCGCCGCGCCCCACTCCAAAAGTTTCTCCCGTGGACGTTCAGCCACAGGCCAATCGCGAATACTCATCCCACCTCCGTGTGCATGTGCGCCGCTGTTGCCCGACGGTCGCTGTGTTATCTTAAGCCCTCTTTTTTGCGTGCGATTTCACCTGGGGAGGGGGCATCGCAGGCGTCACTGAACTGGCATCACTGAACTGGAAAGGCAAACCAATGCAGCGTCTGTATCGGAAACGCATCGTTCTCGGCGTCGGCGGCGGCATTGCCGCCTACAAGAGCGCAGAGCTGGTTCGCAGGCTCCTGGACCAAGGCGCCGAAGTGCGCGTGGTCATGACACGCGGTGGCAGTGAGTTCATCACCCCACTGACCATGCAAGCCCTGTCCGGCCACCCGGTTCACCTGGACCTGCTGGACCCGGCGGCCGAAGCCGCCATGGGCCATATCGAGCTGGCCAAATGGGCTGACCTGGTGCTGATCGCCCCAGCCACTGCCGACCTGATCGCGCGCCTGGCCCAAGGCATTGCCGATGACCTGCTGACCACACTGGTACTGGCCACCGACGCTACCGTCGCCATCGCTCCGGCCATGAACCAGGCCATGTGGCGCGACCCGGCCACCCAGGCCAACACCCAGCTCCTGCAAAGCCGTGGCCTCAAAGTGTTCGGCCCGGCCTCCGGCAGCCAGGCCTGCGGCGATGTGGGCATGGGCCGCATGCTCGAAGCCACCGACCTGGCGCAGTGCGCCGCAGAGTGCTTCCAGCACCTGGCACTCACCGGCAAACATGTACTGATCACCGCTGGCCCGACCCAGGAAAACATCGACCCGGTGCGTTACATCACCAACCATAGCTCAGGAAAAATGGGCTTTGCCTTGGCCGAAGCCGCGGTTGAGGCAGGCGCACGCGTCACCCTCATCACCGGTCCGGTGCACTTGCCAACCCCCGATCGCGTCACGCGAATCGACGTAGTCAGCGCCAGGGACATGTTGGCGGCCTGTGAAGCAGCCATTCCCTGCGACCTGTTTATCGCCTCGGCAGCGGTTGCAGACTACCGCCCGGAAGTCGTCGCCCCGCAAAAGCTTAAGAAAGACCCTACAAGCGGCGACGGCCTGCTCCTGCAAATGGTGCGCAACCCGGACATTCTGGCGACCATCGCCACCCGCCCGGACCGGCCATTCAGTGTCGGCTTCGCGGCCGAGACCGAGCACCTGCTCGACTATGCCGCACGCAAATTGAAAGACAAAAACCTCGACCTGATCGTTGCCAATGATGTCGCAAACCCGAGCATCGGCTTCAACAGTGAGGAAAATGCTATCAGCGTGATCGACCGCGAGTTGCACGCCACCGTTTTCGCCCAGACCAGCAAAGGCAAGATTGCCCGCCAACTGATCTCATTTATCGCCCAACGGCTGAACCAGGTTTAATTTACATGCACGCTTTGCAAGCCAAGATCCTCGACCCACGCATCGGCAACGAATTCCCGCTGCCGGCCTACGCCACACCGGGCTCCGCCGGCCTGGACCTGCGCGCCATGCTCAAGCAGGACACGGTCCTTGAGCCGGGCCAGACCCTCCTCATCCCTACCGGCCTGTCGATCTACGTCGGCGACCCTGGCCTGGCGGCGTTGATCCTGCCGCGCTCCGGCCTGGGCCACAAACACGGCATCGTGCTGGGCAACCTTGTGGGCCTGATCGACTCGGATTACCAGGGCGAACTGATGGTGTCGTGCTGGAACCGTGGCAACACCTCGTTCAACATCGCCGTCGGCGAGCGCATCGCCCAATTGGTGCTGGTGCCGGTGGTACAGGCGCACTTCGAACTGGTACAGGAGTTCGACGAGACTCAACGCGGCGCAGGTGGTTTTGGGCATTCCGGCAGCCACTGACTAAGCTGAATCTTGCCGGACGCAGTTGTCCGGCAAGACGCCACCGCATGGCTATTCAGGATGAAGAATGCGCGGATTTATTCAGCGAGATTTCTACAACAAAATCAAAAGTTTACGCGACAGACCAAACGGAGCCAGCACTCCGATGGCACTTTTACACCACGAACTCTCTGCCGAAAACGCCGTCTTACCCTTCAGTTTGAGCCTGCCGGTCAGCCACTTTAAGGCCAGCCTTGCCCCCTTCAGATGGAGTTTCCCCCCGCGATGAGTACCGCAGCCCGAGTAGCCCCGACATTCCCCGACAGCATCTTTCGCGCCTACGACATTCGTGGCGTGGTGCCCAAGACCCTGACCGCCGAAACCGCCTACTGGATCGGTCGCGCCATTGGCTCCCAGAGCCTGGCCCAGGGCGAGCCCAATGTTTCGGTAGGCCGTGACGGCCGCTTGTCCGGCCCGGAGCTGGTGGAACAGCTGATCCAGGGCCTGGCGGACAGCGGCTGCCACGTCAGCGACGTCGGCCTGGTGCCAACGCCTGCGCTGTACTACGCCGCCAACGTACTGGCCGGCAAATCCGGGGTGATGCTCACCGGCAGCCATAACCCGTCGGACTACAACGGCTTCAAGATCGTCATCGCCGGCGACACCCTGGCCAACGAACAGATCCAGGCCCTGCACAACCGCCTGAAGAACAACGACCTGACCAGCGGTAAAGGCAGCATTACCCAAGTCGACATCCTTCAACGCTACTCCGACCAAATCACCGGCGACGTCAAACTCGCACGCCGCCTGAAAGTGGTAGTGGACTGTGGCAACGGCGCAGCCGGCGTGATCGCCCCGCAGCTGCTCGAAGCCCTGAACTGCGAAATCATCCCGCTGTTCTGCGACGTTGACGGCAACTTCCCCAACCACCACCCGGACCCGGGCAAACCTGAAAACCTGGTGGACCTGATCGCCAAGGTCAAGGAAACCGGTGCCGACGTAGGCCTGGCCTTCGACGGTGACGGCGATCGCGTCGGGGTGGTGACCAACACCGGCGAGAACGTCTTCGCAGACCGCCTGCTGATGCTGTTCGCCCGTGACGTGGTGGCGCGCAATCCGAATGCCGAAATCATCTTCGACGTGAAATGCACCCGCCGCCTCACCCCGCTGATCAAGAAATACGGGGGCCGCCCACTAATGTGGAAGACCGGTCACTCGTTGATCAAAAAGAAAATGAAGGAAACCGGTGCGCTATTGGCCGGCGAAATGAGCGGCCACGTGTTCTTCAAGGAGCGCTGGTTCGGGTTTGACGACGGCATTTACAGCGCCGCCCGTCTGCTGGAGATCCTCAGCAAGGAAAAATCCACGGCGCAGGAGCTGTTTCAGACCTTCCCGAATGATATTTCTACGCCAGAGATCAATATCCATGTGACCGAGGAGAGCAAATTCAGCATCATTGACGCACTGCACGATGCGCAATGGGGTGAAGGCGCCAACCTGACCACCATTGATGGTGTGCGAGTCGATTACGCCAAAGGCTGGGGCCTGGTTCGCGCGTCCAACACCACACCGGTGCTGGTCCTGCGCTTCGAGGCGGATACCGAGGCTGAGTTGCAGCGCATCAAGGACGTGTTCCACGCCCAGTTGAAACGTGTTGCCCCTGATCTCCAATTACCGTTCTGATTTTTTACCGGAGCCCTGAATGACCCTCGAACGCGAAGCCGCTGCCAATACTGCCAAGGTCCTGTCCGAAGCGTTGCCTTACATTCGACGCTACGTCGGCAAGACGCTGGTGATCAAGTACGGCGGCAATGCCATGGAAAGCGAGGAGCTGAAAACCGGCTTTGCCCGCGACATCGTGTTGATGAAAGCTGTCGGGATCAACCCGGTAGTTGTGCACGGCGGCGGCCCGCAAATCGGCGATTTGCTCAAGCGCTTGTCGATCGAGAGTCACTTCATTGATGGCATGCGCGTCACGGACGCGCAGACCATGGACGTGGTGGAGATGGTCCTCGGCGGCCAGGTGAACAAGGACATCGTCAACCTGATCAACCGTCATGGCGGCAGCGCCATCGGCCTGACCGGCAAGGACGCGGAGCTGATTCGCGCGAAAAAACTGACCGTTACCCGTCAGACGCCGGAAATGACCCAGCCGGAAATCATCGACATCGGCCAGGTAGGCGAAGTCATCGGGATCAACACCGACCTGCTGAACCTGCTGGTCAGAGGCGACTTCATCCCGGTGATCGCGCCGATCGGCGTGGGTGCCAACGGTGAGTCCTACAACATCAACGCCGACCTGGTGGCCGGCAAGGTGGCCGAGGCGCTGAAAGCTGAAAAGCTGATGCTGCTGACCAACATCGCCGGCCTGATGGACAAGGAAGGCAAGGTGTTGACCGGCCTGACAACCCAACAGGTGGACGAGCTGATCGCCGACGGCACGATCTACGGCGGCATGCTGCCGAAGATCCGTTGCGCGCTGGAAGCAGTGCAAGGCGGCGTCGGCAGCTCGCTGATCCTGGATGGCCGGGTGCCGAATGCGATCCTGCTGGAAATCTTCACAGATACCGGTGTGGGTACGCTGATCAGCAATCGCAAGCGCCCTTAAACGCTGCAAACGAAAAGGCCCCGCTCAATCAGATTGAGCGGGGCCTTTTTTGTGGGAGCTGGCTTGCCTGCGATGCAGGCACCTCGGTGATTCAGTAGTACCGAGGTGATGCTATCGCAGGCAAGCCAGCTCCCACACTAGCCTGCATGGGCCGCCGTCTCAGACGCCGAACTGCTCGCGGTACGCCTTGACCGCCGGCAAATGCTGCTTGAGCTGCGGGTCATCTTCCAGGAACTGCAACACCTGGTTCAACGATACGATGCTCACCACCGGAATGCCGAAATCACGCTCCACTTCCTGGATTGCCGACAACTCACCGTTGCCGCGCTCCTGGCGATTCAGGGCGATCAGCACGCCAGCCGCCTTGGCGCCCTCCTGGGAAGCGATGATCTGCATCACTTCACGGATCGCGGTGCCGGCAGTGATCACGTCGTCGATAATCAGCACGTCGCCTTTAAGCGGAGCACCCACCAGGCTGCCGCCTTCGCCATGGGCCTTGGCCTCTTTGCGGTTGAAGCACCACGGCAGATCAAGCCCATGATGTTCAGCCAACGCCACGGCAGTCGCGGCCGCCAGCGGGATGCCCTTGTAGGCCGGACCAAACAATACGTCGAAGGAAATACCGCTTTCAACGATGGCCGCCGCGTAGAAACGACCCAGCTGAGCCAGGGCCGAACCCGAGTTGAACAAGCCGGCATTGAAGAAGTAGGGGCTGGTGCGCCCGGACTTCAGAGTGAACTCACCGAAGCGCAAAACGCCGCGATCGATGGCAAAACGAATGAAATCGCGTTGATACGCCTGCATGAAAAAAGCCTCAGATACCACGGATTTAGCTAATTAGGTAGACGGCGTGTATCATACACGCACGCGATTTTTGGGGCCATTTATGCGGATCATCAGTGTGAACGTCAATGGTATTCAGGCTGCAGTCGAGCGTGGTTTGCTCAGTTGGCTGCAAGCACAGAATGCCGACGTCATCTGCCTGCAGGACACCCGCGCCTCCGCCTTTGAACTGGACGACCCAGCCTTCCAACTGGATGGCTACTTCCTTTATGCCTGCGATGCCGAAGTGCCCACCCAAGGTGGTGTGGCTTTGTACTCGCGGTTGCAACCCAAGGCGGTCATCAGCGGCCTCGGCTTCGAGACAGCCGACCGCTACGGGCGCTACCTGCAAGCCGATTTCGACAAGGTCAGCATCGCGACCTTGCTGCTCCCTTCGGGGCAGAACGGCGATGAAGACTTGAACCAGAAGTTCAAGCTAATGGACGATTTCGCCCGTTATCTGGATAAACAGCGACGCAAACGTCGCGAGTACATTTACTGTGGCTCGCTGTACGTGGCGCAACAGAAGCTGGATATCAAGAATTGGCGCGACAGCCAGCAATCCCCGGGTTTCCTGGCACCAGAACGTGCCTGGATGGACGAGATTGTCGGCAACATGGGCTATGTTGATGCCCTGCGCGAAGTCAGCCGTGAAGGCGACCAGTACAGCTGGTGGCCAGATAACGAACAGGCTGAGATGCTCAACCTGGGTTGGCGTTTCGACTACCAGTTGCTGACCCCAGGTCTGCGCCGGTTTGTTCGCAGCGCACGTCTGCCGCGCCAGCCACGCTTTTCGCAGCACGCACCACTGATCGTGGACTACGACTGGACACTGACCATCTGAGGTCTTTTCCCAGGCACAAAAAAACCGACATCGCTGTCGGTTTTTTTGTGGATGCCTGTCGGCTGAACCCGCGTTATTTGACCACGCGCCAGGTCAAGGGATAGCGATAGGCGATCCCTTTGTTGGCTTTGATCGCACCGATGATCGTCAGCACGATGGTGGCGATTGCCAGCGCAAACATCAGGAAAAAACCGATGACCGCGAAAGCCAGCACGATGCAAGCCATCCAGGCGATGGCCACAGTGATCTGGAAATTCAAGGCTTCCTTGCCCTGATCATCAATGAACGGGTCCACTTCCTTTTTCATCTGCCACAGGATCAGCGGCCCTACGACGCTGCCGAAGGGGAACACAAACCCCAGAAACGCCGCCAAATGACACAACATGGCTCCCTGACGGACTTCGTAGGAAGGCGTAGGCACGGGTAGTTGGCTGTCATTCATGGCGTTTCTCCTTGAAGCCGACTCAGTCAGCCAGTGCGGCGTTCTGCAGCTCGAAAATTTCGGTCATGCCTTTCTGGGCCAGGGCCAGCATGGCGTTCAGGTCGGCCGGCTGGAATGGCGCGCCTTCGGCGGTGCCCTGCACTTCGATGAAACCACCGGTGCTGGTCATCACCACGTTCAGGTCGGTCTCGGCAGCCGAGTCTTCCAGGTAGTCCAGGTCCAGCACAGGCTCGCCCTGGTACATGCCGACCGACACCGCAGCAATCATCTGCTTGAGTGGGTCGCCGCCCTTAAGGCCGCCGCGCTTCTTGATCACTTTCAGTGCATCGACCAGGGCCACCATGGCGCCGGTGATGGACGCGGTACGGGTGCCACCGTCAGCCTGGATCACGTCGCAATCGACGTACAGGGTGACGTCGCCCAGCTTGGACATGTCCAGGGCGGCACGCAGGGAGCGACCGATCAGACGCTGGATTTCCAGAGTACGGCCGCCTTGCTTGCCGCGGCTGGCTTCACGCTGGTTACGCTCGCCGGTGGCGCGCGGCAGCATGCCGTACTCGGCAGTCAACCAACCCTGGCCCTGGCCCTTGAGGAAACGCGGCACGCCGTTTTCGACGCTGACGGTGCAGATAACCTTGGTATCGCCAAACTCGACCAGTACAGATCCCTCGGCGTGTTTGGTGTAGTTGCGGGTGATGCGGATCGAGCGGAGCTGATCGGCAGCGCGACCACTTGGACGTTTCATAGGGGATACCTGTACGGAGGACGAAAAACTGCCGAGCATTATAGAGCCGCGAACCGATTCGGGGCACTTCTAAAAAATTCGGTTACGAATGGCTAGCCTATTGCCCATTGTTTGGGCGCGCTCGCCCCACTGCGCTACAATCCTGCGCCTTCGCAGCCTGTCGGCTTCAATTTACCCATCAGTCCGCATTTGTGGGACTGCATCGCGAGGTACCTCCATGGTGCACAGCATGACCGCCTTCGCCCGCGTCGAAAAAGCCGGCGTCCAAGGCACCCTGAGCTGGGAACTGCGCTCGGTCAACAGCCGTTACCTGGAGCCGCACCTGCGCCTGCCGGAGTCCTTCCGCGACCTCGAAGGAGCCGTGCGTGAAGCGCTGCGCCAGGGCATCTCCCGTGGCAAGCTGGAATGCACCCTGCGCTTTACCGAGGAAACCACCGGCAAGCCACTGCAAGTTGACCGCGACCGCGCCGCGCAACTGGTTGCCGCCGCCGAAACCATCGCCGGCCTGATCAAGCAGCCCGCCGCACTCAACCCTCTGGAAGTGCTGGCCTGGCCCGGTGTACTCGTGGCCGACGCCGCCGACCCGCAAGCCCTCAACGCCGAAGCCCTCGCCCTGTTCACGCAGGGTTTGAAGGAGCTCAAGGCCGGTCGCGAGCGTGAAGGCGCCGAACTGGCCCGCCTGATCAATGAGCGCCTGACTTCGATCGAAGCCGACGTAGTCACCCTGCGCGAGCTGGTGCCGCAGATGCTCGCCACCCAACGCCAGAAGGTCCTCGACCGCTTCACCGACATGAAGGCCGACCTCGACCCGGTGCGCCTGGAGCAGGAAATGGTCCTGCTGGCACAGAAGAGTGACGTGGCCGAAGAGCTCGACCGCCTGAGCACCCACATCCTCGAAGTGCGCCGCGTGCTCAAGTCCGCCGGTGCCGCCGGTCGGCGCCTGGACTTCCTGATGCAGGAACTCAACCGCGAAGCCAATACACTGGGCTCCAAGGCGTTTGATCCGCGCAGCACCACGGCTGCGGTCAACCTCAAGGTGTTGATCGAGCAGATGCGCGAACAAGTACAGAATATTGAGTAAGGCAACCTCCATGACCCACAGCACCGGCACCCTTTACATCATTTCCGCCCCTTCGGGCGCGGGCAAGAGCAGCCTGGTCAAGGCCCTGACCGACGCTGACGAGCACATCCGCATCTCGGTCTCGCACACCACCCGCGCCATGCGCCCGGGTGAAGTAAACGGCGTGCACTATCACTTCGTCGAGCGCACCGAGTTCGTGAAGATGATCGAACACGGCGACTTCCTTGAGCGTGCCGAAGTCTTCGGCAACCTCTACGGCACTTCGCAAAGCCATTTGCAGCAGACCCTGGACGAAGGCCACGACCTGATCCTGGAAATCGACTGGCAAGGCGCCGAGCAAGTGCGTCAGTTGATGCCCAAGGCGCGCTCGATCTTCATCCTGCCGCCGTCGCTGGAAGCGTTGCACCAGCGTCTGACCAACCGTGGCCAGGACAGCGACGAGATCATCGAAGGCCGCATGCGTGAAGCCGTCAGCGAAATGAGCCACTACGTCGACTACGACTACCTGATCATCAACGACGATTTTGCGCACGCCCTGGACGATTTGAAGGCGATTTTCCGCACCAATCAGCTCCAGCAAAAGCGCCAACAACAGCGTTTCGGTAAATTATTGGCCGAACTGCTCGGTTGATTGGCTCTTCCCAAAACCGCTGCAAGGGCTTTACATTGGCACTTGTAGCGGTTTTGCGAGGGTCTGCGAAAAATCAGCGCTTCCCTAAACGCTGGTGATTTTTTAAACTGTTTAGTCCGCTCGCCCAACCGGGCAGCGCGCATCTTGCATTCGCTCCGAGGAATACCATGGCCCGCGTAACCGTTGAAGACTGCCTAGAACACGTGGATAACCGCTTTGAGCTGGTCATGCTCTCTACCAAGCGTGCCCGTCAATTGGCCACTGGCGGCAAAGAGCCCCTGGTCCAGTGGGAAAACGACAAGCCTACCGTTGTAGCCCTGCGTGAAATCGCTGAAGGCCTGATGAGCTACGAGTTCATCGCCAACGCCGAAATCGTTGAAGACGAACCGCTGTTTGCAGCGTTCGAGGACGAGTCCAACGAGGCCGTCTAAGCCTATGCCTGGTCGACGTAGCACGGCGCGGGGTCACAGCCAACGGCAGGAGTTAACACTTTGCCGAGCATAGACGCCCTCGCCGATCGCTTATCGGCCTACCTCGGCCCAGACCAGGTCAACCTGGTCCGCCGAGCGTATTTCTACGCCGAACAAGCCCACGACGGCCAACGCCGCCGTAGCGGTGAGGCGTATGTCACGCATCCTCTTGCGGTGGCAAATATTCTGGCCGACATGCACATGGACCATCAGAGCCTGATGGCTGCGATGCTGCATGACGTGATTGAAGACACCGGCATCGCCAAGGAAGCGCTCAGCGCGCAATTTGGCGAAACCGTGGCCGAACTGGTCGACGGGGTCAGCAAACTGACCCAGATGAACTTCGAGACCAAGGCCGAAGCCCAGGCAGAAAACTTCCAGAAGATGGCCATGGCCATGGCCCGCGACATTCGGGTCATTCTGGTCAAGTTGGCGGACCGGCTGCACAACATGCGCACGCTGGAAGTGCTGTCCGGCGAAAAACGCCGGCGCATCGCCAAGGAAACCCTGGAAATCTACGCGCCCATCGCCAACCGGCTGGGCATGCATGCCATCCGTATCGAATTCGAAGACCTCGGCTTCAAGGCCATGCACCCCATGCGTTCGGCGCGCATCTACCAGGCGGTCAAGCGCGCCCGTGGCAACCGCAAGGAAATCGTCAACAAGATCGAAGAGTCGCTGAGCCATTGCCTGGCGATCGACGAGATTGAAGGCGAGGTCAGCGGCCGGCAGAAACACATCTACGGCATCTACAAGAAGATGCGCGGCAAGCGCCGGGCCTTTAACGAGATCATGGACGTGTATGCGTTCCGGATCATCGTCGACAAGGTCGATACCTGCTACCGCGTGCTGGGCGCTGTACATAATTTGTACAAACCCCTGCCAGGCCGCTTCAAGGACTACATCGCCATTCCCAAGGCCAACGGCTATCAGTCGCTGCATACCACGCTGTTCGGTATGCACGGGGTGCCGATCGAGATCCAGATCCGCACGCGGGAAATGGAAGAAATGGCCAACAACGGGATCGCCGCCCACTGGCTGTACAAATCCAGCGGCGACGAGCAACCCAAAGGCACTCATGCCCGCGCCCGCCAGTGGGTCAAAGGCGTGCTGGAAATGCAGCAACGTGCCGGCAACTCCCTGGAGTTTATCGAAAGCGTGAAGATCGACCTGTTCCCGGACGAGGTCTACGTATTCACGCCCAAAGGCCGGATCATGGAGCTGCCCAAAGGCTCCACGGCGGTCGACTTTGCCTACGCGGTGCACACCGATGTCGGCAACAGCTGCATTGCCTGTCGGATCAACCGTCGTCTCGCGCCGCTGTCCGAACCGCTGCAAAGCGGCTCCACGGTCGAGATCGTCAGTGCACCCGGCGCGCGCCCGAACCCGGCCTGGCTGAACTTCGTGGTCACGGGTAAAGCGCGGACACACATCCGCCACGCGCTCAAACTGCAACGCCGCTCCGAATCCATCAGCCTGGGCGAACGCCTGCTGAACAAGGTGCTCAACGGTTTCGACAGCGCCCTCGAAAAAATCCCGGCCGAACGCGTGCAAGCGATGCTCCACGAGTACCGCCAGGAAACCATCGAAGACCTGCTGGAAGATATCGGCCTGGGCAACCGCATGGCCTACGTGGTCGCCCGCCGGCTGCTCGGCGAAGGCGAGCAGTTGCCAAGCCCCGAAGGCCCGCTGGCGATTCGCGGCACCGAAGGCCTGGTGCTCAGCTACGCCAAGTGCTGCACGCCGATCCCGGGCGACCCGATTGTCGGCCACTTGTCTGCCGGCAAAGGCATGGTGGTGCACCTGGACAACTGCCGCAATATCAGCGAAATCCGTCACAACCCCGAAAAATGCATCCAGCTCTCGTGGGCCAAGGATGTCACCGGCGAATTCAACGTCGAGCTGCGGGTGGAGCTGGAGCACCAGCGCGGCCTGATCGCCCTGCTGGCCAGCAGCGTCAACGCGGCCGACGGCAATATCGAGAAAATCAGCATGGATGAGCGCGATGGCCGCATCAGCGTGGTCCAGCTGGTGGTCAGCGTGCACGACCGCGTGCACCTGGCCCGCGTGATCAAGAAACTGCGCGCCCTGACGGGAGTGATCCGCATCACCCGCATGCGTGCATAGCCGTTCTCTTACAAGGAGTCACTCATGACCAAGACTGTTATCACCAGCGACAAGGCCCCGGCCGCCATCGGTACTTACTCCCAGGCGATCAAGGCGGGCAACACCGTCTACATGTCCGGCCAGATCCCGCTGGACCCAAAGACCATGGAACTGGTTGAAGGCTTCGAAGCACAAACCGTACAAGTCTTCGAAAACCTCAAGTCCGTGGCCGAAGCCGCTGGCGGTTCGTTCAAGGACATCGTCAAGCTGAACATCTTCCTCACCGACCTGAGCCATTTCGCCAAGGTCAACGAGATCATGGGCAAGTACTTCGAACAACCGTACCCAGCCCGTGCCGCCATCGGCGTTGCTGCCTTGCCTAAAGGCGCACAGGTTGAGATGGACGCGATTCTGGTCATCGAGTAAAACACCCGGCGCAGCCCCCAAGGGCTGCGCCGACTTCGTTTCAGAAGGATTTCGTAATGCGCAAAGCGCTTGTAGCCTCTTCGTTGCTCGCCCTGTTGCTCGGCGGCTGCGCCAGCAACCCCGCCGACCTGGATGTGAGCGGCACCTGGATCAACCAGGCCGCCATCAACGCGGCAGCCAAGGGCGGCCCTTTGCGTGAAGCCCTGCAATCCTTTGGCCCGAACCTCGAGTGGGAGGTCAACACCAAGGCTTCGCAGGCACGCTACTACAACGGTTTTGAAGTAGCGGAAGGCAAGTTGCTGGGTGAGAAATCCGGCGCCTGGAGCGTCGAGTTCTACGGCAGCTCGGCCACCGAACTCAAGCGCAAGGGCAAACAACTGCTGCAAGTGGCCAACGATAACGAGCCAGAACAAGTGTTCGCCCGCGCCAAAGACCCAGCCCCGGAGGGCGCGCCATTGGGCGCCAACTTCGAGCGGGCGCTGTATGCGGCCTATATGGGCGGCGACTGGAAGATTACCGACGGCAACGGCGACGGTGCCACGGTACAGTTCCAGGCCGACGGCAAGGTCGCTGGCCTGCCAGGCGTCGACCGGTATTCGCTGTGCCTGGCGGGAGACTGCGCCTCGATGAGCGGTGGCTATGACAGTATCTGGCTGCAACTGAACGGCCAAGGCAACCCGTGGATCTTCGTGCGCAAAGGCAAGCAGCTGGAAATTTTCCAGGCGGTGAACACCGCGCATACGGACGAAGTACCTTCGTTTACGCCCGGCCCGCGACAGTGGTTGCTTGAAAAGTAATAAATAGCATCACGTAGATCTGAGTGTGGGAGCTGGCTTGCCTGCGATGACGGTGTCACATCCAACGCCGATGTGACTGATACACCGCAATCGCAGGCAAGCCAGCTCCCACATTTTTGACCGCGCTTTAGCCTTTCAAGATCGCTGCATACCCCTCGCGATAGGTCGGATACGTCGGCGCCCAGCCCAGCGCCTTGGCTCGGGCATTGCTGCATTGCTTGCTACCAGCCCGCCGTACACTCGCGTCATCCGCCCACTCGGTCACGCCCAGGTACTCGCGCAACCAGCCCACGACTTCCGCCAATGGCGCAGGCGCATCGTCCACGCCGATGTAGATCTTATCCAGCGAACCGCCCTGCTCCACATGCCGCAACAAAAAGGCGAGCAAGCCAGCGGCGTCATCCGCATGAATCCGGTTGCCATATAAAGGTGGATCAACCGCCACGCGATAGCCTTGGCGCACCTGGGTCAACAGCCATTCGCGGCCGGGACCATAGATCCCGGTCAACCGCACGATACTCGCCGCAATACCGCTGTTGAGGGCCACTTGCTCGGCCTCCAGCATCACCTGGCCCGAATATCCCTTCGCCAGGGTGTCGGAGGTTTCGTCGACCCACTCCCCATTCTGCTGGCCGTACACACTGCTGCTGGACACAAACAGCAGGTGCTTGGGTTCCTGGCCGTAGTCGCCCAGCCACTCCAATACATGCTGCAACCCTTGCACATACGCCGCGCGATAGCCGGCTTCATCGTGGTCCGTGGCAGCAGCGCAGTACACCAGGTAATCCACCCCGCCGATCGGCCAGGTGTCAGGACAATCCTTTTTGAACAGGTCGCCGGCAATGCCGATTACACCGTCGGGAAGCCGCGAGATATCGCGTCGCAGACCATGAACCTCCCATCCCGAGGCCAGCAATTGGCTAGCCAGCCGACTACCCACATCGCCGCAACCGGCAATTACAACAGAAGGCGCAGACATCACAAAACTCCATTCTTAAAGGCGCAGATTAGCCGCCAGAGATGACCAGCGGCCAGCAAAAGGACAAATTAAGTAACTGTATTACTTTTGTTAACAAGAATTACTTGCAATAATAACCCCCCCCATTTGTCCTCGGCCTCCAAGGGTCTGGCAGGACGATCACTCATTTCTCTCTCAGGTCCGGCCAGCATGACACGTAATACAAACCCCGCTTCGCCAACCAAGCTTCACAGCCCATCCCGCGCCTGGCGTGCGATTGCTGCGCTGCTGTTCAGCGTACTGCTGGCACCGACCGCCGCATTCGCTGATGCCACCGCCCCAGCCACTCCGGCTGCTGCCGAGCACACGCCTGCAACCCCAACTGCGCCTGTCGCAGCGCCGGTCGCCACCGATCCTGCCCAGGCTGCAAACCCAGCGCCTGCCGACGACTCCGGTGTGGTACTCGAAGAAGACAACACCTTGGGCATGGCCCATGACCTATCGCCATGGGGCATGTACCAAAACGCCGACATCGTGGTGAAAGCCGTGATGATCGGCCTGGCCATCGCTTCGATCATTACCTGGACCATCTGGATCGCCAAGGGCTTCGAGCTGCTGGGCGCCAAGCGCCGCCTGCGCACTGAAATCGTCCACCTGAAAAAGGCCACCACCCTCAAGCAAGCCAGCGAAACCGCGACCAAAAAGGGCACCCTGGCCAACCTGCTGGTACAGGACGCGCTGGAAGAAATGCGCCTGTCGGCCAACACCCGCGAAAAAGAAGGCATCAAGGAACGCGTCAGCTTCCGCCTGGAGCGGCTGGTTGCAGCCTGTGGCCGTAACATGAGCAGCGGCACCGGCGTACTGGCCACCATTGGCTCCACCGCGCCTTTCGTCGGCCTGTTCGGTACCGTGTGGGGCATCATGAACAGCTTCATCGGCATCGCCAAAACCCAGACCACCAACCTCGCCGTCGTTGCCCCCGGCATCGCCGAAGCCCTGCTGGCAACGGCCCTGGGCCTGGTTGCCGCGATTCCTGCGGTGGTGATCTACAACGTCTTTGCCCGTTCGATTGCCGGCTACAAGGCCCAGGTATCGGACGCATCGGCAGAAGTCCTGCTGCTGGTCAGCCGCGACCTCGATCACCTGCCTACCGAGCGCAGCTCGCAACCGCACATGGTGAAAGTGGGGTAATCGGCCATGGGCCTGCATTTGAATCAAGGCGACGACGAACTCGTCGAGAATCACGAAATCAACGTCACGCCGTTTATCGACGTGATGCTGGTGCTGCTGATCATCTTCATGGTGGCGGCACCGCTGGCCACCGTGGACATCAAGGTCGACCTGCCCGCGTCCAGCGCAAAACCTGCGCCGCGGCCGGAAAAACCGATTTTCCTCAGCGTCAAAGCGGACCAGCGCCTGTTCCTGGGCGAAGAAGAAGTCAAAACTGAAACCCTGGGCCCGGTACTCGACGCCAAGACCCAGGGCAAGAAAGACACGACGATATTCTTCCAGGCCGACAAGGGCGTGGACTACGGCGACCTGATGAGCGTGATGGATGCCCTGCGGGCAGCCGGCTACCTCAAGGTAGGCCTGGTCGGACTTGAGACGGCAGCCAAGAAATGATCACGACGCGCCACAAACTGACGCGTTATGGCACCAGCCTCGCCGTCGTGCTGGGCGTGCATGCCGTCGCGATCATCATCGCGCTCCAATGGTCCGCGCCACATCCGGTGCAACTGCCACCGGCGGCCATGGTCATCGACTTGGCGCCAATGCCCGCACCGCCGCCGCCGGCACCGCCCAAGGTGATTACGCCGCCGCAGCCGCCGGCACCGGTGGAAGAGCTGCCCCTACCGAAAATGGCCGAGGCGCCCAAGCCAACAATCCAGGTACCCAAGCCGGTCAAGCCCAAACCGAAGCCTCAGCCACCCAAGCCAGTGGAGAAGAAGCCCGAGCCGCCCAAGGAAAAACCTTCCGAGGAGCCGCCGAGCGAAACCCCACCAACCAACACACCGGCTGAAAAATCGGCGCAGCCAGCTCCTGGCCCATCGCCACAACAGGTAGCGGCCAAAGCTTCCTGGGAAGGCACCCTGCTGGCGCACTTGCAGAAGTACAAGAAGTACCCGCCAGGTGCTCAACAGCGTGGCAAGGAAGGTTTGAACCGCCTGCGCTTTGTAGTCGATGCCGAAGGCAACGTGCTGTCTTACGAGTTGGTCGGCCGCTCCGGCAACGCTGACCTGGACCGAGCGACCCTGGACATGATCCGTCGTGCCCAGCCACTGCCCAAGCCACCGGCCGATATGTTGAAAGGTGGCAGCGTCGAAATCGTCGCGCCGTTTGTTTACAACATCGAAAAGCGTCGCCGATAACCCTCTCCGTGGGCACTCCAGGTGCCCACGGTTGCTTTTCCCCCTCCCATCGCTTCAAACCTGAACAGAGATTGAACAGGTTAAGCGTGCGCTCGATCTTCACTTGTAACATTTCAATACGAAGCCAATTATTCGCGAATGGTTCTCATTAGTGGATATTCGGCATGCCCGACCTTGCCCGATTGACTCTCGCCCTGCTCGCGCTACCTGTCGCCGCCCATGCGGATCGACTGGTCACAGTGGGCATTCAAAACCACACCTTCACACCCTCGAGCATCGAGGTGCCGGCAGGCGAACGTTTTCGCATCCAGCTCACCAGTCATGACGAGAGCGTCGATGAGTTCGAAAGCTATGACATGAAGTTCGAGAAGATCATCGTTCCCGGCAACACCGTCACCGTTTTCGCCGGCCCGCTGCACCCCGGCACCTACACCTTTTTCGATGACTACCACCCGGACCAGGCCAAAGGCACGGTCACCGCCGTCGCGCCGAAGGAGTAGGCCATGCTCGCTTGTTTATTGATTGTGTTTCGTGAAGTGCTGGAAGCCGGGATTGTGGTCGGGATTATCATGGCCGCCACCCAGGGCCTGGCACGACGCGGCCTGTTTATCGGCGGCGGGATCGCCGCCGGCGTGCTGGGTGCAGGCCTCCTCGCCCTGTTCACCGGAGCAATCACCCAGGCGCTGGAAGGGTTCGGTCAGGAAATCTTCAACGCGGCGATTCTGATTGTCGCGGTCATCATGCTCGGCTGGCACAACCTGTGGATGGCCACCCATGGTCGCGAATTGGCGACTCAACTGCGCAGCGCTGGCAGTGCCGTACTGCGTGGCGAAAAATCACTCTGGGCATTGGCCGTCGTGATCACCGTGGCGGTGTTGCGCGAAGGCTCGGAAATCGTGCTGTTCCTTTATGGCATTGCCGCCTCGACCCAGACCGACCCGCTCACAATGCTGACCGGCGGCGTGCTCGGCATCATCGCCGGTGCAGCGCTTTCCTGGCTGCTGTATCGCGGCCTGATCGCCGTCAGCCTCAAGCGCCTGTTCTCGATTACCGCCTGGATGATCGCCCTGCTCGCCGCCGGTATGGCCGGGCGCGCGGCCGCGATACTGGCCGGTATCGACCTGATTCCTGCCTGGGGCTATCAGCTCTGGGACACCTCCTGGCTGGTTTCCGATGCCAGCCTCACCGGCAGAGCGCTGCAAGCGCTGGTGGGCTACACCGATCGACCGCTCGGTGTTCAGCTGGTTGCCTGGGTGGTCACGCTGCTACTCCTGGTGACGGGTAATCGATTGATTCATTCACGTTCCCCCTCCAAAGGAGCTGCCACATGAAATACCTGAGTAAACCATTGGCCACCGCGCTGGTGCTCGTCGGCGCTGCGTCCGTATCCGCCCTGGCCCAGGCCCGCGAATACCCGATTGGCGGGCCGGTACAAGCCAACGACATGGAAATCGCATCGTCCTATCTGGTGGGCATTGAGATGGCGCCTATGCCGCCAGGCATGGTCATGAGCAAGGATTCAGTGCACCTGGAAACCGACGTCCACGCCACCGCCGACAACAAGTACGGCCTGGCCAACGGAGAATGGGTACCGTACCTGACCATCACGTACTCCCTGGTCAAGCAAGGCGCGCCGGACTACAAGGAGATTGGCACCCTGCTGCCAATGGTCGCCAAAGACGGCGCACACTACGCCAACAACGTGAAGATGGACGGCCCTGGCACCTACACCGTCGTACTGCGCTACGAAAGCCCGCAAATCAAGGGTTTCTTCCACCATGTCGACAAAGAAACCGGTGTGCCCGAGTGGTGGTCTCCCTTCACCGAAACCTTTACATTCAAGTACCCACAGAGCTAAACGCGTACTTACGACACTCGATTACTGGGTGTCGTAAACACCACCGTGTCTGATAACGTGCGTCTATCGATTGCAGCCGGTATGCTTGGCCCGCAACCTCATGGACGCCCGCTATGACTCTTACAGAATTACGCTACATCGTGACCCTCGCCCAAGAACAGCACTTCGGCCATGCGGCCGAGCGTTGCCATGTCAGCCAGCCGACGCTGTCGGTGGGCGTGAAAAAGCTTGAAGACGAACTCGGTGTGCTGATTTTTGAGCGCAGCAAGAGCGCCGTGCGCCTCACGCCAGTGGGCGAAGGCATTGTTGCCCAGGCCCAGAAGGTACTGGAACAAGCCCAAAGCATTCGCGAGCTGGCCCAGGCCGGCAAGAACCAGCTGACCGCACCGCTGAAAGTCGGCGCCATCTATACCGTCGGCCCGTACCTGTTCCCGCACCTGATCCCGCAACTGCACCGCGTTGCGCCGCAGATGCCGCTGTATATCGAAGAAAACTTCACTCACGTACTGCGCGACAAACTGCGCAACGGCGAGCTGGACGCGATCATCATCGCCCTGCCGTTCAACGAGGCAGACGTGTTGACCCTGCCGCTCTACGACGAGCCGTTCTATGTATTGATGCCGGCCTCACACCCGTGGACACAGAAAGACACCATCGACGCCGGCCTGCTCAACGACAAGAGCTTGCTGCTGCTCGGTGAAGGCCACTGCTTCCGCGACCAGGTACTGGAAGCCTGCCCGACCCTGGCCAAGGGCAACGACGGCGCCAAGCACACCACCGTGGAATCCAGCTCCCTGGAAACCATTCGGCACATGGTGGCTTCCGGCCTGGGCATCTCGATCCTGCCGCTGTCGGCAGTGGACAGCCATCACTACGCCCCTGGCGTGATCGCTGTGCGCCCACTCACGCCGCCCGTGCCGTTCCGTACCGTGGCCATTGCCTGGCGTGCCAGCTTCCCGCGGCCCAAGGCCATTGAGATCCTCGCCGACTCGATCCGCCTGTGCTCGGTGGCCAAGCCGCCTGCTGCGAGCTAAGCAAGCGTATGACTGAGCTGTCGCGAGTGTCGGTGACGGCACTCAAAGGTGTCGGTGAAGCCATGGCCGAGAAGTTGGCCAAGGTCGGCCTGGAGAACCTCCAGGACGTGCTGTTTCACCTGCCCCTGCGTTATCAGGACCGCACACGTGTGGTGCCCATCGGCCAGTTGCGCCCGGGGCAGGACGCGGTGGTTGAAGGCACCGTCAGCGGTGCCGATGTGGTGATGGGCAAGCGCCGCAGTCTGGTCGTACGGCTGCAGGACGGTACCGGCGGGCTGAGCCTGCGCTTCTATCACTTCAGCAATGCACAAAAGGAAGGCCTCAAGCGTGGCACCCGCGTGCGCTGTTACGGTGAAGCCCGGCCTGGCGCCTCGGGCCTGGAAATCTATCACCCGGAGTACCGCGCTATCACCGGCGACGAGCCGCCTCCAGTCGATACCACGCTCACGCCGATCTACCCTCTGACCGAAGGCCTGACACAGCAACGCCTGCGCCAACTGTGCATGCAGACCCTGACCCTGCTCGGCCCGAAAAGCCTGCCCGACTGGCTGCCCCTGGAACTGGCCCGCGACTATCAACTGGCGCCGCTGGACGATGCGATTCGCTACCTGCACAACCCGCCAGCCGATGCCGATGTCGACGAACTCGCGCTCGGTCATCATTGGGCACAACACCGCCTGGCCTTCGAAGAACTGCTGACCCACCAGCTGTCTCAGCAACGCCTGCGCGAGAGCATGCGTTCGCTGCGCGCCCCCGCGATGCCCAAGGCCACGCGCCTGCCGGCGCAATACCTGGCCAACCTCGGCTTTGCGCCAACGGGCGCCCAGCAACGTGTGGGCAATGAAATTGCCTATGACCTCAGCCAGCACGAACCGATGCTGCGGCTGATCCAGGGCGATGTGGGCGCGGGCAAGACCGTGGTCGCCGCCCTCGCCGCCTTGCAAGCATTGGAAGCCGGTTACCAAGTGGCGCTGATGGCGCCCACCGAGATCCTCGCCGAACAACATTTCATCACCTTCAAGCGCTGGCTCGAACCGCTGGGCCTGGAAGTGGCGTGGCTGGCGGGCAAGCTCAAGGGCAAGGTCCGCGCGGCGGCACTGGAACAGATCGCCGGTGGTGCACCGATGGTGGTGGGCACCCACGCGTTGTTCCAGGACGAAGTGCAGTTCAAGAACCTCGCACTGGTGATTATCGACGAACAGCATCGTTTCGGCGTGCAGCAGCGCCTGGCATTGCGCCAGAAAGGTGTGGGTGGGCGCATGAACCCGCACCAACTGATCATGACCGCCACGCCGATCCCGCGCACGCTGGCCATGAGTGCCTACGCCGATCTCGACACATCAATTCTGGATGAGCTGCCGCCGGGCCGCACACCAGTCAACACCGTGCTGGTCACCGACACGCGGCGTGTGGAAGTGATTGAGCGCGTGCGCGGCGCCTGCGCCGAAGGGCGTCAGGCCTACTGGGTGTGCACGCTGATTGAAGAGTCCGAAGAACTGACCTGCCAGGCCGCCGAAACCACCTATGAAGACCTCACCAGTGCCTTGGGCGAGCTCAAGGTCGGGCTGATCCACGGCCGCATGAAGCCTGCGGAAAAAGCCGCCGTGATGGCCGAATTCAAGGCCGGCAACCTGCAACTGCTGGTGGCCACCACCGTGATCGAGGTCGGTGTGGACGTGCCCAACGCCAGCCTGATGATTATCGAAAACCCCGAGCGCCTGGGCCTCGCCCAACTGCACCAGTTACGCGGCCGCGTTGGCCGGGGCAGTGCCGCCAGCCACTGCGTGCTGCTCTACCACCCGCCGCTGTCACAGATCGGCCGTCAGCGCCTGGGCATCATGCGCGAAACCAACGACGGTTTTATCATCGCCGAAAAAGACCTTGAACTGCGCGGCCCCGGCGAAATGCTCGGCACCCGCCAGACCGGCCTGCTGCAATTCAAGGTCGCCGACCTGATGCGCGACGCCGACCTCTTGCCCGCCGTGCGTGACGCGGCGCAAGCGCTGCTTGAGCGCTGGCCGGATCACGTCAGCCCGTTGCTCGATCGTTGGCTCAGGCATGGGCAGCAATACGGCCAAGTGTGACGCCTGACTCACTTATCCAACCAACAGTTGTATCAAGCTGGTTATACTTCGATGACTGTAAGAAATTGGATCAGGCCATGTCAGAAGTCGCCCTCGCCACAGCCCCACTGACCGCCCCGCCGGTCATTCGGGCTCTGCTCGCAAAGCTCGCCATCCCTTACACGGAGGTTGTCGAACAGCCTGGCCTGAATCCCGCGCAAAAAGTCCAGGCAGTGTTGCTGGAAGACGCCGTCGGCGCGCTCATGGTGTTGTTCCCGCAAAGCCAGTTGCTTGACCTCAACCGTCTCGCCGAACTGACCGGCCGCCGCCTCATAGCCGTGTCGCCGGACCGCATCGAGCGCATGTTGGCCAAGCATGATCTGAACCTGCTGCCCGGCCTGCCGGCACTGACCAGCTCGCCTTGCCTGTACGAAGGCAGCCTGCTCAGCGAGCCAAGCCTGCTGGTGCACTCAGGCGAAGCCGGGCTGCTGCTGGAGATCGCCAGCGGCGACTTCAAGACCATGCTCACCAAGGCCAGCGCCGGGCACTTCGGCGAACCGTTGAGTAACATCCGCCCCAACCTCGACCGCCCCAATGATGACCGCGAGGAAATCACCCAGGCGATGCAGGCTTTCACCGCTCGCCGAATCCAGCAGCGCCTGGAAGCAACTATCGAGATTCCACCCCTGGCCGACACGGCGCAGAAGATTATCAAGCTACGTGTCGACCCCAACGCCACCATCGATGACATCACCGGCGTAGTCGAGACCGACCCGGCCTTGGCCGCCCAAGTGGTGAGCTGGGCGGCGTCGCCGTACTACGCGTCGCCAGGCAAGATTCGTTCAGTGGAAGACGCCATTGTGCGCGTGCTCGGCTTTGATCTGGTAATCAACCTGGCACTGGGCCTGGCCTTGGGCAAAACCCTGAGCCTGCCGAAAGACCACCCGCACCAGGCCACGCCGTACTGGCACCAGTCGATCTACACCGCCGCCGTAATCGAAGGCCTGACCCGCGCCATGCCCCGCGCCCAGCGCCCGGAAGCCGGCCTGACTTACCTGGCCGGCTTGCTGCACAACTTCGGTTATCTGCTGCTGGCCCATGTGTTTCCACCGCACTTTTCGCTGATCTGCCGCCACCTCGAGGTCAACCCGCACCTGTGCCACAGCTATGTCGAGCAACACTTGCTGGGCATCAGCCGCGAGCAGATCGGCGCCTGGTTGATGCGCTATTGGGACATGCCGGACGAGCTGTCCACCGCCCTGCGCTTCCAGCACGACCCGACCTATGACGGGCAATATGCTGAATATCCGAATCTGGTGTGTTTGGCTGTGCGCTTGTTGCGCAGCCGTGGCATTGGCTCCGGGCCGGATGAGGCGATTCCGGATGCGCTGCTTGAGCGTCTGGGCTTGAGCCGTGACAAGGCTGAGGAAGTGGTCGGCAAGGTGTTGGATGCCGAGGTGCTGTTGCGTGAGCTGGCATCGCAGTTCAGCCAGGGCTGACATTGTCGCCTGATAAACCGCTATCGCAGGCAAGCCAGCTCCCACAGTTGACCGAGTTCCAACCCTGGAATGCAGTCAACTGTGAGAGCTGGCTTGCCTGCGATGAATTCATCTCGGTACCCCTGAAGAAACCCTTCAGACCTTCTTCTTTTTCTTCGGCTTCAAATACTTGGTCAGCCCCTGGAACCAGATCACCAGCGCCGGGTTGCCCTTGATCTGGATAGACTTGTCCTGAATCCCCGTCATGAACGCCAGTTGCTTGTTCTTCGCCTGCATCGTGGCGAAGCCGTAGGCCGCATCTTTGAAAGCAATGGCAAATGCCGGTGCAGGGTGAACCCCTGAACGGCTGGTGATGCGCTGGTCTTTGACGATGAAGTGACGGGCAACCTTGCCGTCGAGGGTCTGCAACTGGAACGCCAGGTCTTTGTCACCCAGTTGTTGCTGGAAAGCGGGGTTGGTGCGGCTGGCTTTGCCCATCATCAGGCCAAGCACCCACAGCAGAAGACGAAATTTCATGCACACGGCCTCGGTGTATTTATTAAGTGGCCGCAGCAGTGTAACGATTTGCAGAAGGAACGCCACCGATCTCGTGCTTTAGCAGGAGATCGGTTGGCGTTTAACGCTTATAGCAACATGTTACTTAAACGTTAGGGCAAGGTACCGGCGCCCAGTCGGCGAGGTTTGGATCGCGGCAAGTGCCTTCGATCTGTGCTTTACCGGCGCTGGCGACCTGCTTGCTTTCAGCTTGCTTGGCCTGGACGGTCTGGATGCTCTTCTCGGTGGTCACCGCTTCTTTCGGCACGGTTGGCAATACCGGCTTCTTCGCAACTTTTGCCGGCGTCTTGCCCTTCTTGGCCGGCACCACTGGCGGCGTTACATCTGCCTGGGCAACGGTTACCACGTCGTTGCGCTGCACACCGACTTGCTGCAGGTCTTTCTCGTAGGCCTGGGTGTAGTTGTTCAGGTCTTCGCTGGCTTTACCGTTGACCGCAACGATCAGGTCATTGGACTCCTTCAAGCCTGCAACGATTTCCGCCAGGCGCTTGCGGCCTTCGGTGTCGTTGACGGTCTTGGCTTTACGATCGGTCACCAGCTTGGTGAACGCGCTCTGATAGCACTGCTGGGACGCCTTGGCGTAGGCGGTGCTCCGGTCGATGTCGGAAGCGCTTTTGTTGAAGTCAGTGGAGTAGGACGCGATGCGCTGGTTGTCATCCGTGATCTGCTTCTGACGCTCGGTGTAGTAACCCGCTGCGCCGCCGGCCAGGGCGCCGCCCGCTGCACCGATAGCGGCGTTACGGCCGCGCTTTTCGGAGTCGCCGGTCAGGGCACCCAACAGAGCACCGCCGGCCGCGCCGAGGGCCGCACCGGTCACAACCGACTTGGTCATGTTCGAATCGGTCGCGCGCAAGTGCTGCACCGGCTCGTAGCAGTTCGGGTAGTACTCGACCTTGGTGCTTGACGCGACCTTGGAGGCCGGCGACGTGGCGCAACCAGTCAACACGGTGCTAAAACCGGCTGCGATCAGCAGCAGGTGACGCTTGGAAACCGCCTTACGGGAAAAAAGCATAGGTGTGTTCTCTTTTAAGTTTGACTTGCCCAGCACGGCCCACCGCCGCCTGAGTCCCTTCCAAGCTCGCCATACAACCAGCGGTCAAGACCGCTGACCGCTCGCTGCGAGCAATTCCTTCAATATCGTTGCCGGGTCGGCCCGCTGTTGCTTGCGGTAGTCGCCGACATGGCGAACGAACAGTGTCGCGCGCGTCACCAGGCTTTTACCGAGCACTGGCTTGCGATCCAACTCTTCCTTGATACGTTGAAACTGCGCCTGGATAACCGCATCGGTGTAGCGCGTGCCGGTGGCCAGGTTGTCGATGTAGATCGCCACCGCGCCATCAAGCGCGCTGCGCCCATTGTCGATGGCCGTGGCAAACAGCTGGGCGCTGGCCGTGTCCTTGTTGTCCAAAGCCTGCTGGCGACTCTTCTGCAGGTTGGTCAGGCGAATGTTGTAGTTGCTGATGGTCTCGGCCACCAACGCGGCCGACTGGATCAGGTTGCCCGCCGCCTCTTCGCGTTGCTGGGCGATCAGCGAGACGTTGCGCTTGAGCTCTTCGTTGACCAGCCCCAGTTCGGCTTGCAGCTTGGGATCGACGCTGGCCGAGATAATGCTGTCCAGGCGCTTGGTCGGGTCCTGGGCGTCGTCAATCGCGTCGGTCAACGAGGCCAGGCGGCCCTCTTTTTGCCACTGAGCGAACAGCTCCTTGTAACGCGAGCGCGGCGCCGACAACGCCCCCACCGCCACGCGAAAACCGGTGGTCTCGTTGCTTTGCTCGGTGCCGTCAGCGGCGAACAGCGGATACTCGCGGCGCATGCCGGTGAACAGCGTGCCCTCGCCTTCCAGGTAATTGCCGCCCTTGACCACAAAGCCGCCGTAGGTGCCCTGGCGACGCCCGGCATGCACCAGCTGGAAGGATTCCTGGACCATTTCCGCCGCATTGCCGATCACGTCGAACATGCCGATCGGGTTGGGCAGTTTGGTGCCGATGGGCATCAGGCGCGCGGCCTGGCCAGTGCCGCCGGCAACCTGGTTGAATACCGCGTAATCCGCCAGCGGGCCGTCGCTTTCGCTGCCTTCGACGCGCCGTGGGAACAGGCGCCCTTCCAGGTCCTGACGGCTCACTGCCTGGCCACCGCGCGCGGCGTATTCCCATTCCACTTCGGTGGGCAGGCGCACAAAGCCCAAGCCACCGTCTTCCGCCGAGGAACCACGGCCGCTTACCGGCAGCAAGTCACGGTGGTATTTCATCAGCCAGGCGCTGTACACCGCCGAGAAGCGCTCGGCTTCAAAGCGCGACAGTTTCACCTTGGGCAAACGCGCGGCCATGCCGGTGGGCAAATCGCAGGCCGGGGCCGGCTCGCCGCTGGCCAACGACTGCGCCTGGGACATCACTTGGGCGTACTGGCGTGCGGTCACTTCGTACTTGCCGATGAAGTACAGCATCGGCTTGAGCGGGGTTTTCGCGTCGGTCTTCGGCATCAAGGGCGCGATGACTTTGTTCCAGTCTTTGGGCAAATCCTTGAGGGTGAACTGGCCGTTGATGAAGTCGCGGCGGTAGCCGGAAATAAACGACTGCTGATAGCCCGCCTCACCTTCGGCGAAGGGGTAGCCGAGGCTGATCTCACGGTCATCCAAGGTGCCCTGGGCCAGCACGTAGGCATAGCGGAACACCATGTTGCCTTCGCAGGGCAGCGGCAGGCTGACGTCGTCCGGCAGCGGTTTGGGGTTGTCGAGTTTGTCGCTGGCCTCATCGGCCCACGCCATCGACGCCAAGCTCAGCGCCACACAGGCGCCCAGTAACTTATACATCTCTGATTCCTTCAGAAGCCTGGATACGCGCCACTCGCCAACCACCACAGGCCGCCGCCACGGCGCTGACGCCAAGGACTGCAACCAGGGCCAGGCCGTAGTGACGCGCCAGCAGGTGACTGGCGTATTCGCCCGGCACCTGCACAAATAATTGATTCAAACCCATCTCGGCCAAGCCATAGAGCCCGGCACTCAGCCCGGCAGCGAAACCTGCGCTGTAGAGCGCCTGCATCACCACAAACAGCAACAGTGCGCCGGTAGAAAACCCCAACAAGCGCAACACGGATAACTCCCGACGCTTGCGCGCCACGGCGGCCAACGCCCCGGCAAAGATCGCCGCAAACGCGCCAGCCAAGGCCAGCCCGGCGATAATCCAGAACACGATCGACAGGTTGCGGCTCAACGACTGCACCTGGGCGATGGTTTGCGCCTGGGTCGAGACCAACAGATTCTGCCCGGCGAAATACACTCGCAACGGCTCTACATCGGTGAGGGTGCGTGCGTACAGGCGAAACGCCGGGTACACACGCTGCTCACTCACACCGACCGCGTCACCTTCCCAACCCAATGCGGGCACCGCTCGACCGTCGCGGTAATCTTCGGCCGCTTCCAGCAGGCCCAAATCAGCGAACAAGCCATCGCGGGCAAAGGCTTCCAGCGGCAATACCGCCTGCACCTGCAACCGTGTGCGCTGGGCTTCGACGCGCCCCGCCACTTGCCGCGCAAAACTGGTCTCCAGCCAATCGCCAGGCCGCGCCGCGAGCTTTTCAGCGGCGGTGTGGCTCAGCACAATCTGGTCCAGGCCCCGAGGCATCGGCAAACCCGCCAGCAAGGGATCGCCCGGCGCCGTCGGCAGCATTTCCAAGGTGAGCGTGCCCACCTGCGCGGTCGCCGCAATCTGCCGGGTACGCGGCACGGCAAACCCGACATCGCTGCGCAGGCCGAGCTGCTCGATAAACCCGCTGCTGAATCGACCACCGCCCAACGGAATGATTTCACGGGTGGCGGGATCGGTCTCCAAACGTTCGGTCAAACTGCTAACCAGTCCAAATTTCAGGCCGAATAACACCAGCAACGGCACCATGACTGCCACCAGCGCCAACACCGAACAGGCGGACAGCCAGGCATCGTTGCGGTAATCCTGCCAGGCCAGTGAGGCAACCAGACCACTGCGCATCAGCACGCCTCCCCGAGGGTAGCGGTGACGCCGCCGTCGGTGTCACGACGGCAAGTGATGCGCCGCACCTGCAAGCCGCTGGCACGGGCCAGGGGTTCGTCATGCGTGGCGATCACGCAGGCCGCACGGTGTTCGAGGGCCTGTGCCAGCAGCGCCTGCATGACACGCTCAGCGTTAAGCGGGTCCAGGGACGCCGTCGGCTCATCCGCCAGCACCAGTTGCGGCGCATGGGCCAGGGCTCGGGCGCAGCTGACGCGCTGGCGTTGGCCCACCGACAGCGCGGCCGGTTTTTTGGCCAACTGATCGCTGATTTCCAGTTGCTCGGCCAGTCGCGCCACGCTGCCGTCGTCCTTCAACCCCAACAGTTGCCGGGACAGGGCGATATTGCCGCGCACATCGAGAAACCCCAGCAGTCCACCGGTTTGCAGCACATAGCCCAGGTGCCGGCTGCGTAACTCGGCCAACGCGGATTGCTGATCGGCACGCCACAGGCCGCCAATGTCGACCTGGTTGAAGGCAAACCGGCCAACCTGATCCGGCGCCAACACCAGCGCCAACAGATCCAGCAACGTGCTTTTGCCACAGCCACTCGGCCCGACAATTGCCAGTTGCTCACCGGCACCCAGCGTCAGCGCCGGAATCACCAGGCTATAGCGCTGGCTACCGAGGCCCCGGGTCTTGTGCACCGCGCTCACATTCAACATCACGGCAGCGTCGACAACGGCACGCGGTACAACGCATCGCCCGGTTCGGCATCGCCGAAACGGACCCAATTGGCCACGTCATTGTGGAAGGTTTCGTAGAGACGGATTTTCGAATCCAGCTCGTCAATAAAGTCTTCCTGCTCGGCGACGCTCAACGACAACCACAAGTCCTGCGTCATGTTCAGCGACTTGCTGCGGTACGGCAGGCCTTCCAGGTATTCACCGAGAAGGCCGCCGTCGGCCAGGTTGCCGCCCTTGCGCAGGGCTTGCGGGTCGCGGCTCATATAGGCCGAGGCGCTGGCGATTTCCTGGAAGAAGTCTTTGGGCGAAGTTTGGGTTTTGCGCGCGGCATCGACGATCAGCTTCAACGACTGCTGCAGGTCATTGAGCTGCAACTTGGTCAGCATCACGCACACCTGGAACGCCGGCAGCGCCGGGTTCGTCAGGTCACGGTCGGCGGTCCAGGCGCTGACCAATTGCGGGGCCTGGCTCGCGGTTTTGCGGCCGAGAAAATCCATGTGCATGGCGTAGCCGACAGCGGCGGACTTATCGGCCAGGCTCGGCGCGGAACTCAGCAGTGGCACCGGTTGCGGCGTATTGCTGCGCACTTGATGAACGAGGTTGGCAAACACGCTGCCGATCTCATCGACACGCTCACCCAGCTTGCGTACATCACCGCCCGGCACCGGCGTATAGAGGTCGCCGATCTGCGGGTTGGCATCGGCTGTGAGCACGCGATATTGGCTTTCCGCACCGGCATGGGTTTTCTTGCCGGCGTCGGTGCGCAGGTGCAGGGCGTAGATCTTGATCTGCTTGCCCAGTGCCGCCTGGCGCACTTCGGCTTCGTTCATTTGGGTGGCGGCAAACGGGTCGTTTTTGCGCAGCGCGCCGGCGTCGGTGACCAGCAGGATAATGCGCCCGCCGTAGCCGGACCAATCCATGTCATCCACCGCCTGCATGACCCCGGCAAACGCATCCTCGTTGAAGGAGTGGCTGGAAACGGTGGACGCCTTGACCTGGCGCGCCATGTCGAGGAAGCGTTGCGGATCGCGCCCCTGGTCGAGGGTGATCAGGGTCTTGGCCACGTATTCCAGGCCCGGGGTTTTCTTGATGCTGTTGCGGAAACCCACCAGGCCGAAGCTGACGCTGTCCAACTCGCCGCGCTCGGCAATGCGCGTTTGCAGCTCGTGTACGACGTCGCGGACTTGGTCGATATACGGCTGCATCGACACGGTGGTGTCGACCACCAACACCACGGCGGTGCGGAACGCATCGGCGTTGGTGCTGATCACACGGGCGGCCGGTTTGGCCGCGGCAGCGCTCCCGGGGTCGATGGACGCCACGTTAAGCAACTGCACCGGCTGGCCGTTTTCATCGAAGCTCTCTTTGGCGTCGAAGATCGGCAACAGGTAAAACTGGTTTTGCGGGACCGCGCTGGCCGTCGGCTCAAGCGCCAGCACTTGTTGATTGTCTTCGCTGTTTTTCTGCGCCTTGGCCAATACGGTCTTGGCGGCAGCGGGATCAGCCAGGAGCTTTTCCACCTCCGAGGATTGGCGCAGGAACATCACCGGCGCCCGGCCCGAGCGCTCGGTGAACTTGAGCACCAGGCTTTGCTTCCAGTCGCTGACCTGGGAAGCCGGCAACCAACCATCGCTGCGCCCATCAGTGGCGGCACCGACACGCACCCATGGGCTGCCATCGACGTCTTTGCGCTGGTAAACGTAGAGCACGGAAAACGCCGGCAGCGCTTCGCCGGCTGCACCACCGGCGTCATGGGACAGCTTGGCGCCCGGCTTGCTGAGCACACGCTGAAACAAGGTCTTTTTGCCGGCCATCAGCAAAGGCCGCTGACCGCCATCCACATCCGCCACGGCCGGTTTTACTGGCGCAGGTGGCGGCGTCGGCGTCGCCGGTGTTTTCGGGACTACGGCGGCGGGCGGTGCAGCAGGCGTATCGCCGCTGCTCAGCCACCAGTAACTGGCACCGCCTATCGCCAGTGCAACGGCCACCGCGACTGCCGCCAACGCCAGCACCGGCCCACGACGCTGTTCGGACACGGCGTTGTGCTGCGTCGGCGTCACCACCGGCTGGCGAATCGGTTGCGGCTGAGGCCTTTCAGTCGGAATTTCGATGGACACCGGCGTCATGCCCGCCAGATCAAAACTCAGCGGTATCGGCAGCGGCCGCACCAGCGTTGCTTCAGGCGAGTCCGCCGGCAGTTGATCCAAGGCCCGCAACAACGCCGCCGCATCCGGGAACCGCTCGGCCGGGTCCTTGGCCAACAGCTTACGCAGCACATCCTGATAACGGCCGTGGTGCACCGGCAACTCCGGCAGCGGCTCGGTCAGGTGAGCCAGCGCGGTGGAGAGCGCATCGGTGCCGGTGTAGGGCAACTTGCCGACAAGAATTTCATAGAGCACCACGCCCAGCGCGTACAGGTCAGCGCGGCCATCAATCTCCTGGCCCCGCGCCTGTTCCGGACTCATGTAGCTCGGCGTGCCCACGGCAAATCCAGCCTGGGTGAACTGGGTGCGGTCGTCCAGCGACTTGGCGATACCGAAGTCCGACAACACGGCGGTGCCGTCGGCGCGGAACAGAATGTTCGCCGGCTTGACGTCGCGGTGCACCAGGCCCTGGGCATGCGCATAGCCCAGTGCGGAGGCGATCTGGCGGATCAGGGTCACGCCCTGCTCCGGCGTCAACCCGGCGGCGATGCGCTCCTTGAGCGTGCCGTTGGGCAGGTACTCCATGGCCATGTAATACAGCTCACCGACATTGCCGATGTCATGGATGGTCACCGTGTGCGGGTGGGACAGGCGCGCCAGGGTCTTGCCCTCGCGCAGGAAACGCTCGCAAAAACTTGGGTCAGCCGCCAGCGCCGCCGCCATCACCTTCAACGCCACCTTGCGCTCCAGCGAGCGCTGGGTCGCCAGGTACACACTGGCCATGGCACCTTCGCCAATCTCGCCTTCGATGTCGTAACCCGCAATCACAATGTTCATGGCGAGACCTTCACGACGATAGCGGTGATGTTGTCCGGCGCGCCGCGGTTAAGTCCCAGGTGCACCAGGCTGCGTACGATTTCATCCGGTGCGTCATGGCTGAGCACCTCGCGGATTTCATGGTCTTCGACGGTCTTGTTCAGGCCATCGCTGCACAGCAGGTAGCTGTCACCGGGGGCGATCAGCAAGTCGACCACTGCCAACTCCAGCTGCGCCTCCACACCAACCGCGCGGGTGACGATATTGGCGCGCGGGTGAACGCGGGCATCAGCCTCGCTGAGCAGGCCGCTGTCTTGCAGGTCTTGCACGTAGCTGTGGTCGCGGGAGATGCCTTCGAGCACGCCATCGCGCAGACGGTACAGGCGACTGTCACCGGCCCACAAACACACGCCACGCAGGCCGCGCGCCGCCAACACAACGACGGTGCTGCCCATCATGGTCACGCCACGGTTGGCGGTTTCTTCACGTACGGTAGCGTTGATGCGGATCAGGTCATTGCGCAAGGCCGCCGAATACTCATCCAAAGAGCGACCCACCGGCACACTGCGCAGGCTGTCGACGATCAGGCTGCTGACGTAGTCCCCGGCCGCATGCCCGCCCATGCCATCGGCCACCACCCACAGGCGGTTTTCCGACAGGTCCAGGCACGCGTCTTCATTGACCTGGCGCACCATGCCCACATGGCTTTTGCTCGCGGATTTGAACGTCGACCCCATCTACACCACACCTTCTTGTCCGAGCAAAAACTGCGCAAAATCGCCGGCGGCAGGCAAACCCTGACACCGCAATAAACCAGGGGAAATACGTTGGGAGCCACGGCCCCACCACAGGCTGGCGCCTTCGCAGGCCTGTTCGGCGAGCGCGGTCATTCGGCTGTGGGGCACGGTGGCGGCAACCCGTTGCAGGCCTGCAAAGCGGCTGTCCACAGCGCGCGGCTCACTTGCCGGAATGCCGAGTTTGTCGAGGTCGTCGTTGAAGCCTTCAAAGGTCGCGCCAGTATCCAGAGTGCTGAGCAACAGCTCTTCAGCCTGTTCGAACCAGGTGTCCGGGCCGCCGACCAGCGACGCCGGATTGGTGTCGTGATCCAGCAAAGCGACCACCGCCAACGGAAAATACCGCCCGACCCGGTCAATGCTCGGCATCACCACGCCCGCCGCAGCGTCCGGCCCGCACACACCCGGTGCCAGCACAAAGCGCCACAACGGGCTGACCAGGTACACGTTGAGCCAGTCGCCGCCCAGGCGGTTCTGGCTGGCGAGCAAACCGGCCGCCAGCCAGCTGTCCCACGGGCCGATAAAACTCTGGGGCAAGGCGCGACTGACAAAGTCACCGCGGCTGGCCAACTTGCCGTAGAAACCCAGCGTCGTCATAACCGCTCCGGCAGGCTGAAGCCGCTGAGTACACGGCTCTTGAACGGGTTGAAGGCGCTGTTGGCGCGCAACTCGTAGGCGATACTCGCCCCGTCCACCCGCAGGCGCAGGTTGAAGCGGTCCGGCGAGTTACCGGCGGTGAGGTCCGATTGCTCCAGCAGGCGGAACCAGGCCCACGGCCCGTCCAGGGTCACGCCCGAACGGCCGCTGGCCGACGGCGGCATGATAGAAATACGCACCAAGCCAATGCTGCCCGGGTTCGGCCATTGCATGGCCACCGGGCGGCTTGGGCCGTGGTCGTAGCTCAATTGCTGGCCGTCCAGATCCAGCAGGAACTGAGTGATCGTCGGGTCCATCGACACCGGCTTGAGTTCGAAACGCACAATCGGTTGGGTGCCGCCAGCGCGGAAGAACGCATCACGAATGGCCGCCGCACGCTGGAAGGTTTGCAGCACGCCCGGCGCAATCCCGAGCTTCTGCGCCGCCCCCGGCTGCCAGCGCCAGGTCGGCGCAGACGTGTCCACATAAGGCTGCAGGTATTTGCGGAAGTAGTTATCCATCACCCCGCCCACACCAAAAAACTGGCCAAAGTCATCCAGCGTGGCGTCGCGCGCGCTGCCCGGCGACATCGGATAACGACCGGCCAGGGACTGGCGGTACACGTTGACCACTTCGCTGACCCACGCTGCGTTCAATTGGTTGCGCACGCCGCCCATCATGCTGTTGGTGGTGGAATTGACCACCGACTTGACCATGCCCTGCACCAACGGCGGCTGGCGCTCGGCATTCAGGCTGACCCGCGTGGCTGCCGCCGCCGCCTGGTTCTTCGCCTCGCCGAGCAAGGCATCGCCACTGGCACCGACCATGGCGCTGACCTGCACATACAGCGCGTTCATATCCGCGAGCAGGCCGTCGATGGCGGCCGGTTCGCCTTCATTCTTGCTGACGATGCTGTTGAGTTCAGCGAAATGCGCGGTCACCGGATCATCCGCCGCTTGCGCAGTGTTGGTGGTCTGTTGCTCCTGGCCGAGCAGGCTGCCGAGGCGCTCCTTGAGCTTGTCGACACCCCCTTCCACCGGCACGCCTTTGGCGGCCAATTGGCGCTCTTCGGCTTGCAGGTCAGTTTCCTTGGCCACCGCCACCAGCAGTTTTTTCAGCGGCGACGTCGGGCCGGAAATCACTCGCAGCACATCGGCCGCCTGGGCCACGCTGGTGATCGGCACAAAGTCGATATCCGCAAGCAAGGCATCCCACTGGCGCTGGTAATCCTGGAAATACAGGCGGCGCACATCGGCGGCGAGGCTCGCCACGTTTTGCTGGTCTGCCTGTTCGCGGCCCAGCACCCACTGCTCTTCAGCCAGGGTGCCCGTCTGATTCAAGCTGCTCAGCAGGAACGCCTGACGATAGCCCTTGGCGGTGAAAAACCCACTCAACGGCTCGCCCAGCGGCTTGCCACTTTTACGGCTGAACACCAGCGCGGCATCACGGCCTGCGGCTTCGTTGATACGGAAGTCAGGAATGCCGTCGGGCAGTTTCTGACGTTTAACGCGGTCATAGACGCGCTGAGCCACCGGCAGTTGTTGCAGTTGGCGACGCAGGTCGTCGATCAGCCGTGGGTCGAGTCGCGCGCTCGGCGGATGGCGCTCGAACAGCGCCTGCAAATGCCCGGTCAACGCCTGGCGCTGATCGGCCGGCAGGTCACGCGGCAGGCTACGGTCCCAGTCGAGGGCGATCCAGGCCTTGATGAAGTCCGGGTCGTAATGCTCGTTGTCGGCGAGCATCAGGTAAGCCTTCAGGCCTTCATAGAGGAAGTCGGAATTGCCACCGCCGTGCAGTTGTTCTTCGATGCGCGTCACCAGGCGGGGGGCGAATACGGCGATCAACAGCTTGCGGTAGACACTGGCGGACTCGGCTTCGAGCATGTCGCCTTGATACAGGCCCAGCCCTTCGGACCAACTCGGCGAATCACCCGCGAGGTTCTTCACCGCATTGAGCAACGGCAGCACGGCGAGGACTTCGCGCTGCGCCGGGCTGAGGTTTTGTACCGTCTGGCCCAGCGGCGCGACCTTCTGGTCGACTTGGGCGATGTAGGCCTGATTGGCGCGATAACTCACCCACCACAAACTGCTCACCACCACCACCAAGGCCACGGTAGCGGCTAATACACCGCGTGCGATCCACTTGCGCCGCCGCTCGACCTTCGGGTTCACCCCCACCAGCCCACGCTCGGCGAACGCCACGGCGGTGAACAGTTTTTCGATGAAGTAACTGCGCCCGGTACCGCTCTGGCGCGCCAGGTGCTGGCGGTCCAGGTTCATGCTCTGGGCCATGGCGCCGATCAAGCGATCAATCGGGCTGCCTTCCTGGGTGCCGCTGGTGAAGTACACGCCGCGCAGCAATACGCGCTCTTCAAAGGCATTGGGCTTGAACACGCCTTCAAGGAAGCTTTGCAGGCAATCCTTCAACGCGCCGAACTGCTGCGGGAAGCCGTAGATCAGGTCGCGCCGCGCCGGGTCGCGCTCCTGTTGCAAGCGTTCCACCAAGCGTTCGTTGAGACGCTGCTCCAGGCCGGCAAATTCGCTTTGCAGATGGGCCAACGGGCTGTCGCTGTTCTTGCCGTCATCCAGGGCAAAGGTCATGCCCCACACCTGGGCGCGGTCTTCCTTGCTCAGGTTGTCAAAAAACTCCATGAAGCCCGGCACCAGGTCGAGCTTGGTCAGCATCAGGTAGATCGGGAAACGCACGCCCAACTGGGTGTACAGCTCCTGGATACGCAGGCGAATTGCAGCGGCATGCGCGGCGCGCTCGGCGTCGCTGCCCAGTAGCAAATCGGACAGGCTGATCGCGATAAAGGCGCCATCGATCGGGCGGCGCGAGCGCTGCTTCTTCAGCAGGTCAAGAAAGCCCAGCCACGCGGCTTTATCCACCGTGGAGTTGCTGTCCTGCGTGGTGTAACGACCAGCGGTGTCGAGCAAAACCGCTTGATCGGTAAACCACCAGTCGCAATTGCGCGTACCGCCAACGCCTCGCACCGCACCGGCGCCCAATTGCGCGGCCAGCGGAAAATGCAGGCCGGAATTGACCAGCGCGGTGGTCTTGCCCGAGCCCGGCGGGCCGATGATCACGTACCACGGCAGCTCGTAGAGGTTGCGGCGTTCGTCACCGCCGAGCTTGGCCTTTTTCAGCAGCGTGAGGGCTTCGTCCATGCGCTGACGCAGGGTCGATAGCTCTTCGGCAGTGGCGACGCTGTTGGGGTCGGCCGGCGTTTCGGCCGCCAGGCTGCGCATCACTTCGGCGGCCTGACGCCGGGCCTGGATAATGCGGAACACGCGGTAAGCGATCCACACGGCAAACACCAGGATGATCAGCGCCCAACGGCGCCCTTCCGGCACCAGGACGTCGAGCAACGGCCCGACAAACCAGATGATCAGGCTGAGGGCGATCAGGCCCAGCAATGGGATCACCCAGCGAATCATGAAACTGAAAAACGCCTTCACTCGACGCCCTCCGCCAATACGGTGATTTCAACCCGACGATTGCGGGCACGGCCTTCGGCAGTGGCATTGGTGGCCACCGGCGTGGTATCGCTTCTGCCTTCGGCGCTGAAGCGATCCGCCTGGCCGGTCTTGGCCGCCAGAATCTCCAGCACCGACTTGGCGCGCGCTTCGGACAGCGCCCAGTTGGACGGGAACCGCAGTGTGGCAATCGGGCGGTTATCGCTGTGCCCGGTGACGCGCACCTGACCCTTGACCTTGCGGATGGCATCGGCGATGCGCAGCATCAGCGGCTGGTAGTCATCGACAATGCTGGAACTGGCTGACGCGAACAGCTCATCACCCCTGATCGTCACCACGGAACGGTCGACCTTGTCTTCCACGGCCACGCGGCCCGCCTTGATGTCTTCCACCAGGAAGCCTGCCAGGCGTGGCCGTTCAATCACTTTCGGTTGCGCCACGGGACGGTCGATGGCCTGCACCGGGATCTCGCCCAGGGCATGGATATTCTTGAACACCGGCTCGGCGTCCGACGCCAGCTTCATGCGCAAACCGAACAGCAACGCCAACAGCAGCGCCAGGCCGATGGCCACGGCGACCCATGGCGGCATGAATTGCGCCAGGCGATCACGCGCCACGGTCACGCCGCGCCAATGCGGCGACAGCTCACGCTCGTGCTCACCACGGGCGCTGCGAATGGCCGCGGCAGTGCGTTCACGCAAGGCTTCCAACTGGCTGCGACCGTCGTTCATCACGCGGTAGCGGCCCTCGAAACCCAGGCACATGCACAGGTACAACAGCTCCAGCAAATACAGGCGCTCGCGCGGGCTTTGCAGGCAGTGGTCGAGCAACTGAAAGACTTTTTCGCCGCCCCAGGCTTCGTTGTGCACCGTGATCAACAAGCTCTGTTTGCCCCAGTCACTGGTGCTGCCCCACGGCGTACTCAGCACGGCCTCATCCAGCGCGGTGCACAGCGCGTAACGCGCCAACAGCACTTCGTTGCGCGCCACACCGGCGGCTTCGGCGCGCTCTTCGAACTGGCGCAAGTAGGCCAGTAACTGCGCACGCAAGCTGGCCGGCGCCGGGTGCGCGATGGTGTTGCGCAGGCGTGTCAGCAGCGCAAGCAACGGGCCAGCAGCGCTTTCCAGCGGGTTGAGGCCTTGGCTTTTACCGGTCAGGATCGGCGCGGCCGGCATCGACAGCGGTGCCGGCTCTGCACGCGCAGGTTCCGGCGCGCGACCACCCGGACGCGGCATGAACTGGGTGCGGTCATCATCATTGGGATGCATCGCGGATTATCCTCGGATCGCCCAGAAGGCCAGGTTCAAACCCGGGAACTGCCCGGCGATATGGAAGGCAAAACCGCCGGAGTTGTTCAGTTGCTGCCAGTGCTCGCTGCCCCGGTCCAACTCGTAATAGGTGCTGCCTGCGTGGTACGGGATCTGCCGTGGCGCCACCGGCAATGGCAGCAGGCCAATGCCCGGCAGTTGCAGGTTGACCATGTCGCGGATGTGTTCCACCGAACCAACCTTGCTCTGCTGGCCGAAGCGCGCGCGCAGGGTTTCGCCAGGCACGTCAGCGCGCACCACGAGGATGAAACTGGCGCTGTCGAGCAGGGTTTTATCAGCGAGCATCGCCACGTGGATGCCGTAGGCTTTCTCCACAATCGGAATCGGCGTGGCCTTGCTGTCGATCAGCATCGACAGCGCTTCACGCAGGGCCGCCATCACCGGGACGAAACTCAGGGCCAGGTCGTCGTGCTGGTATTGCGGGTATTCCTGGGGGCGACGGCCCGAGGTGGAGAAGGTGGAAAACTCCCCGGCCAGGCTCACCAGCTCGCTGAAAAAGCGTTCCGGGTGCAGCGGGCTCAACTGGCTGAAATGCTGGAGCAGCGGCTGTGCGCGGTTGACCAATTGCAGCAGCATGAAATCGGCAATCTCCGACGCGCCACCGGCGCCCGAGGCGACGACACGGCCAGCCAGGGCTTCGCCGCGCTGGTGCAGCAGGCCCAGCAATTCGCTGCGAAAGGCGCTCAGCGGTTTGCTCGCGGCCACGTCCAGAACCGGCGGAATGTAGGTGTCATCGAGGACCAGCGCGCGGTCAGCGCGTTTTTCCTTGATGCGTACCACGCCGATGGCAGCGTAATCGCTGATGCCATCTTGCGCGGTCAGCAAGCGCAGGGCACGGGAACCCACGGCCACCGGCGCGCGGTTTTCGAACGGCGCGTTGTCGTCACGAACTTCACGCACCTGGCTCACATAACGTGCGGCGCCAAGGTCTTCGCCCTCGTCGACGGTGTCACGGGCACCCGCGCGCTTGAGCGGCAAGGCCAGGTACACCAGGCCATCGCGCAGGTTATCGTCGATGTTCAGCGGGCTCGGCGCCAGGTCGTCCTGGGGGATATTGAACGGCGTGCCATCAGGCAACAGGCCGCGCGCCGAAACGATCGCCAGCTTGCCCTGCGCCAGCAGGCCTTGGTCGATCAGCAATTCGGAAAAGCCCCACGCGCCAGCGGATAACGGACGACTGCGGGCGTCGATCAGGTTTTCCAGATAACGGTCATGTTGCTGGAAGTGCTGCGTTCCAATGAACATGCCTTCCGACCAGACCACGCGATTGTTCCAGGACATGGGGGCTCCGATTGCTTCTTATTGGGCAGGGCTGGATGGGGGAACCACGACGTCGGCGCGCACGGCGCGCACATCGAGGCTGATCTGGTATTCGGTGTACTGGCGAGCCGGCACGTTGAGCACCGTGCGCCATTGCGCGCGGTCCAACTCGCGATAGCCCACCAGCAAACCGATTTGGCGTGTGGAGGGGTCGAGGTCGCGTTGAATGCTCAATTGCTGGCCGGGTTGGACCATCACTTCGTCCTGGTCCAACAGGTCCAGGCCGAGGGTGGATTGCGCGCGGTCAGCCAGCGCGAAGTAGTCGGAGCGGCTGAAGGTGGCGGCGTTTTTCAGTTCGAAGATGCGCACCCGCACCGGCGCTGCCAGGCCGTTGGCGCCGGGGTTGAGCCCGGTAATCGCGTGAAAGTGCAACTCGACGGCGGCGGTGTCCGCCTCGGCCTCGGCAACCGCCTGGGGTTTGGCGGCATCCTTGGCACACGCCGTCAGCAGCAACGCGGTGGCTGCTGCGAGTAAAAACCTGGGAATCATCCTGCGTCCTCAATGACGTACTTAGCTATCCGTTTTATCCATTACTGCGGCGCGATTTAGCGTCGCTGTCGTGCGCTGTGTTCTTCGTAGGCCCGGCTGAATTCGCGGCCGAACAGGTCCTGGAAATCTTCCTGGGCCTCGCGGGAAATATTGCTGTAAAGCTCGGTGAACTGCTGCCAGTACTGGGCCTGGCGCGAGCCGTTAAAAAGGCTCGACAGCCCGCCGGGCTTACCCATGCGCTCTTCCAGCTGTGCCGGCTCAAAACGCGTGAGCAGGTGTTTGATCGCCGCTTCCACACCGGCCATTACTGCCAGTTGGTGGGCGCGCAAGTCGTCGAAACTGTCGCGCACGGCGATGTCCGGCGCCATAAACGCTTGGTTACCGTGGCGAAGCAGCAGCAGTAAGGCTTCGTCGGCATTCGGCGCGAATTTCAACGGATTGTTTTCGGCTGGCCGGATCATCGTCTGCTGCATGCGGAACTCGCCCTTGAGGCTGGCACGGGCACGCAAGACGTCGATCAGGCCTTCGACCATCAGCCGGTAGCTGCGGCCGATGCTTTCCATTTGCGCGCAGGCGTCGGCTTTGTCGAGGCGCAGTTGGTCAAGGCCGGCGCCGCGCAGGAAGGCTTGCAGCAGGTCGGGCTGCTGGGTGTCCGGGGCGGCTGGCGGGAGGATCGGCGCAGGTGGCGGTTCGGGCGGCGCAACAGGCTGGGGGGCTGTGACGACAGGCGCTGGCGTGTCGCCAAACAGGTCCCAGTCTTCGGGAATGACTGAACCGGATACGACCGGCTTCTCGACCACCGGCACGGCCACCGGCGTCGGTGGACGGAAGTCGTGTTGCTCGGAGGGTACGTGGTCCGCCACAGTCGGCGGCGGTACGCTGGTCGGGGTGAGGAAGTCGAACAGATCCGGCAGCGTGTCCATCGACGAGGCGCCCTGGAACTGCGGCGCAATTGCCGGCGTCGGCGCAGGCGAGTTCACCACCGCCCCCATCAGCGCCTCAAAGCTGTTCGGCGAATCGCCAGCAAACAACTGGCTATCAACCGCTTGCACGTTGAAGTCGATACGCGCCTGGATTTCGTAATCGCCGATGCGGATCAGCTCACCATCTTGCAACGGCTCGCTGTTACCCCGGCGCATACGAATACCGGCGTTAACCAGCTCCACGCCGTTTGTACTGTTATCGGTTAAATAGTAACGGCCATCTTTGTATTGAATAACGCAGTGCTGCGAAGAGACAAGGCGCTCTGGGTCGGGCAATACCCAGTCATTATCGGAACTGCGGCCAATAGCCATCACGCCCTGATTCATGGACTTTTCAGGGCATTGCCCAGGGGTAATTTTGTGATAACTAGTGATAGTCAAACACAGCGACATCTTGCCTCCTTGCTGATACATCGCGCGCGGTCTATCCAGGGGCTACCCAAAGGGACCCGTCTTCCCGAGAGATCACCGCCAGGTCGTGCAAACGACCTTGAAAACCTGCTTTTGTCAGCATGATCGCTGATCTTACTCGGCCTCTATGACAAAAATCCTGCCTTGGGGCGCCGTTAGACCCGTCAGTCGCGCAGGGTGTTAAACACCGCACATCTGTCACAGAGGGCGAATAGCTTACCTTGACAAGGCGTAACTACTACACCAAAAATGCACAACTTCTTGAACATCGGTAGTGGCACATTAGTGGCACCGCTGCATATATGACCAAGAACCCATGCAAAGTTCATTACGCAACTATTGCATGAATTGCCCGATATCTAACGGGCCGATAGGGAGATCGAATCAAGTGGATGTGCCGTTGCTGCTCGCCGCCGTTTCCGCGACTTCGCCGTGTGGCGAAGACATGGAATATGACGCGGACTTTCTCCACCTGGAGCGTGCCGCCAAGGGCCAACCCGAGCGCAGCATGGGCGACTCCATCCTGCCCGCTGAACCGCCGGACTGGCGCAGCATCCAGCAGCAAAGCCTCGACTTGTTGCAGCGCAGCAAAGACCTGCGTATCACCCATTTTCTGCTGCAAAGCTCCCTCGCCCTGCAGGGTCCGGCCGGGCTGGCCGAAGTCCTCACGCTGATCAACGCGCTGCTGCGCGAATACTGGGCCGACCTGCACCCGCGCCTGGATGCCGACGACGATAACGACCCCACCGTGCGCATCAACGCCCTCTCGGGCTTGACCAGCGACGCGACCATTCGTCTGCTGCGCGAAAGCATCCTCACGCGCTCACGCACGTTCGGGCCGGTGAGCCTGCGCGCCGCGCTGAACGCCAGCGGCCTGATGAGTTTCCCCGATGAACAACTCGGCGCCCAGCAACTGAACGCCGCGTTCCTCGACAGCGACCCGGAACAACTGCAGGCCACCCACGACGCCCTGAGCGCTGCGCGTGCCGCCTGCGAAGCCATCGAACAACAGGTCAGCGACCAGGTCGGTTCGGCCCAGGGCGTGGACCTCAGCCTGTTGAAGCAACCGCTCAAGCAGGCGCTGCAAGTCCTCAACCAATTCGTACCGAATAGCGATACCAGCAGCGAGCCCGAGGCCGTCAGTGACGACAATGCCCCCTCGGTTGAATACGCCGCTGCCCCCGCCGCACCGCGCCCAACGGGTGACATCGCCAGCCGCGATGACGTGCTGCGCAGCCTCGACAAGATCCTTGCGTACTACACCCGGCACGAGCCTTCGAGCCCGCTGCCGGTGCTGTTGAACCGAGCGAAAAATCTGGTGCACGCCGATTTTGCGGCCATCGTGCGCAATCTGATTCCCGACGGCATGTCCCAATTTGAAAACCTGCGCGGCCCGGACGGCGAGTAAGCCGCTCGACTGTGCAGTAACAACACCGTCGCTCAAGCGACCAGGAGCAGCAACGTGGCGAAGCAAAGTTCTCAGAAATTCATCGCGCGCAACCGTGCGCCTCGAGTGCAGATCGAGTACGACGTCGAGCTTTACGGCGCCGAGAAAAAGGTCCAGCTGCCCTTCGTGATGGGCGTGATGGCCGACCTCGCCGGCAAGCCTGCCGAACCGCTCGCACCTGTGGCCGACCGCAAGTTCCTTGAAGTGGACGTCGATAACTTCGACTCGCGCCTCAAGGCCATGCAGCCGCGCGTGGCGTTCCATGTACCGAACGAGTTGACCGGCGAAGGCAACCTGAGCCTGGACATCACCTTCGAAAGCATGGACGACTTCAGCCCGGCCGCCGTGGCGCGCAAGGTCGACTCGCTCAAACAGCTGCTCGAAGCCCGCACCCAGCTCGCCAACCTGCTGACCTACATGGACGGCAAGACCGGCGCTGAAGAAATCATCATGAAAGCGATCAAGGACCCGGCATTGCTGCAGGCCCTTGCAAGCGCGCCTAAGCCGGCAGGGGACCAGTAATCATGACCGAGAATACCGTCCGCGAAGGCTCCCAGATCCTGGGCGCTACCGAAGAAGCCAGCGAGTTCGCGAACCTGCTGCTGCAAGAATTCAAACCCAAGACCGAACGTGCCCGCGAAGCCGTGGAAACCGCCGTGCGCACCCTGGCCGAACAGGCTCTGGCGCAGACGGACCTGGTGTCCAATGACGCGATCAAGTCGATTGAATCGATCATCGCCGCCATCGACGCCAAGCTGACCGCCCAGGTTAACCAGATCATCCATCACCAGGATTTCCAGCAACTGGAAAGCGCCTGGCGTGGCCTGCACTACCTGGTCAACAACACCGAGAGCGATGAGCAGCTGAAGATCCGCGTGCTCAACATCTCCAAGCCGGACCTGCACAAGACCCTGAAGAAATTCAAGGGCACTGCGTGGGACCAGAGCCCGATCTTCAAGAAGATGTACGAAGAAGAATACGGCCAGTTCGGCGGCGAACCCTACGGTTGCCTGGTGGGCGACTACTACTTCGACCAGTCGCCACCCGACGTGGAGCTGCTGGGCGAGCTGTCGAAAGTCTGCGCCGCCATGCACGCCCCATTCATCGCTGCGGCTTCGCCGACCGTGATGGGCATGGGCTCCTGGCAGGAACTGTCGAACCCGCGCGACCTGACCAAAATCTTCACCACCCCGGAATACGCCGGCTGGCGCTCGCTGCGTGAATCGGAAGACTCGCGCTACATCGGCCTGACCATGCCGCGCTTCCTGGCACGCCTGCCGTATGGCGCCAAGACCGACCCGGTGGAAGCCTTCGCCTTCGAAGAAAACACCGACGGTGCGGACAGCTCCAAGTACACCTGGGCCAACGCCGCGTACGCGATGGCGGTGAACATCAACCGTTCGTTCAAACACTACGGCTGGTGCTCGCGCATCCGTGGCGTGGAGTCCGGCGGTGAAGTGGAAAACCTGCCTGCTCACACGTTCCCGACCGATGACGGCGGCGTGGACATGAAGTGCCCGACCGAAATCGCCATCAGCGACCGCCGCGAAGCGGAACTGGCGAAGAACGGCTTCATGCCGCTGCTGCACAAGAAAAACACCGACTTCGCTGCCTTCATCGGCGCCCAGTCGTTGCAGAAACCGGCCGAATACGATGACCCGGACGCCACCGCCAACGCCAACCTGGCCGCGCGCCTGCCGTACCTGTTCGCCACCTGCCGTTTCGCTCACTACTTGAAGTGCATCGTGCGCGACAAGATCGGTTCCTTCAAAGAGAAGGACGAGATGCAGCGCTGGTTGCAGGACTGGATCCTCAACTACGTCGACGGCGACCCGGCGCACTCCACCGAAACCACCAAGGCCCAGCACCCGTTGGCAGCTGCCGAAGTGATCGTGGAAGACGTCGAAGGCAACCCGGGTTACTACAACTCGAAGTTCTACCTGCGCCCGCACTATCAGCTTGAAGGGCTGACCGTGTCGCTGCGCCTGGTATCGAAACTGCCTTCGGCGAAAAGCGCATAAGTAAAAGCGAACTCGCTCTACTGTGGGAGCCGGGCTTGCCCGCGATTCAGGCGACGCGGTCTGTCAGTCAGACCGCGTTGATGCGATCGCAGGCAAGCCTGCTCCCACAGAAAAGCACTGCCCCATTGGCGGTAACCAAATCGAGTGGCGCACGCCACACAGGGAGAAAACATGGCTGTTGATATTTTCATCAAGATCGGCGACATCAAGGGCGAGTCCATGGACAAAGCCCACAAGGACGAAATCGACGTGCTGAACTGGAGCTGGGGCATGGCCCAGTCCGGCAACATGCATGTTGGCGGTGGCGGCGGCGCAGGCAAGGTGAATATCCAGGACCTGTCGCTGACCAAGTACGTCGACAAGGCGTCGCCGAACCTGATGATGCACTGCGCCAGCGGCAAGCACATCGACAAGGTCAAGCTGACCGTGCGCAAGGCCGGTGGTGAAAGCCAGGTCGAGTACATGGTGATCAACCTGGAAGAAGTGCTGGTCACTTCCCTGAGCACCGGCGGCTCGGGCACTGATGATCGCCTGACCGAAAACGTCACCCTCAACTTCGCCCAGGTGATGGTCGACTACCAGCCGCAGAAAGCCGACGGCACCAAAGACGGCGGCGCGATCAAGTTTGGCTGGAACATCCGTTCCAACACCAAACGCTGATAGCCCTGGAGGCCGTGGCCCTGCGCTACGGCCCCTGGCACCTGCCCCGCTGCAAAACCGTCCCCCTCACAACCCGTCCGTGGAGCTGCTTTGGTGGTAACTGAAATCGCTTCCCGCGACCGTCTGCAACCGTCCTTGCTGGACCGGCTGACCGACGACGACCCAACCAACCCCAAGGAAAGCGCCGACAAACGCGTGCTGTCCCTGACCCAATTGAAAGCCTCGGTTCTGCGCGACCTGGCGTGGCTGCTCAACACCACGTCGTTGCTGGATGCCGATGCCACGCTGCACACCCCGGCCGGTACGTCGGTGGTCAATTACGGCCTGCCGGCACTGGCGGGCAACAGCGTTTCCAGCGTCGACATTAAAGCCCTGGAAGCCCTGATCTACCAGGCAATCGCCACCTTTGAGCCACGTATTCTGCGCCACACCCTGCGCGTCAAAGCCCGCGTCGGCCATGGCGAGATGAACCACAACGCCCTGAGTTTCGAGATCGAAGGCGACCTGTGGGCACAGCCGGTGCCGTTGCGCCTGTTGCTGCAAACCGACCTCGACCTGGAGTCCGGCCATGTGCGCGTGGTGAATGCCGACCAGCGGAGGCGCCCATGAACCCGCGCCTGCTGGAGCTGTACAACCAGGAACTGCACCACGTGCGCGAAAGCGCCGCCGAGTTCGCCAAGGAATACCCGAAGATCGCCAGTCGGCTGACCCTGTCCGGTATGGACTGCGCCGACCCTTACGTCGAACGCTTGCTCGAGGGTTTTGCCTACCTCACGGCGCGCGTACAGCTCAAGCTCGACGCCGAGTACCCGACCTTCACCCATAACCTGCTGGAAATCGCCTACCCGCACTACCTGGCGCCGACGCCGTCGATGACCGTGGTGCAATTGCAGACCGACCCCGACGAAGGCTCGCTGGCCAGCGGCTTCCCGCTGCCCCGCGACACGGTTTTGCGGGCCGCACTGGGCCGCGAAACCCAGACCTGCTGCGAGTACCGCACCGCACACCCGGTGACGTTGTGGCCGTTGCAGGTCAGCGGCGCCGAGTACTTCGGCAACCCCGCCGCCGTACTCGGGCGCCTGGCTGCCAGCGAGCCGAAAGCCAAGGCTGGCTTGCGCCTGACCCTGCGCACCGGCGCCGAGTTGGCGTTCAACAGCCTCGACCTCGACAGCCTGCCGCTGTACCTCAGCGGCGCCGATGAGCAACCGTTTCGCCTCTACGAACAATTGCTCGGCAACGCCTGCGCGGTGTTTGCACGCAAGCCCGGCGGTGACTGGGTTGAACGCCTGCCGCAAGACGCGCTGCGTTCACGGGGTTTTGACGATGCCGACGCGGCCATGCCGGTGGTGGCGCGCGCGTTTCAGGGCTACCGGTTGTTGCAGGAATATTTCGCCCTGCCCCATCGCTTCCTGTTCGTCGAGTTCGCCGAACTGGGCCGCGCAGTCAAACGCTGCGACGGCCAGGAGCTGGAACTGATCGTGTTGTTCGACCGCTACGAACCGAGCCTGGAAGGCAGTGTCGGCGCGGCGCAGTTCATGCCGTTCTGCACGCCGGCGATCAACCTGTTCCCGAAACGCGTGGACCGTATCCACCTGTCTGACCGCGTCAACGAACACCATGTAATCGCTGACCGCACCCGGCCGATGGATTTCGAGATTCACTCGCTGAGCGGCATCACTGGGCACGGCACGGGGCCGGAGCAACCGTTTCTGCCGTTCTACGCGGTGCGCGACCCATCGCGCTATGGTCGCGACAAAGCGTATTACACCGTACGCCGTGAACCACGCGTACTGTCCAGCGACCAACGCCGCAACGGCCCGCGCTCCACCTATGTGGGCAGCGAAACCTTCGTCAGCCTGGTTGACAGCCAGCAAGCGCCGTACCGCCACGACCTGCGCCAACTCGGCGTGACCGCACTGTGCACCAACCGCGATTTGCCGCTGTTCATGAGTACGGGTAACGGCAAGACCGACTTCACCTTGGCCGACAGCGCGCCTGTGTTGTCTGTGCGCTGTGTGGCCGGCCCGAGCCGCCCGCGCGCCAGCCATGCCCACGACGCCAAGGCCTGGCGCCTGATCAGCCAGTTGTCGCTCAATTACTTGTCGCTGAGCGAGCAAGGCCAGGGCGCCGGCGCCTTGCGCGAACTGCTGCGTCTGTACGGCGATAGCAATGACGCTGCCCTGCAATTGCAGATCGAAGGCCTGCGCGAAGTCAGCAGCAAAGCCGTGACCCGGCGCTTGCCGATGCCTGGCCCGATCGTGTTTGGCCGCGGCTTGGAAATCACCCTGGAATTTGATGAAAACGCGTTTCGCGGCACCGGCGTGTTCCTGCTCGGTGCGGTGCTGGAACGCTTTCTGGCACGTTACGTGTCGATCAACAGTTTTACCGAGACGGTGATCCGTACCACCGAACGCGGCGAGATCATGCGATGGAAAGCCAAGCCCGGGCGTCGTCCGACCCTGTGAACACACTGGATGCGATGCATCAGGAGCCCTGGGAATACGATTTCTTCCAGGCGCTGCGGCGTATCGAGTGCGAGTCGCCAGAGCTGCCGCGCCTGGGCCATTCCCTGCGCCTGGCGGATGACCCGTTGCGTCTGGGGCAGCAAGCCGATTGCACCTTCGCCCCGGCCACCTTGGCCTCGGTCGATCCCGGCGGCGACGGTAAGCCTGCGCGACTGGAACAGTTCTTCTTCGGCCTCGGCGGCCCCAACGGCCCGTTGCCGCTGCACATCACCGAGTACGTGCGCGAGCGTCAGCGCAACAACGCCGACAGCACCAGCAAACAGTTTTTGGATGTGTTCCACCATCGCCTGCTCAGCCTGTTTTACCGGGCCTGGGCCGAAGCGCGGCCGACGGTCAGCCACGACCGACCGGACGATGATTACTGGTCGGCACGCCTGGCAGCACTGAGCGGCCGAGGAATGCCGAGCCTGCTGAATCAGGGGCTGATTCCCGATACGGCGAAGCTGCATTATAGCGGCCACTTGTCGGCACAGACCCGCTACCCGGACGGTTTGAAGGCGATCCTCAGCGAATACTTCGGCTTGCCGGTTGAGATTGAAGAATACGTCGGCCAGTGGCTGGAACTGCCCGAGCGCAGCCGCGTCAGTGTCAGCGCCAACCAACTGGGCGTGGACTTTTGCCTGGGCAGCCACGTGTGGGACCGCCAGCATAAGTTCCGCATCCGCCTGGGCCCGCTCAAGCTGGATGACTACATGGGCATGCTGCCTGGCAGCCAGCCATTCAACGAGCTGGTGGCGTGGGTGGCCGAGTACCTGGGCCATGAATTGGACTGGGACTTGAACCTGGTTTTGCAACAACCTGAAGTCCCGAAGCTGCAGCTTAACGGCCAGTTCCGCCTGGGCTTCAACACATGGCTCGGCTGCCCCGCGCACGACGCCAACGACCTAATCCTGGCCCGGCATTACGCCGATCACGCCACCACCTCAAGGAATCCAGAGCATGGGTGAAATCAGTCGCGCCGCACTGTTCGGCAAACTCAACAGCGTGGCCTACAAGGCCATCGAAGCCGCCACCGTGTTCTGCAAACTGCGGGGCAACCCGTACGTGGAACTGGCTCACTGGTTTCACCAACTGCTGCAGTTGCAGGACTCGGATCTGCACCGCATTGTTCGCCAGTTCAACGTGGAGCCGGCGCGCCTGGCCCGCGACCTGACCGAAGCCCTGGACCGCCTGCCGCGCGGCTCGACGTCAATCACTGACCTGTCGTCCCACGTGGAAGAAGCCGTGGAACGCGGCTGGGTTTACGGCAGCCTGATGTTCGGCGAGAGCCAGGTGCGCACCGGTTACCTGGTGCTCGGTATTCTCAAGACGCCGAGCCTGCGCAATGCGCTGCTGGGCTTGTCTTCCGAGTTCAACAAGATCAAGGCCGACACCCTGAGCGAACGCTTTGACGAATACGTCGGCGACTCGCCGGAAAACGCCCTCAGTGCCAGCGACGGTTTTAACGCCGGTGCAGTCCCGGGCGAGGCCAGTGGGGCCATGGCGCCGAGCGCGATGGGCAAGCAGGAAGCGCTCAAGCGCTTTACCGTCGACCTGACCGAACAGGCCCGCAGCGGCAAGCTCGACCCGATCGTTGGGCGTGATGAAGAGATCCGCCAACTGGTGGACATCCTGATGCGTCGGCGCCAGAACAACCCGATCCTCACCGGTGAAGCCGGTGTGGGCAAAACTGCCGTGGTCGAAGGTTTCGCCCTGCGCATCGTCGCCGGTGACGTGCCGCCCGCACTCAAAGACGTGGAGCTGCGCAGCCTCGACGTGGGCCTGTTGCAAGCCGGCGCCAGCATGAAAGGCGAGTTCGAACAGCGCCTGCGCCAAGTCATCGAAGACGTGCAGGCCTCGCCCAAACCGATCATCCTGTTTATCGACGAAGCCCACACCCTGGTGGGTGCCGGTGGCGCTGCCGGGACCGGTGACGCAGCAAACCTGCTCAAGCCCGCCCTCGCCCGTGGCACCTTGCGCACCGTAGCCGCCACGACCTGGGCCGAGTACAAAAAACACATCGAAAAAGACCCGGCGCTGACCCGCCGCTTCCAAGTGGTGCAAGTCGCCGAGCCGTCGGAAGACAAGGCGCTGCTGATGATGCGCGGCGTGGCCTCGACCATGGAAAAACACCATCAGGTGCAGATCCTCGATGAGGCCCTGGAAGCCTCGGTGAAGCTGTCGCACCGCTACATTCCCGCCCGCCAGTTACCGGATAAATCCGTGAGCCTGCTGGACACCGCCTGCGCCCGTGTTGCCATCAGCCTGCACGCGGTGCCCGCCGAAGTGGACGACAGCCGCCGCCGTATCGAAGCGCTGGAAACCGAGCTGCAAATCATCGCCCGCGAGCATGCCATCGGCATCGTGATTGGCGCGCGCCAAAGCAACAGCGAAGCCTTGCTGAGCGCTGAACGTGAACGCCTCGCGACGTTGGAAAGCCGCTGGGCCGAAGAGAAAGCGCTGGTGGATGAGCTGCTCGCCACTCGCGCAACGCTGCGTGAGAAAGTCGGTGAAGTCGACAGCGGTAACGATGCATTGCGCGCACAGCTGGTGGACCTGCAACAACGCCTCACCGCCCTGCAAGGCGAAACCCCGCTGATCCTGCCGACCGTGGATTACCAGGCTGTGGCCTCGGTGGTCGCCGACTGGACCGGCATTCCAGTGGGCCGCATGGCGCGCAACGAACTGGAGACGGTGCTTAACCTCGACCAGCACCTGAAAAAACGCATCATCGGCCAGGACCACGCCCTGCAGATGATCGCCAAGCGCATCCAGACCTCTCGCGCCGGTCTCGACAACCCGAGCAAGCCGATTGGCGTGTTCATGCTCGCCGGCACGTCCGGCGTGGGCAAGACCGAAACCGCCCTGGCCCTGGCCGAAGCCATGTACGGCGGTGAGCAGAACGTGATCACCATCAACATGAGCGAGTTCCAGGAAGCCCACACCGTGTCGACCCTCAAGGGCGCGCCACCGGGCTATATCGGCTACGGCGAAGGCGGCGTGCTGACCGAAGCGGTACGGCGCAAACCCTACAGTGTGGTGCTGCTGGACGAGGTGGAAAAAGCCCACCCGGACGTGCATGAAATCTTCTTCCAGGTGTTCGACAAGGGCGTGATGGAAGACGGTGAAGGCCGCGTGATCGACTTCAAGAACACGCTGATCCTGCTGACCACCAACGCCGGCACCGAACTGATCTCCCGCGTCTGCAAAGACCCGGCGAACATGCCCGAGCCGGAAGAGATCGCCAAGGCGTTGCGCCAGCCGTTGCTGGAGATTTTCCCGCCGGCACTGCTGGGCCGTTTGGTGACGATCCCTTACTACCCGCTGAGCGACGAGATGCTCAAGGCAATCACCCGCCTGCAACTCAACCGCATCAAAAAGCGCGTGGAGAATACGCACAAAGTTGCCTTCGACTACGACGACGCGGTGGTCGACTTGATCGTCTCGCGCTGCACCGAAACCGAAAGCGGCGGGCGCATGATCGACACCATCCTCACCAACAGCCTGTTGCCGGACATGAGCCGTGAATTCCTCACGCGCATGCTTGAAGGCAAGGCACTGGCGGGTGTGCGCATCAGCAGCCGGGACAATGAATTGCACTACGACTTCAACGACGCCGATTGACCTGGCGAAATGCGATCACAATTGTGGGAGGGGGCTGTGTGGGAGCCGGGCTTGCCCGCGATAGCATCACCGAGGTGTGTCTGGCACACCTCGGTGATGCTATCGCAGGCAAGCCAGCTCCCACACAAGGCAGCGCCCACAGTGGATTCGGTTTCTTCAGCTATTAAGTCATTTACGGGTTAACCGATGCTATTCAACCAAGCCTCACGCCTGGCCAAGATCACCAGCCCCCTCGGGCCGGATGTGCTGTTGCTCAATGAAATGGGGGGCGGCGAAGAGCTGGGCAGGTTGTTCAACTATGAGCTGCAACTGACGTCGCTCGACGCCAACATCGACCTCAACCAGCTGCTGGGCAAGCCGATGAGCGTGGGGGTGCAACTGGCGGACGGTGGCGAGCGGCATTTCCACGGCATCGTCGCGCGGTGCAGCCAGAACATCGACCAGGGCCAGTTCGCCAGTTACCAGGTGACGCTGCGCCCATGGTTCTGGCTGCTGAGCCGCACCTCGGACTGCCGGATTTTCCAGAACCTGAGCATCCCGCAGATCATCAAGCAGGTGTTTCGCGACCTGGGTTTTTCCGACTTCGAAGACGCCCTGAGCCGCCCGTACCGCGAGTGGGAATACTGCGTGCAGTACCGCGAAACCAGCTTTGATTTCGTCAGCCGCTTGATGGAACAGGAAGGCATTTACTACTTCTTCCGCCATGAACAGGACCGCCATGTGCTGGTGCTGGCTGACGCCTACGGCGCCCATACCACGGTGCCGGGCTACGCGTCGATTCCGTACTACCCCAAGGATGAGCAGCAGCGCGAACGCGACCATATGCACAACTGGCACCTGGCCCACGAGGTGCAACCGGGGTCGCTGGAGCTGAACGACTACGACTTCCAGCGCCCCAGCGCCAGCATCGACGTGCGCTCGGCGATGCCGCGCCCGCACACTGCCGGCGACTACCCGCTGTACGACTACCCCGGCACTTATGTGCAAAGTGAAGACGGCGAACACTACGCGCGCACCCGCATCGAAGCCCTGCAAACCCTGCATGAGCAGATCGAGTTCAGCGGCAACGCGCGCGGCCTCGGTGCGGGCCACTTGTTCAGCCTCACCGGCTTCAGCCGCCAGGACCAGAACCGCGAATACCTGATCGTCGGTTGCCGTTACTACATCGTCCAGGAAAGCCTGGAAAGCGGCGGCGGCTCGGGCTCGGCGCAATTCGAAAGTAGCCTTACCTGTATCGATGCCCAACAAAGCTTTCGACCTTTAGCCAGCACGCACCGGCCCATTGTCAAAGGCCCGCAGACTGCACTCGTGGTCGGCCCCAAAGGTGAAGAAATCTGGACCGACCAGTATGGCCGCGTAAAGGTGCACTTCTACTGGGACCGCCATGACCAATCCAACGAAAACAGCTCGTGCTGGATTCGTGTATCGCAATCCTGGGCCGGTAAGAACTGGGGCTCGATGCAGATCCCGCGGATCGGCCAGGAAGTGATCGTGAGCTTTCTGGAAGGAGACCCGGACCGGCCGATCATTACCGGCCGGGTATACAACGCCGAGCAGACGGTGCCTTACGACCTGCCGGAGAATGCCACCCAGAGCGGCATGAAAAGTCGCTCCAGCAAGGGCGGCACCCCAGCCAACTTCAATGAAATCCGCATGGAGGACAAGAAGGGTCTGGAGCAGTTGTATATCCATGCCGAGCGCAATCAGGACATCGTGGTGGAAGTGGATGAAAGCCACTCCGTCGGGCATGACCGCAACAAGAGCATCGGGCATAACGAGACGGTGACCATCGGGAATAACCGTACGCGCATCGTCAAGCAGCAGGACGTTCTCTTGGTCGGCCAGAGGAAGACCGACAGCATCAGCCAGAGCTACATCATCGAAGTGGGTGAAAACCTACGCCTGGTCTGCGGCAAAAGCATCCTGGAGCTGAACGCCAGTGGGCAGATCAACCTCACCGGCGTGAATATCAGCTTCTATGCCAGCGGCGATGCCGAGTTCAACACCGGCGGCGTACTGCATCTGAACAACGACCACGGCCCCGGCGCCACGCCCGATGGCCAGGGCATCAAAAAAAGCATCGACGCCAATATTAAAGCCGTCTTCCCCGCGCCTAAAAGCTCCTGACGAGACCGTTTGCCATGACGTACCGAATCAACGAATTCCAGTTCCAACTGCCTGCGGGCGAGCTGCAAGACGCGTCGATCAATATCCTCAAGTTCCCTGAGCTGGGCACCTCCTTGATCATCAGCCGCAGCTTCCTCACCGACGGCGAAACCCTGCACAGCAACTTCGACGACCAGCTCAAGCGCCTGGAAAAACAGGTGCAGGACTTGCGCTGCCAACCGAGCGTGACCGTGCGTTTGGGCGCCGCCCAAGAGGTGGAAGGCATTGAGCTGCGCAGCCAGTTCAACAAGGGCAATGACAAGGTGTTCCAGTACCAGCTGGCGCTGGTGCTGCCGGGCACGCGCAAGATGCTCGCCTTGAGTTATGTGAAGGCTGACACGCTTGGTGATGCGGAAGCGGCGCATTGGGCGACGATTAAAAATTCGCTGTCGTTCGACGCTATTTCTTGATGAGCAGCCTGCATGTCTGACGCGTTATGGGCGGCCCGAATGGGCGATGCGCTGTCCCACACCTCGATGATGGCGGACATCCTCGGCGGTGTGCTGGAAGTGGCGGCCAATATCGCGATCACTGCGGTGGCGACCGCTGCCGTGGTGGCTGCCACCGGCATTACCGTGGCCACCGGCGGCCTCGGCTGCTTCCTGCTGGGCGCGGTAGTGGGCACGATTGTCGGCCTCGCCATGAGCAAGAGTGGCGCGGACAAAGGCCTGACCAAGATATGCGATGCCTTTAGCAACGCTCTGTTTCCGCCCTCGGTGCAGGCGAACATTCTCACCGGTTCCACCGATACCCTCACCAATAACCTGCCTGCCGCCCGCGCGGCCGGGGCGATCAGCTCCCATGTCACACCGGCCGGCACCGAGCTGGAAGCGTCCAAGCCTGAACCAGAACCCAGCTACCTGGACATGGCCGAAGGTTTCTTCTCGCAGATGTGGCGCCCCACCGTCGCGACGCCCGCGCCGGGCGCCGTGCCGAAGCCGCTGGACCTGGTCGTGTGCATGAAGCACCCGCCAATGCCGCCGCAGTTTCTTGCCGAAGGTTCGGAAAAGGTTACGGTCAATGGTCAACCTGCCGTGCGCAGCGGTGATCGCAGTACCTGCGATGCGACGGTGGTGTCGTCCGGCTTGATCTCATCCAACGTGGCCATCGGCGGCGGCTCGGTGGTGGTGCGTGAAATTCGCAGCGGCAAGACCCCGGGTGTCGGCCTGGCGGTCACGGCGTTGTTGATGCTCAAGGGCAGCAAGGGCAAGTTCTTCAGCAAGTTGCCGTGCATGTTGGTCAGCGGCGCGACCTCGATGGCCATCAGCAGCGCGATGGGGGCTGCGGCCAACGCCGCGATGGGCTCGTCGAACCCGGTGCATGCTGCGACGGGCGCGAAGATACTCGGCGATGTCGAGGAACTGGATTTCGTGCTGCCGGGCATTTTGCCGATCGGCTGGCAGCGCTTTTACAACAGCCGCGACGAACGCCAAGGCAGCCTGTTCGGTGCCGGTTGGAGCGTGGCCTACGAGGTGTGCGTCGACATTCAGCCGCATCCCGAGGGCGGCGAAACGCTGGTCTACACCGATGAACAGGGCCGGCCCATCGACATGGGTTCGATTCCGTTGGGCGGCGCAGTATTCAGTGCCGGTGAAGGGCTCGCGGTACGGCGACACCTGAATGGGCAGTTGCTGATCGAAAGTGACGACGGCGTGTACCGCTTGTTCGAGCCGACACCGGCAAACCCTTCGCGACTGCGCCTGAGCCAGTTGGGTGACCGTAACGACAACCGCATTTATCTCGACTATGACGACGCCGGGCGCCTGGTGCGTCTGCGCGATACGTTCGATCTGGTGCAGGTTGAGCTGATCCGTGATCAGGGCCATGTGACCCACATCGAACGCCTCTATCCGGATCAACATCGTGAATTGCTGGTCAGTTATGGCTATGACGCCGAGGGCAATCTGGCACAGGTGCGCGACGCAACCGGCCAGGTGCAGCGACGCTTCGCCTACGATGCCGGGCGGCGCATGGTTGAGCATCAATTGCCCACCGGGTTGCGCTGCTTCTATGAGTGGGCGTTGATTGAAGGCCTGGAATGGCGTGTGGTCCGGCACTGGACCGATGAGGGCGACGCCTACCAGTTCGACTACGACTTGCAGGCGGGCCTGACCCGCATCACCGACGGTTTGCAACGCGTCAGCACTCGGCACTGGAACACTCAGTACCAGATCATTCAATACAGCGACAATCTCGGCCAGACCTGGCTGTTCGAATGGAACGACGAACGCCAGTTACTCAGCGCCACCGACCCGCAAGGCGGCCGCTATGAGTACAGCTACGATGAGAGCGGCAACCTGATCGGCGAAACCGACCCGCTCGGGCGCAGCGACTCCACCTTATGGCTGGAGCACTGGGCGTTACCGCAGGTGGAGACCGACGCCGCCGACAACAGTTGGCAGTATCGCTATGACCCGCGCGGCAATTGCATCGCCGAGACCGATCCGCTGGGTTACATCACCCGCTATCGTTATGACGCCCAAGGCCAGGTCGTGGAAATCATCGACGCCACCGGCAAAAGCAAACAACTGCGCTGGAACCCGTTCGGGCAACTGGTCGAGCATATTGATTGCTCGGGCTACCCAACGCGCTTCAGCTACGACGAGCGCGGTTATTTGCAGCTCATCACCGATGCCCTCGGTGAACGTACCCAATTCAGCTACGACGCCCAGGGCCGATTGCTCAGCAGCCAACTGCCGGACGGCCGCACCGAACATTTCCAGCGCGATGCCAGCGGGCAGTTGGTGGGCTATACCGATCCCGCCGGGCACACCACGCTCTATCAACATAACCGGCGTGGCCAGGTGCGCCAGCGCACCGACGCCCATGGTCGCCAGGTGCAGTTCGGCTACGACAGCTACGGGCGGCTGCAAGCGTTGGTCAATGAAAACGGTGAAAGCTATCGGTTTGCGTGGGATGCCGGCGATCGGCTGGCTGAACAGCAAGACCTCGACGGCAGCGCCAAGCGCTACGACTACGACCGGCTGGACAACATCACAGCGGTGACTGCCGTTCCGGCGCCATATGGCAATGGCTTGGCGGTGGTCCCCGAAACGCCGCCAGCGCCCATCGTTCATCAGCTGGAGCGTGATGCGGTGGGCCGACTGGTCGCCAAGACCACCGACGATGGCCGCACTGAGTACAGCTACGATGCGGTGGATCAGCTCACGGCGGTCACCTTCACTGATCTGCAAGGCAATGCCCAGGCGTTGGGTTTCGCCTACGACGCTGTCGGCCAGTTGCTTGCCGAACAAAGTGCCGGCGGCAAGCTGCAACATCACTACGACGAACTCGGCAACCTGATCCAGACCCAACTGCCGGACGGGCGCTGGCTCAATCGCCTGTACTACGGCAGCGGCCACCTGCACCAGATCAACCTCGACGGCCAGGTCATCAGCGACTTCGAACGCGACCGCCTGCACCGCGAAGTGCTGCGCACCCAAGGCCAGCTCAGCACCCGCAGCGAATACGACCGCAGCGGCCGCCTGCGCTCACGCCAACGCCGCCTTAACAGCCAGCCGTCGCTGATGCCTGCGGCGACGCAAAAGCAGTTCGAATACGACCCCGCCGACAACCTGATCGGCAAACTCGACCAGCAACCCGCGGCACAACACCGCCAACTGCTGCACTACGACGCCACCGGCCGCATCATCGCCAGCCAGGACAGCCTGCACGGCCAGCGCGAAACCTTCGCCTACGACGCCGCCGCCAACCTGCTCGACGGCCCGCAGACGGGCGCCGGGTTAGTGGTGCATAACAAGCTGCTGACCTATCAGGACAAGCGTTATCGCTACGATGCGTTTGGACGGATGATCGAAAAACGCAGCGCCAAGCGCGGTGTGCAGCGGTTTATGTATGACGCAGAAAGCCGGTTGGTTGAGGTGCGTAATGAAAGCGGCAGCGTGGTCAGAATGGTCTACGACCCGCTGGGGCGGCGGGTTGAAAAAACCGAGCATGGCAGCGATGGGTATCCGTTGGGGGAAACCCGGTTCATGTGGGATGGGCTGCGGTTGTTGCAGGAGCACAAGCACAGTCAGACGAGCCTTTACGTCTATGAAGACGAAGGCTACCAACCTTTGGCTCGCGTCGACGGTGCCGGGCCGTTGCAGAAGATTCGTTATTACCACAACGACCTGAACGGGTTGCCGGAGCAACTGACCGAAGCTGACGGACACAGCGTCTGGCAGGCGACTTATCGGGTGTGGGGCAGCACGCTGGAAGAGGCGCGCGAGCCTTATTACATCGAGGAACAAAATCTACGGTTTCAGGGGCAGTATCTGGACCGGGAGACGGGGCTGCATTTCAATACGTTCAGGTTTTATGATCCGGATGTGGGGCGGTTTACGACGCCGGATCCGATTGGGTTAAACGGAGGATTGAATTTCTACGCATACGCGCTCAACCCGTTCGGTTGGAACGACCCACTAGGGTTGTCCTGCCGCCTGAACTCAGTGGGTAGAACACCAGGTAAAGGCAGCCGCACAGGAAAAGCCGTAATTGCTAGGATGAGAGCTGAAGGCAAAATAATTGGCTCCGGAAAAAACATGCGGTTCCAGAGTACTGATAAAAAATGGTATTCGATCAAAGACGCGGATATGGCTCATAAAACCGACGCCGTTAAGTATTGGAACAGCAAAGGCGGTTATCACGGAGCTAAAACAAAAGAAGTACGGGGTTGGATGCGTGACCCTGATAACTACGAGCTGGAATATTATTCCCACAACCGATCCAAAGGCGCGCTGCTGACTGACAGGTACAAAGACCCCGGTGACTTTATCGGCCCCGCAGAAAAGCCTAAATATTATTAAGGATTATTGTATGAAAGATTTGGCGGACGAGAATCCAACACTGGCAGATGAGATCATGGCCACTATGGCGGCAGGCAACGATCTCGATGAACAAAACCGTAAAACTGAAGCGCACGCCCTATACCAAAAGGCATGGAGTTTACTGCCGGAACCAAAGCTTGAGTGGACCCCCTTATCGTCTTGGGTCACTGGCTCCCTCTTCAACCTTCACTTCGAAAATGGCGAGTTCAACGCAGCCGAGCCATGGGCTCAAAAGACTCTTGAGGGCCGAGAGTCGGATATAGATACTGGTCCATTAATTAATGTGGGGATGGTATCTCTCGAACTGGGAAGAAGTGCCGAGGCGTATAAATACTTTGATGAAGCTTATAAATTCGGTAAGGCACGCGCCTTTCAAGAAAGACCAAAGAAATATTTGAATTTCTATCTGGATGAAAAGAAAAAGAAGCATTGATTGCTCGTCCCCACAAAAAATGGGCACCCGACCCAGTCGGCGTGCCCATTTTTTTCTAACCCGCCTCCCTTCAGACGGTACCGCTCTTACGGGTTGACGCTGTCTTTGAGCGACTTGCCCGGCTTGAACGCAACGGTGTTGCTCGCCTTGATCTTCACAGGCTCACCGGTTTGCGGGTTTTTGCCGGTGCGGGCGCCGCGGTGGCGTTGCAGGAAGGTGCCGAAGCCAACCAGTGTGACGCTGTCCTTGCGGTGCAGGGCGCCGGTGATTTCTTCGAGAACGGCGTTGAGGACGCGGTTGGCCTGTTCTTTGGTGAGATCCGCTTTTTCAGCGATGGCGGCTGCGAGTTCTGGTTTACGCATAAGTGAAGCCTCTTTGACGGTTTTTTGTTGTTATGTCCGTGCTGCTCTCTTATGGAGCAACGCCCAAGGCGCCGCAGGCTCTACTCTGCGGCAGACGGGAGTGAGGATGGCATGCCCTCGCACGCTCCGCCAGTCTCGCGGCGACCTTTCTAGAGCGAAAAACAGGGTTATTCCGACAGAACGACCGGTATTTACGCCAGCAACGGCGGAAGTTCTTTGTTCAGGGCCAGTTTTTCCATAACCGCACTGCCGGTCAGCGCGTAACCCAGCAGGCGGCCGCTGGCGTCGCGGCACAAGGCCTTGATGTTGGCGCCCTGCCCTTCGACGCTCCACACGCCTTCGGTGCCGCGTGGCGGGGGCGAGACCACCAGCGGGCAGATCGGGGTTTTCACGGTGATCGGCATCGGCCCATAGCTGACGGCCGTAGCGTTGCCGGCCAGGGTCTGGGCCAGGGCGCGGGCGCAACTCATCAGTGGCATGACGTAGAGCAGGTTCAGGCCATCAACCTCGGCGCAGTCGCCCAGGGCGTAGATGTTGGCGTGGGAGGTCTTGAGGTGGCGGTCCACCATGATCCCACGGTTGATTTGCAGGCCGGCGGCAGCCGCGAGGTCGACGCGCGGGCGCAGGCCGATGGCCGAGACCACCAGGTCGCAGTGGATGACTTGACCGTCCGACAGGTGCGCTTCCAGGCCGTCAGCGGTGCGCTGCAGGCGGTTGAGCACCGGACCCAGGTGGAAACGCGCGCCAAGGCCTTCCAGCCCGGCTTGTACCGCTGCAGCAGCGGCTGGGTGCAGCAGGGTCGGCATGACCTGCTCGCACGGCGCCACCAGGTCGATTTCGTAACCACCGAGGATCAGGTCGTTGGCGAACTCGCAGCCGATCAGGCCCGCGCCCAGCACCAGCACGCGGCGTTTGCAGGCGGCAGCGGCGCGAAAGCGTGCGTAGTCTTCGAGGTCGTTGATCGGGAAAATCAGCTCAGCCGCATCACCCTCAACCGGAACGCGCACAGTTTCTGCGCCCCAGGCCAGGATCAGGTCACGGTAGGCCACTGCTTCCTCGCCGATCCACAGGCGCTTGTGGCCAGGGTCGATGCCGCTGATGCGGGTGTGGGTGCGCACTTCGGCCTTGAGTTGCTCGGCCATGGCACCCGGTTCAGCCATGCTCAGGCCATCGGCTTCCTTGTTCTTGCCAAAACCGGTGGAGAGCATGGGCTTGGAGTAGGAGCGCCCATCATCCGCAGTGATCAGCAGCAATGGGGTCTCGCTGTCGAGCTTGCGAAACTCCCGGGCCACGTTGTAACCGGCCAATCCTGTGCCGATGATCACGACAGGTGCGTTCATTCCTTTCTCCTTGTAGTACGTTTCTTAAATCGATGATTAACCGATTTCGATCATTTCGAAATCCATTTTGCCCACGCCACAGTCCGGGCACAGCCAATCTTCAGGGACGTCCTGCCACAGGGTACCCGGTGCGATACCGTCATCCGGCCAGCCGTCCTTTTCGTCATAGATCAGGCCGCAGACTACACATTGCCACTTCTTCATTACTTGCTTCCTCAGGGTCCAGGCATCTTGGCCGACGGTCGATAGACCTACGTTGCCGTGCGGCTCAGGGCGTTTTGTACTGATCGGGGCCGGCAGATGCAAGCGCGATCGACGCATGGGGCCGGTTCAGCGCGGCAAAAGCCCAGGACGCCATGGTAAGCTCGCCGCCTCTTTTGCTGCCAATACTCACTCACCGTGCCGCACTCAATCGCCCTTCCCGATGCTTGCCAATGGCTGACCCAGAGCCTCCTGAGCCCATTGCCCGCGCCCTTGACCCTTGATTGGCTGTTCGACAAAGGCTCGCTGACGCGCCGGCTCACGTGGCTGTCCAACGATGGGTTCAGCGTGACGCCGTTGTTCGAAGGCTGGCAGCCGTTGCGCGAGGATGAATGTACGGCGCTCGGCCTGGCCTCGGCCACTGTCGGCTGGGTGCGCGAGGTGTATCTGCGCGGGCATGGCCAGCCATGGGTGTTCGCCCGCAGCGTGGCGGCGCGCAGTGCCTTGCAGGGCGACGGGTTGCACATGGACGAGCTGGGCAGCCGTTCGCTGGGCGAGTTGCTGTTTTGCGATCACGCCTTCACCCGCCAGGCCATCGAGGTGTGCCATTACCCACGGCAATGGCTGCCGACCGTGGACCAGGCCGACGGCTTGTGGGGGCGCCGCTCGCGCTTTGATCGCGGGCCGCTGAGTGTGCTGGTGGCGGAAATTTTCTTGCCGAGCTTCTGGCACGCGTTGCATGACCATCCGGAGAACTGCTGATGTATCAACGCCTGCTCAAATCCTTGAACCGCCTGAACCCCAGGGCCTGGGATTTCATTCAGTTGACCCGCATGGACAAGCCCATCGGCATCTACCTGCTGTTATGGCCAACGCTGTGGGCGCTGTGGATCGCCGGCAAGGGCTCGCCGTCCTTGATCAATATCGTGATTTTTGTACTGGGCGTGGTGCTGACCCGTGCCGGTGGCTGCGTGATCAATGATTGGGCGGACCGCAAGGTCGACGGCCATGTGAAACGCACCGAGCAACGCCCGCTGGTGAGCGGCAAGATCAGCGCCAAAGAGGCGCTGGTGTTTTTTGCGGTGCTGATGGGCATCAGTTTCCTGCTGGTGCTGCTGACCAACGCCACCACCATCCTGCTGTCCCTCGGCGGTTTGGCGCTGGCGGCGAGCTACCCGTTCATGAAGCGCTACACCTATTACCCGCAAGTGGTGTTGGGCGCGGCGTTTTCGTGGGGCATGCCGATGGCGTTCACCGCCGAGACTGGCCATCTGCCGGCCACTGCGTGGCTGCTGTACATCGCCAATTTGCTGTGGACGGTGGGTTACGACACGTATTACGCGATGACCGATCGGGACGATGACTTGAAGATCGGGGTGAAATCCACGGCCATTCTGTTTGGCGATGCCGACCGCGTGATCATCCTCACTCTGCAAGGCCTGTCGCTGGCCTGCCTGTTGCTGGCGGGCGCGCGGTTCGAGCTGGGAGGCTGGTTCCACCTGGGGTTGCTGGCGGCGGCGGGCTGTTTTGCCTGGGAGTTCTGGTACACCCGCGACAAAGACCGCATGAAATGCTTCAAGGCGTTTTTGCACAACCACTGGGCCGGGTTGGCGATTTTTGTCGGGATTGTGGCGGATTACGGGTTTCGATGAGGGGCCAGGCCCCTCATCGCCAGCGGGTTTAACTAAGGCTTGGCGACCTTCCAGGCGCCATCCATTTTGCCTTCACCGGTCATGTCACCGGCCGTCTTGTCCATGACGAAGGTGTAGAGCGGTTTGCCACTGTAGGCCCACTGGCTCTTTTGATCGTCACGGGTGATGACGGTCCATTTGCCCATCGGCTTGTCGGTGGATTCGGCCATCAACGGCGGCCAGTTGGTGGCGCACTTGTCGTTGCACATGGACTTGTCAGCAGAGTCCTTGGCAAAGGTGTAGAGCGTCATACCCTTGTGGTCCACCAACATGCCGTCTTTGGTCATCGCAGGCTCGGCCGCCAACGCCAGTGTCGGCAGCGTCAACGCGGCCGTTACCAGCAGGGCTTTCCAGGAAAAAGTACTGTGAGTCATCGGAACCTTCCTTTTGTGGTTGTCAGGATTCGGACCCAAAGGGTAGTCCAGAGTGCCAAGAATTGCCCAAGCGACTAAATTACTGTCACACGACTGCAATAATTCCGTTATCTAATGCGGCGCAAGACAGTTAAATGACAAGAGGATTTAGGCATGGTTGGCAGGAGCATTCTGATCGTTGACGACGAAGCGCCCATTCGCGAGATGATCGCCGTTGCGTTGGAAATGGCCGGCTATGACTGCCTGGAGGCGGAGAACTCCCAGCAGGCCCATGCCATTATCGTCGACCGCAAGCCGGACTTGATCCTGCTCGACTGGATGCTGCCCGGCACTTCCGGTATCGAGTTGGCCCGCCGTCTCAAGCGTGACGAGCTGACCGGGGATATCCCGATCATCATGCTCACCGCCAAGGGTGAAGAGGACAACAAGATCCAGGGCCTGGAAGTCGGCGCTGATGACTACATCACCAAGCCATTTTCCCCACGTGAACTGGTCGCCCGTCTGAAAGCTGTATTGCGCCGCGCCGGCCCTACCGATGGCGAAGCGCCGATCGAAGTCGACGGCCTGATTCTGGACCCGATCAGCCACCGCGTGACCATCGACGGCAAGCCGGCCGAGATGGGCCCGACCGAATATCGCCTGCTGCAATTTTTCATGACTCACCAGGAGCGCGCCTACACCCGTGGCCAACTGCTCGACCAAGTGTGGGGCGGCAATGTGTACGTGGAAGAGCGCACCGTGGACGTGCATATCCGCCGCCTGCGCAAAGCCTTGGGCGATGCCTACGAGAATCTGGTACAAACCGTGCGCGGCACCGGCTACCGCTTTTCCACTAAAGGTTGAAAGCAGCTAAAGCAGTTAGCTACAAGCGGCAAGTTGAAGCCCATCCGCTTTGACTTGAAGCTTGCAGCTTGAAACTTTTCACTGTCCGAAGGACCGATTGTGAACCAAAACTGGCATGGCACCCTGATCCGCCACATGCTGCTGTTGATCACCGGCTGCCTGGTGGTAGGCCTGGTCAGCGGCTATTACGGCTGGAGCCTGGCCGTGGGTATCGGCCTGTATCTGGGCTGGACGCTCAAACAGCTGCTGCGCCTGCATGAATGGCTGCGCCAACACAAACCCGATGAAGCACCACCCGATGGCTACGGCCTGTGGGGCGAGGTGTTCGACAGCATCTACCACCTGCAACGCCGCGACCAACGGGTACGCGGGCGCCTGCAAGCGGTGATCGACCGTGTGCAGGAGTCCACCGCCGCGCTCAAAGATGCGGTGATCATGCTCGACAGCGACGGCAACCTGGAATGGTGGAACCGCGCCGCCGAGACCCTGCTGGGCCTCAAGACGCCTCAGGACAGCGGCCAGCCGGTGACCAACCTGGTGCGCCACCCGCGCTTCAAAGAGTATTTCGAGCAGGAAAACTACGAAGAAGCCCTGGAAATCCCTTCGCCCACCAACGACCGCGTGCGCATCCAACTGTACCTGACACGCTACGGCAACAACGAACACCTGATGCTGGTGCGCGATGTCACCCGCATCCACCAGTTGGAACAGATGCGCAAAGACTTCGTCGCCAATGTGTCCCACGAGCTGCGCACACCGTTGACGGTGATCTGCGGCTACCTGGAGACGTTGCTGGACAATGTCGACGAGATCAACCCGCGCTGGAGCCGTGCCCTGCAGCAGATGCAACAGCAAGGTTCACGCATGCAAACACTGCTCAACGACCTGTTGTTACTGGCCAAACTGGAAGCCACGGATTACCCGTCGGATAACCACCCCGTGGCGGTGCAAAGCCTGTTGCAGACTATCAAGAACGATGCCCAGGCACTTTCCGGCCAGCGCGAGCAACAAATCACCCTGGAAGCCGACCCGTTGGTGCTGCTCAAAGGCAGCGAGGGTGAGTTGCGCAGCGCATTTTCCAACCTCGTGTTCAACGCCGTGAAGTACACCCAGGACAAGGGCAATATCCGCATCCGCTGGTGGGCCGACGAGCACGGCGCGCACCTGAGCGTGCAGGATTCCGGCATCGGCATCGACGCCAAGCATCTGCCCCGCCTGACCGAGCGCTTCTACCGCGTCGACTCCAGCCGCAACTCCAACACCGGCGGCACCGGGCTTGGCCTGGCGATCGTCAAACACGTGCTGCTGCGCCACCGTGCACGGCTGGAAATCAGCAGCGTGCTGGGCCATGGCAGCACTTTTACCTGTCATTTCCCACCCGTGCAGGTGACCCGCTCGCGGGTGATCGGCACAGATGAATAACCCGAAAACGACGCTGGACTAAGGTGGGAGCGGGCTTGCTCGCGAAGGCGGTGGGTCAGCTATGAATGTGTTGGCTGACCCACCGCATTCGCGAGCAAGCCCGCTCCCACATTGGACATGCAGCGTGTGGACGAATGTATTCCAGGCCCCGCCCGGCAGCGGGCACTAGGCAAGCGCCCTTTCAGCCGCTACATTGGCCGACTTGCGCCTGCTTTTCAGGCCCTCCTGTCACCCCTTATTGAACACACGGAACCTGCAAAACCCCATCATGGACCCTTCCCCTGGTATCACCCTCGCCACACTCTTCGCCGACTTCGGCATGATTCTTTTTGCACTGATCCTGGTACTGCTCAACGGTTTTTTCGTTGCGGCGGAGTTTGCCATGGTCAAATTGCGCGCCACCCGGGTCGAGGCCATCGCCCATAAAAACGGCTGGCGCGGACAGATCCTGCGCACCGTGCACAGCCAGCTCGACGCCTACCTGTCGGCCTGCCAGCTGGGTATCACCCTCGCCTCCCTGGGCCTGGGCTGGGTCGGTGAGCCGGCCTTTGCGCACATCCTCGAGCCGTTGCTGGGCGCCGTGGGCGTGCAATCGCCTGAGGTGATCAAGGGCGTTTCGTTCTTTGCCGCCTTCTTCGTGATTTCCTATCTGCACATCGTGGTCGGTGAGTTGGCACCCAAATCCTGGGCGATTCGCAAACCCGAGCTGCTGTCGCTGTGGACGGCAGTGCCGTTGTACCTGTTCTACTGGGCGATGTACCCGGCGATCTACCTGCTCAACGCCAGCGCCAACGCCATCTTGCGTATCGCCGGCCAAGGCGAGCCCGGCCCACACCATGAGCACCATTACAGCCGCGAAGAACTCAAGCTGATCCTGCACTCCAGCCGTGGCCAGGACCCGAGCGACCAAGGCATGCGCGTGCTGGCCTCTGCGGTGGAAATGGGCGAGCTGGAAGTGGTGGACTGGGCCAACTCCCGGGAAGACCTGGTGACCCTGGACTTCAACGCCCCGCTCAAGGAAATCCTGGCGCTGTTCCGCCGCCACAAATTCAGCCGCTACCCGGTGTACGACGCGGTGCGCAATGAGTTCGTCGGCCTGCTGCACATCAAGGACCTGCTGCTGGAACTGGCGGCCCTGGACCACATCCCCGAATCGTTCAACCTGGCCGAGCTGACCCGCCCGCTGGAGCGCGTGTCGCGGCACATGCCGTTGTCGCAGCTGCTGGAGCAGTTCCGCAAAGGCGGCGCGCACTTCGCCCTGGTGGAAGAAGCCGACGGCAAGATCATCGGCTACCTGACCATGGAAGACGTGCTGGAAGTGCTGGTCGGCGATATCCAGGACGAACACCGCAAGGCCGAGCGCGGCATCCTCGCCTACCAGCCGGGCAAACTGCTGGTGCGTGGCGACACGCCGCTGTTCAAGGTGGAGCGCCTGCTGGGCGTCGACCTGGACCACATCGAAGCCGAAACCCTGGCCGGTTTGATCTACGACACCCTCAAGCGGGTGCCGGAAGAGGAAGAAGTGCTGGAGGTTGAAGGCTTGCGCATCATCATCAAGAAGATGAAAGGGCCGAAGATCGTGTTGGCCAAGGTGCTGTTGCTCGATTGATCAGTTCAACGCAGGAGCGAGCAACTCGCTCCTGCGCCGTTGATTATGCCGGCAACGGGGAGAAGCAGATGTCGACCTCCAAATGCGCTGCGGCAGACAAATTGACCAGCGCGTCCAGTGAGAACTTATCGATCTTGCCATTCAGGATGTTATTGAGCCGAGGCTGACTGATATTGAGCCGCTCGGCGGCCGCTTTCTGCGACAACTCCCAACTGCGAATGGTGTTGCACAGTTCCAGCAGCAACTTTGAGCGCAGCCGCATGTTGGCGGCTTGCTGCGGAGTATCCTCCAACGCATCCCAGACGCTACTGAAACGTTCGGTTTGAATTTTTGAGTCTGTCATAGGCTTAACCTAACTCCTGCAATCTGGCACGAGCCAGTTCGATATCCCGCCCTTCGGTTTTCTGTGTGGTCTTGCGCAGCGCGTGCAGCACATAGACAGCTTCCGGCCGATTGACCACATAGAACACTCGAAACGCTCCCGATTCCTCCGTGATCCGAATCTCGCTGACGCCCCTCCCGATAGTTTTCATCGGCTTGCAATCAAAAGGCTGTTCACCCTGTTGCAAAAGATCCAACTGAAAACCGGCTGCCCTTCGGGCGTCGAGAGGAAACTCCTTGAGATCCTTGAGCGAGCTACCTAGAAACACCACGTCCTTGTGCCTTGGCATTGGCTTCTCCTTTCCTGGAAAGAAAAAGCGTAATAGACGACTCAGGCGAAGGCGGTGCAGCTTTGTTTCAAGGCATAGCAAAAGCGCGATCGCACTGATGCGCTATCGAAAGACTATATCGAAACAGATATAAATCAAGTCACCTGACGGGAATCAGACAGTCGGTCGATTCCCGTTATTCAGGCGATCACGCACCCGGCACAAAGTGCTTCTGCGCCGTGCCGCGCGCGATCAGGCGGGAGATGTAGTCGAGCTTCTGCGCATCCTGGTCGATAAACCGGAAGGTCAGTTGCAGCCACTCGCTGTCGGGCCTCGGCTCATAGGCGACGATCGCGTGCAGGTAGCCGTTGAGGCGTGCGACTTCCGCGTTGTCGCCTTGCTCAAGGTCCAGCACCGCGCTTTCCAGCACCTGAGGCAGGACTTCGCCACGACGCACCACCAGCAGTGCTTCCTTGATGCTCAGCGCCTTGATCACGCATTGCTGGGTGCCGCTGGACAGGCGCAGTTGGCCCTGACCGCGCCCACCAGCCGGCGAAGCAGCCGGAGCCGCCTGCACAGGCTGGCTGTTAAGCAGGCCGTTGCTCGGCGCTGCCACAGGGGCAGCTTTGACGGCTTCAGGCCTGCCGCCAGTCAAGGCGCTCAGGGAATCGTTGCCGAAGGCCGAGTTCATCTTGGTCGGCGCGCTGGCGACCAGCGCGTCAAGGCGGCCGACTTTGTGCAGGGCCTGTTTGACCTTGCTCAGCAACTGTTCGTTGGTGAACGGCTTGCTGACATAGCCGGAAACCCCGGCCTGGATCGCCTGGACTACGTTTTCCTTGTCGCCACGGCTGGTCACCATCACGAAGGGCATGGCCTTCAGATGGGCTTGCTCACGGCACCAGGTCAGCAATTCAAGACCGGACATCTCGGGCATTTCCCAGTCGCACAGCACCAGGTCGAAGGTCTCGCGCATCAGGATGGTTTGCGCCTTTTTGCCGTTCACCGCGTCTTCAATCTTGATCCCAGGGAAGTAGTTGCGCAGGCACTTCTTCACCAGGTCGCGGATAAACGAGGCGTCATCCACCACCAACACACTGACTTTACTCATCGACCCTTCATCCTATAAAAACTTCGGCACGCAAAACGCCTGACTGATGGCATTTTGCCAAAACTCGCTGGTCGCAGAAGGACTATATTGCTCCTGCTGCGCAAAATATTCAGATACCTCAAACGAAAACGCCCGACCAAAGGCCGGGCGTTAATTTCTCGGGCAACCTTACTTATCGTCAGATTCGCCCGGAACATTAGGGATTTGATCAGCGGTGCCTTCAACTTCGGCCTTCATACGCTTGAGCCCCATGTGCCGTACGTCGGTACCGCGCACCAGGTAAATCACCAGTTCCGAGATATTGCGCGCGTGGTCGCCGATACGCTCCAGGGAGCGCAGCACCCAAATAATGTTCAAGACCCGCGAGATAGAGCGCGGGTCTTCCATCATGTAGGTGGCCAGCTCACGCAGTGCGGTCTTGTATTCGCGGTCGATGGTCTTGTCGTACTGCGCCACCGACAACGCCAACTCGGCGTCGAAACGGGCAAACGCGTCGAGGGCGTCGCGCACCATGTTGCGTACCTGGTCACCGATATGGCGCACTTCCACATAACCGCGCGGTGCTTCGCCTTCTTCGCACAGCTGAATGGCACGGCGGGCGATTTTGGTCGCTTCGTCGCCAATGCGCTCCAGGTCGATTACCGACTTGGAGATGCTGATGATCAAACGCAGGTCAGACGCCGCCGGTTGGCGACGCGCCAGAATGCGCAGGCATTCTTCGTCGATATTGCGTTCCATCTGATTGATCTGGTCATCGATCTCGCGCACTTGCTGGGCCAGACCAGAGTCGGCCTCGATCAGCGCAGTGACGGCATCGTTGACTTGCTTCTCCACCAGCCCGCCCATCGCCAGGAGGTGGCTGCGCACTTCCTCAAGTTCGGCGTTGAACTGCGCGGAGATGTGATGGGTTAAGCCTTCCTTCGAAATCATGGTTTTGCTCCACAAAAGCTGTATGCCGCAAGCTACAAGCTGCAAGTTGATATGTGTCGTTGCATTGAACTGCTTTTACTTGCCGCTTGAAGCGTGCGGCTCGCAGCTGCTCCAACTAGCCATAACGACCGGTGATGTAGTCTTCGGTCTGCTTCTTCGCCGGATTGGTGAACAGGGTATCGGTGTCGCCGAATTCCACCAGTTTGCCCATGTACATGAACGCGGTGTAGTCGGAAACCCGCGCCGCCTGTTGCATGTTGTGGGTCACGATGACGATGGTGAACTTGGACTTGAGCTCGTAGATCAGTTCTTCGACTTTCAGCGTCGAGATCGGGTCAAGTGCCGAGCACGGTTCGTCGAGCAGCAAGACTTCCGGTTCCACGGCGATGGTACGGGCGATCACCAGACGCTGCTGCTGGCCGCCGGACAGGCCGAGTGCCGAATCGTGCAGGCGGTCTTTGACCTCTTCCCACAGTGCCGCGCCTTTCAGGGCCCACTCCACCGCTTCGTCGAGGATGCGTTTTTTGTTGATGCCCTGGATGCGCAGGCCGTAGACCACGTTTTCGTAGATGGTCTTGGGGAACGGGTTCGGCTTCTGGAACACCATGCCCACACGGCGACGCAGCTCGGCCACGTCCTCGCCCTTGCGGTAGATGTTGCTGCCGTAGAGGTTGATTGCACCATCTACGCGGCAACCGTCCACCAGGTCGTTCATGCGGTTGAAGGTGCGCAGCAGCGTGGACTTGCCGCAGCCGGACGGGCCGATAAAGGCGGTCACGCGCTGCTTGGGAATGTTCATGCTGACATCGAACAGGGCCTGCTTTTCACCGTAGTACAGGCTCAGGCCTGGCACTTCGATGGCCACGGTTTCCTGGGCCAGGCTCAGGCTCTGCTTGTCGCGACCCAGGGCCGACATGTTGATGCCGTGGGTGTGGGTTTCATGTTGCATGGTCTCACTCCGTTCGTAGCTGCCAGCTTCTAGCTGCAAGCTGCAAGATTTGAGCAAAAGCGGCTTGTAGCTTGCCGCTTGTGGCTAATAGCTTTAGCTGTCCAGCGCTTTGTATTTTTCGCGCAGGTGGTTACGAATCCACACCGCCGACAGGTTGAGCGTGGCGATCACCAGCACCAGCAGCAAGGCGGTGGCGTACACCAGCGGTCGTGCGGCTTCGACGTTGGGGCTCTGGAAGCCGACGTCATAAATATGGAAGCCCAGGTGCATGATTTTCTGGTCTAGGTGCAGGTACGGGTAGTTGCCATCCAGCGGCAGCGATGGCGCCAGTTTCACCACACCTACCAGCATCAGCGGTGCCACTTCACCGGCGGCGCGGGCCACGGCGAGGATCATGCCGGTCATCATCGCCGGGCTGGCCATTGGCAGCACGATCTTCCACAGCGTTTCCGCCTTGGTCGCGCCAAGCGCCAACGAACCTTCACGCACCGTGCGAGGAATCCGCGCCAGGCCTTCTTCGGTCGCGACGATCACCACTGGCACCGCGAGCAACGCCAGGGTCAGCGAGGCCCACAACAGGCCAGGCGTGCCGAAGGTCGGTGCCGGCAGGGCTTCGGCGAAGAACAAACGGTCGACCGAGCCGCCGAGCACATACACGAAGAAGCCCAGGCCGAACACGCCGTAGACGATGGCCGGTACGCCGGCCAAGTTGTTCACGGCGATACGGATAATCCGGGTCAGGGTGTTCTGCTTGGCGTATTCACGCAGGTACACCGCTGCCAGCACGCCGAACGGGGTCACGATCATCGCCATGATCAGGGTCATCATCACGGTGCCGAAAATCGCCGGGAAGATCCCGCCTTCGGTGTTGGCTTCCCGTGGGTCATCGCTGAGGAATTCCCAGACCTTGCTGAAGTAGAAGCCGACCTTGGTCAGCGTGCCCATGGCGTTCGGCTGGTAGGCATGCACCACTTTGCCGATGCCGATTTCCACTTCTTTGCCGTTGGCGTCGCGAGCGGTCAGGCTGTCGCGGTTGAACTGGGCGTGCAAGTCGGCCAGGCGCGCTTCGACATCCTTGTAGCGGTTGTTCAGTTCGGCACGGCCTGAATCCATGTCCGCTTGGGCGGTAGCATCGAGCTTACCTTCCAGCTCAAGCTTGCGACCGTGCAGGCGGATGCGCTCCAACCCGGCGTTGATCGCGCCGATATCGGTTTTTTCCAGGCTCTTGAGCTGGGCAGCCAACTTGTTCACGCGGTCGACGCGGGCTTGCAGCTCCGGCCACGCGGCTTCGCCTTCGGCGATGACCTTGCCATCCTGCTTGACGTTGACCAGCGTGCCGTAGAAGTTGCCCCACTCACGCCGCTCGATGGTCATCAGGTTGGCAGGCTTGGTCTGGTCCTTGAGCCACTCGCCGACGATCCAGGTGAAATCGTTGCCGTTCAAGTCACGGTTGCCGACCTTGATCAGCTCGCGGGTCATGAATTCCGGGCCCTGGTCCGGTACCGGCAAGCCAGCGCTTTTCAGGCGCTCGCGCGGTACTTCTTCCTTCTGCACCACTTCGCCGATGACGATATGGTTTTCCTGGCCCGGCACGTTGTAGTTGGCCTGGATCAGGTCAGCCGGCCAGAAGTGGCCCAAACCGCGCACCGCAATCACAGCCAGCAAACCAATGGTCATGATGACCGCGATGGACACCGCGCCACCGCTGATCCAGACGCCGGGGGCGCCGCTCTTGAACCATCCATTCAGGGAGTTCTGTTTCACAGACTTCTACCTTTCTTAAAGCGACGAGTATTTCTTGCGCAGACGCTGACGAATCAGCTCGGCGAGGGTGTTCATGATGAAAGTGAACAGCAGCAGCACCAGCGCCGAGAGGAACAGCACGCGGTAGTGACTACCACCGACTTCCGACTCAGGCATTTCCACCGCGACGTTGGCCGCCAGGGTGCGCAGGCCTTCGAACAGGTTCATCTCCATCACCGGAGTGTTACCGGTGGCCATCAGCACGATCATGGTCTCGCCGACGGCGCGGCCCATGCCGATCATCAGCGCCGAGAAAATCCCCGGGCTGGCGGTCAGGATGACGACGCGCGTCATGGTCTGCCATGGCGTGGCGCCCAGGGCCAGGGAACCCAGGGTCAGGCCGCGCGGCACGCTGAACACGGCGTCTTCGGCGATGGAGTAGATGTTCGGGATCACCGCAAAGCCCATGGCCAAACCGACTACCAGGGCGTTGCGCTGGTCGTAGGTGATGCCCAGGTCATGGGAAATCCACATGCGCATGTCGCCGCCGAAGAACCAGGTTTCCAGGTACGGGCTCATGTACAGCGAGAGCCAGCCCACAAACAGGATCACCGGAATCAGGATGGCGCTTTCCCAACCATCGGGCACACGCAGGCGGATCGATTCAGGCAGGCGGCTGAAGATAAAACCAGCGACCAGAATGCCAATCGGCAGCAGCATCAGCAGGCTGAAAATCCCCGGCAAATGCCCTTCCACATATGGCGCAAGGAACAGGCCGGCGAAGAAGCCGAGGATCACCGTCGGCATCGCTTCCATCAATTCGATCACCGGCTTGACCTTGCGGCGCAGGCTCGGGGCCATGAAGTAAGCGGTGTAGATCGCCGCGGCGACGGCCAGTGGCGCGGCCAGCAGCATGGCGTAGAACGCGGCTTTGAGCGTACCGAAGGTCAGCGGCGCCAGGCTCATCTTGGGTTCGAAGTCGGTGTTGGCGGCGGTCGATTGCCAGACGTATTTAGGCTCGTCGTAGTTCTCGTACCAGACCTTGCTCCACAACGCGCTCCAGGACACTTCCGGGTGTGGGTTGTCCAGTAGCAGCGGTTGCAGCTTGCCACCGGCTTCGACGATCACACGGTTGGCGCGTGGCGACATGCCGAACACACCCTGGCCATCGACCACCGGGTCCACCAGCAAGGTGCGATGCGCCGTGCTGTGGAACACGCCGAACTTGCCGGACGCATCGAGCGCCGTGAAGCCTTTGCGACGTTGTTCAGCGGTGATTTCCACAATCGGCGCGGTGCCCATCTGGAAGGTACGGATCTGCTTCAGGCGCTGTTCGCCATCCGGGTCGCGCGCCATGAACCACTGGGCCAGGCCACCCTTTGAGTTGCCGACGATCAGCGAGATACCGCCCACCAGCTGGGTGCTGGCGGTGATTTCGGCGTTGCCGTCCTCGAGCAGTTTGTAGCGACCGTTGAGGCTCTTGTCGCGCAGGCTGAACACATCGGCCAGGGCGCGACCGTTGATCACATACAGCCACTGCTGGCGTGGGTCGATGAAGATCGCCTTCACCGGCTCGGTCATTTGCGGCAGCTCGATGCGCTTCTGCTCGCTGGTGACTTCACCCGTCATCATGTTTTCTTCGCGGCTCAGGGCCAGCACGTTCAAGTGCGAACCGGCCGAACCGGCGACCACCAGCGACGAGTCAGTGGCATTGAGGGCGACGTGTTCCAGCGGGCGACCGGCTTCATCCAGCACGATCGGCGTTTCGCCGTAAGGGTATTCAACCGCAGGCGTAATGGTTTTCTTGCCGTCCGGGTAGGACACCTTATAGGTGTGGCGGAACACCAGGGACTGGCCATTCGACAAACCGAGGATCACCAGCGGGCTGCCCGGCTGGTCTTCACCAATAGAGGCAACAGTGGGGCCTGCCGGAAGCGGCAAGTCGACACGCTTGAGCTCGGCACCCGTGTCCACATTAAAGAACAGCGCCTGGCCCTTATCGGAAACCCGCATGGCGACCTGGTTCTGTTCTTCGAGGGAGATCATCAACGGCTTGCCGGCGTCCTGGATCCAGGCTGGCGTCAGCGCGTCTTCCTTGGTCAGCGAGGCACCTTGGAACAACGGCGCAACGACATAAGCGAGGAAGAAGAAAATCAGGGTAATGGCGCCGAGGACGGCGAGGCCGCCGATTAACACGTACCAACGGGTCAGGCGATCTTTCAGCGCGCGAATACGGCGCTTGCGTTGCAGCTCAGGCGTATTGAAATCAATGCGCTTGGGGGGAGAAGTCGTCGTCATGGTGGAATTGGCCAGATCATTCATGCGCACACCCTAGCGATCCTGTATGACAGAAAGATGACAATGCAGTGACGCAAGAAATCCGCCGCGGAGCAGAGCTGGCAGCGGACTAAAAAATTAGGGGTGTAGACGGTGAGTGGGGGAGCGGTTTTGCCCGCGATGGCGTCATACGGTTTCAACTCTAAACCGCGTCGCCAGCATCACGGGCAAGCCCGCTCCCACAGAAAAACATGCGTCTACACCAGGTCTTGCAGGCTTAGTTGCCTTCTTTCAAACCCAGGTCAGCCAGGGCCTTGGCGGCAACTTTGGCTGGCAGTGGGATGTAGCCGTCTTTGACGACCACTTCCTGGCCCTGTTTGGACAGAACCAGTTTCACGAACTCAGCTTCCAGCGGGGCCAGAGGCTTGTTCGGGGCTTTGTTGACGTACACGTAGAGGAAACGCGACAGCGGGTATTTGCCGTTCAGGGCGTTTTCTTCGCTGTCTTCGATGAAGTCAGTGCTGCCTTTCTTGGCCAGGGCCACGGTCTTCACGCTTGCAGTCTTGTAGCCGATGCCCGAGTAACCGATGCCGTTCAGCGAGGAGCTGATCGACTGCACGACCGACGCCGAGCCTGGTTGTTCGTTCACGTTAGGCTTGTAGTCGCCTTTGCACAGGGCTTCTTCTTTGAAGTAGCCGTAGGTGCCGGATACCGAGTTACGACCGAACAATTGCACCGGCTTGTTGGCCAGGTCGCCGGTCACACCCAGGTCGCCCCAGGTTTTCACGTCGGCTTTAGCGCCGCACAGACGAGTAGACGAGAAGATCGCGTCGACTTGTTCCATGGTCAGGTGCTGGATCGGGTTGTCCTTGTGCACGAATACGGCCAGGGCATCCACAGCCACCGGAATAGCGGTTGGCTTGTAGCCGTACTTCTGCTCGAAGGCCGCCAGTTCGGTGTCCTTCATTTTGCGGCTCATCGGGCCCAGGTTGGAGGTGCCTTCAGTCAGCGCAGGAGGTGCAGTGGCGGAGCCGGCAGCCTGAATCTGGATGTTGACGTTCGGGTATTCCTTTTTGTAGGACTCAGCCCACAGGGTCATCAGGTTAGCCAGAGTGTCGGAACCAACGCTGGACAAGTTGCCCGAGACGCCGGTGGTCTTGGCGTAAGCCGGAATTGCCGGGTCAACACCAGCGGCCACCGCGTGGGCGGTCGCAACGCCAGCAGCGACAAAAGTCATTGCCGCCATCAAACGCTTCAGTTTCATGCCTTGCTCCTAGCAGATAGGGATAGTTGGATCGGGGCCAAGTATCGGTAGGCCGTGTGAACACTCTATGTCCGCAATGTGACAATTAGATGAAAGGCCAGCATTTATGAAAAACCTGACAGGAAGGGGAAAGATCAATAAATACGGGGCTTGCGAGGAGGTTGACGCGCTTGAAGCGGTGTTTCAGAAATACTCTGTAATCTATGACCGTTCCTACACAGCTGCGTAGGAACGATCTTCAACTATCGGCTTACCGCCCGCGCTTCCACAGGTACCCACCGACCAACGTCCCCATCACGCACAACACGGCGACATAGTAAGCAGGGCCCATGGGGCTTTCCTTCATCAGCAGCGACACCGCCAGCGGCGTCAACCCCCCAAACACGGCGTAGGCGACGTTGTAGGAAAACGACAACCCGCTGAAACGCACTACCGGTGGGAAGGCTTTCACCATCACGTAAGGCACCACGCCGATCACGCCGACAAACAGGCCCGTCAGGGTGTACAGCGGGAAGAGCCAGTTCGGGTGATCGATCAGGCTGTGGTAAAGCGTCCACGACGTCGCCAACAGCAACAGGCAACCGATGACCAGTACGCGGCCGGCGCCAAAGCGGTCGGCCAGTGCGCCGGAGGCGACACAGCCGAGGCTGAGGGTAACGATGGCCAGGCTGTTGGCTTGCAGCGCGATGGTCGGGCTGAAGTGATAGACGGTTTGCAGCACGGTCGGGGTCATCAGGATGACCACGACAACACCGGCCGACAGCAACCAGGTCAACAACATCGACAGCACGATGGCGCCACGGTGGTCGCGCAATACGGCGCGCAAGGGCAGTTCGGCAGCCAGGGTTTTGCGTTGCTGCATTTCGGCGAAGATCGGCGTTTCATGCAGCCAGCGGCGCAGGTAAACCGAAAGCAGGCCGAACACGCCACCCAGCAGGAACGGGATTCGCCAGGCGTAATCCGACACTTGCTCCGGGCTATAAAGGGTGTTGATGGCGGTGGCCACCAGCGAGCCGAGCAGGATGCCGGCAGTGAGGCCGCTGGTCAGGGTGCCGCAGGCGTAGCCGATATGGCGCGGCGGTACGTGTTCGGAGACGAACACCCAGGCGCCCGGTACTTCGCCGCCAATCGCCGCGCCCTGGATAACGCGCATCAACAGAAGCAGGAGCGGCGCCCACAGGCCGATCTGCGCATAGGTCGGCAGCAGGCCCATGATCAGGGTCGGCACGGCCATCATGAAGATGCTCAAGGTGAACATTTTCTTGCGACCCAGCAAGTCGCCGAAGTGCGCCATGATGATGCCGCCCAACGGCCGCGCCAGGTAGCCGGCGGCGAAGATGCCGAAGGTCTGCATCATGCGCAGCCATTCCGGCATGTCGACGGGGAAAAACAGTTTTCCGACCACGGTGGCGAAAAACACAAAGATGATGAAGTCGTAAAATTCCAGCGCCCCGCCCAAGGCAGACAGTGACAGGGTTTTGTAGTCGTTGCGGGTGAGCGGGCGCGACGGTTGCGCACTGCTTGCGGGCACGGAGGACATGGCAAGGCTTCTCTTATAGTAGTGACGGCAAGCCCGGGACTTGCGGCGGGTCTGGCAAGATAGCAAATCGCTTGAAAAAGCACAGCGCCCTCCGAATAACAGTTTAAAGGCGCGCGTTATTCCCCGTTCCTGCGCTTTATTAGCCATCAGAAGCACAGTTGCGGGAAAAAGCCGCATTACAGCCGCGATTTGCCGACCAAATGAGTGCCGGGAGGTCGTCTCGGCGCCAGGGTCTCGATATACTCGGCCCGTGCAAGCGCCAAACCCGCTGTCTTGACGGGCTGCTGTGCCAAAACGTCGTTGGGTGCCATCCAGCCGATTTGGCAGAGTTTCCCTTTAGTACGCCTTATGAGAAACGTATCGAGCGGTGTATGTTGGTGCTGAAACGTTTTTCCGGAAGACGGCTATCCACTTGAAATACCCATGAAGCGTCACGGGTCAGAGGCACCCTCGGCATGATCGAACTCGAACAAGAAGATCCTATCCCGCAAGGCGATCTCGCCCTGCAAATCACCGCCCTCCCGCGTGAAACCAACGGTTTTGGCGATATTTTCGGCGGCTGGCTGGTCGCGCAGATGGACCTGGCCGGTACGGCCATGGCCAGCAAGGTAGCGGGCGGGCGTGTGGCCACCGTGGCCATCGATCGCATGGCGTTCCTGGTACCGGTGGCGGTGGGCGCGCAATTGTCCTTCTATACCCAGGCTCTGGAAATCGGCCGCAGTTCGATCCAGATGATGGTCGAAGTCTGGAGCGACGACCCGCTGTCCAGCGAATGGCGCAAAGTCACCGAGGCGGTGTTTGTGTTCGTCGCGATTGATGGCAGCGGCCGCACGCGTTCAGTGCCGTCACGCGCACGTTAAACCTCGCCGGGTTTTGACGGTCAACTGCCCCATTGCCTGCCATAAAGAGTGCTCTGTATGCCTACGCCCCACGTTGAAACCGTGAAAATCGACGAGCTGGACTGCTGGCGCATCCGTCACAACGGCGCCGAACTGCTGGTGGCCCAACAGGGCGCACATATCTTCAGTTACCAGCGTCAGGGCGAGCAGCCGTTGATCTGGCCGAACCCCGAGGCGGTGTTCAAGCAGGGCAAAGGCATTCGTACCGGCGTGCCGGTGTGCTGGCCGTGGTTCGGCGTGTTCGACCGCAACCCGCAAAGCGTACAAACGATGCGCCAGAGCGATCAACCTGCCGGCGCCCACGGTTTTGTACGGACTGCACGCTGGGAATTGGCCGGGACCACGATTGAAGGCGATGCAGTGCGCGTCGACCTGGTATTGCCAGTGCCTGCAGGCGGTTTCCCCGGCTGGCCCCATCAGGTCGACCTGAAGCTGAGCCTGTTGCTGGACGATCAACTGCATATCCAGCTGACCAGCCACAACCGGGGCACCGATACGGTAACCCTCAGCCAGGCGCTGCACACCTATTTCGCCGTGAGCGACGTGCGCAACGTACAGGTCGAAGGCCTGGACGGGCTGGCGTATATCGACACCGCCGACGGCTGGAGCAACAAACAGCAATCCGGGTTGCTGCACTTCACGGCCGAGACCGACCGTATCTACCTCAATACCCCGGCGCAGTTGAACATTGTCGATAAAGACTGGCAGCGCCGCATCCAGCTCACCAGCCAGGGCTCGAACTCGACGGTGATCTGGAACCCCTGGACCGAACGCGCCAAGGCGTTCGACGACATGGCCGATGATGGCTGGCAGGGCATGCTGTGCATCGAGACAGCGAATGTGCTGGATGATGTGGTGAGCTTGGCGCCGGGTGAAAGCCATACCTTGGGCGTAAGCATCATCAGTCTCGCCCTGTAAACCCAATCAAAAATGTGGGAGCGGGCTTGCTCGCGAATACGGTGTGTCAGCCACACATGCAGTGACTGACACCCTGCATTCGCGAGCAAGCCCGCTCCCACATTGGGTTCTGCGTCAGCTTAAAGATCCGATTCCTTCACCACCCGCACTTTCCCCGCATCCAGCGCATACGCCGCATCCGCCAAATCGTTATTCACCTTCTCCACCTTCAACGTGCCCGTGACCCACAGCGGCGTGTAGATGTCATCCAGCTTCAACCCCTTGGGATAACGCACCAGCACCAACTGGTTAGGCGGCGGTGGCGGCACATGGATGCAGGCGCCCGGATAAGGCACCAGGAAGAACAGCGTGCTGCGGCCTTTGGCATCGGTTTCCAACGGCACCGGGTAACCGCCGATACGGATGTTCTTGCCGTTCATGGCGGCCACGGTCTTGGTCGAATACATCACCGCCGGCAAGCCTTTGCTTTGCTTCAAGCCACCTTTGTCGGTGAACGTGCCTTGGGCTTCGGGGGAGTTGTGGTCGATCTCGGGCATGGCTTCGAGGGCTTTCTGATCCGACAGCGGCATCAGGTCGAGCCAATCGGTTTCTGGCAGTTCGCCAGCGTGGGCCAGGCCGGAGCCCAACAAAAGGAGAGTCAAAAGAAGGCGGCGCATGGAGAGGCTCGGCAATTACAAGTGACGAGCATTCTAGCCCTCTGCGCCTGCGCAGCGCAGAGGGCTTTGTCGCTTAATTATTTTTTACGCAGCAGACCGTAAATCACCAGCAACACGATGGCGCCGATCAGCGCACCGATAAAGCCTGCGCCTTGACCCGCCTGGTAGATGCCCAGGGCCTGACCGCCATAAGTGGCGACCAGGGAACCTGCGATACCCAACAGGATAGTCATGATCCAACCCATGCTGTCGTCGCCAGGCTTGAGGAAACGCGCGAGCAGACCGACGATCAGGCCGATAAAAATGGTTCCGATGATACCCATGGCATTTCCCTCTGAATTGAATGTGAGTCATGCCAAAGCCTAGTCAGGCTTTGGCATCCTGCAATCAGAGAGACGGCGGCAACCAATGGTTCCCGCCGCCCCCCGGGTTATTGCTCGGCGATCAGCGCTTCGACCTTGAGGATCTGCCCTTGCAGGGTCGCGCGGTCCTTGCAGCGCAGGTTGGCGTGGCCGACCTTGCGCCCGGCCTTGAAGGCCTTGCCGTAGTGATGCAGGTGGCAGTCGTCGATGGCGATAACTTTTTCCACCGGCGGTACAACACCAATGAAGTTGAGCATGGCGCTCTCACCGACCTTGGCCGTGGAGCCCAACGGCAAGCCCGCCACCGCCCGCAGGTGGTTTTCGAACTGGCTGCACTCGGCGCCTTCGGTGGTCCAGTGCCCGGAGTTGTGCACGCGCGGGGCGATTTCGTTGGCCTTGAGGCCACCGTCGACTTCAAAGAACTCGAACGCCATCACGCCGACGTAATCCAGCTGCTTGAGCACACGGCTGGAATAGTCTTCGGCCAGGGCCTGCAACGGATGGTCAGTGCTGGCCACGGACAGCTTGAGGATGCCGCTGTCGTGGGTGTTGTGCACCAACGGGTAGAAGCGGGTTTCGCCATCACGGGCACGCACGGCGATCAGGGAGACTTCACCGGTGAACGGCACGAAACCTTCCAGCAGGCAGGCAACGCTGCCCAGCTCGGCGAAGGTGCCGACCACATCGGCAGCCGTGCGCAGGACTTTCTGGCCCTTGCCGTCGTAACCCAGGGTGCGGGTTTTCAGCACGGCCGGCAGGCCGATGGAGGCAACGGCGGCGTCCAGGTCGGCTTGGGACTGGATGTCGGCGAACGCCGGCGTCGGGATGCCCAAATCCTTGAACATGCTCTTCTCGAACCAGCGGTCACGCGCGATGCGCAAGGCTTCGGCGCTCGGGTACACCGGTACGAACTGCGAGAGGAAGGCCACGGTTTCGGCCGGGACGCTTTCGAACTCGAAGGTCACCAGGTCGACTTCGTCGGCCAGTTGGCGCAGGTGATCCGGGTCGCTGTAGTCAGCCCGCAGGTGCTCGCCGAGTGCCGCCGCGCAAGCGTCGGGCGCCGGGTCCAGGAAAGCAAAGTTCATCCCCAGCGGGGTTCCCGCCAAGGCCAGCATACGGCCCAATTGGCCGCCACCGATTACACCGATCTTCATCGTCAACAACCTCAGGCGATGCGTGGGTCTGGATTGTCCAGCACGCTGTCTGTCTGCTCAGCACGGAATTTTTTCAGCACCGCATGGAACTGCGGGTGCTTGGCGCCCAGGATGCTGGCGGACAACAACGCGGCGTTGATCGCGCCGGCCTTGCCGATCGCCAGGGTCGCCACCGGGATACCGGCCGGCATCTGCACGATGGACAACAGCGAATCCACGCCCGAGAGCATCGACGACTGCACCGGCACGCCGAGCACCGGCAGGTGGGTCTTGGCCGCACACATGCCTGGCAGGTGCGCCGCACCGCCAGCACCGGCGATGATCACCTCGATGCCACGGGATTCTGCTTCATCGGCATACTGGAACAGCAAATCCGGGGTGCGGTGGGCAGAGACCACTTTCACTTCATACGGAATGCCGAGTTTTTCCAGCATATCGGCGGTGTGGCTAAGGGTGGACCAATCGGACTTGGAGCCCATGATCACGCCAACCAATGCACTCATCGTCGTGCCTCTTCTCTCTGGGCGCCCGCAGGCGCGTCAAAAAACAACAAGCCACGCGGGAAATCCGGCGTGGCTTGTTGTACGAAATTTGGCCGGTTGGACCGGCCGAAGGCCGCGCAGTATACCGTAATAATCCAGATAAACAGCCCCTGGAATGACCATCTGTCCAGCGGCGCAAACCGGCGGTTTTATTGACTTTCAGGTCAGCGAAAACACCGCCGATCAACCATGGGACTTGGAACAATGTGGGAGCTGGCTTGCCTGCGATAGCATCACCTCAATATGCCTGATGTATCGAGGTGCCCGCATCGCAGGCAAGCCAGCTCCCACATTTGATCTTCATCCCTTTCAGGTGCCTTGTGCAGCACCACCTTCCAACTTACGCCACAACAACCGCACGTTCGCCTTGCGCACCAACGCGCAGCGATACAGGCGAATTTCCAGCGGTACATGCCATTGCGGCCCGCCGCAGACCACCAGTTCACCGCGCGCCAGTTCGGCCCGCACGCTCAGTTGGGGCACCCAGGCAATGCCGAGGCCTTCCAGCGCCATGCTCTTGAGGCTGTCGGCCATGGCGGTTTCGTACACCGTGGTAAAACGCAGTGCGCGTTGGCGCAGCAACAGGTTCACCGAGCGACCGAGAAATGCCCCGGCGCTGTAGGCCAGCAGCGGCACACTGCCCTCGCCTTCCAGGTCGAACAACGGCTTGCCGTCGGCATCGGCAGCACACACCGGGAGCATTTCGGTATTGCCCAGGTGCAGCGACGGGAAGATCTCCGGGTCCATCTGCATCGCCGCATCCGGGTCGTAGAACGCCAGCATCAAATCGCAGCCGCCTTCACGCAGGGCGTGCACCGCGTCACCGACGTTGGTGGCGACCAGCCGTGTAGCAATATTCAGCCCTTCGTTACGCAGTTGCGCGATCCAGCGCGGGAAGAAGCCTAAAGCCAGGGAGTGAGCGGCCGCCACTTGCATGACTTCGCCCTGCCCGCCTTCCAAGTGATGCAAATGGCGCAGCACTTCACCGAGTTGCTCGACCACCGTGCGCGCAGTCACCAGGAACAACTGCCCCGCCGCCGTCAATTCGACTGGCGTGCGCGAGCGGTTGACCAGGGTCAAGCCGAGCGCAGCTTCCAGGCTGCGAATACGACGGCTGAACGCTGGCTGGGTAACAAAGCGCCGCTCCGCCGCCTGGGAAAAGCTGCGAGTCGCCGCCAAGGCGCTGAAGTCTTCCAGCCATTTGCTCTCAAGGTTCATCACTTCCTCCCACGGGTACGCACCATTTTGGCACACACGCCCGCCATGATAGCTGGGTCACACCTGCATTATGCCGTTTGTGCATAGGCCAGTGTTTAACAGCATTGGCCCAAAAACTCCCACAAGCCTAGCATTCGCAGCGTTCCGGCCAGTTCCGGGTCCATATCGAGATGATTTCCGTCATGTCCTCCGCTGCATCATTCCGCACAGAAAAAGACCTGCTTGGCGTACTCGAAGTACCTGCTCAAGCGTATTACGGCATCCAGACCCTGCGAGCGGTGAATAACTTCCGCCTCTCGGGCGTTCCGATTTCGCATTACCCGAAATTGGTGGTCGGCCTGGCAATGGTCAAGCAAGCAGCCGCTGACGCCAACCGCGAGTTGGGCCAGCTCAGCGAAGCCAAGCACGCTGCCATCAGCGAAGCCTGTGCCCGCCTGATCCGTGGCGATTTCCACGAAGAATTCGTGGTGGACATGATTCAAGGCGGCGCTGGCACTTCAACCAACATGAATGCCAACGAAGTCATCGCCAACATCGCGTTGGAGGCCATGGGCCACAACAAGGGCGAATATCAGTACCTGCACCCCAACAACGACGTGAACATGGCGCAGTCGACCAACGACGCCTACCCGACCGCGATCCGCTTGGGTCTGCTGCTGGGCCATGACGCGCTGCTGGCCAGCCTCGACAGCCTGATCCAGGCGTTCGCCGCCAAGGGCGTCGAGTTCAGCCACGTGCTGAAAATGGGCCGCACCCAATTGCAAGACGCCGTGCCGATGACCCTCGGCCAGGAATTCCGCGCCTTCGCCACCACCCTCGGTGAAGACCTGGCCCGCCTGAAAACCCTGGCGCCTGAGCTGTTGACCGAAGTGAACCTGGGCGGCACCGCCATCGGCACCGGCATCAACGCCGATCCGCGCTACCAGGCCCTGGCCGTACAGCGCTTGGCACTGATCAGCGGCCAGCCGCTGGTACCGGCTGCCGACTTGATCGAAGCCACCTCCGACATGGGCGCCTTCGTGCTGTTCTCCGGCATGCTCAAGCGTACCGCGGTGAAACTGTCGAAGATCTGCAACGACCTGCGCCTGCTGTCCAGCGGCCCACGCACCGGCATCAACGAGATCAACCTGCCGGCACGCCAGCCAGGCAGCTCGATCATGCCCGGCAAGGTCAACCCGGTGATCCCGGAGGCTGTTAACCAAGTGGCGTTCCAAGTCATCGGCAACGACCTGGCCCTGACCATGGCAGCCGAAGGCGGCCAGCTGCAGCTGAACGTGATGGAACCGCTGATCGCGTTCAAGATCTTCGACTCGATCCGCCTGCTGCAACGCGCCATGGACATGCTGCGCGAGCACTGCATCGTCGGTATCACCGCCAACGAAGCACGCTGCCGCGAACTGGTGGAGCACTCCATCGGCCTGGTGACCGCGCTGAACCCGTACATCGGTTATGAAAACGCCACCCGCATTGCGCGCATCGCCCTTGAAAGCGGTCGTGGTGTGCTGGAGTTGGTGCGCGAAGAAGGCTTGCTCGACGACGCCATGCTCGACGACATCCTGCGCCCCGAAAACATGATTGCCCCACGTTTGGTCCCGCTGAAGGCCTAAGCGTTTGTTGCACCGCTCACCAGGTTGAGGGACTAGACACCTCTCACCTTTTGAGGGCTTGGAGAACCATTCTCCAGGCCCTTTTTTTTGCCTGTCGTAAAGCCTCGACAGATACAAAAGCAAGCGCCCTCTTTTTCGTGTGTGAAGTCCTGCGCGGACGTTGCAGACACAGATGCTTTCTCCTTGCCAGGGCTGGAAACCTGATAGCAGGAGCACTCAGTACGGAGGATGGAGCCTTCCAGCGCAATCTATGGTTTTTGAATGTGCTGTTAGCTATGGTGGGCGCAGGGCTTGTCGCACTCACTGCCAGGGTCAAATTCTTTAGTAAAATGGAACTTTATAATGAAAAAGAATGATGATTTTTTTACTGCTGAGGGCTACAGCCTGAACGCAGACAAGCGCCTGCTGGACCTGGACTTTATCCATGGGTTTCTCGTCCAGTCGACGTGGGCCAAAGGCATTACCCGTGACCGTGTGCAATTAAGCATTGATAACAGTTTATGCATGGGCGTCTATCACCATGAGCGGCAAGTCGGTTTTGCCCGGCTGGTGACGGATTTTGCGACGTTCGGCTATTTGTGCGATGTGTTTGTCGACGAACAATATCAAGGTAAAGGCCTCGGCCGCTGGGTGTCCGAAGGCATACTGGCGGGCCCCGAGGCCGAGCAGCTGCGCCGCATCATACTGGCCACTACGACAGCGCCGTGGCTGTATGAAAAGATGGGCTTTGTGCCGGTTAACCAACCGAACTACATCTGGCAAGTCTTCCGCTCCGATATCTACCAGCGCTGAAACCTCGTTAAACCCCGCCTGGGGAACCACCCCAGGCGTGAGCGTTCATCGGTCCATAAGCCGGTGGTCACTGACCGCTGCATCTTCCTTTAATCGCCTCATGCAGACGTATGCCGTTCGGCTAGGTATAGTGCGGCCCCTCTTCGCGTCTGCGGCCGTCGGTAACGAGGCCCGGATACAACGCGAAAGCGCATGAATAACAACACCCGCAAAAGGATTGGGGCGAAGCGTCGTGCACTGCCTGGTGCCGAGCGACGCGTCGGACCGTCCTGCGTTTGCCATTAGAAAAATCAGCGAGGAACACTCCATGCTCGAAGTCATCAACGACTTCCTCTCAGGGAAAGTACTGATCGTGCTCATTGTCGGGCTCGGCGGTTATTTCACGATCCGCTCGCGTTTCGTTCAGTTGCGTCACTTTTTCCACATGTTCTCGGTGTTTAAAGACAGCCTGAAGAGCAGCGCCGGCCAACTCAGCTCGTTCCAGGCGCTGATGCTCAGCCTGGCCGGCCGCGTCGGTGCCGGTAACATCGCCGGTGTCGGCATTGCCGTCACCCTGGGTGGCCCGGGTGCCGTGTTCTGGATGTGGGTCACCGCGTTGGTGGGCATGTCTTCGAGCTTTATCGAATGCTCGCTCGGCCAGCTGTATAAGCGCACCGACGCTGAAGGCACCTACCGCGGTGGCCCGGCCTACTACATCCAGCACGGCCTGCATAAGCGCTGGCTGGGTATGGTCATGGCGTTCCTGTTGCTGGTGACCTTCGGTTTCGCCTTCAACGGCCTGCAAGCCCACGCCGTGACCCACTCGCTGAACAATGCTTTTGGCCTCGACACCACCTACACCGGCCTCGCGCTGGCCGTATTGCTGGGCCTGGTGTTCATCGGCGGGATCAAGCGTATCGCCTCGATCGCCGACCTGCTGGTACCGGTCAAGACCCTGGTCTACATCGCCGTGACCCTCTACGTGATCGTGCTGCAATTCGACCACGTGCCGGCCATGCTCGCGACCATCGTCAAGAGCGCTTTCGGCCTCGACCAAGCCTTTGGTGGCCTGGTGGGCAGCGCAATCATCATGGGTGTGAAGCGCGGCGTGTTCGCCAACGAAGCCGGTTTGGGCAGTGCGCCTAACGTGGCAGCCGTGGCCTCGGTAGAACACCCGATCGCCCAAGGCGTGGTCCAGGCATTCAGCGTGTTCCTCGACACCTTCGTGATCTGCACCTGCACCGCGTTGCTGATCCTGCTCTCCGGTTTCTACACCCCAGGTTTTGAAGGCGACGGCATTGCCCTGACCCAGAACTCCCTGGCAGCCGTGGTCGGCGACTGGGGCCGCATGTTCATCTCGGTGGCCCTGGCGTTGTTCGTGTTCACCTCGATCATGTACAACTACTACCTCGGCGAGAGCAACCTGCGCTTCCTGGTGGGCAACAACCGCAAGGTGCTGATGGGCTACCGCGCGTTGGTGCTGGTGCTGATTTTCTGGGGTTCCATCGAGAACCTGGGTACCGTGTTCGCCTTCGCCGACATCACCATGACCATGCTGGCGTTCGTCAACCTGTTCGCCCTGGCGTTCCTGTTCAAGATCGCCATGCGCATCCTGAATGACTACGACGGCCAGCGGGCTGCGGGCATCAAGACGCCAGTGTTCGATTCCAGCAAGTTCCCTGACCTGGACCTGGACCGCAAGGCCTGGCCGGCAAACCCGGCGACGCCTGAGCCTGGCGCTCAAGCATCGGCTGAACTGAACGCTCAAGCGCAACGCTGAGCGTAGAAAGCCTAGATAGATGACACGCCGCCCGGCCTTGGGCATGCTCTGGGCCCGGCGGCGTTTTTCGTTCAGGAGAATTCTCGATGTCCACAGCTAACAACATCATGGTGCTCTACACCGGCGGCACCATCGGCATGCAAGCCAGCGCCAACGGCCTGGCCCCGGCTTCCGGCTTCGAGGCGCGCATGCGCGAACAGCTTGCCGACCTGCCAGTGCCTGCCTGGCGCTTCCGAGAAATGGCGCCGCTGATCGACAGCGCCAACATGACCCCCGCCTACTGGCAGCGCCTGCGCACCGCTGTGATTGAAGCCGTGGACGACGGCTGCGACGCCGTGCTGATCCTGCACGGCACCGATACGCTGGCCTACAGCGCGGCGGCGATGAGTTTCCAACTGCTGGGCCTGCCCGCGCCGGTGGTGTTCACCGGCTCGATGCTCCCCGCTGGCGTGCCTGACAGCGATGCCTGGGAAAACGTCAGCGGCGCCCTGCTGGCATTGGGCGAAGGCCTGGCACCGGGCGTGCAGCTGTACTTCCACGGCGCGCTGATGGCGCCGACCCGATGCGCGAAGATTCGCAGCTTTGGTCGCCATCCATTTGCTGCCTTGCAGCGTAATGGCGGCGTAGCCAAGGCCGATGCACTGCCGCCAGCCCTGGATTATCGCCAACCCAAAGCGCTGGCCAACGTCGGCGTGCTGCCGCTGGTGCCGGGTATCGCCGCTACGCAGTTAGATGCACTGATCGACAGCGGCATTCAGGCGTTGGTGCTGGAATGCTTCGGCAGCGGCACTGGGCCGAGCGATAACCCGGCGTTCCTCGCCAGCCTCAAACGCGCGCAGGACCTGGGCGTGGTCGTGGTGGCGATCACCCAATGCCATGAAGGCGGCGTGGAACTCGACGTCTACGAAGCCGGCAGCCGTCTGCGCGGCGTGGGCGTGGTGTCCGGTGGCGGCATGACGCGCGAAGCGGTGTTCGGCAAGCTGCAGGTGCTGCTGGGTGCCGGGCTGGCGACCAGCGAGGTACGCCGCCTGGTAGAACTGGACCTGTGCGGCGAACTGAGCTGACCGGCATGTAACTTGCTCCACTTCCAGCCATCCCCTGGCTGGAAGTTCCCATGCTGCACTCCCACCTCACCACCCTCAATGCCGTTTCCCTGGTGCTCAGCACGTTCAAGGCCGAAGGCTTGCCCTTTGAAGCGCTGCTGGCCGGCAGTGGCATCTGTGCGGCGGACTTGAGCCGCGCGGACACGCGCATCACCACCAATCAGGAAATGCGCGTATGCGCCAACGCCGTGGCCCTGCGCCGGGATGTGGGCCTGGAGTTGGGCCGGCAGATGCATGTCTCGGCCTACGGCATGCTCGGTTACGCCCTGCTCACCAGTGCCACCTTCGGTGACGCTTTGCGCCTGGCGTTGCGTTATCCGGCGCTGCTGGGAACACTTTTCGAGCTCAGCCTTGAAGAAGACGCTGAGCGCATCTGGTTCACCGCCAGCGACTATCGGGAAAACCCGAGCCTTGCGATGTTCAACGTCGAACTGTGCCTGGCGTCGCTGAAGGTCATCTGCGACGACTTGCTCGGCCAACCGCTGCCGCTGCTCGCCGCGCGCTTTGAACACAGCGCACCGGATTATCACGCGCGCTACAGCGAGTGCTTTGCCTGCTCGCTGCATTTTGAAACCACCACCAACGCGTTCGCCTTCGACAAACGCTGGTTGGACCACCCCCTGCCTCTGGCCGACGCGGTCACTCACCAGGCCATGGCCGAGCGTTGCCGCAAGCAGAACCTGGAATTCACCGGCCGCCAGGCCTGGCTCGGCAGAATCCGCCAACTGCTCGCCAGCCAACTCGGCGCGGCACCGGGGATCGAAGGCCTGGCCGAACAGATGAACTGCTCGGCCCGTACCTTGCGTCGACACCTGCATGACTTGGGCTGCAGCTACCAGGAACTGCTCGACGAGCTGCGCTTCGAGCGAGCCAAGCAATGGCTGGCCGAAGATGAACTGCCCATCTACCGGATCGCCGAGCAACTCGGCTTCAGTGAAACCGCCAGTTTTCGGCACGCGTTCGTGCGCTGGAGCGGCGTGGCGCCCAGCCAGTTCCGGCCCTGATGCCTGTTGAGAGAGCATGGCCGCGCCATTTCGGGGCGAATTGAGGACAGATAATTTGGCCAGATTTATCCCCTTTTGGCCGCTCCTGCCATTCTCATAAAACCCGCCCGCCGCAAGACTGCATCCACCGATACAGCCTGCGGAGAACAATAAATGCTGACGATCTACTCGGACGATCACCACCTGCATCACGGCCGTTGCGAATTGATGGACGGGCAACTGATGCCCTGCTTCGAAATGCCATCACGCGCCGATCATGTGTTGCAACGGGTCAAGGACCGCGAGCTGGGCCCGGTTCAGGCACCGCAGGACTTTGGCCTGGCACCGCTGCAACGCATTCACAGCCGCGACTACCTCGACTTCTTCAAAGGTGCCTGGGCGCGCTGGACCGAGTTCGGCCAGGACGGCGACTTGCTGCCCTACACCTGGCCTGCCCGCACCCTGCGCCGGGTACTGCCTGCCAGCCTGCACGGCCAACTGGGTTATTACAGTTTTGACGGCGGCGCACCGATTACTGCCGGCACTTGGCAAGCGGCCTACAGCGCCGCGCAAGTCGCCCTGACGGCGCAACAGGCAATCGCACAAGGTGCAAACGCCGCCTTTGCCCTGTGTCGCCCGCCGGGGCACCACGCCGCCAGCGACTTGATGGGCGGTTATTGCTACCTCAACAACGCGGCCATTGCCGCTCAGGCATTTCTCGACCAAGGCTATAAAAAGGTCGCGATTCTCGACGTGGATTACCACCACGGTAATGGCACGCAGTCGATTTTTTATGCCCGCAGCGACGTGCTCTTCACCTCGATCCATGGGCACCCAGAAGCGGAGTTTCCGTTTTTCCTGGGGTATGCCGACGAACTGGGAGAAGACGCCGGCGAAGGCTTCAACTTCAACTACCCGTTGCCGGCAGGTTCCGGCTGGGATCGCTGGAGCGCGGCACTTGAAGAAGCCTGCACTGAGATTGAGCGCTACGGCGCCGACATCATCGTCGTTTCCCTGGGTGTGGATACATTCAAAGACGACCCCATCTCGCAATTCAAACTCGACAGCCCTGACTACCTGGCGATGGGTGCGCGCATCGCCCGCTTGGGCAGACCCACGCTGTTTGTGATGGAAGGCGGCTACGCCGTGGAAGAAATCGGCATCAACGCCGTCAACGTGCTCGAAGGTTTTGAGGAGTCCGCCCAATGAACATGCTCAAGTCACTCGTCCTCTGTGCAGCCGTTCTCGGCGGCGCGGCCCACGCCGAAGAGAAAACCCTCAAGGTCTACAACTGGTTCGACTACATCACCCCCAAGGCGCTTGAAGACTTCAAGGCACAGCACCCGCAGGTCAAGCTGGTGTACGACATCTTCGACACCAACGAAGCCCTTGAGGCCAAGTTGCTCACCGGCAACTCGGGCTATGACGTGGTGGTGCCGTCCAACGTGTTCCTGGCCAAGCAGATCGAAGCCGGCGTGTTCCAGCCGCTGGACCGGAGCCAGTTGCCCAACTGGAACCACCTCGACCCCAAGCTGATGAAGCTGATCGAAGCCAACGACCCCGGCAATAAATTCGCCGTGCCCTATATGTACGGCACCATCCTGATCGGCTTCAACCCGGCCAAGGTCAAAGCGGTGTTGGGCGATAACGCGCCGGTGGACAGTTGGGACCTGATCTTCAAGGAAGAGAACATCAGCAAACTCAAACAATGCGGGGTCGCCCTGCTGGATTCGCCCTCGGAAATCCTGCCCCTGGCCTTGCAACACCTTGGCCTGGACCCCAACAGCAGCAACCCCAAGGATTACGTCAAGGCTGAGGCGCTGTTGATGAAAATCCGCCCCTACATCACCTACTTTCACTCGTCCAAATACATGGCTGATATCGCCAACGGCGACATCTGTGTGGCCGTGGGTTATTCCGGTAGCTTTTCCCAGGCTGCCAACCGCGCCAAAGAGGCCAAAAATGGCGTAACCGTGGACATGCGCCTGCCCAAAGAAGGCGCGCCGATCTGGTTCGACATGCTCGCCATTCCCAAGGGCGCGCAAAACCCGCAGGACGCCTACACCTTTATCAACTACCTGCTGCAACCCCAGGTGATCGCGCCGATCAGTGATTTTGTCGGCTACCCCAACCCGAACAAGGACGCCACCGAGTTAGTCGACCCGGCAATTCGCAATAATCCCAACCTGTACCCAACCGAGGCGGCCATGGCCACGCTGTATACCTTGAAACCATTGGGGCGTGATGCGGAACGGGCCAGAACGCGGGCCTGGACCAAGATCAAGTCGGGGACCTGAACCGACAGGCAAACTCAGCCAGGGCGGGCGCCCCATGCCTGCCTTAAGCGCGACAGCGCCACGGCGATATCCGCTTCGGGCACGGCGGCGAAGCCCAGCACCAGCCCGGCACGCTGATCGACCGGCGTGGTGGACTGGGGCAGCCAATAGCTGCTCAAGCCGTTGACCTCGACGCCTGCCGCGTGGGCCTGGGCCAGCAATTGCTGCTCGCGCGCCAGGCTGTCCACGCGCACCGTCAGGTGCAACCCCGCCGCAACGCCGAGCAGTTCGCTGACACCTGGCAACCCATTGGGCCAACCGGCGAGCAAGGCGTTTCGCCGACTCAACGCCGCACGCCGCATGCGGCGGATATGCCGCTGGAAATGCCCGGCGGCCATAAACTCCGCCATCACCGCCTGGGTACTCACTTCGGAATGGCGCATGTCCACGGCGCGGCGCCGGGTAAAAGCGTCCACCAGGCCGGGTGGCAATACCAGATAACCGAGGCGCAGCGCCGGGAACGCCACCTTGCCGAAGGTGCCGACATACAACACTCGCCCACTACGATCCAGCGCCGCCAACGGCGAGAGGGGCGCGCCGCTGTAGCGGTACTCACCGTCATAGTCGTCCTCGATGACCCAGCCGCTCGTACGTTCAGCCCAGGCCAGCAGCTCCAGGCGCCGCGCCAGGCTCATCACCACACCCAGCGGGTACTGATGAGAAGGCGTGACATACGCCACACGACAGTCATCCAGTGTGTTGAGCACTTGGCAATCAATCCCCTCGCCGTCCACCGGTACGCCTTGCAGTCGCCCACCCGCCAGGGCAAATGCATGCCCAGCCGCGCGATAGCCCGGGTTTTCCACCGCCACCCGGTCTCCCGGCTCCACCAGCAACTGTGCACAAAGGCTGATTGCCTGTTGCGCACCACAGGTGATTACAATTTGCTCAGCCGAACACTGCATGCCCCGCGAGCTGCGCAGGTAAGCGGCGATCAAACCGCGCAGACGGCCGTCACCTGCCGGGTCGCCATAGCAAAGCTGTTCCAGGTCAGGCTTGCGCCAGAACGCCCCATTCAGCTTGGCCCAGACCTCAAACGGAAACAGATCAAAGGCCGGCACACCCACGCGAAATGCCCGAGGCGGCCCCGAGGGAGGCAGGGAAAGATGGTTATTTTTGACCCGCGCCACGCCCGCACTGTGGATAACTTCATTGTCGAGATCTTCCGGAAAATCCGCCCATTTTGTGGATAAGGCTGTGGGTAAGCCTGTGGAAAACCCTGTGGATACTTTTGTGGATAGTTTTTTTGGCGTGGGCAATTGGGCGACATACGTGCCATCACCCACCCGGCTCTCAATAAACCCCTCCGCATACAACTGATCGTAGGCCCGCACCACACTGTTGCGGGAGATCGACAGTGCTGCCGCCAAGTCGCGGGTGGCGGGCAACCGCATGCCACTGACCAGCCGTCCGTCCAGCACCCGCTGGCGCAACGCGCCGTAGAGTTGGCGAGTCAGGCCCTGACGGCGATCCAGCTCAATGCCTGCGGGGTTGAATAACAGCGGCAGCGAAATAGGCGGCATATTGGACCCATGAAATTGGCGCTAGATGGCTCTTACAACGAACCATTAGCCTGCCTAGGATGCAGGCATTCGCCAAGGAAAATTTCATGTACACACCACGCGCCTTTGCCCTCGAAGATTTGCCTGAACTGCAGCAACTGATCCAGCACACCCGCCTGGCGCAGTTGGTGACCTTTGGTGAACAAGGCTTGCAAGCCAGCCACTTGCCGCTGCTGCTCAACCCCGACGAAGGCCCGTATGGCACGCTCTATGGGCACCTCGCCAAGGCTAATCCGCAGTGGCGCGAGCTGCAAAATGACAGTGAAGCCCTGGTGATCTTTGCCGGTGCCGAAGGCTATGTCAGCCCGGCGTTTTACCCGTCCAAGACCGAGCACGGCAAAGTGGTGCCTACCTGGAATTACCTCGCTGTACATGCCTATGGCAAAGCCGAGGTGTTTACCGACGCCGAGCGCCTGCTGACCGTGGTCAGCGCCCTCACCGACCGTCACGAAGGCCGCCGCGCCCAACCCTGGAAAGTCAGCGACGCGCCGGCCGACTACATCGACGGCATGCTCAAGGCCATCGTCGGCTTCGCCCTGCCGATCGAGCGCCTGCTCGGCAAGCGCAAACTCAGCCAGAACCGCAGCCCGGCCGACATCGCCGGCGTACGCGAGGGCCTGGCCGCCAGCGTGGATGTGCGCGACCAGACCCTCGCCCGCTTTATTCCCCAAGGAGTTTCAGAATGAGCCAGATCGATATTCGCCAGGTAACTGCCGCCGACCACGGCGCCTGGTTACCCCTGTGGCAAGCGTATTTGACGTTTTACAACACCGAACTGCCGGACGCTGTCAGCCAAAGCACCTGGCAACGCCTGATCGACGCCAACGAGCCGACTCACTCGGCCCTCGCCTGGCAGGACGGCAAGGCAGTGGGCATGGTCAACTTCATCTACCACCGCTCCAACTGGAGCATCGAAAACGCCTGCTACTTGCAGGACTTGCTGGTGGACCCGGCGCAACGCGGCACCGGCGTGGGGCGTAAGCTCATCGAATTCGTCTACGCCACCGCCAAGGACGATGGCTGCTGCAAGGTGCATTGGCTGACTCACGAGACCAATGCCACGGCGATTCAACTGTATGAACGCATTGCCGAACGCCCCGGTTTCATTCAATTTCGCAAAGGTCTTTAAGGAGCGCAGCATGCCTATCTCACCCGCCGACTGGAAAGGCGTCCCCGCGCCCACGGTTCAATTGCTGGAAGGGCGCTACATCCGCCTGGAAAAACTCGACCCGGCCCGCCATGGCGACGAACTGTTTCAAGCCCTTCATGGCCCCGGCGCCGACCCTAAGCTGTGGGACTATTTGCCCTACGGCCCGTTTGCCGAACGCGCCGCGTTTGATACCTGGCTCAACAACCATGCCCAGCACAACGAACCGTATTTCTTCAGCGTAATCGACCGCGCCAGCGGCGACGTCCAAGGCATCCTCAGCCTGATGTCCATCGTCCCGGCCCAGGGCCGTATCGAAATCGGCCACGTCACCTTCGGCGCGCCGATGCAGCGCTCACCGAAAAGCACCGAGGCCGTGTACTTGCTGGCCAAGTACGCTTTCGAACAGGGCTACCGTCGCCTGGAATGGAAGTGCAACAACGGCAATGCTCGCTCCAAATACGCGGCCGAGCGCTTGGGGTTCAGTTTTGAAGGCGTATTCCGCCAGCACATGGTAGTGAAGGGGCAGAACCGCGATACGGCGTGGTATTCGATCCTGGATTCGGAATGGCCAAAGGTCGCGGCTGGCTTTGAAGCGTGGTTGTCCGAGGCGAATCAGAGTGGGGACGGCCAACTGAAAACACTGGCCGAGTGCCGAGCCTGACGCTCACTGACAACACAGAACCACACTTTAGATCGTCAGCGATTTCAAACGATGGGTTCAGCCGCCTTTGCCCACCTTGCAGTCCAACGCCTTCAAGGCATCACACCCATCCGCAACAACAGATGCGCTGACGGGGCAATGGCAGATGAGTTTTTAATCGCGCCGGACTAGAGAAAGCTCCCGCAAACCAAGGGTCGATTACCTGACAGTTATCACCCCGCTATCTCGCTAAATTCCCGGCCTCATTCATCAGAGGTCGGGATTACATGCCCTTTACACATCACAGACTTGCCCTTCTCATGGCCCTCGCGATCAGTGCCGCCAGCCTTCAATCCGCACAGGCGCAAGGTGATATCGCCTTCACACCCTACGTATTTGATCCCCTCCCGGCACTTAACAATGCGTGGTTTTACACCCTTCCAGTGCAAGCGCCCTCCATCGACGGTTACCTCACTCGCCAGGCCACCACGCATAACGGCCTGCAGGTCGCCAAGGTCCTGGAGCCCGCGCTGAGTCGCCTGCTGGAATCCGGTGAGTTGACCAGAAGACAGATCAACGCACTGGAACGGTTCGGTGACGATCTTGCTGCCCAACCCGGAGGAATCGGTGCAGTTCTCGAACAATTGGCGGGCAGCCAAAATGCCAATCTGGCTGGCGCAACCCAGGCCATCACCGGAAAAATCAGCAACCAATTGCTCTCAACCCTGCGCACGCTGCCCACCAATGGCGATGGCCACTTTTGGGTGCAAGGCCTGGGCGACGACGGCAAGCTCGACAAACAGAACGGCAGCGACGGGCTCAAACATGACACCAAAGGCCTGATGCTGGGCGCCGATTGGGCGGTGGCTGACGCCTGGAGAGTCGGTGTGATGGGCGCAAAATCCTCCAGTGAGCTTCAAGCTCAACGCTTTCGGGCCGAACTCGACAGCTTGCACCTGGGCGGTTACGCCGTGCGCGAGGACGGCCCTTTGGCCCTGCGCCTGGGGGCGATCTACAGTGCCCATACCGGGGAGAACAAACGCAGCGTCAACCTGCTTGATTACAAAGAGCAGCTCAAAGGCCGTTACAACGCCCAAAGCCAAAGCGTATTTTCCGAACTGGGCTATCAACTGGGCAGTGCAGACTTACGCGTGGAGCCCTTCGCAGGCCTCGGCTATCAGCGCTATCACCGCGGCAGTTTCAAGGAAAGCGGTGGCCTGACCGCGCTGAACGCAGGCTCACAAACCCAACAGAACCTGAGCAGTACCTTTGGCCTTCGTCTGGCCACGGTGTATCGGTTCGACAACCGGATGAGCCTCACACCCCACGTGAGTACGAGCTGGAAACACCTCTACGGCGAAGTCGATAGCCAGATGCGCCAATCGTATCGCTACACGCCCGGACTCATTGATGGTTTCACCCTCAACGGCACCTCGCTGGACCGTAATAGCCTGGATATGCAGGCGGGCCTGGACCTCGCCTTATCCAGCCAACACACCGTCGGCCTGACCTATAACGCACAAGCCGGCAGCCAAAGCCAAAGCCAGGGCCTGATGGGGCAATGGAAGATGAATTTTTAACGGCGCCCAGCGATAAATTCGAGGCAAAAAAAAGGGGAGCACCTGCCCCCCCGAGGATTAAGCGATAGTGTCGAAGGCTGAATCAGCCTTCGATTTCAATCAGGATTTCGCCAGGATTGACCCGGTCGCCCTTGGCCACATGAACGGCGGTCACCTTGCCGGCAATCGCGGCCTGCACTTCGGTTTCCATCTTCATGGCTTCGGTAATCAGCACGGCCTGGCCGGCCTTGACCACGTCGCCTTCCTTGACCAGAACGTCGACGATGTTGCCCGGCATCGCGGTGCTGACATGGCCAGGCTCAGTGGCGTGCTTGCGCTTGCTGCCGCCGCTGCTGACAAACTCGTTGAGCGGTTCGAACACCACTTCTTCCGGTATGCCGTCGATGGACAGGTAGAAGTGACGCTTGCCTTCGGCCTTCACGCCAACACCCGTAATGTCGACGCGGTAGCTTTCGCCGTGCACGTCGATAACGAATTCGGTCGGTACGCCTTCGCCACCGGCACGGGCCACACCGCCGGCCTCAGGGATCGGCAACAGCACTTCTGGCGCCAGGGTGCCGGCGTCGCGTTCTTCGAGGAACTTGCGACCGATGTCGGGGAACATGGCGTAGGTCAGCACGTCTTCTTCGGACTTGGCCAACGCACCGATTTCGCCACGCAGCTTGGTCATTTCCGGCTTGAGCAAATCAGCCGGGCGATGGTCGATCACTTCTTCGCTGCCGATGGCCTGGCGACGCAGTTTTTCGTTCACGGTGCCCGGCGCTTTGCCGTAGCCGCCTTGCAGGTAGAGCTTCACTTCGTTGGTGATGGTCTTGTAGCGCTCGCCGGCCAGTACGTTGAAGAACGCCTGGGTACCGACGATCTGCGAAGTCGGCGTCACCAATGGCGGGAAGCCGAGGTCTTCACGCACCCGTGGGATTTCGGCCAGCACTTCGCTCATGCGGTTGAGTGCGCCCTGCTCTTTCAACTGGTTGGCCAGGTTGGAAATCATCCCGCCCGGCACCTGGTTGACTTGCACACGGGTGTCGACAGCGGTGAACTCGCTTTCAAACTGGTGGTACTTCTTACGCACCGCGTAGAAGTACAGGCCGATTTCCTGCAGCAGTTCCAGGTCGAGACCGGTGTCGAACTCGCTGCCTTTGAGGGCGGCGACCATCGACTCGGTGCCAGGGTGGCTGGTGCCCCAGGCGAAGCTGGAAATGGCGGTGTCGATGTGGTCGGCGCCGTTTTCGATGGCCTTGAGTTGGCACATCGCAGCCAGACCCGCCGTGTCATGCGAGTGAATAAAGATCGGCAGGCTTTGCTCGGCCTTCAACGCTTTGACCAGCTCGCCGGTGGCGTACGGGGTCAACAGCCCGGCCATGTCCTTGATCGCCACCGAGTCGCAACCCATGGCTTCCATTTGCTTGGCCTGGGCCACAAACGCGCCGATGGTGTGCACCGGGCTGGTGGTGTAGGCGATGGTGCCCTGGGCATGTTTGCCGGCGGCTTTGACCGCTTCGATGGCCACGCGCAGGTTACGCACGTCGTTCATCGCGTCGAAGATGCGGAACACGTCGATGCCATTCACGGCGGCCTTGGCGACGAAGGCTCTGACCACGTCGTCGCTGTAGTGGCGGTAGCCCAGCAGGTTCTGGCCGCGCAGCAGCATTTGCAGACGCGTGTTAGGCAATGCGGCGCGCAGTTTGCGCAGGCGCTCCCACGGGTCTTCTTTCAAAAAGCGTACGCAGGCGTCGAAGGTCGCGCCGCCCCAGACTTCCAGCGACCAGTAGCCTACTTTGTCGAGCTTGTCGCAGATCGGCAGCATGTCGTCGGTGCGCATGCGGGTGGCCAGCAACGATTGGTGGGCGTCGCGCAGGATGGTGTCGGTTACGAAGATCTTTTTAGTCATTGGTATCTCCTCATAGCGGCAAGTCTCAAGCTACAAGCTGCAAGAAAAAGCCAATCTGCTTTTACTTGCCGCTTGTAGCTAAAGGCTCGCAGCTGTTTCATTCATAGGCCTGCGTGGGCGGCGATGGCGGCGGCGATGGCCAGGGCCAGCTCTTCGGGTTTGCGCTTGATCGAGTAGTTGGTCAGCTCAGGATGGCTTTCCACAAAGCTGGTGTTGAACTGGCCGCTGCGGAATTCCGGGTTGCGCAGGATTTCCTGGTAGTAGGCGGCCGTGGTCTTCACGCCTTGCAGGCGCATGTCGTCCAGGGCACGCAGGCCGCGGTCCATGGCTTCTTCCCAGGTCAACGCCCATACCACCAGTTTCAGGCACATGGAGTCGTAGAACGGCGGAATGGTGTAGCCGGTATAAATCGCCGTGTCGGTGCGCACGCCGGGGCCGCCGGGCGCGTAGTAACGGGTGATCTTGCCGAAGCTTGGGAGGAAGTTGTTCTTCGGGTCTTCGGCGTTGATGCGGAACTGCAACGCGAAGCCACGGTGCTGAATGTCTTCCTGCTTCACCGACAACGGCAGGCCCGACGCGATGCGGATCTGCTCACGCACGATGTCGATGCCGGTGATTTCTTCGGTGATGGTGTGTTCCACCTGCACCCGGGTGTTCATCTCCATGAAGTACACCTCGCCCTCGGCGAGCAGGAACTCCACGGTGCCGGCGTTCTCGTAGCCCACGGCCTTCGCGGCGCGCACCGACAGGTCGCCGATGTAGGCGCGCTGTTCAGGGGTCAGCTGCGGGCTGGGGGCGATTTCGATGAGCTTCTGGTTACGGCGCTGGATCGAGCAATCACGCTCGAACAGGTGCACCACGTTGCCAAAGCTGTCACCGAGGATCTGCGCCTCAATATGCTTGGGATTGACGATGCATTTTTCCAGGAACACTTCCGCCGAGCCGAACGCCTTGGTGGCTTCGGATATAACGCGGGGGAACGCTTGTTCAAGTTCTTCGCGGCTGTTGCAACGACGGATACCGCGACCGCCACCACCGGAGGTGGCCTTGAGCATTACCGGGTAACCAATGCGGTCGCCTTCGGTCAGGGCTTCGGCGATGTCCGCAACGTTGCCTTCGGTGCCCGGCGTGACCGGCACACCGGCCTTGATCATGCTGCGGCGCGCTTCGGTCTTGTCGCCCATGCGGCGAATGACTTCTGCCGACGGGCCAATGAATTTGATGCCGCGTTCGGCGCAGATGTCCGCCAGCTCGGCGTTTTCCGACAGGAAACCATAGCCGGGGTGCAACGCATCACAACCGGTTTCCACCGCCAGGTTCACCAGCTTGCGCGGGTTGAGGTAACCGGCCAGGGGCTCGGCACCAATGCTGTGGGCTTCGTCGGCACGTTTGACGTGCAACGCATGGCGGTCGGCGTCGGAATAGACCGCGACCGAGCGAATGCCCATCTCGGCGCAAGCACGCACGATTCGTACGGCAATTTCACCACGGTTGGCGATCAGGATCTTTTTTATCACTTGGAAATTCCCTTGAGCCGATTGCTGCGTTCTTCAACCCTTTGGATCCGGGTCGGCGCGTGACCAAATGTTTCATGACAGTCGCGAGACACACACTATGCGCACCGGAGGATTAACAAAAATCAATAATTATTGGGTCGTGCATAAGTAAAGACTTATAGTTGGCCGAACGGCCCCAGGCGAGAGCACTTAGATAATGCGTAAGTCATTGATGCGTATGACATTACGCCAATTGCAGATTTTTAATGAAGTCTGTGATTTGCGTTCCTACAGCCGCGCAGCCGAAGAAATGTCCCTCACACAACCGGCCGTTAGCCTACAAATTCGCCAGCTGGAAGAACTGATCGGCCAGCCGCTGTTCGATTATGTCGGCAAAAAGCTCTACATGACCGAGGCTGCCGAAGCCTTGCAACGGGCCAGCCGCGATATTTTCGGGCGCCTGGAAAACCTCGATATGCAGCTGTCGGACATGCAGGGCTCGCTGCAGGGGCAGTTGAAACTGGCCGTGGAATCCAGCGCCAAGTACTTTGTGCCGCACCTGTTTGCCGCCTTCAAGCGCCAGCATCCGGAGGTGCAGTTGCACCTGACGGTGGTCAACCGGGCCCAGGTGATTCGCCGGCTTTCAGATAACCGGGATGACCTGGTGATCATGTCCATGGTGCCCCAGGACATGGGCCTGGAATTCCTGCCGTTTCTCAACAATCCGATTGTTGCCGTGGCGCCGCCTGATCATCCGTTGAGCCTGCAAGGACCGCTTCGCCTTCAGGACCTGGAGCCTTACACGCTGCTGATACGTGAACCGGGTTCCGGCACGCGACTGGCCTGCGAGGAGTACTTCAAGGAAAAACGCGTGCACTTCACCCAAACGGTGGAGGTGGCTTCGGCCGAGGCGCAGCGTGAGTGTGTGAGCGCAGGGTTGGGCGTGGCGCTGCTGACGCGCCACGCGGTCAACCTGGAACTGGCCACCGGCGGGCTCAATGAGCTGCCGGTGGAGGAACTGCCGCTGTACCGCAGTTGGTGCCTGGTGCAAGCCAAAGCCAAGCGCCTGTCACCGGTGGCCCATGCGTTCCTGGGCTTTATCCGCAGCGAACGGGTGCAGATCAGCGCGTTGGCTGAACGCTTCGCTGGGCAGCCGCGGGTGCCTGCCAGTGGAGTTCCGGGTAGTCACTGATGCTCTGGAGCAATTGACGCTCCTCGCAACGGTCTTCGATTGCGCGACGGAACGCCATGCGGCGCTGGTCTTCCTGCTGACGACGGGTTTTGACGGTGCTGCTGTCTTCGTATTGCCGGGCCATTTTGAGTCTCCCAATGCGAGTACGGGGAGGTCAGGATGAGCGCGCGGGATGACGGTTTGGCGGCGCGGGGGTTACAGGACGATGAATCTTCGGAAACTGGCGCAAAGCCAATGTGGGCTGGCTTGCGATAGCGGTGCATCAGCCACCCAATATGGCAACTGGCAGACCGTAATCGCAGGCAAGCCAGCTCCCACATGTTTGACCGCGTTCAGCCGCTGATCAGTCGTCGAGGGCTTTGACGGATTTAGGCGAGAGACGAAGGCTGCGCAAGCTGCGCTTCACGCTCTTGAGGTGGTTGACCAGGCTCGGCCCGCGCGCCATGGCCACGCCCATCGCCAGCACGTCGATCACCACCAAGTGGGCGATGCGCGAGGTCAACGGCGTGTAAATTTCGGTGTCTTCGTGCACATCGATCGCCAGGTTGACCGTGGACAGCTCCGCCAACGGCGTCTGGCTCGGGCACAGGGTGATCAGCGTCGCGCCGCTTTCACGCACCAGGTTGGCGGTAATCAGCAAGTCTTTGGAGCGACCGGACTGGGAAATGCAGATGGCCACGTCAGTCGGTTTCAGCGTGACCGCCGACATCGCCTGCATGTGCGGGTCGCTATAGGCCGCTGCGGTGAGCAGCAGGCGGAAGAATTTGTGCTGGGCATCCGCAGCAACGGCACCCGACGCACCGAAGCCATAAAACTCCACGCGCTGCGCCTGGGACATCGCCGTCACGGCCTTCTGCAGCTCCACAGGGTCGAGCTTCTCGCGCACTTCCATGAGGGTGTGCAAGGTGGTGTCGAAGATTTTCAGGCTGTAGTCGGCGACGGAATCGTCTTCGTGAATCGCAAACTGCCCGAAGCTCGCACCGGCAGCCAGGCTCTGGGCCAGTTTGAGTTTCAAGTCCTGGAACCCGGAGCAACCGATGGCGCGGCAGAAGCGCACGATGGTCGGCTCACTGATGCCCACGCTGTGGGCCAGGTCGGCCATGGAACTGTGCATCACAGCCGCAGGATCAAGCAGCACGTGATCGGCAACCTTGAGTTCCGATTTGCGTAACAGGTGGCGCGACTGGGCGATATGTTGCAACAGGTTCAAAGGACAGGACTCTTGTTATTGGCGGGTGCCAGGGATGTAGCAAGCTTGTAGTTATACTACAAGAATTGCCGTTTTGCCCGTCCGATGCATCACTAAATCGCCCTGCTGCCCTCTGATTCAAAGGGCAGAGGCTTTGTAGCCACACGGGCGGCCTTGGCGTCATTAAGAAAAATCTGCATTTTTCCGTAACAAATCTGCCAACCCCTCGGCCTGCATCGGCCGGCTGATCAGGTAGCCCTGCACCTCATCGCATCGCTCCCCTCGCAGGAAATCCAGCTGCTGCTGATCTTCCACTCCTTCGGCCACCACCTTGAGTGCCAGGCCATGGGCCATCGCGATGATCGCCCGGGTGATGGCCGCGTCTTCACGGCCTTGGCCAAGCCCGCGAATAAACGTCTGGTCGATCTTCACGTAGTCCACGGGGATACGCTTGAGGTAACTGAGGGACGAATAGCCCGTGCCGAAGTCATCAATGGCCAGCTTCACGCCCAAATCGCGCAGTTGCTGGAAGGTGGCGATAATGTGTTCAACATTGTCGAGCAGCTGGCTTTCGGTCAGCTCCAGCTCCAGGTAGTGCGGGGCCAGGCCGGTTTCTTCAAGTACCTGGCGCACCAGGCTGACCAACTTGCCCTGGCGCAACTGATGCACTGACAGGTTCACCGACACCCGGATCGGTGCAAGCCCCTGGCGCTGCCACTCGCACGCCTGCCAACACGCCTGGCGCAGCACGAACTCGCCCAGCGGTACGATCAAGCCGGTCTCTTCGGCCAGGCCGATAAAGTCCCCCGGCGGCACCATGCCCCATTGCGGATGCTCCCAACGCACCAGTGCTTCGGCAGCGTTCAATTTGCCCGTGGCCAGGCACAGTTTCGGCTGGTAGAACACCGTGAGCTGGCGCTCGTCGATGGCCTTGCGCAAGTGGTTCTCCAGCTGCAAACGCTCCAGGGTGCTGGCTTGCAGGCTATCGGTGTAGAACTGGAAATTATTGCCGCCCAAGTGCTTGGCGTGCTGCATGGCCATGTTCGATTGGCTGACCAGCGCGGAAATCTCCCGCGCATTATCCGGCAGCAGGCTTACGCCCATTGAGGCGCTGACCACCAGCTCATGCCCTTCTACCGTCACCGGCACGCGCAGTTTGGCCAGGAGCCGCGTGGCCACACGCGCCAGGCTCGACAAGTTGCCGTAGCCGTCGAACAGTACGGCGAATTCATCACCGGACAGCCGCGCAATGGTGTCGGCTTCGGGCAAGGCATTGATCAATCGCCGCGCCATTTTCTGCAACAGCTGATCCGCGACTTCATGGCCGAGGCTGTCATTAAGCAGCTTGAAGCGGTCCAGGTTGATATGCAGCAGTGCCAGGCTGCGCCCGCCCTGACGCACGCGTTGGTGAGCTTCGCGCAGCCGTTCGCGAAACAGCGAGCGGTTGGCCAGGCCCGTCAACTCGTCATAGTGAGTGAGGTAGCGCATGCGCTCTTCGGATTCACGCCGCGCGGAAAGATCGGCGAAGAAGCCGACAATATGACTGACTTTTCCGCGAGCATCGCGCACTACATTCAGTTGCAGCCATTGCGGGTACAGCTCGCCGTTTTTGCGCGTTTCCACCAGCTCGCCCTGCCAGGTGCCATGGCTGAGCAGTGCCTGGCGGATCACCGGAAAATGCCGGCGGGCGTCACGACTGCTGGGCAGTTCCACGACATTGCGGCCAATCATGTCGTCCATTTCAAAACCGGTGACACGGCTGAAGGCCTGGTTGACCGCAATCAGCACGTACTCCGGGTTGAGGATCACAATGCCTTCGCTGGCGGCTTCGAAGACGGTCGACGCGAGGCGCTGCTGCTCTTCCAGGACCTTGCCGGCGCTGATGTCGCGGCGGGTGCCGAGCATGCGCGTGACGCGTCCGCTGGGCGTGCGCTCCACGGCGCGACCACGGTCTTCGATCCATACCCAATGGCCAGCGCCATGGCGCACACGGTATTCGACCTGATAATCCTCGCTGCGGCCCTTGAGGTGCTCCACCAGGGCGCGCTTGAGCAGCGGCAGGTCGTCGGGGTGCAGGCGTGGCTTGAGATGGCTGAGCATTGCAGTAACGTACTCAGGCTCCAGGCCGAACAGTTCCTTGAGTTGGGTATGGTGCACTTCATCGGTTTGCAGGTTCCAGTCCCACAAGCCCAGTTCGCTGGCTTGCAGGGCCATGGCCAGGCGCGCTTCGCTTTTATTCAGGGCGAGGCTGGCGGCGTCCAGTTCCTGGCTGCGTTGCGCCACACGGTCTTGCAGACCGGTTTGCGCCTCGCGCAACTCCTGTTCGACCTGCCGACGCTGGCCAACTTCACGCACCAGTTCCTGATTCAATTGCTCGCTGCGCTGCTGCGCCTGCTGGAGATGCTCGATCAACGCCTGGTTCTGGAAGCGCCGCAACAACCCGCGCTGGATCAGGCGGTTGACCTGCCACGCCACCAGGCTCAAAGAGGCCAGCAGAATCAGGCCGAGTACCCCCCAACCTTGCTGCTGCGGGGCCCCATTCCAGAACAGATAGACAATCGCCGGCACCAGGCACGGCACGGCAAATGACAGGAAGGCGGGCAGGCTCACGGCATAGGCCACGCTGGCCGACAGCGTCGCTGCGCCGATCAGGCCGAACACCCAGGCTTGCTGCATAAAACTGTCGACAGGCACCAGGGCGATGGCGGCAGTCGCCAGTGTCAGGCCGCTGACCGCCGAGCCCAGCATGAACATGCCCCGCCAGATCGGCCGGGCCTGGCGACTGGGCATCGCCGAATCAAAAGCCGCCACCTGGATCACACGCAGGGCCACCAGCGCAAGCAGCCAGACCAGCCAGATGCTGTCCAACACATATTGCTTGGGGTTCCACAGCAACCAGGCACACACCAGGCCGTTGACCAACATCAATAACGTCGGCAGCAATGAACCCTGATACAAGAGGCGCGTGCGTTCGACCGCCATCTCGGTTGCGTAATGTTTACGGATGACCTGCGCGGGCGCCGCCGAGGGGCCGAACAGATCGGGACTGAGGGTCATAGGCAGTATTCTTATAATGGTGAGCCCGAAACGTCGACGGAGCATACACAAGCAAGCGCTTGGGCCAAACTGCTCCACGTCATAAAAACCGCACTGGAATCGGCCGCAAACCTTCGAGCCAGACTGCTTGAGCGAGAGCCCGTGCGGGCTGTGGCCCATGACCAACCAGTCATCACCCCCGGCAGAATGTTTGCCCGGCCACTGTCACGCTGGATGTTTTCCATCGACCACCCGGCATTGGGATTTGCCCCACTCCCGTTAGGCCCATAGAATGCGCCGATGCGCGATGATCTCTCTCTTTTGCTGAACTCCCTCAACGATGCCCAACGCCAGGCCGTAGCAGCCCCCGTTGGCCGTCAGTTGGTCCTGGCCGGTGCTGGCTCCGGTAAAACCCGAGTGCTGGTGCACCGTATCGCCTGGTTGATCCAGGTCGAAAACGCGTCCCCGCATTCGATCCTGTCGGTAACCTTCACCAACAAGGCCGCTGCCGAAATGCGTCACCGCATCGAGCAGTTGATGGGCATCAGCCCCGCTGGCATGTGGGTGGGCACGTTCCACGGCCTGGCACACCGCCTGTTGCGAGCGCACTGGCAGGAAGCGGGCTTGAGCCAGACGTTCCAGATCCTCGACAGCGACGACCAGCAACGCTTGGTCAAGCGCGTGATCCGCGAACTGGGCCTCGACGAACAACGCTGGCCTGCGCGTCAGGCGCAGTGGTTTATCAACGGCCAGAAAGACGAAGGCTTGCGCCCGCAACATATCCAGGCCAGCGGCGATTTGTTCCTCGCCACCATGCGCAGCATCTATGAAGCGTACGAGGCGGCCTGCGTACGCGCCGGCGTGATCGACTTCTCCGAGCTGCTGCTGCGCGCCCTCGACCTGTGGCGCGACAACCCCGGCTTGCTGGCGCATTACCAGAAGCGCTTCCGGCACATTCTGGTGGACGAGTTCCAGGACACCAACGCCGTGCAGTACGCCTGGTTGCGCTTGCTGGCCAAGGGCGGTGACAGCCTGATGGTGGTGGGCGACGACGACCAGTCGATCTACGGCTGGCGCGGCGCGAAAATCGAGAACATCTACCAGTATTCCGACGACTTCCCGGACGCAATCACCATCCGCCTGGAGCAGAACTACCGCTCCACCGCCGGCATCCTCAAGGCTGCCAACGCGCTGATCGCCAATAACACCGGGCGCATGGGCAAAGAGCTGTGGACCGACGGCGGCGAAGGCGAAGCGATCAACCTGTACGCCGCGTTCAACGAACACGATGAAGCGCGCTATGTGGTGGAAACCATCGAAAGCGCGCTGAAAACCGGTTTGGCGCGCAGCGATATCGCCATCCTGTATCGCTCCAACGCCCAATCGCGGGTGTTGGAGGAAGCCTTGCTGCGCGAACGCATCCCGTACCGCATCTATGGCGGCCAGCGCTTCTTCGAGCGGGCGGAAATCAAGAACGCCATGGCCTACCTGCGTTTGCTGGAAGGTCGTGGCAACGATGCGGCGCTGGAGCGGGTGATCAATATCCCGGCGCGTGGCATCGGCGAAAAAACCGTCGAAGCTATTCGCGACCACGCGCGCCACGCCGATGTGTCGATGTGGGAAGCCATGCGCTTGCTAATCGCCAATAAAGGCCTGACCGGCCGCGCCGCCGGTGCTTTGGGTGTGTTTGTCGAACTGATCGAGAACCTGGCGGCCAAGTGCGCAGAAATGCCGCTGCACTTGATGACCCAGACCGTGATCGAGCAGTCCGGGCTGATCGTCTATCACGAAGCGGAAAAAGGCGAGAAAGGCCAGGCCCGGGTAGAAAACCTTGAGGAACTGGTCAGCGCCGCCCGCGCGTTCGAAAACACTGAAGAAGATGAAGAGCTGACCCCGCTCGCCGCGTTTCTGGGTCATGCCTCGCTGGAAGCCGGCGATACCCAGGCCGATGAGCATGAAGACAGCATCCAGCTGATGACCTTGCACAGCGCCAAGGGCCTGGAATTTCCGTATGTGTTCCTGGTGGGCATGGAAGAAGGCCTGTTCCCGCACAAGATGAGCCTGGAAGAGCCCGGCCGCCTTGAGGAAGAACGCCGCCTGGCCTACGTGGGCATCACGCGTGCCATGCAGAACCTGGTGATGACCTATGCCGAGACCCGACGCCTGTACGGCAGCGAAACCTACAACAAGGTGTCGCGCTTCGTACGTGAAGTGCCGAAGGGGCTGATTCAGGAAGTGCGCCTGTCCAACAGCGTCAGCCGCCCGTTCGGCGGCGGCCAGCAGCAGAACTCCAGCAACCTGTTTGCTGGTTCCGAGATTCCGGAAACACCGTTCAGCCTTGGCCAGCAGGTCAAGCATGCGATCTTTGGCGAAGGCGTGATTCTCAACTTCGAAGGCGCTGGCGCCCAGGCACGGGTGCAGGTGAATTTCGCCGAAGGCAGCAAGTGGCTGATGATGGGCTACGCGAAGCTCGAAGCAATCTGATACATCTTCTCTACATGAAGGTTGTTGGCCCGCCCTTGTTTTTAACAAGCGCGGGCCAATATCAGTAATAAGTCCTACAGGCCATTCTGATTCGGGCCTACGCAAAAGCCCGAAACATTATGTCGCTAGCCACTGCCACAACACCTGTGCAACATGGCGCGCGTGCAATCCACAAATGGGAATTCCCTTTATGAAACGTTTTCTTAGCATCGCCATGGCGTTGTGCATCGGCTTGACGATGAGCCTCGACGCCAACGCCAAGCGCTTCGGTGGCGGCAAAAGCATGGGCTCGGCGCCGACTCACCAGACCAGCCAAATGGCTCCATCCGGCGGTGCAGCGGCTACCGCTGGCGCAGCCGGTGCGGCTGGCGCGGCTGCCAAGGCCGGCGGTGCTTCGCGCTGGTTGGGCCCTCTGGCCGGTATCGCAGCCGGTGGCCTGCTCGCGTCCATGTTCATGGGCGGCGGCTTCCAGGGCATGCAGATCTTCGACATCCTGATCATGGCCGTCATCGCCTTCCTGATCTTCCGCTTTATCGCCGCCCGTCGCCGCAAGCAGCAGGAGCACATGGCTCCAGCCGGCGCGCCGATGCAGCGTGAAGTGTTCGAACAAAAACCAGCCGTGGGCTCGATCTTCGGTGGTTCGGCTGCTCCTGCTCCCGCCCGTCCGGTAATCAATGCACCGGCCTGGTTCAACGAAGAGCGTTTCGTCGAAGCGGCCCGCAGCCACTTCCAGTCCCTGCAGCAGCACTGGGACGCCAACGAGATGGACAAGATCTCCGAGTTCGTGACCCCGCAACTGCTGGAGTTCCTCAAGCGCGAACGCGCCGACCTGGGCGACGGCTTCCAGTCGACCTACATCGACGACCTGCGCGTCCAGTTGGAAGGTGTGGATGATCGCGCCGACAAGACCATCGCCACCCTGACCTTCAGCGGCGTGTCGAAGACCTCGCGTTTCGACCAGGGCGAAGTGTTCAGCGAAAGCTGGAACATGGAACGCGCCCAAGGCGACAACCAGCCTTGGCTGGTCGCCGGTATCCGTCAGAACGGCTGATAGCTGCGCGTTTGAGCACTTGGTCATAAAAACCCCGGACATGTTCCGGGGTTTTCTATTTCACGGTTGCACTTATAGCGAGCTACTGTATAAAACGCCCCTATAAACCGCGCCATCTAGCAAGAGGATCCCGGCCGTGGAAGAAATCATCGAACAATTGCGTGAAGCCAACGAACCGGTCCCGGTTCCTCTGGAGCTGCCTGACGAAGACCAACTGGTGGAAATCGAAGAACAACTGTTCATCGACATCCCCTTTGTCTTCCGCGAATTCCTGCTGACCGTCAGCGACGTGGTGTATGGCAGCCTGGAGCCGGTGACCGTCACCGACCCGCAATCCCACACCTACCTGCCGGACGTTGCCGCCAACGCCTGGGATGCCGGTGTTGACCGCAGCATGATCCCGATCTGCCAGGACGGCGACGACTACTACTGCGTCGAAGAAGACGGCACCGTGGTGCTGTGGTCCGGCGAAGAAGAACTCGTCACCGAAGAAACCTGGGAATCGGTATGGCACTGGGCGCGGGACGTCTGGCTGGAAAGCTGAGTCGCACCACCGGGGCTCTAGTGCTCCGGCGTATCCTTGTGGTTATCCAGCGTCTCCAGCAAGGCGACCTGCATCCGCGTATGTACGCGGATGAACCACCGCCAGAGCACAGCCGCGACTGCTGCCGTGACTATGGCAATCAGCACCAGCAACTTGTTGGTCGGCAGAATACTGGCCGACAAGGCTGCCAGTAGCAGGAAGATCACCAGCAGCGAGAGGATGGGGATCAGTTCGGCGATCACCCGCCGCACACGCTGGGTATGCCGCCCGGCCATTTCCGGCTTCACGCTCATCTCCGCCAGCAACATCGACAGCGCCTTGAGTTTGCGATACGCCGCAATCAGGAACGGCAGCGACAACAGCAACGCCGCGCCCCAGATCAATGCCTTCTGCCAACTCGGATCACTGATCCAGCCTTCCAGATACCCACCGATGCGCGCTGCGAAAAAGCTGCCGGTGAAGAATATCGCCACCACCAGCGCCAGGTTGACCCCCACTTGCAGGATAATTTTGCGGATCATCGACGCCAGCATTGCCCCTTCACCCTGAGGCTGGATGCTGCGTAGCCATTCGCCATACATCCCAAATACCCGGCTCATGCGCTTAGGCATCACTGAGGCAATCTTTAACGACAACGGGTCGGCACCGCGGATCAGGTAAGGCGTCAGCAAGGTGGTAATTGCCGAAACCGCCACCGCCACCGGATAGAGGAAGTCACTGGTAACCTGCAAGGTCATGCCCAGCGCGGCGATGATGAATGAAAACTCGCCAATCTGTGACAGCCCCATGCCAACCCGCAGTGAGGTGCGGCCGTCGTTGCCGGCAATAAAAGCCCCCAGGCCGCAGGACAACATCTTGCCCAGCACCACCGCAACGGTAATCACCGCGATCGGCCACGCGTACTGCAGCAGGATTTGCGGGTCGATCATCAAACCGATGGCGACAAAGAAGATCGCGCTGAACATGTCTCGCACTGGCTCGATCAAGCGCTCGATCTTAATCAACTGGCGGGACTCGGCCATGATCGCGCCGATCAGGAACGCGCCCAGCACCATGCTGTATTCCAGCTTGACCACCAGCAGGCAGAAGCCGAAACACAGACCCAATACGGTGATCAGCAGCATCTCGTTGCTTTCGAACTTGGCCACGTAGGCCAGCAGGCGTGGCACCAGCAAAATGCCGATGACCAGCGCGACGATCATGAACAGCGAGAGCTTGCCGACCGTTGAGAACACCTCGCCGGAGCTGACCGTACCACTGACGGCGATACTCGACAGCAAGGCGATAATGCCGATGCCGAGGATGTCCTCAACGATCAACACGCCAAAAATCAGCTGGGCGAAACGCTGGTTTTTCATCTTCAGGTCATTCAGTGCCTTGACGATGATGGTGGTCGAGGAGATCGCCAGGATCGCGCCGAGGAACAGCGAGTCCATGGTGTTCCAGTCGAACCATCGGCCGATCTCGTAGCCGATCCAGATCATCAGGATGATTTCGAGGAACGCCGCTATAAACGCGGTGGCGCCGACCTTGAATAACTTGCGCAGGCTGAACTCAAGGCCCAGACAGAACATCAGGAAGATCACCCCCAGCTCGGCGAGGGTCTTGATGGTGTCTTCGTCATGGATCAGGCCGAATGGCGGGGTGTGAGGGCCGATGATGAACCCGGCGACGATATACCCCAGCACCACCGGCTGCTTGAGCCGGTGAAACAGGACAGTGACAACCCCTGCCACCAGCATGATCACGGCCAAGTCCTGGATAAAGCTGATGGCGTGCATGGCGAGGGGCTCCTTGAGGGTACTGGCGCTTTTCCCACTTCCACTCACGCCTTTGAAAAGTCGCAAAGAGCGGAAGGAAAAGTCTGCCTTGATCGTAAGAAATTCCCTGAGATGGGCGTTTGAAGGTTAACACCGCGACTTCCGGCAGAAAGCCGGTGCAATATATGGAAACAGATCGGTGCACGCGTGACGGCAAGCCGCCCACCGGCGTCCCGTTAGGGAGAGCGCTGCAAAGAGTTCAGCACCCGTAGAGGTGCCGCCCCCCAACCAATGCCTACAACCCGTGAGTGTGCTATGGAACCCGGAAACGCCCAGCTGTCGATGACGGTATTGATGACCCCTGACATGGCCAACTTCTCAGGCAATGTCCACGGCGGCACCCTGCTCAAGTACCTCGACGAAGTGGCCTACGCCTGCGCGAGCCGTTACGCGGGCCGCTATGTCGTCACGTTGTCGGTCGACCAGGTGATCTTTCGCGAGCCGATCCATGTCGGCGAGTTGGTGACCTTCCTTGCCTCGGTCAACTACACCGGCAACACCTCAATGGAAGTGGGCATTAAGGTGGTGACCGAGAACATCCGTGAGCGCTCGGTGCGCCATACCAACAGCTGCTTTTTCACCATGGTGGCCGTGGACGACCAGCGCAAACCCGCCGCCGTACCGCCGCTGCAGCCGCAGAACAGCGAAGACAAGCGCCGGTTTGTGCAGGCCCAGCAGCGTCGGCAGATTCGCCAGGAGCTGGAAAAGCGCTATCAGGAAATCAAAGCCGACGCGCCGTAAGCCTCAGGCTGTAAATCCAATCAAGTGTGGGAGCCGGGCTTGCCCGCGATGGGTTCACCTCGTTTTTCAAGTTGCACCGCGGCGATGCCATCGCAGGCAAGCCAGCTCCCACACTGGGTTTTGTGTGACTACAGACTGATCGGCGTGGCCTCGAAGCGTACCCGGGGGTGGGCGATACGGTCCTGGGCGCGTACCAGTTCCAACTCGTAACTGGCGCAGGCCTGGGTTTCCAGCAGCACTTCATGCACCGCCGCCGCCGTAAACTCGAAGGCCGCCAGCAAGCTGTCACCCAACAGCACCCGCGCCAGGAACAGCCCTGACGTCAGGTCGCCCACGCCCACCGGCTGGCGCGGGAACGCCAGCAACGGCCGACGCAAGTGCCAGCTGCCGTCGGCAGTCACCAGCAGCATCTCGAAACCCTCCGGCAATTTGCCCGGGTAATCCAGGTGCTTGACCAGGACCGCCTTCGGCCCGCGTGCCAGCAATGCCTTGGCCATGCCCAGGCAGTCGAACAGCGATTGCGGCTTGCGCCCGGCAAAGCTGTCGAGCTCCAGCTGGTTGGGGCACAGGAAATCCGCCAGGGCGGCCGCCTCGTCCAGCAGGAAATCGCTGACTTCCTGGGGCACGATACAACCCTTTTCCGGGTGACCCATCACCGGGTCGCACAGGTACAGGGCCTTGGGGTTGATGGCTTTGATCCGCGCCACACCCGTCAGAATCGCACGGCCCTGGTCCGCACTGCCGAGGTAGCCGGACAGCACCGCATCGCAGTTGCCGAGCTCGCCAATCGCGGCAATGCCTTCCACCAGTGCCGGAATTTGCTGCGGCGCCAACACTTCGCCCGCCCACTGGCCATACTGAGTGTGATTGGAGAATTGCACGGTGTTCAGCGGCCAGACGTTCACCCCGACCCGCTGCATGGGGAACACGGCGGCGCTGTTTCCGGCGTGGCCAAAGACCACATGAGACTGGATCGCAAGCAGATGAGGTGTGCGTTTCATGCGGGGGATTTCCGTAAAGCCGTTGAAATTCTGGCCGCGCAGTATGCGACTAAACACAGCCTATACGACAGACCAGAGACACAGTTAAGCTGCTCTCACTTTGTTGGAGTTCATCGCATGCTGACCCTGGGAAACATCTTTGTGTTGATGCTGCTGGCGACTGGCGCGGCTTGGGTGTGGCACAACCACGGCCTGCGCGAGCGGGCGCTGGAGCGGGTCAAGCAACACTGCGCCAAGCTCGACATCGAACTGCTCGACGGCGCGGTGGCGTTAAAACGCATCGGTTTTGTGAAGGATGCCAAGGGTCGGCGGCGCCTGGCACGTATCTATAACTTTGAGTTCACCGTGACCGGCGAAACCCGCCATCCCGGGACTATCACCCAGTTCGGCGCCCACAGCGCGCAGATTGAACTAGCGCCCTACCCATTCGAGATCAAGACGCCGCTGCCCAGCGCGGAAGTGATCGAGCTAAGCCAGTGGCGCCAGGACCACGCCACCAAGACCCGTCACTGACGACAGGCGGCCAGCGCGCTCTGCAATGCGACTACGTCCTGTGGCTCGCTGAAAATCAATTCAATGCGCGAATCGCGGCGCCACTCGCTGGGTTGCCAGACGAGTGGGCTTTTATCCACAGCGTTGGCGCTGACCCACCCATGGCGGCTGTGGATAACCAGTTTGGCGCGGCGCCATGCAAGACTTGTCAGCCAATGGGACAGGCGCCCGGTTTCGAATTGCTGGCTCGGGTGCCAACGCCAACCGATGCTCCAGCCACCCTCTTGAGCCTGGCTCAGGCAGATGGGTAGTGTGGGATCGCTCCAGATGGCTGGCATCTGCGCCAAGCCTTTGGGCACATCGAAGTTATCCACAGGGGCGCCAGCTTTGGTCTGGAGGCCCGGCAACTGCGCGAGCGGCAAGTGCGCCTGGCGGGTCCAGTAAAGCGGGCAGTCGGGTAATTGTCTTTCGACGGCTTGGCGCTGCGCGGTATCCAGCGTTTCGTCCTTGTTCAATACCAGCAGCCCGGCGCTGGCCAAGGTCTCGCGCTGCGCTTGCGGCAAGGGTTTGCCCGCCGCCAATGCCTGGGCATCCAGCACCAGCACACAGGGCTGGACCGCCAGCACGTTTTGCCAGGGTGCTTCGCGCAATTGCTTGAGCAATTGTGCGGGATGGCCCAAACCCGAGGGCTCGATAAACAACCGATCCGGTTTAGCCTTGCGCAATAAGCGGCCCAGGCCTACCTGGAACGGTGCACCATTCACACAGCACAAACAGCCACCTGCGACTTCGCCCAGGGCAATGCCATCGTCGTCCTGGGTGAGTAACGCCGCATCCAGGCCAATCTGCCCGAACTCATTGATCAGTACCGCCCAGCGCTCGTTGGCCGGGCGTTGGGCCAGCAGGTGCTTGATCAGGCTGGTCTTGCCGGCGCCCAAAGGCCCGGCAATCACGTGAGTAGGAATGTTCTGCAGCATGATAGGCATCATTCAGACCGTGTAGAGAGCTTGATCCTACCCGGTTATGCCAGCCAATCCAGCGTCAGGATCAACCGTCGCTCATCGGCCTTGAGCGCCGGCGAGCGGTGAATCAGGCCATGGGCTTCGTTGCCGTGCCACTTGGTGCCCTTGAGCAAGGCCACCTCGCCACAGTCGATTTGCTCAATGCGATCGGTGGGTTCGGCATCCGGTTGGCTCAGTTTTCGGCGGTCCATCACCCCTTCGCGCAACCACTGGCTACCGATTCCGGCGTAGGTGGTAATCAACCGAACAGGCACATGGTCAACGTGAAAACGTGGGCACATGGCCTTGTCCTACAGGCGCAAACGCACGCCAATACGCTTGGCACCGAGCAGGCAGGCGAACGCGCTGACCAGCCACGACACATCGGCGATAAACCCTTCGTAGCCTTCAAGATCACGGCAACTTGACGCCAAACCCTGCAAATTCGGCTCGGCGTCTTCGTTGTTGAGTTCGATCACCAGGGATTCGGCCAAAGGCTCATTCAGCGCCACCAGCAAGGCGCCGAATTCGGCAATATGATGGGGCAATTGGCGCCGCCATATCGCCAGGTTTACGCCTTCTTCCAGGATATCGGACAGTGCCAGCGGGGTTTCCCCGCGGGTCTGACGTATCACGGGACGCAGGGGGATAACCGGTGCCAACATCACGCGACCTCTTCATACCAAGGGCCAAAGGGGTCGGCCAGCAAGCGCCAACTTTCGACACCCAGAGCCATTTCGTCATCCGTGAGCAAACAGGCGTCCAGCTCGGCGCGCATCTGGCTGAAGTCGATGTTTTGCCCGATAAACACCAGCTCCTGGCGGCAATCGCCGGTGCTCAGCTGCCAGTTGCCCATGATCGCCGCCACGCTTTCTTCGTCCTGAGGCCATTGGCTTTTCGGCACAAAACGCCACCAGCGCCCAGCAAAGCCATGGCGCATCAATCCTCCGGCCTGGGACCAACTGCCCGCATCCTGATGCTTGCTGGCCAGCCAGAAAAAGCCTTTGGAGCGCAGCAGTTTGCCGTTTACCCACGGACGGTCGATGAAGTTGAAAAAGCGCTGCGGATGAAATGGCCGGCGCGCACGATAAGCCGTGGAAGCGATGCCGTATTCTTGCGTTTCCGGCACATGTTCACCGCGCAATTCCTGCAACCAGCCAGGGGCCTGGGCAGCGCGTTCGAAGTCAAAGCGGCCGGTGTTCAGGATCTTGTTAAGCGGCACCTCACCCATGACCATCGGAATGATTTCTGCTTGGGCGTTGAGGCGCTCGAGGATGGCCATCAGTTCTTCGCGTTCGCGGCTGCTGATCAGGTCGATCTTGCTGATCAGGATCACGTCGGCGAACTCGATTTGCTCGATCAGCAGGTCGGTGATCGAGCGTTCATCTTCTTCGCCGAGGGTTTCGCCGCGTGAGGCCAGGCTTTCAGCGGCCTGGTAGTCGAGCAGGAAGTTCATGCCATCCACCACGGTGACCATGGTGTCCAGGCGCGCAATATCGGCCAGGCTTTGCTCGTTTTCATCACGAAAGGTGAACGTTTCTGCCACGGGCAACGGCTCGGAAATACCAGTGGATTCGATCAACAGGTAATCGAACCGACCTTCCTTGGCGAGTTTTCCGACTTCTTCCAGCAAGTCTTCACGCAAAGTGCAGCAGATGCAGCCGTTGCTCATTTCTACCAGTTTTTCTTCGGAGCGATTCAGGGTGACATCACGCTGAACCTCGCTGCCGTCAATGTTGATTTCGCTCATGTCGTTGACGATCACCGCCACCCGCAGGTTTTCGCGGTTGCGCAGGACGTAGTTGAGCAGCGTGCTTTTACCGGCGCCTAGAAAACCGGACAACACGGTAACGGGGAGACGATCTGGCATCAGGTATTCCTCATCAGGGTTGGCCGGTCAAATCGCCCGTTTATGGCGTTCGCGCAGCTCTTCACGTTCTTTGGCTTCGATACTCAAGGTGGCGGTGGGGCGCAGTAGCAAGCGTTGCAGGCCAATGGATTCGCCAGTGTCACGGCACCAGCCGTATTCGCCGCGGGCCAGCAGTTCGAGGGCGTCGTCGATCTTGTCCAACAGCTTCTTTTCCCGCTCAAGCAGGCGTAGTTGCCATTGGCGCTGTTCTTCGGCGCTGCCCATATCGGCGGGGTCGCTATTGGTTTCCTGCTCACGCAGCACCAGGAACTGGCCCTCAATGCGCGCTTGCAGCTCAGTACGCTGGGCAAGCAGCAATTCACGGAAGAACCTTTGCTGGGCTTCATTCATGTAGTTGGCGGGCGGTTGGGCCAGCAGGTCTTGTTCAGTCATAGGAAGCGGGTCACGGGTCAGGCTGTGGTTTTATGTTATAGTATAACAATACAAATAAGCTAATCCCGACTTGCTCACCACGACGAAGGGCGCAATGCTTGAGCACTTCCCTTGCCCCGAGAAACGCTATGAAACGCCTGTTGTACGCCCTGTTATTGGCAGCGGCAGGACCTGCCTGCGCCCAAATGCCAAGCCTGTTGGCGAACTGCACGCGCAGCGCCAACCTGCTGGCCTGCGTGGATCCGTTGGGGAATGCCTACAGCGTGGCGACTGTCGGCAGCACCACGTACTTGCGCGGTTTCGAGGTGATCGGCAAACGCTACTGGGCACAAACCAACAGCCGCTATGGGCAGCTGACGTTCTTTACTGGGTTAACGTCCGACGGAGAGGCGTGGGTCGGCTACACGCGACGCGTGGGCTGGACCACCCTCAACCGGTTTTCCAGCTCAGGTGGCACCAGTGCCAAGTTCACGTGCAGCCGTATGACCGGCTGTTAGACCTGGCCGTTCTTCTGCTCTTGAACCCAGGCCATGTAGCTGTTCATCGGTGGGTTCTTCTCGAAGTATTTTTTCAATCCCTCAAACAGGCCATCCGCCACCGCCTGTTGATGACGCGCAGTCACCAACCGCTGGGCGTCCTGGGTATTAGAGATAAACCCGGTCTCGACCAGAATAGAGGGGACGTCCGGTGATTTAAGTACCGCAAAACCAGCCTGCTCCACGCGCTTCTGGTGCAGCGTGGTGATGCTCTGCAGGCTGCCCAACACCGAGCTGCCCAGTTGCAGGCTGGAGGCGATGGTGGCGTTCATCGACATATCGAGAATCACCCCGGCCAACATCGGGTCCTTGTCCTTGAGATTGAGCAAGGTCGTGGCTCCCAACAGGTCCGCGCCGTTTTCGCGCTGCGCCATAAAGCGCGCCGTAGCGGAAGTTGCGCCCCCTTCAGACAACGCATACACCGAGGCACCGGATGCCGTGAGACGTGGCGCGGCGTCGGCATGCACCGAGATAAACATATCGGCCTTGTGCTGGCGCGCAATGTCCACACGCTTGCGCAGCGGCACGAAGAAGTCATCGTTGCGCACCAGTTTCACGTCAAAGCCCTTCTCACGCTTCAAGCGTTTGGCCAGCAATTGGGCGATCGACAGCACCACGTCTTTTTCGCGCTGGCCCCTGGAGCCGATGGCGCCAGGGTCTTTACCGCCGTGGCCGGGGTCAACCACCACGATGATGTCGCGCTTGGGATGCGCTTTGTCTACCGGCGCGACCAGAGGAGGCGGTTCAGCGGCTATTTGGCGCGGGGCATGAGTGGCGTTGGTCAGGTCGAGCACCAGGCGATGACCTTGGCCATCCTGGGGCGGCAATAAAAAGCTGTTGAGCTGCATCGGCGCGGCCAGGTCCAGCACGATGCGTGTGTCGCCTTTGCCGAAATGCCCGGAGCGGATCGAAGTAATCCCGCTGTTCTTTAATGCCAGCTGAGAAAAATCCCCCGACAGCCCGGCGCCGCTCAGGTCGATGATCAAACGTTCCGGTGAGGTCAGGGAAAAGGTCTTGTATTGCACCGGGCCGCTAAGGTCGAACACCAGCCGCAGTTTATCGTCCGAGCGCCACAGGCGCGCATTGCGGATCTGCGTGGCGTAGGCCCCCAAAGGCAAGGTGAACAGGGGACTGACCAGCAGCAGGTTGAGGAGCTGACGTCTGTGCATGACATATACCGCAAATAGAGGAGCGTCCCTGCTCGACATGACTGAAGAAAGGCTGGAGCAGAAAAATCATCGTCGATTCAATAGTTATAATATAACATGTCTTTTTATTTCCAACGATGGACCTGCCCATGAATGCGCTGACTCTGCCGGATATTGCCGCGCAGGCTTCACGCCAAGCTGTGCCGCTCGACTGGGTAGGCATGTGCGGCATTGCCCTGCCGATCCTCATCGACGGCCAACGCTTGACCGCCACTGCCGATGCGGGCGTCAGCCTGGACGATGGCGAGGCCCGTGGCATTCATATGTCACGCCTGTACCTGGCCCTGGAAATGCTCGACCAACAGCCTCTTACGCCTGCGCTTCTGCGTACTCTACTTGAGCGCTTTCTTGAGAGTCATGAAGGTTTATCTAAGAACGCCTACCTGCGTATCCACGCGGATTTGCTGCTCAAACGGCCCGCGCTGGTCAGCCCTTTAACCGGCTGGAAAGGCTACCCGGTGAGCATCGAAGCGCGCCTGGAAAACCAGATGTTCCACGTGGAACTAAAAATTGACGTTACTTACTCTTCAACCTGCCCTTGCTCGGCCGCGCTCGCCAGGCAGTTGATTCAGCAGCAATTTCTCGAAGATTTCGCCAACACACCACTGCAGCACGAGGATGTTCTGACGTGGCTTGGCAGCGCCAACGGCATCGTCGCCACGCCCCACAGCCAACGAAGCAGCGCAGAACTGTCCATCCAGCTGGACGCCAACCAGTCCACCTTGCCCCTAACCGACCTGATCAACGACGTTGAAACCGCCCTCGGCACTGCCGTGCAAACCGCTGTGAAACGTGCGGACGAACAAGCCTTCGCCCTGGCCAACGGGCAGAACCTGATGTTCTGCGAAGACGCCGCCCGCCGCCTGAACCTCGCCTTGAAACGCTCGGATGCCGTCAAAGCCTTCCACTTGAAAGTGATCCACGCCGAAAGCCTGCACGCGCACGATGCCGTGGCTGAAAGCCGCTGGACGAGAGACTCTGCATGATCACCTGTAACGCTTTGCGCTGGGGCGCCCCCGGGCAACCGCTCACACCGGCGCTGGATTTGAAGCTGGAAAAGGGCAGCCTCACCGGCATCATCGGCGCGAATGGCACAGGCAAGAGCAGCCTGCTCAAGGTCATTGCCGGCCTGCAAAAGCCGCTGACGGGCAACGTCAGCGTGGATGTTCCACGCCGCGGCGGCCTGTCATTCCTGCCCCAGCAACAACATTTGGATCGCCAGTTCCCGATCAGCCTGCAAGAGTTGGTCGCCGCCGGTTTCTGGGGCACCCAGCTCACCCCGCAACACCGTAGCCAACGGCTGCAAGCGGTGCTGGAAGACTGGTGCCTCAGTGGTCTGGAACACCGTCCGTTGATGGCGCTGTCCGGCGGCGAACTGCAACGCGCCCTGCTCGCTCGCATGAGCCTGGCCGAAGCGCCAGTCCTGCTTCTCGACGAACCTCACGCCGCCCTCGACGAAGAAGGCCAGGCGCTCTGCTGGAAACACATTCACGCCTGGCACGATGAAGGCCGCACACTGATCGTCGTCTGTCATGACTTGGCGTCGGTGCGTCACCACACCCAGCAAGTGGTGGAGATCAAAAGCACCGGCTGCCTATTCGGCCCCAGTAAAGAGCTGATCCGCCCGCAACCGCACATGCAGGTGGCCTGATGCACTTCGCCGCCCATCTGTGGATGCCATTCCTCGACTTTGTCTTTATGCGCCGCGCGCTCATCGGCGGGCTGGTCCTCGCTTGCAGCACCGCGCCGCTGGGCGTGTTTCTGATCCTGCGCCGCATGAGCCTCATCGGTGACGCCGTTGCCCATGGCATCCTGCCCGGCGCCGCGCTGGGCTTCTGGTTTGCCGGCCTCAGCCTGCCCGCCCTGACCATTGGTGGCCTCGGCGCAGGCCTGAGCATGGCCGGCGTGTCAGCCTGGATAACCCGCCGCACCGGCCTGCGCGAAGACGCCAGCCTCGCCGCCATCTACCCCATCTCTCTCGCCGCAGGTGTATTGATTCTCGGCATTGCCGGCAAACGCCTGGACCTTTTGCACCTGCTGTTCGGCTCAGCACTGGCTGTCGATGAAACCACCCTGACCGGCATGCTCTGGGTGTCCGGCTTCAGCCTGATCGCCATGGCGCTGATCTACAAACCACTGCTGCTGGACACCCTTGACCCACTGTTCCTGCAAACCGTCAGCCGCCTCGGCCCACTCGCCCACGGGTTATTCCTGACCTTGGTGGTGCTGAACCTGGTGATTGGTTTCCAGGCCATCGGCGCGTTAATGGTGGTGGGTTTGATGATGTTGCCGGCCATTGCTTCACGCTTCTGGAGCCGGCGCCTGCCGGTGTTGATCGCGGTATCGGCGGTGCTGGGATGCCTGTCGGTGTGGTTGGGTTTGTTGCTGTCGTTCTACTACTCGCTACCCAGCGGCCCGGCCATCGTGCTGGTGGCTGGCGGTGGGTATTTGCTGTCCGTGGTCTTCGGTCCGGTGCACGGCTTGCTGCGCCGCCCGCCCTTGCTTACATCCCAATGAGGTGTTTCCCGATGCGCGCTCTACTCGTGCTGTTCAGCATTCTGCTGCCATTGTCGATGGCTCAGGCCGCCGACAAACTTCAAGTGGTTACCAGCTTCAGTATTCTCGATGACATCACCCACCAGATCGGTGGCGATCACATCCAGATCAGCAACATGGTGGGCCCGGACGCCGACGCCCACACCTACGAACCGACACCGGATGACGCCAAGGCGCTGCTCAAGGCCAAGGTCATCATCAAGAACGGCCTCGGCTTCGAACCCTGGTTGGACCGCCTGGTCACCAGCACCGAAACCAAAGCCACCGTGGTCACCGCCAGCAAAGGCGTGATCTCCCACACCATGGAAGAAGACGGCGAAACCATTCCCGATCCGCACGCCTGGCATAACCTGGCCAACGCCGAAATCTATGTGAACAACATCACCAAGGCGCTGGTGGCCGCTGACCCGGCGAACAAGGCCGACTACCTGCGCAACAGCCAGGCGTACCTGAAAGAGATCTACCGCCTGCTGGCCGAAGCCAAAACCAAGTTCGGTGCATTGCCACCTGGCAACCGCCGCATCGTCACCTCCCATGACGCGTTCGGTTACCTGGGCCAGGCCTACGGCATTCAGTTCCTGGCACCTCAAGGGCTGTCGACTGAGCGTGAACCATCGGCCGCCGAAGTCGCTGCGCTGATCACCCAGATCCGCAAGGACAAGGTCAAAGCCGTGTTCATGGAAAACATCAAGGACTCGCGCCTGCTCAAGCAAATCGCGGATGAAAGCGGCGCGCAGATCGGCGGCACGCTGTACTCCGACGCCCTCGCCGCTGAAGGCCCGGCCAGCACCTTTACCGGTCTGTTCGAGTACAACCTCAACACCCTGTGCGCCGCCCTGAGCAAGCCATGACCTTGAGCATGCTCGACCTGGAAGGGGCTGCCATTGGCAGCCGCTTTCCACTCGAACAGGTACTGAACGCCCTGCCGTGGAACAGCGATGGCTTGATTGCCGCCATCGTCCAGCAACACGGCAGCGGCCAGGTGTTGATGCTGGCCTGGATGAACCGCAAGGCCCTCGATGAAACCCTGGCCACAAGGCGGGCCTGCTACTGGTCGCGCTCGCGCCAGCAACTATGGCGCAAAGGCGAAAGCTCCGGCCACTGGCAGCAGTTGGTCGAAGCGCGTCTGGATTGCGACGGCGACGCAGTGCTCATGATTGTCGACCAGCACGGCCCGGCCTGCCACACCGGCCGACCCACCTGCTTCTACAACGCCATCGACGGCGCCTACGTTCACATCATTACGGAGCCCGCTGCATGATCCGCAAGAACCCCTCCGGCGATCTGCCGGTGATTGCCGAATCAGCCTACGTCGACAAAACCGCCATCATTTGCGGCAAGGTCATCATCGGCGAGAACGTGTTCGTCGGTCCCTACGCCGTCATCCGCGCCGACGAAGTCGACGCCAGCGGTGCCATGGACCCCATCACCATCGGTGCGAACTCCAATATTCAGGATGGCGTGGTCATCCACTCCAAATCCGGGGCGGCGGTGACCATCGGCGAGTTCACCTCCATCGCCCACCGCTCCATTGTCCACGGCCCCTGTTCCGTCGGCGACCGCGTCTTCATTGGATTCAACAGCGTGCTGTTCAACTGTGCCGTCGGTGATGGCTGCGTGGTGCGTCATAACTCGGTGGTCGACGGCCGTGACTTGCCCGCCGCCTTCTACGTGCCCTCCACCACCCGCATCGGCCCGAACACCGACCTGTCGCAATTCCCGCCGGTGAGTGTCAGCGCCTCGGAGTTTTCCGAAGACGTGGCGCGCACCAACGTCGACCTGGTGCGCGGTTACAAAGCCCTGCAAAACGAGTTCTGAACCATGAGCCGCCTGCTGATTCGCAATGCCCGCCTGGTGAATGAAGGCCAGTTATTCGACGCTGATGTACTGGTCGCCAATGGCCGTATCGAGAAGATCGCCACCAGCATTGAAGGCTATAACGAACCCGTAGAAATCGACGCCCAAGGCCAATGGCTGCTGCCGGGAATGATCGATGACCAGGTGCACTTTCGCGAACCCGGCGCGCCCGAAAAAGGCAGCTTCTACAGTGAATCCCGCGCTGCAGTGGCGGGTGGCATCACCAGCTTCATGGACATGCCCAACACTAACCCCGCCACGCTTAACCTAGGGGCCCTGGCCGATAAGAAGCGCCGGGGCGCGTTGCACTCGGTGGCCAACTACGGCTTTCACTTTGGAGTCAGCAACGACAACCTCGACACGGTTGCCGCCCTGGACCCGCGCGAAGTGGCCGGGGTGAAAGTGTTCATGGGCGCCTCCACCGGCAACATGCTGGTGGACGACCCACGGATTCTGGAGCGACTGTTTGCCGAAGTACCCACCATCCTGCTCGCTCACTGCGAACACACGCCGAGCATCCTGGCCAACGAGCAACGCCTGCGCGAGCGCTTCGGCGAGCATATTCCCGCCGTCGCCCACCCGCTGATTCGGGATGCCGAAGCCTGCTATCGCTCATCATCGTTTGCAGTGGAACTGGCCAAGCGTCATGGCACGCGCCTGCATGTGCTGCACCTGACCAGCGCCATCGAGTTGGCGCTGTTCGAAGATAAACCCCTGGCCGAAAAGCGCATCACCGCCGAAGTCTGCCTGCACCATCTGCTGTTCGATGACCACGACTATCACCGCCTCGGCCACCAGATCAAATGCAACCCGGCGATCAAGACGCGCGCCGACCGCGACGCCCTGCGCCAGGCCTTGCTGACTGACCGTCTGGATGTGATTGGCAGTGACCATGCGCCGCATACCTGGGCGCAAAAACAATTGGGCTATCGCGAAGCGCCGTCCGGGCTGCCGTTGGTGCAGCACGCGTTGCCGGCGTTGTTGGAGTTGGTTGCGGACGGGCTCTTGCCCCTGCCGACCCTGGTGGCCAAAACCAGTCACCGGGTGGCCGACCTGTTCGCCATTCCCGATCGTGGCTACTTGCGCGAAGGCTATTGGGCCGACCTGGTGCTGATCAAACCCGAGCCCCAAGGCAAACCCGTCAGCAGCCAGCCGATTCTCGCTCGCTGCGGCTGGACGCCCTTCGCCGAGCGCAGCTTTCGCCACAGCGTCAGCACCACGCTGGTGTCGGGCCACCTGGCGTGGCACAACGGCCAGGTGGTCGACAGTTGCCAGGGCTTGCCCCTGCACTTTCTGCGTTAAGCGCGGGGTTTGACCGTACCGCAATCGTTGCCCAGCCACTGTGCGTGAGTGTCCAGGCTGCCCTTCTGCTGAACGCCGGTCGCATTGAAAGTGCCATTAACCGTCGTGGTGAATTCCTGCTGGCTCTGGAACGTCGCTACACCGGTGCCCTGGGCTTTCGGGCAGCTGAAACGAAACTTCCACTGGTTGCCGGTCTTGTCGGTCACTTGCTGTTTACAGCCCGATTGCGGGTCAGTCAGCGGGATTGAATCAGAGGCGACCTGGGCCGGGGTGAGGCACACCTGCACGCCTTTGCCGGCCATGGTGATGCCCTGTTTTTCCAGCATCGCGCGCTGTTCAGGGGTCATCTGTTGTTTGAGCTGACCGAGGATCAGCGACAGGTCCGGCAAGTCCTGGTTATCAACTTTCATATTACTGGTGGTCAATTCCCACAAGCCCGGCGCCAGCATCTGCGCCTGAGCCGCCACGGGCAGCGACAATCCAACAACCATGGCCAAACCAAGCAGACGAGCATTCATCGGGTAACTCCTGGATAATTGTGGGCGTTAGACGCCGCAAAGCTGCCAGTGTTGCACGGCAAATAAAATAGCGACATTCACCGTCGAACATGGTCTGTTAGGCACTTGGTTGCCTGGAGTTACGTCGTTCATGGATTTTTTTGGCCCGCACTTGCTCGCCTACTTCATTGCCACGCTGCACTTTCTCGGGACTCTGGCCGCGATTCACGCGGTGCTGACCGTCAGGACCGCCCAAGGCTCAATCGCCTGGGCCTTGTCGCTGATGTTCATGCCTTACCTGACGCTGATTCCGTACCTGATCTTTGGTCGCAGCACTTTCGACGCCTATATCCAGGCGCGTCGCCAGGCCAACCAGGAAATGCACACCGCCATCACCGCGCTGAACTGGCGCCCATGGGTCGATGAGGCGCTGGCCGCACGCAACTCCAATGCCTACGCGTCCCTGCGCGCCATGCCCAAATTGGGCCGAATGCCGTGCCTGGCCAACAACGAAGTACGCTTGCTGATCAATGGCGACGCTACTTTCAGCGCAATCTTCGACGCTATCCGCACGGCCAAAACGGCGGTGCTGTTCCAGTTTTTTATCATTCATGACGACGAACTCGGCCGCCAACTGCACACCTTGCTCAAGGAAAAGGCCGCCGAAGGCGTAGACATCCACGTGCTCTATGACCGCATCGGCAGCCACGCCCTGCCCTATCGTTACGTGCAATCCCTGCGCGACGCTGGCGTAAAGGTTAAAGCATTTGCCACCCGCAGCGGCTGGCTCAACCGCTTTCAGGTCAACTTCCGCAACCATCGCAAGATCGTCGTAGTGGACGGCATCACCGGGTTTGTCGGCGGGCATAACGTCGGCGATGAGTACCTGGGCAAAAAGCCGCCATTGGCGCCATGGCGCGATACCCATGTGCAGGTCACTGGCCCGGTCGTGGCATGCCTGCAGGAGTCGTTTGCCGAAGACTGGTTCTGGGCCGCACGCGAGCTGCCGCCGCTGATCCTGCCGGACACTTACCCCGAAGACGGCGTGCTCTGCCAACTGCTCGCCAGCGGCCCGGCTGACCCGTATGAAACCTGCTCGCTGTTTTTCGTCGAAGCGATCCATGCCGCGACTGAGCGAGTGTGGATCACCAGCCCCTATTTCGTGCCCGACGAAGCCGTGTTCGCCGCCCTGCGCCTGGCAGTTTTACGCGGGGTGGATGTGCGCCTGCTGCTGCCGTCGCGGCCCGACCACCGCATTGTGTATGCCGCCTCCAGCCTCTACGCCATCGAAGCGGTGCGCGCCGGCGTGCGGGTGTTCCGCTATAAGCCAGGCTTCCTGCATCAAAAAGTGGTGTTGGTGGACAGCGAAATCAGCGCCATCGGCAGTGCAAACATGGACAACCGTTCGTTCCGGCTTAATTTCGAAGTGATGCTGCTGACCGTGGACGAGGCGTTTGCCAGCGAAGTGGAACAGATGCTGCTGGACGACTTCGCCCTCGCCCATGAAGTCAGCCAGGAAGAAAGCCGCGAAACCCGCCGCCTGCAACAACTGGGCATGCGAGTCGCGCGTTTGATATCACCGATTCTTTAACAGCCAACACAGAATGAATGTGGGAGCGGGCTTGCTCGCGAAGGCGGTATGCCAATGCCAAATAAGCTGGCTGATCTACCGCTTTCGCGAGCAAGCCCGCTCCCACATTTACATCTTCAGCGTCTTCGTAACACTGCTTCAGCGGTAGATATCTTCCCGCGTCCACGGCAGTTCATGGCTGCCATCGGCATGAGTTTTCACGGCCAGGATCTGATGCAGGTTGATCCAGCCCCGTGCGAACGCATAGGCACAACCGGCCAGGTACAGCCGCCAAATACGCAACGCTTGCTCCGGCACCATCTTCGCCGCCGCTTCAAGGTTGTCCTCAAGCCGCTCGCTCCAATGGTCCAGCGTGCGCGCGTAATGCAGGCGCAGGCTTTCGACGTCCACCACTTCCAGCCCGACTTCACTGATCTCGGCAGTCATCATCGCCAGATGGGGCAACTCACCGTTGGGGAACACGTAACGCTCGATAAAATCCCCGGCGCCACGGCCGACAGGACGACCATCCGTGTGCTTGGCGGTAATGCCGTGGTTCATCACCAGGCCGCCTTCACGCACCGCGCCAAACAGGGTTTGGCAGTATTGCGCCAGGTTGGCATGCCCAACGTGTTCGAACATGCCCACGCTGACCACTTTGTCGAAGCGACCGTCTTGGGGCAGGTCGCGATAGTCGAGCAGTTGCAGGTCCACCTGGTCTTCCAGGCCATCCGCTTTTACGCGCTCCCGGGCCAGTGCCAACTGCTCCTTGCTCAGGGTGATACCAAACACTTTGACCCCGAATTCCCGCGCCGCAAAACGCGCCAATCCGCCCCAGCCACAGCCCACATCAAGCAAATATTCACCCGGTTGCAAACGCAGTTTGCGGCACAGGTGGCGAAATTTGTCTTGTTGAGCCTGGTCGATGGATTCGCTACCGGTTTCAAAGTAGCCGCAGGAGTACGCCATGTCCTGGTCCAGCCAAAGCTGGTAGAACTCGTTGGACAGATCGTAATGATAAGAAATGGCGGCGGCATCAGTGGCCTTGTCGTGGATCGAGCGCACCGGATGACTTTCCTCGTCATCTTCGATCAGGGCGTGACTCAACTCGTCACATACCCGAATGACCTCGGCGATGGAACCTTCCAGCTCCAATTTGCCCTCGACGAACGCTTCGCCCAATGAGTCGAGCGTTGGATGGGTCAGCATGGAGACCGCCGTGGGGTCCTTCACCACGATGGTCACACTGGGCTCAGGGCCCAAGTTGAATTCATGGCCGTCCCAGAGTCGAAGACGAAGCGGTAGCTTGAGATTCTGTAAGGCCGGTGGAAGTGGCGCGAGCATGAGTAGTCCCCCCTTGTTTCAGACGTCTGGAATGAGGGTAGACCATCCGAAGACAAAGTAGGTGGCTATCGAATTGATAGCGCTTTTCTACGAGGCCCGAAACTCGAGCAAACCGTCTTGGATCCACTGTTTCAGCCACGTCACCGCTTGCAGCGGTGCCCCCTCCTTATAAGTGACTGCTAACTCTGCGCACAGTTCTGAAAAGCTCCAGCCGGTGGCGACCATTCCTGCCAGTGCACAGGCTTCAGAGGGTTCCAGGCTGCGGTAGTGGCACACGTTCTGGTGGCGCCACACCAGGCAAACCTGCGCTAATTCCAGCGAGTGGCTGTCGGGGAAGTCAGACTCATCCTTGCTGGCCCGCCAAATCGCCACGGTATTGAAATGGCAGAGCATCTGCTGCACAGAAGGCGCCAGGGCTACCTGCAAACCCGGCCAGGCTTCGGGTGGCAGTTGCGCCATATCATTCAGGGTCAGCGGCTCACCCTGCGGCGCATCAAATGCCAGGGTAAAGGCCCACTCCAACCGTGCCAGTTCGGCCAGCGGCGCGCTCTGCTCAGCCACCAGGTGCTCAACGATAAATGCCGGGAACCGCTCACCCAGCCAACGCAGGCTGTAATGGGCAGACGGATAACGCCGCACATAGGCCTGCGTCAATAACGCGAACTCATCATCCCCCAGCCAATACCAGATGGCGCCGAAATCATGGCGCAACACTTCCTGCAACCGCGACACGTAGGCGTTGTGATAAATCGCCAAGCCCGTGTCTACGTCCAGGGTCGGACCGCCGAGCAAGGTGGCGGCGAAACCACTGTTGGCCACCGCCGTTTCGGATAATAGATGCTGTTCAAAGGCCAACTGCCAATCGGTCAGGCGCATAACGACCTCCGGGCCAACGCGGTAGCTCCCAGTTCACGGGCCTTGCTCAACTCGGTCAGCAGCTCTTCGAACGGCGGGAAATGGTCATCGCGCTCCAACAGCGTCGACACCGGCCCCAAATGCTCAAGTGTCTGTTGATAGAGCGCCCACACCGGGTCGCATACCGGATGGTCATGGGTATCGACGACATAATCACCGTAGTCCATATGCCCGGCCAAATGCAGTTGGCGGATACTCTCGGGCGGCAGGCTGCGGATAAACGTCCACGCATCAAACCCGTGGTTGCGCGAGCTGACATACACATTGTTGACGTCCAGCAGCAACTGGCACCCCGTGAGGTGAGCCAAGGCATTGAGGAATTCCCACTCAGTGAATTCGTCCGCCCTGGAGCGTACGTAGCTGGAGACATTTTCCAGCACCAACGGACGCTGCAACACGTCCTGCACTTGGCGCACACGGCCGGCCACGTGGTAGAGGCTTTCTTCGGTGTACGGCAATGGCAGCAAATCGTGCAACTGATGCGCGCTGCCGCGGCTCCAGCACAGGTGATCGGAAACCCACGCAGGTTGAATACGCTCGGCGAGCTGTTTGATTTGTTTAAGGTAATCGGTATCGAGGGCATGGGGCCCACCAATGGACAGGGACACACCGTGCATCACCAGGGGATAGCGCTCGGCTATCGCGTCCAGGTAGTACAAGGCTTTACCGCCCTGGACCAGATAATTCTCGGAGATCACTTCGAACCAATCCACGGCTGGCGATAGTTCAAGGATCTGCTGGTAATACTCACTGCGTAAACCCAGGCCGTAACCCAGACTGTTAGGGGAAGTGGACATCAGACACTCCTGGGCAAAGTGTCCGCAGCGGCGGGGGGCGTCCGCTGCGGTTGCACTGGTTTGCCGGTTATTCGCCGACTTTGCCGCCTTTTTCGTCGCACATTGCCTTGCTCATAGAGAGGAAGCCCTGGCCTTTGCAGGAACCTTGACCTTTGCAGGCGTGGTCTTTGGTTTTGCAGTCGTTCTGGCCTTTGCAGGCGTTGACGCCATAGCAATGCACAGCGGTATCAGCGGCTTGAGCCTGAGTGACTACACCAGCAAACATAGTAGCGGCGGCCATTGCGAGGGCGGCACCGGCAGCAGCGGATTTAATGTTCATTCTCGTATTCCTCATGAGCAGTAGTGGAGTCGGTCTGAACGGATTGTTCAGTCTCGACATACCACTAGAGTGAGGTCCCGCATTGGCGTTACAGCCGTGTGCAAATATTTCTGAAAATTATTCGTCGAGCTTCAAAAGCGGCTCCTGAAAGCGCAGCAAACGCCCGGCGTTGCCCAGTACCAGCAAGGTGCTGAGGTTATGCAACACTGCCGCAATCATTGCGCCTGCTGCGCCCAGCCAGCCAAACGCCGCGAACACCACGATGGCCAAGGTCCAGCCCAGGCCGATAACCACATTGACCTGCAACGTATGTCGGCACTGACGGCTCAAGCGCACACAGGTGCCCAGGCGGCGCAGGTCGCTGCCGATCAACACCACGTCCGCCGACGCGAGGGCGATGTCCGCCCCACCCGCACCCATCGCCACGCCAACCACACCCGCCTTCAGCGCCAAAGAGTCGTTGATGCCGTCGCCCACCACCATCGGCCGGAAACCACTGCTGATTTCTCCCAACACGCGGTTGAGCTTGTCTTCCGGCAAGGCCTGCGCTTCGACGTCGCTGATGCCTACGTCCAGCGCGAGGCTGTCGGCCACGCTTTGACGGTCGCCGGTCAGCAGCAATTGGCGGCCAAGGCCTAAATCCCGCAACTCTTGCAGTGCCTGACGTGCCTCCGGCTTGACGCTGTCGGCCAGCAACAGCCACGCGAGGAACTGCCCGTTCAGCGCCAACCCGGCAATCGGGCCGTCGTGATTGGGGACAGGGGTGCTGACGATGCCCAATTGCTCAAACAACTCCGGTCGCCCAAGGGCCGCCTCGCCCTGCTCGGTCTGCGCCACTACGCCAAGGCCCTGGCGTTCGCGAATGTCCGTAAGCGCCAGCATTTGTTCCTGAGTCGCCAAACCTGCCAATGCACGGCTGACCGGGTGGCTGCTGGCCGAACCGAGGCTGGCCGCCAGGTTCAACACCACCTGCCGATCCGGCGCCGTGGTTTCGATGGACTGCAAGCGCAAGGTGCCAAAGGTCAGCGTGCCGGTCTTGTCGACCACCAACGAGGTGAGGTCCGCCAGCTCCTCCAGAAACGCCGAGCTGCGAATCAAAATCCCATGGCGCGCCGCCACCGCAATCCCGGCAATCGCCGTGGCCGGTGCCGACAGCACCAAGGCACACGGGCACGCCGCCACCAGCACGGCGAGCATCGCCTGGGCGTCATTGGTAACAAACCAGGTCACCGCCGCCAGCAGCAACACCAGCACCATATAGCTGCCGGCATAGCGCTCCAGCAGCCGCGTGATCGGCGGTTTGGAGCGCTCGGCGTTCTGCATCAGCGCAATGACTTTGCCCAAGGTCGACTCATCACCGGTGCGCGTCACTTGCAAGCGCAACAAGCCATCAAGGTTGATCGCCCCACCAAACACCTGCACGCCGACGCCGGCTTCCAACGGCACCGACTCCCCGGTGATAGGCGCCGTGTCCAGGCTGGCCTGGCCGGACAGCACCACGCCATCGGCGGGTACCCGGTCGCCGGCGCGCACTTCGACGATATCGCCGGTGTTCAGCGTGCCGTTATCCACTTCAACGATGCTACCGTCGGCCTGCACCAACCGCGCGTGGCTGCGGGTGAGTTTGCCCAGTGCGTGAATCGCTTCCTGGGAGCCGATCACGCTGCGCTCTTCCAGCACATGGCCGAAGATCATGATGATCGGCAGCAAGGCGGCGGTCAGCAGGTCGCCCGTGGCCCACGCCCCCATCATCGCCAGCGCGATCAATTGGTCGGTGATGCCATGCAGGCTCGGGTAGCGCAGGCTGTACCAGGCCGAACGCATCACCGGCACGGCCACCAGCAAGGAGGCGACGCCGAGCAGTAATTGGCTGACACCGTTCTGATCCGGCGCCAGCCAGCGCCACACCAGGCCCAATATCAGCAACCCCAAGGCCAGCATGGCCAGGGTCAATTGCCGGGCAGCACTGCGCTGCTCGGCGGACGTCAACATAGGCGCGCTCATTGCTCGGCTCCCTGGATGATCAAGCGGGAGTCGTCTTTAGGATCGACCGTCGTCACTGAACCGGCCTGGCCAAGAATTTTCGGCACGCGCTCGCGGTAAAGGCGCAGCAGCAAGCCGGGGTCTTTGACCTGCGCCAAGCTGGCAACAGTGGCGGTTTGCGCCTGGGCATTGGCCAAGCGTTCACTGGCCTGGGCGTGGGCAACTTGCACCAGGCGGTCAGCCTCCTGGTTGGCGCTCTGGGTGAGTTTTTCCGCTTCGGTGCGCGCGTTGGCCACGGCTTTATCGGCTTGCTGGCTGGCCGTCAGCACCGCGTTGAACGCATTCACCGCCGGGCCCGGCAGGCTCGATTGCACGTCGACACGGGTGACTTCAATGCCCAGCCCCAAACCCGTCGCGGCCAGCTCCGCCAGGCGCTTATTAATAGCTTGCACCAGATCTGCGCGCAGCCGCTCACGGCGCTCGGCCGCGCCGTTGTCAGTGCCGATCAGCTCCGGGCGCGCCACCAGAATCGTGTCCAGATCGCGCGCAGCCGTCAGCGCCACGGCGCTGCGCGTCACCAGTCGATCCAACGCCGGCAGCACATGCTCGCCCTGCAGCACAAACGCGTAGGGTTCGGTGACCTTGTAAAACACCCGCACATCCAGCTGCACCACACCGGCATCGCCGGTCAGCAGATAACCGGAACCCGCCAGCGCATCACTCAATGGCGTGGCGAAACTGGCGACGCGGTCGGCCTGGGTTGCCGCATCGGAGCGCAGCAGGTTCTCCACCCGACGTTCGATCACGCGGTCCGCTGCGGGTAACAGCACAACTTGCTCGAACGGCTGTGGCCACGCCAGCAGGAGCCCGGCGTTCTGAATCCGGTCCAGCGCGCCGAAGTGCAATACCACAGCGCGGTTTTGCGGGTCGATCTGCCGCACATTGGAAAACGCCCAAGCCAACGCCGCCAGCACCGTCACCGCGTACAACGCCAGGAACGTCAGGCGCCCGGCCTGGATCCACGGGCTGTCCGGGCCGTCACGCTCGGTCATGGTTGAACGTCCTTCGGCCCGTCCACCAGTGCACGGAACGGCGCGGCGTCGGTGCGCAGGATGATCCGGGTGCTCGGCGTGACCACCGTGCCCAAGGTGTCGAGCGAACGCAGCAGGTTGTACAGCTGCGGATTGCCCGCGTAGGCCCGACCATAAATTTGCGCGGCTTCAACCCGCGACTGGGCTTCGATATCGGCGGCTTTCACCGTGGCATCGGCCTGCACAATTCGCGCATCACGCTCGGCGGCAGAGCGGATCTGCGCCGCTTCACGCTTACCGACAGCGGTGCGTTCAGTGGCAATGGTTTCACGCTCGGCACGCATGCGGTCGACGGTGGCCGTGAGGGTGACCGACGGCAGGGTCAGGCGCTCGATACCGACTTGCGCCACGCGCACGCCATAGGTGGTGAGCAATTGTTGATCAATCTGCTGGCGCAATTGCGCCTCGAAATCGGCAATGCGCACCTGGCTGGCGTCGGTGTTAATCAAGCTGGACAGGTCGAAGCTGGCCGCCGTGGTTTCCAGCGCCGAGCCGACGAACGTGCGAATCTGCCGCGCCGCTTCGTCCGGCTGGTTCTGCACCGCGCGCATAAAGCGCTGCACATTGTCGGCATCGCCCTGCACCTGCCACGCCACATAGGCCTGCACGATGATCCGCAGGCCGTCGCGGGTACCCACATCCTGCAAACCGCTGGAGGTAGTGCGCAAGCGCAGGTCCACCGGGATCGCGGCTTCGAAAGGTGCCGGCCAGCGCCAGCCCAGGCCCGGTTCCAGCAGCACCCGCGACGGGTTGCCGAACCGCGTAATCACCGTGGCCTCGCCGGAACGCACTTGCACCAGGCTGGCGGCCGCCACCGCAAACAGCACCAGCAACACCGCCCAGGCCATGCGCCGCCAAGGGAAAGGCCCGGCCGCCTGCTCATCGCCGTGATGGTGATGATGATGGCCGTGGTGGTGATGACCGTGATCGTGAGAATGAGCGCTCAACAGACAGACTCCTTATTGAACGGCTTTACGCGGCACCGAAGGATCGGCCGGCAAAGTAAAAGAACGCAGATCGATCGTTGGCGCGCCATCGGCGCCCAGGCGGTGATCCAGAATAAGCAGCTTGGCGTGCGCCAGCCCTTGGCTCAGTTGAGCGAGATACTGCTCCAGCACGAAGGCACGGCCTGCGGTGGCGTAAGCCTTTTGTTCGGCGCTAAAGCGCAGGTCTGCCGCTTGGGCGCCCGCGTTCACTTCACGGGCGGTGGCCATCGCCTGGTCGCGCGCGGTGCTGGCCAGCAGCAAAGCCTGGTTGGTTTGTTCGCTGGCGGCGCCGCGCTCACGGGAAATCAGCGCCTGGGCACCAATTTGTGCCGCCTGCACGCCGTGGTAGGCGTTGGCGGCGCCGGCCGGTGGGTGAATGGCTTCCACCACCGTGGCCAGAATTTCCACGCCGCTGTCGAGTTTTTGCAGGTCCGCCTGTACGGCGCGCCCGACCTCGTCGGCGAGGCTGGTGCGTTGTTCGCCAAGAAGTTCGTCGAGGGTGCGCGAGGCAAAGTCATGCACGAGGATGCGGCTGGCGGTACTGCGAATCAGCGTCGGCACATCGGCGCTGTTATAGGTGGCGGCCAGTGCGGCCTGATCGGTGAGGCCGATGCGGTAGACGAAACGTACGTCCATATTGACGATCTGGAAGCTCTGCTTGTCGCCGCTGCTGCTGGCGATCACCTGGGACTTGTCATTCACATGGCTGGCATCCCACAACCGGTTAGCGATCAGCGGCGCCGGGCCTTCGGCAGGGGCCAACGGCGGTGCTGCGGCGTCGCTGGCGCTGGTGGCCAGCTCATGCACAACGCCGTTTTCCACACTCAGGACGCGACCCAGTGGCCACGGCAACCCGGCATGCAGGCCCGGGCCGAAGACTTCCACCGGTTTGCCGAACCGCTCATAAATCCCACGGCCTTGCAGGGGCACTTCGTGCACGCCGGTCAGTGACCAGCCTACCGCCAGCACCACCAGCAGCACCGGCAAGAACGCCCGGCGCATGTAGGTAAACGCCCAGATCTGGCGCAGGTCGATGCCGAAGCGGTTGTGCAGTTCGTGCTGCAAAGCGAGCAAGGGTTGTGGCGGCCAGCGCAGCAGACCGGCGATAAAGCTTTGCGCCATCAAGCGTGGTTCGAGCCGTGGCTGGCGCGGGCTGAACAGCGACAGCGTGCCCCTTAACAGGAACTCCAGCGCCACCAGCGCTGGCAACAGGCCAACAATCGTCGCCAAGCGCAGCGGCCAGACGGATTGCGCGCCGGCAAACAACAAACAGATCGCACTGACCACCAGGACAAGAATCGCCACCCGGATCAATTGCGCCAGCTGCGAAGCTTCAGGCCATTGCGCAGCGGTTTCCTGAGCCAGACGGCGCTCGAACACCAACAAGCCAAAGGCCAGCGCCAGCGCCAACGCAGCGCCGATGCTCGCGGATTGCCCCACGGGCGATGCGGGCAGGGCCAGGTTCCAGAATTCGATGATACTGACCAACGCCAACAACGACCAACCACAGAGCCACAACACGGGCGCGCCGATCTGGGCCAGCAAGCCGCTGCCGAAACGCTCCAGCAGACGCGCGTACCCACCGCGCTCTTCGAGGGGCCGTTCGATCAGTTCAGCCGCGGGCTCTTCCAGCGCCTGGGCGCGCCAATCGGCGACCCACCACGCCGATTGCAACCCGGCCACCAGCACCAGCAGAGCGCTCGCGCAATTGATCAGCACCACCGGCCAGATCGACAGCGGCGCAAACAAGGCGACGAACAACGCCAGCACCCAACCGGCGACAGCCAGGGCGGTCAGGCTGATGCCGGCCTGCCTCAATCGACGGGCATGGAACAACCCTTGTTGAAAACGCGCGAGGCCTTCAACCGAAGCGCCGTCAGCTTCTAAATCCACTTGCATCCACTCAACGCCCGCTTACACACAGTTCGTTACGATATAACACGCGGCGTGAAATTTTTGTTCGCTAAACACCGTTTTTGAGCCCTGCGCTGCGCCCCTGTGGACGGGGCTTACTCGCGATGGCGATGGGTCAGTGAATGCCTGTACTGGCTGGCCCATAGCTATCAGGCGCAAGCCCCCTGCCACAAATACCCTCCGGCACCTGCGAGACCGTGACTAAACCCCCATAAACACGCGCCATCACTGGTGCAGGCACGGATTAATCGGCACACTCCAAAACAGTTTTCGCGGGTTCACGGACAAGGAAGCGCCACTCCCCATGATTTCGATCTATCAGCTCAAGCCGCGTTTTCAAAACGTGCTGCGCCCCCTCGTGCAGCGTCTCTATGACAACGGCACCACCGCCAACCAGATCACCGTGTTGGCTGGCGTGGTTTCCCTGCTGGTCGGCCTGTTGATCGCCAGCTTCGCCCAACACCTCTGGCTGTTTGCGCTGATCCCGCTGTGGATGATCCTGCGCATGGCACTCAATGCCATCGACGGCATGCTCGCCCGGGACTTTGGCCAGCAATCGCGCCTCGGTGCCTACCTCAATGAACTGTGCGACGTCATCGCCGACAGCGCTCTGATCCTGCCCTTTGCCCTGATCCCCGATGCCAGCCTGGTGCCGGTGCTGCTGGTGGCGCTGCTCGCCGTGTTCAGCGAATACGCCGGTGTGCTCGGGCCGATGGTGGGCGCTTCGCGCCGCTACGACGGCCCAATGGGCAAGAGTGATCGCGCGTTTGTACTCGGGGTGCTCGCCACCGGCGTGGCACTGGGTTGGCTCAACGCAGGCTGGGTCGATACGGTGATGTGGCTGGTCGCCGCCCTGCTCGCCTATACCTTGGTCAATCGCGTGCGCCAAGGCCTCAAAGAAACGATTTCCCCTTCTGCATAAGGAATTTGCGATGCGCGAACAGCAAGAGCACACCTTCAGTACCCATGATGGCGTCGAGCTTTTCTATCGGCACTGGCCGGCCACGGCGCCTGCGGGCGATGAGCCGCGCAAGGCGATCCTGCTGTTTCATCGCGGCCACGAGCATTCGGGGCGCATTGCTCACCTGGTCGACGAACTCGACCTGCCGCAATTCGATTTCTTCGCCTGGGACGCACGCGGCCACGGCCAATCCCCCGGCGCACGCGGTGACAGCCCCAGCTTCGCCACCAGCGCGCGCGACGTGCAGACCTTCTGCGACCATATCGGCGCCACTTACGGCATCGAAGAAGAGAACTTCGCCGTCATCGCCCAAAGCGTGGGCGCCGTGATCGCCGCCACCTGGGTGCACGATTACGCACCCAAAATCCGCGCCCTGGTGCTGGCCTCCCCGGCGTTCAAGGTCAAGCTCTACGTACCTTTTGCGCGACCGGGCCTGGCGCTGATGCGCACGTTGCGCGGCAACTTTTTCGTCAACAGTTACGTCAAGGCCAAGTTCCTCAGCCACGACCCGGAGCGGGTCGCGTCCTACGACAGCGACCCATTGATCACCAAAGCCATTTCAGTGAATGTGCTGCTCGGGCTGTACGAAGCTGCCGATCGCGTTGTAGCCGATGCCCAGGCGATTCAAGTGCCCACACAACTGCTGATCTCCGGCTCCGACTTTGTGGTGCACCGTAAACCCCAGCAGCAATTTTTCGACCGCCTCGGCAGCCTGAAAAAAGAGCTGCATATTCTTCCCGGTTTTTTCCATGACACCCTCGGCGAACGCGACCGAGCGATAGCCGTGAGCAGCGCCAAGCGCTTTATCCTGCAGAACTTCACCCACCCGCTGGACCACGCCTCTTTGCTCGATGCCGACAAATTGGGCGCCACCTGCGCCGAGTCAGAATCCCTTGCCGCGCCGCTGCCACGTCATTCATTGCGCGACCTGTACTGGCGCATGACCCGCGCCAGCATGGGCTTGGGCAAGAACTTGTCGGACGGCGTGAAATTGGGCTTCGACACCGGCTTCGACTCCGGTAGCACACTGGACTACGTGTACCGCAACACGCCCACCGGTAAGGGCGGGCTGGGGCGGATGATCGACACCAACTACCTCAACTCCATCGGCTGGCGCGGCATTCGCCAGCGCAAGCTGAATGTCGAGGAACTGCTGCGCCTGGCCATGGCCAAGTTGCGTGCAGATGATCGTGAGGTACGAATTGTCGATATCGCCGCCGGCCACGGCCGCTATATTCTCGAAGCCTTGCAGGGCGTTTCGCCGCTGCCGGAATCAATCCTGCTGCGCGACTACAGTGACATCAACGTGCGCGACGGTGGCGCGCTGATCCGCGAAAAAGGCCTTGGGGATATCGCCCAGTTCGTCAAAGGTGATGCGTTTGACCGGGCTGATCTGGCGGCACTGGACCCCAAGCCGACTTTGGCGGTGGTGTCCGGGCTGTATGAATTGTTTGCCGATAACCGCATGGTCGGCGGTTCATTGGCAGGGCTGGCCGAAGCGGTGGAGCCTGGCGGTTATCTGGTTTACACCGGCCAACCGTGGCATCCGCAGCTGGAACTGATCGCCCGCGCGCTCACCAGCCATCGCCAGGGCCAGGCCTGGGTGATGCGCCGGCGCAGCCAGGCAGAGATGGATCAGTTGGTCGAGGCCGCAGGCTTTCGCAAGATCACCCAGCGTGTCGACGAATGGGGCATTTTCACCGTGTCCCTGGCACAGAAGATCTGAGCATGCGCGAACCCGGCTTATTGAAACCGGCAGTCCTGTGGCTGCTGTTGCTGGCGCCGTTGTTTTTCAGTACCTACGGCTTTGCCACCTGGGTCACCAGCCAGCGCAGCGACGTCGGCACGCTGGTGTTCGGCTGGGAAACCCATATGCCGTTCTGGGCCTGGACCATCGTGCCCTATTGGTCCATTGACCTGCTCTACGGGTTCTCGTTGCTGCTGCCCAACACTCGCCATGAGTTGAAACAACACGCATTGCGCCTGCTCAGTGCGCAAGTCATTGCCGTGAGCTGCTTCCTCATCTGGCCACTGCGTTTCACCTTTGAACGGCCGGAACTGGACGGTGTGTTTGGCTGGCTGTTTGCGGTGCTGGCCGGCTTCGACAAACCCTTCAACCAGGCGCCCTCACTGCACATCGCGCTGCTGGTGATCCTGTGGGTCATGTACCAGCGCCACACGCAAGGGTTCTGGCGTTGGGTGGTGCATGGCTGGTTCGCGTTGATCGGTATTTCGGTGCTGTCCACTTATCAACATCACTTTATTGACTTACCCACAGGCGCCCTCGCAGGCTGGTTATGCGTGTGGTTGTGGCCCGTGGAGCACCCGAGCCCGCTGTTGAATGCAAGGCTTACGCGGGATTCGCAGCAGTGGCGGCTCGGCTTGCGTTACGGCGCGGGGTCGGTGGTGCTATTGATTGTGGCGCTGAGCTTGGGGGGCGGGTGGCTCTGGCTGATCTGGCCGGCGGTTTCCCTTGGCCTGATAAAGGCAAACTACCTGGCGCTGGGTGCTGCGGGCTTTCAGAAACGCACCGATGGTCGTCTGACGCCCGCCGCACGCTGGTTGTACGCGCCCTACCTGGCGGCGGCGTGGATTAACTCGCGGTTGTGGACGCGTAAACATCCACAACCCGACCAGGTTGTGGATAACGTCTGGCTTGGTCGAATTCCTACCGCTAGTGAACAGGGGTCATTCAAGGCCATCGTCGATCTCTGCGCCGAATTGCCGATTAATCCACAGAGCTGCGCTTATTAATGCATCCCTGTGCTCGACTTGATCGCCCCGACCCCCGCCGAATGTCTGCAAGCCGCGCAAGCCATCGAACGCCTGCGCCTGGGCGGGCCCGTGCTGGTGTGCTGCGCCCTGGGGTATTCGCGTAGCGCCACGGCGGTCGCCGCATGGTTGCTGCACAGTGGCCGCGCGGCCAGTGTCGAGGAAGCGCTGGCTATTATTCGTACAGCCAGGCCCAGCGTGGTCCTGCATCCCACTCACCGTGAAGCTCTGGAGGGTTTGCCCCATGCCTGCTGATATGGAACTCCAAGTGGTCGCCAGCCTTCTGCGCCGTGGCCGATCACTCGATCAGTTATCCACAGGCCTGACCGTGGTCGGTGTGCTGTTCGGCCTGGCCCAATTGCTGATGGCGAGTATTTCGACAATCTGCCTGCTGCTCAGCCTGTGGATGATTATTCTCGGCCTGCTGCAAAAGTACTGGGCGCTACGCGTGGCTTTCGATGCCGACCTGTTCGCTCTGCTGGCCCGCGACCCCCAGCGCACACCCGATCTCGACCAGGCCTTGCAAACTCTCGGCCTGCAATCGCCCAAACGCGCCGGCCGGCCCTGGACCGAACGCCGTCGCGGCGCCCTTAAATTGTTGCGCAAGCAGGCTTGGCTGCTGGGCGCGCAAGTGCTGCTGACCTTGCTGGTGATACTCGCCAGCCCTTGGCTACCTTTTGCCGGATAAGGAATTCCCATGTTCGAACCTGTGGTCGCCACACTGATTACCTCGATGGCCCGCACCGTCACCGGCGCCCGTAGCCTGTGGCTGGGTTGCGCGCCGGTTCCGGTGCAACGCATTTACTTCGCCAACCACAGCAGCCACGGCGACTTTGTGCTGCTGTGGGCATCACTGCCGCAGAACCTGCGCAAATTCACGCGCCCGGTGGCCGGTAGCGATTATTGGAACAAAAGTGCCTTGCGCCGCTACATCATCAACCGCGTATTCAATGGCGTGCTGATCGACCGCGAGCGTAAAGACCCTGTGGATAACCCCTTGCAGCCCATGCTGGCCGCGCTTGAAGGCGGCGACTCGCTGATCATCTTCCCCGAAGGCACGCGCAACCTGGAAGACGGCCTGCTACCGTTCAAAAGCGGCCTGTATCACCTGGCAAAAAGTTACCCACAGGCTGAATTGGTCCCCGTGTGGATAGCCAACCTCAACCGGGTCATGCCCAAGGGCCGCGTGCTGCCGCTGCCGTTGTTGTGTACCACCAGCTTCGGCACGCCGTTGCAATTGGAAGAAGGCGAAGACAAAGCCGCGTTCCTTGCCCGTACCCGCGACGCCCTGCTTGCCCTCGCCCCGGAGCATGTCTGACATGGATAGCCAAACCTTGATGTTGTTCGGCGGGATCGGCGCGATCCTGGTGCTCGCCTCACTGATCGGACTGATCCTCAAACTGCGCACCCGTGGTACACCGAATGCGGTGATCGACAACCTCAACGCCCGCATCAACGCCTGGTGGGTGATGGTGGTGGTGATCGGCATTGCTTTCTGGCTCGGTACCGGCGCGGTGATCCTGCTGTTCTACGCGGTGTCGTTCTATGCCCTGCGCGAATTCCTCACCCTCACCCCCACGCGCCGCAGCGACTACCCGGCGCTGGTGGCCGCGTTTTACGTGGCCCTGCCCTTGCAATACGTGCTGATCTACTCGGACTGGTACGGGCTGTTCTCGATCTTTATCCCGGTGTATGTGTTCCTGCTGCTGCCGATCCTCGCGTCCCTCGGTGGCGACAGCACGCACTTCCTGGAGCGGGCCTCGAAAGTGCAATGGGGCCTGATGATCGCGGTCTTCTGCGTGTCATTCGTGCCGGCCCTGTTGACCCTCGACATCCCCGGTTATGAAGGCCGTAACCTCTTGCTGATCGCCTACCTGGTGATTGTGGTGCAACTGTCGGACGTACTGCAGTACGTGTGCGGCAAGCTGTTCGGCAAGCACAAGATCGCGCCCAACCTGTCGCCCTCCAAAACCGTCGAAGGCTTTATTGGCGGGATTCTGCTGTCGTCCCTGATCGGTGCGGCGCTGTGGTGGACTACGCCGTTTAATCCGTGGCAGTCGTTTTTGATCGCCTTGTTGATCAACCTGTTGGGTTTTGCCGGCGGCATTGTGATGTCGGCGATCAAGCGCGACCGGGGCGTTAAGGATTGGGGGCATATGATCGAAGGACATGGCGGGATGCTGGATCGTCTGGATTCGGTGTGTTTTGCCGCGCCGATTTTCTTTCACCTCGTTCGCTACTGGTGGACCTGAGCCATACAGGCTCAAGCCCAATGCGGATCAAATGTGGGAGCTGGCTTGCCTGCTCCCACACTGGTTTTGCAGTGTTTTCCAGTCCTCAGCCCGGCAAATGTCCCAGGGGCAAGGCGCCTGGGGTTTTCACGGTCTGGATCGCGAAGTTACTGCGAATATCCCTCACCCCCGGCAGCTTCAACAGGCTGCCGGTGACGAACCGCTCATACCCACGTAAGTCCGGCACCACCACCTGCAACAAAAAGTCCGACTCCCCCGACACCAGAAACGCCGAGATCACTTCGGGCAATGCCGTCACCGCCTCGCGAAAGGCATTCGCTTCGGTGTCGTTGTGCCGCTCCACCTTCACGCCGACGAACACCATCATGCCCAGCCCCACTTCGTCACGGTCCAGCGTGGCCTGATAACCGCGAATCACCCCGGCGTCTTCCAACAGACGCACGCGGCGCAAACAGGGGGAGGCGGACAGACCGATCGCATCAGCCAGTTGCACATTGCTCAGGCGGCCATCCCGTTGCAGGGCTTCAAGAATCTTTCGGTCGAACGCATCAAGTTTGATATTTGGCATAAGTGGATGGCCGTTGGCTGTATTGGTGGCAGATAGTGCCAAGACTAGACGCTTATCTGGCTGACTTCGCAAGCACCTGCCCCGCCTTTCAACCCTAGAATTGGCCGACAAATGGTGGGAGGTGAAACATGGCGCAGCTCTGGTTATTTCTGTTGGCCTTATCGGTGGCTTTCCTGTTGCCGGGGCCGGACATGATCCTGCTGCTGCAAACCGGAGCGCGCCAGGGCAAAGCCTTGGCGCTGACCACGACAATCGGCTTGGGGCTGGCCCGGGCATGCCATGTGGCGTTGGCCGGTATGGGTTTGGCGACGTTGTTCAAAGTGGCGCCGTGGACGTTTGACGTGGTGCGCCTCGGTGGCGCCGCCTACCTGTTATGGCTGGGCGTGCAATGCCTGCGTGCCAATGGGCTGACATCGTTCAACGAGAGCCAGGGCGCACCGTCGGTCCACGCCTGGCGCACGGCCTTTCAGCGCGGCCTGCTCACCAATCTGCTCAACCCCAAGGCCCTGCTGTTCTGCTCAGTGCTGCTGCCGCAATTCATCAACCCACAAGCAGGCCCGGTGGCGGCGCAGTTTGCGTTGCTCGGTGTAATCCTGGTGAGCGTCGGTTTCGTATTCGACTGCTGCTATGCCCTGGCCGGCGCGCGCATCGGCCACTGGCTGGCGCGCAATCGCTCGGCGCAGCGTGTTCAGCAGTGGTTATTTGGCAGTCTTTTGATTGGTTTTGCGGTGCGTCTTACGTTTGTGCAGCAGGCCTGAGCACGTCGGCAATTTCACGTCATCTTTTGTATCAAAGACGCGTGTAATATAGGCCGCACTTAGCCAGGGATGCTCACCATGCTCGATTCGTTGAAAGCGACCAGCCGCCGAATTCTCGGCGCTTTACTGACTGTGGTGAGTGCTCTCTTCGGCCAATGGCAACCGCCGCCCTGGCTGCGCACCCTCGGGCATGGCCTGGCAAATGTGGGCCATAAAGCACGCGCCTACCCGCGTCAGGCCGGTGCCGGGGTGTTGGGTCTGGTGTTACTGGCCGCCGCCGGCTTCTATGGCTGGCAGTGGTACTCGCATCTGCCGCAACCGCACACCGTCGGTTATTCGCTGCACAAACCGAACCTGACTGATTACACCCAGCAACCACCGGTTGTGGATAACTTGCAGGTGCGTTTCGCCGAATCTGTGGCTCCACTGGCAGCCATTGGCAAGCCAGTCACCGAAGGCATCACCCTAAAACCTGAAGTGGCCGGCGCCTGGCGTTGGTCCGACGACCACACCTTGTTGTTCGTGCCGGAAAAAGACTGGCCCGTCGACGCCCATTACACCCTCGACCTGGCCAAGAAAAAGCTGCTGGCCGACGGTGTACTGCTCAACCAGTACAGCAGTCAGTTTTCCACTCAACCCTTCCGCGCCACCCTGGCGCAAAACGAGCTGTATCAAGACCCGTCCAACCCGACGTTGAAACAGCTGGTGGCGACTTTTCATTTTTCCCACCCGGTCGATGAAGACAGCCTGCGCAAGCGTGTATCGGTAACCCTCGGCAAAGGCCTGGCCTACCGCGATGCCCAGTTACCCAACCGCCCGGAAATCACCTTCGACGACACCAGGCTCAATGCCTACGTACGCTCCGCCGCCCTGGCCACGCCACTGGAAAGCACGCCCGTCAGCGCCAAGCTCGATGAAGGGATCAAGGCCCGCGACGGCGGCAACGCCAGCACCGCTCCGCTGGTTTCTGAAGTCACCGTGCCCGGCCGCTATCGCCTGACCTTTACCGGCGCCGAAGTGAGCTTTGTCGACAACGCGCGCGCTGAACCGGAACCCGTGCTGATGTTCAGCAGTTCCAGCGCCGTGGCCGATGACACCATCGCAGGTAAGGTCCAGGCCTGGCTGCTGCCAGAAAAAGCCCAGGACGATACCCGCCCCTATTACAGCAACGAGATCGACGATGCTCTGCTGGCCCGTAGTTCAAAGGTCACCCTGACCCACGTGCCCAGCGTCGAACCACTGAATACGCTTCACGCCTTCAAGTTCAAGGCTCCCGCAGGCCGCGCGCTGTATGTGCGCGTTCCCGCGAACCTGGAAGCCATCGGCGGCTACCTGGCGAAAGACCCCACGGCGTCGCTGATCAGCATGCCGGCGTACCCACGCACTTTGCAGTTCCTGTCTGACGGCGCCTTGCTCAGCCTCAACGGCGAAAAACGCCTGGGCTTCATGGCCCGCGGCGTGCCCGGCGCCCATGTGGAAATCGCCCGCCTGCTGCCCAATCAGTTGCAGCACCTGGTGGACCAGAGCAGCGGCAGCTTCGCCCGTCCGAATTTTGGCAATGATTACTTCGACCGTATGGTGGAGCGTCAGTCGCTGGATATTCCGCTGTCGTCCAATGACCCGGCGAAAACCGTCTACGACAACGTCGACCTGAGCCACTACCTCACCGCCAACGGCGGTCGTCGCGGCATCTTTGTGCTCAAGCTCAGCCCTCAGGATGACCCCGCCGAGCGCACGTTCGATTACTCACGCAGCAGCACCAGCGACTTGCGTTTCATCGTGGTCACCGACCTTGGCATCATCGCCAAACGCTCCAGCGACGGCAGCCATGATGTGTACGTGCAGTCCATTGGCAACGGTTCGCCGGTGGCCGACGCACAAGTCGACATCATTGGTCGTAACGGTTTGCCGGTCAGCAGCGGCCGCACCGATGCCGAAGGCCATGCGCATTTCGCCAAGCTGGATGAACTGCGCCGTGAGAAAACGCCGCTGATGTATGTCGTCACTCGCGGCAATGACCAGTCGTTCCTGCCGATTGCCCGTCAGTCGCAACAGCTGGATTTGTCGCGCTTTGATGTAGGCGGTTTGGAAGAAGACGGCGCGATTGATCGCCTCAGCGCCTACCTGTTCACCGACCGCGGCCTGTATCGGCCCGGCGAAACGGCGCACCTGGGCATGATCGTGCGCAGCGGCAATTGGAAAGGCGCATTACAAGGCCTGCCGGTGGAGCTGCAAATCACCGACCCACGTGGCCTGGAAGTCATTCGCCAGCCGCTGAAACTGTCCACCAGCGGTTTTGAAACCTTTGATTTCCCCAGCAGCGAAGTCGCCCCCGCCGGGGATTACACCGCGACCTTGCAGTTGATTGGCCAGAAAAACACGCGCACCGACTTGGGCAGTGTCAGCTTCAAGGTGCGCGATTTCGAGCCGGACCGCATGAAGGTCAGCCTGAGCCTGCACGAGACTCCGGTGTTGGGCTGGATTCCACCGGACCAGGTGGTGGCCAAAGTCACCGCGATGCACCTGTTCGGCGCCCCGGCGTCCGGCCGTCGCGTCACCGCCAAAATGTCCCTGAGCCCCACGCTGGCGGCCTTCGACCGTTACCCCGATTACCGCTTCCGCCTCAACGATTCGCTGGAAGAAGCCAGCACCGAAGACCTGGCGGAAACCACTGTCGACGACAATGGCCAGGCGGTGCTCGACCTCAACTTGCAACGCTTCGCCAACAGCACCTATCGCCTGCAAGTGATGACCCAAGTGTTCGAAGCTGAAGGTGGCCGTAACGTTGCAGCGCAAAATGCGCTGCTGGTGTCATCCGCACCTTATCTGGTCGGTGTGAAAAGTCAGGATTCGCTGTCGTACGTCGCCAAAGACGCCCCACGCCAAGTGCAATGGCTGGCCGTCGCGCCGGACCTTACACCCGTGGCGGTGGACGGCCTGACCAGCGAAGTCATCGAGCACCGCTATGTGTCGGTGCTGGTGAAACAGTCCAACGGCACCTACAAGTACGAGTCGCGCATCAAGAACATCAGCCAACCGGCCTCGCCGCTGGTGATGACCAAGGAAGGCGCCAAGCAGACCCTGAACACCGGCACGCCGGGCGATTTCACCCTGCAACTCAAGGACGCCAACGGCAACCTGCTCAACCAGATCGACTACAGCGTGGCCGGGCGCGGCAACACCTCGCGCTCCCTGGAGCGTAACGCCGAGTTGCAATTGCGCCTGGATAAACGCAGCTACGCCACGGGTGACGAGATCGCGATCAGCATTCGCGCGCCGTACACCGGCGCCGGCTTGATCACCATCGAGCGTGACAAGGTTTACACACAGCAGTGGTTCAAGGCCGACAGCACCAACAGCGTGCAACATATCCGCGTGCCTGCAGGGCTCGAGGGCAATGCCTACGTCAACGTGCAGTTCGTGCGGGACATCGGCTCGTCCGAGGTCTACATGAGCCCGTTGTCCTATGGCGTGGTGCCGTTCAGCATCAACCTGGATGCACGGCGCATGGCGCTGAAAGTCGAAGGCCCGGCGAAGATTGAGCCGGGGCAGACCCTGGATATCAAGGTCACTGCCGACCGCCCAGGCCGCGCGGTGGTCTACGCGGTGGACGAAGGTATCCTGCAAGTGGCGCGCTATCAGACGCCAGACCCATTGGGCTTCTTCTTCCAGAAGCGTGCGCTTGAAGTCGGCACCAGTCAGATTCTTGACCTGATCTTGCCGGAATTCAGCCGCCTGCTCAGTGGGGCGGCGCCCGGCGGCGATACAGAAGGCGGCCTGGCCAATCATCTGAACCCGTTCAAGCGTAAACATCAGCCGCCGGTGGCCTGGTGGTCCGGACTGGTGGACTTGCCCGCCGGTGAAACCGTGCTGCATTACCAGGTGCCGGACAGCTTCAACGGCAAGCTGCACCTGTTTGCGGTGGCGGTGGATGCCGACAGCGTCGGTGTCAGCGAGGCCAATACCGAGGTGCGCGGGCCGATTGTGATTACGCCGAACGTACCGGCTTTTGTGGCGCCGGGAGATGTGTTCAATGTAAGCGCCGGGGTGTTCAGCAACCTGGATGCAGCGGCGGATGTGAAGTTTGAAGTGCAGACCAGCGACGGCCTCAACGTGCAGGGCGACAAGGGCAGCACCTTGTCCCTGCAACCGCGCAAGGAAGGCACGGCAGAGTTCAAGATCAAGGTCGGCGAAACCCTCGGCTCGGCGGACCTGCGTTTTATCGCGGTATTGCCGGACGGCAAACGCATCCAGGTCGCGGAAACCACGTCGATCCGCCCACTGAGCGAGCATCGCGTGGCCCTGAGCCTGGGCCGCTTCGACAGCGCCAGCAAAGAACTCAAGCCAACGCGTGAACTGTTCAGCCAATTGCGTGATGTGCAACTGGGTGTGGCGGCCTCGCCGCTGGTGTGGGCCAACGGCCTCAAGCATTACCTGGATGACTACGGGTATGCCTGCACCGAGCAACTGGTGTCCAAGGCCATGCCGGCGTTGATCTGGGGTGGCACTGCGCCAGAAGCCGAGCAAGCGTTCAGCGGCGCGGTACGCATGCTGCGCCAACGCCAGAACTCGGCCGGCGGCTTTGGCTTGTGGGCGGCCAACCCGGACGTGGCGCCGTACGCCAGTCTGTACGCCACTGACTTCCTGATCGAAGCCAGGGAGCGCGGGCTACCGGTGCCGGAAGACCTGCTGGTACGCGCCAACACGTATCTGACAGACCTGGCCAATGGTCCGAGCGAAGGCCTGTCGGAATTGCGCAACCGTGCCTACGCCAGCTACTTGCTGAGCCGTCAGGGGATTCTGGTGAGCGGCGCCCTGAGCGATATCCGCGAGCGCTACGAGAACTACTTCAAGGACACTTGGCAGAACGACCTGGGCGCCGCCTACCTGGCTGCCAGCTACAAGCTGCTTAAGCAAGATCGCCAGGCGGATGCATTGTTCCGCAAAATCCCGTGGCGTTCCCTTGTGGATAAGTGGGACAGCGATGGCCTGTACTACGACCCGCTGGTGCACGATGCTGAACACTTGCACCTGCTGGCGCGTCATTTCCCCGAGTTGCTGGGCGATGTGCCGACGGCGTTGCTGGACAAACTCGGCAAGCGCCTCAACGAACAGCGTTACAACTCGCTGTCGGCCGCCCTGTTGCTGCGCGCGCTGGATAACTATGGCCAGCGTGCGCAAAGCGACATGACCCTCAAGGCCACCGCGTGGTTGGGTGACAAGCAACAGCAACTGCTGGAAATGGCCGGCCAGCCACCGCGCGCCGCCGTGCCGGGCAGCACGCAGAAACTGGTGATGGAAAAAACCGACGGCCCGGCCGCGTTCTACATGCTCAGCGAAGCCGGCTTCGACAAAGGTACCCAGCTCAAGCCAATCAACAACGGCCTGGAAATCATCCACGAGTACCTCGACCTTAAAGGCGAGCCGGTGAGCAAAGTCGCGGTAGGCGATGAGTTCCTGGTGCGTCTGCGTCTGCGCGCCACCGACCGTGATCAAGTGCAGCAAGTGGCCGTGGTCGACCTGCTGCCGGGTGGCGTCGAGCCTGTGTATAACTTGCCGCCGGAGCCGGAGGCCGCCAGTACCGATGAAAGCGAGGGTGAAGACTCCGAATACGCCGAAACCGCAGACGGCGAAGAAGCGGACGCCTGGCAGGCGCCCATCGGCGAGACCGAGTTGAGCAATTGGCAACCGGACTATGTGGATGTGCGTGACGATCGCGTAGTGTTGTACGGCACCGCGCTGCGCGATGTAGGCACGTTCGTCTACCGCGTACGCGCCACCAACGCAGGTACGTTCAATACGCCACCGGCCTATGCCGAAGGTATGTACGAAACCACCCTGCAAGGGCGCGGCAAAGTAGGCCAGCTTGAAATTACCAAGCCTTAAGCGCCTGACGCCGCTGTTGGCAGCGGCGTTGGTACTGGCGGGGCTGCGGCTGTGGCCCCATGCCCCGCTGGAACATGCCGTGACGTCGTCACGGGTAGTGCTGGCCGACGACGGCTCGCTGCTGCGCATGACGTTGGCGGACGACGGACAGTACCGCCTGTGGCTGCCCCTCGAGCGTATGTCGCCGTCACTGGTCGAGGCGTTGCTGCTCAAGGAAGACCGCAATTTCTACTGGCACCCGGGTATCAATCCCCCCGCGTTGCTGCGCGCGGCCGCGACCACCTACAGCGGCGGCCAGCGCCAGGGCGGCTCGACACTGAGCATGCAACTGGCGCGGCGCCTGTGGGACCTCAACACTCGCCAAGTACCGGGCAAGTTGCAGCAGATGGCGTTGGCGCTGTGGCTGGAAGCGCGCTACAGCAAGCACGACATCCTTGAGGCGTACCTGAACCTGGCGCCCATGGGCGGCAATATCGAAGGTGCCGAAGCGGCCAGTCGCATTTATTTCGGCAAGTCGGCGGCGCAGTTGTCGTTGTCCGAAGCCTTGGCGCTGGCGGTGATTCCGCAACAGCCGGGTCGGCGCGCGCGCTTCGGGCCATCGCTGCAAAACGCACGGCTGCGGTTGATGACCGAATGGCGCGGAACTTATCCACAGGACCCGCGCAACGACAGTTTGCTCGACTTGCCCCTGGAGGCGCGCAACCGCCAGCAGATTCCTTTTCTGGCGCCACATGTGAGTGAACAACTGTTGGCGTCCCAGGCCGGCAACGAACTCAACACCACCCTTAACATGCCCTTACAGCAATTGCTCGAACGCCTGATCACAGGCTTTATTGCCGAACGGCGCAGCACAGGTGTGGAAAACGCCACAGCAATTCTGATCGACAGTCGCGACCAGAGCGTCAAGGCCTTGGTGGGTTCGGCGGATTACTTATCCACAAGCATCCACGGCCAGGTCAACGGAGTGTTGTCCCGCCGCTCACCTGGGTCGACGCTCAAGCCATTTCTGTATGGGCTGGCGCTGGATCAGGGGGTGATCCACCCCATGAGTATCCTCAAGGACTTGCCGAGTAACTTCGGCTACTTCCAGCCGGAAAATTTCGACGGTAGCTTTGTCGGGCCGCTGACAGCGCGGGATGCTTTGATCCGTAGTCGCAACATCCCGGCGGTATGGCTCGCCAGCCAAGTGCAGTCGCCTTCGCTGTATGGGTTGCTGCAACGTGCCGGCATCAAAGGGTTGCGCAACGAAAGCCATTACGGCCTGGCGCTGGCCTTGGGCGGCGGCGAGATGACGCCGGAAGAGCTGGCGCGTCTGTATGTGATGCTGGCCGGCGACGGGCATTTGCGGCCGTTGCGGTATTTGCAGGAGCAACCGCAATCCACGGGCGCGCAGCTGCTCACGCCCCAAGCCGCGTTTATGGTGCGCGACATGCTTCGGCGCAACCCACGCCCGGACGGTTTGCCCGGCCGCCACTGGCGCACCGCCTGGAAAACCGGCACGTCCTGGGGCTTTCACGATGCCTGGAGCGCAGGCTTGGTCGGCCCGTACGTGCTGGTGGTGTGGGTGGGTAACTTTGATGGCCGACCGAACCCGGCTTTTATCGGTGCCAAGACCGCTGCGCCGTTGTTCTTTCGGATCGCCGACGCCTTGCCTCTGGCGCTGCCCAATGTCGTGATTAAAGCCGACAAACCGCCCGCCGGGCTGGTGCGCATCGATGTGTGCGCCGCCTCCGGCGAGTTACCCAACCACTGGTGCCCGCAAACTCGCAAGACTTGGTACATTCCCGGCGTGTCACCGATTCGCGTGTCTAACCTGCACCGCCCGGTACTGATCGACACGCGTACGGGCAAGGCCGCGTGCCCGCCGTTCGATGCGCAATACACCCGCGAAGAAGTCTTCGAGTTCTGGCCCAGTGACGTGCAGCGCCTGTACCGTGCGGCTGGCCTGCCTCGACGTACGCCGCCCAACGTAATGAAGAACTGCCAACCCAACCGCATCAGCGATCAAAGCGAAGCGCCGCAGATACGCTCGCCGCTGACGCAAGTGAGTTATCAGTTGCGCCTGTCCCAGCCCCAGGAAAGTATCCCGCTCACTGCCAACGCGGCCAGCGATGCGGCGACGCTGTATTGGTTTGCCAACCAGACCCTGATCGGCCAGGGCCCGCCACAAACCACACTGAACTGGCGGCCGGGCAAGTCGGGGGAATACCGGTTGCGGGTCAGTGATGATCAGGGGCGCAGTGCGAGCCGGGGGTTGAAGGTGGAATTTGTGCCGTGATCAGGCGTCTTCGTCGCCGAAACCGGCTTTACCGACGCGCTTTGCAAAATGGTTGTACGCCGCACCCAGCTTCCGTTGCTCGAAGATTGAAAACACCAAGGTACCCAGCAGGATCAGCATCCACACCAGAAACAGCTTCAAGGTATCCACCTGAGCAACGAACAGCAGTAAGGTCACTACGCCGCCGATGATCATGCCCAGCCCCATCCACGCCCCCAGGACACGGCCGACGGCCAGGCGCATACCTTGGGGCAGGACCAGGCGGGTTGCCATCATCACCACGATGAGCGTCAGGAAGAAGCCAAACGCGGCCATGAAGGGAATCGGGAAACCGCCCTCGCGGTACAACCAGGCCAGCAGTCGATACACCGGGCCCAATGGCTCCATTTGTTGATAGGTATCGGGGCCCGGCAAATGCAATTGGGCAAAATGCGCAGGCGTCATGGCCATGATGCCAACCCCGATCATCCCTATGATTGCGGCATAGAAACCGCCGGCGCGCCACAATGGCGCCAGCACCCGGGTATTTTCCACATCCTGAGTTTGCGAAAGGCCGAACACCGTGTTGCGCTGTTTGCCCTGGGCGATCACCGGCTTGCCCTCGCGCTCGCAGGCGTCGCCGATCAGCATCACATCCAGGTCCTGGACCAGCAGGATTTCACCTTGGCGTCGTGAGCTGCCGACGAGTTCATAGTCGTCAGGCGATTTGTTGCCGAACAGGTCAATACCCTCGGCCATCACGCGGATCTCACCTGTGGCGTCCTGTAGCCGAAAGTCATTGCAGCGCGCCTCTCCGGACACCCGGCTCCAACTCCAGCGGCCGTCGTCGTCTTTCTTGCCGTCTTCGACAATCCAGACATACCCCACGCATGGCGTGCCATTGACCGGCGACAGTAGGGTCTTGTCGGCAATCACTGTGCCGCGTACCTCCACCAGTCCCATCGCCAGCGACCGAATCTGGCTGGTGGCCAGCCGCTGTTCGGTTTTGTAAAAGTTGGGACCAAAGCTCGCCAGCAAGCCGACCAGAATGCCGACTGGAAAAAACAGCGCGATGAAGAGGTTCGGGGCATACACAATCAAACTGATAAAACCCGCGACCAACGCCAGTGCCAGCAGGGTTTTCCACAGCGGTTTTTTCACAACCTCACCGACCTGAGTGGTTTTCATGCCCCGGGCACCTCAAGCTTCACACCCTCGTAGCGGGTTTCTTCAGCACTGATGGCCAACAAGGGAATGCGCTGATAGCTGAGCATTCGCGCAAAGAACAGATCGGGGAACACCGCGATGGCGATGTTGTAGAGGTTGACCGACTCGTTGAAGAACTCACGTCGGTCGGCAATTCGCTCCTCCACGGCCGAGATGGCCTGCTGCAACTCAACCATGTTCGGTCCTGAGATCAGCGCGGGGTAACTCTCCGCCACCGCAATCACCGACTTGAGTGCCGCATTGAGCTGGTTGGACGCGTCGACCTTGTCGTTAAGGCTGCTGGCGTTGAGGTATTGAGTCCGCGCGTCGCTGAGGCGGGTGAACAGCGCGTTCTCATGGTTCATGGCGGTCTGCACCACGCGCATCAAGTCGGGAATCTGGTCGGCCCGTTGCTTGAGCAGTACGTCGATGTTGGCGAACGCCTTATCCACATCGTTACGCCGCATCACCAGGCCGTTATAGACCCCGACCATCCAGCCGACCAGGCCCACGACAATGATCAGCACGACAATGCCGGCGATTAGCAGTTCTATGTTCATGGTGACGGCGTCCCTGGCTGAGTTATCCACAGGGAAGCATTCTAGGGGTTAGCCTGACTGCGCGCCCGGTAGTAGCCCACAGATTCGACAAGAGGTCGTTGATTCAACGAGCCGCTCGCCGTTACTCAGTAAACTCGATGTAGCTGGACTCCCCACCGCCTGTCGCACCCGACAACCATCCCCATACAAACGTCAACGTGGTGCGCCCGGCATGATCAACGCCTACCGTGCCGCGAGACCAACCGGCGAGGAGTTCACCTTCGGTGGTCAAGCATTGGTAAAGAAGTTCGAGGGTGTTGGGGCCTGTTACGCGCCCGACCTGCTGACCCATGCGTATCCGGCCGCCTTGGTAAGTGCCCGAAATGGCATCTCCTTCCACCTGGTAATGAAATACCGTCCCTGAGCCGGAAAGCCCTTGAGTGTTGTTCGCGACCGTAAATCGGCGATTGTTCAAGCGCTCGTGGACGCGGGAGGAGGTTTGCATCGAATCGCATCCTTTCGTTGGAGCCTGAAGGCCTTGCGGGCCTCCAGGCGCGTGGCGTGTTACTCCACCGTCACCGACTTCGCCAGGTTACGCGGCTGGTCCACGTCGGTGCCCTTGAGCACCGCTACGTAGTACGACAGCAACTGCAGCGGGATGGTGTAGAGGATCGGCGACAGGGTGTCGTGGATGTGCGGCATGTTGATGACGTGGGTGCCTTCACCATTGGTCATACCGGCTTTCTCGTCGGCGAACACGATCAGTTGGCCGCCACGGGCACGCACTTCCTGCAGGTTGGATTTGAGTTTTTCCAGCAGTTCGTTGTTCGGCGCGACGGTTACCACCGGCATGTCGTCATCCACCAGGGCCAGCGGGCCATGTTTCAGCTCACCGGCCGGGTAGGCTTCGGCGTGGATGTAGGAGATTTCCTTGAGTTTCAGCGAGCCTTCCATGGCCACCGGGTACTGCGCGCCACGGCCGAGGAACAGGGTGTGGTTTTTGTCGGCGAACAGTTCGGCGACTTTTTCCACGGTGCTGTCCATGGCCAGGGCTTCACCCAGGCGGGTCGGCAGGCGGCGCAGTTCTTCCACCAGGGTGGCTTCGACGCCTTCGGCGAGGGTGCCGCGAACCTGGCCCAGGGACAGGGTCAGCAGCAACAGGCCTACCAGTTGGGTGGTGAAGGCTTTGGTGGACGCCACGCCGATTTCGCGACCGGCCTGGGTCAACAGGGTCAGGTCGGACTCGCGCACCAGGGAGCTGATGCTGACGTTGCAGATCGCCAGGCTGGCGAGGAAGCCCAGCTCTTTGGCGTTGCGCAGTGCGGCCAGGGTGTCGGCGGTTTCGCCGGACTGGGAGATGGTCACAAACAGGGTGTCTGGCTGCACCACGACCTTGCGGTAGCGGAATTCGCTGGCGACTTCGACCTGGCAAGGGATGCCGGCCAGTTCTTCCAGCCAGTAACGCGCAACCATACCCGCGTGGTAGCTGGTGCCGCAGGCGACGATCTGCACGTTGCGCACTTTGGCGAACAACTCGGCCGCTTGCGGGCCGAATGCATTGACCAGCACTTGGTTCTGGCTCAGGCGACCTTCCAGGGTGCGTTGCACCACGGAAGGTTGCTCGTGGATTTCCTTGAGCATGAAGTGGCGGAACGCACCTTTGTCGGCGGCTTCGGCGCCGTCGCGGTATTGCACGGCTTCGCGCTCGACGGAGTTGCCGTTGACGTCCCAGATCGCCACGCTTTCACGGCGGATGTCGGCGATATCGCCTTCTTCCAGGTACACGAAGCGGTCGGTGACCTGGCGCAGGGCCAGTTGGTCGGAGGCGAGGAAGTTTTCCCCCAGGCCCAGGCCGATCACCAACGGGCTGCCACTGCGCGCGGCAACCACGCGGTCGGGTTGGCTGGCGCTGACCACGGCCAGGCCGTAGGCGCCGTGCAGTTCCTTGACGGTGGCCTTGAGGGCAACGGTCAGGTCGCCGAGGTCCTTGAGCTTGTGGTTCAGCAGGTGAGCGATGACTTCGGTGTCAGTGTCCGAGGTGAACACATAGCCCAGGCTCTTGAGCTGTTCACGCAGCACTTCGTGGTTTTCGATGATGCCGTTGTGCACCACCGCCAGGTCGCCGGAGAAGTGCGGGTGGGCATTACGCTCGCACGGCGCGCCGTGGGTGGCCCAGCGAGTGTGAGCAATGCCCAGACGGCCGACCAGCGGCTCGCCGAGCAGCGCTTGCTCCAGCTCAGCGACCTTGCCCGGGCGACGCATGCGCTCAAGCTTGCCGGCGTTGGTGAAAACGGCCACACCGGCGCTGTCGTAGCCGCGATATTCCAGGCGCTTGAGGCCTTCGAGCAAGATGGCGGTGACGTTGCGTTCAGCGACTGCGCCTACAATTCCACACATGGTATGTCTCCTAGATGATTGCCGCGCATATCAGCGTAATGCCGCGGGCTTGAATCTGGTCGCGGGCCTCAAGCGGCAGGCGATCATCGGTGATAAGGGTATGGACGCTGCTCCAGGGCAGTTCCAGGTTGGGAATCTTGCGGCCAATCTTGTCGGATTCGACCATCACCACCACTTCACGCGCGACCTCGGCCATCACACGGCTCAGGCCCAACAATTCGTTGAAGGTGGTGGTACCGCGCTCCAAATCGATGCCGTCAGCGCCGATGAACAATTGATCAAAGTCGTAGGAACGCAGCACTTGCTCGGCGACCTGGCCCTGGAACGAATCCGAATGCGGGTCCCAGGTGCCGCCCGTCATCAACAGCACCGGCTCGTGTTCCAGTTCGCTCAAGGCGCTGGCCACGTGCAGGGAGTTGGTCATTACGACCAGACCCGGCTGGTGGCCCAGCTCAGGGATCATGGCGGCGGTGGTGCTGCCGCTGTCGATGATGATGCGCGCGTGTTCACGTAGACGCATGACGGCTGCACGCGCGATGGCGCGCTTGTAGGCCGAAATGGGCTGGGCGGCATCGCCCACCAGTTCCTGGGGCATGGTGATCGCGCCACCGTAACGGCGCAGCAACAGGCCGTTGCTCTCCAGAGCGGCCAGGTCCTTGCGGATGGTCACTTCTGAGGTTTCGAAACGTTTGGCCAATTCGTCCACGCTGACTTCGCCCTGTTCATTGAGCATCGTCAGAATGTTGTGGCGTCGTTGGGGTGTATTTCGTTTCGACATGATGATCTTAAGTTTCGTTTCGAAAGATAACGAAGGCAATCAAAACCTATTGGCAGGAAATCGTCAAGCAGATCGAAAAGTCTTTTTGACACAACACTGAGCAAAATGTGGGAGCGGGCTTGCTCGCGAATGCGGTGTGTCAGTCAACTTTTCAGTGCCTGACCCGACGCTTTCGCGAGCAAGCCCGCTCCCACATTTGAACTGTGCTGATTTCGACTCTGTGGATAACTCAGGTCTTTTTGATTTTGACCGGGCGTTTCCAACCGTCGATGTTGCGCTGGCGGGCTCGGGCTACTGCCAGTTGAGACTTATCCACATCCTGATTGATGGTGGAGCCCGCAGCAGTGTTGGACCCATCGCCGATGGTGACGGGTGCAATCAGCGAGTTATTCGAGCCAATGAATACATCCTCACCAATCGTCGTCTGATACTTGTTGGCGCCATCGTAGTTGCAGGTGATTACACCTGCGCCGATGTTGCTGCGAGCACCGATGACCGCATCACCCAGATAGGCCAGGTGGCCGGCCTTGGCATCGTCGCCCATACGCGCATTTTTCAGTTCGACGAAATTACCCACATGTGCCCTGGCGCCGAGCACGCTGCCCGGACGCAACCGCGCAAATGGACCGGCATCGCTGCCCTCGCCCATCACCGCACCTTCAATATGGCTGTTGGCTTTGACCACCACGCCCTTGCGCAGGGTGCTGTCCTTGATCACGCAGTTCGGGCCAATCACCACGTCGTCTTCAATGATCACGCGGCCTTCGAGGATCACGTTGATATCAATCAGCACGTCGCGGCCGACAGTAACCTCACCGCGAACATCAAAACGCGCCGGGTCCCGCAAAGTCACACCTTGCGCCATCAAGCGGCGGCCTTCGCGCAATTGGTAGTGGCGCTCCAGTTCTGCAAGCTGCTTGCGGTCGTTGGCGCCCTGCACTTCCATAGGGTCGTGGGGCTGCTCGGTGGCAACCAGCAGGCCATCGCTCACGGCCATTTCGATGACGTCGGTGAGGTAATACTCGCCCTGGACGTTGTTGTTGGACAGACGGCTCATCCAGTCAGCAAGCTTGTTGGCAGGGACGGCGAGAATGCCGGTATTGCCTTCGGTAATAGCACGCTGGGCTTCAGTGGCATCTTTGTGTTCAACGATGGCCGCAACCTTGCCGTCGGCATCGCGCACGATGCGGCCATAGCCGGTAGGGTCCTCCAGCTCGACGGTGAGCAGGCCCATCTGGCCAGGGACTACGTGCTTGAGCAGGCGTTGCAGGGTTTCCACTTCGATCAGCGGCACGTCGCCATAAAGAATCAGCACAGTATCGGCACTGATGAACGGCACGGCTTGCGCGGTGGCGTGGCCGGTACCGAATTGTTTGTCCTGCAATACGAAATTCAGGTCATCCGCAGCCAGGCGTTCACGCACCACATCGGCACCGTGGCCAATCACCACGTGAATCCGCTGCGGGTCCAGTTGCCGGGCGCTGTGGATAACATGGCCAAGCATGGAGTTGCCCGCTACGGGGTGCAGCACCTTGGGCAGGGCCGAACGCATGCGGGTGCCCTGGCCTGCGGCGAGGATGACAATTTCAAGAGACATGAATGGCTACCAATCCTGGGCGGTCCGGCTTCAGACCAGAGAAGTGTTTTGCTAAAAAAGAAAAAGGGTAGCCGAGGCTACCCTTTTTAATCAATCGCGCTTGAAGCATGGCGGCTGGGCCGCTTACTTCTTGCGGATCTGCTGGAGCGTGCGCAGCTGAGCTGCAGCTTCGGCCAGACGTACAGCAGCAGCGCTGTAGTCGAAGTCCGCGCCCTTTTCGTTCAGGGCCTTCTCGGCAGCCTTGACGGCTTCCTGAGCGGAGGCTTCATCCAGGTCGCCAGCACGTTGCACGGTGTCGGCAAGTACCTTGACCATGTTCGGCTGAACCTCGAGGAAACCACCGGAGATGTAAAACACCTCCTTTTCCCCGCCTTGCTTGGTCAGAGTGATCGGACCTGGCTTCAAGCTGGTGATCAATGGCGCGTGGCCCATGGCAATACCCAGGTCACCGAGTTCGCCGTGTGCAATCACCATTTCTACCAGACCGGAGAAGATTTCCCCTTCCGCGCTGACGATATCGCAATGGACTGTCATAGCCATCTGATTGCCTCAACCTGATGAGCGCCCGTTGCCGGGCGCCGGGATTACAGTTTCTTGGCTTTCTCGATCGCTTCTTCGATGCCGCCGACCATGTAGAACGCTTGTTCTGGCAGGTGGTCGTAGTCACCGTTGAGGATGCCTTTGAAGCCAGCAATGGTGTCTTTCAGGGAAACGTATTTACCCGATGCACCGGTGAAGACTTCAGCCACGAAGAACGGCTGCGACAAGAAACGCTGGATCTTACGAGCACGGTTTACCAACTGCTTGTCGGCTTCCGACAGCTCGTCCATACCCAGGATCGCGATGATGTCCTTCAGTTCTTTGTAACGCTGCAGCACGTACTGAACGCCGCGAGCGGTGTCGTAGTGCTCCTGGCCGATCACGTTCGGATCCAGCTGGCGCGAAGTCGAGTCGAGTGGATCGACCGCTGGGTAGATACCCAGGGAAGCGATGTCACGGGACAGAACGACGGTGGCGTCCAAGTGGGCGAAGGTGGTCGCTGGCGACGGGTCGGTCAAGTCATCCGCAGGTACGTATACCGCTTGGATCGAGGTGATCGAACCTTCTTTGGTCGAAGTGATACGTTCTTGCAGAACGCCCATCTCTTCAGCCAGGGTCGGCTGGTAACCTACTGCCGAAGGCATACGGCCCAGCAGTGCGGATACTTCAGTACCGGCCAGGGTGTAACGGTAGATGTTGTCGACGAACAGCAGAACGTCGTTACCTTCGTCACGGAACTTCTCGGCCATGGTCAGGCCAGTCAGTGCTACGCGCAGACGGTTACCCGGCGGCTCGTTCATCTGACCGTAAACCAGTGCCACTTTGTCCAGAACGTTGGAGTCCTTCATCTCGTGGTAGAAGTCGTTACCCTCACGAGTACGCTCACCCACACCGGCGAACACGGAATAACCGCTGTGCTCGATGGCGATGTTACGGATCAGTTCCATCATGTTTACGGTTTTGCCTACACCGGCACCACCGAACAGACCGACTTTACCGCCTTTGGCGAACGGGCAAACCAGGTCGATAACCTTGATGCCGGTTTCCAGCAGATCGTTGCCGCCAGCTTGCTCGGCGAACGAAGGTGCCGGACGGTGAATGCCCCAGCGCTCTTCGGTGTCGATCGGGCCAGCTTCGTCAATCGGGTTGCCCAGTACGTCCATGATCCGGCCCAGGGTCGCTTTACCGACCGGTACGGAGATGGCAGCGCCAGTGTCCAGAACATCCAGACCGCGCTTCAAGCCTTCGGTGGAACCCATTGCAATGGTACGAACCACGCCGTCGCCCAGCTGCTGCTGAACTTCCAGAGTGGTGCCTGCATCGCTTTGTACTTTCAAAGCGTTGTAGATGCTCGGTACGCTGTCGCGTGGAAATTCCACGTCGATAACGGCGCCGATGATTTGAACGATACGTCCGCTACTCATAGCTGGATCCTCTGAATATTTGAACCGTTAAACCGCGGCAGCGCCGCCGACGATTTCCGAGATCTCTTGGGTGATCGCAGCCTGACGCGCCTTGTTGTAGATCAGCTGCAAATCGCTGATCAGATCACCGGCGTTATCGGTAGCGTTTTTCATCGCGATCATCCGCGCCGCTTGTTCAGCTGCGTTGTTCTCGACCACCGCCTGGTACACCTGCGACTCCACGTAGCGCACCATCAAGCCGTCAAGCAGCTCTTTGGCGTCTGGTTCGTAGAGGTAGTCCCAGTGGTGCTTGAGTTCCTGATCCGGAGTCGCCACCAGTGGAATCAATTGCTCCACGGTTGGCTGCTGGGTCATGGTGTTGATGAACTTGTTGGATACCACGGACAGGCGGTCAATCCGGCCTTCCAGGTACGCATCCAGCATCACCTTCACACTGCCGATCAAATCATTGATCGACGGCTCTTCACCCAGGTGGCTGATAGCTGCAACGACGTTACCGCCGAAGTTGCGGAAAAAGGCCGCACCCTTGCTACCAACAACACACAGATCGATCTCGACGCCCTTTTCGCGGTTTACCGCCATGTCCTTGACCAGGGCCTTGAACAGGTTGGTATTCAAACCACCGCACAAACCACGGTCACTGCTCACTACCACATAACCCACACGCTTAACTTCGCGGTCGATCATGAACGGGTGGCGGTATTCCGGGTTGGCGTTGGCCAGATGCCCAATTACCTGGCGGATACGCTCCGCATAAGGACGGCTAGCAGCCATGCGCATTTGTGCCTTGCGCATTTTGCTGACCGCCACTTTTTCCATGGCGCTGGTAATTTTTTGCGTGCTTTTGATGCTCGCAATCTTACTGCGAATCTCTTTTGCGCCTGCCATGTAACACCTATCAGGTTAGCAAGCGGGAGCCTTGCGGCTCCCGCTGCGGCTTACCAGGTTTGGGTGGCCTTGAACTTCTCGATACCGGCTTTCATGCCAGCGTCGATATCGTCATTGAAGTCACCCTTCACGTTGATCTTCGCCATCAATTCGGCGTGATCGCGGTTGAAGTAAGCAATCAGCGCTTGTTCGAAGCTGCCGATCTTGGTGATTTCAACGTCGGTCAGGAACCCACGCTCAGCGGCATACAGCGACAACGCCATGTCAGCGATCGACATTGGGGCGTATTGCTTCTGCTTCATCAGCTCGGTAACGCGCTGACCATGCTCAAGTTGCTTACGGGTCGCTTCGTCCAGGTCAGAAGCGAACTGGGCGAATGCCGCCAGTTCACGGTACTGAGCCAGAGCGGTACGGATACCACCGGAGAGCTTCTTGATGATCTTGGTCTGAGCGGCACCACCCACACGGGATACCGAAACACCGGCGTTCACAGCAGGACGGATCCCGGAGTTGAACATGGCCGATTCCAGGAAGATCTGACCGTCGGTGATGGAAATCACGTTGGTCGGAACGAACGCGGAAACGTCGCCAGCCTGGGTTTCGATGATCGGCAGTGCGGTCAGGGAACCGGTTTTGCCGGTCACTGCGCCGTTGGTGAACTTCTCTACGTATTCTTCCGAAACGCGGGATGCGCGCTCCAGCAGACGGGAGTGGAGATAGAACACGTCGCCTGGGTAAGCTTCACGGCCTGGTGGACGGCGCAGCAGCAGGGAAATCTGGCGGTAAGCCACTGCTTGCTTGGACAGATCGTCATAAACGATCAGCGCGTCTTCACCGCGGTCGCGGAAGAATTCACCCATGGTGCAACCGGAGTACGGTGCCAGGAATTGCAGCGCAGGAGATTCCGAAGCACTGGCAGCCACGATGATCGTGTTGGCCAGGGCGCCGTTTTCTTCCAGCTTGCGAACCACGTTGGCGATGGTCGATTGCTTCTGACCAATAGCTACGTAGACGCAGAAAATGCCGCTGTTCTTCTGGTTGATGATCGCGTCGATTGCCAGAGCGGTTTTACCGATCTGACGGTCACCGATGATCAGCTCACGCTGGCCACGGCCGACTGGGATCATGGCATCGACAGCCTTGTAGCCAGTCTGTACAGGCTGGTCTACCGACTTACGCCAGATCACGCCTGGAGCAACTTTCTCGACCGCATCGGTCTCGGTGTTGCCCAGTGGACCTTTACCGTCAACAGGGTTACCCAGTGCGTCGACTACGCGACCCAGCAGTTCCTTACCAACCGGAACCTCCAGGATGCGGCCGGTGCACTTGGCGCTCATGCCTTCAGCCAGACTGGTGTAAGCGCCCAATACAACGGCACCTACGGAGTCTTGCTCCAGGTTGAGGGCCATACCGTAGACGCCGCCCGGAAACTCGATCATCTCGCCGTACATTACGTCGGCCAGACCGTGAATCCGCACGATGCCGTCAGATACGCTGACGACAGTGCCTTCGTTACGGGCTTGGGAGGTCACATCGAGCTTGTCGATGCGGCCCTTGATAATTTCACTTATTTCGGAAGGATTGAGTTGCTGCATTGCTCTGCTGCCCCTTCAAACTCAAGATTTCAATGCTTCGGCAAGTTTCGCGATTTTGCCGCGAATCGAGCCATCGATAACCAGGTCGCCGGCGCGGATAACGACACCACCAATCAGGGATGCGTCCTCCGTAGCTTGCAGGCGCACTTCCCGATTGAGTCGTGCACTGAGAACCTTGGCGAGTTTGTCTTGCTGTTCTTGGTTCAATGCGAAAGCACTGGTCACTTCAACGTCTACCGATTTCTCTTCTTCGGCCTTGTACAGGTCGAACAGAGCGGCAATCTCCGGCAAAAGCGGGAGACGGTCGTTTTCGGCAACGACGTGGATGAAGTTCTGCACTTTCACATCAAACTTGTCGCCGCACACTTCAATAAAAGTGGCGGCCTTGTCTGCGCTCGTCAGGCGCGGGGCCTTGAGCACGCGCTGCATGGTGTCGTCTTGCGACACTGCTGCAGCCAGGCCGAGCATGGCTGACCAAGAGGCCAGCTGCTGGTGGGCCTGGGCGTGCTCGAAGGCTGCCTTAGCATAAGGTCGGGCCAACGTGGTCAGTTCTGCCATGATCGCCCTCGCTTAAATTTCAGCAGCCAGTTTGTTAACCAGCTCCGCGTGCGCGTTTTGATCGATTGTGGCACCGAGGATCTTCTCAGCACCGCCGACCGCCAGAGCACCCAGTTGGGCACGCAGCGCGTCTTTGACGCCGTTCAGTTCCTGTTCGATCTCGGCATGAGCCGAAGCCTTCACACGGTCAGCTTCGACGCGGGCTTTATCAACAGCCTCTTCGACGATCTGGTTACCGCGTTTCTTGGCTTGCTCAATGATTTCAGCTGCCTGTGCTTTAGCTTCGCGCAGTTGATGACCCGCTTTCTCTTGGGCCAACTCCAGGTCGCGAGCTGCACGGGTGGCAGCGTCCAAACCATCCGCGATCTTCTTCTGACGTTCGTGCAAAGCCGCGATGACCGGAGGCCACACGAACTTCATGCAAAACACTACAAAAATGAAGAACGCAACGGATTGGCCAATCAGGGTTGCATTAATGTTCACGCCAACACCTCGCTCATTCGTTGTCCATCACCCCAATCAACTCGAAAAATTCGAGTGATTAGCCAGCGAGTTGACCAACGAAAGGGTTCGCGAAGGTGAAGAACAGAGCGATACCAACACCGATCATGGTCACGGCGTCGAGCAGGCCGGCGACGATGAACATTTTAACTTGCAGCATTGGGACCATTTCTGGCTGACGCGCTGCGCCTTCCAGGAATTTGCCGCCCAGCAGGCCGAAACCAATGGCAGTACCCAGGGCGCCCAGGCCGATCAACAGTGCAACAGCGATAGCGGTTAGACCAACTACAGTTTCCATCTTTCCTCCCGACTTTTACGTCGTATGGTTTAGGTTTTTTAGATTTTAAAGCGGTAAAACAAATCGTTTCATAGCCCTGGTGGGCCACCTTCCCGTGTTACCGGGAAGGACATCAGACTAGTCGAGACTGGTCTTAATGGTTCTCTTCGTGCGCCATCGACAGGTAGACGATGGTCAGCATCATGAAGATGAAGGCCTGCAGGGTGATGATCAGGATGTGGAACACAGCCCACGCCCACTGCAGAACGATGCCCAGGCCGCTAAGCCAGAGCAGACCACTGCCGAACATCACAGCGATCAGAATGAATACCAGCTCGCCGGCGTACATGTTGCCGAACAGTCGCAGGGCCAGGGAAATCGGCTTGGCGACCAGGGTCACGAACTCCAGCAGGAAGTTCACCGGGATCAGCAGGGCTTGAACGAAGATGTTCTTGCTGCCGAACGGGTGCAGGGTCAGTTCGCCGATGAAGCCGCCGATGCCCTTGACCTTGATGCTGTAGAAAATGATCAACGCAAACACCGACAGGGCCATGCCCAGGGTGGCGTTAGGGTCCGTGGTGGAAACCGCACGGAATGGAATGTGGTGATCGCCGGTGATCAGGATGGCCAACTGAGGAATCCAGTCGACCGGAATCAGGTCGACGGCGTTCATCAGGAACACCCAGACGAAGATGGTCAGTGCCAGCGGTGCAATCACCGGGCTACGGCCATGGAAGCTGTCTTTCACGCTGCCATCGACGAATTCGACCAATACTTCAACGAAGTTCTGTAAAGCACCTGGCTGACCGGAAGTCGCCTTCTTTGCCGCCATGCGGAAAATCAGGACGAAGATCAGACCCAATGCGACAGACCAACCCAGAGTATCCAGGTGGAATGCCCAGAAGCCCATTTCTTTGGCTTCTGCTGCGGTGTGGGCGAAGCCCCAGCCGCCGTTGGGAAGCTGACCGAAGGTCAGGTTCTGCAAGTGGTGCTGGATATAGCCCGAAGCGGTTGTTTCTGCCATGGTTGCCTCAAACGCCCTAAGGTTTCGAAAGTCTTGTTTTCATTAGCAGGGGAGCGAACCAGCTGACCAGTTGGGTCAACACGAAGACGCCGAATACAGCCAGCGGCGCCAATGGCTTCACACCTGCAAAGGTCAGTGCAAACAGCACTGCCGTCAAAATCAATTTCCCTGCCTCGCCAGCATAAAAAGACCGGACGATGGACTGGGCTGCTCGGGCGCCGGAAAACCGAAAGGCCCTGTGAGCAAAATACATATTGGGCAGCAAGGCTATCAGGCCTCCGCAGAGTCCTGAATACCCGGCTACGACTCCATGCCAATACCAAAGCGCCAATGCGGCGATCAGCAATACGACAAATTGAGCCAATAAAACCGGGAAAACGGCCAAGCGATGGAACGGCAACGTGTTTGGCGTGCGGGTTTCCATCACTCTTGCTCCTCAATGGTCGGCTGCCGGAAATCAATAACTTGGCATAATTTGTGCCGACAAAATGCGCGCAGAGTATAGGGGCGGTTCTGCCCCTATTCAACTGTCGGGTAGTGTTTTCCGATCGCGCGCTACATAAGCAAATGTTTCAGCGGATGTGGGCAAGGACGCCCTGAAGCTCATCGAGTGAGTTATATCCGATCACCAATTGCCCTTTGCCTTTCTTGCCATGACGAATTTGCACCGCAGAGCCTAGGCGCTCGGCCAGGCGCTGCTCGAGACGCGCGATATCCGGATCAGGTTTGGCCGTTTCGACCGGTGCAGGTTTGCCGCTCAGCCACTGGCGAACCAGGGCCTCGGTCTGACGAACGGTGAGCCCCCGTGCGACAACGTGTCGCGCCCCTTCAACCTGTTGATTTTCCGGCAAACCGAGCAAAGCACGTGCATGACCCATTTCCAGGTCGCCGTGGGACAACATGGTCTTGATAACTTCCGGCAGTGCGATCAAACGCAACAAGTTGGACACAGTCACGCGGGATTTACCCACCGCATCGGCCACTTGTTGCTGGGTCAGCTGAAATTCCTGCTGCAAGCGCTGCAACGCGATCGCTTCTTCGATCGGGTTGAGGTCTTCACGCTGGATGTTCTCGATCAATGCCATGGCGATGGCGGTTTCGTCCGGCACATCGCGCACCATCGCCGGGATGGTTTCCTTACCGGCCTGCTGGCTGGCACGCCAGCGGCGTTCACCGGCAATGATTTCGAAGCGGCCACCACCGATCGGGCGTACCACGATCGGCTGCATCACGCCCTGGGCCTTGATCGAATTGGCCAGTTCTTCCAGCGCCTGGGGGTCCATGTCGCGGCGTGGCTGGTATTTACCGCGCTGGATCAGGTCCAGCGGCAGGTGTTGCAGCTCGCGCTCTTCGGCCTGCACCGCTTGTTCTTCAAGCGAAGTGACAGTCGGACCACTCAGCAGTGCATCCAGTCCACGTCCGAGACCTCGTTTCTTGACGGCCATGGGGATTCCTTAAGTTGGCTGGGCAGCAGCGGTGCGTGAATTGCGGCGTTGACGGCGAACCATCTCGCCGGCCAGTGCCAGGTAGGCAATGGCACCACGCGATGATTTGTCGTACGCCAGCGCAGGCATGCCATAGCTTGGCGCTTCGGCCAAACGGATGTTACGTGGGATCACGGTGTCGTAAAGCTGATCGCCAAAGTGTTCCTTGAGCTGCGCCGACACATCGTTCATCAGGCTCAGACGCGGGTCATACATCGTGCGCAGCAGGCCTTCGATTTGCAGGTTCGGGTTGAGCAGTTCAGCGATACGCTTGATGTTATCCACAAGGTCACTCAACCCTTCGAGCGCGAAGTACTCGCACTGCATGGGGATAATCACCCCGTCGGCTGCAACCAATGCGTTCAACGTCAGCATCGACAGCGACGGTGGGCAGTCGATCAAAATGTAATCGTAGTTCTCGCGGATCGGCGCCAAGGCGCTGCGCAGACGGCTTTCTTTCATCTGCATTTCCAGCAGCACCACTTCCGCCGCCGTCAAATCACGGTTGGCCGGCAGCAGTTGATAACCGCCGTGTTCGGAGTAGTGCATGGCCTGGGCCAGGTCGCACTCGCCGATCAGCAAGTCGTAGACCGAGTTTTCCAGGCCGTGTTTATCCACACCGCTACCCATGGTGGCGTTGCCCTGTGGATCGAGATCGATCAACAACACCCGGCGCTTGGTAGCAACCAGGGATGCTGCGAGGTTGATGCAGGTGGTGGTTTTGCCCACGCCACCTTTCTGGTTCGCTATCGCGAATACCTTAGCCATTCTTGCTTGTGTTCCCAATCATGCCGTGCGGCGCAGTATCAGCAGATGGCGTTGGCCTTGGCAACCGGGTACGGCCAAGGCGTGTTCGCTATCGAGGTGGAAGTCTGCCGGCAATGCTAGCAGCTCGTCGCTTGGATGAACGCCCTTCATTGCCAGCCAGCGGGTGTCGCGGTCGCCCAAATGGCGCGTCCAGTTACTGAAGTTCTCCATGCTGCTGAACGCCCGGGAAACAATTCCATTGAAAGGCAATTCAGGCGTGAATTCTTCGACCCGGCTGTGGATAACTTGCAGGTTATCCAACTTGAGCTCGAGTTTGACCTGGGTCAGGAAGCGGGTTTTCTTGCCGTTGCTGTCCAGGCACGTCACTTGCGAGTCCGGAAACAGGATGGCCAGCGGAATGCCTGGCATGCCTCCGCCACTGCCAACATCGAGCCAGCGACCGTTTTCGATAAACGGCATCACGCTCAGGCTGTCGAGCAAATGTCGGGAAACCATTTCGTCAGGATTGCGTACCGCAGTCAGGTTGTAAGCCTTGTTCCATTTGATCAATAGGGCCAGATAACCCAGCAGCAACTCGTGCTGGGCTGCAGTCAGGTCAACACCCAACTGGCGTGCACCTGTGGATAATTCTTCGGCGTGTTGCGAGGTGACCAACGAACTCAAGCGCTTTGCTCCAACTGACGGCCCGCGCCGCGTTTTTTCAAATGAATCATCAACAACGAAATCGCTGCCGGGGTGACGCCGGGAATACGTGAAGCCTGACCCAATGTTTCCGGCCGAGTTATCCCCAGCTTGCTTTGAATTTCTTTCGACAACCCGGAAATCCCGGTGTAATCGATATCCACAGGCAGCTTGGTGTTTTCACTGGCGCGCAGGCGAGCGATCTCATCCTGCTGGCGGTCAATGTACCCGGCGTACTTGGTCTTGATTTCAATTTGCTCGGCGACTTGTGGGTCCTCGGCACCGTGGCCTGTCACTTCGACCAGACCAGCGTAGTCGATTTCCGGACGGGACAGCAGGTTCAGCAAGTTGTATTCATGGGTCAGCGGCGTGCCGAATTTTTCGGCAATCGCGTCGCCCTGCTCGGTGCCCGGGCGAACCCAGGTACTTTTCAGGCGCTGCTCTTCCAGCGTGATGCTTTCGCGTTTTTTGCAGAAAGCGGCCCAGCGTGCGTCATCGACCAAGCCCAACTCGCGACCTTTTTCGGTCAAGCGCAGGTCAGCGTTGTCTTCGCGCAGGATCAGGCGGTATTCCGCCCGGGACGTAAACATCCGGTATGGTTCCTGGGTACCCAGGGTAATCAGGTCGTCGACCAATACGCCGATGTACGCCTCATCGCGACGCGGGCACCAGCTGTCTTTGCCCTGCGCACGCAGCGCTGCGTTGGTCCCGGCCAGCAAACCTTGGGCGCCGGCTTCTTCGTAACCGGTTGTGCCGTTGATTTGCCCGGCGAAGAACAAGCCGCCGATGACTTTGGTTTCGAGGCTGTACTTCAGGTCACGCGGGTCGAAGTAGTCGTACTCGATGGCGTAGCCCGGGCGCACGATGTGCGCGTTTTCCATGCCACGAATCGACTGCACGATCTGGATTTGCACGTCGAACGGCAAGGAAGTGGAAATCCCGTTCGGATAAAGCTCGTGGGTGGTCAAGCCTTCGGGTTCGATGAAGACCTGGTGGCTTTCCTTGTCGGCAAAGCGGTGGATCTTGTCTTCGATCGATGGGCAATAACGCGGGCCAATACCTTCAATCACCCCGGAATACATCGGCGAACGATCAAGGTTCGCGGCAATGATTTCGTGGGTCCGGGCGTTGGTGTGGGTAATCCAGCAGCTGACCTGTTTCGGGTGCTGTTCTTTGGAACCCATGAACGACATCACCGGGATCGGCGTATCGCCGGCTTGTTCGGTCATTACCGAGAAATCCACAGAGCGCCCGTCGATACGCGGCGGGGTCCCGGTTTTCAAGCGGCCAACACGCAGCGGCAATTCACGCAGGCGTTTTGCCAAGGCAATCGAAGGCGGATCACCGGCGCGGCCACCGGAATAATTCTGCATGCCGATGTGGATAAGTCCGCCAAGGAACGTACCGGTGGTCAACACCACGGATTCTGCGAGGAAACGCAGGCCCATTTGGGTGACAACACCGCGTACCTGGTCCTGTTCGACGATCAGGTCATCCGCTGCTTGCTGAAATATCCACAGGTTCGGCTGGTTTTCCAGGGTTTCACGTACCGCGGCCTTGTACAGGATGCGGTCAGCTTGCGCCCGAGTAGCACGTACGGCCGGGCCTTTGCGGCTGTTGAGCACGCGAAATTGAATACCACCTTTGTCGGTAGCCATGGCCATGACACCGCCAAGGGCGTCGATTTCTTTGACCAGATGACTTTTGCCGATCCCACCAATGGCGGGGTTGCAACTCATGGCTCCGAGGGTTTCCACGTTGTGCGTCAGCAACAGGGTTTTGACGCCCATGCGTGCTGAGGCCAGTGCTGCCTCGGTACCGGCATGACCGCCGCCGATGACGATCACTTCAAAACGGGAAGGGAAATCCACCACGCACCTCGTGCCTGCTTATGTAGGTAATCAGGAATTGATTGTTGAAAGAGTTTTAGAGCTTTGGCGGCAAGTATAGGGACTTAGCCCTTCCTAAAGAACCCTTTGCACAAAATTTAACCAGCTGTGGATGAATCACTGACAATAGAAATTAAAAAAGAAGAAATTTATAAGATCTTTGTTTTTATGTTTATTTCTACTGAGCCTACTTTCTGTGGATAGATCTCTACAGGCCTTTATTTACAATGTGTACAGAGATTCAAAAGTCTGTGGTCATGTGCCAATGAGGCCCTTGGATAAGTGCTTTAAGCTTGTGGATTAAACAGGTGGTTATCCACAAGGGGGTTTTTACTCAGGTTTCAAGCCCTGTTATCAACCGGGCACAAGGGCGGTTATTCACAGGGCTTAATCCACAGAAATTTGCCCACATGCCCAAATAGCGCCCACACAAAAGCCGCCATAGGCACAGTGGTGAATCAAAAGATGGAATGAAATGCCCTGGAGCGGGCGAAACAGACAGGCGCGAATGGCCTGTCTGTGGACAACGAAGGGTTATTTACCGATGCAGAAGCTGGAAAAGATCCTTCCCAGAAGATCATCGGAGCTGAATGCACCGGTAATTTCGCCCAGCATCTGCTGCGCCTGACGTAAATCCTCAGCCAGCAGCTCCCCTGCGCCCGCCAACGTCAGCTGAGCCCGACCGTGCTCCAACGCCACGCTGGCATGACGCAGCGCCTCCAGGTGCCTGCGGCGTGCACTGAAGCTGCTTTCCGAGGTCTGCTCATAGCCCATGCAGGCCTTGAGATGATCGCGCAACAACTCCAGGCCGTCGCCGGCCGACTTGGCACTCAGGCTGATGGTGACGTGGCCATCTTCGCTGGTTTCCATGGCGATGGCTTCGCCAGTCAGATCCGCCTTGTTGCGGATCAAGGTCACTTTGGCCGGGTCAGGTCGCTGCTCAAGGAATTCCGGCCACAAGGCAAAAGGATCCAAGGCCTCCGGCGCCGTGGCATCCACCACCAGCAGCACCCGATCCGCTTCGCCGATGGCCTTGAGTGCGCGTTCCACGCCGATCTTTTCCACCTGGTCATCGGTATCGCGTAAGCCGGCGGTATCAACCACGTGCAGCGGCATGCCATCGATGTGGATATGTTCACGCAATATATCCCGGGTGGTGCCGGCAATTTCGGTAACGATGGCGGCTTCACGACCTGCCAGGGCATTCAGCAGGCTGGACTTGCCCGCATTCGGACGACCGGCAATCACTACCGTCATGCCGTCACGCAGTAATGCGCCCTGTCCGGCTTCACGCAGCACTGTGGATAACTCATCACGAACTTTATCGAGCATTGCCAGGACATGGCCATCGGCGAGGAAGTCGATTTCCTCCTCCGGGAAATCAATGGCTGCTTCAACGTAGATGCGCAAGCTGATCAGTTGCTCGGTCAGGTTGTGCACACGCATGGAAAAAGCCCCCTGCAGCGAGCGCAGCGCATTGCGCGCCGCTTGTGCAGAACTGGCCTCGATAAGGTCAGCAATCGCTTCGGCCTGGGCCAGGTCAAGCTTATCGTTGAGAAATGCCCGCTCGCTGAACTCTCCCGGACGAGCCAGGCGGCAACCTAACTGCAGGCAGCGCTGTAGCAACATATCCAATACAACCGGGCCGCCGTGGCCTTGTAACTCCAGTACATCCTCACCCGTGAAGGAATTTGGCCCAGGAAAATACAGGGCCAGGCCTTCATCCAGCACCGTGTGATCGGCATCCAGAAATGGGCCGTAGTGAGCGTATCGGGGTTTCAACTCGCGGCCGCTGATGGCCTGGGCTGCCACGCTGGCGAGGGGCCCGGAAATTCGAACGATACCCACACCGCCACGACCTTGAGCGGTAGCGACAGCGGCGATGGTTTCACGAGGAGCGCTCATCAGCAGGTTCCAGAACAAAAGTGACGGAAAGCAAAACGCCCCACTAGGGGGCGTCTTGAGTGGTTATCCACACAGTAAATTATGCCGCAGCTTTGGTAGCCGCTTCAATTTTACGTGTGATGTACCACTGTTGAGAGATCGACAGGCAGTTGTTGACCACCCAGTACAGCACCAGACCTGCTGGGAACCACAGGAAGAAGAAGGTGAAGATGATTGGCATCATTTTCATTACCTTGGCTTGCATCGGGTCCGGCGGAGTCGGGTTCAAGCGCTGCTGGATAAACATGGTTGCGCCCATGATGATCGGCAGGATAAAGAACGGGTCTTTGATCGACAGGTCAGTTATCCACAGCATGAACGGAGCCTGGCGCATTTCCACGCTTTCCAGGAGTACCCAGTACAGCGACAGGAACACCGGCATCTGCACCAGAATCGGCAAGCATCCACCCAGCGGGTTGATCTTCTCTTTCTTGTACAGCTCCATCATGGCCTGCGACATTTTCTGCCGATCATCGCCATGTTGCTCTTTCAGAGCGGCCAGTTTCGGAGCCACGGCACGCATACGCGCCATCGACTTGTAGCTGGCTGCAGACAGAGGGAAGAAGATCCCTTTGATCAGCATGGTCAGCAAGATGATCGAGAAGCCCCAGTTACCGACGATGCTGTGGATATGTTGCAGCAACCAGAAGATTGGCTGGGCAATGAACCACAGAATGCCGTAGTCCACAGTCAATTCCAGACCTGGGGACAACTCTTTCAGCACGGCCTGACTTTTCGGGCCGGCATACAGAGTGGCGCTGGTTTCGGCCTTGGCACCTGGAGCGACGGTCAACGCCGGGCCAGTAAAACCAATGATGTAGTTGCCTTGGCTGTCTTTGCGGGTTTGAACCAGGTTGGCTTCACCCTTGTTCGGAATCCATGCGGTCACGAAGTAGTGCTGCAACCAGGCGACCCATCCACCTTGGACTGTTTCTTTCAGCGCGCCCTTGTCGATGTCTTTCATCGACACTTTTTTGTACGGCTCGCTACTTGTCCACAGGGCGGCGCCCAGGTAAGTCGCGGTGCCGGTGGCGGTGCTGGAAGAAGGATCGGCACTGTTGTCACGCTTGAGCTGGGCAAACAGGTTGCCCGTCCACGGTTTGGCGCTTTCGTTGTCGATCAGGTAAGTGACCTTCAAATCGTACAAACCACGGGTGAAACTGAAACGCTTGATGTAGTTGACGCCGTCCTGACTGAATTTCAGGTCGACATTCAGCTGGTTCTGGCCATCAGCCAGTTGATAAGTCTTCTGTTCGGTCGAATAAACCGGACGACCGGTAGCACGAGCATCCGGACCGTCAGTGCCGGTCAGGCCACTTTGTGCCAGATAAGTACGTTCACCACCGTTATCGAACAGTTGGAACGGAACATCTGGATGGTCTTGGCGACGTGGATACAGCGGCAGTTTCAACTGCGCGATATCACCACCTTGTGGGTCGATAGCCAGGTCGAGCACATCCGTTTTCACGTGGATGAGGTCTTTGTTGGTGACCACTGGCGTTTCTAGAGGGGCGCTTGTCTCGCCATTCGCGCTGGGAACATCGGCACTCGCGGACGCATTGTTACCCAACGGGGTGTCCGGAATAGCCGGCGCAGCCTGATTGGTAGCAACATTCTGAGTCGGCAGGGCAGCTTGGCCGTAGTCCTGGTTCCACTTAAGAACCATGACGTAGGACACGATTGCCAGGGCGACGATCAGGATCGTGCGTTTAATATCCATGATTACTCGGCCATCGAAGAAGAACGGGAGGTAGGGATAGGTGGAACCGGGTCGAAACCACCGGGATTCCACGGATGACAGCGGCCTAAACGACGAAAGGCCAGCCAGCCACCGCGCAGAAGACCATGATTTTCTATGGCCTCTAACGCGTAGCAGGAACAACTGGGGTAGAAACGACAGTGGTCGGCCATCAGAGGACTAATGGCATAACGGTAAAACTGGATCGGAACGAGGGCCAGTTTACGCATTGGTGCTGTCTACCCCTACAGTTTCGGTGCTGACTGCTGGTGCTGGCTTGTTAGTACGCGCCAAACGTTTCCAGAGCTTGCCGAAATGCTGAATCAATTCGGGGTTTTCTACATCCCCCAAGCCTTTGCGCGCGACGATAACAATATCCCAACCAACCAGAGTGTCCTGGTGGAGGCGAAACGATTCGCGCATCAGACGCTTGAGGCGATTGCGCTCAACGGAGAGCTTTACGCTCTTCTTGCCAATCACCAACCCGAGACGGGGGTGATCCAGATCGTTGTTACGCGCAAGGAGCAGGAGATTTTTCCCCGGAACCTTGCCGGTGGGGGAGTCAAAGACTGCCTTGAAGTGCCGGGGTGTAAGCAGACGCTTTTCCCGACTGAAGTCCTGACTCACCACCAGTACCGGATTATCAAACTGCCAGACGCGCACGACCTTTGGCGCGGCGACGCGACAGGACAGCACGGCCGTTCTTGGTAGCCATGCGAGCACGGAAGCCGTGAGTACGGGCGCGTTTGATGGTGCTTGGTTGGAAAGTACGTTTCATGGCGTTGTTACCTGGTTCGTCCACAACGGGCCGGAATGGCCCCCGTTTTAAGAGACCGGCGATTCTAGAGAAAGCAAGCCTCTAGGTCAATTTCCAACCAGCTTTTCCTTTAATTAGATTCTTCTGGCCCCTCAGCACGTTTCTGTTCGCTCGGCTTTCATGAGCAGTGCCATAGATATAAAAATAAAGAAGGAAGTTATTTAAAGCTTTTCTGTAAAGCTTATAAAAGCTAGGGGAGCGATCTTCTGTGGATAACTGCCTTAAGGCCACATTCCACCTGATGTACAGAGAATGACAACACGGGGGAGAAACGGTGCTCTGCCTGTGCTGCGCTGTCGGATAAGCTGTGTGTGGAATGGGGTTTTATCCACAGGCCAGTTACCCACAGACTTTCGACCCCACTTGTACAACGAGCTTAGGTGCGCTTATCCACAGAGCTTATGCACAGACCATTGGTCGGCTTTTTTACGCTTAACGCATTGATTTTGGGTGCCCTGTGAGCAACCTACGTGTGGATAAGTAGGCGACTGGCCGCTACAATGGCGGCTGTTTTTGCCTCACCGGCTTTCAACTTAGGGGATATCCGTGTCAGTGGAACTTTGGCAGCAGTGCGTGGAGCTTTTGCGCGAAGAGCTGCCTGCCCAGCAATTCAACACCTGGATCCGTCCGCTACAGGTCGAAGCCGAAGGCGACGAGTTGCGTGTCTACGCGCCGAATCGTTTTGTTCTCGACTGGGTCAACGAGAAGTACCTGAGCCGCGTTCTCGAATTGCTCGATGAGCACGGTAATGGCCGCGCGCCTGTGCTTTCCTTATTAATAGGCAGCAAACGTAGCTCTGCACCGCGTGCTGCGCCGAATGCGCCGTTGGCCGCGGGTGCCTCTCAGGCTCAGGCAGCAGTGGCACCTGTTAATAACTCATCAGCACCGGTCGCCCAGACGCCTTCAAAATCGGCGTCACAGAAAAACGCACCTATAAATGAAGAGCCGTCCCGCGACAGCTTTGATCCCATGGCCGGTGCCAGCTCTCAGCAAGCTCCGGTCCGCGCGGAACAGCGTACCGTCCAGGTAGAAGGTGCGCTCAAGCACACCAGTTACTTGAACCGTACTTTCACCTTCGAAAACTTCGTCGAAGGTAAATCCAACCAGTTGGCCCGGGCGGCAGCCTGGCAGGTGGCCGATAACCCCAAGCATGGTTACAACCCGCTCTTCCTTTATGGTGGCGTTGGCTTGGGTAAGACGCACTTGATGCATGCTGTGGGTAACCACCTGTTAAAGAAGAACCCGAATGCCAAGGTCGTGTACCTGCACTCGGAGCGCTTCGTGGCTGACATGGTCAAGGCTTTGCAGCTCAATGCAATCAACGAGTTCAAGCGTTTCTATCGCTCGGTTGATGCCTTGCTGATCGATGACATTCAATTCTTCGCGCGTAAGGAACGGTCCCAGGAAGAGTTTTTCCACACCTTTAACGCTTTGCTCGAAGGTGGCCAACAGGTCATCTTGACCAGCGACCGTTATCCGAAGGAAATCGAAGGCCTGGAAGAGCGTTTGAAGTCGCGCTTTGGCTGGGGCCTGACCGTTGCGGTAGAGCCGCCGGAGCTGGAAACCCGTGTCGCGATCCTGATGAAAAAGGCCGACCAGGCGAAAGTCGATCTGCCCCACGATGCCGCTTTCTTCATCGCTCAACGCATTCGCTCCAACGTGCGTGAGTTGGAAGGCGCGCTCAAGCGGGTCATTGCTCACTCGCACTTCATGGGTCGCGACATCACTATCGAGTTGATTCGTGAATCCCTGAAAGACCTGCTGGCACTGCAAGACAAGCTGGTGAGTGTGGATAACATCCAGCGCACCGTGGCTGAGTACTACAAGATCAAGATTTCCGACCTGCTCTCCAAGCGCCGCTCGCGCTCGGTGGCACGTCCTCGTCAGGTGGCCATGGCGCTCTCTAAAGAGCTGACCAACCACAGCCTGCCGGAAATCGGTGATGTGTTTGGCGGTCGCGACCACACCACGGTCTTGCACGCGTGCCGCAAGATCAACGAACTTAAGGAATCCGACGCGGATATTCGCGAGGACTACAAGAACCTGCTGCGTACACTGACTACTTGATGACACCAGCGCAGCTTATTAAGGCAAGGGACTAGACCATGCATTTCACCATTCAACGCGAAGCCCTGTTGAAACCCCTGCAACTGGTCGCAGGCGTCGTCGAGCGCCGACAGACCTTGCCGGTGCTCTCCAACGTATTGCTGGTGGTCGAAGGCCAGCAATTGTCCTTGACCGGTACCGACCTGGAAGTCGAACTGGTTGGCCGTGTTCAATTGGAAGAGCCTGCTGAACCGGGCGAAATCACTGTGCCGGCGCGCAAGCTGATGGACATCTGCAAGAGCCTGCCCAACGACGCGCTGATCGACATCAAGGTTGATGAGCAGAAGCTGGTGGTCAAGGCCGGTCGCAGCCGTTTCACCCTGTCGACGTTGCCTGCCAACGACTTCCCAACGGTGGAAGAGGGCCCGGGCTCGCTGACCTGCAGCCTGGAGCAAAGCAAGCTGCGCCGTTTGATCGAGCGCACCAGCTTCGCCATGGCCCAACAGGACGTGCGTTACTACCTCAACGGTATGTTGCTGGAAGTATCGGAAGGCATTATCCGCGCCGTTGCCACCGACGGTCACCGTCTGGCCATGTGCTCGATGAAGGCCGATATCGGTCAGCCGGACCGTCACCAGGTGATCGTGCCGCGTAAAGGTATTCTTGAGCTCGCGCGTTTGCTCACCGAGCCGGATGGCAATGTCAGCATCGTCCTGGGTCAGCACCACATCCGCGCCACCACCGGCGAATTCACCTTCACCTCTAAGCTGGTTGACGGCAAATTCCCGGATTACGAGCGCGTGCTGCCTAAAGGTGGCGACAAGCTGGTGATTGGTGATCGTCAGGCCCTGCGTGAAGCGTTCAGCCGTACTGCGATTCTGTCGAACGAAAAGTACCGTGGTATTCGCCTGCAACTGGCCAACGGCCAGCTGAAAATTCAGGCCAATAACCCGGAGCAGGAAGAGGCTGAAGAAGAAGTGGGTGTCGACTACAACGGCGGCTCGCTGGAAATCGGCTTTAACGTGAGCTACCTGCTGGACGTACTGGGTGTGATGACCACCGAACAGGTTCGCCTGATTCTGTCGGACTCTAACAGCAGCGCCCTGGTGCAGGAATCCGACAACGACGACTCGGCTTACGTTGTTATGCCGATGCGCCTGTAACCATGCTCAGCAGAAGCTAGATGTCCCTCAGTCGCGTCTCGGTCACCGCGGTGCGCAATCTGCACCCGGTGACCTTCTCCCCATCACCCCGCATCAATATCCTCCACGGCGCCAACGGCAGTGGCAAAACCAGTGTGCTGGAGGCCATTCACTTGTTGGGCCTGGCACGCTCCTTTCGCAGCGCTCGCTTGTTGCCGGTGATTCAGTACGAGCAATTGGCGTGCACGGTGTTTGGCCAAGTCGAATTGGCCGAAGGAGGGCACAGCAGCTTGGGTATATCTCGTGATCGCCAGGGGGAGTTTCAAATTCGCATCGACGGGCAAAATGCCCGTAGTGCCGCGCAACTCGCCGAAATTCTGCCACTGCAGCTGATCAACCCTGACAGTTTTCGCCTTCTGGAAGGTGCGCCGAAAATCCGCAGGCAGTTCCTCGATTGGGGAGTATTCCATGTGGAACCGCGGTTCATGGCCACTTGGCAGCGCCTGCAGAAGGCCCTGCGGCAGCGGAACTCGTGGCTGCGGCATGGTACACTTGACGCCGCTTCGCAAGCGGCCTGGGACCGGGAACTGTGCCTGGCCAGCGACGAAATAGATGAATACCGCCGCGCCTATATCAAAGCCTTGAAACCAGTCTTTGAGCAGACCTTGAGTGAGTTGTTGGATCTCGAAGGGCTGACGCTGAGCTACTACCGTGGTTGGGATAAAGAACGTGAACTGAGCGCAGTGCTCGCCACGTCCTTGCAACGGGATCAGCAGATTGGCCATACCCAGGCGGGGCCCCAACGGGCTGATTTGCGCCTTAGACTAGGCGCACATAATGCTGCGGATATCTTGTCCCGTGGTCAGCAGAAGTTGGTGGTGTGTGCGCTGCGGATTGCCCAAGGGCATTTGGTTAGCCAAGCCCGGCGCGGCCAGTGTATTTATCTGGTGGATGATTTGCCGTCTGAACTAGACGAACAACACCGCCGCGCGTTATGCCGTTTGTTGGAAGACTTACGCTGCCAGGTGTTTATCACCTGTGTAGACCACGAATTATTGAGGGAAGGCTGGCAGACGGAAACGCCAGTCGCTTTGTTCCACGTGGAACAGGGCCGTATCACCCAGACCCACGACCATCGGGAGTGAAGGCATGAGCGAAGAAAACACGTACGACTCGACCAGCATTAAAGTGCTGAAAGGTTTGGATGCCGTACGCAAACGTCCCGGTATGTACATCGGCGACACCGATGATGGTAGCGGTCTGCACCACATGGTGTTCGAGGTGGTCGACAACTCCATCGACGAAGCTTTGGCCGGTCACTGCGACGACATCAGCATTATCATCCACCCGGATGAGTCCATCACGGTGCGCGACAACGGTCGCGGCATTCCGGTCGATGTGCACAAAGAAGAAGGCGTCTCGGCGGCTGAGGTCATCATGACCGTGCTGCACGCCGGCGGTAAGTTCGACGACAACTCTTATAAAGTCTCCGGCGGTTTGCACGGTGTAGGCGTGTCGGTAGTGAACGCTCTGTCTGAAGAGCTGATCCTGACCGTTCGCCGTAGTGGCAAGATTTGGGAACAGACCTACGTGCATGGTGTGCCACAGGAGCCGATGAGAATCGTCGGCGACAGTGAAACTACCGGTACGCAGATCCACTTCAAACCTTCTGACGAAACCTTCAAGAATATCCACTTCAGCTGGGACATCCTGGCCAAGCGTATTCGTGAATTGTCCTTCCTCAACTCCGGTGTGGGTATCGTCCTCAAGGACGAGCGCAGCGGCAAGGAAGAACTGTTCAAGTACGAAGGCGGCCTGCGTGCGTTCGTTGAATACCTGAACACCAACAAGACTGCGGTCAACCAGGTGTTCCACTTCAACATCCAGCGTGAAGACGGCATCGGCGTGGAAATCGCCCTGCAGTGGAACGACAGCTTCAACGAGAACCTGTTGTGCTTCACCAACAACATTCCACAGCGCGACGGCGGTACTCACTTGGTGGGTTTCCGTTCCGCACTGACGCGTAACCTGAACACCTACATCGAAGCCGAAGGCTTGGCCAAGAAGCACAAAGTCGCCACCACCGGTGACGATGCGCGTGAAGGCCTGACCGCGATTATCTCGGTAAAAGTGCCGGATCCTAAGTTCAGCTCCCAGACCAAAGACAAGCTGGTCTCTTCCGAAGTGAAGACCGCCGTGGAACAGGAGATGGGTAAGTACTTCTCCGACTTCCTGCTGGAGAACCCGAACGAAGCCAAGTTGGTTGTCGGCAAGATGATCGACGCTGCACGTGCTCGCGAAGCGGCGCGTAAAGCCCGTGAGATGACCCGTCGTAAAGGCGCGCTGGACATTGCTGGCTTGCCAGGCAAGCTGGCTGACTGCCAGGAGAAGGACCCCGCCCTCTCCGAGCTATACCTGGTGGAAGGTGACTCTGCTGGCGGTTCCGCCAAGCAGGGTCGTAACCGTCGCACCCAGGCGATCCTGCCGTTGAAAGGTAAGATTCTCAACGTCGAGAAGGCCCGCTTCGACAAGATGATTTCCTCCCAGGAAGTTGGCACCTTGATCACGGCGTTGGGCTGCGGTATTGGCCGTGACGAGTACAACATCGACAAGCTGCGCTACCACAACATCATCATCATGACCGATGCTGACGTCGACGGTTCGCACATCCGTACCTTGCTGCTGACGTTCTTCTTCCGTCAGTTGCCTGAGTTGATCGAGCGTGGCTACATCTACATTGCGCAGCCGCCTTTGTACAAAGTGAAAAAAGGCAAGCAAGAGCAGTACATCAAAGACGACGACGCCATGGAAGAGTACATGACGCAGTCGGCCCTGGAAGATGCCAGCCTGCACTTGAACGACGAAGCGCCGGGTATCTCGGGTGAGGCGTTGGAGCGTCTGGTTAACGACTTCCGCATGGTGATGAAGACCCTTAAGCGTCTGTCGCGCCTGTACCCTCAGGAACTGACCGAGCACTTCATCTATCTGCCGGCCGTAAGTCTGGAGCAGTTGGGTGATCATGCAGCGATGCAAGATTGGCTGGCTCAGTACGAAGTACGCCTGCGCACTGTTGAGAAGTCCGGCCTGGTGTACAAAGCCAGTCTGCGTGAAGACCGTGAACGTAATGTGTGGCTGCCAGAGGTTGAATTGATCTCCCACGGCCTGTCGAATTACGTCACCTTCAACCGCGACTTCTTCGGCAGTAATGACTACAAGACGGTCGTGACCCTCGGCGCGCAGTTGAGCACCCTGCTGGATGATGGTGCTTATATTCAACGTGGCGAGCGTAAGAAAGCGGTCAAGGAGTTCAAGGAAGCCTTGGACTGGCTGATGGCGGAAAGCACCAAGCGTCACACCATTCAGCGATACAAAGGTCTGGGCGAGATGAACCCTGATCAGTTGTGGGAAACCACCATGGATCCAGCTCAGCGTCGCATGCTGCGCGTGACCATCGAAGACGCCATTGGCGCAGACCAGATCTTCAACACCCTGATGGGGGATGCGGTCGAACCTCGCCGTGACTTCATCGAGAGCAATGCCTTGGCGGTGTCCAACCTGGACTTCTGATCAGGTGTAGGTGCACAGAATAGTGGTTCGGCTAATCACCACTGATTGCCGACCATGCGAAGAAGGCCCGCGGACAGCGGGCTTTTTTTGCCCGCATTATTTGCTGCCAAGGTCTTGGGACGTTTCTAACGACAGCAGGCTTTTTAGTATGGGGAAAATAATTTTTAGATGGGGGGTTGACCACGTATTCTAACACTGTATTATTCGCCTCCCGCTGACGAGCAACTTGAACAAAGTTGCTACTTAAGTATTTGATTTTATTGAAAGATCATAAAATTTTAAGTGTGTTAGCTGGTGAGGTGCTGTAGAATGCGCACCTCGGTTGAGACGAAAGATCTTAACCAACCGCTCTTTAACAACTGAATCAAGCAATTCGTGT
>NZ_CP168079.1:1879720-1879915 GCF_050915955.1 Pseudomonas sp. UBT | reverse complement strand
ACGACATCAGCTGCTCCATAAGTTCCCACACGAATTGCTTGATTCATTGAAGAAGACGATAAGTGTGCGCTCTAAATAAAGAGCGTAACTGTATTGTATGAAAGCTTAGAAATGAGCATTCCATCGTTAAGGTGGTGAATGTTGATTTCTAGTCTTTGATTAGATCGTTCTTTAAAAATTTGGGTATGTGATAGA
>NZ_CP168079.1:1814338-1879620 GCF_050915955.1 Pseudomonas sp. UBT | reverse complement strand
TGGTGAATGTTGATTTCTAGTCTTTGATTAGATCGTTCTTTAAAAATTTGGGTATGTGATAGAAAGATAGACTGAACGTTACTTTCACTGGTAACGGATCAGGCTAAGGTAAAATTTGTGAGTTACTCGTAATTGAGTATTATCGAATTTTCGGCGAATGTTGTCTTCACAGTATAACCAGATTGCTTGGGGTTATATGGTCAAGTGAAGAAGCGCATACGGTGGATGCCTTGGCAGTCAGAGGCGATGAAAGACGTGGTAGCCTGCGAAAAGCTTCGGGGAGTCGGCAAACAGACTTTGATCCGGAGATGTCTGAATGGGGGAACCCAGCCATCATAAGATGGTTACCTTACACTGAATACATAGGTGTATGGAGCGAACCAGGGGAACTGAAACATCTAAGTACCCTGAGGAAAAGAAATCAACCGAGATTCCCTTAGTAGTGGCGAGCGAACGGGGACTAGCCCTTAAGTGGCTTTGAGATTAGCGGAACGCTCTGGAAAGTGCGGCCATAGTGGGTGATAGCCCTGTACGCGAAAATCTCTTAGTCATGAAATCGAGTAGGACGGAGCACGAGAAACTTTGTCTGAATATGGGGGGACCATCCTCCAAGGCTAAATACTACTGACTGACCGATAGTGAACTAGTACCGTGAGGGAAAGGCGAAAAGAACCCCGGAGAGGGGAGTGAAATAGATCCTGAAACCGTATGCGTACAAGCAGTGGGAGCCCACTTTGTTGGGTGACTGCGTACCTTTTGTATAATGGGTCAGCGACTTATTTTCAGTGGCGAGCTTAACCGAATAGGGGAGGCGTAGCGAAAGCGAGTCTTAATAGGGCGTCTAGTCGCTGGGAATAGACCCGAAACCGGGCGATCTATCCATGGGCAGGTTGAAGGTTGGGTAACACTAACTGGAGGACCGAACCGACTACCGTTGAAAAGTTAGCGGATGACCTGTGGATCGGAGTGAAAGGCTAATCAAGCTCGGAGATAGCTGGTTCTCCTCGAAAGCTATTTAGGTAGCGCCTCATGTATCACTGTAGGGGGTAGAGCACTGTTTCGGCTAGGGGGTCATCCCGACTTACCAAACCGATGCAAACTCCGAATACCTACAAGTGCCGAGCATGGGAGACACACGGCGGGTGCTAACGTCCGTCGTGAAAAGGGAAACAACCCAGACCGTCAGCTAAGGTCCCAAAGTTATGGTTAAGTGGGAAACGATGTGGGAAGGCTTAGACAGCTAGGAGGTTGGCTTAGAAGCAGCCACCCTTTAAAGAAAGCGTAATAGCTCACTAGTCGAGTCGGCCTGCGCGGAAGATGTAACGGGGCTCAAACCATACACCGAAGCTACGGGTATCACGTAAGTGATGCGGTAGAGGAGCGTTCTGTAAGCCTGTGAAGGTGAGTTGAGAAGCTTGCTGGAGGTATCAGAAGTGCGAATGCTGACATGAGTAACGACAATGGGTGTGAAAAACACCCACGCCGAAAGACCAAGGTTTCCTGCGCAACGTTAATCGACGCAGGGTTAGTCGGTCCCTAAGGCGAGGCTGAAAAGCGTAGTCGATGGAAAACAGGTTAATATTCCTGTACTTCTGGTTATTGCGATGGAGGGACGGAGAAGGCTAGGCCAGCTTGGCGTTGGTTGTCCAAGTTTAAGGTGGTAGGCTGGAATCTTAGGTAAATCCGGGATTCTAAGGCCGAGAGCTGATGACGAGTCATCTTTTAGATGACGAAGTGGTTGATGCCATGCTTCCAAGAAAAGCTTCTAAGCTTCAGGTAACCAGGAACCGTACCCCAAACCGACACAGGTGGTTGGGTAGAGAATACCAAGGCGCTTGAGAGAACTCGGGTGAAGGAACTAGGCAAAATGGCACCGTAACTTCGGGAGAAGGTGCGCCGGTGAGGGTGAAGGACTTGCTCCGTAAGCTCATGCCGGTCGAAGATACCAGGCCGCTGCGACTGTTTATTAAAAACACAGCACTCTGCAAACACGAAAGTGGACGTATAGGGTGTGACGCCTGCCCGGTGCCGGAAGGTTAATTGATGGGGTTAGCTAACGCGAAGCTCTTGATCGAAGCCCCGGTAAACGGCGGCCGTAACTATAACGGTCCTAAGGTAGCGAAATTCCTTGTCGGGTAAGTTCCGACCTGCACGAATGGCGTAACGATGGCGGCGCTGTCTCCACCCGAGACTCAGTGAAATTGAAATCGCTGTGAAGATGCAGTGTATCCGCGGCTAGACGGAAAGACCCCGTGAACCTTTACTATAGCTTTGCACTGGACTTTGAATTTGCTTGTGTAGGATAGGTGGGAGGCTTTGAAGCGTGGACGCCAGTTCGCGTGGAGCCAACCTTGAAATACCACCCTGGCAACTTTGAGGTTCTAACTCAGGTCCGTTATCCGGATCGAGGACAGTGTATGGTGGGTAGTTTGACTGGGGCGGTCTCCTCCTAAAGAGTAACGGAGGAGTACGAAGGTGCGCTCAGACCGGTCGGAAATCGGTCGTAGAGTATAAAGGCAAAAGCGCGCTTGACTGCGAGACAGACACGTCGAGCAGGTACGAAAGTAGGTCTTAGTGATCCGGTGGTTCTGTATGGAAGGGCCATCGCTCAACGGATAAAAGGTACTCCGGGGATAACAGGCTGATACCGCCCAAGAGTTCATATCGACGGCGGTGTTTGGCACCTCGATGTCGGCTCATCACATCCTGGGGCTGAAGCCGGTCCCAAGGGTATGGCTGTTCGCCATTTAAAGTGGTACGCGAGCTGGGTTTAGAACGTCGTGAGACAGTTCGGTCCCTATCTGCCGTGGACGTTTGAGATTTGAGAGGGGCTGCTCCTAGTACGAGAGGACCGGAGTGGACGAACCTCTGGTGTTCCGGTTGTCACGCCAGTGGCATTGCCGGGTAGCTATGTTCGGAATAGATAACCGCTGAAAGCATCTAAGCGGGAAACTAGCCTCAAGATGAGATCTCACTGGGACCTTGAGTCCCCTGAAGGGCCGTCGAAGACTACGACGTTGATAGGTTGGGTGTGTAAGCGCTGTGAGGCGTTGAGCTAACCAATACTAATTGCCCGTGAGGCTTGACCATATAACACCCAAGCAATTTGCATGCTCCGAGCTGAAAAGCGAAAGAGACCAGATTGCGGTGTGTGAAGACGATAGAACCGAAAGTTCGAATCTCACAAAACACCGAAAGCTGTCACATACCCAATTTGCTGAAGCGAGGCCAGCTGGCCACGACTCAGTACCCGAATTTCTTGACGACCATAGAGCATTGGAACCACCTGATCCCATCCCGAACTCAGCAGTGAAACGATGCATCGCCGATGGTAGTGTGGGGTTTCCCCATGTGAGAGTAGGTCATCGTCAAGATTAAATTCCGAAACCCCTACCTGCGCATACAGGTAGGGGTTTTGTTTGTCCGCGAAAAAATTATCCAGGTTTGCCGGGCTTCCCGAATCGTCTATTTTTGGAACCTGCGCCAGGTGATTCTGCAAAAACAAAAAGGCCAACGCTCAGCGTTGGCCTTTTTTATTGGGTGATGAATAGGCGCTTTTGAAATGCTCCACGTGGAACATCGCTATTTTAGCTTGGGGTCGCAGGCGCAACACTCTCCAATCGGTAGCCGTATCCATAGATCGTCAACAGTTGCCAGCCTCTGTCAGCGGTCAATCCCAGCTTGTTACGCAACCGATAGATATGGGTATCCAGTGGCCTTGAAGACACCATTTCCTCATGGGACCAAAATCGTTCATACAGGTATTCGCGAGAGAGCGGTCGAGCCAGGTTGGCGAACAAGCAACTGGCCAGTCGGTACTCTCGCTCGGTCAAATTGATCGGCTTGCCTGCCCGCGTGACAGTCAATTCGGCGTCATCAAAGGTCAGGTCGTTGAAGCTTTGCAGCTCATTAGTGGCTGATTTTTGCAGCCCATGACGACGTAAGACCGCACTAACCCGAGCTTTGAGTTCGTTAGGCCTAAAGGGCTTACTGACGTAATCATCCGCCCCGCTGTTCAACGCCGTGACGATATCGCTCTCGGCATCCCGGCTGGTGAGCATGATCACGGCGGGCGGTGAATCCATGTGTTCGCGCGTCCAGCGCAGCAGTGCGATACCCGTGATATCGGGCAATTGCCAGTCCAGTATCAACAGGTCAAAAGTTTCCCGGCGCAATTGCCTCAGCAGGTCTTCACCGCGCTCGAAGCAATGCAGGGACCAGGGTTGTTCTGCGGTGCCGGGGATCTGTCGCAGTGTCTGTTCAACCCGGCGCAATTCAGCGGGTTCATCGTCCAGTATTGCGACACGCATGGGTGGGTCCTTCTCCAAAAAATACGGCAGCCGACGGCCTGTTCAGTCACCTACATACAGCGCAGGGTCGGTGGGTGAATCTGAATAATTGTGGCCAGACTCAACGCCTCCCTGGATCTGTCGGTACGCTGATATCAAAGGGCCGTTAATCCGTTTAAAGTCTTCGGTACCTGAGTGGGAAAGATACCGGCTCCCACCCCAGAGGAAAAGGATCAGCCGACACATGCACTGCCGCAGACATGTGCGTCTTGATGCCAGTTGCCTTCTCGAACCACCAACGTGATGAGCTCCATGACCTTTTCTGCCAACCGATTATGCGGTGCCCTGCCCTCGTTATTAATTTTGGTCATAGGGGCTACGCAGGCTTCTACGGTGCACCGCGCTGCCTATATCGACGATCAATTATTGTGTCGTGCGCAACCGTTGCCGGCGGTTGTGCAGCATCTGACGGGGGAAGCCTGGAAGCTCGATGCCAAGGGCAAGGCACAGCCGCTGCAGGAAGGCATGACCATTGATGAGCAAGAAGGTGTGAAGACATCAACGTCGGCGTTTGTCAGCCTACTGTTGGGGGACGGTTCGAGGGTGGTGCTGCCCTCCAGTTCACACGTGCGATTGCACCTGGTGGAAAAACAGTCGATTCCTCAGGTCATTCTCGAGCAAGGCCAAGTCGAGACGTATGTGATCAAGCGGGTCAGTGATTACGACCGTTTCCAGATCGTGACACCCGTGGGTGTTCTGGGCGTGCGCGGTACACACTTTCGCGTGCGCAGCGATGGCGAGCAATCGGTGTTGGAGGTGCTCAACGGACAGGTCGCGGTCAATCGCGAGATAAAAACCAGGCCCGTTGAAAGTGAAGTAAAGGTGGGTGCACGACAAGGTTTGCTCATCAAAACACAGGGTGAGCTCAAGCCCGTGGAGCTTCTCCCTGCGCCTGAGTTAATCGGTCAAGATGGCCAGAAAGGCGAGGCACCGATCTGGAGTTTGTACCTGCGGCCATTACCCGGTGCACAGCGTTATCGCGCCCAGGTCGCTACCGATACGGCCTTCATGAACATCAAGCAGGAAAACTTTTCCAGTGAGCCGAAAATGCGCTTCACTGGGCTCAAAGCATCGTTCTATCACGTGCGCCTGTCAGCCTACGACGCGGACGGCCTGGAGGGGGAAACCGGGGTTTATGACATCTTCTATTACCCACCTGCTACCCAGGTTCAGGTGTCCGGTGGCTGACCAATGATGCTTTGGCACAAGGCAGAGAAACGCCAACCCACCCACGCCCAACGTTTATTCCATGGGTTGGTTCGCGAGTGGTTGTGGATAGGGCTGTTGTTGTTGCCTATCACTGCCTACCTATCGTTGAGCCCGGGCCTGGCGCTGAACAATCCGTTGTACGACAGCCTTCGGCGTCTGGCGCCGCTGCCGGTGGATCCACGTATCTTGCTGGTGACCATCGACGACCAAAGCTTGAAAGAGCTGGGGCGATGGCCCTGGCCGCGCAATTTGCATGCTGACCTGATCGATCGCCTAAGTGCCGCGCAACCGTCAGCCATCCTGTTCGATGTGATTTTCAGTGAACCTGGCGTACCCGCCGATGACCAACGCCTCGCAGCAGCGGTGTGTCATGCCGGCAATGTCGTGTTGCCTTTGCTGCGTGAAGAAGTCGCCAGTTACAGCCAACCGGAAGCGGAATTGTTGCCGCTGCTCAATTGCGCCAGGGGCCTTGGGCATATCAATGTCGAAGCGGACAGCGACGGCGTAGTACGCAGCCTGTTCATGCGCGAAGGGCCACCCGATAACATGGCGCCGCAACTGGCGTGGCTGGCTTACACGGTGAGCGGTCAAGTCTCTGAAATGCCCGGGACGCCTCTGCAGCCGGTTAGTCAGTACTGGCATCGAGAGAATGCCATTCGTATTCCTTTCGTCGCTGCCAATACCCACTTTCCCAGTGTGTCCTACGCCAGCGTATTACGCGGTGAAGTGCCTCCAGAGCGCCTGCGCGGTCGCCTTATCCTGGTGGGCTCCACTGCAACCGGTATGGGCGATCGCTTCGTTACGCCGCTCTCCTCCACCGTCGGCACGACAGCGGGCGTCGAGATCCAGGCCAACGTCCTCAATGGTCTCTTGCTGGAGCGCAGCATTGTCGACCTTCCTGGTGGGGTGTCGGCACTCATGGCGACCGCCTTGGTGGCTCTGTTGCTGGGCTTGTTGCTATACCGCCCACGCTACGCGCTGTGGATGACCCTGGGCTGTATGACTACCGCGTTGCTTGGCGCGTGGGTGTTGTTGCGCCTGGACCACTGGTGGTCGCCTGCTGCGTGTTTGATTGGGTTGCTGCTCAGCTACCTGATCTGGAATTGGCGCCGCCTCAGCGTGATCCTTGCCTACTTCGGCTGGGAGCTCGCGCGGTTGGATAACGAACCCAAGGTGCTTCCCGAACGTCGCCGTGCGCCCGCCAGTAAGGGTGATGTGTTGCAAGCGCGGATCTTTGCCCTGGAGCAAGCGGTAAGCCGCACACGCGACACCCGACGGTTTATGGCTGACGGTCTGGAATGCTTGCCGGTGGCAACTCTCATTACAGACCCCAAAGGCAACATCCTGCTGGCTAACCGTATTGCGCGGGAGGTGTTCGGTAATGACCTGGTGAACGAAAATCTGCTCGAGCAACTTGCCGACCTGGGCTATCCACCGCTGCACAATGGCGTACGCCCTGCTCTGTCAGTGTTGGAGCTCGTTGAGTTTCGTGACATCCACCAACGCAGCCTGCGCATGGAGCTTGCGCCCTTGCTGCCGGCTGAAGGCGACCTCGCCCTTGGCTGGCTGCTGAGCCTGACGGACCTGAGCAAGGAACGTGAAGCCCAATTGCACCGCGAGACGATGCTACGCTTCCTTTCCCACGACCTGCGTGCGCCACACTCGGCGATCCTGGCGATGCTGGATGTGCACAACGACCAATCCCACATATTTTCCCAGATCGAACAACAGGTGAAGCGCGCGTTGAGCCTCACTGAGTCCTTTGTGCAGTTGGCCAAAGCCGAAGCTGATGGCTACCACTTCCATCCCTCACTGTTCCCCATGCTGGTAATGGATGCTTTTGACCAAGTGGCGGTGATTGCGCAGCTCAAGGGCATTCACTTGGTTCACGACCTGGACGAGGCGGATGAGGGTATGGTCTCAGCCGATCAATCACTGCTGACTCGGGCGCTGTTCAACATGCTGGAGAACGCTATTAAATATTCCCCATCCGGTACTACCGTCACGTTGAGCCATAGCAGTACGCAAGGGTGGTTGGAATGCAGTATCAGCGATCAGGGGCCCGGCATTGCGCCAGAAGACTTGCCCGAACTGTTCAGCCAGTATCGACGCTTCGACTCGGCCCAGGGCAGTGAGGGTCTGGGGTTGGGATTGACCATGGTCAAGGCCGTGTTGGAGCGTCATGGCGGCCGCATCAGGTGTGAAAGCGAGCTGGGTAAAGGCTCAACCTTCAGCCTGCAACTGCCTCTGCTTGACGAGTGAAAAACGTACCTTTCGCCTGTGCATAAAAAACCGGTCACTAGGACCGGTTTTTTAATGCGCAAAAAAACTTATGCACGTTTTTCGAGATTTTATGAGCTTGAGAAATATGTAATTAAATCAGCTTGTTATGAATCAAAAACGCAAATTCGCCAACAAACCGTACACAGGTTATCCACAGATCCTCAAATCTCAGGTGTCTCGACTACAACAGCCTGCGCAGGCAACGAACCCATGGCCCGTTGCTGCGCTTCATTCCATGCTGCCGCGCGGTCGTTCAACGCGGCAATGGCACGCGGCCCTTCACCTTCGGCGTACATCGGTTCGCCGATGACTACGGTGATGGTGCCTGCAGTTTTGGCCCAACCGGACTTCGGCCAGAATTTGCCGGCGTTATGTGCAATCGGCAATACCGGCAGATTGGCATTGACCGCCAACGCGGTGCCGCCTCGCGAAAACTTGCCCACGGTGCCATAAGGCACCCGAGTACCTTCCGGGAATATCAGCACCCAAACGCCATCCTTGAGCAGCTCGTCACCTTTCTTGGCCACGTGCTTGAGCGCAGCCTTCGGGTTGTCACGGTCGATCGCAATCGGACGCAACATGGCCATCGCCCAGCCGAAGAACGGCACGTACAGCAACTCACGCTTGAGCACCTGGCTCAGCGGCGAGAAGTACGCTGAAAGGAAGAACGTTTCCCAGGTGCTCTGGTGGTTCGACAGAATCACGCAGGGTTGGTCCGGGACGTTTTCAGCGCCCTTGATCTCGAAACGGATGTTCAGGAACACCTTGGTCAGCCATAACGCGCAGCGGCACCAAAAGACGTTGATAAAACGATAGCGCGCCTTGAACGGCAGGAATGGCGCGATAAAAAAGCTCAGGGTGCACCAGAGAAACGAACTGGTGCCCAACAGCAGGTAAAAGAAGAAGGTTCTGATGGCCTGCAAAATCGACATGGCGGCATTTACCGTTGCGGGACAGGGCCCGCCTGTTAAAAGCGCACTCCCGAACAATCCTTGGTCAGGAAGTCGAGGGCGGCTAGTTGTTGATAAGTTCTGCGGCAACGGCCGCCAGATCGTCAAAAATCAAGGTGCCTACCGGCAGGTTTTTCGCCTGGGTCTTTTCGCCTTTCCCGGTTTTAACCAAAACTGGCTGAGAGTCGACGGCTTTGGCCGCCTCCAGGTCACCGAGGCTGTCCCCGACGAACCATAGCCCAGCTAATGGCACCTTGTAATGTTCTGCAATGGTTTTCAACATGCCAGGCTTGGGCTTGCGGCAATCGCAGCCCTCATCCGGCCCATGGGGGCAGTACACAACCAGCCCCACGTCACCGCCCTGCTCAGCCACTAACATGCGCAAGCGCGCGTGCATGGCGTCCAGGGTGGCAATGTCGTAGTAACCGCGGGCGATGCCGGACTGGTTGGTGGCGATGGCCACCGTCCAGCCGGCTTTGCTCAACTGCGCAATGGCCTCGATCGAGCCCGGCAGGGGAATCCATTCCGCCACCGACTTGATGTAAGCGTCGGAGTCGTAATTGATGACACCGTCCCGATCGAGAATCAGCAGTTTCAACATGATCAGCCCAGTACGGAAATGTCAGCGATATTGATGAACAAGCCACGCAGACGCGCCAGCATGGCGTAGCGGTTTTTCCGCACGCCCGCATCTTCGGCATTGATCATCACCGCTTCGAAGAACGCATCCACCGGCTCACGCAAGGTGGCCAGGCGCGCCAATGCTTCGGCGTAGTTGCGTTCGGCGAGCAGCGGTTTCACTGCGTTTTCTGCCTTGGCGATGGCCGAGTTCAGCGAGAACTCCTTGGCATCGGCAAACAGGCCTGGGTCGACTTCGGCATTGCCGAGGTTGTCGGCCTTGCTCAACAGGTTCGACACACGCTTGTTCACAGCGGCCAGTGCCCCGGCTTCCGGCAGTTTGCGGAACGCCTGGACGGCTTGTACGCGTTGGTCGAAGTCCAGCGCCGAACCCGGCTGCAGGGCACGTACCGACAGGTAGACGGAAACGTCCACGCCTTCGTCTTCGTAACGCGCACGCAGGCGGTCGAACACGAATTCCAGCACTTGCTCGGCCAGGCCAGCTTGCTTGACCTTGCCACCGAACTGGCCGACAGCGAACACCACGGCCTGGGTCAGGTCGAGGTCAAGCTTCTTGTCGATCAGGATACGCAGCACGCCCAGCGCGGCACGACGCAGGGCATACGGGTCTTTGCTGCCGGTAGGCAGCATGCCGATACCAAAAATACCCACGAGGGTGTCCAGCTTGTCGGCGATGGCCACGGCCGCACCGGTCAGGGTGGTCGGCAGTTCAGCACCGGCACCGCGTGGCATGTACTGCTCGTTCAGCGCCAGCGCCACATCGTTCGGCTCGCCGTCATTGAGGGCGTAGTAGTAACCGGCAACACCTTGCATTTCCGGGAACTCGCCGACCATCTCGGTGGCCAGGTCGCACTTGGACAGCAACCCTGCACGCGCGGCCCAGGCAGCGTCACCGCCAATGCGCGGCGCAATGTACGCGGCCAGTTTGGAAACACGCACAGCCTTGTCGTAGACGCTGCCGAGCTTTTCCTGGAACACCACGTTTTGCAGGCGCAGGTTGAAATCTTCGAGCTTCTGCTTCTTGTCTTGCTTGAAGAAGAACTCGGCGTCGGTCAGGCGCGGGCGAACGACTTTCTCGTTACCAGCGATGATCTGCTGCGGGTCTTTGCTTTCGATGTTGGCCACGGTGATAAAGCGCGGCAGCAACTTACCGTCAACGTCCAGCAGGCAGAAGTACTTCTGGTTGTCCTGCATGGTGGTGATCAGGGCTTCTTGCGGCACATCGAGGAAACGCTCTTCGAACGAGCACACCAGCGGCACCGGCCATTCAACCAACGCGGTCACTTCGTCGAGCAGGCTTGGCGGCACGATGGCGGTGCCTTCCTGCAAACGCGCCAGCTCTTCGGTGCGCTTGCTGATCAGCTCACGACGCTCATTGGCATCGGCCAATACATAAGCGGCGCGCAGGTCAGCGGCATAGTTGGCGGGCGAGGTGATGCGCACGGCTTCTGGATGGTGGAAGCGGTGACCGCGGGAATCACGGCCAGCCTTCTGAGCCAGGATCGTGCAGTCGATGACTTGGTCACCGAGCAGCATCACCAGCCATTGGGTCGGGCGTACGAATTCTTCCTTGCGAGCACCCCAGCGCATGCGCTTGGGGATCGGCAGGTCGTTCAGCGAGTCTTCAACAATAGTGGGCAACAGGCTGGCGGTCGGCTTGCCGGTGATGACCTGGCTGAACCGCAGTTTCGGGCCGCTCTGGTCGATCTCGCTCAGCTCGACGCCGCACTTCTTGGCGAAACCAAGGGCCGCTTGAGTCGGGTTACCTTCAGCGTCAAAAGCCGCCTGACGCGGCGGGCCGTCGAGGTTGATGCTGCGGTCCGGCTGCTGGGTTTCCAGCGCGGTCAGCAACACGGCCAGGCGACGTGGCGCGGCGTAGACTTTCTTTGCAGCGAACTTCAAGCCGGCGGTTTGCAGGCCTTTTTCGATACCGGCCAGGAACGCGTCGGCCAGGGTATTCAGTGCCTTGGGTGGCAGCTCTTCGGTGCCCAGTTCAACCAGGAAATCTTGAGCACTCATTGTGCAGCCTCCAGCTTAGCCAACACTTCATCACGCAGGTCCGGGGTAGCCATCGGGAAGCCCAGCTTGGCGCGAGCCAGCAGGTAGGCTTGGGCGACGGAACGCGCCAGGGTGCGTACACGCAGGATGTATTGCTGGCGCGCGGTTACCGAGATGGCACGACGGGCGTCCAGCAGGTTGAAGGTATGGGACGCCTTCAACACCATTTCATAGCTTGGCAACGGCAGCGGCTGGTCGAGTTCGATCAGGCGCTTGGCTTCGCTTTCATAGAAGTCGAACAGTTCGAACAGCTTCTCGACGTTGGCGTGTTCGAAGTTGTAGGTGGACTGCTCAACCTCGTTCTGGTGGAACACGTCACCGTAGGTCACTTTGCCGAACGGGCCGTCAGCCCACACCAGGTCGTAGACCGAGTCCACGCCTTGCAGGTACATGGCCAGGCGCTCGAGACCGTAAGTGATCTCGCCGGTCACCGGGTAGCACTCGATGCCGCCGGCTTGCTGGAAGTAAGTGAACTGCGTCACTTCCATGCCGTTGAGCCAGACTTCCCAGCCCAGGCCCCAGGCGCCGAGGGTTGGCGATTCCCAGTTGTCTTCGACGAAACGGATGTCGTGTACCAGCGGGTCCAGGCCGACATGTTTCAGCGAGCCCAGGTACAGCTCCTGGAAGTTGTCCGGGTTCGGCTTCAATACCACCTGGAACTGGTAGTAGTGCTGCAGACGGTTCGGGTTTTCGCCGTAGCGGCCGTCAGTCGGGCGACGACTGGGCTGCACATAAGCGGCGTTCCAGGTTTCCGGGCCGATGGCCCGCAGGAAGGTAGCGGTGTGGAAAGTGCCGGCGCCTACTTCCATATCGTAGGGCTGAAGTACCACACAACCTTGCTCGGCCCAGTATTGCTGGAGGGCGAGGATCAAGTCTTGGAAGGTACGCACGGCTGGCGTAGGCTGGCTCACGAAATTCACCTGTTACTTGGGCTGCGATTTAAAGAGCGGGAGTATACCCGATTCGGCCGCGCCACCATCCCCTGGAGCCTTATGCCACGCTGCTTTTGGTGTTCTGAAGATCCGCTGTACATGGCTTATCACGATCAGGAGTGGGGAACGCCGCTGCGCGATGCGCAGGGTCTGTTCGAGTTGCTTTTGCTCGAAGGGTTCCAGGCGGGCCTTTCCTGGATCACCGTTTTACGCAAACGCGAGCATTATCGGAAGGTCTTGTTCGGTTTTGATGCCCAGCGTTTGGCGCGACTGACCGACGCTGAGATCGAAGCGTTGATGCTCGACCCTGGCATCGTACGCAATCGCCTCAAGCTCAACGCCACCCGCCGCAACGCCGCTGCCTGGCTGGCCCTGGAAGACCCGGTTGGCTTGCTCTGGTCGTTTGTCGGCGGCGTGCCCAAGGTCAATCACTTCAAGGATCGCAGCCAAGTCCCGGCTATTACGCCAGAGGCTGAAGCCATGAGCAGAGCTCTGAAAAAAGCCGGTTTCACGTTCGTCGGGCCGACCATTTGCTACGCGTTCATGCAGGCCTCGGGCATGGTCATGGACCACACTCAAGACTGCGACCGTTACGCGGACTTGGCCAACGCCGGTTAGAATGGCGGCTTTGCGCACCACACACGATCAGGAGTGACCTGTGGAAAAGTTTAAAGGCGCCTTGCTGGTAGGCGCTCTTCGGTTGTTTGCCCTATTGCCCTGGCGCGCGGTTCAAGCGGTCGGCACGGCGATTGGCTGGATCATGTGGAAAACCCCCAACCGTTCCCGCGAGACGGTGCGGATCAACCTGTCCAAATGCTTCCCCGACATGGACCCCGCCGCACGCGAGCGCCTGGTCGGCCAGAGCCTCATGGATATCGGTAAGTCCCTGACTGAAAGCGCCTGCGCCTGGATCTGGCCCGCCCAGCGTTCCATCGACCTGGTGCGTGAAGTCGAAGGCCTGGAGGTGCTGCATGAAGCATTGGCCTCGGGCAAAGGCGTGGTCGGCATCACCAGCCACCTGGGTAACTGGGAAGTGTTGAACCACTTCTATTGCAGCCAGTGCAAACCGATCATCTTCTACCGACCGCCGAAGCTGAAAGCGGTGGACGATTTGTTGCGCAAACAGCGGGTGCAGTTGGGTAACCGAGTAGCCGCGTCGACCAAGGAAGGCATTCTCAGCGTCATCAAGGAAGTGCGCAAAGGTGGTCAGGTGGGCATTCCCGCCGACCCGGAGCCGGCGGAATCGGCAGGCATCTTCGTGCCGTTCTTTGCTACCCAGGCGCTGACCAGCAAGTTCGTGCCTAACATGCTCGCGGGCCACAAAGCCGTGGGCGTGTTCCTGCATGCCCTGCGACTGCCGGACGGCTCGGGTTACAAAGTGATTTTGGAAGCGGCGCCGGAAGATATGTACAGCACCGACACCGCCACGTCCTGCGCGGCGATGAGCAAGGTGGTGGAGCGCTATGTCGGCGCCTACCCGAGCCAGTACATGTGGAGCATGAAGCGCTTCAAGAAACGCCCGCCCGGTGAGGCGCGGTGGTATTGATGCTCATAGATCTATAAATCAATGTAGATCTAATGTAGGAGCTGGCTTGCCTGCGATGGCATCACCTCGATCTGACTGAAAGACCGAGTCGCCCGCATCGCAGGCAAGCCAGCTCCCACAGGGGTTCCGCTTAGGCCTGGCGATCAAGTTTCTTCAGAAACACCGTCATCTCTTTCTCGGCCTGCTTGTCGCCATGCGCCAGGGCCGCTTCGATACCCTTTTCCCACGCCTGCCGTGCTGCCGCATTATCCCCCAGCCCTTGCTGCGCCTTGCCCAACAACTTCCATGCCGCCGAATACTTCGGGTCAAACTCGACGCATTTTTGCAGATGCTCCGCCGCCTTGGCGTTGTCCTTCACGTCCAGATAACCCTTGCCCAAGCCAAAGCGCAGCAGTGAATTATCCACACCCGTGGCGAGCATTTTTTCCAGGGATTCGAGCATGGCTGTGCATCCTTTAGCTAGGTAGGGGTTTCAATAACGCACCGCGGGCAAACCCGCTCCCACAGCAGCTATCCGATCACCTGTGGGAGCGGGCTTGCCCGCGATGACGGCCGCAGGCTCAGCTGAATGTGTTGATCAGAAAAAGCTCAACCCCACGTGGAACAACTTCTCCACATCGCGGATATGTTTTTTATCCACCAGGAACAGAATCACATGGTCACCCGTGGCGATCACCGTATCGTCGTGGGCGATGATCACCTCTTCGTCACGAATGATCGCGCCGATGGTGGTGCCGGGCGGCAGGCCGATATCGCGGATGGCCTTGCCGATGACCTTGCTCGACTTTGAATCACCATGCGCAATCGCCTCAATGGCTTCCGCCGCGCCCCGGCGCAGGGAGTGCACGCTGACGATATCGCCACGGCGCACGTGGGCGAGCAAAGTGCCAATGGTGGCCAACTGAGGGCTGATGGCGATGTCGATATCGCCGCCCTGGATCAGGTCGACATAGGCCGGGTTGTTGATGATGGTCATCACCTTCTTGGCCCCCAGCCGCTTGGCCAAGAGCGAGGACATGATGTTGGCCTCGTCATCGTTGGTCAGGGCCAGGAAGATATCGGCATCGGCGATATTCTCTTCCATCAATAGGTCGCGGTCTGAGGCGCTGCCTTGCAGTACGACGGTGCTGTCGAGGGTGTCGGACAAATGCCGGCAGCGTGCCGGGTTCATCTCGATGATCTTCACCTGGTAGCGGCTTTCGATCGCCTCCGCCAAACGCTCGCCGATCTGCCCGCCGCCGGCGATGACGATGCGCTTGTAGGTCTCATCCAGGCGGCGCATTTCGCTCATGACCGCGCGAATATTCGCTTTGGCGGCGATGAAAAATACTTCGTCGTCCGCTTCGATCACCGTATCGCCCTGGGGCAGAATCGGCCGATCGCGACGGAAAATCGCCGCTACGCGGGTTTCCACATTCGGCATGTGCTCGCGCAGTTGGCGCAGTTGCTGGCCCACCAGTGGGCCGCCGTAGTAAGCCTTAACCGCCACCAGTTGCGCCTTGCCCTCGGCAAAGTCGATCACCTGCAAAGCACCGGGGATTTCGATCAGGCGCTTGATGTAGTGGGTCACGACTTGCTCGGGGCTGATCAACACGTCCACCGGAATCGCGTCGTTGTCGAAAAGCCCTGCACGAGTCAGGTAAGCCGCCTCACGTACGCGGGCGATTTTGGTTGGGGTGTGGAACAGAGTGTGGGCGACCTGGCAGGCGACCATGTTGGTTTCGTCGCTATTGGTGACGGCCACCAGCATGTCGGCATCGTCGGCACCCGCCTGGCGCAGCACCGTCGGGAATGACGCGCGGCCTTGCACGGTGCGGATGTCCAGGCGGTCACCGAGGTTGCGCAGGCGCTCGGCATCGGTGTCGACCACGGTGATGTCGTTGGCTTCGCTGGCCAAATGTTCAGCCAGCGTGCCGCCGACCTGCCCAGCTCCAAGGATGATGATTTTCATCCGGTCACTCCCTTAAACCCATTCAGCCGCGTGCGGCGGCAATCTTGATCAGTTTGGCGTAGTAGAAGCCATCGTGTCCGCCTTCCTGTGCAAGCAATTGGCGGCCGTGGGGCTGCTTGATGCCGGCCGTTGTAGTGAGGTCCAGCTCGCGCGCGCCGCTGTTGCGGGCGAGGAAGGCTTCGATCACCTCTGTGTTTTCGGTGGGCAAAGTGGAGCAGGTGGCGTAAAGCAGGATGCCGCCAACTTCGAGGGTCGGCCACATGGCGTCGAGCAGTTCGCCTTGCAGTACGGCCAGGGCGGCGATGTCGTCGGGCTGGCGGGTCAGCTTGATGTCCGGGTGGCGACGGATGACGCCGGTGGCGGAGCATGGCGCATCCAGCAGGATGCGCTGGAACGGTTTGCCGTCCCACCAGGTGGCAGTGTCGCGACCGTCGGCGGCGATCAGGTCGGCACTCAGGCCCAGGCGCGCGAGGTTTTCGCGTACGCGCACCAGGCGCTTGGCTTCCAGGTCGACGGCGACCACACCGGCGAGGTCTTTTTCGACTTCCAGAATGTGACAAGTCTTACCGCCTGGCGCGCAGCAGGCGTCGAGTACGCGCTGGCCTGGCGCCAGGTCGAGCAGGTCGGCGGCCAGTTGCGCGGCTTCGTCCTGCACGCTGATCCAGCCTTCGGCAAAGCCCGGCAGGCTGCGTACGTCGGCGGCGGCTTCCAGCACGATGCCATCAGGGCTATACACACACGGTGTGGCGCTGATGCCGGCCTCGGTGAGCAATTGCAGGTAAGCGTCACGGCTGTGATGACGGCGGTTAACCCGCAAAATCATCGGCGGATGTGCATTGTTGGCCGCGCAAATGGCTTCCCATTGTTCAGGCCAGAAGGCTTTCAAGGACTTTTGCAGCCAGCGCGGGTGCGCGGTGCGCACCACGGGGTCGTGTTCCAGTTCGGCCAGCAGCGCTTCGCTCTCGCGCTGAGCACGGCGTAGCACGGCATTGAGCAGGGCTTTGGCCCAGGGCTTTTTCAGTTTGTCGGCGCAACCAACGGTTTCACCGATGGCGGCGTGGGCCGGCACGCGGGTGTAGAGCAACTGATACAGGCCGACCAGCAGCAGCGCTTCCACGTCGGCATCGGCTGCCTTGAATGGCTTTTGCAGCAGCTTGGCCGCCAGCGCCGACAAGCGTGGCTGCCAACGGGCCGTACCAAACGCCAGGTCCTGGGTGAAGCCGCGATCGCGGTCTTCGACTTTATCCATTTGCGTAGGCAGCGAACTGTTCAACGAAGCCTTGCCGTTGAGGACGGCGGCGAGGGCCTTGGCGGCGGCCAGACGCGGGTTCATTGAGCGACCGCCCCGAGAACCGTGCCCAGGGCGAATTTCTCACGACGGCTGTTGAACAAATCGCTGAAATTAAGCGCCTTGCCACCGGGCAATTGCAGACGCGTCAGACACAACGCCTGCTCTCCGCAGGCGACCAGCAGGCCTTCCTTGCTGGCACCGATGATTTCACCGGGAGCGCCTTTGCCGTCAGCCAAGGTGGCGGCCAACACTTTCAAGGCTTCACCGCTGAGGGTGCTGTGGCAGATCGGCCATGGATTGAACGCGCGCACCAAGCGTTCCAGCTCCACGGCCGGGCGGCTCCAGTCGATACGCGCTTCGTCTTTGTTCAGTTTGTGCGCGTAGGTGGCAAGGCTGTCGTCCTGCACTTCGCCTTCCAGGGTGCCGGCAGCCAGGCCGGCGATGGCCTGGAGCACGGCAGGTGGGCCCATCTCGGCCAAGCGGTCGTGCAGGCTGCCGCCGGTGTCTTCGCCGGTGATCGGGGTGGTGACTTTGAGCAGCATCGGGCCGGTGTCCAGACCCGCCTCCATGCGCATCACGGTCACGCCGCTTTCGCTGTCACCGGCTTCCACGGCGCGCTGGATCGGCGCCGCACCGCGCCAGCGTGGCAGCAGCGAAGCATGGCTGTTGATGCAGCCCAGGCGCGGAATATCCAGCACTGCCTGAGGCAGGATCAAGCCATAGGCCACGACCACCAGCAGGTCTGGCTTCAACGCGGCCAGCTCTGCCTGGGCATCGGTGTTACGCAGGGTCGGTGGTTGCAGCACGGCAATGTTGTGCTCAAGCGCCAGCTGCTTGACCGGGCTCGGCATCAGTTTTTGCCCGCGACCGGCCGGGCGATCCGGCTGGGTGTACACCGCGACGATGTCATAAGGGCTGGCAAGCAGGGCCTTTAGGTGTTCGGCGGCAAATTCAGGAGTGCCGGCAAAAACAATGCGCAGTGGCTCGGTCATGGGAGTTCTCGGTTAAAAACAGTCACAAAAGAAAAAGGCTTGCCGCAGCAAGCCTTTGGAAGAAGGGCATCAAGCTTGCTGGCGATGCTTTTTTTCCAGCTTCTTCTTGATCCGGTCGCGTTTAAGCGTGGACAGGTAATCGACAAACAGTTTGCCGTTGAGGTGGTCGCATTCGTGCTGAATGCACACCGCCAGCAGGCCCTCTGCGATCAGCTCGTAGGGCTTGCCGTCACGGTCCAGGGCTTTGATCTTCACGCGCACCGGGCGTTCGACGTTCTCGTAGAACTCCGGCACCGAGAGGCAGCCCTCCTGGTATTCGCCCATCTCCTCGGTCAGCGGTTCGAACTCGGGGTTGATAAACACCCGAGGCTCGCTGCGATCTTCCGACAGGTCCATGACCACGACGCGCTGATGCACGTTGACCTGGGTCGCGGCGAGGCCGATGCCCGGGGCTTCATACATTGTTTCAAACATGTCATCGACCAACTGACGAACCTTGTCGTCCACTACGGCCACCGGTTTGGCGATCGTGCGCAGGCGCGAGTCGGGGAATTCGAGGATGTTCAAAATAGCCATAAGCGTAATTGCTGCACATGTGAGGTAGAGGCAAATCGGCGGCGGGATGGACCCAGACAGCCGGTGTGAAAGGTTCGAAAGCCGCGAAGGCTATGGCATTTCACGCGAACGTACATAATAAAGGAGATTCACCCCATGAGGAAATCGCTACTCGTCTTGCTGCTGTGGGCGCCGCTCACCATGGCGCTGCTGAAACTGCCCGAACAGCGGCTGAATCAAGCGGCGCAACAGGCCATACAGCGCTTTTTGCTGCATAACCGCATCCTCGATACGCCTCAGGATCTGGATAACGCGCCTTATATTGTTGCGGCCGAGGCGGGTCGAGTGCTGGGCGCCAATGGCGAACGTGTGCACGCCAGGGGCAACCTGGACCCGGTCCAGCCAAGCTATGGAATCTTTCGCCGAGGCAAGGTTTACACCGACCCGGACACCCAGGAACTGCTGGGGGTCAACGCCGACGACATCGGCACCGCGCGGTTTTTGATGGCCGGCGACCTCACCACCCTTGCAGTGCAGCGAGTGACCCAGGAAGTCCGCCCAGGCGACCGATTGCTGCGCGCCGAACCTGGCGTCGAGTTGTCCAGGCTGCAAACGCCGCCGCACCCCGCGGCCCTTATCAAAGGGCACATCATCGACGTTCCCAAAGGCGTGACCCAGATCGGCGTGTTGGACGCCGTCACCTTGAGCAAGGGCCGCCGCGACGGCCTGGTCGAAGGCCAAGTGCTCACGGTGATCAAGCAGGGCGCCACCGTAAGGGATGTCCTCAGCGGCGCTTTGACGAAACTTCCTGATGAGCGCGCCGGCACCCTGCAGGTGTTCCGCACCTATGAAAAGCTCAGTTATGGCCTGGTTCTCAGCGCTTCAAGGTCGCTGGCGGTGATGGACCGTTTTGAGACTGCCCAACAAACACAATAAATAGCCTGCTAAATAAGTTACCAACAGAGTTATCCACAGCTTGTTCCGATCAAGGATGATCAAATGTATCCGACAAACAGCCATGAAATTTCCCCGTCAGAACTGGAAGCCCGACTACGCTTGCACAGGCTGCCAGAACTGGGCCCCAAGCGTTTTCGTGTGTTGATCGAAGCATTCGGTTCTGCCTCAAAGGCTATCAGTGCGCCTGCCAGTGCCTGGCGCTCCCTCGGGTTACCGCCTGGCAGTGCGGATGCCCGACGCAGCCCACAAATCCGTGACAGCGCCAGTGACGCGCTCGCGTGGTTGGAGCATCCCGCCCAGCATTTACTGATGTGGGACCAACCTGAGTACCCTGCCTTGCTTGCGCAGATTGACGACGCCCCACCGTTATTGTTCGTCGCCGGCGACCCCAAAATCCTGGAAAAACCGCAGTTGGCCATGGTCGGCAGTCGGCGCGCTTCCAGACCCGGGCTGGACACGGCCGCCGCCTTTTCCCGCAGCCTGGCGAGCGCCGGTTTTGTCATCACCAGCGGGTTGGCCTTGGGCATTGACGGCGCTGCGCATCAAGCGGCATTGGACGTCGGCGGGCAGACAATCGGCGTGCTTGGCACCGGCCTGGAGAATTTTTATCCACAGCGACACCGGCAGCTCGCAGCCGCGATGATTGCCGAAGGTAGCGCGGTGGTTTCCGAGTTTCCGCTGGACGCCGCGCCCCAGGCCGCTAACTTTCCACGGCGCAACCGGATCATCAGTGGCCTGTCGCTGGGGGTGCTGGTGGTGGAAGCCAGCATGGCCAGCGGCTCGCTGATCACTGCAAAGCTCGCCGCCGAGCAGGGGCGTGAGGTGTATGCGATCCCCGGCTCCATCCATCATCCGGGCGCCAAGGGCTGTCATCAGTTGATTCGCGATGGTGCGACGTTGGTCGAGTCCATCGAGCATATTCTTGAAGGGTTGCGCGGCTGGCAGGCCTTGTCTCGCCCGGCACCGATGCCGGTGAATCACCCGCTGGTGGCGCTGCTGCATGCCGCGCCTCATACCAGCGAGGCCCTGGCGATTGCCAGCGGGCGACCCTTGTCCCACGTGCTGGCGGCCCTTACCGAGCTTGAGCTCGAAGGCCAGGTGATCTGTGAAAGCGGGCGGTGGCTTGCGCGCTGCTAGGTTTTGTAAAGAACATCGGTAAACTGCGCAGAGCTTTAGTTCGGAGAGTGAGCAATGGTCAACAGGTGGCGTGTGCTGGAAACCGCACGAGAAATTCGCGCAGGCGCGGTGATCGCCTACCCGACCGAAGCGGTCTGGGGCCTTGGCTGCGACCCGTGGAATGAAGAGGCGGTGGACCGATTGCTGGCGATCAAGAATCGGTCGGTGGACAAGGGGCTGATCCTGGTGGCGGACAATATTCGCCAGTTCGATTTTCTTTTTGAAGATTTCCCGGACACCTGGATCGAGCGCATGGCCAGCACTTGGCCTGGGCCGAATACCTGGTTGGTTCCCCATCAGGACTTGCTGCCTGAATGGGTGACAGGTGTGCACGACACAGTCGCCTTGCGGGTCAGCGATCATCCGCTGGTGCGGGATTTATGCTCATTGGTCGGGCCGCTGATTTCCACGTCGGCCAACCCGCAGGGCCGCCCGGCAGCACGCACGCGGCTTCGTGTGGAGCAGTACTTCCGTGGCCAGGTTGATCGGGTATTGGGCGGCGCCCTGGGTGGGCGCAAGAACCCAAGCCTGATTCGCGATTTGGCGACAGGCGAGGTTGTGCGGCCCTCCTGATACCGAGGTGTGGCCATCGCGGGCAAGCCCGCTCCCACATTCGACCGCGTTCCTTCAGTTGGAATCCGCTCAAAATGTGGGAGCCGGGCTTGCCCGCGATGAGGCCCTCACAGCCCCGGTAGATCAGTCGCCTTACGGCAACAGAATGGTCGACCCCGTCGTCCGCCGGCCCGACAATTCCGTCTGCGCCTTCGCCGCCTCAGCCAGCGAAAACCGCTGGTTGATATCAATGCGCACCTTGCCGCTCTTGATCATCGAGAACAGGTCATCGGCCATGGTCTGCAAGTCTTTTGGATTGCTGGCATAGGTCGCCAAGGTCGGCCGGGTGACATACAGCGAGCCCTTCGCGGCCAGAATGCCCAGGTTCACCCCGTCCACAGCGCCTGACGCATTGCCAAAACTCACCACCAGCCCACGCGGCGCCACGCTGTCCAGCGAGGTCAGCCACGTGTCCTTGCCGACGCCGTCGTACACCACAGGCACTTTTTTGCCGTCGGTCAATTCCAGTACACGTTGTGCGACGTTTTCCTTGCTGTAGTCGATGGTTTCCCAGGCACCGAGGGATTTGGCCAGGGCGGCTTTTTCCGGGGAGCTCACGGTACCGATCAACTTAACGCCCAAAGCCTTGGCCCATTGGCAGGCCAGGGAGCCCACGCCACCGGCAGCGGCGTGGAACAGAATGGTTTCGCCACCCTTCAACTCGTAGGTCTGGCGCAGCAGGTACTGCACGGTCAGGCCTTTGAGCATGGCGCCGGCGGCTTGTTCGAAGCTGATGTCATCCGGCAGGTGCACCAGGTTGGCGGCGGGCAATACATGCAGCTCGCTGTAGGCGCCAAGTGGGCCACTGCCGTAGGCCACGCGGTCACCGACCTTGAACTGGGTGACCTCGCTGCCCACCGCATCCACCACACCGGCACCTTCTGCGCCCAGGCCCGATGGCAGGGCTGGCGGCGCATAGAGACCGCTGCGGAAGTAGGTGTCGATGAAGTTCAGGCCGATGGCCTCGTTGCGCACGCGAACCTGCTGAGGGCCCGGTTCTGCCGGGGTGTAGTCCACATACTCAAGCACTTCGGGGCCGCCATGGGCACGGAACTGGATACGTTTGGCCATCTGCACTTCTCCTGAGGTCGATTCGCGTAGCCCTCTATCGGACTCCTAAGCTTGATCTTCGTCAACTGCGGCTTACTGGAGTGCGGTGGTATCCTGTGCGCCCATTTGCCGCCGACGCCCAATGGCCTCGCGTAGCTTTGCCCGATTCAAGGTGATGCCATGACTACTCGCACCGAGGCTGTTAAAGCCTACCTGCTCGACCTGCAAGACCGCATTTGCAGCGCCCTGGAAACCTTTGAGACGGACACTCGCTTTATCGAAGACGCCTGGACCCGGCCTGCGGGCGGCGGCGGTCGCACCCGTGTGATCGAAAACGGTTCGGTGATCGAAAAAGGCGGCGTTAACTTTTCCCACGTGTTTGGCAGCGGCCTCCCACCGTCCGCCAGCGCGCATCGTCCTGAGCTGGCCGGCCGTGGGTTTGAAGCCCTCGGCGTGTCGCTGGTGATCCATCCGCACAACCCCCATGTGCCGACGTCCCACGCCAACGTGCGCTTTTTCATCGCCGAAAAAGAAGGCGAAGAGCCGGTGTGGTGGTTCGGTGGTGGCTTCGACCTCACGCCGTACTACGGCAATGAAGAAGACTGTATCCATTGGCACCGCGTGGCCGAGCAGGCCTGTGCGCCGTTCGGTGCGGATGTGTACTCGCGCTACAAGGCCTGGTGCGACACCTACTTCCACATCAAACATCGCAATGAGCCACGCGGTATTGGCGGCCTGTTCTTCGATGATTTGAATGAGTGGGACTTCGACACCTGCTTCGCCTTCATCCGCGCCATCGGCGACGCCTACATCGACGCCTACCTGCCGATCGTGCAGCGACGCAAGGCCGCCGCCTACACCGAGCAGCAGCGTCACTTCCAGGAGTTCCGCCGTGGGCGCTATGTCGAGTTCAACCTCGTCTACGACCGTGGCACGCTGTTTGGCCTGCAATCGGGCGGCCGTACCGAGTCGATCCTGATGTCGCTGCCGCCGCAGGTGCGCTGGAGCTACGACTGGAAGGCCGAGGCTGGCAGCGAAGAAGCGCGCCTCACCGATTACTTCCTGCAAGATCGCGACTGGCTTGGCATCGCTGCGCCCAAGGCGGCTGTCTGATGGACCGTTATGTCGTCTTCGGCAACCCCATCGGCCACAGCAAGTCGCCGCTGATTCACCGTATGTTCGCCGAGCAAACCGGTGAGCAATTGGACTACAGCACCCTGCTCGCGCCGCTGGAGGATTTCACTGGCTGTGCCCGTGAGTTTTTTCAGCAAGGCCGTGGCGCCAACGTCACTGTGCCGTTCAAGGAAGAAGCGTATCGCCTGGCCACTCGCCTGACCGAACGCGCTCAGCGCGCCGGGGCGGTGAACACCTTGAGCAAATTGGCCGATGGCAGCCTGCTCGGCGATAACACTGACGGCGCGGGCCTTGTGCGGGACCTGACGGTGAACGCCGGGTTGAGCCTGAAAGGTAAACGCATCCTGCTGCTGGGCGCCGGTGGCGCCGTACGCGGGGCGCTGGAGCCATTGCTGGCTGAGCAACCGGCTTCGCTGATCATCGCCAATCGGACGGTGGAAAAAGCCGAGTTGCTTGCCGAGCTGTTCGACGACCTGGGCCCGGTGTCTGCCAGCGGTTTCGACTGGCTGCGTGAGCCGGTGGACGTGATCATCAATGCCACGTCCGCCAGCCTGTCAGGCGACGTACCGCCGATTGCCGGCAGCCTGATCGAGCCGGGTAAGACCTTCTGCTACGACATGATGTACGCCAAGGAACCGACCGCGTTCTGCCGCTGGGCCTCTGAGCACGGCGCAGCGGTGTCGATGGATGGCCTGGGCATGCTGGTGGAGCAAGCAGCGGAAGCCTTCTTCCTGTGGCGCGGTGTGCGCCCGGATTCGGCGCCTGTATTGGCCGAGTTGCGCACACAGTTGGCGGCCAACTGATTCCCACCTTGTGACGATCTAATGTGGGAGCTGGCTTGCCTGCGGTAGCGGTGCATCAGCTCACTCATCTGGTACAGACACACCGCCATCGCAGGCAAGCCAGCTCCCACGGTTTTAATCGCGTTCAGTCTTCAAAATGGATGGGGCACTTGTCGGCCCCTTCCAATTTCTTTAACTCCTCCACCACCGGCGGCCGGGCCCGGCGCAGCGTCAAACTACGCCCTAACCCCCGCAAGCGCCGCGCCTCCTGGTGCAACATTTCCACCCCGGAATAGTCGATAAAGTTGATCTGCTGCGCCTCGATCACCACCCGCTCGCCCTGCAGGCTTTGCAGGCGCACTTGCAGGTAATGGCTGGCGCCAAAAAAGATCGAGCCGCCGACCCGCAATACATCCTCGTCACCGTCACGCCATTGCTGAACCCGTGGTTGCGACGTGCGTTTGAGGTAGAAAAACAGCGACGCCAGCACCCCCGCGTAAATCGCCGTCTGCAGCTCCAGCAACAAGGTGGCGACGCAGGTCAGGCTCATCACCACAAACTCGGCACGGCTCACGCGAAACAATGCGCGAATGCCGCGATGGTCCACCAGGCCCCAGCAAATCAAAAGGATGCTCGCGGCCATGCTGGGAATCGGAATGTGCGCGATCAACGCCGCGCCGAACAGCGCAAACAGCGCCACCCACGCTGCGGAAAACACACCCGCCAAGGGCGAACACGCACCCGCTTCATAGCTGAGGCCGGACCGCGTAAAGGAACCGGCTGACAAGTAGCCAGAGAAAAATCCGCCCACGATATTGGATAAACCCTGCGCCCGGACTTCCTGATTGGCGTCGAGTAACTGCTGCGAGCGCGCCGACAGCGAGCGGGCAATCGACAGGCTCGTCACCAGCCCCAGCATGCCCACCGCCACGGCGCTGGGCAGCAGGCGCAGGAGCATATCCAGGTCCATCGGCAATGGGCTGAACGGCGGCAGTTTGCCCACGAATGAACTGACCCGCGCCACCTGCCCGAACATCGTCGGCCACAGCCACGCGGCCAGGCTGCCCAGAGCCAGAGCGATCAATAGCGTGGGCCAGCGTGGCACCAGGTACTTGAGCAAAGCACCCACCAGCAAGGTGCCCAAGCCGAGGGCGAGTGAGGCATGGTCCCACTCGCCGGCATGGTTGATCAGCGCCAACAGGCTATTGATCGCCGTGGCCTCGCTTGGCAAATCCAGCCCCAGCAGGTTGGGTAACTGCCCCAATGCAATCACCACGGCAGCACCCAGGGTGAAACCCAGCACCACGGAATGGGAGACGAAATTCACCAGCGCACCGAAGCGCAGCATGCCCAGCAACCACTGGAAAACGCCGGCGAGGAAGGTCAGCAGCAGGATCAAGGTGATGTAGTCCTGCGACCCCGGCACGGCCAAGGGACTGATACTGGCGTAGAGCACGATGGAAATTGCCGCTGTAGGGCCGCAGATCAGGTGCCAGGAGGAACCCCAGAGGCAGGCGATCAGCACCGGAATAATCGCGGCGTACAAGCCGTATTCGGGTGGCAGGCCGGCGATCAGCGCGTAGGCAATCGACTGCGGCAAGGCGAGTACCGCGCCGCTGAGGCCGACCATCGCGTCCCGGCCGACACTGGCGCGGGTTTGGCGCGGGAGCCAGGCGAGGAAGGGGAAGAGTGTATGGCGGTTGAGCCGGGGCATCGCAAACTCGGTAGAAAGGGTTAGCTCAGAGTATCAGTCCACACCGACTCCTGTGGGAGCTGGCTTGCCCGCGATCCAGGCACCTCGGTAATACCGATACACCGCGGTGATGCTATCGCAGGCAAGCCAGCTCCCACAGGGATTAGCGTTTGGAATTAGAGTTTGGCTTTTACCGCCGCTAACGCATCCTGGCCATCCACGGTTTTTACGCCATCGAGCCACTTATCCAACACCGCCGGGTTCGCCTTGATCCATGCCTTGGCGGCATCAGCATTGCTGACTTTTTTATTCACCACTTCAGCCATGATGCTGTTTTCCATGTCCTGGGTAAAACTCAGGTTGGTCAGCAGCTTCCCGACATTCGGGCAGGCCTGTGCATAACCCTTGCGGGTCAGGGTAAACACGCTGCCTTTGTCACCGAAGTACTTCTCGCCACCCTTGAGGTAATGCATTTTCAACTGCACGTTCATCGGGTGCGGCGTCCAGCCGAGGAAGGTGACGAAACGCTGTTTCTTCACCGCGCGTGATACCTCAGCCAGCATCGCCTGCTCACTCGACTCGATCAGCTTCCACTGGCCCAGGTCGAAGTCGTTCTTTTTGATGATTTCCTGCAGCGAGATATTCGCCGGCGCGCCGGAGCCGATGCCGTAGATCTTTTTGTCGAACTTGTCCGCAAACGTGTTCAAGTCGGCAAAGTCATGCACCCCGGCGTCCCACACGTAGTCCGGGACGGCGAGGGTGAACTCGGTGCCGTCGAGGTTTTTCGCCAGTTGCACCACATCGCCGTTGGCCACGAACTTGTCATAGAAGCCCTGCTGCGCCGGCATCCAGTTACCCAGGAACACATCCACCTGGCCGTCCTTGAGCCCGCCAAACGTAATCGGCACCGCCAGGGTGTCGACTTTGGCCTTGTAGCCCATGCCGTTTAACAGAAAACCGGTGATGGCATTGGTGGCGGCGATATCACTCCAGCCCGGATCGGCCATCTTCACGGTATCGCAGCTTGAGTCCGCATAGGCGCCGGCGCTGCTCAACGCCAGCAGTGCAACGCTCAACACGGTGGATAACTTTTGCATGGCCTTCCCCTCAGTTTTATTGGTTTTGGCAGGGTTGTGGATAACGTGCCTTGCGCTCCAGATCGTCGAGGTCGATATGGTTGCGCATGTATTGCTGACTGGCGTCTACCAGTGGTTGGTGGTCCCAGCTCTTCAGCTTGCCCTGGGTCAGCGCCTCAAACACCAGGCGACGACGGCGTTGGCTGGCGAGCACCTGTTGGTGGATCGCCGGGATGTCCCATTTGGCCCGCGCCTCACGCAAAAACGCCTCGAACAGTGGCCGGTGTTCCGGTGACTGGCTGAGGTTCTCCCGCTCGTGCGGGTCGTTGTGCACATCGAACAGTAGACAAGGGTCGTCTTCGCTGTAGATGAACTTGTAAGCGCCACGGCGAATCATCATCAGCGGGCTGATGGTGCCTTCGGCCATGTATTCACCGAACACTTCGTCGTGCCCGCCCAGCCCCTGCAAGTGCGGGACCAGTGAGCGGCCGTCCAGCGGCAAACGCGGGTCCAGCTCGCCGCCGGCCAGTTCCACCAGTGTCGGCAACAGGTCGGCCGTCGAGACGGCCCGGGACACGCGGCCAGCGGTGAACTGGCCCGGCGCACTGACCAGCAGCGGAACGCGGGCGGCCATTTCAAACCAGTGCATTTTGTACCAGAGGCCGCGCTCGCCGAGCATGTCGCCGTGGTCGCCGGAGAAGATGATGATGGTGTCATCGGCAAGGCCGGTGTCTTCCAGCGTCTGCAGGAGTTTGCCGACGTTGCTGTCGATGTAGCTGCACGCGCCGAAGTAGGCGCGGCGGGCATCGCGGATCTTGTCCAGCGGCAGCGGCTTGTCCCACAGGTCATACACCTTGAGCAGGCGCTGGGAGTGCGGGTCGAGGTCGACCTGGGCTGGCGTCGTAGGCAATGGGATGTCGCTGTCGTCGTACAGGTCCCAGAACGGTTTGGGAATGGTGTACGGGTCGTGTGGGTGAGTCATCGACACGGTCAGGCAGAACGGCTGGTCGCCGTCTTCACGGATATGGTCGAACAAATACTGTTGGGCCTTGAACACCACCTCTTCGTCGAAATCCAGCTGGTTGGTGCGCACGCACGGCCCGGCTTGCAGCACCGAGGACATGTTGTGATACCAGGTGGGGCGCACGTCCGGTTCATCCCAATTCACCGCCCAGCCATAGTCGGCGGGGTAGATGTCGCTGGTCAGGCGTTCTTCGTAACCGTGCAGTTGGTCTGGCCCGCAGAAGTGCATCTTGCCGGACAGTGCGGTGCGGTAGCCCAGGCGACGCAAGTAATGGGCGTAAGTCGGCACATCGGCGGGGAAATCCGCCGCGTTGTCGTAGGCGCCGATCTTGCTCGGCAACTGGCCACTGACCAGGGTGAAACGTGACGGCGCGCACAGGGGGCTGTTGCAATAAGCGGCGTCGAATACCACGCCCTGTGCAGCGAGGCGGCTCAGGTTAGGCAACTTGATCGGGGAAGGTCCGTAGAACGGAAGCATCGGCGCGGCCATTTGATCGGCCATGATGAAAAGAATGTTCTTGCGCTTCATGAGTCTTCGGCATTCCATAGGCGGTGTTTATGCGAATGAGCATGCAGCCCATGGAAAATGGGGTAAAGCCCATGAAATGCAATGTCTAGGATAAGCACAGCTTATGTATGAAGCCCTCGGTGATGTGTCGCTCGACCTGCTGCGAGCCTTCGAAGCGGCGGCGCGCCATCGCAGCTTCACCGCCGCCGCGATGGAGTTGGGCACCACTCAGCCGGCCATCAGCCAGCAAATCAAGCGCCTCGAAGAACAGCTGGCGATCCGCCTGTTTGATCGCATCTACCGCGGCATCGAACTGACCGACGCCGGGGCTCTGCTGTTCGAGCACGTCCAAGGCGGTTTGCAGACCATCAATCAGGGCCTGAGCGCGATCAGCCAACAGGGCCAGCATGAAGTGCTGCAAGTGGCCACCGACTTCGCCTTCGCCGCCTATTGGCTGATGCCGCGCCTGCATCGCTTCCACCAGGCCAACCCGCAAGTTGATGTGAGCCTGGTCACCAGCGAGCGCAACCACGCCACCTTGCGCAGCGATATCGACGTGGCGGTGTTGTTCGGCGACGGTCGTTTCAAGCAGGGTGACAGCCTGTGGCTGTTCAATGAGGAAGTGTTCCCGGTGTGCAGCCCGCAATGGCTCAAGGAGCAGGCCACGGCGCTGACCGTGCAGACCTTGCCGGAGTATCCGCTGCTGCACCTGCGCCAGGAAAACAACAGCCAATGGTTCGACTGGAGCGGTGTGTTTCGCGAGCTGGGCATTACCACTGCGCCGACGCCCGGCCAACTGCGTTTCGACAACTACACATTGCTGATCCAGGCTGCGATTGCGGGTCAGGGCGTGGCCATCGGCTGGCGCCATTTGGTGGATAACCTGCTCGAACAGAACTGGCTGTGCCGACCGATCACCGACACGGTGATCTCGCGCTTCGGCTATTACGTGGTGCAGCCCCAGCGCAAACGCCGCGGGCAGTTGGTCGAGCGCTTTGTCGACTGGCTGGTAGCCGAACAAGCCAGCAGCGCGCAGTCGTTGACCGGGCTGGCCCTGCCGTCGATTGCGGTCTAGGATCGGGGCATATTGGATCCGGATTTCGCCATGCAACGTATCAAGGGCTATCACGCCCATATCTACTTCGACGCCAGCACTATCGCCCAGGCGCGCAGCCTGTGCGAAGACGCGGCACGCCTGTTCCCGCTGCGCATGGGCCGTGTGCACGAACGGCCAGTGGGCCCGCACCCTGACTGGAGCTGCCAACTGGCATTCGAGCCGGAATACATCGGCGTGGTGCTGCCGTGGCTGGCGTTGCATCGCGAAGGGCCGGTGGTGTTTCTGCACCCTGAAACCGGCGATGACTTGAAGGATCACACCGATTACGCGATCTGGATGGGCGCAATGCGCGAACTGGACCTGTCTATTTTTTAACCACTATCCAGACGAATCCCGTTCCCTTGTGCAAAGGCGACGGGATTTTTTACGTGTTTACCCAATATATGGGACTGTTATTTATATATTGAGATATCGCCAGTCATAGGTTTATATTCGCCCATCTGCTTTTTTCAGCACCCACTCATTTCAGGTGAAGCGATGCAGGCGCAATTGATCGCGCTCGACTGGGGGACCAGCTCCCTTCGTGCTTATAAACTCGGCTCGGCTGCCGAGGTGTTGGAACAGCGCTCGCTGGCGTTCGGCATCATGCACCTGCCCAGCGAACCGCGGGAGATTGCCGGCGTTCGCTGCAGCGATGGCTTCGAGTTGGCGTTCGATGCCGCCTGCGGCGATTGGCTCGACGCCGAGCCCAACTTGCCGGTAATCGCCTGCGGCATGGTGGGCAGCGCCCAGGGTTGGAGCGAGGCGGCCTATCGCAATACCCCAGTCGATGTTGCCAGCCTGGGCCAGGCGCTCCACACAGTGCGCAGCCTGCGCGGTGTGGATGTGCATATCGTGCCCGGCGTTATCGAACAGGTCGGCTTGCCCAATGTGATGCGTGGCGAAGAAACCCAGGTGCTGGGCGTGCTGCAAGGCCTTGAGGCCGAGGTCCTGATCGGCCTGCCCGGCAGCCATTCCAAATGGGTCGAGGTGATGGGCGGCTGCATCACTCATTTCGACACCTTCATGACCGGCGAGCTGTTCGCGGTGCTGAGCAAGCACAGCATCCTCGGGCGTACGCAAAGAACATCCGAACACTTCCAGGCCGAGGCGTTTGATCGAGGCGTGAACGTGGCGTTATCAGCAGATGGCCAACGTGGCGTGCTATCGACACTGTTCAGCGCGCGCACCCTGGGATTGACCGCCGAACTGGCACCCGAGCAGCAACCGGATTATCTGTCCGGCCTGCTCATCGGCCATGAACTCGCCGGTTTGCCGGACCAGGCGAAACACAAGCCCATCGTTCTAGTCGGCGCCGCACCGCTCTGCGCCCGCTACCAACGCGCCCTCGCCCTGTGCGGTTTCGCCCATGTCAGCCTGGCGCAGGAAGCCACCGAGCGCGGCTTGTGGCAACTGGCAGTCGCGGCCGGGCTCACTCAACGTGTATCGGAGACCTGACATGCTCAAGCAAGCACTCGCACACAACGGTTTGATCGCAATCCTGCGCGGTATACGACCGGACGAAGCTGAGGCAGTTGGCCAGGTGCTCTACGAGGCTGGCTTTCGCGTGATTGAAGTGCCGCTGAACTCCCCCGACCCTTACACCAGCATCCGCATGCTGCGCGACAGCCTGCCCGCCGATTGCCTGATCGGCGCGGGTACGGTGTTGACTGCGGAGCAAGTGGAACACGTGAAAGCGGCCGGCGGCCAAGTGATCGTCATGCCCCACAGCGACGCCAAGGTGCTACGTGCTGCGAAAGCGGCGGGCCTGTACCTGTCGCCGGGTGTGGCCACGCCGACCGAAGCCTTCGCCGCGCTGGCCGAGGGCGCCGACGTATTGAAACTGTTCCCTGCCGAGCAAATGGGCCCGGCGGTGATCAAGGCGTGGCTGGCGGTATTGCCGACGGGCACGTTGCTGCTGCCGGTCGGCGGTGTGACCCCGGACAACATGCAGGTGTATTTCGACGCTGGCGCGAAGGGCTTCGGCCTGGGTTCCGGGTTGTTCAAACCGGGTATGTCGGTGGCGCAAGTGGCGAGCAGTGCCCAGGCCTATGTCGCGGCCTGGAACGCGCTTAACTGATGCCCCTGAACTGAGTGCAAGCATTGCGCCCTGGGCGCTGCATCGACAAGAGAGATAAGAGATGAAAATCACCAAACTGACTACCTTCATCGTCCCGCCGCGCTGGTGCTTCCTCAAGGTTGAAACCGACCAGGGCGTGACCGGTTGGGGCGAACCCGTGGTCGAAGGCCGCGCCCACACGGTGGCCGCTGCCGTCGAGGAACTCTCCGACTACCTGATCGGCAAAGACCCACGCAATATCGAAGACATCTGGACCGTGCTCTACCGTGGCGGTTTCTACCGTGGCGGCGCCGTGCACATGAGCGCCCTCGCCGGTATCGACCAGGCGCTGTGGGACATCAAGGGCAAGGCCCTTGGCGTGTCGGTCAGCGACCTGCTGGGCGGCCAGGTGCGCGACAAAATCCGCGTGTATTCATGGATCGGCGGCGACCGCCCGGCCGACACCGCCCGCGCCGCCAAAGAGGCGGTGGCCCGTGGTTTTACCGCGGTGAAGATGAACGGCACCGAAGAGCTGCAGTTCGTCGACAGCTTTGAAAAAGTCGACCTGGCCCTGGCCAACGTGGCCGCGGTGCGCGACGCCGTCGGCCCTAACGTTGGCATTGGCGTCGACTTCCATGGCCGCGTGCACAAGCCGATGGCCAAGGTGCTGATGAAAGAGTTGGACCCGTACAAACTGATGTTTATCGAAGAGCCGGTGCTCAGCGAAAACTATGAAGCGCTGAAAGAACTGGCGCCGCTGACCAGCACACCGATTGCCCTGGGCGAGCGCCTGTTCTCGCGTTGGGACTTCAAGCGCGTGCTCAGCGAAGGTTACGTCGACATCATCCAGCCGGACGCGTCCCACGCCGGCGGCATCACCGAAACCCGCAAGATCGCCAACATGGCCGAAGCCTACGACGTGGCCCTGGCCCTGCACTGCCCGCTGGGCCCGATTGCCCTGGCGGCCTGCCTGCAATTGGACGCGGTTTGCTACAACGCGTTTATCCAGGAGCAAAGCCTGGGCATTCACTACAACGAGAGCAATGACTTGCTCGACTACGTGCGCGATCCGGGCGTGTTCGACTACGACAAAGGCTTTGTGAAGATCCCCAATGGGCCGGGCCTGGGCATCGAGATCAACGAGGAATACGTGATCGAACGCGCGGCCATCGGCCACCGCTGGCGCAACCCGATCTGGCGCCATGCCGACGGCAGCTTCGCCGAGTGGTAAGCCCCTCCTGAGGAAACACAGTCAATGTGGGAGCTGGCTTGCCGGCGATATCGGTGGGCCAGCTTGCATCTCTGGCGCAGGTATACCGCCATCGCAGGCAAGCCAGCTCCCACACTGACCGCGCTCGTTCAGCCAGATTTGTCCTCAATAACCATAAGAAGAGGCACCCCCCATGCACCCTGAATCCTTCACCGGGCAGGCGTCTTTAGTCACGCCCAGCAGAAAGCGCTTCTTCATCATGGTGTTGCTGTTTATCACCGTGGTGATCAACTACCTCGACCGCAGCAACCTGTCGATTGCCGCCCCGGCGTTGACCAGCGAGCTAGGCATCGACCCGGTGCACGTCGGGCTGATCTTCTCTGCTTTCGGCTGGACCTACGCCGCCATGCAGATCCCCGGCGGCTGGCTGGTGGACCGAGTGCCGCCCCGCATTCTCTACACCGTCGCCCTGCTGCTGTGGTCGATTGCCACCGTGATGCTTGGGTTCGCCGCCAGCTTTATCGCGCTGTTCGTACTGCGCATGGCCGTCGGTGCCCTGGAAGCGCCGGCCTACCCGATCAACAGCCGCGTGGTCACCACGTGGTTTCCCGAGCGCGAGCGCGCCACGGCGATTGGTGTTTACACCTCGGGGCAATTTGTCGGGCTCGCCTTTCTCACGCCGGTGCTGGCCTGGCTGCAGCATGCGTTTGGCTGGCACATGGTGTTCGTCGCCACCGGTGGTGTGGGCATTCTATGGGCGCTGATCTGGTACGCGGTGTACCGCGAGCCGAAGGATTTCAAAGGCGCCAACGCGGCTGAAATCGAACTGATCCGCGACGGCGGCGGGCTGGTGGATATCCAGGCGCAAACCGCCAAGGCGCCGTTCAGTTGGGTCGACCTGCGGGTCGTGCTGAGCCAGCGCAAGTTGTGGGGCATCTACCTGGGGCAGTTCTGCCTGAACTCCACGCTGTGGTTCTTCCTGACGTGGTTCCCGACCTACCTGGTGAAATACCGTGGCATGGACTTCATCAAGTCCGGGCTGTTGGCGTCGTTACCGTTTCTGGCTGCGTTTGTCGGCGTGCTGTGTTCGGGGATTTTTTCTGACTGGCTGATTCGCCGGGGCGCGTCGGTAGGTTTCGCGCGCAAGCTGCCGATCATTGGCGGGCTGCTGATTTCCACGGCGATCATTGGCGCCAATTATGTGGACTCGACGGCGTGGGTGATTGCGTTTCTGGCGGTAGCGTTTTTCGGCAATGGCTTGGCGTCGATTACCTGGTCACTGGTATCGACGTTGGCACCCGCGCGGTTGCTGGGGCTGACGGGGGGCGTGTTCAACTTTATCGGTAACTTGTCGGCGATTACCACGCCGATAGTGATCGGCTTTTTGGCCAGTGGGGATTCATTTGCGCCAGCGATTACCTATATCGCGGTGCTGGCATTGCTTGGGGCGCTTTCCTACGTGTTGCTGGTGGGCAAAGTCGAACGCATCGAACTGTGAACCCATTATCAGGGGGGCGACTGACCCCTGTGGCAAGCCCGCTCGCGACGACAAGCCGACTTGCCACAAAAGCATTGGTGTCAGTTGAGCACGCCGTTCAGGATTTCGTAGACGATACCCGTGCCCACTGCGATCAACACCACGTCCGGCCCGGAACGACGCCATTCATACCCTTGGTAAACAGGCAGGCGTGACAGGGCGCGATTGTCGAGGCGTTCACCGTAATAGCCGCGTGGCAGCGGCTGGCCGCGGACCAGGCGTACATTTGGCGGCGGTGGTGCACCGCGCGAGAATTGGCCGTGGTTGTCGTGGATGATCTGCCGCACCGGGCCGAAGTCCTGAGGCGGGCCGCCGCGACGGTTGTCCTGCGGGCCGCGATGGTCATCGCCACGTTGTTCGTGCTGGCCTTGCGGGCCGCCACGGCCTGGGCCGTCGCCATCGCCCCGTTGGTCAGGCGGTGCGGCCTGCACCAGGGCACTCGCGCCGAGCATCAGCACGCCGAGACCAGCGATCAAGCGTTTAGGCATTTTCATGGGGTGTTTCCTCAGTACTGCACGAACAAAAAAGGGATTTCGAACCGGGTTCGAAATCCCTTGGTCTTGTCAGTTTAGGTACTGATTCGACAGTATGATTCCTCTGTATCAGGAACTTTACCTACCGCTACACGGCGTTTACTTACGGGCGTTACGGACACCATCCGACAATGCCGCGCACAAGCTCAACACGCCATCAATCGCTTGCTGATCATTTTTGGCATTGGCAATGTGGTCGATCAGTGCCGAACCCACCACCACGCCGTCAGCCAAGCGTGCGATGGCCGCAGCTTGTTCCGGGGTGCGGATACCAAAACCGATGCTGATCGGCAGGTCGGTGTGGCGGCGCAGACGGGTCACCGCTTCTTCAACGTGTTCCAGGGTGGCCGCGCCGGCGCCGGTCACACCGGCCACTGACACGTAATACACAAAGCCCGAGCTGCCGTTGAGCACAGTCGGCAGGCGCACGTCATCGGTGGTTGGCGTGGTCAGGCGGATAAAGTCGAGGCCCGCAGCCTGGGCCGGGTCGCACAGCTCGCCGTTATGCTCAGGCGGCATGTCGACCACGATCAGACCGTCAACGCCGGCTTCTTTGGCGTCGGTGATGAACTGTGGCACACCGTATTTGTGGATCGGGTTGAAGTAACCCATCAACACCAACGGCGTGTCGTTGTTGTCCTGGCGGAACTCGCGAACCATCTGCAGGGTTTTCGCCAGGTTCTGCTTGGCTTCCAGCGCGCGGATGTTGGCCAGTTGAATCGCCGGGCCGTCGGCCATCGGGTCGGTGAAGGGCATGCCCAGCTCGATCACGTCGGCGCCGGCTGCCGGCAAACCCTTGAGGATCGCCAGCGAGGTGTCATAGCCCGGGTCGCCGGCGGTAACGAAGGTCACCAGGGCCGCGCGGTTTTGTTCTTTCAGCTGCGCAAAGCGGGTTTGCAGGCGGCTCATTTAGTGTTTCTCCTGCTGAGACTGTTCCATGTGATGCATCACGGTCTGCATGTCTTTGTCGCCACGGCCGGAGAGGTTGACCACCATCAGGTGATCCTTCGGCAGATTCGGTGCGCGTTTGAACACTTCGGCCAAGGCGTGAGCGGTTTCCAGTGCCGGAATAATCCCTTCCAGGCGGCAGCATTTGTGGAATGCGATCAGGGCCTCGTCGTCAGTCATCGAGGTGTATTGGGCGCGGCCGATATCATGCAACCAGGCGTGTTCAGGGCCGATGCCGGGGTAATCGAGGCCGGCGGAAATCGAGTGGGCGTCGATGATCTGGCCGTCGTCGTCCTGCAGCAGGAAGGTGCGGTTGCCGTGCAGCACGCCCGGTACGCCGCCGTTGAGGCTGGCGGCATGCTTGCCGGTTTCGATGCCGTAGCCGGCCGCTTCAACGCCGATAATCTCGACGCTGGCGTCATCCAGGAACGGGTGGAACAGGCCCATGGCGTTGGAGCCACCGCCGATGCAGGCCACCAGGCTGTCCGGCAAGCGGCCTTCCTGGGCTTGCATCTGGGTGCGGGTTTCCTTGCCGATCACGGCCTGGAAGTCGCGCACCATCGCCGGGTAGGGGTGCGGGCCGGCCACGGTGCCGATCAGGTAGAAGGTGTCGTCGACGTTGGTCACCCAGTCACGCAGGGCTTCGTTCATCGCGTCTTTGAGCGTGCCGGTGCCGGCGACCACCGGGATCACTTCGGCGCCCAGCAGCTTCATGCGAAATACGTTGGCCTGTTGACGCTCGATGTCGGTGGTGCCCATGTAGATCACGCAGTCGAGGCCAAAGCGTGCGGCCACGGTGGCGGTTGCCACGCCGTGCATGCCGGCGCCGGTCTCGGCGATGATGCGTTTTTTGCCCATGCGCCGTGCCAGCAGGATCTGGCCGATGCAGTTGTTGATCTTGTGCGCGCCGGTGTGGTTCAGCTCTTCGCGCTTGAGGTAGATCTTGGCGCCGCCGCAGAACTCAGTCAGGCGCTCAGCGAAATACAGCGGGCTTGGGCGTCCGACGTAGTCGCGCTGGAAGTAGGCCAATTCTTCGTTGAAAGCCGGATCGATCTTGGCCGCTTCGTATTCGCGGGCCAGTTCGAGGATCAACGGCATCAGGGTTTCAGCGACGTAACGGCCGCCAAACGCGCCAAAGAGGCCGTTGGCGTCAGGGCCGTTGCGCAGATCGGTCTGGGACTGAGTCATGGGGCGCTCCAGGAAATAATTCGTGTGAGAGGCAATGACGGTCACTCTACCCCTCACATCCGGCGCTGAAAACCGATAAGATCGCCGTAACCTGTCAGGAAAACTCACAGATGAGCCGAGACCTTCCGCCCCTCAATGCCCTGCGCGCGTTCGAAGCCACTGCCCGGCTCAACAGCGTGAGCCAGGCTGCTGAGCAACTGCATGTAACCCACGGGGCCGTCAGTCGCCAGTTGAAGGTGCTGGAAGAGCACTTGGGCGTTAGCCTGTTCGTCAAGGATGGGCGCGGCCTTAAACTCACAGATGCCGGTATCCGCCTGCGAGACGCGAGTGCCGAAGCCTTCGAGCGCTTGAGGGGTGTGTGCGCAGAACTCACCCAAGCCAGCGCCGATGCCCCCTTCGTGCTGGGCTGCTCGGGCAGTTTGTTGGCCCGCTGGTTGATCCCGCGCCTGGGCCGCTTGAACGCAGACTTGCCGGACTTGCGCCTGCACCTGTCCGCCGGTGACGGCGACCTCGATCCTCGGCGCCCCGGTCTTGACGCCCTGCTGGTCTTCGCCGAACCGCCGTGGCCGGCGGATATGCAGGTGTATGAACTGGCCAGCGAGCGAATCGGCCCTGTGATGAGCCCGCGCTTCGCCGGTTATGAACACCTGCGTCATGCGCCGGCCTCGGCGTTGTGTGGCGAAGCGTTGCTGCACACCACCTCACGCCCGCAGGCCTGGCCCAGTTGGGCACAGCAACACGGTATCGATCCCGGCGCGCTGAAACTCGGCCAGGGTTTTGAGCATTTGTATTATTTGTTGGAGGCGGCGGTTGCGGGTCTGGGGGTGGCGATTGCGCCTGAACCGCTGGTGGCAGAGGACCTGCGAGCGGGTCGCCTGGTGGCGCCGTGGGGTTTCAGTGAAACCCCGGCGCACCTGGCGTTGTGGCTACCCAAGCGCGCCGCAGACGGGCGCGCCGGTCAACTGGCGCAGTGGCTCAAGGCAGAGCTGCTGCGCCAGCCGCTGTAGCCGGTCAATCAGTCACCGCGTTTGCACAGCAGGTAAGCAGCCAGCAGGCCCAGTGCGCCAACGGCGACGCCGGCGGTAGTCCACGGGTGCTCTTGTGCGTAGTCCCGGGTTGCGACGCCGGTTTCGCGGATTTTGACTTTGCTTTCTTCGTAAGCATCGCTGATCAGGTGGCGGGAGTGCTTGAGGGCATTCTCGGCATTACTTTTCAGGGCCTTCAGCGTTTTGCGCGACTCATCGGACGCATCATCCTTGAGGCTCTCAAGGGACTTGAGCAGGCTCGAAATCTCGGCTTCCATGCTTTCCAGCGACGCTTTGCGTAAAGAAGTGTTGGCCATGTGGGCTCTCCTGAAGTGATTGAGTGGCATGTGTAGATACCGACTACGGCGTTTTCAGAAAGTGCAGTAAATCTGAACTTTCACGTAGGAATGGCCGCCAGAAGCAGTACGAACATTGACTGCTACGCTTCAGTAGAGACCTCAGGAGAAACGCTATGTCAGATCATCACACCTACAAGAAAGTCGAACTGGTGGGCTCGTCGACGACCAGCATCGAAGACGCCATCAACAACGCCATTGCCGAAGCGCATAAGAGCATCAAGCACTTGGAGTGGTTTGAAGTGACCGAAACCCGTGGTCACATCAAGGACGGCAAGGCCGCGCATTTCCAGGTCACGCTGAAGGTGGGATTCCGAATTGCCAGTAGTTGATCACGTTGGTTGAACTTGCTGACTGGCCGATTGCCATAACCTGCGCTACAACCTTGGGGTGCCGATGCAATGCGTCGGCACGCTCTTTTTGATCAGCGCAAGGAAAGTATCGGATGAAGAAGTTCCTGTTAGCGGTAGGTTTGTTGAGCATTGCGGGTACAGCCCTGGCGGCGGGCAAGCCTTGTGAAGAGCTGAAAAGTGAACTCGCAACGAAGCTTGATGCGAAAGGCGTTCAGCATTATTCCCTGGATGTTGTCGATAAAGGCGCTGCAGCCGGTGGAAAGGTGATTGGCTCCTGCGAAGGCGGCACCAAGGAAATCGTCTACAAACGCGGTTAATCCCGTGTTCCAGACATAAAAAACCGACGCGAGTGCGTCGGTTTTTTTTCGCCTGAGGGTTATCCCTTCATCAGTTGTGCCAGCAACTCGTAGGAATGAATCCGGTCAGCGTGCTCGTACAGGTCACTGGTGAAGATCAGCTCATCGGCACCGGTTTGTTCGATCAGCACTTCCAGTTTGGCGCGGATCTTGGCCGGGCTGCCGACCATGGCCAAGCCGAGGAAGCTGCCGACGGCGTCTTTTTCATGGGGCAGCCACAGGCCATCCATGGTTTTCACCGGTGGGCGCTGCACCAGGCTTTGCCCGCGCATCAGCGCCAGAATGCGCTGGTACACGGACGTGGCGAGGTAATCGGCCTGCTCGTCGGTATCGGCCGCCACCAGCGGAATGCCGAGCATCACGTAGGGCTTGTCCAGCACGGCTGAAGGCTTGAAGTGATTGCGATACACGCGAATCGCCTCGTGCATCAAACGCGGTGCGAAATGCGAGGCGAAGGCGTAGGGCAAACCCCTCTCTCCCGCAAGCTGCGCGCTGAACAGGCTGGAACCCAGCAGCCAGACCGGTACGTTGGTGCCGGTGCCGGGCACGGCGATCACCCGTTGGTCTGGCGTGCGCGGGCCGAGGTAGGCCATCAGTTCGGCCACGTCTTCGGGGAAATCGTCGGCGCTGCCCGAGCGTTCACGGCGCAGGGCGCGGGCGGTCATCTGGTCGGAACCGGGCGCGCGGCCCAGGCCCAGGTCGATACGGCCGGGGTACAGGCTTTCCAGCGTGCCGAACTGCTCGGCGATTACCAAGGGCGCATGGTTGGGCAGCATGACGCCGCCGGAGCCGACGCGAATGGTCGAGGTGCCACCGGCCAAATAACCCAGCAAAACCGAGGTGGCCGAGCTGGCGATGCCGTCCATGTTGTGGTGTTCGGCCACCCAAAAACGGTTGTAGCCGAACTTTTCCACGTGCCGGGCCAGGTCCAGAGAGTTGTGCAACGATTGCGCGATGCTCCCGTTGGCGCGCACGGGCACGAGGTCGAGGGTCGAGAACTTCACGTCGGACAGCGATTTCATAAGCCTGCTTCTCCATTAGGTGCGCAGGCTTATAGACCAACCAAAACCTGCCGCTTCATGTGCATGCTCTATGCAATGAGGGCATATACCCGAGATTCAATAGAGATTGCGAAATTTCCTACTAAAAAGCTAGGTTTCTCCGACAAGATGAACTTTGCCAGCGCATCTATCCTCAGAACCCTTACTGAAGCAAAACCACCGTTCGAGGAGACAGCTATGAGTATTGTTAAAAAAGCATCCGCGCATTGGGAAGGTGATCTGAAGACAGGCCTGGGTTCCATTTCCACCGAAACCGGCGTGCTGCGCGAAGCGCCTTACGGCTTCAAGGCCCGTTTCGAAGGCGGCAAGGGTACCAACCCTGAAGAACTGATCGGTGCGGCCCACGCGGGCTGTTTCTCCATGGCGTTTTCGATGATTCTCGGCGACGCCGGCCTCAAGGCCGACAGCATTGACACCCAGGCTGAAGTGACTTTGGACCAAGTGGAAGGTGGCTTTGCAATTACCGCTGTGCACCTGATCCTCAAGGCCAAGATCCCCGGCGCGAGCCAGGCCCAGTTCGACGAACTGAGCAAAAAGGCCAAGGAAGGGTGCCCGGTGTCCAAGGTACTGAATGCGAAAATCAGCCTGGATGCCACGCTGGTTAACTGATAAAGCATCTTCCAATGTGGGAGCGGGCTTGCTCGCGAATGCGGTGGACCAGTCAATATCACTGTGACTGACCCACCGCATTCGCGAGCAAGCTCGCTCCCACATTTAGTTGTGCGTTAAATCAGAACTCGTGTTTCCCGGATGTGGTCCTATACGCTATGCAGCCTAGGCGCACACCCGTGCGCATGCATTCAGGGAGCTACACACATGAAACGTTTTGCCTTGGCGATCATCTGCGGTGTTTTGGCCACGTCGGCCGTGGCCGCGCCAAAAGATTGTGAAGAGCTCAGGAAAGAGATCGAGGTCAAAATCCAGGCTAACGCAGTGCCGTCCTACACCTTGGAAGTCGTCAGCAAAGAAGAAGCCGACAAGCACGACAGTGCCATGGTCGTCGGCAGCTGTGAGAACGGTACCAAAGCTATCGTCTACCAAAAGAACAACGACTGATCAGATGCAGTTGACGCTGCGCTCTTGCGCCAGCAACTGCCGCGCTGTGTTGTACAGCCGGATGTTGGGCGTAAAGCCCAGCGAGCGGCCCTCCAGCACATAGCGCTGGCCTGCCTGGAAACTGTCGTACTGCAAGGTCATGAAGCAGGTCCGGTCCTGGGTCTGCGACAACCCGCCCAAACTGCCCCCGGTCGGCACCTCGAAATCAAAGCGCACCATCAGTTCGTGGCTGCCGGGTGGCACCTGAAAGAAACGCCCGTCGTTGAGGTTCTTGCCGTCCAGGCGCTGGGCCATCACCAGTTTGGCGCCCGGGGTCGGGGTGGCGAAATCGACCCATGCCTGATGCGGATCGACCGGTGGCAATGGGGTCGAAGCACAGGCGCTGAGAAACAGGGCAGTGACGGGAAGCAAGAGCTGGCGCATGGCAGGCACTCAACGGAAGGAAAGAATTAAGCCCGGCGCACAGGGCAGCAGACTCTCTATGAGTATAAACACGTCACGGCATGGAAAAATCCCGCGCAGGCAGGATAGTCTGGCGAGCCAATTACCCAGGAGCGGTCGGAGCATGTTGAGGCGTTTTCTTCCAGGGTTAATGGTCGTGTTGCTCAGCGGCTGCTCCAGCGTCAGTTATTACAGCCAGTTGGCTGAGGGCCAATGGCAGTTGCTGAGGGCGCGGGAGCCGGTTTCCGAAGTCATCGCCGATTCCTCTCGCCCACAGGCGCTGCGCGATCACCTGGAGCAATCGCAGAAGGCGCGTGCCTTTGCCAGCGAGCACCTGCACTTGCCTGACAACCAGAGTTACCGGTTGTACGCGGACATTGGCCGACCCTATGTGGTCTGGAATGTGTTCGCCACGACTGAATTCTCTCTATCCCCGCAAACCCACTGTTTCCCGATCGCCGGCTGCGTCGCTTATCGCGGCTATTACAACCAGGGCGCTGCACGCGGCGAGGCGGCGTTGTTGCAGCAACGGGGCATGGACGTGTCGATTGGCGGTGTCGAGGCCTATTCCACCCTGGGGTGGTTCAACGACCCGATCATGAGCTCGATGATGCACTGGGGTGATGAGCGCCTGGCCACGCTGATTTTTCATGAGTTGGCGCACCAGCGTTTTTATGTGAAGGACGACACCGAGTTCAACGAGTCTTATGCCAACTTCGTCGAGCAGGAAGGCACCCGCCAATGGCGTGCAGCACGGGGTTTGGCGCCTGTCAGCGATGCAGCGTTGCAGCAGCGTGACCAATTTATCCAGCTGATTCTTGATACCCGCAAACGCCTGGAGGCGTTGTACGCAAAACCGTTGGTGGCGGACGTGATGCGGCAGGCCAAGGCAGCGGAATTTGAGCGATTGCGCAGCGAGTACCGGCACATGCGCGATAGCCAATGGGGCGGGGATAAGCGTTACGACGTGTGGATCAACCAGCCGATGAACAATGCGCGGTTGTTGCCGTTCGGGCTGTATGACCAGTGGGTGCCGGCGTTTGCGGCGTTATTTGCGCAGGAAGGCGGGGATTGGGTGAAGTTTTTTGCGGCGGTTGAGAAGTTGGGTGGGTTGCCGGTGGCGCAGCGTAAGGCGGCGTTGAGGCAATTGGAGAGTGGTGGCCGTTAGGGCCTCTTCGCAGGCAAGCCAGCTCCCACAGTTGATCGATTTCCAAACTTGGAATGCGGTCAAGTGTGGGAGCTGGCTTGCCTGCGATAGCGGTCTCAAACCCGCTGCAAAAATGCCTGATGCATCTCATCCAACGTCTCAAAATGCCAAGTCGGCGCCTCGGCATTCAACTCTTCAAAACTGCCGAACCCATACCCTACAGCCGCCGAGTCCAGCCCATTGCTGCGCGCCCCGATCAGGTCGTGCTTTCGATCACCAATCATCAAGGTGGTCGCCGGGTCCAGGCCCTCTTCGCTGATCAAGTGAGCGATCAGCTCAACTTTATGGGTGCGCGTCCCATCCAGCTCGCTGCCGTAGATGACCTTGAAGTGCTTGGCAAAATCGAAATGGCGGGCGATCTCGCGGGCGAACACCCACGGCTTGGACGTAGCCACATACAGCTGACGGCCCTGGTTGTTCAGCGCTTCCAGTAACGGCATCACGCCGTCGAACACGCGGTTTTCATACAGGCCGGTGACCTTGAAACGCTCGCGATAAAAATTCACTGCCTCCCACGCCTTGGCCTCGTCGAAGCCGTAGAACTGCATGAAGGCTTGCAGCAACGGCGGGCCGATAAAGTGCTCCAGCTTGGTCAGGTCCGGCTCGTCGATGCCGAGCTTGCCAAGCGCGTACTGGATCGAGCGAGTGATGCCCTCACGCGGGTCGGTCAGGGTGCCATCCAGGTCGAACAGGACAGTTTGGTAACGCTGGGTCATTGGTCGAATCCTTCAGCCAGGTGCAGGTCTTTAAGCTTCACGTAGTTCGCCGCGCTGTAAGTGAAAAAGGCGCGCTCCTTGTCAGTCAGCGCACGGATTTGTTTAACCGGGCTGCCCACATACAAAAAGCCGCTGTCGAGTTTCTTGCCCGGCGGCACCAGGCTACCGGCGCCGATGATGACGTCGTCTTCGACCACGGCGCCGTCCATCACGATGCTGCCCATGCCGATCAAGATCCGATTGCCCACGGTGCAGCCATGCAGCATGACCTTGTGGGCGATGGTCACGTCATCGCCGATCAGCAGCGGGAAGCCGTCCGGGTTGAACGGCCCGGCGTGGGTGATGTGCAGCACGCAGCCGTCCTGCACGCTGGTGCGCGCACCGATGCGGATGCGGTGCATGTCGCCGCGAATCACGGTCAGCGGCCAAACCGAGCTGTCGGTGCCGATTTCGACATCGCCGATCACCACCGCCGAAATATCGACAAAAGCCCCGGCGCCCAGGGTTGGCGTGTGGTTCTGATAGGTGCGAAGGGTCACGATAGCCTCTCTCTCTTCTGCTGATAGCTGCGGTGGGCGTTGATTGTAATTAAGATGGCCCCATCTTTGTTCTTACATGTTTCTTCAGCCAAGGTGTCAACCGTGAGCGCGAACAACCCTCTTCTACAGTCCTACGACCTGCCGCCGTTCTCGGCGATCCGTGCCGAGCACGTGCAGCCGGCCATCGAACAGATCCTCGCCGACAACCGCGTTGCCATCGAAGGCATCCTGCAAAGCCAGGGCAAAAATCCGACATGGGCCGGTCTGGTGCTGGCCATGGACGAGCTGAATGACCGCCTGGGCGCCGCCTGGAGCCCGGTCAGCCACCTCAACGCCGTGTGCAACAGTGCTGAGCTGCGCGAAGCTTATGAAGGCTGCCTGCCTGCGTTGAGTGCCTACTCCACCGAGATGGGCCAGAACCGCGCACTGTTCCAGGCCTTCGAAGCCCTGGCCAACAGCCCCGAAGCGGCCGGCTTCGATGTGGCGCAAAAAACTATCCTGGAACACGCCCTGCGCGACTTCCGCCTGTCGGGTATCGATTTGCCGCCCGAACAGCAAAAGCGTTACGCGGAAGTGCAAAGCAAGCTTTCCGAACTGGGCAGCAAATTTTCCAACCAACTGCTGGATGCGACCCAGGCCTGGACCAAACACGTCACCGATGAAGCCACTCTCACCGGCCTGACCGACTCCGCCAAGGCGCAAATGGCTGCCGCCGCCCAGGCCAAAGGCCTCGACGGCTGGTTGATCACCCTCGAATTTCCTAGCTATTACGCGGTGATGACCTACGCCCAGGACCGCGCCCTGCGTGAAGAAATCTACGCGGCCTACTGCACCCGTGCGTCGGACCAAGGCCCGAATGCCGGTCAGAACGATAACGGCCCGGTGATGGAGCAGATCCTCGATCTGCGTCAGGAACTGGCCAAGCTATTGGGCTATGCATCGTTCTCCGAGCTGAGCCTGGCCACCAAAATGGCTGATTCCAGCGATCAGGTACTGAGCTTCCTGCGTGACCTGGCCAAGCGCAGCAAGCCGTTTGCCGCTCAGGACCTGCAACAGCTCAAGGCCTACGCCGCCGAACAAGGCTGCGCCGACCTGCAAAGCTGGGACAGCGGTTTCTACGGTGAAAAACTGCGCGAGCAACGCTACAGCGTTTCCCAGGAAGCCCTGCGCGCCTACTTCCCGATCGACAAAGTGCTCGGCGGGCTGTTTGCCATCGTCCAGCGCCTGTACGGCATCGAAATCGCCGAGCAAAAAGGCTTCGACACCTGGCACCCGGATGTTCGCCTGTTTGAAATCAAGGAAAACGGCCAGCACGTCGGGCGTTTCTTCTTCGACCTGTACGCCCGCGCCAACAAGCGGGGCGGTGCCTGGATGGATGGCGCGCGCGACCGTCGCCGCACGATCGACGGCGTATTGCAAAGCCCGGTGGCCAACCTGGTGTGCAACTTCACCCCGGCCGACAGCGGCAAGCCTGCGCTGCTGACCCACGATGAAGTCACCACGCTGTTCCACGAATTCGGCCACGGCTTGCATCACCTGCTGACCCGCGTTGAACACGCTGGCGTGTCCGGCATCAACGGCGTGGCGTGGGATGCAGTGGAACTGCCGAGCCAGTTCATGGAGAACTGGTGCTGGGAGCCGGAAGGCCTGGCGCTGATCTCTGGCCACTATGAAACCGGTGAGCCGCTGCCCCAGGACCTGCTGGAAAAAATGCTGGCGGCGAAGAATTTCCAGTCCGGCCTGATGATGGTGCGCCAGCTGGAGTTCTCGCTGTTCGACTTCGAGTTGCACGCCACCCATGGCGATGGTCGCACCGTGGCGCAGGTGCTTGAAGGCGTGCGCGATGAGGTCTCGGTCATGCGTCCACCGGCCTACAACCGTTTCCCTAACAGCTTTGCGCACATCTTCGCCGGCGGTTACGCGGCGGGTTATTACAGCTACAAATGGGCTGAAGTGTTGTCGGCGGATGCCTTCTCCAAGTTCGAGGAAGAGGGTGTGCTCAACGCTGAAACCGGCCGTGCATTCCGCGAAGCGATTCTGGCGCGGGGTGGTTCCCAGGCGCCGATGGTGCTGTTCGTCGACTTCCGCGGACGTGCGCCGTCGATTGACGCACTCTTGCGCCACAGCGGCCTGAGTGAGGACGCGGCAGCATGAGTGAAGGGCCTGTGATTACCAAAAAGCAATTTATCGCCGGGGCGGTTTGCCCGGCGTGCAGCGAGCCGGACAAGTTGAAGATGTGGACCGAGGACAGCGTGCCGCACCGTGAGTGTGTGGCCTGCGGTTATACCGACACGCTCAATGATCAAGGTTTGTCGGTGCCCAAGGAGTTGGGCACGCGGGTCAATACATCGGCGTTGAAAGCGCCGGACCCGAAGGTGCAGGCCGTGCAGTTTTTCCCCAATCCCAAGCTGAAAAAAGACTGATACCCGTTCTTAGGGTGTGAGCACTAACTCAGTGTCTTTCTTTGGCTCAACACGGCTGCTGGTGGCCGTGTTGAGCCAACTGTTCATCGAGCACAGGGCAAACGCGCTGGTGCTGCAATCGCCATTCGCCAAGGCTGTACGCAACTTGTCGATATCGGCCTTCATCATGTAGCGAACGCCGTCCTTGAAGCCGTTACTGGTGCCGAAACCGCCCAGGGTCATCTCGTTCAGCGCGTCTTCTTTGCTCCACCCCTGAATCACCACCCGATACATCGCGGCCATCAGGCCAGTGCGGTCGGAGCCGTGTTTGCAGTGCATCAGCACAGGGCCGTTGGCTTCTGCTTGCTGGATGGCCCTGAGCGCCGCCAGCACGTCGGAATCGTCGACGTGGTTAGTGCGATAAGTCAGCTGCACCTGTTTGATATCAGATGTCTTCAGCCATGCCGCATCAGATTCCGGCAAAAAGTTGATCACCGTGCCGATCTTGAGTTTTTCCAATACGGGCACTGCACTGCTGTCCGGCAGTGCGCTGCGATACAGCGTCGGCGTCATCTGGTGCAGGTTGAATTGGTCGCCCACAGGCTGGGCCCATTCTGCTGAGCGCAGGGACGTGGCCTCGTCGGCTTGGGCCTGAAGCGTGCTGAGCAGAGCCATGAACGCCAGGCCGAGGGCAGGCAGCAAACGAATTGTGAACATGCGCATTGGGACCGAATAGGGAAATGGCTGATGGGCCACAGATTCGCCTGCGAGGGGTCAACGCGGCGTGAGGTACTCGTCAAAGAATCGTGAATACCCGACCTGATCCGGTGTTTTTCTCGCTTAATCGATTCTTCTCAATTCTTAGCCTGCTATCATTTGTAACTATTGTTTGCCAGTCTGCTCTAGCCCATTGGATCCTATTTGCTCGGCAAGCCTTCACGCTGCTCCCAGAAGCGGCTGATCAACCCGTGACCACATGATGAGGTGCACCCATGTCTGATCAAGATCAAGACAACCCCCGGCGTGACTTTTTGCGCAAATCCTTGACCTTGATCCCGGTGGTCACGGTTGCCAGCACCGGCCTTGGCGGCTCGATATTGATGGCCACGCCGGAGCCGGTTCAGGCCGCTCCTGCCAAGCCGTCCGTCAACGACAAAGCCTATGAGCCGAGCTATTTCACCGCCGAAGAGTGGGCGTTTATCAACGCGGCCGTCGCCCGCCTGATTCCCGCTGACGCCCAAGGCCCTGGCGCCCTGGAAGCCGGCGCGCCGGAATACATCGACCGCCAGATGAACACGCCGTATGCCGCGGGCGCGCTGTGGTTCATGCAAGGCCCGTTTAACGCCGATGCGGCGCCGGAGATGGGCTGGCAGAGCAAACTGGTACCCAAGGACATCTATCGCCTGGGCATTGCCGCGACGGATGCCTGGTCGAAGGCGTTCAATGGCAAGGCTTTTGCCGCGCAAGACAGCGCTACCCAGGACGACATGCTGCGGCGTATGGAGGCTGGCGGCAGTGAAATGACGGCGCATTTCGAAGCCGTGCCGGCAAAGATGTTTTTCAACCTGCTGCTGCAAAATACCAAGGAAGGGTTCTTCTGCGACCCGATCCACGGCGGCAATAAAGGCATGGTCGGCTGGACGATGATTGGCTTCCCCGGCGCCCGCGCCGATTTCATGGACTGGGTTGAACGCAACGAGCAATACCCCTTCCCGGCTGTTTCCATTCGCGGCGAGAGGGCATAAACGTGGCGACCATCATGAAGAAAGTGGACGCGGTGATCGTGGGTTTCGGCTGGACCGGCGCGATCATGGCCAAGGAACTGACCGAAGCAGGCCTCAACGTGGTAGCGCTGGAGCGCGGCCCGATGCAGGACACCTACCCCGACGGCAACTATCCGCAGGTCATCGACGAACTGACCTACAGCGTGCGTAAAAAACTCTTTCAGGACATCTCCAAGGAGACGGTGACCATTCGCCATAGCGTGAATGACGTTGCCTTGCCCAACCGCCAATTGGGCGCGTTCCTGCCGGGCAATGGCGTGGGCGGCGCGGGCCTGCACTGGTCGGGGGTGCATTTTCGCGTCGACCCTATCGAGCTGCGCATGCGTAGCCACTATGAAGAGCGCTACGGCAAAAATTTCATTCCCAAAGACATGACCATCCAGGACTTCGGCGTGAGCTACGAAGAACTGGAGCCGTTTTTCGACTACGCGGAAAAAGTCTTCGGCACCTCCGGCCAGGCCTGGACCGTAAAAGGTCAGGTGGTGGGCGAAGGCCGTGGCGGCAACCCATATGCACCGGATCGTTCCAACCCGTTCCCGTTGGAGTCGCAGAAAAACACCGTGTCCGCACAGCTGTTTCAGAAGGCGGCTGCCGAGGTCGGTTACAAGCCCTACAACCTGCCGTCGGCCAATACCTCGGGGCCGTACACCAACCCCTACGGCGCGCAGATGGGCCCGTGCAACTTCTGCGGGTTCTGCAGCGGTTACGTGTGCTACATGTATTCCAAGGCCTCGCCAAACGTAAACATTCTGCCAGCACTGCGCCAGGTGCCGAACTTCGAGCTGCGGCCCAATTCCCACGTGCTCAAGGTCAACCTCGACAGCACCAAGAGCAAGGCCACCGGCGTGACCTATATCGACGGCCAGGGGCGGGAATGCGAGCAACCGGCGGATCTGGTGATCATCGGCTCCTTCCAGTTCAACAACGTACGCCTGATGCTGCTGTCGGGTATCGGCAAGCCCTACGACCCGATTACCAATGAGGGTGTGGTGGGCAGGAACTTCGCCTACCAGAACATGGGCACCATCAAGGCCTTCTTCGACAAGGACACCCACACCAACAACTTCATCGGTGCGGGCGGCAATGGCGTGGCCATTGATGACTTCAACGCGGATAACTTCGACCACGGGCCGCACGGCTTTGTGGGGGGCTCGCCGATGTGGGTCAACCAGGCTGGCAGCCGGCCGATCGCCGGTACGTCCAACCCGCCGGGCACCCCCGCGTGGGGCAGTGCCTGGAAACGCGCCACCGCCGATTACTACACCCACCAGGTGTCGATGGACTCCCACGGCGCGCATCAATCCTACCGGGCCAACTACTTGGACCTGGACCCGGTGTACCGCGATGCCTACGGTCTGCCATTGCTGCGGATGACGTTCGACTGGCAGGAAAACGACATCAAGATGAACCGTTTCATGATGGAGAAAATGGGCAAGGTTGCCCAAGCGATGAACCCCAAGGCCATTGCCGTGCTGGGCAAAAAGGTCGGAGAGCAATTCAACACTGCGGCCTACCAGACCACTCACCTCAACGGCGGCGCGATCATGGGCACCGACCCCAAAACCAGCGCGCTGAACCGCTACCTGCAGAGCTGGGATGTGCACAACGTGTTTGTCCCGGGCGCGTCCGCTTTCCCACAAGGCTTGGGTTACAACCCTACCGGCCTGGTGGCGGCGTTGACCTACTGGTCGGCGCGGGCGATCCGCGAGCAGTACCTCAAGAATCCCGGCCCACTGGTTCAGGCATAAGGAGCGATGACCATGAAAGCACTCGTTATCGCCACCCTGGCGTTGCTCAGCAGTTGCTCGGTAAGCGCCGCCGAAACCGACTTGATCAAGCAGGGCGAATACCTGGCCCGCGCGGGTGACTGTGTGGCCTGCCACACCGCCAAGGGCGGCAAGCCGTTCGCTGGCGGCCTGCCGATGGAAACGCCCATCGGCGTGATCTATTCCACCAACATCACCCCGGACAAGACGGGCCTGGGCGACTACAGCTTCGAAGACTTCGACAAGGCCGTGCGCCATGGTGTCGCCAAGAACGGTAGTACGCTTTACCCGGCGATGCCGTATCCGTCCTACGCGCGCGTCAGCGACAGCGATATGCAGGCGTTGTATGCGTACTTCATGAAAGGTGTTGAGCCGGTCGCCCAAGAGAACAAGGACAGTGACATTCCATGGCCCTTGAGCATGCGTTGGCCGTTGGCGGCCTGGCGCTGGATGTTTGCACCGACGGTTGAGGAGCATCCGGCACAGGTCGCCGCCGACCCGGTGATCAGCCGCGGCGCCTACCTGGTTGAAGGTCTCGGCCACTGTGGCGCCTGCCATACGCCGCGCGCGCTGACCATGCAGGAAAAAGCCCTGAGTGCCGCGGACGGCGCTGCCTTCCTGTCCGGCAGCGCGCCGTTGGAAGGCTGGATCGCGAAAAGCCTGCGTGGCGACCACAAGGACGGCCTCGGTAGCTGGAGCGAGGAGCAACTGGTGCAGTTCCTCAAGACCGGTCGCAGTGACCGCAGCGCGGTGTTTGGCGGCATGAGTGATGTTGTCGTGCACAGCATGCAGTACATGTCGCAGGACGACCTTACCGCTATCGCCCGTTACCTCAAAAGCCTGCCGGCGGTCGATCCCAAGGATCAGCCGCATCAGTACGATAAGCAGGTGGCCGAGGCGCTGTGGAAAGGCGATGACAGCAAGCCGGGCGCGTCGGTGTATATCGACAACTGCGCCGCCTGCCACCGTACGGACGGCCATGGTTATACGCGAGTGTTCCCGGCACTGGCGGGTAACCCGGTGTTGCAGACGGCGGATGCCACGTCGTTGATCAACATTGTGTTGAACGGTGGAACCTTGCCGGCGACTCACACGGCGCCGTCGACATTCACCATGCCGGCTTTTGCCTGGCGTTTGTCGGACCAGGAAGTGGCGGATGTCGTCAGCTTTGTTCGCGGCAGCTGGGGCAACAAAGGCGCGCCCGTGAAAGCCAGTGACGTGGCGGACCTGCGCAAGAGTGATATGCGCACCACCTCGGGCGATGACCTGGGGCAGGTGACGCAGAAGCACTGATCCTGCCCTGACCGCCAAACGGCACTGGTCAGAACCCCCGCGCCTCGATACTGTATATAAAAACAGTATCGAGGCGTTTTCATGTCTACTCCGCTGCCGCCCCGTGGCCGGGGCACGGCCACCAACCTGCACAACCGTTTTGCGCCGACCACCAGCGTGGTCGAGGACGACGGCTGGTTTCAGGAAGTGCCGCCGACCCAGGGCACCGAAGTGCGTATCGAGACGGCCAAGAGCATCATCACCCGCAACAACTCGCCGGACTTGCCCTTCGATCGCTCGATCAACCCTTATCGCGGCTGCGAGCATGGCTGCATCTACTGCTATGCGCGGCCCAGCCATGCCTACTGGGACATGTCGCCGGGGCTGGATTTCGAAACCAAACTGATCGCCAAAACCAATGCCGCCGACGTGCTCGAACAGCAGCTGTCGAAGCCGGGCTATGTGTGTGCACCGATCAATCTGGGCTCCAATACCGACCCGTACCAGCCTATCGAGCGCGAATACAAGATCACCCGGCAGACCCTCGAAGTGCTGCTGCGTTATCGGCACCCGGTGACGATCATCACCAAGGGCTCGCTGATCCTGCGCGATCTCGATTTGCTCACTGAATTGGCGCGCCAACGTCTGGTGGCGGTGATGATCAGCCTCACCAGCCTGGACGACGAGCTCAAGCGCATCCTGGAGCCGCGCACGGCGGCGCCCAAGGCGCGATTGCGGGCGATTCGAGTGATGCGTGAGGCAGGCATACCAGTGGGTGTGCTGTGTTCACCGATGATTCCGATGATCAACGACAGTGAATTGGAAAGCCTGCTGACCGAAGCCCACGCGGCGGGTGCGCAGAGTGCGGCGTATATGATGCTGCGGTTGCCATTGGAAGTGGCGCCGTTATTCGAGGAGTGGCTGGCGGCGCATTACCCGCAGCGTGCGGCCCATGTGATGAGCCTGGTGCGGCAGGTACGTGGGGGTGAGGTGTACGACAGCCGCTTCGGTGTGCGCATGCGCGGCGAGGGGCCGTTTGCTGATTTGTTGGCGCAGCGCTTCAGCAAGGCGATCAAGCGGCTGGGGCTCAATCGCCGGGAGGGTTTTAACCTGGATTGTTCGGTGTTTTGCCCGCCTGGCAGGCAAATGGCATTGTTGTAAACTGACGAGGAAGAACGCATTATTTCTGTAGGAATAGTCGCGTTTTGACATCAGTGAAACCCTCGATCTAGAGCGGTTCATTCAGTTTGAGTTAAGTTTCGATGGTTACCTTGTTCAGCGAGTGACTGATGAGTCGGCGCCTCGGTTTGTGTAGTTTGCTAACTATTTCAAAGGCTGGGCGTCGAATAGACCTGAACACTCACCCTGCATTAATCAAGAGGATGAATCATGAGTGACAAGGATAAACAGCCGTTGGCTGCGTCGGCTTCAGCCCCTCAGGTGGCGGAAACCGCCGATGCAGCGCTAAAGCACATCGTTGACGGCTTTTTGCATTTCCATCACGACGTCTTCCCTCAGCAGGAAGAACTCTTCAAGAAACTCGCCACGGCCCAGAGCCCGCGCGCAATGTTCATTACCTGCGCCGACTCACGCATCGTGCCCGAGCTGATTACCCAAAGCTCGCCCGGCGACCTGTTCGTGACCCGTAACGTGGGTAACGTGGTGCCGCCTTACGGCCAGATGAATGGTGGTGTTTCCACGGCCATCGAGTACGCGGTACTTGCCCTGGGCGTGCAGCACATCATCGTGTGCGGGCATTCCGATTGCGGCGCCATGCGCGCAGTGCTCAACCCCCAGAGCCTGGAAAAGATGCCGACGGTCAAGGCCTGGTTGCGCCACGCCGAGGTCGCCAAGTCCATGGTCGAGGACAACTGCGACTGCGCCAATGAAGGCGAAAGCATGAAGGTGCTGACCGAAGAAAACGTCATCGCCCAGTTGCAACATTTGCGCACCCACCCTTCCGTGGCTTCGCGCATGGCCAATGGTCATTTGTTTATCCATGGCTGGATCTACAACATCGAGACCAGCGAAATTCGCGCATACGACGCTGACCAGGCGGCGTTCCGACCGCTGAGCGGCGACGGGCCAATCCCTTGCGCGACGCCTAAAGCGCGCTTCTAAAACACTTTCCTGCCGGGTAAAGCGGTGGCTGCCATGGATGCAGCCAGGCTTTGCCGCGCCCGGCGAATGCCTCGGGAGAGTCATCATGCGTGCTGCTCAATTGAAAGCTGTATTGCCACGGGAGCTGCTCGCGTCCGTGGTTGTGTTTCTGGTCGCCCTGCCCTTGTGCATGGGCATTGCGATTGCTTCCGGCATGCCGCCGGCCAAAGGGCTGATCACCGGGATTATTGGTGGGCTGGTAGTGGGCTGGTTGGCGGGTTCGCCGCTGCAGGTCAGCGGCCCGGCAGCGGGTCTGGCGGTGTTGGTGTTCGAGTTGGTGCGCCAGCACGGCATGATGATGCTCGGGCCGATCCTGCTGCTGGCGGGTTTCCTGCAACTGGTGGCGGGGCGCTTGCGCCTGGGCTGTTGGTTCCGCGTCACGGCCCCGGCCGTGGTGTACGGCATGCTGGCGGGGATCGGCGTGCTGATTGTGCTGTCCCAGGTCCATGTGATGCTCGACGGCGCCCCCAAACCTTCAGGGCTGGATAACCTGGCGGGCTTCCCGGCCGCATTGGTCGAAGCCATTCCGACCCTTGGCGGTGGCCTCGGCTGGCAGGCCGGTTTGCTGGGGCTGTCGACGATGCTGGTGATGTACCTGTGGGACAAGTTCCGTCCGCACGCACTACGCTTCGTGCCGGGTGCCTTGTTGGGCGTGGGCCTGGCGACGGTCACCAGCCTGGTGCTGGCGTTGCAGGTCAAGCGCGTGGAAGTCCCGGAAAACCTCGCTGACGCGATCGACTGGTTGCGCCCCAGTGACCTCCTCAACCTGGCTGATCCACAGCTGTTGATCGCCGCGTTCGCCGTAGCGTTTATTGCCAGCGCCGAAACCCTGCTGTCCGCCGCAGCGGTGGACCGTATGCACAGCGGTCAGCGTTCTGATTTCGACAAGGAATTGTCTGCTCAAGGTGTGGGCAACATGCTATGCGGCCTGGTGGGTGCCCTGCCGATGACCGGCGTGATCGTGCGCAGCTCGGCCAATGTGCAGGCCGGCGCTACCACGCGGTTGTCAGCGATGTTCCATGGCCTGTGGCTGTTGGGGTTCGTGCTGCTGCTGTCGAGTGTGCTGCAAAGCATTCCGGTGGCGAGCCTGGCGGGCGTGCTGGTGTACACCGGGATCAAGCTGGTGGACGTAAAGGCGTTCCGGGCGTTGGGCCGCTATGGGCGGATGCCGATGTTCACCTATGCCGCGACGGCGCTGGCGATCATCTTTACCGACCTGCTCACTGGTGTACTGGTGGGTTTCGGGCTCACATTGTTGAAGCTGGCCTTCAAGGCTTCGCGACTGAAAGTCAGCCTGATCGACTTGCCTCAGGACGGTGAGATGGAACTGCGCCTGACCGGCGCGGCGACCTTTCTCAAAGTCCCGGCGCTGACCCAGGTGCTGTCGACGGTGCCTGCGGGGACCACGTTGCATGTGCCGCTGAGTAACCTGAGTTACATCGACCATTCTTGCCTGGAATTGCTCGAGGAATGGGGGCGGGCCAATGCGGCCAAAGGCTCCAGGCTGGTGATTGAGGCGCGGGGGTTGAAGCGCCGGCTGGAAGGCCGGGTGCGCACGACAGTGGGAATCGGTTCGGCGCCTGTCTGAACACCACAAAACACTGTGGGAGCCGGCTTGCCCGCGATGAGGGCGTGTCAGTCAACACATTGGCTGACTGACACACCCTCATCGCGGGCAAGCCCGCTCCCACATGTGATCTTTATCAGGTCGCAAGTTTAAGCAGGCTGATCCAGCGCCAACTCAACCCCCAATTGCCGCGACAGGCACGGCCAGCGTTTCCACGCCGCTTCCGTGTTCGGGCTCTTGAGCGTCTCGCGATACGCCTCGACCGACTCCAGCGCAAAGCTGTCTTCGTTGAGCATTTCATCCACCGCCAAGTGCACGGCTTCATCCAGCTGGTTGGCGAATGCTTCACCGATCAGTTGGTGGGCAATCACGTTGGCCACAGTGGTATCCGCCGGAATCAACGGTTGGCCGAAATGCTTGATATACAGATCGTTGACTTCCTCCACCAAACGATGGGCCAGGTAGGCCTCGTCCAGCAGCCCGTCGAGGCCTTCATGGCCGGCCAGAATCGCGGGCGGTTGCAGGAAGAAATGCTCGGCGATTTTCAGTACCGGCTTGATCTGGCTTTCGATCCCGGCTTCGCGGGCCACGTCATTGGCGGCTTCCAGCAAGTCCGGGACGAGCTCGATGTAGGCGGTGACAAAACGGGTCATGACAATGTTGCGATCACCGTCAGCCAGGGAGATGGCCGAGTGCAGGTGCGGCAATTGTTTTTCCAGTTGCTGGGCAAGCTGGCCAGTGCTGGCTTCGTGTTGATGGGCACGGGAAATCTGCTCGCGCAATGCAGCGGTGTTCATGAAAGCTCCAGTGAAGCAGGCGTAGGAAAAGGGAGAAGATAAGGTAGCTCGTTTATACGAGCACCTAAGACGCATTTGTCATAATTATTTCATGGTTATGCGCAGGCGTTATATCGAAATGCCATCGCTCGTCGGATAAACGTTTCCGCCCCCGGCTTTATTAGGCCCGCCCGTCTGTTTTTGCTCATTTGCCCCTACACATTGCGGGGTTGGTGCGGCTGTCTATACTCGGTTTTGTACGCAATTAGCTGATGACGCCCAACTGCATGAAGCAGGCAAGGCTTGGCGGTTGTAAGCAGTATGGAAGCCGCTCCCTTCGCCGCAGGTGCAAACCGGCGGGATAACAAGAAACATAAAGGGGAACCCGCAATGACGCGACATCCACATGTTTGGATGGGCCTACTGTTGTGGTCAGTATTCGGCCAGGCGCAAGCCGCCTGGACAACGAATATGGCGCCAGGGGCTACTGAAGTCAGTCACGCCGTGTTTGACCTGCACATGACCATTTTCTGGATTTGTGTGGTGATCGGCATTGTCGTGTTTGGCGCGATGTTCTGGTCGATGATCATGCACCGCCGGTCCACGGGCCAGGTGGCCGCCAAGTTCCACGAGAGTACGACCGTGGAAATCCTCTGGACCGTGGTGCCCTTGCTGATCCTGGTGGCGATGGCTATTCCGGCGACCATGACGCTGATCAAGATGTACGACACCAGTGAATCGGATATAGACATCCAGATTACGGGCTACCAATGGAAGTGGCACTACAAATACCTGGGTCAGGACGTCGAGTTCTTCAGCAACCTGGCCACGCCCGCCGAGCAGATTCATAACCAGGCCGTCAAAGGCGAGCATTACCTGCTTGAAGTCGACCAGCCGCTGGTGCTGCCGGTAGGCGCCAAGGTGCGTTTCCTGGTGACGGCTGCTGATGTGATCCACTCCTGGTGGGTGCCGGCGTTTGCAGTCAAGCGCGACGCGATTCCTGGGTTCATCAACGAGGCCTGGACCCGGATCGAGAAACCCGGCATCTACCGCGGCCAGTGCGCCGAGTTGTGCGGCAAGGACCATGGGTTCATGCCCATCGTAGTGGATGTCAAATCCAGGGCCGACTACGACACCTGGCTTGGCGAGCGCAAGGCTGAGGCCGCCAAGCTCAAGGAGCTGACCTCCAAAGAGTGGACGCTCGAAGAGCTGGTGGCGCGCGGTGACAAGATCTATCACACCACCTGCGTGGCCTGTCACCAGGCCGAAGGCCAGGGCCTGCCGCCGATGTTCCCGGCACTCAAAGGTTCGCCGATTGCCACCGGGCCCAAGGAAGATCACCTGCACCGCGTGTACTTCGGCAAGCCCGGCACCGCCATGGCCGCGTTCGGCAAACAGCTGTCGGAAGTGGATATCGCCGCCGTAGTGACTTACGAACGCAACGCCTGGGGCAACAACAAAGGCGACATGGTCACGCCTAAAGACGTGCTGGCCATCAAGCAGGCGGAAAGCAAATGACTGCCTTCATAGCGTATGCCCTGAACCGCCTCGCCCACTCGTTTGCAGGAGAACGGCCATGAGCACTGTGATCGATGACCATGGTCACGCCGACCATGCCCACGGCCCCGCCAAAGGCCTGATGCGCTGGGTACTGACCACCAACCACAAAGACATCGGCACGATGTACCTGTGGTTCGCCTTCACCATGTTCCTGCTGGGCGGCTCGTTCGCCATGGTGATCCGCGCCGAACTGTTCCAGCCGGGCCTGCAGATCGTGCAGCCGGCGTTTTTCAACCAGATGACCACCATGCACGGCCTGATCATGGTGTTCGGTGCGGTGATGCCTGCGTTCGTCGGCCTGGCCAACTGGATGATCCCGCTGATGATCGGCGCGCCGGACATGGCCCTGCCGCGCATGAACAACTTCAGCTTCTGGCTGCTGCCGGCGGCGTTCCTGCTGCTGGTCTCGACCCTGTTCACCCCCGGCGGCGGGCCGAATTTCGGCTGGACCTTCTACGCCCCGCTCTCCACCACTTACGCGCCGGAAAGCGTGACGTTCTTTATCTTTGCCATCCACCTGATGGGCATCAGTTCGATCATGGGCGCGATCAACGTGGTCGCCACCATCCTCAACCTGCGCGCCCCCGGCATGACGCTGATGAAGATGCCGCTGTTCGTCTGGACCTGGCTGATCACCGCGTTCCTGCTGATTGCAGTGATGCCGGTACTGGCCGGGTGCGTGACCATGATGTTGATGGATATCCACTTCGGCACCAGCTTCTTCAGCGCGGCCGGTGGCGGTGACCCCGTACTGTTCCAGCACGTGTTCTGGTTCTTCGGCCACCCCGAGGTGTACATCATGATCCTGCCGGCCTTCGGCGCCGTCAGCTCGATCATCCCGACCTTCTCGCGCAAGCCATTGTTCGGCTACACGTCGATGGTCTACGCCACCGCGAGCATCGCGTTCCTGTCGTTTATCGTCTGGGCACACCACATGTTCGTGGTTGGCATTCCGCTGGTGGGCGAGTTGTTCTTCATGTACGCCACGCTGCTGATCGCCGTGCCCACGGGCGTGAAGGTGTTCAACTGGGTCAGCACCATGTGGCAAGGCTCGCTGACCTTCGAGACGCCGATGCTGTTTGCCGTGGCCTTCGTGATTCTGTTCACCATCGGCGGCTTCTCCGGGCTGATGCTGGCGATTGCCCCGGCAGACTTCCAGTACCACGACACCTATTTCGTAGTGGCGCACTTCCATTACGTACTGGTGCCCGGTGCGATCTTCGGCATCTTCGCCTCGGCCTACTACTGGCTGCCGAAATGGACCGGCCACATGTACGACGAAACCCTGGGCAAGCTGCACTTCTGGCTGTCTTTCGTGGGCATGAACATGGCGTTCTTCCCGATGCATTTCGTGGGGCTGGCCGGCATGCCGCGCCGGGTGCCGGACTACAACCTGCAGTTCGCCGACTTCAACATGGTCTCGTCCATCGGCGCGTTCATGTTCGGCGCTACACAGATCTTCTTCCTGTTCATCGTAATCAAGTGCATCCGTGGCGGCCCGCCGGCACCGGCCAAGCCGTGGGATGGCGCCGAAGGCCTGGAGTGGAGCATTCCTTCGCCAGCGCCGTACCACACGTTCACCACGCCGCCGGAGGTCAAGTGAACACCCTGACCCAGGCTACCTCGCTCTCCTGTGGGAGCTGGCTTGCCTGCGATAGCGGTATGTCAGTCGCCGAATCTATCAACTGCCAGACCCTCATCGCAGGCAAGCCAGCTCCCACAGAAAGTCAAAAGCGGGGTGGCTGCCATGCTTGAGTCCGTGCCCATCAAGCGCCTGGTCACCCGCCTGCTGATCCTGGTGGTGGCGATGTTCGCCTTCGGCTTCGCTCTGGTGCCGATCTACGACGTGATGTGCAAGGCGTTCGGCATCAACGGCAAGACCGCCGGGCAGTACGAGGGCGAGCAGGTGGTCGACCCTACGCGCCAGGTGCGCGTGCAGTTCCTGTCGACCAACGCTATCGACATGGTCTGGGAGTTTCACTCCAAGGCTGACGAGGTGGTGGTTAACCCTGGTGCGGTCACCGAAATGCTGTTCGTCGCCTACAACCCCACCGACAAGGCCATGACCGCCCAGGCGGTGCCGAGCATCTCCCCGGCGGAAGCGGCGATGTACTTCCACAAGACCGAATGCTTTTGCTTCACCCAGCAAGTGCTGCAGCCCGGTCAGCGTATCGAAATGCCGGTGCGCTTCATTGTCGATCGCGACATGCCCAAGGATGTGAAGCATTTGACCCTGGCGTACACGCTGTTTGACATCACTGCGCGCCAGCCGCCCGTGGCTGTACATACCGGCGGCTAGCGACTGTTTGCAGGCTTAATCAGGAGAGCGAATACATGTCGGCTCATGATACGTACTACGTACCAGCGCAAAGCAAATGGCCAATAATTGCGACCTTGGGCATGCTGACCACCGTGTACGGTTTGGCGGTGTGGTTCAACGACTTGAAGGCGGCGCGCCCGGAATCCCACGGGCCGTGGATCTTTTTCGTCGGCGGCCTGTTACTGGCCTACATGCTCTTCGGTTGGTTCGGCGCGGTCATCAAGGAAAGCCGCGCGGGGTTGTACAGCCCGCAGATGGACCGCTCGTTCCGCTGGGGCATGACCTGGTTCATCTTTTCCGAGGTGATGTTCTTTGTCGCGTTCTTCGGCGCGCTGTTTTATGTGCGGCACCTGTCCGGCCCCTGGTTGGGCGGTGAAGGGCATAAGGGCATCGCGCACATGCTGTGGCCGAACTTCCAGTTCACCTGGCCGTTGCTCAATAACCCAGACCCCAAAATGTTTCCCGCGCCAGAAGGCACCATCAGCCCGTGGGGCTTGCCGCTGATCAACACGATCTTGCTGGTCAGCTCCAGCGTGACCATCACCATCGCCCACCATGCCTTGCGCAAGGGCCATCGTGGCGCGCTGAAAATCTGGCTGGCACTGACCGTGCTGCTGGGCTGGGCGTTCCTGGCCTTCCAGGCCGAAGAATACATGCACGCCTACAAGGAACTGGGCCTGACCCTCGGCTCGGGCGTGTACGGCGCGACCTTCTTCATGCTCACCGGCTTTCACGGCGCGCACGTGACCATCGGCACCATCATTTTGTTTGTGATGCTGATGCGCATCCTGCGCGGGCATTTCAATGCCGAGCACCAGTTCGGCTTTGAGGCGGCGAGCTGGTATTGGCACTTTGTGGACGTGGTGTGGATCGGGCTGTTTTTCTTCGTTTATGTGCTCTGAGGCGCCTTACCACGGTGCATGAGAAACCAGCTGGCCGCTGAAAAAGCCCCAGGTGATTAACCCCACGGTGATCGCGGCCAGTACGACACGCACGGTCAAGGCAGTGACGAGGCGGTTGGAGTTGCCCTCGTCCTTGACCAGAAAGAACAAGCCACTGAACAGGCTTACGACAGTCGCGATCAGCATCAGGGCAATGGCTGCTTTGAGCATGGTCAGGTTCCATTCGGATGGGCGGGCAATGAAAACCAGTATAGCCAGCGCCATAAAAGACTTTCGCCCAGGGCTCGCGCCGACGCTGGTAGTGCTGGTGCTGCTGCCGTTGATGGTGGGCCTGGGGTTCTGGCAATTGGCGCGCGGCCATGAAAAACAGCAGCTGGTAGACAGCTACGCTGAGCGACGTGTGGCCGAGCCGATCAACAGCGTGCAACTGAATGACATGGCCGACCCAGCCTTTCGCCGCGTGCGCCTGCGCGGCCAATTCGACGCCGAGCACAGCGTGTTGCTCGACAACCGCATGCGCGACGGCAGGGCCGGTGTAGAGCTGTTGCAAGCCTTTCACGACCAAGCCAGCGGTGCGTGGCTGTTGCTCAATCGCGGCTGGCTGCCGTGGCCGGATCGGCGCACACCCCCCGTCTTTACGACCCCCGAGCAACCTTTGAATCTCGACGCCTGGGTGTACGTCGCCCCCGGCGAAACCTTCCAACTGCACGCCGACCCTGCCACCACGCAATGGCCGCGTTTGCTCACCGCGCTGCATCCCGCCGCGCTGTGGGCTGAATTGGGTCGCAGCGGTTTTGCCTACGAACTGCGCGCCGAACCTGGCCCCGGTACGTACGACACCACCTGGCCCATCGTCGCCATGGGCCCGGAAAAGCACTTGGGCTATGCCGTGCAGTGGTTCGCCATGTCGTTGGCGCTGCTGGCGCTTTACCTCTACCTCGGATGGCACAACAAAAAGGAGAAGTCCCATGGGAGCGGCCATGAATCCACCCAGCACGTCTGAGGCGCCTGATCGGCGCAAAGGCCGCTGGCAGCTGATGTTGATCCTGATGATGGTGATCGGCCCGATGGCGCTGGCCACCTTCATGTACAAACTGCAGTTCTGGGTGCCGGACAGCCGCAGCTATCACGGTGAACTGATCGGCAGCGGCCAGACCCGCGCCGACATTGGCGTGCAGGCGGACGAGGACCGTTGGCAACTGCTGGTGACCGCGCCCACCGCCTGTGCTGCCGAGTGCCAGCAACTGGTGTACCTGGCGCGCCAGCTGCAAATCAGCCTGGGCCGTGATGCTTCCCGCGCCAGCCATGCCCTGGCCAGTGCGCAGCCGGTGAGCACCGAGTATGACGCCAAGCTCAAGGCCGAATACCCGCAACTGCAACGCTACCCGCTGGACCTGTCGACCTTCACCAAGGACGCCGCCGCGCCCGGCGACGCGCAACTGTGGATCGTCGACCCCCACGGCAACCTGGTGCTGCGCTACGACGCCAAGGTCAAGGGCAAGGACTTGCTCAACGACCTGCGCCTGCTGCTGAAACTGTCGAACATCGGATAAGGGCATCGTCATGGCCAAACCTGGATTTCGCCTCGCGTTGTTTGCCACCTTGTTAGCGTTGATCGTTGTGCTGCTCGGCGCCTACACCCGGCTGACCCATGCCGGCCTCGGCTGCCCGGACTGGCCGGGCTGCTACGGCTTTATCAGCGTGCCGCAAAGCGAAGCCCAACTGGCCCATGCCGAGCTGCATTTTCCCGACACGCCGGTGGAGGCCGACAAGGGGTGGGCCGAGATGACGCATCGCTACTTTGCCGGCACTTTGGGTGTGTTGATCGTGCTGCTGGCGGCGCGCTCGTGGAGCCATCGGCGTGACCCCGGCCAGCCGGTGAAACTGCCGCTGTTCCTGTTGGCAGTGGTGTTCGCCCAGGCGGCGTTTGGCATGTGGACGGTGACGCTGAAGCTGTGGCCGCAAGTGGTGACCGGCCATCTGCTCGGTGGTTTTGCCACCTTGAGCTTGCTGTTTTTGCTGACGTTGCGCCTGTCCGGCGTGCTGCCGGCGTTGATCGTGCCCAAGCGCCTGCAATATTGGGCGACCGCCGGTTTGGTGTTGGTGATCGGCCAAATTGCGCTGGGCGGTTGGGTCAGTTCCAACTACGCGGCGGTGGCCTGTATCGACCTGCCCACCTGTCATGGCGAGTGGTGGCCGGCGGCGGACTTTGCCAACGGTTTTCACCTGACCCAGCACATCGGGCCCAATTACCTCGGTGGCCAGCTTGATAGCGAAGCGCGCACGGCCATTCACCTGACCCATCGCGTTGGCGCGATGCTGGTTACGTTGGTGTTGTTCGGCCTGGCCTGGCAGTTACGCGCCGTGGGCATGACCCGGCTCGCGGGCCTGTTGCTGATCGCCCTGGCGGCGCAAATCGGCTTGGGCCTGAGCAACGTGTACTTTCATCTGCCGCTGCCGGTTGCGGTCGGCCATAACGCCGGTGGCGCGGCGTTGTTGCTGACGCTGGTGCTGGTCAATTACCACGCGCGCACCAGCCTGGTCCGGGTGCGCAATCAGCTGCCGTTCGGCTGGCGTTTCATCCCCCGTAAACACGTATCGGGCCTCATCACCCTTAAAGGAGAGATGCCATGGCGACCTTGATCGGCGCGCGTCGCGATCAGGCGATCTGGCGTGACTACCTGGAGCTGACCAAGCCGAAAGTCGTGGTGCTGATGCTCATCACCTCGCTGGTGGGCATGTTCCTCGCGACCCGTGCCGGAGTGCCGTGGACAGTGCTGATTTTCGGCAACCTGGGAATTGCGCTGTGCGCCGGTGGCGCGGCGGCGGTCAACCATGTGGTGGATCGACGGATTGATGCGGTGATGGCGCGCACGCATAAACGGCCCATGGCAGAAGGGCGGGTATCGCCGGTGGCGGCATTGGCCTTTGCATTGTTTCTAGCCGTTGCGGGGTTGGCCTTGTTACTGGCGTTCACCAACCCGCTGGCGGCCTGGCTGACGCTGGCGTCGCTGCTCGGCTATGCGGTGATCTACACCGGCTTTCTCAAGCGTGCGACCCCGCAAAACATTGTCATCGGTGGCCTCGCGGGCGCCGCGCCGCCACTGTTGGGTTGGGTCGCCGTCACCGGGCATGTCAGCGCCGAGCCGCTGCTGCTGGTGCTGATCATCTTCGCGTGGACCCCGCCGCATTTTTGGGCCCTGGCCATTCACCGCAAGGAGGAATACGCCAAGGCCGACATTCCGATGCTGCCGGTCACCCACGGCGAGCATTACACCAAAGTGCATATCCTGCTTTACACCTTCGCCCTGCTGGCGGTGAGCCTGATGCCTTATGTGATCCACATGAGCGGCCTGCTGTACCTGGCGTGTGCGCTGGTATTGGGCGGGCGCTTTCTGCAATGGGCCTGGGTGCTGTACCGTGGCAGCAAGCCGCACGCGGCGATCAACACGTTCAAGTACTCTATTGGGTACTTGCTGTTGCTGTTTATCGCCCTGCTCGTAGACCACTACTTACTGTTGAACCTATGACTCGAACTCAAAAAACCGTCTTTATCCTGGTGGCCATCGTCGCGTTGATCATGGGCCTGACCGTCAACAAAGTGCTGAACAGCAAAGGTCAGGGCGACCCTACCGCGCTGATCGACGCCGGTATCATCCTGCTGCCGCAAAGCCGCCAGTTGCCGCCGGTGACCATGACCAACCAGGACGGCCAGCCGGTAGTGGTCAACGAGTTGAAAGGCAAGTGGAGCCTGCTGTTCTTCGGCTACACCTTCTGCCCGGACATCTGCCCGACCACGCTCGCCCAACTGCGCCAGATCAAGAGCGAGCTGCCTAAAGAGGTGGTGGATAAGTTGCAGGTGATCCTGGTCAGCGTTGACCCGAACCGCGACACACCGACCCAGCTCAAGCAGTACCTGGGCTACTTCGACCCGCAATTCGAAGGCCTGACCGGCGCGAATGTGGAGGATGTGCAGAAGGTCTCGAATGCGGTGAGCATTCCGTTTATTCCGGCGGACACCAGCAAGCCGAACTACACCGTCGACCACAGCGGCAACCTGGCGCTGATCGGCCCGGATGGTACGCAGCGTGGGTTTATCCGTGCGCCGTTGAACAACCAGAAGCTGGTGGCACAGTTGCCAGGTCTGCTGCAGCGCAAATAAGCCGATCGCCGACCCAGCCAACAACACAAATCACCTGTGGGAGCTGGCTTGCCCGCGATAGCGGTGGGCCTGCTTGCATCCCACTTGCTCACCCACCGCCATCGCAGGCAAGCCAGCTCCCACAGTGGTTCTGTGCAAGGGTTGAACGCAAGTGTGTTGCACTG
>NZ_CP168079.1:1761766-1814238 GCF_050915955.1 Pseudomonas sp. UBT | reverse complement strand
AAGCCAGCTCCCACAGTGGTTCTGTGCAAGGGTTGAACGCAAGTGTGTTGCACTGATCTTTCAGGCAACACAAAACAAGTGTGGGAGCGGGCTTGCTCGCGATAGCGATAGTTCAGTGGCTAATAGGCTGACTGACCCCACGCTGTCGCAGGCAAGCCAGCTCCCACAGTGGTTCTGTGCAAGGGTTGAACGCAAGTGTGTTGCACTGATCTTTCAATCAACACAAAACAAGTGTGGGAGCGGGCTTGCTCGCGAAGACGATGGTTCAGTCGACAGATTCGGTGACTGACACTCCGCTTTCGCGAGCAAGCCCGCTCCCACATTGGGTTTTGAGCAAGGGTTGAATAGTGAGTCGTCGGACATTTCCTGCAAGTTGTGGCGCTGTGCGTGAACTTGTTGGGTGCGGTTGGGGTGGCTAGTCTTTGCGCTGTCGCTGCAAATTCAGTGACAGGGTGTGGAAGCCCTTATATCGTTAGGCGCACAAAGCGCCACCAGGTGTCAGGCGCTTTTTCTTGTCTGTGTTTTATGGTGGCTGTGCGCGGGGCGCTTTCGAGTGCGCCGGGTGCCTAACGTCCCGGTCTTCCACACCTGCGTACAGCCGCCACCCATTACGTGGAAGTAGTGCTTGGCGGTCCCTTGATACGTTAGGAGCCAGACCATGCAAGCACTTACCCCCGACCCACCCGTCACCCCCGAAGTCTTCACCCGCCACCATCACCAACTGCACGCCGTGTTGATCGACAGCCAACCCTGGTTCAGCGCCGCTGACATCGGCCACTTGATGGGCCTGCACCTCAATCCAGCGTTACTGCGCAAACTCGACCCCGATCAACAGCACGCCGTGCCCCTGATCACCCACGGCCAGTGCGCGCCGACCTTGATGGTCAGCGAGTCCGGCGTGTACGCGCTGCTCATCTACCACTACTACCCGGAGAACCGCTGCCTGCGCCAGTGGCTGACCCATGCGGTGATACCGGCCTTGCGCGGTAAACAGCAGACAGGTGTGTTGGCCTGATCTAGCCAACAACACAAAACAAATGTGGGAGCTGGCTTGCCTGCGATAGCGGTGGGCCAGTCAACATCTTCGCTGACTGACGCTCTGCTATCGCGAGCAAGCCCGCTCCCACATTTTTTGATCTTCGGTGTGTTGAAATCGAGTTTGATCAGAACGCCGGCAGAATCGCGCCTTTGTACTTCTCTTGGATGAATTTCTTCACTTCTGGGGTGTGCAGGGCTGCAACCAGCTTCTTCACCGCGTCCGAATCCTTGTTGTCTTCGCGGGTCACCAGGATGTTCACGTAAGGCGAGTCGTTGCCTTCGATCACCAGTGCATCCTTGGAAGGGTCCAGCTTGGCTTCCAGGGCGTAGTTGGTGTTGATCAGTGCCAGGTCGACCTGGGTCAGCACGCGCGGCAGGGTGGCGGCTTCCAGTTCGCGGAATTTCAGGTTTTTAGGGTTACCGGTGATGTCCTTGATGGTCGACAGGATGTTGGTCGGGTCCTTCAGGGTGATCAGGTTGTGCTTGGCCAGCAGCAGCAGGGCGCGGCCGCCGTTGGTGGCGTCGTTCGGAATCACCACGTTGGCGCCGTCAGGCAGATCTTCGAGTTTTTTGTATTTGCTGGAGTAGGCGCCCAGAGGCTCCAGGTGTACAGCGCCGACGCTCACCAGGTGAGTGCCCTTGGCTTTATTGAACTCGTCCAGGTACGGCTGGTGCTGGAAGAAGTTGGCGTCCAGGCGCTTTTCGGCTACCTGTACGTTCGGCTGCACGTAGTCGGTGAAGACTTTAACCTGCAAATCCACGCCTTCTTTGGCGAGTGCAGGCTTCACGAATTCCAGGATTTCTGCGTGGGGCACCGGCGACGCGGCAACCTTGAGGGTCTCGGCGGCGTGAGCGGAAAACGCGGCAACGGCGGCGAAAGCAACCAGTAGTTTTTTCATCCAACAAGCTCCTTGTTCGGGCATTTGCCGGCTTTTTGGCCGGCAATGGCCGTTATTTTCGAGAAAAGTGCACCACCAGCTTGTCGCCGACGGTTTGCAGAATTTGCACCAGGATCAACAGCATCACCACGGTGACCACCATCACATCGGTCTGGAAACGCTGGTAACCGAAACGGATCGCCAGGTCACCCAGGCCACCGGCGCCTACGACACCGGCCATTGCCGTGTAGGAAACCAGTGTAATCGCCGTGACCGTGATCGCCGCGAAAATGCCGGGGCGTGCTTCGGGCAACAGGGCGTTGGTGATGATCTGGCGCGTGCTAGCGCCCATGGACTGCGTGGCTTCGATGATGCCACGGTCCACTTCACGCAAGGCGGTTTCCACCAGGCGCGCAAAGAACGGCGTTGCGCCCACGACCAGCGGTGGAATCGCCCCGGCGACCCCCAGCGAGGTGCCGGTGATCAGTACCGTAAACGGGATCATCACGATCAGCAAAATGATAAACGGCAGCGAGCGCAGGATGTTCACGATCAGCGACAGCAGTGCGTAGAGGCCTTTTTGTTCGAACAGTTGGCGCGGGCTGCACAGGAACAGCAGCACGCCCAGCGGCAGGCCGAGCAATACGGTAAAGAACAGCGAGCCGAACAGCATGGTCATGGTGTCGCCGGTGGCGAGCCAGATTTCGGACCAGTCGATATTGGCGAAGAAACTCAACAGGACTTCCATTAGCGCAGAACCTCCATGTGGACGTCTGCCGCGGTAAAGCGGGCGAAGGCGGCTTCCATGTCCCCACCGGTCACGGCGAGGGTCAGTTGGCCGTAGGGAATGTCTTTAATGCGGTCGATACGACCGGCGAGGATGCTGTAGTCCACACCCGTTTCGCGGGCGACGGTGCCCAGCAGCGGTGCGTAGGTCGCTTCGCCCTGGAAGGTCAGGCGCACGATGCGGCCCGGCACGTGCGCGAAGTCATCGCGCTGCTCGCTTTCGTCGATCTGATCGGCTTCTTGCACGAAGCGCTTGGTGGTCGGGTGCTTGGGGTGCAGGAACACATCAGCCACCGAGCCGTGCTCGACGATCACGCCGGCGTCCATCACGGCCACTTGGTCGCACACGCGGCGGATCACGTCCATCTCATGGGTGATCAGCACGATGGTCAGCTTCAGCTCGCGGTTGATCTCGGCCAGCAGTTGCAGCACCGAGGCGGTGGTCTGCGGGTCGAGGGCGCTGGTGGCTTCGTCGCACAGCAGGATTTTCGGCTTGGTCGCCAGGGCGCGAGCGATGCCGACGCGCTGCTTCTGGCCGCCGGACAACTGCGCCGGGTACTTCTTGGCGTGGTCCGACAGGCCTACACGGGCGAGCAATTCAGCCACGCGTACGTCGATTTCCTTGCGCGACAATTCGCCGGCCAGGGTCAGTGGCAGCGCCACGTTATCGGCAACGGTCTTGGACGCGAGCAGGTTGAAGTGCTGGAAGATCATCCCGACTTGCTGGCGGAAACGGCGCAGGCCGTTGGCGTCCAGGGCGGTGACTTCTTCGCCGTCGACGTTTATCTGGCCACCGCTGGGTTGCTCCAGGCGGTTGATCAGACGCAGCAGGGTACTTTTTCCCGCGCCGGAGTGGCCAATCAGGCCGAACACCTGGCCGTTTTCGACACGCAGGCTGGTGGGATGCAGCGCGGGGATTTCCTTACCGGCGACGCGGTAGGTTTTATGGACGTTATGAAACTCGATCACGTAGCGAACCTTGTGGGGCGCATGAAAAGGGGATCAGCGGTTAGCCGGGCGCGCATTTTAGCCTGTCGGTATAGCGTTTCTTAGCATTTATTTCGCATTCAACCAGCGATTTGGCAATAACGCGATCAAAGGTCATAAAAAAGGAACGGTGCAAAACCGCGTCAGTCACTACTTAAGCAACTCGATTTCCCAGGTGCCGTGCCTGGGGTTTTTGCTCAAACGAGCCGGGGACCGCTCTGGCCAATTTGAATAAGGAGTTTTGTCTGATGAGTACCAAGAAGCCAGCTACCCCGCCGAAGAGTGAGCTCGCGGGCACCGATACCCTGGACCGTGGCAACACCAACGCCAAGTTGCAGGCCCTGGAGGAATTCCGCTCAGATGCAACCGGCCAGGCGCTGCGCACCAACCAAGGCGTCAAGATTTCCGATAACCAGAACACCCTGAAAGTCGGCGCCCGTGGCCCTTCGCTGCTGGAAGACTTCATCATGCGTGAAAAAATCACGCACTTTGACCATGAGCGAATCCCGGAGCGCATCGTGCATGCCCGTGGCACGGGGGCCCATGGTTATTTCCAGACTTACGAGAACCATTCGGCGCTGACCAAGGCCGGTTTCCTACGCGACCCTGGCCACAAAACCCCGGTATTTGCGCGATTTTCCACCGTGCAGGGCCCGCGTGGTTCCGGCGATACGGTGCGTGACGTGCGCGGCTTTGCCGTGAAGTTCTTCACCGACGAAGGCAACTTCGATCTGGTGGGTAACAACATGCCGGTATTTTTTATTCAGGACGCGATCAAGTTCCCCGACTTTGTGCACGCGGTGAAGCCTGAGCCGCACAACGAGATTCCTACCGGTGGCTCGGCTCACGATACGTTCTGGGATTTTGTCTCGCTGCAGCCGGAGTCGGCGCACATGGTGATCTGGGCCATGTCTGACCGTGCCATTCCAAAAAGCCTGCGCAGCATGCAGGGCTTTGGTGTGCACACGTTCCGCCTGGTGAATGCCGAGGGTAAATCCAACTTCGTCAAATTCCACTGGCGCCCTACGGCAGGCACCTGCTCGCTGGTGTGGGACGAGGCGCAAAAGCTGGCCGGTAAAGATACCGACTACCACCGCCGCGATTTGTGGGAGTCGATTGAAAGTGGCGATTACCCTGAGTGGGAGCTGGGCGTACAGGTGATTCCTGAAGACAAGGAGCACTCGTTCGACTTCGATATCCTCGACCCGACCAAGCTGATCCCCGAAGAGCTGGTACCGATCACGCCGCTGGGCAAGATGGTGCTGAACCGCAACCCGGATAACTTCTTTGCTGAAGTCGAGCAGGTCGCGTTCTGCCCAGGCCATATCGTGCCGGGTATCGACTTTTCCAACGACCCGCTGCTGCAAGGTCGCCTGTTTTCCTACACGGATACGCAGATTAGCCGTCTCGGTGGCCCGAACTTTCACCAACTGCCGATCAACCAGCCGGTGACACCGCTGCATAACAACCAGCGCGATGCCATGCACCGCAGCACCATCGACAAAGGGCGCGCGTCCTACGAGCCGAATTCGATTGATGGCGGCTGGCCGAAAGAAACCCCGCCGGCGGCACAGGACGGTGGGTTCGAGTCTTACCCAGAGCGCATCGATGCTCACAAGATCCGTGAGCGCAGCGAGTCGTTCAGCGATCACTTCTCCCAGGCGCGCCTGTTCTTCCGCAGCATGAGCAAGCACGAGCAAGAGCACATCATTGCGGCTTACAGCTTTGAGCTGGGCAAGGTCGAGCGTGAGTTTATTCGTGCCCGTCAGGTCAACGAGATCCTGGCCAATATCGACCTGGAACTGGCCAAGCGTGTGGCACACAACCTGGGCCTGCCTGCGCCGACCAAAGGCACGGTGCCTGAGCGCAAAACCAAGCCGGAGCGTTCACCTGCACTGAGCCAGGCCAACTTGCTGCCCGGCGATATCAAGACCCGCAAGGTGGCGATTCTGGCGGCGAATGGCGTGGAGGGGGCTGCGATTGATGCACTCAAGAAGGCGCTGGAAGCGCAAGGCGCGCACGCCAAACTGTTGGGGCCTACCTCGGCACCCGTGAAGACGGCCGATGGCAAGAGCTTGCCGGTGGATGCGTCGATGGAAGGCATGCCGTCCATCGCGTTTGATGCGGTGTTCGTACCCGGCGGTAAAGAGTCGATCAAGGCGTTGAGCGGTGATGGCGTGGCGTTGCACTTCCTGCTGGAGGCGTACAAGCATCTGAAGGCGATTGCGGTGGCCAGTGATGCGAAGCCATTGCTGGATCTGCTGAAGCTTGAGGTGGATGCGGGGCTGATTGTTGGCGAGGATGCCAAGGCGTTCAAGGCGTTTTTTGCCGCGATCGGCCAGCACCGGGTTTGGGATCGTGAGCCTAAGGCTAAGGCGATTCCGGCTTAAGCTTTTGATTGTTTGTTAGACCTCTATCGGGAGCAAGCCCTCTCCCACATTTGGAATGCATTTCAAATGTGGGAGGGGGCTTGCTCCCGATAGCTTTATTGCGCCTTGCGCGGTATCAGCACAATCTGCGCCGGAATACGTTTCAAGATCTGCCGGTGAATCTTCAGGTCATACCCCGAATCAATTCGCTTCACCCGTTTGGTCAGCAATGTGGCCAGCCATGGGTAATCCTGAGTGCGCGGCGCCTGGATGCTCACGTCGCACTGGTAATTCACCACGTCGGTGGCGATCGCATCCAACTGATGGCGAAGTTCTTCGATGTCAGTGAGGTTCAGCGCCACGGTGGTGCTTTCAGCGGCAGGGTCGATGACTTTGGCAGCCGGTTTTGCTTCGGCCGCTTTCAAGGCGGCTTCGGCTTTATCCAGCTCGGCCTTGCGGGCGTGGCTGATGGCGCTGTTTACGCCACCGGTCAGCGCCGGGGCCTTGGGCATCAGCGCGCGGGCACGGCTCAGGGCGGTGGCGGCGGCGTTGACGTCACCTTTTTGCAGCACGATTTGGCTGCGCTGCAGGTAGGCTTCGGCCAGTTGGCGCTGGTAAGGCTCCAGGGCCGGGTCGTTAGGCGATTGGGCCTGCAAGGCGGCAAGCTCGTCTTCGGCGGTAGCCAGTTCGCTGCTGGCCAGGTTTTGCTCCAGCTGCGCGATCGCCGCAGCGCGGGTGTCCGGTGCCTCGGTGGCAGCGGGCGGCGTGCTTTGACAGGCGCCCAGCAGCAGGGAAAATGCGGCAAGGAGCAGATAACGGAAGTTGAACGGCTTCATTCCTGCGACTCTCTATTTGCGCAAAAAGCGAGCAAGTCTACACCCCTCGACGGGGCAGGACAAAACTCAGCAGAAACAGGGCGGCCGCCGCTACTACAATCGACGGCCCGGCCGGCGTGTCCTTGAACCAGGACAGCGCCAGGCCCCCGCACACTGCAAGCATCCCCAGCAGGCTGGCGCCGATCGCCATCTGCTCGGGTGAGCGAGCGTGGCGCTGGGCAGCGGCTGCGGGAATGATCAGCAGCGACGTGATCAACAATACGCCGACAATCTTCATCGCGACAGCAATCACCACTGCGATCAATAGCATCAGGGTCATGCGCAGGGCCGGTACGGGCAAACCTTCCACCGTGGCCAGCTCTTCATGCACGGTGATCGCCAGCAATGGGCGCCACAGCGCTACCAGCAAAACCAGCACGGCGGCGCTGCCGCCGAGGATCCAGGCAAGGTCGGTCGGGCTGATCGCCAGCAGGTCGCCGAACAGGTAGGCCATCAGGTCGATGCGCACTTCATGCATGAAACTCAGCACCACCAGGCCCAGGGACAAGGTGCTCGGCGCCAGGATGCCGAGCAGGGTGTCGGAGGCCAGCGGCTGGCGCTGTTGCAGGGTCACCAGCAGCACTGCCAGCAGCAGGCAGCCGACGGTCACGGCGATGGTCGGGCTCACATCCAGCAAGAAGCCCATGGCCACGCCCAGCAGCGCGGCGTGCGACAACGTGTCGCCAAAATAGGCCATGCGCCGCCAAACCACGAACGAGCCCAATGGGCCCGCCACCAGTGCCAAAGCCAAGCCTGCCAGCAGGGCGTAGAGCAGAAAATCAGCCATGCTTGCAGCTATCTCCATGAACGTGGGTGTGGGGCGTAGCGGGATCGTCGACGACGGCGCCATGCAGATCGTGGGCGTGGTCGTGATGGTGGTGATAGATCGCCAGGCTTTGGGCGTTTTTGCCGAACAACTCGACGAACGCCGGATCGCCGCTGACCTGTTCCGGGTGGCCGGAGCAGCAGACGTGGCGGTTGAGGCACACCACTTGGTCGGTGGTGCTCATGACCAGGTGCAGGTCGTGGGAGACCATCAACACGCCGCAGCCATGACGGTCGCGCAGGCGGGTGATCAGGCTGTACAGCTCGGCCTGGCCGGCGACGTCAACGCCTTGCACGGGCTCATCGAGCACCAGCAATTCTGGTTCGCGCAACAAGGCGCGGGCCAGCAAGACGCGCTGCATTTCGCCGCCCGAGATACTTTGCACCGGGCTGTCGATGACCTGTTCGGCGCCGACTTCCTTGAGCGCAGCCTGCGCGCGGGTGCGGTCTACACCCGGCACCAGGCGCAAGAAGCGCAGCACGGACAATGGCAGCGTCGGGTCGACGTGCAGTTTTTGCGGCATGTAGCCGACGCGTAGCTTGGGCTTGCGCCACACGCTGCCGGTGTCGGGCTTGAGCAGGCCGAGCACGGCGCGAACCAGCGTGGTCTTGCCGGCGCCGTTGGGGCCGATCAAGGTGACGATCTGCCCCGGTTCGACGCTCAGTGCGATGTTATCGAGCACGGCTTGACCGGCGAACGTGACCCCGACCTGTTCCAGGCGGATTAACGCGTTGCTCATCAAGCCCCCTGGCAGCCCGAGCACAGCCCGACCACTTCGACCGTTTGCCCTTCGACCTTGAAGCCGACCTCGGCGGAGCTCTTGATGATGGCGTCGCTGATGCTTTTTTGTTCAAGCTCGATGGCAGCGTGGCACTCGCGGCAGATCAGGAACTGGCCCTGATGCGCGTGTTCCGGGTGGTTGCAGCCAACAAAGGCGTTGAGTGAGGCGATGCGGTGCACCAGGCCGTTTTCCAGCAGGAAATCCAGCGCACGGTACACCGTAGGCGGCGCAGCACGGCGGCCGTCCTGCTCGCTGAGCACGCCAAGAATGTCGTAGGCGCCCAGCGGCTTGTGGCTCTGCCACACCAGCTCCAGCACGCGACGACGCAGCGCAGTCAGCCGCAGGCCTTGGCGTGCGCACAGGGTATCGGCCTCCGACAACGCGGTATGCACGCAGTGAGAGTGGTCGTGGGGACGGCTGGCAAGCGGTGTAATAGGCATGAGCGGCGACAGACATTTGATAGAGACGTTATTATGTTACCCGTTCCTACGCCATTGAGTGGTCATCGTGTCCCGACTTTTTCCTGTTTTTGTCGTATTTGTCACCAGTTTGCTCATCGCCGGGGCTGCTCAAGCCGAGGTCAAAGTGCTGACCAGCATCAAGCCGTTGCAGTTGATCGCCGCGGCTGTGCAGGACGGCGTGGCCATTCCGGAGGTGTTATTGCCGCCCGGTGCATCGCCGCACAACTATGCCTTGCGCCCATCCGACGTACGGCGCGTGCAGTCGGTGGACCTGTTGTATTGGATCGGCCCGGACATGGAGAGCTTCCTGCCGCGCGTGCTCAAGGGGCGTAGCCTGCCGACCGTGGCGGTGCAGGACCTTGCGGGCATGAAACTGCGTCGTTTCGCCGAAGATAGCCACTCGCATGCCGAGGATACCGACGAGCATGATCACGATCACCGCCCAGGCAGCCTGGACGCGCATTTGTGGTTGTCGACCGTAAACGCTCGCGTCATCGCGGCGCGCATGGCGGCTGACCTCAGCACCGCCGACCCGGACAATGCCGCGCGCTATCAGAGCAACGTGAAGGCGTTCGATGAGCGTCTGGATGCGTTGGATGCGCGCTTGAAGGCTCGTTTGGCGAGTGTGGGTGACAAGCCTTACTTCGTCTTCCACGAGGCCTTTGATTACTTCGAAGACGCTTACGGGCTCAAGCACACCGGCGTGTTCAGCGTTGCCGCCGAAGTACAGCCAGGCGCCCAGCATGTGGCGGCGATGCGTACGCGGTTGCAGGAAGTCGGCAAGACCTGCGTGTTCAGCGAGCCGCCGCTGCGCCCGCGCCTGGCCGAGACGCTGGTCGCCGGTTTGCCGGTGAAATTGGCGGAGCTGGATGCATTGGGCGGTTACACGCCAGCTACAGCGCAGGGTTACGAGCAGGTGCTGGAGAAGTTGGGGAATGATTTGGCTGGGTGCCTGGAATCGCTCTAACCGCCGCCGCATAACCAATGTGGGAGCGGGCTTGCCCGCGAATACGGAGTGTCAGTCGACGTATAAGTGACTGATCCATCGCGTTCGCGAGCAAGCCCGCTCCCACATTTTTTGACCGAGCAGGTCTTTAGAGTGCGAACGGCAAGTGCACGCTGACCTTTTGACGCTGTGCCAGCCGATGCTCGAACTCTGCCGGGTCATGAATCAACACGTCCTGCCCGGCAAATGATTCAGCGGCGATCAGGCGTGACAGCCAGAAACGCACACACGCTACCCGCAACATCGTCGGCCACAATTGCGCTTCCTTGGCCGTGAAGGGACGCAGCCCCGCGTAGGCACCCAGCAGCGCGCGGGCGCGTTGGCCATCAATCACGCCATCGGCGTCCGAGCACCAGTCATTCAGCGCGATCGCCACGTCGTACAGCATCGGGCCCGAGCAGGCGTTGTAGAAGTCGATCAACCCGGTCAGGTGCGTGCCTTCGAACATCGCGTTGTCGCGGAACAGGTCGGCGTGAACGTTGGCGCGGGGCAGGGCGAGGATCTGGGCCTTGTGAGCGTCTATTTCGGTCAGTGCATCTTGCAGTAGGCGCTGCTGGGCGTCGTTCAGGTGCGAAATCAGCTGCGCCCCTTCAGTCAGCATCCAATCCAGCCCGCGATCCGTCTTGCGCTCCAGCACCTTCTCGCCTTGAGTCGCCAGGTGAAGGTGGCCGAGCAGGTCGCCGACCTGGGCGCAATGCTGCGCATTGGCGTCCTTGATGTGCTTGCCGGCCAGGCGCGGTTGTAGCAGCGCTGGTTTACCGGCAAGTTCGCGCAGGGCCACGCCATCGGTGGTCCGCAGGGCGTAGGGCACGGGCAGATCGGCGTCGTGGAGCACGTCGAGCAGTTCGATGAAGAACGGCATTTCTGCGACGGGGCCGCGTTCAACCAGGGTCAGGACGAATTCGCCCTGTTCCAGGCTGATGAAGAAGTTGGTGTTTTCGCTACCGGCGGCAATCCCCTGGAAATCAAGCAGGCGGCCGAGCCCGTAAGGGGCGAGAAAGGTTTCCAGCTCGGGCCGAGCCAGGGGGGTAAACACAGACATGGTTAAAACTGCCAGTACGGGCGCCGCAGTGCGCGGCGCCAATTTAAGTTAAGAAATCATTTCCATTCGAAGATCTTCCATGACGGGATCAGCATATCCGGCTGGTCAGAACGGATGAAGTTCGCATCGGTTCCGTCCGCGCGCACCAGGAAATACGGCGGAAAGCCTTTCTGGGTGACCTTGATCGCGTACAGGAAGCCATTTTGGCGGTATTCCTGAATGGTCTTGTCGCCTTCCGTGCGAATGGTGACTTCCGGGTCGCCCGAAGGCGCACTGTCTGCCGCCATGGCCACCATCGGAGTGAGTGCAATCAAGCCGGTCAACAACAGGCGATTTACTGTACGCATGATAACCTTGTCCCTTTGTCGTCATTGGTCCGGCTATTCTAGCGCCTGACCCGCCGAAAAGGTTGATCCTGCTCATGAGCCAAGCCCCCCTCGTCCTGGTGGACGGTTCTTCTTACCTGTACCGCGCCTTTCACGCGCTGCCACCGCTGACTACCTCCAAAGGCCTGCCGACCGGTGCGGTCAAGGGCGTGTTGAACATGCTCAAAAGCCTGCGCAAGCAATACCCGGACAGCCCGTTCGCGGTCGTGTTCGACGCCAAGGGTGGGACCTTTCGCGATGACATGTACGCTGAATACAAGGCTAATCGCCCGAGCATGCCTGATGACATGCGCCTGCAGATCGAGCCCCTGCACCAAAGCGTGATCGCGCTGGGCTTCCCGCTGCTGTGCGTTGAAGGCGTCGAGGCCGATGACGTGATCGGCACACTGGCCCGCAGCAGCGCGGCGGCCGACCGCCCGGTGGTGATTTCCACCGGCGACAAGGACATGGCACAACTGGTCGACGGGCACATTACCTTGGTCAACACCATGACCGGTAGCGCGATGGACATCGAGGGCGTGAAGGAGAAATTCGGTGTCGCTCCCGAGCAGATCATCGATTACCTGGCGTTGATGGGCGATTCCTCCGACAACATCCCAGGCGTTCCGGGCATTGGTCCGAAGACCGCTTCCGGTCTGTTAGTGGGCGTGAATGGCGGCCTCAAAGAGCTTTATGAACAGTTGGATATTGTGCCGACCCTGCCGATTCGGGGCGCCAAGAACCTGCCGGCCAAGCTGGAAGAACATCGGGAAATGGCGTTCCTGTCCTATCAACTGGCGACGATCAAGATCGACGTGCCGCTGGATGTGGGCCTGGATGATCTGCACCTGATCGAGCCAGATCGCGACAAGCTGCTGGAGCTGTACACGCTGCTGGAGTTCAAGAGCTGGTTTGATGAGATTCAGCGCGACGCCAAGCGCGTTGAATTGAAGGCTTCGGCCCAGGCTGCGCCGACTGCTGAAGCTGTCGTTGAGGAGGTTGCGTCGGCCCCTGTGGAGACGGCGTACACCACCATCCTCGACCAAGCGACATTCGACCGTTGGCTGAAGAAGCTCAATGACGCGACGTTGTTCGCGTTTGACACGGAAACCACCGGGATTGACGCCCAACAGGCGCAGCTGGTCGGGGTTTCCTTTGCCGTGCAGCCTCACGAAGCGGCCTACATACCGTTGACCCACTCTTACGAGGGTGCGCCGCAGCAGTTGGACCGTGACACCGTGTTGCTGGCCCTCAAGCCATTGCTGGAAGACCCGACCAAGCTCAAGGTTGGCCAGCACGCCAAGTTCGACATGAACATCCTGGCCAACTGCGCCATCGGTGGTGACTTTGAACAGGGCATTACCGTGCGCGGTATCGCCTTCGACACCATGCTTGAATCCTATGTGCTGAATTCCACTGCGACTCGGCATGATATGGACAGCCTGGCGAAGAAGTACCTGGACTACGACACCGTCAGCTTCCAGGACATCGCCGGCAAAGGCGCCAAGCAGCTGACGTTCGACCAGATCCCGCTTGAGCAAGCCGGCCCTTACGCCGCCGAAGATGCCGACGTGACGCTGCGTCTGCATCAGGCACTGCACGCACAACTCGCGGCCATCCCGAGCCTGGCCAGTGTGCTCACGGATATCGAAATTCCCTTGGTGCCGGTGCTGGCACGTATCGAGCGCCAGGGTGCGTTGGTGGATAAGGAGCTGCTGGGCATCCAGAGCATCGAGCTGGGCAACAAGATGGTTGAGCTGGAGCGCCAGGCGTTCGAGATCGCGGGCGAAGAGTTCAACCTGGGCTCACCCAAGCAGCTTGGGGCGATTCTCTACGAGAAACTTGGGCTGCCGGTGCTGAAAAAGACCGGCAAGGGGCAGGCTTCCACGGCCGAAGAAGTGCTGGCCAAGTTGGCCGAAGATGACTTCCTGTTGCCCAAGGTGCTGATGCAGTACCGCAGCATGAGCAAACTGAAAAGCACCTACACCGACCGCCTGCCGGAGCAGATCAACCCGCGCACCGGGCGCATTCACACGTCTTATCATCAGGCTGTGGCGGCTACCGGGCGCTTGTCGTCCAGTGACCCGAACCTGCAGAACATCCCTGTGCGCACCGCCGAAGGGCGGCGGATCCGCCAGGCGTTTGTCGCGCCCAAGGGCTACAAGCTGCTGGCGGCGGACTATTCGCAGATCGAACTGCGGATCATGGCGCACTTGTCCAAGGACGAGGGCTTGATGAATGCGTTTCGCAACGACCTGGACGTGCACACCGCTACGGCGGCTGAGGTGTTCAAGGTTGAATTGTCTGAGGTCACTTCCAATCAACGTCGCAGCGCCAAGGCGATTAACTTTGGCCTGATCTACGGCATGGGCGCGCAGAAGTTGGGCAAGGATATTGGCGTCGATACCAAGACTGCCAAGGCGTACATCGATGTGTACTTCGCGCGCTACCCAGGTGTTCGCGAGTACATGGAGCGCACGCGTGCCCAGGCTGCTGATCAAGGCTATGTAGAAACCTTCTTCGGGCGTCGGCTGTATTTGCCGGATATCAATTCCAATAAGCCTCAGGAACGAGCGGCTGCCGAGCGCACGGCAATCAACGCGCCGATGCAAGGCACGGCGGCGGACATCATCAAAAAAGCCATGGTGCTGGTGGATAACTGGCTGACGGAATCGGGCCTGGATGCCAAGGTCATCCTGCAAGTGCACGATGAACTGGTGCTTGAGGTGCGTGAGGACCTGGTGGCGCAAGTCAGCGAGAAGATCCGCGAGCACATGAGCGCGGCGGCGCAGTTGGACGTGCCACTGGTGGTGGATGTGGGCGTGGGCGATAACTGGGACGAGGCGCACTGATTTCGCGGCTCTGCCACTTTCGAGGGGGTGGCAGAGCGCTTTAGATCAGAAATCGGCGACAGCTATTTCCAATAGTTTTTTGAACCTGCCGGAACTTAACCCGTGAATTGCTACTCAGAGTTACTGAATGGGTGGTGAAGCCCTTCAATGCTCCTATGTTGTGTTAAGTGTTGGCAGATATCTGGACCCCGCCCTAGCGGTCCGGAACTTGAACCCCGAACTTCCCCTCCCCATACGAAGTCCGGGGTTTTTTTTGCCCGCAGAAAAGTTATTCCGCGAGTTCAGCGCCCTTGTCGGCCAATTCCATCCAGCCGGCCAGCACGGTGTAGGCGTCTTCCAGGCCCATCCGCTTAGGCGCAGAGAACAACTGGATGGTGATCGCATCACCCCAACCTTTGCGGATGTCGGATTGCACTTTGAGCAGGGTGTTCTTGGCTGCACCGTAGGTCAGCTTGTCGGCCTTGGTCAGCAGGATATGCATCGGCATGCCGCTGGCGACGGCCCAATCGAGCATCAGCAGGTCGAAGTCGGTCATTGGATGACGGATGTCCATCATCAGAATCAAACCCTTCAAACTCTCCCGACCACCCAGGTAAGCCTCCAGGTGACGCTGCCAGTGCAGCTTCAACGGGATAGGTACTTTTGCATAACCGTAGCCCGGCAGGTCGACCAGACGCCGATCATCGTCTAGCTTGAAGAAGTTGAGAAGTTGCGTGCGGCCCGGGGTTTTCGAGGTGCGCGCCAGGCTGGCGTGAGTCAGGGTGTTCAGCGCGCTGGATTTGCCAGCGTTGGAACGACCGGCAAAGGCGACTTCAAAGCCTTCGTCATCGGGGCATTGGTCAACTTTGGCGGCGCTGAGCATGAATGTGGACTGTTGGCACAGACCGAGGATGGGATTCTTGAGTTGCATGAGATTTCCGATGTGGGCGGTGCCGAAAAAGGGTGCGGCAAGCGGTGTCGTTTCCGTTTCAGTAGCGCCAGTATATAATGCCGCAGATTTTGTGTGTGCTTTGTCCCAGCGAAGGATGAAGTTCACGGGAGCGAAAGACCTTCATTGCGCATTAGAACGCAAAACGCTCTCAAACCCTGAAAAGGTCGATGTATGACCCGATGGTTGCTCGCTTTTGGTGTCCTGGTGCCGTTTTACGGCGCTCAGGCTACACAGGATCCGGAGGCGGTGTACAACCGAGTTTGCGTGGCTTGCCATGCCGGCCAACTGCCCAACGCCCCCAAACGGGGTGACCAGGTAGCTTGGGCGCCTAGACTGGCGCAGGGTATGGACACGCTGGTGCAACACGTGACCCAGGGTTTCAAGGCAATGCCGCCGCGTGGTTTGTGCATGGACTGCAGTACTGAGGATTACCAGGCCATCATTGAGTTGATGGTGAGTAAACCCGGTAGATAACTCTTAAACCCTTAGCCGTAGTTGGATTAGCTGATGAACAAACTGATCGTGAGTCTGCTGTTGACCTTGGGCATCACCGGTGTTGCCCATGCTGCAGGCGACGCTACAGCGGGCCAGGCGAAAGCCGCCGTGTGTGGTGCTTGCCACGGACCGGATGGCAACAGCCCGGCGCCGAACTTCCCTAAACTGGCAGGCCAGGGTGAACGTTACCTGACCAAGCAGATGCACGACATCAAGGACGGCAAGCGCACGGTGCTCGAAATGACCGGCTTGCTGACTAATCTCAGCGATCAGGACCTGGCAGACATCGCGGCGTATTTTGCCAGCCAGCACGGCAGTGTGGGAGCTGCCGATCCAAAACTGGTGGCTCACGGCGAAGAACTGTTCCGTGGTGGCAACCTGGAAAAAGGCATGCCTTCCTGCCTCGGCTGCCATTCGCCTAATGGCGCCGGCCTTGCCGCTGCAGGTTTTCCGCACCTGAGCGGCCAGCATGCCCAGTACATCACCAAGCAACTGACGGACTTCCGTGAGGGTAATCGCACCAACGACGGCGATACCAAAATCATGCAAAGCATTGCCGGCAAGTTGAGTAACAAGGATATCGAAGCAGTTTCCCAGTACATTCAGGGCCTGCACTGATCCAGGCAGTACGTTAACGCTCGATTAATCTATCGATGCAAGCATAAAAAGGGTGGCTTAGGCCGCCCTTTTTTGTGGCCGGTGCCGTTACACTAACGAACTCATGCCCGCGTAGACCTGTCACAACTAAAGGTCGCGTGAGGCGACTTTATTTGTACAGGAGTAAAGCATGCGTAATCTGATCCTCAGCGCCGCTCTCGTCACTGCCAGCCTTTTCGGCATGACCGCCCAAGCTGCCGACGTGCCGCTTGAAGCCGGTAAAACCTATGTAGAACTGGCCAACCCGGTCCCCGTTTCGGAGCCTGGCAAGATCGAAGTGGTGGAGCTGTTCTGGTATGGCTGCCCGCATTGCTACGCCTTTGAGCCGACCATCAACCCTTGGGCTGAAAAACTCCCGGCCGACGTGAACTTCAAGCGCATCCCAGCGCTGTTCGGTGGCCCATGGGATGCCCATGGTCAGCTCTTCATCACCCTGGACACCATGGGCGTTGAGCAAAAGGTTCATAACGCCGTGTTCAATGCTATCCAGAAGGAAGGCAAGCGTCTGACCAAACCGGAAGACATGGCTGATTTCGTTGCTACCCAAGGGGTCGACAAAGCCAAGTTCCTCGAGACCTTCAACTCGTTCGCCGTCAAAGGCAAAATGGCCCAATACAAAGAGTTGGCCCAGAAGTATGGCGTGCAAGGCGTACCGACCATGATCGTCAACGGTAAATACCGTTTCGACCTGGGCACGACCGGTGGTCCTGAACAGACACTCAATGTTGCTGACCAACTGATCGCCAAAGAGCGCGCAGCCAAGTAAGGGGCCCACCATGCGCCGCTGGGGTACTGAACGTGTCGTTGGCCTGCATGATGCACAGGTCAACGAACATCACCTGGAGTCCACAGGCCTGCCGGCAGACAGCCGCTTGCGCCTGCTCAGCTTCAATATCCAGGTGGGCATCAGCACCGAGAAGTACCGGCACTACCTCACCCGGGGCTGGCAGCACCTGCTGCCGCATAACGGGCGTGCGGTTAACCTGCAAAAGATCGGCAACCTGCTGAACGACTTCGACTTGGTCGCCCTGCAGGAAGCTGACGGCGGCAGCATGCGCTCTGGCTACATCAACCAAGTGGAACACTTGGCTCAACTTGGCGCGTTCCCCTACTGGTACCAGCAACTCAACCGCAATCTAGGGCGCCTGGCGCAGCACAGCAATGGCGTGCTGAGTCGCCTGAAACCGACCGCTATCGAAGATCACCCATTACCAGGCCCCAAGGGCCGTGGGGCGATCCTCGTGCGATTCGGCGAAGGCCCGGAAGCCTTGGTGGTGGTAATGATGCACCTGGCGCTCGGGGGGCGTGCGCGCAACCTGCAGCTTGCCTACGTGCGTGAAATGATTGGCAACTATAAGCATCAGGTACTGATGGGTGACATGAATACCCATGCCAATGACCTGTTGCAGAATTCTCCGTTGCGTGACCTCGGGTTACTGGCGCCGCAAGTCGAAGCCACGTTTCCCAGTTGGCGCCCGCAGCGCTGCCTGGACCATATCCTGCTTAGCCCGACCCTTACGCTTGAAAGCGTGCAGGTGCTGGCGCAGCCCATCTCCGATCACCTGCCGGTCGCGGTAGAGATTCGTCTGCCGGGTTCGCTCACGGCTGATGCATTACCCGCGTTGAGCCCCAGCCCTCGCGGACCCCTTGCATGAGCGACGACGCCCAGCGCTGGAAAGAGAAATACCTGAAAGGCGTCGAGCAGCAAGACAAGCTCGAACGTCGCTGGGCCGCCCGCCTTGACCTGCTGCGGCGAGGGCTGGTGCGCAGCACGCTGGCGGCTGAAGGGACCGACCGCGCGGTTGATCAATGCATGAAAGAGATGCGCGACGTCGTGCGTACGGACGACATGGACGCCGCTCTCGCCGCGTTGTTGCCGCGCCTGGAAAAAGCCGTGCTCGACTCGGAGCAGCGCCGCGAAACCCGGGTCGACCAGATCAGCACCGCGCTCACCGCCCTGGTCATGCAGTTACAGAAGTTGCCACTGCCGCGTGAGGTGGCCCGCCCGCTGAAAACCTTCGCCAAGCAGCTGGAAGGCCGGGTCGGGCAGGCGCGTGAGATCCCGCTGTTGCTCAGTGAGCTGAGCAGCTTGCAAGAGCAGGCGCTGAATAACCTGGAGCCGGACGGCGAAACCACGCGCACTGGGCCGGGCCTGCTGCAACGTCTATTTGGCGCGAAGGATGTTTCGAATGAAGTGCCGGTGGCCCAAGCTACGCCACTGCCTACACCGGAGCTGGCTGCGCCGAAACCCGCTCCCGTCCCCGCCGCGCCCAAACCTGAGCCTCAGGAACCTGCGCAATCCGAAGAACTGACACACGCCTTGCGCGCCTTCGCGCCGTTGCCGCAGACCCCGGTCGCTACGCAGCCTGAACCGATCACGCCTGTTAAAGCCGCAGAGGTTGCCGCCGAAACGTTTGTCTTTGAGGCCCCGGCGCCAGCGGAACCCACCCTTCTGCCTGCCGCAGCACCTGAACCCGAAGCAGAGGAAGTCGTTCCCGAGAGCGCACTCGCCGCGTTTATCGAGGTCCCTCAGGTTCTGGTCGATACCCCGGACGAAACCTCCATCGGCAGCCTGTCGCTACCTCCGGTGCAGGAAAGCCCGGAGCCTGACCCGGATACGCTGCAATCGGACGGCGTTTACGCGCTGCCCGATTCGCCCGAGCCGTCCTATAGCTCGGTCGCCAGTCATATCGAAGGCACCTTGCTCGGCTTGCTGGATGATCTGTCACTGCCCGAGCGCCACCGGCCCCAAGCCGAAGCCATGCGCGAACGCCTGGCCCACGGCTTGAACTGGTACGAGTTGCTGCCGATCCTTGATGACCTGGCGGTTCTGATGCTGGCGATTACCGACAGCGGCCAGCATGAGTTCGAAGCCTACCTCAAGCAGCTCAACGAGCGCCTCGAGGCATTCCAGGGTCATCTGCAGGTGGCCAGTGATGGCCACGCGGACAGCCGCTCGGCCGCGCGGGAACTGGATACGCAGATCCGTGAGCAGGTCGACGGCCTGCAAAGCAGCGTGCAGGACGCGGCCGACCTGGACAGCCTCAAGCAAGTGCTGGAAAGCCATCTTGAAGGCTTGCTCGGCACTATGGACGAACACCAGCAGCAGCGTGACCAGCGCGAGCAGGAGGTCGCGGCGCGGCTGAAGGGCTTGGCTGAGCGGGTTGCAAACATGGAACAGGAGGCCCAGGGCTATCGCGAGCATTTGGAGGTACAACGCCAGAAGGCCTTGATCGATCCGCTCACCGGCCTGCCCAATCGTGCTGCATGGAGTGAGCGCCTTGACCATGAAGTGAATACCTGGCACCAGCGCGGCAATAGCCTGTCACTGGCCATGCTGGATCTTGACCACTTCAAGCGTATCAACGACGGCTACGGTCACCTGGCGGGTGACAAGGTGCTGAAAATCATCGCCAATGTGTTGCGCAAAAACCTGCGCCCCAACGACTTTATCGCGCGCTTCGGCGGTGAGGAGTTTGTGTTGCTGATGCCTGACTCCGCCTTGGAGGATGCCTTGGCCGTGGGCGAAGGGCTGCGCGCAGCGATTGAAGCGTGCCCGTTCCACTTCAAGGGCGAGCCGGTGACGATCACCATGTCCATGGGCCTGGCGCAGTTTCAGCAAGGTGAGCGCAGTGACTTGGCGCTCAAGCGCGCCGATGAGGCGCTTTACCGGGCCAAGGCTGCCGGACGTAACCGGGTACAGGCGGCGTAAAAAATGTTCCATTTTGTTTAAACGCCCGGATTTGGCCGCCGAGCCTTAAACGGTACGTTACACTGTTGCATTATCGTCTTCAGTGTAATGCCTTTGCCATGAAATCCTTGTACGTCGCTTTTGTGTTTCTCCTCCTCGCCGGCTGCGCCAGCGGCCCGCGCCTGGACACCAACCACCCTTCGATGAACCACGATAACCGCGTGCAGTTCGTCATTGTTCACTACACGGCCACCAACCTTGAACGCTCCCTGGCGCTGTTGACGCACGGCCAGGTCAGCAGCCATTACCTGATTGGCGACGACGCCTCAGGCACCATCTTCAAGCTGGTGGATGAGAGCCAGCGCGCCTGGCACGCTGGGGAAAGCGAGTGGACGGGGCGCACTTGGCTCAACTCCAGCTCCATTGGCATCGAGATCGTCAACCCAGGGTATCGCGACACGCCGACGGGTCGCGTGTGGTATCCGTACTCCGAAGCGCAGGTGCAGTCGCTGGTCGTGTTGCTCAAGGACATCAGCAAGCGCAATGGCATCAACCCCAGGAATATCATCGGCCACAGCGACATCGCGCCGCTGCGCAAGCTCGACCCGGGCCCGCTGTTCCCGTGGAAGCGTCTAGCCGCTGAAGGTTTGGGGATGTGGCCGGACGCGCAGGCAGTCGCCCGCTTCCAGCAGCAGTACGCCGCTGCCCTGCCGAGTATTACCTGGTTCCAGGAAGAGCTGGCACGACTCGGCTACCAAACGCCGCAGACGGGTGAGCTGGATGTAGCCACGCGGCATGTGATCGCGGCCTTCCAGATGCACTTCCGTCCATCACTGTTCGATGGTACGCCGGATGCCGAAAGCGCCGCGATCCTGCGTGCGTTGAACCGCAGCTAAGCGTGTAAACCGATTCCAACGTGGGATCGGGACGGGTTTGCTTGCGGAAGCGGAATGTCAGGCGGCAGCAATGTTGGCTTTGAAATCGCCTTCGCGAGCAAGCCCGCTCCCACATTTTTCACATGTGCGTCGAAGGTTTGATTGTGGTCTTTCAGGTCCGTGTCGCTTTGACAAGGCAACCCGAGCAGCCAGATTACAGCGGCAGCGCCATGTAGAACTGTGTGCCTTGCCCCGGCCGCGAATACACGCCCATGCGGCCGCCGTGCAATTGCACGATCTCTTTGCAGAGTGCCAACCCCAGGCCGGCGCCGCCTTTCTTGCGGCCCACCTGCACGAAGGGCTCGAAGATCCGCCCTTGTTGGCCGTAAGCAATACCCTCACCGTTATCTTCGACGCTGATAATCACCCGTTCGCCATGACGGCGCGCCTGCAGACGAATCTGGCCACCCTCTGCGGTGTGCCGCAAAGCGTTGCCTAAAAGGTTATCGAGCACTCGCTCCAACTGAGCCTGGTCGGCATACAGCCTGGGCAATTCTGCTTGGGCCTCCACCAATAACTCGATGTTCTGTGCATTCGCTGGCTCAGTGAATCGAGCCCGTGCGTGCTCCAGCAGGTCGGTGACATCACATGGCCCGAGCGTGAGCTTTTGCAGGCCGTTCTGGTAGCGTGAAAAGTTGAGCAGGTCATTGATAAGCTGCATCAGGCGCTGCATCTCTTCATTGACCGTATCCAGCAGGTCCGCTTCACGAGACTCCGCAGGGAACTTTGCCCGTTCGCGGAACAGCCCGAAGGCCATGTGCATGCCGGTCACCGGTGTGCGCAACTCGTGGGAGGCGCGCAACACGAATTCGCTACGCACCCGTTCGAAGGCGCGCTGTTCAGTGACGTCATGCAGCACCATCACCGCGCCAAGAATGTGGCCTTGGGTATGGCTGACGGGTGTCAGGCTATAGGTCAGCAGGCGTAATTCGCCTTCGACTTCGACTTCCAGGTCTTCCGGCGCCCGCTCGAGGTTGCCGCCACGCAGGACCAACTGAAGTTGTTCATCCATTTCCGGGCGGCCCAGTGCTTCGCCCAGCCCCTGGCCCAAGCGCGCCTCGTCCCAGCCCAATTGGCGCTGCGCCACAGGGTTGAGGTGTTCCAGGCAGCCTTGGCGGTCGATCATCAGTAGGCCATCGTCGATGCTGTCGAGCACCGCTTGCAGGCGCTGCTGGCCGGCCAGCAATTCGTCGACATTGGTCGCCTGATGCTGGCGCAGCGCCTCGGCCATGATGCCAAAGCGGCGCGTCAGCTGGTTCATTTCCGCTGCAGACGAGATGGGCAGCGTCACTTCGAAATCGCCTTGCCCGATCTTGTCGGCGGCTTTGGCCAAGGCTTCGATCGGCCCGCCAAACCGCCGTGCGATGCCGTGGGCAGTGACAAAGCCGATGATCAATACCGCGAGGCCAACCAACCCTAAAAGGCCGGCGATCAGCAATGCACGGTCTCGCGATTTGTGTTCGCTGGTGTTGATATTCTCCAACGCTTGTTTGTGTTCGGCGATCAGGCCGTTGCGCAATACATTGAAGGTTTCGGTCAGTTTTTGGTTTTTATTGTTTGCCAGCGAGCTTTGGTGGGCCTCATCGAACGCCTTGAGGAAGTTCAGGTAGTCGACGCGTGCCTGGCTGAACCCGCTGGGTCTGCCGTCTTGCTGTTCGTGGGCGACACCTTGATCCAGCAGGGCGAAATATTGCTGTTTCGAGGTTTCCAGGGCGGCGGGGTCCGGTTGATCCTCCAGCATCAGGATCAGCTGGTCGCCCAAGCTCTGGCGCAGCTTGAGGCCCAGGTCCAGAGTAATGAAATTGCTGCGAATCAACGACTCCTGGCTCTTGGCCATTTGCATGACGCTGACCAGTCCCAGTACCAGTCCCAGCAGGGCGACGGTGATCAGCGCTGAGATGCTCAGGAATAGCCGAGTGCGCAGTTTCATCGCAAGCTTCATAAGGTACAGCTCATAAATTGTACTGTTTACGTTTGCGATAAAGGGTCGACGCGTCGATACCGAGGGTGCGGGCCGCTTGATCCAAGGTGTCGCTGGTGGCGAGTACTGCACCGATATGCGCTTTCTCCAGCTCATCCAGGCTCAGCGCGGCGCCGATACGCGGGGCATTGTTGGTCGGTTGTTCGGCCATCCCAAGGTGGCTGATTTCAACCTTTTCCTGTGGGCAGATGATGCTGGCGCGTTCCACCACGTTACGCAGTTCGCGAATATTGCCTGGCCATCGGTAGTTGAGCAGGGCTTCACGCGCGCTGTCGCTGAAACCGCGTGCCGGTCGGGCGTATTCCTTGACGAAGCGTGCCAGGAAGCGGTCGGCAAGGGTCAGGATGTCCTCACTGCGTTCACGCAGCGGCGGCAGGTGCAAAGTGATGACATTGAGGCGGTAGAGCAAGTCTTCCCGGAAGCGGCCGTCGCGCACCATGTCTTCCAGGTTCAGGTTGGTGGCCGCCAGGATGCGCACATCAGCGCGCCGGGTGACCGGGTCGCCTACGCGCTCATATTCCTTGTCCTGGATAAAACGCAGCAATTTTGGCTGCAAGGTGAGCGGGAAGTCGCCGATTTCGTCGAGAAACAGCGTGCCACCGTCGGCCTGGTTGACTCGGCCCAACGTGCTCTCACTGGCACCGGTAAACGCGCCGCGGCTGTGGCCGAACAACTCGCTTTCCATCAATTCCGCCGTCAATGACGGGCAGTTGATAGTAACGCAGGATTTTTTCGAACGTTTGCTCCAGCCATGAATGGCCCGCGCCAACTCACCTTTACCGGTGCCGGACTCGCCCAGAATCAGGATATTGGCGTCCGTGCCCGCGACTTGGCGTGCGGTTTCCAGTACCACCATCATCGCCGGGCTGTGGGAGTCGAGCCCGTCTTTGGGCTGACGTACTTCGCCTTCCAGTGCTTCCAGGCGTGCGGACAGTTGGCGCACTTCCAACTGCTTGGCGGTGGCCAGCCGTAATTGGTCTGGGCTGCACGGTTTGACCAAGTAGTCGGCGGCGCCGGCCTGGATCGCATCGACTGCGGTGTCTACGGCGGAATGCGCGGTGACAATCACCACGCGCATCCACGGTGCCTGGATACGCATCTGGGCCAATACATCCAGGCCGTTATCTTCACCCAGACGCAAATCCAGGAAGCACAGGTCAAACACCTGGCGTTGCATCAGGGCATCGGCTTGGGCGGCGCTGTTGGCAGTCGCTACGTTGTAGCCTTCATCTTCCAGGCAGTAACGGAAGGTGCGAAGGATCGCGGATTCGTCATCCACTAAAAGAATGCGGCCTTGAAGTTCCTTGGCTGATTCCATCTGTCCCGCGCTCCTTAACTATGAATGATGCTGTTTAGTCCCGGAATAATCGGGCAAGTTGCATGGTTTATTCTGATTGATAAACGGCGTCTTCGCGCAGGTATCTTCACGCTCTCCTACAAACACGCCGATTGATAGCGTTTTCATGCCTTCTTGCCACTTCGGCAACTCCCCAACTGCTTTCGATCCGTTGATCCGACCATTGGCGGTCGTGCATTTCGCACGGCCTGGACAGAGGCATCGTGCAGGATGCTGGCTTCCATAACCTTGATGCATTCATAACATGTTGATTTTATTGAGTATTATTTTGTAAAAAATCTGGCATGCACCCTGCAATACCTCTCCTGACAGCGTCATGAACGAATAATCAGAATGCGGGAGAAATGCAGCATGACTCGCCAAAGCCTCAGCAGCCAATTGCGTGTATCGCCAGTGCGCTTGCAGCAAGGTCTGTTCGCCAGCCTGGCCTTGATGGTCACGTTGATCGCCGGCCAGCAGCTGCAGCATTGGCAGCAGAGTCAGCAACAAACCCCGCAATTTGAACGTCCGCTCATGACTCAAACCCATTTCCGTTCCGTTGGCAGCGCTACCGCCGACGTAACCGCCCCGCAATTGAGAGTGGCTGACCAGGATTCCACCCTGGGTGAATTGCCAGCTCAGGAACGTTGGGTGTTCTAGGCAACACAAGGTCGCTTGAGTTGAGCGGCTGCACGGCACTACCGCTGTTACCCCTATAAAAGCGTAAGGAGAATCACCATGTTGAGTTGGGCAATCACATTTCTGATCATCGCCATTGTGGCTGCAGTCCTGGGCTTCGGTGGCATCGCGGGCACTGCCACCGGTATCGCAAAAATTCTGTTTGTGGTCTTCCTGGTGATGTTCATCGCTTCGTTCTTCTTTGGTCGTCGCGGCCGAGGCTGAAAATGACCACTCTGTCTCTCAAAGCTATAGCTGCCGCCCTGCTCTTGGGCGGCAGCGGTCTGGTAATGGCCGCCAATGACGGCCAGACCCGGGCCAACGAATTGCTGAGCGCCGATCCACAGTTTCGTGAGACCTGGCAAGGCGTTGTGAAGAAAGAAGAGCGTCTGCCGGAATGGGTAATGAACCTCTCCGGTACGGCCGAACAAATGAATGCTGTGGAGGAAGATGGCGACAAGTACCTGGTCGGGCCGCTCTGCGAGACAGCAGACACGTGCCTGAACAAGCGCTTGGTCGTTGCGTTCAGCTACAACAAGAAACATGCCTACGCCATGTTGGTACAGGTCCCGGCAGGTCTGCCGGCAGACAAGTCACCGACACGACACGCCGACTACCGTTTCCTCGGTAAGCCGAATGAAGGCGTGCAGAAGCTGCTGATGGAGCAGCTTAAGAAAGATCCGAATTGGTACTAGGTTCCGTCTGACGCATCTGTCGTCTGCGGAGTTGGCGTCCATGGAAAGAAGCCACTTTGTTTCTTTCCTTTTGCATCGCTCGCCAAAGGCGATGCATGACCAGGGGGCCGGGTTGCTCTGATCAATCGAGATCGGCGTGACCTACGGGTACAGGGAGTGCCTGCGCAAGGGCCGGGTCAGGTGAAAAGCTGCGACGCAAGTTCACAAGTCCTCAAGCTTGCTGAACTTGCGGCGGGCTTATGACTCTCATTACCCATCTTCTATGTCGTCCATAGCCGCTATTTTCTTTTCTGCCTCCTCCCAACCATTACTTGGTGTGTCGGAGCGACCTTCTATCTAGAAAATTTTGCTCACGCTATAGGACTTCTCCGACGCCAAGCTCATCAAATCCCAGGCATTTTTGCCAGTAACTTGAAGTCGTCCAACATCTCTGAGCGAGCCTGTATTGGCCGGTTCACGGCACATTCACCTGCTTAAATGGCGTATTTGAACTGACCGTTCGGACAGTTATTTTCAAAAAAAGCCATGCCGATTCGGCATAGGGTAGGCGTTTACGGCATTAGACGTCGCTCCCTTGCATGGGAATAGTTGCGCCTTTTTTCGCCTGCCAGTAAGCCATTTCGGCCACGCTGCGGTGACCTTCTACGGAGGCAGATGCACACACTTTTTCGCTTCCGAGCGTTCCAGATGGCGCATTTGCCTTAAGTCCACTTGAAGTAAGGGTAATGACATGAAGAAGGCAAAGCTAAGCCTCGCCTGGCAGATCCTCATCGGTTTGGTGTTGGGGATCGCAATCGGTGCAGTGCTCAACCATTTCAGTGCTGAAAAAGCCTGGTGGATCAGCAATGTGTTGCAGCCAGCGGGCGATATCTTTATTCGTCTGATCAAGATGATCGTGATCCCGATTGTGATTTCCTCGCTGATCGTGGGCATCGCCGGTGTGGGGGACGCGAAGAAGCTCGGCCGAATCGGTGTCAAAACCATCCTTTACTTCGAAGTGGTCACCACCATCGCTATTGTGGTCGGCCTGCTGCTTGCCAACCTGTTCCACCCGGGCGCCGGCATCGACATGAGTACCCTGGGTACCGTCGACATCTCCAAATACACCGCCACCGCCGCCGAAGTGCAGCATGAGCATGCGTTCATCGAGACGATCCTCAACCTGATCCCGTCGAACATTTTTGCGGCGGTCGCCCGCGGCGACATGTTGCCGATCATCTTCTTCTCGGTGCTGTTCGGCCTGGGGTTGTCGAGCCTCAAACCTGAGCTGCGCGAGCCGCTGGTGACCATGTTCCAGGGCGTGTCGGAGAGCATGTTCAAAGTCACCCACATGATCATGAAGTACGCCCCGATCGGTGTATTTGCCCTGATCGCGGTGACCGTTGCCAATTTCGGCTTCGCCTCCTTGCTGCCGCTGGCCAAGCTGGTGATCCTGGTTTACGTGGCCATCCTGTTCTTCGCCTTTGCGGTACTGGGCTCGATCGCACGCCTGTTTGGCTTCTCGATCATCAAGTTGATGCGCATCTTCAAAGACGAATTGGTACTGGCCTACTCCACTGCCAGCTCCGAAACCGTGTTGCCTCGCGTGATCGAGAAGATGGAGGCGTACGGAGCGCCAAAGGCCATCTGCAGCTTCGTGGTGCCGACCGGCTACTCGTTTAACCTCGACGGTTCGACCCTGTACCAGAGCATCGCCGCCATCTTTATCGCCCAGCTGTATGGCATCGACCTGTCGATCGGCCAGCAGCTGATGCTGGTGCTGACCCTGATGGTCACCTCCAAAGGTATCGCCGGCGTGCCGGGCGTATCCTTCGTGGTACTGCTGGCCACATTGGGCAGCGTGGGCATTCCGCTGGAAGGCTTGGCATTCATCGCCGGTGTCGACCGTGTGATGGACATGGCGCGTACCGCACTGAACGTGATCGGCAATGCCTTGGCCGTACTGGTCATCTCCCGTTGGGAAGGCATGTACGATGACGCCAAGGGCGAGCGCTACTGGAACTCCCTGCCACACTGGCGCAGCAAAGAAGCGCTGCCGGCCGGCGAGGCCAGCCGCGGCTGATGCGCGAGTGATTTGAAACAAACCCCGGGAAATCCGGGGTTTGTCGTTTCTGCCAGCCCCGTTATCATTCGCTCCATCTTTCGGGGGATTCAACTGATGCTCAATGGCCTGTGGCTTGGCTTCTTTGTCGTGGCAATGGTGTCAGCACTGGTGCAGTGGCTGGTTGGCGGTAATGCCGGGATTTTTGCGGCGATGGTCGAAAGCATTTTCGCCATGGCCAAATTGTCGGTGGAAGTGATGGTGCTGCTGTTCGGCACCCTGACCTTATGGCTGGGCTTTTTGCGTATCGCCGAAAAGGCTGGGATCGTCGATTGGCTGGCCAGGGCCCTCGGGCCGCTGTTTCGCCGCCTGATGCCTGAGGTGCCCGCTGGCCACCCGGCTATCGGCTTGATCACCCTCAACTTCGCCGCCAACGGTCTGGGCCTGGACAACGCCGCTACGCCTATCGGCCTGAAAGCCATGAAGGCGTTGCAGGAACTCAACCCGATCCCGAACGTTGCGAGCAACGCGCAGATTCTGTTCCTGGTGCTTAACGCCTCCTCGCTGACGCTGTTGCCGGTGACGATCTTCATGTACCGCGCCCAGCAAGGTGCTGCGGACCCGACGTTAGTGTTCCTGCCGATCCTGTTGGCGACCAGTGCCTCGACCTTGGTCGGCCTGCTCTCGGTGGCGGTGATGCAACGCCTGCGCCTGTGGGACCCGGTGGTGCTGGCCTACCTGATTCCCGGCGCACTGGTGCTGGGCGGCTTTATGGCGCTGCTGGCGACCCTGTCCGCCACGGCCCTGGCCGGCCTTTCTTCGATACTCGGCAACCTCACGCTGTTTGGGTTGATCATGCTGTTCCTGGTGATCGGCGCACTGCGCAAGGTGAAGGTCTACGAGGCCTTTGTCGAAGGCGCCAAAGAGGGCTTCGACGTTGCCAAGAACCTGCTGCCGTACCTGGTGGCGATGCTGTGTGCCGTGGGTGTGTTGCGCGCCTCCGGGGCGTTGGATTTCGGCCTGGAGGGGATTCGCCATGTGGTGGCCTGGAGCGGGATGGACACGCGCTTTGTCGACGCGCTGCCGACTGCGATGGTCAAGCCGTTTTCCGGCAGTGCCGCACGGGCGCTGTTGATCGAGACCATGCAAACCAAGGGCGTGGACAGCTTCCCGGCACTGGTGGCGGCGACGATTCAAGGCAGTACGGAAACCACCTTTTATGTGTTGGCAGTGTACTTCGGTTCGGTGGGGATACAGCGGGCGCGGCATGCGGTGGGGTGTGCGTTGCTGGCGGAGTTTGCTGGCGTCGTGGCGGCGATTTCGGTGTGCTACTGGTTCTTTGGTTAAGGCTTAGATTGCTATCGCAGGCAAGCCAGCTCCCACCTGTTTGAATGTATTTACACATCAAAATGTGGGAGCTGGCTTGCCTGCGATGAGGCCCTCAGCGTTTCGCAGCAGTATTGCCCTGCTGCACCACCCAATCCACCACCTGCTTATTCAACTGATCACCCGCCTGCCCAAACGCAGCCACTACGGCCGGCACCTTGGTATCACCCACCGGCTGGCGCACCTCAAACCGCCGGCTGGCGATAATCCGCTGATCACTCCCGCGCACCAACCGCGCATCCAGGCGGATCACTACTTCCACCGCACTGGCGCGATACTCACTCTGAAACGCCTGCAACTGGCCGCCCAGCTCGTAGTCGGCCTGCAGGTTGGTCTCGTCGGTGCTCAGCAGCGTTACCCGCCCATCGCGCTGGAAACCGTCCATGAATCGATTGCGCAGCAACACCGGGGTCGGGTCGCTCCAGCGTGAGTTCGCATAGCTGCTGATCAGGTCACCGTTGGGCACCACGGCAATGCGCGGGCTGTCGAGAAACTCGCTGCTCTGCGGCTTTGACACGCGCAGCGACCAACTGACCGGCGTGCCTTGGCTGCTCGTTTGTGCTGAAGCCAGGCGGTATACGTCCGACGGGTCCGGCTTGGGCAAGATCGAGCACGCGCTGATGAGGGCCAGGGCCAGAGGGGCGATCATTTGGTAAGCACGCTTCATGGCGTGAACTCCTTGTTCTTGTCGCTGCCCAGCAGGTAACCGCTGGGGTTGGCTTCGAGGCGGCGGGAGATGGCGCGCAGCGAACCCAAGGTTTCGCGCAGTTCGCGCACGGCGGGTGCCAATTCGTTGAGGCCCTGCATGCCGCTGTTCACCGAGTCCTTGTTGTTGGTCAGCAAGGTGTTGATGGTCGCGGTGCTTTGCTCCAGGGACTTCATTGCCTGCTCGGCGCTGCCGAAGGCCTGCTTGCCTTGCTCGTTGAGCAGGCCATTGGCATTGCGCATCAGCACGGTGGTTTGCTCCAGCGCGGCAGTCGCCTGTTTGCTCACTTGCATCAGTTGCTGCATCACCACCTTTATATCGCCGCGCTGTTCAGCGATGGCGCCGGTGGTCTGCTGCAGGTTGTCCAGCGTATTGCTCAGGCGCTCGACGTTCTCCCGGGAGAACATGTGGTTGGCGTTGTGCAGCAGCAGGTTGATGCTGGTCATCAGGTCGTTGCTGTTATTGAGCAGGCGCGCGATCGGCGATGGCGACGCGATGATTTCCGGCAGGTTGCCGTCCTTGCCCTTGAGTTCCGGGCTTTGCGGGGTACCGCCGCTGAGCTGGATGATCGAGGTGCCGGTGATACCGGTCAGTGCCAGTTTGGCCTGGGTGTCTTCCTTGATCGGCGTTTGCCCGGCCAGGCGAATGCGTGCGAGAACACGGCGCGGGTCTTTCGGGTCCAGGCGCAGGCTGGTGACGTCGCCCACCTTGATCCCGCTGTATTGCACCGAACTGCCCTGGGACAGGCCGCTGACCGCCTCGTTGAACACCACCTCATATTCCTGGAAGGCGCTGTCGACGCTGGACTTGGCCAGCCACAGGCCGAACAGCATTGCGCCGACCACCACGATCACGCTAAACAGACCGATCATCACATGATGGGCTCGGGTTTCCATGTCATACCTCGTTGAGCGATTGAGCGGCAACCAATGCCGCACGGCCACGGGGGCCGTGGAAATATTCGTGAATCCAGGCGTCGTTCGTTTCCGAGACAACATCGATGGCGCCTGCCACCAGCACTTTCTTCTGCGCCAGCACGGCCACGCGGTCGGTGATGGTGTACAGCGTGTCGAGGTCGTGGGTGACCAGGAATACGCTCAGGCCCAGCGCATCACGCAGGGTCAGGATCAGTTGGTCGAACTGCGCTGCGCCAATCGGATCGAGGCCGGCGGTGGGTTCGTCGAGGAACAGGATGTCCGGGTCCAACGCCAAGGCTCGTGCCAAGGCCGCGCGCTTGATCATGCCGCCGGAGAGTGACGCCGGGTACTTGTCGGCAGCCGAAAGAGGTAGCCCGGCCAATGCCAGTTTGACGGCGGCCAGGTGTTCGGCGTCGGCACGGCTGAGGCCCGCGTGCTCAATCAATGGCAGGGCGACGTTTTCGGTGACCGTCAGCGAGGAAAACAGCGCGCCCTTCTGAAACAGCACGCCAAAGCGCCGTTCCACCAACGAGCGTTCATGTTCCGACAGGCTTGGCAGGTTCTTGCCGAACACCCGTATTTCGCCTTCGCTGGGGCGGCGCAGGCCGACGATGCTGCGCAACAGCACGGACTTGCCGCTGCCGGAGCCGCCGACCACCGCGAGGATCTCGCCTTTATACAAATCCAGATCGAGGTTCTCGTGCACGCTCTGGCTGCCAAAGCGGTTGCACAGGCCGCGCACTTCGATCACCGCCTCGCAGGGCGCACGGTGTAGACGACTCACCAGCCCATCTCCATGAAGAACAGCGCGGCGACCGCATCCAGCACAATCACCACAAAGATCGATTGCACCACGCTGGAAGTGGTGTGGGCGCCGACCGACTCGGCACTGCCGCTGACTTTGAAACCTTCGAGGCAGCCAATCGCCGCGATCAGGAAGGCGAAGAAGGGGGCTTTCACCATGCCCACCAGGAAATGCTGTACGCCGATGTCCGATTGCAACAGCGAGAGAAACATGGCCGGCGAAATATCCAGCGCGACAGCGCACACCACCCCGCCGCCGATAATCCCCGAGAGCATCGCCAGGAAGGTCAGCATCGGCAGCGACACCAGCAGCGCCATCACGCGTGGCAGAACCAGCAGCTCCATCGGGTCCAGGCCCAGGGTACGGATGGCGTCGATTTCTTCGTTGGCTTTCATTGAGCCGATTTGCGCGGTAAAGGCGCTGGCGGTACGACCGGCGATCAGGATGGCGGTGAGCAATACGCCAAATTCACGTAGGAAAGAAAACGCCACCAAGTCCACGGTGAAAATGGTCGCGCCGAAACTCTTGAGTACTGTGGCGCCGAGAAACGCGACTACCGCGCCGACCAGAAACGTCAGTAGCGCCACGATGGGCGCGGCGTCGAGGCCGGTTTGTTCGATATGCGCGACCATCGGCGTGATGCGCCAGCGCTTGGGGCGGAAGATGCCGCGAGCGAGGGTTTCGAGGATCACCCCGATAAAGCCCAGCAGTTGATTGCTGTCCTGCCAGACGGTGTCCACCGCGCGGCCGATGCGTGCCAGCACCTGGATACCGGCGGTTTCTTCGGGCGCCTTGTCCGGCACACAAAAATCATTCAGGGAACGGTAGACGGTCTTGAGCAGTGCGCGGTCGGGGGCGGACAGGCTGCAGTCGGTTTGCTCGGCAGATTGCTCGATGCGGTCCGGTCCCAGCAACTCGACCAACAGCGACGCGCCGGCGGTGTCCAGGGCACCGAGGCCATTGAGGTCAATACGGGCGCCGGCGTCGTATTGGCCGTCGAGTTTGTCCGACAGCTTCTTCAGGTTTGCATAGTGGGCAAGCGTCCAGTCCCCTGTAATCCTGAGTAACGGGGGAACGGTAGACGAATCGAGATGGGCTGCGCCGGCCGTCGTACGAGTGGTCATAAGCTCCGAGCTTGTTTGGCTATCCACAATCCCTACGTAATAGCACGATACGGCCTACTTTGGCGTGTCCGTTTGTGCTGTGTCAGTGACTTTGAATCGCAGCACACCGATGACCTGCCCGTCTTCCGTCAACACCCGCACCTGCCAGCGCCCTACCGAATCGGCCGGGAAGTTCTGCTTGTGGGTCCAGGCGCGGTAGCCTTCCTTGCGGCCACCGTGGATATCCAGGGCGATGCGGTCGACCTCTTGGCCGTTGAATTTCCACACATGGTAAATCCGCTCATCCAGCCCGCGCGGTGCGTTGATCGCGGTATAGGCGTACAGCCCGCCACTGCGCAGTTGGGCGGCGCTGACTTCCTTGAGGTCGTCGCCCGGCGTGCGGTCTTGCAGCTGGGTGCTGATCGCGACTTCGGTCATCCATAACGTGGCCGGCGGTACCCAGCTGCGCAGGAACCAACCGGCGCAGCCAATGGCGGCCGTGACTCCCAGCAGCATCGCCCAGCCTTTGATACTGCGCAGCGGCAGGCTTGCGGCCAGGCTTGGAATCGACAATGCCATGGCGACGCCCAGCGCGAGCTTGTAACTCTCGGCGGTGGTCAGGTGCAGGATGATCGGCAGCGCGGTGAGCAGCGCGGCGAACAGAGTCAGGGTGTGCAGCGCCAGGAACAGCGAGCGTTTGGGCGCCAGCCACTTGTAGTACAGCGGGTCGGTAATCGACACGAGTGCCGCCGCACCGAGCAGGCCGGTGAAAATCGATTGGCCACTGTTCCAGCTGGTTGTGACGAAAAAGAACGGCAACACAAAAAACAGACTTTCCTGGTGGATCATCTGGGTGGCATAGCGCAGCAGCGGTTCGGGGATTTCGCGCTTGAAGACTTTGGCGAACAGTTGGGTAAAGCTGTTTTCCAGCATCAGCCACAGCCAGCTCACCAGCATGATCACCGCGATCCAACTGGCCATGCCTTGCTGACGATCCACCAGAATGAAGCTGCACACACCCGAGATAAAACCGCCGAGTGCGATCACCCCTGGATAGCGCTTGATCAGTACGAGAATGCGCTGGATTAGGGGCGGCAGGTTTGGCATGGGCGGTTCACAGTGGGTGTAGGAAAAAACCCGGACAGAATAACGTCTTAGGCCTGGGCTCGGTGCTTCATTACGCGATCCGTTTGCGATAAAGCCGAACGCCGATCAACCCGCTGGCGATCAGCGCAAGCGCACCGACGCCGATCCAGGCCAGGGTGTCATAGCTCAGCAGCGGTTTTTCCACGCGCCAATAGCCCGGTTGGTCGAACACCTGGCGCATCGCCTGATTGGTCTGTGCCAGGGTCACGGCCTTGATGCGCTTCACCGGGTCACTGAAATGGCCGTTGTTGTAGTCGCCCGAGGCACTCCAGTAATAGTCGGCCAGGGCGCTGTTGCCTTGCACTGCCCAGGCCTGGCGGGCGATGGCGGCTTGCTGCAGGCGGGCGAATGTCGTCGGGTCGAGGCCGTCTTTGAGCAGTTGCGCCTTGAGATTTTGGAGCACCTGTTCGGCTTCGGGCAGGTTGTCCCGCTCAAGGTCGGCATTCAGGCTCAGGAAACCGACGCCGCCGAGCACTTCTCGCTCGCTCCACGGACCGTAGGATAAACCGTGCTTGAGGCGCAGTTGACGGTAGAGCGCCCAGTCCAGGTAGTCCTTGAGCAAGTCGTAGGTTTCATCATGTTGATCGTCGAGTACCGGTTCGGGGAACAGCCAGTGCAGCTTGGCACTGTCACCGACCCAGCCGTGGACAAGATCCCGGTGGCTGGCGGCGGCCTGCTGGATTTCCGGGAGCGGCAGATGCTCACTCGGCTCGACCGGGTCGAGTTGGCCATAGGTGCGTTCCAGGTAGGCCGGTAGCAGTTTGTCGAGGTCGCCGACGATGATCAGGGTCATGTTGTTGGGCGCGTACCAATTTTTGCGCAGGGACTCCAATTGATCGCGGGTCAAGTGGTCGACTTGCGCACGTTCGGCGCATTTGAGCCCCAGTTCGACGGCCAGTTGGTTGCTGGCGGTGTGGCCAAGGTCCTGGCGGTCGAGCAGGCGTTGCAGGTGTGAGTAGTGGCCGCCATCTTCGCGTTCGACCACCTGCTTGGCCGCTTTGATGTTGGCATCGGACAGTTCAGTGCGGGTGATGATCGCGAGTAGCAAGTCCAGCACCTTGCGCTGGTTTTGTGCGGGCGCTTCGATCACAAAGGTGGTGTCGGCGTTGCTGGTGTAGGCGTTCCACTCGCCGCCGAGGGCTTGCATGCGGTCTTCCAGGTCGCCTTCGCCGCCGCCGTCTATGCCGCTGAACAATAGGTGTTCGAGCAGGTGCGGCAGCTCCTTTTCATCACAACGGAAATCATCCAAACCCACGCCTACGACCAGGCGGATGGCCACATGCCCGCGCTCGGTGCCCGGTTTGAGCAGCAATTGCAGGCCGTTGGGCAGGGTGTAGCCCTCGACTTGCAGACGATCAAAGGCGAAGGCGTGTGCAGAGCCCAACAACAGGCAGGCGAATAACAGGCGACGCATAACAAGCTTCCTGGCGAATGATTGTGGGAGCGGGCTTGCTCGTGAAGGCGGTGGTTCAGTCGGCCGAATCGTCGACTGGCGCACCACTTTTTTCGCGAGTAAGCCCGCTCCCACATTGCCGGTTTGGTTTTAAGTCCATTTTTTACTGACTGTGCAGCCGCCCGTACGTTCAGGGCGAATGGGTGATGTCGGCAATATCTTCAGCGGAGAGTGCACCGGTGTCGGAGGTTTCGAGCACCACATAGGCGCTGCTGCAGAACAGTGAGTTGAGACGCTTCATGTCGGCAATCAGCTCCAAGTGCAAGGAACTGGTCTCCAGGCTCTGTACGATTTTGCGTTGCAGGCGGCTGACGTGAGCATGCGCCAGGCGGCGTTCCTGAGCGCGAAAGCGGCGCTTCTCGCGCAGCAATTGGCGGGCGCTTTCGGGGTCGGCACTCAGGAACACCGACAGGCCCAGACGCAGGTTGGCAATCAGTTGCGTATGCAGGCCGGCCAGTTCTTCCAGGCCCACTTCAGAAAACTGGCGACGCTGCGAGGTTTTCTGCTGCTGGACCTTGCGCAGCATGCGCTCGATCAGGTCGCCAGCCAGTTTCAGGTTGATTGATAGCTCGATGATCTCGGCCCAACGGCGGCTGTCTTGTTCACTGAGGTCTTCGCGGGGCATTTGCGCGAGGTAGAGCTTGATCGCGCTGTAGAGTGCCTCGACATCATCGCTGAGACTGCGCATTTCCTGGGTAATCGCCGTTTGCTTGCCGCGCAGCACTTCGAGCATGGCGGTGAGCATGTTGTCGATCAAGTCGCCCAAGCGCAGGGTTTCGCGGGCGGCGTTGGCCAAGGCCAGGCTTGGTGTGGCAAGTGAGGCCAAGTCCAGGTGGCGCGGCTTGGCTTTGCCGTTGACCTCTGCTTGTTCCGGCAGTAACCAGGCGCACAGACGTGCCATCGGGCTAATGCTCGGCAGCAGGATCAGGCAGCGGCTGGTGTTGTAGAGCAGATGGAAGGTGATGACCATGCCTTGGGCGCTGTAGTCCAAACCGTCCATCCAGCGCACGAGCGGGTCGAGTACGGGGATGATCAGCAGCAGGCCGATCAGTTTGTACAGCAGGCTGCCCAAGGCAACCTGGCGACCTGCGGCGTTCTGCATGCTGGTGCTGAGGAAGGCCAGCACGCCACTGCCGATGTTGGCGCCGATCACCAGGCCGATGGCCACGTGCAGGCCGATCACACCGGCGCCGGCTAACGTTGCCGTGAGCAATACGGCGGCCAGGCTGGAGTAGGAAATCATTGCGAACAACGCGCCGACCAAGGCGTCCAGCAAGATGTCGCCAGTCAGCGAGGCAAAGATGACTTTGACGCCTTGGGCATGGGTAATCGGCCCGGCAGCTTCGACGATCAGTTGCAGGGCGAGAATGATCAGGCCCAGGCCGATCCCGACCCGTCCCATCTGGCCTGCTCGCGTCTGTTTGCGCGACAGGAAGAAAATCACCCCCAGAAAGATCAGCAGCGGTGACAGCCAGGACAAGTCGAAGGTCAGCACCCGCGCCATCAATGCCGTACCGACGTCGGCGCCAAGCATGGTCGCAAGCGCGGGCGTGAGGCCCATCAGGCCCTGGCCGACAAACGAGGTCACCAGCATTGCCGTGGCGTTGCTGCTCTGCACCATGGCCGTCACCAGAATACCGGCGACAAACGCCAGCCAGCGCTTGGACATGTTCTGCCCGATGACTTGGCGCAAGTTGGAACCGTAGACCCGCAAGATGCCGGTACGGACAATGTGCGTGCCCCAGATAAGCAGGGTCACGGCGGAAAGCAGATTGAGCAAGGTCAGCATGCTCGGCCCCCCGTGTGGGTGCGCCCCAATTGGAGCGAAGGAAAGTTGCCGCGTGCTGTTCTACGTCTTGTACTTAAGCTGTAGTTGGCGAATGGGCTCTGCGCCAGCATCGCATAGCTAAAGTAGGTATTGAAACAAAACTGTCATGAAATCAGCTTTTTGCGGATGAAAAAAAGGGGCTTATAAAAGCCCCTTTTTGTCTGGCTCGGGTTTATTGACCCGGAATGTCCTTGCGCAGTTTCACCGGGTCCTGTTGTTTCTTCTTCTTCGCGATCGAGGTGCGCATCTTGATGTTGATCGCTTCCACCGCCAGCGAGAACGCCATGGCGAAGTAGACGTAGCCCTTTGGCACATGTACGCCGAAGGATTCGGCGATCAGCACAGTACCCACTACGAGCAGGAACGACAGCGCGAGCATTTTCAGCGACGGGTGCTTGTCGATGAATTCGCTGATGGTGCCGGCTGCCAGCATCATCACCAGTACGGCGACGATGATCGCGGCGACCATGACGGGTACATGGGAAACCATGCCCACCGCCGTGATGACCGAGTCCAGGGAGAACACGATGTCGATGATCGCGATCTGGATGATGGTGTAGATGAACTTGCCACCGGCGCCTTTGGGCTCATCGTGGGTTTCGTCTTCACCTTCCAGTGCGTGATACATCTCCTGGGAGCTTTTCCACAGCAGGAACAGGCCACCGAAGAACAGAATCAGGTCGCGACCGGAAATGCCTTGGCCGAAGACCACGAACAGGTCGGCGGTCAATTGCATGACCCACGTAATCGACAGCAGCAACAGGATTCGCGTCACCATGGCCAGGGCCAGGCCGAAGATCCGAGTGCGCGCCTGCATGTGCTTGGGCATGCGGCTGACCAGGATCGAAATCATGATGATGTTATCGATGCCCAGGACGATCTCGAGGGCCGTCAGGGTGAAGAAGGCAATCCAGATTTCCGGATTGGTCAGCCATTCCATGTGTATTCCTTTGAGCAAGTGTGAAACCGCGCAAGCTGCAGCGCCGCGCGGTTAGGTCGGTAGGATTATAGAGTGCTGAATAGCGGAAAAATCCCCATCAGCAAAGCGGCGAACATTATGCACAGGCATACCAGCACTGCCCACTTGAGGGTAAAGCGTTGGTGATCGCCAAATTCGATGCCGGCCAGGGCGACCAACAGGTAGGTCGAAGGTACCAACGGGCTGAGCAAATGCACGGGTTGGCCAACGATGGAGGCGCGCGCCATTTCCACGGCGGTGATGCCGTAATGGCTGGCCGCTTCGGCGAGTACCGGCAGTACGCCGTAGTAGAACGCATCGTTGGACATGAAGAAGGTAAACGGCATGCTTACCAGCGCGGTGATCACCGCGAGGTACGGGCCCAGCGCGTCCGGGATGACCGCCAGCAAGCTCTTGGACATGGCATCGACCATGCCGGTGCCGGACAGAATGCCGGTGAAGATGCCGGCGGCGAAGATTAGCCCGACTACCGCCAGTACGCTGCCGGCGTGGGCGGCGACGCGGTCCTTTTGCTGTTGCAGGCACGGGTAGTTGACGATCATCGCGATACTGAACGCCACCATGAACAGCACCGGCAGCGGCAACAGGCCGGCGATCAGGGTGCACATCAGGGCGAAGGTCAGGGCGCCGTTGAACCAGATCAGCTTTGGACGGCGGGCGTCCGGGAATTGCGACACGCTGATCTCGCTGTGGTCGATTTCATCACCTTGCAGGTGCAGCTCACCCAGGCGGGCACGTTCGCGCTTGCCGTACATATAGGCAATCACCAGGATCGCCACTACACCGGCGGCCATGGCCGGGATCATCGGCACGAAAATATCCGACGGGTCCACATGCAGCGCACTGGCGGCGCGGGCAGTCGGGCCGCCCCAGGGCGTCATATTCATCACGCCGCCGGCGAGGATGATCAGGCCGGCCATGATGCGTGGGCTCATGCCGATACGCTGGTACAGCGGCAGCATGGCTGCCACGCAGATCATGTAGGTGGTGGCGCCGTCACCGTCGAGGGAGACGACCAGGGCCAGCACAGCGGTGCCGACCGACACTTTCAGCGGGTCGCCCTTGACCATCTTGAGGATCTTGCGCACGGCCGGGTCGAACAGGCCGGAGTCGATCATCAGGGCAAAGTAGAGGATGGCGAACATCAGCATCACGCCGGTTGGCGCAAGCTTGGTGATACCCGCAAGCATCATCGGGCCGATTTCCGGCGCAAAGCCACCAAACAGGGCGAACAGGATCGGCACAATGATCAAAGCAATCAGCGCAGACAGGCGCTTGGTCATGATCAGGAACATGAACGTGATGACCATGGCAAAGCCAAGGAAAGTCAGCATAGGAATACTCCAGGCGTAGCGCGGCTAGGGAATGGCGAACCGGTTGGGGGTCAGCGCAGTACGAAAGGCACGTAGCGTACGGTGGGAGTTGGAGCGAACAGGCGGGTACGAACAGACATCAGGAATCACCATTGTTGTTGTTAACAGCCGGTCTGTTGCCGGCAGTGGGGGCGATCCTAGACGGGGAAGCTTTCAGCCAGCTTTCGCTGAGCACTCAGATGATCAGAGGTTCGTAGGACTTCTCTTTAAGGTGGGTTAAGGCAGTTCCAAACCCCCTGCCGCTTTGTGCAGGGCCCGCAGATGCTCACCTACCTGTTTGAGGTTGGCCTCGCAGGCGGCGATCTCGGCAGCGCGGGACGGCTCCAGCAGCACCCGCACCTCTTTATCCAGGTCGCCGCTCAAGGATTGCAGTTGCTTCTGGCGTTCGGCACTTTCCGATTCCAGGCGTTGGGCTTCTGACGGTTGTGGCAGGCCGTAGCCGCTGGTGCCCAGCAGTTCTGCGGGGCGGCTGAGGAAGCCGCTGTTGGCGAGGATCTGTTGCAACGTGTGGTTGGCTTTTTCCATGCCGCCGTTTTTCAGTTCGCGTGCACCGAGGTAGCGTTGTTTGACTTCGTCCTGAGCGAGCATCAGTTGCCTGCGATAGCTTGCCTGCTCCAGCAGCAACAATGCGGCGCTGGTGCGCAGGTCGGCCTGGCTGAACCATTGGCGGCGTTCCTCGGCGCTGAGAGACAGCCAGTCTTCCACCTGGGTCTGTTTAATCGGCAGGTGTTTGCGCAACACGTCGAACATCGCCTGGTAGCGTTCGCGGAACGAGTCGAAGTGATACCCCAGGCGCAACGCCTCGCGTTTGTCATTGAGCACGCTGGTGTCGGCCAGGCCACGGGCGCTGAGTACTTCCAGCAGACCGTTGGGGGTGATGTTGTCCAGGCCGGTCAATTGCGGGTTGGCGCTGCCACTGCGCAACAGTTTCAGGCTTTCCACTGCGCAGTTATTGGAAATGAAGAAGTAGTTGCCGTCATAGCTCCAGTGCATTTCGGCGGCATGCTCGACGGTATCGTTGATCTCTTGGCGCGAGAGCTTGAGCGGCACTGACGCCAGGCCGCGCAACTCGGTCTTGGTGTATTCGTCGATCACTTGGGCCAGCGGCAGCACAAATAGCCGTGACGGGTACTTGCCCACCAGGCCATCCCAGCTCGACAGCTGTACGTCACCGACAAATGCGCGGTAGGACAGCACCAGGTGCTGGTCCAGGTCCAGCCGGCAATCCGGGCCGCGTGGGCGACCGGGCGCGCAGATCACCAGGCGCAACATGCTGTGGCCCCAGCGGCTGACCAGGTTTTGGTTGGCTTCGGCCAGCAGGTAGTCGATTTCATACACCCGCTCCGGATCGATCTGGCCCAGCGGCGTCTTGGCGAAATCGTTGCCGGCGTTCAGGAACGCGTAGGTCGTGGCGCAGGTGTCTTGCTCGGACGGCGCCCAGCCGAAGTGTTCCTTGTAATAGCGAAACAGCGCGGGGCGACGGCAGGCGTAGCTCGGGTCGAGGAGGAAGTACTCCATGTTGACGGCCACGAACTCCAGCGGGCTGGTGGTTTCGTAGATGTCCGGGCTGCGGGCGACCTGATGGTTGTGCTGCTCCCGCTCGCCGCGGCGCCCCACGTATTGCGGCCATCCGGCAAGGTCCAGCAGGCGCGGGTCGTCACTTAAGGTAAAGCGGCGGTCGTTCTGGCCTCGGCATTGATCGGGGAGGCCGATCAGGCCGGTGATGTTGTTCTGGCGGCTGCAGCGCTGGATCAGTGTGCGCTCGTCTTTGGTCCACAGGCGCGCACGGTCGTAAATGTGGGTCAGTTCATGCAGCACGGTGGCGAGCATTTCGCGGCGTACGGTGCCGTGGGGGCGGTTGGTCTTCTGCGTGGCCGCGCTGCCGTCGGTCAGGCTGGCAAGCAGGTTTTGGTTGAGGTCCAGTTCGGACACCAGAGATGCCTGGCCATAAGCGTTTTCAGGCATTTTGTCGGTCCAGCCGACATCAATGCGCCGGTCCAGCTGCTCGATAAAGCGCGGCGGCAAAGCGCGCATCGCCTCATCGAGCAATGCCTGGCTGGCCTGCTGTTCGGCCGGGCTCAAGCCTTCGGTCTTGAGCCGCAGTTGCAGGCTGGCCTGGGCTGCGCTTGCACAGAGCAGCACAGTCCCGGCCAGTAGCCAGGCGACTAGCCGCCTCACAGAGCGAGGATAGCTTCGGCGAGAGTCTGGTCACTGGCATCGCGCGCTTCCGGTACGCGGGTTCGCAGGGTGTCGAAGGCGGCTTCCAATTGCGCGCCACGGATCTCGCCATTGGTGGCGACGAAGCTGGCGGCGTCATCGTGGGCTTCGCGCACGATTTTGGAGTCGCGGATGGACGTGGTGGTGTCCGAAGTGAAATCAATGGTGCGGGCCGAGGCACGCACGACGATGTTACTGGTGGCCTTGAGGGTCTGCGCGTGGGCAACATCGGCCAACAACAGCAGGCCGAGAGCGGCGGCGATCAGCGGGCTACGCATGGGATGACTCCAAAATACAAAGATGGAAATACAAAGATGATTATTGGACGAGAATTGCCTGCGCCAGTTCAAGGTCGCTGGCATGAAGTTTTGGCTGGGTCCGACGCAGATAATCCAGCGCAGATTCCAGACGAGCTCCCCGCCATTGGCCGTCAGTGGCAATAAATGCGGCAGCGTCATCCTGGGCGGCCAGTACCAACTTTCTGTCAAAGGGTGCTGACGTCACCTTGCTGGTGGCATACGCACTGATGACGGTGCTCTGGGTGGACACGTCAAAGGCCGAAGCCAGGGGTGACCAGCAGGCGCAAAACAACACGGGAACGATCAACAGGCGGTATGAAAAAGCCATGGGACTCGACAACTGAAAGCGAGCGCCAAGGCTAGCGCAACGCCCGGGCGAGAGCCAGCGCTGACACATCTGGTGGTGGCTGGCGCTCTCTTGGGTCGACTTGGCGTCAGATGGCCAGAATGGCCTGCGCCAACTGTGCGTCCGTTGCGGTGTTCAGCTGGGGAGCCTGTTGGCGGATCTGTGCCAGGGCGCTTTCGAGCTTCACACCACGAATGGCGCCTTCGCTGGCGACAAAGCTGGCTGCGTCGTCGCGGGCCGCTTGCACGACCTTGTTGTCGCGCAGGGAAGAGGTGGCATCCGAGCTGGCATCGGACGTCGCTTTCAGCGCGCCGACGATCGAATCAGTGGTCACGATAAGGCTGCTCGCGTTGGCGTTGGCAGCTACGGCCAACAGGGCGGCAGCACTCAGCAGGCGAAGACGGGACATGGAATCACTCCTGTAGATAATCAAATAAAGCGGCGCAAAGCGCCCACTGTGAAACGGACAGTGTTGCTGTTGAGCATCAGACGCCCGTTCTACAAGGTTCGCCACGTGATGGTGGAATCTTAAGCTGCCGCTTATCCGTTCGGGAAGTTTATTCACTGTTCAATCACGCCAGAACGGCTTGGACAGCTCGGCGATTCGGTCTCCCGAACTGATTCCAGCGTCGGACAGTTCGCGCGGGTCAAGTTGTGCCAGTTGGCGCCGCTCATGGGTTTTTCGTCCCCAGCTGCCTACGGCATGGGCCATACGCACTATCAACTGCTTATAAGATGAAGTGTCTGTCTTCATGGCTGGAGCCTTTCATGAGGTCTAGGGACACCCTGTTGGCTGGCTCGAGCTCACCGATACAGATACACCGAAGTTAAATTGTACTGCTTAACTGTAGTTATTTTTAAACTGTACTTGTTTTCATGAAGTGCATCTGTTTAACGGTACAAAAGCTGAACGCCAGAAACAGCAAAGCCCGCCTCCGGTTACCCGGGGCGGGCTTTGCTTTGACAAATCAGGGTGCTGGCGGTGGACCCGGCGGGTCAGGGCCAGCGGGCGCCAATTAGCGCCAGAACGGCTTGCTCAGCTCTTCGTAGCGTTGCGCTTCGCTGATACCGGCGTCAGCCAGCAGACGCGAATCCAGACGAGCCAGTTGGTGGCGGCTGGAGATGCGGCGCTGCCACAACATCAGGTTGGCGAGAACGCGCAAAGGCAGGGAAGCCTGGGTGTTTACAGCTTTTTCTTCGAAGAACAGATCGGAACTGAGTGTACGTTCCATGATGACATCCTTCCGCTTGTGGCGGGATTAGGTAGTGGTTTAACTGATGCCAATGATCCTCCTCCGACGCAAGACTCTCTAGATACAGTTCACCTGTATTGTGAGGGGCCAGTTAACTGTTTATAGCGGCTGTACGGTACGTAAATGGGGCAACTGTACCTGTCCGCACCGAAACAGTGCGAAATAGGCATTTTAGGTGAGGGGCGTAGGAGAATTCAGTAGGAAATGACCGGTACAGCAGTACAGTTTTTGTAAAAAGTACCGCTGAAATTCCCAGGCTGATGAAACTGTATTTGCATCAGCCTGGATCTGTATCAATCAGGCCTTGAGCATATGCCCGGTTTCTTCCAGGTTGATGTGCCAACTCAGTGCTTCACGCAGGATATGCGGGGTATGACCGCCGATCACGCAGGCGGCATTGAAGTAAGTGTTCAGCGCATCGCGGTAGGCCGGGTGTACACAGTTGTCGATGATCACCCGAGCCCGCTCACGCGGCGCCAGGCCGCGCAGGTCGGCAAGGCCAATCTCGGTCACCAGAATGTCGACGTCATGTTCGGTGTGGTCCACGTGGCTGACCATCGGTACCACGCTGGATATCGCGCCGCCTTTGGCTATCGACTTGGTGACGAAGATCGCCAGGTGCGCATTGCGCGCGAAGTCTCCGGAGCCGCCAATGCCGTTCATCATCCGTGTGCCGCAGACGTGGGTGGAGTTGACGTTGCCGTAGATGTCGAATTCCAGCGCGGTGTTGATGCCGATAATGCCCAGGCGCCGAACCACTTCGGGGTGATTGGAGATTTCCTGTGGGCGCAGTACCAACTTGTCCTTGTAGTGTTCCAGGTTGCCGAACACATCGGCGTTGCGTCGCTCCGACAAGGTAATCGAGCTGCCCGAGGCGAAGCTCAGCTTGCCCGCGTCGATCAGGTCGAATGTTGAGTCCTGCAATACTTCCGAGTACATGGTCAGGTCTTCGAACGGCGATTCGATCAGGCCGCACATCACCGCGTTGGCGATGTTGCCGATCCCGGCCTGCAGCGGGCCGAGCTTGTTGGTCATGCGTCCGGCGTCTACTTCCTGCTTGAGGAAATTAATCAGGTGGTTGGCGATGCCTTGGGTATCGGCGTCCGGCGGCGTCACCGTAGAAGCGGAGTCTGCCTTGTTGGTGATTACGATGGCGACGATCTTCTCGGGCGGGATCGGAATCGCGGTGCTGCCGATGCGGTCGTCGACCTTAACCAGCGGGATCGGCGTGCGAGTCGGCCGGTACGTTGGAATATAGATGTCGTGCAGCCCTTCCAGATTCGGGTTGTGCGCGAGGTTGATCTCAACAATCACTTGCTTGGCGAAAATCGCGAAGCTGGCCGAATTGCCCACGGAGGTGGTGGGCACGATATGCCCTTGCTCGGTGATCGCGACGGCTTCGATGACGGCAATGTCCGGCAGCTTGAGCTGGTTGTTGCGCAGTTGCTCGACGGTTTCCGACAAATGCTGGTCGATAAACATCACTTCGCCTGCGTTGATCGCTTTGCGCAGGGTGCTGTCGACCTGAAATGGCATGCGCCGGGACAGCACGCCAGCTTCGGTCAGTTGCTTGTCCAGGTCATTGCCCAGGCTGGCGCCGGTCATCAGGGTGATTTTCAGCGGGGAAATCTTGGCGCGTTCGGCCAGGGCGTGGGGGACGGCCTTGGCTTCACCGGCACGGGTGAAGCCGCTCATGCCGACGGTCATGCCGTCCTCGATCAGTGCGGCGGCATCTGCCGCGCTCATGACCTTGTTCAACAGCGAAGGCAAGCGGATACGATCACGGTACATGAATTGTTATCTCAGGCTACGGAAGCAAGGTGGGCAGTGTAGTGATTTCAAAAAAATTCGGCCCGCTACCATGGTCGAATGCCGGGCAGCGATTTAGAGCCTTTGGTCGGGTTTCGTCCGATAATAAAAAACCCCAGCCTACTGGAGGCCAGGGTTTCGGGTATTGCGCTGGCGCAGTGTTATTCGACGGCTTTGACCATGTCTTCGATGACCTTTTTGGCATCACCGAAGACCATCATGGTTTTGTCCAGGTAGAACAACTCGTTGTCCAGGCCCGCATAGCCGCTGGCCATCGAGCGTTTGTTGACGATAATGGTCTTGGCCTTGAACGCTTCCAGGATCGGCATGCCGGCGATCGGTGAGTTTGGATCGTTCTTGGCGGCCGGGTTGACCACGTCGTTCGCACCCAGCACCAGCACCACGTCGGCCTGGCCGAACTCGGAGTTGATGTCTTCCATCTCGAACACCTGGTCGTAAGGCACTTCCGCCTCGGCCAGCAGCACGTTCATATGCCCAGGCATACGGCCCGCTACCGGGTGGATCGCGTACTTCACGGTCACGCCACGATGAGTCAACTTTTCGGTCAGCTCTTTGAGCGCATGTTGCGCGCGGGCAACTGCCAGGCCATAGCCTGGAACAATGATCACGGTGTCGGCGTTGGTCAGCAGGAAGGTCGCGTCGTCCGCCGAGCCGGATTTCACCGGGCGTGCTTCTTTCGAGCCTGCCACTGCGCCGGCATCCGCCGTGTTGCCGAAACCGCCGAGCAGTACATTAAAGAAGGAGCGGTTCATCGCCTTGCACATGATGTACGACAGGATCGCGCCGCTGGAGCCCACCAGGGAGCCGGCGATGATCAGCATCGAGTTGTTCAGCGAGAAGCCGATGCCTGCTGCTGCCCAGCCGGAGTAGCTGTTAAGCATCGAGACGACAACCGGCATGTCGGCGCCACCGATCGGGATGATGATCAGCACGCCGAGCACGAACGCCAGGGCCAGCATCAATGCGAAGGCACTGAGGTTGCCGGTGAACATGAACGCCAGGCCGAGACCAAGGGTAGCCAGGCCAAGCACCAGGTTCAGCTTGTGCTGGCCGCCGAACTGTACCGGTGCGCCCTGGAACAGACGGAACTTGTACTTGCCCGACAGTTTGCCGAACGCGATCACCGAACCGGAGAAGGTGATAGCACCGATGGCCGCACCGAGGAACAGCTCCAAACGGTTACCGGCCGGAATCGAGTCGCCCAAATGTTTGACGATGCCCAGGGATTGCGGCTCGACCACGGCGGCGATGGCGATAAACACCGCTGCCAGGCCGATCATGCTGTGCATGAAGGCTACCAGCTCTGGCATCTTGGTCATTTCTACGCGCTTGGCCATGATCGAACCGGCGGTGCCGCCGACCAGCAGGCCGACGATGACGTAGCCAATACCGGCCGTGGCGAGTTCTGCGCCCAGTTTATAGATGAGGCCCACGGTGGTGAGTACCGCCAGCGCCATGCCGAGCATGCCAAACAGGTTGCCACGTCGCGACGTAGTTGGGTGTGACAGGCCTTTAAGGGCCTGGATAAAGCAGATCGACGCGATCAAGTAGAGCGTCGTAACTAGATTCATGCTCATTACTTGGGCGCCTCTTCTTTTACTTTCGGGGCTTTCTTCTTGAACATCTCAAGCATCCTGCGGGTGACCAGGAAGCCGCCGAACACGTTAACCGCCGCGAGCGCCACGGCCAGGGTGCCCATGGTCTTGCCCAGCGGCGTCACGGTGAGTGCGGCGGCGAGCATGGCGCCGACAATCACGATTGCGGAAATCGCGTTGGTCACCGCCATCAGCGGCGTGTGAAGCGCGGGGGTCACGTTCCAAACCACGTGGTAGCCGACATAAATCGCCAGCACAAAGATGATCAGGTTGTAGATACCGGGGGAGATAAGCTCTTCCATCGTCTGAATCCCTGCTTAGGCGTTTTTGCGGATGACTTGGCCGTCGCGGCACATCAGGCACGCGGCGACGATGTCGTCTTCGAGGTTGATTTCAAACTGCCCTTCCTTGGTGAAGACCAGCTTCAGGAAGTCCAGCAGGTTGCGCGCATATAGAGCAGAAGCATCGGCGGCTACGGCGCCGGCCAGGTTGGTCGGGCCGCAGATGGTCACGCCGTTTTCCACGACGACCTGATCGGCCACCGTTAGCGGGCAGTTACCGCCTTGGGCTGCGGCGAGGTCGATGACCACCGAGCCTGGCTTCATTTGCGCGACGGTCTCGGCGCTGAGCAGGGTGGGTGCCTTGCGACCTGGGATCAATGCGGTGGTGATGACGATGTCGGCTTGCTTGGCGCGTTCGTGTACGGCCAGGGCCTGGCGTTGCATCCAGCTCGACGGCATCGGGCGAGCATATCCGCCGACACCGACGGCGCATTCGCGCTCTTCATCGGTTTCATAGGGTACGTCGACGAACTTGGCGCCGAGGGATTCGATTTGCTCTTTTACTGCGGGGCGTACGTCAGACGCTTCGATCACTGCGCCCAGACGTTTCGCCGTGGCGATGGCCTGAAGGCCCGCAACACCCGCCCCGAGGATCAGCACGCGAGCGGCTTTGACGGTGCCTGCTGCGGTCATCAGCATCGGCATGAAGCGCGGGTAGTGGTGGGCTGCCAGCAGGACCGCTTTATAGCCGGCGATGTTGGCTTGAGACGACAGCACGTCGAGGCTCTGGGCGCGCGACGTACGTGGTGCGGCTTCAAGCGCGAAGGCAGTAATGCCGCGTTCGGCCAGCCTGGTAATGGTTTCGTTGCTGAACGGATTGAGCATGCCCACCAGCACGGTACCGCTTTTGATCAGCGCCAGCTCACTGTCGCTGGGGGCAACCACTTTGAGAATCAGCTCGGCGCCAAACGCATCGTTGGCACTGCCAATGGTTGCGCCTGCCGTTTCATAGGCACTGTCGACGATGCTGGCGTTGAGGCCTGCTCCGCTTTGAACAGTGACCTTATGGCCCTGGCCGATCAGCTTCTTGATGGTTTCCGGGGTGGCAGCCACCCGCGTTTCACCGGTCTGGGTTTCGAGAGGAACACCAATGTGCACGTCAAATCTCCTGCATGATCTTTTTGCTTTTGATCTTTTTGTAAAAAGGCCAGTGCACCGTGAGTGGCGCATCTGGGGCGGCCGATCAGCACGATCCCGCTGAAATGACAGCGGGGCGCGGCATTTTGCAGGCGAACTTTACGGCCTTCAAGGGATTATGACGGGTGACGAAAAATTAACTACAAGTCACCCTGTGACTGATTGTCGCAATGCGTGGAAATAACCTCTTTAAATACAGGTATTTAAAGGGATTTGCGGGCTTGTCGGCGCTTTTTCCATCGCCGGTGTGAATAGTTGGGCATTGGCCGGTGATAGTCCTTGAAAGCCATGATAATCATGGCTTTCAGTCTTTTTATGGTTGATAAGTACAGTCTGTCTAAAAGCGACATATACGTATATCTGTAGGCTTTCAATTTAATTGACTACAGGGTCAATAAAACCGTTTGTTCCTTTAAATGCCTGGGCTGTAGCGTTGTGACTGGTCAATAAGCCAGTCCCTGAAAGCATGCAGTGATGCAGATTCGACTTTTCTCTCGGGAATCATCAGGTAGTAAGCCTTGGAGCTGTTCAGTGCCTCGGGGCTCGCGATCACCAGCTGGTTCTCTTTTAGCTCGCGCTGGATGAGGAATGGTGGAATCAGCGCGATTCCCATGTCATGCATGGCGGCCTGGGACAACATCGAGAATAGCTCGTAACGAGGCCCTGTCATGTCACGGGGTATGTTCAGTTGTTGCGCGTTGAACCATTGGCGCCATGCGTAAGGTCTCGTGGTCTGCTGCAGCAGAGGCAGTTCTGCTATCTCCTGGGGGCTGAAGTGGGTACGGGTGCCCAGTAATCTTGGGCTGCACACGGGGACGGGGTTTTCTCCCATCAGTCGATGGGACTCCGTACCGGACCAGTCAGCATCGCCAAAGTAGATCGCGGCATCGAATTCGGTATCGGCAAATAGAAAAGGGCGCGTGCGGTTGGTGAGGTTGACCGTCACTTCCGGGTGCTGACGTTGAAAGTCCTTGAGGTGAGGAATCAGCCATTGGGTGCCAAAGGTTGGAACCACCGCCAGCTCGATGATGTTGGTGCCCTGCTGCCCCATTATCGACAAGGTGTCACGCTCAACTGCGTCCAGCTGCGTGGCGACGCGACGGCTATAGGACAGTCCCGCCTCTGTCAGCTTCACCCCGCGTCGTGAGCGACGAAACAGCTCGACACTCAAAAACTCCTCAAGGCTGGCTATCTGTCGACAGATGGCGCCCTGGGTGATGGAAAGCTCGTGCGCCGCCTTGGTAAAGCTCTCGTGGCGGGCCGCTGCTTCAAAACTGACCAGGGCCGTGGTGCTGGGAATTTTTCTGCGCATGTACGTAGTGCTCACTTAAAAAGCGCGTCAGCGCCGTTCTCAGTCGTTACGAAGTGAGAAATTAGCACAACCCTATGCAGAAACCTCGTTTGCCCTCTGCGCCTGCCCGGCCTAGGCTCCTTCCACGACTTCTGATTTCTTGCGCGAGGACTTATTTCATGGCTGGTAAGGCAAGCTTCAACTGGATCGATCCACTGCTGCTGGATCAACAGCTCACCGAAGAGGAGCGCATGGTGCGAGACAGCGCTGAGCAATTCGCCCAGGACAAGCTGGCGCCGCGTGTGCTCGAAGCCTTCCGCCATGAAAAGACCGACCCCGCGATCTTCCGCGAGATGGGCGAAACTGGCCTGCTGGGTGCGATGATTCCTGAGCAGTACGGTGGCAGCGGCTTGAGTTACGTCAGCTATGGGTTGATTGCCCGTGAGGTCGAGCGTGTCGACTCCGGCTATCGATCGATGATGAGTGTGCAATCCTCGTTGGTCATGGTGCCTATCAATGAGTTCGGTACCGAGGCGCAAAAGCAGAAGTACCTGCCGAAGTTGGCTTCTGGCGAATGGATTGGCTGCTTTGGTCTGACGGAGCCTAACCACGGTTCCGACCCAGGCGCGATGATTACACGTGCACGCAAGGTGGACGGCGGCTACAGCCTGACCGGCGCCAAGATGTGGATCACCAATAGCCCGATCGCTGATGTGTTTGTGGTGTGGGGCAAGGACGATGCCGGCGACATCCGTGGTTTTGTCCTGGAGAAGGGCTGGAAGGGGCTGAGCGCTCCGGCGATTCACGGCAAGGTGGGCCTGCGGGCTTCGATTACCGGTGAGATTGTCATGGATAACGTGTTTGTGCCGGAAGAGAACATCTTCCCGGATGTCCGTGGCTTGAAGGGGCCATTCACCTGCCTCAACTCCGCGCGCTATGGCATCTCCTGGGGGGCGCTGGGTGCCGCCGAGTTCTGCTGGCACACCGCGCGCCAGTACACCTTGGATCGTCATCAGTTTGGTCGTCCGCTGGCGGCGACCCAGTTGATCCAGAAGAAACTTGCCGACATGCAGACCGAGATCACTCTGGCCTTGCAAGGCTGCCTGCGTCTGGGGCGTATGAAGGATGAAGGTACGGCGGCGGTTGAGATTACCTCGATCATGAAGCGCAACTCCTGCGGCAAGTCCCTGGATATCGCGCGTATGGCGCGGGATATGTTGGGTGGCAACGGCATTTCCGACGAGTTCGGGGTGGCGCGTCACCTGGTCAACCTGGAGGTGGTTAACACCTACGAGGGCACTCATGACGTGCACGCTTTGATTCTCGGGCGCGCACAAACCGGCCTTCAGGCGTTCTATTAATAGGAGCACGGCATGGGCGCGCTTTCACACCTGCGGGTATTGGACTTATCGCGAGTGCTGGCGGGCCCTTGGTCCGGGCAGATACTTGCGGACCTTGGGGCTGAGGTGATCAAGGTCGAGCGGCCGGGTAATGGCGATGACACGCGCGCATGGGGGCCGCCTTTCCTTAAGGACGCCTATGGCGAGAACACCACTGAGGCGGCGTATTACCTGTCGGCTAACCGTAACAAGGAGTCGGTGACTATCGACTTCACGCGGCCGGAGGGGCAGAAGCTGGTGCGTGACCTGGCTGCCAAGTCCGACATTCTGATCGAGAACTTCAAGGTGGGTGGCCTGGCGGCGTATGGGCTGGACTATGAGTCGCTCAAGGAGATCAATCCGGAGTTGATTTACTGCTCCATCACGGGCTTTGGCCAGACGGGGCCTTATGCGACGCGTGCAGGCTACGACTTTATGATTCAGGGGCTGGGAGGGCTCATGAGTCTGACGGGTCGGCCCGAGGGTGATGATGGGGCTGGGCCGGTGAAGGTGGGTGTCGCGTTGACTGACATCTTGACGGGCCTTTACTCGACTGTGGCGATCCTGGCGGCATTGGCTCACCGAGACCACGACGGTGGCGGGCAGCATATCGACATGGCATTGCTGGATGTGCAGGTGGCTTGCCTGGCTAACCAGGCGATGAATTACTTGACGACGGGTGTGTCGCCGAAGCGGCTGGGTAATGCTCACCCGAACATTGTGCCCTATCAGGATTTCCCCACGGCTGATGGTGACTTCATCCTGACGGTGGGTAATGACGGTCAGTTTCGCAAGTTCGCTGAGGTGGCTGGGAAGCCGCAGTGGGCCGATGACCCGCGCTTTGCTTCTAATAAGATGCGGGTGGCCAATCGTGCAGAGCTGATTCCTCTGATTCGCCAGGCAACGGTGTTCAAGACGACGGCTCAGTGGGTGGCGCTGCTGGAGCAGGTGGGTGTGCCTTGTGGGCCGATCAATGATCTGGCCCAGGTGTTTGCCGATCCGCAAGTCAAGGCGCGGGGGTTGGCGATGGCATTACCTCACGCGCTGGCAGGGATGGTGCCGCAGGTGGCCAGCCCGATACGGTTGTCCAAGACGCCGGTCGAGTATCGGAGTGCGCCTCCTCTATTAGGAGAGCATACGGTTCAGGTGTTGCAGGGCGTGCTTGGGCTGGGGGCGGCGAATGTGGCTGCTTTAAAGGAGGCAGGCGTTATCTGAGCCTCTTCTTCTATATAGAGCATGCGAACGGCTCTATATAGGTTGTTTCTTAATCAATCCTAACTAATTGATAGAAAAGCAAAATTAAGCGTTGACGGCAGATTCTGGAAGTCTATAATTCGCCCCACTTCCGGCGCAGTCGAAACGGAAAACTCCTTGGTAAACAA
>NZ_CP168079.1:1747301-1761666 GCF_050915955.1 Pseudomonas sp. UBT | reverse complement strand
TGGTGAATGTTGATTTCTAGTCTTTGATTAGATCGTTCTTTAAAAATTTGGGTATGTGATAGAAAGATAGACTGAACGTTACTTTCACTGGTAACGGATCAGGCTAAGGTAAAATTTGTGAGTTACTCGTAATTGAGTATTATCGAATTTTCGGCGAATGTTGTCTTCACAGTATAACCAGATTGCTTGGGGTTATATGGTCAAGTGAAGAAGCGCATACGGTGGATGCCTTGGCAGTCAGAGGCGATGAAAGACGTGGTAGCCTGCGAAAAGCTTCGGGGAGTCGGCAAACAGACTTTGATCCGGAGATGTCTGAATGGGGGAACCCAGCCATCATAAGATGGTTACCTTACACTGAATACATAGGTGTATGGAGCGAACCAGGGGAACTGAAACATCTAAGTACCCTGAGGAAAAGAAATCAACCGAGATTCCCTTAGTAGTGGCGAGCGAACGGGGACTAGCCCTTAAGTGGCTTTGAGATTAGCGGAACGCTCTGGAAAGTGCGGCCATAGTGGGTGATAGCCCTGTACGCGAAAATCTCTTAGTCATGAAATCGAGTAGGACGGAGCACGAGAAACTTTGTCTGAATATGGGGGGACCATCCTCCAAGGCTAAATACTACTGACTGACCGATAGTGAACTAGTACCGTGAGGGAAAGGCGAAAAGAACCCCGGAGAGGGGAGTGAAATAGATCCTGAAACCGTATGCGTACAAGCAGTGGGAGCCCACTTTGTTGGGTGACTGCGTACCTTTTGTATAATGGGTCAGCGACTTATTTTCAGTGGCGAGCTTAACCGAATAGGGGAGGCGTAGCGAAAGCGAGTCTTAATAGGGCGTCTAGTCGCTGGGAATAGACCCGAAACCGGGCGATCTATCCATGGGCAGGTTGAAGGTTGGGTAACACTAACTGGAGGACCGAACCGACTACCGTTGAAAAGTTAGCGGATGACCTGTGGATCGGAGTGAAAGGCTAATCAAGCTCGGAGATAGCTGGTTCTCCTCGAAAGCTATTTAGGTAGCGCCTCATGTATCACTGTAGGGGGTAGAGCACTGTTTCGGCTAGGGGGTCATCCCGACTTACCAAACCGATGCAAACTCCGAATACCTACAAGTGCCGAGCATGGGAGACACACGGCGGGTGCTAACGTCCGTCGTGAAAAGGGAAACAACCCAGACCGTCAGCTAAGGTCCCAAAGTTATGGTTAAGTGGGAAACGATGTGGGAAGGCTTAGACAGCTAGGAGGTTGGCTTAGAAGCAGCCACCCTTTAAAGAAAGCGTAATAGCTCACTAGTCGAGTCGGCCTGCGCGGAAGATGTAACGGGGCTCAAACCATACACCGAAGCTACGGGTATCACGTAAGTGATGCGGTAGAGGAGCGTTCTGTAAGCCTGTGAAGGTGAGTTGAGAAGCTTGCTGGAGGTATCAGAAGTGCGAATGCTGACATGAGTAACGACAATGGGTGTGAAAAACACCCACGCCGAAAGACCAAGGTTTCCTGCGCAACGTTAATCGACGCAGGGTTAGTCGGTCCCTAAGGCGAGGCTGAAAAGCGTAGTCGATGGAAAACAGGTTAATATTCCTGTACTTCTGGTTATTGCGATGGAGGGACGGAGAAGGCTAGGCCAGCTTGGCGTTGGTTGTCCAAGTTTAAGGTGGTAGGCTGGAATCTTAGGTAAATCCGGGATTCTAAGGCCGAGAGCTGATGACGAGTCATCTTTTAGATGACGAAGTGGTTGATGCCATGCTTCCAAGAAAAGCTTCTAAGCTTCAGGTAACCAGGAACCGTACCCCAAACCGACACAGGTGGTTGGGTAGAGAATACCAAGGCGCTTGAGAGAACTCGGGTGAAGGAACTAGGCAAAATGGCACCGTAACTTCGGGAGAAGGTGCGCCGGTGAGGGTGAAGGACTTGCTCCGTAAGCTCATGCCGGTCGAAGATACCAGGCCGCTGCGACTGTTTATTAAAAACACAGCACTCTGCAAACACGAAAGTGGACGTATAGGGTGTGACGCCTGCCCGGTGCCGGAAGGTTAATTGATGGGGTTAGCTAACGCGAAGCTCTTGATCGAAGCCCCGGTAAACGGCGGCCGTAACTATAACGGTCCTAAGGTAGCGAAATTCCTTGTCGGGTAAGTTCCGACCTGCACGAATGGCGTAACGATGGCGGCGCTGTCTCCACCCGAGACTCAGTGAAATTGAAATCGCTGTGAAGATGCAGTGTATCCGCGGCTAGACGGAAAGACCCCGTGAACCTTTACTATAGCTTTGCACTGGACTTTGAATTTGCTTGTGTAGGATAGGTGGGAGGCTTTGAAGCGTGGACGCCAGTTCGCGTGGAGCCAACCTTGAAATACCACCCTGGCAACTTTGAGGTTCTAACTCAGGTCCGTTATCCGGATCGAGGACAGTGTATGGTGGGTAGTTTGACTGGGGCGGTCTCCTCCTAAAGAGTAACGGAGGAGTACGAAGGTGCGCTCAGACCGGTCGGAAATCGGTCGTAGAGTATAAAGGCAAAAGCGCGCTTGACTGCGAGACAGACACGTCGAGCAGGTACGAAAGTAGGTCTTAGTGATCCGGTGGTTCTGTATGGAAGGGCCATCGCTCAACGGATAAAAGGTACTCCGGGGATAACAGGCTGATACCGCCCAAGAGTTCATATCGACGGCGGTGTTTGGCACCTCGATGTCGGCTCATCACATCCTGGGGCTGAAGCCGGTCCCAAGGGTATGGCTGTTCGCCATTTAAAGTGGTACGCGAGCTGGGTTTAGAACGTCGTGAGACAGTTCGGTCCCTATCTGCCGTGGACGTTTGAGATTTGAGAGGGGCTGCTCCTAGTACGAGAGGACCGGAGTGGACGAACCTCTGGTGTTCCGGTTGTCACGCCAGTGGCATTGCCGGGTAGCTATGTTCGGAATAGATAACCGCTGAAAGCATCTAAGCGGGAAACTAGCCTCAAGATGAGATCTCACTGGGACCTTGAGTCCCCTGAAGGGCCGTCGAAGACTACGACGTTGATAGGTTGGGTGTGTAAGCGCTGTGAGGCGTTGAGCTAACCAATACTAATTGCCCGTGAGGCTTGACCATATAACACCCAAGCAATTTGCATGCTCCGAGCTGAAAAGCGAAAGAGACCAGATTGCGGTGTGTGAAGACGATAGAACCGAAAGTTCGATCTCACAAAACACCGAAAGCTATCACATACCCAATTTGCTGAAGCGAGGCCATCTGGTCACGACTCAGTACCCGAATTTCTTGACGACCATAGAGCATTGGAACCACCTGATCCCATCCCGAACTCAGCAGTGAAACGATGCATCGCCGATGGTAGTGTGGGGTTTCCCCATGTGAGAGTAGGTCATCGTCAAGATTAAATTCCAGAACCCCTGTTTGCTAACGCAGACAGGGGTTTTGTTTATGTAGAAGTCCATGAATTTCACTGGTGCGCTGCTAACGCGACGTACTGGTACACAGAATTTCTTGACGACCATAGAGCATTGGAACCACCTGATCCCATCCCGAACTCAGCAGTGAAACGATGCATCGCCGATGGTAGTGTGGGGTTTCCCCATGTGAGAGTAGGTCATCGTCAAGATTAAATTCCGAAACCCCTGTCTGCTAATACAGACAGGGGTTTTGTCGTTTGGAGGTTTGATAATAGATCCGCTCTTGCTGCTGGCTACTGATCGGTATTAAGAGGGCAGCTCAACGACGCTAACAAAACAGCTGACACCTGAAATCAGGCGACGGTTGCCTGGAAACAATAACGGATCAGAACTGGTCGCTTGCCGTCGCGCTGACATTACGCTCTTCACCCAGATAGCAGACAGACGTTCAGGTTGGCACCGGATGCCATATAGGTCTCGTTGGTGAGGTCAGTCGAACATCCACACCTTTCAACCCCACCTTACCTGCATCGTACTCTCCTGAAGCGTCAGACAAGCTGTAGGTCGGCACCTTCATCGCGTTCCCTGCATCTGCCCATCTATACCCTACGTATCGCATCCCACCGCCAAGTCGCAAGCCGTCCAGGGCACCTACAGCGCGACGAAACCCCGATTTATCCGTTTCCATCAGGTCTTTCAAATAGACGCCATTTTGCTAAAGCCGTCGACGGAAGCGGGTCAGATGTATATCGCTGATTTTTGTCCTGCCTAACTATTCACCTCTACCGCCGGTCGGTTTCCTACTCAAAGTAACGATGGATCTCACAAATTTCTAAGATTTATTCTGTCTTGGCCGAAAGCCTGATGAGCCATGCGTGCACCGAAATAGAGCGACCCGAGAGTCTGCCTATCCCGTTACATGGAATGTTCCACTCGGCACGCTCACCCCCCTTTGGCAAAAGAAGTCGATGAAATGAATCTTAAGTTCAGTCATAAAATTCTGTTGGCCGCGTCAGGCGTCGTGGTTCTGGCCTTCGCGTTATTCACGCTCTACAACGACTACCTGCAGCGCAGCACCATCAAGCAAAACCTCGAGTCGTCTATCCAGCAATCAGGCGAGCTCACGGCCAGCAGCGTGCAGAACTGGCTCAGCGGGCGCATCCTGGTCCTCGAAAGTCTGGCGCAAAACGTTGCCCATCAGGGGAGTGGTGCCGACCTTCCAGGGCTGGTCGACCAGCCGGCGTTCACCTCAAACTTCCAGTTCACCTATGTCGGTCAAACCAACGGTGTGTTCACCCAGCGCCCTGACGCGAAGATGCCCGACGGTTACGACCCACGTCAGCGTCCCTGGTACAAGCAAGCAGTGGCCGCCGATAAAACCATGCTCACCCCGCCTTACATGGCTGCGGTGGGTGGGCAGATCGTAACCATCGCTCTGCCAGTCAAGAAGAACGGTGAACTGCTGGGCGTGGTCGGCGGTGACCTGAGCTTGCAAACCCTGGTGAAGATCATCAACTCGGTAGACTTCGGCGGTATCGGCCATGCGTTTCTGGTCAGCGCCGATGGCCAGGTGATCGTCAGTCCTGACCAGGACCAGGTCATGAAAAACCTCAAGGACATCTACCCAGGTACAAGTCTTCGTATCGAGAAGGTCAGCCAGGATGTCGTCCTGAACGGCCAGGACCGCATTCTTTCGTTCACTCCGATCAGCGGTTTGCCGGGTGCGGACTGGTACATCGGTCTCTCGATCGACAAGGACAAAGCCTACGCGCCACTGGGTAAGTTCCGTACTTCAGCGTTGATTGCCATGTTGATTGCGGTCGTAGCGATTGCCGTGCTGTTGAGCCTGCTGATTCAAGTACTGCTGCGTCCGCTGACCACCATGGGTACTGCCATGCAGGACATTGCCCAGGGCGAAGGCGATTTGACCCGTCGCCTGGACGTGACCAGTAAGGATGAGTTTGGCGAGGTTGGCAGTGCCTTCAACCAGTTCGTCGAGCGTATCCACGCCTCTATTTCCGAAGTCTCTTCGGCAACACGTCAGGTACACGATCTGTCCCAGCGTGTCATGGCGTCTTCCAACGCGTCGATCATCGGCTCTGACGAACAAAGCGCGCGTACCAACAGCGTGGCAGCGGCGATTAACGAGCTAGGCGCCGCCACCCAGGAAATTGCGCGCAACGCGGCCGATGCTTCGCAGCACGCCAGTGGTGCCAGTGAGCAGGCAGACGACGGTCGTAAGGTCGTAGAGAAAACCATCCTGGCGATGTCGGAACTGTCGCAAAAGATCAGCCTGTCCTGCACTCAGATCGAAACCCTGAACGCCAGCACAGACAACATTGGTCATATTCTCGATGTGATCAAAGGCATCTCCCAGCAAACCAACTTGTTGGCGCTCAATGCCGCGATCGAAGCTGCCCGTGCTGGGGAAGCCGGGCGTGGGTTTGCGGTGGTTGCGGATGAAGTGCGTAACCTGGCTCACCGTACCCAGGAGTCTGCGGAAGAGATCCATAAAATGATCACTTCGCTGCAAGTGGGTTCGCGTGAAGCGGTGACCACCATGAACGCCAGCCAGACCTCCAGCGAAGAAAGCGTTGAAGTGGCCAACCAGGCCGGTGCGCGCCTGGTCAGCGTGACGCAGCGAATCGTCGAGATCGATGGCATGAACCAATCGGTTGCAGCCGCTACCGAGGAGCAGACGGCGGTGGTTGAAACCCTCAACGTCGACATCAACCAGATCAACTTGCTGAATCAGCAGGGCGTGGCAAACTTAAACGAAACGCTCAAGGATTGCGATGCGCTGTCCCAGCAGGCCAGCCGACTGAAGCAACTGGTCGACAGCTTCAAGATCTGACCCACCTTATGCAGGGGCGAAGGCTTTCGCTCCTGCTCATCAGCCAAGCATCTTCCGCACATTCTCCAGGGCGCTGTCGGCGAAGGCCTGCACAAACAGTTCAAACTCCGCCTGCGGTGTCTCGACCGGTTCGCCAATCAGGGTCCAGGTCGCCCTGGAGTATCCTGCACCGAGCACTTGCACGCTTATTGCGGCCCACAGTCGGGCGACACCCAACGTGTTGTAGAGGGTGGTCCACGTCATGTACATCGCGTCGTCGTTTCGGCTATTGAGCTGCTCGACGACACAATGGCCATCGTGGAAAAATTTCGTGCGCAAGGCGCCTACACCTGTGCCCGTCATTTCGATGTGCGAGAGGGCGGGAATGAAGGCATCAAATTCCGCAAAGTTGCCTACCACACTCCACAGGCGAGCGGCCTCGCACGCGACGTCGATAGACGCCTCCAAGGCGGAGCCATTCGGGTTGCGGATCAATGTATCGGGTTGCAGCAGTTTCATAAGGGTGTCCTGAAACGGTCAGAGAAATCCGATGGCCTTGAGGTGGTCGCAACCCCTGCGCAACAGCGCCGGTTCCTTTTGCGGGTATTGCTCGCCCATGGATTCAACACCTTGGCGGGCGTTGTCGTGACAAATCATCGAGATGTCACTGATGTCTTCGGCAAGGTCATCCAGGTAGAAACCCAGCACACCAAACAGCGCGTTATCGCGACCCACCGTCTGTAGCTCTCTTTGCCAATGTGCAACGCTCACCCGTTCGAAGTGATGGCCCGCCCGGCTGAATGCATCAAGGTAGTGATCCCAGCTCAACGGTTGCGGGTTATGCAGGTTGAATACGTTTCGCCCGACAGCATATTGGCCGCAGTGGAACGCGACAAAACGGGCAAAGAAATCCACCGGCATGAGGTCGAAGTTCACGTTCAGGCGTGGCGCCATACCCAACTGCAGTGACCCTTTGAGCATCAGCATCAGGCGGTTGTTTTGCGGCTGGCAGACACCGCTGCGGCTGTTGAAGGCGATGTTGCCCGGTCGATAGATATTCACCCAGGCACCTTGTTCGATCGCACGCCCTAACAGCCGCTCGGCGACCCATTTGGACAGGTTGTAGCCATTCTTGAGATAGAGCGGCAACGTGGCCACCGCCGGTGTTTCGAGGATGTACCCGCGGGCGTCGATGCTGCTGCACGCCGACAGCGTCGAGATGAAATTGAAAACCTTTTTGCAGTGGGTTTCACACAGTCGCAGGCACTCCAGCACCGAATCGACGTTGTCACTGGCCAGTGAGGCGTAATCCATCACATGATTGACCCGCGCTGCGTTGTGCACCAATGCCCCATGGCTGTGGGCGAGTCGCTCATACACATCGCAGGCCAGGCCCAGACGAGGCAGGCTGATATCGGCGGCGTATACCTGCACCCGGCTCAGGTCCAAATGCTCCAGGCGATACTCGCGTAATGCCTGGGTAAACCGCGCCGTGGCGCAGTGGCCCGGCTGTTCACGCACCAGGCACGCCACCTCCAGTACACCCCCTGCCAATAACGCTTCGACGAGATGCACGCCGACAAAACTGTTGGCGCCTGTGACGATCACCTTGCGCGGATCGCCAGTGCGGTCTTCGTGCAGCATTTCTATATTCAGCGCCTGCGATGCATCCTGCTCCGCCTGGCCTGACGGTACTTCAGGTAGCGCGCCGTCCTCCATCAGCACGGTGAGCGTACGAATCGTCGGAGTTTCAAAGAAACGGCTCAATGAGAAGCTGCGGCCAAACGCTTCGCGCAAACGCAGCAGCAGGGTCGACAGCAGGATGGAATGACCGCCGAGGTTGAAAAAGCTGTCATCAATCGAGAAGTCATCGCCGGGCACGTCCAGCAATTCGCTCCACAGCGCCACCAGCCGCGTTTGGAGAGGTGTTTGCGCTGGGCGTCTGGCAACGTGGTGGGTAGCGTGCTTCGGCATCGCCAGCAACGCCACACGGTCGATCTTGCCATGGCTGGTGCGCGGCATCGTTGGCAGCTCGGTCCACACTGCCGGGTGCATATAATCCGGCAGCCACTGCTGTGCATATCGCTTCAGGCCAGCCACCGTGGCGTCCGGTTCGGGCTGGGCGACAACGCAGAAAATCCTGCGATCACCATCGATCACCACAGCCACTTGGCGGAATAATCGACTGGCGCGCAGGCATTGCTCGATCTCTTGGGGCTCGACCCGAAAGCCACGGATCTTCACTTGGTCATCCCGCCGACCGCCCAGCTCGATACCGTCCGGCGTCCATTTCGCCAAGTCACCGCTGCGGTAGGCCTGCAGCGTCCGGCCATCAGGCAGTGTCAACACCATGAACGGGTCGTCGACCTGCGGCGGCGCGTTCACATACCCCAGGCTTACGCCAGGGCCGACGATGTATAGATCGCCCGTCACCTGTTCATCCACCGGTTGCAGCTTGTCGTCGAGGATCAACACTTGGCTGTTCGCGATGGGGCGGCCCAGGTTGCGATTGCTGTCACCGGGCTGAAACGTCCGGTGGGTGGCCAACACCGTAGTCTCGGTAGGGCCGTAGAAATTGTGCAAGGGGTACTGGCTCGCCAATCGTTCGATCACATGCGGCTCGCAGGCATCACCACCGGTCAACAGATGGCTAAGGCCCAAAGGCTGATCCAACGGCAGAATGCTGAGTAGCGCGGGCGGCAGAAAAGCATGGCTGATGCGCTGGTGGCGAATCAGCTCGACCAACTGATGAGGATCGCGCCGCTGGGCTTCGCTTGGAACGATCAACTCGGCACCGGCTATCAGGGCAGGGAAAATATCGATCAGCGATGAGTCGAAACTCAGCGGCGACAATTGTAGTACACGGCTCTGTTCGTCCAGCGCCAGGCAGGTACCGAACCAGGCCGTGAAATGCGCAAGGTTGCGTTGGCTCAGCAGTACGCCCTTCGGTTGGCCAGTGGTGCCCGAGGTGAAAAGCGCGATGCAGGGAGCTTCGATGCAGGGGCGATGGTGCATCAAGGGCTGCGTAGTGTCGGCCAGGACCATGTCGACAGTGCAGACATTCAGGGTAACGAAATGGTCGCGCAGAGGGTGTTGGCCATCATCGAGCAACACCTTGGCCCTGGCGCTTTGCAGCATCGCTTGATGGCGCTGTGACGAATGCTCCGGCGCCAGGGGTAGGTAGACCGCGCCGCAGCCCAACACCGCGAGAATACTGGCGTACAGCTCGACAGATTTTTCCAGGCACACGCCGATCACCGGGGGCGACTGAATGCCCTCCAACAGCGGCCGCAGGCGTTGCTGGATCGACAGGGCCCGCACTTGTAATTGACGGTAAGTCAGCACGGCGCCCTCGATGTTCAGCGCCGTTCGTTCTGCGAAGGTATGGAGACTGATCTGTAGCCGTTCGATTATCGGCACCTGGGCCGCCTGCAATAGCGCCGGCTGCGCAGTGCGATTGAATCGATGCATAAATGCCAGTGCGTCCAGCCCTTTCAAGCCGTGCTCGGGCCACGTGTTGGCCGTGGTTACTGCCGTGAAGAACTCTGGGTCCCTCGAGAAGCCGCTGACCAGCAAGGCGACGCACTCGACCAGTGCGTTCGTCGCCTGTCGGCGCAAACGTTGGCCGTTGCCGCTGGGCTCCTCGGCAACGTCCTGCACCGCCAGCAAGCGCTGGTCATGGCCATAGCAACGCAACTGCACAGAGGGAAGCCCGTAGTCGGACTCTGGGCCGATACCCACGCGCAGGCTTATCCACTGGGCTTTGTCGGAACGTGTGGACGGTGGTTGGCTGCCGTCCTCAATGAGCACATCAAGGGCTTCTGTTGCGCTGACATGCCCGTATTGCTCGAGCGTTTGCCTGACTGCCTCCAAAGCCTCGCTCGTGCCGCTCCATCCAATCGTCAAGCGCCTCATGCCGGCCTCCGCGTGTCGGGGAGGTAGTCGCTCAGGGCACGCGCGACGCTGGGTGTGTTCAGCATGCCGCTCTGGTGCAGGAACCCCATGATGTTGCCAAGCAGGGGGTGCTGGCGGGTGATGGGAAAGTCCAGCGCTGCGACTTCGGCCCGCAGGGTCTGTCGGGTATTGGCGCTGACGTCCAGGTGTTCGATCAGGTGTAGATCGAAGCTTTTTTGCAGATCGTTGGTCAGGTAATGCGCCAAAAAAATTGGCAGGATTTCGGCGATGCTGTCGCGATCGCTCGGGCTTGCCGCCTGCCAGTAGATACGCACCAATTGCGTCCAGAACTGTGCATGGCGCCCTTCGTCAAACAAGTGATCGGCCATCAGGCCACGGATGGATGGCTTGACACTGTCGTCCTTGGAAAACGCCGCTACCGCATGGGTGACGGTGTTCTCGGCGATGGCTACGCTAATCAACTCCACGGCATCGCGCAGGTGTGGTGCTGCCAGCGCCCGCGCTGCCGGCAGGGCACGGCTCAGTTCGATTTGCCCGGGTAGTTCGAGCGGTTGTATGCCGGTCATTTCCACGGTCTGTTGCAGGAAATCCAATGCGACCAGCGCGTGGTAATCCTCATCCACCACGACGGTCATCGCATCCACCCGACAGGCGCGAGGAAAGGGCAGCGAGAAGCGATTCTTGGCGATACTGCGGGCGGTCTTGTCGACGATTTCGGTTTCGAAAATCACCACATCATTGATGAATTTGTAGAAGCTTTGCACCAGCACGAAATCGCGCCACTGCGGGCAGTGTTCGAGGAAGGTCGCAGTGAGTACCAGCGGCTGGCGGCACAAGGGGTAGATCAATCTGTCATCGTTTTCGAGCAAGCGCCGAGGGCGGGTGCGGATGGTTGCCCGGCGTTCCCAGTCTTCGGCAAAGGAGCGGTAGTCGGCGGCAATCATGCTTGCACCTCTTGCAGCGCGGCACTTACGTCGTCCCACAAGCTGAGTCGGCTTTCCACGGCGGCGAGGGCGAAGTCATCTGCCTGGCGTTGGCGCGCCGGGTCAGCGCCGATCAGGCGTTGGAGCAAATGCTCTGCCCCCGGCCCATGTTCCTGGGAGTCCAATGCGATGTGACGGCTGAGGTAGTGGCACAAGGTCGGCGCCTGGCGTTCAATCAATGCGTTGCCATGCAGAATGCGTTCGAACATCGACGGTATGACACTCTCGCGGCCATGCAAGAAGGCCGCTGCTACGCAGTGGGTCGGTGCGTGCAGCGCGATCTGTAACGTGCTGTCGACGAAGCGGGCCACGCCTGGCAGCACATTGATCAGCTGCAGGGCCGTGCTTGCTTCGACGCCCTGATGCTGCAGCTCAATGAAGCGCCGGACAGTGGTGGTATCGGCGCCTGCCTCGGCCATGGCTTCCAGATACAGTTCAAAGTGGCTGCAAGCGCCTCGCGTTGGGTGTTCGTCCGATTCTTCGCCGAGCACGATTTCATTAATGAGGCGTGCGGCGAGTGGGTCCGCCGGTGGGAGCCAGGGCAATTGCGTGCAGGTCAGATCTTGCTGCAGGCGTTTGGTCAGTGTCATGAAGTCCCAAACGGCAAACACATGGTGTTCCATGAAAAGTTGTAACTTGTTAAGTGAAGTTATTTCTGTAAATAACGGATGGCTGCACAACTGCAGTTTTTTTTGTTCAAGTAAGTGTTGATGCATGGTTGACGCCTATAAGTTGTTGCGACTGTTCTGGAAACAGTGGTGAGGTGTTTAATTCAATATGAAAAGATGGCGTTTAGCCCATCATGCGCGCGGCGCTGGCCGAGGATCGGTCTGCGCTGCCGTATGAGGTGTGTGTTTTATTGAGGGCGGATAATAATCTGATTAAACGTTTTGATGAGCTTGTAAAAGTATTAGATGGTTTTTCGGAAAATGGTTTGTTGTGAGTAAGTTGCTTAATTAGTTGTCGGATATTTCCTTGGGATAAACGGGCTTATTTAAATCGAATTGTTGGATCCGGCGTATGACTGTGCGAAGGCTCCATGATGGGAGGGGAGCCCCGCACTGTATAGGTAAGGTGTAGGCGCAGCGCTTTAGAAGTTTACTGCGCGCTATTCTTTTCGTTGGCTTCAAGACTATTGAGATAAGTGGAGATCACCTCCATCCCTCGCGTCAGGTGATTGCGTAGCGTCAGAATACTTTCGTCGACTTTCTTCTGCGCCACCAGGCTCAACAGTTCCCGGTGGTCTTCCTGAGACGTCTCGCCCAACCCCATCGCCTCGAGGTTGAAGCGCAGGAAGCGTTCCTCCTCATTCAGACCGTGCTCGACCAATTTGAGCAACCGCTGGTTGGGCGCCTTGCCATACAGCGCCATGTGGAACAGGCGATTGAGCCGGCCAATCTCGGTATAGTCCTTCTCGCGTTCCAGTGCATTGATGCAGGCGTCGGCTTGCGCAATGTCCGCGTCGGTGAGCAGTGGAATCGATAAGCGCAGCGCTTCGGATTCCAGCAGCATGCGCAGTGCGTAGGTCTCGGCCGAATTATCTTCGATCAACGGTGCAACCACGGCGCCTTTGTGGGTCACCACATGCAGTAAGGATTGGGCTTCCAATTGGCGCAAGGCTTCGCGCACGGGCATGCGGCTGACGCCGAACAGGCTGGCCAGTTCCTGCTGGCGCATCGCGGTACCACAGGGCAAGCGGCCATCGAGAATGGCATTGCGCAACGTTTCTTCAATAACGGCGCGAGCAAGATGGGCTGGGATAGGCCCGCTGGTTTTGATGCTGCTCAAAGGGTTCGGCTTCTGCGTCACGGTTACGCTATCCTCCTTGCTTGAATAAAGTGTGTTTAATTGGATCCAATGCACACTAAAGATGGGTCACACACTTGTCAAACAGCCAGGGTTTCAGTTTGTAAGGGCTTACGGGGTCTACTTTGAGCATCCCACAAGGGGCGTTTATAAATTCGGACCGCTTATCAATGATTGCACTGTGCCATTGTTTTTTGGTGGTTGAAGCTTCACCATCCCTGAAATTCCGTCTCTCTTCACGGACTGAACGCCTTGGCGGTAAGTTTTATTCCCTCTCGAATTCTAAGCTGGCTACTTTCAGCGATTTTGTTGGCTGGCTTGATGCCCGGCGGGCTGCATGCCGATTGGGATTTCTCTCAGATCAGCCGCAACGCCACCGCTTTGTACGGGCCGCTGGGGGAGGGCCAGCAGCGTATCGACGCCTGGCAGCGGCTGCTGGCGACCGAAAAGAAGGTCGACGAACAGGAGCAGCTCAAGGTCGTGAACCTGTTCTTCAACAAGCAAATGACTTATGTGGAAGACATCGACCTGTGGCACGTGGTCGACTATTGGGAGACCCCCATCGAAGCGCTGTGGAAAGGTGCCGGAGATTGTGAGGACTACGCAATCGCCAAGTATTTCAGCCTGCGTCACCTGGGCGTCTCCAGCGACAAATTGCGCATTACTTACGTCAAGGCCTTGCGTCAGAATCGCGCGCACATGGTGCTGACGTATTATCCGACGCCCGAAGCCATCCCGCTGGTGCTCGACAGCCTGATGGACGAGATTCTGCCGGCGACCCGCCGTACCGACCTGGTCCCGGTGTACTCATTCAACGCCGAGGGCTTGTACTTGCCTGGCGCCAAGGGCAACAAGAAAGTCGGTGACACCAAACGCTTGTCGCGCTGGCAGGATGTGTTGAGAAAAATGCGTGCGGAAGGCTTCCCGGCCGAGCCTGCCAACTAGGAGTAACTGATCGGATGTCTCTGTTCAAACAACTATTGATCGCAATCTGTCTGTTCCTGGTGGTCGCCTTCAGCGGCAGCTTCATGGTCAGCCTCGAAAGCTCGCGCACCCAATACGTCAACCAACTGCGCTCCCATGCACAGGACGCGGCGACCGCGTTGGCGCTGTCGCTGACACCGAATATCGACGACCCGGCCATGGTGGAATTGCTGGTCAGCTCGATCTTCGACAGCGGCTATTACGCCAGCATCCGCGTAGTGGATTTGGCCACGGATAAAACCATCGTCGAACGCAGCGGTATTCCTGACAACAACGGCGTGCCCAACTGGTTCGTCAAACTCATCGGTCTGGAGCCGGCCGGTGGTGATGCGCTGGTCAGCCGCGGCTGGGAACAGGCGGCGCGTGTGGAGGTGGTCAGCCACCCGATGTTCGCCCTGGCCAAACTCTGGCAAAGCGCCTTGGGCAGCCTTGGCTGGTTGCTGTTGTGCGGTGCG
>NZ_CP168079.1:1740841-1747201 GCF_050915955.1 Pseudomonas sp. UBT | reverse complement strand
GCCCTGGCCAAACTCTGGCAAAGCGCCTTGGGCAGCCTTGGCTGGTTGCTGTTGTGCGGTGCGGTGAGTGCGGTGCTTGGCGCGTTGTTGCTGCGTCGGCAGTTGAAGCCGTTGGACTACATGGTCAAGCAGTCCCACGCCATCGCTCGTCGCGAGTTCCTCAGCTTGCCTGACCTGCCACGCACGCCGGAACTGCGGCGCGTGGTGCAGGCCATGAACCAGATGGTAGAAAAGCTCAAGGCGTTGTTCCAGGAACAAGCGGAGCGCAGCGAAAAACTGCGCATCGAATCCTATCAGGACAACCTCACCGGCCTCGCCAACCGTCGTTATTTCGAGATGCAGCTCAACGCGCGCGTCAGCAACCCGGAAGAGACTAACTCCGGCTATCTGCTGCTATTGCGGGTCAAGGACCTGGCCGGTCTCAACCAGCGCCTGGGTGGCCAGCGCACCGACCAGTTGCTGCAAGCGGTCGGCGAACAACTGCTGCGCCAATGCGAGCCTTATCCGGAAACCCACAACCTCGTCACCCGTATCCGTGGCGGTGAGTTCGCGGTGCTGGCGCCGGGGCTGATGCGTGAAGAAGCACTGCAGTTGGCGCAGAACCTTGAAAGCACCTTGCTCAGCCTTCAAGCGACCGCCGCCAGTGATGTCACGCCGGTCGCCTACATCGGCCTGGCGCCGTTTAGCCATGGCGATTCACCGCAGGCCTTGTTGACCCTGGCTGACCAGGCCCTGGCCCAGGCCGAAGGGCAGGGCGACACCAGTTGGGTGTGCCTCGACCACAGCGCCGCCGCCAGCGTGGGTGACGATCACCATGCCTGGCACACACTGTTGGACCAGGCCCTGACCCAGCAGCGTTTCCAGCTGTACTTCCAACCGGTTGTCGCCAGCCAGGACCCGCAATTGGTCTTGCACTACAAAGTGCTGTCGCGCTTGCAGGATGAAGACGGGCACACGATCCCGGCCGGGCGTTTCCTGCCGTGGCTTGAACGTTTCGGCTGGACCGCACGCCTGGACCGCCTGATGCTGGAGCAAGTGCTCAAGCAGATGGCCAGTCACACTCACAGCCTGGCGCTGAACCTCTCGGCCGCAACCCTGCAGGACGCTCAGGCGCTGAATCGGATTTTTGAACTGTTACGCCAGCACAGCAACCTGGGCCCACGCCTGACCCTGGAAATCGGCGAAGAACAATTGCCGGAACAGGCCTTGCTGGAGCAGTTGACCCAGCGCCTGCGCGAGCTGGGATTCTCCCTGAGCCTGCAGCGTTTTGGTGGGCGGTTCAGCATGATCGGCAACCTGGCACGGCTGGGCCTGGCGTACCTGAAGATCGACGGCAGCTACATCCGCGCCATCGACCAGGAAAGCGACAAGCGCCTGTTTATCGAGGCGATCCAGCGCGCTGCCCACAGCATCGACCTGCCGTTGATCGCCGAGCGTGTGGAGACCGAGGGGGAGTTGAAAGTGATTCGCGAGATGGGGATTTTCGGCGTGCAGGGTCAACTGTTTGGTGAGCCTGCGCCCTGGAAGTAACCCAAACCTAATGTGCAAGCAGGCTTATGTGGGAGCTGGCTTGCCTGCGATTGCATCACCTCGGGTGTGACTGACATACCGAGGTGTCTGCATCGCGGGCAAGCCCGGCTCCCACACAAGCTTACCGTTGAAATTCTTGGGTTCAGATCAACCCAGTCTCTTCATCATCGATCAAATGGCTCAACCCACCCAATGCTTCCCGTGCGTGGGTACGGTCCATCAACTTGGCCTGTGCCGCCGGCGGCAGGTCCGTCACGCTGATGACACCCTTGCGGGTCAGCACCTGTATCAAGTCGTCCAGTACCCGTATCATCTCCAGGTCGCTCTGCTTGAGCTGCGCCAGGCTGGTTTCCACCACTTCGTTGGCGTACCAGGCCTGGATCTCATGGTGATCGGCCGGCAGGGTTTCGGTCGACTCGGCAAAGGCGGCGGCCTCCACGCGACTCAATGCACCCTGTGCATCACGTTGCACGTAAAACATAACAAACCCTCGAAAATGAGCCACACGCGTTCACCAGCATAGGTCAATGGTGTGTTTATGGGCGCGAGTATGCGATGCAACCCTGCGCCAGGGCCAGCCACCTGTCGTCCAAATAAATCGGCCGCCCCTGGGGGCGGCCGATAAACCGAGGCTTAGGCGGTGTGGTCGATCTTGATGGTCGGGTCGGCACCACTGATCAGCGAGTTGATGCTGGTGTGCGACCAATCGTTGCCTTCCAGCTTGATCGTCACGTCAGCGTTGGCCAGGCCGCCGGCGGCGTTGAGCTTGCCTTCGCTGCTGATTTGCAGGGTCGACACGCCCTCTACCGTGGTGATCTTGAGGTAGTTGTCGATGGTGCTGTCCGTCTCACCTTTCAACAGATCCTTGAGATCGATCCGGTCACCTTCCGACGCCTTGAAGTCCTTGATCACATCGTTGCCGATGTCACCGGCCTTCCACACGAAGGTGTCGGCCCCCGAACCGCCAATCAGGATGTCGTTGCCCGGGCCGCCGATCAAGGTGTCGTTACCGGTACCGCCCAGCAGGATGTCATTGCCTTTGCCGCCGTCCAGGTAGTCATTGCCGCCCTGGCCGAACAGGATGTCATCACCGGTGCCGCCCAGCAGCGTGTCGTTGCCGTCCTTGGCGCCGGACACATCGAAGTCTGCGTAATGCTCGGTCACGTACTGATGCACGTTCGAGGTGGTCACCGCCGAGACGGCTACACCGGTTTTCTGCGCGACGAAGGCCTGCAGTGCGTTGTAACCCTCGCCGGTAATCCCGCTGAAGCTCACCAGGTCGCCGAAGATGATGTCATTGCCGTCACCACCGTTGATGGTGTCGGAGCCTGGCAATGTTGCCTCGGTGTGGCCGAGGATGGCATTGGCCAGATCCTTCGGATCGATGTTGCTTTGCGGTTTGCCATCGCTGTCGTACGGCTTCAGGTCGTTGAGGGTGACATCGCTGTTGATGCCGATCGCTTCAACTTGCGACAGCCCACCCAGCAGCGCAAAGGCGCTTTGGGCGTTGCTCAGTGTCGCCGAGTCGGTGCTGCTGCCCGCGCCCGCAAGGTTGGACAGCTCGAAGGTGCCGTCACCTTGGGCATGGACAGTGCCCAGATTGCTGCTGTACCACCTGTTGCCACTCAGGGTCTGGAGTACAGCATTGCCCGAGGAGTCGATGCTGAAGTAGTGAGTGCTGTCCAGATACTTGGCGACCGTCGTGCCTGGTGTGTAGTTGGCGGTGGTCACCACATCATCGAACTTGACGTTGCCATACAGCGTCGGGTTGGTCTGCTCGCCGCTTTGGTAGTACGTCGGCTGGCCGTCGGTGATGAAGTAGGTCAGGTTGGTGGCACCGGTGTTGCCGGTGGCCAGGCCGCTCTGGAAGAAGTTGGCCGTGGTCTTGAATACGTCTTCATAGTTGGTACCACCGCCGGACACCATCGAATCCAGCACCGCCTTGAGCAAGACGAGAGCGTTTGGATCGTTGAGGTTGATCGCGACCGACTTGTTCACCTGGGTATCGAAATCCGCCAGGAAGATATTCACACTCCCGGACGTGTTGGCGCCCAGGCTGTCTTTGAGCGAATTGAACACCGATGTCAGCGACGCCTTCGCCGCGTTGATCGAGGTGGTGCTCATACTGCCGGAACTGTCCACCATGAACGCGATGTTGTAGTTCTTGCCCTGCACCACGTTCAGGCCGCCGATATCGGCCACGACGATGTCGTTGCCATCGGTGCCGGTGATGTTGTCACTGCCCGAAGTGCCCGTCACCGAGCTGTAGGTGGCCGGGTACACCGTGACCGGCAATTGCGCGGTGGTGATGGCCGAACCGCCGAGGCTTTCGGTGGAGGTCGAGGTGACGGTCAGGTTGAACTGGCCGCTGTAGTAGGTCGGCGGCTTGATCGTCAGGGTGCTCAGGTCCCAGCCGGTGACGTTGACTTCGCCCACGGTCTTGGTGGCCGTGAAGGTGTGCCCGGAAGCATCGGTCAGTACCGAACCGGCCGGTACGCCGCCGATCTTCACGCTCAAGGTCTCGGAGCCGTCAGTGTCGGTCAGCGCGGTGGTGACCTTGGACAGCTTCACGGTGCCGTTTTCCTGGCCTTCGTTGAGCTTGTAGCCCACGTAGTAACCGTCACCGTTGCTGCCATGCAGGTCGGACACGGTCACGCCGGCGTTGGTCAGGTCAGTGATACCGGTATACAACGGCACGCCGCTGGTGCTCAGGTCCTGGACCGCGCCGCCGTTGACCGACAGGTTGACGTCATAGCTGCCAGGGCCGGACTGGTTGGCGTGGTAGATCTCAAGGCTGTAGTAACCGCTCACCGTCGGGGTGAAAGTGCCGGTGAACTTGCCGCTGTTGGTGCCCCACTGCGCGCTGGCCACATCTTTGCCGCCGACGTTGATCACCAGGCTGTCATCGCCGGTACCGCTGAAGGTGTAGGACTTGCCGGCTTCCATGTACATCAGGCCGGAGATCTTCGAGCCTGCACCTGCTGCGACGTTGGCGGTGGACTCGACATTGGTCACGACCCCGCTGCTGTTCGGCGTGCCGGCGTTATCAATCGCGTTTTTCAGGTCGGCCGGTGCCGCGCCGTTACCGTTAGTGCCGATACCCGCGATGCTGTTCCAGCTTTGCTTGATCAGGCCGATCGAGCTCACGTTGTTGTCGGCCACAGTCAGGGTCGGTGCGTCAGCTACCGGCGTGATATCGACTTTCACCGTGGCGCTATTGCCCAAGTCCTTGCCATCAGTCGGCTGGAACTTGAACTGCGCGTAATCGGCCTGCTGGTTGCCGATGCCGGTGCCGCCATAACCGTTGGTGCCGGACTCGTTGGCGTTAGGCATGAAGCGCAACTGGCCGCCGTCGATCTGGGCTTTGGTGAAGGTTTGGCCAGCGGTTACGTTGGTCCAGGTGGCGCCATCCGCCGCCAGGTATTGCAGTTTGCCGGCCACCGGCAGGTCGGTGATCTTCACGCCGAGGCTGGCTTGTGGCGAGTCCACATCGGTGACGCCGAAGTTGGCCCAGGTCAGTGCCAGCGCCGTATCTTCAGTGCCGGTCACGGCGCTGCCAGTGGCTACCGGCGGATCGTTGACGGCCACGACGTTAATCGTGGTGGTGGCGACGTTGGAGTAGTTGCCGCCATCGGTCACGGTCACGGTAATCACGCGCGGCGTGGTGCTCGGGTCGTGGCTGCTGTTGGTGAACGTGATGTTCTTGATCTGCTGCATGTAGTCAGCCAGCGACGCCGTGCCGGTCAGTGTCAGCGTGATCTTGCCCGTGGCAGGGTCAGTCGTCGGGGTCACGGTGATGCCGGTGACGTTGGTGACGTTCAGCGAGTCGCCTTGCTGAGTGTTGGTCAGCACCACGGTGGCGCCGGTCAGTTGGGTGCTGTCCGGATCGGTAATCTTGATATCGGTGTCAGCAATCGACACGCCAGTGCCGCCTTCGGTGAACGACGTCTTATAGTCGGCACCCGTGGCGCCGCTGGAATTGTTGGCATCCAGGTCGATAACCGGCGGCGCATCGTTGTCGATGATGTTGGTGCTGACGCTGCCATTGCCGATCACCAGGCTCTCGAAGTTGCCACCGGTGGTCTTGTCGATGGTGATGACAATCTGTTCCGTCGGCTCGGTGATCTTGTCGTCGATCGTGGCGATGTTAAACGGCACGCTGCTGGAGCCGGCCGGGATCTTCACGGTGTATACGCCGTTGAAGTCCGAACCGTCGGTGGCGGTACCGCTGTACTTGAGCGTCACGGTCATATCGGTTTGTGCCGGGTTGCTCAGGGTCAGCGTGTAGTGCGCAGTGCCGCCTTCAGTCACCGAAGCGTCGCCGGTGATGCTGATGGTGGTGCTGTTAACTACATCCGTCACTTTGGTGACCACGGTGCTGCCGTCGACGATCAGGTGTTCGTACTTGTCGCCGCCGCTGACTACGCCAGTGATCTTGGTGCTGACATCATTGGCACCCACGTACACGTCGTTAGGCGCAACAGCCGTAACGGTGCTGCTGGACTTGCCGTTGCCGATGGTAATGGTCGAGCCGTTATCCAGCTTCACCACCAAGTCGGAACCGACGTTGGTCACTGCTGCACCATTCTTGTCGACCAGGGAGGCGGTGTAGACGATCTGGCCGCCCTCATTGACCGAACCGGTGGCCTTGAGCGAGACGGTCACGTCATCGATGGTGTCGTTGATCGTGGTAGTCGCGCCGCCTGGGGTGATGCTCACACCCTCGAAGTTACCGCCGGTAGTGCCGGTGATCTTGACGGTCTGGACGCTCTTGTCGATGAACACGTCATCACTCGGAGCAGGGACGGTCACCGTGCCTACGGTCGCACC
>NZ_CP168079.1:1738538-1740741 GCF_050915955.1 Pseudomonas sp. UBT | reverse complement strand
GCTCTTGTCGATGAACACGTCATCACTCGGAGCAGGGACGGTCACCGTGCCTACGGTCGCACCTTGCTTGATGGTGATGCTGGCGCCGTTATCGAGCTGGACCACCATGTCGGTGCCGGCCTTGTTGCTCAAGGTGGCGGTGTAGGTGATCTGGCCGCCTTCGTTGACTGCGCTTGGTGCGGTCAGCGTGACGCTGGTGAGGTCGGTGGTGCCCGGTGTGTCGGTGACGGTGGTGTTCACCGGCGTAGTGCCCGGCACCAGGTTTTCGAAATGCTCGCCGCCGGTCACGCCTTTGATGACGGTGGTGACGGTTTGGTCGCCTTTGTACACGTCGTTTGGCGCCACGGTGGTGACGGTGCCGCTCGACTGGTTCACACCGATGGTGATGGTTTTGCCGTTGTCCAAGGTCACGGTCAGCGGGTTGGTGATGTTGGTCACCAAGGCGCCGTTTTTATCCACAAGGCTGGCGGTGTAGACGATGTTGCCGCCTTCGCCAACGGTGGTGGTAGCGGTCAGAACCACATCAACTTTGTCGATGGTGTCGTTGATCGTGGTGGTCGCGCCACCTGGAGTGATGGTCACACCCTCGAAGTTACCGCCGGTGGTACCGGTGATCTTGACGGTCTGGACGCTCTTGTCGATGAACACGTCATCGCTTGGCGCTGGGACAGTCACCGTGCCCACGGTCGCACCTTGCTTGATGGTGATGCTGGCGCCGTTATCGAGCTTGACCACCATGTCGCTGCCGGCCTTGTTGCTCAAGGTCGCGGTGTAGGTGATCTGGCCGCCTTCGTTGACTGCGCTTGGTGCGGTCAGCGTGACGCTGGTGAGGTCGGTGGTGCCCGGTGTGTCGGTCACGGTGGTGTTCACCGGCGTAGTGCCCGGCACCAGGTTTTCGAAATGCTCGCCGCCGGTTACGCCTTTGATGACGGTGGTGACGGTCTGGTCGCCTTTGTACACGTCGTTTGGCGCCACGGTGGTGACGGTGCCGCTGGACTGATTTACACCGATGGTGATGGTTTTGCCGTTGTCCAAGGTCACGGTCAGCGGGTTGGTGATGTTGGTCACCAAGGCGCCGTTTTTATCCACAAGGCTGGCGGTGTAGACGATATTGCCGCCTTCGCCAACGGTGGTGGTGGCAGTCAGAACCACATCAACCTTGTCGATGGTGTCGTTGATCGTGGTAGTCGCGCCACCCGGGGTGATGGTCACACCCTCGAAGTTACCGCCGGTGGTACCGGTGATCTTGACGGTCTGGGTGCTCTTGTCGATGAACACGTCATCACTCGGAGCAGGGACGGTCACCGTGCCTACGGTCGCACCTTGCTTGATGGTGATGCTGGCGCCGTTATCGAGCTGGACCACCATGTCGGTGCCGGCCTTGTTGCTCAAGGTCGCGGTGTAGGTGATCTGGCCGCCTTCGTTAACTGCGCTTGGTGCGGTCAGCGTGACGCTGGTGAGGTCGGTGGTGCCCGGTGTGTCGGTCACGGTGGTGTTCACCGGCGTAGTGCCCGGCACCAGGTTTTCGAAATGCTCGCCGCCGGTCACGCCTTTGATGACGGTGGTGACGGTTTGATCGCCTTTATACACGTCGTTTGGCGCCACGGTGGTGACGGTGCCGCTCGACTGGTTCACACCGATGGTGATGGTTTTGCCGTTGTCCAAGGTCACGGTCAGCGGGTTGGTGATGTTGGTCACCAAGGCGCCGTTTTTATCCACAAGGCTGGCGGTGTAGACGATGTTGCCGCCTTCGCCAACGGTGGTGGTGGCAGTCAGAACCACATCAACCTTGTCGATGGTGTCGTTGATCGTGGTGGTCGCACCGTTGCCAGCAACTTCTAACTTCTCGAAGTTGCCGCCAGCAGCGTCAGTGATCTTGACGGTCTGGGTGCTCTTGTCGATGAACACGTCATCGCTAGGTGCTGGGACAGTTACGGTGCCGACGGTGTCGCCAGCCTTGATGGTGATGGTCGAACCATTATCCAATTTCAGGGTGACGTCGGTACCCGCCTTGTTGCTCAAGGTTGCGGTGTAGGTGATTTGGCCACCCTCGTTGACTGCGCTTGGCGCGGTCAGCGTTACGGTGGTGGTGTCCGCAGTGCCTGGAGTATCAGTGACGGTGGTGTTAACCGGCGTAGTGCCAGGAACCAAATTCTCGAAATGCTCGCCGCCAGTCACACCCTTAATTGCGGTGGTGACGGTC
>NZ_CP168079.1:1736167-1738438 GCF_050915955.1 Pseudomonas sp. UBT | reverse complement strand
TTGCTCAAGGTTGCGGTGTACGTAATCTGACCGCCTTCGTTGACTGCGCTTGGCGCGGTCAAAGTGACGGTGGTGGTATCAGCGGTGCCCGGCGTGTCGGTTACGGTGGTGTTTACAGGTGTAGTACCCGGCACCAGGTTTTCGAAATGCTCGCCGCCGGTCACACCCTTAATTGCGGTGGTGACGGTTTGATCGCCTTTGTACACATCATCTGGAGCCACAACCGAAACGGTACCGCTCGACTGATTCACCCCGATGGTGATGGTCTGGCCGTTATCCAAGGTCACGGTGAGCGGATTGGTGATGTTAGTCACTGCCGCGCCGTTTTTATCCACAAGGCTGGCGGTGTAGACGATATTGCCGCCTTCGCCAACGGTGGTGGTAGCGGTCAGAACCACATCAACTTTGTCGATGGTGTCGTTGATCGTGGTGGTCGCACCGTCGCCAGCAACGTCCAGCTTCTCGAAGTTACCGCCAGCAGCGTCAGTGATCTTGACGGTCTGAGTGCTCTTGTCGATGAACACGTCATCGCTTGGCGCTGGGACCGTCACGGTGCCGACGGTGTCGCCGGCTTTGATGGTGATGGTCGAGCCGTTATCGAGCTTCAGCGTGACGTCGGTGCCGGCCTTGTTGCTCAAGGTTGCGGTGTAGGTGATCTGGCCACCTTCACTCACCTCGGACGGAGCCGTCAGGGTCACGGTAGTGGTATCGGCAGTGCCCGGAGTGTCAGTCACTGTGGTGGTGACTTTATCGGTGCCAGGGACCAGGTTTTCGAAGTGCTCGCCGCCAGTCACACCCTTAATTGCGGTGGTGACGGTTTGATCGCCTTTGTAGACGTCATCTGGAGCTACAACCGAAACGGTACCGCTCGACTGATTCACACCGATGGTGATGGTCTGGCCGTTATCCAAGGTCACGGTCAGCGGGTTGGTGATGTTAGTTACTGCGTTACCCGACTTATCGACCAGCGACGCGGTGTAAACGATATTGCCGCCTTCGCCAACGGTGGTGGTAGCGGTCAGTACGACGTCAACCTTGTCGATGGTGTCGTTGATCGTGGTGGTCGCGCCGTCGCCTGCTACTTCCAGCTTCTCGAAGTTACCGCCAGCAGCGTCAGTGATCTTGACCGTCTGAGTGCTCTTGTCGATGAACACGTCATCGCTTGGCGCTGGGACAGTCACGGTGCCGACTGTGTCGCCGGCTTTGATGGTGATCGTCGAGCCGTTGTCGAGTTTCAGGGTTACGTCAGTGCCGGCCTTGTTGCTCAAGGTTGCGGTGTACGTAATCTGACCGCCTTCGTTGACTGCGCTTGGCGCGGTCAAAGTGACGGTGGTGGTATCAGCGGTGTCAGGTGTGTCGGTCACGGTGGTGTTTACAGGTGTAGTACCCGGCACCAGGTTTTCGAAATGCTCGCCGCCGGTCACACCCTTGATTGCGGTGGTGACGGTCTGGTCGCCTTTGTACACATCATCTGGAGCCACAACCGAAACGGTACCGCTCGACTGATTCACACCGATGGTGATGGTCTGGCCGTTATCCAAGGTCACGGTGAGCGGATTGCTGATGTTAGTCACTGCCGCGCCGTTTTTATCCACAAGGCTGGCGGTGTAAACGATGTTGCCGCCTTCGCCGACGGTAGTAGTAGCGGTCAGGACCACATCAACTTTGTCGATGGTGTCGTTGATCGTGGTGGTCGCACCGTCGCCAGCAACGTCCAGCTTCTCGAAGTTACCGCCAGCAGCGTCAGTGATCTTGACGGTCTGAGTGCTCTTGTCGATGAACACGTCATCGCTAGGTGCTGGGACAGTCACAGTGCCGACGGTGTCGCCGGCCTTGATGGTGATGGTCGAGCCGTTGTCGAGTTTCAGGGTTACGTCAGTGCCGGCCTTATTGCTCAAGGTTGCGGTGTACGTAATCTGACCGCCTTCGTTGACTGCGCTTGGCGCGGTCAAAGTGACGGTGGTGGTATCAGCGGTGCCCGGTGTGTCGGTAACGGTGGTGTTAACCGGCGTAGTACCAGGAACCAAATTCTCGAAATGCTCGCCGCCAGTCACACCCTTAATTGCGGTGGTGACGGTCTGGTCGCCTTTGTAAACATCGTTCGGCGCCACGGTGGTGACGGTGCCGCTCGACTGGTTCACGCCGATAGTGATGGTCTGGCCGTTGTCCAGAGTGACGGTTAGCGGGTTGGTGATGTTAGTCACTGCCGCGCCGTTTTTATCCACAAGGCTGGCGGTGTAGACGATATTGCCGCCTTCGCCAACGGTGGTG
>NZ_CP168079.1:1735001-1736067 GCF_050915955.1 Pseudomonas sp. UBT | reverse complement strand
CAGAACCACATCAACCTTGTCGATGGTGTCGTTGATCGTGGTGGTCGCGCCGTCGCCAGCAACTTCCAGCTTCTCGAAGTTACCGCCAGCAGCGTCAGTGATCTTGACCGTCTGGGTGCTCTTGTCGATGAACACGTCATCGCTTGGCGCTGGCACAGTCACGGTGCCGACTGTGTCACCGGCTTTGATGGTGATGGTCGAGCCGTTATCGAGCTTCAGAGTGACGTCAGTGCCGGCCTTGTTGCTCAAGGTTGCGGTGTAGGTGATCTGGCCACCCTCGTTGACTTCATTTGGCGCGGTCAAAGTGACGGTGGTGGTGTCCGCAGTGCCCGGAGTATCGGTGACGGTGGTGTTAACCGGCGTAGTACCAGGAACCAAATTCTCGAAGTGCTCGCCGCCCGTTACGCCTTTGATGGCAGTGGTAACGGTCTGGTCGCCTTTGTACACATCGTTTGGCGCCACGGTGGTGACGGTGCCGCTGGACTGGTTCACACCGATGGTGATGGTCTGACCATTGTCCAAGGTCACGGTCAGCGGGTTGGTGATGTTAGTTACTGCGTTACCCGACTTATCGACCAGCGACGCGGTGTAAACGATATTGCCGCCTTCGCCAACGGTGGTGGTGGCAGTCAGAACCACATCAACTTTGTCGATGGTGTCGTTGATCGTGGTGGTCGCGCCGTCGCCAGCAACTTCCAGCTTCTCGAAGTTGCCACCAGCGGTGTCAGTGATCTTGACCGTCTGAGTGCTCTTGTCGATGAACACGTCATCGCTAGGTGCTGGGACAGTCACGGTGCCGACGGTGTCGCCGGCTTTGATCGTAATGGTCGAGCCGTTATCGAGCTTCAGAGTGACGTCAGTACCGGCCTTGTTGCTCAAGGTTGCGGTGTAGGTGATCTGGCCACCCTCACTCACCTCGGACGGAGCCGTCAGGGTCACGGTAGTGGTGTCAGCAGTGCCCGGAGTGTCAGTCACAGTGGTGGTGACTTTATCGGTACCAGGGACCAGGTTTTCGAAGTGCTCGCCGCCGGTCACACCCTTAATTGCGGTGGTGACGGTTTGATCG
>NZ_CP168079.1:1734585-1734901 GCF_050915955.1 Pseudomonas sp. UBT | reverse complement strand
TTCGCCGACGGTAGTAGTAGCGGTCAGAACCACATCAACTTTGTCGATGGTGTCGTTGATCGTTGTGGTCGCACCGTCGCCAGCTACTTCCAGCTTCTCGAAGTTACCGCCAGCAGCGTCAGTGATCTTGACGGTCTGGGTGCTCTTGTCGATGAACACGTCATCGCTTGGCGCTGGGACCGTCACGGTGCCGACTGTGTCACCGGCTTTGATGGTGATAGTAGAGCCGTTGTCGAGTTTCAGCGTGACGTCGGTGCCGGCCTTGTTGCTCAAGGTTGCGGTGTACGTAATCTGACCGCCTTCGTTGACTGCGCTT
>NZ_CP168079.1:1734400-1734485 GCF_050915955.1 Pseudomonas sp. UBT | reverse complement strand
GCCGTTTTTATCCACAAGGCTGGCGGTGTAGACGATATTGCCGCCTTCGCCAACGGTGGTGGTAGCGGTCAGAACCACATCAACT
>NZ_CP168079.1:1636450-1734300 GCF_050915955.1 Pseudomonas sp. UBT | reverse complement strand
ACCACATCAACTTTGTCGATGGTGTCGTTGATCGTGGTGGTCGCACCGTCGCCAGCAACGTCCAGCTTCTCGAAGTTACCGCCAGCAGCGTCAGTGATCTTGACGGTCTGAGTGCTCTTGTCGATGAACACGTCATCGCTTGGCGCTGGGACCGTCACGGTGCCGACGGTGTCGCCGGCTTTGATGGTGATGGTCGAGCCGTTATCGAGCTTCAGCGTGACGTCGGTGCCGGCCTTGTTGCTCAAGGTTGCGGTGTAGGTGATCTGGCCACCTTCACTCACCTCGGACGGAGCCGTCAGGGTCACGGTAGTGGTATCGGCAGTGCCCGGAGTGTCAGTCACTGTGGTGGTGACTTTATCGGTGCCAGGGACCAGGTTTTCGAAGTGCTCGCCGCCAGTCACACCCTTAATTGCGGTGGTGACGGTTTGATCGCCTTTGTAGACGTCATCTGGAGCTACAACCGAAACGGTGCCGCTCGATTGATTCACACCGATGGTGATGGTCTGACCATTGTCCAAGGTCACGGTTAGCGGGTTGGTGATGTTAGTCACCGCGTTACCCGACTTGTCGACCAGCGACGCGGTGTAAACGATGTTGCCGCCTTCGCCGACGGTAGTAGTAGCGGTCAGAACCACATCAACCTTGTCGATGGTGTCGTTGATCGTGGTGGTCGCGCCGTCGCCTGCAACGTCCAGCTTCTCGAAGTTACCGCCAGCAGCGTCAGTGATCTTGACGGTCTGAGTGCTCTTGTCGATGAACACGTCATCGCTAGGTGCTGGGACAGTCACGGTGCCGACGGTGTCGCCGGCTTTGATGGTGATCGTCGAGCCGTTGTCCAGTTTCAGGGTTACGTCGGTGCCCGCTTTATTGGAAAGCGTAGCGGTGTACGTAATCTGACCACCTTCACTCACCTCGGACGGAGCCGTCAGGGTCACGGTAGTGGTATCGGCAGTGCCTGGTGTGTCGGTAACGGTGGTGTTAACCGGCGTAGTGCCCGGCACCAGGTTTTCGAAGTGCTCGCCGCCGGTTACGCCTTTGATAGCGGTCGTTACGGTTTGATCGCCTTTGTAGACGTCGTTTGGCGCCACGGTGGTGACCGTGCCGCTGGACTGGTTCACACCGATGGTGATGGTCTGACCATTATCCAAGGTCACGGTCAGCGGGTTGGTGATGTTAGTTACTGCGTTACCCGACTTATCGACCAGCGACGCGGTGTAGACGATATTGCCGCCTTCGCCAACGGTGGTGGTAGCGGTCAGAACCACATCAACTTTGTCGATGGTGTCGTTGATCGTGGTGGTCGCGCCGTCGCCAGCAACGTCCAGCTTCTCGAAGTTGCCACCAGCAGCGTCGGTGATCTTGACGGTCTGAGTGCTCTTGTCGATGAACACGTCATCACTTGGCGCTGGGACAGTCACAGTGCCGACGGTGTCGCCGGCTTTGATGGTGATCGTCGAGCCGTTGTCGAGTTTCAGGGTTACGTCAGTACCCGCTTTATTGGAAAGCGTAGCGGTGTACGTAATCTGACCACCTTCACTCACCTCGGACGGAGCCGTCAGCGTGACGGTAGTGGTGTCGATCGAGTCAGTAATCGTGGTGACCGCAGGGGTCGTACTCGGCACCAGGTTCTCGAAATTGCCGCCCGTCGCGCTCGTGATAGTGGTGCTGACAGTGCTGCCGTTTACGTAGACGTCGTTCGGCGGGGTGTCGACGATCACGCTGCCAACCGACTCGCCAGCCTTGATGGTAATCACCGAGCCATTGCTCAAAGTGACAGTCACTGGCGTCTGCGCTGGATTGGTCAACGTAGCGGTATAGGTGATCTGACCGCCTTCGGTCACGGTGTTGCCCGCCGTCAGCGTGACGGTGGTGGTGTCGATCGAATCAGTAATCGTGGTGACCGCAGGCGTCGTGCTCGGCACCAGATTTTCGAAGTTGCCGCCGGTAGCACCGGTAATCGTGGTGCTGACGGTCGAACCGTTGTTGTAGACGTCGTTAGCCGGTGTATCGACCACAACAGTGCCAACCGACTCGCCGGCCTTGATGGTAATCACCGAGCCATTGCTCAAAGTGACAGTCACCGGCGTCTGTGCTGGATTGGTCAACGTAGCGGTATAGGTGATCTGACCGCCTTCGGTCACGGTATTGCCGGCCGTCAGCGTGACGGTAGTGGTGTCGATCGAATCAGTAATCGTGGTGACCGCAGGCGTCGTGCTCGGCACCAGGTTCTCAAAGTTGCCGCCGGTAGCACCGGTAATCGTGGTGCTGACGGTCGAACCGTTGTTGTAGACGTCGTTAGCCGGTGTATCGACCACAACAGTGCCAACCGACTCGCCAGCCTTGATGGTAATCACCGAGCCATTGCTCAAAGTGACAGTCACTGGCGTCTGTGCTGGGTTGGTCAACGTGGCGGTGTAGGTGATCTGACCGCCTTCGGTCACGGTATTGCCCGCCGTCAGCGTGACGGTGGTGGTGTCGATCGAATCAGTAATCGTGGTGACCGCAGGCGTCGTGCTCGGCACCAGGTTCTCAAAGTTGCCGCCGGTTGCACCGGTAATCGTGGTGCTGACGGTCGAACCGTTGTTGTAGACGTCGTTAGCCGGGGTATCGACCACAACAGTGCCAACCGACTCGCCAGCCTTGATGGTAATCACCGAGCCATTGCTCAAGGTGACAGTCACTGGGGTCTGCGCCGGGTTGGTCAACGTAGCGGTATAGGTGATCTGACCGCCTTCGGTCACGGTATTGCCGGCCGTCAGCGTGACGGTGGTGGTGTCGATCGAATCAGTAATCGTGGTGACCGCAGGCGTCGTGCTCGGCACCAGATTTTCAAAGTTGCCGCCGGTCGCACCAGTGATCGTGGTGCTGACGGTCGAACCGTTGTTGTAGACGTCGTTAGCCGGGGTATCGACCACAACAGTGCCAACCGACTCGCCGGCCTTGATGGTAATCACCGAGCCATTGCTCAAAGTGACAGTCACTGGGGTCTGCGCTGGGTTGGTCAACGTAGCGGTGTAGGTGATCTGACCGCCTTCGGTCACGGTATTGCCGGCCGTCAGCGTGACGGTGGTGGTGTCGATCGAATCAGTAATCGTGGTGACCGCAGGCGTCGTGCTCGGCACCAGATTTTCGAAGTTGCCGCCGGTAGCACCGGTGATCGTGGTGCTGACGGTCGAACCGTTGTTGTAGACGTCGTTAGCCGGTGTATCGACCACAACAGTGCCAACCGACTCGCCAGCCTTGATGGTAATCACCGAGCCATTGCTCAAAGTGACAGTCACCGGGGTCTGCGCCGGGTTGGTCAACGTAGCGGTATAAGTGATCTGACCGCCTTCGGTCACGGTGTTGCCCGCCGTCAGCGTGACGGTGGTGGTGTCGATCGAATCAGTAATCGTGGTGACCGCAGGCGTCGTGCTCGGCACCAGATTTTCGAAGTTGCCGCCGGTAGCACCGGTAATCGTGGTGCTGACGGTCGAACCGTTGTTGTAGACGTCATTAGCCGGGGTATCGACCACAACAGTGCCAACCGACTCGCCAGCCTTGATGGTAATCACCGAGCCATTGCTCAAGGTGACAGTTACCGGAGTCTGCGCAGGATTGGTCAACGTAGCGGTGTAGGTGATCTGCCCACCTTCGGTCACGTTTTGACCTGCGGTCAGCGTAACGGTAGTGGTATCGATGGTATCGGTAATCTGAGTAACGGCCGGATTAGGGTCGAGGGTCAGTACCAGGTTGTTGCCGCCGGTGGTGCCGGTGACGTTGACGGTGATCTGGCTTGCGTCGATGTAAGGGCTGTCATTCGGTGCCAGCGGTACGTTGACGGTGCCGGTCAGCTGGCCGGCGTTGATCGTGATCACCGCGCCATTGGACAGGGTGATGCTCAGGTCGCTGGATGGCGCCTGGGTCACGGTGGCGGTGTAGGTCAGTACGCCGCCGGCTTCGGTGATGGTTGGGGTCGCGCTCAGGCTCAGCGTCGAGGCCTGCAAGGCCAGGTTGCCCGTATTGGCGGCGGCCTGGGCGCCCGTGAGTTGGGTCAGTGTCGAAGCGCCCTGGCCCAGCGGGCCGGTCGGGAAACCGATCGTGGGGTCGACACGGCCAGCGGTTGCATCCAGTACAACGAAACTGTGGCCCCCGCCTGCAGCGCCGTTACCGGCCGCAGTCGCGCCGGCAGCGGTAGCTTCCAGGTCGGTGGTCGGGTCGGCGCCCGCGACGATGGCTTGTTGCAGCTCGGCAACCGACGGCGCAGCGTTTTCAGCGGCAGCAGCCAGGTCGGCGCTGGAGTCCGGCAAATCGGCGCTCCATTGGGTATCACGGCCCAGGTCCAGTGTGCGGCCGTCGGCCAGCTCCAGGCTGACAGCGCCAGACAGGCCGGTGTCTACCTGGTCGCCTGCGAACAGGCGGTCGCCCTCAACGAGGACTCGGCGCGTTCCTTCCGGAGAAATAACGAAAACTTGACCAACAATGCTTTTGACGATGGCAACAACACTGCTCATTAAAATTTTCTCCGGCGTTCCGTTCTGATGAAATCCATGTGGCAGCCCAAGTTAGGGCGCCAGACAGTAGGGGCGTAGTCTATGGCGTTAATGACGTCAAATATTTGGCTATATTTTTTAGCGATCTAGTTTATGCCAAACTATTGACCTTCTGGTCGCCATCCTAAACAATCGCCTCCGTAATGTCACATTGATATTTATGCGGCGAACCGTCCTACATGTGTGAAGCAGTTCCGCTTTTTGAACTTTCCGACGTACGGTCATAACGGTAGCCATTATCCGACGCAGCGAGGCCAATCGCTGTGATTTGAGACAAGAAGTCCTGGGGAATTTTTTAATGCGTCTGCACCTGTTTAAGGCAATACCGTTCGTCCTCGCCGCCAGTTTTGTACAAGCCCAAACATTGCCCCAGGCCATGCAGCAGGCGCTGGATGTGCACCCGGAAATTCAAGCCGGTGTAAATAGTCGTATCGCCGCCGATTACCAATTGCGCGCCGCCCAAGGTGGTTACCTGCCGCGCGTTGACCTGAACGCCGGTTACGGCCGTGAAGGCACCGATAACTCCACCACCCGTGCCGCCAACGGCCCAAACGGCAACCACTGGGACACGCTCAATCGCGGCGAATCCAGCCTGCGCCTGCAACAAATGATTTTTGACGGTTTCGCCACCTCCAGCGAAGTCGGGCGTCAACAAGCCAACGTTAATTCTCGTGCTTACTCTTTGCTGGGTACCTCCGAGCGCACCGGGTTGACCGTTGCCCAGGTGTACCTGGATGTGCTGACCCGTCGCGAGTTCGTGCGCCTGGCTGAAGAAAATCTGCGCAACCACGAACGCATCTACGACCAGATCAAATTGCGCACCCAGCGCGGCGTTGGCAACGGCGCCGACCAGGACCAGGCCGAAGCGCGCCTGGCCCAGGCCCGCAACAACCTGATCACCGAGCAGACCAACCTGGCCGACTCGCAGGTCAACTACCTCAGTGCCGTCGGCCAGATGCCCGACCAGCTCGAACGCCCGGCCCCGTTCATGGCCATGCTGCCGGCAGACCTGAATGAAGCGCGCCGCCAGATGCTCGACAACAGCCCGATCCTGCGTTCGGCCGAGTCGGACATTTCCGCCGCCGAGAGCCAGTACGAAGCCGCTAAATCCACGTTCTACCCGCGTTTTGATGCCGAGCTCGGCACCAACGCCGACAACAACGTGTCCGGCGACGCCAGCCACAACAACGGCTGGGAAGCCATGGTGCGCATGCGCTTCAACCTGTTCGCCGGTGGCAGCAACAAGGCTGACCTGCAATCCAAGTCGTACCAGGCCAGCCAGGCACTGGATATCCGCAACAACGCCTTGCGCCAACTCAATGAAGAACTGGGCCTGGCCTGGAACGCCTTGAACAATGCGAATGCGCAGTTGCCGGTAGCCCAGCAATACGTGGATCACAGCACCCGGGTGCGCACGTCCTACCAGCAGCAGTTTAGTCTCGGCCAACGTACCCTGCTGGATTTGCTCGACAGCGAGAACGAATTGTTCACCGCTTCCCGTCGCTTGGAAGAGATCAAGAACATTCAGTTATTTACTCAATATCGAATCAAGGCGACCATGGGCGAATTGCTCAAAAGCCAGGGAGTGGTCGCACCGATGGCCTCCGTCGTGCAAAACGACGTGAAGCCTAAAGTCCAACTGCCTGGGATGAATTGAGTCACCCCAATAGCCCCATCTGTTAGTCGAGAGTGCAGCGCGTGGAATCCGAAGTCAGTCGAGTTCATCTCAGTCATGATCCACGCACGCTGCACGACGACCCGTTACTGGACGGGTTGTTGGCGCTCTGTGCCCTGCATCAAAAACCCGCCAGCGCAGCCATGCTCACCACCGGCCTGCCGCTGCCTTCGCAGCGGTTGAGTGCCGAGCTGCTGCCTCGCGCCGCCGCGCGTGCCGGGCTGCAGGGGCGGTTGCTGCAACGCAAGCTCGAACAGATTCCGACAATTGCACTGCCAGCGCTGCTGCTGCTCAAAGACGGTCGCAGTACGGTGCTGGTCGGCTGGCAAGGCGAAGACGAGGCGCGGATCCTGCTCAGCGAAAGCGACGGCGGTGAAGTGCTGATCAAGCGTGAGCAGTTGGCGGACGACTACATCGGCAAGGTCTTCTTCGCCCAGCCTCAGCACAAATTCGACGTCAACCACGGCTCCCTGATTCCCCGGGCGCGTTCGTGGTTCCGTGACACCCTCATGCGCTCGCGCTGGCTCTACACCGACGCCATCGCTGCGAGCTTCCTGATCAACATCATCGCCATGGCCGCGCCGCTGTTTGTGATGAATGTGTATGACCGCGTTGTGCCGAACCAGGCCACTGCCACCCTGTGGGTGCTGGCCGTGGGCATCTGCGGCGCTTACCTGTTCGACCTGATCCTCAAAAGCCTGCGCAGCCTGTGCCTGGATCTGGCCGGTAAAAAGACCGACCTGATCATCTCGGCCACGCTGTTCGAGCGCATCGTCGGCATGTCCATGAAGTACCGCCCGGCGCGGGTCGGCAGCTTTGCGCAGAACATCCATGAGTTTCAGAGCCTGCGCGATTTCCTCGCGTCGCTGACCCTCACCAGCCTGATCGACCTGCCGTTCACGCTGCTGATTTTCCTGGTGATCGCCATCCTCGGCGGCCACCTGGTGTGGATTCCGGTGCTGGCGTTCCCGCTTGCCCTGGGCATTGGCTACGCCCTGCAAAAACCGTTGGTGGCGACCATGGAACGAACCATGGCCCTGGCCGCCGAGCGCCAGTCGAGCCTGATCGAAACCCTCGCCGGGCTGGACGCGGTCAAGGTCAACAACGCCGAAAGCGAGCGCCAGTACGGCTGGGAGCAAACCATTGGCACCCTGAGCCGGCTTGAGCTGCGCGTGAAGTTGCTGTCGGGCCTGTCGATGAACATGACCCTGCTGATCCAGCAACTGGCTGGCGTGATCATGATTGTGTTCGGCGTGTACCAGATCATCGACGGCAACCTCAGCATGGGCGGCCTGATTGCCTGCTACATGCTCAGCGGCCGCGCCTTGAGCCCTCTGGCCTCGCTCTCCGGCCTGCTGACCCGTTACCAGCAAGCCAAGGTCACCATGACCTCGGTGGACCAGATGATGGAGCTGCCCCAAGAGCGCAATTTCGAAGAGCGCCCGATGAGCCGTCGCACCCTGCAAGGTGCCATCGAGTGTCGGGGCTTGAACTTTACCTACCCGAACCAACAGAACGCTGCGCTGAAAAACATCAACCTGGTGATCAAGCCGGGCGAGAAAATCGGCATCATCGGCCGCAGTGGTTCAGGTAAAAGCTCCCTCGCCAAACTGATCGTCGGTCTTTATCAGCCGGACTCCGGCGCGTTGCTGGTGGACGGCGTCGACGTGCGCCAGATCGATGTGAGCGAACTGCGCCACAACATCGGCTACGTCGCCCAAGATATCCAATTGCTGGCCGGCACCCTGCGTGACAACCTGGTGTCCGGTGCGCGTTATGTAGAAGATGAAATGGTCCTGCAAGCCGCGGAGCTGGCCGGCGTGCACGAATTCGCGCGTCTGCACCCCCAGGGCTATGAGCTGCAAGTCGGCGAGCGTGGGCAGAACCTGTCCGGCGGCCAGCGTCAGAACGTCGCCCTGGCTCGCGCATTGTTGCTCAACCCGCCCATCCTGCTGCTGGACGAACCCACCAGCGCCATGGATAACACCGGTGAAGAACGCTTGAAGCAACGCCTGCAAGCCGTGGTGCAAAACAAGACCGTGGTGCTGGTCACCCACCGTGCCTCACTGCTCTCTCTGGTGGACCGCCTGTTGGTCGTCGACCGTGGGCAGATCCTCGCGGATGGCCCGAAAGCCGTGGTTATGGAAGCGTTGAAAAAGGGGCAGATCAGTGTTGCTTAACTCCATCAAAAGCGCGGTCGGCCGCTATTTCAAAGGCTCCGACTCCCTGCGCAACCAGCCCCTGCCCGAGGTCAACAAGGCCCTGATCGAAGATGCACCGCGGGTTATCCGCCTGACCATCTGGGCGATCATCGCGTTCTTTGTATTTCTGGTGGTATGGGCGGGGTTCTCCAGCATCGACGAAGTCACCCGTGGCGACGGCAAGGCGATTCCGTCGTCCAAGCTGCAGAAAATCCAGAACCTGGAAGGCGGCATCGTCTCCGAGTTGTATGTGAAAGAAGGCCAGATCGTAGAGGCTGGCGCACCGTTGATTCGCCTCGATGACACGCGGTTTGTCTCCAATGCCGGTGAAACCGAAGCCTTGCGCCTGGCCATGCAACTGCGTGTCGAGCGTCTGAGCGCGCAGGTGGATGATCGCCCGCTGAACATCCCTGACGAGGTACTCAAGGCCGCCCCAAGCCAGGCCGCCAACGAGCGCTCCTTGTATGAAAGCCGCCGCCAGCAGTTGAAGGACGAAGTGGGTGGCTTGCAGGAGCAATTGGTGCAGCGCCAGCAGGAACTGCGCGAATTTACCTCCAAACAAGGCCAGTACCGCAGCCAGTTGTCCCTGCAACGCCAGGAAATCAACATGTCCGAGCCCTTGGTGGCGCAGGGTGCGGTGTCGCCGGTTGAAGTGTTGCGCCTCAAGCGCGCCGAAATGGAAACCCGTGGTCAGCTCGACGCCACCACCCTGGCGATTCCCCGCGCCGAATCGGCGATCAAGGAAGTGCAGCGCAAGATCGACGAAACCCGTGGCAAATTCCGCAGTGAAGCGCTGACCCAGCTCAACGAAGCCCGCACCGAACTGAACAAGGCCGAATCCACTGGCCGCGCCCTCGAAGACCGTGTCAGCCGTACGCTGGTCACCTCGCCAGTGCGCGGTATCGTCAAGCAGTTACTGGTCAACACCGTGGGCGGCGTGATCCAGCCGGGCAGCGACATGGTCGAAATCGTGCCGCTCAACGACACCCTGCTGGTGGAAGCCAAGATCCGCCCGCAAGACATTGCTTTCCTGCACCCGGGGCAAGAAGCGATCGTTAAATTCACCGCCTATGACTACACCATCTACGGCGGCCTGAAGGCCAAGCTGGAACGCATTGGTGCCGATACCATCACCGATGAAGACAAAAAAACCACTTACTACATGATCACCTTGCGCACCGACCGCAGCCACTTGGGCACCGATGAGAAGCCGCTGCTGATCATCCCCGGCATGGTCGCGTCGGTGGACATCATCACCGGCAAGAAAAGCATCCTGAGCTACCTGCTCAAGCCGATCATCAAGGCGCGGGCCGAGGCGTTGCACGAGCGGTAATCTCTATCGCCTGCCAGGGTCTCATCGCAGGCAAGCCAGCTCCCACATGTTGATTTGTGAACACATTCAAATGTGGGAGCTGGCTTGCCTGCGATGGCGCCATCAGCTTCACTGCAGATCCCAACCCTAATGCATATCGATATTCGCTAACGGTATTTAAGCGTCCGTTCTTATATCTATAAAGTCACTCCCCTGTCCGACCGGGAGTGCCCTCATGTCCGCCACCTCTACTGTTCCAACAGCGACCTCTACCGCCCAATCTTTCGAGATTCGCCCGTTCCCCGGTAGTGTCGGCGCCGAGATCATCGGCCTGGATTTATCCCGCCCGGTCAACCACGAGGACTTCGCGCGCATTCATCGCGCTCACCTCGACCACCATGTGGTGGTCTTCCGCGACCAGCGAATCACCCCCGAACAACAGATCGCCTTCAGCCGTCGCTTCGGTGTGCTGCAGATCCACGTGCTCAAACAGTTCCTGCTGGCCAACCACCCGGAAATCCTGATCGTCTCCAATATCATCGAAAACGGCCAATCCATCGGCCTGGGCGACGCGGGTAAATTCTGGCATTCGGACCTGTCGTACAAAGAGCTGCCCAGCCTGGGCTCGATGCTGCACGCCCAGGAGCTGCCCTCCGAGGGCGGCGACACGTTATTCGCCGACATGCACAAAGCCTGGGACCAATTGCCCGAGCACCTGCGCAAAGCCGTGGAGGGGCGCAGCGCTGCGCACTCCTACACGGCGCGTTACAGCGAGACCAAATTCGAAGGCAACTGGCGCCCGGCCCTGACGCCCGAGCAACTGGCCCAAGTGGCGGAAGTGGTGCACCCGATTGTGCGTACCCACCCGGAAAACGGGCGCAAAGCGCTGTTCGTCAGCGAAGGTTTCACCACCCGCATCGTCGGTCTGCCGGAAGACGAAAGCCGCGATCTGTTGGCCCAGCTCTACGCCCACAGCGTGCTGCCGCAAAATATCTACCGCCACCAGTGGCAGCCCCACGACCTGGTGTTCTGGGATAACCGCTCGCTGATCCACCTGGCCGCGGGTTGCCCCAGCTATCTGCGCCGCAAGCTGTTTCGCACCACCATCCAGGGCGACGCGCCTTTCTGAAGCTTATTCCCGGCAAGAGAGTTGAAATGAACGCGCCCCTGCAAGGCCACGCGGCCAGCAACCTGAATACCGCCATCGAACCCCTGTTGGCGGTGGATAACGTCAGCCTTGAATACCGCACCCCCGAACGCGTGGTGCGGGCCACGCACCAGGTCAGTTTCGAGATCGACCCGGCCGACCGTTACGTACTGCTCGGCCCCTCAGGCTGCGGCAAATCCACCTTGCTCAAGTCCATCGCCGGGTTTATCAAGCCCTGCGAAGGCGAGATTCGCCTGTTGGGGCAAAAGGTCGATGAGCCCGGCCCGGATCGCATCGTGGTGTTCCAGGAGTTCGACCAACTGCCGCCGTGGAAAACCGTCAAGCAGAACGTGATGTTCCCGCTCCTGGCGTCGAAAACCTTGAAGCGTCGCGAAGCCGAAGAGCGGGCCCTGCATTACCTCGAAAAAGTCGGCCTCAGTGCCTTCGCCGATGCTTACCCGCATACCCTTTCCGGCGGCATGAAAGCCCGCGTGGCCATCGCCCGTGCGCTGGCCATGCAACCGAAAATCCTGCTCATGGATGAACCCTTCGCCGCCCTCGATGCCCTGACACGACGCAAAATGCAGGAAGAGTTGCTGCTGCTGTGGGAAGAGGTGCGCTTCACCCTGTTGTTCGTCACCCACTCCATCGAAGAAGCGTTGGTGGTGGGCAATCGCATCCTGTTGCTGTCGCCGCATCCCGGGCGTGTGCGTGCGGAAATTCACAGCCATCAATATGACCTGAACAGCCTGGGTGGCGTGGCGTTCCAGGCGTCGGCGCGGCGGATTCATCGGCTGCTGTTTGACGAAGCGCCCGAGGCCGAACGTGAGTTGGGTTTCGCTGATATCCGCATCGCCTACTGAAGGGACACTCCATGCGCCAGGAATTTGAAGTCACCCTCGAACCGCTGCTCAGCGTCCCCGTGGAGCGCGAGCTCCCCTTGCGTCAACGCCTGTGGCAGCAAGGTTGGCTGCGTAAGGGCCTGATCCTGATCGTGTTGGCGATCCTCTGGGAGGCAGTCGCCCGCTATCAGAACAATGACTTGCTGCTGCCAAGTTTCCTGCAGACCTCGCACGCACTGCTCGACGGCCTGCTCAGTGGTGAGTTGCTCAGCAAAGTGAGTATCTCGCTGGCGGTGCTGATCAAGGGCTACCTGATCGGCATTGTGCTGGCGTTCGGCTTGACCACGCTGGCGGTGTCGACCCAATTGGGGCGCGACCTGCTCAGCACACTGACCTCGATGTTCAACCCGCTGCCGGCGATTGCCTTGCTGCCGCTGGCGCTGCTGTGGTTTGGCCTCGGGCAGAACAGCCTGATCTTCGTGCTGGTGCATTCGGTGCTGTGGGCCTTGGCGCTGAATACCTACTCCGGGTTCCTTGGCGTGTCCGAAACCCTGCGCATGGCCGGTCGCAACTATGGCCTCAAGGGCATACGTTTTGTGCTGTTCATCCTGATCCCGGCGGCGCTGCCGTCGATCCTGGCGGGCCTGAAAATCGGCTGGGCGTTTGCCTGGCGTACGCTGATCGCCGCCGAGCTGGTCTTCGGCGCCACCAGCGGCAAGGGCGGCTTGGGCTGGTACATCTTCCAGAACCGGAATGAGCTGTACACCGACAAGGTGTTTGCCGGCTTGGCCGTGGTGATTCTGATCGGCCTGCTCGTGGAAAACCTGGTGTTCGATACCTTCGAGCGGCTGACGGTGAAGCGTTGGGGCATGCAGCGCTGATCCGACTTATCCGTAAGACCGTTCCTGTTCAAATAGGAACGATTGCTCTTTGGCTGCGCTGGCTCCGATAATGCCGGCCACCTCTGACGCCGTCCTGGCGTCAGGCATGCCCGATAAAAGGATTTACGAAGATGCGGTTTATTGTCTTGGCAGCGGCCTTGTTATTGTCCACCCCGGTTCTTGCTGAGTTCGCGCCCGAAGCGATATCCATGGCCAAGCCGCACTACCCGGCAACGTTGACCGCCACCCAGGGGCATGCGCGCATCAGCCTGAATATTCACAGCGACGGAACGGTCAGCGATGTCAAAGCGCTCAGCGCCACCAAGCCGGCTTTCGGCGCCGCTGCAGTGGAAGCAGCCACACAATGGCGCTTCAAGTCCTGGGCAGTTACAGCTGATCGGCCAGCGGTGATCAAGGCGCAAAACGACATGGTCTTCACGCCTGAACTGCCAACAACCGAAACGGTTCAACTGACCTTTACACAAACCACCTATCAATCCTGCAGTGCGTTGAACGAGGAAGTCCGCCATTTCCGTCGCGACCATCCCACCCGCCCGTTGATCGCCATGAAGAGCTTTGCCATTACCCGAGTGGCTGTGATGTTCCCGGCATTAAGCGGCAAAGACGACTACAACGAAGGCCTGGCCCGGGCGGATGAGCTGGAAAACGCCTTGCCGGAAATCGTGCGCAAGTGCCAGGCTTATCCCAAGAGAACCTACGCTGAATACCTGCCTCGTAAGTTGAAGCGTTACCTGTAAAGCCTGCTACGATTGCGCCCAACTCACTCCCCATTGGTCACGAGTGCTTGGCATGCAACTACCGGACATGAACCTGCTGGTCGCCCTCGACGCCTTGCTTGACGAGGGCAGTGTGGTGGGTGCCGCGCGGCGCATGAACCTGAGCCCGGCGGCCATGAGCCGCACGCTCACGCGGATTCGCGAGGCCGTGGGCGATCCGATCCTGGTGCGCGCCGGCCGCGGCCTGGTGCCGACGCCCAAGGCGCTGCAATTGCAAAGCCAGGTGCGCAACGTGGTAGAGCAGGCGGCGCTACTGTTTCGCTCGGCCGACCAGGTAGACCTGAGCACATTGCGCCGCCGCTTCAGCGTGAGGGCCAATGACTTTTTTGTCGGCGTGTATGGCGGTCGGCTGTTCGACACCATGGAGCGCATGGCGCCGCTGTGCGAGCTGTGTTTCGTGCCCGAAGGCGATACCGACGACGATGCGCTGCGTGAAGGCCGTCTGGACCTGCGCGTGAGCAACACGCTGCCGTCCAGCCCCGAAGTGAAAGTACAGAATTTGTTTTCCACCACCTTCGTCGGCCTGGCACGAGAAGATCACCCGCTGTTCGACGAAGAAATCACCGCCGCGCGTTTCGCCAGTTATTCCCACATCAGCATCTCGCGGCGTGGCATCGCCCGTGGGCCGATTGATACTGCGCTGAACGCCCAGGGCCTGGAGCGCCGCGTGGCGATGATCGCGCCCGGCTTTCACGGTGCGATGTTCATGCTGCCCGATTCCGACCTGCTGCTGCCGGTGCCCAAGGAAGCCCTCTTGAGTGCCACGCGCCTGAACCTGCCACTGCGCTCATTCCCGCTGCCGATCTCCCTGCCGACGCTGGTTCTGGCGCAATCCTGGCACCCCCGCTTCGACAAAGACCCGGCCCACAAATGGCTGCGTGAGACCATGCGCGAGAGCTGCCATGCCACGTGGCTGGAAGCCCAACCCACTTAAACCGTGGGAACTGGCTTACCTGCGATAGCCTCACCTCGGTCTGCCTGACAGACCGAGTTGTCTGCATCGCGGGCAAGCCCGGCTCCCACAGAATTTCGTAGTTCTTAACAGTTGCGTCTCACGCACTTATAACCTTCCGACAAGTAACTTTTTTGTCATGTATAAGCCTGATTAAACTGCTCGGGTATTTATAATCCCGAGTTACCTGTTCATGACATCCCTCGCTGCCCCCGCCCTCCAGGCTGCAGCCAAACCTACAGCCCTGAACCCGCCCGTATTCGGCCCGCGCATCATCATTGGATTGGTCGGCGTGTTGCTGGCGGTGCTGGTCTCCGGTCTCAACGAGATGGTCACCAAGGTCGCCCTCGCTGATATTCGTGGTGCGCTGTACATCGGCTTTGACGAAGGCACCTGGCTGGTCGCCGCCTACACGGCCACCTCCGTCGCGGCCATGGCCTTTGCGCCCTGGTGTTCGGTGACGTTTTCCCTGCGCCGCTTCACGCTGTGCGCCATCGGTTTGTTCACCGTGCTGGGGATCCTGTGCCCGTTTGCGCCGAATTACGAAAGCCTGTTGGTTCTGCGTACCGTGCAAGGCCTGGCCGGCGGCGCGTTGCCGCCGATGCTGATGACCGTGGCGCTGCGTTTCCTGCCGGCCAACGTCAAGCTGTATGGCCTGGCCGGCTATGCGCTCACGGCTACTTTCGGGCCCAGTCTGGGCACGCCGTTGGCGGCGTTGTGGACCGAATATGTCGGCTGGCAATGGGCGTTCTGGCAGATCGTCGGTCCGTGCCTGCTGGCGATGGCCGCGGTGGCCTACGGCTTGCCGCAAGACCCGTTGCGCCTGGAACGTTTCAAGCAGTTCAACTGGCGCGGCCTGCTGCTGGGTTTCCCGGCCATCTGCATGTTGGTGATAGGGCTGTTGCAGGGCAATCGCCTGGACTGGTTCGAGTCCGGCCTGATCACGTTCCTGCTAAGCGGCGGCACGCTGTTGCTGGTGCTGTTTTTGATCAACGAGTGGTCGCAGCCGATTCCGTTCTTCAAGTTGCAGATGCTTGGCCTGCGCAACCTGGCGTTTGCCCTGATTGTGCTGGCCGGCGTGCTGATGGTGCTCACCTCGGTGATCATCATCCCATCGAGTTTCCTCGCCCAGGTCCAGGGTTACCGGCCGCTGCAAACCGCGCCGGTAATGTTGCTGATGGCGTTGCCGCAGTTGATCGCGTTGCCGTTGGTGGCGGCGCTGTGCAACCTGCGTTGGGTCGATTGCCGGTGGGTGCTGGGGATCGGTTTGAGCATGCTGGTGCTGTGCTGTGTGGGCAGCGCACACCTGACCTCGGAGTGGATTCGCGACGACTTCTACGGCCTGTACCTGCTGCAAATTTTCGGTCAGCCGATGGCGGTGTTGCCGCTGCTGATGCTCTCGACCGGCAGCATCCAACCCATGGACGGGCCGTTCGCCTCGGCGTGGTTCAACACCGTCAAAGGCCTCGCCGCCGTGGTCGCCACTGCCGTGATCGACGTGCTGACCACCCAGCGTTTGCACTTCCACTCGACGATGTTGGTGGACCGACTGGGCAACTCACCGCTTGCCGACGGCGACGCGGCGGGCCTGGCGCACCGCCTGCACCAACAGGCCGTGGTACTGACCTCCTCGGACCTCTATTACGTCATGGCCGGTGTCGCGGTGGCGTTGATCCTGCTGATTTTCTGGATGCCCACGCGGATCTTTCCGCCTCGCGCACCGACCTAGCCTCAAGGACTTCTCATGAAACGCAAAGACAAAATTGCCGTCGCCGTTATTGCCGTGTTTGCCGTCGGCGTGCTGGTTTATCTGGTCGCGCCGGGCCTGTTGGGCAGCAAGCGCCAGACCACCAACGACGCCTTCGTCGCCGCCGACTTTACCCTGGTCGCACCGCGTGTGGCCGGCTTCATCAAGGAAGTGCTGGTGGAAGACAACCAGCGCGTAAAAGCCGGCCAATTGTTGGCGCTGATCGATGACCGCGATTTTCGCGCTGCCGCCCAGGCGGCGGATGCCGATACGCTGGTCGCCCGGGCCCAGCTGAAAAACGCCACGGCGACCCTGGAGCGACAAAGTTCGGTGATTGCCCAGGCCCAGGCTACCGTGTCGGCTGACCGCGCCGAAGTGGCCTTCGCCGAGCATGAACTGAACCGCTACAACCACCTCGCCGGCGTGGGGGCGGGCACGGTGCAGAACGCGCAGCAAGCCAAGACCCGCATCGACCAGGCCACCGCGCGCCTGGCCAGTGCCACGGCGGTGTTGGCGGCCGAACGCAAGCAAGTGGAAATCCTCACCGCCCAGCGTGATGCGGCCGAAGGCGGACTCAAACGTGCCCAGGCCGCGCTGGAAATGGCCAGCTATCAGCTGTCCTACACGCGCATCGTTGCGCCGGTGGATGGCATGGTCGGTGAGCGTGCGGTGCGGGTCGGCGCCTATGTGACGCCAGGCAGCAAGATCCTCGCGGTAGTGCCATTGGCCGAGGCCTATGTGGTGGCTAATTTCCAGGAGACTCAACTGTCGCATATGCACGCTGGCCAAGCTGTGCAGGTGCGCGTCGACAGCCTCGACGGCGAGTTGCTCAACGGCCACCTGGAAAGCCTGGCACCCGCCACCGGCGTGACGTTTGCTTCGGTCAAGCCGGACAATGCCACCGGCAACTTCACCAAGGTGGTGCAGCGCATTCCGGTGAAGATCATCCTCGAGCCGAACCAACCGCTGACCGAGCGCCTGCGCGTCGGCATGTCGGTGGAGGCCAGTGTCGACACCCAGTCGGTCGCGCAACCGCGTGAGGTGGCCCAGCAATGAAGCCATTTGCCTGGCTCACCTTGAGCCTGATCAGCCTGAGCGCTTGCACTGTCGGCCCGGATTTCCAGCGGCCCCAAGGTCCGCAAGTCACGCAATGGAGCGAGCCCCAGGGGCGTCAGGCTGCCAGTCGCGCCGTCACCGAACCCTTGCAGGAGCGCTGGTGGGACGTGTTCCACGATGAGCAACTCTCGGCCCTCACACGCAGGGCGCTCACCGATAATCTCGACCTCAAACTGGCCAGCAGCCGCCTGCAACAAAGCCGCGCCGTGCGCCAGGTGACCACCGCGGAGCGTTACCCCGAGGTCAGCGCCAAGGGTGATTACCTGCGCCAACGCAACAGTGGCAAAGGCTTGAACGACCCGTCTGGTGAGAGTGGCCGGTCGGCTTACAACCAGTGGGACATGGGCTTCTCTGCGGCCTGGGAGCTGGACTTCTGGGGCCGGGTCAAACGTGAAACCGAAGCCGCCGACGCCACCCTGCAAGTCGCGGAAAATGATCGCCGCGCCGTGCTTTTATCGGTACTCGCCGAGACCGCTCAGGACTACATCCAACTGCGCGGTGTGCAGAACACCCGTGCCGTCACCGAGCAAAACCTCGACGTGGCCCGGCACAGCCTCAAGCTCTCGCAACTGCGCTTGGCCGACGGTGTGGCGACAGACCTTGACGTGGCCGAAGCCGCCGCCCAGGTCGCTGCCATTGAAGCGCGCCTGCCGGATTTGCAGCAGCGCCAGGACCAGCTGATCAACGCGCTGAGCCTGTTGATGGGCGAGCCGCCGCAAGCGCTGCACGCACAATTGTCCAAAGACGCCGCCGTACCGCAAACCCAGCGCCAGGTCGCGATCGGCCTGCCTTCGGAGTTGGCCGAACGCCGCCCCGATATCCGTCAGGCCGAGGCGCGCTTGCACGCCGCCAACGCCAACATTGGCGTGGCCAAAGGCGATTTCTACCCGCGTATCACCCTGTCCGGCAGCCTCGGTTCCCAAGCGCTGCAGTTATCGGATTTCGGTTCGTGGGGCTCCCGAGCGTTCGCCTTCGGTCCGCAGTTCAGCCTGCCGCTGTTCAACGGCGGGCGCCTGCAAGGCATGTTGAACCTGCGTGAAGCCCAGCAACAGGAAGCGGCCCTGGCGTATCAGCAAACCGTGTTGCGCGCCTGGCATGAAATTGACGACCAATTGACTCGCTACAACGCCACGCAACTGCGCCGCGACAGCCTCGCCGAAGCGGTGCGCCAGAACCAGATAGCACTGAGCACCGCGCAACAGCAGTACGTCGAAGGTGTAGTGGATTTCGTCAACGTGCTCACGGTGCAAAGCGCGCTGCTGGCGACGCAGGAACAGTGGGTTGAAAGCTCCACTGGCGTGTCGTTGGCGATGGTGGGGTTGTACAAGGCGTTGGGTGGCGGTTGGGAATCCGTCTACCCCGAAACAGCCTCCCTTCCTGCAGGCTGAATACCTCTCCATGTGGGAGCGGGCTTGCCCGCGATGAGGGCGGATCATTCAACACCACGTTGACTGGACTGACGCTATCGCGGGCAAGCCCACAGGGAGTACTGCGTGATCACGGGTTCTGCAAAAACACCACATACCCGCGAAACCATTCACTGCCCTTCAAATATCCCGGCTCTTCCCACGCCCCACCCTGAATCAACCCCACCTTGAATGGCAGCCCCAGCCGGTTCATCCGGGGCAAATACGCCGCGTAATCCGGGATGCTGTGGCGCCCTTGATAGGTCTGCACCACCACCTCATCCACCACGCCCTTGAGCTGGGCGATGGCGGTCGGGTCGGCGTTGCTGCCCCAGTCCATCAGGCCGGTGATGCTGAGAAGCAGGTCGGCGGGCAGGCGCTGGCGCAGGTCGCGCAGGAAGTGTGTGTATTCGTGCAGGTATTGGGTACGGGCGTCGAAATCAATCTGGATGCCGACCACCGGGTTGCCCGCCTTGCGCCAGCGTTGCACCTGGCCGAGCAGCTGGGTGTAGACCTGTTCCGGCCAGTGCAGGGTGTGGGCGCGGTACACCACCCAGACGTCGCCTTGGGTGATGCGCGGGACGCTGATGCCTTGGGCGATAAACTGCACGCCAAGCTGGGGCGCGCGGCGGGTGGAGTTGATTTGGCCCTGGAGGATGTACAGGGTTTTTGCCTGTTTGAGTACCGGCTGCGGCGTGACGCCGCTCCACAGCCAGAAGGCGTCATAGTCGCGGGCGTCAACAGCGCCAAAGGCCGGGCTTGCCAGCAACAGCAAGCCTAGCCACAGGTGTTTCACCAGTAATACTTCAGGGACTCGGCCCACTCAGTGTCGGCAAACCCGGTTTTCAGCTGGCGGAACCACTCTTTGCGCACGGACTTGTCGACATCTACACCGCCGCAGTTGTTATAGCCAGCCCGCGCATAGCAGTTGATCGCACGGAACAGCGCGTAGGCCTTGTCGTTATGCGGCGCCTTGGGGTTGGCGATGACCTGCCGGTAGCCGTCGAGTCGCGAGAAGGTCTCGCCTTTGAACAGCGAGGCCGTGCTGCCCAGGCTGCCGGCGGCGCGCGCCTGGTCCAGCGGCATGCCGTCCAGATTGTTGCGCAGGATGAACTCACCCAGGCAATTCAGGCCCTTGGGGTTTTTCGGATCGGCCTGCAGGGCGCTCGCGATTTGCGCAATGCTCGGGCAGGTGTAGCCGGACTCCGCTTTATCGCCGCTCCACTGGAACAACCGCAGCGATCGACCGTCGGTGTAGACATAACCCAGGCTGGTGCCGAGCTTGTTCTCTGGCACCGGGGTCGCCAATTGTTTGAGGTCTTCGGCGAACGTGGCGTACTGGCCGCGCATCAGGTCTTTGTACAGCAACACAAACTGCGCGGTTTCACGCTCGGCCGGGTCACTGGCCTGGGTGATCTGCTGGCGCAGCAAATCCTGGCCTGCGATGTTGCGCAGCAAGATGTAGCGCACCTGTTTGAAGCTGATTGGCGAGTCGGTCGCGAACACGTTGGCCAGTTGCCCGCTGCGCTCGTAATTCATCGCCAGGGCCAGTTCCAACTGGTCGCGCTGCAAGGGCTGCTTGGCCAGAGGCAACAGTTTCAGCCACAGGGCTTCGGCGCTTTTCCAGTCATTCTTGGCTTCCAGGGCCAGGCCGCGCAGGGTCTGCTGGCTGAAAGCCAGGTAGCCGAGGTTGGCGGGTACGTCCTGAGGCAGCAGTTTCAAGGTGTTGTCGGGTTGATGCTCGACGTACAGCGCAAACGCCGCTTGCACGTAGTCGTACAGCGCTGGCTCCTCGGCGAAGATCGGCTTCTGTGCGGCCAATGCTTCGCGGGTCAGTTTGGGCGGGTTACCGGCACGCATCCACATCAAGTCGTTGAGGGCCAGCATCAGCGGGTTGGCCGCAGGTTTGTTGATGGCGCTCAGCAGCTTGTTGTCGGTTTCCTGCACCAGGTCGTCCAACGACACGTTGCGCTGCTCGGTGCTCAATTGCGCGGCCAGGTCATTCGCCAGCTTGTCGGTATCGCCCGCCAGCCAACGCACTCGGCGCAACAGGCCTTGGGCGGAAGCAGCGTATTCGCCCTGTGGATAAGTTTTCAGGTACAGGTTGAAGCGGGTATCCGCATCGGCCAACACTGACTTATCCACATGCTCCAATTGCGGCATGCCGTATTCGTCGAAGGCGTTTTCCTGGGCCTGGTTCAACTCGGTACGGGCGATCATGTAGAGCGCCGTTTCCTTGACCCAGGGCAGGTTGCCGGTGGCGGCGGTGACAAAGCCGCGTTGCGCGTCGCCAAAACGGCCGCTGTAAAAATCGCCAGCGGCTTGAAGGTACGTGCGCAGCTCGCGACCTGCGGCTGACTGGATTTGCTCCGGGTCACCCAGGCTTGCACCCTCCCAGGTACAGGCGCCCAGCAGACTCAGACGGCCTGTGATCAAAAGCCGGCGTTCCGCTTCAGGCAGATCGGCGTTGACCACTTGGCTGATAAACGCCGTGGCGCTGCTTTCGTCGTTGCTGCGGCAGCGACTGCCTTCGCCGGTCAGGAACGCGTCACCCGCCGCTTGGTCGTGTTCACGCTGAATACCCAGAGGTGCGAGCAGCTCATCGAGTTTGCTGGGCGTGGGCACCGCCTTGGGTTTTTCGACGGCTGCGTCGGTCATTGGGGTGAGGCGATACACCGGGAACGGCACCGGGCCGAAGCCTTCCTCAAGGTCGGTTTCGCTCAGTGCATTCGGCGTCAGGGGCGCGACTTGCTTGTCTGCCAGCAACAGGCGCAGGTTGACCCGGCTGTCATTGCCCGGGCTCAGGAATGGCAGGTTGCTGCACCCTTCAAGGCTGTCGCGCGAGACCCGCCAATCGGGGTAACACGAGTCATCGCCGCTGGCCTGGGCTTGGGATGAAAGGCCGGTGAGCAATGCCAGGGCCAGAGGTGACAGAAAACCGATGCGCATGAGCGAGTCCTTGATCCTTAGTCCTTTGAGGGGCTAATCATAGCGTGATCCGACAAATGCTTCGGTGAAGGCCTACACAAATCAAAGATTTGTCCGATTCCAGCAGCGAATCGGAGGCTTTTGTCCTAGAGTGGCGGGTGTTTGCATACGTGCAGTTTTTGCCTTGTTAACGGGCAGTGGCAGGGGAATCGAGGTGCGACGGTCTGTGGTAGAGCAAGACGACAAGGTTGGGTCATTACCCGTGTTTAATCGCCTCTTGCAGGTTGGGCAAGGCGCTACCTGGATTAGCCGGCTGTGGTGGGTGCCTATCCTCGCGCTGGCGGTGGGTCTGCGTTTTTACAACCTGACGGCGTCAGCCATCTGGGGTGACGAGGCTTCGAGCCTGTTGCTCAGCGAGTACGCTGCGGGCGATCTTTGGTTTCACGCCGCCCATGATGTGCACCCGCCGCTGTATTTTTTCCTGCTGCGCGGCTGGATCGAGCTGTTTGGTGACGGGATCTTGTCCTTGCGCGGTATGAGTGCGATCCCCGGCGTGGTTGCCGTGGGCCTGGGCCTCTGGCTGACACGGCAACTGTCCACCCGGCGCGCGGCTGTGCTGGCGGGAATCCTGCTGGCGCTGCTGCCGACGGCGGTGCGCTACAGCCAGGAAGTGCGCATGTATTCGCTGCTGGGCGTGTGGCTGTTGGGCGCTACGCTGGCGTTGGTGTATTGGGTACGGCAACCCGAGCGCACGCGATACTTGGTGGCTTATGCGCTGCTGATGACGGCCGGTTTCTACACCCATTATTTCACCGCGCTATGCGTGGTGGTGCACTGGGTCTACCTGGGGCTGTTGGGTGCCCCTCAGCTCTCGGGCCGACGCTTAATCACACGCCCTGCGTGGTGGGCGGTTAATAGTGTGATCGTGTTGTTGTACCTGCCCTGGCTGCCAAATCTGCTGGATCTGGTGCAGCACGTTGATCAACTCAAGGTAGGCGGGGACATTGGCTGGGAAGACCCGGTCAACCTGTCGTCGTTGCCGTCCATGATCTGGCAGCTTTTGCTCCAGGACGAAGGCGTTGGTTTCTGGCCACCGCTGTTCTGGCTGTTCCCGTCAATGCTGGTCGCAGTGATTGTGGTGACTGTCTGGCGAGACCGCGAACGCTACCGACCGGCCAGCCTTTTGGCACTGTTTTTCCTGCTGCCGCTGCTGTTGGTATACGGGGTGTCGTTTATTTCCCCCGTGTTTATCGAGCGCTACCTCACGGTGTATGCCTTGGGCTTGCCGATCCTCGTGGCCTTGGCCATTGACCGTCTGCCCTCGCGCCTGTCACTGCTGGGTGGGGTGTTGTTAGTGCTGTTTGTCGGTGTGGAACTGCTGGGGTTGAAAAACAACTTTACCGTCGATGAACATGACCAATTCAACGTGCCGGTGGAGTTCGTCAACCGCAATTACCAGGAAGACGACCGCATCGTCCTCAGCGACATGTTGTGGTACCTCCCCTACGTGTATTACGACCAGACCGATGCCCAGTTGCAGCTCTACACCCCACCCAAGCCCGACGGTACGTCGACCCGGCCGAATGCCTATGGCTTCGGCACTCTGGTGGACCAGGACGGTGGGCGCATTTACCTCGACCGGCTGACGGCACTGCCCGCCGATACGCGTCGCGTATGGTTGATCAGCAGCAACGAAGCGCCGGATGATTTTGCGCCACTGCCTGAAGGCTGGCGCGAGCTGACCCGCCACGATGGTGGCGGCGCCAGGGCTCGGTTGTTCGTGCTGTGCAACGTAGCGCCGCCGCAACCCGAGGGTTGCCACTAGACTCAGTTGACACGTCTTTATCTGGAGTTCGCCATGGAATTGCCGGTGCACAGCTTGCCGTCACTGTTCAAACAGCTTGGGCTGCCGGATGACCCGGTCAGTATTGAGAAGTTTGTGGCCGTGCATTCGCCGCTCAAGCCTGAACTGCATCTGGCGGATGCGTTTTTCTGGACGCCCAGCCAGAGCGCGTTTTTACGCGAGGAAATTCTGGACGATGCGGATTGGGCAGAGGTGGTGGATGAGTTGAATGTGTTGTTGCGTAAAGGGCGCGGGCTATAAAAAACCTTTCCCTCCCGGTGGAGGAAATCCAGCGCCGCCTCAATGCTCAGGCCGAACGGCAGGCCGGATGCCAACGCTGATCCAACTGTGGGAGCGAGCTTGCCCGCGATAGCGCTGTGACAGTCGCCATCTGCATTGACTGAACCACTGTCATCGCGGGCAAGCCCGCTCCCACTGGTAGTCGTCGGTGCTGAAGACATCGCAATCGTGTCGCTGAAAACCCGACGCTCGCGCTCAAACCCGCTTTACTTACCTTCACCTTCTCGCCACCCATCCATAAATTTGTTTCAAAACTTGACGGTTTTGAATGCATCCACCATATTGATAGTTAGCAAACTAACTGTATGCGAACAATCCAGTGCCTCAAACCCTCGAACAACTCCAGATGAACCTCAGCAGCAGCATGGTGGTGGGCGCCCGTAACTGGCGCAAAATCTGCCAGACCACGCTGGTGAGCTACGGTATTTCCGAAGCCTGCGCCGTGCCGCTCTTGATGATCGGCCGCTTGGGCGACGGTGTGCACCAGGTAAAAGTCGCCCAGGCGTCCGGGATGGAAAGCCCGTCGCTGGTGCGCCTGCTCGACCAACTGTGCAGTGGCGGTTACGTGTGCCGTACCGAAGACGTGCACGACCGCCGCGCCAAGGCCTTGAGCCTTACCGAGCGTGGCCGTGAGCTGGTGCAGGCGGTGGAAGTGCAACTGGTTCGGTTGCGTAAGGACGTGTTGGCAGATATCGCCCACGGCGATCTTGAGGCCGCGCTGCGCGTACTGCGCGCGTTTGAAGCGGCTGAGGTTGCAACGCCTTGAACGGATTTTTTGCCGGTTTCCCGCCGGCCCGCGACTGGTTCTATGGTGTGCGTACGTTTGCGGCGTCGATGATCGCCCTGTACATCGCCATGCTCATGCAAATGCCGCGTCCGTATTGGGCGATGGCCACCGTGTATATCGTCTCCAGCCCGTTTGTCGGCCCTACCAGCTCCAAGGCGTTGTATCGCGCTATCGGCACCTTTATGGGCGCCGCAGCGGCGGTGATTTTTGTGCCGATGTTTGTGCAGTCGCCGTATGTGCTGGTGGTGGTGATTGCGTTGTGGACGGGCATTTTGCTGTTCCTGTCCATGCACCTGCGTACCGCGAACAACTACGCGTTGATGTTGGCCGGCTACACCTTGCCGCTGATTGCCTTGCCGGTGGTGGATAACCCGCTGGCGGTGTGGGATGTGGCCGAGGCGCGTACCGAAGAGATTTTCCTCGGCATCGCTGTAGCCGCCGTAGTCGGCGCAATGTTCTGGCCGCGGCGCCTGATGCCGGTGTTTGATGGCTCGGTGGCCAAGTGGTTTGCCGATGCTCAGGTCTATAGCCAGCGCTTTCTGACGCGCAACGTGGCGCCTGAAGAAATCAGCACCTTGCGCGGCGGCATGGTCGCCACCTTCAACACCCTGGAATTGATGATCGGCCAGTTGCCCCACGAGGGCGCGCGGCCGCAGACGGTGCGTAATACCAAGGAACTGCGCGGGCGCATGATTCACCTGCTGCCGGTGATCGATGCCCTGGACGATGCGATCTACGCCATCGAACACCGCGCCCCGGAGTTTCTTGATCAGTTCACACCCTTGCTGCAAGCGGCCAGCGCCTGGCTGGACAGCACCACCGACGAGGCGCCCCTGGAGCGTTGGCGCGTACTGCGTGACAAGATCGACGCCGCCCAACCCCAGGGCGAAGCACTGGACGACCGCCACACGCTGCTGTTTTCCAACGCGCTGTATCGCCTCGGCGAATGGGTCGATCTGTGGCAAGACTGCCGCAGCCTGCAAGCCGCCATCCAGTGCGAAAGCCAGGACACCTGGCGCGCCGTCTACCGCCATTGGCGCCTGGGTCGGCTCAAGCCATTTCTCGATCATGGCCTGATGTTCTATTCAGCGTTTTCCACCGTCACTGCGATCATCGTCGCCTCGGTGCTGTGGATTCTGCTGGGCTGGACCGACGGCGGCAGCGCAGTGATTCTGGCCGCCGTGGCGTGCAGCTTTTTCGCCTCGATGGACGACCCGGCGCCGCAGATATATCGGTTCTTTTTCTGGACCGCGATGTCGGTGCTGTTCGCCAGCCTGTATCTGTTTCTGGTGCTGCCCAACCTGCACGATTTCCCGATGCTGGTGCTGGCGTTTGCGGTGCCGTTTATCTGCATCGGCACGCTCACGGTGCAGCCACGGTTTTACTTGGGCATGCTGCTGACGCTGGTCAACACCTCGTCGTTCATCAGCATTCAGGGCGCCTACGACGCGGACTTCCTGAACTTCGCCAACGTCAACCTGGCCGGGCCGGTGGGTCTGTTGTTTGCCTTTGTGTGGACGCTGATCGCCCGGCCGTTCGGCGCCGAACTGGCGGCCAAGCGCCTGACCCGTTTCAGCTGGCGCGACATTGTCAGCCTGACCGAGCCCGCAACCCTGGCCGAGCACCGGCACATGGCCGTGCAAATGCTTGACCGCCTGATGCAGCACCTGCCGCGCCTGGCCCTCATCGGCCAGGACACCGGCAGTGCCCTGCGCGATTTGCGTGTGGCGCTGAACCTGCTCGACCTGTTGGCCTATTCGCCACGCATCTACGGCGTGCCACGGGTGTTGCTCAACCAGGTGGTCGAAGGCGTCGGCGGTTACTTCAAGGCCTGCCTCAAGGCCGGTGAACGCTTGCCCGCGCCCGGTGGTCTGCTGATGACCCTCGACCGCACACGCCGCGCCCTCAATGGCCAGGGCCTGCAAAATGAAGAAGACACCCGCCTGCATCTGTTGCACGCGTTGGCTGGCCTGCGCTTGTCGTTGCTGCCTGGCGTGGAATTTATTGACGGCACCGAGCGGGAAGCGCCGTTACCTGATGGAGCGCCTTTATGATCGGTGATCTGGATATCAGCGGGGTGTTCCTGCCCACGCTGTTGGTGCTGATGGGCATTACGTATGTGTTGTTTCTGGTGGTGCACGGGCTGTTGACGCGCATTCACTTCTATCGCCTGGTCTGGCACCGGGCATTGTTCAATGTGGGGCTCTACGCGCTGTTGCTGGGCGCGGTGGACTCACTCAGTCGATACCTGATGACATGAAAAAACCTTTTTTGACCATCGGCCGTGTCGTCCTCACGCTGTTGATCGTGACGTTCGCGGTCGTCGTTGTGTGGCGCATGGTCATGTACTACATGTTTGCGCCCTGGACCCGTGACGGGCATATCCGTGCCGACATTGTGCAGATCGCCCCGGACGTCTCCGGGTTGATCCAGCAGGTGGACGTGCGCGATAACCAGTTGGTAGCCAAGGGCCAAGTGCTGTTCGCCGTTGACCAGGACCGCTTCAAGCTGGCCCTGCGCCAAGCCCAGGCCGCCGTGGCTGACCGCCAGGAAACACTGGCCCAGGCCCAGCGCGAAAACAAACGTAACCGTGGCCTCGGCAATTTGGTGCCGAGTGAGCAATTGGAGGAAAGCCAGTCCCGCGTGGCCCGCGCCCAATCGGCCCTGGCCGAGGCGCAAGTGACCGTGGACGCCGCCCAGCTCAACCTCGACCGCTCGGTGATCCGCAGCCCCGTCGACGGCTACGTCAACGACCGTGCGCCGCGTGCGCAGGAGTTCGTCACGGCCGGGCGCCCGGTGCTCTCGGTGGTGGACAGCAATTCCTTCCACATCGACGGCTATTTCGAAGAGACCAAGCTCGACGGCATTCACGTCGGTATGCCGGTGGATATCCGCGTGATCGGCGACAATACCCGCCTGCAGGGCCATGTGCAGAGCATCGTCGCCGGTATTGAAGACCGTGACCGCACCAGCGGCTCCAACCTGCTGCCCAACGTCAACCCGGCGTTCAGTTGGGTGCGCCTGGCCCAGCGGATTCCGGTGCGGATCGCCTTTGATGATGTGCCGGCGGACTTTCGCATGATCGCCGGGCGCACGGCCACGGTGTCGATCATCGATGACCGGAGCGCTGCCAAAGACCGCGCGCAGCAGGGAGAACAACCATGAAACCGGCGGCGTTGCTGGCCACGGCCAGCTTGGGTTTGCTGCTGTCGGCGTGCCAGGTGGTAGGCCCGGACTACAAATTGCCGCAAACCTCGGCGATCAACCGGGGCGACCTGCAAGGGCAGATTGCGGGCGAAGGCAGCAACGTCGTGTCGGCCCCGGTGCCGGCTGACTGGTGGAAACTGTACAAAGACCCGCGCCTGGATGAGCTGGTGCGCCAGGCCATGGCCTCCAACACCGACCTGCGCGTGGCCGCTGCCAACCTGCAACGCGCACGCTACCAGACGCAACAGGCTGAATCCGCCGGTGGTTGGAGCGCCGGGGTCAAGGCCGAAGCCCAGCGCCTGCAGGAATCCGGTGAAGCCTTTTTGCTGACGGAAAAAGTCCCGGTAGGGAATATCGGCAGCGTTGGTATCAGCACCTCGTATCAGTTCGATCTGTTCGGCACCTTGCAACGCGGCATTGAAAGCGCCCAGGCCAGCGCCGACGCGGCGCAGGCGGCTGCCGATGTCGCGCGAATCACCCTGGTGGCAGACGTGGTGCGTTCCTACACCCAAGTGTGCGCAGCCAACGAAGAGCTGGCGATTGCCAACCAATCCCTTGACCTGCAAGGCCAGAGCACCAAGCTGACCCAACGCCTGCGCGACGCCGGGCGTGGCGATGAAACCCAGGTGACCCGCTCGCAGACCCAATACAAATCCTTGCGCGCCGACATGCCGCGCTATGAAGCGTCGCGCCAGGCGGGCTTGTTCCGCTTGTCGATGCTGCTCGCCAAGCCGGTGAACCAACTACCGGCAGGCACCAACACCTGCGCCGAGCTGCCGCACATCGCCCAACTGCTGCCGGTGGGCGACGGTGCCGCGTTGCTCAAACGCCGCCCGGACGTGCGCCAGGCCGAACGCCAACTGGCCGCCGCCACTGCGCGTATCGGCGTGGCCACCGGCGCGTTGTACCCGGACATCAGCATTGGGGCCACGGTAGGCACCGTCGGTCTTCTCGATGACCTGGGCACGCCGGCCACTAACCGTTGGGGCTTTGGCCCGCTGATCAGTTGGTCAGTGCCGACCAACGGTGCCCGTGCGCGTATTCACGAAGCTGAAGCCGCGACCCAGGGCGCCCTGGCGCACTTCGACGGGGTGGTGCTCAACGCCATCCGCGAAACCCAGACCGGCCTTGCGCAATACACCGCGCAGTTGCAACGCCGCGATGCGCTGGCCGATGCCGGCGAGTCCGCCAAAGAGGCATCGGAGCAGACGCACCGCTTCTTTCAGGCCGGCCGCGCGTCGTTCCTGGCCGACCTGCAAGCCACCCGCACCTACACGGATGTACGCGCGCAGCTGGCGGCGGCGAACACCCAGGTTGCCATGAGCCAGATCGATCTGTTCCTGGCGTTGGGCGGTGGTTGGGAAAGCGGACGAACGCAAGCGTCACAATCCGGCAAACCCTGAGCTAAAAGCTATGCTTTGACAGGTGAGTCGCCATGCGCTTCGCATGAGGGCCGACTTACCTGTCACTGCTCGCGTTTGCTCATGGGGATTCCAATAATGAAAAACCCTTATGCTCCCGCTTTTTGGTGCGTGTTCTTCGCACTGGTGCTGTTATCGGCCGCCTATTTCTACGGCGTCATGCTCGCCCACCAAATCGACAAGGCCATGGTCTTTCTCGACAGTGCCTGCCTGGTGATCGGCACGTTGTCCATTGGTGTGGTGGCGTGGGCGTCTTATCAAAATCAACGGGTGAAGAAGAAGCTGCTTGAGCAAGGCAAGACCCGTGTGGCGATCTGGGACACCAAGGTTGCGCTACGCCGCGTTGAAACCGTGTTCGACCGTTATTTCTGGGGCAGCTATTGGCAGCCCGGCCGTACTTTCCAGGAGGTCATGGGCGAACTGACCGGCACCCCCCTGGAAAAAAGCCTCGAAGCCCTGAAAAAACAATGCGTGCTGCTCGATCAGCAGGTCGCTGATGGTAGACATTGGCTGAATAACGCACGGGAATTGTCCGATGTGGCCAACGCCATGGCCCGCGAACGTTACCAGTTGGACTTCTGCGACCCCAAGGCCGACACCCCCGGCAATGCCGTCATACACCGCGAGTTTGAGGTGTTGGTATACACCTGGACCGCCCGGTTGAAGAGTTTCGATCACCAACTCGATGAAGTCGAATTGGAGTACTCGTGAACCAACTACTGACCTGACCCCTCTGAAAAGCTGGGCCGTTCGCGGCCGCCAGTGCTAATCTTCCCCCCGTTTCGGCGGGCTTGAGCCAACCCCCTCGGGGTTCAAGGAAGACAGCCCACTTCTCACAGGATTTGATCAGGTCACTTCATGAATAAGCCAGCAGTTGTTCTTTTGGGTTTTGTTGTCGCCGTCGGCGTCGTCAGTGCAGGCGGCGCCTGGTACACCGGTAAGCAGCTGGAGCCGGTGCTGCAAACCGCGATCCAGAACGCCAACAAGGAACTGCAAACCTCCATGGCCGGCGTCGATGGCACCGTGAACCTGGAGCTGGTCTCCCTGGATCGTGGCCTGTTCAGCAGCACCGCCCATTACCGTCTCAAGGGCCAAGGCAGCGTCTTCGGCGAAGAAAATCCGAACCCTGAGCTGCTGTTTGTCGACCATATCGAACACGGCCCGCTGCCGTTTTCCCGCCTGGTGTCGCTGAAATGGTTGCCGGTCATGGCCACCAGTCACTACGCGCTGGAAAAAAACGCCACCACCGAAAAGTGGTTCGCCGCCAGCAAAGACGTGTCGCCGCTCAAAGGCGTGGCCAATATCGGCTACAACCGTTCGGTCAACGGCAACGTCGAGTTGCTGCCTCTGGAGTTCAAGGACGACAAGTCCTCGGTGAGTTTCTCCGGCGCCAACCTGGACTTCGACAGCACCGCAGAGGGCCAGAAGGTCAAGGCCGACGGCTACATGAACAGCCTCAAGGTCGCCGCAATCGATGCCAACGGTGCGCCGTTTGAAGCCGAACTGGCTGGCCTGACCGTGGCCAGTAAGCTGGAAAAATCCACTTTCGGTTTTTACACCGGGCAAAACACCGTTGAGCTGACCGACACCAAGGTCACCTTCGGCCCGCAGAAAGCGGTGCTGACCCTCAAGGGCTTCGAGCAAAAAGACACCAGCCAGACCAAGGACAACAACCTGGCCGGCCGCGTCGACTACAAAATCGACGAAATCGGTTACCAGGGTAAACCTGTCGGCTCGGCGGCCATGGCCTTGAGCATGAAGAACGTCGACATCCCGGCGATGTTGGTGCTGACCAAGCTTTACCAGGACAAGATGCAACCGGTGCAAGCCGCTGCCGCTGCCGGCCAGCCCGTGCCTGAGCTGCAACTGACCGAAGCCGAGCAGACCCTGGCAGAGGCGAATGTCAACCAGGTGCTGGCCGCCAAGCCGCAACTGGCGGTGGAAAACCTGTCGCTGAAAACCACCCATGGCGAAAGCAAATTCAGCCTGGTGCTGGACCTGACCAAGCCTGCGTCCATGGAACTGCCGCCGGTTGAGCTGGGCAAACAAGTTATCGCCATGCTGGACGCCAACCTGACCCTGTCCAAGCCAATGGTTGGTGATGTTGCCGCCCTGCAGGCCGAAGTGGGCGGTGTGACCGACCCTAAAGCCATCGAGCAGCAATCGCAGATGGCTGCCGAGATGGTCAGCGGCATGGCGGTCGGCACGCAACTGGCGACCCTGGTGGGCACCGACGTGGTCTCCAAACTGCACTACGCCAACAATGAAGTGATGTTCAACGGCCAGAAGATGACCGTTGAGCAATTCATTGGTTTTGTCATGGCCAAAATGGGTGCGGTCAGCGGCGCGCAGTAAGATTTCTTACATCAGTAAGAAATAAATAATGTGGGGGCGGAAGGGCTCGCGACAGGGGTCAAACGACCGGCGTTGATGCCGGTTGACACCTTATCGTCGCGGGCAAGTCCGCCCCCACATTCATATTTCCGGCAGGCCCTGCAATTCTGAACAATTGTTCTGAATTGGCCTTCTGCCTACGTTCCTAAGGGATAGTTCCTATAGGAAAGCTAGGCCGGGTCACTAGACGTCGGCACCCTGATGCGTTTTGCTCAGGACCACCTATCGTTACAGCTTTCCTTGTGTAAGGAAGCTCACGATATGCTGCGAAACCTACCCATCAGTGCTTCAGGCCGGTTGCGACTGCTCATCGGGGCCGCCTTGTGCAGCCAACTGCTGATGCCCAGCCTCGCGTTGGCCGACCCGGCCTACGATGCCCTGATCATCCAGGCGCGTAACGGCAACTTCACGCCCGCCCTTACCCAATTGCGCCAACTGCCTGCCGAACGCCAGACACCCGGCCAGATCAGTGATCACCTGGTGATTGCCGGTTGGGCCGGTCAAGACACCGAAGTGCTGAAGGTGTACGAGGCTCAGGGCAAAAATCGTAACCTCACCACCCAAGCCCTGGCCACGGTCGCGCGCACGTATCGCAATCAAAAGCAGTGGCCGCAGGCCTTGGCGGTTTATCAGCAGGCATTGCTGCGTGAACCGAAAAATATCGACCTGCAACTGGGCCAGGCCCTGACCCAGGCCGACGGTGGCCAAGCTACCGAGGCGGTGCAACGCTTGCGCGCGCTGGTGGCGGCGCAACCCGATGATCCGAACCGCCGCATGGCCCTGGGCTATGCACTGACGCGCGCGGGCTTGAACTACGACGCGCTGTTCGAATTCGACCAAGCCTTCATCCGCGCCGGTGATAAGCCCGAAGTGGTCCGCGAATACATCGTCGCCCTGCAAAAGGCTCGCTTGCCGGAGCCCGCTCTGCGCCTGTCGGCCAAACATCCGGGCGTGCTGGACGCGGTCACCCAGCGCCGCCTGGAAGGCGACCTCGCCGCCGAGCGTGTGCGTATGGCCGAGTTCGCCACGCGTACCGAAAAAGAACGCTACGTGGTCGCCGACCGCGCCCTCAACGATTACGACACACTGCTCGCGCGCTGGACCCCGGACGCCACCGCTCATGACGACGTAGTGCGCTGGCGCATCGACCGCCTGGGCGCCCTCAAGGCGCGGGCACGCACCGCCGATGTGATACGCGAGTACGAAACCCTCACTGGTGAAGGCGTGCAATTGCCGACCTACGCCGTGCGTTGGGTCGCCGCGTCTTACCTCGACCAGCGCCAGCCGGAAAAAGCCGAGCCGTTGTATCGCAGTGTGCTGACTGCGCCGGATGCCGACCCTGGCGATCACGTCGAAGACAGCACTGCGTTGTTCTACGCCCTGCTCGAAAGCGACAAAGTGATGGAAGCGCGCGACGTCGCCAACAGCCTGGCTACCACTCAGAAACCTCGCGTCGAACTCAAGGGCTTGCCCATCGGCAACCCCAACGACAGTTGGATGGACGCGCAACAGCTGGCGGCCCAGGCCGGCACCTACGGAGGTGACCTGCCGGGCAGTGAAACCGGCCTTGAGGCACTGGTGCAAAAGGCCCCGGGCAACGTCGGCCTGCGCCTGGCCCAGGCTGACATGTACCGCGCCCGTGATTGGCCGCGCCGGGCCGAAGGCGCCCTCAAGGAAACCGAAACCCAGGTCCCGCGTGATATCGGCCTGGAAGTGTCCCAGGCCTACACCGCCATGGACCTTCAGGAATGGCGCCAAATGGACGCGCTGACCGATGACGTGCTGGCCCGCAACCCGGACAGCCGCCAGGTTCAGCGCCTCAGCCGTCTGCGCGATGTGCACGACATGGCTGAACTGCGCGTTGAGGCCTACACCGGTAAAAGCTATGGCGGGGGCAATAACGGCGACGTCGGCGCGGTCGCCGGTAGCCGTGATTGGGGCATCGAAAGCGTGCTCTACAGCCCGCCCATCGACGAAGACTGGCGGGTCTTCGCCGGAGCCGGTTATGCCACCGCCGACTTTACCGAAGGTACCGGCCAGCACCGCTGGCAGCGCGTCGGCGTGGAGCAGCGTACCCGCGACATGACCCTGCAAGCCGAAGTCTCCAACCACTCCTACGGCTATGGCTCCAAACAAGGCGCAAGCGTGTCGATTGCCCGCGATATCAACGACAACTGGCAGTACGGCGGCAGCCTCGGCTACCTCCTGGCCAGCACGCCGCTGCGGGCCTTGAATGCCGATGTCACGGCCAACGGCGGCAGCGGGTTTATCCGCTGGCGTGCGAATGAAAGCCGCGAATGGAAACTGTCCCTCAGCCCGTCCCGTTTCAGCGACGGCAACAACCGGCTCGAAGCGTTGCTCACCGGGCGCGAGGGCATCTACAGCTCGCCGCACGTGCAAGTGGACTTGGGCCTGGAGGTCGGTGCCAGCCGCAACTCGAAGGAAGACGTGGTGTATTTCAACCCGAAATCGGACTTCAGCGTGTTGCCCACCGTCACGGTCAACCATGTGCTCTATCACCGCTACGAGACCCAGTGGAGTCAGCAGTTCCAGGTCGGTGCAGGTACGTACAGCCAGCGGGATTATTCCACCGGTGGCGTTGGTTTGATCGGCTACGGCCAACGCGTTCGCTGGAACGACGTACTCGAAGCCGGCGCCAACCTGAGCCTGATCAGCCGACCTTACGACGGCGTTCGCGAACGCGATCTGCGCCTGCTCGTCGACCTCATTTACCGTTTCTAAAAGAGCCTGACCATGACTGTCCTCAGCCGTTGCTTGTTGGTCCTGGGTGTATTGCTGGCCGGTGCCTGCGCCCAGCAACCCGCGCCCTATACTCCCCCCGCCGAGCGGCCGATACCGGCACGCGAAGCGCCGTGGCCGAAAAACCACTTCCTGGGCATCGCCTACCACGACGTCGAAGATCGCGACCCTGATCAGGCCGTGGTGGCGGTGCGCACCGAGCGTTTGATCGACCAGTTGGCCTGGCTGCGCGAAAACGGTTACCAGGCGGTCAGTGTCGACCAGATCCTGGCGGCACGCAGTGGTGGGCGTGAGCTGCCGCCCAAAGCCATCATGCTCAGCTTCGACGATGGTTACTCAAGCTTCTATACCCGTGTGATGCCGATTTTGCGCGCCTATAACTGGCCAGTAATCCTGGCGCCGGTCGGGTATTGGATCGACACGCCCTTGAACAAACCGGTGGATTTTGCCGGCACGCCGCGCGCCCGTTCCGACTTCCTGACCTGGGAGCAAGTGCGCGAAGTTTCCAAATCGAACCTGGTGGAAATCGCCGCCCATACCGACGCCAGCCACATGGGCATTCTGGCCAACCCGCAGGGCAACCTGGAGCCGGCCGCCGCGACACGTCGATACGATGCCGCCACCGGCAAATACGAAACCGAAGCCCAGTTCCAGGCGCGGATGCGCGCCGACGTAACCGCCATTTCCAACAAACTGCGGGCCGTCACCGGCAAGGCTCCGCGCGTGTGGGTGTGGCCTTACGGCGCGGCCGATGGCACTTCGTTGGCCGTGGTGGGTGAACAGGGCTACCAGATGGCCCTGACTCTGGACGATGGCCTCGACGACCTCGCCAACCTCAAGAGCAGCCCGCGTTTCCTGGTGGCATCCGACCCGGATGGCGAGCACTACGCCAATGCGATTGTCGGCACCCAGGCCAAGACCTCGATGCGCGTGCTGCACGTCGACCTGGATAATGTCTATGACCCCGACCCGGCCCAAGAGGCGCGCAACCTCGACCAGTTGATCCAGCGCGTGGTCGACATGGGCGCCAGCACCGTGTTCCTGCAAGCCTTCGCCGACCCCAAGGGCGATGGCCTGGTGCACTCGCTGTACTTCCCCAACCGCCACCTGCCGGTGCGCCGCGACCTGTTCAACCGCGTGACCTGGCAACTGCGCACCCGTGGCCACGTGAACATCTTCGCCTGGATGCCGGTGCTGAGCTTTGCCCTCGACCCGGCGTTGCCACGCGTTACCCGTTGGGACCCGCAGACCGGCGAGGTCGGCATCGACCCCGACCAGTACAAGCGCCTGTCACCGTTTGATCCCAAGGTGCGCCAGCAGATCGGCGAGATCTACGAAGACCTGGCGCGCAACACCGCCATCGATGGCGTGCTGTTCCACGACGACGCACTCTTCTCGGACTTCGAAGACGCCAGCCCGGCCGCGCTCAAAGCCTATGCCGCCAACGGCCTGCCGAGCAGCATTGGCGCATTGCGCGCCGACCCGGCCGTGATGCAGCGCTGGACGCGCTTCAAGAGCCGCTACCTGATCGACTTCACCCAGGAGCTGGCCGGTAAAGTCCGCGCCATTCGCGGGCCGCAGGTGCAGACCGCGCGCAACATCTTCGCCGAGCCGATGCTCAACCCTGGCAGCGAAACCTGGTTCGCGCAGAACCTCGATGACTTCCTCCAGACCTACGACTGGACCGCGCCGATGGCCATGCCGCTGATGGAAGGCGAGACGCTGAAGAACTCCAATGCCTGGCTGGAAAAGCTGGTGGCCACGGTCAAGGCACGTCCCGACGCCTTGCAGCGCACCGTGTTCGAATTGCAAGCGAAAGACTGGCGGACCAAAGAGGCGCCCGATATCAGCGGCGCGCAGATGGCTGAATGGATGGGGGTGCTCAAACGCCAGGGGGTCAGGAGCTTTGGCTACTACCCGGATAACTTCCTGGAAAACTCACCGGACCTGAAGACAGTACGTCCGGCCCTTTCCAACCAATGGAACCCTTGACCATGTTCGACAGAATCCTGGCTTTATTCGTGTTGGCGTTGGTATTGGGCGTGCCCCTTGGCCTGATTTTCCTGGTCACCGGGCAGTTCCTGATGGACTTCGTGTTTTTCTACCCGTTGTTCATGTCGGCACTGTGGATCGCCGGCGGCCTGTATTTCTGGCTGCACTGGGAGCGTCACTGGCCGTGGAAGGAAGACACTCCGGCGCCAACCCTGGCCGGCAACCCGCTGATCTCGATCATCATCCCTTGCTACAACGAGGGCGATAACGCCGCCGACACCATTCATGCGGCCCTGAACCAGCTGTACCCGAATATCGAAGTCATCGCCGTCAACGACGGCTCCAAGGACAACACCGCCGCGGTGCTCGACGCCCTGGCCTTGCAACACCCACGCCTGCGGGTGCTACACCTGGCGCAGAACCAGGGCAAGGCGGTGGCCCTGCGCATGGGCGCCGTGGCCGCGCGCAGTGAGTACCTGGTGTGCATCGACGGCGATGCCTTGCTCGATAAAAACGCGGCGGCGTATATGGTCGCGCCGATGCTCGACAACCCGCGCCTGGGCGCCGTGACCGGCAACCCACGCATCCGCACGCGCTCAACCTTGATCGGCCGGGTGCAGGTGGGCGAGTTCTCTTCGATCATCGGTTTGATCAAGCGTACCCAGCGCGTGTTCGGCCGGATCTTCACGGTGTCCGGTGTGGTGGTGGCGTTTCGCAAGAAAGCCCTGGACCGCATCGACTACTGGAGCACCGACATGATCACCGAGGACATCGATGTCAGTTGGAAGCTGCAACTCGACCACTGGGCGATCTTCTACGAGCCCCGCGCCCTGTGCTGGATCCTGATGCCCGAAACCGTTGGCGGCCTGTGGAAGCAACGCCTGCGCTGGGCCCAGGGCGGTGCCGAGGTGCTGTTCAAGAACATCCGTGGCATCTGGCAATGGCGCCATCGCTACCTGTGGCCGCTGCTGTTCGAATACTGCCTGTCTACTGGTTGGGCTTTCACCTTCCTGCTCTCGGTGATTTTCTGGGGCGTGGGCAAATTCGTGGTGCTGCCACAGGCGATCGCCGTCGACTCCCTGGTGCCACCGGCCTTTACCGGCCTGGTGCTGGCGATGGTCTGCCTGCTGCAGTTTGCGGTGAGCATCCTGATCGACCGGCGCTATGAGAAAGACCTGTGGAAAAGCCTGTTCTGGACCGTGTGGTACCCGATGGTGTTCTGGCTGATCAGCTTGCTCACCACCCTGGTCAGCTTTCCCAAGGTGCTGTTTAACCAGCATCAGAAGCGTGCGCGTTGGGTCAGCCCGGATCGCGGCATAAAACCCAGTGAAGAGGAGGCGTGATCATGAAACTGGTCAGAACTCGCCAGAACACCCTGATGTGGATCATCGATGTGCTGCTCACGCTATTGGCGTGGGGCGGGCTGGTTTGGCTGTTGGCGCGCGGGATTACTGCGATGCTGGAAACCCATGGCGGCCCACGCATTGAAGCGCCGATTTTTGCCGCGCTCAACACCTTGCAGATCTACCTGTGGATCGCCTTGTTCAATGCGTTGATCCTGATCAGTTGGGCGCGCTATCAACAACGTCGCGGGCGCAAGTTCGCCCAGCGTCGCGCCGAGGCGAATGCGCTCAGCGACAAGAGCCTGAGTGAAAGTTTCAACCTGGGCGACGGCCACCTGGAGCAGTTTCGCAAGCCGGGTGTGCTGGTGATCCACAATGACGAAGACGGCGGTGTGGAGGACGTGAAGGCCCATGTTTCGCGCGACGTGGAGCGCCCGGGCCTGAGCCTGGTGCCCGGCGCAGAAAAAGACAAAGGCGCGGGCTAGAAACTCCAAAGCACCCAAGACCCATGTGGGAGCTGGCTTGCCTGCGATAGCGGTGGGCCAACAACCAGTAAATACCTGACACGCCGCCATCGCAGGCAAGCCAGCTCCCACATTCCACCGGCGTCGCTTGGAATTCCGATAAATGGGATCCAATTCACAAAACTCCCGCGAACTTTTCTGTATTCCCCCGCACTAAGCTAACTCGGAAAGCAGTTGATGGCTAAATAATGGCCGCTTGTCACTTCTTTGCCGAATGACTATCAAAACAGTTGCCGCTTGTCGGAATAAAAAGTTTCAACGACAGGCTCAAGCTCTTTTTGATAATTCTTTATTGTTATTAATCAAAGTGTTGCCTAACTAATGTTGGCGAATGTGCAACTGTCCCGGTTTCTTGGGCCAGCGCGAGTTCGATGTTAGTTTGCCGCCCCTTGATTTTCGATGGATCGAACATGTCTTTGTTATTGCCACGGACTCGGTATTTGCTGTGCACTTTCCTGCTCACCTGCTTGAGCCTGAACACTGCCACGGCCGCTCCCACGCCAGGGGATCAGGACTTGATCCGCGACCGGCAAAACCGTCTGCTCGAAGAGCAAAGCCGTCGCCTGCAAGAACTGCAGGACTTGCCCGGCAAAGCGGCCAAGCCCCAGGCACCGGCCACGCCTGCCGACACCCGTTGCTTCCCGATCAAGGACATCGAACTCAAAGGCGCCGACAGCCTGCCCGCCGGCGACCGTACGCTCTTGCTCAAACCCTATGTCGGCCAATGCCTGGGCGTCTCGCAGCTCAATGAACTGCTCAAGGTCATCACCGACTATTACATCGCCAAAGGTCGCGTCACCAGCCGCGCCTACTTGCCGCAACAAGACCTCGGCAGCGGCCACCTGCAAGTGCTGGTGGTCGAGGGCAAACTCGAAGCGTTGCGCAGCGCCGAAGGCAGCACCGTGACCGATCGCGAACTGGCCATGGCGTTTCCCGGCAAGGTTGGTGAGGCGCTGAACCTGCGTGAAGTCGAGCAACTGGTGGACCAGCTCAACCGCCTGCCGTCCAAGCAAGCGCAAATGGAACTGACCCCCGGCAGCCAGGTTGGCGGCAGCGACGTGGTGGTCAAGAACACCCCACAGAAGCCTTGGCGCGCCAGCCTGTCGCGCAATAACGACGGGCAACGCAGCACCGGCGAACAGCAATGGGGCGCGGGCCTGGAGTGGGACAGCCCGCTCGGCCTGGCCGACCAACTGGTGCTGCGCGGCGGCCACGACGCCATCAGCGACCACCAGAAAACCTCGAAAAACACCATGCTCTACTACAACGTGCCGTGGGGCTGGTGGAACTTCACGTACACCTACAGCGAGAGCGATTACCGCGCCCTCGGCCATACCGACACCTTCAAGTTCAAACAGTCGGGCGACAACCAGAACCACCAACTGCGCGCCGAACGCGTGATCCACCGCGATGACGTCAGCAAGACCTCGGTCAACGTGGGTGTGGCTCACCTGCGCACCAACAACTACGTCAACGACGCCCACCTCGAAGTCAGCAGTAATCGCATCAGCGAACTACAGTTTGGCATCAACCACGGCCGGCGCATCGGCAGTGCTTTCGTCAACGTCGACCTGGGTGTGCAGAACGGTATCGGCGCCTTTGACGCCCAGCGTGACGACCAGCATCGCGATCAGTACGGCAACCTCACGCCCACCCCGGATTACCGCAAATACACCGCCACCGTCAGCTATTTGCAGCCGTTTCGTCTGTGGGGCGAGTCGTTCAGCTTCACCAGCCTGGCCACTGGGCAACGCAGTGAAGACGTGCTGTTCTCGCCGCAACGCATCAGCCTTGGCGGCTCGTCGTCGGTACGCGGTTTCAAGGATCAGCAGCTGTCCGGCGACAGCGGTGGCTACTGGCGCAATGAAGTGCGCTGGGCCCGCCCGGTCACCCTGGAATGGCTGCGCCCGGCCTTCGCCGAATACGGCACCAGCCTCGGTTACGACCAGGGCGTGATCCGCAACGACCGTTACAACGGCGACAACCACGGCCGCGTCTCGAGCAACTCCGTGGAACTGTTCGCCCGTGGCAAATACGTCAGCACCAGCGTGACGTTTGCCCACTCGTTAGAAAGACCGGGGGTCGTGACGGAGCGCGAAGCGCCGATCTACTTCCGCATGGATTTCTTCCTGTAATTCAACGCCCAGCTGCAACGAGAATTTGACCATGGATGTTCGCCACTTTGCCTTTTTGGCCCGCCAACCTTCTGCTGCCCTGAAGCGCCGCGACGCGTTCTTCGGCCTGCCCAAGCGCGGCCTGGTGCTGATCCTGGTCAACGCGCTGTTCTGGCAGCCGTTGCTGGCCCAGGCCGAAGGCATTGTGGTGAGCAACCCGGCCACTAGCGTCGGCCAGGCTGGCAACGGCGTGCCGGTGGTGAACATCGCCGCGCCCAATGGCAGTGGCTTGTCCCACAACCAGTTCAAGGACTACAACGTCGGCCCCAACGGCGTGATCCTCAACAACGCCACCGGCGCGGTGCAGAACACCCAGCTCGGCGGCTACATCGTCGGCAACCCGAACCTCAAGGGCGGCGCCGCCAGCGTCATCCTCAACGAAGTCAACGGCGGCAGCCCGAGCCAGTTGCGCGGTTATACCGAAGTGGCGGGCCAGTCGGCCAAAGTCATCGTCGCCAACCCGTACGGCATTACGTGCAGCGGCTGCGGCTTTATCAACACCCCCAACGTGACCCTGACCACCGGTAAACCGGTGCTCGACGCGAGCGGCCAGTTGCAGCGCTACCAGGTTGACGGCGGCGCCGTGACCATCGACGGCGAAGGCTTGAATGCCAGCAACGTCGATCGCTTCGAAATCATCACCCGTACCGCCAAGATCAACGCACAGATCAACGCCCGTGAACTGGCGGTGATCGCCGGGCGCAACGACGTTGATGCAAAAACCCTCAACGCCACCCCGCGCGCCGACGACGGCAGCACCAAACCCGAGCTGGCCATCGACTCCACCGCGCTGGGCGGCATGTACGCCGGCGCGATCAAGCTGGTGGGCACCGAAGCCGGTGTGGGCGTGAAGCTCGACGGCACGCTGGCGGCCAGTGGCGGCGATATCCAGCTCGATGCCAATGGGCATTTGAGCATGGCGCAAGCTGCCGCCAGCGGTGCGGTCAACGTCAACGCCGCAAGCCTGGACGCCAAAGGGCCGGTATATGCCGGTACAGCCCTGAACGTGAACACCCAGGGCGATCTCACCAACCGCCAAAGCCTGGCCGCCCGTGACCGCATTGCGCTGTCCGCCGGTGGCACCTTGACCAACGGCGACATCATCGAAGCCGGCGTCAACACCGATAACACCCGCAACGCAGCAGGCGATGTGAGCCTGCGCGGCAAGGCCGTCAACAACACCGGCGCGAGTGTCATCGCCAGCCGCACGTTGAGCGTGGATGCCCAAGCCCTGAATAACCAAGGCGGCACACTGGGCGCCAAACAGCGCACCCAGATAACCGCCGCCTCGGTCGACAACCAGAACAAAGGTCGCATCCTCAGCAATAATGGCTTGGCTATTACCGCAGATCGCCTGCAGAACACCCAAGGTGGGCTGGTCACCAGCGACGGGCCGCTGACGGCGGTGGTCGGTGAATTGCACAACCAGGGCGGTGAAGTCTCAAGCCTCGACACCGCAGCGCTGACGGTCGCCACCCTCGACAACGTTGCGGGCCTGATCACGGCGGGCAAGGCCTTGAGCCTCAACGTCGGCAGCCTCAACAACCAGGGCGGCCTGGTCACCAGCCAGGGCGTCGTCAACGTGGCCGGTAACAGCCTCGACAACCGCCAGAAAGGCTTGGTCGCCGGTATCGGCGGTGTGCAGGCCAATGTCGTCAATATCGACAACCGCAACGGCGAGCTGTCCAGCCGTTCGGGCGTGCTGGTCACGGCTACACAACTGGATAACAGCGATGGCGGGCTGGTGGTTGCCGGCGGCGGCGCAGCCCTGAATATCGATCAGTTGCTCAACCGCAACCAGGGCCTGATCAGCAGCGAAGGGCTGCTGAGCATCTCGGCGCGCACCCTGGCCAACAACGCCGGTACGCTGTCCAGCGCCGGCCCGCTGACCCTCAGCACCCTTGGCGCGCTGGACAACCGAGGCGGGCGCCTGGTCACCGACGGCAGCCTGATCCTCAACGCCGCCAGCGTCGACAACAGCCAGAACGGCACCCTGAGCGCGCGCCAGGCCCTGTCCCTCGGCACCGCCGACCTGAACAACCAGCAAGGCGGCCAGATCACCAGCGCCGAGGCCCTGACCCTGGACCTCAACCGGGGCGAGTTCAACAACCAGAACGGCCTGATCAACGCACCGCTGTTGATGCTCAACAACCTCAAGAACGTGCATAACCAGGGCGGCGAGATCTCCAGCAGCCAGGCGTTCACACTCACCGCCGACAACCTCGACAACAGCCGCGGCAAATTGCTGAGCAACGCCGCGCTGACCCTGCGCATCGGCCAGGCCCTGGCCAACGTCAAAGGCCTGATTGCCGCCGCCTCGGTCGATGCGCAGGCCACCGACCTCGACAACAGCGGTGGCACGCTCACCAGCCGTGGCGACACCGTACTCAACGTGGCTGGCCGCCTCGCCAACCGCGACCAGGGCCTGCTCAACGCCAGCAACGCCTTGACGCTCAACAGCGCCGAGCTGGACAACCAGAACGGCTCACTGCTGGGCAGCGCGATTGCCCTCGACTTCGGCACTGCCACTGGCGACCTGAACAACACCGGTGGTCTGATCACCACCGCCGGCAACCTGACCATCAACCACCTGCGCGACCTCAGCAACCAGGGCGGCGAACTCTCCAGCGCGCAAACCCTGAACCTCAGCGGTCGCACGTTGAACAACAGCAACGGCAAGCTGATCAGCAATAACCTGCTGGTGCTCAATGCTCAAAACCTGATCAACCAGAACGGCCTGATGTCCGGCTGGCAGGGCCTGACCGTCAGCGGCGCGAACCTCGACAACCGCAACAGCGGCACCTTGTCGAGCCGTTACGGCGACCTCAATGCCACGCTGACCGCCAGCCTGCTCAACAGCGCGGGCGGTGCACTGGTCAGTCAAAAGGCGCTGTACGTCAGCGCCGGCGAATTGGACAACAGCAACAAAGGCGTTCTCTCCAGCGCATCGGGCCAGCGCCTCACCGTGGGCGGTTTGCTGAATAACGCCCAAGGCGGCGTGATCGACAGCGGCGCAGCCCTGACCCTGAATGCGCAAAACCTGGACAACAGCGCCGGCAGCATCAGCGGCGGCACCGCCACCAGCCTCGACCTGTTGGCGACGCTGACCAACACCAATGGCAAGTTGGCCAGCGGCGGCCCGCTGCTGATCAGCCGCGCGGCGCAGATCAACAACCAGGGCGGCCAGATCGCCAGCCAAGGTTTGTTGACCCTGCTGACCGGCGGCCTGGACAACCGCAACCGTGGCACGCTGGCCGCCAACGACCGCTTGAGCCTCACCGCCAGCGGCCTGGTGCAGAACGGCAACGATGGCTTGATCTACAGCCAGAACGCCGACCTCAACCTCACGGCCAACCGCGTGGACAATGGCAAAGGCACCGTGCAAAGCCAGGGCGGCATGAGCGTCGACGTGGCCGACACGCTGGATAACCAGAGCGGCAAACTGATCGCCCAGGCGGGCGACCTGAGTGTCAACGCAGCCAGCCTCGACAACCGTGGCGGCACCCTCGCCAGCCTCAAGGCCGCACTGCAAACCCAAGTGGTCGGCGTGCTGCGCAACGGTTACGACCTCAACAACAACCGCCAGGGCGGCGTGATGCAGGGGCAAAGCCTCAACCTGCAAGCCGGCGCTGTGGATAACTATGGCGGGCGCATCGCGGCGCAGGGCGGCAACGCGCTGGTCACTACCGGCAATTTCGACAACCGCAACGGCGGGCTCTATGCCAAAGGCCTGATGCGTGTGGTCGGGCATGACTTTGATAACAGCGGCGACAACGACGGCCAGATTGCCGGCCAACAAGTCGACCTGGACCTGAGCGGGGCGCTCAACAACCGCCTGGGCATCATCGAAAGCGAAACCACCCTCAAGGTGCGCGCCGCCAGCCTCGATAACCAGACCGGGCGCCTGCGTGCGCTGGGCACGGCGGGCACCACCGAATTTGCCATCGGCGGCTTGTTCGACAACCGCAACGGTGTGGTGGAAACCGCCAACAACGACCTGACCCTCAACGCCGGCAGCTTCCAGAACCTGGGCGGCAATGTACTGCACGTGGGCACCGGCAATTTCGGCATTGCACCCGCCAACCTCAACGACGTGGGCGGCAGCCTGGTCACCCGTGGCGACTTGACCATCACCCAGGGCAACTGGACCAACAGCAGCGTGATCCAGGCCGGGCAACTCACGGTCAATGTCGACAGCCTCGACCAGACCGCCACCGGCCAATTGCTCGGCGCCCGACGCTTTGTCGGCAATGGCGCCAACTGGACCACCCATGGCCTGATTGCCAGCGACGGCACACTCGACCTGACCTTGAGCGGCGCATTGAACAGTACCGGGCGCATCAGCAGCCTGGGCAACCTCAACCTCAGCGCGGCCCAAGCCACCCTCAGCGACACGGCAAGCATTGCCGGCGGCGGCGTCACCACCGCCAACATCGGCGGCACGCTCAACAACCGCGGGCGCATCACCGCCGCCACCGACCTGTTGCTCAACGCGGGCACGCTCAACAACTACGCGACCCTGGGCAGTGGCCAACGACTGGTCGCCACCACCGGCGCCTTGCTCAACGACCACGGCCTGATCTTCAGCGGCGGCGACATGAGCCTGCGTGTCGATGCGCTGAACAACAGCTACGCCGACCTCTACAGCATGGGCAACCTGAGCGTCGACCGCGACGGCAAGGGCGGCCTGGCCAGCAGCATCCTCAACAGTTCGTCGACGATCCAGAGTGACGGCAACCTCAGCCTGTCCGCCAATTCGATCAAAAATGAACGGGCGGTACTCACCGTCAACGACGCAGGTGTCTACACCGCCTCCGCCACCCTAGGCACGTGCATCGAGTACGTCAACGCCGGTGACTGCCACGCCGGTGGTACACCGCGCAACTACGTGTGGGAACTGGTGACCCGCGACAAACTGGAAGTGACCGCCGCCAGTGTCGGTTCGAGCATCACCTCGGGCGGTAACATGACCCTGGCGGGCGGCGACCTGCTCAACAGCAGCAGCTCGATTGCGGCCGGTGGCAACTTCACCGCGCGCCTGAACAACCTGGTCAACACCGGCATCGAAACCGGCGAGACCGAAACCTACCGGCTCTTTACCTCCGCCCGCACCAAACACCCGGAAGGCTGGTTCAGCGCCGCCGCTGCACTCACCAACAAATACTGGTACCAAAGCGCTGGCTACAACCCCAATGACCTCGGCGGCCTGGAAGCCACCGTGGCCAACTTCGTCGGCCTGATGGAGAAAGAGAACACCCAGTTCGGCAAAGTCACCAAAATCGCCAGCGACGACCAACGTTACGCTGCGGTGATTCAGGCCGCCGGCGCGGTAGACGTCAAGGCGCAAGCCGGTATCGACAACAGCGTGGTGCGCCTGGGCTACAACTACATCGGTGCGGGCGCCAAAACCACTACCGGCGCCACCGGTGCCAGTGGCGCAGCCGGTTACTCGACCCGGGTCACCCTCAACCAGCAACTGCCGCCTGACCTCGCCCAACAGCAGATCAACCCGTTGAGCCTGCCCGGCTTCACCTTGCCTACTGGCCAAGGCGGACTGTTCCGCCTCAGTGGCGAAAGCGCCAGCGCGCCGGCCACTACTGGCCCGCAAGGCTGGACCCTGGGCGGCGGCAGCGTCGACCGCACGCCGGTGACCGGCCCGGTCGTACCCGGCAGCGGCACCTCGGCCGACGGCGTGGTGATCAACCGCGTGCAAGGCCTGCCAGACAGCCAGTTCGTCTCCAACCCACAGAAATACCTGATCGAAACCAACCCGCTGCTGACCAACCTCAGCCAGTTTTTAAGCTCTGATTACATGCTGTCCAAACTGGGCTTCGACCCGGACCAGGCACAAAAGCGCCTGGGTGACGGCCTGTATGAACAGCGCCTGATCCAGCAAGCCGTGATCGCCCGTACCGGCCAGCGCTTCATTGATGGCCAGACCAGCGACGCCTCGATGTTCAAATACCTGATGGACAACGCCATCGGCACCAAGCAGGCACTTAACCTGGCCGTAGGCGTGAGCCTCACCGCCGAGCAAGTCGCGGCCCTGACCCACGACATCGTGTGGATGGAAAACGCCACCGTCGCCGGCCAGCAAGTGCTGGTGCCCGTGCTGTACCTGGCCCAGGCCAACAACCGCCTGGCGCCCAACGGCGCACTCATCACCGGCAGCGACCTTAACCTGGTCAGCGGCACCGACCTCAACAACGTCGGCACCCTGCGCGCCACCAACAACCTGGCGGCCAGCGCCGGGCGCAACATGGTCAACAGCGGCCTCGTGCAAGCGGGCAACCGCCTCGACCTGCTCGCCGGCAACAACCTCACCAACCGCGCCGGCGGCATCATCGCCGGGCGCGACGTCAGCGTCAGCGCAGTGAATGGCGATGTGCTCAACGAACGCACCGTCACCAGCCACCAAAGCAGCAGCGGCTACCGCACCGAACGCACCGACTTCGTCGACAACGCCGCCCGCATCGAAGCCGCCAACACCCTCACCCTGCAAGTCGGGCGCGACGTCAACAGCACCGGCGGCGCCTTCAAAAGCGGCGCCGACCTGGGCGTTCAAGCCGGGCGCGATGTGAACCTGGCCACCGCCGAACAGCGCAATGCCAACACCGTCAGCACCTACATGCGCAGCAGCAGCGCAAACCAGTACGGCACCGTGATCGAAGCCGGGCGCGACTTCCAGGTGGTGGCTGCGCGGGATATCAGCGCCATCGGCAGCCAGCTCAATGCCACGCGTGATCTGGCGCTGGTGGCCAAGGGCAATGTGAACCTGGCGTCGGCGGCGAATGAACAGCATTCGGCGTTTAATTCCAAGAAGGTCACCAGTGTCGAGGACCATGTTCAGCAGGTGTCGACCGTGCTCAAGGCTGGCGGTGACGCCACCCTGAGCGCCGGGCAGAACCTGCAACTGGTGGCCAGCCAAGTGGATGCGGGCAAAGAAGCGTACCTGGTTGCGGGTAACGACCTTGCCCTCAAGGCGGCTGAAAATCAGGACTACAGCTTCTACAGCAAGACCAAGAAGACCTCGTCCGGGAAGAAATTCCGCCTCGATGAGACATCCGCCGTCAACAATGTCGGCAGCTTGGTCAGCGCGGGCACCAACAGCACCGTCGTGGCGGGTGCAAACCTGTTGCTGGCCGGCAGCGCCGTCACTGCCGACAAAGGCGCTGCGCAACTGGTCGCAGGCCAGGACGTCAGCATTCTTGCGGTCACTAACTCCGACAGCGCCCGTCACGAACGCAAAGAAAGTAAAAGCAGCTGGGGCGGGTTCAAGTCGAGCAAGGTTGAAGACAAAGTCGACGAGAAACGCACCACTGCCGTGGGCAGTATGGTCTCCGGCGATACCGTCACCGTCGCTGCCAAGCGCGACACCACAGTTACGGGGTCATCCCTGGTAAGCACTGGCAACCTCGCCGTAGAGGCGGGGCGCGACCTGACCATTGATGCGGCGAAGAACACCTTTTCCCGTATCGACATGCACAAGGAAAAGAGCCGCGATCTCACCGGCGTGCTCACCGGCAACAAGCTGGGGCTGGATGACATCACCGGCAACCAACACCTTTCCATTGGCAGCCAGAAACACAACGGTACTGCCGATGAGATGACCTTGACCGGCAGCACGGTGGGTTCGAGTGCGGGCAATGTGTCGCTGACGGCTGGCCGAGAGTTGACGGTGGTGGCGAGTGATTTGGTGAGTACCAAGAGTATGGCGCTCACGGGTGCTAACGTCACTATCACGTCCGGTATGGAAACGTCGAACCAGACCAGCAAGGACAGCTCCAAAAGCCTGGCGGTTGGCCGTGTGATCGGTGGCACGCTGGTCGATACGGTCAACAGCATTCGCGACGATGTTCGGGCTGCAAAAAATGCCGATGACAGCCGTTTGAAAGCGGTCAAAGGCGCCCAAGCGTTGCTCTCGGCTTATAACGCCATGAGTGGCGATGACAGCGCTGCCAACGAGTCAGACGGCAAGCCCGCGAATAGCTCGGGTTCGGTCATCAAAATCGGCACCGAGTTAGCCTCGACTCGTAAGAAAAGCACCAGTGAATACCATGCTGAAACTGCCAAGCAATCCACGCTTAACAGCGGCGGCGGCTTGTCGATCATTGCTACGGGGGACGCGGCCAATACTGAAGGCAACCTCCACGTAATTGGCAGCAGTATCAAAGCTGGCGATACGCTGTTGTTGGCGAAAAACAACATCACGCTGGAGAGCGCGCAGGACCGAAAAAACTGGGATAACAAGAACAGCAATAACAAAACCAGCATCGGCGCCAGTTTCAACATTGGTGACCAGAACGGTTTCACCCTCGACCTTGGCGCAAAAATGGCCAAGGGAATGGGCACCGGGCATGAGTTGACACAGGTCAACACGACGCTCGACACCGGTTCATTGGTGCTTAAAAGCGGGCAGGACACTACGCTGGCCGGCGCCCAGGTACGGGCCGATGTCATCAATGCCAACATCGGTGGCAACCTGAATATCGCCTCTCGACAGGACGAGGCGAGCCAGAAAAACAAGCAGACCAGCGCCGGTGTGGGCGCCAGCATTTGCGTACCGCCCTTCTGTTGGGGCTCGATGGTAACCGCCTCCGGCACGATTGGCGGCAGCAAGATGAACAGCGATTACAACGCTGTGACTGATCAGACCGGGCTGTTTGCCGGCAGCGGTGGCTACGACATCTATGTCGGCAAAAACACCACACTGCAAGGTGCCGTGATTGCCAGCGAAGCCAGCGCTGATAAAAACATCCTCAGCACCGAGCGGCTGCTGGTCAGCGATATCAAAAACAAAAGTGATATCAAGAGCCAGGCCGCCAGCCTGAGCTTGTCCTACACCAGCACCAAAGGGGACAAGCCGGGTGGCCCGGTCACGCCACCCGACGAGCGCAAGTGGGCACACACCGACACCGGCGGGGCGATACCGCTGCTGCTCAAAGAGTCCGACAGCAGCAAAACCCGCAGTGCGGTCAGCCCTGGCACCATCATCGTTCGCGATGCCGCAGGGGCCTATGACGTCGTCGGGCTCAATCGTGATACCGCAAACGCCAACCAGCATCTGGACCGTCCGGATGAAAAGGCCATGCAGGAGCGGATCGACCTGATCCAAAGCTCTGCGCAGTTGGCCAGCAGCGTGATCAACACGGTCGCCAAAGCCAAGTCTGACGCGGCCAAGGCTCAAGCGAAGAAAGCTGAAGGTGGCACCCCTGAGCAAGTGGCCGCCGCCAACCTGGCCTTGGCCGATGCGGCCAGTTGGCGCGTAGGCGGCGATAAACGGATCATGGCGGACATCGCTACAGGCTTGATCGCAGCTGGCTTGGGCGGTGCGGGTGCAGGCACCACCGTCGGCATTGTTGCGAATACGACGGCCGCCGATACGTTCTACAAGATTGGTGATTACGCCAACCAAAGAGAGGTTGCAGCTACTAGCGCTTCGGAAAAGGCGGCCTGGGCCGAAGGGGGCGCTGCGCGAGTCTTGCTTCACACCCTGGCAGGCGCTGCCATAGGGCTGTCGAGTGGCAGCGTGCAGAGCTCTGCGCTTGGCGCAGGCGCTTCTGCCGCCTTGATGCCTATCGTCGAGAAAGCACTGAAAAACAGCGTTAATGACCCCCACAATCTGGACGCCATCTCTGCGCTGATCGCAACAGGCGTGGGCGCGGGTGTTGGCTCCGCTACCGGTGTAGCCGGAGCTGTGGCCGGTGGGAAAAGTGCGGCGAACGTCGATATGTTCAACCGTCAGATGCACCCTGCGGAAGTCATGGCGCTGAAGCAGCAAGTCAGCGCATTGGCAGCCGATGCCAAGATCACCACGGCCGAGGCCGAGAAGCGTCTGGCCAGGGGGCTCGTTTACTACGTTGATGCTGACTGGAACAAGTTGGTAGGTGCGCATCAGGACCAGCCGGATGCACTGACACTTAAATACCTGGGTATTGCGCTAGCACCTTTGGGGGACAACTACACTCGTCGCGCTGAGATGGGTGATGTACCGGTTATAGCCGACGCTGGAAAGATTTATACGCCCGACGAAACGGTTCGTTTGCTTCAGGACTATCGACTCAATCGTCCTAGCGAATACAACAATCGGAGCATCAACGAGGAGTACCTGGTCGGGAAATTTGATCCTGTCGTGAATCAATACGATTTCTACCAGAACAACCTCCACTATGGTGCATCTCTGGGAGAGACGATAGAAGGCGTGGGAACGGGAATTCCTCAGGGATTGGCCGCTGGAACGGTGAGTATGGCTAACGGTCTGTGGGCGCTCGACAAGGCACTGCTTACCGACTTTACGGGTGTAAGCTCGCAAATGGCCAATGGCTTGGTGACCCTGCTATCAGGGCGGGGAGAGCCTGATACCGAGATAGAGGCCCAGAGATTCCTGGATAGGCTCCAAGGCAACGAAATCGCTAGTACCAGGTTTGAAACAAAGCTTGCCACTGAGTTTGCGTTGTCGATGATTCCTGCGGGCCGAGCGGGTGCGGTGGGCAAAGTAGGAGAGATTGCTAAAGGGGCTGAAGGCGCTGCTGAGGTGGGTGCGGGTGCAAAAGAGGTAGCAAGCCCAGATGCGACGGGCGGGAAGAAAGTTGGTCCAGAGACCGACCTAGCCCCCGAAGTAAATCTGCATTCAGATGGAAGCTATCGAACCCCTGACGGAAAATTTGCTAGCCCGAAGGGTCTAGCTCCTCCGGGAACAGTTAAGGCAGATGAGTTTGCTAAGCATTTAGAAGCAAATGGAATGGAAGTTGTAGGCACGGAGATGGTCGTTAAAGGGCCTCTCGGTGATCGTAGGTATGACATTGTAGTCCGTGACGCAAATGGTAAATTACACGGTCTTGAGGTGAAAAGCGGAACTGCTAGTAAGACCAGCTATCAAGAATTCACCGATTATTTTGTCAATCAGTTTGGGGCGCAAGGGAAGGGACGGCTAAAAGGCGAAGTCATCGAAAGCGCTACAACAGTTTATGTGCCGTGAAGGTGAGGAATATGAAGCTCGAAGCCGAAAATAGTCCCGTATTAATTGACGTTAACCAGGCGCAGCTTGTAAAAGTGTTAAAAAAATTAAAAAGCTACGGTCCAAGCTCATACGCATGCATAACTGACGACGACGGTAATTATGTGCAAGTGGCAGGAGGCAGATTCACTTGCTTTATTGAAAGATATGACGCAAAAAGTAAAGCTCTGTTTAGAGGGTATCATTCAAATTCCAGCACGAACTTTGAAGATGGGAGCTTGCTGTCGTTTGGTGCAGGGCGTGTTCAATTAAAGAAAGATGAGTGGTTTAATATTGACGATGTGATCGAAGTTTTCTCCCGATTCAATCAGAATCAGCCTTTACCAGAAAATATTTACTGGCGCGAGGTAAAGATTTTGAATCAGAGCGACAGTTGATGAGTTGGTGCAAAAGCAATTCCAAATGGCACAGTTGATCTCAATGCACAGGCCTCACTATCTGTAAGCAAAGTTAATGCTCCGATTGATTTTGATGGTCATATACTGAGTGCTGAAGTAAAACCAAATGGTAATGTTGTTGGTGGGCACTCAACAGTGACGGGGGATGTTCAAGTGATCCCTGGGACAGCTTCGATACCGAATGCGCAAGGTGTTTATAGCGCTAGGATTCAGGTGGCAGATCCAGCCAATCCAGGGCAATTCTTGCCGAAGACGAATAATGGAGGCATCTCTACACTGTTTCCCGATTCTTGGACCGCAGATCGAATAAAAGTTGAGGTGGATGGAGCCTTCCAAAATAGAACAGTTGTCGGAAATAAGTGGACCGGAACAACCCCTAGCGGTGTCCAAGTCGAGGGATATATGAGTCCGAAAACTACCGTCTATCCAAAGCTTTAGGTGCATAAAATGAAATTGCATTTTTCATGGGAAGAGTCAGCAGGAACTCTTTCGCCGGTTTGTAATTCAAACATGGTCAACAGAGATGGCGTTAGCCCGCTAGCGTGCCTCTTAACTGATGATGGCGGGCAATTATTTTTAGACACTGTGCCGTGGTTGGATGAGGGGCTGGATAGAACAAGATTAGTTAAGGAGGATAAGGTTGATTTTGTAGACTGGAGTCGCGATGCCTGGGGGGCTGAATTGACTAAAGAACATGTAAAAATCTATTCGCTCCATGATGAAAGTTACTTCGAGCTAATTGCTATCGACTCATTTGAAATAGCACTATTAGCGTGGTTGGACTTTATTAAACTTAAACCAACGATGGGAATAATTCAGGAGGTTGAAATCTAAACTGCCATTTGGCAGTTGGAGTTGGTGCAAAAGCGACGGGCGAAGTCGTGCCTCCTGTGCCTGTTGTTACTTCTGGTACTACTCGGACAGGTGTTGTTCGTACAAATGCCGCAGACTGGAGAGCACTGCGTGATAACTGGGATGACCTTGGATATGGTCAAATCTTAAGTACTGAAAATCGGGCCGCGATAGCTAAAGGGAAGACTCCGAAAGTTGACGATGCATGGGTTAAGGTTTTTCCTGAAGATGCAGGGCTAAAGGGCGAGAGAATTCCTATGCACCATGTCCAGGGTTCGCCACTTACTGTGCCACTGCCTGATACACGGCATTTGGACGCGCATATGCCAGGAGGATTTAGATATAATCCGGGCGGTCCAGGGTCAGCTCTCCCGGCATACCCTCCGAAAAAAGGAGCTGAGTAATGCATTCCATACCGCTAGAGCTTGCGAAGCAAAAGTTAATTTTTTACGTGGCTCAGGATTTGGACCAGTCTATTAGATCTAATGTGCAGCAGCTTGTGAATGAGGTTGCTGCGTCAAGAATATGGAGCGTTACTCCGCCAAGCTTTATTGACGAGATAGACGAGAGTGGCGCGGAAGTAGTAGGTGGGATTTTGGAAATTTATTCGGCTTTGCCGCCAAACATACTTCCTATTGAGATGGACTCAAAAAACCTAGATGACGTAGAGGCGCTGGTAGGTGCCGTAAAAAAACTATCTGAAAATGAAAATCTTTCCTTTGAGTTTCAGTTAGATACTACTTTTGTTGGCGCTATTGAGGACGGTGTTATTGATCGAGTCCTGCTGGACGGTTTGCTTGTACCGTGGCGAAATCACCTCAAAGGGAAAAGTTGAGTTGGTGCAAAAGGCGGTTCTCCAGAAACTGCCACCTATTTCAGGGTTGAGGGCGGCGGATCTGGCACTAAGACCAGTCAGAACCGTATTACTGCCAATGAGGATGGAACCATCAGCATCAACCCAGGTTGCGCAGGGCAAATTTGTGTAAGTGTTGGCAATGCTGATCACGCTACGTACTACTTGACGAACAAGCGACCTGATGGCTCTGTAGTGGTTTTTGACGTTGATGCTGGCCTTCATAAGGAAATTATGGACAGGGTAGTCCCTCAGCGGCCTGTCGCTGGTATGACGAAGGATCCTGATGCACCTAAGAGGGTAGACAAAGACCAGCCCGGTTACTCCCTCGAGCTACCCAAGATTTGGGAGTCGCTACTCGAAAAGAACTCGAGTAACGCCCGTGTTTATACACAGGATGAATTTTTCAAGGAGTTCAAGCAATGAAGGTGAACCAGACAGTTTTTGATGATCTTTGGAATGGAGAGAGAAGTGTCTGCTTTTTTGTACACTCTGGAAGATGTTATTGGGTGATAGATGAGAAGTATAATTTCTCTCTTGACGCAGAAAAAGACTATCGCGCCTATCTTGAAGATGGCGATATAACCCAGGAGCAATACGAGCAATCTTGCAAAAGTTTCAGGGGCGGTATTCTGAAAATGACTTCGGAAAATTTTCCGCAGTATCTAGATGACTCAAGTGAAAAAATTCTTACTTCAAGCGATTTGAAAAATTTCATAGAAGCGGATTATGAAGTTTTTGAAAAGACTGAACATTATTTTTTAACCGGCGAGGGTTTGTCCCCGGCCCTATTTAAAAAGGCCAATATCATTCATTCCAGGTTTCCCAAGTTCTACATAAATTTTGACAGAAAAATTTTTATGCATATGGATGACGTGCGTGTTCATGAAAGTCTAGCTTATTCGGACTGGACTGCTGAATGCTTTGATTTTAGCTTTTTGATCCCTGCTCGCGAGCGGTACTGGATAGTGGCGGGCAATGACTATTGGAAACTTCGGTTTATATAAGGAAATAGGGGTCAGACCACGTTTTTCGTTTTTTAGAGTTCAGCAGAGTTGCTCTTTAAAAACATGATTTATTTTTTGTAATTATTCCAATCTGTTGGCTTGTTGAAGGGCGGCTAAGCTGTAAGCTCTTATCCAGTTAGGGGTTTATATGGCTCGCCATCCTAGGGTTTTACTGCCGGATATCCCGTTGTATATTATTCAGCGGGGAAACAATTGGTCTGCATGTTTTTAGTCAGATGAAGACTATATTTTTTACATGAAAAATAAGGGTCAGACCACGGTTTAGGGTTTTGTTTTTTAGAGTTCAGCAGAGTTGCTCTTTAAAAACATGATTTATTTTTTGTAATTATTCCACTCTGTTGGCCTGTTGAAGGGCGGCTAAGCTGTAAGCTCTTATCCAGTTAGGGGTTTATATGGCTCGCCGTCCTAGGGTTTTACTGCCGGATATCCCGTTGCATATTATTCAGAGAAATAGGGGGCAGACCACGGTTTTGTTTTTTAGAGTTCAGCAGAGTTGCTCTTTAAAAACATGATTTATTTTTTAAAAGAATAGTGGTCTGACCCCTATTTTCTATTTGGTAAATGATTATGAAAAATAAAGAAGAGTTAAAGTCGTTGATTGATGCTGTGACGTCCTCAGATGACTATGAGGGTAATTACGGCTACCACATAACAGACACGAGTGCGACGTTAAGCAATGTTGATGAGTCACATCGTCAGCAGGCTCCAGATGACTATCTGGAATTTCTCACCGAGTTTGGTTTCGGGGAGTTAGACGCGGCATTTCATCTTGATGATGGACCGGAGAAATATTCGACTATATGCGGCCGGGATATTGAGGGCTATGAGGGAATTTATGTATTCGGTGGAAATTCTAGCGATGTGCTATATGCTTTCGACGCAAAAAATAATTGGCAGGTAGTAGAGATTAGTTCTGAGTTGGATGGGGTTGATGTGTTGGCGTCAAGCTTTTCTGATTTTATCTTGGAACAACTGAAGTATATTAAGTCTTTAGTTGAACGGCGTGCGGGGGGCTGATTGTTAGGGTTGCGATTTAAGAGGTGCAAAAGCTACTGGTGGCGCTGCTGGAAAGGTAGATGATCTTGCCTCTACTGGGACACCTGTTCGTCCCACACCCCAAAAATCTGAAATTGATGTCGGCGCTGATCTTGGTGCTGGAGCTCGCCCACAAGTCAGTTATAAAAATGGACAAGAAGTTCCTTACGGCACTTCGGGTAGTGTTCGTCCAGACTGGTGTGTAGGTAACGTATGCAGTGTTGAAGTGAAGAACTACAACATTGAAAAAAATCAAAGCGGATTGATTAGTAATGTTTCCAAGCAAACCATCCAGCGAGCTGAAAACTTACCGCAGGGAATGCAGCAGCAAGTCGTTATTGATGTGCGTGGCCAGATGATAACTGTAGACCAAGAAAGAAAGAGAAATAGGGTTCAGACCACGGTTTTGTTTTTTAGAGTTCAGCAGGGGGAAATATTAACAGTGGTCTGACCCCTATTTTCCCCCTGGCGGATATGGGCCGGTGATATATAGTGCCGCAGATTTCGCGTTATCAATTGGTTCGGGGTTTGTAAAGGTGCCTCTGAAGATGGGGTTGGCTGATGGTTTGAACAAGAAAAAATCAATATTTGATGTGACGGTCAGAAAGTTTGATAATAACCAATTTATTCTTGGTAAAAAGGCGCCGTATGGCGGTGCAATGTTGCTATATTTTCTGTCCGTGGGCGCGAAAGGCAATAGCCTTTACAATGAGGCGGTCGATGCGAGCAAGTAAACTTATAAATACCCTGCTGCTGATAGTTTCATTGTTGGCGGTGGTGTGTGGGGTGAGTACGTTTTTCGGCATGATGGTCGCCATAGTGGTTGGTATACTGCTTCGCACAGATTCGAACTGGGTGTTCATCTGGATTGGATTTTCCTTGTCAGGAATATTTGCTGTGTACTGGATAGTTACACGGTGGGATTATGTGAAATCCTTTATGTCCGGGCGTGGTGGGTGGTAGAGCGGGTAATCGAGGTCAGATCACGTTTGTATGTGGTCTTACTCCTGGCTGCGCTACTCAATGGCTTTCTACGATTTGACGGTAGCTGGAAGCGCTTTTTCCTCATGGTGCTGGTGCAGTTGTGGTTTGGCCAGGCGGTCTACAGCTATGCGCGAGGCGCCAGGGTGGCAATCGCGCCGGGCGGCATGAGTAAGGATGCCGACCCGGAAGAAATAGGGGTCAGACCCTGAGGGATCCTGACCCCTATTTTCTCTATTTTATCCTAGAGTTCGGTAGAGGTAGTAATGTCTGAATTCAAGGAAATAGGGGTCAGACCACGGTTTTGTTTTTTAGAGTTAAGCAGAGTTGCTCTTTAAAAATGTGATTTATTTTTTGTAATTATTCCAATCTGTTGGCCTGTTGAATGGCGGTTAAGCTGTAAGCTCTTATCCAGTTAGGGGTTTATATGGCTCGCCGTCCTAGGGTTTTACTGCCGGATATCCCGTTGCACATTATTCAGCGGGGAAACAATCGGTCTGCGTGTTTTTATTGAGATGAAGACTATATTTTTTACATTGATACATTAGCCGTGCTTGCTGAATTGTATGGCTGTAAAGTTCACGCATTGTGCTTGATGACAAATCATGTTCATTTGTTGTTGACTCCCAGTTGCTGCGCAGGGGCCGGCTTGCTTATGAAGGGACTGGGGCAGCGCTACGTTCAATATGTCAATCGAACATATCAACGAACGGGCACGTTGTGGGAAGGCCGTTTCCGCTCCTGTTTGGTTCAACAAGACAACTATGTTTTAGCTTGCTATCGATATATCGAAATGAACCCGGTCAGAGCCGGTATGGTTGCTCATCCGGGCGACTATCGCTGGACCAGCTATAGGGCAAACGCACAGGGCGAGCTGTCAGGCTTTATAAGCCCGCATGCGGTTTATAACGAATTAGGTAGCGGCACCGCGCAACGAGCCGAAGCTTACCGGTCTATATTCAATGACCGACTTTCACTTGGGCTGATAGAACAAATTCGATCTTCTATAAACGGTAATTACGTTTTGGGCGATCAGAAGTTTGCGTCCGAGATCGCGCAGGCATTAGGTAAAAAAGTTTCGCAGGGCGTGTCAGGACGCCCAAAAAAGTATGAGTTAAAAGAATAGTGGTCTGACCCCTATTTTCCCGCATTTAATAGAGCGAAAATGATCATGAATCACGTTTATATGCGACATAAAAACGATAGACGCTTGGTTCTGTTATGCGATAAAAATTACAATCCAATTTCAGAGGAATATATTGGTAAAAACGAACCAAGAAGCAAGGCTTTTTATGTTGGGTTTTGCGACGGGTTTATCGGGGTTTATTCCTCAGTTGAAGGGCCGGTTTTATTTATAAATGATTGCAAGTATTTATTTGCTGAGCCCTCATGGAATATTCGGGTTCAAAGAAATTTAGGTGTAAATGAAGTTAGTTTCGTCGGTTTAGGTCAAAGCAGCCTTGTATTCGAATATTCAGCTGTGGAACTTGATCCAGTAGATCCATGGTCAGAGGAGAAATTCGATGATTTCTTCATCTGGCTAACAAATAAGAGGCACGATCAAGAATTTATCGAAATGTGGACAGAGAACGATTAGAGAATAGGGGTCAGACCACGGTTTTTGCTTTTTATAGTTCGGCGGAGTTGCTCTTTAAAAATATGATTTATTTTTTGTAATTATTCTATTTTGTTAGCCTGGTGATTTGAAGGAAAAAATCGGGTTCAAGCTATGGCTTTTTAATTTAAGAGGGAATAGGGAGCAGGCCATATTTTTTAAATCAAGTATTAATAGTGGTCTGACCCCTATCTTATGCTATTTTATGCCTATTTTATCGTGGTGCCTCAGTTACGCTCATGAACTCTAAATATCCTAAAGCTCAAATTGCTGTGGATGAGGATCGTATTATCACGGTTGTTAATCCGGTAAAGAAAAAATGACGATAGATAATTTGATTGAGCATCTTGATAGATTTGTGAGTGGTTCTAATATTTCGGTTCAATGGGCAAAAGATACGGAAACCCTTCTGGATGAAATTGAAGAAAATGAAGGTTTTGGTAAGTTTGAAAATCTCTTTGATGAGCTGCAGGAAAAGCTCTCGCTTTATCGGCCTGGAGGCGGCGAGCATCTTATAGATGAGTTCGAAATGAAACTGTTTTGTGTAAGGGTTGTTTCAGCACTTTTAGAAGCGAGGTAGGCAATAGGGTCAGTCCGATATTGTCCTGCTGTAAAATGGTGCAAAAGGGCCGGGTTCTGCTGGTACGGGCACGACCGCGGGTAGTGATGTTGCAAGTACAACGCCTAAAGCTGGTGTTTTTTGGAATAAAACAACAGTTCTAGATAGGACTGTCTATCAAGGCAATAGGGGTCAGACCACGTTTTTCGTTTAAATAGGGGGTGTTTGTTATGTCGGATAAACAAGTCTACGAGCTGACCATTGGTGATCTTGCTGATTTTGGTGTTTGGTTTTTTCCGATGGACGATACCGTAGAGGATGAGTTGACAGTGCGTCCTCTGGCCGAACAAGAAACTTGCTCAGATTTTCAGATTATTGTAAGAGCTGATTTTTTTGGAGTAAGTGGCTCTGTATATTCTGGTTATTTATATTGGGGTTCTGATTCTTTGGTTGAATACTTAAAGCCAGTTATCTTGTCGCAAGCGGGGGAAACCATCAGCTTTTGGAACGGTATAGTACAACCCACGTGGGATAATTCTGAGTTCTCCAATTTACTTAGATCCGATTTGCCAATTTCTTATGTTTCAGAGCCGCTCCTTAACCTTCCTTCGGTTCGTGGAAGGCTTGAGGGGCTTTATTATCTGGCTGGGGATCGAGTGTGTTGCGTAAGCTAAGGGGGAAGTTGGGGGCTAAGGGAAAAAGGGGACAGATTTATTTAATTTTTCGAGTGCTTTTTTACTTAAATAAATCTGTCCACTTTTCCGCCCTTTTCATTCGCGTCGAAGAGTTATTCGAGTATGGAACCAAAAAAAGCGGGGTTATGGTTGTGAGCAACTCAGCATCAATTATATCGGATGTGGCAATTGACGAAGACACTTTCGCTGATTTTCTCCACGCTGTAGGTGGAATCGTCAGCGCGGGTAAACGTAGTCGTGGAGTATTGAGCTGGGATGAGGCCACTTTGTATGTGTCATTACTTACCTCCGAAAAGCTCATAGGTTTTTATGATGCGCAAGATATTCTCGATTGGGAATCTTGGTTGGGTGCCACGCCGAGGACAATGATTGAAATACAGTTGGGACACTCAAAAGGGTCGATAGAGATGTATTTATGGTTGGCGTACGAGTTTGGTAAAAAATGGAATTGTGTTGTTGATGATGTTAATTCTGTGACCATTAAGTACTCTGAAATCTGTGACAGGTATATAAGATCGAGCGTGAAATAGGGGCAGGCCATTTTCTGTTTGATGGTGTAAAGGAGTAGTGACAAGCCACCTTTAATATTCAAGTGTAGTTTGCCCCTACTCACTGCCTCACCATTAACAGGGCAACTCGTCAGCCGCCCTGTCGCGGTCAGTTGACGCTGTTAAGCCTGCGAATGATGACATCCAGCAAATCACACCCATCGCGCAGCGGTATAGCCAGTAGTTGAGCGAAGTCTTGAAGCACCACAGCATCACTGCTGAGTTGTTCGCGGAAGGCCAGGTTTTCCAGCAGTTGGGTGACGGCGCGAATCCGGTACGCGGCGGCGTCGTGGAGCACGTCGAGGGGCGCACTGGTGTCGATAAGCAGAGCGGGGACGGTGCAGTCGTGGCCCGTTAGGGGCATGTATTGGTTCATTTTTCAGTACTCTGTTGGTGGATTAAGCCACCACGCATTCGTCGCCAAACGAATGGGTGGCAGCTGTACGCAGGTTGGCGAACCGGAACAGAGTAACCGGCAGACCCGAAGGTCTCCCGCGCACAGCCGCCATAACATGCACAGCTTTGCGGGTGCAAAAACACCTGCATGGAAGCGGGTTGCTTTTGCACTCTGTTGTCAGGTCGCCAAACCTGATCGCCATATGGGCGACGGGCCGGACTATAAGCCCCGCACCCAAACCCACGCAAGGCATCAACGCCCTGACTCAAACCCCTGCGTCCTATCCCCAACCCCCACCGACGCCAACGCTTCCCGCCGTCTGCGCACGGGTATTACGCAAATCCCCAGTCGTTTCGGGAGGCGTCCTACCGCAAAAGGAACCATTTCCCTCAAGCCCGGGTCTTTACCCCGCCCGCCCACCCGCAACCGGTCGGGCTGCATGGACTGCAGCGTTTTCAAAATACATTAAGGACTAATGTGAACCTCGCCCCCCCAATCCCTTTTCTGCCACCACCGGCTGCGGTGCGATTGCTCGCGCCTGTGGTTCAGCAAAGCGCCTTGAGGGAGTGCATTCGGATCATCTGATCCTTCGCTCAGCACACCTACGGCCGCCGGGCTTATTGGCGGCTTTTACTGTAGTTCATGGAGTTTGAAATGAAGCGTAAGCCGTTCCAGAAAACCCTGCTGGCCTTGATGGTCAGCGCAGGCGCCGCACAGGCCAGTGCCGTGGAATTTGATGTGAGTACCGGCCAGAACGCATGGTCGTACCAGAACTTCAACGAGACCGTGACGCTGGTGGGGACACGCAATATCGTCGCCACTGAGCGCAAGACCGACGGCGCCAGCGTGGCCGATACCAACATCCAGGGCGCGTTGATCAACTATGCCAATTTCAACCTGGATGGCAGCGGCCGCAATGTGCGCGGGTTTGTGGTGGATGGCGCGCTGGATTCAGACCTCAGGAACCGTGGCGGCACCATCACTGGCGGTATCGTTCAGGCCGGCACCATCAATATGTACAACCAGATCTGGGCCGAAGGTTTTGAAGTGGGCGCGGCCATGGTCGGCGGCAATGTGGTTAACACCGGCACGATCATCGCTGTCGACGTACCGGGCTCCGGCCCGGAAAGCGACGCGGAAGGTATCTATCTCAATGGCACTACGGTTGCCGGTGATGTGATCAACTCGGGCCTGGTGGATATCACCTCGTACTACGGGTATGGGTTGATTCTGGATACCCACAACAATATGCCGGTGACGGTCGGCGGCAAGATTATCAACGCCGGGATTATTCGCGTCACGGGTGAAGAAGCGCTGGGGATGGTGATTGAGACCAAGACCAATGACCTGCGCATTGAGAACACGGGCCTGCTCTCGGTCACCGGTAATCAGTCACGGGCGGTGGCAATATACGAAGGCACTGTCGATTACCTGCAAAACACCGGCACCATCGAAGCCAAGGGCAGCAGCGCGACGGCTATCAACCTGCGCGGGGCGACGTTCACCACCGGCTCGCCGGTCGGTGCGCGGGGCATCATCAACCGGGGTGTGATCAGTGCCGACAGCACGGCGATCCTGGTGAACCCTGCCGAGCAGACCTCGCCCTTCGAGATCAACCAGCAAGCCGGGGAAATTCGCAGCCATTCCGGCATTGCGATTGACGGCGGCAACATGGCCTCGCTGATCTGGACCGGTGGCCGCATCCAGGGTGACGTGCTGGATGTCAGCTCGGTGAACATCGGCGGGCAAGCGGATTTCACCGGCAGCCGTATCAACGCGCCGGTGTCGGTTAACGCCGGTTCCCTGAACCTGTCGGCGCCCGGCACGGTGGTGAGCCGCGAGTTGTATGTGGGCAGCGGTGCGGGCGTGGATATGCGCCTGGGCAGCAACGTGGTGCCGACCACGCCTTACCTGACGGTCAACGGCGCTGCCACCTTTGCCCCGGGCTCGAACATCACCGTCAGCGCCAAACCCGGTGACTTCACCAGCACGCCTGCCGCCACGCAATACACGCTGTTGCAGGCCGGTAGCTTGCAGAATAACGGCCTGACGGTAGCCAGCGCGTCGTCGTTGCTCAATGTGCTCAGCTACTCGGCTGATGCGCAGACGGTCAAGGCCGTGGTGGGCGTGAAGAGCGATCAGCAAGTGCAAACCATGCTCGCCAGTGTGGGCACTGCCGAGCCGACCGTGGCGGCGGTCAACACCCTTAAAAACCGCGTGCTCGGCCAGTTGGACACCCAGGACGCGGTCTTCCAGTCGGTGGCCAATGCGCCCTCGGTGCAAGCGTTGGCGCAGGTTGGCGAACAGCTCAAGCCGGATGCCAACCGTGGCGCTTTGGATGTGGCGTTGTCGGGGCAAAGCGTGGTCAACGGCGCGATCTTCAACCGCCTTACCGACCAGCGCGAAAGCCGTCAAACCGGCGGCGTGTGGGTGCAGGGCCTGAGCAGCAACATGGACCAGGACGGGCGCGGCGGCGATAACGGTTACTCGGCCAACAGCAGCGGCATGGCGGTGGGTGTGGACGGTCGCTTGAACGACACCACCACCTTGGGCGTGGCCTACAGCTACCTCAATTCCAACATCCATTCCGACCTCGGCAACAAGACCGACGTCGAGGGCCACGCGCTGTCGCTGTATGGCAACTGGGCGCTGCAAAACTGGTTTGTCGACGGCAGCCTCAGCTACGGCCACAACGACAACGACAGCAAACGCCATGTGGCAGGCACCACGGCTAAGGGCAGTTACGACAGCAATGTGTTGGCCGCCAGCGTGATCGGCGGCTACAGCTTCAAGCCGTCGCAGGCGGTGGTGATCGAGCCGCGCGTGGCGGCGCGTTATGCCAACGTGCGCATGGATGGCTTCGACGAGAAAGGTTCGGCGGCCGCACTGAGCACCCGTTCGCAGCGTTATGAAGTGGGGGAGTTGGGCGCAGGTCTTCGCCTGGCCGGCAACGTGCCGATGGGCGCGGGTAGCCTGCAACCGGAAGCGACCTTGATGGCGTACCACGACCTGATGGGTGATCGCGTGGCGCAAACTTCAAGCTTCGTGGCAGGCGGTGCGGCGTTCACCACCACCGGCGCTTCGGTGGCACGTGACAGCTATGAAGCCAGTGTCGGGGTGAATTACCAGGTCTCGGATTTCACCGTGGGCGCCAGTTACACGCGTCAGGCGCGCAGCGGGTTTGATGCCGATGGGGTGATGCTAAAAGCGCGTTACGCGTTTTAAAAAACTGAGCGCCTGGCCAATGGGCCGGGCGCTTCATGTCCCTTTATCCCGTCACGGATCAAAAAATATGATGAGTGATTCTCTAACGGCTACCGGCACGTTCAACTTGGCCAGCCGCAGCAACCGACTCATGGGTTTCATGGTCGACATGGCCGTGGTTTTTTTCATTTTGCTGCTTAAATATCTAATGGCGTCGCTGGCCATGCGTTTCTATTCTACGTTCGGGCAGATGTTTTTTCAGGTTATCGACGCCGTGTTAACGCTGTTGGCCTTCGGCTATTTTTTGTTTTGCGATGCTTTGCCCAAAGGTCAAAGTCTTGGCAAACGGCTGTTCAGCATGTCGGTGGTGGGATACCCCTACGCGACGAACTGCACGCCGTTCCAGTCGTTCCTGCGCAACGCGTGCAAAATGTTGTTCAGCCCACTGGATGGCTTTTTGGTGCTGTTTGGGCTGCGTCGTCGTTTGGGCGACATGTTGGCCAAGACAATCGTGATCAACGCCTGAGCACGCGCGTTATCGCCAAACCCCTGTGGGAGCGGGCTTGCTCGCGATAGCGGTAAATCAGTCGATACCTACAGTGACTGACACACCGCTATCGCGGGCAAGCCCGCTCCCACCTTTGGATCTGCGTCTGTCAGATTGGCCGCGCTCTGCCCGCTACATAAGCCAGTACCACAAGAACAGCTAGCGCCGGCAAACCCCTGTGGGAGCGGGCTTGCCCGCGATAGCAGTAAATCAGTCGATATTGCCAGCGACTGACACACCGCCTTCGCGAGCAAGCCCGCTCCCACTTTTGTATCTGCGTCTATCAGATCGGACGCACTTTGCCCGCTACCCAAGCCAATACCATTGGAACACCTAGCACCGCCAAACCCCTGTGGGAGCGGGCTTGCTCGCGAAAGCGGTAGATCAGTCGATACCTACAGTGACTGATACACCGCTATCGCGGGCAAGCCCGCTCCCACCTTTGGATCTGCGTCTGTCAGATTGGCCGCGTTCTGCCTGCTACATAAGCCAATACCACAAGACCACCTAGCGCCGCCAAACCCCTGTGGGAGCGGGCTTGCTCGCGATAGCGGTAAATCAGTCGATATTGCCAGTGACTGATACACCGCCTTCGCGAGCAAGCCCGCTCCCACCTTTGGATCTGCGTCTGTCAGATGGCCGCACTTTGCCCGCTACCCAAGCCAATACCATTGGAACACCTAGCACCGCCAAACCCCTGTGGGAGCGGGCTTGCTCGCGAAAGCGGAAGACCAGTCGATACCTCAAGTGACTGACACACCGCTATCGCGGGCAAGCCCGCTCCCACCTTTGTATCTGTGTCTATTAGATTGGCTGCACTCTGCCGCTACCCAAGCCAATACCATTGGAACACCTAGCACCGCCAAACCCCTGTGGGAGCGGGCTTGCTCGCGAAAGCGGTAGATCAGTCGATACCTACAGTGACTGACACACCGCTATCGCGGGCAAGCCCGCTCCCACCTTTGGATCTGCGTCTGTCAGATTGGCCGCGTTCTGCCCGCTACATAAGCCAGTACCACAAGACCACCTAGCGCCGCCAAACCCCTGTGGGAGCGGGCTTGCCCGCGATAGCGGTAAATCAGTCGATATTGCCAGTGACTGACACACCGCTTTCGCGAGCAAGCCCGCTCCCACCTTTGGATCTGCGTCTCTCAGATGGACGCATTCTGCCCGCTACATAAGCCAGTACCACAAGACCACCTAGCGCCGCCTAACCCCTGTGGGAGCGGGCTTGCTCGCGAAAGCGGTAGATCAGACGATACCTACAGTGACTGACACACCGCTATCGCGGGCAAGCCCGCTCCCACCTTTGTATCTGTGTCTATTAGATTGGCTGCACTCTGCCGCTACCCAAGCCAATACCATGGGAACAGCTAGCGCCGCCAAACCCCTGTGGGAGCGGGCTTGCCCGCGAAAGCGGTAGACCAGTCGATATTGCCAGTGACTGATACACCGCCTTCGCGAGCAAGCCCGCTCCCACCTTTGGATCTGCGTCTGTCAGATGGGCCGCACTTCACTGGGCTCGGCCGCGGGGGGCGCTGCATGTTGTTCGACCCGTTGGCCACCGCAAAATGTCGGTGCACCTGGCTTGAGCTGTCGTTGAGGCGGGCGTTGCCGTTGGGCGGTGAATGTCCTCTTGGCAGCAAAACCGCTTGAGTACACAGGGCAACCCCGTAAAATGTCGCGGCATTAGCAACATGGCATTTTTCAAGGACGAATCAAGCAATGCGCATTTCTGCTTTTCTCCCCGTCACCTGCCTGATGGCGGGCTGCACTTTCCAGCCGGACCGCTCTGCGCCGGTCATCCTTGCCAAAACACCTACCTGCTGGCCCGACACGTTTGATGGTGAGGCGCTGGGCAAGATCGCGCGTTTTTTCAGAAAATTCTGATCGCCGCCATATCGTAGTCAACGTACATAACAGTCCCTCCCGCTGGTTCATCTGCTGCAACCACGGACCTCTCACCCTAGGAGCACCCTGTGAAAACACTGTCCAAAATCCTGCTGTCCGGCGTTGCCGCCGCAGCGCTGCTGACCGTGGCCGGTTGCGCCACGGAGAGCAATCGCGCGATGCCGGTGGAACAAGTCGCCAGCGCCAGCGTGGCCTATTCCGGCGTACGTGTACCGATTGCCGTGGGCAAGTTCGATAACCGTTCCAGCTACATGCGCGGGATCTTCTCCGACGGCGTTGACCGCCTCGGTGGCCAGGCCAAGACCATCCTGATCACCCACTTGCAGCAGACCAACCGCTTCAGCGTGCTGGACCGCGACAACATGGGCGAAATCTCCCAGGAAGCCGCGATCAAAGGCACCATCCAGAAGCTGAAGGGCGCTGACTATGTGGTGACCGGCGACGTGACCGAGTTCGGCCGCAAAGAGACCGGCGACCGCCAGCTGTTCGGCATTCTTGGCCGTGGCAAAACCCAGGTGGCTTACGCCAAGGTCGCGCTGAATATCGTCAACATCAGCACGTCCGAAGTGGTGTATTCCACCCAGGGCGCCGGTGAGTACGCCCTGTCCAACCGTGAAATCGTCGGCTTCGGCGGCACCGCCAGCTACGACTCCACCCTCAATGGCAAGGTCCTGGACCTGGCCATGCGCGAAGCAATCAACCGCCTGGTCGACGGCATCAATGCCGGCGCCTGGAACCCGCGCAACTGATCAGCAGCACCTCAAGGAGCAGTACAAGGATGAGCAAGGCAGTTAAGTTGGCGCTGATGCTGACAGCAATCGCAACGGTCGCCGGGTGCCAGACGGCGCCCCAACCCCTGTATCAATGGGAAAGCTACCAGGCAGAGGTTTACGAGTACTTCAAGGGCGAGCCCAAGGAAGCACAGGTGGAAGCATTGGAGCGCGATCTGCAAAAGATCAACGCCAGTGGCCGCAAGGCGCCGCCGGGTTACCACGCGCACCTGGGCATGCTGTACCTGAGCATGGGCAAGGATGACCAGATGGTGCAGGAGTTTCGCACCGAGAAGGCACTGTTCCCCGAGTCGGCTTCGTACATGGACTTTCTGCTGAAAAACGCCAAAACCGGAGTCGCTGCCAAATGAGCCTGTTAAAACTCACCGGCGCCTTGCTCGCCCTGGCGTTGCTCGGCGGCTGCGCGGCGCCCAAGACCATTGATTACACGGCGTATAAACAGGCCCGGCCGAAGTCGATCCTGGTACTGCCGCCGATCAATGAATCGCCGGAAGTGCAGGCGTCCTACAGCCTGGTTTCGCAGGTTACCTATCCGTTGGCCGAAGCGGGCTACTACGTGTTGCCGATTGCCCTGGTGGACGAAACCTTCCGCCAGAACGGCCTGACCACCGCCAACGATATCCAGGGCGTGGCACCGGCCAAGCTGCATGACATTTTTGGTGCGGATGCGGCGTTGTACATCACCGTCAGCGAGTACGGCACCAAGTACATGCTGATCTCCAGCGACACCTCCGTGACCGCCTCGGCCAAGCTGGTAGACCTGCGCACCGGCACCACCTTGTGGACCGGTTCGGCACGTGCTTCCAGCGAGGAAGGCAACAACAACAGCGGCGGCCTGGTGGGCATGCTGATCTCGGCGGCGGTCAAGCAGGTGATCAACAGCTCTACCGATGCCGCGCACCCGATTGCCGGTATCGCCAGTGTGCGTTTGCTGTCGGCCGGGCAGCGTACGGGGCTTCTGTATGGTCCGCGTAATCCCAAGTACGGTACCGACTGAGTCACCGGTGTGAGAAAAACCCGGCCATTACGGATGGCCGGGTTTTTTTATGCCTGTTTCTGCGGCTCTTTGCGGTGCTGCTGGATCAGCTCTGCGCGTGTCGCGGCACCTCTTGAGGCGTGGCTATTGCCCACCTGGCCGATGATCGAACCGTAGTGCAGCGCGATGATTTCTCCAGTGTCGGCTGAAATCAGCGGAGAACCGGACGTGCCCGGTATTTTGTAGGCGTCATGATAGAAGGCGCTTTGGGCGCCGCTGTCGGTGCTCCGCCCCAAAAGCGTGGTGGGCTTGCCTTCGGCGTTCAGGAAAGAAATACCGAGCCCTTGTTGGCCGTGGTTGGGCATAAAGATTTTTTGTCCGGCTTTGGCCTGCGGGTTATCGGCCAGTTTGAGTGGCGGGAATTGCTTGGCCAGCGTGCTGATCTGCGCCTGGGGCAAGTCGACCCGCAATTCGGCGTAATCCAGGTGCGCGTCGCTGCTGATAGCGTGGCTGTCCAGCGGCACCTTGCGTTCAACGCGCATGCGGCCGCTCTCATCTTCGGTGTAACCCAACCACAGTTCGAGCTTGCTGCCTTTGGCGAGTGCGTCGTGCACATGTTTGTTGGTCAATACGCTGGCGCCTGTGTCGATCAGTGAGCCGGTGCCCAAGGTGTTGTAATGAACCCGGTCGTAGCCCCATGAGTCGCGCACCACGGTCACCTCGCGAATACTGCCCACCGCTTTGGCAGAGGTATACATGGGGGAGTTCTTGAGCGACTCACTGGACCAGTTCTGCAGGGAAAAGGGTGCGCGCTGCGGGGCGTTGGTTTTGCCTGTGGGCCCAGGGAGAGTGGGCAATGTTGAGGTGGCTGGCGGTGCTTGTGGCACCGTGCGGTGCACCGTTGAGCCATTGACGATCACATCGCTGGCTTTGATTGCAGCGCTGCTCCTGATGAACAGGTCGGCGTTGCCGTTGCCGTTCAAGTCGATGGACAGGCTACTTTCCCGGGTGCTGGGGTTGTAGCCCAACACCGCTTCGCCCGCCCGGCCGCTAAAGCGTGCCACGAAGCGCAGGCTATCGACACGTGCCTCGCGCAATGCCCCGGATACATCGATCTTGTCTTGCCCGCTGCTGAAGTCGGTGAGCAGGTCGGAGTGACTCAGGGTGGAATCACTGGCCTTGTCGTAGACAAACGTATCGGCTCCGGTGCCGCCGGTCAGGCGGTCTGCCCCTGCGCCACCTTTCAGGCGATTGTTCGCAGCGTTACCCGTCAACCGGTCATCTCCCGAGCCGCCGATGGCGTTCTCGATGGTCACGCCATTGGCGATGGAGACGTTGCCTTGCATGCCACCGACATCAGAAAAGTGCTGGGCGTTGAGGTTGATGCGCTGGTTTTGGTGAAAGCCGGAAAAGTCCAGGGTGTCATTGCCGCCGCCGTCCCATATGCAGAATACGGGGGCATCATTTGAGGACCGGAGGCTGAACGCTTCGCGCCCGGCGTTGGCATTGAAGCCGTAGGTTGTGTCGGTGTTGCGGGTTTTGTAATTGGCGCCATACAGTTTTTGCACGGCCGTGATGTCGTCCATCATTGGGGTGCTGGGGTAGTAGGTGCGCTGGTGCTTGGCGAAGTCATGGCCGAGATTGCCTTCCCACCAGTAGCTCATGATGCTGTAGGCGCGGGTGTCTTCGGCATACTTGGCATGGGTGGCGTAACTGGCACCGGCGCCATTGTAATTACCGGGATGCAGCAGGCCCAGGGTATGCCCGATTTCATGGTTCATGAGCCATTGCCCGAAATGGTCCTGGCTGGGGGGCCTTTCCTTGCCATCGGAAGCGATCCAGACCTGCGTGCCGTCGCTGTAGATGCCGGGGTAGGAGCCTTGTCCGGCAACGCTGAGCTGGGAGTCGTTGCCTAATAACATCTTCCCTTCGGCGTAGGGCGCGTTTTGCGTAAACGTGATATTGGCGACATCCGACCAGTACTGCATTGCACGGATGGCGTCGTCTTTTTGCGCGGCGGTAAATTTATTGGCCCCCTTGGGCGTATTGAACGGTGCTTTCGAAGCTGTAAAGAACTGGAAGGAAATGCGCGTGACACCGTCATTATTGAGGTCTTTCCAGCGAAAGCCCATTCGGGTGATTTGTGCTGCGGCCTGGTCTGTGTTGTAGGATTTCTTTTTATTGCCCGGGGTTGAAAGAGTGCTCGCCGGTTGGCTGTTCGGCTCGGCGGCCTGCGCATTCGAAAAAGCAGACGTGATAAGGGGCGGGTTGATTCTGACCATGGATTTTTACCTTCTGTCAGTCGCTGACGCTATCTACGAAGTCCGGCGCTGCTTCAGACGTGAACGCTCAAGCAGCGCCTTTACCTGAAAGGTTATCTGGGGGTAATAAGGCCGGTGATATCGTGAGGCCTGATCAACTGGGTACTCTTCACCAGAAAGTCGGTTTGGCTATTTCCGGTCAGATCAATGGCCACAAAGTACCGCTGGCTATACGGGTTGAACCTCACCAAGGTGTCTCCCGCGCGCCCTGTGTAGGCGTTTACCCGTTGCAGCTGAGTGCGGGTTTCTTTGCTCAAGCCCGTGAGGTCGATCTTGTCTCTGCCACTGACAAAATCGAGGATCAGGTCGGCCTTGGCCACGGTTGAGTCGCTCGCCTTGTCGTAGACAAAAACGTCCGCGCCACCGCCGCCTTTCAGAGTGTCTGCGCCGCCACCGCCCTTTAGCCGGTTGTTCGCGTTGTTGCCGATCAACGTGTCGTCATGGGCTCCGCCAATGGCGTTTTCGATGGTCACGCCTTTGGCGATGGAGACATTGCCTGTCATTCCGCCCACATCCGAGAGCGCTTCGGCGTTCAAGTTGAGGGTCTGCTTCTGGTCGAAGCCGGAACAGTCCAGCGTATCGTTGCCGCCGCCATCCCATATGCAAAAGACCGGCGCGTCCCGTGACGACGTGAGGTTGTAATAGTCGCGATCGGTATTGGAGTTGAAGCCGTAAACGGTATTATCGCTCCGGGTCTTGTAGTTGGGGCCGTAGAGCGCCTGCACCGCCGCAATATCATGCAACATCGGCGCAGCCGGGTAGTGAGTCCACTCGCCGTTTTTCGAGAAGTTTTGACCGCTCCGGATCTCGGGGTTGTAACTCATCAGGCTATAGGCTTGAGTGTCCTCAAGATAATGGCGCGCCGCGGGGTGTTGGGTGTAGTCCCCTGGATGATCCAGGCCCAGCGAATGACCAATTTCATGGGTCATGACCTGTCGGTCATGACGATCAGTCTTGGGTTGCGCATGCTCCTTGTCCAGCCATGCCTCACCGCCTTTCTTGAAGTTCCTGGGAAAGGGCAGGGACGCATAGGATTCTCCGTCACCGTCGTAAAGACCCAGGGTAAGCCGGCCCTCGGTACTGGCACTGTTCTGCGAGAACTTGATACGGGCAACGTCGGCCCAGGCTTGCATGGACATCCGCGCCAGTTTCTTTTGTTGCTCACCTAATTCATTGGCGTCCTTGGGCACATTGCTGACCGCGCGCGGATTGCCGGGCGTGAAAAACGCATAGGCAATATCAACGACGCCGTCGCGGTTGCGGTCTTGCCATTTAAACCCTCTTTCATGACTGGTACGCAGCAGTTGCCGGGCGGCTTGATCGGTGGTGTAGGACGCCAAGGCGGGGGCCTTTATGACATCGGGTGGTTGATTGGCGTGTACAACTGCACGTACCGGGTAAGACGGTTGACTAACTGGCAACATCTACTTGAATCCTTTTAATAGGCAAAGTGAAGCGTGAGCTTTAAGGCTCATGGGTGAGTGGAGTTGTTCAGGGGTTAATGTATTTAAAGGGGGCTGGTTTACCAGGCGCGTGAAAATGCGTTGGCCCGAACTGTGGTGCGTGTAGTTAAACCGATGATGTCTTCAGGTTTTATTATTTGAGTGCTTTTGACCAGAAAGTCTGTTCGACGATTACCCGTCACGTCCACGCCCACGAAGTATCGACCGCTGTGCGCGTTAAACTTGACCAGGGTGTCGCCAATTCGCCCTGTGTAGTGCTCGACAAGTTGAAGGGGTGTGCCGATGTTCTTTATCAAACCGGTGAGATTGATCTTGTCTTTGCCACTGACAAAATCGTTGATCAGATCAGCATTGTGATAGGTCGAGTCGCTGGCTTTTTCGTATGTGTGTGTACTCGAACGGTGGTGCGTGGGGGGAGTCAATGTGGAACGATTGCTCGGTGTCGCCGGCTGCTTATCCAGGGTTACGGTACTTGTGGAAGCGATGATGTCCCCCGGTTTGACTTGCCCGTGGGCTCGGATCAGCAGGTCGGGTTTGCCGTCGCCTGTCATATCGATAGCCACGCTGGCGCTGCCACTTTGCTCGTTATGGGTGAGTACGGTCTCACCCGCTTTGCCGGTCATTACGCTGACAAATGCCAGGCTGGCGACATTGGCATGTTTCATAGCCGCGGACACATCGATTCTGTCGGTGCCACTGATGAAATCCATGAGGACGTCCGGGTTATCCGGCCTGGAATCGCTGGCCCTGCTGTAAACGAAGGTGTCTGCGCCGCCACCACCCCGCAGCCGGTCACCGCCTGCGCCGCCGGTGAGCCGATTGTCGGCGTCGTTACCGATCAGAGCGTCGTTGCCTGAACCGCCGATGGCATTTTCCAGGGTGACGCCCCGGGCGATGGAAACGTTGCCCTTGAGCCCGCCGACATCCGAGAACGAGCCGGCCTTGAGATTGATGGTCTGGTTTGCCGTGTAGCCAGAGACGTCCAGGGTGTCGATGCCACCGCCGTCCCAGATGCAGAACACCGCAGCGTCCCGGTTGGAGTTCAGGGTGTAGTAGTCCCGCTGGCTGTTGGAATTGAAGCCGTAGGTGGTGTTGTCCTGACGGATTTGACGATTGGCGCCATACAGTTTCTGGATCGCGGAAATGTCATCCATCATCGGAGCCGCAGGCGAGGTCCTGCCGTGGTTTTTGCCACTTTTTTCCGCGCCGAAATAGCTCATGACGGTATGGGCTTTCGAATCCTGGGCGTGATTCCATTGGCTTGCGGTCATGCTGCCATTGTAGTTGCCGCCATGTGACAGCCCCAGGGCGTGACCTGTTTCGTGAATCAAGTCGTTGGGGTTTACCCGCCTGGGGTTGTAAAGGGTCGAGCCTCCATCGGGATGGTTGCTTGGGTAATAGCCGACAGCGGTGGGCACGCTATTTGATATACCAAATGACATTCTCCCCTCTGTTCGAGGCCCGTTTTCCTCGAAGACAAGATTGGACACGTCGCTCCACGACTGCATGGCACGCCGCGCCTGGGCTTTCTGGCGCTCATCGAACTGTCCGAAACCCGTATTGAACGAGTAGGAAACAGAGGTTTTGCCGTCACCATTTCGGTCAACCCACTGGGTGTTTTCCCGCGTGAGGTTGTCGCTGGCCTGGCGTGCATCGAAAGAGCGTTTATTCAAGCCGGCCACATACGGGTCGTCGGGCCGCAATGTTGGGTCTTTGCCGTCCCAATTGCGCGTGGTGGGTGTGTCGGGTGTCGTGGGGTTGGTTGTAGGAGTTGGATCTAACGGGCGTCGTATGACGGGTTGAATAAATGGCCTTACGAAAGGATGCCGAAGGAAGGGCTGCACGAGTGGACGGAAGATCGGGTGGTTGAAAATCTGTTGAGTAAAGGGTCGAAGGATCGGCCCCAAGAAGTTTTCAGCGTAATTCGGTTGTTGCAGTAGAGGTGGCCTGAAGTCGATTCGCATGAGAACAATCCATTTTTTGTTGTGAGATGGATTCCTTTTTTTATATGGAAAGTGCATGTCCGTTTGCTGTAAATACCTTCGCACTCTATAAATGAATTGCCAATGGGGTATATGTTTCTTGAGTGTGTTGGCTGTTCGGTGCGTCATGCTTTGTAATGGGGGTTGTGTTTATTATTTTTTAAACTCTGTGTGTGTGGCGTTGATTTTGAAAGCGTTGCTCGTGGGTGTGAAAGCGTACATTTCAATTATGTTTAATATGTCTTCTTTGGTAATACAGAAATTTTTACAGTGTGAACGTTTTTGCTAACGCATTTAGCGGTCAGCCAGTAGAGCATCTTATTTAAGTGCTTCTATTCTCGAAGTTTCCTACAGGCTGGATGTTTTTTTGGACTTAGCCTTGCTGAATAAATGACAGCTCTCTGTGCTGTGATCTGACAACGGGCTCAGCGTGCACTGGGGGAGAGTGCTTGGCGAAGAAACTTCGAGCCTTAACCCGAACCCAGGGTGCTTTGCGTCTGAACCTATGAACGGACTATTCACTGTTGAGGTTCAGCGCCATGTCACAGGCTCCTTTATTACTGCGTCCCATCGGCTGCAGCATTGTCGTTACCGTGCTGGCGGCGCTCGTCGGCTGCGGGCTGTCATCGTCTCGAGAGGCTGCCAAGCCTGTCGCAGAAACGCCCGCAGCGCCTAGCCCTGAGGGGGCCTTGGCCAAGCGGGCGGCGGCCCCTGTGTTGATGGCCTCGCAAAGGGTCATGCATGACTCGGTGGCGTTGGCGTACCGGGACGCGCCTCGAGAGCAATACCAGAACCTGCCCGATAATCCGGTCTACAGCGTTGCACAAACCCCGGTGTCGACGTTCAGTGCAGACGTCGACACCGGCAGTTACGCCAACGTGAGGCGCTTCCTCAACCAAGGTAGCCTGCCGCCTGACGGCGCTGTGCGTCTGGAGGAAATGGTCAACTACTTCCCCTACAACTATGCACTGCCCACCGACGGCTCGCCCTTTGGCGTAACCACCGAAGTCGCCGCGACGCCGTGGAACCCGCACACCCGATTGTTGCGCGTCGGCATCAAGGCGTCTGATCGCGCGGTGGCGGATCTGGCGCCGGCCAACCTGGTATTTCTGGTGGATGTCTCCGGCTCCATGGACCGCCGCGAAGGCTTGCCACTGGTGAAAAACACGCTGAAGCTGCTGGTGGATCAGCTGCGTGAACAGGACCGTGTGTCGCTGGTGGTCTATGCCGGTGAATCCCGTGTGGTCCTCAAACCGACCTCCGGCCGCGAAAAAACCACGATCCGCAACGCCATCGACCAACTCTCGGCGGGTGGTTCCACGGCGGGCGCGTCCGGCATCGAACTGGCCTACCAGATGGCGCGCGCAGGGTTTATCGACAAGGGCATCAACCGCATCCTGCTGGCCACCGACGGTGACTTCAATGTGGGCATCAGCGACTTCGACAGCCTTAAGCAAATGGCCGTCGACCAGCGCAAAAGTGGTGTCTCCCTGACCACCCTGGGCTTTGGTGTGGATAACTACAACGAGCACCTGATGGAGCAATTGGCTGACGCAGGCGATGGCAACTATGCCTACATCGACAACCTGCGCGAAGCGCGCAAGGTGCTGGTGGACCAACTCGGCTCGACCCTGGCGGTGGTGGCGCGGGATGTGAAACTACAGGTGGAATTCAACCCGTCCCAAATCAGTGAGTACCGGCTGCTGGGCTACGAAAACCGTGCCTTGAAGCGTGAGGATTTTAACAACGACAAGGTCGACGCTGGTGAGATCGGCGCAGGGCATACGGTGACTGCGTTGTACGAAATTGTGCCGAAGGGCGAGCAGGGCTGGTTGGAGCCATTGCGTTACGCCACGGCCCCTGCGGTTGAAAACACGTCCGCTGAGTTGGCGCTGTTGCGCGTGCGCTACAAGCCTGCGGCAGGCGGTGCCAGCCAGTTGATTGAGCGGCCCATCCGCAACCAAACCACCCAGGCCAGCGACGATTTGCGCTTCGCCGCCGCCGTGGCCGCCTTCGCCCAACAGCTCAAGGGTGATGGCCGCTACACTGGCAGTATGCGTTTGCAGGACACCGCCGCACTGGCCCGCTCGGCGCGAGGCGATGACCCGTTCGGGCTGCGCAACGAGTTCGTGCAACTGGTGGAGTTGGCGCAGAGTCTCAAACACTGATCTTGGGCCCAATGAAGCGCCAGTGTGGGAGCTGGCTTGCCTGCGATAGCGGTAAGCAGCACCGCAGAGGTTGCCTGAACCACCGCTATCGCGGGCAAGCCCGACGGCCACCATTGAAAGGTTTTAACGTCTCAAAAGGAGTTCGCCACTTAACATGGTCGTTTCAGATGATTCACCCAGCGACGAATCGCTGCTGGCCCGTTACCGAACCGGTGACGCTGCTGCGTTCGAGGTCTTGTACGCGCGGCACCGCCAAGGTTTGTACCGGTTCCTTGTATCACTGAGCAACAAGGCCGAACTGGCTGAAGAGGTGTACCAGGAAACCTGGCTCAGCCTGATCCGCAGCAGCACCCAGCCACAAGGCCGGGCGAGCTTTCGTACATGGCTGTTCCAGATTGCCCGCAACCGCCTGATTGATCACTGGCGCAAGCACGGCGTGCACAACCCGTTGCACGACAGCTACGATGAGCAACTGCACGCCCAGGCCGACGACAGTGCCGGCCCTGAGCAGCAACTGAGCCTGAGCCGCGATCAGGCGCGCCTCGACGCCGCGTTGCAAGACTTGCCCGAAGACCAGCGCGAAGTCTTCCTGCTGCGCCTGCACGGCGACCTCGAAGTGCCGCAAATCGCCGCGCTCACCGGCGCCCCGCTGGAAACCGTAAAAAGCCGCCTGCGTTACGCCCAGCAGAAACTGCGCCGCCTGCTGGCCGAGGAGATACCCGCATGACTGACTCCCGACACCCCCAGGATTGCGACGACGTGTTGCTCCAGCACTTTCGTCAACACACCGCCGGCGAACCGCCTGCGTCCCTCGACGCCTTCATCCTCAACGCCGCCCGCCGCGAAGCCCCGGCACCGCAACCGAGCCTGTGGCAACGCTGGCTGCACGCCTGCCAACGCCCGCGCTGGCAAATGGCATTTGCGACCGTCGCCGGTGTGGCACTGATGATCGGCGTGGTGATGCGCTCGCCCGTGCCACAACAGGAGGTGGCCACAACGACGTTCTCCGCGCCCCACCCAGAAGCAGCACGCCCGGCGCCGCAAGCGTTTTCGGCCCCCGCGCCCGCGCCTATGGCCCGCATGGCCGCCGCACCGCCGGTTCAGGCTGAGGTCGCCGGCTCGATGGCCGATGCGCCGGCAGTGAAACTGAGCAAACGCGCGCCGGTGGCGTTGCCTTCATTGGAGGAGGGGCTGCAGGAGATTGTGAACCTGCGCCTGGCCGGAGAAACCAGAGCGGCGGATGAGAAGCTGCTGGCGCTGCATGAACGCTTCCCCGAGGAAGACTTGCCGGCGCGGTTGGAGGCGTTGCAGAAACATTAAATCGCCGGCCACAAAAAAGCCCCAGGTCTTTCGACCTGGGGCTTTTTCTTGCGTATCTGGTGCACCCGGCGGGATTCGAACCCACGACCCCTGCCTTCGGAGTCCTAAAAGTCGACGTTTATAATCAATACGTTAGCGGGGGTTAGCTGGGGAATCAAAGGTTGTGGTAGCTGCGGTTAGTGAGTTTTCGTGCCGGTTAGCCGGGCGAGTGTGGCAAAATTGTGGCATCCTGCCTTCACGTTGTTTATGCTCCTTTAGTAATTGCCTCGTTCGTGACCATGAGTCTATCTAAGGGGTTTGGGTGTAAGAAACACACTGTAAAAAATGCATAGACTATTTAGAATGTTGAAGCGTTATTCAGTCATGGACGAGTCATTCTAAAAATGACATTAGAAATTTCTTATGCGGATAAAAAAATTCGCAACATTTGCGATAGTGAAGTTGTGGCTCTTCGTAGACTTCCGCCAAATGTAGTCAAGGCTTTAATGCGCCGCCTCACTGATCTGAATTCGGCTTCTAATATCAAGGATGTTCCTTTGGGAAATCCTCGGGAAATATCTGGCGATCCTCCTGGCGAATATAGACTAGACTTAGTCGACGGATATTATTTGATGTTTTGCGCCGTTGATCTAAAAATGCCCATAAATGATAAAAATAAAGTAGACTGGTCGAAGGTAAGTCGTCTTAAACTGTTAAGGATTATCAAAGATGATGCTTGAAAATCATGTTTTTAAGCCTAGTCAGTTAATTCCGCCAGGCGAAACAATATCTGATATTTTAGAAGAGCGCAAAATCACTACAAGTGACTTTGCTCAGGGTATTGGAGTGGCCTATGAAATCGCCAGTAAGCTCCTAATTGGTGAGTTCGTTATTAATAATGAGCTTGCAGTTATCTTGTCGGGGGTTTTGGGAGCATCACCGTCGTTCTGGTTAAATCGAGAAGAAAGTTATCGCGCGCAATTAAGCGAGTTAAATACTCCACTTACCAGTGAAGAAGATAGCTGGTTAAAAGAAATTCCCGTATCGACAATGCAAAAAAACGGATGGATACCAAAAGTAGCCTATCCTGCACAAAATTTACGGAACTGTTTAAGTTTTTTTGATGTTCCGGATATTAGTAGTTGGAAGAAAATTTATACGTCCGGTTCGGAGTTGGCTGCATTTAGAACATCACCCGCTTTTGATCCAAAGCTCGGAGCTGTAGCCGCATGGTTGAGGCAGGGAGAGATTGAGGCAGATTTCATAGACTGTAGTCCGTGGGACAAAGATAGGTTTTATGCAGTATTACAAGAAGCAAGATGTTTAACAACTCAGGAAGACCCCAATATCTTTATTCCTGAGTTGCAGAAGATTTTTGCAGCCTGCGGCGTTGCTGTTGTAATTGCTAGAACTCCAGATGGCTGTCAAGCTAGTGGTGCAACAAAGTTTATTAGTGACGAAAAAGCAATGTTGATGCTCAGTTTTAGGCATCTCTCGGATGATCATTTTTGGTTCACCCTTTTTCATGAGGCTGCACATCTCATACTTCATGGAGATGTTGTTTTTGTGGAAAGTGAGCACTGTTCTGATAGTGTTCAAGAACAAGAGGCTAATACATTTTCGGCCGATTTCCTAATACCGGTCGAATATAAGAGTGAGCTTAAGTCTCTAGGGAGTGATATACGTAAAATTCTTAAGTTTTCTAAAAGGCTCGGTGTTTCCCCAGGTATTGTAGTCGGCCAATTACAGTACCTAGGGATAGTTAAGCACTATCACTTGCAAAAACTTAAGGTGAGATACAAATGGGCGTGATTTTTCACCCTCTAAATGCCTTGAACTCGCTTGGTGATTTTTGCCAATTACAAAGCGAGTCTTCAAGTACCTGCATTCCGACCTGAAGGTGTAAATCTAAGTCTAGTAGCAACTTATCAAGGTCGTTCCGAGAGATGTTTGCAGTAGAAACTCCTGTGAATAGAAGTCTTGCACCATCAACGGGGCCTGTTGCGGCGCCCATATATGCCGAGTCTGCTTCTATTTTTACTAGGCCAATTTTTGCCAGCATTGTTAAATAATCGAATTTAGCAGTTCTGCCGAATCGGAATACTTTCATGGACTTGTATAAATGGCGAAAGGTTAGGCGAGGGTCATTATTCGAATTATTCAATGCATTTATAAATAGGTTCTTGTGCGAGCCACTGTCTAAAACCCAGTTAACGTAGCTTTTGGTAACTAGACCTGTGAAATTGCTTTTTGTGGGATTGATCGACTCGTACTTCCGATGATTTCCAAAGCGATAGTTTGCATTATTGAAACTTTGGTAATTTTTTGCTAGCCAGTCCGTAAATGCATCTGGGTTGAAGCTTATGCGCTTCCAGTTCCAGAGGTACCCTGCGCCAAGAGCGCTGTATATATCTCTGACGAAGCTCCAGCCTCCCACGCTGCTTTTACCGAAGTGAATAGCTAGGAATATCAACCAACAAGCTTCCTCACTATCACCGTTAGTCGCGTGAACTATCGCAGCTCTGATAGGATCAAACAATTCTGAAGACGAATCTATCCTCAAATTACTAATTTTTCTTTGTCTGATAGCATCTACAAATTTTATCCTTCGAATGCTATCAATCATTTGTTCAATAAGAGATTCTTTGTTTTCTGGAGGGTCAATTCCAGCCAGTTTTTTATGCTTGTTACTATAATCTTCAAGTTTTTTTCGTAAGTCGTCCGCCATTGCTCTATCGCGTGCTCTCAATTTTTTTGCTCCTGAATACACATTGTTATCCATTCCTGGATTGATTTTCTGACCTGCGTAGTTACACCAAAGCTACTCTGGATATTATGATTGAAACCTAATATCTCGATGCTGCGTCCTAGCTCTATACCGGAAACACTATTTATACTTCCACGGTAGGCAACTCCGGCGACCATTTTTCCGTTGCTCCTTGGGAGAGACCACTGAGGAATAAATTTGACTTCAAATGCAGCGTCTGAAATGCGAATTAAAGTTTCTACTACCGTTCTGCCGTTCAATACTATTGTTTTAATTGGTGAGTCTCTTAGTATCTCACCAAGGGCACTCCCAGACACTTGAAGTAGTTCTGACTTCTGCCTGGGAGACAAATTTGCCCATTTGCGATGTGTAGCATAAGGCACGAGGTCTAGATGGCATGCGGGAAAGAGAGTGCTATAGTACGATGAGTTGGTTCCGCTTATCAAAATGTCTAGGGATTTAAACCATCCGTTATAAGGATTTTCCTGGAAATACCCCGTACATTTCTTCCAAATTTCTTCAAGATGAAGGTCTGTAATATCTGTCCATCGATCAATTTCGAGCGAGTTTAAGGAATGAAACCTTCTTAGTCTTCCGGTCAGTTCAGCTCCATTCGCAGCCATAAACTCACGATTACTGGGATTAAGCCCTAAAGTAGCAATAGCCGATCTTGTTACTTCTCCAAATACTGGGATAGGACTTCCCCACTCGATAATTTCAGAGTTAATGAGTTCTCGGTTATTCATCAGTGAGATTAGTTTACTTAAGGTTTCGTACATCTCTTCTTCCTAGTTATTGTTCGAATATTTCTAGTTGAGATGGATGCGACTCTGTTGCAATTGCTTTTTCCGCCTTTCTCTTAAGTAGGTATGATTTATAAACTTCGCTGCTTATTTTGTCTAGCACGGAGTCGACCTTGCTATTTTCGTCTTCGTATTTGGTGAATCTGAAAAACTGTAATACTCGAACTAAGTCCTTCCAGTACTCATCTATAGTTAGAGCGTCAGGCTCTACACTTTCGCCAAGTCGAATCTTTTGCTCGCAGTCAAGAAGTAAGTTAAGGCTTGACGTTGGGTCACACAATGGCATTGGAGGCATTTCAGTTTGTTTTTGCCATCCACCATCAAGATAGCTCTTAGCTTGAAGAAAGTGAACTTCATAAAGGTGTAAGCTGCCTACATAGTGTTTATACTCGCCGATCTGACAGCTTATCGAGTTAGCTACTAGTTCCTGTATCATAGTAAAAGCGAAAATATCATGAGGTAACCCCAGGAATGCATCGTTTGAGCGCATGGATGTGAACATATCCAGTTTTCCGTCTCTAACTATGAATTGTAAAGTGCAAGTACAGGGTATGTCCTTGTGAGGTTTCAAAATGTCTTTTGCATCGAAAAGCTGAATTACCGCCTGCCGAGTTGTAGAGCGATTCTTGAGTGTATTAATGATATTTAATAATTGAGCATTTCGACCTTTGCCACAAAGCCTGGGGCCATAAGCACCATATACAGTTTTTCGGTCATCTGAGCTTTTTATATAGTTAGGAATATAGTAGCTAATAAATTTTAGATCTTTAGAACCGGCCAAATACCAAGTTAGCTCGCCTAAGCAGCTAAAAAGCTTTCCTTTGCCTTCAGCTCTACTTAATCTGGCTCTGGGTTTTTTTAGATGAAGCAAGATGCCTGTGATCTCTTTGAAGCTGCCTTTGCTTGCTACTATCTTATTCCGCTTTTTTAGCAGTCTGGTATATATGTTATTTAGCAGGTCGTCGAGCGTTTCCTCGCGTATATACATTATTTCTCCCTAATCCAGCGCTACAGCTATTTAAAATCCTCAGTTTAAAATTTTAAGACTGATCATAAACAGGGTTGTCAAAAAAAAGCAAAAACTGTTCGGGGGCAGGCTGTTGCAATAGAACTATTTGTTCAGCCTTCATGGCCTTGGCACAGCTAATTATTTTGCTTCGACAGCCCTCATGTGCGCCCAAGCGTAATGCTTTTTGTCGTACTTCTATAGTAACGTCATAATGTGGATAAGAGGCGGACGCCTGGAACCATGAACGTTTCAGCCCAAGAGTACGTGCAAAGCCGTGCAGTTCCTCTAGAGAATCAGCAACTAAATGGCACCACTCTCTTCCCTGCCATTTTATTTTTACGTTATCTACGTAAATAGCCATTTTCGATTTTCCATCCGAAATGCTTAAAAGCTTGGTTTGAGCGCTTATGTATAGGATGACTTACTCAAATAGAGTATTCAGCCGATTGGTATCAAACGTCTGTCCGGTGGTGAGCTAAAGACCATCTGCAAATGCCCCCGTGGTTGATAATATATACGACCTCTCGTTATCAGGGTTCTCCTTGTCAGAGATAACCTTTTTATAAGCTTTTGTGAAGCTTGTGAGGTCGGTTTGGAGGACGAGGCGGAGGACGAGGCGGAGGTCGTGCGGTTGTACGATATCTAGCCGTCTTACTCCTCTCTCTACTATCGCTCATAAATGACTGCGGTCGGCCTAAGGCCGCAGAGCACTCGGCTTGAGTCAGGCGCGACTCGACACACAAAAAAGCCCCAGGTCTTTCGACCTGGGGCTTTTTCATGCGTATCTGGTGCACCCGGCGGGATTCGAACCCACGACCCCTGCCTTCGGAGGGCAGTACTCTATCCAGCTGAGCTACGGATGCTTGTGCGGGCGACATCATACCCATGTCGCCCTTGGGCGTCCATGCCGGTCTTTGGCCGTTTATGGGTAGGAATTTGCTGCACCGAGGCCCTGCGCCGGGGACCAGTGATCAATACGTCGGAACCTGGCCGAACGACGCTGATCAGAAAGATTCGGCAAATGCGCCGTTTTCGTTCTTTTTTTCGAACAGACTATTGCCCTGTACCCCCATTGATCCTAGGATTCGTTTGAGATTTCAAACGCTCTGTCTCCCGTGCGCTTTTTCATTATTCCCGCGCGCTGGGGCTGATTTCCCTGACGGCAGCCCACAAGGCGCCTTTCAACAACTCTAATTCGCTCCGCGTGCGCGCGGTGCTGTTAAGGAAAGCCGACATGCAGCTCAAAGATACCCAGTTGTTCCGCCAACAAGCCTTTATCGATGGCGCATGGGTCGATGCGGACAACGGTCAAACCATCAAGGTTAACAACCCTGCCACGGGCGAAATTCTCGGCACCGTGCCGAAGATGGGCGCCGCCGAAACTCGCCGCGCCATCGAAGCCGCCGACAAGGCCCTGCCGGCCTGGCGTGCACTCACCGCCAAAGACCGCGCCAACAAGCTGCGTCGTTGGTTTGAGCTGATCATCGAGAACCAGGAAGACCTGGCTCGCCTCATGACCCTGGAGCAGGGTAAGCCGCTGGCCGAAGCCAAAGGCGAAATCGTCTACGCGGCCTCGTTTATCGAGTGGTTCGCCGAAGAAGCCAAGCGCGTCTACGGTGATGTCATTCCCGGCCATCAGCCGGACAAGCGCCTGATCGTAATCAAGCAGCCGATCGGCGTTACCGCCGCCATTACGCCGTGGAACTTCCCGGCCGCCATGATCACCCGTAAAGCCGGCCCGGCCCTGGCCGCCGGTTGCACCATGGTGCTCAAGCCTGCGTCGCAAACCCCGTTTTCGGCGTTCGCCCTGGCTGAACTGGCCCAGCGTGCGGGCATTCCAAAAGGGGTGTTCAGCGTGGTCTCCGGCAGCGCCGGCGATATCGGCAGCGAGCTGACCAGCAACCCGATCGTGCGTAAATTGTCCTTCACTGGCTCCACCGAAATCGGTCGCCAGCTGATGGCCGAGTGCGCCAAGGACATCAAGAAAGTCTCCCTGGAACTGGGCGGTAACGCGCCGTTCATCGTGTTCGACGACGCGGACCTGGATAAGGCCGTCGAAGGCGCGATCATTTCCAAGTACCGCAACAACGGCCAGACGTGCGTCTGCGCCAACCGCCTGTACATCCAGGATTCGGTGTACGACGCGTTCGCCGAAAAACTCAAGGTGGCCGTGGCCAAACTCAAGATCGGCAACGGTCTGGAAGAAGGCACCACCACCGGCCCGCTGATCGACGAAAAAGCTGTGGCCAAGGTTCAGGAGCACATTGCTGATGCCCTGAGCAAAGGCGCCAAGCTGCTGGCCGGTGGCAAGGTGATGGAAGGCAACTTCTTCGAACCGACTATTCTGGTGAATGTGCCGAAAGACGCGGCTGTGGCCAAGGAAGAAACCTTCGGCCCGCTGGCGCCGCTGTTCCGCTTCAAAGACGAAGCCGAAGTGATCGCGATGTCCAACGACACCGAGTTCGGCCTGGCCTCCTACTTCTATGCCCGCGACCTGGGCCGTGTGTTCCGTGTGGCTGAAGCCCTGGAATACGGCATGGTCGGCGTCAACACCGGGTTGATCTCCAACGAAGTGGCGCCGTTCGGCGGCATCAAGGCTTCGGGCCTGGGCCGTGAAGGCTCCAAGTACGGGATCGAGGATTACCTGGAAATCAAATACCTCTGCCTGGGCATCTAAGTGCTGTAAGGGATAAGCCCGGCAAGAGATTGCAGTAAACGCAGAGGGCACGAGAGCGCTGACCCTTTGCGTGTTTCAAGACGTTATTCGTAGTGGCCGGGAAAGCTGTGGCAGTCGATCATCGCATGCTGCCGTAGTTGCCTCCCCGCCACGTATTCCTTGGACCCCGCCACCCGATGAGTGGCGAATGAGGACTTTATGAGCAAGACCAACGCCTCCCTGATGAAACGCCGCGAAGCCGCTGTACCACGCGGTGTTGGCCAGATTCACCCGATCTTCGCCGAGTCGGCAAAGAACGCAACCGTGACCGACGTTGAAGGTCGCGAGTTCATCGACTTCGCCGGCGGTATCGCCGTGCTGAACACCGGCCACGTGCACCCGAAAATCATCGCCGCCGTGACCGCGCAGTTGAACAAACTGACTCACACCTGCTTCCAGGTACTGGCCTACGAGCCTTACGTGGAACTGTGCGAAAAAGTCAACGCCAAGGTGCCAGGCGATTTCGCCAAGAAAACCCTGCTGGTCACCACCGGTTCCGAAGCCGTTGAAAACGCCGTGAAAATCGCCCGTGCCGCCACTGGCCGTGCCGGCGTGATCGCCTTCACCGGCGCCTACCACGGCCGCACCATGATGACCCTGGGCCTGACCGGTAAAGTCGTGCCTTACTCGGCCGGTATGGGCCTGATGCCCGGCGGCGTGTTCCGTGCGCTGTTCCCGAACGAACTGCACGGTGTGAGCGACGATGATTCCATCGCCAGCATCGAACGCATCTTCAAAAACGATGCCGAGCCGCGTGATATCGCGGCCATCATCATCGAGCCGGTGCAGGGCGAAGGCGGTTTCTACGTCGCGCCTAAGTCGTTCATGAAGCGCCTGCGTGAGCTGTGCGACAAGCACGGCATCCTGCTGATCGCCGACGAAGTGCAAACCGGTGCCGGCCGTACCGGTACGTTCTTCGCCATGGAACAGATGGGCGTTGCTGCCGACCTGACCACCTTCGCCAAATCCATCGCCGGTGGCTTCCCGCTGGCCGGTGTGTGCGGCAAGGCTGAATACATGGACGCCATCGCCCCAGGTGGCCTGGGCGGCACTTATGCCGGTAGCCCGATCGCTTGCGCTGCTGCTTTGGCGGTGATGGAAGTGTTCGAAGAAGAGCACCTGCTGGACCGCTGCAAGGCTGTCGGCGAGCGCTTGGTGACCGGCCTCAAAGCCATTCAAGCCAAGTACCCGGTGATCGGTGAAGTGCGTGCCCTCGGCGCGATGATCGCGGTGGAGCTGTTCGTAGACGGCGACAGCCACAAGCCGAACGCGGCTGCTGTTGCCTCCGTGGTCGCCAAGGCGCGCGACAAGGGCCTGATCCTGCTGTCCTGCGGTACCTACGGCAACGTGTTGCGCGTACTGGTCCCGCTGACCTCGCCGGACGAGCAGTTGGACAAAGGCTTGGCGATCATCGAAGAGTGCTTCTCCGAGCTGTAAGCGGACCCTGACCTGATCGACAGAAAAAACCCGCCTCGGCGGGTTTTTTTGTGCCGGGTGCAGCACATTCAGGCCTTGTTCATTGTACGTAGGCAGCGTGATTGTCTAAGGTGCAGGCATTGCCGATGGAGCGTGCTGGATGACTGCTGTTGATTTACCGGCTGTACCCCGAGTGTTGATTGCCGAGGCGGACCCTTGGTCGCGGGATCTGCTCAAGCAAGTGTTGTTGAATGTGCGCTGCGACGCACGGCTGGATGTGTGTGCCGATGGGCAGCAAGCCGCCACGCTGCTGCAAGAAAAAGCCTACGACCTGATCCTGGCGGATTGGGAGCTGCCGGGCATCGATGGCCTGAGCCTGCTGCGCAACGTGCGCCAGAAGCGCCGCTCGCCCGCGCTGCCGTTTATTCTGCTGAGCAGTCGCAATGACAGTGCCAGCGTGCGTGAAGCCTTGCCCCTGGCGCCGACGGCGTACCTGACCAAACCCCTGAATATGGAAGGCCTGACCCAGCGGCTGCAAGACCTGCTGCTTAATGAAGGCGAAAGCGTGTATTGCGAAATTCCACCGCTGGCGCCGGGCATGACCTTGCCGGTGTTCCTGGAGCGTCGCCGCGACGCCTGCGATGGCGCGCCGTTGCGGGTCGACGTGAAGGCTGCCGTGCAACAGAGCCTCGGGCCGGATGGCCTGGACCTCCAGCGTCTGGAAGACCGGGTGCGCCTGGACCCGCAAATCACCGCCGTGCTCATCGCCGCGGCCAACAGCGCCGGGCATCATGGCTCGCCGGTACAACACCTGCCGGGCGCGCTGCACAAGCTGGTGCCCGGGCAGAGCATGAACCTGATCCTGGGCCTGACCCTCAAGCACAACGTGGTATTGGGCGATCCGGCGCTAATGGACTACGCCGAGCGCCACTGGCAATTGTCCCAGGCCACTGCCGACTATGCCCGCCGCCTCGCGCGCATGCTGGATCTGGACCACGAGCGCTGTTACAGCGCCGCTATCCTGCATCGGCTGGGGGACTTGGCGCTGTTGCGCTGCCTGGAAGATTGGCGCCTGGGCGGTGGTGCATTGGATGATGAAGTGATTGGCGAATCCCTGTTCACCTTTGGCGCGGCCTATGGGTCGGCGTTGCGCACGCGTTGGCGCTTGCCGTTGGAGTTGCGTCAGTTGATCGCGGCGACCTATTCACTCGAAGGCGGGGTGTATTCGCGGGAGGCGCTGGTGGTGAACCTGGCCGCGCAAATGGCGCGCCTGACCGAGCATGAGGGGCTCGAAGAACTTGCCAAAGGCAAGACTGCGCGGTTGCTGAAAGTGGGATTGTCGGAGCTGATGCGGGTGCGTAAAGCCTGACAAAAATACACTCACCCCCGCATTTTGTTCAGTGCTAGCCCGCTATTACGCGGTTTTTGCCCTGGCGCTTTGCTTCGTACATGGCGGCATCGGCCCGCGCGAACAGGCTGTCCAGGGTTGAGTCGCCTTCGCGCAGGTTGGCCAAGCCCTGGCTGACGGTCACGGTAAACGCCCGGCCCTCATAGCTGAAACCCAATGCCTGGATTTCTTTGCCCAGGCGTTCAGCCACCTGCATCGCCATCTCCGGTGCGCAACCGGGCAGCACCGCGGCGAATTCTTCGCCGCCAATACGCCCGAACAGATCGCCACGGCGCAATACACCTCGACCGCTCTCGGCGATACGCCGCAAGACCTGATCGCCCTCCAGGTGGCCGTAGCTGTCGTTGACGTCTTTGAAGTCATCGATGTCCAGCAACAGGAATGCCAGCGGCGCGCCCTGGGCGCAGGCGTTGTCGAAGGCTTGATTGGCACACTCGAAAAAATGCCTGCGGTTGCTGCTCTGGGTCAGCACGTCGGTGGTGGCCAGGCGGTGCAGCTCTAACGCCATCTGCTTCTTTTCGGTGATGTCCTCGGCCATGCCGACGACGATCTTCGGCTCTCCGGGCTCGACCTGCTGGTTGATATAACATTTGTCGCTCAGCCAACGAATTTGCCCGTCGGCAGTGATGATGCGGTACTCACGGTCCTCCACGGCACCGTGCTCCAGCACGCGAGCGAGACTGTATTCGGCATAGTCGAGGTCTTCAGGGTGAATGCTGTTGCGCCATTCCCGGTAATCGGCCAACAGCAAACCGGCCGAGCGGCCGAACACCCGCTCGTAGGCCGGGCTCACGTACAGCACGCGACGTGTTTCCCAATCAATGGCCCACAGCACGGCATTCACACTGACCAGCAGTGAGCTCAGCAATTGCTCGCGCTCGCTCAACCGCTCGACTTCACCCTGGGCGTGCATCAGCGCCAACAGGGTTGCCGCCGCGGCTGGGCGAGGGGGCTCAGCAGTGGGGGCGTCGGGCAGGCAGGGCTTTTCGTGGACCATCGGTGCAACTCTCTCTGGGCGCGCCGCAGGATGGAACAGCGGTCACTACAAGGTTCACCATGATGGCGAAGTGTTCTTTGAGAGAGGGTAATTGCAGTGAAGTTCCGTGATCGTGACGGATTCGTGGTGCCCGGAAAATGGCGCCAGAAAGAGGGTATGTGGGAGGGCTGGCCCTCCCACAGTGCCGTCAGACCGCTGCAGGGCGCAGCGAATAGGTCTTCAGTTGGTGGGCGAAGTCACGCAGGGACTGGATGCCACTGGCTTCGGCCTCGTGCACCCATTCCTTGATCGCCGCCAGCATATCGTGGCCATTGGAACTGGTCTTCAGCCAGATCTGCTGCAACGCCAGGCGTTTTTCGTAGATCACCGTCAAGGCATGGCTGTGTTCCAGCATGCTCTGGATACGCACGTGGTGGCGGTCATCCAGCAGGCTGGTCTCACGCGACAGCAGGCGCTTGGCACGGTGGAATTGGTGGCGGACCGAATGATCGACCTTCTCCAGCTCCTGCTTGACCAGCGGGCCGATCACCAACTTGCGGTATTGGGCCATGATCTGGAAGCGGTTGTTGAGGATCGCCATGGCGGTATCCATGTCCAGGTTGCCTTTGCCCTCAACGCGGTGCGCGATTGGCGCGACGCGCTGCACCTTGGCCAGGCGCAGGAAGCTGAACACTTTGATCCACGCCCAGCCCAGGTCGAACTCCCACTTCTTGACCGACAGCTTGGCCGAGTTCGGGTAGGTATGGTGGTTGTTGTGCAGTTCTTCGCCACCGACGATGATGCCCCATGGCACCAGGTTGGTCGCCGCGTCGCGGCATTCGAAGTTGCGGTAGCCGATGGCATGCCCCAGGCCGTTGATGACGCCGGCGGCCCAGAACGGAATCCACATCATCTGGATCGCCCAGATGGTGATGCCGATGGTGCCGAACAGCAGCAGGTCGATAACGCCCATGATCGCCACGCCCAGCAGTGGGTAAGGCGTGTAGATTTTGCGCTCGATCCAGTCGTCCGGGCAGTTCTTGCCATAGATGCGCAGGGTCTCGGGGTTTTCCGCCTCGGCGCGGTACAGCTCGGCCCCCTTGCGCAGCACGGTGGACAGGCCTTTGATGACCGGGCTGTGCGGGTCGTCGACGGTTTCACATTTGGCGTGGTGTTTGCGGTGGATAGCAGTCCACTCGCGGGTGTTCTGTGCCGTGGTCAACCACAGCCAGAAGCGGAAGAAGTGTTTCAGGCCGGCATTGAGCTCCAGGGAGCGATGGGCTGAATAGCGGTGCAGATAAACCGTGACCCCAACGATGGTCACGTGGGTCATCAACAGAGTGACTGCCACCAGTTGCCAGGCTGACAGGTCAAGAAAACCGTTGTACCACATAGGCTGTATGGCCCTCAGATAAAGTAAAAAACAGCTCACGCATTATCACTAAGCCTACAGAGAAAACCAGCCGCCCTTTCAGATAGAAGTGACTGGATGTTTCTTATTCTATAATCCGCGGCCTTTGTGGGGCGATTTTGTTTTTTTGGTAAGGATTACTGACCCTATGCTGTTTTCATACCGAGGTGCCCTGCGTGTGGGGCTGGTATATCTGCTGGTTTCGATTGTGTGGCTCCAGCTCAGCCATCATCTATTGATCGACTTTCTCGATGACCCGCGGGAGTTGGTCCGCTGGCTTCAGCTGCGCGGCTATGTGTGGGTGGCCCTCAGTGCGTTGGTTATTTATCTGATTTGCGCCCGTTTTGCCCGCGCCCACCAGTTTCAGCAACCCCTGCAGGAAAACCGCGAGCGCCTGCGCCAGGCGGCCGCCGTGTTCGATTGCACGCGCGAAGGGGTGCTGGTCACCGACGCCCAAGGGCTGATTGTGCACGTCAACCGAGCGTTCATGGAGATCACCGGCTACTGCCGCGAAGACGTCATGGGCGAGCGGCCCAGCCTGTTCAAATCCGGGCGCCATTCGTCGAATTTTTATCAGCAGATGTTCCAGGTTCTGGATCACGAGGGTGAGTGGAGCGGCGAAATCTGGAACCGGCGTAAAAGCGGTGAGATTTATCCCCAGTGGCAAACCATCCGTGTGATCCACGATGACCAAGGCCAGGTCAGCCATCACGTCGCGGTGTTTTCCGATATCAGCGCCATCAAGGACTCCGAGCACGAACTGGCGCACCTCGCCCATCACGACCCGCTGACCGACCTGCCCAACCGCCTGCTGTTTACCGACCGCGCCGAACAGGCGCTGGCCTCGGCGCAAGTGCACAAGCGCGGCTGCGCGTTGCTGTTGATGGACCTGGACCACTTCAAGATCATTAACGACAGCCTCGGCCATAACGTCGGTGATCAGTTGCTCAAGGCGGTGGGCGAGCGGCTAAAAGGCCTGTTTGGCCCCGGCGTGACGCTGGCGCGCCTGGGTGGGGACGAGTTCGCCGTGCTGGCCGAAAGTTGTCCACAGGTGATTCAGGCTGCCGCGATGGCACAGCGCATGCTCGATGCGATGAAAGAACCGTTCGTGTTCGATGGCAACCCGTTGTTTATCAGCGCCAGCGTCGGCATCAGCCTGTTCCCCAGCGATGCCCTGAGCGCCCAACAGTTGCTGCGCAATGCCGACTCGGCGCTGTTCAAGGCCAAGAGCGCCGGCCGCGAAGGGTATGCGTTGTACACCGAAGAGCTGACCGCCCACGCGCAGAATCGCGTGGAAATCGCCAGCGAACTGCGCCGCGCCCTCGAGCAGCAAGAGCTGCGTGTGTATTACCAGCCTGTGCATAACCTGCAGGACAGCCGCCTGATCGGTGTCGAAGCGCTGGTGCGCTGGCAACACCCGGAGCGCGGCCTGGTGCCGCCGGGCGAATTTATCCCCATCGCCGAGCGCACCGGGCTGATTGCCGATATCGATGCGTGGGTGATGGACCAGGCCTGCCGCCAGATGTGCCAGTGGTTGGCCGATGGCGCGCCGCTGAGTTTTATTGCGGTGAATGTCTCCAGCCGTCTGTTCGCCCGACGCGAGCTGTACGAGCAAGTCGCCCAAGTGCTGCATGCCACTGGCCTTGATCCGGCGTTCCTGGAGCTGGAAGTCACCGAAAGCGCGGTGATGGATGACCCCGAAGTGGCCCTTGAGCAACTGCATCGCCTGCGTGAACTGGGCTTGCGCCTGGCCATTGATGACTTCGGCACCGGCTATTCATCGCTGCTGCGCCTCAAGCGCTTGCCGGTGCAGAAGCTCAAGATCGACCAGGGTTTTGTCGCCGGTGTACCGTGGGATGAAGACGACGCCGCCATCGTGCGCGTGGTGATCGCCCTGGCGAAAAGCATGGGCATGCAGGTGCAGGCCGAAGGCATCGAGCAGGTTGAGCAGGCGCGGTTTCTGTCGGAGCAGGAGTGCGATATGGGGCAGGGTTATTGGTTCGGGCGGCCGATGCCGGCAAATGAAATTGATTGGGAGCGTGCGCCAGCTATCAGGACTTGAAATACAGTCAAAATGTGGGAGCGGGCTTGCTCGCGAAAGCGGTCTGTCAGAAACAGGTGTATTGACTGATTCACCGCATTCGCGAGCAAGCCCGCTCCCACCTTTGGATTTCGGCATGGCTTATTTTCAGTGTCGCACGCGTAAAAAACCTCGCAACCCCACGTCCTGCCAGAAAATTCTTTCTGGTTATATAAACATTCTTAAATAGTATTTTTAAGAATATCCGCGCTTATCTACTATCGCCCTCACGCCGCAAGCAGTGCCGCCACTGCCAGGCACTATTCTTTTCAGGAGCGAGACCATGAGCGCATCTCTACGTAGCGTCGACGGCCAGGACGAAGCAGCCATTTTGCGCGAGATCCAGAGCGCCTTGCGCGACCTGCGGTTTGGCGCGGTGGAAATCACTGTGCATAACGCCCAAGTGGTACAGATCGAACGCAAAGAAAAATTCCGTTTGCAGAACCCGGGTAACAAACCGAGCTAAGCAAAAACGGCGATAGACCCGCAACTATAAGAAAAAGCCAACACCCAGAATTTCAGGAGCCTTCTATGTCGTCGATTCGCCGTTATGCCCTGGCCGCACTGGCCAGTGCCGTGTTTGCCGGTTCCGCTGTTGCCAAGGACTACGAGTTGCTGAACGTCTCGTATGACCCTACCCGTGAGCTGTACCAGGACTACAACGCTGAATTCACCAGCTTCTGGAAGAAAGAGCTCCCGGGTGACAACGTCAAGATCCAGCAATCCCACGGTGGTTCCGGCAAACAAGGCCGTGCGGTGATCGACGGCCTGCGCGCCGACGTCGTGACCCTGGCCCTGGCCGGCGACATCGACGAAATCGCAAAGCTGGGCAAGACCCTGCCGGAAAACTGGCAAACCCGTTTGCCGGACGCCAGCACCCCGTACACCTCGACCATCGTGTTCCTGGTGCGCAAGGGCAACCCTAAAGGCATCAAGGACTGGGGTGACCTGATCAAGAAAGACGTTTCGGTCATTACCCCGAACCCGAAAACCTCCGGCGGTGCCCGCTGGAACTTCCTCGCCGCCTGGGCCTATGGCCTCAAAGCCGGCGGCAGCGAAGCCAAGGCCCAGGAATACGTTCAAGCGCTGTTCAAGCATGTGCCGATCCTCGACACCGGCGCTCGTGGCTCGACCATTACCTTCGTCAACAACGGTCAGGGCGACGTGTTGCTGGCCTGGGAAAATGAGGCATTCCTGGCCCTGAAAGAAGACGGTGGCGCCGACAAGTTCGACATCGTCGTGCCATCCCTGTCGATTCTTGCGGAGCCGCCGGTGGCCGTGGTTGACAAGAACGCCGAGAAAAAGGGCAATACCGAGATTGCCACTGAATACCTCAAGCACCTGTACAGCCCGGCTGGCCAGGAGATTGCGGCGAAGAACTTCTACCGCCCACGCGATGAGAAAGTCGCCGCCAAATACGCCCAGCAGTTCCCGAAACTGGACCTGGTGACTATCGACAAAGACTTCGGCGGCTGGAAAACTGCCCAACCGAAATTCTTCAATGACGGTGGCGTGTTCGACCAGATTTACACGGCGCAGTAAGCCAAAGTACCTGTAGGAGCCCCGCTTCTCTCTGTGAGCTGGCTTGTGTGGGAGCCGGGCTTGCCCGCGATAGCATCACCGCAGTGTGGCTGACACACCGAGGTGGCTGCATCGCGGGCAAGCGCGGCTCCCACATAAACCAGCTCCCACAGAGGAGCGCGCTCCTACAGTGGTTTCTACCTTTTAACCAAGGACTCTTATGTCGCGTCGTATTTCCCCCGTCATACCCGGCTTCGGGCTGACGCTGGGCTACACCGTGGTGTACCTCAGCCTGATCGTACTCATCCCCCTTGCGGCGATGTTTGTGCACGCCGCTCAACTCACCTGGGATCAGTTCTGGGCCATTATTTCCGCACCACGCGTGCTGGCGGCGTTGAAACTGAGCTTCAGCACCGCGTTGTACGCCGCGCTGATCAATGGCGTAATCGGTACGCTGCTGGCCTGGGTGCTGGTGCGTTACACCTTCCCCGGCCGCAAGATCATCGATGCGATGATCGACCTGCCGTTCGCCCTGCCCACCGCCGTGGCCGGTATCGCGCTGACCGCGCTGTACACGCCGACCGGCCTGGTCGGTCAGTTCGCGGCCGACCTGGGCTTCAAGATTGCCTACAGCCCCTTGGGCATCACCCTGGCGCTGACCTTTGTCACGCTGCCCTTCGTGGTGCGTACGGTGCAGCCGGTGCTCGCCGATATCCCCCGGGAAATCGAAGAAGCCGCCGCCTGCCTGGGCGCCAAGCCATTGCAGGTGTTCCGCTACATTCTCGTGCCCGCATTGCTGCCCGCCTGGCTGACCGGCTTCGCGCTGGCGTTTGCCCGTGGCGTGGGTGAGTACGGCTCGGTGATCTTCATCGCCGGCAACATGCCGATGAAAACCGAGATCCTGCCGCTGCTGATCATGGTCAAGCTCGACCAATACGACTACCGCGGCGCCACCTCCATTGGCGTGCTGATGCTGGTGGTTTCCTTTGTCCTGCTGCTGCTGATCAACTTGTTGCAGCGGCGCATCGAACGTCCATAAGGAGGCGCGGAACATGTCCCAATCGTCTATTTCCGCCGCGTCCTCGGCCAACGCCGCCCGTCGTGGCAGCGCGGTGTCCCGGCGCATCCTGATCAGCCTGGGCTGGCTGGTGTTCTTCCTGTTCCTGCTGCTGCCGCTGTTTATCGTGGTGTCCCAGGGCTTGAAGAATGGCCTCGGCGCATTCTTCACCGCAATCCTTGAACCCGACGCGCTGTCGGCGCTGAAGCTCACGGTGATCGCCGTGGTAATTTCGGTGCCGCTCAACGTGGTATTCGGGGTCAGCGCCGCCTGGTGCGTGAGCAAGTACTCGTTCCGTGGCAAGAGCATCCTGGTCACGTTGATCGACCTGCCGTTCTCGGTGTCGCCGGTGATCGCGGGCCTGGTCTATGTGCTGATGTTCGGCGCCCAGGGCTTCTTCGGCCCGTGGCTGCAGGATCATGACATCCAGATCGTGTTCGCCTTGCCGGGCATTGTGCTGGCGACCATTTTCGTGACGGTGCCGTTCGTGGCCCGTGAACTGATCCCGCTGATGCAGGAGCAGGGCACCCAGGAAGAAGAGGCCGCGCGCCTGCTCGGTGCGAATGGCTGGCAGATGTTCTGGCATGTGACCGTGCCGAACATCAAATGGGGCCTGATCTACGGCGTGGTGCTGTGTACTGCGCGGGCCATGGGTGAGTTCGGCGCGGTGTCGGTGGTGTCCGGCCACATTCGCGGCGTCACCAACACCCTGCCGCTGCACGTCGAGATCCTCTACAACGAATACAACCATGTCGCAGCGTTTGCCGTCGCGAGCCTGTTGCTGATCCTGGCGCTCTTCATCCTGCTGCTCAAGCAGTGGAGCGAGAACCGTATCAACCGCCTGCGCAAAAGCGCCGGTGAGGAATAAGTCATGTCGATTGAAGTCCGTAATGTCAGCAAGAATTTCAACGCCTTCAAGGCCCTGAACAGCATCAATCTGGACATCCAGAGTGGCGAGTTGGTGGCGTTGCTGGGCCCGTCCGGCTGCGGCAAGACTACCTTGCTGCGCATCATTGCCGGGCTGGAAACCCCGGATGACGGCAGCATTGTGTTCCACGGTGAAGACGTGTCCGGCCACGACGTGCGGGATCGCAACGTCGGTTTTGTGTTCCAGCACTACGCGTTGTTCCGCCACATGACAGTGTTCGACAACGTCGCCTTCGGCCTGCGCATGAAGCCGAAAAACCAGCGCCCGAGCGAAAGCCAGATCGCGGTCAAGGTTCACGAACTGCTGAACATGGTGCAGCTCGATTGGTTGTCTGATCGCTATCCGGAGCAACTGTCCGGTGGCCAGCGCCAGCGTATCGCCCTGGCCCGTGCGCTGGCGGCGGAGCCCAAAGTCTTGCTGCTGGACGAACCGTTCGGTGCCCTCGACGCCAAGGTCCGTAAAGAACTGCGCCGCTGGCTGGCGCGCCTGCACGAAGACATCAACCTGACGTCGGTGTTTGTGACGCACGACCAGGAAGAGGCGATGGAAGTCGCCGACCGTATCGTGGTGATGAACAAGGGCGTGATCGAGCAGATCGGCTCACCGGGCGACGTCTACGAAAACCCGGCCAGCGATTTTGTGTACCACTTCCTCGGCGACTCCAACCGCCTGCACCTGGGTGAGGACAAGCACGTGCTGTTCCGCCCGCACGAAGTGTCGCTGTCGCGCCATGAGCTGGAAGACCACCATGCGGCTGAAGTGCGTGATATTCGTCCGCTGGGTGCGACTACACGGGTGACCTTGAAGGTGGAAGGCCAGAGCGAGCTGATTGAAGCTGAAGTGGTGAAAGACCACGACAGCCTCACCGGCCTGGCCCGTGGCGAGACGCTGTTCTTCAAGCCCAAGGTCTGGCAAAAAGCCTAAGCCTACTGCAATACCCATGTGGGAGCGGGCTTGCTCGCGAATGCAGAGTGTCAGTCAATAGATATACCGACTGATACACCGCTTTCGCGAGCAAGCCCGCTCCCACATTTAGACCTTGCTCGGCTTTAGATCACGGCGTTCCACCGGCCCAGACCGTTGCTCTATCTGCTGCTTCAGCTCCTCCCGCAACCCCACCATAAACGCCAGCTCCGCCACCACAAACAACGGCCCGACGATCAGCCCCGAGACGTCATCCACAAACGCCGGCTTCTTGCCTTCGTAATAGTGGCCGACAAACTGAATTACCCAGCCCACCACAAACATCCCGATGCCGCTGCTGAGCCAGACCATCGTGCTCTGTGCGGCCAGTATGTGTCCGGCCCACACCGACAAGCCCATCAACACCGTCATCAGCACGCCCAGCGCGAGCTCCAGACGCAGGTAAAACCACGCTGAAAACAGCGCAAGCATGACGGCAGGCGAGAGCCAGAGCCCGCCCACTGACCCTTCGGGGCGTGACAGCAGCACGGCCACTGCCACGACAATCAGTGGAATGCCGATAAAGTGGCTGGCGATATTGCGGGGGTCGCGATGGTAGGCGGCGTATTGACTGAGATGGTCGACGAGGCTTTTCATTATTGTTCCTCCTGTAGGATGTTTGATCATGCCCTGTCAGCCGGCGACTGACTGTCAGCTGGGCGACAATCTTCGGAGTTGTCATGGACACAGAGAAATGGCACGCGCAGTTGGCCACGGGCCATTGGTTCAGCCACCTGCCGGGTTCTTTTCAGCATAGCCTGCTGGCCCACGCCCGGCAGCGGCAGCTGGCGGCGGGGCAATACCTGTTCAAACGCGGCGACCCGCCGTGTGGCCTGTACGCGGTGCTCGACGGCACGCTGCGCATCAGCGCAGTGAATGAGCACGGCAAGGAAGCGGTATTGAGCCAGGTTGAGCTGCCTTACTGGTTCGGCGAAATCTGCCTGTTCGACGGCCTGCCGCGTACCCATGACGCCTGCGCGGTCGGGCCGTGCACGCTGTTGCAGGTGCCGCAACGGGCGCTGCTGAACATCCTGGATGAAACCCCGCAATACTGGCGCGACCTGGCTTTGCTGATGAGCCAGAAACTGCGCCTGAGTTTCATTGGCCTCGAACACCTCAGCCTGATGCCTGCTTCCGTTCGATTGGCCCACCGCTTATTGATGATTGTTGAGGGTTACGGTGATATCCAACCCTCCAGAAGCAGTGTGCAACTGCCCCAGGAAGACCTGGCGGCGATGTTGAGCCTGTCGCGCCAGACCACCAACGCTTTGCTCAAGGACCTGCAAGCCCAGGGCATCGTGCGCCTGGGCTATGGCGAGATCGAAATCCTTGATGCCCAGCGACTGCGTGAGGCGGCGCACACGCCAGGGTGTTAGCCTGCAAGCCTGATTAATCGAGGTGTGTTATGCGTGTGCTGTTAGTGGAACATGAATCCGAAGAAGCACAGCGGATGGCCCAGGGCTTGAACGAAGCGGGCTACACCGTGGAGGTCGCAGCCAATGGCATGGCGGCGTTGCGTTTCGTGGAAAGCACCGAGTACGACCTGGTCATTCTGGATGTGATGCTGCCGGGCCTGAATGCCTGGAAGTTGCAGCAGGCGATTCGGTTGAAGGGCGAGACGCCGATGTTGTTCTTGACCACGCCGGGCGGGATTGAAGACCGACTGCGTGGCCTGGAACTGCATGAAGATGATTATTTGCTCAAACCGTTCGATGCCAAGGCGTTGGTGGCGCGGGTAAGGAAGTTATTGCGACGTGATCGTGGGCGCTGACTGATCCCGTTCATGGGTTGCCGGGGCTATCGCCATCGCGGGCAAGCCCGCTCCCACATTTGACTGGGTTCACACATCAAAATGTGGGAGGGGGCTTGCTCCC
>NZ_CP168079.1:1636278-1636350 GCF_050915955.1 Pseudomonas sp. UBT | reverse complement strand
GGCAAGCCCGCTCCCACATTTGACTGGGTTCACACATCAAAATGTGGGAGGGGGCTTGCTCCCGAAGGGGCC
>NZ_CP168079.1:1621416-1636178 GCF_050915955.1 Pseudomonas sp. UBT | reverse complement strand
GCCCTCACAGTCACCCAAAATCTCCCTGCCGCCATCGCAGGCAAGCCCGCTCCCACATTTGACTGGGTTCACACATCAAAATGTGGGAGGGGGCTTGCTCCCGAAGGGGCCCTCACAGTCACCCAAAATCTCCCTGCCGCCATCGCAGGCAAGCCAGCTCCCACATTTGACGGGGTTCACACATCAAAATGTGGGAGGGGGCTTGCTCCCGAAGAGGCCCTCACAGTCACCAAAATCTCCCTGCCGCCATCGCAGGCAAGCCAGCGTGAACACAGTCAACCTGTGGGAGCCGGGCTTGCCCGCGATGAGGCCCTCACAACCGCTACACATTCCGCTACCGCAACCCATCGCGAAACTGCCCCGGTGTCATCCCCGTCCAGCGCTTGAACGCCCGATTGAAACTGCTGGTATCGGCAAAGCCCAGCAAATGGCTGATCTCGGCCAACGAACACTGCGGGTCCCGCAGGTGCAGCAGCGCCAGGTTCTCGCGGCACTCATTGAGCAGCGCATCAAACCGACAGCCTTCATCCGCCAGATGCCGCTGCAAACTGCGCAGGCTCAGGTGCAGCGCCTGGGCGATCCGCTCGGCACTTGGCTCGCCCTCCGGCAATTGCGCCTCAATGGCCGCGCGCACCTTGCGCTCCCAGGTCAGCGGTTGTAACTGGGCAAGCGTGCGTTTGAGCACCGTTTCATTGTGTTCGGCCAACTCGGGGTTGGCGTCATCCAGATGGCTGTCGAAGTCCCTTGCGGCAAATTCCAGGCGGTCTTCCTCAGCGCCAAAAAACACCGGCGCGCGAAAGACCGTGTGCCACGGCTTGGCGTCAGCCGGCTCCGGCCGTCGCAGGTGCACCGCCAGCGGCGCGTACTCCCGGCCCAGTCGATTACGGCAGGTGCGCACATAGATCGCCGCAAATGCATCAATCGCTTCCAGTGCCGGCGCCGGGCTGCCCGGTGGCTGCAGCAGGCGAAAGTGGTAGCGCTCGCCCTCTCGGCTAAGCTCCAGCGTCAGGGCATCACTGACCACCTGGTGATAACGCACGATCCGCTCGAACACCTCGCGCAAGCTGCCGCTGGCCACCAAGGCATAACCCAGCGCATGAAAGGTCGTGGGGCTGACAAACCGCGACACCCGCAACCCGATCGCGGGATCGCCGCTGGCCTGCACTGCCAGTTCCCACAAGCGCGTGGTCGCCGACAGCGGATAACGCGCGTTGGGGTCGTCCATCTGCTGTGGGTCGAGCCCGGCCTGGGCGCACAGCGCGGCGCTGTCGAGGTCCAGGGCATCGAGCTGTTTGCGCAGGGCGCGGGTCCAGCTGGCGAGCGAAGTGGGTTCGGTCATGGCGATTGGCGCTTGCGGTCAACAGGTTGGCGTGTGGGGCTGATGCCCTGGCGCACCGCTTGGGCCAGGATGCATCTATCAATAAACAAGAGGATGGAAGCATGGACGGTACTTCTGCAAGTCCCCAGCAGATGAATGCGCAACAGCGTTCAGCGCATATTCGCGAAGTGGTGCTCGCCGAAGGCGCCAGATTGCGCCAGCAGCACCCCTGGCTGCAGCATCAGGACGCGTTGGGCGCGGGCATCCTGGCCTTCGCGTTGCTCGGCATGCTCGGCTCGGCGGCGCTCTATATCACTGGGCATATGGCCTGGTGGGTGTGCCTGCTGCTCAATGCCTTCCTCGCCTCGCTGACCCACGAGCTGGAACACGACCTGATCCACAGCATGTACTTTCGCAAGCAACGCCTGCCGCACAATCTGATGATAGGCCTGGTGTGGCTGGCGCGGCCGAGTACGATCAACCCGTGGATACGCCGCCACCTGCACCTTAATCACCACAAGGTTTCCGGGACCGAAACCGATATGGAGGAGCGCGCCATCACCAATGGCGAGCCGTGGGGTTTTGCGCGGTTGCTGATGGTGGGGGATAACGTGATGTCGGCGTTTATCCGCATGCTGCGTGCGAAAACCTGGAGCCACAAACTCAAGATCCTCAAGCGCTCGCTGCTGGTGTACGCGCCATTGGCGCTGCTGCATTGGGGCGCGTGGTATGTGTTCCTTGGCTTCCATGCCGCCAATGGCATTGCCAGCCTGATGGGCGTGCCGATCGAGTGGTCAGCCAACACCTTGCAGATGATGCAGGTGATCGACATCGCCGCCGTGGTGATCATCGGCCCCAACGTGCTGCGCACCTTTTGCCTGCATTTTGTCAGCTCCAACATGCACTACTACGGCGATGTGGAGCTGGGCAATGTGATCCAGCAGACCCAGGTATTGAACCCGTGGTGGATGTGGCCGCTGCAGGCGTTTTGTTTCAACTTCGGCAGCACCCATGGCATCCATCATTTTGTGGTGAAGGAACCGTTCTACATCCGCCAGATGACGGCCAAGGTGGCGCACAAGGTCATGGCCGACATGGGCGTGCGCTTCAATGATTTTGGGACGTTTTCGCGGGCCAATCGGCTCGGCTTTCCACCGCCAGCAGGGTTTCGATCAGCGCCTTTGCCGCAGGCGACAAACGAACCCCAGCGCGGCTGACCACGCCGCAGTGGTTGTTCAAACTGTCCAGGGTGTGAGGTAGGTTGCGCCAGTGCAGCACCACTAGCTCACCGCTGAGGAACGCGTCGACGAAGGCTTCTTCAGCCCCCAAGCCAATGGCGTCTGACTGCCGCACGATGGTGGCCAGCGCGGGAAACTGCTCAAGCTCGACAGCGGGCGCAAAGTCGATGCGCCCGCTGAGGTTGGCCAGCAATTTTCGAATGCCGGGTGGCATCAATGGCGCGGCCAGCGGGTAGCCGAACAGGTCATTGGTGGAGAGGCTGTCCTTGGCCAGCAGCGGGTGCCCGGCGCGGCAGAAAAATACCGTGCGCCGTGGGGTAAGGGCCCGGGTCTGAAAATTCGGATCGGCTTCAAAGTGACGCACATCGGCGATAAAGAATTCGATCTCTTCCCGGCTCAGGCTGCGCCCCAGTTTTTCCCAGTTATCCACCTGCAAGGCGGTGTGGACCTTGGGGTAGGTCGTGATAAAACGGGCTATCGCCAGGGGCACCAGGTTGACCGCCGCCACGGCGTCACTTCCAAAACGTACCTCGCCGGCGTCGAGCTTGGTCATGCGCGTGACTTCATGGCTCAACAACGCCGCACCTTGCACCAGGCCCAGGGCGTGCTGCAGCACCACCTGGCCTTCGGGGGTAGGGCGCAGGTCCTTATTGGCGCGGTCCACCAGTACGCAGCCGAACTCCTGCTCCAAACCCTGGATGCTGCGGCTAAAGGCCGGCTGGGTAATGCCCATGGCGTCGGCGGCGCGCACGAAACTGCGGTACTTGTTCAGCGCAATGAAGTAGCGCAGTTGGCGGAGATCCATAGGGGCCCGGCGTCCGAAAGGAGAACCCGGATTTTAAGGGGCGCGCTTATTCCGTCAACGAAGCGTGTTTGTTTTATCTAGACCTTAAATGCATATCTATAGAGCAGGCACCGTGCGATAGGTGGCTGGGCTGAACACCCGCGTCACCAGCAACATCGCCACCACCGTCACTGTCAGCACCACCCAGGCGCTGACAAAATTGCCGGTAAGTTCGCGCAGCCAGCCGGTCAGCCACGGCGAAATCGCGTTGATCAAAAAACCTACGCCTTGCACGAAAGCCGCCAGTTGCCCGGCTTGGCGCGGGTCGCGGTGGTGGTCCAGGGTCAGCAGCAGGCTCAGGGCAAAACACGCGCCCAGGCCGAAACCGCACAGCGCTACCCACAGGTGGGGATACTCCTGCGGCGCGATGATCAGGCCGAGGTAGCCGATGGTTTGCGCCAGCAGGCTGATGCCCAGCAAGGGCCGACGGTCGATACCGCGTTGCGCCAGCACCGGCATCAGCAGCGCGGCGATCACCTGGAAGATGGTCATGAAGGCCAGCAACGAGCCACTCGGCAATACGCCCCAGCCCAGTTGCTGATAGTACGCAGGCAGCCACGCCACCATGCTCATATAGCCGCAATTGACCAAACCGAAGTACAGCGCCAACAGCCAGGCCCGCCGGTTGCGCAGGCCCTTGAACGCGGGTGCTGCCTGCGGGTTTCTCGCCGCGCCCAACGGCAACAAGGCCCATAGCAATAACGCCCCCAGCGCCGGCAACAGCCACACACCCAACCCCGCCTGCCATTGCTGGAAATGCGTGGCCACCACCGGGCTGAGCAACGCTGCCAGGCCGCCACCGGCCATCAGCGAAGCGGAATACACGCCCATCGCCACCGGCACGCGGTGGTGAAATTCGCGCTTGATCATCGCCGGCACCAACGCCTGGATCAGCGCCACACCGGCGCCACCGAGCAATGCCGTGACCAGCAACGCCGACGCCTGGCCCATCAGCCAACGCGCCAGGCATGCCAGCAGAATCATCATTAAACCCAGGGCAATGCCACGCCGTTCGCCGAGTCGTACCTCCACACGCACGCCGACCAGCGCCACCAGGCCCATGCACACCACCGGCAGGCTGGTGAGCAACGCACTGCTCTGGAAACTCAGGCCGGTGGCCTGGCGAATCTCGCCGAGCAAGGGGCTGATGGAACTGAGGATTGGCCGCAGGTTAAGGCCGAGCACCACCAGCAGGCCCCAGCCGGCAAAGGATTTATTCAGGGTCATGCAGGGCTTTCCATCGCTGATACAGCGCGGTCATGGCGGCGTCGGGCAGGTGTTGGATCGGCAGGCGCTGTTCGCTCAACGGCAGGCCGACCTGTTGCCCAATCACCGCCGTCGACAGGCCGAACGGCTCGGCCATTGCGTTGCTGGCAGCAAACACCACGCGCTCTACGCCGCACAGGTACATGGCGCTCAAGCACATTGGGCATGGCTGGCCGCTGGCGTATATCACACAGCCTTCCAGGCGCGCGCCTACGCGTTGACTGGCCGCGCGAATCGCCAGCAGCTCGGCGTGGGCGGTGGGGTCCTGGGTCAGGTGGATCTCATTCACGGCTTCCACCAGCACCTCGCCATTGAGTGTCAGCACGGCGCCAAACGGTCGGCCACCTTTGGCCACGTTGGCGCTGGCCAGGGCTATGGCGCGTTGCAGGTGCTGATGATCGTCGGTCATTGCGGTCCCTCTGGGCAGAATGGAAGGTGAAGTATGGTCAGCTGCCGGAGTATTCTGAAATTAAATATAACCATGCCAACCAGTGGCAAATGGAATGGTGACGCGCCATGTTCGATCCCGTGTTGTTACGCAGTTTTGTTGCCGTGGTGGACTGCGGTAACTTCACCCGCGCTGCCGAGCGCCTGCACTTGACCCAATCCACCGTGAGCCAGCAGATCCGTCGCCTGGAAGATGCCGTGGCGTGCCATTTGCTGGACCGCGACCAACGCCGCGTGGTGGCCACCGCCGAGGGCGAGCGCTTGCTGGCCTATGCGCGGCGCATTCTGGCACTGCATGAAGAAGCTGCCGACGTGTTGATCAGCCAGCAAAGCGACGGGGTGTTGCGCCTCGGGGTGCCGGAGGACTTTGCCGCCGAGCGCCTGATGCCGTTGCTGTCGGCGTTCGTAGTGGCCTTCCCGCGAGTGCGCCTGGAGGTGACCAGTGGTCTGGGCCCGGAGTTGCAACGGCAGTACCGCGCGGGTGAGTTCGACGTGTTGCTGGTCAAGCAGATGGGTGACAGCGATGACTGCCTGGCCTCATGGCCGGAACCGTTGTGCTGGGTGGACAGCCGCACCGCGCCGTCATTGGGGCGCGACCCGCTGCCCCTGGTGGCGTTTCCAGTGGGCGGTTTGTACCGCAATGAAATGCTCCACCACCTGGAAGTCGGCGGCTGGCGTTGGCGCATCGGCTATTCCAGCGCCAGCCTGGCCAGTGTGTGTTCGGCCGTGGCAGCGGGGTTGGGTATCAGCCTGTTGCCGCAACGGGTGATGCAGCCTGGCCATTTGATACTTGGCAATGAAAGTGGTTTGCCGAAGGTGCAGGGTGTGCGTCTGGCGCTTTATGGCCGCAGTGGTTTGGGGGCGGCCGGGCAGGCATTGCAGGACCAATTGCTCGATTTGTGTACAAATAACCCGCACTGAACCATGCCTTCACTGAATATTTTGCATGCCTGAAAAGCATGGGAAAACAGCCGCTTCGCGCCAGCCCGCGAGGGGCGGGGTTCTGGCATTTCCCAGCGATGCTTTTATGCAATTTAGATCTATCTATAACTTTAAAGATTACTTTAAGAGATAAGCGTCTAACCCCGATGATTCAGCCCTCGACGGCCGCTTTGGCAGGCCCGTCGGTTTTTTGGTGTGAAAACCGTAGGGAGTGAATCAATGGGCAATGTCCAGACCGCCGCCAGTGCACGTGAGGCGCAATGGCGCCAGGCACCGGGTGGTGAGTTGGTCGACCTTGGCCGACCGCACCGCGCGCCGTTGGGGCAATTGCGCTTGCAGAAAACCCCCAAGCGCTTCTCGAGTCGTCGCGAAGGGGTTCTACTCGGGTTGCTGGTGTTGGTCCTGCACGGTGCGGTGATCTATTGGGTCAGCCAGAAGCCCACGCCGGTATTGCCGATTGTGCCGCCGGAAATCCCGCCGATGACCATCGAATTTTCCCAGCCGGCGCCGCCGGTGGTTGAACCGCCACCGCCCGTGCCGCCACCGCCGCCGCCCTTAGTCGAGCCACCGCCGCCGGTGGTGGATGAGCTGGCCGCCAGGCCGGCGCCGCCCAAACCGGTGCCTAAACCGAAACCCAAGCCAGTGCCAAAGCCTGAGCCCAAGCCCGTACCCAAAGCGGTTGAGCCGCCGGCCGTGCCACCGACGCCCGCGCCTCCAGCGCCTCCCGCACCGGCTGCTGCGCCATCGCCGGCACCGGTGACACCCGCTTCGGCCAACGCTGCGTACCTGAAGAACCCGGCGCCGGAGTATCCGTCGCTGGCCCAGCGTCGCGGTTGGGAAGGCACGGTGTTGTTGCGGGTGCACGTGTTGGCCAGCGGTAAGCCGGGCGAGATCCAGATCCAGAAAAGCAGCGGTCGCCAACCACTCGACGACGCCGCCCTGACGGCGGTGAAACGTTGGAGCTTCGTGCCGGCCAAGCAAGGCGATGTGGCCCAGGACGGCTGGGTCAGCGTGCCGATCGATTTCAAGATTCACTAACTATTCGGCTGCGGTGTGTTGGACACGTCGCGACCTGCACAGAGGGAAAACATCATGGCATTGGCATCTCCCGTTGAATCCATCGAAAGCGCGGTGATCTGGCTGCTGGTGGCCTTTTCGGTCGCCACCTGGGGCTTTGCCCTGCTCAAGGGCGTGCAGTTCGGTCGCCTCAAGGCGCAGGATCGCAAATTCCATAATCAGTTCTGGGCGGCGTCGAGTCTCGACTCTGCCGCTGAACTGGCCGAAACCCAACCCGGCGCCGCGGCCCGTGTGGCCCAGGCCGGTTATGCCGCGATCCAGGTCGGTGACGCGCCACACGCTGCGGACTTGAGCCAGGCCATCAACCACCAGGACCGTCTCGAGCGTGCTCTGCGCCAGCAAATCGTACGGGAGCGTCGCTCCCTGGAAACCGGCCTGGCCGTGGTCGCGAGTATCGGCAGCACCTCGCCGTTTATCGGTCTTTTCGGCACTGTGTGGGGGATCATGGAAGCGCTGAAGGGGATCAGCGCCGCCGGTTCCGCCAGCCTGGAAACCGTGGCCGGCCCGATTGGTGCGGCGCTGGTTGCCACCGGCGTCGGTATCGCCGTCGCCGTGCCGGCAGTGTTGGTCTACAACTACTTCCTGCGCCGCCTGAAGCTGACGGCAGCCGACCTGGATGACTTTGCCCACGACTTTTACAGCCTGGCGCAGAAGAACTCCTTCCGCGTGCTGCTGCACCCTGCGCTGACCAAAAGCGCGGCTGGTAACCCGCAAAAAGTGAAGGAGGCGTCCTGAGATGGCCTTCTCCACGCAAGACAGCGATGAGGTGCTGAGCGAAATCAACGTAACGCCGCTGGTGGACGTGATGCTGGTGCTGCTGGTGGTGTTTATCGTCACTGCGCCGCTGCTGACCAATGCGATTCCGATCAACCTGCCCAAGACCCAGGCCGTGGCCCCGGTGGAGCAGAGAGACCCGCTGGTGGTGAGCATCGACGGCGCCGGCAAACTGTTTGTCAACAAGGACGAAATCCAGCCGGACCTGCTGGAATTCAACCTGCAGGCGGCCAAGGCCAAGGACCCCGATGTGCGGGTGCAACTGCAGGCGGACGATGGCGTGAACTATGGCGAAGTGGCGCGAGCCATGGCGTCTATCGAACGCGCGGGCATTACCAAGCTGTCGGTGATTACCGCCCGTTAGTTTCAAAAGTATCGACAATTTTTGGGCCGTCTCCTTGGCAGGGTGCGGCCTTTTTTTTGCCTGGAATTTACCCCACACCGAAAGTCTCACTGAGTAACCCGATCAATGTGGGGGCTGGCAAGCCAGCTCCCACATTTCGATCCTTTTTGAATTTGATATTTTGGTTATTAATAAATAGCTTCTTATTCCTTAACGAATATAAACCGCGTCCCTATACTGGTCAGCAACGTTAAACGCTGCAGGAGGGCACACCCATGCACAGCGAGTCGATTCGTTATCTGATCGTGCCGGGCTGGCAAGGATCGCCAGAAGATCATTGGCAAAGTCATTGGCAAAACAGCCTGCCCAACAGTGCGCGTGTGGAGCAGGCCGATTGGCTGACGCCGCGTCGCGAAGACTGGGTGGCCGCACTGGCCGAGGCCATCGCCGCCGACAGCACCCCCGTAATCCTGATCGCCCATAGCCTGGGTTGCATCACCGTCGCCCATTGGGCGGCCACTGCGCCGGTGCATTTTTTGCGTCAGGTGCGTGGCGCCTTGCTGGTGGCCCCGGCGGATGTCGAACGTCCGGCCTGTTCACCGGCCTTGCGCAACTTCGCGCCGATCCCGACCGACCTGTTGCCGTTTCCCAGCCAGGTGGTCAGTTCCGACAACGACAGTGCCGTCAGCGCCCCCAGGGCTCTGGAGCTGGCACGTCACTGGGGCGCCGAAGCCGGCATTCTGTCCGGTGCCGGGCATATCAATGTGAAGTCCGGCCACCAGCGTTGGGAGCAGGGTTTCGCCTATTTGTATCGCCTCCAGAGCCGCCTCGAGCATCACGCCCGGCGCACTGCCTGATCTTTTTTCAACGCCCCGTCCCTGAGTGGATTTGGGGCGGGAGCCTGCCATGAGTCATGAAACCTTCGGCCAGCCACTGCTGACCTTCCCCGACGCCGAAAAGAGCCCGCTGAGCATTCGCGCCAAGGCATTGGTGTTCGTCGACCCCCGTTCGCGGCAACTGCGCGAAGAGTTGGAAAGCCTCGCGCCGCGTGCCTTGCCCGTACTGATTCGTGGCGAGACCGGTAGCGGTAAAGAGCTGTTGGCGCGGCATATCCACCGTGGCAGCGACCGCGCCGGGCTGTTTGTTTCGGTCAATTGCGGCGCGATCAGCCCTACCTATGCCGACGCCGAACTGTTCGGCTATGCCGCCGGCAGCCACAGCGGCGCGGCCAGCAGTCGGGCGGGGTGGTTTGGTTCGGCCAACGGCGGCACCTTGTATCTGGACGAGATCGGCGACTTACCGCTGCCAATCCAGGTGAAATTGCTCGCCGCCCTGGAGAACCATGAGGTCACCCGTGTCGGCGCCCACCAGCCCAGCCCGGTGGATGTGCGGCTGGTCGCGGCTACCAGCATCGACCTGGCCCAGGCCGTGGCCGCCGGGAAATTTCATGAGCGTTTGTTCCACTACTTGAACGAGGGCCAACTGGACCTGCCGGCTTTGCGCGAGCGTGTTGGCGACATTCTGTCCCTGGCCGAATACTTCCTCGGCATCTACAGCCAGCGCCTTGACCTGCCGGTGCCGCTGATCAGCGACGCCGCCCAACGCGTGCTGGAACACCACAGTTGGCCGGGCAACACCCGCGAGCTGGAAAACGTTATTCACTTCGCGCTGCTGGTGAGCAGTGGCGATGAAATTTTGCCCGAGCATCTGAATTTGCCGGTGGCGGGCTCGCCGTTGGAGCAGTTGCAACGAATTTTCGCCAGCGCCAGCCCCGCTGAGCAACAAACCTTGCTCAAATTCCTACATGAACAAAATGGAATATCAACGTGAATAAAAGATATTGTTCGGGAATAAAAAATCTAGGTATTGTCCATCCCACGCCGCGATAGCACTTCGCTGGCACAGCACAAAAAAACGGTCGTCAGAGACGCCCCGGAATTTCGATAAGGACACTGCATGAAAAAGGTTCTGTTGTTTACCGCACTGGCGGCTGCCCTGACTGCAAGCTTCGCCCAGGCCAACGAGAAACTGGTCGTTGCCGCCACCCCGATCCCGCACGCCGAGATCCTTGAGCTGGTCAAGCCGACCCTGGCCAAAGAAGGCGTGGACCTGGAGATCAAGGTTTTCACTGACTATGTACAGCCCAACACACAGGTTGCCGAGAAGCGCCTGGACGCCAACTACTTCCAGACCCTGCCGTACCTGGAAAACTTCAACAAGGGCAAGGGCACCAACCTGGTCACTGTGATTGGCGTGCACGTTGAACCCATCGGCGGTTACTCGAAGAAGATCAAGAATATTTCCGAGCTTAAAGACGGCGCTACCGTGGCCATCCCGAACGAAGGCTCCAACAGTGGTCGCGCCCTGCTGCTGCTGCAAAAGAACGGTCTGATTACGCTGAAAGACCCGACCAATGCACTGTCCACGCCTAAAGACATCGCTTCGAACCCAAAACACCTGAAATTCAAAGAGCTGGAATCGGCCCTGCTGCCACGCGTGCTGGACCAGGTTGACCTGGACGTGATCAACACCAACTACGCCCTGGAAGCTGGCCTGAACCCGGCGAAAGACGCGCTGATCATCGAAGATGCCAAGTCGCCTTACGTGAACTTCCTGGTCGCACGTCCAGACAACAAGGACAGCGACGCTATCCAGAAACTGGCCAAGGCGCTGACCAGCCCGGAAGTCAAAGCCTTCATCGAGAAGAAGTACAACGGCGCGGTAGTGCCTGCGTTCTGATGTAAACAAAACCCCCTTCAAGGTTTGAACGCCGACGGCTTCTACAGCGTCGGCGTTTTTTTATTGGCCTGGAAATACGGGCAAGAACTGTGGGAGCTGGCTTGCCTGCGATAGCGGTCTGTCAGTTACAGATGCTCTGTCTGATACACCGCATTCGCGAGCAAGCCCGCTCCCACATTGGACCTTCAGCGTTTCAGAGCACGCGGCTATTGATCGCCCTGCGCAACGCCACCAACCACTTCACCAGTTCCTGCGGATCCATCGGTTTCACTTCGTTCATTGCTCATTCCCTCGAAAAAACAGCCTTCCCTCGACCCGAAGACCATAGCCGCCACCGGCCAAACCCGCGAATCCGGCGGTTATCTTTTTGGGTGATATCAATATGCTATTTAGGTATTTAAATTTTGCTTTTTATACCTTTAAAGTTCGCGCTACCCGACGTTACCCACGCCGGAACGGACTGCGCTCGCTGCATTACCCTTGCGGCGTCATGGACTCACAATGACTTTCGATTTCGCTTTTATCCTCAGCACCTTGCCGGCGTTTCTCAACGCCGTAGGGGTGACGCTGCAAGTGGGCTTGATCGCCATTGCCACCTCCTTGCTGGTGGCGCTGATCAACGCCGCGCTGCTGGTGTTTCGCACGCCTTACCTGTCACGCCTGGTGGCGTTGTATGTGGAGTTGGCGCGTAACACGCCGCTGCTCATCCAACTGTTTTTCGTGTACTTCGCCTTGCCCGCCCTGGGTTTCAATATTTCCGGGTTCTGGGCAGCCATCATCACCATGACCTTCCTCGGCGGCGCCTACCTCACCGAAGTGCTGCGCGCCGGTGTGGAAGCCGTGCCGCTGGCGCAGATCGAGTCGGGCAAATCCATCGGCCTGTCCGACTGGCAATTGCTGCGCCATGTGATCCTGCCCCAGGCCGGCATTCTCAGCCTGCCGGCGCTGTTCGCCAATTTCATCTTCCTGCTCAAGGAGACCACCGTGGTGTCTGCCGTGGCGGTGCCGGAGATTCTCTACACCACCAAGAGTTACATCGCGCTCTACTACAAGACCTACGAAATGCTCGCCGTGCTGACGCTGATTTGCGTGCTGTTGTTCTTGCCGCTGTCGCTGCTGCTCAGCCGCCTGGAAAGGAGGCTCCAGCATGGCCAGTTCGGGTCTTGAGCTGTTGTGGGTGTCGTTGCCGCAACTGGGCAAGGGCGCTGCGCAAACCCTGTCGATTTCTTTTTTGAGCATCGTTTTCAGCACCGTCGGTGGCGTGCTGTACGGCGTGTTACGCACGCTGAATAACCAGCTGATCAACCTCGTGCTGCGGGTTTACCTGGAACTGTTCCGGGCGATTCCGGTGCTGGTGTGGTTGTACCTGTTGTTTTTCGGCCTGCCGATTTTCTTCGGCCTGAGCATCCCGAGCTTCTGGTGCGCGGTGCTGGTGCTGTCGCTATGGGGCGCCAGCGAGGTCGGCGAAGTGGTGCGCGGCGCGTTGCATTCGCTGCCGCGTGGCCAGCGTGAAGCCGGCTTGTCGATTGGGTTGTCCGACCCGCAGTTATACGGCTATGTCCTGTTGCCCCAGGCCCTCAAGCGCATGACGCCGCCGACCATCAACGTCTACACGCGGATCATCAAGACCAGTTCCCTGGCCGTGCTGATCGGTGTGGTGGATGTGATCAAGGTCGGTCAGCAAATCATCGAGCGCACCTATGAGTCGGTACTGATCTACGGCGTGCTGTTCCTGTTTTTCTTCTTTATCTGCTACCCGTTGTCGGCCGCCTCCAAGGTGCTGGAACGGCGATGGGCCCAAGCATGAGCGCATTGATCGAGTTCCAGGGTTTCAACAAATTCTTCGGTGAGCAGCAGGTGCTCAAAGGCATCGACTTGAGGGTACAAAGCGGCGAAGTAGTGGTGATCCTCGGTCCCAGCGGCTGCGGTAAAAGCACTTTGTTGCGCTGCCTTAACGGCCTTGAAGTGGCGCACAGCGGCAGCCTGCGCTTTGCCGGCAAGGAGCTGTTGGACAAACACACGGACTGGCGCCAAGTGCGCCAGGACGTAGGCATGGTGTTCCAGAGCTACCATTTGTTCCCGCACATGAGCGTGCTCGACAACATCCTGCTCGGCCCGCTGAAAGTGCAAAAACGCGACCCACGCGAAGCCCGCGAGCAGGCAGAAAAACTGCTGGAACGCGTGGGCCTGGCCGACAAGCGCGATGCCTATCCGCGTCAGCTTTCCGGTGGTCAGCAACAACGCATCGCCATCGTCCGCTCGTTGTGCATGAACCCCCAGGTCATGCTGTTTGACGAAGTCACCGCCGCCCTCGACCCAGAGATGGTCAAGGAGGTGCTGGAGGTGATCCAGGGCTTGGCCCGCGATGGCATGACCCTGCTGATCGTCACCCACGAAATGGCCTTCGCCCGCGCCGTCGCCGACCGCGTGGTGTTTATGGAGGCCGGTCGCATCCTCGAACAAAACACCCCCGAGGAATTCTTTACGAACCCGCAAACCGCACGCGCGCAGCAGTTCCTGGAGAAGTTCTCCTTTGTTTCAACACTGCCCAAAAAGACCAAGGAACTGGAGCTGATATGAAAACTGCCAAGTTATTACTGCCACTGCTCGCCGTCGCATTGCTGGCCGGCTGCGATAAGAAGGCCGAAGCGCCCGCGAAACCCGCCGCCGCTGTGAGCTACATCGACAAGATCAAGGCGCGCGACAAGCTGATCGTCGGCGTGTTTACCGACAAGCCGCCGTTCGGCTTTGTGAACGAAGCCGGTCGCTACGTCGGCTTCGATACCGACATCGGCCGCCAATTCGCCAAGGACCTGCTGGGCGATGAAAACAAAGTCGAATTCGTCGCCGTCGAGCCGGCCAGCCGTATACCGTTTCTGCAAAGTGACAAAGTCGACCTGATCCTCGCCAACATGACCGTGACCCCGGAGCGCAAGGAAGCGGTGGACTTCACCAACCCCAACCTGAAAGTCGCGGTACAGGCGCTGGTGCCGCAGGACAGCTCGGTGAAAAGCCTGGATGACCTGGCCACCCGCACCACCATCGTCACCACCGGCACCACTGCCGATATCTGGCTGACCAAGAACCACCCGGACTGGAAACTGCTCAAGTTCGAGAAAAACTCCGAGTCACTGCAAGCGTTGTCGGCCGGTCGTGGGGACGCGTATGCACAGGACAACCTGGTGCTGTTCAGCTGGGCCAAGCAGAACCCGGGCTACCGCGTACTGGAACAGAAACTCGGTGATGAAGCGCCGATTGCGCCAGCGGTGAAGAAGGGCAATGTCGAACTGCGTGACTGGGTGAATACCGAGTTGGCGAAGTTGGGTGAAGAGAAGTTTTTGCTCAAGCTGTATGACCAATACGTGCGTAAAGAGCTGAGCGATGACACCAAGCCTGAGAGTGTGATTGTTGAAGGCGGGAAGTGGCAGGGCTGATCCTTCGCTGACGGTTACACCGCTATCGCAGGCAAGCCAGCTCCCACAGGGGTTTGGCGGCGCTAGGTGGTCTTGTGGTACTGGCTTATGTAGCGGGCAGAGCGCGGCCAATCTGACAGACGAAGATCCAAAGGTGGGAGCGGGCTTGCCCGCGAAGGCGGTGTGTCAGTCACTGGCAATATCGACTGATTTACCGCTATCGCGGGCAAGCCCGCTTCCACAGAGGTTTGGCGGCGCTGGGTGGTCTTGTGGTACTGGCTTATGTAGCGGGCAGAGTGCGGCCAATCTGATAGACGCAGATCCAAAGGTGGGAGCGGGCTTGCTCGCGAAGGCGGTGTGT
>NZ_CP168079.1:1593312-1621316 GCF_050915955.1 Pseudomonas sp. UBT | reverse complement strand
AGACGCAGATCCAAAGGTGGGAGCGGGCTTGCTCGCGAAGGCGGTGTGTCAGTCGCTGGAAAAATCGACTGGTCTACCGCTTTCGCGAGCAAGCCCGCTCCCACAGGGGCTTGGCGGCGCTGGGTGGTCTTGTGGTACTGGCTTATGTAGCGGGCAGAGCGCGGCCAATCTGATAGACGCAGATCCAAAGGTGGGAGCGGGCTTGCTCGCGAAGGCGGTGTGTCAGTCGCTGGAAAAGTCGACTGGTCTACCGCTTTCGCGAGCAAGCCCGCTCCCATAGGGGTTTGGCGGCGCTAGGTGGTCTTGTGGTACTGGCTTATGTAGCGGGCAGAGTGCGGCCAATCTGACAGACGCAGATCCAAAGGTGGGAGCGGGCTTGCCCGCGATGAGGTCGCCACAGTCACCATTTATTCCGGCCAATGCCACGCCGGCGCATCCAAAATCCCTTGCCCCACAATCCGCGTCTCGCCCAGCACCTTCTCCAGCACAATCGAATTACACCCGTCATCCTGCTGCAACGCCGCAATCAGCCGGCTGGCATGGGACACCACCCACACCTGGCACTGCTGTGACGCCTGGATAATCAAGCGCGCCAGCGCCGGCAGCAAATCCGGGTGCAGGCTGGTTTCCGGCTCGTTCAGCACCATCATCGTGGGCGGCCGTGGTGTCAGCAGCGCCGCGACCAGCAGCAGATAACGCAAGGTGCCGTCCGACAACTCCGCGGCCGACAGCGGCCGCAGCAAACCTTCCTGATAAAACTCAAGCGCGAAACGCCCGCCTTGCAGCGGTTGGATATTCAAGCGCGCACCGGGGAACGCATCGCTCACCGCGCGCTGCAACGCCTCGGGGTCGCCAATCTCGCGGATGGTCTGCAACGCGGCGGCCAGGTCGCGCCCGTCGTGATGCAACACCGGCGTGCGCGTGCCCAGTTGTGGCTGGCGCACGGGCGCATCCACATCGCTGCGAAAGTGATCATAAAAACGCCAGCCACGGATGCTTTCGCGCAGCAGCAACACCTCCGGCGAGCCGCGCAGGCTGCCGACCTGGTCGAACAGGCTGTGGTAATTCGGCGTGTGCTGAGCCAACACATCCCAGGCACGCCCCTCGCGTGCTCGCACCATCGGCCCGGAACGCTGCACCAGCAGGCTGGCCGGGCGGTAGATGTGGCCAGCCCAGATGCATTCCTTCTTCACTTCCGGGTCCAGGGAAAAATACGACTGGGTTTTTTCCGGAAGACCCAGGGAGATCGCATAGCTGAAATCCTCCCCGGCAAACCCCAGGCGCAGGCGTTTGACGCCTTGGCGCACCATGGGCTCTACTGGCACCTCGCCATTGCGCATGCGCCGGCTGATGGTTTCCGGCCCGGCCCAGAAGGTCGAATCCAACCCGCCTTCACGGGCCAGCGCATTGATCACCCCGCCTTGGGCGGTTTCCGCCAGTAGCCGTAGCGCGCGGTACAGGTTGGACTTACCGCTGCCATTGGGGCCGGTGACCAGATTCAGTCGGTCCAGGGGCACCACCAATTTATTGATTGAGCGATAATTGGCTACTGCGAGGGTTTTCAGCATGTGCATTCAGTCTGCATGGGAACCCTTGGAGTATGGGTTCCTCCCTGCAGATAAGGAACCCTGATCTAAGCTCACAGTCGCATACAAATTGGCACATCGCGTCACGCAAAAGGAGCCTGCATGGGCGGTCGCACTTCAAGAGTTGTACTCAGCCTTGGCCTGTTGGCGCTGCTGAGCGGCTGTGGTCAGGAAAAGACCGAACCCAAGGCGCATTCACGGGTATTTGTGCAGACCGTCCAGTCGGCGGATTTTGCCGCGGCGGTCACGCTGACCGGTGACATCCAGGCCCGCGTACAAACCGATTTGTCCTTTCGCGTGGGTGGCAAGATCATCCAGCGCATGGTCGACGTGGGCGACCGCGTGACTGCCAAGCAAGTGCTGGCCAAGCTTGATCCCAAGGATTTGCAGACCCACGTCGATTCCGCCCAGGCCCAGGTCGTGGCCGAACAGGCGCGGGTCAAACAAACCGCCGCCGCCTTCGTGCGCCAGGAAAAGCTGTTGCCCAAGGGCTACACCAGCCGCAGCGAATACGACGCCGCCCAGGCCGCGCTGCGCAGCAGCCAAAGCGCGCTGGCGGCGGCGCAAGCCCAACTGGCCAACGCCCGCGAGCAACTCGGCTATAGCGCGTTGATCGCCGATGCGCCCGGCGTGATTACCGCGCGCCAGGCCGAGGTCGGCCAGGTGGTGCAGGCCACCGTGCCGATTTTCAGCCTGGCCCGTGATGGTGAGCGCGATGCGGTGTTCAACGTGTATGAATCCTTGCTGGTGGAGCCGCCGCCCGACGCGCCGATTACCGTCAGCCTCCTGGATAACCCAAGCGTCAAGGCAGTGGGTAAAGTCCGTGAAGTCACGCCCGCGGTGGCAGCCAATACCGGCACCGTGCAAGTCAAGATTGCCCTGCAGGACCTGCCCAAAGGCATGCAGCTGGGGTCGGTGGTGAGCGCCACTGCGAATGGCCCGGCCAAGGCCAGTATCGAGCTGCCCTGGTCTGCGTTGACCAAAGACCTCAACGAGCCCGCTGTGTGGCTGATCGATGGCGACGGCAAGGCGCAGTTGCACAAGGTCAGCGTGGCGCGTTACCTGACCGGCAAAGTGATCATTGGCGAGGGCCTTAAAGGCGGCGAAAAAGTCGTGGTGGCCGGTGGGCAATTGCTGCACCCCGGCATGCTTGTCGAGATCGCCCAGCCAGGAGCCCAGCCATGAAGCGATTGATGGCTCTACTCGCCGCCAGCCTGTTGCTGGTCGCCTGCTCCAAGAAAGAACCGCCGCCCGAACCCGTGCGCCCAGTGTTATCGATGGAAGTGAAAGCCGAAGACCAGGAAAACCTCGGCCGCTTCGCCGGTACGATCCAGGCCCGTTATGAAAGCAATCTGGGGTTCCGCGTGCCCGGTCGTATTGCCCGTCGCGCCGTGGATGTGGGTGCCGAGGTGGAGAAGGGCGCCTTGCTCGCCGTTCTCGACCCCACCGACCAGCAGAACCAGTTGCGCGCCGCCCAAGGCGACCTCGCCCGTGTGCAGGCGCAATTTATCAATGCCCAGGCCAACGCCCGCCGCCAACAGGCGTTGTTCAACCGTGGCGTCGGCGCCCAGGCCCAGTTGGACGTGGCCCAGACCGACCTTAAAACCACCCAGGCCACCCTCGATCAGGCCAAGGCCTCGGTCAACCAGGCCAAAGACCAGCTCAATTACGCCGAACTGCGCACTGACCACGCCGGTATTGTCACCGCGTGGAATGCCGAGGCCGGCCAAGTGGTCAGCGCCGGTCAGCAAGTGGTGACCCTGGCCCGCCCGGATATCAAGGAAGCGGTGATCGACCTGCCCGCCGGCCTTGCCGAGCGCTTGCCCGCCGATGTGGTGTTTCTGGTCGCCGGGCAACTCGACCCAAGCGTCAACACCACCGCCATCGTGCGCGAGATCGAGCCCCAGGCCCAAAGCGCCACGCGCACCCGGCGCGCACGCCTGACCCTGGCCGAGACGCCGCCTGCGTTTCGCCTGGGCACCGCGATCAGCGTGACCTTGAGCACTGCCATTGCGCCACGTATCGAAGTGCCCGTCAGCGCTTTGCAGGAAGTCGACGGCAAAACCCGCATCTGGCTGCTCGACACCCAACGCCAGACCGTGCAACCGCGTGACGTCACCGTGATCAGCCGCGACGCCGCCAGCGCCTTGCTCAATGGCGGCGTCAAACCCGGCGAACGCATCGTCACCGCCGGTGTGAACAGCCTGAAACCCGGGCAAAAAGTCAAAATCGACGAGGACAGCCCGCGATGAAAGGGAGCTTCAACTTATCCGACTGGGCCCTCAAGCATCAGTCCTTCGTCTGGTACCTGATGTTCGTCGCGCTGCTGATGGGCGTGTTCTCGTACATGAACCTTGGCCGTGAGGAAGACCCGTCGTTCACCATCAAGACCATGGTGATCCAGACCCGCTGGCCCGGCGCGACCCAGGAAGAAACCCTCAAGCAGGTCACCGACCGCATCGAGAAAAAACTCGAAGAGCTCGACTCCCTCGACTACGTGAAAAGCTACACGCGGCCGGGCGAATCCACGGTATTCGTGTTCCTCAAGGACACCACCAGCGCCAAGGCCATCCCGGATATCTGGTACCAGGTGCGCAAGAAGATCGACGATATTCGCGGCACGTTCCCGCAGGGTTTGCAGGGGCCGTCGTTCAACGATGAGTTCGGTGACGTGTTTGGTTCGGTGTATGCCTTTACCGGCGACGGCCTGTCGATGCGCCAGTTGCGCGATTACGTGGAACAGGTGCGTGCCGAGATCCGTTCGGTGCCGGGGTTGGGCAAGGTCGAGATGATCGGCCAGCAGGACGAAGTGATTTACCTGAATTTCTCCACGCGCAAACTCGCGGCACTGGGGATTGATCAGCGCCAGGTCGTGCAAAGCCTGCAATCACAGAACGCCGTGACCCCCGCCGGGGTGATCGAGGCCGGGCCGGAGCGGATTTCCGTGCGCACTTCCGGGCAATTCGCCTCGGAGAAAGATTTGGCCAACGTCAACCTGCGGCTCAATGACCGCTTCTATCGTTTGGCGGACATTGCCGACATCAGCCGTGGCTATGTCGACCCGGCGCGGCCGATGTTCCGCTATAACGGCAAGCCGGCGATCGGCTTGGCCATCGCCATGCAGAAGGGCGGCAATATCCAGTCGTTCGGCAAGGCGCTGCACACGCGCATGGATGAGCTGACCGCCGACCTGCCGGTGGGCGTCGGCGTGCACAAAGTGTCCGACCAGGCGGAAGTGGTCGAGGAGGCTGTCGGCGGCTTTACCAGCGCATTGTTTGAAGCGGTCATCATCGTCTTGGTGGTGAGCTTTATCAGCCTTGGTATGCGTGCCGGGTTGGTGGTGGCGTGCTCGATCCCGTTGGTGCTCGCGCTGGTGTTCGTGTTTATGGAGTACAGCGGCATCACCATGCAGCGGGTGTCGCTGGGCGCGTTGATCATCGCCCTTGGCCTGCTGGTGGACGATGCGATGATCACCGTGGAGATGATGATCACGCGCCTGGAGAAAGGCGAAACCAAGGAGCAGGCGGCGACGTACGCCTACACCTCGACGGCCTTCCCGATGCTCACCGGCACCTTGGTCACCGTGGCCGGTTTCGTGCCGATCGGCCTCAATGCCAGTTCGGCGGGCGAGTACACCTTCACCCTGTTTGCGGTGATTGCCGTGGCGATGCTGGTGTCGTGGGTGGTGGCGGTGCTGTTTGCACCGGTGATTGGGGTGCATATCCTCAGTGCCAATGTGAAACCGCATAACGCCGAGCCAGGGCGCATCGGCCGCGCCTTCAACGGCGGCATGCTGTGGGCGATGCGCAACCGCTGGTGGGCCATCGGCATCACCGTGGGGCTGTTTGTGGCGTCGGTGTTCTCCATGCAGTTTGTGCAGAACCAGTTTTTCCCGTCGTCGGACCGCCCGGAAATCCTCGTCGACCTCAACCTGCCGCAAAACGCCTCGATCAACGAAACACGCAAAGCGGTCGACCGCCTGGAAGCCATCATCAAGGATGACCCGGACATTGCCCGCTGGAGTACCTATATCGGCCAGGGCGCGATTCGTTTCTACCTGCCCCTCGACCAGCAATTGGAAAACCCGTACTACGCCCAGTTGGTCATCGTCAGCAAAGGCCTGGAGGAGCGCGGCGCCTTGATTGCGCGCCTGCAAAAGCGCCTGCGTGATGACTTTGTCGGCATCTCCAGTTATGTGCAGCCGCTGGAAATGGGCCCACCCGTGGGGCGGCCTATTCAGTATCGGGTCTCCGGTAAAGACATTGACCAGGTGCGCAAACACGCCATCGAGCTGGCAACGTTGCTGGATCAGAACACCCACTTGGGCGAGATCATCTACGACTGGAACGAGCCGGGCAAAGTGCTGCGCGTGGACATCGCCCAGGACAAGGCGCGGCAACTGGGGCTGTCGTCGGAAGACGTGGCGCAGTTGATGAACAGCGTGGTCAGCGGCGCCTCGGTCACCCAGGTGCACGACGATATCTACCTGATCAACGTGGTCGGCCGCGCCGAAGATGCCGAACGCGGCACGCCGGAAACCTTGCAGAACCTGCAGATCGTCACACCCAACGGCACCTCGATTCCACTGCTGGCCTTTGCCACCGTGCGCTATGAGCTTGAACAACCGTTGGTATGGCGCCGCGACCGCAAGCCGACGATCACGATCAAGGCATCGGTGCGCGATGAGATGCAGCCGACCGACCTGGTTAAACAGCTGGCGCCGACGATCGAGAAATTCAGCGCCGGTTTGCCGGTGGGTTACAAGGTCGCCACCGGCGGCACTGTGGAAGAAAGCGGCAAGGCCCAGGGCCCGATTGCCAAAGTGGTGCCGTTGATGCTGTTTTTGATGGCCACCTTCCTGATGATCCAGTTGCACAGCGTGCAGAAGATGTTCCTGGTGGCGAGTGTCGCGCCGCTCGGCCTGATTGGTGTGGTGCTGGCACTGATCCCCACGGGCACGCCTATGGGGTTTGTGGCGATCCTCGGCATCCTCGCGCTGATCGGCATCATCATCCGCAACTCGGTGATTCTGGTGACGCAGATCGACGCCTACGAGCGCGACGGCTACACGCCGTGGGATGCGGTGGTGGAAGCCACCGAGCACCGTCGCCGACCGATCCTGCTGACTGCGGCGGCGGCGAGTCTGGGCATGATCCCGATTGCGCGGGAAGTGTTCTGGGGGCCGATGGCGTACGCGATGATTGGCGGCATCATTATCGCCACGTTGCTGACGTTGCTGTTCCTGCCGGCGCTTTACGTGGCCTGGTACAAAATTCGCGAGCCGAAAGACCATCAGGCCTGACCATCGGGGCCTTCCTGCGAGGGTGTAGGAAGGCTCCTGGAAACACTTTCCCTACATTTGCCCGGCGCCAAGTGTTTTACCCTTCGGGCCCGATCCCGTTTGGAAGACCTGTGCCATGCGCCCTCTTGTGTTGGTTTGTTGCCTGTTGCTGTCTCCGCTGACGTTTGCGGGTACGGTGCTGGAAAACGCCCTGTGGCGCGTGGAACTCGATCCCGCCACGTTGGCGCTGCGCGTTACGCCGGCGGGTGAGGCGCTTGTGCAAGCCTCCAGCGGCGTGGCGGCGCATGTTGTCAGCGATATGCAGGCAGAGGCTGAACAGGCCACCTGGCAATGGGACAGCGGCGCCTATCGTCTGACGGCTCGCCTTGAGCAGCGTGACCTTGCCTTGACCATCAGCGCCCGCGAGCCGGGTGAATTGCACCTGCTGCGCCAACCCGCCGAGGCCATGGGCCAAGGGTTGATCTGGCCCTTGGCCGAAGGGCACTACGTGCCGGCGGGTAACCCCGTCTGGAACGCGTTTTTGCTCGAACAGGGTGAGCTCAACACCACGCAGGATCTGAGCCTGCCGTTATGGGGCGTGGATCACGGGCGCTTCACGCTGAGCTGGTTGCTGACCAACCCCTATAACAATCGCCTGTTGTGGCAAGCCGACGGAAAGGGCCTGGCGCTGCTGGCATCCCATGCATTCACGGCACTGGACCCCAGCGCGCCGATGACCCTGCGCCTGCACCTGGGCGACGCCGACCCATTGGCCGGTGCCAAGCGCTATCGCCAGTGGCTGGTGGAGCAGGGGCGTTATGAACCGTTGACGGACAAGCTGCGGCAAACGCCTGAAGCGCAAAAGCTGCTGGGGGCCAGCCATGTCTATCTGTGGGGTAATGAGCTGTTGGGGGCGGATGATGTGCGTGATTGGCCGCTGCTGGTGAAAGTGCTGCGCGGCCACGAACTCAAGGGCTTGCTGGATAAAGAGGCCACGCAAGTGCTGGCGCAGTCCGCTGCGTTGGACCGCTATCAAAAGACCGTGCTGTTGCGTGGCCTCAACGCGGCAATCAATAAAAAGGCCCGGCAAACCTGGCAGGCTACCGAGGAGCCGGACATGCTCAAGCTCGCTGATGGCTATGGCGCACTGCGCCGTGAGCTGGCGACGGCGTTCAGCGGCGCGCTGCGTGACGGTCCTGAAACCTGGGGCAGCACGCTCTCGGCCAAGACCCTGAAGTCGCTGCAAGACGCTGGGCTCCCACGCCTGCTGCTGGCCTTGGGCGACGGTTGGGAAGGTGGCCTGTGGCATCCCGAAGCGATTCAGGCGGGCGTCAACGCCGGTTACCTCATGGCACCGTACGATTCCTATGAAACGGCGTTATCCACCATCGAAAACCCGGACTGGACCACCGCCCACCTGGGCAGCAAGGCTTACCGCGACTGTGCCATCGTGTTGAAGGACGGCAAGCTCAAGACCGGCTTCCAGCAATCGGGCCACTACACCGATCCGCGCTGCGTGCGGCCGTTGCTGGAAGCCCGAGTGAAGGCCGTGCACGCCAAGGCAGGTTTCAACGCCTGGTTCCTTGATGCCTACGCCACCAGCATGGTCTTCGACAGCTATCGTACCGGCGCCCCAATGACCCAGGCGCAAAATGCTGAGGGCAATATCGACGCGTCTCGCTGGATCAACACCGCGCTCAAGCTGCCCGCCGGCTCCGAAGACGGCAACGCAATCACCGCACAGGGCATCCTGTTCGCCCATGGGATGCAGACACCCGTGATCGGCTGGGGTGACCACGCGATGACTCAGGACAAGCAGTCGCCCTATTACGTGGGCAACTGGTACCCGCCGGAGCAACCCGCGGTGTTCTTCAAGTCCGTGCCGTTGAAGGAGCCGTTTCGTACGGTGTACTTCGAGCCGACGATGCGTTTGCCGTTGTATCAGGCGGTGTTCCACGGTTCGGTCATCACCACCCACCACTGGCTGTTCGATAGCCTGAAGCTGAGCAATGTGCGGGCTGCAAACGAGCTGACTCAACTGCTGTACAACGTGCCGCCGCTGTATCACCTGAGCGCGGCGACGCTTAAGGAGCGGCTGCCGGTGATCCAGCGTCAGGACCGGTTTTTCCGGCCATTGCATCAGCGCCTGGCGACTCAGGCGATGACCGATTTCCGCTGGCTGACGGCGGACAAGCAGGTGCAGCAGACCACGTTTGCCGATGGCACGCGGTTAGTGGTGAATTTTGCTGCCGAGGAGAACCAGGGCTACGCCGCACGCAGTGTGACGGCAATGGTGGTGGGGGAAAAACCGGTGGTGTATCAGGTGCAGTAGCGCTGCCGGTCAACCGCTATTGCAGGGAAGCCAGCTCCCACAGGGGAATGCATTTCAAAATGTGGGAGCAGGCTTGCTCGCGAAGGCGTCAGCCCAGGCAACAAAAATCTATAATTTGCGCCACACGCTCGCCAGCCAAGGCTGCTGTTCCCGTGGCAGCCCGGCTGGCCGGTAGTAATGCTCCAGCTCCACAAACCCGGCCGCCGTCAGCAAACCTTGCCATGCCTCCAGGTCGTGGTAAGACCCGTACCGAGGCCCATTCCAGCCTTCCTGGTTTTCACCGCGAGGGTTGGAGCTGAACAGCACGCCGCCCTGTTTCAAGGCGCCATGCAGCTGTTTGAGAATGCGCGGTAATTCCTGCTTGGGAATATGAAACAACACCGCATTGGCAAACACCCCATCAAATCGCCCGGCAGGCAAATCCAGCTTCAGGAAATCCTGTTGCAACACCTCACAACCACTGTCTTCGCGGGCCATCTGCGCAAAGCGTTCGGAGCCATCAAGCCCCACTGCAATGTGCCCCATGCGTGTAAACGTCTGCAGATCCCGCCCCGGCCCGCAGCCGAAATCCAGCAGGGTAAACGGTGGCGTGCCCAGGATATGCCGCAGCAAGGCGTCGATGTTCTGGCTCACATCGTGATCGCGGGTGCCTTCACGGAAGTCTTCGGCCACCTGGTTGTAGTGGCCGAGCGTGGTGGATGTGATCTGGTCGAGGTCGTCGGGCTTAAGGGTCATGACGGGGAATACCGGGTACTGAGATAGCCCGACTATACCTCACCGTTTGTTGAGCACCCGCGCCAGGCGATCGCCACCCAGCTGAATCACGGCCACCAGAATCACCAGCAGCACGATCACCGTCAGCATGATCTGCGTATCAAACCGCTGGTAGCCATAGCGGTAGGCAATATCACCCAGGCCGCCTGCGCCGATTGCGCCAGCCATGGCCGAGGAGTTGATCATCGTCACCAGCGTAATCGTAAATCCGCCGACGATTCCCGGCAGCGCTTCCGGTAACAGCACGTGCCAGATGATGTGCCAGCGTCGGCAGCCCATGGCTTGTGCGGCTTCGATCAAACCGTGGTCGACTTCACGCAAACTGACCTCGGCGATTCGTGCAAAGAATGGCGTGGCGGCGATGGTCAGCGGCACCACGGCCGCCCATACACCATAGGTGGTGCCGACGATCAGCCGGGTAAACGGGATCAGCGCCACCATCAGGATCAAAAACGGAATGGAGCGGAACAGATTGACGAACGCCCCCAGCACTCGGTTCAGCGCGGGTGCCTGGTAGATCCCGCCCTTATCGCTGGTGACCAGAAACACCGCCAGCGGAATGCCCACCAGCAACGCAATCAGTGACGACACGCCGACCATCAACAAGGTATCGATGGCGCCCTGCAATAAACGATCAAACCACATAGCCCAGCACCTCCACCTGTTGCGCCCAACGCCCGGCGCGATTGCGCAGTTCTTCGGCGTTGTGGGGCGAGCCATTCACCGCCAGCAGCAACTGCCCCAGGGCATGGCCCTGAATTCGTTCCACACCGCCTTGCAGCAAGCGCACGCGCCCGCCGAGGGCGTTGAACAACGCGGCCAGGTCGGGTTCGTCGCTGGCGCTGCCGGTGAACTGCAAGCGCAGCACCAGTGCCGCGTCGGCGGATGTCCGGGTGAGCTGCAAGCGGCTTTGCAGCTCATCCGGCAGCCCGTGTTGCAGCGGTGCCAGCAGGGTTTTGCTGACCTCGTGCTGCGGGTTGCCGAACACTTGCCACACCGGGCCTTGCTCCACGATGCGGCCGTGTTCCAGCACCACCACGCGGTCGCAGATTTCGCGAATCACCGCCATTTCATGGGTGATCAACACAATGGTCAGCCCCAGGCGCCGGTTGATTTCACGCAGCAGGCCGAGGATCGATTGCGTGGTTTCCGGGTCGAGCGCCGAGGTGGCTTCGTCGCACAGCAGAATCTGCGGGTCGTGCACCAATGAGCGGGCGATGCCCACGCGCTGTTTCTGCCCGCCGGAGAGCTGCGCCGGGTAGGCCTTGTGCTTGTCCTTGAGGCCCACCAGTTCCAGCAGCTCGCGGACCTTTTGCTCGCGTTGCAGCTTGGGCACTCCGGCCACTTTCAGCGGCAACTCGACGTTCTGCCACACGGTCTTGGCCGACATCAGGTTGAAGTGCTGGAAGATCATGCCGATACGCCGACGCAACGCCACCAGGCGGTCTTCGTCGTACTCGCCGATGTCCACCTGATCAATCAGCACCCGGCCGCTGCTGGGTTGCTCCAGGCGATTGATGGTGCGGATCAGCGAGGACTTGCCGGCGCCGCTGCGGCCGATGATGCCGAACACTTCACCGCGCTGGATCGCCAGATCGATGCCTTGCAAGGCATGCACGGTGCCGTCATAGGTTTTGCCCAGGTTGATAAAGCGCACATGGGCGCGGTTCAAGTCGGGGTGCAGTTCTGTCTGCTCGGCGTCCCTGGGCGGTAAACCCAGGTCGCGCAGTTGCGTGTTGGCGGCGCTCATATTCAGCCTTCCCAGCCGACTTGGTAGAGCTTGCCGAGGGATTTATCCAGGGCTGCGCGCACCACCGGCGAGTGCTGGTAGATGTCGACGAACTTGATCACACGCGGATCGGTTTTGCTCTTGGGCTGGACGACAAACTGGATCACGTATTCCGGGTGGTCGAGGCCGTCGAACAGCAGCGCCGACTCGGCATCGAAGGTCTTGGACAGGCGGATATACGCCGGATAACCCTGCACCAGGTCGGCGTCGTCATAGGCGCGCACCAGTTGCACGGCTTCTACCTGCAGGATTTTGATCTTCTTCGGGTTGGCGATGATGTCTTCTTCGGTGGCCTTGTAGCCCACACCCGGCTTCAGCGTGATCAAGCCGGCCTTGGCCAGCAGTTGCAGGCCGCGACCACTGTTGATCGGGTCGTTGGCAATCGCCACGCTGGCCCCTTGGGGCAGGTCGTTAAAGCTTTTGTACTTCTTCGAATACAGCCCGACGTTGTTGATGATGCCTGGCGCATACGGCTCCAGCTTGAAGCCGGCGGCGGCCTTGGCGTTTTCCAGGAACGGGATGTGTTGGAAGTAGTTCACGTCGATATCGCCGGCGGCCAGGCTGACATTGGGGGCGATCCAGTCGGTGAATTCCACCAGCTCGACTTTCAGGCCTTGCTTGCCGGCTTCTGCCACGGCGGCTTCCAGCGGGATCGCGAACGCGGCGGTGGTGCCGACTTTCAGCGGCGCATCGGCAGCAAACACCGCCGAGCTGAATAAACCGAGGGCCAGGGCCAGTGCTTTGACTGGGTGAGTGAGCAGTGTCTTTTTCATGATCGGTTTCCAGTCATAAGGTGTCTGTAAGAACAATGTGGTCAACTGTGGGAGCTGGCTTGCCTGCGATAGCGGTCTGTCAGGGATATTTTCTTTGCTGGCCCACCGCTATCGCAGGCAAGCCAGCTCCCACACTTCTAATTCAGTGTCGGTAGGTGGAACCGGTGTGTTGTTCAGGTAGACGAGCCGTGCCCTGGAAGACTTTTTCGCGCAAGGTGCCGGTCTCGTAAGCGGTCTTGTACGACCCGCGCCGCTGCAACTCCGGCACCACCAGGTCGATAAAGTCGACATAGCTTTCCGGCGTCACAATGCGCGTCAGGTTGAAGCCATCCAGCCCGGTCTCGCTGATCCACGACTCCAGCTCATCAGCCACGTGCTCGGGCGAGCCGACCAAGGTGATGTAGCGACCGCCGAGGGCGTGTTGCTCGAGCAATTTGCGCCGGGTCCAGTCGTTGTTTTGCAGGTTCTTGGTGGCCGACTGAATCGCGTTGCTTTTCACGTACTGGATCGGTTCATCGATCGCGTATTGGGAAAAATCAATCGCCGTCGACGCCGAAAAATGCGCCACGCCGGCTTCAGGGCTGGCGTAGCTCAGGTACTCGGCGTGCTTGGCCCAGGCCAGCTCTTGCGTGGCGCCAACAATCACGTTGAGGCCCATGAACACCTTGATGTCATCCGGGTTGCGTCCGGCTTCGACGGCGCTGGCGCGTACCTTGTCCACCTGGACCTTGGTCGCCGCCTTGTTCTGCCCGCTGATGAACACGCACTCGGCATGTCGCCCGGCGAACAGCAGGCCACGGTCCGAACTGCCGGCCTGGAACAGCACCGGCGTGCGTTGTGGCGACGGCTCGCACAGGTGATAACCCTCCACCTGATAGAACTCGCCATGGTGCTCGACCTTGTGCACCTTGCCCGGCTGCGCGTAGACCCGTTGCTGCGGATCATTGATGACCGCGTCGTCTTCCCAGCTTCCTTCCCAGAGTTTGTACAGCACCTCCAGGTATTCGTCGGCCTGGTCGTAGCGCCGGTCATGCTCGACCTGTTCCGTGAGGCCCATGGCCTTGGCAGCGCTGTCGAGGTAACCGGTGACGATGTTCCAGCCGACCCGGCCACGGCTCAGGTGATCGAGCGTGGACATGCGCCGGGCGAACAGGTACGGCGGCTCGTAGGTGAGGTTGGCGGTGAGGCCGAAGCCGAGGTTTTTGGTCACCGCCGCCATGGCCGAGACCAGTAGCAGCGGGTCGTTGACCGGCAGTTGGATCGACTCCTTGAGCGGCATGTCGATAGAGTTCTGGTAAACGTCGTACACGCCGACGATGTCGGCGATGAACAGGCCGTCGAACAACCCACGCTCCAGGGTCTGCGCCAGTTCGGTCCAGTACTCGACGGTTTTATACTGCGTCGAGGTGTCCCGTGGATGCGTCCACAGGCCATGGTTGATATGCCCGATGCAGTTCATGTTGAAGGCATTGAGCAGGATTTTTTTCTTTGTTTTTACCGGCAGGCTCATCAGATGGTCCCCCGCAGTGGCGGGTTTTCATCGTTGAGGTAGTAATTGCCCACCGCGTGGTACTTCCAGCGCACCGGGTCATGCAGGGTGTGCACGCGGGCGTTGCGCCAGTGGCGGTCGAGGCCGTGTTCGGCCAGGGTCGCCTGGCTGCCGGCCAGTTCGAACAGGGTGCTGCCGGCGGCCAGGGAAATTTCCGTGCTCAGGGCGCGCACTTCGGCGACGGCGATGGAGGCCGCCGCGACGGTCTCGGCAGTGCTGTCGGCCTGGGCGCGGTCGAGAACTTCGCCGGAGCGCTCCAGCAAAGCTTCGGTGGCGTGCAGGCGAATGCTCAGGTGGCCGAAGCTCTTCAGGGTGAGCGGGTCTTCGGTGGCCTTGTCGTTGCCGGCGTCGATCCACGGGCGGGTCTTGGTGCGCACAAAGTGCAGCGCATCTTCGAAGGCGGCGCGCGCGATGCCGGTGTCGATGGCGGCGTGAAGAATCTGTGCCAGTGGGCCGACGGTGGTCGGGCGCTCGAAAGCGCTCTGGAACGAGATCACGTCCTGGGCGGCGACCCACACGTTATCGAACACGACGGAGCCGCTGCCGGTGGTGCGCTGGCCGAAGCCACTCCAGTCGTCAATCACCGTCAGGCCTTCGCTGTCGCGGGGCACAAACGCCAGTTGCTGCACGCCGTGCTCATCCACCACCGACGTCGGGATGCGTTGGGCGTAGATTGCGCCGGTGGCGTAGAACTTGCGGCCGCTGATGCGAAAACCGTCGCCGTCGCGGGTGATAGAGGTCACGCGGTCGTGAGCGGTCTTTGTGCCCAGCTCCGCCAGGGCGTTGCCGAAACGCTGGCCGGCGAGCACTTCGGCGTACAGGCGTTGCTGCTGCGCAGGGCTGCCGTTGACGCGCAGCACTTCAAGGGCATAGAAATGGTTTTGCGGGATCTGGCCCAATGAAGCGTCGGCTTGGGCGATCAGCGCAATGACCTTGGCCAGGGTGACATTGGAGACGCCGGCACCGCCGTGTTCCTTCGGCACGCTGATGCCCCACAGGCCGGAGCGGGAGAACACGTCCAGTTCGGGCAAGGGCAGGCGGCGCTCACGGTCGCGCTGGGCGCTGTCGCGGCGGAAGTCTTCCGCAAGGTCGCTGGCGACAATGAGGGCTTGTTCGTCGCTGGTGATAACCGCGACGTTTGTAGAGAAAGTCATAGGTGTTCTCCAGAAGCTCGTGGAAAAGTGTTCTGGTCGGTTAAATCCAGGAGTGACGAGCAGGTAAGGTGCCGTTCAAGCGATAGGCGCCGATGGCGTGATACTTCCAACGCACCGGGTCGTGCAGGGTATGCACGCGGGCGTTGCGCCAGTGGCGGTCGAGGTTGAATTCGGCGAGGGTGGCGCGGCTGCCGGCCAGCTCGAAGAGCTTTTCGCTGACCAGCAGCGACACTTCGGTGGTCAGCACTTTCGCCTCGGCCACGGCAATCGATGCCCTGGCGGCGGATTGCGCGGTGATTGGCGCCGCGCTGACCTCGTCCAGCACCTTGCCGGCCTTGCGCAGCAGTGCTTCGGCGGCGTGCAGTTCGATTTTCAGCTTGCCGATATCGGCAATCACATACAGGTCATCGCTGGCGCGCTCGACCTTGGCGTCGATCCACGGGCGCGAACGTTCACGCACGAAGGCGATGGTGTCGTCGAGGGCGCCCCGGGCGATGCCTGCGTCGATGGCGGCCTGGATCAGTTGCGAGATGGCGCCCTGAATGTTTGGGCTTTCGCCCAGACGCCAGTTTTCAATCACCAGCTCTGCGTCCACCGACACGCGATCAAGCAGCACCGTGCCGCTGGCCGTGGTGCGTTGGCCAAAGCCCGACCAGTCATCGACGATGCGCAGCCCTTCAGTGCCACGGCGTACAAATGCCATGACCTGTTTGCCGTCATCATTCAACGCCTTTACTGCGACCCAATGGGCGAACAAAGCGCCGGTGGAGTAGAACTTCTGGCCGCTGACCACGTAGCCGTCGCCTTCGGCGGTGAGGCGCGCTTTAAGCTCCAGTGTGTTTTTGGTGCCGCGTTCCGGGCCGCCATTGCCGATGCGCCAACCGTCGAGGACGCTTTGGAACAGCTGCTTTTTCTGGCGTTCGGTGGCGGTGCCCTGCAACAGGTACAGGATGCCGAAATGGTTCTGTGGAATCTGCCCGAGGGCCGGGTCCGCCGCGCTGATGATCGCGAAGACTTCAGCCAGGGTAACGAACGATACCTGCGGGCCGCCGTATTCACGGGGAATGGAAATACTGCCGAGCCCGCTGCGGGTGAACTGCTCGAGCTGCGCCCATGGCAGCTTGCGCTGCTGGTCGCGCTTGGCCGCTTGCAGGCGCGCAGCCTGGGCCAGCTCAAACGCGGCGCTCAACGCCTCGGCGTCGTTGCGCAGCACAGCGGCCGGCAACAGCAATGGGGCTACGTCCAGATCACTCTGGGGGGGTGTTAGAGCCAAGTTAGACATCAGCGCCGCTCCTTGGCTGCACGTAATGCCCTGGCGTTATGCACCGGGGTAATTCTGACCATACCGACCTCGCATTCAATGAAATAAAAACAGAAAAATCAGAGATGTCCGGTGGTCCGGTGCATATACCCTAAGCGTGTTAAATTTTTTAATAAACTAACTTTTAGGAATATGCATAGAAGGGCTGTCACCCAGGCTCGCAGGGAGAACCGGGCTGGCGCGGTTGATAAGTCGACGCGGCCCTGGCCGGGCGGGTCGGCGCCTGTGGCACGCCGGCGGCGATGTTCAAGGTGCGCACCGGTGCCCAGCGCGAATTATTGCCGACGCGATCGAGAATGCAGTACGTCACGTCCAGGCGGCTGTCGTCGCCCGCGTCGACAATCACCACCGAAGGCACCCACACCTGTACCGGCAGGCCGACGCCTTCGGCCTGGATTTGCGGCAGGTCGAGGCGCGCGTCACCCCAGCGCAAGGTAATGGCGTCGCCCGTGGCCATGTTCAGGTAAGGCTCGATGGTCAGCGGGATACCTCGTCGTACCTGGCTGCTGTTGACGCCGTGGCGTCGGATGGTTTCGGGCAGGCACACGGGGGCGAGGTTCTGGTTTTCGTCGCCCGAGAGCGCAGACGGCAGGCCACCCGGATAGCAGGTCTTCACCCCCACCTGGGTGATGGCCGAGCGTGCCGGGCCGTGGCCGACGTGCAGGACCTGGTAGTGAACCCGTGCCACGCCATCCTGGATAAAACTTTCCGGGACGCGCAGGCGGGTCGATGTGCCGACCTTGCACGCGGTAATCCGACGCGAGTCGGCGAAGCAGTTGTTCCAGAACAGTTCGATCAGGTCGCCTTCCTCCATGCCGGGGAAGGGCGCGATATCTACCTGCAAGTGGGCGGCGGCGAGGGCGTTGATGCCGTGCCGATTAGCCTGGGGCAGGGTCGGGGCGGCGAGCAGGGTCTGGGTTGCGGTGCGCGTCATACGTAATCTCCTTGATGCAGCCAGCAGCAATCGTTCCGGCACCCGTGGCGCGGTTGTGCGCAGGGTGCCGAAAGGAACGATTCAGTGAATAGCCGGGATAGGATCCAATCCTCTGGGCGCTAGATAAGAGGGTTGGCCAGCGGCCGTCAATGGCGGCAAAGGGCTAAACGGCGGGTTGGCGCAGATTCAGAACAAGCTGACGGGGAGGGGGATTTTAAGCAGGGTGTCGCGGGGACTTTTACTGATTGGAATGAGGATTTTATGTAGGAACACTGTCATGTGGGAACTGGCTTGCCTGCGATGCAGGCACCCTGGTTTATCCGTCACACCGCGGTGATGCTGTCGCAGGCAAGCCAGCCCCCACACGGACTGTCAGTGGGCTAAAAATTTGCTCAGGAACTGCTTGGTCCGTTCTTCCTTGGGGTTGGCAAACAATGCCTTGGCTTCGCCCTGTTCCACGATCACGCCTTTGTCGAAGAAGATCACCCGGTTGGCCACATCCCGGGCGAAGCTCATTTCGTGGGTGACAATGACCATGGTGCGGTTTTCTTCGGCCAGGCTGCGGATGGTCGCCAGCACTTCGCCGACCAGCTCCGGGTCGAGGGCCGAGGTGGGTTCGTCAAACAGAATCACCTCCGGCTCCATGGCCAATGCACGGGCAATCGCTACGCGCTGTTGCTGGCCCCCGGACAAGCGTCGCGGGTACGCATCTTCCTTGCCCGCCAGGCCGACCCTGGCCAGCAGCTTGCGGCCCAATGCGATCGCCGCTTCGCGCGGCATCTTCTTGACCACGATCGGGCCTTCGATGACGTTTTCCAGCGCGGTGCGGTGGGGGAACAGGTTGAAGTTTTGGAACACAAAACCCACGTGCTGGCGCAAACGCCGCACCAGGCTTTGTTGCTGGTTAAGCGGTTTGCTGCTGTCGATCTCGATGTCACCCACCTTGATGCGACCACTGGTGGGTTCTTCGAGGAAATTCAGGCAGCGCAGGAAGGTGGTTTTACCGGAACCGCTGGGGCCAATGATGGCGACGACTTCGCCTTCCTTGACCTCAAGGTCGATCCCGTTGAGCACCACCTGACCCTTGAATTGTTTGGTCAGTTTTTCAACCACGATCATGCTTCAAGACTCCAGGTCATGCCGGTTGACCCGGTCTTCCAGGCGATTTTGAAAATGCGCCAGGATGCTTGCCAGGATCCAGTAGATCAGGGCAGCGGAGAGGTACATGGTGAAGATTTCGAAGGTGCGCGCAGACACCAACTGAGCCTGGCGGAACAGCTCGGGCACCTGGATGGTGGCGGCCAGCGCCGTGTCCTTGACCAGCGAAATAAAGCTGTTGCCCAGCGGCGGCAAGGCCGTGCGCATGGCCTGCGGCAGGATGGCCCGGCGCAGGGTCTGCGCGCGGGTCATGCCGATACTGGCAGCCGCTTCCCACTGGCCGCGCTCGATGGAGCTGATCGCGGCGCGCAGGATTTCACAGGCGTAGGCGGCCATGTTCAGCGAAAAGCCGATCATGGCGGCCGGGATCGGATCCAGCTCGATGCCCACTTGCGGTAAGCCGTAGTAGATCAGGAACAGCTGCACCAGCAAGGGCGTGCCGCGAAAGAACGACACGTAGACACGGGCGGTCCAGCTCAATAGCTTGAAGCGCGACAAGCGCATCAAGGCCAGGCCGAAGCCCAGCAGCAAGCCGAAAAACATTCCGCCGAGGCTAAGAATCACCGTGTAATACGCGCCCTTGAGCAGAAAGGGCGCGGAGTCCAGCGCGAGTTGGAAACCTGCTTCCATTATTGAGTGACGTCAGCGTTGAAGTATTTCTCGGACAGCTTCTTCAAGGTGCCGTCGGCGCGCAGCTTGTCGAGGGCCTTGTTCACGGCGTCGAGCAGTTCAGGCTCGCCTTTGCGCAGGGCAATACCGGCTTCCTGACGGGAGAAGGCATCGCCAGCAGCGGCAGTGTCCGGGGCTTTTTTGGCGTATTCCAGGGCTGCCAGGCGGTCGATCAGGATGGCGTCGATGCGGCCGATGCGCAGGTCCTGGAACTTGGTTGGGTCATCGTTGTAAGTCTTGATGATGGCTTTGGGTTGGTTGTCCTTGAGCCATTGCTCGTAGTTGGTGCCCAGGCCTACACCGACTTTCTTGCCGGCCAGGTCGTCGGCGGTTTTGATGGTGTCGACGTTTTTCTTCAGCACCAGCGCCTGGATACCGGAAACGGTGTAGGGCTTGGAGAAGTCATACTTTTTCTTGCGCTCTTCGGAGATGGTCACCTGATTGACCACGGCGTCCAGGCGCTTGGATTCCAGGGCGGCGAGGATGCCGTCCCACGGCGTGGCTTGCAGCTTGACCTTGACGCCCAGCTCCTTGGCCAGCGCTTCGGACAGCTCGACTTCGAAACCGCTGAGCTTGCCGCTTTCATCGACAAAGCTGAAGGGCGGGTAGGTGCCTTCCAGGCCGATCTTGATCTCGCCCGCCTTCTTGATGGTATCCAGTTGCTCGCCGGCAACTGCCTGGCCCAACCAACCGGCCCCAAGAGTCAGGCCCAATGTGCCAACCAGCAATGTGCGACGCAATACAGAAATAGTCATGAAGAGCCCCTGTGTTTTTATGTTGAGCGAAGCAGGTGACGCGGTAGTCGTATCCTGCCTTAAAGCGCGAAGCGCGTCTTCGCCTTCGGCGCGACTATAAAGCGAGTTTTTAAGACTTGAAAATAATATAAATATAATTTGTTATTCGATTTAGGAATATGACGTTGGTCTAATGTGGGAGCGGGCTTGCCCGCGATAGCGCAGTGTCAGTTTGCAAATATGTTCACTGATACACCGCTATCGCGGGCAAGCCCGCTCCCACCTTTCGATCTGTATTCGTTCAGTTAAACGCTGCGCCATAGGCAAACAACGCCGGCGCCCCACCGGTATGCAGGAAAATAATCGGACCGTCCTCAAACCGCTGACGCCCGATACCATCGAGCAAGCCGGCCATGGCCTTGCCCGTGTAGACCGGGTCCAGCAGCAGGCCTTCCTGGCTGGCCAATAGCTTGACCGCGGCCAGGGTGCCGGCGTTCGGTTCGCCGTAGCGCGGGCCGAAATATTCGTCCCACAGAATGACTTTGAATGCTTCGGGGATTTCCATGCCGAGCAACTCGGCGGTGCGTTCGGCCAGGCCTTGTACTTTCGGGCGCTGGGCTTCATCGGTGCGTGACACGGTGACGCCGATGACCGGCAAATTCGGCAGCACTTCACTCAATGCCAGCGCCAGGCCGCTGTGGGTACCCGCGCTGCCCGAGGCCAGCACCACGGCGGAGAATTTAATCCCGCTGTCTTCGATCTGCCCGGCCAGCTCCAGCCCGGCGCGCACGTAACCCAAGGCACCCAGCGCATTGGAGCCGCCGATCGGCACCAGGTACGGCTTCTTGCCGTTGCTGCGCAGGCGGTCGGCGAGGGCGTTGAGCTGGTCGTCGACGTTGTCGAGGTTCTCGACCAATTCGACGTTGGCGTCGAACAGCTCCAGCAGCAGGCGGTTGCCGTTGCCCAGGTAATTGGGGTCTTCGGTGCCGGTGGGGTTTTCCAGCAGTGCAACGCAACCCAGGCCGAGCTTGGCGGCCAGCGCGGCGGTTTGGCGTACATGGTTGGACTGAATGGCACCGGCGGTCACCAGTGTGTCGGCACCCTGCGCGAGGGCATCGGCCGCCAGGTATTCAAGTTTGCGCAGCTTGTTGCCGCCCATGGCCAGCGGCGTGGTGTCATCGCGTTTGACGTAGATATCCCTGCCCAGCCAGGCCGACAGCCGCTCGAGTTTTTCCAGGGCAGTGGCGCCGCCCAGCAGTTCCAGGCGGTTAAAACGGTCGAGCTGTTGTTTGATCATGGCTACGCACAGTGGCTAAGTGATGGGGCGACTATAGGCAGGCACTTTTCAACGGGCAACCCGTCAATCGCTTATAAGCTTTGGTTATTTGCTCGGCATGATTGGTTCTTAAGGCTGCTTCCTTGGCATGAAGTAAAGTAGGCGAAAATTTCAGCTACCAGCTCCAAGTGATAAGCCTCAAGTAAAAGCCAAGCGGCATTTACTTTCCGCGTTTAGCTTGCAGCTTCCCACTACCAAAGGTCCTACCGTGAGTGAGCGTTCCAGTCATTGGCAATTGCAGACCATCGTCGGCCAGCTGCGCAGCGCCCGGGACCAGTGGCGCACGCGCAATGGACGCTTGAGTGGCGAGCATGGCGGCCGCGAATTGCCGTCGCGCGAGGCGGTGGCGCAGATTCTCGAAGCCCTGTGTGGTGCGTTATTTCCAATGCGCCTGGGGCCGGTGGACCTGCGTGAAGAAAGTGAAGATTTTTACGTCGGCCATACCCTCGACGTCGCCTTGAATGCCTTGCTCGGCCAGGCGCGCCTGGAGCTGCGTTATGCCGCCCGCCAAGGTGGCCAAGACGATGGCGAAGTCGACGCAGTGGCCATCCGCCTGATCCAGGATTTCGCCCTGGCCTTGCCGTCCCTGCGCAGCCTGTTGGACACCGACGTGCTGGCCGCCTATCACGGCGACCCGGCCGCGCGCAGTGTGGATGAAGTGCTGCTGTGCTATCCGGGAATTCTGGCGGTGATTCACCATCGCCTGGCGCACCATTTGTATCGCGCCGGCTTGCCGTTGTTGGCGCGGATCAGCGCGGAGATTGCTCACTCGGCGACCGGCATCGACATTCACCCTGGCGCGCAGATTGGCCCGAGTTTCTTTATCGACCACGGCACGGGCGTGGTGATTGGCGAAACCGCGATCATCGGCGAGCGCGTGCGTATCTATCAGGCTGTGACGTTGGGCGCCAAGCGCTTCCCGGCGGATGAGGATGGGCAATTGCAGAAGGGCCATCCACGCCATCCGATTGTTGAGGACGATGTGGTGATCTATGCCGGGGCGACGATCCTGGGGCGCATCACCATCGGCAAGGGCTCGACGATTGGCGGCAATGTGTGGCTGACCCGCAGCGTGCCGGCCGGGGCGAACATTACGCAGGCGAATCTGCAGCATGAGGATGGGGCGCAGAAGTAGCGACTGAGCCAGAGCTTGTCACTGAACCCCTGTGGGAGCTGGCTTGCCTGCGATGGCGGTATGTCTGACCACCGCTATCGCAGGCAAGCCAGCTCCCACAGGGGACTGCATTCCAGCTTTGGGTAGATTTTCACTCAATGATCGCTGAACGTTTTGCCATCACCAGCCGTCATACCAATCCTTGAGCTAGTGTAGGAACTATCTACCGCTCAGCCTTGCGATTAGTCCAAAACCGCCTATCCATGTTTAACTTGAATGTTCGTTCAAGTTAAACCCGGTGGTTCGCTGCCCGCTCACAACAGGAGGCTTACCTTTGCTGAGTCCGTTATTTACAGCCACATCCCACACCTTCGGGGTGCATCGTTCATGAGTGCATCGTCCACCCCACCCAGCGGCCTGGTGCGCATGAATGCGCCCGTTTTCTACTTTGCCGCAAGCTTCATCCTGCTGTTCGGCATCACTGTCATCGCTATCCCGCAACAGGCCGGTGCCTGGCTGCTGGCGGCGCAAAACTGGGCGGCCAATACGGTCGGCTGGTACTACATGCTGGCGATGACCCTGTATCTGGTCTTCGTGGTGGTCACCGCGCTATCAGGCTACGGCAAGATAAAACTCGGTGCCGACCACGACGAGCCCGAATTCAGTTACCTGTCCTGGGCCGGCATGCTGTTTGCCGCCGGGATCAGCATCACGCTGTTTTTCTTTTGCGTCTCGGAGCCGCTGACGCACTTGGTGCAACCGCCCCAGGGCGCACCGATGAACGCCGACGCCGCCCGCCAGGCCATGCAGATCCTGTTTCTGCACTGGGGCCTGCATGGTTGGGGCGTGTTCGCCTTTGTCGGCATGGCCCTGGCGTATTTCGCCTACCGGCATAACCTGCCGCTGGCGCTACGCTCGGCGCTGTACCCGCTGATCGGCAAGCGTATCAATGGCCCCATCGGTTACGCGGTGGATGGCTTCGGCATCATCGCCACGGTGTTCGGCCTGGGTGCCGACATGGGCTTTGGTGTGCTGCACCTCAACTCAGGGCTCGACTACCTGTTCGGCGTTGCCCACACCCAGTGGATTCAGGTCGGCCTGATCACCCTGATGATGGGCGCGGCGATCCTCGTGGCCGTGGCCGGTGTCGACAAGGGTGTGCGGGTGATGTCCGACATCAACATGCTGCTGGCCTGTGCGCTACTGCTGTTTGTGTTGTTCGCCGGGCCCACCCAGCACTTGCTCAACACGCTGATCCAGAACATCGGTGACTACCTCGGCGCGTTGCCGACCAAGAGCTTCGATGTGTACGCCTACGACAAACCCAGTGACTGGCTGGGCGGTTGGACGGTGTTCTACTGGGCCTGGTGGATTGCATGGTCGCCATTCGTGGGCCTGTTTATCGCGCGCATTTCCCGCGGCCGTACCATCCGCGAATTCGTGTTTGGCGTACTGCTGATTCCGCTGGGCTTTACCCTGGCGTGGATGTCGATCTTCGGCAACAGCGCCATCGACCAGGTACTCAACCACGGGTTGACCGCCCTCGGCCAGTCGGCCATCGACGACCCGTCGATGAGCCTCTACTTGCTGCTGGAAACCTATCCGTGGAGCAAGACCGTGATCGCCGTCACGGTGTTTATCAGCTTCGTGTTCTTCGTCACCTCGGCCGACTCCGGCACCGTGGTGCTGTCGACCCTGTCGTCCAAAGGCGGCAACGCCGATGAAGACGGGCCGAAGTGGCTGCGTGTGTTCTGGGGCGCAATGACCGCGCTGGTCACCAGTGCCTTGCTGTTTGCCGGCAGTATCGACTCGCTGAAATCCGCAGTGGTACTGACCTCGTTGCCGTTCTCGCTGATCCTGCTGTTGATGATGTGGGGGCTGCACAAGGCTTTCCATCTCGAATCGCAGAAGCAGATTGCTCAGTTGCATTCGTTGGCACCCGTATCGGCCTCACGCAAGGGCCGAGGCGGCTGGCGCCAGCGTTTGAGCCAGGCCGTGCACTTCCCTTCGCGGGATGAGGTGTACCGCTTCCTTGAATCAACGGTGCGCCCGGCGATCGAGGAAGTGACGGCGGTATTTGTCGAGAAAGGCTTGAACGTGGTCACTCAGCCTGACCCGTCCAATGACAGTGTCAGCCTGGAAATCGGCCATGGCGAGGAGCACCCGTTCGTCTACCAGGTGCAGATGCGCGGCTACTTCACGCCGTCGTTTGCCCGGGGTGGCATGGGGTCGAAAGAGATCAACAACCGTCGCTATTACCGGGCGGAAGTGCACCTGAGTGAGGGCAGCCAGGACTACGATCTGGTGGGCTACACCAAGGAGCAGATCATCAACGACATCCTCGACCAGTACGAGCGACACCTGCAGTTTTTGCACTTGGTGCGCTAGTCCCCTGTGGGGGCGGGCTTGTCCGCGATCGTATCAGCTCGGTGTTTGAGATACACCGAGTTGCCTGCCTCGCGGGCAAGCCCGCTCCCGCAAAAAAGCCCGCAAAGCCCCGTCCCACGGGGCTTTCTTAAATTTAATTTCATTGGTGAACACCGCGTTTTGACGCGGAACTGTCATCTGGCCACTGCGTAATTGTGTGAAGCGTTTGACGCTTTCATTTCAGAACAGTGACGGAGACCGGTAACAATGAAGACGTTAATAAGCCCTATGGTGGGTGCCGCCATGGCGAGCTTTATGCTGTCCGCCCATGCCGATTTTATCGACGACAGCCACGCCGATGTGACCTTGCTCAACCGCTACCTCAACCAGCAAGGGCGTGATGTGGTGAACAGCAGCGCCAAGGCCCACAGCGTGCGCGATTGGGGCCAGGGTTTCGAGTTCAACTTCAAGTCCGGCTACACCGAAGGCCCGGTAGGTTTTGGCCTGGACCTGCAAGCGTTCTACGGTTTGAAACTGGATTCCGGTGGCGACCTGAATGACAAGGACCACCAGGGCCGCTACCCCGGCAGCATGTTCCCGCTGGATGACGGCAAGTCGGCCGACCAGTTCGGCGTGCTGAGCCCAACATTCAAAATGCGCTTCGCCAAAGATGAACTGCGCCTCGGCACGCTCTACGGCAACAACCCGGTATTGGCCAACACCGACGGCCGCCTTTACCAGCAGACCAACACCGGTGTGCAACTGGTCTCCAAGGACCTCAGCGACTTCACCTTCACCGGCGGCGATATCTTCAAGACCAAGATCCGTAACGAAACCGGCGACCAGGGGATGATTACCGCAGGTGGCACCAAAGAGAGCGATCGCTTCTTGTTCGGTGGTGCCGATTACACCGGTATACAGAACACTACCGTCAGCCTGTGGTACTCCAACCTTGAGGATTACTACCAGCAGTTCTTCCTCGGCGCCAAGCGTCATGACGCCTTGTCTGTGGGCGCAATCGACACCGACGTGCGCGTGTTCCGCAGCCTGGGTGTGGGGGCTAACGCCGATGGCGATAAAGACTTTGCCGGTGCTGGCCTCTACGGCGATGGCACCAGCAAAGGCCGCATCAACCAAACCACCGCCAGCTTGCTTGAGAGTTACAGCCTGGACGGCCACACCGTCGGCCTCGGTATCCAGAAAAACAGCGGCGACAGCGACTTCCCTTACCTCGACGCCGGCCTGAACAGCGGTGACGCACGCCAAGGCCCGGGTTCAGGTGCCGACACCCCGGCGCTGACCAACATGCAGTTGAACAAATTCCAGCACGCCGGCGAACGCACCTGGCTGGCTCAGTACAAATATGACTTCGGCAAGCTCGGCCTCACCGGCCTGACCTTCTCCGCCGCCTACGCCCATGGCGATGACATCCGCACGGCCCAGGGCGATACCAGCGAATGGGAACGCAACATTGCCGTGGCTTACCAAGTACCGACCGGCACCCTCAAAGGCCTGGGCGTGACCTGGAAAAACGCGCATGCGAGTCCGGACATTACCGGCGCTACCGTGCAAGATGAAAACCGCTTCTATGTCAGCTATGTCGTTCCACTCTGGTAGGAAATTGCTGTAAAACGGAAGGGCAGACTTAAGCGATTCAGCTGCTTAAAAGGCCTGGGAATATCGTTATTCCTGGGCCTTATTTGTCCCAAGTTCAAGAGAGGATTCGATGACTTACATTGCTGCCGAAAACCGCTATGAATCTATTCCGTATCGCCGCGTAGGCCGCAGTGGATTGGTGCTGCCTGCACTGTCCCTGGGGCTGTGGCACAACTTTGGCGACAGCACCCCGATCGACACCCAGCGCGCCTTGCTGCGCACCGCGTTCGACCTGGGTATCAACCACTTCGACCTGGCCAACAACTACGGCCCGCCTTATGGCAGCGCCGAGATCAACTTCGGCCGTTTGCTGCGCGAAGACTTCAAGCATTACCGCGACGAACTGATCATCTCCAGCAAAGCTGGTTGGGACATGTGGCCCGGCCCCTACGGCCAGGGCGGCGGCTCGCGCAAATACGTGCTGGCGAGCCTGGATCAGAGCCTGCAGCGCCTGGGCGTTGACTACGTGGATATTTTTTACTCGCACCGTTTCGACGCCGACACCCCGCTGGAAGAAACCGCCAGCGCCCTGGCCACGGCCGTGCAACAAGGCAAGGCGTTGTACATCGGTATCTCGTCTTATTCCGGCGTGAAAACCCGCGAAATCGCGGCGCTGCTCAAGGAGTGGAAAGTACCGTTGCTGATCCATCAGCCGGCGTACAACCTGCTCAACCGCTGGGTGGAAAAAGACCTGCTGGACACCACCGAAGAACTTGGCGCCGGAGTGATCGCGTTCACGCCGCTGGCCCAGGGTTTGCTGACCGACAAGTACCTCAACGGCGTACCGGCGGATGCGCGGGTCAATCGCCCGGGTGGCGGCTCGTTGCAGGCCAAGCACTTGTCCGAAGCCAACATCGCCCACGTGCGCGCGTTGAATGAAATCGCCAAGCGCCGTGGCCAGAGCCTGGCGCAATTGGCATTGGCCTGGACCCTGCGTGACCCACGGGTGACCAGTGCGCTGATCGGTGCGAGCCGGCCAGAGCAAATCATCGAGAACGTCGGGGCGTTGAAGAACTTGAGCTTCAGTGCCGAAGAACTGGCGGAGATTGATCGGTTTGCGCTGGAAGGCGGGATTAACCTTTGGGAGAAGCCATCCACCGCTGAATAAACTGGCATAACCCGGTCACTGTGGGAGCGGCAAAGCCTGGCTCTCAAAGCGACCTGAATTGCCAAATTTATTCGTCACGCTGTAAATCAAATGTGGGAGCGGGCTTGCTCGCGAATGCGATGTATCAGTCAGTACATAGGTGACTGGCCCACCGCTTTCGCGAGCAAGCCCGCTCCCACATTTTTTGGTCTTCAGCGTGGCAAATTCACACGCTACGACTCAGTTCCTGTGGGAGCCGGGCTTGCCCGCGATGGCGGTGTGTCAGTCGATGACTGTGTTGGCTGACCCGGCGCTATCGCAGGTAAACCAGCTCCCACATTTTTGATCTTCTGTGTGGCGAAATCATCCGGTGTGCGCGGTTCCTGTGGG
>NZ_CP168079.1:1593051-1593212 GCF_050915955.1 Pseudomonas sp. UBT | reverse complement strand
ATTTTTGATCTTCTGTGTGGCGAAATCATCCGGTGTGCGCGGTTCCTGTGGGAGCCGGGCTTGTCCGCGATGGCGGTGCGTCAGTCGATGAATGTATTGGCTGACCCGGCGCTATCGCAGGCAAGCCAGCTCCCACATTTTTGATCTTCTGTGTGGCGAAA
>NZ_CP168079.1:1592824-1592951 GCF_050915955.1 Pseudomonas sp. UBT | reverse complement strand
TCCGGTGTGCGCGGTTCCTGTGGGAGCCGGGCTTGCCCGCGATGGCGGTGTGTCAGTCGATGAGTGTATCGGCTGACCCGGCGCTATCGCAGGCAAGCCAGCTCCCACATTTTTGATCTTCTGTGTG
>NZ_CP168079.1:715119-1592724 GCF_050915955.1 Pseudomonas sp. UBT | reverse complement strand
TGACCCGGCGCTATCGCAGGTAAACCAGCTCCCACATTTTTGATCTTCTGTGGGGCGAAATCAGCCGGCGTGCGCGGTTCCTGTGGGAGCCGGGCTTGCCCGCGATGGCGGTGTGTCAGTCGATGAATGTATTGGCTGACCCGGCGCTATCGCAGGTAAACCAGCTCCCACATTTTTGATCTTCTGTGGGGCGAAATCATCCGGTGTGCGCGGTTCCTGTGGGAGCCGGGCTTGCCCGCGATGGCGGTGTGTCAGTCGATGAATGTGTTGGCTGACCCGACGCTATCGCAGGCAAGCCAGCCCACACATTTTGATCTTCAGTGATGCTGATGGCGTGCTTGGCTTAGAACGGCACATCGCCCAGAATCGTCGCCCGATGCATCACCCGCCGCTGCGGCCGGTAGTCATCCACCGCGTAATGCTGGGTCACGCGGTTATCCCAGAAGGCCACGTCATTCTCCTGCCAGCGCCACCGAATGGTGAATTCCGGCCGTGTTGCGTGGGCGAACAGCAGTTTCAAAATCGCCTCGCTTTCCGCCGGTTCCAGCTCGTTGATCCGGGTGGTAAATCCATCACTGACAAACAGCGACTTACGCCCGCTCACCGGGTGTGTACGCACCACCGGGTGCGACAGCGGCGGGTTCTTCTTGCGGGTTTCTTCCCAGCGCGCCAAGTCTTCAGCCGTATTGCCAAAGCGTTCCAGCGGGAAGGATTTAGTGAAATCGTGAGTGGCCGTCAGGCCATCGAGCAGGCGCTTGAGCGGTGCCGACAACGCCTCGTACGCCGCAATGCCACTGGCCCACAACGTGTCGCCGCCAAACGCCGGCAGCAGCTTGGCGCTGAGCACCGCACCGAGGGCAGGGGTGGGCAGGAAGGTCACGTCGGTATGCCACACGGCGTTATCACGCACATCGGTCACCGCGGTGTCGAGGATCAGCACTTCGGGCTGTTCCGGCACGTTGGGGTAGATCGGGTGAATATGCAGGTCACCAAAATTGGCCGCGAAGCGTGCCTGTTGCTGCGGCGTGATGGCTTGGTCGCGGAAGAACAGCACCGAGTGGGTAAGCAACGCCTGTTCGATGGCGTTGCGCTGTTCAATATTCAGCGGCTGGGTGATATCGACGCCACTGATCTGGGCGCCCAGGGCGGTGCTTAATGGGGTAACGGTCAGGCTGCTCATGCTGTTCTCACTCAGTGTGCCTGGCCATGCCAAGGCACCCATTTGCGTTGCAGGGCACGCAGGCCCATTTCCATGGCGAAGGCGATCAAGGCGATCACCAGAATCCCCAGCACCACCACGTCAGTGACCAGAAACTGTGCCGCCGACTGCACCATAAAGCCCAGGCCGCTGGTGGCGGCGATCAGCTCGGCGGCGACCAGCGTCGACCAGCCCACACCCAGGCCGATGCGCACACCGGTGAGGATGTCGGGCAGGGCGCTCGGCAGGATCACATGGCGAATCAACTGGGCACGGGTCGCGCCCAACGACTGCGCGGCACGCAGCTTGGCCGGGTCGACCGTGCGCACGCCGGTCGCGGTGGCGATGGCGATGGGCGCGAAGATCGCCAGGTAAATCAGCAGCACCTTGGACAGTTCGCCGATGCCGCACCAGATCACAATCAACGGCAAGTAGGCCAACGGCGGAATCGGCCGGTAGAACTCGATCAACGGGTCGAGAATGCCGCGGGCAATACGGTTGGAGCCGATGGCAATGCCGACCGGCACGGCAGTCAGCACCGCAAAGCCCAGGCCCAGGCCGATACGGCTCAAGCTCGCGCCCAGGTGCTGCCACAATGTGGAGTCCATGTAGCCCGTGGTCGCCAGCAGCCAGCCTTTTTGCAGCACGGCAGACGGTGGTGGCAGGAACAAGGGTTCGATCAAACCGGTAGCGGTCACGGCCCACCAGATCGCCAGCAAGGCGACCAGCGTCAGCACACTGATCCAACGCGTGCTCAGGCGGCGGCGTACCGGGATAACCGCGTGAGCCACGGGCTTGGCGGCCGTGGCGGGGAGTTCGTAGCTGCTCATGCGGACACCTGCCGTTGGGAGAACACTTTGCCCAGCACGTGCTCACGGGTTTCGATAAAGCGCGGGTCGGACTTGATCGCCCGGGCCGATTCACCGGCGGCGTAGCGTTGGCCGAAGTCCAGGTGCAGGCGTTCGACGATCTGGCCCGGGTTGGGCGCCAACAGGATCAAATCGGTGGCGAGAAAGACCGCTTCTTCGATGTCGTGAGTAATCAGGAATACCGGTTTGGCCGTGCGCCGCCAGACTTGCAGCAGCAACTCCTGCATCTGTTCGCGCGTGAAGGCATCCAGCGCGCCGAAGGGTTCATCCATCAGCAACACGCGAGGGTCGGCCGCCAGGGCGCGGGCCAGGCCCACACGCTGCTTCTGGCCGCCGGAGAGTTGCCAGATGCGGCGGCTGTCGAAACCGGCGAGGTCGACCAGGGCGAGCATTTCCCGCGCGCGCACTTCACGTTGCGCCTTGGGTACGCCGGCCAGTTCGAGACCGAAGCCAACGTTGGCCAGCACGTCCTGCCACGGCAGCAGGGCGTCGTCCTGGAACACCACGCCACGTTCGGCGCTGGGGCCTTTGACTGGCACGCCATCGAGGGTGATGCGCCCGGCAGAAGGTTCGACGAAACCGGCAATCAGGTTCAACAGCGAGGTCTTGCCACTGCCGGACGGCCCGAGAGCCACCAGCAATTGCTGAGGCCCAAGGTCGAGTGAGATGTCAGACAGTACCGGTTCTGTGGCGCCTGGGTACTGTGCGCTGATGCGCTCCAGTTGTAGCAAGGCCATCGCAATGAACTCCCGAATCAGTGAGTGATGAACTTGGCGCTGATGTAAGGCGCGTAGTCCGGCAGCACGGCGTCGACCTTGCCTTGTTCCTTGAGGAACGCGGCGGTATCGGTCACCGCTTTGGTGGTCGGTGCGCCCAGCAGCGTCACCTGGTCAGCGGCCAGCGGGTAAACGTTGCCTTGCAGCAGCAGCGGGATATCGCTGGCCTTGGCGCCGGAGAGCTTCACCAGTTTGTCGACGTTGCCTGTGTCGGCGAGCCAGGCTTGTGGGTCTTTGCGATACGCGGCGTAGGCATCCAACGTGACTTTGGCGAAGGCGCTGACGATTTCCGGGTGTTTCTCGGCGAAGTCTTTACGCACGATCCACGCATCGAAGGTCGGCGCGCCGAACTTGGCCAATTCGCCGGAGGTGATCAGCACCTTGCCGTTTTCCTTTGCCACGCCCAGGGCGGGGTCCCAAACGTAGGTCGCGTCGATATCACCGCGCTTCCAGGCGGCGATGATCGCCGGTGGCGCGAGGTTGAGGATCGTGACTTTCGACGGGTCGATGTTCCAGTGCTTCAGCGCGGCCAACAGACTGTAGTGGCCGGTGGATACGAACGGCACGGCGATTTTTTTACCGACCAGGTCCTGCGGGCTGTTGATCCCCGAACCATTACGCGCCACCAGGGCTTCGGCGCCGCCGATCTGGGTGGCCACGAGGAAGGTTTCCACCGGTACTTTGCGGGTGACGGCAGCGGTCAGCGGGCTGGAACCGAGGTAACCGATCTGCACGTCGCCGGAGGCGATGGCGGCGATGATGTCGGCGCCATTGTCGAATTTGCGCCAGTCGATCTTGGCATGGGTGGCTTTTTCATACGCGCCGTCGGCCTGGGCGACTTTGGCCGGGTCCACGGTGGTCTGGTAAGCGATGGTCACATCCGCCGCCTGTGCAAACAGGCTGGCACCGGCCAGGGACAACGCCGCCAGGAGGCGGAGAGGGAAATGCAGTTTCAAGGGGAAGCTCCTCAATCAGGCGGCCGAGGGTCGGCGAGTGAGGAGACTAAATGATCTAAGAATCCGAAAATAAATAACATTTTCGAATTAGCTTATGAGGAGAAAGGTGAAAGACGCTCTTCAGTCAAAAGCGGGCAAATGCGGGAGGGGGCTTGCTCCCGATGGCGGTAGGCCAGTCAATGATAGATGACTGATAATCCGCTATCGGGAGCAAGCCCCCTCCCACATAAAGCCCATTCCCATGAGGGATTGAGCTCGGCTTTTTAGTTGCTGATCGCCAGGATGCTCGCCTGGTACGACCCGACAAACACATCAAAGTCGCCCACTTCGTTCTGCTCCAGTTCCGCCTGTTGCGCCAGCGACGTGCGCGCCAGTTCCTCAAAACGTGCCTGCTCTGCAGCCGGCAACGGCTCTTTACGGAAGTACTCGGCATGCACCTCGCTTTGGTGCAGGGAGAACTGCGCAAAACTCTCTTTGCGCTCGGCCATCGCCGCCAGCACCTGGGCCGATGGCGTCAGAGAAGGGTCTTTGACCTTCGCCAACTGAGCGTCCAGTGCCTGGCTGTGTTCCTGGATACCGTGGCTTTCGTCAAGCAACGCGGCCAACGGCGCAATCTGCTCCAGCAGCTCCGTGGCCCATTCCTTCATGTCCACGGGCTGGCCCTGACGCTGCAACTGCAGGCCTGGGCGGCGACCTTCCTTGACCACACTGAGGAAGTTGGAGGTGGCATTGCCGCACTCGTTGTTGGCGAACAGCGGGCTGTCGTTCAACGCGCAGTACAGCAGGAACGCGTCGAGGAAGCGCGATTCCGGCAGGTCGATACCCATCGGCAGGAACGGGTTGATGTCCAGGCAACGCACTTCGATGTACTGAATGCCACGGGCCATCAGCGCCTGGATCGGCCGTTCGCCAGTGTAGGTCACGCGCTTGGGGCGAATGTTGGAGTAGTACTCGTTTTCGATCTGCAGGATGTTGGTGTTGAGCTGAACCCACTCACCGTCCTTATGGGTGCCGACTTCGACGTAAGGTGCGTAGGGCGTTGCCACCGCTTCACGCAGGCTGTCGGTGTAGCTGCTCAGATCGTTGTAGCACGGCGTCAGGCCCGCCTGGGCGTTGCTCTGGTAACCCAGGTCGCTCATGCGCAGGCTGGTGGCGTAGGGCAGGTACAGCGTGTCGGCGTCCAACGCCTCCAGCTGGTGCGAGCGACCGCGCAGGAAGCCGGCGTCCAGTGCCGGTGAGGCACCAAACAGGTACATCAACAGCCAGCTGTAGCGACGGAAGTTACGGATCAGCGCGATATACGCGGTGGACTGGTAGTCGCGGTCGGTGCCGACGAAACCTTCAGTCTCCTTGAGCAACGGCCACAACTGTTCCGGCAGGGAAAAGTTGTAGTGAATGCCGGCGATGCACTGCATGGTCTTGCCGTAACGCAGGGCCAGGCCCTTGCGGTACACGTACTTGAGTTGTCCGATATTCGAGGTGCCGTAGTAGGCAATCGGAATATCTTCCTCGGCCGGCAACGGGCACGGCATCGAAGGGCTCCACAGGTACTCGTTGCCGAGTTTGCTGTAGGCAAAACGATGGATCTTGTCCAGGCTGCTCAGGGTATCGGCCGGGTTGGGCAGGGCGGGAGTGATGAACTCCAGCAGCGATTCCGAGTAGTCGGTGGTGATCAATTCGTTGGTCAACGCAGCGCCCAGGGCTTCAGGGTGCGGCGTTTGTGCCAGGCGACCCTCATCCGTGACGCGCAGGCATTCGCGCTCGATGCCGTGCAAGCACTGCTCTAGCAGGGAGAGGTGTTCGCGCTTGCCGAGCAAGGCCAGGCGGCGGTTGAGAAGTTCGCTCAAGTTGGATTCCTTCACGCGTCAGTCGCCCCAATATGGGGGTGGGCAGGACGGTCTACAAGGGTGAAGTTAAAACTGGCGTTATCGCCTGGTTTTGAGTCGATTTGACCCGCTTTGAAAAAGCCTACTTCACTCCATGAATTGGGCTATAGCGCAGCAAGAAAATTCCGACGCTGTTGTCGCAGCGCCGAAATTAACTCAAATCGAGGGCGGGGAGCTAGAGGACAGCGAAGGTGCCTTGTGCTTTTGCGACCAGTTTGTCCTCCTGGTACACGTCCGCCTCGACCACCAACGTGCGTCGACCGGCGTGAATCACCCGGCTGGTGCACAGCACGTCGCCGTCAGACACGGCGCGTATGTAGTTGATTTTGCACTCGATGGTTGCACTCTGCTGGTCGAAACCATGGGAACTGGAGCAGGCCAGCCCCATGGTGATATCGACCAAACTGAAAATCGCCCCGCCATGGAGCTTGCCCGCGCGGTTGCGCAGGTGCGGCTCCAGGGTCAGGGCCACCTCGGCAACGCCTTCTTCAAGGCGTTGCAGGCGGCAGCCGATCAGCTCGCTGAAGGCGCTCTGGGTCAAACCGGCTGGAATTTCCATCAACGTTTCTTCAACTGCTTGGCATTGGCGAAAAGTGACGCCATGGCGTTGTTGCTCGGCGCGGCCGTGGCGGTTTCCTTGCGCGGCGCGTTATTCTGCGACGGGCGCGGCGCCGAGCCTGGGCGTGCACCACGGGCGCCGTCGATTTTCTCGCCGGGGGTGTCGCTCATGCGCATCGACAGGCCGACGCGTTTGCGTGGGATATCGACTTCCATGACCTTGACCTTCACCACGTCACCGGCTTTCACCGCTTCGCGAGGGTCCTTGATGAACTTCTCCGAAAGCGCAGAGATATGCACCAAACCGTCCTGATGCACGCCGATGTCCACAAAGGCACCGAAGTTGGTCACGTTGGTCACCACACCTTCGAGGATCATGCCCAGTTGCAAGTCCTTGAGGTCTTCGACGCCGTCCTGGAACTCGGCCGTCTTGAACCCGGGACGCGGGTCGCGGCCTGGTTTTTCCAGCTCTTGCAGAATGTCGGTGATGGTCGGCACGCCGAAGGTTTCGTCGGTGTACTTCTTCGGGTCCAGGCGCTTGAGGAACGCGGCGTCGCCGATCAGCGAGCGGATGTCGCGGTCGGTCTCGGCGGCAATGCGCTGCACCAGCGGGTAGGCTTCCGGGTGAACTGCGGAGGCATCCAGCGGGTTATCGCCGTTCATCACGCGTAGGAAGCCAGCGGCCTGTTCAAAGGTTTTTTCACCTAGGCGTGCGACTTTTTTCAGTGCCGCACGGGTTTTGAACGCGCCATTCTCGTCGCGGTGGGTAACGATGTTCTGCGCCAGGGTGGTGTTGAGGCCGGAGATGCGCGCCAGCAGCGCCACGGAGGCAGTGTTCACGTCCACGCCCACGGCGTTTACGCAGTCTTCCACCACCGCATCCAGGCCGCGTGCCAGTTTCAGCTGCGACACGTCGTGCTGGTATTGGCCGACACCAATGGATTTAGGGTCGATTTTCACCAACTCGGCCAGCGGGTCTTGCAGGCGGCGAGCAATGGAAACCGCGCCACGGATCGATACGTCGAGGTCCGGGAATTCCTTGGAGGCCAGCTCCGAGGCCGAGTACACCGAAGCGCCGGCCTCGGAGACCATGACTTTGGTCATCTTCATGGCTGGGTATTTTTTGATCAGTTCGGCGGCCAGCTTGTCGGTTTCACGGCTGGCGGTGCCGTTGCCGATGGCGATCAGGTCCACGGCGTGCTTGGCGCACAGCGCGGCCAGGATCGCCAGGGTCTGGTCCCACTTGTTGTGCGGCACATGCGGGTACACGGTGGCGTGGTCCAGCAGCTTGCCCGTGGCGTCGACCACGGCAACCTTGCAACCGGTGCGCAGGCCCGGGTCGAGGCCCAGTGTGGCGCGCGGGCCGGCTGGCGCGGCCAGCAGCAGGTCGTGCAGGTTGTGGGCGAAGACGTTGATCGCCTCGGTTTCGGCGCCGTCGCGCAGCTCGCCGAGCAGGTCGGTTTCCAGGTGGGTGTAGAGCTTGACCTTCCAGGTCCAGCGCACGACTTCACCGAGCCACTTGTCCGCAGGACGGTTCTGATTCTGGATGCCGAATTGTTGACCGATCATGCCTTCGCACGGGTGCATGGTGCCCGGCAGCTCGTCGCCGACTTTCAGCGCGGAACTGAGAATGCCTTCGTTGCGACCACGGAAAATGGCGAGTGCACGGTGGGACGGCATACTTTTCAGCGGTTCATCGTGTTCGAAGTAATCGCGGAACTTGGCGCCTTCTTCCTCTTTGCCGGCGATGACGCGGGCGCTGAGGATGGCTTCCTGCTTGAGGTAGGAACGCAGTTTTTCCAGCAGGCTGGCGTTTTCGGCGAAACGCTCCATGAGGATATATTTGGCGCCTTCGAGGGCAGCCTTGACGTCGGCGACACCTTTTTCGGCGTCGATAAAGCGCGCGGCTTCGGTTTCCGGGGTCAGCGACGGGTCGTTGAACAGGCCGTCAGCCAGGTCGCCCAGGCCGGCTTCCAGGGCGATCTGGCCCTTGGTGCGGCGTTTCTGTTTGTACGGCAGGTAAAGGTCTTCGAGGCGAGTCTTGGTGTCGGCGAGCTTGATGTCGCGTTCCAATTGCGGCGTCAACTTGCCTTGCTCCTCGATGCTGGCGAGGATGCTGATGCGCCGTTCGTCGAGTTCTCGCAGGTAACGCAGGCGCTCTTCCAGGTGACGCAATTGGATGTCGTCGAGGCTGCCGGTCACTTCTTTACGGTAGCGGGCGATGAAAGGCACCGTGGAGCCTTCATCCAGTAGAGCGACGGCCGCTTCGACCTGTTGTGGGCGTACACCGAGTTCCTCGGCAATGCGGCTGTTGATGCTGTCCATAAAACCACCTGAAATTCTGAAAGCAGCTCGCAGGCCCGGAAAACAAGGCGTTGCGAGGCTGGTTGAGCGGCCCTACCGGCGCCGCTGCCTGGGTCGATAGGCTGCCTATTGACCCGCGAAATCGGGAAATTGCTGCCCGCCGCTGAAAAAACTGCTGAGGCAGTAAACAGTAAAGTCTGACAGTGCCCTGCACGAAGGCGCCGCATTATAACCAGCGTTCTGCCCTTGGGGGGTACTGCGCCAGTGGTTGTAGGACGCGGGTTCGCTGGCGGTGGAGGAAAAATCTGCTAACAATGCACACGGTGCGTATAACGGCAGCTACGCCATAATGCGCGCCGAGATAAGAGGAGCATCTAATGAGCAGCACTGCACAAACTGCTGAAGGCGAAAAAATTCTCATCGTTGACGACGATCCGGGGCTGAGCAGCCTGCTGGAGCGTTTTTTCAACTCCAAGGGCTACCGTGCACGCGCGGTGCCGAATACCGAGCAGATGGACCGCCTGTTGGGGCGCGAAGTATTCAATCTGGTCGTGCTCGACCTGATGTTGCCCGGCGAAGACGGCCTCACCGCCTGCAAACGCCTGCGCGGCGCGAACAACCAGATTCCAATCATCATGCTTACCGCCAAGGGCGATGAGCTGAGCCGCATCAAGGGCCTTGAACTGGGTGCTGATGACTACCTGGCCAAGCCGTTCAACCCTGATGAGTTGATGGCCCGGGTCAAAGCCGTACTCCGTCGCCAGGCAGCTCCGGTTCCGGGTGCGCCGGGCAGCGAAGACGAAAGCGTCACTTTTGGCGACTACGAACTGTCGCTGGCGACCCGTGAGCTCAAGCGTGGCGAAGAAGTGCACATGCTCACCACCGGCGAATTCGCTGTGCTCAAGGCCCTGGTGATGAATGCTCGCCAGCCGCTGACGCGCGACAAGCTGATGAACCTGGCCCGTGGCCGGGAATGGGACGCCCTGGAGCGCTCCATCGACGTGCAGATCTCCCGTCTGCGCCGAATGATCGAGCCGGACCCGTCCAAGCCGCGGTACATCCAGACGGTGTGGGGCGTGGGTTATGTGTTTGTGCCGGATGGCACTGCAACCAAGTGACCGATGATTTGCAGGGGCGGGCATCCTGGCGATTGACTCCATGAGGGTCGACGGGATGCCCGGCGTCTGCAATTCTGCGAGCGCCGCTCGTTCTTGCAAGGTGTCTAGCTGTCTCCTATGAAAACCCCGCTGTGGTTCCCGCAAAGTTTCTTTTCCCGCACCCTTTGGCTGGTGCTGATCGTCGTTCTGTTTTCCAAGGCGCTGACGCTGGTTTATCTGTTGATGAACGAAGACGTGCTGGTCGATCGACAATACAGCCACGGTGTTGCCCTGACACTGCGCGCCTATTGGGCTGCCGACCCCGAGAACCGCGAGAAGATCGCCAAAGCTGCCACCCTGGTTCGCGTCGCCGGAGCAGGTGTGCCGGAAGGCGAGCAGCATTGGCCTTACAGTGAGATTTACCAACGCCAGATGCAGGCCGAACTGGGTGAAGACACCGAGGTGCGGCTGCGTATGCATGTGTCACCCGCGTTATGGGTGCGTGCGCCAAGCCTGGGGCAGGATTGGCTGAAAGTGCCGCTGTACCCGCATCCGCTGCGAGGGCAGAAGATCTGGAACGTGCTGGGCTGGTTCCTGGCGATCGGCTTGCTTTCAACGGCGTCCGCGTGGATTTTTGTGCGCCAGCTCAACCAACCCCTCAAACGCCTGGTATTTGCCGCCCGCCAACTGGGACAAGGGCGTAGCGTGCGCCTGCCGATCAGCGACACGCCCAGTGAGATGACCGAGGTGTACGGCGCCTTCAATCAGATGGCGGAAGATGTCGAACAGGCCGGTCGCGAACGCGAGCTGATGCTGGCGGGTGTGTCCCATGACCTGCGCACACCGCTGACGCGCTTGCGCCTGTCCCTGGAGTTGATGGGCAATCATTCCGACCTGACCGATGACATGGTGCGCGATATCGAGGACATGGACGCGATTCTTGACCAGTTCCTCGCGTTTATCCGTGATGGCCGTGATGAGGTGGTCGAAGAGGTCGACCTGACTGAACTGGTGCGTGAAGTGGTGGCGCCCTACAACCAGAACGGCGAGCAGGTGCGCATGCGCCTGGAGCCGATCCAGCCGTTTGCGTTGCGTCGCATATCCATGAAGCGTCTGCTGAACAACTTGATCGGCAACGCTTTGCATCACGCAGGTTCGGATGTCGAAGTGGCCGCGTATGTGTCCGGCGACAGCACCGCGCCTTATGTGGTGTTGAGTGTGATGGACCGAGGTACGGGTATCGACCCCGCGGAACTGGAAGGTATTTTCAACCCGTTCACCCGTGGCGACCGTGCCCGGGGTGGTAAAGGTACGGGGTTGGGGTTGGCGATTGTGCGTCGGATTGCTTCGATGCATGGCGGCAATGTTGAGTTGCGCAACCGGGAAGAGGGTGGCCTGGAGGCGCGGGTGCGGTTGCCGCTTGGCCTGATGCTGCCTAGAGACGCGGTCTGACAAACAACTCAAATCAAATGGGGAGCTGGCTAGCCAGCTCCCCATTTGTTTTTAAAGGGTGCCAAAACTTTCTGCGTATCAGCCCTTGCCCTTGGTCCTGGTCATATTCGGCCCACCACTCTTCTCCAGATGCTGAATGATGATCCCCGCCACATCCTTCCCGGTGGTGGTCTCGATCCCTTCCAGGCCCGGCGATGAATTCACTTCCATCACCAATGGCCCGTGGTTGGAACGCAAGATATCCACACCCGCTACGCTCAACCCCATCACCTTGGCTGCCCGCAGCGCAGTCATACGTTCTTCCGGGGTGATCTTGATCAGGCTGGCACTGCCGCCACGGTGCAGGTTGGAACGGAATTCCCCTGGCTTGGCCTGGCGTTTCATCGCCGCAATCACCTTGTCGCCCACCACGAAGCAACGGATATCCGCACCGCCGGCTTCCTTGATGTACTCCTGCACCATGATGTTCTGTTTGAGGCCCATGAACGCCTCGATCACCGACTCGGCTGCGGTTGCGGTTTCGCACAGCACCACGCCGATGCCCTGGGTGCCTTCGAGCACCTTGATCACCAGCGGCGCGCCGTTGACCATTTCGATCAGGTCGGGGATGTCATCGGGGGAGTGGGCAAAACCGGTCACCGGCAGGCCGATCCCGCGACGCGACAGCAACTGCAGTGAGCGCAGCTTGTCCCGCGAGCGGGCGATGGCCACCGATTCATTGAGGGGCGAGACCCCCATCATTTCGAACTGGCGCAACACCGCGCAGCCATAGAACGTCACCGAGGCGCCGATCCGTGGGATCACCGCATCGAAGCCTTCCAGCGGCTTGCCCCGGTAGTGGATCTGCGGCTTGTGGCTGGCAATGTTCATATAGGCACGTAACGTGTCGATCACCACCATTTCATGGCCACGTTCGGTGCCGGCCTCGACCAGGCGGCGGGTGGAATACAGACGCGGGTTTCGCGACAGCACAGCAATCTTCATGCAGCACCTGGGGCAGAAATAGTAGAGACCGGGAACACCGGCTTGTCTTGAACGTACTTGACGCCGGGATTGACCACCAGATGGCCGTCAATCAAAGCCTTGGAGCCCAGCAGCAGGCGGTAACGCATGGCCTTGCGGCAGGCGAGGGTGAACTCCACCCGCCACACCCGATCACCCATCGCCAGGGTGGTGCTGATCACATAGCGCACCTGCGCGTGGCCGTTGGAGCTCTTGATGGTTTTCATCGTCACCAGCGGCGCCTCGCAACGGCGGTGACGCAGTTGCACCACGCTGCCCAAGTGCGCGGTAAAGCGCACCCACTTCTCTCCGTCGCGCTCAAACGGCTCGATCTCGGTCGCGTGCAGGCTCGAGGTGCTGGCACCGGTGTCGATCTTCGCGCGCAGGCCAGCCACTCCCAAGTCGGGAAGCGCCACCCACTCACGCAGACCGACAACGGTCAAATGGTCAAATGTCTTCAATATGGGTAACCGGTCAGTTCGCCCAGGCCTTGGGTGAAACCTCGGCCAGGGCTTTGAATGCAGGCTTGGCGAACCAATAACCCTGCATCAGAAATATTCCGCAGTCGGACAGGAAGTCACGCTCGCCGGCACTTTCGATACCTTCGGCAATGACAGTAACGCCCAACTGCTCACAGATTGTGACAATCCCCTGGACGATTACCTGGCGGACACGATCCTGGTCGACATCGCGAATCAGCGCCATGTCGAGTTTGATCAAGTCAGGTTGGAAATCAGCCAGCAGGTTCAGCCCCGAATAGCCCGCGCCGAAATCGTCGATGGCGGTCTTGAAGCCGAATTCGCGGTATTCACGCAGAATATTGGTCAAATGGCGATAGTTATCTACATGCTCGCTTTCCAGTGTTTCGAAAATCAGCTGATTCACTGGGAAATTATGCGCGCGGGCCGCCTCAAGGGTGCTGCGAATGCACAGCTCCGGTCGGTAAACGGCATTGGGCATGAAATTGATCGAAAGATTGGTTTGCATCCCCAAGGCGGAGGCGCCGGCGATCGCCTGGGTGCGGCAGCGTTGGTCGAAGCGATAACGGTTGCTTGCGTTGACCTGACTCAGCACTGACAACGACCCTTCGCCGCTGGGGCCTCGCACTAAGGCTTCGTGGGCGAAGATCGAATGATCCCGAAGGTCTACGATAGGCTGATAGGCGAACGAAAAATCAAAACCCAAGGGTTCGCTTTGCTGGCAGCCTACGCAACCTTGGTTGGGCGAGGTGAGTGAAGTGGGAAAGTCGGTCACGGCGTATCCTCGCAAAAACAGGGTTGGTGCCTGGCGTATCTTAGGCGAGCGTTGGGGTTTATGCGTCGAAGGACTTCAACGGTAAAGTTGCGACATTTTTCAGAGCGAGGAATTCAAGTGGCTCAAAAGCAGGAAGAGGAAGAAAAGGTCCGTTTGGACAAGTGGCTGTGGGCCGCGCGTTTCTTTAAAACCCGTGCCTTGGCCAAGGCCGCCATTGAGAGTGGCAAGGTGCACCATCGCGGTGAACGCTGCAAGCCTGGCAAGGAGCCGCGCGTCGGTGATGAACTGCAGATTCGTGTGGGCTTTGATGAAAAGACCGTCGTCGTGCAGGCGCTTTCCGTCGTGCGCCGTGGAGCACCCGAAGCGCAGGCGCTGTACACCGAAACCGAAGCCAGCATCGCCAAGCGCGAAAAAGCAGCGGCCATGCGCAAGGCGGGGGCTACCGGCATGACCACGGATGGCAAACCGAGCAAGAAGCAGCGTCGCGATTTGTTCAAATTTCGCGGCAGCGGCAATGATGATTGATCGTGCAAATCTCCAGCAACATGGCGATCAAACGGGGGCGCTGGCTTGCCTGCGATAGCATCAGGTCAGCCAGTCTCCCAGTCACTGACTCGCCGCTATCGCCGGCAAGCCAGCTCCCACCTGAATCGACTGCTTCAGGCGGCTGTGCGTATGACGCTCAATCGCCCGACTACTGGCAGCTTACCCAGCAACCCGAAGATCGGTGCCGTCAGCCGCAACAAAGCGTCCGATACCTTCGCTGCAAACGGCGTGTAATACCCCCAGCCCAGCGCCAACAACGCCAGTAGCACTCCGCCGATGTAATCGTCCTGTCCCCAATGCGCGCCCGCCACCAATCGCGGCATCATGAACAACAGCGTCAGGCCCCAGATCACCAGCACCTGGCCGATTCGCTTGGCAAACACCGTCATGAACAGGCCCCAGATCAACAACACCGAAGCATGATCGCCCGGGAAGCTCTGGCTGGAACGGTCCTTCAACTCCCAGGTTTTCTCCAGGCCGGGGAAATAGTCACTCATATGAACCGCGCCAGCGATCACCATCGACGGGCTGCTGTGCTGCCAGCCCATCTGCGCCACCAGTTTGGAAAAGAGCATGCGGATAAACAGCAACAGCAGCAAAATACCGAAAAAGCCAAAAAATGCCTGGCGTACTTGAACGGCCTTGAACACCCAGTCACCGCGTATCAGCAGCATCAGCAAAATCACCCCGACTACCGCGTCGAATGGCCGCAAACTGGCAACAGCCCACACATGCAACCACACTGAATTGCTTGCCAGCGGGTCGTTGAACAGATGAAACAGCCATTCGTCGAATACCACACACAGCATCTGCCCCGTGGGCCACAGCCAAAAACACAGCAGCCCGATAGCGAGTAGATTGCAAAAGGCCCATCCCCCGAGGTTCCACTTGGCTTGGAACAAACCCGGATTGTTCATAAACTGTCCCTCACTGCTCTAGAAAACCGCACCAAAATGGTGCTAAAGCGTTTAATTCTATAAACCTTGTAATTAATTTGTCATCAATTCAGATACCAGACCTATGACTGATCTACCGGATACCGACTTCACCCAACGCTTCATCTTCGACGAGAACGACGCCCGCGGCGAACTGGTCTCGCTGGAGCGCAGCTATGCCGAAGTCCTTGCCAAGCACCCCTATCCGGAGCCGGTCGCGCAACTGCTCGGAGAGTTGATGGCGGCGGCGTCGCTGCTGGTGGGCACCATGAAGTTCGACGGTTTGCTGATTCTGCAGGCCCGCTCCGAAGGCCCGGTGCCGATGCTGATGATCGAATGTTCCAGCGAGCGTGAAATCCGTGGCCTGGCCCGTTACGACGCCGACCTGATCGCGCCGGACGCCACCCTGTCCGACCTGATGGCCAACGGCGTGCTGGCGATCACCGTTGACCCGACGGAAGGCCAGCGTTACCAGGGCATTGTCGACCTCGACGGCGAGACCCTGTCGGACTGCTTCACCAACTATTTTGTGATGTCCCAGCAAGTCGGCACCAAGTTCTGGCTCAATGCCGACGGCAAGCGCGCCCGTGGCCTGTTGCTGCAGCAACTGCCTGCCGACCGCATCAAGGACGACGACGAGCGCACCGACAGCTGGCGCAAGCTGACCGCCCTGGCCGGTACCCTGACCGCTGAAGAGCTGCTGGGCCTGGACAACGAAACCATCCTGCACCGCCTTTACCACGAAGAGGCCGTGCGCCTGTTCGACGCACAGGGCCTGCGCTTCCGTTGCAGTTGCTCCCGTGAGCGCTCGGCCAATGCCTTGGTCAGCCTGGGCCTGGAAGATGCGCAGAATCTGGTAGTGGAGCACGGCGGCAATATCGAGATCGACTGCCAGTTCTGCAACCAGCGCTACCTGTTCGATGCCGCCGATGTCGCCCAATTATTCGCTGGCGCAGGCATCGATACCCCTTCTGACACCCGCCACTAAAACGTTTAAGCACAGGTAAATCACCTGACAAACGCCGGATTAGCGCAGTTCTGACGGGAGGGCCCTACTTTTTTTGGGCTTTTCTGGCATAATCCGGCCCACTTTTTTCGCGGTAGTAGTGCGCAACTTTCTACTACAAAACGTTTGGAGCACTCGGCCATAGGCCGACGGGGAACCTCATGACGCAAGCCAATAACGCCGTATACACCGATCTGAGTGTTGACGATCTGGTTAAAGAAGCCCTGCAGCGCGGTGAAGGCGTGCTTGCCGATACTGGCGCGCTGGTCGTAGAAACCGGTCACCGTACCGGCCGTTCTCCGGTCGACCGTTTCATCGTGGAAGAGCCTTCCACCCAGGACGCAATCGCCTGGGGCCCGATCAACCGCAAGTTCCCGGCCGACAAGTTCGATGCCCTGTGGGCTCGCGTCGAGGCTTTCAACAACGCGCAAGAGCATTTCGTTTCCCACGTTCACGTAGGGGCTGCAGAAGACCACTACCTGGCCGTGAAAATGACCACCCAGACTGCCTGGCAGAACCTGTTCGGTCGTTGCCTGTTCATCAACCCAGCCCAGTACAATCCGGCGGGTCGTGACGAGTGGCAAGTGCTTAACGTGGCCAACTTCGAGTGCGTGCCAGAGCGTGACGGCACCAACTCCGACGGTTGCGTCATCCTCAACTTCGCCCAGAAGAAAGTGCTGATCGCCGGCATGCGTTACGCCGGTGAAATGAAAAAAGCCATGTTCTCGGTGCAGAACTTCCTGCTGCCGGCCGCCGACGTGCTGCCAATGCACTGCGCCGCCAACATCGGCGAAGCAGGCGACGTGACTCTGTTCTTCGGTCTGTCGGGCACCGGTAAAACTACCTTGTCGGCCGACGAAAGCCGTTACCTGATCGGTGACGACGAACACGGCTGGGGCGAAGGCGTAGTGTTCAACATCGAAGGCGGTTGCTATGCCAAGTGCATCGACCTCTCCGAGAAGAACGAGCCCGTCATCTGGAAAGCCATCAAGCACGGCGCCGTGCTGGAAAACGTGGTGATCGACGATGCCAAGCACGCCGACTACACCGATGTCAGCCTGACCCAGAACAGCCGCGCCGCCTACCCGCTGGAACACGTTGCCAAGCGTTCCGAGAAGAACCTGGGCGGGGAGCCAAACGCAGTCATCTTCCTGACCTGCGACCTGACTGGCGTACTGCCCCCAGTGTCGATCCTCAGCGAAGAACAAGCGGCTTACCACTTCCTGTCCGGCTACACCGCACTGGTGGGCTCGACTGAAATGGGTTCCGGCAGCGGCATCAAGTCGACCTTCTCCACCTGCTTCGGCGCGCCGTTCTTCCCACGCCCAGCTGGCGAATACGCTGAGCTGCTGATCAAGCGCATCCGCGGCTTCGGCTCCAAGGTCTACCTGGTCAACACCGGCTGGACCGGCGGTGGCTACGGCGTCGGCAAGCGCTTCAACATCCCGACCACTCGCGGCGTTATCGCAGCGATCCAGAGCGGCGCGTTGATCGGTGCTGAAACCGAACACCTCGACACCATCAACCTCGACGTGCCATTGACGGTGCCGGGCGTTGAGACTGGCCTGTTGAACCCACGCAACACCTGGGCCGACAAAGCGGCCTACGACGAAGCGGCGAAAGCTCTGGCGGGTCTGTTCACCGAGAACTTCAAGAAGTTTGACGTGAGCGATGCGATCAAGGCGGCTGGGCCTAAGTTGTAAGGTTCGGTTGTTTTAAAAAAGCCGCCCCTCGTGGGCGGCTTTTTTGTGCGCAAGCGTTAGTCGGCGATGTGCAAAACCACTGCACCGACCAGCACTAACGCTACGCCCAAGACTTGCACCGCTGACAACCGCTCCTTGAAAAACACAAACCCCAGCATCGCCGCGATTCCGCCCGACAGCGTGCTGATCACCGTCACCACCGACACCGACCCGGCCATCGCCCCCCACGAAAATGCCGAGAACCCGCCCAGGTTCATCAAACTCGCACCGGTCAAGGTGGCGCAGTTTTTCAGTGGCGGAATCTTCAGGCCGTCCTTTATTTTCAGCACCATCATCACCAGTACGCACAGGCCCACCAGGTAACCCAGCCACAACATGGTAACCGGCCCCAGCGCGGGCAGCGTGTAGCGGCCTTGCAACCAGAAACTGGTGCCGTACAGCGTTGCTGCAAGCATGGCGTAGGCGATGGACAGGCGCGGGTTGTTGTGGGGCACGCCGTTGTCCTTGTGAAGGCTGGAGAGGATCACGCCGATGACGCACAGACCGATGCAACCGAGCTGGATCAGGCTGATGTGTTCGCCGCTGGCCCAGGACAGTAGCGTGGTGACCACGCCGTAAGAGGTCACCAGTGGCGCGACGATGGCGGCTTTGCCCAGGGCGAAGGCCTTGGACAGCGCAAGGGCCCCGGAGACGGTGAGCAGTGCGGCCGTAATGCCCATGAGCCAGACGCTCAACGGGGCATTCAGGGATTTGAAAAGGAACGCCGGGAAGATGACCAGCAGCACGGTCATGATCAAAAAGCCGAGGGCCTGGCCGAAGTACACCGCGCGTTTAACGCCCACGGCGCGGGCATTGAGACCCACGAGGAAATCCGTGCCGCCCCAGAGCAGGGCGGCCAGCAGGCCCATTATTACGTCCATGTAAGGTCCTCGTTATGATGACCGCAGCTTCAATGGGGGAGCCGGGCTTGCCCGCGATGCAGGCGACTCGGTGTGTCAGCCCTACCTAGGTGATGCTTTCGCGAGCAAGCCCGCTCCCACATTTGACGCTCAGCGTTCTTGGGTTCAGCTGAGGTTTTCCAGGGTTTGCGTGTCCCAGCTGTGAGTTTTGATGGCCAGGTAGAGCATGCCAATAGTCAGTGGCACCTTATCGCCACGCCCTTTGGCGCGGTGCTTCAAGAACACATCAAACACCGGCGGCTGGAAGTAACGATAAGCGTCGTAGTCGCCCAGGTCGACCGCAAAATCCTGCTCCAACGCCTCCATGAATTGCTTGGCCTCGGCGCGGTCGCAGCCAAGGTCGAAGTTGATTGAGGTGCCGAGGCGAAGGGTCTTGTGTTTCGGCAGGCCGATTTCTTCGTGCAGCAATTGCAGAAGCTGCTGCATCGCGGGGTCTTCGGGGAAGTTGGGGGCCAGGTTCATGGTGGGCGCACGCGGGAGTGGGTGAGGGAGAGGGTTGCGTTTTAGTCGGTATTTGTTGCGGGTGATGAAGAGTGCCAAGCCTCAAGAATACGAAGATAGGGAGGAAGGGCATTCTGAGGATTACTGCCACGTAGGGTAATAAGAACGTCAATGCTGGGCCGGTTACGAGGCATGTGACTGCAAGGCGTTTTCTCAGAATAGCGTCAGTGATTTGGTAATGCAGTACAAGGTAAAAACCGAAGAAACAGGCTATTTGCAGGACGATATTCATGACGCTTGAAATCTCCTTGCTTCGAGTGCCTGTGTGTTCCAGCGTTTGGCTTTGACGGCTTGGTAGAGCATGTCAATAATGATGTTTTTGATGATTAGATCCACTGTGACGCCGACAACGCGTGCTACAGGTTTCGAAAGCGGGTGAATGGGAACGCTGAAGGCCCCAGCCAACAGTAAGGTGACGATGGTCCCGCGCTCGTTGAGCAGATCAGCTTGTTGTCGGCTCAGGGGTTTGGAGATCGCGACTGTCATCTTGCAAGGCAAATCACGGGCGAACATCTTTTCGTGGAGATTCACCAGTCGATAGCGCACTTCGTTTGCCGAAGTACCCGCTTCTAACAAACACAGGTTTGCCAAAGCGTGCTTGTGGGTGGGTAAAACGTTAAGGCGAGTCACTGTGAGGGTGACGCCGTAGTGGCCGATGTATTGAGTCCTTTCGAGGTTCACGGATTTTTGCCGGGGCAGTTGAGAGGGCGCTAGTTTCGGTCATGCGAAGGGGGGTTATGTAGAGGGCGGAGCAGGTGTTTTAAGCAGTTTAGGAAGAGGACTACGCTGTATTTAGCGGCTTCCCACAGGGCTGTCCGACATTTTCGGTTTGACAGTGATTTTTTGGTCAACACCCATTCAATGTGGGAGTCGGGCTCGCCCGCGATTGCGGTGTGTCAGGTGCAGAAATATAGCCTGATATACCGCTATCGCAGGCAAGCCAGCTCCCACAGGTTTAGCTCAGTGGCTGGCTTGGTTGTGGTGGGTTATCGGCTGCCGGTTGCAGTTGAACGTGTTGCGCCGCTTCCAGCAGATCACAGCCATCCTGCACGAGCAGGTACAAGGCGTTAATGATGTGGGAAATATCGTTGAGGTCAGCGTGTTCGTAGGTCAGGCAGGTGAAGGTTTCCAGTAAGTCGGAGGCAGCGCGGATGCGCTGGTGTGCGGCGGACTGGATGTCTTCGGCGGTGGCTTCGGTGTCGATGATGAGAGGGTGAGTGTCGGTGAAATTGGTGCGTAGCTGACGATAGCGATCCATCGTTTCAGGTATTTGCATTTGAAGGTACTCGGTTTGCTGTTAGGTAACCGACATCACCGTGGCCAAACGGTGGGTGGCGGACTGTGCGCGGGTTGGCCAGCCGGAAACAGCACTCCGACACGTCCGAAGACGTCCCACACACAGCCGCCATAGCAGTGCATTACGAGACGATAGACGTTCGCAAGGCAGGTAGTGGCACTTATGTGTGCTGTTTTCGAGTGACCAAACCCGATCGCTGAATTGGCAGCGATGGGCCAAACCTTAGAAGTGAGCGTTATTTCGAGCAATAAACAGATGGTTTAACAGGTGGTGATTCGATCAAGCACTGACTGGTTTACTGATACACCGCTCAAAAATCGCCTCCAGCCCCCGATAATCACACGCCACCGCATCAATGTTCGCCGGTATCCACGCCGCGTGTTTCACCAGCCACCAGTTCACTGAAAAACCGGCATTCACAATGATCTGCTCGAATAAAATCCGCTGCGCCCGGCCGTTGCCTTCACGAAAAGGGTGGATGACATTGAGGTCGCCATAAGCCTCGGCAATCAACTGCACCAGTTCGGCCTGGTTCGCACCGATATACCAGTTGGCCTGTTCCATAGACTGGATGATTTTCGTCGCTTCCGGCGGAATGCGTTCCGGCGTGCAGAACAGGGTGTCGCCTTTCTGGATGTTGACGCTGCGCAGCTCACCAGCCCAGTCGTAGATATCGCCGAACAGGGTGCGGTGTATGTGTTGCAGCCGGCTGAGATCGTAGGGCGGTGGGTAGAGCGGGAGGTTGCCTACGGCGATTTCAGATAATTCGCGCTCGGCTTGATGCAGGAGTGATTCGTCGCGCAAATCGAGGCGGTTGCGCAGGATGCTGCTATCGGGATAGCAGTATGGGTCCTGGCCCACCCCGTATTTGTCGAGCATCAGTGTGGGGTTTTGCGGTACTTGGCAAGAACGGCTTCGCGGGTCGGCAAGGGTTTGTCGACGTCGGCCGGTTGGGTGTCGAACCCTTCCAGGCGCAGGCTGGCCAGATAATTGGAACGGCGGATCTTGTGGTAGTGATCCTGTTTTTGCTCAAACGTCGGTTCGCTCATTGCAGCGTACTCCTGGGTCGCAATGTTCAATTGTAGCGCAATGCTTGCGGGGGCAGGCGAGATAAAAACCACGTCACATTCCGCACAAAAAAAACGCCAACCCACCGAATTCAGCGTATGTTGCACCGCAAAATCTTGTCGGGCGATTCCGCCCACCACTTAAAGGGAGTTAAGCATGGGTTTGCTTCGTATCGCCTCGGCGATGTCATTGTGTGCGGTGGCTTTTTCGATCCAGGCCGAACAGTTGCCGATCGAGGTGCTGAGTGCGGTGGTCAAGGACCAGAAAATCGCCGACGCCGAAGTGCTGCTGCAACGCAACGGCGCACAAAACGTGGTGGGCCGCACCAACGCTCAAGGCCAGGTGACCCTCACCAGCGAAGCCGCCGATGATGCCAGCAATCTGCTGATCATCAAAAAGCCCGGCTATTCCAACCTGGTGGTGAAGTGCCCTTGCAAAGGCATGACGTACGCCGTCAGCCCGGTGATGGAAAACCTCGACGGCCTGCGCGTCGTGCTGACCTGGGGTAAAACCCCGGAAGACCTCGACTCCCACATGATTTTCCCGGGCAACAACATCTTCTTCGGCAACCAGAAAGGCACCGACGCCGAGCTGGATGTGGATGACACCGACAGCTATGGCCCGGAAACCATCACCCTGCAGAAAAAGCACTACGGCGAAAGCTACGTCTATGCCGTGCATGACTTCACCAACAGCGGCAATCCAGGCTCGCGCCAGCTGTCCAACAGCGACGCCAAGGTGTTTGTCTACATGGGTCAATCCTTGGTGCGCACTTATTACGTGCCGAAGAACCGCAGCGGTAACCTGTGGACCGTGTTCCGCATGACCGGCAGTGGCGATTTCCAGGACATCAACAATTTCAGCGGTGTGACGGTTGATGCCCCGAACGTGCTCAATGAAGTGAAGGGGTTGCTGGATGACAGCGTGGCGGTCACGGCGGTAGCTGTCAGCTCTTCCGCACAGACCGATGCGAAGCGTCTGAACGTGCAAGGTGAAGCGGCTTACCAGGCCGGTAACCTCGACCAGGCGATTGACCTGTTCCGTCAGGCCATCGATCTGGACAATGGTTTCGGGAAGGCCTACGGCAACCTCGGCCTGGCGTATCAGAAAGCCGGCAACACCGCCGAGTCGATCTGGGCCAACCGTAAGGCGATCGCCCTGGCGACCGGCGCGAATGCAGCGACCGTACGGGCAGGCGCCTACTACAACATTGCGCGGATCTACGAAGCAGCGGGGCAATTCTCGGATGCCTTGCGTCACTACCAGTTGGCGAAAGAGCAAAAGGCCAACCCGGTGTATGACACTGCGATTGAGCGCGTGCAGAACCGCTGATTCAGCCATAGCGCAGGTCTAAAAGTGTGGGAGCGGGCTTGCCCGCGATGGCGGTGGTTCAGTTGATACTTATGTCGACTGCCACACCGCCATCGCAGGCAAGCCCGCTCCCACATTTGGTTTGTATTCTTCTCACAATATCGAGTTAACACTCCCACTTCGGCCCTAGGCCATGCCTCAGCCTGTGTATCATCCTGTCTCTTTTTTCCTTGCGACCTTTCTCGATTCGCTGAACACGCTGGTCTATGGTTTGGGCTCGTTCAGCGGTCAACGGAGTGACAGCTTATGCACGACACCCTCCAACAGGTCTTTGGTTATCCACAGTTTCGTTTGGGCCAGGAAGCAGCGGTCAGTGCGGTGCTGGCCGGTCGTTCAGCGGCGGCGATCTTCCCCACCGGCTCTGGCAAGTCCCTGTGTTATCAGCTGTCGGCGGTATTGTTGCCGCACCTGACGTTGGTGGTGTCGCCGCTGTTGGCGTTGATGCAGGACCAATTGGGCTTCTTGAAACGCCACGGCATTTCAGCTGGCAGTATCGATTCGGCCCAGAGCCGCGATGACGCCAATGACGTGATGGCCCGCGCCCGTTCGGGCGAGCTGAAAATCCTGATGATTTCCGTGGAGCGTTTGAAGAACGAGCGTTTCCGTCATTTCCTGCAAAGCGTGCAGATCTCCTTGCTGGTGGTGGACGAGGCGCACTGTATTTCCGAATGGGGTCATAACTTTCGCCCGGACTATTTGAAGCTGCCGGACTACCAGCGCCAGTTCAATATCCCGCAGGCCCTGCTGCTGACAGCCACGGCCACGCCCAAGGTGATTGCCGACATGCAGGCGAAGTTCGCCATTGCGCCGGACGATGTCATCACCACAGGCTTCTACCGGCCCAACCTCAACTTGCTGGTGGAGCCGGTTGCCGGTGTGGATAAGCGTCGGCGCCTGGTCGCCTGGATGAGCGAGCGAGCCAATCAACCGAGCATCGTTTACGTCACCCTGCAAAAAACCGCCGAGCAGATTGCCGAGCACCTGAACCGCAATGGCATCCAGGCCGAGGCCTATCACGCCGGCTTGGCCCACGATAAACGTGAGGGTATCCAGCAACGCTTTATGGGCGGGCGCTCCAATTGCATCGTTGCCACCATCGCGTTTGGCATGGGCATCGACAAGAGTGACATCCGCAACGTGGTGCATTTCGACCTGCCCAAGTCCATCGAGAACTACAGCCAGGAGATCGGCCGCGCAGGGCGTGATGGGCAGCCGTCCGACTGCCTGGTGTTGGCCAACCGCGACAGCCTCAATGTGCTGGAAAACTTTGTCTACGGCGACACGCCGGAGCAGTCGGGCATTTGCCGTGTGCTGGAGGAGTTGCAGGCGGCGCGGGGCGATGGGCAATGGGAGTTCTTGCTGAGGTCGCTGTCGGACCACAGCAACATCCGCGAGCTGCCGCTCAAGACGTTGCTGGTGCAGTTGGAGCTCAAGGGCGTGATCGCGCCGCGCTACGCGTTTTACGCCGAATACCGTTTCAAATACCTGATCGAGCCCGAGGCCTTGTTGGCGCGTTTTTCGGGTGAGCGGCAGCAGTTTGTCGCGGCGATTATCCAGGTGTGTAATCGCGCCAGGACCTGGGCGACTGTGGATTTCGACGCTCTGTATCAGCAGCACAATGCTGAGCGCAGCCGTGTAGTGAAGGCGCTGGATTACTTCCAGGAACAGGGCTTGATCGAGCTGGAAAGCAAGCAGATGACTGAGGTCTACAGCTTGCTGAATACCGACTTCGATCCGCAGGCATTGAGCGAAGAGTTATACACAGGCTTCAAGCAGCACGAAGTGACGGAGGTGGCGCGAATTCACGCCATGCTCGAGCTTTTTGCGACCGAGCATTGCCTCGGACAGCGTTTGGCCAAGTACTTTGGCGATGAAAATGCCCCCTTGCGGTGTGGGCATTGTTCGGTGTGCCACGGCCATGTAGCCCACTTGCCTGCACCGCCGAGTTTGCCGCGGCTTGTGGATAAAAACTTCATGGGCCTGTGCGGTGACTTTATCCACAGGCATCATGAACACACCGGGCAACTGCCGGGTGCGGAGCGGCTGACACGGTTCCTGGGGGGTATCAGCGTGCCGTTGTTTACCAAGCTGAAGGCGCGGGGGATTCCCGGTTTTGCTGCGCTGGAAGACTACCCCTACGCCGAGGTGCGTGAGTGGGCTGAGTGTCATTTGAATGATCTGTAAATCCACTTTCGTGAGACCTGCACATGCCTGACTCAATGCCCTTGCGCGCCGATTACCGTCACTTCCAGCCGATCATCACGCGTTGGCACGACAACGACGTGTATGGCCATGTGAATAACGTCACCTACTACAGCTTCTTCGACACGGCGGTGAATACCTACTTGATCGAACACGGTGGGTTGGACATTCATGACGGTGAGGTGGTGGGATTTGTGGTGAGTTCGGCGTGCGATTATTTCGCGTCGATCGCCTTTCCAGACCGCATAGAAATTGGCCTGCGGGTGGGTAAGCTGGGTAACAGCTCGGTGCAGTATGAGTTGGCGGTGTTCAAGGCAGGCGAAGAGGAAGCCTGCGCGGCGGGGCGCTTTGTGCATGTGTTTGTGGATCGGGCGTCGAACCAGCCGGTGGCGATTCCGGGGATGTTGCGCGAGGCGTTGCAGCGGTTGGTGGCCTGACACCGCCATTGTGCTCAATGGAGATTAAATGTGGGAGCGGGCTTGCCAGCGATGGCGGCGGGTCAGGTTGAGATGTGTCGCCTGACGCTGTGCTATCGCGGGCACGCCCGCTCCCACATGGGCCTGCAGTTGTCTTTAGACTGCGGGCTTACCGATCACGGTAATGATGTTTGTTCTTGCGATGCCCATAAGCATGGCCGCGGCCGCGATGGTCGTCACGGTCATAACGACGGTTGTCCCGCCCGCGATAACGACGGTCTTCGTCATCGCTCTTGTTGCCCATGTAGTTGCCCAGCGCGCCGCCCGCACCACCGCCGGCGGCTGCGCCGATCAGGCTGCCCGTGCTGCCGCCCATGCTGCGGCCCACCACGTTGCCACCGGCCGCGCCCAATGCGCCACCGATAGCGGCTTCGCCACGGCTGCGTTTGTCGGCACCCACCGCACTGCCACCCGCGCCACCCAGGGCTGCGCCTATGGCCGAGCCGGTGTTACCACCCATCTGCTGGCCGACAACTGAACCTAAAACCCCGCCCAATGCGCCGCCCACACCGGCTTCGGTGGTGCCACCGGCCATGGCTGCGCCACTGACCAGGCCAAGGGACAACAAGAGAATCGAGGAGAACTTCATAGAGAGACCTCAAGAGGATGACGGCGCGATCCTGAGGTTGTATCGAGACACTGACAATCGAAAACCGACCAGTGGTACAGGTTGTATACAATTTGCTAAGTTGCTGTTTTTTATGGGGAACTTAAGTGGTTTTTGCGAGTCTTTAACTACTTCGGAACGGCCGCTTTTATGCAAAAGCGGCCTTTTTTGTGCCTCGCAAAAAGTATGTGTGACGGCTTGCTGGTTGTGGCAAGCCCGCTCGCCACAACCAGCCAGCACAGCACAACAATCCCAATCAGGCCGAGCGCGCCATGATCAAACCGGTCGCACTTGCCGCTTCCAATCGAATCGCCACAAATTTCGACGTCGGTGTATGGCTGCCATCCCCGGTGCTTTCCAGTGGCACCAGCGGGTTCACTTCCGGATAGTAGGCGGCAGCCTGGCCTGCCGGGATATCGAATGCCAGCAAGGTGAAGCCTTTCACGCGGCGCTCACGGCCGTCCTCCCAAAGCGACACGATGTCGGCCTTCTGCCCCGGCTTGAAGCCGAGGCGGATGATGTCGGCCTCGTTGACGAACAACACGTCACGCTGGCCCTTGACCCCACGGTAGCGGTCGTCCAGGCCATAGATGGTGGTGTTGTACTGATCGTGGGAGCGCATCGATTGCATGATCAGGTCCGGCACCCGGCCCGTGGCGTGGGTGCGTTCGTGGATCAGGTCTTTGGGCAGCACGTTCGGGCGGAAGTTGGCGCGGCCCGAAGGTGTGTTCCAGCGGCGTGCGCCGGCGGAGTTGCCCAGGTAGAAGCCGCCCGGGTGTTTGATCTTCTCGTTAAAGTCTTTGAAGCCTGGGATGGTGTCGGCGATCAGGTCGCGGATGCGCCCGTAGTCGGCCACCAGCCAGTTCCAGTCCACCGGTTTGCTGCCCAGGGTCGCGGCGGCGATGCCCGCGAGGATGGCAGGCTCGGACTTCATCAGCTTCGACAGGGGTTGCAGTTGGCCATTTGAGCCGTGAACCATGCTGAACGAGTCTTCCACGGTGACGGCTTGCGGGCCATCGGCCTGGATATCAATGTCGGTACGGCCCAGGCACGGCAGGATCAGCGCGTCTTTACCGTGCATCAGGTGGCTGCGGTTGAGCTTGGTGCTGATCTGCACGGTCAGGTCGCAGCTGCGCAGCGCTTCGAAGGTGCGCGGGCTGTCCGGCGTGGCTTGGGCAAAATTGCCGCCCAGGCCGATAAACACCTTGGAGCGGCCTTCGAGCATGGCGTGGATCGCTTCCACCACGTTGTGGCCATTGTGGCGGGGCACCTGGAACTGGAAGCGACGCTCCAGCGAATCAAGGAATGCCACCGGTGGGCGTTCGTTGATGCCCATGGTGCGGTCGCCCTGCACGTTACTGTGGCCGCGCACCGGGCACAGGCCTGCGCCTGGGCGGCCGATGTTGCCGCGCAGCAGCATCAGGTTGGCGATTTCCTGGATGGTCGGCACCGAGTGGCGGTGCTGGGTGATGCCCATCGCCCAGCACATGATCACGTTCTTGCCTTTGGCGTACATGCGCGCCGCTTGCTCAAGCTCAACCAGGGTCAGGCCGGACTGCGCGACGATCTCATCCCACGAGGTGTCGTCGATCTGGCCGAGGTAATCCAGCACATTGGCCGTGTGTTCGTTGAGGAAGTCGTGGTCGAACACAGCTTCTTTGCCTTCGGCCTGGGCCTGGCGCTCCCACAGCAGCAGGAACTTGGCCATGCCGCGCAGGATGGCCATGTCGCCACCCAGGGCCGGGCGGAAATAAGCGGTGTTGGTCGGCTTGTCGCCGTTGGTGAGCATTTCCAGCGGGTGTTGTGGGTGTTGGAAGCGTTCCAGCCCGCGCTCTTTGAGTGGGTTGATGCACACCACCTGGGCCCCACGTTTCACCGCTTCACGCAGCGGCTCGAGCATGCGCGGGTGGTTAGTCCCGGGGTTCTGGCCCCAGACGAAAATCGCATCGGCATGTTCGAAGTCATCAAAGGTCACGGTGCCTTTGCCGACGCCCACGCTTTGCGCCAGGGCCACGCCGCTGGCCTCGTGACACATGTTCGAACAATCCGGGAAGTTGTTGGTGCCGTAGGCGCGCACAAACAGCTGATACAGGTACGCCGCTTCGTTGCTGGCGCGGCCCGAGGTGTAGAACTCGGCCATGTCCGGGCTTGGCAAGGCGTTGAGATGTTTGCCGACCAGGTCGAATGCCGCTTCCCAACTGATCGGCGTATAGCGATCGGTCCCGGCGTCATAGCGCATCGGTTCGGTCAGGCGGCCCTGGTACTCCAGCCAATAATCGCTCTGCTCCAGCAGCGCAGTGACGCTGTGCTTGGCGAAGAAGGCAGCATCCACACGGCGTTTGGTGGCCTCCCAGTTGACCGCCTTGGCGCCGTTTTCGCAGAATTTGACCACACCGCTTTCTGGCGAGTCGCCCCACGCGCAGCCCGGGCAGTCAAAGCCGCCGTTCTGGTTGGTCTTGAGCATCATGCGCAGGTTTTTCAGCGCGTTGTCGCTGGTCAGCCAGGCCTGCGCCACGCTGATCAGTGCGCCCCAGCCGCCGGCCGGGCCTTTGTAGGGCTTGTAGCGCGGCTTTGGGGTTTCGTCGGCTTGGTGGTGCAGGCTCATGGCTGGTTCTCCATCGCAGGGCTGTAGACCCGCGGCGCACTTTTCTGCGGCAGGTGGATGAGATTGAGGTTGTGGCGGCGGGCCCATTGCACGGCCAGGCCGGTAGGCGACGACAGGCTGACCAGAGTCTGGATGCCTGCGCGCAAAACTTTCTGGATCAGTTCGAGGCTGCAGCGGCTGGTAACGATTGCCAGGCTGCCGTCGGTCGGAATTTTTTGGCGGATCAGTGCGCCGATCAACTTGTCGAGGGCGTTATGCCGGCCGATGTCTTCACGGCCCATCAGCAACTCGCCCTGGTTGTTCATAAATACCGCCGCATGCACCGCGCCGCTGTACTGGCCCAAGGGCTGGAACGCGCTGATGCGCTGGCGCAGGCCGTCGAGCCATTCGGCGGGCGGCAACGGTGCGCCGGGCAGCACCTGAAGGTCTGGCAACGCTTGTTCCACCGCCACCACACCGCACAAACCACAGCCACTGGTGCCTGCCAACTGGCGGCGTTGCTGCTTGAGGTTCCAGAAGGCACGGCTGGAGATCTGAATCTGGGCGTATTGGGCAGAACCCGAACCGCTGAGTTTCAGGTCATAAATGTCGCTAACGTCGGCAATAATGCCACTACCGATACTGAAACCGACGATGAAGTCTTCCAGATCCGTCGGCGTCACCAGCATCACGGCTTGGCTGATGTCGTTATAGGCAATCGCTAACGCCACTTCTTCCGCCAATGCAGTGCTGGCGACTTCAGTGTGTTCCAGGTTGCAAAACTGGTAGCTCTGACTGGCGGCGGGCGCGGGCGTTTCAGGGGCGGGCGCCGCGCAGACTGGGCGCTTGGCTTCCATGGGGCAGTACCACCGGGGGATTGATCAGTGTTTAGACTAGGCGCGACAAAGGGTCGCGTCTAATTGCCAGTACTGATCTACCGATAGATGGCGTCGATCAAGGTTCGATTTGCGATTTTTGAAACAGCGCGAAACAGGCTTCGGCCAGTGCGGAGCGGGGTGCGCTACGGCGCATGATCAGCCCCAGTCGCGCCAGGGTGTGAGCATCTTCAATCGGTTGCAGACGCAGGTGTTCGGTCAGGGCGTCGAGGCCACCGTCCAGCGGCATCACGGCGCAACATAGGCCGCCGTGCACGGCTTGTAACAATTGATGCACCGCATCGGTTTGTAACAAAGGCTGCGGGTTGAGCCCACGGCTGTGGAAGTTGTGGTCGATTGACTGACGAAAGTGCATACCGCTGGTGAGCATGCCCAACGGCAATTCAATCAGTGCTTCCCAACTCAACGGCCTGTCGCCGAAGCTGAAAAACCGTTGGTCGTAGAGCAGCCCCATGCGGGTTTCGCCCAGCGCCAGCGAGTCGAAGCGCTCGTTGTCGAGGCGCTCCAGATACGACACACCGAGGTCCAGGCGATTGCTCGCCAGCTGTTCGAGGATTTGTTCAGAGCTTAATGCCGAGAGCTCAAAGCGCAGGTTCGGGTGTTCTTTGTGCAGTTGCTGCATCAACGCCAGGGGATCGAAGCTCGACAGCGGCACCACACCCAGGCGCAACGTACCCACGAGATTGCCGCGACAGGCCGCCGCTTCGGCCTGCAAGCCGTCGTAGGCCGCCAGTACGGTGCGTGCCCATGCCAGGACGCGCTCGCCCGGCGCGGTGAAGCCTTCGAAGCGCTGGCCACGGTTGACCAGTTGCAAGTCCAGTTCTTCTTCGAGGTTGCGCAGGCGCATCGACAGGGTCGGCTGGGTGATATGGCAACGCGCGGCCGCCTGGCCAAAGTGCCGGGTCTCGTCGAGGGCGATGAGGAATTTCAACTGTTTGATGTCCATCTTCGCTCCGGGCTTATACTAATGGCGTGGGATTCTAGCGCGTTTGGGTCTTTGGTCGGCTGGAACCCAAGTCTGCGGGATTGGTCTAGTCTTTGGCATCTGGAAATCAAACCCAAGGAGAGCACACCATGAGTCTTTTTAGTTTCGTGAAAGAAGCAGGCGAAAAGCTGATCGATCTGTTGACGCCGGGTAACGCTAACGCCAGCGATGAGTTGAAAAAACATATCGAAGCAGTAGGGCTGGGTAACCCTAACGTTCACGCCACCGTGGACGGTGACAAGGTGACGATCACGGGTGAAGTTGCCAGCCAGGAAGAGAAAGAAAAAATCCTTCTGGCGGCGGGCAATATTGCCGGTGTAGCCACTGTAGATGACCAGATTACCGTCTCCGGCCCTGTCGTCGCCGCCGCCCGTTTTGTGGTGGTGAAAAAGGGCGACACCCTGAGTGCGATTTCCCTGGCGGTGTATGGCAACGCCAACCAGTACAACAAAATCTTCGAGGCCAACAAGCCGCTGCTCAAAGATGTGAACAAAATTTACCCAGGGCAGACGCTGCGTATTCCTGAGTAAGGCCTCACTCCGAGTAACGGCAATCGCGGGCAAGCCCGCTCCCACAGGAGAGTGCATTCCAAATGTGGGAGCGGGCTTGCCCGCGATGCGATCTAAAGGCCGACGATCAGGTCCCGGTAATCGTCTACCGCCGCAAACTCCGCAGTATCCTTCGGCCCTTTCTGACTGTCCGGCTCTTTCACCGCCAGCAGATGCCCCACGCCAAAATCCCGGGCACTGCGCAGGATCGGCAAGGTGTCATCGATAAACAGGCTGCGGGCCGGGTCAAAGTGGATATCGGCTTGCAGGGCATCCCAGAACTGCAGGTTTTCCTTGGGGAAACCGTAGTCGTGAGAGCTGATCAACCGCTCGAAATACGGCGCCAGCTCAATGCGTTCCAGTTTCAATGACAGCGAATCACGATGTGCATTGGTGATCAGGATGACGCGTTTGCCGGCCCGTTTGACCGCTGCCAGAAACGTATCCGCATCCGCGCGCAGGGCGATCAGGTGGGCGGTTTCCAGCTTGAGCTCGCGCACCGGGATCTTCAGCTCCGTGCTCCAGAAATCCAGGCAATACCATTGCAACTGTCCGGCGTTACGCTCGAACAGTGGCTGCAATTCCATCTCGGCCATGGCCCGGGTCACGCCGTGCAGCTCGGCATAGCGCTGGGGCAGGTGCTCCATCCAGAAGTGGTTGTCGTAATGCAGGTCAAGCAAGGTGCCGTCCATGTCCAGCAGGACGGTGTCGATGGCGTGCCAGGGCAAAGAGGGCATGGGGCGTTCTCATGTAAGTAAAGATATCCGACACAGACAATCGGAAAAGCCACGGTATAGTAACCCGATCACGCCAAGGAGCCGCTTATGCGCCAGAAACCCACCGTACTCGCCCGCGAAATAGTCGCCAGTAGCCGTTTGTTCCGCGTGGAGGAAGTGCAACTGCGCTTTTCCAATGGCGTTGAACGAACCTACGAGCGCCTGGTAGGCCGCGGTGCCGGCTACGGCGCGGTGATGATCGTGGCGATGATCGACGAGGACCATGCGTTACTGGTGGAAGAATACTGCGGTGGCACCGACGAATATGAGTTGTCGTTACCCAAAGGGTTGATCGAACCCGGCGAAGACGTGCTGGCGGCAGCCGACCGTGAACTCAAGGAAGAAGCCGGCTATGGCGCGCGACAGTTGGAGCACATTACCGAGCTGTCGTTGTCGCCTGGCTATATGAGCCAGAAAATCCAGGTGGTGCTGGCCACTGAACTGTACGAAGAGCGCCTCGAAGGCGATGAGCCTGAGCCGATGCGTGTGGACAGGGTCAACCTGCGCGAGTTGTCGCAACTGGCGCAAAACGAGCAGTTCAGCGAAGGCCGCGCCCTGGCCGCACTGTATCTGGTACGAGACCTGTTGACCCAGCGTGGAGCGTTTACCGCATGAGCGAACTGTTTTTAGGCCACCCGTATATTGCCCCTGTGATTGAGCTGGCTCGCCAGGCGGGTGAAGTGATTCTGCCGTTTTGGCGCGCCGATGTGGCCGTTACCGCCAAGTCGGATGATTCGCCGGTGACGGCGGCGGACCTGGCGGCTCACCACCTGATCCTGGCGGGCCTTACCGCGCTCGACCCGAGCATTCCGGTGCTGTCCGAAGAAGATGCTGATATCGATCTGAGCGTGCGTGCCGGCTGGCAGCGCTGGTGGTTGGTGGACCCGTTGGATGGCACCAAGGAATTTATTTCCGGCAGCGAAGAGTTCACCGTCAATATTGCGTTGATCGAGCAAGGCCGTGTGGTGTTCGGTGTGGTGTCGATGCCGACCAGTGGCCGTTGCTACTTCGGTGGTGCCGGGCTGGGGGCGTGGCGCTCCGATGTGAATGACGCGCCCAAGCAGATTCAGGTGCGTGAGGCACCGGCGGCGGGCGAGTCCTTTACCGTGGTCGCCAGCCGGCGCCATTCCAGCCCTGAACAGGAACGCCTGCTCGACGGTTTGAGTGAAGGGCTTGGGGCATTGAAACTGGCGAATATCGGCAGCTCGCTGAAGTTCTGTCTGCTGGCCGAGGGCAGCGCCGATTGCTACCCGCGCCTGGCGCCAACATCGCAATGGGACACCGCTGCGGCCCAGGGCGTACTGGAAGGCGCAGGGGGCGAGGTGCTGGAATTGAGCGGCGAGCCGTTCAGCTATCCGGCACGGGCCTCGTTGTTGAACCCGTTCTTTTTGGCGTTGCCGGCGAAGGCTGCGTGGCGCGAGCGATTGCTGACCCTGGCTCGTTCCTAAGGCCTCAAAAAATCAAAATGTGGGAGCTGGCTTGCCTGCGATAAGGTTCTGACAGTCACCGCTTCAGTGACTGATCTACCGCTATCGCAGGCAAGCCAGCTCCCACAGTTGTTTTGTGTTGTGGCTTCTAGCGGTGCAGGACGTATTGGCCGGTGAAGGACACGGCCTGTTCTGCACTGCCTTCGTTGACGATCCACGTCTCCAGCGTCAACCGCGCCCGGCCATAGCGCTTGTACGTCGCCCAAAACCGCTTCCACACCGTTTCTTCCGGTGCCGGGCACACCACCGTTGCATCCCGCGTGACCGGCAGCGGGTAACTGATCTGCCCTTCCTGAATCACGATATGCCCGTCTTCAATGCCTTCTTCGCGCAGTTTCAAGTGCAGCCAGCCCCAACCCGCCAGCACGGCGCCGCAATAGAGGCTGCCGCCGAACATCGTGCTCTTGTGGTTGATATTGGCCTGCAAGGGCAGGTGCAGCTGCAGTTGGTCGTGTTGCCAATCGAGCACCTTGAGGCCCATCTCCCGGGTGAGGGGGATGTCGTGATGAAGGATGGATTCCAGGTAACGGCTGTCGCGGCTCATGATGGCCTCTTGGCGAGTGGGCAGGTTTATTCGTCGTCAGCGTTGTGGCTGGCGCTGTCGGCGAAGTTCAGGCCGTGTTTGCGCAGTTTGTCGTGCAGGGTCTTGCGCGGCACGCCGAGGGCTTCGGCGAGGCTGCGGACCGAACTGTGGGGGCGGGTCAGTTCGGCGGCGATCAGGCTTTTTTCGAACTGTTCGACCTGTTCGCTCAAGCCGCCGGGTGTGGACGTCAGGACGCCGGTGGCGGGATTGTCCGCCGTGGCATCGAGTGCCAACTCCAGCCCCAAGGCAAAGCGCTCCGCCGCATTTTGCAGTTCGCGCACATTGCCCGGCCAGCTGTGACGCAACAGCAGCGCCCGTTGGCCCGGTTGCAGCTCGTGCAGCGGCAGGCCGTGGCGGCTGCTGGCTTCGTCGGCAAAGTGCTGGAACAACATCAGCGCATCTTCACCACGTTCGCGCAGCGGCGGAATGCGCAGCGGCGCGACGTTGAGGCGGTAATACAAGTCGGCCCGGAAGCGGCCCTGGTCGGCGGCCTGGCGCAGGTCTTCCTTGGTGGCCGCAATAATGCGGATATCCAGCGGGATCAGCTGATTGCCACCCAGGCGCTCAACCACGCGCTCCTGCAACAGGCGCAGCAGTTTGACCTGTACATCCAGGCTCATGCTTTCGATTTCATCGAGGAACAGTGTGCCGCCGTTGGCGAATTCAAACTTGCCGATACGGCGTTTCTGCGCGCCCGTAAAAGCGCCGGGCTCATGGCCGAACAGCTCGCTTTCGACCACTGACTCGGCCAGGGCTCCGGCGTTGATCGCCACAAACGGTCCGCTACGCCGGCTCGACAGGTCGTGCAGCGCGCGGGCCACTACTTCTTTGCCGGCCCCGGTTTCGCCGAGGATAAGCACGTCGGCGCGGGTCGCTGCGAGGGCGCCGATCTGCTCGCGCAGACGCAGCATCTGCGGGGAGTGCCCGACCAGGCGCGTACTCAGTTGCTGGCGATCACTGAGAGCCAGGCGCAGGCTGCGGTTGTCCAGCACCAGACGGCGCAGGGCCAGGGCGCGGCGGACGCTGTCGAGCAGGGCGTCGCTGGCGAACGGTTTTTCGAGAAAGTCATAGGCGCCGGCGCGCATGGCTTGCACCGCCAGCGGCACATCACCGTGGCCGGTAATCAGCAGCACCGGCAGTTCAGGGTCCTGGCCATGCAGTTCGGCGAGCAGCTCCAGGCCGTCCATGCCGGGCATGCGGATATCGCTGACCACCACGCCCGGCCAGTCGCGAGACAGGCGCGCAGTGAGGCCGGTGGCTTCGCCCAGGGTCAGGACCTTCAGCCCGGCCAGGTCCAGGGTCTGGCACAGGGCCTGACGCAGGTGGGGATCGTCGTCGATCAGCACCACCTGAATCTGGTTATCGATACTCATACACTGCGGTCCTCGGACGGTTGCAGACTGACGCCCGGCGAGCCGGCACGCAATTTCAAGGTTAACAGTGCGCCGCCTTCCTTGTGGTTGGCGAACAGCAGTTCACCGCCAAAGGCACGCATCAAGGTGTCACAGATCGCCAGGCCCAACCCCAGGCCCTGGGTGCGGGTCTTGGTGGTGTAGAACGGTTCACTGGCCCGGCCCAGGGCTTCCATGCAAAAGCCCGGGCCATTGTCGCGAATGTACAGGTTGACGCCCTGTTCGGTGGTTTGGGCACTCAACCAGAGTTTGCGCGGCGGGCCTTTTTCGGTCAGGGCGTCAAGGGCGTTGGCCAGCAGGTTGCCGAGTACCTGACGCAGACGCGTTTCCCCGGCTTGCACCCATAGGGTGGCTTCCGGCAAGTCACGGATCAGCTCGACCTCCATCGACCGCCGCCGCTTGGCCAGTAACGCCAGCGCGTCATCCAGTGCCGGTTGCAAGGCCACGCTTTCCGGGGCGTGGCGGTCGCGTCGGGCGAACGCGCGCAGGTGAGCAATAATCGAGGCCATGCGCCCCGTCAGTTCACTGATCAGCTTGAGGTTGCCCCGTGCGTCGTTGGTGCGTTCATGGTCGAGCAGGATCTCGGCGTTTTCCGCGTAGCTGCGAATCGCCGCGAGGGGCTGATTGAGTTCGTGGCTGATACTCGCCGACATGGTCCCCAGCGCCGACAGTTTACCGGCCTGCACCAGGTCATCCTGGGCGCGAACCAGTTCCTGTTGGGCGTGTTCACGCTCGAGCACTTCTTGTTTGAGGCGCCGGTTCAGACCTTCCAGGTCGCTGGTGCGCTCCACCACACGAGCTTCCAACTCGCGTCGGGCCTTGGCTTCGAACGCGATGCGCTCCAGGTAATGCCGACGGCGCTGCATCATCAAGCCCAGCAACAGCATTAGCACCAGTAACGCGGCGCCACCGACGGCCACCACGGTGCGCACCGGGCGATTGATCAATGAGCGCGGCGCGAGAATTTCCACGGTCCATCCGGTTTCGGCGATGGCCGTGGATTGGCGCAGCCACGCTGTGGGACTCAGCGCCAGCGGCTGCGGGTCGCGCGTCGGGTAGGGCTGGATCGCGATGATCGCCTGGCGTTCCTCGGCGGTCAGCGGACGGGTGGCGCGGAATCGCCATTGCGGGCGCGAAGTGAGGATCACCACGCCGTTGTGGTCGGTCACCAGCAGTTGTTCTGGCGTGTTGCCCCACAGGCTTTCGGTGTGGTCCAGGTCAACCTTGACCACCAGCACGCCGATGATTTTATCGCCATCGTGAACGGCGGCAGCGAAGAAGTAGCCGCGCTTGGCCGAGGTGGTGCCCAGGCCGAAAAACCGCCCCAGGTGCCCGGCCATGGCTTCGCTGAAATAGGGACGAAACGAGAAGTTGCGGCCGACAAAGCTGTCCTGTTTATCCCAGTTGGAGGCGGCGAGGGTTTTGCCGGTGGTGTCCATCAGGTACATCACTTCCACACCGGCCTGGGCGGCGACGTCCTTGAGCAGCCGGTTGGCGTTGGTCAGGTTGGTGCTGACGTGGGGCGCATCCAGCACGGTACGCAGGGCGGGCAGGTCGCCGAGGATTTGCGGCAGCACCTCATAGCGGTGCAGGGTGCCGAGCAGGTTGGCGACGTACAGATCGAGGGTCTGGCGGTTTTGCCCGGCCAGTTCACTGCGGTAATACCGCTCGGCCAGATGTTCCAGCGGCCACAGCAGCGGCGCGAGGCACAACGCCAACAACGCAAGGCTGCGCCAGCGGGGTCTTCGCGGAAGGGGTGGTGTCATGGGAGTCATGCGCCTGTGGGTACAGGCGCATTATGCCTAGGGCTGTCGTGCAAGACACTCGCCGGTCAAGGAAACACGTCGGCCTCTGCCAGGAACTTGCCGTTTTGATCCTTGGCCGACAAGGTCGGAGCCCCGTCCAGCAGCCAGTCAATATTGAGCTGCGGGTCGTCCCAACGGATACAACGCTCTGCGGAAGGAGTGTAGTAGTCCGTGGTTTTGTAGAGGAACTCGGCGTGGTCGCTGAGCACTACAAAACCGTGGGCAAACCCGGGTGGAATCCACAACTGGCGGTTGTTTTCGGCGGACAAGCGCACGCTGGTCCATTTGCCGAAATCAGGCGAGCTGCGGCGGATATCCACCGCCACATCCAGGACCTCACCGGCAGTCACACGTACCAGTTTCCCCTGCGTATTTTCGATCTGGTAGTGCAAGCCGCGCAGCACGCCCTTTTGCGAACGGGAGTGGTTGTCCTGCACAAACTCCAACTGCAGGCCTGTGGCTTGAGCAAAAGCCTTGGCGTTGAAGCTCTCATAAAAAAAGCCGCGCTCATCGCCAAACACCTTCGGTTCGAGGATCAACACATCGGGCAGCTCAGTCGCGATTACATTCATTGGGTTTGCCTCGCCGAGGTGAACAGGTCGTGTGATCAGATCCTTATGCGATCAGATCTTTTACGTCGGTATTGCCGAGTCGCTCACCTTGATAACTACCGTCCTGGACCCTGCGGCACCAGTCGAGGTTATCGAGATACCACTGCACGGTCTTGCGCAGGCCGGTTTCAAAGGTTTCTTCAGGGACCCAGCCCAAGTCGGCTTCGATCTTGCTCGCATCGATCGCGTAGCGCTGGTCGTGGCCAGGACGGTCCTTGACGAAGGTGATCAGGTCGGTGAATTTTTCTACGCCGGCGGGGCGGTGTGGCGCCAGTTCTTCCAGCAGGCCACAGATGCCGCGTACCACGTCGATGTTCTTCTGCTCGTTGTGACCGCCGATGTTGTAGGTTTCGCCGACTTCACCCTCGGTCACGACTTTGAGCAGCGCACGCGCGTGATCTTCGACGAACAGCCAGTCGCGCACCTGCAAACCGTCGCCATAGACCGGCAGTGGCTTGCCTGCGAGGGCATTGAGGATTACCAGCGGGATCAACTTCTCGGGGAAGTGGAACGGCCCGTAGTTGTTCGAGCAGTTGGTCAGCAGCACCGGCAGGCCATAAGTGCGCTGCCAGGCGCGGACCAGGTGGTCGGAGGCCGCTTTGCTGGCCGAATACGGCGAGCTTGGCGCGTAAGGAGTGGTTTCGGTGAACAGGTCGTCCACACCGTGGAGGTCGCCATACACTTCGTCGGTGGAAATGTGGTGAAAGCGGAACGCGCTCTTGGCCGGTTCGGCCAGCGTTTGCCAATAGGCGCGCGTGGCTTCCAGCAGGCTGTAGGTGCCGACGATGTTGGTCTGGATAAAGTCCGACGGGCCGTCAATGGAACGGTCGACGTGCGACTCGGCTGCCAGGTGCATGATCGCCTGGGGCTCAAAGCGTGCCAGCACGGCGCTGACGGTGGCCTGGTCGATGATATCGGCTTGCACGAACTCATAGCGGCTGTTGGACGCGATGCTGGTCAGCGACTCCAGGTTGCCGGCATAGGTGAGTTTGTCCAGGTTGAGCACTTCGTGCTCGGTGTGTTGAATCAGGTGGCGAATCAGTGCAGAACCGATAAACCCGGCACCGCCGGTGATGAGAATGCGCATGTCAGAGAGCCTTTTCCTTAGACGGTCATTAAGCGAGAGCATAGCTTGAGTTGTGAGGCCGGGCGGTGCAAGCGTGGTGTGTGCTGGGGGTTGCCATACTGACCGGGTTAATGGCGATATAGACGCTCAAAAAAACCGAGGTCGTCACATGTTGCTCGCCACGTTGATCCATCGCGCCAATTTGCCCTGCCCGCAAGTGGGTCCTGATCAAGCAGCACAGTTGCTCGAGCACCATTACGGCCTGACCGGCACGTTGCACGCACTGGGCAGCCAGCAAGACCTCAACTACAGGGTCGACAGTGATCGCGGCCGATTTGTGCTCAAGATCTGCCGGGGCGATTACGCTGCGGTTGAGTTGCAGGCACAGCACGCGGCGCTCAATGAGCTGCAGGCCAATGCGTACGTGCAGGTGCCCAACGTTATCAAGGCGCTCACCGGTGATGAGTTGCTCACCCTGGCGATAGCGGGGCAAACCCTGCACGTGCGGCTGTTGGATTACATCGACGGCCAACCCTTGACCCATCTGCCTCATCTGGGGCGCGAGGTGATCGCAGGCTTCGGCGCCCTGTGCGGGCGGATGAGCCTGGCGCTGGCCCCGTTCACACATCCGGGCCTTGATCGCACCCTGCAATGGGACCCACGCCACGCACGGGGGCTGATCGCCCACCTGCTGGCCACACTGGAAAACCTGCCCCACCGCATGACGTTGGAACAGGTGGCCGTGGAGGTAGAACACCGCATGCTGCCCTTGGTGGATCATTTGCCATGGCAAGCGGTGCACATGGACATCACCGATGACAATGTCGTCTGGCAGCGCGATGCCCAGCGGCAGTGGCAGGTCCAGGGGGTCATTGATTTCGGCGATCTGGTGCACACCTGGCGCATAGCCGACCTGTCCGTGACCTGCGCGGCCCTGCTGCACCATGCCGAAGGCGATCCTTTTGCCATCCTGCCGGCGATCCAGGCTTATCACGCGGTGACGCCGTTGCAGCGTGAGGAATTGCAGGCGTTGTGGCCGTTGATTGTCGCCCGCGCGGCGGTGCTGGTGCTCAGCAGCGAACAACAGCAGCGTCTGGACCCGGGCAACACGTACTTATTGAAAAACGCCGAACACGAGTGGGAAATCTTCCATGTGGCGACGTCGGTGCCGTTTGAGTTGATGGAAGCCGCCATTCTGCGTTGCGTCGGTGAGGCGTTGACGCCGTTGGCCAGTCAGGACTTCGCACCGTTATTGCCGGGCCTCGTGGGGCGTGAGTTCGCGCTGATCGACCTGGGCGTGCTCAGCCCGCATTTCGAGGCCGGCAATTGGGAATTGCCCGGCGTCGACCGACGGCTGTTGGATGAAGCGGCGGCGGTGCACGGGTTGGCCGCCAGTCGGTACGGGCAATATCGGCTGTCACGTACCCGTGCCGACAGTGCCGTCGAACCGGACACTTTCCCCCTTCACGTAGAGCTGCACCTTCCCCATGGTTGCGTGTTGGAAGCGCCCTTTGGTGGGACGTTGCGCCAGGGCGATGACGGTGTGCTGTGTTTGCATAGCGCTCCGTTGAGCTTGCGCTTAGGGGGTGTGGAGACGGCCTTGAAACCGGGTTCGGCAGTGGTAAAAGGGCAAATCCTCGGCGAGGTCCACGCGCCGCTCACCGTGCAGTTATGCCGCGCCGACCTTGAGCCGCCGTTGTTCTGCACGCCGTCCCGAGCCCTGGCTTGGCAGGCAATCTGCCCGTCGCCGGCCACGCTGCTGGGGCTGGCCTGTGATGCTGAACCCGAGTTGGACGCCGAGGCCTTGCTGGCTCGACGTGACGCCAGTTTCGCCCGCTCGCAGAAGCACTATTACGTTGACCCGCCGCGCATCGAACGTGGCTGGCGCAACCATCTGATCGACATGCAGGGCCGCTCTTACCTGGACATGCTCAACAACGTCGCGGTGTTGGGCCATGGCCACCCGCGCATGGCGGCGGAGGCGGCGCGGCAATGGTCATTGCTCAACACCAACTCGCGTTTCCACTATGCGGCGATTGCCGAGTTTTCCGAACGGTTGCTGGCGTTGGCGCCGGAGGGCATGGACCGGGTGTTTCTGGTCAACAGCGGCACCGAGGCCAATGACCTGGCGATACGCCTGGCCTGGGCCTACAGCGGCGGGCGCGACATGCTCAGCGTGCTGGAGGCCTACCACGGTTGGTCGGTGGCGGCGGACGCGGTGTCCACGTCGATTGCCGATAACCCTCAGGCACTCAGTAGCCGTCCTGACTGGGTGCACCCGGTGACCGCACCCAATACCTATCGCGGCGAGTTCCGTGGGCAGGACAGTGCGCCGGATTACGTAAGAAGTGTGGAACACAACTTGGCGAAAATCGCCGCGAGCAAACGCCAATTGGCAGGCTTTATCTGCGAGCCGGTGTATGGCAACGCCGGTGGCATCTCGTTGCCGCCGGGCTATCTGCAGCAGGTGTACGCGTTGGTGCGTGCCCAAGGCGGCGTGTGCATCGCCGATGAAGTGCAGGTGGGCTACGGCCGCATGGGGCATTTCTTCTGGGGCTTTGAAGAGCAAGGCGTGGTGCCGGATATCATCACCATGGCCAAGGGCATGGGCAACGGCCAGCCGCTGGGCGCGGTGATTACCCGGCGGGACATCGCCGAGGCGCTGGAGGCAGAAGGGTATTTCTTCTCATCGTCGGGCGGCAGCCCGGTCAGTTGCCGGATCGGCATGGCCGTGTTGGACGTGATGGAGGAGGAAAAACTGTGGGAAAACGCCCAAGTGGTAGGTGGGCATTTCAAGGCGCGCCTGCAAGCCTTGATCGATCGTCATCCTTTGGTGGGGGCCGTTCACGGCTCCGGCTTTTACCTGGGCCTGGAGTTGGTGCGTGATCGGCACACCCTGGAACCCGCCACAGAAGAAACCGCGTTGTTGTGTGAGCGTCTGCGCGTGTTGGGTATTTTCATGCAGCCGACGGGCGATTATCTCAACATTCTGAAGATCAAGCCGCCGATGGTGACTTCTAAACGCAGCGTGGACTTCTTTGTCGACATGCTGTCGAAGACGCTGGACGAGCAATTGTAATTAATCGATTGTTATCGGCTAATTATTGTAATGTTTGTCGTCTATGATTTTTTGTTGCTTCTAAAGCCGATTTTTATCCGTTATAAAGTCGGCCTTCACCCCATTCGGAGTCCTGATCGCCATGACCACCCTGCACAGCACACCTCGCGCCGACGGCTTCTACATGCCCGCCGAATGGGCGCCGCAAACCCAAACCTGGATGATTTGGCCGCAGCGTCCGGACAACTGGCGCCTGGGTGGCAAGCCGGCGCAGGCAGCTCATGTGGCGGTGGCCAAGGCTATCGCGCGCTTTGAGCCGGTGACGGTCGCCGTTTCTGCCGACCAGTATGAAAACGCTCGTGCGCGCTTGGATGTGCCCAATATCCGCGTGGTGGAAATGTCCAACGACGATGCGTGGGTACGCGACACCGGCCCTACGTTCGTCATCAACCACAGCGGCGAAGTGCGCGGTGTGAATTGGGATTTCAATGCTTGGGGCGGCTTCGACGGCGGCCTGTATGCGCCGTGGAATCGCGACGCGCAGGTGGGCGGCAAGATCCTCGAGATCGAGCGCGCGCCGCGTTACCGCACCGAAGGTTTCGTGCTGGAAGGTGGTTCGATCCATGTCGACGGTGAAGGCACGCTGATCACCACCGAAGAATGCCTGTTGAACCGCAATCGCAACCCACACTTGGATCGTGCGGCGATCGAAGCGGTGCTCAGCGACAACCTGGCTGTGGATAAGATCATCTGGTTGCCGGACGGCCTGTTCAACGACGAAACCGACGGCCATGTGGATAACTTCTGCTGCTACGTACGCCCGGGCGAAGTGCTGCTGGCCTGGACCGATGACCCGCAAGACCCGAACTACGCGCGCTGCCACGCAGCGATGGACGTGCTGCAAAGCAGCACCGACGCCCAGGGCCGCGCGTTCACAGTGCATAAAATGCCGATTCCGGGGCCGCTGTATGCCACCGAGGAAGAATGCGCGGGTGTGGACCCGGTGGACGGCAGCCAGGAACGAAATCCGACCGTGCGGTTGGCAGGTTCCTACGTGAACTTCCTGATCGTCAACGGCGGCATCATCGCGCCGAGCTTCGACGACCCGCTGGACAGCCAGGCCAAGGACATTCTGCAAAACCTGTTCCCGCAGCACGAAGTGGTGATGGTGCCGGGCCGCGAACTGTTACTGGGCGGCGGAAATATTCATTGCCTGACCCAACAACAGCCAGCGCCGCACAAAAACTGAGTGCAGTTGTAACAGTGTCTGAGTGATAACACGGCGCTACCTGTTTAAAGCGCTCACAGCAAGCCCGCGGCCCCGTTAGGTCGCGGGCTTTTTTGTTTCCGAATGCCTATAAACACGGGACATTGGCATAGCTCTTGTATCGGTGTTGCCACAGTGAACCAAGGTGATGACTGCACAGTTCTGTCATAAACCTTGAGTAAGTTAGCCGCTCACGCAGTAGGAGAGAGCGCTGAAATGAATGCCGATATGAACCTGATCTACACGCGCCCGTTCCACCCCACGCGGGTCGACGGTAAGGCGATCCATGCGTTGGCGCTCTGGTTGAAGGCAAACGGCTCGCGACAGGTGAGGCAACCTGACTTGCGCAGCGTGATGAGTGAACGTTACCCGGTGGGGTTGTTCAGTGAGGATGAAGTGCGCGCGTTATGCGAGCTGATGCAAAACTGAAGAAAACAGAGATCAATTGTGGGAGCTGGCTTGCCTGCGATTGCAGTCTTTCAGTGCATTATTTTCCAGCAGAGAACCCGCTTTCGCAGGCAAGCCAGCTCCCACAATGACCGCATGAACCTTAGAAGTTATAGGTGCCTGTTACTACCAGGCTACGCGGCTCGCCCGGTTGAATCTGCGCCGCACTGGTGGCCGAGGCGTAGTAGTTTTTGTCGGCAATGTTGTTCAGCGCCGCCCGCACATCCCATTCCTTCTGACGGAACCCGGCCAACGCGTCCCACCGGCCATAGCCGGGCAGCACCACGGTGTTGAGGTTGTCGGCATAACGGTCGCCTACGAGGGTCAGACCGGTTTCTGCGTACCAGCCCATTTCCGGTTTCCAGGTGATAAACAGGCTGGCATTGCGCTTGGCCACATCGCTGATGCGCTTGCCTTCAAAGCCGTTGTTGTCCTTCTCGACCTTGGCGTCCTGCAAGCCCACGCCACCGCGCACATACCAATTGCCGACGACCTTGCCGGTGGCCGTCAACTCCACGCCGCGTGAACGTTGCTCGCCGGAGAGCAGGGTGATAGTGCGGTCCAGCGGGTCGCTGGTACGGCGGTTGTAGAGCTCCAGTTCGTACAGGGCCAGAGTGGTGCTCAGGCGGTCGTCGAGCCAGTCGCTTTTTACGCCGATTTCCTTTTGCTTGGTCAGCTCGGGGCTCAGGTCGTTGACGCTGCCTGCGGCATTCGGGGTGATGCCGATCAAGCCGCCACCCGCCGGCGAGAAGGTCTTGCTCCACGAGGCGTAGAACGAGTGATGTTCCAGTGGCGTCCACACCAGACCGATTCGCGGGCTGGTGCTGTGGCTCTCGACGTCTTGCCGGATGTTGAGCAGCTTATTGGTAGTGTCCACTTCGAAGTAGTCGTAACGCAGGCCGGCCAGCACTTGCCATTGATCGTTGAGGCGCAGTTGATCCTGCACGTAGAGCGCGCGACTTTCGACTTCGGTGTGGTTGTTACTTGAAAGACTCATCCGCCCGGTGTGGCTGAGGTGGCGGTCGGGCTGGTTGAGGTCCAGGCTGGGTACGGCCTGGCCGCCGCGGTTGACGGCAGTGGCGCTGTACAACTTCGGGTCGCGGCGCTGGCTGCCCAGTTCAAGGCCGGTGAGCAGGCGATGTTCCAGGCCGAAGGTGTCGAAACCGCCTTCCAGCTCAAGGTTATTGAAAACGTTGCGGGTGGTCAGGTCCTGCTGCCAGCGCTGGCGCGTGACTTTGTTGGTCTTGGCGTCATAGCCGGTCTGGTAGGTGTTGTCGAAATCGCTGTCGAGCTTGAACACGCCGAGGGTATGGCGCAGTTGCCAGTTGCTGTTGAGTTCGTAGGCCAGCTTGGAGCGCAGGGACTGGGATTTGTCGTCGATGTAGTCGCGGCTGTCAAAGTAAGTGGTGCTGCGGCTCACCTGCGCCGGGCGACCGCCAACCCCTGGAATGCCGCGATCCGGCGTACGGTTGTAGCGGCTGTATTCGTATTGCACCAACCAATTCAAGTCAGGCGTCAGTTGCCAGCTCATGGACGGCGCAAACAGCTGGCGGTTGCCACTCACGCCGTCGCGGAAGCTGTTGTTGTCCTGGTTGCCCATGTTCAGGCGCAGGCTGATGTCGTCGCTAGGGTCGGTGCTGAGGTCGGCGTACAGGCTGCGCAAATCATGGCTGCCGCCTTGAGCTTCGATGCTGGACTTCTGCCCGGCTTGGGGCAGTTTGCTCACGCGGTTGACGATCCCGCCCTGGCCGCCTCGCCCATAAAGCACGGCTGCCGGGCCTTTGAGCACTTCGATGCGCTCGATGTTATGCAGGTCGCGCACGTACTGGCTGTCGTCGAGTATGCCGTCCAGGTAGAAGTCATTGCTCGCGTCGAAACCGCGGATACGCAGGCTGTCGAACCGTGTGTCGGCACCGCTGCTCACGTTGGGAATGCCGCTCAATGCCTGGCCCAGGTCGTTGGTGCCGTAGGCGCGCAGGCTTTCGGTTTTGACCGAATCGATTGCCTGGGGCACGTAGCGCACCGAGGTGGCGGTGCGGGTAGCGGTGTTGGTTTCCTTGACGCGTGGGTCGTCTTCGTCAGCTTCGGCGCTGACCGAAGTTTCGGGCAAGACGGTGGCAGCACAGGCAAAACCGGCAGACAGCAGGACAGAGAGCCCAAGGGTGATGGGCGTCAGGCGAGAGGCAGGCATGGAGAAATGCATCCAAAAAGGGCGGGAGAAAAATGTGCGCAAATGGTAATGCTTTGCATTTGCGCGCGTTATGTATTCCCAAAGATTCAGGCTGCTAAAAGTGTTACATGATATGTTTTGTTGACGAATTGGATGGTTTTTCGGGCTTGGGTGAAGGCTCTGGAATGCGCCGCTTAGACTTTTTTCGCCTAAATACAGACGATTCACGAAATTGACACATAGTTCAACGCGCGCATACGATTGCGCCCAACGCCTGTGGCTAACCGCCATAACTCATCCAATAAAAAAAGGCCCGCGGCAGTTCAGTCGTCCGCGGGCCTTCTTTTTTCTGGAGAAAGTCGACACCAGAAAAGCAACACGGAGCCTGGTGTCTCAGCGCGTACTCAACCAGTAATAAGGAATATAAGAAATGTTGAAGCAACGGATGGGTCTGATCGCTCTGGGGATTTTGAGCGCATCTCAGGCAATGGCTAACGACCAGGAGCAATCCAAGGGTTTTGTAGACGACAGCCACCTGAACATCGCAGTACGCAATGCTTACATCAGCCGTGACTACAAAAACGGCAAGCAAGACAAAGCCGAATGGGGCCAGGGCTTCATCGGCAAGTTCGAGTCCGGCTTCACCCAAGGCACTGTCGGTGTGGGTGTGGACGTGATCGGCCAATACGCGCTGCGCCTGGACGGTGGCAAAGGCCGCAGCGGCGCGGGCGGTATCGACTTCTTCAAGCAAGGTGACAGCGGCGAAGCCGCCAACGACCTGGCCAAGGGCGGCGCAGCCGTCAAGGCGCGCATCTCCAACACCGTGATCAAATACGGTCAGCAGATGCCAGCTGTTCCGGTCCTGGAATACGACAACTCGCGTTTGCTGTCGGAAACCTTCGAGGGCACCTCGATCGTGTCCAAAGAAATTGCCGGTCTGCAACTGGACGCGGGTCACTTCACCAAGGAAGCTCGCAAGAGCGCCGAAGGCGGCGACAGCGGCCGCCTGAAAAGCATCGACTACATCGGTGGTAGCTACAAATTCACCGAAAGCCTGTCCGCCGCGCTGTATGCGTCCGACATGCAAGACGTGCTGAAGAAGCAATACGTCAACGTTAACTACGTGCTGGCCCTGCCAGAGAAGCAATCGTTGACCTTTGACTTCAACGGCTACAAAACCAAGCTGGACCGCAGCTTCGCCCTGGAAAACCAAGGTGACGCGGACGCTCGCGACAACAAAATCTGGAGCCTGGGCGCTATCTGGGCTGTTGGCCCGCACAGCTTCACCGTCGCTCACCAGCGCAGCACCGGCGACACCGGCTACCTGTACGGCGGCTACCGCAACGCTGGCGGCATTGGCGACGGCGGCAACACCATCCTGCTGGCCAACTCCTACTGGTCCGACTTCAACGGTAAGGACGAGCGCTCCTGGCAAGCAGGTTACGGCCTGGACTTCAGTGCCTTCGGCGTACCGGGTCTGACCTACAACATCGCTTACGTGCGCGGCACCAACATTGACGACGGTTCCAACCGCGGCAGTGGCACCGAGCGTGAGATCTTCAACCAGTTCAAATACGTCGTTCAGAGCGGCCCGGCCAAAGACCTGAGCCTGCGCGCTCGTGCGTCCTGGTTGCGCGTCTCCAGCAACGCCAGCAACTACAACGTAGGCGGTAACGAAATCCGTCTGTTCGCCGACTACCCGATCAACGTTTTCTAATTGATCGCACGTCGCGCCTGATGCCAGGCGATAAAAAACCCCGACTGGTTCGGGGTTTTTTTATGCGCGCCTGCAGGCCTCTAACGTGTGACATCGCAGTATTAATGAATTACTCCGTGCCACCTCTATCTCCTTCAGTCGCACGCCTAAATTAGCCCCACTCGCCAGCCCATCATCCCGATGGCCGACCACTGGAGCCACTGCCATGCCCTTTGTCAGCCTGCGCATCACCCGTGACGGCGTTACCCCGGAACAAAAAGCTCAGGTCATCGCCGAATTCACCGAAACCCTCTAACGGGTCCTCAACAAACGTCCCGAGGGGAGGAGTCAGGAAAATGGATTGGTTGTTTTTTAGCCCGATCAAGCGGTACAGATAGGCTGCTGTTGAAATTATTATTTTTATGGACGCGCCATAATTATTGGCCAGCCATAATTTTGCATAAAAGCTGAGGTGCTGGTGGAAGGAGTCAGCTGAGGGGGCTGCTGCCGTCTATTTCATAAGGTGACGTGGGTGCACAGTAACCGTCCAGCGAAGTCACCTATCCGCGGTTTCGTGATTGGCGCAATCGGGGGATCTTCGAGCAGATTCTGCCGCATAGGTGGCAACCGGCCTAATCATGCAAGGAGTAATGCCTGGGCACATACGCTTTCGGGGATTTGCTTTGTGCTCAGTCGAAAGATCGCGGGATGGGGTGGGGACGTATCCTTCGACTGGAATCAGTAACCACTTTCTCAAGCGATACGTGTTATTCAAACTTCATTTTCAGAGCTGTGCCATTCGTTATCTTGCAGGTGCCGACGCCGGTGTCTGCGGGCATTTCATGAGCGCAGGTGGCTGAAGGAAAACCGCCGTATCGTTACGCGCTTCGACAAGCTCGAGAAAAGTTTTGCGGCGATGGTCTTATTGGCCTGTGTCATGCTGTATTTGCGACATTCATTGCGTACAGAGCCTAGTATTGAAGCGGCCTCTACTCTTTGCTTCAAAGCTATGGCGAGACAAGAAAAGCAACCCTGGCTACCCTATCTATTCGGTTACGGCAGCATTGAAAATATCCCGTCGCTAGAGTCGAAAAACCTCTGGCGTGTTTCCCGAGTGCTGTGAATTTCCGTTTTACAATATGAGCTTTGATGCCAAATGAAATTACTGCTTCATCCCGCCAGAGCTGTCGCCCTGGTGTTCCTAGCAGCGATATTCGCCGGAACCTTCATTCTGATGCAGCCGATCTCCCAGGCCGAGGGGGTCGCCGCCCCTTGGGTGACGGCCTTCTTTACGGCGGTATCGGCCGTCTGCGTGACCGGATTGGTGGTGGTGGATACCGGCACGTACTGGTCGACCTTCGGCCAGTCGGTGATTCTGCTTCTGTTCCAGCTCGGCGGCTTCGGCATCATGACGGTGGCGACCTTGCTCGGCTTGATGGTTAACAGTCGATTGCGCCTGCGTACCAAAATGGCTGCACAGTTGGAGTCGCGCTCATTGGGAGTAGGTGACATTGCCAGCGTGGCCAAGTTGGTGCTGGTGGTGACGTTTACCCTGGAGCTCATCATCGCCTTGTGGCTCACCCTCAGATTGCATGGCGCCTATGGCCAGCCCTGGGCCGATGCTGCGTGGAGTGGTCTATTTCATGCTGTATCGGCATTCAATAACGCAGGTTTCTCGATTTATCCCGACAGCCTGATGCACTTCGCCACGGATGCCTGGATTCTGTCGCCCATCATGGCTGCGATCATTATCGGTGGCATTGGCTTCCCCGTTCTGTATGACCTACGCAGCAGGTTCAACCATCCCCGTCGTTGGTCGCTGCATACCAAGCTTACGTTGTCTGGTACGGCGATCCTGTTAGTGGTCGGTTTTTTCACGCTGCTGCTGTTCGAGTGGGACAATTCCACCACACTCGGCCCAATGGCCATGACCGATAAAGTCTTGTCGGCGGCATTTGCTTCAGTTTCCGCGCGTACCGCCGGGTTCAATTCGATCGATATTGGGGCTCTGACCCCCGAAAGCTGGGCTGTGCATTACTTTCTGATGTTCGTCGGCGGCGGCAGTGCAGGCACTGCGGGCGGGGTTAAAGTCGGTACTGTCGCGATCCTCGCCTTACTGGTGATTGCCGAAATTCGTGGGCACAGTGACTGCGAGGCATTTGGCCGGCGAGTCGGCGCCCCGGCCCAGCGTCAAGCCATCACCGTGCTCGTTCTGAGCAGCGCCATGATCGTACTGGCGACTCTCTTTATCCTGCGTGAAACAACGTTGCCCACCGACAAGGTCATATTCGAAGTCATCTCGGCGTTCGGCACCGTTGGCCTGTCCACCGGTATCACCGCCGACTTGCCCACATCGGGCCAACTGGTGTTGACGCTGCTGATGTACGCCGGACGGGTGGGCACTATCACGTTGGCGGCTTCACTGGCCTTGGGCGAGCACCGCATGCCTTATCGTTACCCGGAGGAACATCCAATTGTTGGCTAATTTTCTATTTTCAGAGAAGTTTTCATTTGCCAAGGGCGACAGCGTGGTGGTGATCGGCCTGGGTCGCTTCGGCGGCTCGGTGGCCCAATCGCTGATGCGGTTGGGCCACGACGTGATGGGCATCGACCGTGACGCCGCACCTGTCCATGAGTGGGCCGACCTCCTGACTCATGCGGTGCAGGCAGATTCCACGAACCTGCAGGTGTTGCGCCAATTGGGAGTTGCTGACTTCGCCCACGCCATTGTGGGAATCGGCACCGACTTGGCCGCGAGTTTGCTGACGATCATGACGCTGACCGAACTGGGGATCCCGGATATCTGGATAAAGGCCCGGACAGGCGAGCACGGGCAGATAGCCCAGCGCATCGGCGCCCATCACGTCGTCTATCCGGAGAAGGAAATGGGCGAACGTGTCGCTCACCTCATAACCGGGCGGATGATTGATTTTATTGAGTTCGACGACGGTTTTGCCATCGCCAAGATTCATTCTCCACTGTCGTGCCACAACAGCACGCTGGCCGACGGGCAAATCCGCGAAAAATTCGGGGTGACCGTCGTGGGGTTGAAGCGCACCAATCAAGACTTCCAGCATGCCACCCCTAGCACCCTGATCCGGCCTGGTGATCTGCTAATCGTGTCCGGGCCGACCCATCTGATCCAGAAATTTGCGGGAGGCTAGACATAGCCAGTGAGCAACAATTGGCCGATTCTGCTGAAAAAGTCGGATTCTCAGTGGGCTTGGGTTCAGGCTGTTGGCGCTGATTGAAAACTGCCCCCAACACTCTCAATTTCGTACAGCCACTGGATGCAGCGCAGGGCCTGCTCGGCGAGCTGGCTCTTATTAGTAGCGTGCAATTCGAAGAATTTGCGCCGTGCCTGGGCCAGGCAGCCAAGCTCGGTCGCGCCGAGTTCGAAGCTGGCCTTGTAACCGCTAAAATCGTCGCAGACCAACTTACCTTTCCAGCCTTGCGGGAAGTTATGAGAATGAAATCGGGCTCATACCACTATTTCCACGGTATACGCTGTGTACAAGATCTGCAGCCGTCAGGCTCCAGAGGGAGAGGGGTCAATAGCGGATAGGGGACGCGGGAGGGATGTGTCGAAGCGCTGCAGAAGATTACAGGCGCCCAGAAACAACAAAGCCCTCACATTGCTGTGAGGGCTTCGTCTTATATGGTGCCGGCACCAGGAGTCGAACCCGGGAGCTACTGATTACAAGCCGTTTGCTCTGAGGCTTCACCCCGCTTCATCGAGTATCACCTGTTTTGCTTGGCCCAGGTTTTACTTGGTCTGTAGTCAATTCGGTGTCTTTCTATGTTTCACCTGTTAGCGTACCTTTGCATGAGAAACGGGGAACGGATGGGGAAAACGGGGAAAGAATGGCTAAGCGTACGCGAATGACCGAGATGGAAGCCTATGCGGTAAAGACTCGTCAGTCGGAGCCGGTCGGCTCTCGCGGAAAGGGGACTTTGCTGCTCGAACGTAAAGCTTCCGGAGCTATTCAGGCCTACTACCGGGAACGCACATCGGACAGCGACAAGCGGCTGCCTCTCGGGACGCTTGCGAAGAAGCCGCGTGTGGGTACAGACGAGCAGAGCTTGGATGGTATCCGTGGTGAGGCTTTGCGAATTTCAGTTGAGGCCGCTGCCGCTGGCGGTATTGCCAAGTACTTGGAGCTCATCTCGGTGCAACAAGTAGCGGCCGCGGCTAGTCGTGCAGCCACAGCCGCATTGGAAGAAGCGGAACGGCTAGAACGTTTCCGCCTCGCCGAAATTGAAGCGTCCCGCGGAAGCTTTCACGATTTGTTCCTGGATTACATTGAGTCTCGCCGCGTGAAGGCGACACCAGGCGTCGTGAAGGAGTTGGAACGGCTGCTCAAGACGAACATGCAAGAGCCCCATCCAGAGGTAATGAGGATGAAGGCCCGAGATATTAGGGCTGACCACATCCTCACCATTCTCAATCCGATCTGGGCGCGCGGCTCCAAAGTGCAGGCGGATCGTATGCGTTCGTTTCTGGTGGCGGCATTCAACCATGGGCTCACGGCTGAGAGTGTGGTCGGCCGCTCCAATGCGAAGACCTATAGCCTTGAGATTAACCCTGCAGCAATGGTGAAGGTTGATAAAGTCTCTGCCCCTGTCGAACGAGCCTTGTCTGATGCAGAACTGAAGCAATTCTGGGAGACGGTTGAGGATACTGACGGTATCGGTCCGGTTATGGCACTGTTATTCAAGTTCGTCATATCAACGGGCGGCCAGCGGATCAAGAACCTAATCGAAACCACTTGGGCGGACTACGATCTGGACGCGGGTACGGTGCTATTGATCCACCGTAAAGGTAGAGGAGGCCAGACCCTGAGCCGGCCGCACCTAGTACCTCTCTCTGATCGGGCCATTGCCATAATGCGGCAAGTGCGGGAAATCAATGGTGATCATCCTTGGCCCTGGACTACACACGGTAAACAGCCTTTTGTGATCAGTAGTCCGACCCATGCCGTTGCAGACTGGCTGGATTCCAAGCACGCTTTAATCGCTGGCCTGAAGATCCCTACGTTCTCCCCGAGAGATCTGCGCCGGACCTGCACGCAGCTTATGCAGAAGCACGGAGTTGATGACCGTTTATCCGATCTCCTTCAGGCTCATGGCCAGACAGGTGTCGTTTCTCGGCACTACCGAAACAATCCTGAAGCTGCGCTGCCAGAGAAACGTCGAGCTATCGAGCTATTTGACGGAGCTTTGGCTAAGGCATTGGGGAAGGCCACTGAAACTGGCAATGTGCTACTGATCTCCCGACGGAAAAAAGTTAACAGCTCCATATCCTAGTCTCTTCTTGGCTGATTACTGCTTTATCGGCCAGTCGTTTGGTCGCTGCCAAAGAAGGAAAGATTCCGGCTCAAAATCCCCATGCTCCAATCTGGCTACGGACGGGTGCTCGCAGGGCACCACCGCCAGTCCGTTGCAGAACCCCCGAATAGCGTGGCTTGCAGCCTATTCCAGTTCCGCAAACCTTGCTGAAAACACCTTGAAACCACGAATAAGTGGGAATAACAGCGAATAAGGGCAAATAAATAGAACAACTGTTAATAACAGTGCTTAACGGTGTTTAACAACTCTTTAAGTGGATGGATTTACACTTTAAGTGGAAGTCCATTTGTCACTGCCTCACGTCACACTAATCAAATCCGCGCCACGTTTTCGTGATTCGCAAAACGTGGCGCGACATGGCTTAACGTTAGCAAATCTATGTTTGAAAATTCTCAGCTACGAACGACAGACGATTCGTGTTAGGGGCTGAAGAGGGCCTCATTGGTGTCCCTGAGAGCCCCGCCATTAGGGCGTTACGCCCTATTCCGACGAACGGTATGCAGGTCAGTGCTTGCCTTCTCATGAGTGCTCATGGGTTCTCATGAGTGCTGGTGGGACGCAGTGGTACAGTAAGTTTCGACGAGAAAATGTCCGGGGATAGCAAGTTATGCAAAGTATGCAAAGAAGATCCAAAAAAAACAGGTTCTTTTTTTTGAAAAGCGCCGTTACCATGCGAACACGTCTACAGCGTTCTGTCGATGTATGAAACACCTTGATAGTTGATTGGCTGGTGTTTGCTGACAGAATTGCTGAAAGTTGAATTTGCAGACAAAGAAAAGCCCCTGGTCTTCGACCTCCAGGGGCTGCTCGAGAAAGGACGTTCCAGCGTCCTCTGCATACCAGCTAGGCCAGCACACAACCCCGAGGGGAGAAGCGTTTGAGACGGCTTCAATGGCTCTACCATTTTACGGTTTACCGTAAAAGGTAAAGCTCGGGCGGACTGTAGTACCGGAGGGAATAATACGCTACTGGTTTCTTAACCAGTGGTACTGTTTCCGATGACTTGCCATCTTCTGACCTGTTCGCAGGTACTGGTGGTCTACAGATCGATCCTCTCGGTTTTTCCAGTCTTTGGAGATACCGCAAATGGCACAAACCGCCACCCGCATTACCGATGTACCCAACCTGCCGATCCCTGGCACGCGCGCTACCGCCGCGCAGCTCTGCGCCAAGTACCAAGTAAGCCGCGCTACTTGGTGGCGCTGGTCCAAGACTCCCGGCTTTCCCGCTCCTATTCGCTTCGGTCGTTCCGTCCGTTGGGAGCCCGAGTCTGTGGAATCCTTCCTGATCAGTCAGGAGGCATAACCAATGATGACCAATCAACTCTGCGCTGATGCGGGGACAGGATCGCTTTGTCTGAAAAAAGCGGCTTTACCCCTTCCTGTACCCTTAAACGCTTTGGTGCTTAATCGTCGTTTAGTTTGCCGCCATCAATTCGTCCATCCCGAAGCTGACTCTGATAGTGGGGTGGCCTGACATGGAAAAGATCCTGCATTCCGAGAAGAGTTGCTCGGCGCAAAGCATTAGCGACACCAGTGGTAGTGCCCAGCGCATGCGCCTTTTGGCTTACCTGCATCTGCATGGTTCGATCAACACCTTCCAAGCCATCATGTTTCTGAACATCCTGCGCCCTGGTGCGCGAATATCTGAGCTGCGTGCGCAGGGGCACGGCATCGTTACCCACCTGGGTACGCTGAAGGATGATCAAGGCCGCGATCACCAGAAGGTTGCGACCTACTACCTGAGTACTGGCCCAGTGCAGAAGGTGGCCTCATGACAACCAAGATCATTGAGCCGATGGGTGAGGGTGATCCGGGAGATCCTCACATTGCCGTGACTGATTACCAGGGCGAACCTCGCGTGGATAGCCGCCAGCTCGCGAAGCAGCTGGGAACCAAGCACAAAAACCCAATGGCGCTGATCGAGCGCTACCTGGCGAAGTTCGAAGAGTTCGGGGTTGTTCCGTTTCAAACGGAGAAACCCTTGGCCGGAACCGCTGGTGGTAGGCCGGAGCGCTTCGCCCTGCTGAACGAAGATCAAGCGTTCTTCCTGCTGTCGTTGTCCCGCAATACCGACCGCGTTGTGGAGCTGAAAGCGAGCCTAATCATGGCGTTCCGCGAAGCACGGTATGGGCACGCCTGCCACACATTGGAGGACCGCAAGAAGGAAGCCAGCAACAGTGGTCGCCGGCTGGCTCACTGGCGCTATGACAAGCCGGGTGTGTACGCGCACGTTGCTCATTTGAGGGAGCAACTGAAGCTGCCAATCGATTCTGAGGACTTCCGCCCATGACAGCTATGCTCATGATCAGCGATAAACGGTCGATAACTTTTGTTGCAAGCAGTCGTGGTCGTCGGTATGGTTTGCCCGTCGCTGCATATTCAGCGACCGGGTTTGGTCGCCCGAGTAGATACAGGCGCAACAGCGCCCCTATTACGATTGCAGGCGCTTTTTTTACGCCCGCAGTTTCGTTTTATGGCGGCTGTGCGCAGGACGCCTTCGGGCGTGCCGGATTTCTGTATCTCCGGTCGACCAACCTGCGCACGGCTGCCACCCATTCGTTTGGTCGCGAACGTGGCAGCTCTCTAATTGATACGGGAGCTCCACCTATGCACGCCCTCATTCCGCCCGCAATTCGCGCCTTTGCTCACCGCCGTATGGCCCTGAGCGCCCTCCGCGCAAACTCATCACTTTCAGTTCGCCTTGCTCGCTACAACGCCCACATGACCATCGTTCGCAAGCTGGAGCATTCCGGAGGTGCGGAATGATCAACGTCAGCGAGGCCCACAACACGAGCAGCCCGGCATCAACTTCTCCGCTGCCGTTGCCCCATTACCTGCTGGACGAACAAAGCGCCTCGCTGGCCGAGTTCATCGCCGCTGAGCGACGTCACGCAACTCGCTGGTGGACGCACCTCAACGAAATGCGCCGGCGCAAGGAGCTTCCTGATTGGGTGGCGGCGGAGATCGGCACGCATCAGGAACATGACCGCATGCTTGAGAGGCGGAAAGCCGTCAATCAAGCCCTGTTCGGATCGGACGACCTGGGCGGCGATCAGCCGTACCGCGGGGTAGCCCTATGAACCAGCCAGCGCGCTCATCCTCGATCCTATTTATCAGCCTCACTTTTTGCTTTCAGCAGCCGTGTACTGACGCGCAGCGCCGACGCCCTGACCTAAGAGGTTAAGCATGAAAATTCAAAACGGCGCATCTGCGTCGACGGGATCGGCTTGCCCGAAAAAAGCCACAGAGCTTTGGTTCGTCACCCACCCGAAGGTGCCCAAGGCTTTGCTAGGGCCGTTCTTGAGCGAGGCCGACGCCGAGTGCGGGCGCGTTGTCATGCGTAGTGCTGACGCCCAGGTGACGGCCTGCCTGGTTGATTCAATCGACGACATTACCCGCTGGCACGGCGTGAACAACGGCCACGTCTGCCGAGCCTTTGCTCGTGCGGATCACCGGGAGGTCGACCATGGGTAACGTGACCCCAATCAAGCGCAAGGGCAGCAGCGTGCCGCCCACCACGGGCGCCCACATCGACAGCACCAGCTATGCGCTACTGGTGGAAACTCTGATCGGCTTCCTAGAGCTGCGCATCGCGGAAGGCGACCAAGGCCGGCACTGCAATGAGCTGGAGCGCCTGACTCAGAAACTGGAGAACTTGGCCAAGCGGTTTACCCCACCGAAGGGGGCAGCATGACTGACGCAACGATCCTATTCCGTGATGCGCTCCAGGCCGTCTATGGCCCTCTCGACTGGGTACCAGAGCCCGACGGTGCAATTCACCGGTTCCGTGTGCCGGAGGATAAGCCTGGCTCGCTCAACGGCTGGTATGTGCTGTACCTGGACGGCATTGCATCCGGCGCTTTCGGCAGTTGGAAAGCCGGTGGCGCCAGCACCTGGTGTAGTCGAGAGCCGGTGGACGCCCGCGAAGCCGCGCAAGTCCGCGAGCGGGTTGATCTAGCCCGGCGCCAGCGCGAAGCCGAGCAACACCAGCGCCAGCAGCAGGCCGCCGAGAAGGCCAACCACTGGTGGCGCAATGCGCGCCGCGCCTCACCCGACCACGCGTATCTGGTCGCCAAGGCGGTTCGCTCCTACGGCCTGCGCCAGCGTGGCACTGACCTGCTGATCCCCCTGTACCTGGATGGGCGCTTGGTCAATCTGCAACGAATTGCCCCGGACGGCGACAAGCGCTTCCTCTATGGCGGCCGGATCAAGGGCACCTATTCACCGCTTGGCATCATCGAGCCAGGTTCTGTGCTTTGCATCTGCGAAGGGTGGGCGACGGCCGCCAGCCTCCACCAGCACGGCGGCTATGTCGTTGCCGCTGCCATGAACGCGGGCAACTTGATCCCGGCGGCGATGGCACTTCGCGCTCGATACCCGGGCCAACCAATCGTCATCGCCGGCGACGACGACCGGCTCACCGATGGCAACCCGGGGCGCGCAGCGGCAAACGCAGCGGCGGCGGCCGTGGGTGGCCAAGTGGCTTTCCCCGAGTGGCCCGAAGGCGCCCCCGATGACCTCACCGACTTCAACGACCTCGCCAACTGGAAACTCGCCCATGTCCAAGCCTGACACCAACGTGATCAACCTTCGGCCGGACGCTGCGACCGTTGCGCCAGATCGCCCCTGCTGGGCTGTGTATGAGCATTGGGTAATCAACGAGAAGGGCCGAAAGCTGCGCCCGGGCGTTTACTGGCATAGCTTCAAGCGCGCAGCCGCTGACCAGGACGACGCCGAGGGCGATACCGGCGACCGGCCTATCACTGATGAGTGGATCTCCAGCCCCGTCACCGTCGTCGCCCGCACCACCAACAGCGACGATGGCAGCGAAGGCCGGTTGCTGCGCCTGGTCACAGAGGGCGGTATCAAAGAATGGATCATCGCCATGGAGGTGTTCGGCGGCAGCGGCGAGGACGCCCGGCGCGCATTGTTCGGAATGGGCGTCATCATTGCCCTCAAGAAGCGCGGCACGTTCATGGAGTACCTGCTCGACCAGCATCCTGCAGAAGTGTTTGCCACCACCAGCCGGCCGGGTTGGCATGAATCGGGCGCATTCGTGCTGCCTGGGCGAACCATCGGCAGCGCCAATGTGCGGTACCAGGCCAGCAACAAGGCTCAGGTACTTTTCAGCCGGCGCGGCGAGCTGGCGCTGTGGCAATCGGAGGTGGCCGCCAAGTGCGCGGGCAACCCGGTGCTGACGCTGGCGATCGGCTGCTCACTAGCTGGCCCATTGCTGAGTTTGGTGGGCGTGCTGGGCGGTGGTGTTCACCTGGTGGGCGATAGCTCAAGCGGAAAGTCGCTGGCGCAGTTGATCGGCTCGTCGGTATGGGGCGACCCGGGCGTGTTCGCCGCCAGTTGGGACATGACCAAGGGCGGCCTGGAGATCGAAGCATCGAGCCGCAATGACACCATCCTGCCCTTGGATGAGATAAAGCGCGCCGACCCCAAGCGCGTACAGGAAATGGCGTACTCCCTCGCCAACGGCCAGGGTAAGGGCACCATGACCCGTGAGCGCGAAGGCCGCGCTAAATTGAGCTGGCGCCTGCTGACACTCTCCAGCGGCGAGCGCTCACTCTCTGAACACGCGGCCATATCCGGCAATGCCGCCCACGCTGGCGCCGAGTTGCGCATGGTCGACGTGAACGCCGGTACCCGCACACACCGGGCCTTCGACGAATTGCACGGGCTTGAGGGAGCGGACTTTCACCGGCAGCTCACCGTAGCGGTCGGCGCCCACCACGGCCACCTTGGACCAGCCTTTGTCGAGAAGCTGCTCGAGAGCGACGACCGGGCCGGCCTACTGGAAGACTTCGCCGGGGTACGCGCCAGCTTTGTGGAAGACAACGCCCAGGCAGGCAGGGTGGCTGATCGGTTCGCCGTGATCGCGCTTGCCGGCGAGATGGCCATCGCCTACGGCCTGCTGCCATGGGTGCCGGGTACCGCCCTAGCTGACTGCCGCTTGCTGTACGGCGAATGGCTCAGCAGGGTGGGCAGCGGCAACGCAGAAGACCGACAGATCCTGGCTGGCATCCTGGACTTTATCGACCGCCACGGTAGCAGCCGCTTTTCAGATGTCTACGATCAAACGCCTGACACCAAGGTGTTCAACCGAGCCGGTTACTGGGAGCTGGTGGGCACCAATCGCCTGTACCTGTTCAACAAGCCGGCGCTCATCGAGGCGGCGCACGGCTATGGCCTGTCTCGCATCATCAAGGCTCTGGAGAGCGCTAACGTCCTCGCACGCCGTGACAACGAGCGTAAAACCAAAAACTACCGACTCCCTGGTGGTGGCCAGGCGCGTCTCTATGTGATCGACCCAGACATCATGGATCGTGAAGGCGGTGGCGCATGAACGTCACTCAAAGACCAGCAATCCAGATTGCCCAAGTTCACAGGAACCTAGAATCACTGGCAACAGTGGCAACACCGGCAACGGCCTTGTGTGGCGTGGCATACAGCCGTTGCCACCCTATAAAAAAAGTGGCAACAACTGGCAACGCACACCTCATTTCCAACATAAGAGATCCGCTCTCTCCTTTCATTTGGTTATCACTGTTGCCGGTGAAAAAACGGTGGCAACAGTTTGGCAGCATCGGCAACACCTGGAGGCCACGGTTTACGGGGCTGTTGCCATTGTTGCCGCTGTTGCCGGTGTTTTTGAACTCACAGGAACATTGGATTAGCAGTGATCCGGTTGAGGTGACGGTTTGAGTCTCCTTTCCAGCCTGCTTGATCACATGTCGCCAGCCATTACCGGTACCGACTCCTCAGAATTGAGGAGACGGCCTGAACCCCGCCCGCGACCGGTGTTGGCCATCCCCCTAGAGCGTGCTCCCCGCCCCAGTACCAGCCCACACGCAAGCGCCGCCACTGCCACGACCGAATGGCGACACGCCCGTGACCAGTACCTCAACCACATCATGGTTTGTCGGAGCTGCTACGCGCCCACCAGCCGCCATTGCGCGGCTGGTGCTCACCTGCGCACCAGCTACGACAACACACCTATGGAGGCGCACCAATGACGCCCAGCCTTATCACCCGCCTGTGCAACATCGGTATGAAACCCGGCATCAGCGCCGCCACGCAGCTCATCACTACCCGGCGAATCTGTCGCGCCATTGCTGACCAGCTCGACGTTATCCGCAGTGAGCGGCGAGCCCTTCTCCGGCAGGCGGGCAAGTTGAAAGCATTCCTCCCCTTCACCCGGCAGGCCATTGCTGAATTGGAGGAGCGAGCCCAGGAACACCAAGAGGCCACCCGCAGTGGAGCGTGGAGCGCACTTGCTGGGTTTGGCCAATCCCTGATGTTCGACCATGAGGGGTTGGCGCAGGCGCTGGGCTTCGACCAGATGTGCGATCTGCTGGGCGTCAACCCAGTACATCGCCAGCAGGCCAGCGCAGACGGTGACACCAGCCTTCGCGGAATGGCCTACCTATCCCGACTGGAGGACAGCGCCGACCGCAAGAGCGACGAATGGGGCGCCGGTGGCCCGCTTTATCAAGCCTGCCACGCCGCCATGATCCGGTTCATCCGGGAATGCCCAGAAGACCAGTTGCCCGACCCATTCGCCCCTGGCGCGCCGTTCGGCCCAAAGCTACCGCCCGCCCTGAGCATCGTCGGCAAATGACCATTTTCCGCGCCACGTTTTGCGAATCACGAAAACGTGGCGCGACACCGAGCAACACCACCGAGCACCAGCCCACGACCAGCGCCAGCGGCGCACAGAGGAAACCATGACAGACCATGACAGACCAAGACAGCAACACCGCGAGCCACACGCCCACCTATCAGGAGCGATTCACCGACGCATGCAACACACTTAAATTCAAACCCTACGAACTGATTCAGGGGCCGGACGCAGGCTACTTGGTGTGGGAGGTCCAGCACGTCCGCAATGGCCAGCAAGTGACCATCGACGGCCCCTACTTCACCGAGGAAGAAGCCCGGGTCTCTGCGGACCTGATGCGGGGAACATTCCGCGGCGCCAGGGCAAGCGAAACGATCTACAACCGGGTGTGGAACTACGACCAACGCCAGGAACAACTGACCATCGCCCATGCGCATATGTCGCGCGCAGTGCTCGCCATTCGCCTTGGGCTACCTGCCTCTTCGATCACCGTATAGGAGGCCACATGGCCGCTACCGCATTCGATAACTCCCCTATGACCACCATCAAACTCTACGGACAACTCCGGCAGTTCGGCAGGTCATACGACCTTGCCGTGCGCACGCCAGCGGAAGCCTTGAAAGCTCTGTGCGTGCAGATTCCAGGCCTTGAGCGATTCATCTCAAACGCCAGGTCGCGCGGACTTGTGTTTGCTGTTTTCCGTGGAAAGAAAAATATCGGGGAGGGTGAGCTCAATTATCAAGGCCATGGCGACATCATTATCGCCCCCGTGATCGTCGGCAGTAAGCGGGCAGGTATCTTGCAAACGATCATAGGGGCCGTACTGATCGTTATGAGCCCTTTCACAAATGGCGCAACACTTGCGCCCGGTATCGCACTGGCCGCCGGCGGCGTAATTCAGATGTTGAGCCCGCAAGCACAGGGCTTGAAGTCTAGCGCCGCGCCCGAGAACACTCCTGGCTATGCCTTTGGTAGTGCAAAAAACACCGTTGCATCAGGCTTGCCCGTACCTCTTTGCATCGGCCATCGCCGCTGGGGTGGCGCGATCATCAGCGCTGCTATTTACGCCGAAGACCAGATGTAGGGGTGCTGGTGTAAAGTGATCCATCAACCCCGGAGGAAGAAATATGCACAGGATTTTGCTCGCCACCGTCACCTTCGCACTACTGGCTGGATGTTCAAGCACACCAGTAGCGCCTGGCTCTGCAAAGCGGGTGCCCTCCGACAGGGTCTACGCCTATCAGTCAGACATTCCTGGTGGTGCGACACTGGCAGTTAGTCGAGACAACGGCTTTTGGGCGTCTGGCGGCTGCATGGCCACCGTGCTCATCGACGGAAAAAAGGTCGCCCGCATCGACACCGGCGAAATTGTGAAATTCAAGGTCAAGCCAGGTCGGCATATCGTTGGCATTGCCGGCGATGACGAAGGCAGCGGCCTCTGTGCAATGCAGATCGGTCAGCCCGTGAAGGAAACGGCAGCCGAGGTCAGCTCAGGAGAAACCCAAAAATTCAGGATTTCGGGTACTCAGAATGGAACGGACATACGCCCAAGCTCTATTTAACTGACTAATCGAAACAGACGATATGGTCTCACTCAGACCAAATCGTCTGTCTCGCTGATCGCTTTGCCTAGCCGCTGGTAACGACTCCGGTAACAGCAAGAGTAATCAGTTAAGAGCGGCTACCACCATCAGGGACATCTCCATCACAAAGCGTCCTAAATCTCTCGAACATCACATTCAAGAGATTTCAAGCGATCGCCATGACCTCAACGAATCAATAGGCGCGGTTTGAACTGCAGCTATCAGCTATCAGCAGTCATTTTGAAAAGGCAATGACACGGGAGCGAATCGTCGATATGACCTCCCCAGATGCCGATGGAGCGAGTTTCAGCACTTCCAATGCGCTGCTAGGATCGCCCTTCTTGTCTAATAGCCAAATTGCGTGATCCGCGTAGAAAGCCCCATTTGTACTGCCTGCGGCGATCTTTTCCTCGCGCAGAGCTGCCGCATCGCCATCGCGCCCATCCGCCTCCAGAGCAGAGGCGTAGATGGCTTCGGCAATGTCGTCGGCAAATCCACCAGTCCGGGCAAGTTCCAATACTTCTATCGCTGCTTTGGGATCGGCTTTTTTGTCCAGCAGCCATTGCGCATGGTTACTGTAGAACACTGAACATGTGCTGCCAGCGGCAATCTTTTCTTTGCGCAGGTCTGCGGCATCACCGTCGCGTTTGACTGCCTCCAGAGCATTTGCCTGAATGGCTACAACATAATCATCTCTCGCTCTTTCCGGCGCCTCTGCCACTTCAGTCAGAAACGTTTCGATCAGTTCTTCATCTTTACTGGCTATAACAGCATGGCCATAATTGGCCCAGTACCGGAAAAAGCCTGGGTCTACTAGGGTGGCCTGCCGAAACAGCTCCAACGCTTCACGGTCTTCGGTGCCGAAGAGCCTTCTTCTGCACTCGCCCAGAAAGCGCATGCATTGGTGGTCATTAGGGCTAACCTTCAGCAAATACTCCAAAACGATGAGAACTTTTTTATCTTGCCTTTGAGCAATTAGTTTTTCTTCCATACGCCATAAGGCTTGTACGATCATTTCCTGGCTACGGCCAAACAAATTAGGGGCTATCTCCGCCACCCGCTCATACTGGCCGCCTTGTTCTAAGTGGTAAATCGCCTCCAAAGCACGGCGGATGTTGGCCTCCATCAAGGCTCTTTGACCCTTTAACTCATCCAGCCAAAGTCCAGCAATGAATTCGTGCATTTTTTGAGTATGGTTTTTGTCGGTCTCCAGATTACGGGCCTGCTCTGCTGCTAGGTCGTGTAGGTAGAGCCAGTCGCCGTTCTCCGCGAGTAAACGGCGTCGTATCAACGCGCCACCAGCCTCTTGGGCGGATGCGATCTCCTCCAGAAGAGACAGATGGCTGTAATGTACGCCGTCACGGTATAGGGAGCAGACAAACAACAGGCGTCGCTCTCCTCTCGTCAAGACATTCTCGTATAGATCGCGAAACAGTTTGTCGTATAGCGTTTGGGCGTAGTCTTCTGGGTATTGCCTCAGAATATCGTAGGGCGAGCCTCCCTTATCTTCTGCAAGGCGCACAAGCAGGCTCAAGCCGTAAGCGTGTGCGCCGCGTCCGTGACCACCGCCCAGGCGGGAAAAAACGTAGCTGCGTTGGTCGCCGCTTAACGCCCAGCCCTTGCTCAGGCCGGGCGGGTGGGAAAGATAATCAGCCAGAGCTTGTTTGGGCAGTCCGGTGACCTCGTAGCTGTTCAGGCCGACATCAGGCTTTTCCCGGGCCTCCAAGACAATTGTACTTTCAGGATAAGCGCGAGATAAGCCTTCCAGCAGTAGACCAAGATTTGCATCCCGCCAAATTCCATTGCGCAACCAAAGATGAGCTCGCTGGACATGGAGGAAGAAGGGTTGTGCATTCGACGCCAACAGATTCAAACCTTCAGCAATTTTCGCGACTGTCTCTCCTACCGGGGGGCGAGGCCGCTCGTCGTGAATGCCCAACAAGGGGGCGATCTGGCCGAAGAAATCTGGCATGCCACCTTCCTCCCGCGCCGTAACTTGCACTAGACGAAGATTCTTCCACTCCGACCGCAGGCGTAGCTCCTCCACCAGGGTGCTCTTACCAACTCCGGCCATGCCGAATATGACCAGCAGCCGGTCCCTTTTCAGATGGGTGGCGCAGTCCACCATTGCGGTATCTAAGCCGTAGTGGCCGCGACTGGTTGGCGAGGCCTCCAAAGGGGCGGAGGGAACGGGGGTGGATGCTGTGGCTGTGGCGGGCAGGGCGGGCAGATTAGCATGGGCCGTCAAAGGCCAGATCCCATGCTTGGTACGGCCACTGACGTTTTCCTCTATCCACCCACCCCCACCCTTCGAATCGTAACTACGCAAATGCACCTCGGTCTTACCGGGCGCGAATTGAACCAGGTTGTAGCCAAATTCCTTCTGGCTTTCCCCGGTAGTAGCTCCGGCGGCGATAACAACGTGTTGAGGTGTCGTGATCTCCCTCACCCATTGATCGTGGGCGTGTCCATGGAGTAAAAAATCGAAATCCTGTTCCAGCCGTCCGCGTAGTTGCAGGACTTCTGCTGGCTGAAGCCAATCCTGCGGATGGTGAATCAATGCAAGACGCAGATGGGGGACAGAACTGCCTACGGTGTCAATGGCTTTGCTACAGGCATGCAGTTGGGCGTCTCCTGCAAGCCAGATACGATCTTTGTCGTAATTATCTACGCAGGTCCATGCGGAGTTCAGTCCAGAGAGAGATACGGTAATTCCATCAATCTCGACCTTGGCGCCGAAGGTGGCGTTGTGATCAAGGCTGATATGGGGATAGTGATCTACAACAAACTGTCGGTAAGCGGCAAGACGCTCCATGGACTGCCTAATTTCGGCGTCGCTATTCCGAAAGTCTTGGTTTATTTGGGTCAGATTGCGCTCGCTTGAGCGGAACCACTCAGTTTGAGATCGGCGTACTTTGCTTCGGTCAATATCATGATTTCCCGGTACCAAGAATAGCCGGTCACTCTCTAGGTTGCAGGTCGCTAGCACCTTATCGAAGAATGCCTTAGCTTCTAAATATTGCTTGACCAAAGGCTCAGCCTTGGTTTCTCCGAAGCCGATATCGCCGGTGCAGAGCACCAGATCGACTCGTAATCCGCTTCTCATCAAGGTTTCCAAGTCCTCTATCAGCTTTTTAAGCGGCCGGTCGTCCCGCCAAGCATGCTCGTCAAGGAAGTGCAGATCAGAGATGTGAAGCCAGCCCAGTGTGGGGGTCATTGTTTAGGTCTTCCTTGATGTATTTTACGAAGTTAGTGCTAGCGGGGAGGATATCCCCATATCTAATATGAAGCATCGATGAAAGTCATCGTCGCCGCCGCTCCCACCGCAAACAACCTACGATTGTGGCCCTTTGTCTCCAAAGCATCCCGAGTTTATTCTCAAGGTGTTGATCGAAATCAAGCTTTCAGGATCTTCTGCGAAGCAGCTAAGACATAAGCAGTTCCCATATCATTTTTCGGCTGACACAGATTCCATGGCGGTCTTGTCAAACACCACCTAAACCTCGCCAACGGTGGCCTAAGTGACGGGATTGCCAACCTCCCTAGGGACTAACCTTTGCTAACAGGCCGCGAGCGTTGCCATCGGCTCCAGGCCGATCTGATGTCAACATTTGTCAACATCGAGCCTGGCCCCGCACTCGATCCAATGTCAGGTTTTGTCAGGTTCTGGTGCGCGCTCGATGACAGGTTTTGACAGGTTCTTGCCCTGAAAAAAGGTTAAGTTTTGTTAAGTCGCTGGCGCTGACTCGATCGGGCGGTATCCACACCACAAATGGCAAAAAATCGTCTTTCTCTTTCGGGCATACGGTAGGTAGACGAACGTTAAATAAAGTCCTGCCGTACCTTGCGCAGCACTTCAGACACCTCACGGATTACGTGACCGCAAAGCTGTACGAACGCATCGTCCACTTCGACAAGTGTCGCTACCTCAGAAACGTCACCTTCAAAGAAAAACGCTTCATCCGGGAGTTTCATCCGGAATGGTAGGCACTGCGCTTTGGCAACAAGCGCGTCATAGCTGCGACCTCTTCCGTGTTTAAGCACATTGATGGCTGCTACTAGGTCCTGAAAACGATCCTTCAGTTCAGCTTCGCCTTGCTGGTCCAATATGGCTTCCGCTTCTCGGAATCCATCCCTGCAATTCAGACGGTCTTGTAAGCTGGCCTCGAAGATCGAGAACATCCCAACCGAAAAGATCACTTTCTGCAGCTGTATCATCTGGAGAGCTTTCACCAGAGGGGTAGCCGCACTCGTTTGTAGAGCTTCAACCGTTCTTTCGTTTGCGCTCCGCAACGCCTCCAGGGTAAAGGCTGCGCAACGGTCGGCAAGCTCATCAAAACTATGCATAGGTCTGCTCTCGTATGAGCTGGCTTGTTCTTACAATGGGAGTGATGCCCAGGCTGGCATGTAGGCTACCCCGCACCAGCGACGGCTCGCCAACGGAATGCGCAGTAACTGCGCAAATTGCGCACAGCAAGTACGCAGCTCGGTACGCACGGTTGGTACGCATTCGGGTGCGTACCTGCAGCAGGTTCGCACTGAGGTTCGCACTTCTGGTTCGCAACCATCAAGGCGCGAACCTAGCACCTTAGTAATGGCTGCCAGCTTAAGGGCCTGTCCGCATCCGGTTCGTGACCTTCTTTAGATCGAAACTCCTTATTCGGCACTCTTCGAGAAACTCCGCGAACTGATCCATGTACGACATTGCTGTTGCATCTGACGGTCTGGGGCCAGCCTTCAGAACGACCGACATCATCCGGCTCATGACTTCACAGCCGTACTTTATAAACTCCTCCTCCGGCAGCACTTCAAGGTACCGGTTCTGCTGGTACCGTTGCTCAATATGCTCTTGCCTAGTTTTCGGGGGAGGCGCTGAAGGCTGGTCAGGCTCGAACTTTAGGGAATGGATATTTTGTGCTGTGGCATACCGGTGCCCCTGCGACTGAGCCCACGATTCAAGAAACTCGTGTATGTCTTTTTCTACTAGATGATGGCGATGGGCATTGCACTCATTGTAAATAATGAATGCGGGAACCATTCGGTCTTTGAGATTCTTGACTCGATAAGTCGTCTGGATGAGCACAACGAAATCGATGTGCGAAAACCGGTCCGATCGTTTCTCGCTGCCCCCTTCGAGCCAGAAGTTAAAGCGATCTACTAGCTGGGCGACCGGAATGCTTTCAACTGTGTCGTTCAGCACGAGTAAAATGCCTGGCGTCTCTGGGTTCAGACCAAGATGCTTCTTTGTTGACTCGATCTGATCTCGTGCTTTGCGACAAACGCCTTCAACTACCGTTGTGGCCTTAGCGAAAATCCTATCTATGGTCGCTTGGCCTTCAGGCATTGCCTTGATAGCAGCTTCCAGATCGTAGTCGCCAAAGATAAGCGGAAAGTCGTCTGAATCCATCGCTGCTTTAGCGTGGCTGAAAATCTTATCTTTTGGGTCAATCTTGAGTGTCTTCAGCTCAGTTACAGCTCGACCGTTAAAGAATAGGTAATCAGCCATTTTCACATTCATCGGCTGGTCGACGTGCCCATCCAATGGACGCACATGATCCTGTGTCTCCAGGAAACTGATCATGCGAGCCTCAATGTCTATCGTCTGATCCATGCTTTGTCCTCGCTCAATGTGCTCAGACTCTAGTTCATGCGAGAGACGTTGGTGCGCATCCAGATCATGCCCAGAGCGCACTGCCGGCTCGTAATGTTGCTTTCTGTAGCTATCTGACGGTAATTACACTCTTAGGGTTGTTAAGTTGCCAGGCGCTGGTTTCCACTGTGGTTTCCAGGGTTTTGCAGTGGTTTCCACTGGCAACCTGGCCGGGCCCAGACCAAACCCACGGCGCGGGGTCGACTGGCCGGCGCGCACGATCCGCGCCAGCATTGAGCGTTGAATTCAACTCACCGTGTAGATCGCAACACGCTGGCGCCAGCATTTACTTTGACCACACTTTGACGGAATGCGAGACAGGCATCAGACAAAAACCACGCCGGGTGGGCGTCTGAGACTGTTCGCGTGGCCAGCCCGTCAAACAAGCGCACCGCGGCCGCTGATACCCCTGACAGACCCCAGACGGATACGGCGCATTCGGCCCACCTACTTTTACCCGGCCTTTACCGAATCGCTGGCAAATGTGAGACAGGCATGAGACGGATTCGACGCCTGAGAACGCGCAGCGGCCAATGCGGGCGGGGCTCACGCATTAGATTCGGGGAAATCCCGTATCACATCACCAGGCCACTTTGCCGCCGGCAGACGCAAACCACGTAAAGGTGATTCCAAGCATTCACGGCGCCGGTGCTACGCTCTCTCGAAACACGGAGAGCCACCATGACGGAAACCAAACTGATCGCCAGCCTGTTCGACCGCCTCAATCAAAACCAGCTCGCACTGGGCGCCGCAGTGGAGGAGCTTTCCAACTGGGTCGAACAGCGCGGATCGGCAGACATTGCCAACAACGTGCGCGGCGCACTGGAAACGCTCGACGAGAACCTAGTGTTCATTCGCCAGGGCATTGCAGAGCTAACCGTCGTGGGCAGTCTGGGGCAGTCCTGACGCGGGATAGGATTCTGGACAGACTCTGGACGGCTGGAGAGGCCGCAGTTCTTCCGGCCCGGCCCGCAGGCCAAAGCCAGCTAGGGCTGATGGCAGATCGGGCGTGCGGCCGGATAGCTACCTCGTCCAGAAACAGGGGCGAGCCGCGACATTCACTGACAGGAAATCCTTGACCAGCCTTGACGGAACCTTGACGAGATTTTAGACAGGTCTTGACGGATTTCTCCGGCGCCACCAGCGGCAGGAACGCTGAAAGCCACGCAGGACCATGCTTTGTGGCCATTCGCTTAGGTTGGCCAGCACCAGCCTCGTCAAGAATTCTAGAAGTGCCCGTCAAGGTAACTGCCCGACCAATATCTAGACCCACGCCGGCCGGATGGGGTGGTGAAATATCGGGCCAGACAAATCCTTAGCGCGCCAGGCAATACTAGACAGGCTCTAGACGGATTTTCGCCGACAGACCACGGGGAAATTGTCCGCAGCCCAAGCAATGCAAAGCTTCCAGCGTTAAAGGTGGCGTGCTGGTGCTTGATGCTCGTCAAGTATTTGCCGTGGCTTCCAGCGAACTGACAGCAGGTCGGAGCAGGTGGTGAACGAGTCGTTCACCCTGGAGCGGAAACCTTCTGCTTGCCAGCTTGGCCAACCCCCGGATTCCAGGTAGCTGCTCTCGTTCCGCTGGTAACATCTGCAGGTCATCTGTTGGCCCCGCTTCATTCCGGCGCCAGCATCACCCGCGCAGAGGATAGAGCCGTGTCCGTTATTGACTGTGATTACCTACCCGCCGACAAGGTGGTGTTTCCGCCGGAGCTGGCGCTGCTGATCGTCAGGAAGGCCAGCGCAATGGCGGCGGCATTCGAGGAGCAAGCTCTCGACCAGCTCACAAAGGACGCCCGGCGCGCCCTTTCGCGGGGAACTGAGCCAAGGCGCGTAATCAGGGAAATGCGCTTGTAGGCCGAAAAAGAACTGCCGGGGCCTCGGTAGTTTTTCCAGTACCTGCCATACCGGAATGGGAACCCAGGCTAATTAGGGAGAATCCCGGACAACACCCAATCGCGAAATACCCCATGAATGACCACTACCCTGATCCGGGGTGGTGATGGTAGGAGGCATAGGTAATTGAGATGGCTTGCTGCACGGATGACTGATGAGGGTGGAATCACCAGTCTTTTAAAGAAACGGGGAACGAACGGGGAAAATTTCTACTAGAAGAAGCCCAAAACGAAAAAGGCCCACCGCAAGGTGAGCCTAAGTCGTTGTTCTATATGGTGCCGGCACCAGGAGTCGAACCCGGGACCTACTGATTACAAGTCAGTTGCTCTACCAACTGAGCTATACCGGCGTGTTAGGGCGACGATTATAGCGATTGGCAAGCTTCTGTAAACCCCTGAATTCTGACTATTTTTGCAGAAACCAAGGTTTTTTTGCGATGGCTGCGTTTTCGTCGTCTCTGGAGCTGCAAATCAGCTTCAATTCCCCCCCCCCGTAACGGTCGGCAAATTCCATGTACCCCAACGCCTGCGTCGGGCCTTTCGAGTCCGGATACGTCACGGCGCATTCACCACGCCGCATCCCGGCGGGGTCCACAGGGTTGGAGAATACGCGTTGCGTATCCGGCTTGTGGCTTACGCCCGCAGGGTTTGTGTCGTGAGCTGGGTGTTTTGGCTTGTTGTGTAGGCGTGTAGATATATGTGTGTGCTGATACGAAGTCGGTTTGAGCGATACCCACCTGTCTCTCAATCACGAAAAAATCAGCAAGGTTTGTCTAAAAAAGGCTTATGAGTCGGCTAGCGCATTGTTGTAGAAGTGAATATTCAAAAAAAACGACAAGCCATAAAAATGACGCCATGCCGCTTATCTGAAAGGATTCTGATACAAGCACCAAAACACTGACACTATCATTGTGATATCACACAATGCCGCCCTTGTTTGATCAGCAGTTCAAAAGGGGAGCAGTCAGTGGGGCGTGCAGATCACCTATCAAAACCATACACCGCGCCCGCTGTGCCCGATTTGCGCGAGCCGCGGGTGGCTGAGCCCCTGCAGCGTTTGCTGGATCACTTGAACCGAGGAGGAGCAGAGTCTCTTCACCCGCCTGAGGTGTTGGACGGTTCACCTGCCGCTGTTTATTCAGATGGGTCTGCGCCGAAGGTGGTGGTGGTGGTTTCTGCTACAGGCGGCGTGGGCCGCAGCACGCTGGCTGCTGCACTTGCCAATGGTCTGCAACGCCAGGGGCACCCGGCGCTGGCGTTGGATCTGGACCCGCAGAACGCGCTGCTTCATCACTTGTGCCCAGGGTTTGATCTGCCGGGCCTTGGCGCAACCAGCCTGCTTAACCAGACCTGGCAAGCCTTGCCCAAACGAGGTTTTGCCGGGTGCCGTCTGGTGACCTTCGGGAAGACCAATGCTGTGCAGCAACAGAGCCTGAACCGCTGGCTGGGGCAGGACCTCGAATTTCTTGGCAAGCGCCTGGCTGGGCTTGGGCTGAATGGCGAGGACACGGTGGTCATCGACGTCCCTGCTGGCAACACGGTGTATCTGACCCAGGCGATGTCCGTGGCGGATACGGTGCTGGTGGTGGTTCAGCCGGATGCGGTTTCGTTTCGTGGTTTGGCCAGGATGGACGAGGTGCTCGCGCCGTATCTTGCGAACGCATCGTCACCTCAACGGTTTTACGTGATCAACCAGGTCGATTGCGGCCATGCTTTCAGCCAGGACATGGCAGGTGTCTTCACGTTACACCTGGATGACGCCGTGTTGGGAACCGTGCGGCGTGACTTAGCGTTCAGTGAGGCGCAGGCCTATGGGCGAGACCCGCTCGACCCTGCGATCAACAGCGTCGGTTGCCAGGATGTAAATGCGTTGTGCCGTGCCTTGAGTGCGCGCATGCAGTTAGCAAGTGCCGGCCATTAAATTGACTATTTACCGTCTGTCTAAAAAACAATCAGTGAAAACATCAAAATAATGACACTTTGTTGCTCCTGTCACAGAATGCGACAACTGGGACGCCTACAAGAAGACCTGCGGTAAGTGCTGCTTGCCGACCTTTCACGTCTTTAAGCTGCGTCGTGAGGAGCAGGCTATGAGCCTTAGCGAAGAACTGTTGGCATTGTTCGGCAAAAACGTGACCCATGATGCCCAAGGCATTAATGCGCGCATGCACTTTTTTGGCAGCGTGCCTGCTAATGAAACCACCCCTGCCCAATCCCAATTGACTGATATCGCAGCGCTGCGCCCCAAAGTGGTGGCGTTGGTGTCGATGAATGGCGGTGTCGGCCGTAGCACCCTGGCCACGGCCTTGAGCAGTGGTTTACAGCGCCACGGCGAGTCGGTGGTGGCGCTTGATCTTGACCCGCAAAACGCCTTGCACCATCACTTCGGCGTCAGTGCCACATTGCCCGGTATCGGCCGCACCAGCCTGGAGCATGGGCAATGGCGCCCGTTACAGCAGATTGGCTTCGCCGGTTGCCAGGTGATTACCTTTGGCGATATCGACATTGAGCAGCAGGAAAACCTCGAACGTTGGCTCAAGCACGAGCCTGCCTGGCTGGCGCAGCGGCTCGCGTCGCTGGGCCTGAGCGAGCGGCAGACGGTGATTATCGATACGCCCGCCGGCAATAACGTCTACTTCCATCAAGCGCTGAACGTTGCCGATGTGGTGTTGGTGATCACGCAAGCCGACGCCGCATGCCTCGGTACGCTCGACCATTTCGACGTACTGCTCGCGCCGCACCTTGAGGGTGAGCGCCCGCCAGTTGTGCATGTGGTGGTCAACCAAGTGGATGAGAGCAGTGCATTCAGTCTGGATATGGTTGAAGCGTTCAAGCAGCGGTTGGGGAAAGCGCCGCTGGAGATTCATCGCGACATGGCCATCAATGAAGCCTTGGCGTTTGCAACTGACCCGTTGGATACCGTGGCAAAAAGGCTGTTCACTGACGATCTGAATGAGATTTGCCGGTTGTTGAAGGCCCCGAAAAAAACGGCCTAAAGTGCTGTTTATTCGCTTGACGCTAAATGCTTATGCACAATCGGTTGGTTGCTGCTGCCACGAAACAGCGATTTTGTGGCGCTGTTCTCAATGCGCTGCAACTGCCTGTTTTGTGTGCGTTTTATTTTGTGAACAAAAAATGACCAGGGTGGCTTTTGGTCTGTAGCACTGATAGCTACAGCCTCTGTGAATAAACTATCAACAGAGTTATCCACAGGGCGCGTGCAGGAAAAATTGCTCCCTAATCGCGCTCAGCCAGCACCATCAAGTTGCGCGGGGTCAGTGTGGGTTCGCAGAAGCTGCCTACCTCGACTTTATAGCCTTGGTCCGCCAGGAAAAGTGCCCGGTCCAGCACCAGCCACATTTCCAGGGGCCGCCGAAACAGCGCCCGTACCAACTCCAGGTTTCGCACTTGCGCCAAGCGGCGCCAGCCGTGCGCCTCAAGCGTTACCCAATCCTGTTCGCCTGTGGCAAAACCCTTGAGGCCTGCCAGCTCCCGGCAATAGTCGGCAAAGGGTTTGTCCAGCCAGTGGGCGGGCAGGGAGGGCGTGGCCAGGTATTCGTCACGGCCGCGTAACTGCCTTTGCAACTGATCAAAGCCCAGGCGCCGGGCCATGGAGGTGTCGCGTTGCTGGCGTACACGGTTGCCGGCGGTGACGGTTTCGCTCAGCGGCAGCCCCAGATCATCGACCGATAGTTGCAGCCGTGACTCGCGCCCAACCCTCGATAACGCTTGATAGTGGTCAGCGCTGATGCGGTTGTAACAGCAAGGCGCCAGCGCCAGTTGCTTGCAGCCCGCTGCGCTGGCCAGTTGCAGCAGGCGCACGTGCAGGTCGCCGCAGGCATGCAGGGCGACGGGGGTGTGGTCAGCGCTGATTGACACAGGCGCCATCACGTCTTGCAGGCGATGGGTAGCGGGCAGGCCGTGATGGTCGCTCAAGGCCTGGCCCGAGGCGATCAGGGCCGGGTCGTATTCGAGGCAGGTCAGGTGTTGGCCGGCTTGCAGCAAGCGGCGGCCGAGGTGGCCTTTGCCGGCGCACCAGTCCAGCCAATGGGTGGGTGTTTCGGCGAAATTAAGTGCGGTGCCGAAGGCTTCAATTTGCTGCCACTTGCGGCCAGGTACGTCGACGTTCAGGCGATGGCGAGCGGGCGCAAGCGCGTGTGTCGGTAACCTGTCCACAGCACTGAGTTGCAACGCCTGCGCAGCCAATTGTGCAAAGGGGGCGGGCGCCGGCAGGTCATGGGGGTGGTTGTGACAGCTTTCAGCCTCGGCCAACGAGCGCTGGCGCAGCCACTGGGCCAGCTCGGGATGTTGGGTTTCCCAGGGTAACTGCAGGTGCGTAAAGGGCCGTGGTCGCCACAGCCCTTGGTGCTCGATCAGAAACGCATCCAGCGCTTCAAAGCGCGCTTCAGCGTCCCTGGCAGGCATCGACGCGCAGCCAGCGTTCGAGCAGTTTGAAGCCGCGCACCAGGATGTAGGCCATCAGCAGATAGAACAGCCCGGCGGCGAAGAAGATCTCCACTGGCAGGTAGGTGCGCGCGATGATGGTCCGCGCCATGCCGGTCAGTTCCAGCAGGGTCACCGTACTGGCCAGGGCACTGGCCTTAAGCATCAGGATCACTTCATTGCTGTACGCCGGCAGGCCGATACGCGAAGCACGCGGCAGGATGATGTAGAACAGCGTCTTGGGCTTGGACATGCCCAGGGCGCGCGCCGCTTCGATTTCACCCGGTGGAATGGCCTGGATCGCGCCACGCAGAATCTCGGCGATATAGGCGGCCGTGTGCAGGGTCATGGTGGCGGTGGCGCACCAGAACGGATCGCGCAGGTATGGCCACATGAAGCTCTCACGTACGGCATCGAACTGCGCCAGGCCGTAGTAGACCAGGAACAACTGCACCAGCAGCGGCGTGCCACGGAAGAAGAAAATGTAGGCGTAGGGCAGGGCGCTCACGTACCAGCGGCGCGAAGAACGGGCGATACCGAGCGGGATAGCCAGCAGCAGGCCGGCGATTACCGCGATGGCGACCAGCTCCAGGGTCAGGGTCGCACCCTGGGCCAGTTTGGGCAGCCACTTGATGATCACGGCCCAGTTCAGGCCCAGGTCGAAGTGCGACAGCCAGCTGTAGTCACCGCTCATTGGGTGCTCCTTGCAAAGCCGCGGGCGGCACGTTTTTCCAGGAAGTGCATGCCGGTCATGGCCAGCACGGTCAGGCCCAGGTACATGAACGCCGCGACCATAAAGAAGGTGAACGGCTGCTTGGTCACGGTCACGCCGATCTGCGCATGGCGCATGATTTCTTCCAGCCCGATCACCGACACCAGTGCGGTATCTTTCATCAAGATCATAAACAGGTTGCCCAACCCCGGCAGGGCGATGCGCCACATCTGCGGCATGATCAACCGGGTGAAAATCCGAAACTTCGACAGCCCCAGCGCCACACCGGCTTCGCGGTGGCCTTTGGGGATGGCGAGGATCGCGCCACGAAACACTTCGGTGGCGTAGGCGCCAAAGCACAGCCCCAGGGCGATAACCCCGGCAGCAAAGGCACTGAGCGAAAGGTCGGGGTTACCGAAAAACTCGCCGAGGGCACGCATCAGGTTGACCGTGCCGAAGTAAATCAGCAGCACCCACAGCAGCTCGGGAATGCCACGAACGATGGTCGAGTAAGCACCGCCAAGCCATTGCAACGGCTTGTACGGGGACGTCTTGGCCAAGGCGCCGGCAAGGCCCAGCACCAGCCCCAGGCACAAGGCCGTGAGCGCCAGTTTGACGGTCATCAGCGCGCCGGCGGCGAGGGCCGGGCCGAATCCGTAGAGATCGAAATTCATGGTGTTTTCATATCGCGGCAGGCATTGCTAAAAGCCGGCGCGCTCAAGCGAGCGCGTCGGTCAGGCCGTTCAGATCATTCGATGCTGAACGGGAAGTACTTGTCGTTGATCTTCTTGTAGGTGCCGTCTGCCTTGATCTCTGCCAGGGCTTTGTTCAGGCGCTCGCGCAGTGGGTCGCCTTTACGTACGGCGATACCGATCTTGTCGCTTTCTACAACCGGGTCGCCTTTGAATTCATAGGCCGAACCGTCTTTGCTCTTGAGCCATTCGTACTGCACGTACTTGTCGGCGAGGATACCGTCGAGGCGGCCGGAGGTCAGGTCGAGGTAGGCGTTTTCCTGGGTGTCGTAGAGCTTGGCCTCGGTGTCCGGCAGCTTGTCTTCCAGGTAAGTACCGGCCAACGTCGCGCGCTGGGCGCCGATGATCTTGCCCTTCAGGTAAGCCGCGTCGGTCTTGAAGTCCGCAGTGGCTTTAGGTGCGATGAATTGCAGCTTGTTGGAGTAGTACGGGTCGGTGAAGTCGACAGCCTGCTTGCGTTCATCGGTGATGGACAGCGAGGACACCAGGAAGTCGAACTTCTTGGCGTTCAGGGCCGGGATGATGCCGTCCCAGTCAGACACATACACTTCGCACTTCTCGACTTTCATCTTGGCGCACAGGGCGTCGCCGATGTCTTTGTCGAAGCCGACGACGTTGCCGCTGGCGTCTTTATTGTTGAAGGGCGGGTAGGCCGCCTCGATCCCCATTTTCAAGGTTTCTGCCATGGCCGTGGCGCTGAACGCCATCGAAACGGCCGCGGCCAGAAGGAATTTTTTATAGTTCTGCATGCATGTTGCTCCGTTAGCGGTTGCTGGACATGAATTGTTTGCAGCGCGCCGAAAGCGGGTTTTCAAACACCTGCTGTGGCGATCCTTGCTCTTCGACCAGGCCCTGGTGCAGGAACACCACTTCACTGGAAACCTGACGGGCGAAGCCCATTTCATGGGTGACCAGCAGCATGGTGCGGCCTTCTTCGGCCAGCGCGCGGATCACATTAAGTACTTCCTGGACCATTTCCGGGTCAAGCGCCGATGTCGGCTCGTCGAACAGGATGACCTTGGGCTGCATCGCCAGGGTGCGCGCAATGGCCGCCCGTTGCTGCTGGCCGCCGGACAGTTGCGCAGGGTAGGCGTGGCGTTTATCGCTGATGCCGACCTTGGCCAGCAGGGCTTCGGCCACTTCTATCGCTTCGGCCTTGCTCTGGCCAAGCACACGGCGGGGCGCCTCGATGATGTTGTCGAGGATGCTCATGTGCGGCCACAGGTTAAAGTTTTGAAACACAAAACCGATTTCGCTACGCAGGCGGTTGATCTGCTTGCCGTCGGCGGCCATCAGCTCGCCGTTCTTTGCAGCCTTGAGCTTGAGCTCCTCACCGGCGACCAGGATCTGACCCTGGTGCGGGTTTTCCAGCAGGTTGATGCAGCGCAGGAATGTGGACTTGCCGGAACCGGAGGAGCCCAGGATCGAGATCACGTCGCCGTCGCGAGCGGTCAGCGAGATACCTTTAAGTACCTCCAGCTCACCATAGCGTTTGTGCAAGTTGCGGATTTCAAGCGCGGGCGCGGCCTGGGCCATGTGCGGTCCTCATTGTGTTCATTGCGTTCTTGCTGTTGGGCCGCCTTCCTGGCGAGGCGCCAAGCTAGCATAGCGTTCGGATGGCAGCCAACAGCGCTACGGACGGTTAACGGGTGGTGTGCGGCAGGGTGTCGCATCGGCACAGCAGCGTGTCGCGCCATCAACAACCTAACAGACGTTTGAACCCGATAAATCCACAGGCTTCGCGTAAAAAAGGGCGCGATGGTGCCAGCTTTGGCCGGGTGTTGGAAGGGTTAACCGGGCAAACGGTCCATATCAGCCCCCTAATGGGGCGTCACGCACTTTTCGTGTGTGTTTTTGGTGCGCGCAGGCGTCTTGAAAGTGAGTCGCTCGGTAACGCTATAGCGGAATGCCATTGTTCTCAATGACTTGCGACGGCTGATCAATTGTCCTACAGCCCGCGTCAATCGCGACCTTGTAACATTTTGGCGCAAATCTTGCGTAAAAAATAAAGAACGCCCCGTTGGTTTCTTTTCACGAGAAAGATCGCAGGTCGGGCGGACCGTTTTCGCAATTCCTCGCAAAGGTGTGTCAATGAGTAGTACGCAAAGCTCCAATGACCTCGAACAGGGGCTCAAACCGCGTCACGTCACCATGCTGTCGATTGCCGGCGTTATTGGTGCCGGTTTGTTTGTCGGCTCCGGCCACGCGATTGCTGCCGCCGGCCCTGCAGTGCTGCTGGCCTACGCGGCTGCCGGTACGCTGGTGGTGTTGGTGATGCGCATGCTCGCCGAAATGGCCGTGGCCTCGCCGGACACCGGTTCGTTCTCCACCTACGCTGACCGCGCGATCGGTCACTGGGCCGGCTTCACCATCGGCTGGTTGTACTGGTGGTTCTGGGTGCTGGTGATTCCGTTGGAAGCCAACGCGGCGGCGACCATCCTCCATGCCTGGTTCCCCAATGTGGCGATCTGGGCGTTTACCTTGATCATCACCTTGCTGCTGACGGCGACTAACCTGTTCAGCGTGAAACATTATGGTGAGTTCGAGTTCTGGTTTGCCCTGATCAAAGTCGTGGCGATCGTGGGCTTTGTGATCCTTGGTCTGGCTGCCATTTTCGGCTTCCTGCCGACCAGCCAGGTCAGCGGCGTTTCGCACCTGTTTGACACCCAGGGCTTCATGCCGAACGGCATGGGCGCGGTGTTGGCGGCAATCCTGACCACCATGTTCTCCTTCATGGGCACCGAGATCGTCACCATCGCAGCAGCGGAATCGAAGAACCCGGGCCAGCAAATCACCAAGGCCACCAACTCGGTGATCTGGCGGATTGGTTTGTTCTACCTGCTGTCGATCTTCATCGTTGTGTCCCTGGTGCCATGGAATGATCCGACCCTGGCGGCCGTAGGTTCCTACCAGACCGTGCTGGAACGCATGGGCATTCCAAACGCCAAGTTGATCGTCGACCTGGTGGTGTTGGTTGCCGTGACCAGTTGCCTCAACTCGGCGCTGTACACCGCTTCGCGCATGTTGTTCTCCCTGGGCCGTCGCGGTGACGCACCGGCTGTGGCCAAGCGCACCAACAAGAGCGGCACGCCTTACTGGGCGGTGATGTTGTCGACTGGCGCGGCGTTCCTGGCGGTATTCGCCAACTACGTGGCCCCGGCGGCGGTGTTCGAATTCCTGTTGGCCAGTTCCGGCGCTATTGCGTTGCTGGTGTACCTGGTGATTGCCGTGTCGCAACTGCGCATGCGCCAGAAGCGCACGGCAGCGGGCGAGAAGATTGTCTTCAAGATGTGGCTGTTCCCCGGCCTGACCTACGCGGTGATGGTGTTCATCGTGGGGACGCTGACTATCATGCTGTTCCAGGAAGCACACCGGGTCGAGATCATTGCGACCGGGATCCTGAGCTTGCTGGTGGTGTTGGCAGGGTTGTATGTGTCGAGCCGTCGCAAGGCTCAAAGGGCAGGCGCTGCGGTACTCAATTGATGTGACGGCGTGCTGCTTCTGGAGCATGCCATCAACCACGGGGGAGCGGGGCTTGCCCGCGATGACGGACTGACAGTTGAGATCTTCTTCGACTGACACGCCGCAATCGCGGGCAAGCCGGCTCCCACATTTGGTTTTGTATCAGTCCTGGGCGCCAATCAGCGCTTGGGACGCCGCAACATAATCGGCCTGGAATTGCGGCGACTCGACCCACGCCAGCGCCGCCGCTTCATCCTCGGTATCCGTCGCCCATTGCCGATACTCGATCAGCGCCGCCACGATAAAGTCGGTCGCCTCTTCCTCGCCTTCCTGCTCCAGCACCACTGCCAGCAACGGGTGCGACAGGAACGCCGCACACAGTGCCTGCTGGCTGGTTTCGCCCGCCGTGCGCATCTCGACAAACAGCTCGGTCAAATCCACCGACTCAAGGTCAATACGGCTGTCGTCGCCTGCGAACGCATCCGGCTTGGTGGCGACGGCGCGCTGGGTACGGTTTTGCTTGGCTTTGGCTTTCGACCGCTGGGCGCGTTTTTGTTGCTTGTTCGGCGAGGCCATGGGCTCAACGTCCTTTGGGTGCTGGATCTGGGTGGACTATTGAAGCGCAGGTTGGTGCAAATCCCAAGGGTTTCTAGACGCGCTGTCCGGGTGTGCCTTGCGCCAGCGCGCCGTGTTGCAGCCACTTCAGCGCAATTGGCCACAGCCGGTCCTGATAGTCGCTGCGGAAGAAGGCGAAATGCCCGACAGCTGTTTCGCCAATATCTTCGGGAGCAATCCGCAGATGAGTGCGCTCGCTGCTATCGAAATAGCTCAGCAACCGCTCGATGGCCTCTACCGTGCCAAACGGGTCGTCGGTGATGCTGATGGCCAGCAGTTGCGCCTTCACCCGGGTGAAGGGCAACTCACCCAAGGTGCGCCCGCTGGGCCGCGTCTCGTACCTGGGCGTTGGCGTGCCCCAGTCGCGCACCACACCGGCCGGCGTATCTTCCAGCCAGCCCAGGCGTTTGCCGGGGAAGTACCCGCACAGCGCCGTCACCAACGGCATTACCACATGCCACTTGCCAAACATGCGCCAGCGCCCGCCCGCCGCGTAATCGCGCCAGTACGCAAACTGCGCGCCGACCGTCACGACTCGCCGAATCACCGCGCCTGACGCCCCCAGTCCCGCCGCGCAGCCACCAAAACTGTGGCCGACCACATCAATCGGCTGCCCCGGAAACTCCCGTTGTGCGCGCTGCAACATCGCTTCGAAATCCAGCGCGCCCCAATCCGACCACGACGCCTTGAAACCGCGCAACGAGCCATTGCGGGATTCGCCGATGCCACGGTAGTCGTACGTAATGACGTCGAAGCCGTTGGCGAACAGGTAGTCGGCGAAGCGTGAGTAGTGGCGGCAGCGTACCGAGGTGGCGGCGTTGATGATGACGACCGGGCGTGTCGGGTCGGGTCTGATGGGGCGCCAGGTGAAGCCGCTGACAGGGTAGCCGTCGGCAGCCGACTCGCGGAAGGCTTCTGGGGCAACTCGGGTGGGCAGGTTCATCGGTCGGCTCGATCCTTGCGCTTTTGGGTGTGGGCTTGGGAGCCACGCGCTTTTATAAGCATTCGAAACTAACAAATTTAGCGCGGCATGAGCGCAGGAAATTTTCGATGCTCGACCTTGGCGCCCTGTGTGCTTAGGCTTGCGGTCTATTGATCAGCCAGAGTCAGCCCATGACCCGCGACACCCTCGAGCACAACCAGATCCCTGTCTACTTTGCCGCCGTCTTGCTGGCGGCTGCATTCGGTGTGCTCGCGCCTTTGTCGGCCCAGGGACTTGGCGTGCTGGTCACGCCTGCCATCGCTGTGCTGATGTACGCCATGTTTCTGCAAATTCCATTTCTGGATCTGCGCCAGGGCCTGGGCAACAAGCGCTTTATATCGGCCTTGCTGTTGGCCAATTTCATTCTGGTGCCGTTGCTGGTGTGGGCGTTGACCCGTGGTCTGGTAGAGCGCCCGGCCTTGCTGGTGGGCGCGTTACTGGTGTTGCTGACGCCATGTATCGACTACGTGGTGGTGTTTACCCATATCGGCAAGGGCGATTCGCGGCTGATGCTGGCGGCGACGCCAGTGCTGTTGTTGCTGCAGTTGGTGTTGTTGCCGGTGTACCTGGGTTTCATGCTGGGCGCGCAGTCCGCCGTGGTGGTGGCGGCCGGGCCGTTTGTTGAGGCGTTCTTGTGGTTGATCGTGCTGCCGATGGTCCTGGCGGTGCTGACGACTTCTCTGGCGCGGCGTTCAAGCGCCATCAACCTGTGGAGCAATGCCTGGGCCTGGCTGCCGGTGCCGGCGATGGCGCTGGTGCTGTTTGTGGTCATCGGCTCGCAGATCACCTCGGTGGTGCGCGATATCGCGTTGTTGTTGCCGGTGATTCCGGTCTACCTAGGCTTCCTGTTGCTGGCGCCATTGCTGGGCGCGTTGGCTGCGCGGCTGTTCGCCTTGCCCGCCGTCACGGCGCGGGCGGTCACGTTCAGTGCGTCGACCCGCAACTCCCTGGTGGTATTGCCGCTGGCGCTGGCCTTGCCCGAAGACGTGCGCGGGCTGGCCGCGACGGCGGTGATTCTGCAAACCCTGCTTGAGCTGGTGGGCGAGCTACTCTACATCCGGCTGATTCCCGCGCTGGTATGGCGCGCCGGTCGATAGATCCATAAATATTCGGGTTTGTTCAGGCGCTATTCAGGGGCAGAGTCGGCACCATGGAGTCGGCGCACCCTACCTGAAAGGACATTCAATGGATCACCGCAGTCGTTTTCGCCTGGAGTCCCTGGGCATTTTTCTGATCGCTTTATTGCTGTTTACGTTGGGTGTCTGGGACGAACAACCCCAAGGATTTGACGGGCGCTGGGCGCTGTTCATGCAGGAAATGTTTCGCCACGGCGCGAGTCTTTTCCCTACCACCTACGGCGAGCCGTATCCCGACTACCCGGGTACCGCCACCTTCTTCAGTTTCGTATTTGCTCGAATATTCGGTGCGCCGAACCATCTCGCGAATGTGCTGCCGACGGCGCTGGCTTCGGCGGGCGTGATCGCCCTGATCTATCGCCTGTTGGCGCCGTCCAGCCGGCCCTGGGCGTTGCTGACGGTGTTGCTCACGTTGCTCACCACCCAACTGCTCGATAAGTCGCGTTCGGTGTGCCTGGACCTGATGGTCGCGCTGCTATGCGTGGGCAGTTTCTACCTGCTGCACAGTGGTGAACGCCTGGGGTCGCGCGTCAGGCAGTTGGCCGTATTCCCATTGTTTGTCCTGGCCTTTGCGATTCGCGGGCCATTGGGGCTGATCGAGGTCTGTGGTGTGGTGTGCGTGTATTGGGCGCTGGGCCGGCCGGGGGAGCGGGTCAAGCAGGTGTTGATCCACGGTTTCGTGGGGTTTGCGCTGCTCGTGGCCTGCTGGTGGGTGTTGATGAAGCTGGCGCGGTTCAGTGGTGGCGATGCTTTTGCCGATGACGTGTTCAGGATGCAAGTCAGCGGGCGGCTCGATGAGAGTGGTGAGCCGTTCTATTTCTACTTCAAGCTGAGTCTGTACCGTTACTTCCCGGTGGTGCCGTTGGCGCTGGCTGCCTTGATTGCGCTGCGCCATCGTTGGTCTGAGCGGTGGGTCAATGACGACGTACAGTTGGTGGTGCGGCTGGGGGCGTGCGGCTTGATGATTTTGCTCGGGCTGTCGGTGCCGCACTTCAAGCGCGCTTACTACATTCTGCCGATGGTACCGATGTTTGCCGCTGTCGCCGCCTATGGGCTGCTCCAGGCGCAAGGCTGGCTTGTCGGCGTGCGCCGCTGCTACGAAGGGCTTGTCGCGGCGCTGCCGGCGTTGTGCGTGGTTGTGTTGTTTGTGTGTCGGTACAGTTGGCAAAAACGCGGTTACTGGCCTGACGTTTCGTTGCCGCTGTTGATTGGCGGGTTGGTGATTCTGCAAGTGGCGGCGTTGGTTGCCTGGCGTCGGTCAGTGCGCTTGGTCTGGCTCAGCCTGATTGCACTGGTAGCGCAGTGGTTGCTGCTGGTGGTGGTGATAGAGCCGTCCAAGGACCTGCAGTTCGACACTCACAATTTCGTCAGCCAAGTGGAGACGCTTCGTGCGTCGCAGCCGGGGCCATTGGTGTTTGTCGACCTCGGCCGCGACACGTGGGCGATACGCTACATGATGAACCTTACGCACGACGAGCAGCCGTTGTTCGTGGCAGGCAACGAGCCTGAGAAGCTGCTGACCTTGCCCCGGCCATCCTGGGTGATCGTGCCGCGCAAAGAGGCTGTGCTGCTCAAGGGCACGCCGATGCAGCAGCAGACGCCAGATTTCGAAGGGCGCTTGAACGACAACCCGCTGATGGTGTTTTTACTGAAGTAAGGCAGGCGATCCAGTGCAGGCTATTTGCACTGGTACCCCTCGGGCATCGTGACGGTGTAGTTGCGGTGCACGCGGTCCTGGAAATTCAGGTTCTGCAAGCCTTGCTCCACCAGGAAGGTTTCGATCTTGGCGGCCTGGCAGTCTTCGTTGTAGGACATCGCCCGGAGCAGGTACACCGCGCGCCTGCTCACTTCATCCCGCGCAGTGGCGGTGAACGTGGTGAGCGTGGTGTAGCCGGTTCGCTCTGAGGTGCCCACCGGGCCATAGGTGGTGTTGGGCTTGCTGGTGCAGGTCAACTGGTCTTCTTTTTTCTTGTTTTTCTTGCACTGGGTGGTCGTGGTGGTTGGCACCTGGCCGTAGTCGGTGGCGGTGTAACGGTAAGTGACCTGCCGGCTGTCGACATCAAGGGTGATGGTCATTTTGATCGGTGCATGGTTCTTGGGTAGGGTCGTGTCGGTAAACACCTCCCGAAAGCCCTGGTCCTTCATGGCATTGACCATGTCCCGCAAGTAGTAGCGGGCATTCAGCGTGCTTTGCGCACTGCCGCCCACGGACGTCGTCACCAGTACCGTTGCCTGTCGATCAAAGTGATAGTCCGGATCAGGTGTCGCGTCGATCGAGACGTCCATTTGGGTGGCGCATCCACTGAGTAACGCCGTCAGCAGCAAAAGCGCGCAGAACAAATACCGGGTCATCAAATAACTACCTTGCAACAGAAAATTCAGTAACACCTAAACGAATGAGCCTTGCGATAAATAACCCCCAGGCAGGGATAGGGGTGAGCGTCGCCCGGCAACCACTAAATCGCAGGCAATAAAAAACCCCAAGGAATCATCTTCGCTTGGGGTTTTTCGGTATTAGTGGTGCCCAGAGACGGAATCGAACCGCCGACACGGGGATTTTCAATCCCCTGCTCTACCGACTGAGCTATCTGGGCAACGGGGCGCATTAAACTGGTTTTTCAGGGGGTCGTCAAGCAAGTTTTCAAAAAATATTTAATTATTACCGTCGCTTACGTGCCGACCCCGGGTTTTGATCAATTATTGAGCAGGCGGCACGTAACCGTCGGCCTTGGCGTAATCCTCGCCGGAAAAGAACTTATCCATTTCGCCAGCCAGGTATTTGCGATCTTCGCCGTTCATCATGTTCAGGCGTTTTTCGTTGATCAGCAGAGTCTGGTGTTTCAGCCAGTCGCCCCAGGCTTTGGCGGAGACGTGGTCGAAAATGTCCTGACCCTTGGCACCCGGGTACGGAGGGCGTTCGAGGCCTGGCAATTCTTCTTTGTACTTGCGGCACATGATGGTGCGGGTCATGACAGAACTCCTGCGTTCAATACTTCAGCCGCGCGCTTCAGCAGTTTTTTAACCGGGGCGGCAAGGCCCAGGCGCGGCGGGGTGGCGAGGTTATACCAGAGCCAGTCGGCCTCGGCCACGTGATGGGCGGATTCCTCGACCTGCACCAGCCAGGGTTCAATGGCCAGCTGGAAGTGGCTGAAGGTGTGGATCAGCCCCGGCAGTGCCTGTGGGTTGCCCAGCGCCAGTGAGTGCTGGTTGGCCAGGTGTTCCAGGTCTTCGAGGTCGTCCAGTTCCGGCAAACTCCACAAACCGCCCCAGAGGCCCGTGGACGGGCGGCGGTAAAGCAGAATCGCACCCTCGGCATTGGCCAGCATCGGCATCAGCGTGCGCTTCTGCGGGATGGTTTTGCGCGGTTTGGGGATCGGGTAGCGCGTCTCCAGGCCGAGCATGTGGGCTTCACAGCCCTTTTCCAGTGGGCACAGCAGGCAGCTGGGCTTGCTGCGGGTGCAGAGCGTGGCGCCCATGTCCATCATCGCCTGGGTGTAGGCGTTGACGCGATCGTGTGGCGTGAAGCGCTCAGCGGTCGCCCAGAGCTGCTTGGCGACCTTGGGTTCGCCTGGGTAGCCCTCTTGCGCGGTAAAGCGCGCCAGCACGCGCTTGACGTTGCCGTCGAGGATCGGCGCACGCAGGCCCATGCTCAGGCTGGCGATCGCTCCGGCAGTGGACAGGCCGATTCCGGGCAATTCGGTGAGCTTCTCGACATCCCTTGGAAACTCGCCACCGTACTCGGCGACGACAATCCTGGCGGTCTTCTGCAGGTTGCGTGCGCGGGTGTAGTAACCCAGGCCGGTCCACAGGTGCAGCACTTCGTCTTCCGGCGCGGCAGCCAGCGCTTCGACCGTCGGCAACGAGGCCATGAAGCGGTCGAAGTAGTTGAGCACAGTGCTGACCTGAGTCTGTTGCAGCATGATCTCCGAGACCCACACCCGGTAAGGCGTGATGCCCTGTTGCCAGGGCAGGTCATGGCGACCGTGGCGGTCGTACCAATCCAGCACCGCCTGTGAAAACTGCTCGTTTCTCATCGTTTGAACAGGCCCTTCAGAGCGTCTTTCAACTGTGGGTTGACCTTGTCGAGCTTCTCTTCAAGCTTTTCGCTTAGCTTGTTGCCAGCCGCTTTTATGGCGACCTGCGTCAAGCCATCCTTGTCCAGGCGGCAGGCCTTGGCGCCCAGTTCCAGCGGGCCGCGGCAGCGCAGCGGCACTTCGATGCCCTGGAAGTTGCTGCCGACCTGGCAGGCCGGGTCCGGCACGTCGCGCTGGTCGCCTTCGACGATGATGCCGACGCGGTAGTCCATGCCCAGCACGCGCAGGTCGACGTCACCGTTGCCGTTGACGGTCAGGCCGGGGATGCGCACTTTGAGGTCAGGGTTACTGGCCACGCCGTTACGGAAGGTCAGGTTGCCGCGCAGTTCCTGGAACGGCGTGTCCTTGCCCTGTGGCGTGGTGCTCAAGGTCTTGCGGTTGAGCAGGGCAATGCCGGTGCACAGTTGTTGTTCGATGTTGGCGTTGAGCAGCGCGCCGTTATTGATCACAAAACTGGCGGTGCCATTGAGGCTGTCGATCAGCGCCTTTTGGCTGTTGCCACGGCCGGTGAGGTTGCTGTCGAGGGTGATTTGGCCTTTCACCGGCGGGGTTTGCCCCTGGGCTTGCAGGATGCGCTCAACCGGTACCTGTTTGATGTGGGTTTGCAGCGCCAACACCGGGATGTCCTGGCGCACATCGAGTGTGCCGTTGGCCTGGAAGGTGCCGTTGTAGAGGCCACCGCTCAGGGTGTCGAGCTTGAGCTGGCCATCGATGCCGGAGGCTTTGAGCCCTGCATTCTGGATCGGCAGCTTGCTCAGGGTCAGTTGGCCAAAGGCCAGGTCGGCGTTCACGTCCAGAGTGCGCAGGCGGGTCAATGGCAGCAGCTTGTCGGTGCTCCACGCGCCTTTGGTCGGAGCTTCCGGCAGCGGTGTGGTGCCACCAGCGGCCATGGCGCCGACTTCGCTGTTCTGTACTTCGGCCTGGCGTGCTGCGGTCGCCCCTTTGGCGGATTCGGACTTGGCCGGCAAGTAGTTGTCGGCGTTGAACGTGTCGCCCTTGAGCTGTACGCGCAGGGATTGCTTGGCGAAGTCATCTACCGCAATGCGACCGGTGAAGGTGCTGGCGTCGAGTTTCAGGTTCAAGTCTTCCAGGGCCACGCTGGTGGGCGAGCCCTTGAGACGGCTGACCAGTTCGACCTTGCTCAGGCTGCCCTCGGCCATGGCCGGCAGCGGATGGCCGACGCTGTCGAGGAACTTGGCCAGGTCAAACTGGGCAATGGACAAGGCGCCGCTGAGTTGCGGGGTTTTGTCCAGGTTGTTGACCTTCAGTTCGCCCAGGGCGCGCAGCTGGTTGGCGGAGAGTTTCAGGTTGGTCCATTCGGCGACGTTGGCCGCCAGGTCCACCAGTAATTGGCCCTGGGTGGAGAAGGTCACGGTCTTGCCTTGCAGCGGCTCGCCGGTGGCTTCGCCGCTGAGCTTCATGTCTTCGAACTGGTAGCGCTTGAGGGCGTTCTGGATGCGCAAGTTACCGTTGAGCTCGGTCTTGACGCGCAACAGCGGCTGGTTGCTGCCCAGGAAGGCGGTGAGTTTGAGCGGAATGCTCGCACCTTCGTGCACGGCGCCGGCGCTCAGCTGGATACTTTCGGCGCTGTACTGTTTGCCGGTCTGTTCATCGTTGTATTCAACGCGGGCGTTGTTGATGGTCAGGCTGTCGATGTCCAGGCGGATCGGCTTTGGCGGTTTTTCCGGTTCCGGCTCGGCCGGCGTTTGCACGGGGGCGGGAGCTGGCGCATCGGCGCTGGCGACAGGCACGTTCTTGCCGATGTCTTCCCAGTTGCCATGGCCCTGCTTGTCGCGGTTGAGGCGCAGGTTCAGGCCTTCGACACGCACATCGCTCATCTGCACTTCGCGGCGCAGCAGCGGCAGCACGCGCACCGACAGGCCGAGCATTTGCAGGTCGGCGAACGGTTGGGTGGGGTTGGTCAGGGTCGCCACGCTGGCTTCGTGCAGTTCCAGGCCTAGCCAGGGGAACAGGCTCCAGCCGATATCGCCATTGAGCGTCAGCTCGATGTGGGCCTTGTCGCGGGCAATCTGGCGAATCTCGTCTTTGTAATCGTTGGGATCGAAGAGGTGGGTCAGGGCAAAGCCCAGGGCCACAATGATCAGCAACAGCCCGAGAAGTACCAGACCCAGGATTTTGCCGAACGCTTTCATGGGCGAGTCCTTGTATGTCGATTTCAAAATTTAGCCGCAGAGTATAACGCCCGAAGGCTTACGTCAGTTCACGCATCGTTACATTGTATCTGGCGTCGGCAAAATCGGATTTTGTCGCTGAACAGACCCGATCGCGTGAAAAAGGTGATGTCAGTTTGGTTTTTCTGTCACCCACTGGTGCTAATCTTCGTAGGTTCGTCTGTCGTCTGTCGTCTGCGACACAGCGTCGCGCTCAAAAGGAGCTTTACTCAACAACAACGGCCAACGCTCTGCGTGCAAGGCCGAGGGAGAGAGCGCCTGACGGACACATACTAATAACTGGGGGAAACACCAATGAGCACTAGCACTGCGGCGAGCAGTCATGCCGCACAGCCTGCGTTCCTGTCCAAGGAACGCATTATCGCCAAGCCGGGGTTCAACCGCTGGCTGGTTCCACCGGCCGCCCTGGCCATCCACCTGTGCATCGGCATGGCCTACGGGTTCTCGGTGTTCTGGCTGCCACTGTCCAAGGCGCTGGGTATCACCGCACCGGTCGCCTGTGCGCCGGACATGAGTTTCATCGCGCAAGTCTTCTCTTCCCAATGCGACTGGCCCATCTCCATGCTGGGCTGGATCTACACCCTGTTCTTCATCTTCCTGGGCTGCTCGGCAGCGATCTGGGGCGGTTGGCTTGAGCATGCCGGGCCACGCAAGGCCGGCGTTGTTTCGGCGCTGTGCTGGTGCGGCGGCCTGCTGATCTCGGCGTTGGGTGTCTACACCCACCAGATCTGGCTGATGTGGATCGGCTCCGGCGTGATTGGCGGTATCGGTCTGGGCCTGGGCTATATCTCGCCTGTATCGACCCTGATCAAGTGGTTCCCGGACAAGCGCGGCATGGCCACCGGTATGGCGATCATGGGCTTCGGCGGCGGCGCGATGGTGGGTGCACCGTTGGCCGCAGCGCTGATGGGCCACTTTGCTTCGCCAACCAGCGTGGGCGTGTGGCAGAGCTTCGTGGTCATGGCTGCGATCTACTTCGTGTTCATGATCGGCGGCGCATTGTCGTACCGCGTTCCGCCAACCGGCTGGAAGCCTGAGGGCTGGACTGCCCCGGCGAAAAAGGCCAGCAATGCGATGATTACCCATCGTCACGTTCACGTGAGTGTGGCGTGGAAAACCCCGCAATTCCGTTTGGTATGGCTGGTGCTGTGCCTGAACGTGTCTGCCGGTATCGGTATTCTCGGCATGGCTTCGCCACTGCTTCAGGAAGTGTTCGGTGGCAAGTTGTTGGGCAATGGGCTGACGTTCGGTCAGCTGGATGCCGGGCAGTTGGCGTCGATCGCCGCTATCGCTGCGGGTTTTACCGGTTTGTTGAGCCTGTTCAACATTGGTGGCCGATTCTTCTGGGCGTCGTTCTCCGACTACCTGGGCCGTAAAAATACCTACTTCGTGTTCTTCGCCCTGGGCTTTGCCCTTTACGCGCTGATCCCGAACCTCGGTCACCTGGGCAACGTAGCGCTATTCGTGGCAGCGTTCTGCATCATCCTGTCGATGTACGGCGGTGGTTTTGCGACCGTCCCGGCTTACCTGGCCGACCTGTTCGGCACCCAGATGGTCGGTGCGATCCACGGTCGTCTGCTGACCGCATGGGCTGCGGCGGGCGTGTTGGGCCCGGTGCTGGTGAACTACCTGCGTGAGTATCAGCTGAGCATCGGCGTTGAACGCGCTGCTGCCTACGACATCACCTTGTACATCCTCGCGGGCCTGTTGGTGCTGGGTTTCATCTGCAACCTGCTGGTGCGCCCGGTGGCCGACAAGTACTTCATGACTGACGCAGAGCTGGCGGCCGAACAGGCGCTGGGCCATGACAAAGGGGCTGACGCCAGCACTTCGCTGGAGTGGAAAGCGTCGTCTGGCAGCGTGCCGCTAGCAGTTGCGGCGTGGTTGGTCGTGGGTGTTCCGTTGGCGTGGGGTGTGTGGGTGACCCTGCAAAAGACGGCGGTACTGTTCCACTGATACCCGGTTTCCCGGTGCCCTCTCATGCAACGTGAGTGGGCGTCGGGCAACTAGTCCTGCTTCTTGTCAGGCAAGGTCCTGGCTGAAGCGCCGCGCCATGGAATGCGTTGAAACCATGGGCGCGGCACCGGATGAACAATCACCCGCAAGGCACGTGCATAGTCCATGACCAGGCCGGGTGTCCACGCCATGGTCATGGCGCGCTTGCGTACTTGCGCGGCAATCCACAACTCAGGCATGAGCAAGGTCTGCAGGACCGAGCGCCAGCGCCGGGACCGTTCCGACAACACGCCATCCATCGATGCTTCCAACGCAAAGGCCACGCTGCTGGAACAGTTGCGGTAGGTCAGGTTGTAGGTGGCCTGTTGGCGATAGTTATTCGAGAACTCGATCAGCGCTTTGCGGCTGTACTGGTGAAAAATAATCTTGCGGTCCGAGTCGCACCAGTTGGCCACTTCAGTGGCGTAGTCCGGCTGGAATGTGCCTGGCACGTCGTTATTGCGCGTGGCCTTGAGGATGCGGAAGAACTCCGCCGGTGAGCGATCGATGTCCGCGACCGGGTACAGGCTCAGGTACACCGAGGGCGACAGCTCAATCGCTGCGTGCCCGGTTGAAATCACGCCTTGTGCATCCACCGCCGCAATGTAGCGATTGATGATCGGGCGAGGAATTGTCGTTGCGCCGGCGGTGCCTTCCGGCGTCCAGATATGCACGATCAATGGGTCCTGCAAGTCAGGCTCTTGCTCCAGGCGCGGCTCCAGCGGTTTTTGCGGTGGCAGCTTCTTGAAGTCTGACAGTAAATCCCTTGGTACAAGCAGCTCAAACGTTGAAGTGCCGTTGCGCAATCGCCTCACGCGATTCGCAATGCGCACCGTGTTGAAGCCGCTGACGATCATCAATGCACCGAGGAAAAACGACACCGTTGCACTGAGCGCGATGGGATAAGGACTGACCAGCAACCCCGCGAACGCCAACTGAGCGCCGCCGCTGATCAACGACGATCGCCAGTGCGGGAACCTGACGACCCAGGCCGAGCTAATGGTCAGCAAGCCGATCACGAAGTAGGTCAGGCCAAAGATGATCGCCAGCAACAGGTGGCTATAGACATTGTTCGCGAGAATCAACACGGCGACGAAGAAGAAAATGCCACCCTTGAAATACAGCACGGCCCGCTGAGCGCCTACGCCGCTGGCAGCCACGCTGAGGGTGACAATGCTTTCCAGCAGCAACATCAAACCGAATGCGCGCATCGGAAAGTACAGTGCACCGTCCAGGCCGTCGTACATCACGCCCAGGCCCAGCGAGCCCCACAGGATACCCACCAGGCCGAGAATCCAGAATTTGGATCGCACGAACTCAACGCCGAACAGCAGTAAAGCAATCTGAATCATTAAGTACCCCTACAGGGAAAAGCAGGCTGTCACAGGCGAAGGTTCAGGAGTAGCGGCCGCTTTGCCAGTTGCCGACAATCACTTGGCCATGGGCATCACGCAGGGCGCCGGGGCTTTGGTCATACAGGGTCAGCCATTCACCATTGCCCTTGTCGATGCGAAAGGCCAATGACGCGGCGCGGGTATGGGTTTCCGGCGACCAGTGGCGTTTGAGTCTGTCGCGGTCCTCTGGGTGTACACGCTCCAGGACCTGCTGCACGGTGCGCAGGGGCTGGGCACTCACGTCCAGCAGCGTTTCAAGGTTGTCGTCCCAGAGAATTTCCCCGGTTCCCGGGTGCAGTTGGTACATCACACCGCTGCCCGCCAAGCGCCCGGTTTCCAGGTCATAAGGTTGAGCGGATTGCCTCATCAAGCGTATTACCAACACCAGTAATGCCGTGATGGACAGGTAGCTTTGCGCAAGCAGCAAGGGCTCGCCTTCCAGCAGGCCGTGCACATAAAACGGCCCGGTCTTCTGGTCGGTGAAATTGACCACGATACCGCCCAGCACCAGTAGCGCGATCGAGCCGCCAGGGCTGCGCCACGTTATGCAAACGGCGAGCGTAAGGGCGATGGGCAGGCAGGCCAGGATGAAATACGCCGCTGCGCCCGCGTCGGAGCCCAGCCTGTTGATGAGCCAGAGCGGGGACGCCCCGAAAACGTACCAGGTGTTCAATGCCAGCAGCAGCAACCATACCCCGCCGGCCAGTCTCGTGCGCGTGCGCGCAGGAAAGTCGCGCAGGTTGCTGTTCAGTACATTCATCACCACGACGGTTGAGAAGAACACGCCGCTCATGCCGGACATCCAGTTGGTCATGAACGTGTGCGGTGATACTTCCCCGGCCAGCATCAGCCAGCCTTTCCTGATCAATGCCAGGACGCAGCAAACGCCCACGGTTGCCAGCAACCACAGCAAAATGGCATGCAGTTCGTCGCCGCGCCGAGCGAAGCGCCGAACCAGCCAGGCAATCGCAACAGAGCCTGCCAGTGCCATTGCTGAAAGCGCCACGGCGGCCGGTAGATGTTGCCAGCCATGCTCATCCAGCAGCACCCGTGCGACCAGAAACACCGCAAACAACATCGGCCAGTGAGCGCGTCGCGAGCTGAGGAACGCCGACACGGAAATACCCGCCGGGAACCAGATAATCGCCATCTGCGAGACGGGATCTTCAAAGGCCAGCGACATGACGCCGGTCACGTAGTAGGTCACCGCCCACAGGAGGAGGACGCCGCTGCGCTGTAAGACTGTCGGTATCGTCATTGTTGAATATTCATTAGGTTTTAAACATTGCGCTCATATTACCGCGAAGCCGCCGGGGGCATCGGGTAAATGCGCTGAGCGCACCATCCTGGGGCGGCCACTTGTATGCACATGTCTATCCTCGACACTCCATCAGTCTTATGCCCTTCGATGTTTCTGTTTGGCGCCCGCGCCCCTATAATGGCTGCCTTTTTCGCCCAATGATTTTGCGGAGCTGGTGATGGCCGAACGTAAGGCGTCCGTCGAGCGCGACACTCTGGAAACCCAGATCAAAGCCTCGATTAACCTGGATGGCACCGGAAAGGCCCGATTTGATATCGGTGTACCTTTTCTTGAGCACATGCTGGACCAGATCGCCCGTCATGGGCTGATCGACCTGGATATCGTCTGCAAGGGCGACCTGCATATCGACGACCACCACACGGTGGAAGACGTAGGCATCACCCTCGGCCAGGCGTTTGCCAAGGCCATCGGCGACAAAAAAGGCATCCGTCGCTACGGCCACGCCTATGTCCCGCTGGACGAAGCGCTGTCGCGTGTGGTCATCGACTTCTCCGGCCGCCCAGGCCTGCAGATGCACGTGCCCTACACCCGCGCCACCGTGGGCGGCTTCGACGTCGACCTGTTCCAGGAATTCTTCCAGGGCTTCGTCAACCACGCACTGGTCAGCCTGCACATCGACAACCTGCGCGGCACCAACACCCACCACCAGATCGAAACCGTGTTCAAGGCTTTCGGCCGCGCGCTGCGCATGGCTGTAGAGCTCGATGACCGCATGGCCGGTCAGATGCCCTCGACCAAAGGCGTTCTGTAATGCAGACGGTCGCGGTTATCGACTACGGCATGGGTAACCTGCACTCGGTGGCCAAGGCCCTCGAGCACGTAGGTGCCGGCAAGGTGCTGATCACCAGCGATGCCAGCGTGATTCGCGAAGCCGACCGGGTGGTGTTTCCGGGCGTCGGCGCGATTCGCGATTGCATGGCCGAGATCCGCCGCCTGGGCTTTGACAGCCTGGTGCGCGAAGTCAGCCAGGACCGCCCGTTCCTCGGCATCTGCGTGGGCATGCAAGCCTTGCTCGACAGCAGTGAAGAGAACGGCGGCGTTGACTGCATCGGCCTGTTTCCCGGCCAGGTGAAGTTCTTCGGCAAAGACCTGCATGAAGACGGCGAGCATTTGAAAGTCCCGCACATGGGCTGGAACGAAGTGCGCCGCACCGTGGATCACCCGCTGTGGCACGAAATCCCGGACATGGCGCGTTTTTACTTTGTGCACAGTTACTACATCGCCGCCGGTAACCCGCGCCAGGTGGTGGGTGGCGGGCACTACGGCGTCGACTTCGCCGCGGCGCTGGCCGAAGGTTCGCGCTTTGCCGTGCAGTTCCACCCGGAGAAGAGCCATACCCATGGCCTGCAATTGCTGCAGAACTTCGCCGCGTGGGATGGCCGCTGGTAAATGGCCAAGCAGCCCAAGGTGCCGATCTTGAACCTCACGCCCGAGCAGGAGCGTGAGGCTACCTTCAAGATCAAGCGCTTCATGGAGGACCGTTTCGAGCTCAAGCTGGGCTCGTTCGAGGTCGCCGAGCTTCTTGAACTGTTCACCACCGAAGTTGCGCCGCACTATTACAACAGGGCGATTTTCGACACGCAGACGCTCCTTAAAGAAAGGTTCGAAAGCATCGAAAGCGACCTGTGGGCTTTAGAAAAAAGCAGCTGAAAGCCTCAAGCTGCAAGACTTAATACGCGTGCTTGCTTGCAGCTTATAGCTCGCAGCTTGCAGCTCTTTGACGAAGGAAAAGCATGCTAATTATCCCCGCTATCGATCTCAAGGACGGCGCTTGTGTCCGCCTGCGCCAAGGCCGCATGGAAGATTCCACCGTGTTCTCCGATGACCCGGTGAGCATGGCTGCCAAATGGGTAGAAGGGGGCTGCCGTCGTCTGCATCTGGTGGACTTGAACGGCGCCTTCGAAGGCCAGCCGGTCAATGGCGAAGTGGTCACTGCCATCGCCAAGCGCTACCCGAACCTGCCGATCCAGATCGGTGGCGGTATCCGCTCCCTGGAAACCATCGAGCACTACGTCAAGGCCGGCGTGAGCTACGTGATCATCGGCACCAAGGCCGTGAAAGACCCGGCGTTCGTCGCTGAGGCCTGCCGCGCGTTCCCGGGTAAAGTGATCGTGGGCCTGGACGCTAAAGACGGTTTCGTCGCCACCGACGGCTGGGCTGAAATCAGCACTGTCCAGGTGATCGACCTGGCCAAGCAGTTCGAAGCTGACGGCGTGTCCGCCATCGTTTATACCGACATCGCCAAAGACGGCATGATGCAGGGCTGCAACGTACCGTTCACGGCTGCGTTGGCTGCGGCCACCAGGATTCCGGTTATCGCTTCCGGTGGCATTCACAACCTGGGCGACATCAAGTCGCTGCTGGACGCCAAGGCCCCCGGCATCATAGGCGCTATCACAGGCCGCGCGATTTATGAGGGCACGCTGGATGTGGCCGAAGCCCAAGCGTTTTGTGATGGCTACGCGGCCAGCTCCAAGTCGTAAGCTATAAGCTGCAAGCAAAAGCAAATCCGCTTCTACTTGCAGCTTATAGCTTGAAGCTTCTTAATCGGAGATTAAGTCTATGGCTTTAGCCAGACGCATCATCCCTTGCCTGGACGTCGACAACGGTCGCGTGGTCAAGGGCGTCAAGTTCGAGAACATCCGCGATGCCGGCGACCCGGTGGAAATCGCCCGTCGTTATGATGAGCAAGGTGCCGACGAGATTACCTTTCTCGACATCACCGCCAGCGTCGACGGTCGCGACACCACGCTGCACACCGTCGAGCGCATGGCCAGCCAGGTGTTTATCCCACTGACCGTCGGCGGTGGCGTGCGCACCGTGCAAGACATCCGCAACCTGCTCAACGCCGGCGCGGACAAGGTCTCGATCAACACCGCTGCCGTGTTCAACCCGGAGTTCGTCGGCGAGGCCGCGCAGCACTTCGGCTCGCAGTGCATCGTGGTCGCTATCGACGCCAAGAAAGTCTCTGGCCCGGGCGAAACCCCGCGCTGGGAGATTTTCACCCATGGCGGTCGCAAGCCGACCGGCCTGGACGCGGTGGAATGGGCGATGAAGATGGAAGGCCTGGGCGCCGGTGAAATCCTGCTGACCAGCATGGACCAGGACGGCATGAAAAACGGCTTCGACCTGGGTGTGACCCGCGCCATCAGTGATGCACTGGGTATCCCGGTGATTGCGTCCGGCGGCGTCGGCAACCTGCAGCACCTGGCCGACGGCGTAATCGAAGGTCACGCCAGCGCGGTGCTGGCAGCGAGCATTTTCCACTTTGGCGAATACACCGTTCCCGAGGCCAAGGCCTACATGGCGGCGCGCGGTATCGTCGTTCGCTAAACGCTGCTGGACACCATGGCAGGCGCGCGGCACTCTCTGCGCTTGCCATGGATTCCGGTAGCCTTCATGTTCAAGACCCTGCTGCTCGCTCTCGCCAGTACCTCCGTGCTCATCGCCGGTGCTGCCCACGCCGAAGAACCGTCCGACGCCTCCCTGGTGTTGCTGACGGAAAATTTCCCGCCTTACAACATGGCGAAAAACGGCAAGAACTTCGCCAAAGACGAGAACATCGAAGGCATCGCTGTGGACGTGGTGCGGGAGACTTTCAAGCGCGCCGGCATTTCCTACAACCTCACCCTGCGCTTTCCTTGGGAGCGAATCTACAAACTCGCCCTGGAAAAGCCTGGCTACGGCGTCTTCGTCATGGCCCGCCTACCGGACCGGGAAGCCCTGTTCAAATGGGTCGGCCCTATCGGCCCGGACGATTGGGTGATGCTGGCCAAAGCCGACAGCAAGATTCAACTGGACGACCTCGAGCACGCGCGCCGCTACAAGATCGGCGCATACAAGGGCGATGCCATTGCCGAGTCCCTGGAAAAGCAGGGCCTCAACCCACTGGTGGTGTTACGCGACCAGGACAACGCGAAAAAGCTCATGGACGGCCAGATCGACCTGTGGGCCACCGGTGACCCGGCCGGGCGTTATTTGGCGCGCCAGGTGGGGGTGACGGGGTTGAAGACGGTCCTGCGCTTCAACAGCGCCCAGCTCTACCTCGCATTGAACAAGGACGTACCGGACGAGTTGGTGGCCAAGCTTCAGGCCGCGCTGGACCAACTGCGTAAAGATGGCGTGGTTGATGAGATCATGGCCCGTTACCTGTAACTGGCAGGAGGCAATTGTGGGAGCTGGCTTGCCTGCGATAGCGGTCTTTGAGTGACAAATATGCCAGCTGACCCACCGCTTTCGCGAGCAAGCCCGCTCCCACAGGTTTGACTGCATTCCAAATACAGCCCTGTCGTGCACAGCAATCAGCAGGATGGCCATGTGACGGTCGTCAGCCTCTGGATAAACGCGGTCAAAAATGTGGGAGCTGGCTTGCCAGCGATAGCGCTCTTTCAGTGACAAATATGCCAGCTGATGCACCGCTTTCGCGAGCAAGCCAGCTCCCACTTTGGTTCTTCGTCGTCGTATCTAGCGGTAGATGCCGTTTTTGCCGTGGGCACTCATGGCCTGGTTGCTGCGTACGCTGATCATCAACTTGATATCAATCCAGTCGACGCCTTGGGCCTTGAGCTTGGGCAACTCGCGCTCAAGCACGGCCAGGGTCTGTGGATAAGGATGGCCGATCATCACCGCTGAACCCTGTTTATGCGCCAGCTTGATCGCGGTTTGCAGCTGCGTGGTAATCGCCGCTTCGGTGCGTTCGTCATCGAGGAATACATCCCGCGAGACATGGGCCAGGCCGATCTTCTGTGCTTCGGCGGCCGCGACGGTTTGTGCGCTGGTGCGGCTGTCGACAAAGAACTTGTTACGCCGTTGCAGCTCGGCCATCAGCCAGGCCATGGCGGCCGGCTGGGCGGTCATGCGGCTGCCCATGTGGTTGTTGATGCCGGCGGTGTAAGGCACGGCCTTGAAGGCGGCGTCCAGGCGCTTGCCGAGTTCTTCGATGGGCAGGTCAGGGTGCCAGGCAAATGGGCCGGTGGCCGGGTCCATCGGCATGTGCAGGATCACGATTTTGCCGGCCTTGTGCGCCTCGCGAGCGAATTCGGCGGCGTGGGGTGTGTCGGGCATGATCGCCGTGGTCACCGGCCCGGGCAGGGCGAGCACGCGACGATCCCGGGGCAGGTTTTGCCCCAGGTCGTCGATGATGAGGGTCAGGTAGGCTTTGCGAGGCTCTTCGGCCGGAGTCGCATGGGCGACTCCGGCCAGGCTGCACAGCACAGCGATGATCAGGGCAAAACGCATATCAACGGCTGCGCGTAATGCTCAGGCCTTTAAGCAGGCTCAGTGCCTGGGCCAGTTGGTAATCATCGTCCTGTGGCATCGGCTTGGCTTTGGCGCCGCTGCCGGTCGGCTGGTCGGCGCCGCCGTTGCCATTGCCCAGGTGACCTTGCAGGTCCGCCTCTTTGTAGTACTCGCTGTCGATCTCGTTGGTGATCTTGGCTTTGCGTACTTCGATGTCCGGCACAATCCCCTGGGCCTGGATCGAGCGACCGTTCGGCGTGTAGTACAGCGCCGTGGTGATCTTCAATGCGCGATCGTTGTTCAGCGGTAACACGGTTTGCACCGAGCCTTTGCCGAAACTGGTGGTGCCCATCAGCACGCCGCGCTTCTGGTCTTGCAGGGCGCCGGCGACGATTTCCGACGCCGAGGCGCTGCCGCCGTTGATCAGCACAGCCAGCGGCACGTTTTCGCTGAGGTCGTTGCCGGTGGCCGAGAAGCGCAGTTCGGAGTTGGCGATACGGCCCTTGGTGTAGACGATCAGGCCTTTGGTGATGAAGTGGTCGACCACTTCCACCGCAGACTGCAGCACGCCGCCCGGGTTGTTACGCAGGTCGAGGACGATGCCGTTTAGCTTCTTGCCGTTGTCTTTACGCAGCTTTGCCAGGGCCTTGGCCACTTCGTCGCCGGTCTTGACCTGGAACTGGGTGATACGGATATAGCCGTAGCCTGACTCCAGCAGCTGGCTCTTCACGCTTTTGACCGTGATGGTCGCGCGGGCCAGGGTCACGTCAAACGGGTTGCCGCCATCGCGCACCAGGGTCAGGGTGATTTTCTGGCCGAGCTTGCCGCGCATCTTGTCGACGGCTTCGGTCATGCTCTGGCCACGGGTCGGCTGGCCGTTGATCTTCACGATCAAGTCGCCGGCCTGGATGCCGGCCTTGGACGCCGGGGTGTCGTCGATCGGCGAGACCACTTTGATCTGGCCGTCTTCAGAGCCGACTTCGATGCCCAGGCCACCGAACTCACCGCTGGTGCTTTCCTGCAGCTCGGCGAAATCTTCCGGGCCCAGGTAAGCGGAGTGCGGGTCGAGGTTGCTGAGCATGCCCTTGATGGCATTTTCCAGCAGGGTCTTGTCGTCTACGGGTTCGACATAGGCTGCCTTGATCCGGTCCATGACCTCGGCAAAGGTGCGCAGCTCGTCCAGCGGCAGCGGCGCCTTGGTGGTCGCGGCTGTGGCAGCTTGTGCAGCCGGTGCAGCCTGGTCGGCAAAAGCCAGAGGCGCGCCGATCACCAGGGCGATCGTCAGGGCCAGCGAAGTGAGGCGGGACAAATGCAGCATGTCGAACGAACTCCTAATGTAGATGCGGCCCTATCCTTGGGAACGGCACCATTGTGCAGGGTCGCTCGGGCGGCCCTGCTGACGAATAGCGAAGTACAGCGCCGGAGTGTCCTGGCCGCCACTGTTACCGACAGTGGAGATGGATTCACCGGCTTTTACAACATCACCTGCCGACTTGAGTAAAGTCTGATTGTGGCCGTAAAGGCTCAAATAGCCATTACCGTGGTCAAGAATCACCAGCAAACCGGCGCCTCGCAACCAATCGGCAAACACCACACGCCCACCGTGGACGGCGTGGACCTGGCTACCGGCGGCAGCACTGATCATCACGCCATCCCACTTGGCGCGGGTGTCATCGCCACGGGTTTCACCGAAGCGTGCCAGTAGTCGACCATCAACAGGCCATGGAAGTTTTCCACGGGCTGAAGCAAAAGGTCCGCCGAAAGACTCGCCGCTGCTGGAAACCACTGGGCCAGGGGCTGCATGCGCCGGTTTACGTGGCGCTGGCGCGTCGCTCGTGGCGGCCAGCTCGGCCTCACGCTGGCGCTTTTTTTCCGCTTCCTGCTGGGCGATCAGCGCTTTTTGCCGCGCCTCTTCGGCCTCACGTGCCTGACGGGCCAGGGTTTCTTCGATGGTTTTGAGGACTTTGCCCAGGTCGGCCTGGTCTTGCTCGCGGGCTTGCAGCTTGGCGTCGCGGGCTTTTACATCGTCATTGAGCTTGGCCAGGGCCTGCTGGCGTTCCTTGCGCACTTTGTCCAACTGATCGCGCTGGGTGTCGAGGGCGGTCTTCTGGTCGAGCAATTGCGACTGCTGGTCGGCTATTTCCTGTTCGACGTTGGCCAGTTGCCGCAGGGTTTCGTTAAAACCCTTCAATTGCGCCAGGCGTGCCTTGCTCAGGTAGTCGTAATAGGTGAGTGTGCGCGCGAATTTTTCCGGGTTCTGCTGGTTGAGCAGCAGCTTGAGGTATTCCTGGCGGCCGCTCTGGTAAGCGGCGCGGGCCTGGATCGCGATCAGGCGTTGCTGTTCAACGCGTGCGCTCTGGAGTTTTTTTTTCTCAGCGTCGAGTCGCTCCAGTTCCGACTCGCTCTTCTTTAATTCTTTTTGTAGCTCCTGGACCTGCTTCTCCAGCTTGCCCATCTCGGTTTCCGTGCCGCGCAGGTCTTTCTGCACCCCGGATTTCTCTTCCTGGAGCTTGCCGAGCAGCTTTTTAAGCTCGGTAATGTCCTGACGCGTAGCGTCCAACTGTTGTTGGGTTTGTGCGCGCTCATCGGCAAACGCCGGTTGGAGCAGGCAGACTAGAGCGAGGGTAATCAAGGCGCGAAGCATAGAGGCGGGCGACACCAGGGAAAGGGACGGCCTAGTATGCCCGCCAAGCGCCGCAAAAAAAACGCCCAATTCGGGCTGGAAGGCAAGATAGGTGCCGAGTGGCGGGCGTATGGCAAAAAGACATCTGCCAAACGCTGGACGTCAAATGTGGGAGGTGGCTTGCTCCCGAAGACGGTGAGTCAGTCAAATAGATGTCGACTGATCCACCGCTTTCGGGAGCAAGCCCCCTCCCACAAGGTTTTGCGGTGTGTTTTAAAGTCAGACCAGGATTGAGGTGCCGGTCATCTCTTTCGGCTTCTCCAGCCCCATGAGCATCAACATGGTTGGCGCCACATCTGCCAGCACGCCGCCGTGCCGCACGTTGAAGTCGCGCTTGCCAACGTAGATGAACGGCACCGGCTCGGTGGTGTGGGCGGTATGGGCCTGGCCGGTGGATTCGTCGGACATCTGCTCGCAGTTGCCGTGGTCGGCGGTGATCAGTGCCTCGCCGCCGACTTTCTCCAGGGCGTCGACGATACGGCCGACGCACAGGTCCAGGCATTCCACTGCTTTTACAGCCGCTTGCAGATTGCCACTGTGGCCGACCATGTCGCCGTTGGCGTAGTTGACCACGATTACGTCGTAACGCTGGTGTTCGATGGCATCGACGATCTTGTCGGTGACTTCCGGCGCGCTCATTTCCGGCTGCAGGTCGTAGGTGGCGACTTTTGGCGATGGGATCAGGATGCGCTCTTCGCCCGGGAACGGTTCTTCACGGCCGCCGGAGAAGAAGAAGGTCACGTGGGCGTATTTCTCGGTTTCGGCGATGCGCAGCTGGGTCTTGCCGTTTTTCGCCAGGTAATCGCCCAGCACGTTTTCCAGGCTACCCGGGGCAAAAGCCGCCGGGGCCGGGATATTGGCGGCGTATTGGGTGAGCATGACGAACTCGACCTTCGGCTGGCGGGCGCGCTCGAAGTCTTTGAAGCCGGCATCGACGAACACGTGGCTCAGTTCGCGGGCACGGTCGGCGCGGAAGTTCATGAACACCACGGCATCGCCGTCTTCGACCTTGACCGGCTCGCCGAGGGTGGTGGCTTTGACGAACTCATCGCTCTCGCCTCGCGCGTAGGCGGCTTCCAGGCCTTCCTGGGCGGTGGCGGCGTTGAATTCGGCCTGGCCGTCGACGATCAGGTTGTAAGCCTGGGAGACGCGGTCCCAACGGTTGTCGCGGTCCATGGCGAAGTAACGGCCGACCAGGCTGGCGATACGGCCCTTGCCGAGTGCGGCGAAGGTGGCGTCGAGCAGTTCGATGGACGATTGCGCGCTTTTGGGCGGGGTGTCGCGGCCGTCGAGGAAGGCGTGCAGGTAAATCTTGTCTGCGCCGCGCTTGAAGGCCAGCTCGGCCATGGCGACCAGGTGGTCCTGGTGGCTGTGAACGCCGCCGTCGGACAACAGGCCCATGAAGTGCACGGCCTTGCCGGCTGCGACTGCTTTATCCACCGCCGCGCAGATGGTCGGGTTCTCGAAGAACTCGCCGTCGCGGATCGATTTGGTCACGCGTGTGAAGTCTTGGTATACCACTCGTCCGGCGCCGAGGTTCATGTGGCCGACTTCCGAGTTACCCATCTGGCCGTCCGGCAGACCCACGTCCATGCCGGAACCGGAGATCAGGCCGTTGGGTACGGTGGCGGTCAGGCGGTCCAGTACCGGCTTGTTGGCCGAGTACACGGCGTTGTCGTGGTGGCTTTCACTGTGTCCGAAGCCATCGAGAATTATCAGGACCAAAGGTTTAGGCGTAGTAGTCATAGATCCTCTCGCGGCGGTAATAAAGGAAGGCAATCTAAAAGGGAGTAGCAGTTTAAAGCGAAGTTCCGACCACGTCACCGCTTTACGGGGGTTGGCCGCCCCTGACGGCTGTGTATACTTACCGCCATTTTAACGCCCTGGAACCTCCTTGATGGTTGATCACCTGATTGCATTTGCCACTGCCCACTACCTGCTCGCGGGTGCCTTCGTCATCCTGCTGGCGCTGCTGATCGCTCATGAAATGAGCCGCGGTGGCCGCAGCCTGAGCACGTCGGAGCTGACCGCGCTGGTCAACAAGGATGAGGCCGTTGTCGTGGATATTCGCCCGGTCAAGGATTTCGCTGCCGGTCATATCGTCGGCGCACTGAACATTCCACAGGACAAGCTGATCGCACGCCTGGCCGAGCTGGAAAAATACAAAGCCAAGACCATTATTCTGGTCGACGCCCAAGGCCAGCACGCCGGCACCCACGCCCGCGAGATGCTCAAGGCCGGTTTCACCGCCGCCAAACTGTCCGGTGGTATCGGCAGCTGGAAGGCCGATAACCTGCCGCTGGTGAAGTGATATGAGCCAGGTTGTCGTGTATTCCAGCGATTATTGCCCCTACTGCATTCGGGCCAAGGCCCTGCTTGAGAAAAAGGGCATTGCCTTCGAAGAGATCAAGGTCGACGGCAAGCCGCAGGTGCGCGCCGAGATGACCAAAAAAGCGGGACGCACTTCCGTGCCGCAGATCTGGATCGGCGCCAAGCATGTCGGTGGGTGCGATGACCTGTTCGCTCTGGAGCGCGCCGGTAAACTCGATGCGCTGCTGCTCGTCTGACTCCAAAACCCTAAAAGACCCCAAGATCAAGAAGGATCTGCGATGACTGACCAACAGAACACCGAAGCAGCGCAAGAGCAAGGCCCACAATTCTCGCTGCAGCGGATCTACGTGCGTGACCTGTCGTTCGAAGCGCCGAAAAGCCCGGCCATCTTCCGTCAGGAATGGACGCCAAGCGTTGCGCTGGACCTGAACACCCGTCAAAAGGCACTGGAAGGCGACTTCCACGAAGTCGTGCTGACCCTGTCGGTCACCGTCAAGAACGGCGAAGAAGTCGCTTTCATCGCTGAAGTGCAACAGGCTGGTATCTTCCTGATCCAGGGCCTGGACGAAGCGTCCATGAGCCACACCCTGGGTGCGTTCTGCCCGAACATCCTGTTCCCGTATGCCCGTGAGACCCTGGACAGCCTGGTCACCCGTGGCTCGTTCCCTGCGCTGATGCTGGCTCCGGTGAACTTCGATGCCCTGTACGCTCAAGAGCTGCAGCGCATGCAACAGGAAGGTTCGTCGACCGTTCAATAAGTCGATGCGCTAAAAATGTGGGAGGGGGCTTGCCCCCGATTGCGGTGTGTCAGCTGAATAGGTGTTGGCTGACCCACTGCTATCGGGGGCAAGCCCCCTCCCACATTTGTTATGCGGTGTTATTTGAAACCGAGCTGGCGCCAGCCTTCGTAGACGGCAACAGCCACGGTGTTGGACAGGTTCAAGCTGCGGCAGCCCTCGCGCATCGGCAAGCGCAGGCGATGGCCCTCGGGCAGTGCGTCGAGCACCTCGGCCGGCAGGCCTCGGCTTTCCGGGCCGAACAGGAAGGCGTCGCCTTCGGCAAAGCTGGCATCGTGAAATGGCCGCGAACCCTTGGTGGTGAACGCGAACAGCCGTGGGTGGCCCAGGCTTTCCAGGCAGCTTGCGAGGTCGGCGTGGCGCTTGAGAGTGGCGTACTCGTGGTAGTCCAGCCCGGCGCGGCGCAGGCGCTTGTCGTCCATGTCGAAGCCCAGGGGCTCGATCAAATGCAGGTGGCAGCCACTGTTGGCGCACAGCCTGATAACGTTGCCGGTATTCGGCGGAATTTCTGGTTGAAAAAGGATGACGTGAAACATGCACGGCTCCGAAGGCAAAGATGCGCTGCATTCTACCCCCGAAGATGACCCAAGACCGAAGCTATTGCCGAAGGTCATGGGCTCATTGGTGATTGTCGGTTTGATGATCGGCCTGATGATCGGCCGCCTGACCACCCCCGACCCGGTTGAGTTGCAGCAGGTAGAGACAGCTGCGGACAGCGTGGTGGTGTGGTTCAACAGCGAGCCCAAGCTGCACGGCGAACATATCGACGGCACCGTGGCGCTGCTGTTCGACGCGCAAGGCAACGCCGCCAGCGGGCAACTCAAGGTCAATGACAACGATGTGAATTGGCGCATCCGCAAGACCGATGGCGGCTTGCTGCTGAACCTGGTGGCGGCTCGGCCGTTGCGCGGGGAGTGGAAAGGCGAGAAGGCCGAGGGCCGCTGGCGGTTGGAGATCCTTCTCCGAGAGCAATAAAAGAGGGAATTCCCGGCCTGCCTGTACCAAGGTTCCCAAAACGGGCTGGGGCTATGGGCGCTGCGCCGCATAAGCCCCGGGTGTAAAGAAGGGAGTTCCCGGCCTGCCTGTACCAGGGCTCCCAAAACGGGGTGAAGCCTTACAAGGCTTCGGTATTAAAGAGGGAATCCCCGGCCTGCCTGTACCGAGGTTCCCGAAACGGGTGTGGGGCACGACGCAGTTCGCATCAAGCACCCCGGGTGTAAAGAGGGGATTCTCGGCCTGCCTGTACCAAGGTCCCCGAAACTGGGTAGTACAAGGGTTATTGCAGGGCGCGTGCCAGAGTTTGCAATGTGTGCCAAAAAAAATTTCCAGAATGCGCAAAGCCCCGGAATACGGGGCTTTGGTGTTTTTGCGATTTGATTTTTTCTTGATTCGGCGGGTGTTTCAGGCTGGCTGGATGTGCGCGATGCTAGTTCATGGTGCATTGAAGCGGTGCACAGTCCTGGAACTTTGTGGAGATCCAAATGTGGGAGCGGGCTTGCTCGCGAAGGCGGTGTGTCAGTCAATACATCTGCTGACTGACACACCGCCTTCGCGAGCAAGCCCGCTCCCACAGGGGATCTTCAGTGGATCAGGAAGAGGTGTTAAGCCTCATCACCCTCATCATCATCCCCGCCATCCACCTTCATCCCCAGCTCCTTGATCTTGCGCGTCAGGGTATTGCGGCCCCAGCCGAGCAGCACAGCGGCGTCGCGGCGGCGGCCGGCGGTGTGCTTCAAGGCGGTTTCGATCATGATTCGCTCGAAGGCCGGTACGGCGCTGTCCAGCAGGTTCGACTGGCCGCGTGCCAGGGCCTGGTCGGCCCATTGGCGCAGCGCCTGCTCCCAGTTGGTTACCGGTGCCGAGTCCTGCGGCAAGCTCAACAGCTCCGGCGGCAGGTCGCTGATATGCACCTCACGCCCGGATGCCATTACCGTGATCCAGCGGCAGGTGTTCTCCAGCTGGCGCACGTTGCCCGGCCATGGCAGGTTCTTCAGGTATTCCTCGGTCTCGCTTTTGAGCAGCTTCGGCTCGACGGCCAACTCTTGGGCGGCGCGGCTGAGGAAGTGGCGGGCGAGGGTCGGGATGTCTTCGCGGCGGTCCGACATGCGTGGGATATGAATACGGATCACGTTCAGACGGTGGAACAAGTCCTCACGGAATTTGCCCGCGTGCACCAGGGTTTCGAGGTTCTGGTGCGTCGCCGCGATGATGCGCACGTCGACCTTGACCGGCGTGTGCCCGCCAACGCGGTAGAACTCGCCGTCGGCCAATACGCGCAGCAAGCGGGTTTGGGTGTCGGCCGGCATATCACCGATTTCATCGAGGAACAGCGTGCCGCCGTCCGCCTGTTCAAAGCGGCCACGGCGCAGGTTGGCGGCGCCGGTGAACGCGCCTTTCTCATGGCCGAACAGCTCGGACTCCATCAAGTCCTTGGGAATCGCCGCCATGTTCAGCGCGATAAACGGCGAGGCCGCCCGTGGGCTGTGACGGTGCAGTGCATGAGCCACAAGCTCTTTACCGGTACCCGACTCGCCGTTGATCAACACGGTGATGTTGGAGTGGCTCAAGCGCCCGATAGCGCGAAACACTTCCTGCATCGCCGGCGCTTCGCCGATGATTTCCGGGGTGCGGGTCAGGGCGGGAGGGGCTTCCTGGTTCTGCTGTTCCTGGGCGTGCTGGTTGGCGCGCTTGACCAGCGCCACCGCCTCGTCCACGTCGAATGGCTTGGGCAGGTACTCAAAGGCGCCGCCCTGATAGGACGCGACAGCGCTGTCCAGGTCCGAGTGGGCGGTCATGATGATCACCGGCAGGCGCGGGTGCTGCTCGCGGATGCGCGCCAGCAAGTCCAGGCCACTGGCGCCGGGCATGCGGATGTCGGAGATGATCACGTCCGGCTGTTGACGCGCCAGGCGGCTCATCACCCCGTCGGCGCTGTCGAAGCTTTGGGTGGTCATGCCTTCCTGTTGCAAGGCTTTCTCGAGGACCCAGCGGATAGAACGGTCGTCATCGACGATCCAGACGGTTTCACTACGGCTCATGTCGATGGGGCTCCTTGTTCCAGAGGCAGAAAGATCGAGAACGTGGTGTGGCCAGGATGGCTTTCACATTCGATCAAACCCTGGTGCTGGCTGATGATGTTCTGGGTAATGGCCAGGCCCAGCCCGGTACCGTCCGGGCGGCCGCTGACCATGGGAAAGAAGATGGTTTCCTGCAATTCCGCAGGTATGCCCGGGCCGTTGTCGATGATCTCGACTTTGGTCACCAGGCGATGGCGCACATGGCCGATCGTGAACTGGCGCAGGGCGCGGGTGCGCAGGCTGATGCGGCCCAGGCGCAGCTCGTTCTGGCTGCTGATGGCCTGCATGGCGTTGCGCACGATATTGAGCACCGCCTGGATCATCTGCTCGCGGTCGATCAATACATCGGGAATGCTCGGGTCGTAGTCGCGTACGAGGGTGATGCAGCCCTGGCTTTCGGCTTCCACCAACTGGCAAACGCGCTCCAGCACCTCGTGCACGTTGGTCATGGCCAACGATGGCAACTTGTTGGAGCCGAGCATGCGGTCCACCAGGTTACGCAGGCGGTCGGCTTCCTCGATGATGACGTTGGTGTAGTCCTTGAGGTGCTCCTCCGGCAGTTCGCGCGCGAGCAGTTGCGCCGCGCCGCGAATCCCGCCCAGCGGGTTCTTGATTTCATGGGCCAGGCCGCGCACCAGCATCTTGCTGGTTTCCTGCTTGGACAGCTGCGCTTCTTCTTTGGTGATGCGCAGCAAGCGGTCGCGGGGGTGCACTTCGAGCAACAGCAATGTCGCGCCGTTGCTCAGGATCGGGGTCACGGCGTAGTCGACGGTCAGCGTCTGGCCGGTAAGGGCGGTGAGCATCGCTTCACGCTTGGTGAACGGGTGTGCCTGTTCCACCGCCTGGCGCAACGAGCTCAAGGCTTCGGCCGACTCGGTGAACAATTCGCTGATGAACTGCCCATGGCTGCGCTGGCCGCTGATGGCCAGGAGCATCTCCGCCGCCGGGTTCATGTACTCAAGACGCAGGTCGTCATTGAGCAGAATGGTCGCGGTGGTCAGGTTGTCGAGTAACAAACGGTGCAGTGCATCGCTAATGGTCATCAGGACCTCTTTTGGAGCAAGGCGCGGGCTTGAGGCACACGCTGATACAAGGAAAATGCAAAAACCAAACCAAGGCTCCGAAAAGAAGCGTTAAAGCCCTGAAATAGGGGTTTAAGGCGCGAAACTGTGGCGTTCTGCCAGCTTGTTCGGGAAGAATCGAACCAAAATGGGCTGGCCAGGTGTGAAGCGTGCAGGCTATCGCACCAATATAGTGCGGTTTTGTGAAAGTTGTTCAGGAAGGCTTGGAAGGCGCAACTGAATGCACCGAGTCCAAATGTGGGAGCGGGCTTGCTCGCGAAGGCGGTGTGTCAGTCAACACATGTATCGACTGATTCGCCGCCTTCGCGAGCAAGCCCGCTCCCACAGTTTTGATTGGGTTTGCAGGCTTTAACCTTTGTAGATGCACAGCTCGGCGGTGGCGCGGATCATTGCCAGTTGGCGCAGCGGATCATTCTGCGGCTCATGCACGGCGGTGGCCAGCCATTGGGGGCACTGTGGATCGGTGCGCTGGGGGGTAAAGTCAGCCAGTTGCTGGAGCAGGCGTTTTTGCAGTTGGTCCAGTTGCGGGCGAATTTGTTTTACCAGGTCTGGGCGCGGGTCGTCGGGCGCTTTGCCTTGGAACTGCCAGTCGGATAGATGGGTGTATTGCACCAACTTATTGGCTTCGATCTGCGCCGAGAAAAATTGCTCGGCGGCGGCGGGGTCCAGTTTGTAAGTAGGCGCCTGGGCGACGACGCTGGCGATCACTTCCTGTTCGCGCTTCTTGTCCTCTACGGGCTTGTGGCTGTCCCATTTGCTCAGGGCCACCTGGTCGGCGATCTCCAGGCGTTCGGCGATGCTGTTGAGCAGAGGCTCCAGCGTGGGCGGCGCGGCGCTGGCTGTGGCGCAGGCGAACAACAGGGCGAATGCAAGTTTATGTTTCAACGTAGATCTCCTTGTGGGAGCGGGCTTGCTCGCGAAGGCGGTGTGTCAGTCACCCGATGCATTAACTGATATACCGCCTTCGCGAGCAAGCCCGCTCCCACATTTTGATTGGGTTTGCAGATTTCTGGCAGTGTCAGCCAGAGGCTACCTTAGCTTGCGTGCTTGCCTACAGGTGAGCCAGAATCCGCCGGCTTGTACGGCTAGCTTGTCGTCTCTAAGGTTGCTCGGTCGCTGCTCATCAGCGATCAGGTTTAGTAGCCTGAGGGTTAAGTTAAGTCGTACCACTCCGACCTTCATGGCGGCTGTGCGTAGGGCACCTTCGGGTGCGCCGGCTTTTGCTTAACTTCCCCGGTCTACTAACCTGCGCATAGCTGCCACCCTATCGTTTAGTAGCGAGTCGATGGCGGCCTCATTCGAGGAAGTTAAGACATGTTCAAAGCAAACCCAAATCCACCTCCATCCGTCTTCACCGTCGATCCCGGCAGCGATGACGAGTCCCTGCTGGTCAACAGCTTCGAAGCCTTCTCCTCAGTCAGCACCTTGTTGCTTGATTTGTCCGAGGCGCTGGAAGGCAAACACCGCGATACCGTACTGGCGATTCATCAGCTCAGTGCTCTCGGCACCTTGATGGTTGGAAAAATGCTCGACCGCCACGCCCCGGCTCGCTAAACGCAAGGCAAAAAAAGACCTCCCGAAGGAGGTCTTTTCGTCACGCCACGTTAAGCGGCGCTACCGGATCAGCAGCTGTAGTACAGCTCGTATTCCAGTGGGTGTACGAAGGTGCGTACTTTGATTTCTTCTTCGCTTTTCAGCTCGATGTAGGCATCGATGAAGTCGTCGCTGAATACGCCGCCTTTGGTCAGGAACGCGCGGCCCTTGTCCAGCTCTTCCAGGGCTTCTTTCAGGCTGCCGCACACTTGTGGGATCTCTTTGGCCTCTTCAGGCGGCAGGTCGTACAAGTTTTTGTCGGCAGCGTCGCCAGGGTGGATCTTGTTCTGGATACCGTCCAGGCCAGCCATGACCAGGGCCGCGAAGGCCAGGTACGGGTTGGCTGCCGGGTCCGGGAAGCGAGCTTCGATACGGCGAGCGCGCGGGCTGGACACGTAAGGAATACGGATCGAGGCGGAGCGGTTGCGCGCCGAGTAGGCCAGCATTACCGGTGCTTCGAAACCTGGGACCAGACGCTTGTAGGAGTTGGTCGACGGGTTGGTGAAGCCGTTCAGGGCCTTACCGTGCTTGATGATACCGCCGATGAAGTACAGGGCAGTGTCGGACAGGCCGGCATAACCTTCGCCAGCGAAGGTGTTCTTGCCATCTTTAGCGATGGACAGGTGAACGTGCATACCCGAACCGTTATCGCCATACAGCGGCTTAGGCATGAAAGTAGCGGTACGGCCGTAGGCATCAGCCACGTTGTGTACGCAGTACTTCAGGGTCTGAACTTCGTCAGCCTTGGCAACCAGGGTGTTGAACTTCACGCCGATTTCGTTCTGGCCTGCAGTCGCCACTTCGTGGTGGTGAACTTCGATGACCAGGCCCATTTCTTCCATGGCGTTGCACATGGAGGTACGGATTTCGTGGTCGTGGTCGAACGGCGGAACCGGGAAGTAGCCACCTTTGATGCCTGGACGGTGGCCTTTGTTGCCGCCTTCGATGTCCTGGTCGGACATCCACGAACCCTGTTCGGAGAAGATTTTGAACATGGAGCCGGAGATGTCGGACTTGAACTTGACCGAATCAAAGATGAAGAATTCTGGCTCCGGACCTACGAATACGGTGTCGCCGATACCGGTCGACTTCAGGTATTCCTCGGCGCGCTTGGCGATCGCACGTGGGTCGCGGTCGTAGCCTTGCATGGTCGAAGGCTCGATCACGTCGCAGACGATGATCAGGGTTGGGTCTTCGGTGAACGGGTCGAGAACGGCAGTGCTGTCGTCCGGCATCAGGATCATGTCGGAAGCTTCGATGCCTTTCCAACCGGCAATGGAGGAACCGTCGAACATTTTGCCTTCTTCGAAGAAAGCATCATCCAGCGCGTCGCGAGCCGGCATGGTCACGTGGTGCTGAGTACCTTTAGTGTCCGTGAAGCGCAGATCAATCCATTTAACGTCATGATCTTTGATGAGTTGAACCGACTTCGACATGGTGTCCTCCGGGTGGCTTCGGGCTGGATAGTGGAGTTAGCCCTTAGAATGTGGGTGATGCCGGCGCGAATACTCGACCAAGGCAACCTGCCTCACAAGAGAGCAAATTGCATGCCAGTGCGCCAACATGGCCTTTTTGCCTCAAAATCGCCCCTATAACGGTGCAATCCGCTGAAACGGAATAAATCACGCACTGCAATGTAGCGCTAATTCACATAAATGACCCGTTTTGGTGCGTGCTGCGTGTGATGCATATTAACTGGTTAAACCTTGAGCGATTTCCGCTATAATCCGCGCCCCCCTTTTTCAGCAGGCCCGGCGCGCGCTGTTTCCATGAAATTAATCGTTAAAGTGTTCCCCGAAATCACCATCAAAAGCCGACCGGTACGGATGCGTTTCATCCGTCAGTTGGCCAAGAACATCCGTGCCGTGCTCCGTGACCTGGACCCGGCTGTGGTGGTGAATGGCGTGTGGGACAACCTCGAGCTGGAAACCCGTATCACCGATGCCAAAGCCTTGAAGGACATGACCGAGCGCCTGAGCTGCATGCCGGGCATCGCGCATTTCCTGCAGGTGGATGAGTACCCGCTGGGCGACTTCGACGACATCACCGAGAAGTGCAAACAGCACTTTGGCAATGAGCTTGAAGGCAAGATTTTTTCGGTGCGCTGCAAGCGCGCCGGCAAGCACACCTTCAGCTCCATGGACGTCGAGAAATACGTTGGCAGCAAGCTGCGTCGCGAGTGCGGCGCCGCCGGAATTTCCCTGAAAGCGCCGCAAATTGAAGTGCGCATGGAAATTCGCGACCAACGGTTGTTTGTGATTCACAGCCAGCACAACAGCATCGGCGGCTACCCGCTGGGTGCCCTGGAACAGACCCTGGTGCTCATGTCCGGCGGTTTCGATTCCACGGTAGCGGCCTACCAGATCATGCGCCGCGGCCTGATGAGCCACTTCTGCTTCTTTAATCTGGGCGGGCGTGCACATGAATTGGGCGTGATGGAAGTCGCGCACTTTATCTGGAAGAAGTACGGCAGCTCCCAACGCGTGCTATTTGTAAGCGTGCCGTTCGAGGAAGTGCTGGGCGAAATTCTCGGCAAAGTCGATAACAGTCATATGGGCGTAGTATTGAAGCGTATGATGTTGCGCGCTGCGTCCCGAATCGCCGATCAGTTGCAGATCGACGCGTTGGTGACCGGTGAAGCGATCTCCCAGGTCTCCAGCCAGACGCTGCCGAACCTGTCGCTGATCGACTGCGTGACCGAGAAGCTGGTGCTGCGCCCGCTGATTGCCAGTCACAAGCAGGACATCATCGACCTGGCCGAAGAAATCGGCACGGCGGATTTCGCCAAGCACATGCCTGAATATTGCGGGGTCATCTCGGTGAACCCCAAGACCCACGCCAAGCGCAACCGCGTGGAGTACGAAGAACAACAGTTCGACATGGCGATTCTGGAGCGTGCGCTCGAGAACGCTAAAATGGTCCCGATCGATCGCGTAATCGAAGAATTGGGCCAAGACGTGCAAATCGAAGAAGTCAGCGAAGCCCTGGCCGGCCAGATTATCGTCGACATCCGTCACCCGGATGCCGCCGAAGATGAGCCGCTGGAAATCGCTGGCATCGACGTGCAAGCGCTGCCGTTCTACGCATTGAACGCGCGTTTCAAGGAACTGGATAACAGCCGTCAGTACCTGCTGTATTGCGACAAAGGCGTGATGAGTCGCCTGCATGCCCACCATTTGCTCAGTGAGGGGCATGCCAATGTGCGCGTTTATCGACCGAGCTAAGAGCCCGGGGCTGTTTGCCTGTGGCCTGCGTCACCGGCCCCCCGACTCTGCCGTCAAGCTGTAACGGCAAGGCCTGACTCTACTGTTAATCGCTGCCACGACCTGTCAGCACACCGAATCCTCTGATCGAGATACACAAGTGATCGAAAATCTACGTAACATCGCCATCATTGCTCACGTTGACCATGGTAAAACCACCCTGGTAGACAAACTCTTGCGTCAATCCGGCACCCTGGAGCGCAACGAGCTCAACGACGAGCGCGTGATGGACTCCAACGACCAGGAGAAAGAGCGCGGTATTACCATCCTGGCGAAAAACACCGCCATCAACTGGAACGGCTACCACATCAACATCGTGGACACCCCGGGCCACGCCGACTTCGGCGGCGAAGTTGAACGCGTAATGTCGATGGTTGACTCCGTTCTGCTGCTGGTTGACGCTCAAGACGGCCCTATGCCGCAAACCCGTTTCGTGACCAAGAAGGCTTTCGAAGCCGGCCTGCGTCCGATCGTGTGCATCAACAAGGTTGACCGTCCAGGCGCACGTCCGGACTGGGTTCTGGACCAGATTTTCGACCTGTTCGACAACCTGGGTGCAACCGAAGAGCAGCTTGATTTCCAAGTGATCTACGCCTCTGCCCTGAACGGTATTGCCGGTCTGGAACACACCGCCATGGCGGAAGACATGACCCCGCTGTACCAAGCGATCGTTGACCACGTTCCACCGCCGAAGGTTGACCGTGAAGGCCCGTTCCAGATGCAAATCTCGGCACTGGACTACAACAGCTTCCTGGGTGTTATCGGCGTTGGCCGTATCGCTCGTGGTAGCGTCAAGCCGAACACCCCGGTTGTGGCTATCGGTGCTGACGGCAAGAAGCGTAACGGTCGTATCCTGAAGCTGATGGGTCACCACGGTCTGCACCGTATTGACGTTGAAGAAGCTTTCGCAGGCGACATCGTGTGCGTAAGCGGTATGGACTCGCTGTTCATCTCCGACACCCTGTGCCAGCCGGACACTGTCGAGGCGATGAAGCCTCTGACCGTTGACGAGCCAACCGTTTCCATGACCTTCCAGGTAAACGACTCGCCTTTCTGCGGTAAAGAAGGCAAGTTCGTGACTTCCCGTAACATCAAGGAACGTCTGGACAAAGAGCTGCTGTACAACGTTGCTCTGCGCGTTGAAGAAGGCGACTCGGCTGACAAGTTCAAGGTTTCCGGCCGTGGTGAGCTGCACCTCTCGGTACTGATCGAAACCATGCGTCGCGAAGGCTTCGAAATGGGCGTTGGTCGTCCAGAAGTGATCATCCGCCAGGTTGACGGCGTGAAGCAGGAACCGTTTGAAGACGTGACCATCGACACCCCGGAAGAATCCCAGGGCAAGGTCATGGAAGAGATGGGCCTGCGTCGCGGCGACCTGACCAACATGGTGCCGGATGGCAAAGGCCGTGTGCGTCTGGAATACAACATCCCTGCTCGTGGTCTGATCGGTTTCCGTAACCAGTTCCTGACCCTGACCAACGGTGCTGGCATCCTGACCTCGATCTTCGATCGCTACGACACCATGAAGTCCGGCGACATGTCCGGCCGTCAGAACGGTGTTCTGGTATCGGTAGAAACCGGTAAGGCACTGACCTACTCCCTGGAAACTCTGCAGGCGCGTGGCAAGCTGTTCGTTGAACACGGTCAAGAGATCTACAACGGTCAGATCGTTGGTCTGAACAGCCGTGACAACGACATGGGCGTCAACCCAACCAAAGGCAAGAAGCTCGACAACATGCGTGCTTCGGGTAAAGACGAAACCATCGCTCTGGTTCCACCAGTGAAGTTCACTCTGGAACAAGCCCTGGAATTCATCCAGGACGACGAGCTGTGCGAAGTTACGCCTAAGTCGATCCGCCTGCGTAAGAAGATCCTGGACGAAGGCGAGCGTACCCGCGCTGCCAAGAAAGCCAAGAACTGAGTTAACTCAGGCTGAATGAAAAACGCCCCCGGTCGAAAGGCCGGGGGCGTTTTTTATGCCTGTAGTTTTTGTGGTGACTGTGCCGGCCTCATCGCGGGCAAGCCCGGCTCCCACATTTTGGATTTGTGAATGCATTCAAATGTGGGAGAAAGCCAAGAACTGAGTTAACTCAGGCTGAATGAAAAACGCCCCCGGTCGAAAGGCCGGGGGCGTTTTTTTATGCCTGTAGTTTTTGTGGTGACTGTGCCGGCCTCATCGCGGGCAAGCCCGGCTCCCACATTTTGGATCTGTGAATACATTCAAATGTGGGAGCTGGCTTGCCTGCGATGAGGCCCTTGAGGGCACTACAAAATCCGGATCAGAACTTGTCGAGCGTCTTGAACGTGGTTTCGCGCACCACTTCCTTCGGCTTGTACGCACAATACCCCGGGCGCGGGCCGATTTTCGGGTGGTTGCGGCAGGTATCCGGGCGCTTGTCATAAATAGTGCAGAAGCGCGTCTTACGATCCAGGTACAGGCAATCGTTGTTGCTCATGCGCTGCAGGGTAAAAATCTCGGATTTGGAGTTGTAGCGCTCGACGATGCCTTCTTTCTGCAAACGCTTGGCGATGTTCTTCGGCGGGTCGCCGCGTTCGAACTCATCGACGATGCCAATGCGGATCAGGTCCTTGATCTTCACCTCAACCGGCAGCGTGCAACAGCTGGACACGCAGCCACCGCACATGTGGGCGGAATATTTCTGCCAAGTCTCGAGACGGTCGAGTTCCGCGGCGGCGATCAGTTGAGGCTTCATCAGGGTTCCAAGGTGGGGCGCTATCTGGGCGCGCGATAATACCGGGATTGATGATTTTTTGAACAGTATTTTGCGGTTTTCAGCCCGAAGGCTGCTCAACCACCGATCGGGCACGACCCCTGCATCAATTTCCCGCAAAGGTGAATGAGTTAAAAAACTGCCGAACGAGCACGTTCACCGTCTGTCAGACCGACTAGGCTCTAGCAACTCCTTCAATCTCGCCCGAGGTCGCACCGATGTCTCAGGAACCGCTTGCACGAGAAGCAGAGGTAGCCGCATTCCGCGATGCTGTCTTGACCAAACTCACTTACGCGGTGGGTAAAGACCCCGACCACGCCTTCGACCACGACTGGTTTGAAGCCATTGCCCTGGCCGCCCGCGACCAGATGGTCGACCACTGGATGGACCATACGCGACGTATTTACCGCAAAGGCCAGAAGCGGGTTTATTACCTCTCCCTGGAATTCCTCATCGGCCGCTTGCTCTATGACAGCCTGAGCAACCTCGGCGTGTTGGAGATTGCGCGCGAAGCCCTGTCCGAACTGGGCGTCGACCTGGAACGCATCCGCCTGCTGGAGCCCGATGCGGCGCTCGGCAACGGCGGCCTTGGCCGCTTGGCGGCCTGCTTTATGGAAAGCATGTCCACCTTGGGCATTGCCGGCCACGGTTACGGCATTCGCTATGAGCACGGATTGTTCCGCCAGGCGATTGTGGATGGCTGGCAACAGGAGCAGACCGAGCGCTGGCTGGACTTCGGCAACCCGTGGGAGTTTGAGCGGGCCGAAGTGATTTACCCGATCGGTTTTGGCGGCAGCGTCGAAACCCTGCCGGACGCCTCCGGCAAGCTCATCCAGGTGTGGACGCCCAACGAAACCGTGCGCGCCGTTGCTTATGACACCCCGGTGGTCGGCTGGCGCGGCGCCAGCGTGAACACCCTGCGTCTGTGGCGTGCACGGGCCGTGGAGGACCTGCACCTGGAGCGTTTCAACGCCGGTGACCACTTGGGCGCCGTCGCCGAAGTGGCCCGCGCCGAAAGCATCTCGCGTGTGCTTTACCCGGCCGACAGCACCGAAGCAGGGCAGGAACTGCGCCTGCGCCAGGAATACTTCTTCGTTTCCGCATCGCTGCAAGACTTGTTGCGCCGCCACAAAAACATGCACGGCTCGGTGCTCAGCCTGGGCGAGCACGCTGCCATCCAGCTCAATGACACTCACCCATCCATCGCCGTGGCCGAGCTGATGCGCCAACTGGTGGACCTGCACGACATCCCGTGGGAAGCCGCGTGGGACGTGACGGTTGAAACGCTTTCCTACACCAACCACACCTTATTGCCGGAGGCGTTGGAAACCTGGCCTGTCGGCCTGATGGAACGCATGCTGCCGCGGCACATGCAAATCATCTACCTGATCAACGCCCAGCACATTGACTCGCTGCGGGCCAAGGGCATCCACGATTTCGACGTGCTGCGCGCGGTGTCGCTGATCGAAGAAGACAACGGCCGCCGCGTGCGCATGGGTAACCTGGCGTTCCTCGGCTCCCATAGCGTCAACGGCGTGTCCGGTTTGCATACCCAACTGATGCGCAGCACGGTGTTCTCCGAACTGCACAAGCTGTACCCGGAGCGCATCAACAACAAAACCAACGGCATCACCTTCCGCCGCTGGCTGTACCAGGCCAACCCCAAGCTTACCGAGATGCTGGTGGAAGCCTTGGGCCCGGACATTCTCGACACCATGGAAACCCGCCTGACGGAGCTGGAAACCTTCGCCGAGAAGCAGGTTTTCCGCAAAGCCTTCGCCGAACAGCGCCTGCACAGCAAGCGCGCACTGGCCGAGATCATTCACGAGCGCCTGGGCATTTCTGTGAACCCGGCGGCGATGTTCGATGTGCAGGTCAAGCGGATCCACGAGTACAAACGCCAGCTGCTGAACCTGCTGCACACCGTGGCCTTGTACCAGGCAATCCGCGCCGAGCCGGGCACCGATTGGGTGCCCCGCGTGAAAATCTTCGCGGGCAAGGCGGCCGCGAGTTATCACCAGGCCAAGTTGATCATCAAGCTGACCAATGACATCGCCCGCACCGTGAACAACGACCCCACCGTGCGCGGTTTGCTCAAGGTAGTGTTCTTGCCCAACTACAACGTCAGCCTGGCGGAAAGCATCATTCCGGCGGCGGACTTGTCGGAGCAGATTTCCACTGCCGGTTTTGAGGCCTCGGGCACCAGTAACATGAAGTTCGGCCTCAATGGCGCGCTGACCATCGGCACCATGGACGGCGCTAACGTGGAGATGCACGAGCGCGTGGGCGCCGAGCATATGTTTATCTTCGGCCTCAGCGCCGAACAAGTGGAAGCCCGCAAGCACGCCGGTGAATTTCACGCCGGGCCGGAAGTGGCAGCCTCCCATCGTCTCAACGATGTGTTGCAAGCGATCCGCGGCGGGGTGTTCTCGCCGGATGATCCGGGCCGTTATGTGGGCTTGATCGACGGCCTGATCGACTACGACCGCTTCCTGGTGTGTGCCGACTTCGACTCCTACTGGGACGCCCAGGCGCGTGTCGAGGCGCATTGGCACGACTCGAAGGCGTGGTGGCGTTCGGCGGTGCTCAATACGGCGCGCATGGGCTGGTTCTCGTCGGACCGGACGATCCGCGAATACGCCACCGAGATCTGGAAAGCGCTCGACTAAGCACCGCAGTAAAAAGTGTGGGAGCGGGCTTGCTCGCGAATGCGGAGGGTCAGTTAACAAATATGTCGACTGGCACCCCGCTTTCGCGAGCAAGCCCGCTCCCACATTAGCCCCGCGTCGATATACTAGGCCCCGGTTTGCCCGCCTCGGGCTGCTTAGGGATATCGACCATGCAATGGATTTTCATGCTGATTGGCCTGGTGCTCGGTTGGACACTCGATGAGTCGTTCACCGATGCCGGCTTCGGTGCGCTGTTGGGGTTGGGCATTGGCCAGGCGATTCGTCTGTCGAGGCTGTCCGCCCAAGCAGACCAGCAAGCTCGTCAGTTAGAGACCACGTCGAAGGCGTTGAACTCGCTGGAGCAGCGCCTGGCGCAGCTGGAAACGCCCAACCCTGCGCCACTGGCGCGCAGTGTGTTTGTCGAACCCCCCATTCCCGAATCGCCTATCCCTGAGCCGAAGGTCGCGGCCAAGGCGCCCGATCTCGTCTGGGAGTTGCCTGCCGAGCTGGCGCCTGTCGCCGTGGTGGCCGAGGCCAGCCAGCCACTGCCGGATGACGTCTGGGCCGCAGCTCCAACGCCGCCACCTGAAGCACCTGCCATTCCCCGAGGCCCCAACCTGATCGAACGGGCCATCAGTGGCGCGCGCAATTGGCTGTTTGGCGGTAACACCGTGCTGCGCGTCGGCGTCGTGCTTCTATTCCTCGGCCTGGCCTTTCTGCTGCGCTACGCCACCGAAGGCGTGGTGGTGCCGATCGAGCTGCGTTACGCCGGCGTTGCCGCCGCCGCCATCGGCCTGCTTGGCCTGGGCTGGTGGTTGCGGCTGCGTAACAGCAATTACGGCTTGATGCTGCAAGGCACCGGCATTGCCGTGTTGTACCTGACCGTGTTCGCTGCGATGCGCCTGCACCCGTTGATCGACCCAGGCGCGGCACTCGGCCTGCTGGTGGCGGTCACGGTGTTCTCGGCGATCCTGGCGATCACCCAGGACGCCCTGGGCCTGGCCTGCGCGGCAGCGTTGGGTGGTTTTGCCGCGCCGATCCTGACCTCTACCGGCGCCGGTAACCATGTGGCGCTGTTCAGCTACTTCGCACTGCTCAACGCCGGCATTCTCGCCATCGCCTGGTTCAAGGCCTGGCGCTTGCTCAACCTGATCGGGTTTGTGGGTACCTTCGGCATTGGTTTCGCCTGGGGCATGCGCGCTTACACGCCGGAACTGCTGTGGAGCACCGAGCCGTTCCTGATCCTGTTCTTCCTGATGTACCTGGCCATCGGGCTGCTGTTCGCCCGGCGCAAACTGCTGGCGATGGGCGACGCCCCTGAAGGCCGTGACGCACTGCTGCGCTGGTCGGCGGCCAAGGGCGATTATGTCGACGGCAGCATGCTGTTCGGCCCGCCGCTGGTGGGCTTTGGCTTGCAGTTCGCGCTGGTGCAGCACCTGGACTTTGCCGCCGCGTTCAGTGCGTTGGGCCTGGGAATTATCTACATGGGCCTGGCCCGGTTGTTGAGGGGTGGGCGCGCCTTGTTGCTGGCGGAAACCTGCCTGGCGCTGGGTGTGATCTTTGCCAGCCTGGCGATTCCCCTGGGCCTCGATGCACGCTGGACGGCTGCCGCGTGGGCGGTGGAGGGCGCCGGGATCTTCTGGCTTGGCTTGCGTCAGCAGCGGCCGTTGGCACGGGCCTTTGGCCTGTTGTTGCAGTTGGGGTCGGCGCTGGCGTTCCTCAGCGAGCTGCGCGTGGGCGCACAGAGCTTGCTCGACGGTGCGCCGTTGGGTGCGCTGCTGCTGGGCGGGGCATTGCTGTTCAGCTTCGCTCAGTTGCGCAAGGCGCCGACTGAACAGGCTGCGGATTGGGAGCGCAAAGGCCTGCCCGTGCTGGCAAGCCTGGGCCTGACCTTTTTGTACCTGCTCGCGCCGTTGCTGTTACTGACCCAAGGCACCGCCATCAGTTGGGCAATAGCCGGTCTGGTCACTCTGTTTATCGGCCTGCGCATCGGCTCGCGTACCTTCCTGTTCACCGCCTTCGCCGTGCAATTGCTTGGCGGGGCGTTGTTCCTGCTGCGCTTGCAAGGCGGCGACGGGGCGGCGGTCTTCAGTGCGGGTTGGTCCGGCTTGTTGACGGCCTCGCTGATCGGCCTCGCCTTGATCGGCGGCATGCTGCTGGCGGCGCGCGACGACAGGGTGCGCAGCGATGTGCGGCTGCTGCGTGGCCTGTCAGTGGTGTTGCTCGCAGGTTTGGTGCTGATCAATCTCGCCGTGCTGTTTGTACTGCCTTGGGAAAGTGCCAGCGGCGTGTGGGCGGCCAGTGGCTTGTTGATCATCTGGCTGAGCCTGTACCTGCAACAGCGTGTCAGCTTCGTGTTTGGATTGCTGCTGCAATTGATCGGCGGCGGCTCGTTCCTGTTGGCGGCGCCGCAGTTGCTCGGGCCGCTGAGCAGCGAAGGCTTGCGCCCCTTGGCGCACAGCGGTTTCTGGACGCCGATGGTGCTGGGCTTGGCCGCGATGGTGGGCGCCTGGCGCTTGCAGCGTGAACCGCATGCGCCGGTGTTTGCTGTGTTGAAGCTGCAACGCCTGTCCGACCTGCTGCTGGTGTGGGGCGCGGCCTGGTGGACGCTGGCGCTGATCGGTGAAGTGTTGCGGTTTATCCCGCAGGAGCTGCAGGGGCCATTTTTGCTCGGCATCGCGGCGGTGAGCGTGGCGATCTGGGCAGTGCTGGCCGAACGTTTGCGCTGGGCGTCGCTGGGCATGCTGTGCGCCTTGCTGATGCCGGCGGCGGGCGTGGTGTTGCTGGTGTCTGCCCATGACTACTACCACCCGGCGGCGCAGTACGGCTGGCTGGCTTGGTTGGCGGTGTTCGTTGTGCATTTCATCGCGCTGCGCCGTTTGGCTGCGCGGGTGCCGGGCAACGTGTTGAGCATCGCTCATGTGCTCGGCTGCTGGATGTTGATCGGCGTGTTGGCGCTGGAGCTGCGTTACGGCCTGCTGTTGCTGTCGAGCGAGTACAACGCCTGGCGCTGGTTGGGTTGGGCGATTCTGCCGAGCCTGTACCTGGTGCTGGCGGCTGCGCCGCGCAGCTGGCCGTGGCCGGTGTCGGCGTATCCGCGTGAATACCGCGTGCTGGCCGCGTTGCCGCTGGCGGTATTGATGCTCGGCTGGTTCTGGCTGGCAAATATCTTCAGTGACGGTACGGCCAGACCGCTGCCGTATGTACCGCTGCTCAACCCGCTGGATCTGGGCCTGCTGTTTGCACTGCTGGGTGTGTATTTATGGTCGCGCAGCGTGGCGCCGCAACGCGGGCCGCGTACTGAGCTGATCGCCCAAGGTGTCGCGGGTATTTCGCTGTTTGCCTTCTTTACGGCATTGGTGATGCGTACTGCCCACCATTGGGCTGGCGTGCCCTTCCAGCTGGATGCATTGCTGGAATCGATGGTGGTCCAGGCTGGTCTGTCGATCGTCTGGACCTTGGTCGCTCTCGGCCTGATGATCGGCGGCCATCTGCGCCATCGTCGCGAAGTGTGGCTGATCGGCGCGGCGCTGATTGCGGTGGTGGTCGCCAAGCTGTTCTTCGTCGAACTGAGCAACCGTGGCGGGCTGGCGCGGATCGTGTCGTTTATCGGCGTGGGCGGGTTGTTGCTGGTGGTGGGCTACTTTGCGCCGCTGCCGCCCAAGCGTGCCGAACCGGTGTTGGAAACTGAAGGAGCATCCTCTTGATCGGTAAGTTGAGCGTAATCGCGGTGGGCGTGTGTACGACGTTGTCGGTGTGGGCGCAGGAAACGCCCGCCGACTTCACCACGCACGTGCCGCTGGCTGTGAGCGGCAACGCCCCCTGGTATCGCCTGGAGCTGCCATTGGCGGTGCAATTGAGTGCGCGTCAGGCTGATCTCAGTGATGTGCGGGTGTTCAATGCCGCCGGTGAGCCCCAAGCCTATGCGCTTTCGCGTCAATCGGCGCAGCGTACTGAAAGCCGCGATGTGGCTGACGTGAAGTGGTTCCCGCTGTACGCCGCCGACACCCGTGAGAACGTGCCGGACGTGGTGATGAAATCCACCGCCGAAGGCACGTTGTTGGAAGTCCGCCCAGCCAAGGCGGGCAAAGAAGTGCTGCGTGGCTGGGTGCTGGATGCCAGCGCGATCAAGGCGCCGTTGCAGCAACTGAGCCTGGACTGGAGCCGTGAGCAGGATGGCTTCCAGCGTTTCAGCATTGAAGCCAGTGATGACTTGCAGCACTGGCAGTCGTGGGGCGATGGGCAGGTGGCACGCCTGTCGTTTGCCGATGAGCGCGTCGAACAGCATGACGTCAGCCTGCCGGGGCAGTCGGCGCGTTACCTGCGTTTGGTGTGGCAGGGCCAGGTCGCGCCGACGCTGACCTCGGCCAAGCTTGTGAGCGCCACAAGCAGCAGCTTGCCGCTGCCGTTGGTGTGGTCACAGCCCTTGTCGGGGACGCGGCTCAAGGCGGGCGAATACAGCTGGCAGCTGCCGACGGGGCTGCATGTCGAGCGCTTGCGCATTGAGTTGAAGCAGCCCAATACGCTGGCGCCGGTAACGTTGGCGGGGCGCCGTGACGCCAATCAAGCCTGGCAGCCGCTGAGCAACGGTTTGTTGTACCGCCTGACCCAAAACGGCCAGGACGTGGTGCAGGACGAATTGCAGCTGCCTGGCCAGGCCGTGGCCGAGCTAAAACTGCAGGTGGATGAGCGCGGCGGCGGCTTGGGCATCGAAGCCCCGGCTTTGCGCTTTGCTGTGCGCGCCACCCAGTTGGTATTCCTGGCGCGGGGTGAATCGCCGTTCACCCTGGCGTTGGGTAATGGCTCAGTCAAGGCAGCGAACCTGCCGTTGTCGACCCTGATCCCCGACTACAGCGCCGAGCGGCTCAAGACGTTGGGTCAGGCCACGGTCACAGGAGAGGTGGTGGTCAAACCCCTCGCCGTTGCCCCATTGCCCGAAATGGGCACCGACTGGAAGAAACTTGGCCTGTGGGCCGTGCTCCTGCTGGGTGTGGCGGCACTGGGGGCGATGGCCTACAGTTTGTTGCGCACGCCAGCGGGCAAACCGTGAACTCTATTGGAGTTAAATCCTCTGATTAGGGGAAATACGCCTCGACTCGCGTTAAACTGCGCGGGTTTATAAGCCCCCCATTCTCCGGAGCCTTACATGTCCCGCGTTACCCTGAGTCGCTATTTGATCGAGCAGACCCGCAGCAACAACACGCCTGCCGATCTGCGCTTCCTTATCGAAGTGGTGGCGCGTGCTTGCAAGGAAATCAGCCACGCCGTGTCCAAAGGCGCACTGGGTGGTGTCCTGGGCAGCATGGGCACTGAAAACGTTCAAGGCGAAGTGCAGAAGAAGCTCGACGTCATCTCCAACGAGATCCTGCTCGAAGCCAACGAATGGGGCGGTCACCTGGCCGGCATGGCGTCCGAAGAAATGGACAATGCCTACCAGATCCCGGGCAAGTACCCGAAAGGCGCGTACCTGCTGGTATTCGACCCACTGGACGGTTCGTCCAACATCGACATCAACGCGCCGGTCGGCACCATCTTCTCGGTACTGCGTTGCCCGAACGAATACCTGAGCCAGAACGAAGCCCTGAACGAAAAGGCCTTCCTGCAGCCAGGCACCGAGCAGGTCGCTGCCGGTTATGCGATCTACGGCCCACAGACCATGCTGGTGCTGACCCTGGGCGACGGCGTCAAAGGCTTTACCCTGGACCGTGAAATGGGCAGCTTCGTGCTGACCCACGAAGACATCACTATTCCTGCCTCCACCCAGGAATTTGCGATCAACATGTCCAACCAGCGCCACTGGGAAGAGCCGGTGACTCGCTACGTCGGCGAGTTGATGGCAGGTGAGGAAGGCCCGTTGAAGAAGAACTTCAACATGCGCTGGGTCGCCGCGATGGTGGCCGACGTGCACCGTATCCTGACTCGTGGTGGCCTGTTCATGTACCCACGTGACAGCCGCGAGCCCTCCAAGCCTGGCAAACTGCGCTTGATGTACGAAGCCAACCCTATGTCGTTCCTGGTTGAGCAAGCGGGCGGCGCGTCTACCGACGGCCACCAGCGCATCCTCGACATCCAGCCTGAAGGCCTGCACCAGCGTGTGGCGGTGTTCCTGGGTTCGAAGGAAGAGGTTGAGCGTGTGACCGGTTACCACAAGAAGTAAAACCTTGCGGTAATTAAAAAGCCCCGAAACGTTTCAGCGTTTTCGGGGCTTTTTTGTTTTCGCTCGTCGGGAACCAGACACCCCTTTTCCCTTCTAAGCTTCTGGCAGATACCCCAGCTGCTTCGTCTCTTCAGGAGCTTTTCCATGTCTTTACGCCGTCTCGCCTTGCTGGCTTTTTGCGTGCTGTTAGCCGCTTGCAGCAAGGTCAATCAAGAAAATTACGCGAAGCTGTCGGCTGGCATGGCCAAGGCCGAGGTTGAGTCGTTGCTGGGCAAGCCGACCGATTGTTCCGGCGCACTGGGTATGTCCAGTTGCACGTGGGGCGATAAAAACAGCTTTATCAGCGTGCAGTACGCCGGTGACAAAGTTCTGATGTTTTCCGGGCAAGGCCTGAAGTAAACCGGGGCGCGAGCCTGCGGGAGAAGAAGAATGATCCGTTTTGTTTTGTTCCTTTGCGCCAGCCTGTTTTTGGCGGGCTGCGCCAGCCATTCTGGCGATGATCTGCAACCCAAGACAGCGAGCAACGTCAACCTGAAGCGCTACCAGGGGACCTGGTACGAGTTGGCCCGATTGCCGATGTATTTCCAGCGTAACTGTGCGCAGTCCGAAGCCCGCTACAGCCTGCTGCCGGATGGCGACATGTCGGTGTTCAACCGCTGCCTGACGCCTGAGTGGAAGTGGGAAGAAGCCAAGGGCACGGCCACGCCGCAAGTGCCCGGCAAGACCGACAAGCTTTGGGTGGAATTCAATAACTGGTTCACGGCGCTGCTGCCGGGCGTTGCCAAGGGCGATTACTGGGTGCTGTACGTCAGTGATGACTACAAGACCGCTCTCGTTGGCAGCCCTAGCCGGCGCTACATGTGGATCTTGTCGCGCACGCCGACGGTCAGCGCCGACACCCGCGAAGACCTGCTGAGCAGGGCGCGGCAGCAAGGGTATGACACCACGCGGTTGATCTGGCGTACGTCGGACAAGCAGATGGCGAAGACTTCGCAGTAAACCTGGACCATCGCCAATCAAAATGTGGGAGCGGGCTTGCTCGCGAATACGGAGTGTCAGTCGACAGATGTAATGACTGATACACCGCATTCGCGAGCAAGCCCGCTCCCACATTTGTTTTGCAGTGCTTGTTAGCCCAGCATATCCCTCAGCACTTGCGTGAAGGCGCGGCTGCTTTCCTCTTCACCGGCATGATGCCCGTCCCGTACTACCCACTTCCCGTTGACCAGCACATCGCGCACCTGCCGATCACCACCGGCGAACAGCCAGCGATTGAGAATGCCGTCCTCCGTCGCCGTTGCCAGGTACGGGTCGTTGCCATCCAACACCAGCCAGTCCGCGCGTTTGCCCACTTCCAAGCGGCCAATCGTCTGGCCCAGCGCCTGGGCGCCACCGTCCAATGCAGCATCAAACAGTGTGCGGCCGACCATTGGTTGATCACCGCGGTACAAGCGGTTACGCCGCTGGTCGCGCAGGCGCTGGCCGTATTCCAGCCAGCGCAATTCTTCCACCACGCTGAGTGACACATGGCTGTCGGAGCCAATGCCCATGCGTCCGCCTTGGGCGAGGAAATCCACCGCCGGGAAAATCCCGTCGCCCAGGTTGGCTTCGGTGGTCAGGCACAGGCCAGCAATTGCGCGGCTCTTGGCCATGCGCGTGACTTCGTCAGGATCAGCGTGTGTGGCGTGCACCAGGCACCAGCGCTCATCGACTGCAACGTTGTCATACAGCCATTGCAGCGGGCGTTTGCCACTCCAGGCCAGGCAGTCATCGACTTCTTTTTGTTGCTCGGCGATGTGGATGTGCACCGGGCAAGCCTTGTCACTGGCGGCCAGCACGTCATTGATTTGCTGCGGCGTGACGGCGCGCAAGGAGTGGAAGCACAGGCCCAACTGCTGCGCCGGTTGTGCGGCAAGCATCGGCTTGAGGCGTGCTTGCAGGTCCAGATAATTTTCGGTGCTGTTGATAAAGCGTCGCTGGCCTTCGTTCGGCGCCTGGCCGCCAAACCCGGCGTGGGTGTAGAGCACGGGCAGCAAGGTCAAGCCAATCCCACTGCTGGCGGCCGCCTGGCTGATTTGCCGCGACAGCTCCGCACGGTCGGCATACGGCTGGCCGCTGACGTCGTGATGCACGTAGTGAAATTCCGCCACTGAGGTGTAACCGGCCTTGAGCATCTCGATATACAACTGGCGGGCGATGACCTGCAGTTGCTCCGGGCTGATCTTGCCGACCATGCGGTACATCAAATCGCGCCAGGTCCAGAAGCTGTCATTCGGGTTGCCGGCCACTTCGGCCAAACCTGCCATTGCGCGCTGGAAGGCGTGGGAGTGCAGGTTTGGCATGCCCGCCAACACCGGACCTCTAAGCCGTTCGGCGCCGTCTGCACTGGCGTTGGGCTCAACGTGGGTCAGCAAGCCATCGGCACTGACTTCAAAGCGTACATCGTTGGCCCATCCATTAGGCAGCAGCGCGCGTTCGGCAAAGAAAGCGGACATGATCAAGGCACCCCGGTCGTGTGTTTATTTGTATATACATATACAGACGTTTGCCTGCTCGGTAAACTCCGGCAATCTATGCATCTTTTCCCCCTGCAAGGATTCCCTGTGCCGACTCCGCCCGCCAAGTCTTCGCTGGCTGCCCACATGGACGAAAGTCCGGCGCCCTTGTATGCCCGCGTCAAACAGATGATCAGCCAGCAAATCCTCAACGGCAACTGGCCGCCCCATTACCGCGTGCCGTCGGAGAGCGAGCTGGTCAGCCAACTGGGCTTCAGCCGCATGACCATCAACCGCGCCCTGCGCGAACTCACCGCTGAAGGGTTGCTGGTGCGCATGCAAGGCGTCGGTACCTTCGTCGCCGAACCCAAGAGCCAGTCGGCGCTGTTTGAAGTGCACAACATTGCCGATGAGATCGCCTCTCGTGGGCATCGGCATACCTGCCAGGTCATTCACCTGTGCGAAGAGGCTGCCGGTTCCGAGCGCGCCGTCGCCCTGGAAATGCGCGAAGGCGGGCGGGTGTTCCACTCGTTGATCGTGCACTTCGAGAACGACATTCCTGTGCAAATCGAAGACCGTTTCGTCAACGCCCTGGTGGCACCGGATTACTTGCAGCAGGATTTCACCCAGCAAACGCCTTACGCCTATTTGAATCAGGTTGCGCCGCTGACCGAAGGCGAGCACGTGGTCGAAGCGATCCTTGCCGATGCCGAAGAGTGCAAGTTGCTGCAGATCGAGCCCAGCGAGCCGTGCCTGTTGATCCGCCGTCGCACCTGGTCCGGTCGCCAGCCGGTGACCGCCGCGCGTTTGATCCACCCCGGTTCCCGTCATAGCCTGGAAGGACGTTTCAGTAAATGAGTGCAGTGAAAGTCTGGCGCGCCACCGATTACATCCGCATGCCCTGGAAAAACGGCGGCGGCAGCACCGAAGAAATTACCCGTGACGCAGGCACAGGCCTGGATGGCTTTGGCTGGCGCCTGTCGATTGCCGATATCGGTGAGTCGGGTGGGTTTTCCACCTTCGCCGGCTACCAGCGCATCATCACCGTGATCAAAGGTGCGGGCATGGTGCTGACCGTGGATGGCGAGGAACAGCGCGGCCTGTTACCGCTACAGCCCTTTGCGTTCAAGGGTGAAAGCACGGTGTCATGCCGTTTGATCACCGGGCCGATCCGCGATTTCAACCTGATTTATTCGCCGCAGCGTTACCACGCACGCTTGCAGTGGATGGATGGTGTGCAGCGTTTTTTCAGTACGGCGCAGACCGTGCTGGTGTTCAGCGTTGCGGATGAAGTGAAGGTGCTGGACCAAAAGCTGGGTCATCACGACTGCCTGCAAATCGACGGTAACACCGACCTGCTGGACCTCTCGGTTACCGGCCGCTGCTGCATTATCGAACTGACCGCACTCGGTTAAAAACTGTGGGAGCTGGCTTGCCTGCGATGGCGGTGTATCAGTACTGGATGCGCTGGCTGACACACCGTCCTCGCAGACAAGCCCGCTCCCACATTTGTTTCTGTGTTGTTCAAGGGATCTGTTTCCGGCCAGCGCACCAATTTGTTACCGAATGCCCCAGCGTGGCGCAAAGCCACGCTTTTATGAACAATCTCCCTCGCTGCAAAACTCCTCCGCAAGAAATTTCACCAAGCCTCCAGGCCTTAATTTCCAAGGCTTTCACACACCTTCCCAAAAAATCTCACGCCCTCGCTAAGAAAGTTGGCCGCTTGATTGCATATGCTTGTATGTACAAGTAAAGATGTGTGCGTAAGACTCTCCTTCGCACCATCAATGTTCGCGCATCGATCGCCGAGGAGTCTTAGCAGTGACCAAGCCTACAAAATACCGTGACGTCGAAATCCGCGCCGCCCGCGGTAACAAGCTCACCGCCAAAAGCTGGCTGACTGAAGCGCCGCTGCGCATGCTGATGAACAACCTCGACCCGCAAGTGGCCGAGAACCCGAAAGAGCTGGTGGTGTACGGCGGTATCGGCCGTGCGGCGCGTAACTGGGAGTGCTACGACCAGATCGTCGAGAGCCTCACCAATTTGAATGACGACGAGACCCTGCTGGTGCAATCCGGCAAGCCGGTCGGCGTGTTCAAGACCCACAGCAACGCCCCGCGCGTACTGATCGCCAACTCCAACCTGGTACCGCACTGGGCCAGTTGGGAACACTTTAACGAGCTGGATGCCAAGGGCCTGGCCATGTACGGCCAGATGACCGCCGGCAGCTGGATCTACATCGGCAGCCAGGGCATCGTCCAGGGTACCTACGAAACCTTCGTCGAAGCCGGTCGCCAGCATTACAACAGCGACCTGACCGGCCGTTGGGTCCTCACCGCCGGCCTCGGTGGCATGGGCGGCGCCCAGCCGCTGGCCGCAACCCTGGCCGGGGCGTGCTCGCTGAACATCGAGTGCCAGCAGGTCAGTATCGACTTCCGCTTGAGCAGCCGTTATGTCGACGAGCAAGCCACCGACCTCGACGACGCCCTGGCCCGCATCGCCAAATACACCAAGGAAGGCAAGGCCATCTCCATCGCCCTGCTGGGTAACGCGGCGGAAATCCTGCCGGAGCTGGTCAAGCGTGGCGTGCGCCCGGACATGGTCACCGACCAGACCAGCGCCCACGATCCACTCAACGGCTACCTGCCGGCCGGCTGGACCTGGGACGAATACCGCGCCCGCGCCAAAACCGAACCGGCTGCTGTGATCAAGGCCGCCAAGCAGTCGATGGCCGTGCACGTCAAAGCCATGCTCGAGTTCCAGAAGCAAGGCATCCCGACCTTCGACTACGGCAACAACATCCGCCAGATGGCGCAAGAAGAAGGCGTGCAAGACGCCTTCGCCTTCCCAGGCTTCGTACCGGCCTACATCCGCCCACTGTTCTGCCGTGGCATCGGCCCGTTCCGCTGGGCGGCGCTGTCCGGCGACCCGCAGGACATCTACAAGACCGACGCCAAAGTCAAAGAGCTGATCCCCGACGACGCGCACCTGCACAACTGGCTGGACATGGCGCGCGAGCGCATCAGCTTCCAGGGCCTGCCGGCACGTATCTGCTGGGTAGGCCTGGGCCAGCGCGCCAAGCTGGGCCTGGCGTTCAACGAAATGGTGCGCAGCGGCGAGCTGTCGGCACCGGTCGTGATCGGCCGTGACCACCTCGACTCCGGCTCGGTCGCCAGCCCGAACCGCGAAACCGAAGCCATGCAGGACGGTTCCGACGCTGTGTCCGACTGGCCACTGCTCAACGCCTTGCTCAACACCGCCAGCGGCGCGACCTGGGTTTCGCTGCACCACGGCGGCGGCGTGGGCATGGGCTTCTCCCAGCACTCCGGCATGGTGATCGTTTGCGACGGTACCGATGAAGCCGCCGAGCGGATCGCCCGCGTACTGCACAACGACCCGGCCACCGGTGTGATGCGCCACGCAGACGCCGGTTACCAGATCGCAATCGACTGCGCCAAAGAGCAGGGCCTCGATCTTCCGATGATCAAGTAATGCAAGGTGGGAGCGGGCTTGCTCGCGAATGCGGTGTGCCAGTCACCGTAATCGTTAGCTGACCCTCCGCTTTCGCGAGCAAGCCCGCTCCCACATTTGATCTGTGTTGCAAACAAAAACAATCCATCAGAGGTTGAACACACATGGCTGCAAATGACGCACGTGCAAGCACCACACCGTTGATCGAAAGGCGTTCGATCGACTACATCCCGGAAGCGGAAAGACACGGTCGTCTGTTCAGTCAGTTCACCCTATGGATGGGTGCCAACCTGCAAATCACCGCGATTGTCACCGGGGCCCTGGCCGTGGTGCTGGGCGGTGATGTGTTCTGGTCGTTGATCGGTCTGTTGATCGGCCAATTGATCGGTGGCGGTGTCATGGCATTGCATGCGGCGCAAGGGCCGAAGCTTGGCCTGCCGCAGATGATCTCCAGCCGGGTACAGTTCGGTGTTTATGGCGCGGCCATCCCGATCGTGCTGGTCTGTTTGATGTACCTCGGCTTTACCGCGACCGGCACCGTACTGTCCGGCCAAGCGCTGGGCCAGTTGTTTGGCGTCAGCGACAGCGTCGGTATCCTTATTTTCGCCAGTGTCATTGTGCTGGTCACGGTGCTCGGTTACCGGGTGATCCATTGGATCGGTCGCGTCGCCAGCGTCATCGGTGTGGTTGCCTTCGTCTACCTGTTCAGCCGCCTGATCAGCCAGACCGACGTTGGCGCACTCCTGCAAATCCGTCACTTCAGTTGGAGCAGTTTTTTGCTGGCGGTGTCGCTCGCGGCCTCCTGGCAGATCGCTTTCGGCCCTTACGTGGCGGACTATTCACGTTACTTGCCGAGCAAGACGTCTTCGCTGAAAACCTTTCTCGCCGCTGGCGCGGGCTCGGTCATTGGTGCACAGGTAGCGATGATCCTCGGCGTGTTTGCCGCGGCCATGTCCAACGGGCAATTCGCAGGTCACGAAGTGGCTTACATCGTTGGTTTGAGTGGTACGGGTGCCACGGCTGCGCTGCTGTACTTCAGCATCGCTTTCGGCAAGGTCACCATCTCGACGCTGAACTCCTACGGCAGTTTCATGTGCATCGCGACCATCATCAGCGGCTTTCGGGGTCGCCTGGAGGTCACGCGTCTGCAACGCCTGGTCTTCGTGCTGGTCATTGTCGGTACTGCGACCCTGATCGCGTTGCTCGGCCAGCACTCGTTCCTCGGTGCTTTCAAGTCTTTCATCCTGTTCCTGCTGGCGTTCTTTACGCCCTGGAGTGCGATCAACCTGGTGGATTACTACTGCATCACCCGCGAGCGCTATGACGTGCCGGCGCTGGCCGACCCGAACGGTCGCTACGGTCGCTGGAACCTGCTCGGTATCAGCGTCTATGTCTTCGGCGTGCTGGTGCAATTGCCATTCATCTCCACCAAGTTCTACACCGGCCCGCTGGTGGCCGCGCTGGGTGATGTGGATATTTCCTGGATCATCGGTCTGGTACTTCCCGCAGCCCTCTATTACGTCTGTGCGAAAAAGTGGCACAGCGCAATCCCTGAACGACTGATCCTGCCGCGAGAGCAGGGCGCTGCACCAACGACAAACGGGCTGGCCGCACAAGCCTGATGGGACGTGGACAGGGCAGGACGCCTACTGACTGCCGTAATCCATTTCAAGATTGGGAGCGTCACAACAATGAAGATGAATAAAACCCTGCTGGCATCACTGTTTTCTGCAGGCTTGCTGGCTAGCGCCGGCGCCCAGGCGGCCGGTTGGTGCGAATCCGGCAAACCGGTGAAATTCGCCGGCCTGAACTGGGAAAGCGGCATGTTGCTCACCGACATCCTGCAAACCGTGCTGGAAAAAGGCTACGACTGCAAAACCGACAGCCTGCCGGGCAACTCCATCACCATGGAAAACGCCCTGAGCAGCAACGACATCCAGGTGTTTGCCGAAGAGTGGGTCGGCCGCAGCGAAGTCTGGAACAAGGCCGAGAAGGCCGGCAAAGTCGTCGGCGTCGGTGCCCCGGTTGTCGGTGCTGTCGAAGGCTGGTACGTGCCGCGTTACGTGATTGAAGGCGACGCCAAGCGCAAGCTGGAACCCAAGGCGCCGGACCTGAAAAACATCGCCGACCTGGCCAAATACGCTTCGGTGTTCAAGGATCAGGAAGAGCCATCCAAGGGCCGCTTCTACAACTGCCCGGCCGGCTGGACCTGTGAGCTGGACAACAGCGAAATGCTTAAAAGCTATGGCCTGGAAAGCACCTACACCAACTTCCGCCCAGGCACCGGCCCGGCGCTGGATGCGGCGGTGCTGTCGAGCTACAAGCGTGGCGAGCCGATCCTCTTTTATTACTGGTCACCCACCCCGCTGATGGGCCAGGTTGATCTGGTCAAGCTGGAAGAAAAACCCGGTGTGGATAAAACCGTGAGCATCAAGGTTGGCTTGTCCAAGACCTTCCACGAGCAAGCGCCGGAGCTGGTGGCCGTGCTGGAGAAGGTCAACCTGCCCATCGAGCTGCTGAACCAGAACCTGGGCCGCATGGCCAAAGAGCGAATTGAGTCGCCAAAACTGGCGAAAATTTTCCTCAAGGAACATCCTGAAGTCTGGCACGCATGGGTGAGCGACGACGCAGCCAAGAAAATCGACGCGGCCTTGTAGGTTGAGCGTTCCCGGTTGCCCTCACAGGCAACCGGGCGCCCGGCCACAACCCACTGGATCGAGAGCACGCTATGTTTCCTGAGAGTTTTACGTTTTCCATCGCCGACTGGGTCAACGGTTGGGTGGACTCGCTGGTCACCAACTACGGCGATGTGTTCCGGCACATCTCCGATACCCTGCTGTGGGCCATCGTCAACCTGGAAGGGTTGCTGCGCGCGGCGCCCTGGTGGCTGATGCTGGCCATCGTCGGCGGGATCGCCTGGCACGCCACCCGCAAGGTGGTGACCACGGCGGTCATCGTCGGGTTGCTGTTCCTGGTGGGCGCGGTGGGCCTGTGGGACAAGCTAATGCAAACGCTCGCACTGATGATGGTCGCCACGGTGATCTCGGTGCTGATCGGCATTCCGCTGGGCATTCTGTCGGCACGCAGCAATCGCCTGCGTTCGGTGCTGATGCCGTTGCTCGACATCATGCAAACCATGCCCAGCTTCGTGTACCTGATTCCGGTGCTGATGCTGTTCGGCCTCGGCAAGGTGCCGGCGATTTTCGCCACGGTGATCTACGCCGCGCCGCCGCTGATTCGCCTGACGGATTTGGGCATTCGCCAAGTCGACGGCGAAGTCATGGAAGCCATCAATGCCTTCGGTGCCAACCGCTGGCAGCAACTGTTCGGCGTGCAACTGCCGCTGGCGCTGCCGAGCATCATGGCCGGGATCAACCAGACCACCATGATGGCGCTGTCGATGGTGGTGATCGCCTCGATGATCGGTGCCCGTGGCCTGGGTGAAGACGTCCTCGTCGGCATCCAGACCCTTAACGTTGGCCGTGGCCTCGAAGCCGGGCTGGCGATCGTGATTCTTGCAGTGGTCATCGACCGCATTACCCAGGCCTATGGTCGTCCACGGCATGAGGCGAACAAATGACTACTGTCAGCAAAATTGAAGTCAAGAATGTCTTCAAGATCTTCGGCAACCGCTCCAAGGAAGCGCTGGCGCTGGTTGGCCAGGGCAAGACCAAGGACCAGGTGCTGGCCGAGACCGGCTGCGTGGTCGGCGTGAACGACCTGTCCCTGAGCATCGGCACCGGCGAGATCTTTGTGATCATGGGCTTGTCGGGCTCCGGCAAATCCACACTGGTGCGCCACTTCAACCGCCTGATCGACCCCACCAGCGGCGCGATCCTGGTGGACGGCGAAGATATCCTGCAACTGGACATGGAAGCCCTGCGCCAATTCCGTCGGCACAAGATCAGCATGGTGTTCCAGAGCTTCGGCCTGCTGCCCCACAAGAGTGTGCTCGACAACGTCGCCTACGGCTTGAAAGTGCGTGGCGAAACCAAGCAGGTCTGCGCCGAACGCGCGCTGCACTGGATCGAAACCGTGGGCCTCAAAGGCTACGAAAACAAATACCCGCACCAGCTTTCCGGCGGCATGCGCCAGCGTGTGGGCCTGGCCCGCGCCTTGGCGGCTGACACCGACATCATTCTGATGGACGAAGCCTTCAGTGCGCTCGACCCGCTGATCCGCGCCGAGATGCAGGACCAGTTGCTGGAGCTGCAAAAGACCCTGCACAAGACCATCGTGTTCATCACCCACGACCTCGACGAAGCCGTACGTATTGGCAACCGCATTGCGATCCTCAAGGACGGCAAGCTGATCCAGGTCGGCACGCCGCGCGAGATTCTGCATTCGCCGGCGGATGAGTATGTGGACCGGTTTGTTCAGCGGCGGGCGGCGGTGGTCTGATCCGGATTTTGTGGTGAGCCGGCTGGCCTCTTCGCGAGCAAGCCCGCTCCCACATTTGGAATGCGGTCCCCTGTGGGAGCGGGCTTGCCCGCGAAGAGGCGGGTAAGGCTGCACAAGAATTGAAGAAGGTATGAAGATGTCCCAGGCAGCAAAAATCATCATCGCCGACGCCCCGATGCGCTGGCAGGACGTGGTCGCCGTGGCTCGTCACGGCGCAGTGCTCGAACTCTCGGGCCACGCCTGGGCGCGCATCGACAATGCCCAGGCCATCGTGCAGCGCATCGTCACCCGCGGTGAACGCGCCTATGGCGTGAACACCGGCCTGGGCGCGCTGTGCAATGTGTCGCTCAAGGGTGAGCAACTCAGCCAGCTGTCGCGCAATACCTTGCTGAGCCACGCCTGTGGCGTCGGCCCGGTGCTCAGCGACGAGCAGACCCGCGCGATTATTTGCGCGGCCATCATCAACTACAGCCACGGCAAATCCGGCCTGCATCCGCAGGTGGTGCATTCGTTGCTGGCACTGCTTAACCACGGCATCACGCCGCAAGTGCCGTCCCAGGGTTCGGTGGGTTACCTGACCCACATGGCCCACGTCGGCGTGGCCTTGCTCGGCGTTGGTAATGTGAGCTACCAGGGCCGCGTCGTCCCGGCGCAACAGGCCCTGAGCGCAGAAGGTTTGCAGCCGGTGGTGCTCGGCGCCAAGGACGGCCTGTGCCTGGTCAATGGCACGCCGTGCATGACCGGCCTGAGCTGCCTGGCCCTGGCCGATGCGCATCATTTGCTGCAATGGGCCGACGTAATCGGCGCCATGAGCTTCGAGGCCCAGCGCGGCCAGATCGACGCGTTTGACGAAGCCATCATCGCCCTCAAGCCGCACCCCGGCATGCAACACGTGGGTATCAACCTGCGCGCCTTGCTCGACGGCAGTGAAGTGATCGCCAGCAGCAAAGGTATTCGCACTCAGGATGCCTTGAGCATCCGCTCGATCCCGCAGATTCACGGCGCGGCGCGTGACCAGGTTGAACACGCCACGCGCCAGATCGAGACCGAACTCAACAGCGCCACCGACAACCCGCTGGTGCTCGGCACCCCGGACAACTACCGCGTGGTGTCCCAGGCCAACCCGCATGGGCAGTCCGTGGCGTTGGCGGCCGACATGCTCGCCATCGCCATGGCCGAAATCGGCTCCGTGGCCGAACGCCGCCTGGACCGCCTGATCAACCCGCATGTCAGCGGCTTGCCGGCGTTCCTGGTCAGCAACCCCGGGGTCAACTCCGGGATGATGATCGTGCAGTACGTCGCGGCGTCCTTGTGTGGGCAAAACCGCCAACTGGCGCAACCGGCGGTGCTCGACAACTTCGTCACCTCGGGCCTGCAGGAAGACCATCTGAGCATGGGCACCAATGCCGCGCTCAAGCTGCATCAGCTGTTGGCCAACGTCACCCAGATTCTCGCCATCGAGTACCTGCTGGCGGCCCAGGCGTTCGAGTTTCTCAAGGATCAGCGTTTCGGCGCAGGCACTGACAGCGCCTGGCGCTTGCTGCGTGAAAAGGTCCCGCCGTACGAACAGGACCGTTGGCTGGCGCCGGACATCGCGAGCGCCGCCGCGCTGCTCAACGACACCGCTTTGCTGCACCACGTATTACCGAATTTGCACTGAATACTTCTTCAAAAGAAGTATTCAAAAGAAGTATTCACAAGAACAATTCACAAGGAGTATGAATGTGACTGCGCTAAATCTGATTCCAGGCCAACTGAGCCTCGCCCAACTGCGGGCCATCTACCAGCAGCCGGTAACCCTCAGCCTGGATGACAGCGCCACGGCGCAGATCGAAGCGAGTGTTGCCTGCGTGGAGCAGATTCTCGCCGAGAATCGCACCGCCTACGGCATCAACACCGGTTTCGGCCTGCTGGCCTCGACCCGCATCGCCAGCGAAGACCTGGAAAACCTCCAGCGTTCGCTGGTGCTGTCCCACGCTGCCGGCGTCGGTGAGCCGATCAGCGATGCGCTGGTGCGGCTGGTCATGGTGCTCAAGGTCAACAGCCTGAGCCGTGGCTTCTCCGGGATTCGCCGCCAGGTGATCGACGCGCTGATCGCGTTGATCAACGCCGAGGTGTACCCACACATCCCGCTCAAAGGTTCGGTCGGTGCATCCGGTGACCTGGCGCCATTGGCGCACATGTCGCTGGTGCTGCTGGGCGAAGGCAAGGCGCGCTACAAAGGCGAATGGCTGGAAGCCACCGAAGCGCTGAAAGTCGCCGGCCTGGCGCCGCTGACCCTCGCCGCCAAGGAAGGCCTGGCGCTGCTCAATGGCACCCAGGTGTCCACCGCGTACGCCCTGCGTGGCCTGTTCGAAGGCGAAGATTTGTTCGCCGGCGCACTCGCGTGTGGTGGCCTGACCGTGGAAGCCGTGCTGGGCTCGCGCTCGCCGTTCGACGCACGTATTCACGCGGCGCGTGGCCAACGTGGGCAGATCGATTCGGCTGCGGCCTATCGCGACCTGCTGGGCGAAAGCAGCCAGGTCTCCCAGTCGCACCAGAACTGCGACAAGGTGCAAGACCCGTACTCCCTGCGCTGCCAGCCGCAAGTCATGGGCGCCTGCCTGACTCAATTCCGCCAGGCCGCCGAAGTGCTGGTGGTAGAAGCCAACGCCGTGTCGGATAACCCGCTGGTGTTCGCAGCCGAAGGCGACGTGATCTCCGGTGGTAACTTCCATGCCGAACCGGTGGCCATGGCCGCGGATAACATGGCGCTGGCCATCGCTGAAATCGGCTCCCTGAGCGAGCGTCGTATCTCGCTGATGATGGACAAGCACATGTCGCAACTGCCGCCGTTCCTGGTGGGCAATGGCGGGGTGAACTCCGGCTTCATGATCGCCCAGGTGACGGCGGCAGCACTGGCCAGCGAGAACAAGGCGCTGTCCCATCCGCATAGCGTCGACAGCTTGCCGACATCGGCCAACCAGGAAGACCACGTGTCCATGGCCCCGGCTGCGGGCAAGCGTCTGTGGGAAATGGCTGAGAACACCCGTGGCATCCTCGCCGTTGAATGGCTGGCTGCCTGCCAGGGCCTGGACCTGCGTGACGGCCTGAAGACTTCGCCGAAGCTGGAAAAAGCCCGTGACATCCTGCGCGCCAAAGTGGGGTTCTATGACAAGGACCGCTTCTTTGCCCCGGATATCATCGCCGCCACGGAGCTGCTCGCCAGCCGCTGCCTGAATGAGCTGGTGCCGGTCAAGTTGCTGCCAAGCCTCTAAGCTCGCCGCTGTCCAATGTGGGAGCTGGCTTGCCTGCGATAGCGGTGTATCAGTCAAAGATGTATCAACTGACAGATAGCCATCGCAGGCAAGCCAGCTCCCACATTTTGAGCGTTCGCAGCTTTGAATTTTCTCGGGATAAAAATAACTAGGGAAGAGAAATGCACCAGCAAGAAAAGGGTTTGAAACGCGGGCTCAGCGCCCGACATATTCGCTTCATGGCACTCGGTTCCGCGATCGGCACCGGGTTGTTCTATGGCTCCGCCTCGGCCATCCAGATGGCGGGTCCTGCCGTCCTGCTGGCCTACCTGATTGGCGGTGCCGCGGTCTTCATGGTGATGCGCGCCCTCGGCGAAATGGCCGTGCATAATCCGGTGTCCGGCTCTTTCGGCCAATACGCCAGTACCTACCTGGGTCCCATGGCCGGGTTTATCCTCGGCTGGACCTACGCGTTTGAAATGATCATCGTCTGCCTCGCCGATGTCACCGCCTTCGGCATTTACATGGGCTTCTGGTTTCCTGAAGTCGCGCGTTGGGTGTGGGTGCTCGGCATCGTGTTTTTGATCGGCGGCCTGAACCTGTGCAGCGTCAAAGTGTTTGGCGAGATGGAGTTCTGGTTGTCGCTGCTCAAGGTTGGCGCCATTGTGGCGATGATCCTCGGCGGCTTCGGCATCATGTTGTTCGGCATCCATTCGGCGGGTGAAACCCAGGCCAGCGGTATCAGCAACCTGTGGGCCCACGGCGGCTTCATGCCCAATGGCATCGGCGGCCTGATTGCCTCGTTTGCGGTGGTGATGTTTGCCTTCGGCGGCATCGAAATCATCGGCATCACCGCCGGTGAAGCCAAGGACCCGCAACGCGTTATCCCCAAGGCGATCAACGCGGTGCCGCTGCGCATCCTGTTGTTCTACGTGCTGACCCTGTTTGTGCTGATGGCGATTTACCCGTGGCCGCAGATCGGCAGCCAGGGCAGCCCGTTCGTACAGATCTTCAGCAACTTAGGGATAGGCTCGGCAGCGACCATCCTCAACATCGTGGTGATCTCGGCGGCGGTCTCGGCCATCAACAGTGACATCTTCGGCGCCGGCCGCATGATGTACGGCCTGGCCCAGCAAGGCCACGCGCCCAAGGGCTTTGCTCAGTTGTCCAAGCAAGGCGTGCCCTGGATGACCGTGGTGGTGATGGGCGCGGCGCTGCTTGGCGGCGTAGTGCTCAACTATCTCATCCCGGAAAACGTGTTCCTGCTGATCGCCTCGATTGCCACCTTCGCCACGGTGTGGGTGTGGTTGATGATTTTGTTCACTCAGGTCGCGATGCGCCGTTCGATGACCAAGGCGCAGGTCGCCGAGCTGAAATTCCCGGTACCGTTCTGGCCCTACGCGCCAGCGGCCGCCATTGTGTTCATGCTGTTCGTGTTTGGCGTGCTGGGTTACTTCCCGGACACCCAGGCCGCTTTGCTGGTCGGCGCCGTCTGGATCGTGCTGCTGGTGCTCGCCTACCTGCTGTGGGTCAAGCCCGCCGCAGGGCAAGCGGCCAAGGTCCATTACGACTCGGCTTTGTCTCATCGATAACTTAGGGAGGCGTTGATGAAAACGCTTTGGCAACACTGCCACGTCGCAACCATGGCCCATGGCAAATACTCGATCATCGAGGATGCCGCCATGGTCACAGCGGGTTCGCTCATCGAGTGGATCGGCCCCCGCAGCCAGGCGCCAGCGGCGGATTACGCCCAGGTGCATGACCTGCAAGGCGCGTGGGTCACCCCCGGGCTGATCGACTGCCATACCCACACGGTGTTCGGTGGCAATCGCAGCGGCGAATTCGAGCAGCGCCTGGAAGGCGTGAGCTACGCCGAAATCGCTGCCAAGGGCGGCGGTATTGCCAGCACCGTGCGCGCCACCCGTGCCGCCACTGAAGATGAACTGTTCACCAGCGCTCATAAGCGCCTGCGCAGTCTGCTGCGCGACGGCGTGACCACGGTGGAGATCAAATCCGGCTACGGCCTGGACCTGGCCAGCGAGCGCAAATTGCTGCGGGTGATTCGTCGCCTCGGCGAAGCGCTGCCGGTCAGCGTGCGTGCCACGTGCCTGGCGGCCCATGCGTTGCCGCCGGAGTACAAGGATCGCGCGGATGATTACATCGACCACATCTGCACCGAGATGCTGCCGGCCCTGGCAGCGGAGGGACTGGTGGACGCGGTGGATGCGTTCTGCGAATACCTGGCGTTTTCCCCGGAACAGGTGGAGCGGGTGTTTAAAGTCGCCCAGCAACTTGGCCTGCCGGTGAAGCTGCACGCCGAACAACTGTCGTCGCTGCACGGCTCCAGCCTGGCCGCGCGTTACCACGCGTTGTCGGCGGACCATCTGGAATTCATGACCGAAGAAGATGCCATCGCCATGGCCGCTTCCGGCACCGTCGCGGTGCTGTTGCCAGGCGCGTTCTACTTCCTGCGCGAAACCCAGTTGCCGCCGATGGAGGCCTTGCGCAAACACGGCGTGAAGATCGCCATCGCCAGCGACCTCAACCCCGGCACCTCACCGGCGTTGTCGGTGCGCCTGATGCTGAACATGGCCTGCACCTTGTTCCGTATGACCCCTGAAGAAGCCCTGGCGGGCGCCACGCAACACGCGGCCACCGCGCTGGGCATGGGCGAGACCCATGGTTCGCTGGAGGTGGGCAAGGTCGCCGACTTTGTCGCCTGGCAGATTGATCGTCCCGCCGACCTGGCCTATTGGCTGGGCGGGGAGCTGGATAAACGCGTCGTGCGCCACGGCGTCGATGTCACTGTTTAAGGCTGCCTTTGTGAACGAGGAGTACCGCTGTGGATAAGGTTCTGAACTTCAAACAAGGCCGCGTACCGCTGCTGATCAGCATGCCCCACGCCGGCCTGCGCCTGACGCCCGCGGTGGAGGCCGGGTTGATCCCCGAGGCGCAAAGCTTGCCGGACACCGATTGGCACATCCCCACGCTGTATGACTTTGCCGAGGAGCTGGGCGCCAGCACCTTGTCGGCCGAGTACTCACGGTTTGTCATCGACCTGAACCGGCCTTCGGACGACAAGCCGTTGTACGCCGGTGCCACCACCGGGCTGTACCCGGCGACGTTGTTCGACGGGGTGCCGTTGTTCCGCGAAGGCCTGGAGCCGTCCCCAGAGGAGCGCGCCACCTACCTGCAAAAGATCTGGGGCCCGTACCACCGCGCCCTGCAAGAAGAACTGGCGCGGCTCAAGGCTGAGTTTGGCTATGCATTGCTGTTTGATGCGCACTCGATTCGTTCGGTAATCCCGCACCTGTTCGACGGCAAGCTGCCGGACTTCAACCTCGGCACCTTCAACGGCGCTGCCTGTGACCCTGAACTGGCGAGCCAGTTGGAAGCCATCTGCGCCACGCATCCGCAGTACACCCATGTGCTGAACGGGCGCTTCAAGGGTGGGCATATTACCCGGCACTACGGCGACCCGGCGCAGGATATCCATGCCGTGCAATTGGAGTTGTGCCAGAGCGCTTATATGGAAGAGTTCGAGCCGTTTCGTTATCGGCCTGATCTGGCCGAGTCGACGCGGGTGGTGTTGAAGCAATTGCTGGAAGGGTTCCTGAACTGGGGGCAAAAGCACTACCGGTAATTTTCGGTGCTGCTGAAATAGCGTTCGCGAGCAAGTCGAACCGTCGCACCGCCGCTCCCACAGTTTGATCGCATTCTCATGTTGGAACTCGATCAAGTGTGGGAGCGGGCTTGCCCGCGATGGCGGCCTCACGGTCGCCTCAGTGCAACTGCCGGTCGCCACAGGTCGTGTTAACAGAGGTCCCGCTGGGTAAGGTTGTGAGTAGGGCGCGCCAGACGCCACTCCCCACAATAAAACCTGCCGAGTGAGACCTCTTTCATGAAAAGACCGTTCAACCGTTACCTGTTGACCCTCATCGGCGCCGCACTCCTGAGTGCACAAGCCATGGCCGCTGAACCGGCCTCCTGCAAAGCCGTGCGCATGGGCGTGGTCAGTTGGACCGACGTGATCGCGACCTCGGGCATGGCCGACGTGCTGCTCAACGGCCTGGGCTACGACAGCAAGCAGACTAGCGCCGTGCAGCAGATCATCTTTGCCGGCATCCGCGACAAGCGCCTGGATATCTTCCTCGGCTACTGGAAACCGGCGATGGACAACAATATCGCGCCGTTCGTGGCCGCCCAGCAGGTCAAGGTCTTCGACACGCCCAGCCTCTCTGACGCCCAGGCCACCCTGGCCGTGCCGCAATACGTGGCCGATGCCGGGTTGAAAACCTTTGCCGACATTGCCCGCTTCAAGGATAAATTGGGCGGCAAGATCTACGGTATCGAGCCCGGCAGCGGTGCCAATACCGATATCCAGAAAATGATCGACACCAACCACTTCGGCCTCGGCGACTTCAAGCTGGTCGCCTCTGGTGAGGCGGGCATGCTGGCGGCGGTGCAGCGTGCGGTGAATCGCAAGGAGTTCGTGGTGTTCGTCGGCTGGACCCCGCACCCGATGAACATCAATATGAAAATGGCCTACCTCACCGGCAGTGAAGATGTGTTTGGCGCTGACGAAGGTCGCGCGACCGTCTCTACCGTCACCGCGCCGGACTTCGCCGAGCGCTGCCCCAACGCCAACCGCTTGTTGGGGAACTTGACCTTCACCGCGGCCCAGGAAAGCCAGTTGATGGTGCCGATCATGGAGCGCCAGTCGCCGCAGGATGTGGCCAAGCAATGGCTGCGTGACCATCCTGAGGATTTGCAGCGCTGGTTGGCCGGGGTGACGGCGTTTGATGGCAGCGATGGTATGGCGGCCGTACACGCCAGCCTCAAACCCTGAACCGTACGCGCCAGACCTAATAATAGAGCGCAAATGTGGGAGCCGGGCTTGCCCGCGATGGCGGAGTCTCAGGCAGTGAACGGGTGGCTGATACACCGCTATCGCAGGCAAGCCAGCTCCCACATTTGGATCACCATCGTTTGGGATATTTGCGCATGTATCCGATTTCTCCGCAGCTTGCAGCCTTCGTCACACACACCGAATCCTTCAGCAGCGACGACTCATCGCTGGTGGGGTTGCGCCGGAATTACGACCGGATGTGCCAGGCATTCACCCCGCCGAAGCCGGAAGGGCTGCAAGTCTGGGACTATTCTCTCGGCGGTGTGAGCGTGCGCAGCTATCTTCCCACCACACCCACCCCGCCCGAGGGCTGGCCGTGCCTGCTCTATATGCACGGCGGCGGCTGGGTGGTCGGTGGGCTGAATTCCCATGACTTCATTTGCTTCGAGCTGGCAGATGCGTTGCAGGTGCTGGTGATCGCCATCGATTATCGCCTGGCCCCCGAACACCCGTTCCCGGCGGCTTACGAGGATTGCCGCGCGGTGTGGCAGGCGATCCAGGCAGGCGAGGGGCCGCACGCCATCCACCTGCAGCGCCTGGCGGTGATCGGTGACAGCGCGGGCGGCAACCTGGCTGCGGCGCTGTGCCTGGGCTTGCGCGATGACGGCCAGCCGCTGCCTCTGGCTCAAGTGCTGATTTATCCGGGGTTGGGCGGCGCGTCTGATTTGCCGTCGCGCCGTGATTGCATGGATGCGCCGCTGCTTAGCACTGCCGACACCGACTGCTACCTGGCGCTCTACCTGCTGGGCGCCGGCAATCCGTCGGCCTATGCCATGCCACTGCTGGCCGAGAATTTCAGCGGTTTGCCCAAGGCATTGATCGCCGTGGCCCAGTTCGACCCGCTGCGCGATGACGGCATGCTCTACGCCGAACGCCTGCAAGCGGCGGGCGTGTCCGCCGTGCTGTATCCGGGCAAGGGTCTGGTCCACGGCTGCTTGCGCGCGCGCGGCCAAGTGCCGGAGGTGGATCAACTGTACAACTATCTGCTGCATTACCTGAGGAGCGAAGGGCTGACACAGGTCTAAGCGCTCAAGGACATGCTCATTGCACAATTCGGGTTTATGATGCCAGACGGCAAAAAATAATAGACGTCCCCCCAGGGATGAACCGACACCCTACGGAGCGCGCAATGCAGACTTGGTACCCGCAGATCAAACCCTACGCCCGGCACGATCTGGCAGTCGATGACACCCACACGCTGTATGTCGATGAAAGTGGCTCCCCCGAAGGCTTGCCCGTCGTCTTCATTCATGGAGGCCCTGGCTCCGGTTGCGACGCCCAGAGCCGCTGCTATTTTGATCCGAACCTTTACCGCATCGTTACCTTTGACCAGCGTGGTTGCGGGCGCTCCACCCCTCGCGCGAGCCTGGAAAACAACACCACCTGGGACTTGGTCGCCGACCTTGAGCGCATCCGCGAGCACCTGGGCATCGAAAAATGGGTGCTGTTCGGCGGCTCCTGGGGTTCGACCCTTTCCCTGGCCTACGCACAAAGCCATCCTGAGCGTGTGCATGGCTTGATCCTGCGCGGCATCTTCCTGGCTCGCCCGCAAGACATCCACTGGTTCTACCAGGAAGGTGCGAGCCGCATGTTCCCCGATTACTGGCAGGACTACCTTGCACCGATCCCGGCGGATGAGCGCCACAACATGGTTGCGGCCTACCATAAGCGCCTGACCGGCAACGACCAGATCGCCCAGATGCACGCCGCCAAAGCCTGGTCCGGCTGGGAAGGCCGTATGCTGGGCTTGTGCCCGAGCCCGCAGCATGTCGAGCGTTTTTCCGAGCCGCAGCGCGCGCTGTCCATTGCGCGTATCGAGTGCCATTACTTCACCAACGACTCCTTCCTGGAGCCTAACCAGCTGATTCGCGACATGCACAAGATCGCCCATCTGCCTGGCGTAATCATTCATGGCCGCTACGATATGATCTGCCCGCTGGACAATGCCTGGGAGCTGCATCAGGCGTGGCCCAACAGTGAGCTGCAAGTGATCCGCGAAGCGGGCCATGCCGCGTCCGAACCCGGCATTACCGATGCGTTGGTGCGCGCGACCGGCGAGATGGCACGTCGCCTGCTTGATCTGCCGCCAGAAGAAGCATGAAGGGCCTGTTGCAGCGGGTGCGTGGCGCCCGGGTCGAAGTTGCGGGCGACGTCGTAGGGGCAATTGACCAGGGTTTGTTGGTGCTGGTAGCCGTCGAACCTTCAGATAAGCCCGAGAGCGCCGACAAACTGTTGCACAAGCTGCTTAACTACCGTGTATTCAGCGACGACGAGGGCAAAATGAACTTGTCCTTGAAGGATATCGGTGGCGGTTTGTTGCTGGTGTCGCAGTTCACCCTGGCGGCGGATACCAAAAGCGGGCTGCGGCCGAGCTTCTCCACGGCGGCGCCTCCGGCACTCGGAGCAGCGCTTTTTGAACACTTGTTGTTACAAGCGCAACAATTGCATGGCAAGGTGGCGTCAGGGCGTTTTGGCGCGGATATGCAGGTGCATTTGGTCAATGATGGCCCTGTGACCTTCCTCTTACAGACATGAATGTATTAAAAACGACTTTAATGCCTAAAAACGCAGGGTTTCGCTACAAATACTTCGTTGTCCCTGATGCGTTGTTTCGCGGGCTACTAGATAATCGCGCGCTACGGGGATCAGCGTTGTTTGGTCCATTTTTGACTTAGGTAGAGACTTGTCCGGCGACCATTGGGGAATCATTTTGACCCAGGGGAGTCGGAACAATGCTCGCCAACCTGGCATATAGATAGCTGGCCGTTGGTTTTTTGATCTGTTTTCGGCGAGGGTTGCTCGTGATTGTTAGTCCCTGTAATGCACCAAAATTGTCTGCCAAACGGTTACGAAACGCACTGGTAACGGGCTCTGCCCTGTTTTGCCTGTTCGGCGCGGGTCAACTGTGGGCATTCAGTCTGGATGATGTGTCGGCCAAGGCAAAAGAGCTGGCCGGGCAGAAATACGAAGCTCCGCGCAGCAATCTGCCGAACGAATTTCGCGAAATGAAATTCGCCGACTATCAGAAGATTCGTTTCCGTAACGAAAAAGCCGAATGGGCCGACCAGAACACGCCGTTCAAACTGTCCTTCTATCACCAGGGCATGCACTTCGACACGCCGGTGAAAATCAACGAAGTGACCACCGACAGCGTTCATGAAATCAAATACGACCCGACTCGTTTCGATTTCGGCGACGTGAAATATGATCCAAAGTCCACCGAACAACTGGGTTACGCCGGTTTCCGTGTGCTTTACCCGATCAACAAAGACGACAAGCAAGACGAAATCATGACCATGCTCGGCGCCAGCTACTTCCGCGTCGTCGGCAAAGGCCAGTCCTATGGTCTGTCCGCTCGTGGCATGGCGATCGACACTGCGTTGCCGTCCGGTGAAGAGTTCCCGCGTTTCACCGAGTTCTGGATCGAGCGTCCAAAACCGGGCGAAAAACAGCTGGTGATCTTCGCCTTGCTGGATTCGCCACGCGCGACCGGCGCCTATCGCCTGACCCTGCGCCCTGGCACCGACACCGTTGTCGACGTCAAATCGCAGATGTTCCTGCGCGACAAGGTCACCAAGCTGGGCATTGCCCCGTTGACCAGCATGTACCTGTTCGGCGCCAACCAGCCGTCGAAAGTGCTTAATTACCGTCGTGAACTGCACGACTCCAGCGGTCTGTCGATCCATGCCGGCAACGGCGAGTGGATCTGGCGCCCACTGAACAACCCTAAACACCTGTCTGTCAGCAACTTCAGCGTCGAGAACCCGCGTGGTTTCGGCTTGCTGCAGCGTGGCCGCGACTTCAGCCACTACGAAGACCTGGACGACAACTACGACAAGCGCCCAAGCGCCTGGATCGAGCCTGAAGGCGACTGGGGCAAGGGTTCCGTCGACCTGGTAGAGATTCCGACCGCCGACGAAACCAACGACAACATCGTTGCGTTCTGGAGCCCGGCCGAGCTGCCGAAAGTCGGCGAGCCGCTGGACGTCAGCTACCGCCTGCACTGGACCATGGACGAAAAAGCCCTGCACCCGGCCGACAGCGCCTGGGTCAAGCAAACCCTGCGTTCCACGGGTGACGTGAAGCAATCCAACCTGATCCGTCAGCCTGACGGCAGCGTGGCTTACCTGGTGGACTTCGAGGGCCCGGCCCTGAAGAACCTGCCTGCGGATGCCCCGGTTCGCAGCCAGGTGAGTGTTGGCGACAACGCCGAAATCGTTGAAAACAGTGTGCGCTACAACGAGCACACCAAAGGCTGGCGCCTGACCCTGCGCATGAAGATCAAGGACGCAGGCAAGCCGACCGAAATGCGTGCCGCACTGGTTGAGGACATCGTGAAACCTGAGCCTGAGAAGGTCTCGACCCAGGTGCTCAAAGCCGACAAGCTTTTGGCCAAGCAACACGAGAAACAGGCCAAGAAAGAAGCTAAAGAAGCTAAAGACGCGAAAGACAAGGAAGCTAAGCAGCCAGACGCTGCCTCAGCCACTCCACTCTCTAACCCAGATCAGGCCAAGACAGAACATGTCCTGACCGAGACCTGGAGCTATCAGTTGCCTGCCGATGAGTAATTCTCAAGTTACGCCCGAGACTCTGTCCGAGTACCTGGCGCACCTCCCGATGACCGCAGAGCAGCGCGCCGAACTGGCGGGCTGCACTTCCTTCAGCGAGCTGCACCAACGTTTGTCGTCCGCAACCTTCGACGCACCTTCCGACGCTGCCCAAGCGTCGGTTGGCCGTCGTCTGACCCTCAACACCGCTGAAGAGCTGCAAGATGCGGAAATGCTGGCGCTCGACGCCAGTGGCCGTGTTTGCCTGAAAGCCACGCCGCCGATCCGTCGGACCAAAGTGGTGCCCGAGCCTTGGCGTACCAACATCCTGGTGCGCGGTTGGCGCCGGATGACCGGTCGCACCAACCCTCCGGCCCCGCCGAAGGACGAGCGTGTATTGCCAGCGGCTCGCTGGCGTACCGTGGGTTCGATCCGTCGCTATATCTTGCTGGTGCTGATGCTCGGCCAGACCATCGTCGCCGGCTGGTACATGAAAGGCATCATGCCGTACCAGGGCTGGTCGCTGGTCGACTTCGACGAGGTTCGCAATCAGACCCTGCTGCAAACCGCCACCCAGGTACTGCCTTACGCCCTGCAAACCAGCATCCTGATCATGTTCGGGATCTTGTTCTGCTGGGTTTCGGCCGGTTTCTGGACCGCGTTGATGGGCTTTCTCGAATTGCTCACCGGTCACGATAAATACCGGATCTCCGGTAAAAGTGCCGGGGACGAGCCGATTCCGAAAGATGCCCGTACAGCGTTGGTGATGCCGATCTGCAACGAAGACGTGCCCCGGGTATTTGCCGGTCTGCGCGCGACGTTTGAATCGGTAGCCGCCACGGGCGACCTGGATCGCTTCGATTTCTTCGTCCTCAGTGACAGTAACGAAGCCGACATCTGCATCGCCGAACAGCAAGCCTGGCTCGACGTGTGCCGCGAAGCGGGTGGTTTCGGCAAGATCTTCTATCGCCGTCGTCGCCGTCGCGTAAAGCGCAAGAGCGGCAACCTCGACGACTTCTGCCGTCGTTGGGGCGGTGACTACAAATACATGGTGGTGCTCGACGCCGACAGCGTGATGAGCGGCGAATGCCTGACCAGCCTGGTGCGCCTGATGGAAGCCACGCCGGATGCCGGGATTATCCAGACCGCGCCACGTGCGTCGGGCATGGACACCCTGTATGCGCGCATGCAGCAATTCGCCACTCGCGTGTACGGCCCGCTGTTTACGGCCGGTCTGCACTTCTGGCAGTTGGGTGAGTCGCACTACTGGGGCCACAACGCCATTATCCGCATGAAGCCCTTTATCGAGCACTGCGCCCTCGCGCCGTTGCCGGGTAAAGGTGCGTTTGCCGGTGCGATTCTTTCCCACGACTTCGTTGAAGCAGCGCTGATGCGCCGTGCCGGTTGGGGCGTGTGGATTGCCTACGACCTGCCGGGCAGCTATGAAGAGCTGCCGCCGAACCTGCTGGATGAACTCAAGCGTGACCGTCGCTGGTGCCACGGTAACCTGATGAACTTCCGCCTGTTCCTGGTAAAAGGCATGCACCCGGTGCACCGCGCGGTGTTCCTGACTGGCGTGATGTCCTACCTGTCGGCGCCGCTGTGGTTCTTCTTCCTGGTGTTGTCGACGGCGTTGCTGGCGGTGAACACCCTGATGGAGCCGCAGTACTTCATGGCGCCACGCCAGTTGTACCCGCTGTGGCCGCAATGGCATCCGGACAAGGCTGTGGCGCTGTTCTCCACCACCATTGTGCTGCTGTTCCTGCCTAAATTGCTGAGCATCATCCTGATCTGGGCCAAGGGCGCGAAAGAGTTCGGTGGCAAGTTCAAGGTGACCTTGTCGATGCTGCTGGAGATGCTGTTCTCCATGCTGCTGGCGCCGGTGCGGATGATCTTCCACACCCGTTTCGTGCTCGCCGCGTTCCTCGGCTGGGCTGCGACCTGGAACTCGCCGCAGCGTGACGACGATTCCACGCCATGGAGCGAGGCCGTCAAGCGCCACGGTCCACAAACCCTGCTCGGCTTCCTGTGGGCGCTGTTGGTGGTGTGGTTGAACCCAAGCTTCTTGTGGTGGCTGATCCCGATCGTGGGTTCGCTGATGCTGTCGATTCCAGTGTCGGTGATTTCCAGCCGGGTCAAGCTGGGCCTCAAGTCCCGCGACGAGAGCCTGTTCCTGATCCCCGAGGAATACAATCCGCCGCAAGCCCTGTTGTCGACCGAGAAGTACACCCACGAAAACCGTTGGCACGCCCTCAATGACGGGTTTGTGCGTTCGGTGGTCGACCCGCAGCAAAACGCCTTGGCCTGCGCCCTGGCGACCTCGCGTCACCGTGAGGCGGAGCCGATCGAGCACCTGCGTCAGGAGCGTGTCCGCCACGCGTTGAAAGTCGGCCCTGCCGGCCTCAACAACGGCGAGCGCCTGGCGCTGCTCAGTGACCCGGTGGCCCTGGCTCGTCTGCACCAGCAGGTGTGGAGCGAAGGCCACGCCGAGTGGCTCGGCGCTTGGCGTGAATCGATCAAAGCTGATCCGCACGCGCCATTGCTGCCGCTGCAACCGCTGTCGTCCCAGGCCCAACTGGCCTGATTCAGACGCCCCCGAGGGCTCACCTCGGGGGTGTTCGAAGCGCTGGTCCTACAGCGTTTCACGCTTCTTCCTCTTAGCCCTAACCCCTTGTTATTTCGAAACAAAAGACCTTTGTTCGAGACGTATTGTCGTGCCTTTTGCTGGGGTAGCATCGCCCCCCACATTGACGAGGCCGCAGGGGGATTCATGATCAAAAGGTATTGTTCGGCGTGGCTGATCGGCGTTGTCGCATTGGCATATACCGGCTGGGTGAATGCCGGCGTCCTAGATGATGCCGTTCGGCGTGGAGTGCTTAAAGTCGGCACCACGCCCACCTACGTGCCCTTTCAAATGATGGACAAGCAGGGGCGCATCGTAGGCTTTGAGATCGACTTGCTCCAGGCGATGAGCCATGCCTTGGGCGTCGAGCTGGAACTGGTGGCGGTGCCCTATACCGAGTTGTTGCCGGGGCTGATGGCGAAAAAGTTTGATCTGATTGGCAGTGGTATGACGGTGACCCAGGAGCGCAACCTCAAGCTGAATTTCAGCGACTCCTTTATCGTGGTGGGCCAGACCGTATTGCTGCATCCGAGCCTTGCCGGCAAGGTTTCCAGCATAGAAGACCTGGATGAGGCGGGTTACCGGATCGTCGCCATCGAAGGCACCACGGGGGAAGCCGCGGCGCAACGTTTTCTGGGCGCCGCTCGCCTGCGCAGTTTCGCCACCCCGGAAGAAGGCGTGCGGCAGGTGGTGGAGGGCAAGGCCGATGCTTTCATTCATGACGCACCCTATAACCTGATTGCGATGGCCAGGCCGGAAAACCACACACTTTTTGCACTTGAGCAGCCGTTTACCTTTGAGCCCCTGGCATTCGGCCTGAAGAAAGGTGATTACGACAGCCTTAACTGGATCAATCATTTCCTCAATCAAATAGCGCAGGATGGCACTTACGATCGGCTCCATGACAAGTGGTTCAAGGACACCGCCTGGGTCGGGGAGATGGACTGATCGTCATAACTGCTTACACATCAATCAGTTGCCGATCCTCTCTGCAGACGTGTCTATCCCCCGTGTTTCGCTGCACCGTTGTGGGGCTTTTCCGACATACGCCGATAACATTTACCCGTGAAACCTTTGTGACGGGGAGCGAGTGGGTTAGGATCGCACCCCGAAATGGTGCAGCCCTTTTGCGCGCCGACCTTACAAGAAATCGTTCAGGGGACTTGATGATGAAAAAGTATCTTTCGAGGCTGATGCTCGGCGTCACCGCGCTGGTCGCCGTCACTGCAGCGCACGCTGGCGCCATCGACGATGCGGTCAAGCGCGGCACGCTGAAGGTCGGCATGGACCCGACCTACATGCCGTTCGAAATGACAGACAAGCGCGGTGAAATCATCGGTTTCGAAGTCGACATCCTCAAGGCCATGGCCAAGTCCATGGGCGTCAAACTGGAGCTGGTGTCCACCGGTTATGACGGCATCATCCCTGCGTTCCTGACCGGCAAGTTCGACATGATCGGCAGCGGCATGACCCTGACCCAGGAACGGAACCTGCGCCTGAACTTCAGCGAACCCTTCATCGTGGTTGGCCAGACGTTGCTGATTCGCAAAGACCTGGAAGGCACCATCAAGTCCTACAAAGACCTGAACGACGAGAAATACCGCCTGACCTCGAAGCTCGGCACCACGGGTGAGATGATCGCCAAAAAGATGATTTCCAAAGCCAAGTACCACGGCTATGACAATGAGCAGGAAGGCGTGCTGGACGTGGTCAATGGCAAGGCCGATGCCTTTGTGTATGACGCTCCGTACAACGTGGTTGCCGAGAAAAAAGTCGGCAACGGCAAGCTGGTGTTCCTGGACGAGCCCTTCACCTTCGAACCGTTGGCATTCGGCCTGAAAAAGGGCGATTACGACAGCCTCAACTATATCAACAACTTCCTGCACCAGATCCGTAACGACGGCACCTACGATCGTATCCATGACAAGTGGTTCAAGAGCTCCGAGTGGCTCAAGGACATGGAATAAGCCAGGCTGAATACCGAGTCGCGCCTTTCGCGAGCAAGCCCGCTCCCACACTTGACCGAGTTCCAACATGAGAATGCGGTCAAGTGTGGGAGCGGGCTTGCTCGCGAAAGCGGCCTGACAGGCGACATCAATCCCGGAAGCTGAAATGAAACAGAAAAAAGCCCAATGGCCCTGGCACCTGCTGACCGTGGTCGTGCTGGTTGGCCTGGCTGGCGCGTTGTACTACGCCACCTCGCTGATGTCCTACGAATGGCGCTGGAACCGCGTACCGCAGTACTTCGCCTATCAGGCCGAAACCTCCCAGCGTGCAGCCGACATCTCCACCGTCATTGAACTGGTGCGCAAAGGCGACGTAGCCGAAGTGACCCTGCGCAATGATGCCGGTGCCGAACAAAAGCTGACGGTTGCCGACAATAGCCTGCAAGTGACGCGCGGTGACGACGTGGCCGAAGGCGATGTTATCGGCGTAACCCGGCATTGGGCGCTTGGCCCGCTGATGTGGGGCTTGTGGACCACCTTGTGGCTGTCGGTCATCTCCGGAATTCTGGGGCTGGTGATTGGCCTGGCAACCGGCTTGTGCCGTCTGTCCAGCAACCCGACCTTGCGCGATCTATCGACGATCTACGTCGAGCTGGTGCGCGGCACGCCGCTATTGGTGCAAATCTTTATTTTCTATTTCTTCATCGGAACGGTGCTCAACCTGTCCCGGGAATTCGCCGGGATCGCCGCGTTGTCGCTGTTCACCGGCGCTTACGTGGCGGAAATTGTCCGCGCCGGCGTGCAGTCCATCACCCGTGGCCAGAACGAAGCCGCACGGTCCCTGGGGTTGAGTGCCAGCCAGTCGATGCGCCACGTGGTGTTGCCGCAAGCGTTTAAGCGCGTGTTGCCGCCGCTGGCCGGGCAATTTATCAGCCTGGTGAAAGACACGTCCCTGGTGTCGGTGATCGCGATTACCGAGTTGCTCAAAAGTGGTCGTGAAGTTATCACCACCTCGTTTTCGCCGTTTGAAATCCTGTTCTGTGTGGCAGGCCTGTACCTGCTGATCAACCTGCCGCTGTCGAAAATGGCCAGCCGGCTTGAGCGGAGGCTCGCGCAAAGTGATTGAAGTCCGCGATCTGGTAAAAGTCTTCGACACCCGTGGTCAGGTGGTGCGCGCGGTGGACCACGTCACCACCCAAGTCGCCAAGGGTGAAGTGCTGGTGGTGATCGGCCCTTCGGGTTCGGGCAAATCCACCTTTCTGCGCTGCCTTAACGGGTTGGAGGAGTTTGACGCAGGCTCGGTGAGCATCGACGGCCTGCAACTGGCCGACCCGAAGACTGACGTGAACGCCTATCGCCGCGAAGTCGGCATGGTGTTCCAGCACTTCAACCTGTTCCCCCACATGACCGTGCTGGAAAACCTGTGCCTGGCGCAAAAAGTCGTGCGCAAGCGCGGCAAGCAAGAGCGTGAAGCCAAGGCATTGGCGCTGCTGGAAAAAGTCGGCATTGCGCAAAAGGCCAACGAGTTCCCCTCACGGTTGTCCGGTGGCCAGCAACAGCGGGTGGCGATCGCCCGCGCGTTGGCCATGGAGCCCAAGGTGATGCTGTTTGATGAGCCCACCTCGGCGCTGGACCCGGAAATGGTCGGCGAAGTGCTGGACGTGATGAAGACCCTGGCGCTGGAAGGCATGACCATGGTCTGCGTCACCCACGAGATGGGTTTTGCCCGCGAAGTGGCGGACCGGGTGCTGTTCTTCGATCACGGCAAGTTGCTGGAAGATGCGGCCCCGGCCGAGTTCTTCGATGCGCCGAAAGACCCACGGGCCCAGGCCTTCCTGCGTCAGGTGCTGTAACGGTTCTACACCGTGAACTTGCCCACCCAGCCTTGCAAATCCGAGCCCAGACGCGCCAGTTCGACACTGGCCGCTGCGGTCTCCTGACTGGCGGTAGAGGTCTGTTCCGACACATCCTTGACCTTCAGCACGCTGCGATTGATCTCTTCCGCAACCGCCGTTTGCTCCTCGGCAGCGGCGGCAATCTGGGGGTTCATCTCCTGGATCACGGAGACCGTGCGGGTGATATTGGCCAGGGCGTCCCCCGCGCGGCGGGTTAGTTGCACGCTGTTATCGGTGAGGCTGCGACTGTTGTCCATGATGTCGGCGACCCGCTGTGTGCCTCGTTGCAGGCTGCCGATCAGCTCTTCAATTTCCTCGGCCGACTGCTGGGTGCGTTGCGCCAGGCTGCGTACCTCATCGGCAACTACCGCAAAACCTCTACCGGCTTCACCGGCGCGAGCGGCTTCGATGGCCGCGTTGAGGGCCAGCAAGTTGGTTTGCTCCGAGACCGACTTGATCACCTCCAGCACACTGCCGATCTTCTGGCTTTCCTGCCGCAGCCCTTGCATGGCCTGGCTTGAGTGAGCCATCTCTTGGGCCAGGTGCTCGATCTGAGCAATGGCCTCGGCCACCACCTGGTCGCCCGCGCTTGCCTGTTGATCGGCTTCGATGGCGGCGTTCGAGGCTTGCTCGGCGTGGCGTGCAACTTCCTGGGAGGTGGCGAGCATTTCATTCATGGCCGTGGCCACCTGTTCGGTTTCCTGTTTCTGCTCTTCGACGCCGACGCGCGAGTGTTCGGTCACGCTGGACAACTGCTCGGCAGCGCTGGCGATCTGTCGCGCGCTATCGCCGATGCCGCCGACCAAGCCGCGCAGGTTGACCGTCATTTGTCCGATGCTGCGTTGCAGCTGCCCCAGTTCATCCCGGCGAGTGGTTGTGATGTCCTGGCTCAGATCGCCCTGGGCGACTCGATTGGCCGCCAACAGCGCGTGTTGCAACGGTTTGACGATCTGCACGGCGATCAGCCAAGCGGCCAGTGCACCCACTAACAGCGCCGCTACGGTGACATTGAGCAGTAAGGTGCGAGCGATACCCGCTTCTTGGTCGCGTTTGGCGGTTTGGTCCTGGCTCAACTGGTCGCTTTCCGTGAGCAACTGATCCAGCCATTGCTCAAGCTGGTTCTGGGTGGTCTCGGTGGTGAGCTGTGCGTCCTTGAGCCGCGCCAGTTGCGTGCGATAGTCGAGCAACGTGCTCTTTAGCGCGACGTTGTTAACGGGCAGTGTCATCACGGCGGCCTCTGCACGGTCAAGCGCCTGGATCGATTCATCGACGCCTTTGGCGTAACTGTCCAACGAAGCCGAAGCCCAGGCAGGGTTGCGCGCGCGATCTTAGGCTTGCTCCATGGCTTGACGCAGTTGTTCTACGGCATCGAGGGCTTTTTCGTCGTCCTGATTGGGCAGGTCACTGGACAACTGCGCCAGGGCATCGCTGGCCTGTACTGCGCCAAGTTTGAGCTGTTCCAGCGCGGTTTCGCGCAGCTTGATCAAGTTTTCCAGGCCACCCAAGGCTGTTTTGAAACTGGTCGCAAAGCGGCGGCTTTGTTGCACCTGCTGTTGATTGACCGGATCGGAAAAAAGCGGTGACACCGTCGTCAGCAGACCGTCGATTTTTTCGATGTGCAAACCAATCTTGACCAGGCTCGCCGGGTCGCTGAGGGTTCGGTAAACGATACGATCGGCGCGCAGCTCTTCGCCGACGACAGCCAGTTGCGAGAGGATGGTCAGCTTCTGAGAGCGTGCGAGCGAGGCGTTCAACGCCTGCCAGCCCGTGGACGCGATAACCAGGCTAAGACAGAGCACCAGGCCAAAGCCCAGGGCAAGTTTGAGTGTGATGCCGAGATTGCCTAACAGGCGGATCAGTGGACGAATCATGGTAAACCTCCAACGAATCAAAAGGAGCGTTTCGACGGTCCGGCTGACATGGGCCAGGGAAGTTGAAACGCTACTTTTATTCGGCGCCAGGTGTGTAATCCACGACCTGAAAAACGCGTAGGAAATTTCACAAGCTGTGAGGGCGACGGCCATGATGGCCGTCGCGACGGGATCAAACCTTGAAGCGGCCGACCAGGGTTTGCAGGTAAATCCCCAGGCGCGCCAGTTCCGCACTGGATGCAGCTGTTTCCTCACTGGCCGAAGAGGTTTGTTCAGAGACATCACGCACATTCAGCACGCTGCGGTTGATCTCTTCGGCCACGGCGCTTTGTTGCTCGGCGGCGGTGGCAATCTGCGAGTTCATCGCCTGAATGGTCGAGACCGTGCGGGTGATATTCCCCAGTGCGTTGCCGGCTCGACGAGTCAGTTCGACGCTGCTGTCGGTGAGGCCACGGCTGTTGTCCATGATGGTGGCTACCTGTTGGGTGCCGCTTTGCAGGCCTACGATCAGCTCTTCGATCTCTTCGGTGGACTTCTGGGTGCGCTGGGCCAGGCTGCGCACCTCATCGGCCACCACCGCGAAGCCGCGGCCGGCTTCACCGGCACGCGCCGCTTCAATCGCCGCGTTGAGTGCCAACAAGTTGGTTTGCTGGGCCACCGATTTGATCACGTCGAGCACGCTGCCGATCTTGTCGCTTTCGCGTTTCAGATGGCTCATGGCCTCGGTGGAATTGCCGACCTCGGTAGCCAAACGCTCGATCTGAGCGATGGCTTCACCGACCACCTTGTCACCCTCGCGGGCCTGCTGATCAGCGGCGACGGCGGCTTCCGAGGCTTCCTCGGCGTTGCGCGCCACTTCCTGCACGGTCGCAGCCATTTCATTCATGGCGGTGGCGACCTGGTCGGTCTCGATCTTCTGGCTGTTGACCCCGGCGCTGGTCTGCTCGGTCACGGCGGACAGTTGCTCGGCGGCGCTGGCGATCTGGGTGACGCCGTCGCTGATGCCGCCGATCAATTCGCGCAGGCCGACCGTCATGCTTTGCATGGCGCGTTGCAGTTGGCCCAGTTCGTCCTGGCGCGCGGAGTTCAGATTGTGGCTCAGGTCGCCGGAGGCTACGCGTTCAGCGACATTGAGGGTCTGGTTCAGCGGAATGACGATCTGACGGGTGATGGCCCAGGCGGCGACCATGCCGAAGATCAGCGCCAGCACGGTGGCCAGCAGCAGCAGTTGTTTGGCGTGTGCGGCGTCGGCATCGCGCACGGCGGTTTGCGAGGTGGTGAGTTTCTCACTGTGGCCCAGCAGAATATCGCCTTGGGAGGTCATGATTTTCAGGGCAGCAGCGCTGGCGACCTGGGAGTCGCGGTATTGGCTGACGGCGGCGCGGTAGGCTTGCAGCGAGACGCCGGCCTCTTGCAGATTGGCCTGAAACTGGGCCGGCAATTGGCCTTGGAGTTCGGTGATTTTCTTCAGGGCGTTGTCGATAGCGTCCAGGGCAGGCTGTTCGGCCTCCGTCTTGCCGCTGTAGGTGTAGCCGCGAACCTGGAAGCGTGATTGCTGGATCAGTTTGCTCAGGTCGACCACGCTGTTGAACTGCGTGACGCTATCGCCTTGCAGCAAGGCGGCTTCGATCTCGTTGATCTTGGTCACGGCGTTGTCGGCGGTGTCGCCGAGCTTGCTGCGGGCGCCTTCACGCTTCAGTCCCGCCTGCACCATGGTGGTGAAGGCCTTTTTGTATTGGTTCAAGGCGTCCAGCTGTTGTTCTACCAGGGCCTTGTCATCGGGTTGCTCGATCAGGGCTTGCGCGGTTTTCAGGCCGTTGTCCAGCTGTGTGAGCAGGCCGTTGACCGCATCCGTGCCCTGTTCGCCGCGACGCATTTCAAAGTCCAGGCGCGCCAGGCGCAGGTCTTTGGTCAGGCCGTTGAGGCTGGAGATGAAGCCCAGTTTGTCGCCGCGACTGATCACATCACCCAGGCCGGTCCAACCGGTGAAGGTGGTCAACAGCGTCAGGACCAACACCAGGCCAAAGCCAATGCTCAGCTTGCGATTGACGCTCACATTCCCCAGTTTTTCGGCTAACCAACGATACATACGGCGAACTCCCTTTGAACAAGGCTTGGACTTATTCAGAGGCTATCGGCCGCGTAGGAAGATTCTGTAGCGACGCCCATCCACTGTGGGAGCGGGCTTGCTCGCGATAGCGGTGTACCAGTGGCAGATAGGCTGACTGATCCACCGTTATCGCGAGCAAGCCCGCGCCCACAGGGTTTGGCGTTGTTAGAAGAGGCGGGCGAGCAGGGCGGTGACGGCGGTTTCTACGCGCAGGATTCGTGCCCCAAGTTGCACCGGTTGCAAGCCGGCCTTGGCCAGCAGGTCCACTTCGTAAGGAATCCAGCCACCTTCCGGGCCGATTGCCAGGGTCACAGGCGTATCCAGCCCACGGGGGCAGGCCGGGTAATCGCCGGGATGGCCGATCAGGCCGAGGGTGCCTTCGGTCATGGCCGGCAGGCGATCTTCGACAAACGGTTTGAAGCGTTTTTCGATAACGATTTCGGGCAGGACGGTGTCCCGTGCCTGTTCCAGGCCGAGGATCAGTTGCTCGCGAATCGCCTCAGGCTCCAGAAACGGGGTTTGCCAGAAGCTCTTTTCAACCCGGTAACTGTTGACCAATACCACCTTCGGTACGCCCATCGCCGCCACGGTTTGCAGCACCCGGCGCAGCATCTTGGGGCGTGGCAGGGCGAGCAGCAGGGTCAGGGGCAGTTTGGTCGGCGGCGGTTGGTCGAAGCTGACTTGCAGCTCTGCTTCCAGGGCTTCCAGGCGCAGCAGTTGCGCATTGCCCATCAGGCCGCCGATACGGCCCACGCGCAGGTTGTCGCCCACCGCAGCGCGGTGGACTTCCTGCATGTGCACCAGGCGCCGATCACGCAATATCACCCGGTCGGCCGCGATAAAGTCGGCCTCTTCAAGCAGCAGCAGGTTCACGGCTGCGTCGCTGGCGGCTGGTCGTCGTCGGCGGGTTGGTCATCCGGGTGGTCGCCACGCTTGCTGATCAGGCTGCCAAACAGGATGCCGATTTCGAACAGCATCCACATCGGCACAGCCAGCAGGGTCTGCGAGAAGATGTCCGGCGGCGTGAGGATCATGCCGACCACGAAGCAGCCGATGATGACGTACGGGCGGACTTTCTTCAGGTATTTGACGTCGACCACACCAATCCACACCAGCAGCACCACGGCCACCGGGATTTCAAAGGCCACGCCGAAGGCGAAGAACAGCGTCATCACGAAGTCGAGGTAGCTGGTGATGTCGGTCATCATTTCCACGCCGGCCGGGGTGGCGGCGGCGAAGAATTTGAAGATCAGCGGGAACACCAGGAAGTAGGCGAAGGCCATGCCGGTGTAGAACAGCAGGATGCTCGACACCAGCAACGGCACCGCGATGCGCTTCTCGTGCTTGTACAGGCCCGGTGCGATAAAGCCCCAGATCTGATGCAGGATCACCGGGATCGCCAGGAACAGCGAGACCATCATGGTCAGCTTCAACGGCGTCAGGAACGGCGACGACACGTCGGTGGCGATCATCGTCGCGCCGGCCGGCAGGTACTGGCGCAGCGGCGTGGAGACGAAGGTATAGATTTGCTGGGTGAAGGCGAACAGCCCGGCAAAGATGATGAAGATGGCCGCTACGCAACGCAGCAGGCGGGTACGCAGCTCGGTGAGGTGCGAGACCAGCGGCATGTGATGGTCGTCTTCCGGTTTATCAGCGCTCATGGGGCTCGCGGCGGCAATGTAGGGTCATGGGGAGCGGGCGACGCAACGGGTGTCGACGCTGGCTCGGTCGGGGTGTGAGCGGGCGGCGCGGGGGTGTGTTCCACCACCGGTGCAACGTCGGCCACGGGCGGTGGTGCGATGCTGTGCTCGGCCGGTTTGGGCGGCTCTTGCACCGGCGACAAAATCTTCCGCGCTTCCTGCTCCAACGACAGAATATGTTCGTTGTGCAGTTGGCGGCGGATCTCGTCGGCGCCGATTTCCCGTTCAACTTCCTGTTTGATGGCGTTGAAACTGCGTTTCAGGCGCCCGATCCAAAGGCCGGCCGTGCGTGCGGCACCGGGCAGGCGTTCCGGCCCCAGTACCAGCAGGGCCACGAGGCCGACGAGGAGCAGTTCAGAGAAGCTGATACCAAACATTAGTCAGTGCTCACGAGTCTTTGCGGGTCGGCTCTTCGACTTTTTCAGCCTGCACGTCGAAGGTACGACGCTCGGTGATCGGCTGGGTCGCCTGCGGGTGCACAGGCTGGGCCGGAGGTACCGGGTTGACCACCGGGTCGACGGGCTTTTCATCATCGTTCATGGCTTTGCGAAAGCCCTTGATCGACTCGCCCACGTCGGTGCCCAGGTTCTTGAGTTTCTTGGTGCCGAATACCAGAACGACCACCACGAGAATGACGATCCAGTGTTTCCAGTCAAAAATGCCCATGCTGCAATTCCTCTGTAAAAGTTATTCAGGCGGACGGGCGCGAGGCCTTTTCGACGTGCCCGGACAAGCCGAAGCGACGGTCCAGTTCATCCAGCACGGCCTGTGGATGCTGCCCCAGTTGGGCGAGCATGACCAGACTGTGGAACCATAAGTCAGCGGTTTCGTAGATCACATCGCTGCAATCACCGCTGATCTGCGCGTCTTTGGCGGCGATGATCGTCTCGATGGATTCTTCGCCAAGTTTTTCCAGAATCTTGTTCAGGCCCTTGTGGTACAGGCTGGCGACATAGGAGCTGTCGGCATCCGCGCCTTTGCGGTCTTCCAGCACCTGGGCCACACGGTTCAGGGTATCGCTCATGTTCAGTGTCCTGCCGAGTAAATGGCGTGCGGGTCTTTGAGCACCGGTTCCACAACCTTCCATTCGCCATTCTCGAACACGCGATAGAAGCAGCTGTGACGGCCGGTGTGGCAGGCGATATCGCCGATTTGCTCGACCTTGAGGATCACCACGTCGGCGTCGCAGTCGATGCGCATCTCGTGCAGGGTTTGCACGTGCCCGGACTCTTCGCCCTTGCGCCACAGTTTGCCACGCGAACGTGACCAGTAAATGGCGCGCTGCTCAGTGGCGGTGAGGCTCAGGGCCTCGCGGTTCATCCAGGCCATCATCAGTACGCGCCCGGTCTTGTAGTCCTGGGCAATGGCCGGCACCAGGCCGTCACTGTCCCACTTGATCTCGTCCAGCCAGTCTTTCATGTTCGGCTCCGGCAATTTGCGACAGTGTATAACCGGATGGGTTATCGACGCACGATCAGATAAACACCCACGGCGACCATGATGCCCGCCGGCCAATGCCCCAGTTGGTTCAGCGGCCCGCCAATGGCCAGCATCACGCCACCGACCAGGTGCGCGGCACCCAGCAGGCGCAGGAACCAGTCGTCCTTGCGCGTTTGCCATGGCGGTGCGGGGTCTTTGGCATGGGGCTGAGACATCCGTTCCAGCAGGTCGCGGGTCATGTTGGCCAGGTGCGGCAGTTGCTCCACTTGGCTTTGCAGGTTGCCCAGCAGGGTTTTCGGGCTGACGCGCTCGCGCATCCAGCGTTCGAGGAACGGCTGCGCGGTATTCCACAGGTCGAGGTCCGGGTACAACTGACGGCCCAGGCCTTCGATGTTGAGCAGGGTTTTTTGCAGCAAGACCAACTGCGGCTGCACTTCCATATTGAAGCGGCGCGCGGTCTGGAACAGGCGCATCAGCACCTGTCCGAATGAAATATCTTTTAACGGTTTTTCAAAGATTGGCTCGCACACCGTGCGGATCGCTGCTTCGAATTCGTTGAGCTTGGTTTCCGCCGGCACCCAGCCCGAATCAATGTGCAATTGCGCCACGCGGCGATAGTCACGCTTGAAGAAGGCGAACAGGTTACGCGCCAGGTAATCCTGGTCTTCCGGGGTCAGGCTGCCGACGATGCCACAGTCGATCGCAATGTACTGCGGGCTCCACGGGTTCACGGTGCTGACGAAGATGTTGCCCGGGTGCATGTCGGCGTGGAAGAAACTGTCGCGGAACACCTGGGTGAAGAAGATCTCTACACCGCGTTCGGCGAGCATCTTCATGTCGGTGCGCTGGTCGGCCAGGGTGGCGAGGTCGGTGACCTGCACGCCGTAGATGCGCTCCATCACCAGCACTTTAGGGCGGCACCAGTCCCAATACACCTGCGGCACGTACAGCAGCGATGAGCCTTCGAAGTTGCGCTTGAGCTGGCTGGCGTTGGCGGCTTCGCGTAGCAGGTCGAGTTCGTCGTAGATGGTTTTTTCGTAGTCGGCGACCACGTCCACCGGGTGCAGCAGGCGCGCATCGGCAGAGAAGCGTTCGGCGGCCCGGGCCAAGATGAACAGCCACGCCAGGTCCTGACCGATGATCGGCTTGAGGCCTGGGCGAATCACCTTCACCACCACTTCTTCGCCGGTCTTGAGCTGCGCTGCGTGCACTTGTGCGACCGAGGCCGAGGCCAGCGGCTCGACGTCGAAGCGGCTGAACACTTCGCTGATTTTCTTGCCCAGCTGTTCTTCGATCAGCTTCATCGACTGCTGGGAGTCGAAGGGCGGTACGCGGTCCTGCAACAGCATCAGTTCGTCGGCGATATCTTCCGGTAGCAGGTCGCGCCGGGTGGAGAGGATCTGCCCGAATTTGATAAAGATCGGACCCAGGTCCTGCAACGCCAGGCGCAGGCGCGCGCCACGGCTCAGCTCCAGCGGTTTGCGCGGGAACCAGCGCCACGGCAGTATGTAGCGCACCGCCAGCAGAAACCATGGCAAGGGCAGGGCGAACAGCAGGTCATCGAGGCGGTAGCGGATTACGACGCGCTGGATACGAAACAAACGGCGGACGGCGAGCAGCTTCATGCGTTATCGCTTGGATCAAGGGACCGGCTCAGGCGCTCGAAGCGCGCCTCAAGGCGTTCCAGGTCGATTTTGGCCTTGTCGAGTTCGCGAAAGCGCGCTTGCGCTTCGCGTTCTCCGACCAGGGTGCGCGATTCTTCGCTCAGGTATTCGGCGAGGTTCTGGTTGAGGCTGGCGAACCCCTGCTGGTACCAGCGCGCGCGGCTGCGCAGGTGCCCGCTGATCAGTTGGGTGGCGACGGGGCCGATCCAGCGCGACAGCTCGTATTCCCAATCCAGTTCCAGGTCTTGCAGCACGGCGGCCAGGTCCATCAGCACCGCGCTGTCGCCTTCCAGCTCCACTTCAGGGCTGTGCAGGATGGCGGTTTTATTGCGACTCAACACCAGGTGCAACAGGCTCGACGCCGGCGCACGCAGGGTGCAGTCGGCTTCGGCGGCCCAATCACTGGCGAGCAGCAGGCCTTCATCGCTGGGCAGGATAAACAGCTGCAAGGCAGGGCTGCGGCAATCTACGGCAATGATTTTGCCGTTCAAGTGCGCGAGCCGCGCCAGGGCGGTGCTGTCCAGGCGCAGTACACGGTTAAGGCCGTGTTCAACGCTGGCGAGAAGACCGGCGAACAGCATCAGGGCTTGATACCGCGGTGCAGGGCGACGATACCCGAGGTCATGTTGTGGTAGGTCACGCGGTCGAAACCGGCTTCTACCATCATGGACTTCAGGGTTTCCTGGTCGGGGTGCATGCGGATCGATTCAGCCAGGTAGCGGTAGCTTTCGGCGTCATTGGTGATCAGCTTGCCCATCAGCGGCATGAAGGCGAACGAGTAAGTGTCGTAGACCTTGGACATCAGCGCGTTGGTCGGCTTGGAGAACTCCAGCACGAGCAGGCGGCCGCCCGGCTTGAGTACGCGCAGCATCGAGCGGATCGCGTCCTCTTTATGGGTCACGTTGCGCAGGCCGAAGGCGATGGTCACGCAGTCGAAATGGTTGTCCGGGAACGGCAGTTTTTCTGCGTCGGCCTGGACGAACTCGATATTGCCGGCCACACCTTTATCCAGCAGGCGATCACGGCCAACCTTGAGCATCGAGCCATTGATGTCCGCCAGCACGACCTGGCCGGTAGGGCCGACGAGCTTGGAGAACTTGGCCGCCAGGTCACCCGTACCGCCGGCGATATCCAGCACGCGGTTGCCGGTGCGTACGCCAGACAGTTCGATAGTGAAGCGTTTCCACAGGCGGTGCATGCCGCCCGACAGCACGTCGTTCATCAGGTCGTACTTGGCGGCTACGGAGTGGAACACCTCAGCGACTTTTTCCGCTTTCTGGCTTTCCGGGACGTTCTTGAAGCCGAAGTGAGTGGTGGGTTCGGCATCGCTGCCTTTGCGCTGATCAGTCATATCGCTGTCACCAAAAGAGAATGCGGGACATGATAATCCCCAAGGCCTGCTTTGTCTTGGCAAGGCTGAAGGTAAGATAGACGGTCACCGAGACCTTTTGCCGCATGGCAGGTGTTCCAGTCGCTATAAAGAGGAGTCATAGCAATGGCCCGTATTACCGTTGAACGTGCGCACACCCTGGGTAAGGACGGCGCGCGCGCGAAGGCCGAGAAGTTGGCGAACAAACTCAAGGAGCAATACGGCCTGGAGCCGTCGTGGTCCGGCGATACCTTGAACCTCAAGCGTTCGGGGGTTAAAGGCACCGTGGTGGTTGCGGATGATTCGTTGCGCATTGATGTGGAACTGGGACTGTTGATGTCGGCCATGAGTGGCACTATCAAGTCTGAAATCGAGAAAGCCCTGGATAAGGCATTGGCCTGATGGCTGTGTTCTTAGGGTGCCGATTCTAATTTTTCACCCTACTTTGTGCCCAAGCCCTCAACTCCTGCGGGCCGTTCCTCGACCCTAATCTGCGTGAGGTGCACCATGGCCAAAGTTATTTTGAAGAAAAAAATCGACGTTCAGTCTACCGCCCTGAGTGACGTTAAAAGCTATGCCCGCAAGATCTGGCTGGCGGGCCTTGGTGCCTATGCCAAGGTCGGCAGCGAGGGTACCGAGTACTTCAAAGAGCTGGTTAAGACCGGTCAACATGTTGAAAGTAAAGGCAAAAAAGTTGTGGTTGAACAACTTGATGCCGCCAACAGTCAGATTGACCAAGTAAAGAGTAATGTCTCAAGCGTCAAAGGCCTGGTTGAAGTTCAACTGGATAAAGTTGAAAAAGCTTTTGACACGCGTGTTGCAAGTGCCTTGAATCGGATCGGCATTGCGTCTAAACATGACGTTGAGACACTCTCTGCTAAGCTCGAAGAGCTGACGGCATTGCTAGAACGTGTCGCGCGTAAACACTAAGGAGACATCGGGATGGCTGTTAAAAAGACGACTCAGAAAGAAGGCAGCTCGTGGATCGGGGAAGTTGAAAAATATTCCCGTAAAATCTGGCTTGCTGGTTTAGGCGTGTACTCGAAGGTTAGCAGTGACGGCGGCAAATACTTCGAGACTTTGGTCAAGGACGGCGAGAAGGCCGAGAAGTTGACCAAGAGCACAGTCGGTAAAAAAGTAGAGGCGGCAAAAGCGAGCGCCGGTTCTGCCAAATCAAGTATTTCGGATACATGGGGCAAGTTGGAAGAGACTTTCGACAAGCGTCTCAACAGTGCTATTTCGCGATTGGGCGTGCCCAGCAAAGCGGAGTTGAAAACGCTTCACGGCAAGGTCGATACCCTGACCAAGCAAATCGAAAAGCTCACCGGCGCTAAAGTGGCCCCGGCTAAAACCGCCGCGGCTAAACCCGCTGCCAAGCCTGCCGCCAAAACCGCCGCCGCCAAACCGGCTGTGAAAACAGCGGCCAAGCCTCTGGTTAAAGCGGCTGCCAAGCCGGCTGCCAAACCTGCGGCTAAAGCGGCTGCCAAGCCCGCGGCGAAAACCGCTGCTGCCAAACCGGCCGCCAAGTCTGCGGCTAAGCCAGTGGCCGCTAAAGCAGCTGCCAAGCCAGCGGCTAAACCTGCAGCCAAGGCGGTCGCAAAACCCGCCGCGAAGCCAGCAGCTAAAACCGCAGCGGCAAAACCAGCTGCCAAGCCCGCTGCAGCAAAAGCTGCAACGGCAAAACCTGTGGCTGCCAAGCCAGCGGCAAAACCAGCCGCCGCCAAGAAGCCCGCTGTAGCGAAAAAGCCAGCAGCGCCAAAGCCTGCCGTCGCGGCCAAGCCTGCAACGCCAGCGCCAACCGCTTCGACAGCCAACTCGGTCTCCGCGCCGACGCACGCTGCTACTGCCCCGACTGTAACGCCGGCAACCCCGACGCCATCCAGTCAGTCCTGATTTTTTCAGGGCACAAAAAAACGCCCGGCCTGCGAAGGTCGGGCGTTTTTTTGCGACTTTATGAACACCTCAAATCCAGTGTGGGAGCGGGCTTGCCCGCGATGGCGCAGTGTCAGTCACATTGAAATTGGCTGATCCACCGCTATCGCGGGCAAGCCCGCTCCCACATGTTCAATCCAGATCATCCAAGTATTTCAGTGCGAACTTCTCGGTCGCCTGTCGCGCCGGCAACAGCAGATGCGGCGCCACCAGCATCATGATTTGGTACACCACCACCCGCACCTCGCCCTCACGGTCCAGAATCCGCTGGTAATCCAGCGAAAACAGCAAGGTCATGGTGATTTGCTCCACCAGTTGCCCCAGCGCCTGGGTATCACTGACCAACTGCCCCGCCGCCTTGAGTCGCGCCAGTAATGAAGCCAGTGTTCGCTTGAGCGCCGTCAGCAAATTACGAATGCCCTTGGCCAGCTTCGGCAGGCGTCCTGCAAGGTTCGACAGGTCCTGAAACAGAAACCGGTAATGGGCCATGCGCTCGACGATCAGGTGCAGGAATAACCAATAGTCCTCGGCCCTCAACTGCGCATCTGCCGGTGGGTCGAGCAGCGGTGCCAGTTCGTTCTGGAAACGCTCGAACAGCCCGAGTACCAACGGTTCCTTGCCATGGAAATGGTAGTAGAGGTTGCCGGGGCTGATCCCCATTTCATTGGCCACCTCCATGGTCGACACGTTCGGTTCGCCCTTGTGGTTGAACAACAGCAGGGCACATTCAAGGATACGGTCGCGGGTCTTCATCCAGTCTTCTTAATGTGATCGTTGAGCTCAGCGCACTCGCACATAAGTGCCCGGCGCCGCTTCCATCGGTGGGTAATTCTGGTTGCCCAGGGCGGTCAGGGTTTCGCGTTGTACGCCGGAGCGTTGTTGAACCCACTCCAGCCACTGCGGCCACCAGCTGCCTTCGACGTGGTTGGCGTCGTAGTACCAGGCGCGTGGGTCGCTGCTCAGCTTGGGGTTTTCGACGTAGTTGGCCTTGGGGTTGCCCGGTGGGTTGAGGATGCTCTGGATATGCCCGCTGTTGGACAGTACGAAGCGTCGCTCGCCGCCCAGCAATTGTGTGGAGCGATACACCGCGTCCCACGGTGTGATGTGGTCGTTAATCCCGGCCACGCTGAAGCTGTCCACCGTGACCTTCTGCAAATCGATAGGCGTGCCGCACACTTCCAGGCCGCCGGGATGGCTCAACGGGTTGTGCTTGAAGAAGTCCAGCAAATCGCCATGCAGCGCGGCGGGCAGCCGCGTGTTGTCGTTGTTCCAGTACAGGATGTCGAACGCTGGCGGTTCCTTGCCCAGCAGGTAGTTGTTGATCCAGTAGTTCCAGATCAAGTCGTTGGGGCGCATCCAGGCAAACACCTTGGCCATGTCGCGACCGTCCAGCACGCCTTGCTGGTAGGAGCGGCGCTTGGCGGCTTCCAGGGTTTGTTCATCGGCGAACAGCGTGGCGGGGCTGTCGATCTGGCTGTCCAGCAGGCTCACCAGGTAACTAGCGCTGGAAATGCGCCGCAGCTGGCGCTTGGCTTGCAGGTGGCCCTGCAGCGCGGCGATGGTCAGGCCGCCGGCGCAAGCCCCCATCAGGTTGACCTCGCGGGCGCCAGTGATCGCCCGGCACACATTCAACGCTTCTTCCAGCGCCGCTACGTAGGTGGACAGGCCCCATTCGCGGTGACGCACATCCGGGTTGCGCCAGCTGACCATAAAGGTCTGCAGGCCGTTTTTCAGGGCGTACTGCACAAAGCTGTTGGCCGGGCTGAGGTCGAAAATGTAGTACTTGTTGATTTGCGGCGGCACGATCAGCAGGGGCTTGGCGTACTGTTTTTCGCTCATCGGCTTGTATTGGATCAGCTCCAATAGCTCGTTGCGAAACACCACTGAGCCCGGGGTAGTGGCGACGGTCTTGCCCACTTCAAACGCGTGTTTGCTGACCTGGCTTGGCAGGCCATTGTTGTGCAGCAAGTCGTTAAACAGATTGCTCGCGCCGCGCACCACACTGTTGCCGCCTGAGTTGAGCAACTCCTTGATGGCCAGCGGGTTGAGCAGCGTATTGGAGGGCGAGACAGCATCGTTGAGCAAGGCGAAGGCGAAGTGCGCGCGGGCTCGGTCATCCGCGCTCAAGGCGCTGTCATCGATCCAGTGGCGGGTCTGTTTCTGCCAGCTCAAATAGGCTTGCAGGCTGCGTCGATACAGCGGGTTGAGCTTCCAGGTGGGGTCGATAAAGCGCGCGTCGTTAGGGTTGGGCTCGTGCACGGTTTCGCCCAGTAAGACGCGGCCCAGCTGACCGCCTAGTGCCAGCGCATGACGCGCGGTATGCACCGGGTTGCGCAAGCCGTGAGCTGCAACGCTGCGCAGGGTCGCCAGCAGATCCCGCCCCCTGAGGCCGGTAATCGCATTTTGCGCATTGATGAACGCGGCAGGGATGGGCGCCGGGTTCGTCACGGGTCTTTCTCGCATGAGCCAACACTCCTTCGTCAAGGCAACAACAGGCACGCCAATTCAGAACCATAGTCGGTTCTCGGCAAGTTGCGCGGCGGTGCAGTCCTTACACCGCCGGTCGCGGGTGAATCACAGCCCGCAGGCGCTCCTCCTCGAGAAACTTCATGATGATCGGCGCCACGGCTTCGGCCCGGGTGATCAGGAACAAGTGGCCGTCATCGATGATGTGCAACTGTGCGTTGGGAATGCGCCAGGCGAGCATGCGCATGTTGATCAGCGGGATCAGCGGGTCGTCGTCCCCCGCCAGCACCAGGGTGGGTTGGCGGATTTTGTGCAGCCAGTGAATGCTGGTCCAGCCCAGCCCCGCGAACAGTTGCCAGTAGTAACCCAGCTTGCCGGCCGAGCGCACTTTGCTGGCGTGCTCGGCGGCCAGTTTTGAATCGCGGCGGAACGAACCGCCATAAATCATTGGCGCAATGCGCACCACATGGGACGGCTGGATATAACGCCGGGGGCTGGCCATGAGCCACAGTACCTTCGGCTTGCCCGGCACCATGAATGCACCGGCAGCGGTGGCCGCGAGGATCAGTTTTTTGCAGCGCTCCGGGTAGTCATACGCAAACTGTTGCGCCAGTGCCCCGCCCCAGGAAACACCCACCGCATTCACCTGGCCATAGTCCAGGTAATCGAGCATGCGCGCGGTAAGTTTGGCTAATCCGGGAAATCGATAGGGCCGTTTGGGCGTCGAGGAGCCGCCCACGCCCGGCACATCGAAGGCGATCACTTCCAGGTCCGGGTCCAGCGCCTGGACGAACGGAAACACCAGCTCAAGGTTGGCGCCGATGCCGTTGAAGATCAGCAGCGGCGTCAAGTGAGGCTTGCCCGGGCGCACCGCCGTGCGGATGGTCTGGCCATCCAGGTCGATGGTACGGAAGATGAACGGTTGCGGCATGCTCAAGCCCTGTGGAGTGGCGCTACTTATCTGTAGGAACTCGGTCTATGTGGGAGCTGGCTTGCCTGCGATAGCGGTGGATCAGCTAGCAAGCAGGTGACTGATAGATTGCCATCGCAGGCAAGCCAGCTCCCACATCGATCTCATTTCAATCACACAATTTTTTATCTTTCATGCACATAAGTACCCGGCGCAGCCTCAGCTGCGGCATAGGCTTTGTTACCCAAACTTGTAGGTGCTTTCTTCATTTTTCCCGCCCGCTCTGCCTGCCATGCCTGCCAGTGCAGCCACCAGGAATCGGTGTGCTTGGTCGCATTTTCCTGCCACTCCAGCGCCTTGCCCGCCAGCCCATCGCTGGTCTGATAGCGCGCCTTGGGGTTGCCTGGCGGGTTGAGGATGCTCTGGATATGCCCGCTGCTGGACAACACAAACTCGACCTTGCCACCAAACAGCTGCGCCGACTTGTAGCAGGACTGCCATGGCGTGATGTGGTCGTTGGTGCCGGCCAGGGAGTAGATGTCGGCGGTGACCTGCTTGAGGTCGATCGGCGTGCCGCACACTTCCAGGGCGTTGGCGCGCACCAGCGGGTTGTTCTTGAACAGCTCGATCAAGTCGCCATGGAAGGCAGCCGGCAAGCGCGTGGTGTCGTTGTTCCAGAACAGGATATCGAACACCGGCGGCTCGTTGCCCAGCAGGTAGTTATTGACCCAGTAGTTCCAGATCAGGTCGTTGGGGCGCATCCAGGCAAACACTTTGGCCATGTCGCGGCCTTCCAGCACACCGGCCTGGTAGGAGTGGCGCTTGGCCGCCTCCAGGGTCTGTTCGTCGACGAACAGCGCCACCTGGGTGTCGAGGGTCGTGTCCAGCACGCTCACCAGCAGGGTGAGGGCGTTGACCTTCTTTTCCCCCAGCGCGGCATAGTGGCCCAGCAGCGCAGTGCAGGTGATGCCGCCGGAGCAGGCGCCGAGCATGTTGATGTCTTTGCTGCCGGTAATCGCCGTGACCACATCGACCGCTTCCTTGAGCGCCTCGATATAGGTCGACAGGCCCCACTCGCGCTGGGCCTTGGTCGGGTTGCGCCAACTGACGATAAACGTCTGCAGGCCATTACGCAGGCAGAAGCGCGCCAGGCTCTTCTCCGGGCTCAGGTCGAACACATAGAATTTGTTGATCTGCGGCGGTACCACCAGCAGTGGGCGCTCGTGTACCTGTTCGGTGATGGGCTTGTACTGGATCAGCTCCAGTACATCGTTGCGAAAGACTACCGCGCCTTCGGTGGTGCCCAGGGTCTTGCCCACTTCAAAGGCACCCATGTTGACCTGGCTCGGCATGCCGCCGTTGTGCACCATGTCCTTGGCCAGATGGGACAGGCCATCGAGCAGGCTTTTACCGCCTGTTTCAAAGAAGCGTTTGACCGCCGCCGGGTTGGCCGCACTGTTGGTGGGGGCCATGGCTTCGGTCATCAGGTTGATCACGAAGTGGCCGCGGCTGATGTCCTGTTCCGACAGGTTGCTGTCGCCGATCCAGTCGTGCAGTTCCTTGCGCCACGCCAGGTAGGTTTGGAGGTAACGTTTATAGAGCGGGTTCTGGCTCCAGGCCGGGTCGTGGAAGCGGCGGTCGTCGCTTTCGGGCACCAGCGCGGATTTGCCGAACATCACATTCTTCAATTCGATGCCAAAGTGGGCGACGTGCTTGACGCTGTGCAACGGTTGCTTGATGGCTTGGGTCAGCACCATCTTCGCCGAGGCTAATAAGTCCTTTTTGCGTAACGCGATGATCGGGTTCAGCCCCAGGGTGTTTTCCGAGGCCTGGCGTTTCAAGTCATCGTTATTCTTGTTACTCATCTACGACGCTCCATTGTCCGAAAGACGAGTACCGGCGATTGCTGCGCACCCAATTTCGATACACGACACCAGCCTGGTACTGCGACTCGGGTGACCGTAAATACCGCATCGTTAAATGCAGGGAACTTGCCAGTTCCATTGGTTACCCGAGTTTAATTTTTTTCGCAAGCGGGCCAATCGTTGGCCACGCGACAGGGCATTCAAGCAGATGAAATTAGAAAATGCCCTCTAAAGAGCAAGAAGCCTGGGCTAGAGCATCAGCCGCACGACCGACTCACTCGGATCGCGGGTTTTACCGGCGGCTTTGAGTTCAGCAAGATAGTCGGCCCACAGCGCTTCCTGGCGCACAGCCAGTTGGTAGAGGTAGTCCCAGGTGAACAGTCCGCTGTCATGCCCGTCGTCGAAGGTCAATTTCAGTGCGTACTGACCGGCCGGTTCTATCTTGATCAACCGGACGTTGAGTTTGCCGAATTGCAGGATGGGTTTGCCGTGGCCCTGGACCTCGGCGGAAGGCGAGTGGGTGCGCAGCAGTTCGGCGGGGAGCTGGTAGACCTCGTCGGGCCCGTAGGTGAGGCCGAGGGTGTTGGAGGTTTTGTGGAGATTTACAGCAGTGGGAAATTTCAACATGTGGGAGACCTTGGGCTGCAAGCTACAAGCTTCAAGTTGAACGCGATCAACTTGCCGCTTGTAGCTTACAGCTTGAGCTCTACAGAATGTAGCGCGACAGATCTTCGTTCTGCGCCAATTCGCCCAGGTGGCTGTTGACGTACTCAGCGTCGATCTTGATCGCTTCGCCATTCTGCAAGCCTGCCATGTCGCCGGCGCTGAAGGACACTTCCTCCAGCAAGCGCTCAAGCAGGGTATGCAGGCGACGGGCACCGATGTTCTCGGTCTTCTCGTTGACCTGCCAGGCGATCTCCGCCAGGCGCTTGATGCCGTCCGGCAGGAACTCGATGGCCAGGCCTTCGGTTTTCAGCAGCTCACGGTATTGCTCGGTGAGCGAAGCGTGTGGCTCGCTGAGGATACGTTCGAAGTCGCCCGGGGTCAGCGCCTTGAGTTCCACGCGAATCGGCAGGCGGCCTTGCAGCTCCGGCACCAGGTCGCTTGGCTTGCTCAGGTGGAATGCACCCGAGGCGATGAACAGGATGTGGTCGGTCTTGACCATGCCCAGCTTGGTGTTCACGGTGCAGCCTTCGATCAGCGGCAGCAGGTCGCGCTGTACGCCTTCGCGCGAGACATCGACGCCACCGGAGTTGCCGCGCTTGGCCACCTTGTCGATCTCGTCGATAAACACGATGCCGTGCTGCTCGACCGCTTCCAGGGCCTTGGCCTTGAGTTCTTCCTCATTGACCAGGCGCCCGGCTTCTTCGTCGCGCACCAGCTTCAGCGCTTCCTTCACCTTGAGCTTGCGGCTTTTCTTCTTGCCCTTGCCCATGTTGGCGAACAGGTTCTGCAACTGGCTGGTCATTTCTTCCATGCCAGGCGGTGCGGAGATATCGACGCCGGACACTTCGGCGACTTCGATCTCGATTTCCTTGTCGTCCAGTTGGCCTTCACGCAGGCGCTTGCGGAACAGCTGGCGGGTATTGGAATCCGAGGCCGGTGCGGCGTCTTCGTTGAAACCCATGCGTGCCGGCGGCAGCAAGGCATCGAGGATGCGTTCTTCGGCGGCGTCTTCGGCGCGATGGCTGACCTTGGTCATTTCCTGTTCGCGCAGCAGTTTCAGCGCGGCGTCGGCCAGGTCACGAATGATCGACTCAACGTCGCGGCCCACATAGCCCACTTCGGTGAACTTGGTGGCTTCGACCTTGATGAACGGGGCGTTGGCCAGTTTGGCCAGGCGCCGGGCGATTTCGGTTTTACCGACGCCGGTCGGCCCGATCATCAGAATGTTCTTCGGCGTTACTTCAACGCGCAGTTCTTCGGGCAGTTGCATCCGGCGCCAGCGGTTACGCAGCGCAATGGCAACGGCGCGCTTGGCATCGTCCTGGCCGATGATATGGCGATTAAGTTCATGGACGATTTCGCGGGGAGTCATGGACATAGTGTTTGGCGGCCTCAAGCGGGAATAAGCCTACGGCTTATTCGGCGAGGTCCTGCTCCTCAATGGTGAAGTTGTGGTTGGTGAACACGCAGATATCGCCGGCGATGCCCAAGGCGGTCTCGACGATTTCACGGGCCGACAGGTCGGTTTTCTTCAGCAAGGCGCTGGCTGCCGCTTGGGCGTAGCCACCGCCGGAACCCATGGCGATCAGGCCATGTTCAGGCTCAACCACATCGCCGTTACCGGTGATGATCAAGGACGCGTCTTTGTTGGCGACTGCCAGCATGGCTTCCAGGCGGCTGAGGGTACGGTCGGTGCGCCATTCTTTGGCGAGTTCGACAGCGGCGCGAACGAGGTGGCCCTGGTGTTTTTCCAGTTGCCCTTCAAAACGCTCGAAAAGGGTGAAGGCGTCGGCGGTGGCGCCGGCAAAGCCTGCGAGCACCTGGCCGTGGTACAGACGACGCACTTTTTTGGCGTTGCCTTTCATCACGGTGTTGCCAAGGGAAACCTGGCCGTCGCCGCCCATGACGACTTTGCCGTGGCGACGTACTGAAACGATGGTGGTCAAGGGGGAGTCTCCACGCAGCGGGGCGAAAATGCCCTGATGGAAACTCATATGGGGGTGGAGGGAGGGATTTCAACCGTAGGGGGGTGTGGCGGACGAGTGGTGTTTATTGGTCTGACACATTTTTGCGAGCGTCCCAAAACCAAATGTGGGAGCGGGCTTGCTCGCGAATACGGTATGTCAGTCGCCGGAAATAGTGACTGATCTACCGCATTCGCGAGCAAGCCCGCTCCCACATGGGGCCTACTGTGTTCTCAGAATCAGCGGCTCTGGCGTTGTTGTAACAACAGGTTACTAAAGCCGGCTCCCGCCAATTGTTTCTGCGCCACGGTCAGCTGTTCGCGGTTGCTGAACGGCCCGACCAGTACGCGATACCAGGTCGCGTCCTTCACTGTGCCGGACTCCACCGTCACCGCTTGGCCCAACAGAATGATCTGAGCCCGCACGCGATCCGCATCCGCCTGTTTCGGGAACGAGCCCGCTTGCAGGAAGAACTTGGTCACCGGCGCAGCCTTGGTGGTCGCGACGGGCGGCGGCGGTGGCGGGGTGATGCCGGCCAGAGCGGCCTGGGCACGCGCCGTGTCGATTTTCGCGGCTTCCGCTGGGGTCACCGGCGTGGTCGGCACTTGCGGCGTCGGCAGGGTTTTCTCCGGCACGGCGTCGGGCGGCACGATCACTTCCGATTCAGGCAGCAGCGTATAGAAGTCGTATTTCGGCTTCACCGGTGCTGTAGGGCTAGGCGCAGTTTTGTTGGCTTCGGCCATTTTCGTGGCCTTCTGCTGCTCTTGCTTGACGCGTTTGACGTCGTCGCCCTTGCCGGGCTCCAGCTTCATCAGAATCACCACAAACGCGCCGACCGCCAGGCCGATAGCCATCCATAGCCAGCCCGGAATAGGTTTCTTCGCCGGTGCCTGATAGCGGCTGGCGCCGCGCTTGGGTGCAGGTTTTTTCTTGGCAGCCAACTTACATACGCTCCAGAGTTTCCAGGCCTAACAGTTCCAGGCCTTGCTTGAGGGTCCGTCCAGCCAATGCGGCGAGGCGCAGGCGACTTTGCTTTTGGGCTTCTTCGTCGGCAGTGAGAATCGGGCAGTTCTCGTAGAAGCTGGAGAACAGGCCGGCGACTTCGTACAAATAGGTGCAGAGGATATGCGGCGTGCCTTTCTCGCCGACGCTGTTCAGCACTTCGCCGAATTGCGCCAGTTTGGCAGCCAGTTCCTGTTCATGCGGCGCTTCAAGATTGATCTGGCCTTCAACTTCGCTGAAGTCCTTGCCCAACTTGCGGAACACACCGGCCACGCGGGTGTAGGCGTACAGCAGGTACGGCGCGGTATTGCCTTCGAAGTTCAGCATCAGCTCGAAGTTGAAGCTGTAGTCGCTGGTGCGGTGCTTGGACAGGTCGGCGTATTTCACCGCGCCAATGCCCACCACTCGGGCGATGTTGCGCAGCTCGGCCTCGGCCAGTTCCGGGTTCTTTTCCTTCACCAGGTTGTAGGCACGCTCCTGGGCTTCGTTCAGCAGGTCGATCAGCTTCACGGTGCCGCCGTCACGGGTCTTGAACGGGCGGCCGTCGGCGCCGTTCATGGTGCCGAAACCCATATGCTCCATGTGCATCGGGTGGGTGACGAAGCCCGCGCGACGTGCCACTTCAAACACCTGCTGGAAGTGCAGGGCCTGGCGCTGGTCGACAAAATACAGGGCGCGGTCGGCTTTCAGCACGCCGCTGCGGTAGCGCACGGCCGCCAGGTCAGTGGTGGCGTAGAGGTAGCCGCCATCGGCCTTGACGATGATCACCGGCAGCGGCTCGCCGTCGGCAGTCTTGAATTCTTCGAGGAACACGCACTGCGCGCCGTTGCTCTCAACCAGCAGGCCCTTGGCCTTGAGGTCGTTGACCACGTTGATCAGGTCGTCGTTGTAGGCGCTTTCGCCCATCACGTCGGCCATGGTCAGTTTCACGTTGAGCAGTTCGTAGATTTCCTGGCAGTGCGACAGCGAGATCTCACGGAAGCGGCCCCACAGTTCCAGGCATTCCTTGTCACCGGCTTGCAGCTTGACCACCAGGCCACGGGCGCGGTCGGCGAATTCTTCGGATTCGTCGAAGCGCTTCTTCGCGGCGCGGTAGAAGTTTTCCAGGTCCGACAGCTCGTTGCTGGTAATCGGGTTTTCCTGCAGGTACGCCATCAGCATGCCGAACTGCGTGCCCCAGTCGCCCACGTGGTTCTGGCGGATCACGTCGTCGCCCAGGAACTCCAGCACCCGCGCCACGCCGTCGCCAATGATGGTCGAGCGCAAGTGGCCGACGTGCATCTCTTTGGCCAGGTTCGGTGCCGACAGGTCGATGGCCACGCGCTGCAACGGGCCGGCCTTGCGCACGCCAATGCTGGCGTCGGCCAGGGCCGCGTCCAGGCGCGAAGCCAGGGCCTGGGTGTTCTGGAAGAAGTTGATGAAGCCAGGGCCGGCGATTTCAGCCTTGGTGACACTCTCGTCAACCGGCAGCGCGGCGATGATTTTTTCCGCCAGGTCGCGCGGCTTCATGCCCGCAGGCTTGGACAGCATCATCGCGATGTTGCTGGCGAAGTCGCCGTGGGTCTTGTCGCGGGTGTTTTCCACCTGGATCGCCGGCGTCAGGCCTTCAGGCAACACACCTTCGTTGACGAGTTGGGTGAGGGCTTGTTGGATCAGCTGGCGAATGGTGTCTTTCATGGTGTTCTCTTTCGACCGCAAGCGGCGGCGCGCGATGCGCAGGTGGAAAAACTGGGCATTATCCGTGGCGAGGGCGGGCTTGCCAACCGTTCAGACGGGTTGGTAGACCTGCGGGCCTCATCGCGGGCAAGCCCGCGCCCACATTTAAGGGTATTCACATTTCAAAATGTGGGAGCTGGCTTGCCTGCGATAGCGATTTTGCAGTCAATACAAATCTACCGGGTCCACATCCAACGACCATCGCACTTGGCGGCCACTGGGCATTTGCTCCAGGGCAAGCAACCAGCTACTTAATAGCCGATGCAGCGGTGCGCGGGACGATGCCTGCAAGAGTAGCTGAGCACGGTAGCGCCCGGCACGACGTTCCATGGGGGCGGGCACCGGGCCGAGCAATTCGATGCCGGTCAGACCCAGTTCGCCCAGCAAACGTTCGGCGGCACTGCACGCCTCATCCAGAAAACTTTCCGCCTGCCCCGGTTTATGCGCTTCAGCCCGCAGCAGGGCCAGATGAGAGAAAGGCGGCAGGCCGGCGGAGCGGCGTTCGCTAAGCGCTTGTTCGGCAAAGGCAAAGTAGCCTTGTTCAGTCAGCTGTATCAGTAGCGGGTGGTCGGCCAGGTGAGTTTGGATAATGACTTTGCCTGGCTCTTCGGCGCGCCCGGCACGGCCTGCGACCTGCACGATCAGCTGCGCCATGCGCTCGCTGGCGCGGAAGTCCCCGGAGAACAAGCCCCCGTCGGCATCCAGGATCGACACCAGCGTGACGCGTGGAAAGTGATGCCCTTTGGCAAGCATCTGCGTGCCGACCAGAATGCACGGCTGGCCTTTCTGGATGGTGGTAAACAGCTGGTTCATCGCGTCTTTGCGCGAGGTGCTGTCGCGGTCGACCCGCAGCACCGGGTAATCCGGGAACAGGATGCCCAAGCGCTCTTCGGCGCGCTCGGTGCCCGCGCCTACCGGGCGCAGGTCGACTTTGCCGCATTGCGGGCAGTGGCGCGGCACACGCTCTACATGGCCGCAGTGGTGGCAGCGCAACTCGCCGTAGCGTTGGTGCACGGTCATGCGCGCATCGCAGCGTTCGCACTCTGACATCCAGCCGCAGTCGTGGCACAGCAGCGTCGGCGCAAAACCCCGGCGGTTGAGAAACACCAGCACTTGCTGGCCGGCGGCAAGGGTCTGGCCGATGGCCTGTTGCATCGGCCCGGAAATCCCACTGTCCAGCGGGCGACTTTTTACATCCAGGCGCAGGAAGCGTGGTTGCTTGGCGCCGCCTGCCCGCTCATTCAAGCGCAGGAGCCCATAGCGGCCGGTGTAGGCGTTGTGCAGGCTTTCCAGCGAGGGCGTGGCGGAACCCAGCACAATCGGGATGTTTTCCTGGCGTGCGCGCACCAGCGCCAGGTCACGGGCGTGGTAGCGCAGGCCTTCTTGCTGTTTATAGGAGCCGTCGTGCTCCTCGTCGATGATGATCAGCCCGGGGTTTTTCATGGGCGTGAACAGGGCCGAGCGGGTGCCGATAATAATGTCGGCCTCGCCGTCCCGCGCCGCCAGCCACGATTCCAAACGCTCACGGTCGTTGACCGCCGAGTGCACCAGGGCGATGCGCGCGTTAAAGCGTTGTTCGAAGCGCGCCAGGGTTTGCGGGCCCAGGTTGATCTCGGGGATCAACACCAACGCCTGTTTACCGGCCTGCAGGGTTTCGCGGATCAGTTGCAAATACACTTCGGTCTTGCCGCTGCCGGTGACGCCGGCCAACAGAAACGCATGAAAGCAGTCGAAACCGGCGCGAATGGCTTCATACGCCGCGCGCTGTTCGGGGTTCAGCGGCAGTTCGGGCTGGGCCAGCCAGTGTTCGTGGCGCGGGTCCGGCGCGTGCTTGCGGATTTCCACCTGCACCATGCCCTTGGTCAACAGCAGGTCGAGGCTGTCCTTGCTCAGCATCAGCTTGCTTAATAGCTGATGGGCCACGCCGTGTGGGTGTTGGGCCAGGGTCGCCAGGGCTTCACGTTGGCGCGGGGCGCGGGCGATGCGCGGGTCATCGAGGCGCGCACCGGGCACCATCGACCAAAAGCGTTCCTGGCGCGCTTCGGCCAGTTCGCCCTGGCGCAACAGCACCGGCAGCGCCCAGCTCAGCGTGTCGCCCAGGCTGTGCTGGTAATACTGGGCGGTCCACAGGCACAGTTTGAACAAGGCGGGCGGCAGCGGTGGCGTGGCGTCGAGAATAGCCAGTGCCGGCTTGAGCTTTTCGGCGGGCACTTCGCTGTGATCGGCGACTTCGATCAGGATGCCGATCATTTCCCGACGACCAAACGGCACGCGCACGCGCATGCCTGGCTGCAACTGTGCCCGCAGCACGCCAGCCGGGGCCCGGTAGTCGAACAGGCGGCGCAGGGGCGAGGGCAGGGCTAGGCGCAAAATGGCGTCGGGCACGCGGGGGTCTCATATAAAGGCAGGCGGTGGCTCAGGGGCGGGAGCCTAGCAGACCTGCTGTGGGGGTGTCCCGCGTTGTTCGGAATACGGCAGCTCAACTGTGGGAGCCGGGCTTGCCCGCGATGGCGGCTTGTCAGTCGCTAGATGGGGTGCCTGAGATATCGCTATCGCGGGCAAGCCCAGCTCCCACATGGACGCTGGTGTGTTGGGTTTTTCTGATGAAAGGGGCTTTTATGTGGGTAAACCACGGGAAGCGCTGCTTGCGCGTTTAAAAAGGTCTGGTAGAATCCGCGGCCTAATTACGTGCGGTATTCGACAATAGTGTCGAGTGGCGGCACGCTAGCCCGAGGAAGTCACCATGAAAGCCGATATCCATCCAGCGTACGAAACCATCGAAGTAACCTGCAGCTGCGGCAACAAGTTCGAAACGCGTTCGAACCTGTGCAAGCCACTGGGTACTGACGTATGCAACGAGTGCCACCCGTTCTACACCGGTAAGCAGAAAACTCTGGACACCGGCGGCCGTGTACAGCGCTTCGCAGATCGCTTTGGTACTTTCGGCAAGAAGCCTGCTGCTACTCCAGCAGAGTAAGGCTCAAAAGCCCTCTGGGTTTTTGCCGGCTGTTGAAAAAGGCGTCCCTTGTGGACGCCTTTTTTGTGCCTGTGATTTAGCAGCGCCGCTAAAAATCGACGTTTGAATAAAAAATTGTAGACATTTTTTATATCAATTGTGAACAGTTGGGCCCTTGTATCCCGTGGCTCTTGGCCGAAAGTCGTAGCGCAGGGCCCTTGACACCTGTGACTGCCCAGTCTTGTAGGGACTTTGCGACACGCGTATCCTCGGCGGTCCGTCGACCAACAGTAAAAGCGGAATGCCGATATGTCTGATTTGAAAACTGCCGCTCTCGAATATCATGCCCATCCTCGTCCAGGAAAGCTGAGTGTAGAGCTCACCAAAGCCACTGCCACCGCCCGCGACCTGTCGCTGGCCTACAGCCCTGGCGTTGCCGAGCCCGTACGTGAAATCGCCCGCGACCCCGAACTGGCGTACAAGTACACCGGCAAAGGCAACCTGGTTGCAGTGATTTCCGATGGCACCGCGATTCTCGGCCTGGGTAACCTCGGCCCATTGGCTTCCAAGCCAGTCATGGAAGGTAAGGGCGTGCTGTTCAAGCGCTTTGCCGGCATCGACGTTTTCGACATCGAAGTCGATTCCGAGAGCCCGCAGGCTTTCATCGACACCGTTAAGCGCATTTCCATCACCTTCGGTGGCATCAACCTGGAAGACATCAAGGCACCTGAGTGCTTCGAGATCGAAAAGGCCCTGATCGAACAGTGCGACATTCCGGTATTCCACGATGACCAGCACGGCACCGCGATCGTTACTGCGGCCGGCATGATCAACGCCCTGGAAATCGCTGGCAAAACTCTGGCTGACGCTCAGATCGTCTGCCTGGGCGCTGGCGCTGCGGCCATCTCCTGCATGAAGTTGTTGGTGAGCATGGGCGCCAAGCTGGAAAACATCTTCATGGTCGACAGCAAGGGCGTTGTTCAGTCCGAGCGTACCGACCTGAACCAGTACAAGGCGATGTTTGCCCACGCCACTGACAAGCGCACCCTGGCTGATGCCTTGAACGGTGCAGACGTGTTCGTTGGCCTGTCCGGCCCGAACCTGCTGAGCGCTGAAGGCCTGAAGTCCATGGCGGCCAACCCGATCGTGTTCGCCTGCTCCAACCCAGACCCGGAAATCTCCCCGGAACTGGCGCACGCCACCCGTAACGACGTGATCATGGCCACCGGCCGTTCGGACTATCCGAACCAGGTCAACAACGTACTGGGTTTCCCGTTCATCTTCCGTGGTGCCCTGGACGTTCGCGCCAAGCGCATCAACGAAGAGATGAAAGTAGCTGCCGCCAACGCCCTGCGTGAACTGGCCAAGCTGCCGGTACCTCAGGACGTATGCGATGCCTACGGTGGTGCCCCGCTGGCGTTCGGCCGTGAGTACATCATTCCGAAACCAATGGATAAGCGCCTGATCACCCTGATCTCCGATGCCGTGGCTAAAGCTGCCATCGAGACGGGTGTGGCCACCCTGCCGTATCCGAAGCACTACCCACTGCAAAGCGTGGATGATGTGTTCAACGGCTAAGCTGTTGTAACGCACCAACAAAAAGCCCCGGCTCTCACGAGTCGGGGCTTTTTTGTGGCGATTCGCTTGGGCCTGGTGGCGCTCCAAGGGTGGGAGCGGGCTTGCTCGCGAACGCGGTGGGTCAGTCGCCAGGTTCATTGACTGACACTCCGCTTTCTCGAGTAAGCCCGCTCCTACATTGGATCTGCGTTCAGGCGCAGACCGAGTTAGAAGAGATCGATCGGCGCCGCCTCATCCGCCGGCAGCGGGCTGCCCGGTGCGGTGCCGTTACCCAGCTCGTTGACCGACGGCGGCGTGTCTTCACTCTTGAACAACTCGAAGTACGCATTTGGCGTGCTTGGCGAAGCCGCACGGCCACTCACCGGATCAATCCGCAGGCTGAGAATGCCTTCCGGCTCAGGCTGGGTGTGCAGCGGCTTGTCTTTCAAGGCCGCGCCCATGTAACTCATCCAGATCGGCAGGGCGACGGTGCCGCCAAACTCGCGACGACCGAGGCTTTCCGGTTGGTCGTAGCCGGTCCATACGGTGGTCACGTAGTCAGCGTTGTAGCCGGAGAACCAGGCGTCCTTGGATTCGTTGGTGGTACCGGTCTTGCCTGCAATGTCTGCACGGCCCAAGGCCAGGGCGCGACGGCCGGTACCCTTCTTGATTACGTCTTCCAGGATGCTGTTGAGGATATAGGTGGTACGGCCATCCACGACACGTTCAGCAACCGCAGGTGTTTGTGGCTCGGTTGGCGCAGGGGCGTTTGCGGCTGGTGCTGCACCGGGTGTTGGCTCAATGGTGATGCCGCCGTTGCTGGGTGCGGCGATGCCATCGGGTGCTGCAACACCGTTGACCACATCACCTGGCACGCGTGGCGGGTTGGCGGTGAACAGTGTGTCGCCATTGCGACTCTCGATCTTGTCGATCAGGTACGGCGTGATCTTGTAGCCGCCGTTGGCAAACGTGCTCCAGCCTGTGGCGATTTCCATCGGCGTGAGGGTCGCGGTGCCGAGGGCCAGGGACAGGTTGGGTGGCAGGTCCGACTTGTTGAAGCCGAAGCGCGTCATGTAGTCGATAGTCTTGCCAACGCCCATCGCCTGCAGCAGGCGGATCGACACCAGGTTACGCGACTTGTACAGCGCCTCGCGAATACGGATAGGGCCGAGGAACGTGTTGGTGTCGTTCTTCGGGCGCCAGACCTTGTCCAGGTACTCGTCGACAAACACGATCGGCGCGTCGTTGACCAGGCTGGCAGCGGTGTAGCCATTGTCCAGTGCAGCACTGTAGACGAACGGCTTGAAACTCGAGCCCGGCTGGCGCTTGGCTTGGGTGGCGCGGTTGTAGTTGCTTTGTTCGAAGGCAAAACCACCGACCAGGGCGCGGATCGCACCGTTCTGTGGGTCAAGAGACACCAGGGCGCCTTGAGCCACAGGGACCTGGCTGAATTTCAGGCTGTCGTCTTTCTGGCGTTTTACGCGGATCAGGTCACCCACCTGCGCGACATCCGCCGGCTGCTTGGGCATCGGGCCCATGCTGTTGGTGTTCAGGAAGGGGCGCGCCCACTTCATGCTGTCCCACGACACATGGCCTTCACCGGTGCGGGTCAGTACTTGCACGCCATCTTTCGTCACTTGGGTGACGATGGCCGGTTCCAGGCCGCTGATTGGGCGCTGTTTGCTCAGTTCGGTGGTCCAGGCGCTCAGGGTTTTGCCGGGCAGGCGTGATTCGGGGCCGCGATAGCCGTGGCGCTGGTCATAGGTGACGAGGCCGTCATGGACTGAGTTGTTGGCGATGTCCTGCAGGTTGCTAGGAACGGTCGTGGTCACGCGGAAGCCTTCGGTGTAGGCCTCGCTGCCATAACGACCGACCATTTCGGCGCGCGCCATTTCAGCGATGTACGGTGCATTCACTTCCGGTGTCGGCACGTGGTAGCTGGCATTCAACGGCTCGGCTACGGCGCTTTCATAGGCGGCCTGGTCGATCTTGCCCAGCTTGTACATGCGCCCCAGGATCCAGTCGCGACGCTCTTTGCTGCGCGCAGGGTTGGCCAGTGGGTTAAAGCGTGACGGGGCCTTGGGCAGGCCTGCAATCATTGCCATCTGCGCCAGGCTGGCGTCACGAATCGACTTGCCATAGTAAACCTGGGACGCCGCTTCGATCCCGTAGGCGCGGTTGCCCAGGTAGATCTTGTTGACGTACAGCTCAAGGATTTCGTCCTTGGTCAGCTGACGTTCGATCTGCAATGCCAGCAGGATTTCAGTGGCTTTACGCGAAAAGCTGCGCTCGCTGGTGAGGAAGAAGTTCTTCGCCACCTGCATGGTGATGGTGCTGCCGCCGGACTGAATGTGTCCGCTTTTTACCAGCTGTGTGGCTGCACGCACCAGGCTGCTGGGGTCGACGCCGTAGTGATTGGCGAAATTATCGTCTTCAGCCGACAGCAGCGCGTTGATGAAATTGGGTGGAATGTCGGCGAAACGGATCGGTGTGCGGCGCATTTCGCCGAACTCCGCGATCAGTTTTTCATCGCTGCTGTAAACCCGCAAAGGAATCTGCAACTGGATACTTCTGAGCGCCTCTACGGAAGGCAAACCCGGACTAAGGTAGAGGTAGGCACCGCTGAGCACGAGCAGCAGCCCGCAGACGATCGCGACAATGGAGTACCCGAAAAACTTCAGCAGACGAATCAAGGCTTTTGGATTTCCAGAGAAAAGAATGAGTTAGGCGTCGGGGCATGCATGGCAAACGATGGATCGACCCGAGCTGCAAATAAAAAGCGGGAAAAAACGCTGGGCATTAAAGCATTTTCGGCTTGGGGCGTCATTCGTACCCGTTAAACAAGTCGACCGAATGCACGACACCCGGCCGCAATCAGGCGGTATGACAGGCAAAGTTTTGGGGAGTTTTATGAGAAAGGGATTTTTCAGGCGAAAAGCCAGCACCCTGCTGGGCGTCGACATCAATGACACAGGCATCAAGCTGATTGAGCTGGGCCATTCAGTCGGTGGTTACAGCGTTCAGTCTTATGTTACGCAGGGGTTGCCTGCCAATGCCGTAGTCGATGGCACGCTGTTGGACCTCGAGGCGATAGCGCGGACGTTGCAGCAGGCGTTATCTCGGTTGCATACATCCGCCCGGCAGGCAGCTGTGGCAGTCTCGGGCCCATCGGTCATCACACGGGTGATTGAAATGGACGCGGGGCTCAGTGACGAGGAAATGGTCTGGAAGATCCAGATGGAGGCCGACCAGTACATTCCTTACCCGTTGGACGATGTCGCCATTGATTTTCAGGTCCGTGGCCCTTCGCCCCAGGGCTCGGCGCGGGTCGAGGTGTTGCTGGCAGCCTGCCTCAAGGAGCAGGTCGAGGCCCGCAAAGCGGTTTTGGCCCTGGCCGGGTTGGCGGCACGGGTGGTGGATGTCGAAGGGTTTGCATTGGAGCGCGCTTGCAGTCAGGATTTCGCCAGCTTCACGCCGGGCTATCGCGTTGATGGCGCACAGTGGGCCGTGGATGCCCATGGGATGGGAGTTGCTTGCGGGTTGGCCCTGAGGAGTTTCGCTGGATGACACGAATCAATCTTTTGCCTTGGCGCCAGGCGCTGGCGGAGCGGCGGCGCAAATACTTCCTGATATTTCTGCTGGCGTTCGCCGGTGTGGCGCTCGCGGCGGTTTGGCTGGCGGACCAGGTCATCGATCAGGCTATAGACCGTCAGGTGACGCGCAACAATCACCTGACTAAAGAAGTCGCCGTTCAGGACTCCCGCATCAAGACCATCGACGACTTGCAGGAGCAAAGCCAGCAACTGGCTGCGCGCATGAAGGTCGTGCAGGACCTGCACGAATCCCGCTCGGCCAGCGCCCAGCTATTGGACCAGTTGGCCCGTGCGGTGCCGGATGGGGTGCATCTTCACGAGGTTGTAGCCAAGGGCAACACCGTGAGTGTCAGCGGCAGTGCCGAATCCAGCCAGGATATCGCCCAACTGATGCGCCGCCTGGAGGCGTCTGAAGGTGCTCACGCCACTCGCCTGCAACATGTGCGTGCGGAGGCGCAAGGTGGCGGCAACGCCTTTCAATTGATGGTGCGCCAGGGGGAACCCACCGAGGCCCAGCCATGAGCCTGCCCAGGCTCGACTTTTCCACGCTCGCTTACAACGCTGCTAAATGGCCCCTGCCGGGCAAGGTTCTGCTGGGCTGCGCGCTGGCAGGTCTGGTGTGGGTGGTGAGCAATGGTTGGCTGCTGGCCCCGGCAGGCGAGCGGCTGCACACGTTGGAAACGCAGGCAGTGGCGCTGCAACAGGAACTCACGCAAAAGGCTGGCTTGGCAGACAGTCTTGAGGAACGTGCCCGTCAGGGGCAGGTGATGCAGGAGGCGGTTGGCGGGCTTTTACGCCAATTGCCCGGCGAGTCGGATATGCCTGGTCTACTCGAAGCCATTGCTCGGCTGGCGGCGGCCAACGGTGTGGTGGTCGAGGGCGTCACGGTCCTGGACGAACTGCCTCTGCCGTTCTACATCGAGGAGCCTGTTCATGTTGGGGTGTTTGGCGCCTATCACGACCTGGCGATGTTCGTGAGTGCCTTGGGCGGGCTGTCGCAGATGGTCACGGTGCACGATGTTGCGCTTCGGTCTGATGGGCCGTTACTGCGTCTTGAGCTGCTGGCCAAGGCTTATCGCGGCAGGTTGCCTGGCGGCAAGCCTGAGCGCGTTGTCGAGCCGGTGGCGCGATTTGTCTACGATGCGACCTCTTTGCGTGATCCGTTCCAGCCCCCCGCCTCGCAGGCCTATCACGCGCCTGGCCAGCCGGCACGTGCCCCGGACTTGGCCCGTAAACGTGGAGTGTTGGAAGGTCTGGCCCTCGATCAAGTCGAAATGGTCGGCACCTTGTCCCGCGGCATGCAAACCTTCGTCCTGCTGCGCGCAGCATCGGCTGTGCACCGGCTGGCGGTTGGCGATTACCTGGGGCCCAACCACGGCCGGGTCACGGCCATTCATGCAGGCCACATTGAACTGGCCGAGCTGTTCCCGGATGAGCAGGGCGCATGGCTGGAGCGCTCCCGAACCCTGGTGTTAACTATCAACTCATAACGGAATCCAACAATGAAAAGGACTTTCTCGTCCTTCGGTGTGGCGCTATGGATAGCGTTCACGGCACCGATGGCATTTGCTGTGCCCAATCGCCTGGACCTGATCCAGCTGCCACCTCCCGGCAGCTCGGCGGTGAATACCAGCTATTCCGGTGACAAGCTGAACCTCAACTTCCAGAACATCGATTTGCGCGCTGTATTGCAGCAGATTGCGGATGTCGCCGGACTTAATCTGGTGGCCAGCGACGATGTGCAAGGCTCCATCACCCTGCGGCTCAAGGAGGTGCCCTGGGATCAGGCACTGGACCTGGTGTTGCAAGCCAAGGGGTTGGACAAGCGGGTGAAGGCCGGTGTGTTGCTGGTGGCGCCGGCCGAAGAGTTGGCCGCCCGCGAACTGCTGACCCTGGAGTCGCGCAAGCAAATGGCCGAGTTGGCGCCCTTGCGCCGGGAACTGTTGCAGGTCAATTACGCCAAGGCGGCGGACCTGGCCAAATTGTTCCAATCGGTCACCAGCCTTGAAGGCATCCCCGATGAGCGCGGTTCGGTAGCCGTGGATGAGCGCACCAATAACATTATTGCCTACCAGACCGGCGAACGGCTCGAAGAGCTGCGGCGGATCGTGGCGCAACTGGATGTCCCGGTGCGCCAGGTGATGATCGAGGCGCGGATCGTTGAAGCCAATGTCGATTACGACAAAAGCCTTGGCGTGCGCTGGGGTGGGCGCCTGAACCGTGGCAAGTGGGGGGCGGGCGGTATCAACAAACCTTCGGCCGAGGGTGCTGAACCGCCGGAGAACCCGCCCAGCTCGCCGTTTGTCGACATGGGTTCGCTCACGGGTACTTCAGGCCTGGGTATCGCCTATATCACCGACAACCTGTTGCTGGATCTTGAGCTGACGGCCATGGAGAAAACCGGCAACGGTGAAATCGTCTCGCAGCCCAAGGTGGTCACCTCCGACAAGGAAACCGCGCGCATCCTCAAGGGCACCGAGATCCCCTATCAGGAATCCACCTCGCGCGGTGCTACATCGGTGTCGTTCAAGGAAGCCTCGCTGTCGCTGGAGGTGACGCCGCAAATCACCCCGGATGGCTGGGTGGTCATGGAGGTCAAGGTCACCAAGGACGAGCCCGACTATCTGAACAAGCTCAATGACGTACCGCCGATCAAGAAAAACGAAGTCAACGCCAAGGTGCTGGTCAAGGATGGCGAGACCATCGTCATCGGTGGCGTTTTCTCCAATACCCAAAGCAAAGTGGTAGATAAAGTGCCATTTTTGGGCGATGTGCCGTATCTTGGCCGCCTTTTCCGGCGCGATGTGCTGGCGGAAAGAAAATCCGAGCTGCTGGTATTCCTGACTCCGCGTATTATGAATAACCAGGCGATTGCTGTGAGTCGTTGATTCTGTGCGAAATTTGATTCTTGTAGGACCGATGGGGGCTGGAAAAAGCACCATCGGCCGTTTGCTGGCCAAAGAGCTGCGCCTGCCGTTCAAAGATTCCGACAAGGAAATTGAATTGCGCACGGGTGCCAATATCCCATGGATCTTCGATAAGGAAGGCGAGCTGGGCTTTCGCGACCGCGAGCAGGCGATGATTGCCGAGCTGTGCGGCTGCGATGGCGTGGTATTGGCCACCGGCGGCGGCGCCGTCATGCGCGATGAAAACCGCCGGGCACTGCATGCCGGTGGTCGCGTGGTCTATCTGCATGCATCGGTCGAGCAGCAGGTGGGCCGCACCGCCCGCGATCGCAACCGCCCATTGTTGCGTACGGCCGACCCGGCAAAAACGTTGCGGGATTTGCTGACGTTGCGCGATCCGCTTTATCGGGAAATCGCCGATCTGGTGGTGGAAACCGATGAGCGGCCGCCACGAATGGTCGTTCTCGACATTCTTGAGCGCTTGCAGCAGTTGCCGCCCCGTTAAAGGCAGATCCGAAATGCGCTATTCTCGGCGGCACGTCATTACCCTTCCAGGTGTGGCGTAGAGCCATCGGGCGACGTCAGATCTGAGCGTTGCCGATCGTACATATATCTTCACGCGGGGACACATGCAGACACTTAAGGTCGATCTAGGCGAGCGCAGCTACCCAATCCATATTGGCGAAGGTTTGTTGGACCTGCCCGAATTGCTCGCTCCGCATATTGCCGGGCGGCAGGTGGCGATCATCTCCAACGAAACGGTCGCGCCGCTGTATCTTGAGCGTCTGAGCCGCAGCCTCGCGGCGTATTCGGTGATCTCAGTGATCTTGCCTGACGGCGAAGCCCACAAGAACTGGGAAACCCTGCAACTGATCTTTGATGGCCTGCTGACTGCGCGCCATGACCGTCGTACCACCGTGGTCGCCTTGGGCGGCGGTGTGATTGGCGACATGGCCGGTTTTGCGGCAGCCTGTTACCAGCGCGGCGTGGACTTTATCCAGGTGCCGACCACCCTGCTTTCCCAGGTCGATTCGTCGGTGGGCGGCAAGACCGGCATCAACCACCCGCTGGGCAAGAACATGGTCGGCGCGTTCTATCAGCCCAACGTGGTGCTGATCGACACCGCGACCCTCAACACCCTGCCGCCGCGCGAGTTGTCGGCGGGGTTGGCGGAAGTCATCAAGTACGGGCTGATCTGCGACGAGCCGTTCCTGACCTGGCTCGAAGAACATATGGATGCCCTGCGCGCGCTGGACCAAGTGGCGCTGACCGAAGCGATTTCCCGCTCCTGCGCGGCCAAGGCGCTGGTGGTGAATGCCGACGAACGGGAGTCCGGTGTGCGGGCCACTTTGAACCTGGGTCACACCTTCGGCCATGCGATCGAAACGCACATGGGCTATGGTGTGTGGTTGCATGGGGAAGCCGTCGCGGCTGGCACAGTGATGGCATTGGAGATGTCGCAACGCCTGGGCTGGATCAGTGCTCAGGAGCGGGATCGGGGTATACGCCTGTTCCAGCGCGCCGGCTTGCCGGTCGTTCCACCGTTGGAGATGACCGAGGCGGATTTCCTCGAACATATGGCAATAGACAAGAAAGTGATCGACGGTCGCCTGCGACTGGTGTTGCTGCGCCACATGGGCGAAGCGGTAGTGACCGACGATTATCCGAAAGAGATTTTACAGGCCACGCTGGGAGCGGATTACCGCGCCCTGGCCCAGCTTAAAGGTTAATAAGATCCCGATGACTAGTTTGCATGCCGACGAGGCGTTCCTCGGCCATTACCAGTTAAGCCATGACCCTTTTGCTCCGCGGGTGCCTGGTTTCAAATTTTTCCCTGCCCAGCGCAAGCCGGTGCTCGGTCAGTTGCACCATCTGGCGCGCTACAGCCAATTGCTGCTGGTTGTGACCGGCCCGTTGGGCAGTGGCAAGACCCTGCTGCGCCAGGCGCTGGTTGCCAGTACCAACAAGCAATCGGTACAGAGCGTGGTGGTGTCGGCCCGTGGCGCCGGTGATGCGGCTGGCGTGCTGCGCCAGGTGGCCCAGGCGCTGAACGTTTCCAATGCCGAGCCAAACGCGATTCTCAAGCAAGTGGTGCAACTGGGCCTCACCGGGCAAGAAGTGTATTTGCTGGTAGATGACGCCGAACAACTCGATGAGTCCGCCCTGGAAGCGCTGCTGGCGCTGGCCGCGGGCACGCCCGAAGGTCGCCCGCACGTATTCCTGTTTGGCGAGTCGTCGTTGATCGCCGATCTGGAGCAGATCAGTGGCGACCAGGAGCTGTTTCACGTCATCGAATTGCAACCGTACGAAGAGGAAGAAACCCGCGAATACCTGGCTCAACGCCTCGAAGGCGCCGGTGCCGGTATCGAACTTTTCTCCGCTTCGCAGATCTCTGATATTCACGAAAGCTCCGACGGCTGGCCTGGCACCATCAACCAGGTTGCCCGGGATGCCTTGATCGAAGCCATGATTGCAAGCCGCTCTGCGGTTAAGCGTCCAAAGATGGGGTTTACTATGCCTAAGAAGCACGTATTGGCTATTTCCGCCGTTGTCGTGGTCGCTGTTGCCGCCGCCTGGTTGATTCCGGGCCGCAGCAAGGCACCCGCCACCGCCGGTGCGCCAACCGAACAGGCGCAGTTGCCACTGGGCAAGCCCACGCCAAATGTTGAATTCGCCAACTCCGGCCAGCCGACCAACCTGCCGATGGTGGGTCAGCCGGTGATGCGCGGCCCGCTCGCCGAAGCAGCCGGTGGTATCTCCGAAGGCGACGACGGTGTGCCGGTGGAAGGCTCCAGCGCCACGCCGCCAACCGTGACCACTACTGCGCCGCCTGCGGGCGTACCTGCCGGCCCTGCAGCCACTCCAGCGGCCAAGCCGACCCCGGCCCCGGCCGTCGCCACTGCCAAGCCAGCTCCGGTTGCCAAGCCTGTCGCGCCTGCGCCAGTGGCTAAACCGGCGCCAGCCGCCAAACCTGCGGAAAAACCTGCCGCCGTCGCCAAAGCAGCTGCCCCTGCCGCCGCCGGTAGCAGCTGGTACACCAGCCAGCCGGCCGGCCACTTCGTGGTGCAGATCCTCGGCACCAGTTCCGAAGCCAATGCTCAGGCCTTCGTGAAGGAGCAGGGCGGCGAGTACCGTTATTTCAAGAAAGTGCTCAACGGCAAGCCTCTCTACGTGATCACTTACGGCAGCTTCCCAAGCCGTGCAGCAGCTGATTCCGCTATCAAAGCCTTGCCAGCGAAGGTTCAGGCTGGTAAACCTTGGCCTCGCACTGTTGCCAGCGTTCAACAAGAACTCGCAACAACTCGCTGAAGATTCGGCGGCCTTACCCAGGCCGCCTCTCCCGGCACCTCAAAAAAATCCGTAAGTGCGTGCTGCCCTCAAGGCCGCGCGCTTTGTGGTGTCTGCGTCACAGTGGCTTTTGAGTCGTAGCGGTCAGAATTAAAAAAGTTTTGACTAGCACAGCATATCGCTTTAAACCTTTCATAAATGCGACATAGATTTGCGACATTTCGTCGCTAAATTTGTGAGCGTTCGTGTCGGTGTGTACAATGACCTCCCTTTTGCCCCCGCAAAGCTGGCGTACGTTCGGCGTGGAAGGTAACGGGTTGAATTGAAAAGAAATTTGCCTCGGTAACAGAGGCAGCCTGGTGAGAAAGTGTCTATGAAAGCAGGTCTGTACCAACCCGATGAATTCAAGGATAACTGCGGTTTCGGCCTGATAGCCCACATGCAGGGCGAGCCCAGTCATACCCTTTTGCAAACGGCCATCGAGGCCCTGACCTGCATGACCCACCGCGGTGGGATCAACGCCGACGGCAAAACCGGTGACGGTTGCGGCTTGCTGATTCAAAAGCCCGACCAGTTCCTGCGCGCTGTCGCAAAAGAACAATTTGCTGCCGACCTGCCCAAGCAGTACGCCGTGGGCATGGTGTTCTTCAACCAGGACCCGGTCAAAGCCGAAGCCGCGCGCGAGAACATGAACCGCGAGATCGTCGCTGCCGGCCTGCAGTTGGTCGGCTGGCGCAAAGTGCCGATCGACACCAGTGTGCTCGGCCGCCTGGCCCTGGAGCGCCTGCCTCAGATCGAGCAAGTGTTCATCGCCGGCGATGGCCTGAGCGATCAGGACATGGCGATCAAGCTGTTCACCTCGCGTCGTCGCTCGTCGGTGTCCAACGCCGCCGATACTGACCACTACATCTGCAGCTTTTCGCACAAGACCATCATTTATAAAGGCCTGATGATGCCGGCGGATTTGACCGCCTTCTATCCAGACCTGAGCGATGAGCGCCTGCAAACCGCAATCTGCGTGTTCCACCAGCGCTTCTCCACCAACACCCTGCCGAAATGGCCGCTGGCTCAGCCATTCCGCTTCCTCGCCCACAACGGCGAGATCAACACCATCACCGGCAACCGCAACTGGGCTGTGGCCCGTCGCACCAAGTTCGCCAACGACTTGATGGACCTCGAAGAGCTCGGCCCGCTGGTCAACCGCGTGGGTTCCGACTCCTCCAGCATGGACAACATGCTCGAGCTGATGGTCACCGGCGGCATCGACCTGTTCCGTGGCGTGCGCATGATCATTCCGCCAGCGTGGCAGAACGTCGAAACCATGGACCCGGATCTGCGTGCGTTCTACGAGTACAACTCGATGCACATGGAGCCGTGGGACGGCCCGGCCGGCGTGGTCATGACCGACGGCCGCTACGCGGTGTGCCTGCTCGACCGTAACGGGCTGCGCCCGGCGCGTTGGGTCACCACGACCAACGGTTTCATCACCCTCGCGTCGGAAATCGGCGTATGGGACTACAAGCCTGAAGATGTCATCGCCAAAGGCCGTGTCGGCCCTGGTCAGATCCTGGCCGTGGATACCGAAACCGGGCAGATCCTCGACACCGACGCCATCGACAACCGCTTGAAGTCGCGTCACCCGTACAAGCAATGGCTGCGCAAGAACGCCCTGCGCATCCAGGCGACCATGGAAGACAACGACCACGGTTCGGCTTTTTATGACGTCGACCAGCTCAAGCAGTACATGAAGATGTACCAGGTCACGTTCGAGGAGCGCGACCAAGTGCTGCGTCCGCTCGGCGAGCAAGGCTACGAGGCCGTCGGCTCCATGGGTGATGACACGCCAATGGCCGTGCTGTCCCAGCGCGTGCGCACGCCGTACGACTATTTCCGCCAGCAGTTCGCCCAGGTGACCAACCCGCCGATCGACCCGCTGCGCGAAGCCATCGTGATGTCGCTGGAAGTGTGCCTCGGTGCCGAGCGCAACATCTTCCAGGAATCGCCTGAGCACGCTTCCCGCGTGATTCTCAGTTCGCCGGTTGTTTCCCCGGCCAAATGGCGCTCGTTGATGACCCTGGAGCGCCCAGGCTTCGACCGCCAGATCATCGACCTGAACTACGACGAGAGCCTCGGCCTTGAAGCCGCTGTGCGCAACGTCGCCGATCAGGCCGAAGAAGCTGTGCGCGCCGGTCGTACCCAGATCGTGCTGACCGACCGCCACATCGCGCCAGGCAAACTGCCGATCCACGCTTCGCTGGCCACTGGCGCGGTGCACCACCGCTTGACCGAAAAAGGCCTGCGCTGCGACTCCAACATCCTCGTCGAAACCGCCACTGCCCGCGACCCGCATCACTTTGCGGTGCTGATCGGTTTCGGCGCCTCGGCGGTGTACCCGTTCCTTGCGTACGAAGTGTTGGGCGACCTGATTCGCACCGGTGAAGTGCTGGGCGACCTCTATGAGGTCTTCAAAAACTACCGCAAGGGCATCACCAAGGGCCTGTTGAAGATCCTGTCGAAGATGGGCATCTCTACCGTCACCTCGTACCGTGGCGCTCAATTGTTCGAAGCCATCGGCTTGTCCGAAGAAGTCTGCGACCTGAGTTTCCGGGGTGTGCCGAGTCGCATCAAGGGCGCGCGTTTCGTCGACATCGAAGCCGAACAGAAAGCCCTGGCGGCCGAAGCCTGGAGCGCGCGCAAGCCGATCCAGCAAGGCGGCCTGCTCAAGTTCGTCCACGGTGGCGAATACCATGCGTACAACCCCGACGTGGTCAGCACCCTGCAAGCCGCTGTGCAGCAGGGCGACTACGCCAAGTTCAAGCAATACACCGCGCTGGTGGATAACCGCCCGGTGTCGATGATCCGCGATATGTTTAAGGTGAAAACCCTGGACACGCCGCTGGCAATCAGCGAAATCGAACCACTGGAATCGATCCTCAAGCGTTTCGACTCCGCCGGTATTTCCCTGGGCGCCTTGTCGCCTGAGGCCCACGAAGCCCTGGCCGAAGCCATGAACCGCCTGGGGGCGCGTTCCAACTCCGGCGAAGGCGGTGAAGACCCGGCGCGCTACGGCACCATCAAGAGCTCGAAAATCAAGCAGGTGGCGACTGGCCGTTTCGGTGTAACCCCGGAATACCTGGTCAACGCCGAAGTGCTGCAGATCAAAGTCGCCCAGGGCGCCAAGCCCGGTGAGGGCGGCCAGCTGCCAGGCGGCAAGGTCAACGGCCTGATCGCCAAGCTGCGTTATGCAGTGCCAGGTGTGACGCTGATTTCGCCGCCGCCGCACCATGACATCTACTCCATCGAGGACTTGTCGCAGCTGATTTTCGACTTGAAACAAGTCAACCCGCAGGCCCTGGTCTCGGTGAAACTGGTCGCAGAAGCTGGCGTCGGCACTATCGCCGCCGGTGTGGCCAAGGCTTATGCCGACCTGATCACCATCTCCGGCTACGACGGCGGCACCGGCGCATCGCCGCTGACCTCCATCAAGTACGCCGGCGCGCCGTGGGAACTGGGCCTGGCTGAAACTCACCAGACCCTGCGCGGCAACGACCTGCGCGGCAAAGTGCGGGTGCAGACCGACGGTGGCCTGAAAACCGGCCTCGACGTGATCAAGGCCGCGATCCTCGGCGCCGAAAGCTTCGGCTTCGGTACTGCGCCAATGATCGCCCTGGGCTGCAAATACCTGCGCATCTGCCACCTGAACAACTGCGCCACCGGCGTCGCGACCCAGAACGAGAAGCTGCGCAAAGACCACTACATCGGCACCGTCGACATGGTGGTGAATTTCTTCACCTACGTCGCCGAAGAAACCCGCGAGTGGCTGGCCAAGCTGGGTGTGCGTTCGCTGGAAGAGCTGATCGGGCGTACTGATTTGCTCGACATCCTTGAAGGGCAGACCGCTAAGCAACGGCACCTGGACCTGACGCCGCTGTTGGGCAGCGACCATATCCCGGCAGACAAGCCACAATTCTGCCAGGTGGAGCGCAACCCACCGTTCGACAAAGGCCTGCTGGCCGAGAAGATGGTCGAAATGGCCAGCTCGTCGATCAACGACGCCAGCGGTGGCGACTTCGCCCTGGATATCTGCAACTGCGACCGTTCCATCGGCGCACGCATCTCCGGTGAAATCGCGCGCAAGCACGGCAACCAGGGCATGGCCAAGGCGCCGATCACCTTCCGTTTCAACGGCACTGCGGGCCAGAGCTTCGGCGTGTGGAACGCCGGTGGCCTGCACATGTACCTGGAAGGTGACGCCAACGACTACGTGGGTAAGGGCATGACCGGCGGCAAGCTGGTGATCGTTCCGCCTAAAGGCAGCATCTACAAGACCCAGGACAGTGCCATCATCGGCAACACCTGCTTGTACGGCGCCACCGGTGGCAAGCTGTTCGCCGCCGGTACTGCCGGTGAGCGTTTCGCCGTGCGTAACTCCGGTGCCCACACCGTGGTGGAAGGCACGGGCGATCACTGCTGTGAGTACATGACCGGTGGTTTTGTCGCGGTATTGGGCAAGACCGGTTACAACTTCGGTTCGGGCATGACCGGCGGTTTCGCCTACGTGCTGGACCAGGACAACACCTTCGTCGACAAGGTCAACCACGAGTTGGTCGAGATCCAGCGCATCAGCGGCGAAGCCATGGAGTCCTACCGGAACCACTTGCAGCACGTGCTGGACGAGTACGTCGAGGAGACCGGCAGCGAATGGGGCCGCAACCTCGCCGAAAACCTCGATGATTACCTGCGTCGTTTCTGGCTGGTCAAACCGAAGGCAGCGAGTTTGAAATCTCTGCTCTCCAGCACACTTGCGAGCCCGCAATGACGACGCAGCGGCAAGTCGCAAGCTTCAAGCCGCAAGCTAAGAGCAGTGCGCGGTGTGCCGGTTTATTTGATTTCTTGCAGCTTCAAGCTTGTAGCTTGAAACTGTCGTGTACGAGGTTTTAAAGATGGCCGAACGTCTCAGCAACGACTTCCAATTCCTCGATGTCGGGCGCAAAGATCCGAAGAAGAAACTGTTGCGTCAACGCAAGAAAGAGTTCGTGGAAATCTACGAACCCTTCAAACCCCAGCACTCGGCCGACCAGGCCCACCGCTGCCTGGGGTGCGGTAACCCGTATTGCGAATGGAAGTGCCCGGTGCACAACTTCATTCCCAACTGGCTCAAGTTGGTGGCCGAGGGCAACATCCTCGCCGCCGCCGAGCTGTCGCACCAGACCAACACCTTGCCGGAAGTCTGCGGCCGGGTGTGCCCGCAAGACCGTCTGTGCGAGGGTGCGTGCACCCTTAACGACGGCTTCGGCGCGGTGACCATCGGTTCGGTGGAGAAGTACATCACCGACACCGCGTTCGCCATGGGCTGGCGCCCGGACATGTCCAAGGTCAAGCCGACCGGCAAGCGCGTCGCGATCATCGGCGCAGGCCCGGCGGGCCTGGGCTGTGCCGACGTGCTGGTGCGTGGCGGCGTGACCCCGGTGGTGTTCGACAAGAACCCGGAAATCGGCGGCCTGCTGACCTTCGGCATCCCCGAGTTCAAGCTGGAAAAAACCGTACTGAGCAACCGTCGTGAAGTGTTCACCGGCATGGGCATCGAGTTCCGCCTGAACACCGAGATCGGCAAAGACATCACCATGGAGCAACTGCTCGCCGAATACGATGCCGTGTTCATGGGCATGGGCACCTACACCTACATGAAGGGCGGCTTTGCCGGTGAAGACTTGCCGGGCGTTTACGATGCTTTGGATTTCCTGATCGCCAACGTCAACCGCAACCTGGGCTTTGAAAAGTCGCCGGAAGATTTCGTCGACATGAAAGGCAAGAAGGTTGTGGTGCTCGGCGGTGGCGACACCGCGATGGACTGCAACCGCACCTCGATCCGCCAGGGCGCCAAGTCGGTGACCTGTGCGTATCGTCGTGACGAAGCCAACATGCCGGGCTCGCGTAAAGAGGTGAAGAACGCCAAGGAAGAAGGCGTGAAATTCCTCTACAACCGCCAGCCGATCGCTATCGTCGGTGAAGACCGCGTCGAAGGCGTGAAGGTGGTCGAGACCCGTCTTGGCGAGCCGGATGCCCGTGGCCGTCGCAGCCCCGAGCCGATCCCGGGTTCCGAAGAGATCATCCCGGCCGACGCCGTGGTCATCGCTTTCGGCTTCCGCCCGAGCCCGGCGCCGTGGTTCGAGCAGTTCGAGATCCAGACCGACAGCCAGGGCCGCGTTGTAGCCCCGGAACAAGGTCAGTACAAACACCAGACCAGCAACCCGAAAATCTTCGCAGGTGGCGATATGGTGCGCGGGTCTGACCTGGTGGTGACGGCGATCTTCGAAGGCCGCAATGCCGCCGAAGGGATCCTGGACTACCTGCAAGTCTGACTCCGATCCAAAGGTGGAATGCAGTCAAATGTGGGAGCTGGCTTGCCTGCGATGCAGGCAACTGGGTGTATCAGATGCACCGAGGTGATGCTATCGCAGGCAAGCCAGCTCCCACACAAACCTCATTTCACATTGAGGCTTGGAGTGCCAGCCATTGCGACAAATTGACCCGATAGACAAAAGGCACGGCTCACTCCGTGCCTTTTGCGTCGCGCTCTGAGAAAATGCCCGCACTTTTTTTGCGGATGCCGACATGACTGCCCTCAAGAACGACCGTTTCCTTCGTGCCCTGCTCAAGCAACCCGTAGACGTCACGCCCGTATGGATGATGCGTCAAGCCGGTCGCTACCTGCCGGAATACCGCGCCAGTCGCGCCCACGCCGGCGACTTCATGAGCCTGTGCATGAACCCGGAGTTCGCTTGCGAAGTCACGATGCAGCCGCTGGACCGCTACCCACAACTGGATGCGGCCATCCTCTTCTCCGATATCCTCACCATCCCTGACGCCATGGGCCAAGGCCTGTACTTCGAAACCGGCGAAGGCCCGCGTTTCAAGAAAGTCGTCAGCACCCTGGCCGATATCGAAGCCCTGCCGATCCCTGACCCGCACAAAGACCTCGGCTATGTGATGGATGCTGTCAGCACCATCCGCCGTGAGCTCAACGGCCGCGTGCCGCTGATCGGCTTCTCCGGCAGCCCATGGACCCTGGCCACCTACATGGTCGAAGGCGGCTCGTCGAAAGACTTCCGCAAGACCAAGGCCATGCTCTACGACAACCCGAAAGCCATGCACCTGCTGCTCGACAAGCTGGCGCAGTCGGTCACCAGCTACCTCAACGGCCAGATCATGGCCGGGGCCCAAGCGGTGCAGATCTTCGACACGTGGGGCGGCAACCTGTCAGCGGCGGCGTACCAGGAGTTCTCCCTGGCCTACATGCGCAAGATCGTCAGCGGCCTGATCCGCGAGCACGAAGGCCGCAAAGTGCCGGTCATCCTGTTCACCAAAGGTGGCGGCCTGTGGCTGGAAAGCATCGCCGACGCCGGTGCCGATGCCCTGGGCCTGGACTGGACCTGCGACATTGGCGAAGCCCGTCAGCGCGTGGGCAACCGCGTTGCGCTGCAAGGCAACATGGACCCCACCGTGCTGTACGCCAAGCCGGAAGCGATCCGCACTGAAGTCGGCCGCATCCTCGCCAGCTACGGTAAGGGCAGCGGGCACGTGTTCAACCTCGGCCATGGCATCACGCCGGAAGTGAACCCGGAACACGCCGGCGCGTTCCTGCGCGCGGTGCATGAGCTGTCGGCGCAGTACCACGAGTAAACGCAAAACAAATGTGGGAGCGGGCTTGCTCGCGAATGCGGAGTGTCAGTCGATAAATTCGTCACTGAAGCACCGCCTTCGCGAGCAAGCCCGCTCCCACATAAAGCAGGACCGCGTCAGGCCTTTACATTCCCCAGCGGCGGCAACTTCGCCAGCTTCAGCGCCACCAACAGCGCGCCAACCAGCAGCGCCACGATAAACCCACCAATCCCATTCCACCCGGCAAAGTGCCAGAAGAACCCGCCCGCCGTACCGGCAATACTCGAGCCTGCGTAGTAGCAGAACAGGTACAGCGACGACGCCTGCCCCTTGGCTTTCACTGCACGCCGGCCGATCCAGCTGCTGGCCACCGAGTGGGCGCCGAAGAAGCCGAAGGTGAAGATCAGCATGCCCGGCACCACCAGCCACAGCGGGGTGAACAGGGTCAGGGCCATGCCGGCGAGCATCAGCACGATGGTGCCCCACAGCACGCGGCGACGGCCGAGGCGGTCAGCCAGGGAGCCGATTTTTGCCGAGCTGTAGATGCCCGACAAATACACCAGCGACAGCAGGCCAACCACGGCCTGGCTCAATTCATAGGGCGAGGCCAGCAGGCGATAGCCGATGTAGTTGAACATCGTCACGAACGCGCCCATCAGCAGGAAGGCTTCGAGGAACAACCACGGCAGGCCCGCGTCCTTGAAGTGCATGACGAAGCCGTCGACCAGGCTGCGCGGCTTGAGACTGCTGGCGCGGAAGTTGCGCGATTCGGGGAGGATTTTCCAGAACACGGTGGCCGCGATCAGAGCCAGGGCGCCGATGATCAGCATTGCGGTGTGCCAGCTGACGAAGTCGATCAACACGCCGATGATCAAGCGCCCACTCATGCCGCCAATCGCGTTGCCGCCGATATACAAGCCCATCGCGAGGCCGATGTGTTGCGGGTGGATCTCTTCGCTCAGGTAGGTCATCGCCACGGCGGCCAGGCCGCTCAATGACAGGCCCACCAGCGCACGCATCAGCAGAATCCCTTCCCACGTTGGCATCAAGCCGCTGGCAATGGTGGCCAGTGCCGCGCAGAACAGCGCGGCGACCATCACCGGTTTGCGCCCCAAAGTGTCGGAAATCGGGCCGGTGATCAGCAAGCCCAAGGCGAGCATCGCCGTTGCTACAGAGAGAATCAGGCTGCTTTGCGCGGCATTGATGGAGAACTCGTGAGACAGCGCCGGCATCATCGGCTGCACGCAATACAGCAGGGCAAAGGTCGCAAACCCGCCGGAGAACAGCGCCAGCACCGTGCGCATGAACATCGGCGTGCCTTTTTCGATGAACGTCTCGTTGAGCTGGGCCACCACCTCATCCAGGGCGGTAGGCGGGACTTCTTGAGCAAAGGGAGCGACAGCAGATTTCACGGGGACCTCGGCGAGGGAAAGCCTGCCAGGACTGGCAATGCGAAAAAGAATATAGCTGCCTAATGATTCTTTCCAATATATTGTTCGACCTGTTTGATAGCTTTTACGACCTAATGAGGCTTGCATGGAATTGCGTCACCTGCGGTACTTCATCGCCGTCGCCGAAGAACTGCATTTCGGCCGTGCCGCGCAGGTGCTGGGCATCTCGCAACCGCCGCTGAGCCAGCAGATTCAGGCGCTGGAGCAAGAGGTGGGCGCGCGCTTGTTTGAGCGGACCAATCGCCGGGTCGAGCTGAGCGAGGCGGGGCGGTTGTTCCTGCACGAGGCGCGATTGGTGCTGGCGCAGGTCGATAAAGCCGCCGATGTGGCGCGTCGCGCGCAGTTGGGCGAGCTTGGGGAGTTGAAGATCGGCTTCACTTCGTCGGCGCCGTTCAACGCCAGCATCCCGCAGGCGATTTTTGCATTTCGCCAGGCCTTCCCGGCGGTGCACCTGAGTTTGCAGGAAATGAGCAGCACCGAAGTGGCCGAGTCGCTGGTGGATGAGTCGATCCAGGTGGGGCTGATGCGCCCGTTGCCGTTGCCGGACTCGTTGAGTGTCATTGAGCTGATGCGTGAGCCCCTGGTCGCCGTACTGAACGCCGGCCATCCCTTGGTGGAAGGCAGCGAGCGCGGCTTGTACTTGGCGCAGCTGGCTGAAGAACCGTTCGTGTTTTTCCCTCGCAGCTACGGCAGCGGCCTCTACGCACAATTGCTCACCCTGGCGCGTGACGCCGGCTTCAGCCCGCACTTCGCGCAGGAAGCGGGGGAGGCGATGACCATCATTGGGCTGGTGGCGGCAGGCTTGGGGGTGTCAGTGTTGCCGGCGTCTTATCAGCGCATACGCATTGATGGCGTGGTGTATCGCACTTTGCTCGATCAGGAAGCGGTGACGGCCGTGTGGCTGGTGCAACGCAAGGGCGCGCAAACCCCGATGGCCAGGGCGTTTGTGGAACTTCTGACGCGCAAGGCGGCGATGTAGGGACTATCACCTATCAGGTAACGCAACCGGCTTAGTCATTCGCAAGAATAAAGCGGCGGTGCGCAGTGCGCTGGGGTTGCGATGAAGTGGGTCAGAGATGAGCGGCGCTTTGCCACCGATTGCAGGCGAGCTGTTTTCAGGCATACTGGCCGAGTTCCCGAAAGGGGCTTGTGAGACTCTGAGGATCCTGGGCATCCAGCCATCGCAGAGCCAGGCAGGACGCGGCGATGACAAGCCTACCTGTTTGTGAAGAGGGCGCCGAAAGGCGCCCTTTGTCGTTTCTGCAGCATCGGAAAACTTCAGTTCTGCTTCGAAGCCCCCGGCTGCTCAAGCACTTGCGCCGCCGAACCCGGCACATTCGCACCACTGCTCTGCAAGCCCGCCATGATGTCGCGGTCGAGCATGCTCACCCAGCGGTTGTAGTTGCGGTGGATCTTGCCGTCCTTGTAGCCCAGGTCGCGGCTGTCGCGGTAGGTGATGGCGTAGCTGTTGCGGGTGTAGCGAATGTCGATGGCCGCGTAATACTGGTTACGCACAGTGATCTCGGCCTGCACCAGTTGCGGGCTGAGGCGTTGTACAGTCCACTCGCGTTTTTGCAGGGCTGCGACGATCACCTGTTTCATGGTTTCTTCGCTGACCTGGGTTGCGGTTGGCAGGTCGTGCTGGGTGTTCAGGACCGGCTTGCTGGTGCAGCCGGCGGTGCTCAGCAGGGCCAGGGTGATCAGGGTGGCGCGTAGCAAGGAAGACATTCCGTTTTCTCCAATCGATTAAAAAATTCAGGACCAGCGGCGGAAGATCAGCGAGGTGTTGACGCCGCCAAACGCAAAGTTGTTGTTCATCACGTAGTCGTGGTGCATCTCGCGAAAGCCTCCTTGCAGGTAATCCAGCTCGCCGCATTGCGGGTCGACGGTATCCAGGTTGAAGGTGTGTACGTACTGGTCGCGGTTCATCATTTCGATGCTGAACCAGGACTCCAGCGCCCCGCAGGCGCCCAAGGTGTGGCCAAGGAAGCTCTTCTGCGAACTGATGGGCATACGGCTGCCGAACAAGCTGCTTGTTGCCAACGTCTCGGCGATATCGCCTTGATCGGTCGCGGTGCCATGGCCGTTGACGTAGCCGATGGCGGACGGCTCCAGCCCGGCATCTTCCAGGGCCAGCTCCATCGCGCGGCGCATGGTTTTCTGCTCCGGGCGGGTGGTGTGCTGGCCGTCGGCGTTGCTGCCGAAACCGACAATCTCGGCATGGATATGCGCGCCACGCGCGAGGGCGTGTTCCAGTTCTTCCAGCACCAGCATGCCGCCGCCTTCGCCTATCACCAGGCCATCACGGCCACTGTCATAAGGGCGCGGGCTGGTCTGTGGCGCATCGTTTTTCAGGCTGGTAGCGTAGAGCGCGTCGAACACCATGGCTTCGGTGGGGCACAATTCCTCGGCGCCACCGGCGAGCATCAACGGCAAGCGGCCGAACTTGATGGCCTCATAGGCATAGCCGATGCCCTGGCTGCCGCTGGTGCAGGCGCTGGACGTGGGAATCAAGCGCCCGGTGAGGCCAAAAAAGATGCTGATATTCGCCGCCGTAGTGTGCGGCATCATGCGCACATAGGAGTTGGCGTTCAGCCCTTCGGCCACCGAATTCAGCAGCATATTGCCGAACGCCTTGATCTCGTCGGTGCTGCCGGTGGACGAGCCGCAGGCCACACCCATGCGCCCGTCCTTGATCGACTCGTCGCCGAGCAAACCGGCGTCCTGCAACGCCTGCTCCGCCGCCCACACCGCCAGGCGCGACACACGGCCCATGCTGCGCAGTTGCTTGCGTGTCCAGTGGGCGGGCACCACGAAATCGTCGATCGGCCCGGCCAGGCGCGTGTTCAATTCGGTGAAACGGTCCCACTCGTCCATGCGCCGAATGCCGCTGCGGTTGGCGCGAAAGTTGGCGGCGATGGTGTCCCAGTCGCTGCCCAGGGAGGTCATGCCGGCCATGCCGGTGACGACGACGCGTTTCATCAGCACAGGCCTCCATTCACGGCCAGGACCTGGCGGGTGATATAGCCGGCTTCGGCCGACATCAGGAAATTCACTGCGCCGGCGACTTCTTCCGGGGTGCCCATGCGCTGCGCAGGGATCATCTTCATCAGCTCTTCCACCGGCACGTTTTCATCGAGCATGGCGGTGTCGATCAAGCCGGGAGCCACACAGTTGACGGTGATCTTGCGCTTGCCCAGCTCGATGGCCAGGGCTTTGGCCGCACCAATCAAGCCGGCTTTCGAGGCGCTGTAGTTGACCTGGCCACGGTTGCCGATGAGCCCGGAAACCGAGGTAATGCAGACGATACGGCCCGCCGCGCGACGACGAATCATCGGCATCATCACCGGGTGCAAAACGTTATAGAAGCCATCCAGGTTGGTGCGCATCACCACGTCCCAATCGTCTTCGGACAAGGCCGGGAACGCGCCGTCGCGGGTCAGGCCGGCATTGAGCACCACGCCGTAATAGGCGCCATGTTGCTCCACATCGGCTTCAAGGATGGCTTTGCAGCTGGCGCGGTCCGCCACATCAAATTGCAGCACACGCGCGTTGCGGCCCAGGGCTTCGATCTCGACCTTCACCGCGTCGGCTTCAACGCGACCACTGCGGCAATGCAGCACGATGTCATGCCCGGCCTGGGCCAGGCGCAGGGCAATGGCGCGGCCGATGCCACGGCTGGAGCCGGTGACCAGTACGGATTCAGTCATGGCGTTTCGTCCTTCGATTCATCTAAATAGTTGGCCGCCTGGGGCGGTCGAAATACGTTCAAGCGCGCACTGGCCTGGATACCGTCGCCGGTGAGGTGGCATTCGAACACACCCATGCCGTTGTCGTCTTCCAGGGAGCGCAGGCCATGGATGCGCAGTTCGGCGCCGGCCGGGAAGCATTCCACGTTGCACTCGAACTTACGTGTGCCCAACAGGAAACCCAGTTCCACGGCTTCGCCTTTTTGGCGGGCGCGGCAACCGGCATAGGCGGCGACACTTTGCGCCATCAGCTCAATACCGACCCAGGCCGGCAGGCTGCCGTCCGGGCGGTTGAACAGGCCGCCGGGCTTGACGGTGGTGCGGGTGTGAACTTGCTCCTCATCGAACGACAGCACCTGGTCGATCAGGATCATGTCGCCCGCGTGAGGCAGCAGTTCGGCGAGTGGCCAATCGATCATGGGGCCTCTCCGATAATCAGGCTGACGTTGTTGCCACCGAAGGCAAAGGAGTTGCTCATCAGGCAGCGTTTTTTCAAGGTGTCGCCAGTGTGCGCCCATTGCAACGCGGGCAACGCCGGGTCCGCCTGGCCGTCCCACACGTGCGGCGGCACCCGGCCATGGGTCAGGCTCAGCCAGCAGAACGCCGCTTCCAGCGCGCCGGCCGCACCGAGGGTGTGGCCGCTCATGGGTTTGGTCGATGAGCAGGCAACGCCATCGGGGAACAGGCTGGCGACAGCGAGGCTTTCCATGGCGTCGTTATGATGGGTCGCGGTGCCATGCAGGTTCAGGTAACCGATTTGCTCGGGCGCCAGTTTCGCGCTGGCCAAGGCCTTGCGCATGGCCAGCAGTGCGCCTTTGCCGGTGGGCTCGGGGGCGGAGATATGGTGCGCATCGCAACTGGCACCGCTGCCGAGCAAGGCAATGGGCGCGGGCGCTTTGGTCATCAGGAATAGCACCGCTGCTTCGCCGATATTGATGCCGTTGCGGTTCACCGAAAATGGATTGCAGCGTTCACTGGAGACGGCTTCCAGTGAGGTAAAACCGTTAAGCGTCAGCTTGCACAGGCTGTCGACACCGCCGCAGATCACCGCGTCGCACACGCCCAGGTCCAGCAGGCGCTGGGCACTCATCAGCGCGCGGGCGCTGGAAGTGCAGGCGGTGGAAATCACATAAGCCGGGCCGCTCAATTGCAGCCAGTCGGCCAGGAAGTTCGCCGGGGCGCTGAGTTCCTGTTGCTGGTAGTCGTAGTCGCCGGGGAACTGCTGGTCGCGCAGGTAGTGCGCGATGCCACGGCTGGCTTCGTCGATGCCCGAGGTGCTGGTGCCCAGCACCACGCCGACGCGGGAGGCACCGTAGGTGTGGATCGCCTGGCGGATCTCAACCTCGATCTGCAACGCCGCTTCCAGCAGCAACTGGTTATTGCGGCTGCTTTGCTGGTTCAACTCAGCCGGGATACTCGCCAGTTCGCCATGCACACCCGCCACCGGCACCACACGCTCCGGCACCCAACCACTTTCGGCGCGCATGCCGGAACAGTCGCCGGCAAACAAGCTGCGGCTGACCTCGGACGGGTCGCGGCCCAGGGCGCAGATTACGCCGAGCGCGTTGAGATAAGCCGTCATCGGGCGACCCCAAGCGGCGTGATGCGGTAGCTCAAGGGTTGGCCCGTCATGTTCACGCTAAACACCTCGGAAGACTGGTACACGATTTGCCAATGGCCCGGCAGCGTGCGTGTGAGGTCCCTCGCCTGGGCACTCGGGTAAAGCGTGTGCACGTCATCCGCCGAGGTCAGGGCAAACAGCAAGGCGGCAAACAGCTCGCGCGCCTGGGGATTGGGCGGCAGCAAGCCATCGGCCTGCCACTCGCCATTGATCAGCTTTTGCCGGGCCTGGGGAATGCCCAGCGGGTCCATCATCGACCAGCGAAGGGCAGCGCCTTCGCGCTGGATCACCAGCAGCCAGTCCTGGCTCTGGCCGCCCGCCCGGCGCTGCACGTGCAGTTGCATGGGCAAGCTCAACACCGGCGTTCTCTCCGGCAGCGGCGGCTGGCTGGCGCAGGCGCTCAACAGCAGCAGGCAACCGATCAACAGCATGCGGATCATGCTGTGGCGCTCACTAAAGGTTTGCGTGCGACGCAGTTGACCAGGGTTTCTTCGCGCTCGCCCACCGGCGGCGGGTTACGCAGGCCCCAGCGCTCGAGCAGGCCAAAATCGCTCGAACGGCTCCACCACAAATACGGGTAGGAAACGTTCTGCGGGCCAAATTCAAAGCCCTGCTCGCGGAGCATCTCCAGGTATTCTTCGGCGCTTTTCTGTACGTGCATCGGGTGGCGGAACAACCAGCGAATTACCCAGGTGTCGATATACGCTTCGGTGGATTCGGCAAACAGCAAATAGCCGCCCGGCTTGAGCACGCGGTAGAACTCTTTCAGCGCGCGATGCTGTTCGACCAGATGGTGGAACGTCTGGTGGCAGAACAGGATATCGACGCTTTCGTCCGGCACCTCCAGGGTGGCGCAGTCGCTGCCGATCAACTCGATGGCCAGGCCTTGGCGTGCGGCTTCGGCCTTGCTCAGCTCCAGGCTGTGGAGGTCGGCATCCAGGCCGATCAGGTGCTTGGGCGCAAATGCGTGCTGCAACAGCTTGAAGGATTTGCCCTGGCCGCACCCGGCGTCCAGCAACACTGGTGCCACGGGGAGCGGCTCGCTGAACAGGCCGCGCAGGTCGTTGATCGCTACGCGCAATACGTGGTGCTGCCACGTATGGCTGCGCAGGAACCAGAAGCCGAATTTGGTTTCTTCGACGTAGTTCTTACTTAAATACTGGCTGCTCATACCGGCTCACTCGCACAAATCTCCGACAGCATCCGCAACCGCCGCTTGGGCTCGCTGACAAACGGGTTGCGCTCATCCCACGCGTAACCGGCGAGGATTGCGCTGATCATCCGGCGAATCTCCGGCGAACTGCCCGGGTGGAAAATGACGTCCTGGAAGGTCCCGGCGTACCAGCCTTCGACGTAGCAGCGGAAGGTGTCGACACCGCGTTTCAGCGGTTCGGCAAACTCGGTTTGCCAGTCCACTGTTTCGCCCTTGAGTTGGCGATGCAGCAGCCCGGCGGCCATGCTCGCCGAACGCATGGCGATGGTCACGCCAGAGGAGAAGACCGGGTCGAGGAATTCCGCCGCATTGCCCAGCAGCGCAAAGCCCGGGCCGTGCAGGGTTTTGACGTTGGCCGAGTAGCCGCCGATGGTGCGCGCAGGCGTGTCCCAGACGGCGTTTTGCAGCACGCCGGACAGGCTTGGGGTTTCGTCGATAAACCCGCGCAGGCAGGCGTCGAGGTCGCCGTCGCGGCCGTCGAAATGCGTTTTGGCCGCGACCACACCCACCGAGCAACGGCCGTTGCTGAACGGGATGGTCCAGAACCAGATATCACGCTGGGTTGGGTGGGTGGTGACAAGGATTTTGCTGCGGTCGAAGTCCGGGTGGGCGATGTGGTCTTCAACGTGGGTGAACACCGCCTGGCGCACCGGGAAATTCGACGGTGCTTCAAGGTCCAGCAGGCGCGGCAGCACACGGCCGTAACCGCTGGCGTCGAGCACGAACTTGGCCTTGAGGTGGTATTCGCTGCCGTTCTCGCGGCGCACATGCAGGTAGCGGCTTTCGCCGGCGAAATCCACGCCGACGATGGTTTCGCCGTAGCGAATTTCCACGCCTTGCAAGGCGGCCTGGTCAGCCAGCAATTTGTCGAATTCGCCCCGCTGCACCTGGAAGGTGGTGGGCTTGCCGTTGCTGAACGTGTCACCGAAATCAAACGCGCTGTAGCGCTCACCCCAGGCGAATGCGGCCCCGGTTTTTACCTGGAAACCCGCGGCCTGCACGGCGTCGAGCATGCCGGCTTCTTCGATAAAGTCGATGCAGTGCGACAACAGGCTTTCGCCAATCGAGAAGCGTGGGAAATGCTGGCGCTCGATAATCAATACATCATGCCCGTTGCGCTTTAACAGCGCAGCGGCGATGGCACCGGACGGGCCGGCACCGATCACCACCACCTGGCGACGTTCCATTTCAACTGTGGGCACGAGGGCTCCTTGCCACTTTGGCGATAATCACATTCATAAGGCGTGCTTCTGATGGCCGGCCCAAGGCGCCAGCATAAAGCTGAAAGCCAGGCCCAGGCTGACCGACAGGCCGAAATTACTCACGGCCGGTGTACTCGACACTGCCAACAGGCCAAACGACAACCAGGTCGTCAGCGCCGCCAGCAGCGTACCTAAAAGACTCACGGCGGCGCCGCCGATCTGCTCACGCATCAAGATCGCGTAGTCGACACTGATGGCGGTGACCAATAGCAGGCCGAACAGGCTGAACAGCGTCAACGGCTGGCCCAGCCAGCCCAGGCTCGCCAGGCTGCACAGCGCCGCGAGCAGTGGCAGGGCGACGATGCGCAAGGCACCACCAAAGCCGAACGGCAGGATCAGCAACACTACGATCAGCACGCATGACATCAATTTCAGTTCAGCCGCGCTGATCTGCGTGTCGGCGAATACCCGGTTCAAATCCCCCAGGCGATCCACCAGTTGCACGCCGGGCAAGTCCAGCGCCTGCACCCGCAGCAGCGCCGGGTTGTTCAAGCCTTGCAAGCTGACCATCGCGGCCACGCCGCCGTCTACCGGGCCGAGCCACAGCGTGCGCCACGGTTCTGCCAATGGCCCCACCAGCGCAGCGTCGATGTCTTCGGTGGGCAGTGCTTTGAGTTGCGCGACTTCAGCGTGCAGGGCGCTGGCGGGAACGCCGAGGTCCAGCAGTGGCTGCCAGTGTTGCGGGAGTTGGTCCAGCGCATCACGCAGTTGTTGCTGCTCGGCAGGCTGGCTGACCAGTTGGTTGAGCGCCAGGTAGCCTTGCAGCTTGTTCATGTTCACCAGTTGGTCCAGGCGTTTGCCCAAGCCGGCCTGGCGTTCCAGCAACTGTTGCTGGTTGTCTGCACGCACCAGGAAGAACTGGCTGGTGGGCTGGAAACCGGTGATGCGCGCCACGGCCTGGGCCTCTTGCAGCAGTTGCGGCGGGGCACCGATCCATTGGCGGATGTCGTTTTTGCTGTTCAGCTGCCACAGGCCACCGGCACAAAACACCAACACCCACGCCAGCAAAAACGGGCTCGGTATGCGCTTGATCAAGGACGCACGCAACAGCCACAGGCATTCGGCAATGCGTAGCGGCCATTGCGCCGGGCGCAGTTCGAGGCCCTTGAGCAGCGCGGGCAACAGGCACACGGCCGAGAGGTAGGCACCGACTAAGCCGGCAGCCGAGAACACCGCGATTTGCGTCAGCGCCGGAAAGGGCGTCCAGGCCAGCGCCAGGTAGCCGATGCAACTGGTCGCCAGGCTCAGGCTCAGCCCCGGCAGGGTCAGGCGCAAGGCCGGCCAACTGCGCCACGGCTGCAGGCTCCAGCTTTTCGACAGATAGTGCAGCGGGTAATCCACCGCCACGCCGATCAAGCTGGAGCCGAGTACCAGTGTCATCACATGCATATGGCCGAACAGCGCTACACAGGCCACCGCGCCAAACAGCATGCCGACCAGCACCGGCACAAAGGCCAGCAGCACGCGCCAGCGGCGGAACGCCAGGAGCAACAGCAGCAGAATGCCAAGGGTCGCGCCGCCGCCGACCCAGGTGATTTCCCGGGTGGCCTGCTGCTGCCCGTTGGCCGCATAGAGCAAGCCGCTGGCGGCGAGCAATTGCGCGCCTTGCTCGCTGGCCTGCGCGCGGCTGGCCTTGAGCAAATCCGCCACTTGCAGCGGCAGTTTCATATCAAAGGCATTGCCGGTGGTGCGTGCACGCAGCAGCACCCAGCTTTTGCCGTCGGCGTCGGCGATCAACGCGCCGCTGCCGATATCCAGTTGTACCGAGCCGTGTTGCGGCTGGCTGTTCTGGATGCGCCCGGTGAGGCCCAGCCAGTCGTCCTGGCTCGGCACCAGGCTGAACCCGGTGAAAGGGTCGAACAGCGCTTGCACGCGCTGCTGGATAAAGGCGTCGGGGTGCTCGATCAGTTGTTCGCGGTCTTTGGCCGAGAGCATCGCCAGTCGCCCGCGCAGCAATTGCTCACGCAGCGCCGGCAAGTCGGCTTGCAGGTTCCACTGCACCTTTTCAAACAGGCCGCTGGCTTGCCAACGCTCGCCCAGTTGTTGTGCCACGGCCACCGCTTGCTGGCGGTCGGTATGCCCCACCAGCACCAGCATTTCGCGGTTCAAGGGCTCTTGCATGCGCTGCTCGGCTTTCAGCTCGAGGGCATCCGGCGTGTTGCCGGGCACCAGCTCCATCAAGTTGGCCGACAGCGGCGCGCCATGCCGCCATTGCCAGCCGGCCAGGGCCAGCACGGCCACCAGCAGGATCAGGAACAGGCGCGGCAGCAGGCGCTCACTGGGCAAAGTCGTGTTGCTCCGATTCGCTCAACGGCTGGCTGGCTGAGCTGTCCTGCATGCGCAGCACGGTGCTGTCGCCTTGGGTTTCCAGCAATTCGATGGTGTTAACCAGCTCGCCACCGTCGATATTGATCTGGGTGAAGACCTGCTTGAGCAGCAGTGAACGTGGGGTCAGCGTCAGCTTCCACTGGTTGGCTGCGCCTTGCAGTTGCAGTTCGAAGTCGCGCTGCAAGCCGCTGCTGTCGCCCTGGAGCACGGCGAGGAACAGGCGATTCTGCTCGGCGCCGGCGCTCTTGTTCGGCAGCAGTTGCCAGCCGTTGGCGTCACGTCGGGCAATGCCCTGGGCGCTGATGCGGTAATCCTGTTGCAGCGGGGCCTTCAGCAGCCACAACAGGCCGTGGTCTTTGGCGAGCACGAAGGAGCCCTTGCTGACCAGTGGCTGGGGCAGGGCGCGCAGGTGTTTTTCCTGGATGAAGCTGCCGTGGATCACGGACGGTTTTGCCAACTGATCGCTTAGCTGCTGCAGGTCGAAGGCGTGGGCGCTGAGACTGAGCAACAATCCGGCTCCTGTGGGAGCGAGCTTGCTCGCGAAGAACCTGAGGGCGCTGCGCAGTGTCAGGCGCCCGGCGTTATCGTTAACGTCCATCGCGGGCAAGCCCGCTCCCACAGGAGGTCTCATTTCAGGGCCCTTTCGACGGCGTCGGTGAATGGTTTGGGCGAGGCCAATTGCATCTCGCGGCTGGCAATTTCCACCGCGACTTGCACGGTGCTTGCACGGGTCAGGCGTTCGCCGCTGGCGAGGTCGGTGATCAGGTAATTCACCTTCAAACGGTTCTCCCATTCCACCAGGCTGGCGCGCACATTGATCGTCTGGCCAAAGGTGGCGCCGCGCACGTAGCGCAGCTGCATGTCGATCACCGGCCAGGCGTAACCCGACTCGAGCATCGCCGTGTAGTTGTGGCCGATCCTGTCCAGCAGCTCGCAGCGCGCCACTTCCAGGTACTTCACGTAATGCCCGTGCCACACCACATTCATGGTGTCGATATCGAAAAACGGCACGAGGATCTCGGTGTCGCAATGCAACACGCCCTGGCTACGCATGCAGCCTCCAGTGTTGCTCGGCAATACGTTTGAGGCACAGGCGCAGTTCGCCTTCCAGTGCGCGGTCTTCGATGACCGGCGGGAAGTCCTTGGCCAGTTCTTCATGCATGGCGGCCAAGGCAGGTGGCAGCGCGCGTGCATCGTCAGCCTGGGCGCGCAGCCACACGCCCTGGTTGGCGGCAAGCAGCGTCGCGGCGGCGACCTGCTCGGTCAGCTCCAGCACGCGGATTGCATCGCGGGCGGCGATGGTGCCCATGCTTACTTTGTCCTGGTTATGGCACTCGGTAGAGCGCGAGAACACGCTGGCCGGCATAGTGTTTTTCAGCGCTTCGGCGGTCCACGCGCTGGTGCCGATCTGCACAGCCTTGAAACCGTGATTGATCATCGCGCGGTCGGCCGGGGCACCCGACAGGTTGCTCGGCAGGTCGTGGTTGTAACGCACGTCCACCAGCAGTGCGAGCTGGCGGTCGAGCAGGTCGGCAACGTTGGCCACCAGGGTCTTGAGGCTGTCCATGGCGAAGGCGATATGCCCGCCGTAGAAGTGCCCGCCGTGCAGCACGCGTTCTTCTTCGGCGTCGATGATCGGGTTGTCGTTGGCGCTGTTCAATTCGATTTCGATAAACGAGCGCAGCCAGTTCAGGCTGTCGGCCAGCACGCCAAGCACGTGGGGCGCGCAGCGCAGCGAATAGCGATCCTGCAGGCGGTGCAGCGGCGCGGTCGGCGCATCAATCGCCAGGTCCTTGCGCAACCAGGCGGCGACTTGCATCTGCCCCGGGTGCGGCTTGGCGGCGAACAGGCGCTCGTCGAAGTGTTCCGGGTTGCCTTGCAGCGCCACCACGTTCAACGCGGTGATGCGTGTGGCCAGTTGCAGCAGGTAGTCGGCACGGGCGAAGGCCAGGCAGGCGAGGCCGGTCATCACGGCGGTGCCGTTCATCAATGCCAGGGCTTCCTTGGGGCGCAATACCAGCGGCTCCCAGCCCAATTCGCGGTGCACGTCAGCGGCCTGGCGACGTTCACCTCGGAACATCACTTCGCGCTCGCCGGACAGGGTCGCCGCGACGTAGGACAGCGGGGTCAGATCACCGCTGGCGCCCACCGAGCCTTCTTCCGGGATCAGCGGCAGTACGTCGTGTTCAAGGAATGCGTGCAGACGCTCCAGCAACTCCACACGCACACCGGAAACACCGTGGCACAACGACTGTAAACGTGCCGCCAGCACGGCCCGCGTGGCTTGGGCGTCCAGTAACTTGCCCAGCCCGCAACCGTGGAATGTGTAGAGGTGACGCGGCAAAGCCTCGACGTGCTGCAACGGCACCGCCACCACGCAGGAGTCGCCGTAGCCGGTGGTCACGCCGTAGATCACGCCTTCCTTGTCCAGCAACGAGTCGAGAAACTGCGCGCCCTTGGCAATGCGCTGGCGATAGGCGGCATCATCCTGCAATTGCGTGGGCACCTGACGGTTAGCCAGGGCCAATACGTCTTCAATGCGCAAAGCGTGTTCGCCAAAGGTTACCGGCTCAAGATGCGTCGTCATCGGTCTTCCAGAAAGGGTAAAAGTTGAACCACTGTTGGGGCGCTTCCAGGCAGAACTGGCCCAGGCGCGCGGCGTAGCGCGCGGTCCACAGGGCAATCACCTGCTCGCGGGTGCTGCGCTTCCATTCGATCAATGGGGTGAACGGCTCGATGGTCAGGCGATAGCGGCCGTTGTGTTTCAGGCACATCAGCAGGTTGACCGGGCATTTCAACAGGCCGGCCAGCAGCCACGGGCCTTGGGGGAACGCGGCGTGATGGCCGAGGAAATCTACGCGGACCTTGCGCCCACCGTGCAGCGGCACGCGGTCGCCGGCAATCGCAAGCCACTCGCCGTCGTCCAGGCGCTGGCTGAGCAGCAGCATGGTCGCGGGGTCCAGCTCGCTGACCTGGATCAGGCGCAAATGGGTTGCCCCGGCTTCGCCCAGCAGACGGTTGAAGCGTTCTGCGTGCTTGGTGTGCACCAGCACGTTCATGGTGACTTGTTCACCGATCTCGGCCAGCGCACGGCACACTTCGAGGTTGCCCAGGTGCGCGCCCACCAGCATCTGCCCGCGCTCGCCGCGCAGTTGCCCACGCAATTGCGCGGGGTCGTTGATTTCAATCTGTTCGATGCGCAGCTTGCCGTTCCACACGTCGAGCTTGTCGAGCAAGGAGTCGGCGAAGGCCATGAACTGCCCGAATACACGTTTGTGGGTGGGCCGCAACGCATCGCGCCCGCTCCAGTCGGCCAGGCGCTGCTGGTATTCCCAGGCACTCTGGCGTGCCGTGCGGCCGAACAGGAAGAAGTACAGCACGATGCCGTACAGCACCGGGCTTAACAGGCGGCGGCCGAGCACCTTGGCGGCGACGGCGGTGAGTTTCATCAGCCAGAAGCTGCCACGCTCCTCACGGTCGGCCCAGTGTTTGCTGCTGTCGCTCATGCCTGCCACCGTCGCCACAGGATCATTGGCGCGCGCACCAGCATGCCGAAGAACAGCCGCGTGTGCATGGCTGAGATACGCACGTTGTCGCGGAACAAACGGAAGTGCGACAAGCCGTCGGCGGGGTAATGCACTTTGGTCGGCAGCCAGCGCATCGGCTGGTTGCGCCAGGCCAGGCGCACCAGGATGTCCGAGTCGAAATCCATGCGCGTGCCGATGTAGGCCGAGTCCATCAACGCCAGGGTGGGCGCCAGCGGGTACACGCGAAAGCCGCACATCGAGTCGCGAATCTGCAGCGACAAGGTATTGATCCACACCCATACGTGGGTCAGGTAACGTGCGTACAGGCGGCCCTTGGGCACGCTCTCGTCGTATTCCGGGTAGCCGCAGATCACGGCGTCCGGTTGCATGCGGGAGGTGTCGAGGAAGCACTCGACTTCACGCAGGTCGTGCTGGCCGTCGGCATCCACTTGCAGGGCGTGCGTGAAGCCCAGGCGCGCAGCTTCGCGGAAACCGGCCATGACCGCGCCACCCTTGCCTTGATTGTTCGGCAGGGTCAGCAAGGTAACGTTTTCAAGCGTCGCCAATTGCGCCAATACCGCCGCGCAGGCCGGGCTGCTGCCGTCGTCGATCAGCAGGCACGGCAGGCCGCTGTTCAACAGGCTGTGAACCACGGCGGGTACGGCGGCTTCGTGGTTGTAGACCGGGATCAGGGCGCAGGGGTTATGCATGCGCGGTCACCAGTTGAATCCGGCCGCTGGAGCAGGCTGCGACGCCGTTGCGGTAGGCGAAGTACAGCTTGCCGCGTTCCGGGTCGAAGCGCAGGTGTAACTCAACTTGATCGCCGGGGCGCACCAGTTGCTGGAACTTGAGCACTTCCATGCCGGCAAAGGTGGCGGGCAGGTCGAGCAGTTGCTGGCCGAGGTTGAACGCCCACTCCACTTGCACCACGCCTGGCAGTACCGGTGTGACGGGGAAGTGGCCGCTGAAGTAGGCCAGGTCCGGCGGAATGTTCAGCTGCACGGTCCATTCGCCATTGGCTTGGACTTGCTCCAGCACTTCCGGCGCTTTTGGCCGTGGCGCCAGCAGCAGCGCGGCGACGTCGGCCTGGGGTAGTTTGCCTTGGGCATTGAGCGGCAACTGGCGCAGCAAACGCCAGCGGCGGGGCAGGGCCAGCGCTTCGCAATGTTGGCTCAGGTGCTGGCGCAAGGTTTGGGTGACGGTGCGGCGGCCCTGGTTGCGCAGGGCATGCAAGCCTTCGGCACTGAGCACCACCAGCGCGCCGAGTGATGCGCGGTTTTCCTGCACCACGCCCAGCCGGGTGTCGGCGACCCAGTCATGGGCCATCAGCGCCTGTTCCAGCATGGGCAGCGAGATGCGTTTTTCTTCCAGTTTGACGATACGGTCCAGACGCCCCAGCAGCTCGAAACGGCCATCGGAATGGATGCGCGCAGCGTCGGCAGTTTGTTCGATATGCCCGGCGGGCAGGTACGGTGAGGCGATGCGCAGGGCGCCATCGGCGTCCTGGCTCAGTTGCACATCGGCAAACGGCTGCCAGGGTTGTGCACCCTGGCGCCAGGCGATGCCGCCGGTTTCGGAGCTGCCGAGGATTTCCGTCGGCCATTGCTGCAAGCGGTCGTACAAGCTGCCGGCAGCCTCCACGGGCAACGCGCCGCCAGAAGAGAAGACACGCGACACCTGGCTCAGCGCGGGCCAGTCGAGGTTATCGCCCATGCGCTTGAGCAACGCCGGGCTGGCGACCCAGGCAAATTGCGGGTGCTCACGGCTGGCGCGCTGCATGTCTTCGGGGAAGGCCAGTTGTTTGCGCACAAAGGTACGACCGGCGCACAGCGGCCACAGCACGCGGAACAGCAAGCCGTAAATGTGCTGGGTGGCGACGCTGCCGATGATGCAGGCGTCTTTGAGGTCCGCGCCCCACAGGTCTTCCAGGGCCTCGACTTCATTGGCCAGCTGGCGCAGGGTCTTGTCGATACGCTTGGGCTCGCCGCTTGAGCCAGAGGTGCACAGGCTGAGTTGGCAAGTATCCAGGTCGAGCGCGGCAGGGCTCAATGGCACTTGATACAACGCATCGAGATCGGCGGCGTCAACCAGCCAGGCGTCTACCGCACCGTCCCAGCGTTGGCGGGTCTGGGGTTGCAGGTCGGCGGGCAGCAGCACGCTGACCCCGGCTCGCCAGGCGCCCAGCAGGGCAATCGCCAGCTGGCCGGCATCTTCAAGGTGCACCGCCAAACGCTGGATACCCCGCGCTTGCAGGCCCGCCGCCAGGCTCAGGGATTGGGCCCACAGTTGGGCGTGATTCATCGCAGGTTCGGTGGTGACCGACCGTTGTTCCAGCGGCTCAAGCAGCAAGTGCTCAAGTTTCAACCCATTCATACGCGGCCTCGAACCCTTTGTCGTACCAGCCATTCCACGGCAAACAACAGCCCCATCAGCCCGTAGGCGATCAGCCCGTTGTACAACGTCCACCAGCTCAGCGGCGCCCACAGGGTGAGGGCGGCGGCGAGCAGGCCATTACACAGAAAAAACACACTCCATACCACGGTGACCCGGCGGGTATACACAACCGCTTCGGGCGGCAGTTGCGGCTCGGTCATGCGCGCCAGGCGTTCGACCATCGGCGGGCCATATTTCAGGCTCAGGCCAAACAGCGCCAGCATGAACGCGCTGACCAGGCTCGGGTACCAGCGCAGCAGGTGCGGGTTGTCGAACCAGGCCAGCAGCAGGCAGAACAGGATCACCGCCACGGCCATCCAGCGGCTGCCGGGGCGGCGCGCTCCGGTCAGCGCACGCAACAGCCACAGGCTGCCCAGCAGCAAGCCGAATTGCCATGGCGCAAAGTGTTCGGTGCCGTAATACACCGCAAAGGGGTACAGCAGCCCCGCCAGCAACAGGCCAAGGCCGATCAAGCGTCTCATGCGGCTGGACTGACCAGACGGTACACCGCCTCAACCACGTCATCGACGGTGCGCACCGCCTTGAACTCTTCGGCGGCGATCTTCTTGCCGGTCTGGCGCTTGATATGGTCGATCAGGTCCACGGCATCGATGCTGTCGATTTCCAGGTCCTGGTAGAGGTTCGCGTCGAGGGTGACGCGTTCCGGCGGCAATTCAAACAGTTCCACCATGGCGTTGCGCAGGGTGTTGAAAATATCGTCACGAGTTTGCATGGTCCGGTCTCAAGCTGCCTGTCTGGCCGTGACGAACGCCGCAAGGCTGGCCACGTTGGTGAAGTGATTGCGGGTGTCCTTGGCGTCGGCATCGATCTTGATGCCGTACTTTTTCTGAATCGCCAGGCCCAATTCCAGGGCGTCGACTGAATCCAGGCCCAGGCCTTCGCCGAACAGGGTTTGTTCGCTGCCGATGTCGTCGACGCTGATGTCTTCCAGGCCCAAGGCCTCGATGATCAGTGTCTTTATGTCGTGCTCAAGGCTGTGTTGGTCGCTCATCTTCGGCGAGCTCCTTAATAAAATAGTCGTGCAGGTAATCGTTGAGCTTGCGTGAAGCCTGGGGCGCGGGCCCGAGTGCGGCAAACGCTTGTGGTTGTATATCGGCCCCTACCCGCAAACTGAAGTGCACGCGGCATTTAGGGATGCGATACCAGGGTTCGGCCTTGGTCAGGGTGCTGGGGCTGACCTTGATCACCACGGGGGTGATGATTGTCGCACCGCGCAGCGCAATGGCGGCGCCCCCGCGATGAAAGGCGGGCACCGCGCCGGGTGAAGTGCGGGTGCCTTCGGGAAAGATGATCAGTGTCTGGCCTTCGCGCAGGGCATCGGCGGCGGCATCAAGCATTTCGGCGCTGCCGTCGTTGCTGATATAGCTGGCATCACGCACCGGCCCACGGGTAAAGGGGTTTTGCCACAGGCTCTGCTTGACCACGCAGTTGGCCTGGCGCACCAGGCCGATCAAAAACACCACGTCGATCAGCGACGGGTGGTTGGCAATGATCATCTGGCCGGGGCGCCCGAGTTTTTCCGCGCCTTCGACGCTGTACGTCAGCACGCCGGCGCGTTGCATCAGGCGAATAAAGAACCAGAACAGCTTGCTGATGGTGTGACGGGCACGGCGCTGGTGTTTTTCAGCGCTGCCCGGCAGGCAGGCGAGCAAGGGAAAAACCAGCAGACGCAGGCACAGCCCGCCGACGCCGAACAGGAAGAAGCTGGCGGCGGTGGCAAACAGGCGCCAGTAATAGGCGTCCCGTGGCTTGTCGGTCATGGCTGGCGTTGCCAGTTCCATACGCGGTTCTTCCAGGCATGTTGGCAGGCGGCCTGTTCAGTGAGCAGGGTGCGCAGCAGGTTCAGGGCATGAGGCCACTGGTTTTGAGTGAGTTGGACAGCGCCGCTGTTTAGTTCCAATCGCCACTCGTCGCCCGGTGTCAACAGCAGGCCGAGTGCATAGGGAAAGGGCACGTCAACGATCCAGCTGGCGTAGGCCTCGGGCGGTTGTTCTTCGGTAATCACCAGCAATACTGCGGGGGCGCCTTCGTTGAGCAGCGCGGCCGCTTCGAGCATGCCGTGTTCCAGGCCATCGCCGGCAGCGGCGAGGGCGGTCATTTCGCTGGTTTCGTTGCGCAGGATCGACCACAGGCCAATCACCGCGTTATGCACCGACAAGCTGAACTGTGTGGGCGACAGCGGCTGCTCGTTGGCCAGGTCGCTGAGGATGTCGAGGGTGCGCGGGGTTTCGCCGTGCCGGGAGATAAACACCAGCGGCAGGTCTTGCAGGCCCTCGGCCAGCGGCCAGCCCACGCTGAACGCCATGCGCGCCAGTCGGCTCAGGCGGCGGCGCTGCATGGCGGGCAGGAATGACACATCGGGGGACGCATCGCTTGCGGGCAGCATCACGGGCGCCTGGCACCAGGCGTGCCAGTCGTGCGCAGTCTCCAGGCCAGGAGCCCAGGCGCGCCATTGGGCGATATTGAAAGTGATCACTGAGAAGTTATCCCGCCCCTGCGGGCTTCCATGTGCGGCCGTTGGCCCCGAATACCGGGACAGGGAACAATGACCGAATGGCGCGCATTATCCCGGTGCTGCGGGGTTCTAGCAAACATTGGTAAATAATTGTTCACTGCTTATTACAATTTTCTGGAAAGGATTTACACATTGTCCTTTACCTCAGGCCAAGAGGATTGTCGGACTATTCCTTTTAATGTGTCGGGGGGCGGGAGAATCTGACCGCCGTGATGCGGCAGTGCATGGATGAACGAGGTAGCTAACAGGCGCTTTTGCCCTCTACACTCGGACATTCATTGATACACGGAGGTTTTTCCATGCGGCGTGTGGTGTTCAATCAGAAAGGTGGCGTTGGCAAGTCCAGCATCGCCTGCAACCTGGCGGCGGTGAGCGCCAGTGAAGGCTATCGAACCCTGTTGGTGGACCTCGATGCACAGGCCAACTCAACCCAGTACCTCACTGGGCTAACCGGCGACGATATCCCGATGGGCATTGCCGAATTCTTCAAGCAAACCCTGTCTTCCGGGCCGTTTTCGAAGAAAAATCGGGTGGATATCTACGAAACGCCGTTCGATAACCTGCATGTCATCACCGCGACCGCCGAGTTGGCGGACCTGCAGCCCAAGCTTGAGGCCAAGCACAAGATCAATAAGTTGCGAAAGCTGCTGGATGAGCTGAGCGAGGATTACGACCGGATTTACCTGGATACGCCGCCAGCCCTGAATTTTTATGCGGTTTCGGCGCTGATTGCCGCTGATCGGGTACTAATCCCCTTCGATTGCGACAGTTTCTCGCGCCAGGCGCTGTACGGCTTGCTGGCGGAAATCGAAGAATTGAAGGAAGACCACAATGAAGGCCTGGAAGTGGAAGGCATCGTGGTCAACCAGTTCCAGGCCCGTGCGAGCCTGCCGCAGCAGATGCTCGATGAGCTGATTGCCGAAGGCCTGCCGGTGCTGCCGGTGTACCTGGCCAGCTCCGTGCGCATGCGCGAGTCGCACCAGGAGAACAAGCCGCTGATCCACCTCGACCCACGGCATAAGCTGACGCAACAGTTTGTGGAGTTGCATAACTTGCTGGAAAACGCCTGATCCTTGCTGTCACCGCATAACCTGTGGGAGCTGGCTTGCCTGCGATACAGGTGACCCGGTCTGTCAGGCACACCGAGGCGATGCCATCGCAGGCAAGCCAGCTCCCACCTTTGTTTTTGCATTGTTGTAGGGGGATTTGGATGGGGCCCACAGAGGCTGTAGGAAGGGTCTGGCAAACGGGGTTGTGCCTTGTATCGTTGCCTACAGGTAAGCCAGAATCCGCCGGCTTGTGCGTCTGGATGGGCGTCTCTAAGGTTCTCGGAACGCTGAATGTTCAGTGGTCGGGTTTAGTAGCCCGAAGAACGGCGTAAAGTGCACGAGCTTCATCTAGCAGACTTTTGTCTGTGTTTGATGGTGGCTGTGCGTAGGGCATCTTCGGGTGCGCCGGCTTTGCGTTGTTCCCCGGTCTACTAACCTGCGCACAGCTGCCACCCTCGTTTAGTAGCGAGGTAAGGGCGGCCCACTCCGGGAATAACGATGAAAACCAGTAATCTTTACAGCATTACCCCCAACCTCTCCACAGAAGCCCTCGTGCTCAACAGCTACGAGACCTTCTCTTCCGTTCGAACCCTATTGCTCAACCTGTCCAACGATCTCACCGTCGAACACCGCGACGTCGCCCTGGCTATCCATCAATTAAGCGAACTCGGTGTACAACTCGTAGGCCAGATGATGGACCGCGAATCCCCCGTAGCCTCAAGGTAAAACGCGGACAAAAATGTGGGAGGGGGCTTGCTCCCGATAGCGGTGTGCCAGTCACTGCATACATTGACTGACCCACTGCCATCGGGAGCAAACCCCCTCCCACATTGGTCGCGGTGCTCGCAAAATCCGAATTACACGCCCTGGCTACGCAACCAGCTCATCAACTGCGGCAACGGAAAAGCCCCACTCTGGCGCGCCACTTCGCGGCCGTTCTTGAACAGAATCAAACTGGGGATCGAACGAATCCCCAACTGCGCCGAGAGCTGCTGATTAGCCTCGCTGTCCAGCTTGGCCAAGCGACATTTGCCTTCCAACTGAGCGGCTGCCTGCTCAAACACCGGCGCAAAAGACTTACACGGCCCACACCACTCGGCCCACACGTCCACCAGCAGCGGCAGGTCGCCCTTGATCTGGCTGGCGTAGTCACCTTGTTTCAGCTCAAAAGGCTTGTTGAGCAAAACGGGTTGCTTGCAGCGCCCGCACTTCGGCGCATCAGCCAGGCGTTCGCCGGGGATACGGTTGAGGCCGTTGCAATGCGGGCAGGGGATGACAAGAGGTTCGGACATGGTGGGCTCCTTGGGTATGGCCAATGGAGTGAATTTGGAGTCAGCGCCCGGGTTTATCAAGGCGTGGAGCAAATGACTTATCCCCTCACAGTTTGCCGATGCTGATGTGAGGCCGCCTGTCTGCGCTGTCGGAGCTTGTTCTGTTTTGCGCCATCTGTCTGTTTGCGGATATAGCAAATTGCGATAGTTCGGATTCGGGTTTAACCTTCATGGCACGATGCGATAAGGATGTTGCATGCGAGTGATCAGCGAGAAAAGGATTTGGGAGGCAAAGGAAAAATGGCCACGTTCAGCAAGTGCTTTAGATGAGTGGTACCGCCGGATTAAGCGCAACAGCCCGGCTGACTTCGCTTCTATGAAAGGCATTTTTCCCGCAACAGATAAAGTTGGGCAGCTCCATGTGTTCGACATTGGGGGAAACAAGCTGAGGCTAATCGCTTTCGTGCGGTACCAAAAGCAACGAATTTACATCAAGTATCTGCTAGATCACCGCGCCTATGAACAGGACAACTGGAAGGAGAAAATCAGATGAGCGCACTCATTCGGCTCGCTGCTGAACATTGGCAATTTGTTTCACCCTTGCTGCGCAAGCCTAAAAATGAGGCGGATTACGACGTACTGGTGACTGCTCTCGACGAACTGCTGGACCTGATCGGTGAGGATGAATCAAATCCTCTGATGAGCTTGGTGGATATTCTCAGTGATTGGATTGAAGCCTACGACCTTGAGCATCGCCCGATGCCCGTCGCCAGTGGTGTGGACGTGCTGCGCGCAATGATGCGCGAGCACGGTTTGAACCAGAGTGATTTGCCAGGTGTAGGCACGCAGTCGGTCGTTTCGGAAGTCCTGAGCGGTAAGCGCAAGCTCAATCTGCGGCAGATTAGATGGCTGGCCGACCGATTTGGGGTGTCAGTGGAAACCTTTATCTAGGGGTTTTATGACGAACAACTAATCTCCAAATGCTTGCCCCAATCCGGCGGCCGCTGGGCGTATTGCTCCATCCCCGGCTGTTCTTCGAACGGTTTGCTCAGCACTTCATGCAGCCGCCTTACTTCGCTGTAATCACCTGACTCGGCGGCGGCGATGGCGTTCTGCGCCAGATAGTTGCGCAGGATGTACAGCGGGTTGACCGCATGCATCCGCTCACGGCGCTGCACTTCGCTGTAATCCCCATCCCGGGCAACCCGGGCTTTGTACAGCTCAGCCCACGCATCAAACCCGGCCAAACCGACAAAGTCATCACGCAACCGCGCCACGGCCAACGCCGCCGGCTCATCGCCCAGGCGCCGGAAGAACAGCGTGTAGTCCACGCCGCTGTTCTGCATCAGTTTCAGCAAGCGCTCCACCAGCTTCTGGTCATCCTCTTCGGCGGTGGTGAGCCCCAACCGGCGGCGCATCAAGTCCAGGTAGTGCGCCTGATACAGCGGCAGGTACAGACCGAGCGCTTCTTTCAAGGCGTCGACGCTGATAAACGGCGTGAGTGCCTGGGCCAGCGCACTCAGGTTCCACTGCCCGATCGGCACCTGGTTGCTGAAGGAGTAACGCCCTTCATGATCGGAATGGTTGCAGATGAAGTGCGCATCAAAGTCGTCGAGAAACGCAAACGGCCCGAAGTCGAAGGTGATGCCCAGGATCGACATGTTGTCGGTGTTCATCACGCCGTGGCAGAAGCCATAGGCTTGCCATTTGGCGATCATCTCTGCATTGCGTTCGACGATTTCGCGGAACATTGCCAGGTAGGGCTCGGGCTGTTCGCGGCACTCGGGGTAGTGCAGGTTCAACACGTGTTCGGCCAGTTCTGCCTGCTGCTCGGGCTTTTTGGTGTAGTAGAAATATTCGAAATGCCCGAAGCGAATATGGCTGTGAGCCAGGCGCAACACCATGGCGCCACGTTCCTGTTTCTCGCGCCATACCGGGGTGCTGGAGCCGACCACGCACAACGCGCGGCTGCTGGGAATGCCCAGTGCGTGCAGGGCTTCGGAAGCGAGAAATTCACGAATCGAAGAACGCAGCACCGCGCGACCATCGCCCATGCGCGAGTAAGGCGTCATCCCGGCGCCTTTGAGGTGCAAGTCCCAATGCTCGCCAGCCGCGTTGTACACCTCACCCAGCAACAACCCACGGCCATCACCCAGTTGCGGTGTGTAGCCGCCGAACTGATGCCCGGAATAGACCATCGCCCGTGGTTCCGCTTCGGCCCACAGCTTGTGCCCGCTGAAAAGCTCGGCGAACACCGGCGTTTCGGCCACCGCCGGGTCGAGGTCAAGCAGTGCCATGGCGGCACTGCTCGCCACGACAAGGCGCGGCTCGTCGAGGGGTTCGGGCAGTACGTGGGTTGAGAACGCGTCGCCCAGGCGTGCGAAGCGGTTGTCGAAGGTCAGTTCGTCGAGGGCTTTCACCGGCCATCTCCAGCAGAATGTCCGAGCATTCTGCTGGGGATAGACGCGTTAGTCGAGTTTGCTCGGCGGCGGCTCTTGCGCACCGCCGTCGTTGGCGGGCTTGGCCGGGGTGTCGACTTCTACCAGTTTGTATTCCTGGCCGTGGAGGTTTTTGAGGTAGACCTCCATCTGACGGAACGAGATGTTGATGTGGTGGTTCTTGAACTCACGGTTGATAAAGCGGTTTACCTCGTCGATTACCGGGTTGCGGTCACCCAGGTCGCGCACGTGCATGCGCAGTTCGTGGTCGAGGGTGCTTTCGCCGAAGTTGAGGAAGTACACATGGGGTTCCGGCTCTTTCAGCACGCGGGGGTTTTCCCTGGCGGCCTTGAGCAACAGATCCTTCACCAGATCCAGGTCTGAACCGTAGTCCACGCCCAGTTTCAGTGTGACGCGGGTGATGGTGTCGGTCAGCGACCAGTTGATCAGTTGCCCGGTGATGAAGGTTTTGTTCGGGACAATGATGTCTTTGCGGTCGAAGTCGGTGATGGTGGTGGCACGGATGCGGATCTTGCTGACCGTGCCCGACAGGTTGCCGATGGTGATGGTGTCCCCGATGCGCACCGGGCGTTCGAACAGGATCATGATGCCGGAGATAAAGTTGGCGAAGATCTCCTGCATCCCGAAGCCCAACCCCACCGACAGCGCCGCCACCAGCCATTGCAACTTGTCCCAGCTCACGCCGAGGGTAGACAGCGTGGAGACGAAACCCACGCCGGCAATCACATACGACAGCAAGGTGGTTGTGGCGTAGGCGCTGCCTTGGGCCAGATCCAGCTTGGACAGCACCAGCACCTCGAGCAAACCGGGCAGGTTGCGCGCCAGGGCAAAGGTGATGCTGATGATGATCGACGCCCCGAGCAAGTCGCCGATGCTGATCGGCACCATGCTGATATTGGCGCCGGTGCCGCTGGTGTATTCGTAGAGGGTGACGTTGTCCAGGTAGGAGAAGACGGTGATCAGGTCTTTCCACACCCAATACAGCGCGGCGATAAAACCGCCGAGCAGGGCCAGGCGAATCAGGCGCATGGACTGTTCGTTGACTTGCTCGATGTCCAGGGTCGGTTCTTCTATCACCGCTTCGCCGTCACCGGCTTCCTTGGCGGCCTGGCGTTTGGCCAGGGCGCGCGCATAGGCCAGGCGCCGTGCGGCCACTCCCAGGCCGCGCACGAAGGTGGCCTCTATGACGAGCCAGAACATCAGCAGGTACAAGGTGTTGATCAAGCGGTCGCTGAGCTTGAGCGCGGTGTAGTAGTAGCCAAAGCACACCGCGATAAACAGGGCGATGGGCAGGGCGGTAAACATCAAGCCTACGGCTTTACGAAACAGCGAGGCTTTTTCGTGGGTCGGGCTGTTCAACAGCAGGCGGCCCAGCAGCCAGGCCATCAGCGCGTAGCAGGTCAGCACCACGCCGATGCCCAGCACGTCGTCGGCCAGCGCTGCCGGCTGGTGCTCGGCGATCGCCACCACCGCCACCAGGGCCAGCACCACCAGCCCGAGCTTGCGTACCCATCCCTGCAGAAAGTGGACCTGAGGCCGCTCCCAACGGAAGTGCAGCTCTGCCACGCCGCCCGGGGCGAGGATTCGGTAAGCGGTGTAGAACACCAGCCATGCCTGGGCGATCTGCAACAAGGCAGCGCCCAGGTTGGCGTTTTGCCCACGGGCGTCAATTTGCAATGCGTAGCCGCACAGCGCCAGGCCCAGGGACACCGGCATCGCCAGCAGGATATTGATCAAAATCGCCTGCGGCGTGTGCCACTGGCTGTCGCGTTTGAAGTGGCCGATGTCCAGGTGCACCTTGTTCAGGCGCTGGTACAAGGCTTTGCGCCGCCACAACAGCGCGCCGATCAATAGCAGTAACGGCAGGAACAGCAGTGGGCGCTGGGTCAGGCCGTCATACAGTTCGCTGACGCTGGAAGCCCAGGGCAGGGTGGTGACCTGCTTGCTCAGGTGGTCCGGTACGGTTTCCAGCCACTCGGTGTCCAGCGGCTTGTTGCTGGGGATCCAGAACATTTGCTCGTCGAGGGTCGCACGCAGGTTGGTGGCGGTGCTGAGCAGTTGTTTCTGGTTCAGTTGCAGGGTGATCGATTCGTTGAGCAGCGCGCTCAGCTCACGGCTCAGGCGCTCCAGCAGGTCGCTGCGGGTGATTGCCAGCTCCAGCAGGGTACGTCGCAGTTGCGGCGTTACGTCGTCGGGTGGCTGGTTGGCGAGCAGGTTATCCACATACGTGCTGGGGGTGCTGATCAGCTCGCGCTGCTGGTTGACCTCGAACTGGTACAGGCGAATGTTGGCGATATCGTCTGCCAGGTTGCGATCCACGGTGAGGCGTGGCAGCGCCTGTTTTTGTTTATAGAGAATCTTGGAGAGCAGCAGGCTGCCCTTGAGCACGTTGATCTGTTCGTCCAGCGCCGAGTCGCTTTGGGTCACGGTGTCCAGTTGCTGCTTGGTCTGCAGGTTTTTCTGGGTCAGGTCGTTGAGGCGGTCGGTGCTTTTGAGCAGGTAGTCGGAGAGCTTCAGGTTGGCTGCGCTCTCCGTGGCCAACAGGCTGCTGCCGCCGGCTTTCTGCGCTTCGATGGATTGTTGGGTAACGGTCTGCTGGGATTGGGCCAGGCGTTTCTGGTTGATCAGGGTTTGCAGGTCCTGGATCTCTTGTTCCAGGCGCGCGGTTTTTTCCACCACCAGATCGTGCTGGCTGTTACCCAGGTCTTGCAGTTGGCTGTTGCCGGCCAGTTCCTGGCGGCGCAGCGGGATCAGGGCATTGAGGGCCGCGAGTTCGGCGTTCAACTGGTTGCGCTGGTCGCCGCTGAGCGTCTTGCCGTTGTCTTTGCCGGCCTTGAGGATCGAGTTGATCTGCTGGATGCGCGTCTGGCTGCTGCTGATTTCAGTCTGGGCGCGCTCGGGCCGTGTCTGGGCGGCGATGGTCAGGCTGTTGGCCTCGGCCAGCTCTTTTTGCAGGTCGCCTTGCTGGGTGGTGCGCTGCACCAGCAATTGCTCGAGCTGCGGCACCGGCAGGGTGGCGTAGCGTTGGGCCACCGGGATGATTTTGGTGGCCTTGAGCCGCACCAATTCACGCTGGTTGTCGGTGGTCTGGCGCGGGGCGGCTTCCAGCTGGCGTTTGAGGTCGGCGAGGCGCTGCTCGTAATCCTGCTTGTTGCCCAGGTAGGTCAGGGTCTGTTGCAGGATTGTTTGCAGCGCCTTCATGTCGGCATCGGGCAGCTTGCGGTCGGGCAGCTTGTCCAGGGTTTGCTGGATGGCGTCGGCGCTGGGCGGGTCGGCGGCGTAAACGCTGCCGACACAAAGGGTCAGGCCCAGCAGGGCAGTGGCTATAAAGGTGCGCAGAGTTGTCATGGATACCGGTCGAGCAAGGTAAAGAAGGTGGTGGCGTGGCGCCATAGCCCCGCAGTTTAGAGGAAGAGTCCAGGGCCTGGACGACTTCCTTCGGGGAATTTGACGCCGACTTTTCCAATCTTGTTCCCGTCCATGACTGCGACGGTCCACAGGGTGTTGTTCCATTCCACTTGGTCGCCCACAACCGGCGCGCCGCCGACTTTCTGAGTGATGAAGCGGCTCAATGGCATATCCGGGTCGATGCCTTCGAGCTTGAGGCCGTACAGGGCGGAGACCGCGCCCAACTGGGCGTCGCCTTCGAGCACAAAATCGCCGAAGAAACGCAGGTCGAGGCCGCGTTGCGGTGCCTGGCTGAACAACTTGCCCAAGGCCGGGAGGTTGTGTTCGTGGCCGATCACACAGAGCAAATCGTCGACTTCCAGCACCGTACTACCCGACGGGTGGAGCAGTTGCTGGCCGCGGAACAGGGCGGCGATGCGTGTGCCCTCGGGCATTTTCAGCTCGCGCAGGGCCGCGCCGATGCACCACTTCTCCGCGCCCAGGCGGTAGACGAACAGCTCCCACTCGCTGGTGACGTGTACTTCGAGGGCCGCGCGGGAAATCGGCGCAGGTTCCGGCGGTACGGTGACTTTCAGCAGCTTGGCCACCCACGGCAGGCTTGTGCCCTGCACCAGCAACGACACCAGCACGATAAAGAACGCCAGGTTGAAATACAGCTGCGCGTGAGGCAGGCCGGCCATCAACGGGAACACCGCCAGGATGATCGGTACCGCGCCGCGCAGGCCGACCCAGGCGATAAAGGCTTTTTCGCGACCGTGGAACGCTTTGAACGGCAGCAGGCCGACCATCACCGACAGCGGCCGCGCAAACAGGATCATCCACAGCGCCAGGCCCAATGCTGGTAGGGCAATCGGCAGCAAGTCATGGGGCGTGACCAGCAGGCCCAGCACCAAAAACATGCCGATCTGTGCCAGCCAGGCCATGCCGTCGAGCATGTGCAAAATGCCGTGACGGCTGCGCACCGGGCGGTTGCCGATGACCAGGCCGCACAGGTATACGGCGAGGAAACCGCTGCCGTGCAGGGCGTTGGTCAAGGCAAACACCAGCAGGCCACCGGCGATCACCAGAATCGGGTACAGGCCGGTGGCCAGGTTGATGCGGTTGACCATTTGCAGCATCAGCCAGCCGCCGCCCAGGCCGACAATACCGCCGATGCCGAATTCACGGATCAGGTGGCCCAACAGGCTCCAGTGCAGGCCGGTTTGGCCGCTGGCCAGCATGTCGATCAGGGTGACGGTGAGGAACACGGCCATTGGGTCGTTGCTGCCGGATTCGATTTCCAGGCTGGCGCTGACCCGTTCGTTCAGGCCCTTGCCGCCCAGCAGCGAGAACACTGCCGCGGCGTCCGTCGAGCCGACGATGGCGCCGATCAACAAGCCTTGAATGATATTAAGGTTGAACAGCCAGGCCGCAGCCATGCCGGTGAGGCCGGTGGTAATCAACACCCCCACCGTGGCCAGCGATAATGCCGGCCAGAGTGCCACGCGGAAACTCGCCACCCGTGTGCGCAAGCCGCCGTCGAGCAGGATCACTGCCAGCGCAAGGTTGCCCACCAGGTAGGCGGTCGGGTAGTTATCGAAGATGATGCCGCCGCCGTCGACGCCGGCGGCCATGCCTACGGCCAGGATGATCACCAGAATCGGGATGCCCAGGCGTGACGAAAGAGAACTTACCAGAATGCTCGCACCCACCAGCAACGCGCCGATCAAGAACAGGCTGTTGATGGTCGTCGCATTCAAAGGCAGTACTCCAGAACTGGGAAGACGGGCGCGAACTGACCATGCAGTCTGCGTGCCAGCGATTCTAACCTGTTGAATTGCAGTGCTGTCAAAAAGCTTTCGCGGGCCTGCACCCATCCAATGTGGGAGCTGGCTTGCCTGCGATGCGGGCAACCCGGTAAGCCAGGTTCACCGAGGCGATGCTATCGCAGGCAAGCCAGCTCCCACAGGAATCGACTTCGCCAGGCAGGTTGTGGGTTACAGCCTGAAGCGTCCCACCATCCCATTCAAATCCACCGCCAATCGCGACAGCTCACTGCTCGCCGCACTCGTCTGGCTGGCGCCGGTCGCCGACTGCACCGACAGATCGCGGATATTCACCAGATTACGGTCCACTTCCCGCGCTACCTGTGCCTGCTCTTCCGCCGCGCTGGCGATGACCAGGTTGCGCTCGTTGATTTCGACGATCGCGGTGTTGATGGTGTCCAGCGACATCCCGGCGCCTTTGGCGATATTCAACGTCGATTCCGCGCGCTCGGTACTGTTGCGCATCGAATTCACCGCATGCTCGGTGCCGGCTTGAATGCTGCCGATCATCCGCTCGATCTCGCTGGTGGACTGCTGGGTGCGATGGGCCAAGGCCCGCACCTCATCCGCCACCACGGCAAACCCACGGCCGGCTTCACCGGCACGCGCGGCTTCAATCGCAGCGTTCAGCGCCAGCAGGTTGGTCTGGTCAGCCAGGCCGCGAATCACGTCCAGCACCTTGCCGATATCCCGCGATTCATTGGCCAGGTCGCCAATCAAGGTGGCCGTGGCTTGCACGTCGCCGCTCATGCGCTCGATGGCGCTGACAGTTTCCTGCACCAGATCACGGCCATCACCTGCAGAAGTGGTCGCATTGCGCGACGCTTCGGAAGTGCTCACCGCATTGCGTGCGACTTCTTCGACGGCGCTGGTCATCTCGTTGACGGCGGTGGCGGCTTGTTCGATTTCATTGTTTTGCTGGGTCAGGCCGCGCGCACTTTCGTCGGTGACGGCGTTCAGCTCTTCCGCTGCCGACGCAAGCTGGGTGGCGGAACCGGCGATGCGTTGCAGGGTGTCGCGCAGCTTGTCTTGCATCTTGGCCATGGCGGCCAGCAGGCGGCCGGCTTCGTCGTTGCCGTCGACCTTGATCGGGCGCGTCAGGTTGCCTTCGGCCACTTCTTCGGCGGCTTCCAGGGCCTGGGCGATTGGCAGGGTGATGCTGCGGGTGAGCAGCCACGCGAACAACAGGGTCAGCGCCGTGGCAATGATCAACAGTCCCACCACCAGCTCAAAGGCCATGTCGTACTGGTCTTTGGCTTGCTGGTTGGTGGCGTTGGCCATCTTGTTGTTGATGTCGAGCAGGCGCGTCAGCACCGTGTTGACCTGCTCGGAGTTGCTCAGCAACTCGGTGTTGAGCAAGGCCCGCAGCTCGTCGATCTGGTTGGCGCGAGACAAGCTCTTCATGCGCTCCTCGATCTGATGGTACTGGCTGAGCAAACGCACGTATTCGTCATAGGCGGCCCGCTCTTCGCCGCTTTCGATGAGTTTTTCGTAGACGCCCTGGGCGCTGCGGATCTGCTGGTTGCGCAGTTCAAACGCCTCAAGGGTCTTTTGCTGCACGTCCGGCTCGCGGTTGGTCAGCAGGCGATACGACAACACCCGCAGGCGCAGAGTCAGCTGGGTGAACTCGTCGAGGGCGCGAATGCTTGGCACGCTGGACAGGGTGATGTCTTCGGTGGCTGCGCGAATCTTGCTCATTTGGTTCAGGGCGAACACGCCGAGAAACAACATGAGTGCGCCAATAAACGCGAAGCCAAGAAAGGCCCTCGGCGCGATATTCATATTACGAAGAGACATGCTGGAATCCTGGGGAGAAGCGCGATCCGTGCGGCCGTGAGACGGGGTGTGTATGAACTATCGGCCATGCGACTAAAGTCTTAAGGGGGCGCGCGCTTTTGTCGCATCTGACGAGCAGTTGCGCGGATTCAGGAACCAGATCGGGTAAATGCAGTCACTAAGGCTCGAAAGTGCGGCCCGGCCCTTAAAAAACGGGCTGCGCGCCGGGGATAACCCTGGCATCCGAGGTGAATTTTCTTTATCGTCACCGCCCTTTGAAAATGCCCGAGAAATCAAAATGTTAGAAGCATCCCTCAGCCAATTGGAACAACTGGTCAGCGACCTGGTACAGCAGAATCAGGACCTACTGGGCAGCAACGAATCCCTCAAAGCGGAACTGGCCCGCGCCAAGGATGAAAATGACAGCCTGCAACTGAATCTGATGGAGCAGGAAGAAAAGCACGGCGCCACCGCCGCTCGCATCCAGGCGTTGGTTGAGCGTGTTAGCGCAGGGCCTGTCGGCGCATGAATGAAGGGATAAAGGTCGTTTCGATTCTCGGAGAGGATTACTCGATCAAGGCGCCGGACGGGGGAGATCAAACCCTGATGCACGCCGTGACCATGCTCAAGGCGTCCCTGGCCACCACCAAGAAAAAGTACCCGACCCTGATCGGTGACAAATTATTGGTACTGGCCGCACTGAACCTGTGCGCCGAGCAGATCGAAATGCAAAAGCACCACCAGCAGGAACTCGACCGTTACCAAGAGCAAGTCAGCGCCACGGTCGATGTGATTTCCAAGGCGATCGGAACGCCTTAGAACCACTCATCCTGCATCCCCAGGCACGTGTCATCGCGTGCCTCCAGAATCGCCAGTTCATGATGGCAGCTCGGCACTTCCCAGGTCAGGAAGTACCGAGCGGCCTGGAGCTTGCCTTTATAAAAGGCGACATCGGCCGCATTGCCCTTGGCCAACCCTTCCTCGGCGCGAATCGCCTGCTCCAGCCAGCGCCAGCCAATCACCGTGTGCCCGAATACCTTCAAGTACAACGCCGAATTCGCCAGGCTGCTGTTGACCTTGCCTTGGGCCAGATCGGTCAGCAGGCCAATCGTCACGCTTTGCAGGCGTGCCACCAGGTGTTCCAGGGGTTCTCGCAATGCCGTCAGTGATGAGTGTTCCTGAGCGCGCGCGGCGGTTTCGGCGATCAGGCGGATCAGTTGTTTCAACCCCGCACCGCCGTTTTGCGCGAGTTTGCGCCCGAGCAAATCCAGCGACTGAATGCCGTGGGTACCTTCATGGATCGGGTTCAGGCGGTTGTCGCGGTAGTATTGCTCCACCGGGTATTCGCGGGTGTAGCCATGGCCGCCGAGAATCTGGATCGCCAGTTCATTGGCCTTGAGGCAGAACTCCGACGGCCAGGACTTGACGATGGGCGTGAGCAAATCGAGCAATTCGTGGGCGTGCTTGCGCTCGGCATCGGTGGCCAGCGTGGTGGTGTCGTCGAACAGCCGCGCTGCATACAGGCCGAGGTCGAAGGCACCTTCCACATAGGCTTTCTGGGTCAGCAGCATGCGCTTGATATCGGCGTGCTGAATGATCGAGACCGGCGCGGTGCTCGGGTCTTTGCTGTCGGGCAGGCGCCCTTGCGGACGTTCGCGAGCGTACTCCAGCGAGTAGAGGTAGCCGGCGTAACCCAGCATCACCGCGCCCATGCCTACGCCGATGCGCGCCTCGTTCATCATTTGGAACATACAGCTCAGGCCCTGATGCGGTTTGCCCACCAGATAGCCGACACAGTTGCCGTTATCGCCGAAGTTCAGTGCCGTGGACGTTGTACCGCGCCAGCCCATCTTGTGGAACAGCCCGGCCAGCAGCACGTCGTTGCGTGCGCCCAGACTGCCATCGTCGTTGACCAGGAATTTGGGCACGATAAACAGCGAAATGCCCTTCACCCCGGCCGGTGCATCCGGCAACTTGGCCAGCACCATGTGCACGATGTTTTCCGACAGCGGGTGATCGCCGCCGGAGATGAAAATTTTATTGCCCTTGAGCCGATAACTGCCGTCAGCAGCGGGCTCGGCGCGTGTACGAATATCCGACAGCGACGAGCCGGCATGCGGTTCGGTGAGGGCCATGGTGCCGAAGAAACGGCCGTCGATCATCGGTTGCAGGAAGCGCTGTTTCTGCTCCTCGGTGCCGAAGCTTTCGATCAGGTTGGCGGCGCCCATGGTCAGGAACGGGTAGGACGTGGAGGCGGCGTTGGCAGACTGGAAGTGTGCGAAACAGGCCTGGGACAGCAACGTCGGCAGTTGCATGCCACCGGCTTCAAAACTGCGGGCGGCGTTCAGAAAACCAGCTTCGAGGAACGCGTCCACGGCGGGTTTCACTTCCGGGATCAGGATCGCCTTGCCGTCTTCATAGCGCGGCTCGTTTTCGTCGTTCTTGCGGTTGTGCGGCGCGAAAAACTTCTCGGCAATGCTGCGCGCGGTGCTGATGGCGGCGTCAAAGGTTTCACGGTTGTGTTCGGCAAACCGCTCGCGCTGAGTCAGGCCCTCGGCATCGAGGACTTCGTACAGCTCGAAAGCCAGATTGCGGGAACTGAGCAGCGTCTCGGACATGGCGGCTTACCTGTAGGGGAATAGGCCTGAGTCTAAGTGTGCGAATGGAGGCTGGATAGCAAGATTGATTTGCGTGATGGAAGGGCAGAACGAGAGAAGGGCGCTGCGAGCGCGGTCAATGTGGGAGCGGGCTTGCTCGCGAATGCGGAGTGTCAGTCACCCAATGTACTGACTGATTTACCGTATTCGCGAGCAAGCCCGCTCCCACATTAGTTAGCCGATGGTCATCAGGCTGGCGTTACCACCCGCTGCAGCGGTGTTAACGCTCAACGCGCGCTCGATCACCAGGCGTTCAAGGCCTATCGTGGTTTCACCCTGCGACAAACCATGCACCCCGACAATCGCCCCGCCACGCTGGGCCACTTGCTGGCAAACAGCGCGCAGTTGGTCGGAATCACCGTGGTGCAAGACGGCATCGAACACCACCTCGTCCTTGGTCCAATCAGCAACGCGCTTGATCTTCGCCTGAATCTCCCTTGGCAGGCGTGGGAACAAGGCCTTGGTCAGGTCGGTTTCCGGCCATACCGCCGAACCGCCGACGGCCAATACCGCCGCCAGTTGCGTCAGCAGGTCACCTTCCACTTCCGCCAGGCACAACACGTGCTCGCGGGGCAGGATGGCGTAGCTGTTGCGCTCGCCGGTCGGGCCGGCCAGTTGGCGGGTGATACCGCTTTGCGATTGCGCGGCGAACTGGCTGCACAGGGCGCTCAGGTCGCTGAACTGGTTGCTGTCGGCCCAGGTTTTCAGGGCGGTCAGTGGTTGGCTCATGGCATCGCGCAGACGCACGTCCGGTGCGGCCAGCTTGTCGCCACGCACGAAGGATTGCTCGATCGCATCGGTAGGACGTGTCGACAGCAGGCGGTACAGGTACAACGGCCCACCGGCTTTCGGGCCAGTGCCCGACAGGCCTTCGCCGCCGAATGGCTGCACGCCGACCACGGCGCCGACAATGTTGCGGTTCACGTAGATGTTACCGGCATGCACGTTGTCGATCACCTTGGCGATGGTCTCGTCGATGCGAGTGTGCACGCCCAGGGTCAGGCCGTAGCCGGACGCGTTGATCTGCGCGATGAGCTGGTCGATCTCTTTGCGCTTGTAGCGCACCACGTGCAGCACCGGGCCGAAGATCTCCCGTTGCAGTTCGTCGAAGCTTTCCAGCTCGATCAGGGTCGGCATCACGAAAGTGCCACGCTTGATCTCTTCGCCGTCGGCAATTGCCACTTGGTAAACCGCGCGGCCTTTGTCGCGCATGGCCTGGATGTGTTTCTCGATGCCGGCCTTGGCTTCGGCGTCGATCACCGGGCCGATATCCACCGACAGGCGCTCCGGGTTGCCCAGGCGGCATTCAGCCATGGCGCCCTTGAGCATTTCGATGACACGGTCTGCCGAATCTTCCTGCAGGCACAGTACACGCAGGGCCGAGCAACGCTGGCCGGCGCTGTCGAAGGCCGAGGACACGACGTCGATCACAACTTGTTCGGTCAGTGCCGAAGAGTCGACGATCATCGCGTTCTGGCCACCGGTTTCGGCGATCAGCGGAATCGGACGGCCCTGGGTATCCAGGCGACCGGCGACGCTGCGTTGCAGCAGGCGCGCCACTTCGGTGGAGCCGGTGAACATCACGCCTTTGACGCGATCATCACCCACCAGGCGCGCGCCGACGGTTTCGCCCTGGCCCGGCAGCAGTTGCAGCACGCCTTCCGGAATGCCGGCTTCGAGCAAAATACGCACGGCCTGGGCGGCCACCAGTGGTGTTTGCTCGGCAGGCTTGGCCAATACCGGGTTACCGGCCGCCAGTGCTGCAGCGACTTGGCCACTGAAAATCGCCAGCGGGAAGTTCCACGGACTGATGCAGACCACCGGGCCCAATGGGCGGTGGGCGTCGTTGGTGAAATCGTTACGGGCCTGCACCGCGTAGTAGCGCAGGAAGTCCACGGCTTCACGCACTTCGGCAATGGCGTTGGCAAAGGTCTTACCGGCTTCGCGAGCCAGCAGGCCCATCAGCGGCTGGATCTCGCCTTCCATCAAGTCGGCGGCGCGCTCCAGGATCGCGGCGCGTTCGGCGGGCGGGGTGGCCTGCCAGATCGGACCGGCGTTGATGGCGCACTGGATGGCGTTGTCGACGTCTTCGACGGTGGCTTCCTGTACATGGCCGACCACATCGCGCAAGTCGGATGGGTTCAGCACAGGGGCGGCGGCTTCATTGCTGGACGCGCAACCGAGCATCGGCTCGGCCTTCCAGTCGTTGTGGGCCGTGGCCAGCAAGGCGCAAGACAGCGACGCCAAGCGGTGTTCGTTGGCCAGGTCGATACCGGCCGAGTTGGCGCGGTCGCTGCCATACAGGTCGCGCGGCAATGGAATACGCGGGTGCGGCAGGCCGAAGCCGCCTTCCAGCGTCGCCATTTGCTCGATGTTGGCCACTGGATCGGCCACCAGCTCCTGAATCGAGATGGTGTGGTCGGCAATCCGGTTGACGAACGAGGTGTTGGCGCCGTTTTCCAGCAGGCGCCGCACCAGGTAGGCCAGCAGTGTTTCGTGGGTGCCGACCGGGGCGTACACGCGGCACGGACGGTTCAGCTTGCCATCGGAAACCTTGCCTACAACCTGCTCGTACAGCGGTTCACCCATGCCGTGCAGGCACTGGAACTCGTACTGGCCGGGGTAATAGTTCTGACCGGCGATATGGTAGATGGCCGACAGCGTGTGGGCGTTGTGCGTAGCGAATTGCGGGTAGATGACTTCCGGCACCGACAGCAGTTTGCGTGCACAGGCGATGTAGGACACGTCGGTGTACACCTTGCGGGTATAGACCGGGTAGCCTTCCAGGCCTTCAACCTGGGCGCGCTTGATTTCGCTGTCCCAGTACGCGCCTTTCACCAGGCGGATCATCAGGCGATGGCGGCTGCGGCGCGCCAGGTCGATGACGTAGTCGATCACATACGGGCAACGCTTCTGGTAAGCCTGGATCACGAAACCGATGCCGTTCCAGCCGGTCAGTTGCGGCTCGAAGCACAGGCGTTCCAGCAGGTCCAGCGACAGCTCAAGGCGGTCGGCTTCTTCGGCGTCGATGTTCAGGCCGATGTCATATTGCTTGGCCAGCAAGGTCAGTGACAGCAGGCGCGGGTACAGCTCATCCATCACGCGCTCGTACTGCGCACGGCTGTAACGCGGGTGCAGTGCCGAGAGCTTGATGGAGATGCCCGGGCCTTCATAAATCCCACGTCCGTGTGAGGCTTTGCCGATGGAATGAATGGCTTGCTCGTACGAGGCCAGGTACTTCTGGGCATCGTGTTCGGTCAGCGCGGCTTCACCAAGCATGTCGTAGGAATAGCGGAAACCCTTGGCTTCGAACTTGCTCGCATTGGCCAGGGCTTCGGCGATGGTTTCGCCGGTGACGAACTGCTCGCCCATCAGGCGCATGGCCATGTCGACGCCCTTGCGGATCATCGGCTCGCCGCTCTTGCCGATAATACGGCTCAGGGACGAGGTCAAACCCGCTTCGTTGTGGGTGGCGACCAGTTTGCCGGTCAGCAGCAGGCCCCAGGTGGCGGCGTTGACGAACAGCGACGGGCTGTTGCCCAGGTGCGGCTGCCAGTTGCCGGTGCTGATCTTGTCGCGGATCAGCGCATCGCGGGTGCCTTTGTCCGGGATACGCAGCAGCGCTTCGGCCAGGCACATCAGGGCCACGCCTTCCTGGGACGACAGTGAAAATTCTTGCAGCAGGCCCTGAACAATACCGGCACGGCCGCCGGCACTCTTCTGATTGCGCAGTTTTTCCGCAATCGAGGCGGCCAGCTTGTTGGTGGCTTCGGCCATTGCCTGCGGCAGGCGTGCCTGCTCGATCAGCATCGGCACCACTTCCGGCTCAGGGCGGCGGTAAGCGGCGGTGATCGATGCGCGTAGTACCGATTGCGGCAGGATGCTCTCGGCAAACTCCAGGAAGCACTGGTGGGCGTGGTCGGGCTGGACTTCGCCGGCGTCTTCAGCGTCCTTACTGCCCAAACCATTGAGCTCGGTCAGGGTTGCACCACCCTCAAGTTTCTCCAGGTAATTGAAAATTGCCTGCTTGATCAGCCAGTGCGGCGTGCGATCAATGGAGGTCGCGGCCGCCTTCAGGCGTTCGCGGGTCGGGTCGTCGAGTTTGACCCCAAGGGTGGTCGTTGCCATCTTTTTATCCTCATGGGTGCCACTACCGAGTGGCATCTGCTGGCGGCAAGATTAGCTTTGCCCAACAAGAGGTGCAACCGGGTGCAACCCTTTTGTTCAGGAAATTTTCGACGGTTCACAGGAAAAAATCCGGCCTTCAACCGAATCGGCTTCACCTTGGTGCATTTGCTTCTGAGATCGGCTGTTCTTGCTCCGAAAAGGAGCAAAAAAGAAGGGTTTTCGACGAATCACGCTAAGGTGCAACTTATTCTCAAGAAACTGGTTGCACCTTATTTGCTTTGTTGAATAGCATTCGCGGCCAAGGTGCAACCACCTTCAAGGTTCGGTTCATCGGCTGGCGGCTTTCCTGGGGAAACGTCAGTCATAAATGCGCGGCAACCAGTTACGTTTACTCACTGAACCAGTGGGTGGCGTCTGACAGACCGTCGCTACATAAAAACAAAGCCAGGGCGTCACTCTTATGAGCGTTAGTAATCCTACCCTGATCACGTTCGTGATCTACATCGCAGCAATGGTGCTGATCGGCTTCATGGCCTATCGCTCCACCAACAACCTTTCCGATTACATCCTCGGCGGTCGCAGCCTCGGTAGCGTGGTCACAGCCTTGTCGGCCGGTGCTTCCGATATGAGCGGCTGGTTGTTGATGGGCCTGCCGGGCGCGATCTACATGTCCGGCCTGTCGGAAAGCTGGATCGCCATCGGCCTGATCGTTGGTGCCTACCTGAACTGGTTGTTCGTGGCCGGCCGCCTGCGAGTGCAGACCGAGCACAACGGTGACGCCCTGACGCTGCCGGATTACTTCTCCAGCCGCTTCGAAGACAAAAGCGGCCTGCTGCGGATCATCTCTGCGGTGGTGATTCTGGTGTTCTTCACCATCTATTGTGCCTCCGGCATCGTGGCCGGTGCCCGCCTGTTTGAAAGCACGTTCGGCATGTCCTACGAGACGGCGCTGTGGGCCGGCGCTGCGGCGACGATTGCCTACACCTTCGTGGGTGGTTTCCTTGCCGTCAGCTGGACCGATACCGTCCAAGCCACGCTGATGATCTTCGCCCTGATCCTGACGCCGATCATCGTGCTGCTGGCTACCGGCGGCATCGACACCACGTTCCTGGCGATCGAAGCCAAGAACCCGGACAACTTCAACATGCTGAAAAACACCTCGTTCATCGGCATCATCTCGCTGATGGGCTGGGGCTTGGGTTACTTCGGCCAGCCGCACATCCTCGCGCGCTTCATGGCGGCGGATTCGGTGAAGTCGATTGCCAAGGCGCGCCGTATTTCCATGACCTGGATGATCCTGTGCCTGGGCGGCACCGTGGCGGTGGGCTTCTTCGGCATCGCTTACTTCTCGGCGCACCCTGAAGTGGCGGGGCCGGTCAACGAGAACCACGAACGTGTGTTCATTGAACTGGCCAAGCTGCTGTTCAACCCGTGGATCGCTGGCGTGCTGTTGTCGGCCATTCTGGCGGCCGTTATGAGCACCCTGAGCTGTCAGTTGCTGGTGTGCTCCAGCGCCTTGACCGAAGACTTCTACAAAACCTTCCTGCGCAAAAACGCTTCCCAGGTTGAACTGGTGTGGGTCGGCCGTGCCATGGTGCTGTTGGTTGCCCTGATTGCTATCGTTATGGCCGCCAACCCGGACAACCGCGTGCTGGGTCTGGTGAGCTACGCCTGGGCCGGTTTCGGCGCTGCGTTTGGTCCTGTGGTACTGATTTCGGTGATCTGGAAAGGCATGACCCGCAACGGCGCATTGGCGGGCATTCTGGTGGGCGCGATCACTGTGATCGTGTGGAAGCATTTCAACCTGCTGGGCCTGTACGAAATCATCCCGGGCTTTATCTTCGCCAGCTTGGCGATCTACGTCGTGAGCAAGCTGGGCGCACCGACTGCGGGTATGGTTGAGCGTTTTGATGCTGCGGAAAAAGACTACAACCTCAACAAGTAATTCTTCGGGCGTTTAGCGCCAGATGAGCTGAAAAAAGGCCCGCCATCCGTAGGATGCGGGCCTTTTTTTGCGTGCGATTTACGTCCGCGGCAAGAACATTCGGACGTGTGCGTGTAGGGCTTTACTGATTTTCCCAGGACGTGCTCAGCCGGGCGCAGCGGTGGTGCAGAATCTGGCGCCTACCCTTTGCAGAGAAACACCGGATGTTCGCTCCTGCCAATCAAAGTGCCTTTAACCTAACCCTGGATGGGGTTGCGTGCGACCTTAAAGTCTTTAGCTTCAAAGGTCAGGAGGCGCTCAGCCAGCCCTATCGTTTTGAGCTTGAGTTGGTCAGCGAGCAACCCGATATCGACCTGGAAAGCATGCTGCATCGCCAGGTATATCTGGGTTTTGATGAACAGGGCCATGGCGTTCACGGCCTGGTTTATCGGGTGGCCCAGGGCGATTCCGGACGACGTCTTACGCGCTACCAGATCAGTCTTGTGCCGCAATTGGCGTACCTGATGCACAGCAGCCATCAGCGTATTTTCCAGCACAAGACGGTGCCGCAGATTGTTGCGCTGGTGCTGGTGGGGCAGGGGATTCAGGGCGACCGCTTCGAGTTTCGGCTGAGCGGTCACTACCCGGAGCGTGAGTATTGTGTGCAGTTCGGTGAGACCGATCTGGCGTTCATTCAGCGTCTGTGTGCCGAGCTGGGGATTCACTATCACTTCCAGCATTCGCCCGAGGGGCACGTGCTGGTGTTCGGCGATGACCAGACAGTGTTTGCCCAGGCTGACCAGCCCACCCCGTATACACCCGGTTCCGGAATGGTGGCGGGCGCCCCGGCGATCAAACGGTTCGCGGTGCAATTGGAAACCCGCACGACGTCAGTGAGCCTGCGCGATTACGATTTCCGCAAGCCACGCCTGGCGTTGGAGAGCGAAGTCGCCGGCGAGGCGTTTCCCACGCTGGAGGAGCAAACCTACCCCGGTCAATTTTCTGATCGGCTCCATGGCAAATACCTCGCGCAACGTGGTTTGGAGCGCCACCGCCGAGACGCTCGCATCGCCCACGGCGAAGGCGATGAGCCGGCGTTGGTCTGCGGGCGTTTCCTCATGCTGAGCGGGCACCCACGTGAAGAATGGAACAACTTGTGGCTGGTGACGCAAGTAACCCACGAAGGTAAACAACCCCAAGTGCTCGAGGAGGCCGTGACTGAGGTCGAAGGCGGGGATTTTCGCCAGGGCTATCGCAACGAATTTATCGCTGCGCCGTGGGATGTGATCTTTCGTCCGCCCATGCCTGAGCAGCAGCGTCCGACCCTTGCGGGTTATCAGAACGCGGTGGTCACCGGCCCTGCCGACAGCGAAATCCATTGCGATGAATACGGTCGGGTCAAAGTGCAGATGGCCTGGGATCGCGACGGGGCGCACAACGACCATTCCAGTTGCTGGCTGCGCGTCGCCAGTGCCTGGGCCCATGACCGTTATGGCTCGGTGCTGATCCCCAGGGTTGGCATGGAAGTCCTGGTGGGCTTCGTCAATGGCGACATGGATATGCCCCTGGTGATGGGTTGTCTGCCCAACGCATCGACACCGGTGCCTCTGGACTTGCCGGCGGACAAGACCCGCAGCATTTTGCGCAGTCACAGCAGCCCGGGTGGTGGGGGCTACAACGAATTGCGGATTGAGGACCGCAAGGGTGCCGAGGAAATCTACCTGCGTGCCCAGCGTGACTGGACCCAGCACGTGTTGCATGACCAGCAGGTACAGGTTGATAACCTGCGCCGGGTGAGGGTCGGTGGTGAGTCCCATCATGAGCTTCAAGGCGAAGAGCAACGCATCACCCATGGCAACCGCCTGACCGAGCTCAAGCAGGACGATCACCTGGTAGTCGGCGGGTCGCAGCAGGTGCGGGCCGGTCGCAGCATTCAGATAGGCGCAGGGCAAAGCATTGTCATCGACGCGGGTGCCGCCGTTACGATCCAGGCCGGAGGGCAGTCGATCACGGTGTCGGCGGCCGGGATATTCAGCAGCGTGCCGATTCAGATTGGCGGTGCGCCCGGTCCTGCCGCTGCGCCGTTAATGGCGGGAATAAAAGAAAAACTGCTGGCGGTTATTCCCGCACCGTTGAGCCGCGTGCAAGTGGCCAGTCTGAAACGCAGCGCACCGTTTTGCGAAGAGTGTGAGCGCTGCAAGAACGGTCAGTGTGATATCACCCGACACCTTTAAGCTTTAATTATAAGGAATTGCCCTTATGCGTCACGCTTTGGCGCCACGCGCTTGGCTGGCTCAATGCCCTTTGCTACCCAATGAGCAGATGTTTGTGGTGCTGAGCGGAACCAGCGACGCCAAGCCCTTTGCCGCTTGGCAAACCATGGCTGCCGGCGTGCCGCCCCGGGCGATCTGGGCAGGCACAGCCTACGCGCAGTGGAGCGAGGTAATGCCTTATGTTGGGCTCATCGAGCCCGGCAGTCCCTTCCTCGACTGGGTCGCAACCACCGAATCAATGGATTGGGGCTGGCTGGCGGTTTCATCCAGCCCGCCTGTAACAGTGCTCGCGCACCTGCAAAGCTTGACCAAGGTGTTTGCGCACAATGACCAGGCAGTGTTTTTGCGCTTCTGGGATGCTGCGCAGTTTCTACCGATTGTGCGCAGCCTGGGTAACGAGACGGGGAGCGTATTGCCGGTGTTCCAGCGGTATCTGATCAATGGCCAACCGCTGACCGTTGCGACTGGGCCCGTCACCGCCGCCAAAGCCAGCCCTTGGTGGCGAGTGCCGGAATCGTTGCTGGAACACCTGGCAGCGCGATCGCCCCACGTGCTGATCGATAACCTGCTGCAATGGCTCGAGGAACAGCGCCCTGACCTGTACACCGCCTTTAAGCCGGCGACCTTGCGGCACAAGGTCGCCTACTTCGCGCGCAGGCCGGACATCAGCCATGAAGCGCTGGCCGATGACCTCGCCTCAGCGTTGAGTTGAACCCAATGCCTGCTGCAGGTCTTCGATCAGGTCCTCAATCGCCTCGATGCCCACTGACAGGCGAATCATCTCCGGCTTCACGCCTGCCTTGGCCTGTTCCTGCTCGTTCATCTGTCGGTGAGTCGTGGACGCGGGGTGGCAGGCCAGTGATTTGGCGTCGCCGATATTCACCAGGCGTTTGAAGATTTGCAGGGCGTCGTAGAAGCGCACGCCAGCGTCATAGCCGCCCTTTAAGCCAAAGGACAGGATCGCCGAGGGTTTGCCCTGCATGTATTTTTGCGCCAGTGCGTGGTGCGGGTGCTCCGGCAACCCGGCGTAGCTGACCCATTCCACCTCGGTGTGGCCTTGCAGGAATTGCGCGACTTTCAGCGCGTTCTCGGTATGGCGCTCCATGCGCAGGGCCAGGGTTTCCAGACCTTGCAGCAAAAGGAACGCGTTCATCGGTGCGAGGGCTGCGCCGGTATTGCGCAACGGCACGGTACGGGCGCGGGCGATGAAGGCGGCAGGGCCGAATTTTTCGGTGTAGACCACGCCGTGGTAGGCCGGCTCGGGTTGGTTGAGGCCGGGAAATTTCTCCGGGTATTGGGACCAGGGGAAGGTGCCGCTGTCGACGATTACGCCGCCCAATGAGTTGCCATGGCCGCCGACGTATTTCGTCACTGAGTGCACCACGATGTCGGCACCGAACTGGATCGGCTTGCACAGGATTGGCGTGGCCACGGTGTTGTCCACCATCAACGGGACGCCCCGGGCGTGGGCGACTTCCGCCAGGGCTTCAATGTCGATGATATTGCCGGCCGGGTTACCGATGCTTTCGCAGTACACCAGCTTGGTGTTGTCGTCGATCAGTTCGGCGATGGCTTCGGCAGAGTCGTTGCGGGCGAAACGCACATCGACGCCAAAACTCGGCAGCAGGTGGGCGAACAGGGTGTAGGTGCCGCCATAGAGTTGCGGGGTGGTGACGATATTGTCACCGGCGCGGGTCTGGATCGCGTAGTGGATCGCCGCGCTGCCGGCCGAAACGGCCAGGGCCGCAATGCCGCCTTCAAGCGCGGCGAGACGCTGTTCCAGCACATCGTTGGTAGGGTTCATGATTCGCGTGTAGATGTTGCCGGGTACGTCCAGGTTAAAGAGGTCGGCGCCATGTTGGGCGTTATCGAATTCGAAGGCGACGTTCTGGTAGATCGGCACAGCGACAGCCTTGGTGGTCGGGTCCGATTTGAAGCCGTGATGCAGTGCAATAGTGGCGTCTTTCATGATTGTTATAGACCTCCTTGGATTCATGGGTGCCCCCGAACACTGTGGGAACTGGCTTGCCGGCGATGGCATCACCGCGGTGTACGGGTAATACCGCGTCACTTGCATTGCGGGCAAGCCCGCTGCCATAGGTGGGATTAGACTGTTTTCTGCGGTGTGCCTGTGTTCGTGACATAAGCACCGCCCGACACGCAGCCCTGCACCTTTGCCCCTGTTGAAGGTAAACTTCGCCCCCTGCGCAGGAGCAACCATGAATTATCGTCACGCCTTTCACGCCGGCAACCACGCCGATGTCTTCAAACACCTGACCTTGACCCGCCTCATCGCCCTGATGTCGCGCAAGGAACAGCCGTTCGCCTACCTCGACACCCACGCCGGGATAGGTCTGTACGACTTGCAGGGCGACCAGGCCAACCGCACCGGTGAATACCTGGAAGGCATCGCGCGTCTGTGGGGTGAAAGCGATCTGCCGCCGCTGACCGCCGACTACATGCGCGTGCTGCACGAAATGAACCCGGATGGCCAGTTGCGTTACTACCCGGGCTCGCCGGAGCTGGCGCGCCGCCTCACGCGGCCCCAGGACCGTGTGTTGCTCAATGAGAAGCACCCGGAAGACGGCGTGCTGCTCAAGGACAACATGAAAGGTGATCGCCGGGTCAAAGTGCACCTGGGCGAGGGCTGGCATGTACCGCGTGCGCTGTTACCGGTGCCGGAGAAACGCGCACTGATGCTGATTGACCCGCCGTTTGAGCAACTCGATGAAATGCAGCGCTGCGCGGCGTCCCTCAAGGAGGCGGTCAGCCGTATGCGCCAGACCGTTGCGGCGATCTGGTATCCGGTCAAGGACCAGCGCATGTTGCGCCGCTTCTACCAGGACCTGGCTGGCACTGGTGCGCCGAAGTTACTGCGGGTGGAGTTGCTGGTGCATCCGCTGGACACGCCCAATACCCTGAACGGCTCGGGCCTGGCGATTGCCAATCCGCCGTGGGGGTTGGAGGAGGAATTGCGTGAGTTGCTGCCGTGGCTGTCCAAGAAGCTTGGCCAGACCCAGGGTGGGTGGCAGATGGATTGGCTCATCGCTGAGTAGTTATGAGCTACAAGCTACAAGCTACAAGCTACAAGTAAAACCCATCACTTGCAGCTTGTAGCTTGAAACTTGCGGCTTCGATCCTTAGATCGGGCACGTCACGCCTGTGCCACCGATGCCGCAATAGCCCTGCGGATTCTTCGCCAGGTACTGCTGGTGGTACGCCTCGGCGAAATACACCGTCGGCGCTTCGTCGATTTCTGTGGTGATGGTGCCCAGCCCGGCCTTGGTCAGCTCACTCTGATACGCCTGGGCGCTGGCCTTCGCCGCCTCCAGATGTTCAGGTTTGACCGCGTAGATCACCGAACGGTATTGGCTGCCGATGTCATTGCCCTGGCGCATCCCTTGGGTGGGGTTGTGCAGTTCCCAGAACATTTTCAGCAGTTCTTCATAGCTGATCTTGTCTTGGTCAAACACCACCAGTACCACTTCGCTGTGGCCGGTCAGGCCCGAGCAGACTTCTTCGTACGTCGGGTTCGGCGTGTAGCCGCCGGCGTACCCGACGACGGTGCTGACCACGCCGTCGCGCTGCCAGAATTTGCGCTCCGCGCCCCAGAAGCAACCCAGGCCGAAAATCGCGAACTCTACGTTGTCGACAAATGGGCCCAGCAATGGGTTGCCGTTGACGAAATGCATTTCCGGCAGATTCATCGGCGTTTCACGGCCAGGCAAAGCTTGTTCTTGAGTAGGCAGCACGTTTTTGTTCACCAGAATTTCCGAGCGCAAGACCATGATCAGTCCTCTCAGTCAGATTGAGTTATGTAATAAGACAGACAGCCAGTGTGCCCGAGTGTTACAGCGCTGTCAGGCGATTGGCCCGCGAGGATAGCGTTTAAGCTTCTCCAGCAGCTCTGCACCGGGGATCGGCCGGTCGAACAGGTAGCCCTGGCCCACATCGCAGCGGTGCCGGCGCAGGAACGCCAGTTGCTCGCAGGTTTCGACGCCTTCGGCCACCACCTTGAGCTTGAGGTTGTGGGCCATGGCGATCACCGCCGAGGTGATTTCCATGTCGTCCTGATTATCCGGGATTTCGTGGATAAAGCTGCGATCGATCTTGATGATGTCGATGGGGAATTTTTTCAAATAGCTCAGCGACGAGTAGCCGGTACCGAAGTCGTCCATGGCCAGGGTCAGGCCAAAGCTCTTCAATTGATCCAGCTGCAGGCGCGTGTCTTCGGTGGCTTCCAGCAGCAAGCCTTCGGTCAGCTCCAGCTCCAGCAGATTGGCCGGCAGCTGTTCCTCCTTGAGGATCGTGGCGATCGACGCCACCAGGTCCGGGTCGGAGAATTGCTTGGGCGACAAGTTGATCGCCACCTGCAAATTACCCATGCCGGCGGCGCTCAACTGCTTGCTCATACGACAGGCCTGGCGCGCGATCCATTTGCCTATAGGAATGATCAGGCCGGTCTCTTCCGCCACGCTGATAAATTGATCGGGGCGGATCATGCCCTTTTCCGGATGGTTCCAGCGTAACAGCGCTTCCATGCCCAGCAAGCGGCCGCTGCGCAGGCACAGCTTGGGCTGGTAGAACACGTCCAGCTCGTTCTGGGTCAGGGCGCGGCGCAGGTTGTTTTCGACGAACAGCTTGTAACTGGCCTCGGCATTCAGGGCCTCGGTAAACACCTGCACCTGGTGCTTGCCGTTGGCCTTGGCCTTGTGCAGGGCGAGCCCGGCGTTACGCATCAGGGTCTGCGGGTCACGGCCGTGTAATGGCGCGCAAGCCAGGCCCACGGAGCCGGTGACACTGATCAACTGGTTGTCGACGAACATCGGCTTGTCGAGGGTTGCCAACAACTGGCTGGCGACCAGTTGGCCACTCTCCAGATCAGCGTCGTCAAGCAACACCGCAAACTCGTTACTGGCAAACCGCGCCAGGCTGCCACCGGCACTCAGGCTGTTGCGCAGGCGGCGGGCCAGGCTGATCAGCAGCTTGTCGCCGGTCTGGTGGCCGAGGCTGTCGTTGATCCGCTTGAAGTTATCGATGTCTACCAGCAGCAGGCTGATCGGGCTGTCGCTGTCGCGGGCAAAGCGTTCATCAAGGTTGCGGATAAACGCCGGGCGGTTGCCCAGGTTGGTCAGGTTGTCGGTGTACGCCAGGCGTTCAATGCGTTGCTGGGCCAGCTTGGTCTGGGTGATGTCTTCGTAGATGCCGATGTAGTGGGTCAGCTCACGGTTGTCCCCATACACCTTGGAGATCGACAGCTGGCCCCAGTAGGGTTCCAGGTTTTTGCGCCGGCTCTTGAATTCACCCTGCCAGCTGTTGCTCTTGGCCAGGCTCGACGGCGCGTCGAATAGCAGTTCGCTGAGATTTTCCAGGGCCGGCAATTGCGCCAGGCGGTGGCCATGGACTTCTTCGGCGCTGTACTGGGTGATTGCGGTAAAGCTCGGGTTGACGTACTCCACCACGCCGTCACAGTTGACCAGCAAAAACGCGTTGGCGCTTTGCTCAACCGCACGCTGGAACAGGTGCAGCGCGCTGGTGGCGGTGCGGCGGTTGTGGTTGTTGATCACTTGCGCGAACTGGTCTGCCAGCTCGCCGGCAAAGGCGATCTCATCGGCCTGCCAGGCGCGTGAGCTGCCGCTCTGTTCCAGGCACAGCACGCCGATGACTTGGCCATCAACGCGGATGCTCGCGTCGAGCATCGCGTGTATATCCTTGGCGCGCAGGCTCTCGGCCATTTCCCGGGTGCGTGGGTCACGCATCGCATGGGTGGCGTCGATCGCGCGGCTCGAATGCAGGGCTTCCAGATAGTCCGGGAAACCACTGGCGTCGATCGCTTCGGGCAGATGATGCTGTTGGTCGGCGCGGTGGTAGGCCGAGATCGGCACCAGGCGCTGGCCCTCAAGGTTCCAGATACTCGCGCAGTCGATCTGGTAGATGTCGCACGCACTGCGGGTGATCAGCTCGGCGGCTTCTTGCAGCGAGTTGGGTGTGGTGTAGCGCTGGCGTGCCAGCAGCAGGATCAGCTCCTGTTGAGCGCGCACCCGTTCCAGGTGCTGCAACTGTTCCTGTTGGGCGCGCTGATTGAGCTCCAGTGCGATCTGCAGGCGGCTGTTCTGGTTTTCCAGGTCGGCGGTTGGCGCGGGGGCGGGGATTTCGCTGAACAGCCCGTCGACCACCATCAGGTAGCCGCGCACCAGGTGACGATTGTGTTGTTTGTAAGCCTCGCCCATTTCCAACAGGCTCAGGGGGCCGTCGCTGGTGTGCAGGGTGTAGCGCACCAGGTAATGCGGACTCTGGGTCAGTTGCTGCTGGATCGCGTCGTGCAGTTGATAGCGCGCCTGAGGTTCCATCAGGCTGGCGTAGGGGGTGCCGACCAACGCGCACAGTTCGACCGCCGGCAGGCCGAATTGGCGCTCGCAATTGGGGTCGAGGTACAGCAAGGCCCAGCTTGCCTCATTAAGCCGCTCGAAACGCAGCATACCGAGGCGCGAAGGCACCGGTAACTGCGTCACTACCTCGGCCGCCATACGGGCGACATCGGGTTGGCTTTTCATGGGGGAACTCGCTTGGAAAAATGCGCACTGCGCCGGGCTCACGCCCTCTTTACTGTCGCCTGCGGCAAGGTTGCATCATGCAGCACGCACTGACAAGAGAGGATGAAGGCTAAGTGCTATAAGGCTGTTATCGGCCGCGAGAGCGGTTTCTGCAATCGGGGTGATGGGTGGCGTATTGACGCAGGCGCGACACCTCTCGCGCCGACAAAAAAGCAGGCGAAAAAAAGCCCCGCCAATTGGCGGGGTTGAGGTACGAGCGTGGCGCTCGGAAATCGGTGCAGCAGGCCTCCCCGGTGAAAGGGAGGCCCGTTGATGCTTACAGCAGGATGGTGCGGATGTCGTTCAGCAGTTGGCTCAAACGCTGCGTGAAACGTGCAGCGGCAGCGCCGTTGATCACACGGTGATCGTAGGACAACGACAGCGGCAACATCAGCTTCGGCTGGAACGCTTTACCGTCCCATACAGGCTGGATAGTGGCCTTGGAAACACCCAGGATCGCCACTTCCGGCGCGTTGACGATTGGCGTGAAGCCAGTGCCGCCAATGTGACCGAGGCTGGAGATGGTGAAGCACGCGCCCTGCATGTCGTCTGCGGTGAGCTTCTTGTCGCGGGCCTTGGCAGCCAGCGCAGCTGCTTCGGCAGCGAGTTGCAGCAGGCTCTTCTGGTCGACGTTCTTGATGACCGGTACCAGCAGGCCATCCGGGGTGTCGACGGCAAAGCCAATGTTCACGTATTTCTTGCGAATGATCGCCTTGCCGCTTGGCGCCAGCGAACTGTTGAAGTCCGGCAGCTCCTTGAGCAGGTGCGCACAGGCCTTGAGCAGCAGTGGCAGCACGGTCAGTTTCACGCCGGCTTTTTCGGCCACGGCTTTCTGCGCAACGCGGAAAGCTTCCAGGTCGGTGATGTCGGCCTGGTCGAACTGGGTCACGTGCGGAATGTTCAGCCAGCTGCGGTGCAGGCTCGACGCGCCGATTTGCATCAGGCGGGTCATCGGCACTTCTTCGGTTTCGCCGAAGCGGCTGAAGTCCACGACCGGGATCGGTGGAATGCCAGCACCGCCAGTAGCGCCGCCGGCAGCCGGAGCTTCCTTGGCCTTCTGCATCATGGCTTTGACGTAAACCTGCACGTCTTCCTTCAGCACACGACCGTGAGGGCCAGTGGCCGATACGGCATTCAGCTCAACGCCGAATTCACGGGCCAGTTGACGCACGGCAGGGCCGGCGTGAACTTTGGCACCGCTTGGCGCAGGTGCGGCAGCCGCAGGGGCCGGTGCGGCCTCGGCTTTTGCAGCAGGTGCAGGGGCGGCAGCGGCCGGAGCCGCTTCAGCTTTGGCCGCAGGTGCGGCAGCCGGTGCCGGAGCAGCCGGGGCAGCAGCGCCTTGTACTTTCAGCTTGAGGATGAAGTCGCCAGTGCCGACTTCGTCTTCCAGCTTGACCGCAATGCTTTCCACCACGCCGGCAGCCGGCGAAGGGATTTCCATGGAGGCCTTGTCGGACTCCAGGGTGATCAGCGACTGGTCGGCTTCGACGGTGTCGCCGACCTTGACCAGCAGCTCGATGATCTTGGCCTTGCCCGACGAACCGATGTCCGGCACGTGAATGTCCTGAACAGTGGCAGCGGCCGGTGCAGCAGCCGGTGCGGCTGGAGCCTCGGCGGCGGCAGGCTTTTCAGCAGCCGGTGCAGGTGCAGCAGCGGCAGCAGGCGCTGCCGCAGGGGCCGCATCAGCGGCACCTTCGATTTCCAGCTCCAGCAGTTCGTCGCCTTCTTTCAGGCGATCGCCCAGCTTCACTTTCAGGCTCTTGACCATGCCGGCCTTGGGAGCAGGGATTTCCATGCTCGCCTTGTCCGATTCGAGGGTCAGGATGCTCTGGTCGGCTTCGACGGTGTCGCCGACCTTCACAAACAGCTCGATTACTTCACCTTCACCGCTGCCGATGTCAGGTACGCGAATGAGTTCGCTCACAAAAAATCTCCTCAGCAGTCCAGTGGGTTGCGTTTTTCCGGGTTGATCCCGAACTTGACGATAGCGTCAGCCACCACCTTGGGTTCGATCTCACCACGGTCAGCCAAGGCTTCCAGGGCTGCCAACACCACGAAATGACGGTCGACTTCGAAGAAGTGACGCAGCTTCTTGCGGCTGTCACTGCGGCCGAAACCGTCGGTGCCCAGGACTTTGAATTCCTTGGACGGGACCCATTGGCGAATTTGTTCAGCAAACAGTTTCATGTAGTCGGTAGAGGCGATCACCGGACCTTTACGGCCAGTCAGGCACTCTTCGACATAGCTCTTCGCAGGCTTCTGACCTGGGTGCAGGCGGTTGTTACGCTCGACCGCCAGGCCATCGCGACGCAGTTCGTTGAAGCTGGTAACGCTCCACACGTCAGCGCCGACGTTGAACTCTTCACGCAGGATCTTCGCCGCTTCACGGACTTCACGCAGGATGGTGCCGGAGCCCATCAGCTGCACGTGGTGCGCCGCTTCCTTGGTGTCTTCTTCGAGCAGGTACATGCCCTTGATGATGCCTTCCTCGACACCGGCCGGCATGGCTGGCTGCTGGTAGGACTCGTTCATCACGGTGATGTAGTAGAAAACGTCCTGCTGCTGTTCGGTCATCTTCTTCATGCCGTCCTGGATGATCACCGCCAGCTCATAGCCGTAGGTTGGATCAAAGGTGCGGCAGTTCGGGATGGTGGCAGCCAGGATGTGGCTGTGACCGTCTTCGTGTTGCAGGCCTTCGCCGTTCAGCGTGGTCCGCCCGGCAGTACCGCCGATCAGGAAGCCACGGGTACGGCTGTCGCCTGCTGCCCATGCCAGGTCGCCGATACGCTGGAAACCGAACATCGAGTAGAAGATGTAGAACGGCAGCATCGGCTGGTTGTGGCTGGAGTAAGAAGTACCGGCAGCGATGAAGGAGCTCATGGCGCCCGCTTCGTTGATGCCTTCTTCGAGGATCTGGCCCTTCTTGTCTTCCTTGTAGAACATCACCTGGTCTTTATCGACTGGCTCGTAGAGCTGGCCGACGGAGGAGTAGATGCCCAACTGACGGAACATGCCTTCCATACCGAAGGTACGGGCTTCGTCCGGGATGATCGGGACGATACGCGAGCCGATTTCCTTGTCCTTGACCAGTTGCGCGAGGATTCGCACGAAGGCCATGGTGGTGGAGATTTCACGGTCGCCCGAGCCGTCCAGGATAGCCTTGAGGGTATCCAGCGGCGGTGTAGGAATGTCGAAGCTCTTGGCGCGGCGCTGTGGCACGAAACCGCCCAGTGCAGTGCGACGCTCGCTGAGGTAGCGGGCTTCGGCGCTGTTTGGCTCCGGCTTGAAGAACGGCAGGTTCTCCAGCTCTTCGTCCTTGACCGGGATGTCGAAGCGGTCGCGGAACAGCTTCAGGCTTTCAACATCAACTTTCTTGGTGTTGTGCGCAGTGTTTTTCGCTTCGCCGGCACCGGTGCCATAACCCTTGATGGTCTTGGCCAGGATGACGGTCGGTTGTTCTTTGTGGTTGACCGCTTCGTGGTACGCCGCGTAGACCTTGTACGGGTCGTGGCCGCCACGGTTGAGTTTCCAGATCTCGTCGTCGGACAGGTCTGCAACCATCGCCTTGAGTTCAGGCGTGTTGAAGAAGTGTTCACGCACGAACGCGCCGTCTTTGGCTTTGTAGTTCTGGTACTCGCCGTCGATGACTTCGTCCATGCGACGTTGCAGGATACCGTCGACGTCTTTGGCCAGCAGTGGGTCCCAGAAACGGCCCCAGATGACTTTGGTCACGTTCCACTGAGCACCGCGGAACACGCCTTCGAGTTCCTGGATGATCTTGCCGTTGCCGCGAACCGGGCCGTCGAGGCGCTGCAGGTTGCAGTTGATGACGAAGATCAGGTTGTCCAGCTTCTCGCGGCCGGCCAGGGAGATGGCGCCCAGGGATTCCGGCTCGTCACACTCGCCGTCGCCCAGGAAGCACCAGACTTTCTGCTTGCCTTCAGGGATGAAGCCACGGGCTTCCAGGTACTTCATGAAGCGTGCCTGGTAGATCGCCTGGATCGGGCCAAGGCCCATGGAAACGGTCGGGAACTGCCAGAAATCAGGCATCAGCCAAGGGTGCGGGTACGACGACAGGCCGTTACCGTCCACTTCCTGGCGGAAGTTGTTCATGTGTTCTTCGGTGATGCGGCCTTCCATGAACGCACGGGCGTAAACGCCTGGCGAGGTGTGGCCCTGGAAGTAGATCAGGTCGCCGCCGTGTTCGTCGGTCGGGGCCTGGAAGAAGTAGTTGAAGCCAATGTCATACAGGGTTGCGCTGGAAGCGAAGCTGGAGATGTGACCGCCCAGGTCAGAATCTTTCAAGTTCGTGCGCATTACCATCGCCATGGCGTTCCAACGTACCAGCGAGCGAATGCGGCGTTCCATGAACAGGTCGCCAGGCATGCGTGCTTCGTGGGTAACGGGGATGGTGTTGCGGTATGGCGTAGTGATGGCGTAAGGCAGTTGCGAGCCGCTGCGGGTCGCGAGTTCGCCCATACGGGTCATCAAATAGTGAGCACGGTCTTCGCCTTCTTTGTCGAGAACCGATTCCAGGGCGTCCAGCCATTCCTGGGTTTCGACGGGATCGAGGTCTTGCATGGCTTGCTCCAGGGCGGAAAGGCTACCAGAATCGGTTGCCTGAAGTTTGCGACTGGCCTTGTGGGCAGACGACATAAATTCTTGGATGGCCGAAGGTTGCTTCGGCGTCCTGTAGTTTTACTACAAATCGTCGGCCATTTCAGCCTTTCGAATGTATATACGAGTAGTAAAACTACACAAGACTGAGCGGATTGCTCGGTCTGGCTGGTGAGCATAATCGTTATTGTTGATCTTTTGCGAACAAGAAAAGGTGAAAGTTTGATGTTGCCTGCCAAGATTAATTTAATTTCAGCTATTTATAACCTTTGTTCGACAGTCCTTCACCGAGCGTGGTTCTTGCGTTCACAGCAACAAGCCATTTACGCGCCGATCAAGGATAGACCATGAGCCTTCCAACACTCGCCGAATTACCGGCCATTCTGTTGCCTTACGCCAGCCGGGCCGAGCAGTCATTTCGTGACGCAGTGGCCGCGCTGGACGACGATCATGGCCTTTCTGCGTGGACGCCGCAACGGTGGGCCGACTTTGCCCGGGTGTGCGCCGCCAGTGATTTCGTCATTGAACAGAGCGTTCGTGACCCTTTGATGTTGCTCGAGCTGGTGGCCTGGGGCGAGTTGGACCGGGGTTTCGCGCCCGGCGAACTGTGCGGCCAGATCGCTGGCGCTGCGCAACAGGCCGAAACAGAAGATGAACTGGGCCGTGTATTGCGCCGCCAGCGCACGCGCCAACAAGTGCGCATCATCTGGCGCGACCTGACCCGACAAGCGGACTTGGTGCAAACCTGTCGCGACCTCTCCGACATGGCTGACGCTTGCATCGACCAGGCCTACCAGTGGCTGTATCAGCGCCACTGCGTACAGTTCGGCACACCTACCGGCCGGCGCAGCGGCGAAGCTCAGCACATGGTCATCCTCGGCATGGGCAAGCTCGGTGCGGTGGAGCTGAACCTGTCTTCCGATATCGACCTGATCTTCGCCTACCCCGAAGGCGGCGAGACGGTGGGCGTGAAGCGCGCGCTGGATAACCAGGAGTTTTTCATTCGCCTTGGTCAAAAATTGATCAAGGCCCTCGACCCGATGACCGTCGACGGTTTTGTATTCCGTGTCGACATGCGCCTGCGGCCATACGGCTCGGCCGGCGCGTTGGTGCTCAGTTTCAATGCGCTGGAACAGTACTATCAGGATCAGGGCCGCGACTGGGAGCGCTACGCCATGATCAAGGCGCGGGTAGTGGCCGGTGACCAGGTTGCCGGTGCGCAGTTGCTCGACATGCTGCGCCCCTTCGTCTATCGGCGTTACCTGGATTTTTCCGCCATTGAAGCGCTGCGCACCATGAAGCAGTTGATCCAGCAGGAAGTGCGGCGCAAAGGCATGGCCGACAACATCAAGCTGGGCTCGGGCGGCATCCGCGAGGTGGAGTTTATCGCGCAGGCGTTCCAACTGATCCATGGTGGCCGCGACCTGAGCCTGCAACAGAGGCCGTTGCTCAACGTGTTGGGGACCCTGGAAGGCCAGGGCTACCTGCCACAAGCCGTGATCGCCGAGTTGCGCAATGGCTACGAGTTTTTGCGTTACACCGAACACGCCATTCAGGCGATTGCCGACCGGCAGACGCAAATGCTCCCGGACGGCCCGGAAGACCAGGCGCGTATTGCCTTTATGCTGGGCTTTGCCGACTGGGCGGCATTCCATGAGCGCCTGATGTATTGGCGTAGCCGTGTGGACTGGCATTTCCGCCAGGTGATCGCTGATCCCGACGAGGAAGACGGCGAAGAAAGCGAATTGGTTGTGGGCGGTGAGTGGTTGCCGCTGTGGGAAGAGTCCCAGGACGAAGAGGCCGCGTGCCGGCAATTAGCCGAAGGTGGCTTTACGGATGCGACCAAAGCGCTCAAGGCCTTGGCCAGCCTGCGTGGCAGCCCGCAATTGCGCGCCATGCAGCGCCTGGGCCGCGAACGGCTGGATGCTTTCATTCCGCGCCTGCTGGCCCAGGCGGTCGAGCACGCCAACCCGGACTTGGTACTGGAACGCGTATTGCCGCTGGTGGAGGCCGTCGCCCGCCGTTCGGCCTACCTCGTGCTGCTGACCGAAAACCCCGACGCCCTGCGCCGGCTGTTGACCCTGTGCGCCGCCAGCCCGTGGATCGCCGAACAAATCACCCGCTTCCCGCTCCTGCTCGACGAACTGCTCAACGAAGGCCGCCTGTTCAAGCCGCCGTTGGCGCCGGAACTCGCCGCAGAGCTGCGCGAGCGCCTCACGCGCATTCCCGAGGATGACCTTGAGCAGCAAATGGAAGCCCTGCGCCACTTCAAACTGGCCCACCGCCTGCGTGTCGCGGCTTCGGAAATCGCCGGCAGCCTGCCGCTGATGAAAGTCAGCGATTACCTGACCTGGCTCGCCGAGGCCATCCTCGAACAAGTGCTGGCCCTGGCCTGGCGCCAGACCGTGGCGCGCCACGGCTCGCCGCAGCGGGTGGACGGCAGCCTATGCGATCCTGGGTTTATCATTGTCGGTTACGGCAAAGTCGGCGGGATCGAATTGGGGCATGGTTCGGACCTGGACCTGGTGTTTATCCACGACGGTGACCCGCAGGCGGAAACCGACGGTGCCAAGCCGATTGACGGCGCGCAGTTTTTTACGCGTTTAGGCCAGCGCATCATTCACCTGCTGACGACCCAGACCAACTCGGGCCAGTTGTATGAAGTGGACATGCGCCTGCGGCCTTCGGGCGCGTCCGGTTTGCTGGTGAGTTCGCTGGGGGCGTTTGAGCGCTATCAGGAAAATGAAGCCTGGACCTGGGAGCATCAGGCCCTGATCCGCGCTCGGGTGCTGGTGGGCAGCCAGGATGTGGGCCATGCGTTCGAACAAGTACGCGCCAAGGTGCTGGGGCGTGAACGGGACTTGGCGAAACTGCGCCAGGAGGTCAGCGAGATGCGCGCCAAGATGCGCGATAACCTGGGCACCCGGACCACGGCGGCCGGTACCGGCGCCAATGCCTTCGAGCCCACGGCGGCGTTCGACCTCAAGCAGGACGCCGGAGGTATCGTCGATATTGAATTTATGGTGCAATACGCCGCTTTGGCGTGGTCTGCGCAACATCCATCGTTGCTGCGCTACACCGACAATATCCGCATTCTGGAAGGCCTGGAGCAGGTTGGGCTGATGCCCGCCGCCGATGCCCATCTGCTGCGCGAGGTGTATAAGGCCTACCGTTCCGCCGCGCACCGCCAGGCCTTGCAAAACGAGGCGGGCACAGTGGCCGGGGATCAGTTCGCCGACGAACGGCGCCAGGTGATGCGAATCTGGCAAGCGCTGGGGTTAAGCTGATACTCGACTGATATGTGGGAGCTGGCTTGCCTGCGATGCAAGCGACTCGGTGTAGCAGGCCTACCGAGGCGATGCCATCGCAGGCAAGCCAGCTCCCGCACAAAGCGGTTCCCAGGCCCACCGCGACTGGCAGTAATTATTGAGGCGGGGAGGCATAAGCCTCCCCGCATCGTTTGTGGAAACTACATGAATATTCTGATCGTTGGGCCCAGTTGGGTCGGTGACATGGTGATGGCGCAGACACTGTTCCAGTGCCTGAAACAGCGTCATCCCGACTGCCAAATCGACGTGCTCGCCCCTGAGTGGAGCCGGCCGATCCTCGAGCGCATGCCCGAGGTGCGCAAGGCCTTGAGCTTCCCGCTCGGTCACGGCGCACTCGAACTGGCGACGCGCCGGCGCATCGGCAAATCCATGCTCGGCCAGTACGACCAAGCGATCCTGCTGCCCAACTCGCTGAAATCGGCGCTGGTGCCGTACTTTGCCGGCATCCCTAAACGTACCGGCTGGCGCGGCGAGTTTCGCTACGTGCTGCTCAATGACGTGCGCACCCTCGACAAGGCGCGTTACCCGCTGATGATCGAGCGTTTCATGGCCCTGGCCTACGAGCCCGGTGCCGAGTTGCCGACACCTTACCCGCGCCCGAGCCTGCAGATCGACCCGGTTACACGCGACGCGGCACTGGCCAAGTTCGGCTTGATGCTCGACCGTCCGGTGCTGGCGCTTTGCCCTGGCGCCGAGTTTGGCGAGTCCAAGCGCTGGCCGTCGGAGCATTACGCCAAAGTCGCCGAAATGAAGATTCGTGAAGGCTGGCAGGTGTGGTTGTTCGGTTCGAAAAACGATCATTCGGTGGGTGAAGACATCCGTCAACGCCTGATTCCCGGTCTGCGCGAAGAAGCCGTGAATCTCAGTGGCGACACCTCGTTGGCCGAGGCCATCGACCTGTTGTCCTGCGCCGACGCGGTGGTGTCCAACGACTCGGGCCTGATGCATGTGGCGGCGGCGTTGAACCGCCCGTTGGTGGCCGTTTACGGCTCGACCTCTCCAGGCTTCACCCCACCATTGGCCGATAAGGTCGAAGTGGTGCGGCTGGGCCTGGAGTGCAGCCCGTGTTTCGAGCGCACCTGCCGTTTCGGCCACTACAATTGCCTGCGCCAGTTGCTGCCGCAACCGGTCAGCGATGCCTTGCAGCGGTTGCAGGGCTCTGTGGTCGAGGTCCGTTAGTTTGCGCGTACTGGTAATCAAGACCTCATCCCTGGGCGACGTGATCCACGCCTTGCCGGCACTGACCGACGCGGCGCGGGCAATCCCTGGCATTCGCTTTGATTGGGTGGTGGAAGAAGGCTTTGCCGAGATCCCTACCTGGCACCCGGCGGTGGACAAGGTGATCCCGGTGGCGATTCGCCGCTGGCGCAAAAACATCTGGCAAACCTTCAAGAGCGGCGAGTGGCGACGCTTCAAACAGAGCGTCCAGTCGACTAAATACGACTTGGTGATCGACGCCCAGGGCCTGTTCAAAAGCGCCTGGCTGACACGCTACGTGCGTGCCCCGGTGGCGGGCTTCGATAAACACTCCGCCCGCGAGCCAATCGCCGCGCGTTTCTACTCGCGGCGCCTGGCCGTGGCCCGTGGGCAACATGCGGTGGAGCGTTTGCGCCAGTTGTTTGCCGTGGCGCTGGGCTATGACTTGCCCAAAGGTCTGGGCGATTACGGCTTGAGCGTCGACAAGCTGCTCGGCCTGCCGCCGAAAAAACCGTTTGTGCTGCTGCTGCACGGCACCACTTGGGACACCAAGCACTGGCCCGAAGCCTATTGGCGCGAGCTGGCCGAACGCATGGGTCGCCTGAGTGTGGACGTGAAGTTGCCGTGGGGCAATGCCGACGAAAAAGCCCGTGCCGAGCGCCTGGCGCAAGGCCTGCAAAACGCCGAAGTGTTGCCCAAGCTGAACCTGGCCGGCGTCGCCCGTGTGCTAGCCGGCGCCCGCGCCTGTGTGGCGGTGGACACCGGCCTCGGCCATTTGGCCGCCGCATTGGACGTGCCGACCATCTCCCTGTTCGGCCCCACCAACCCCGGCCTGACCGGCGCTTACGGCAAGGGCCAGATTCATCTGGCCAGCGACTTCCCCTGTGCGCCATGCCTGCAAAAGCACTGTACCTATCAACCAACGGCCGACGATTTGCGTCGGTTCGACATCAAACGTGAGTCGCCCCTGTGCTTCACGCGCTTGAACCCTGAGCGTGTGGCAAGCCGACTGAGCACGTTGTTACTGGCTGAGGAGCTGCACTGATGCAACTGGCTTTTGTTCTGTACAAATATTTCCCCTTCGGTGGCCTGCAGCGCGACTTCATGCGTATCGCCCTGGAGTGCCAGCAGCGCGGCCACCAGATTCGTGTCTACACGTTGATCTGGGAAGGCGACATTCCGCCGGGTTTCGAAGTGCTGGTGGCGCCGGTCAAGGCGATCTTCAATCATCGGCGCAATGAGAAACTCAGCGCCTGGATGGAAGCCGACCTGGCCAAGCGCCCGGTGGATCGCCTGATCGGTTTCAACAAAATGCCTGGCCTGGACGTTTACTACGCCGCCGATGGCTGTTTTGAAGACAAGGCGCAAAACCTGCGCCACTCGCTGTACCGCAGCTTTGGCCGCTATAAGCACTTTGCCGAGTACGAGCGTGCGGTGTTCGCCAAGGATGCCAAGACCGAAGTCTTGATGATCTCCGAAGTGCAGCAGCCGCTGTTCATCAAGCATTACGACACCCCGCTGGAGCGCTTCCACCTGTTGCCACCGGGCATTGCCCAGGATCGCCGGGCACCGCCGAACGCCGCCGAGATTCGCGAAGGTTTCCGCAAGGAATTCAACCTGCGCGAGGACGACCTGCTGTTGGTGCAAATCGGCTCCGGCTTCAAGACCAAGGGCGTCGATCGCAGCCTCAAGGCCGTGGCCGCCTTGCCGGCAGAACTAAAAAAACGCACGCGCCTGTTTGTAATTGGCCAGGACGACCCCAAAGTATTCCAACTGCAGAGCGCCACATTGGGGCTGGGCGATAACGTGCAGTTCCTCAAGGGCCGCAGCGATATTCCGCGTTTCCTGCTGGGTGCCGACCTGTTGATCCACCCGGCGTACAACGAAAACACCGGCACTGTGTTGCTCGAAGCCCTGGTGGCCGGGTTGCCGGTGCTGGTCTCGGCCGTGTGTGGGTATGCCCATTACATCGCCGAAGCCGACAGCGGCCTGGTGCTGGATGAACCTTTTGAACAGGCGCAGCTCAACCAGTATCTGGCGCGAATGCTCACCGACACTGCACAGCGCGCGGCCTGGGGCCGCAATGGGTTGGCCTTCGCCGAGACGGCCGACCTCTACAGCATGCCGCAGCACGCGGCGGATGTGATTCTGGCGGAGCCAAAACGATGAAGTTGATGCTTGCCGAGCCGTTCAAGACCCTCTGGGCCGGGCGCGATGCCTTCGCCGAAGTCGAGCGGCTGCAAGGCGAGGTGTACCGTGAGCTCGAAGCGCGTCGCACCTTGCGTACCGAAGTAGATGGCCGTGGTTATTTTGTGAAGATCCACCGTGGCATCGGCTGGGGCGAGATCGTCAAGAACCTGGTCACCGCCAAGCTGCCGGTGCTGGGCGCGGGCCAGGAGTGGCAGGCCATCGAGCGCCTGCAGGAAATCGGCGTGCCCACCATGACCGCCGTGGCCTACGGCGAGCGCGGCAGCAACCCGGCCGACCAGCACTCGTTCATCATCACCGAAGAGTTGGCGCCTACTGTCAGCCTCGAAGATTTCAGCATCAACTGGGCCAAACAGCCCCCCGAGCCGCGCCTCAAGCGCGCGCTGATCGCTGAAGTGGCGCGCATGACCGGCATGATGCATCGCGGTGGGGTCAACCATCGCGACTGCTACATCTGCCACTTCCTGCTGCACACGGATACGCCGGTCACCTTCGATCACTTCAAGCTGTCAGTGATCGACCTGCACCGCGCCCAGACCCGCGACAAAATCAGCCATCGCTGGCGCGACAAAGACTTGGCCGCGCTGTATTTTTCGGCGCTGGACATCGGCCTCACGCGTCGCGACAAGTTGCGCTTTCTCAAGGGCTACTTCCAGCAGCCGCTGCGCCAGATCCTGGCCGAAGAAAGCCCCTTGCTGCAGTGGCTGCAAGCCAAGGCCGACAAGCTTTATGCACGAAAACAACGCTACGGGGACGCGCTCTGATGGCGGGTTGGAACCTGGAACCTGCTTACGCCGCACTTGCGGATGATTTCGGCAGCCTTGAGGCGGTGTTTGCGCTGCAGGGCGAGCAGCTGACACGCGACCCGTTGTCGGAAGTGATCCGCGTAGAGCGCGGCGGGGTGAATTTCTACGTCAAGCGTTACGTCGGTGCCGGTAAAGGCCTGCGCCGCTACCTGGGCAAGCCGCGAGTGAAGTCCGAATGGCAGAACCTCAAGCGCTTCGCCAGGTGGGGAATTCCTACCGCCGACGTGGTGGCCTGGGGCCTGGAGCGCAAGGGCCTGGCCTATGCCCGGGGTGCGATGATCACCCGCGAGCTGCCGAGAACCGCCGACTTGTCGGTGCTGGCTGATCGCAACGATGCCTGTTTGAAAGACCCCAAGTGGGTCAGCGTGGTCAGTCGCCAGCTTGCCGAATACACCCGCACCATGCACGAGCATCGCTTCACCCATAACGATTTGAAGTGGCGCAACCTGTTGGTCGACGATCATCAGACCCTGTACCTGATCGATTGCCCCAACGGTGATTTCTGGCGCGGGTTCTGGCTCAAGTACCGTATTACCAAAGACCTGGCCTGCCTGGACAAAGTCGCCAAGTATCACTTGTCGGCTACCCAGCGCCTGCGCTTCTACCTGCAATACCGCCAACGCCCGCACCTGACGGCGTCGGACAAACAGCGGATTCGCCACGTGGTGAAGTTTTTCGAGGGGCGCGAATGAGTGATTTCCTGGCGGCCGAAGATCGCGCTCTGCTTGAGCGCAACGGCCTGGCTGACTTCGATGCCCTGTGGGCCAGGCAACTGGACGCGGTGGATGAGCCCAATACCAGCGATGGGGGGTGGAGCAGCGTGTTTCGCCTGGAGCTTGAAGGTCAGGGCTACTACCTCAAGCGCCAGAGCAATTACCTGACACGCACCCTCAGCAAACCGTTGGGCGAGCCGACGTTTGCCCGCGAATTCCGTAACATCAGCCGTTATCGCGAGCGCGGTATTCCGGCGTTGCAGGCAGCGTTTTTCGGTGAGCGCAAGGTCAATGGCGAGCACCGCGCGATGTTGCTGACCCGTGCCCTGGACGGTTGGAACGACCTGGATTCATTGCTGGAGCAGTGGCCGCAACTGACGGACGCCCAGCACCGTGCGATCTTGCTGGCGTGCGGTCAGCTGGCGCGACACCTGCACAGCGTGGGTCAGGTGCATGGCTGTTTTTACCCCAAGCACATTTTCCTGCAGGCCACAGGCACAGGGTATGCCGCGCAGTTGATCGACCTGGAGAAAACCCGCCCGTTGCTGTTCGGCAGGCGCGACCGGGTCAAGGACCTGGAGCCGCTGTTGCGGCGCGCGCCGCAGTGGTCGGATGCCCACGTGCGGCAATTGCTGGCGGCCTATCTTGATCAACCTGAAGACAGCTCGCTGACCACCGCCTGGTTCGAGCGCCTGACGGCTCGTCGCAGTCACAAGGAGAAGCGCTGATGCGTTTGTCCGAGCTGAAAAAAGCCGGTCGCACGCCTGACCTTCCGCTGACCATCGAGCTGGCGGATGCTGCCGGCCCCGGGCAACTGCAACTGCTCAGCCTGCTGCGCGTATTGCCAGGCGAGCGCTATGTGGGCGCAGGCGTGTGGCGCGGTCGCACGGTGCTGGCCAAATTATTGGTGGGCAACAAGGCGGCACGGCATTTTCAGCGCGAACTCGGCGGCGTACGCCTGCTGGCTGAGCAAGGCCTGACCACGCCGCAGCTGCTGGCCGATGGTTTGCAGGAAGGTGAGGGCGGCTGGCTGCTGTTCGACTTTATTGAAGGCGCCGAAAGCCTCGCCGATGCTTGGCAGGCGGTCGAAGGTTTGCCGCCGTTGGCGGACGCACAGACCGCCGTGCTCGCCGAGGCGTTGGCGGCGATCGCGCAGATGCACAGCAAAGGCTTGTGGCAGGAAGACCTGCACCTGGACAACCTGCTGCGCCAGGACGGCAAGCTGTACCTGATTGACGGTGCCGGGATTCGCGTCGAAGAGGCGGGCAAGCCGCTGTCGCGCACTCGGGTGCTGGAAAACCTCGGGGTGTTTTTCGCCCAGTTGCCGAAAAACCTTGAGCCGTTCACCGAAGAGTTGCTGGTGTACTACCTGCTGAGCAACGGCGAGCACGCGTTGCCGCTGCAAGCCCTGGAGAAACAGGTGCGCAAGGTCAGTGCCTGGCGCTTGAAGGACTTTCTGAACAAGGTCGGCCGTGAATGCACGCTGTTCAGCGTGGTGCGTGGCGCCTTTGCCTTGCGTGCGATTCGGCGCGAGGAAGAGCCTGCGATGCTGCCGGTGCTGGAACAGGCCGATGCCTTGCTTGACCAGGGCCACCTGTACAAAACCGGTGGTGCGGCCACTGTCGCCAAGGTCGAAGTGGCCGGTCGGCCGCTGGTGATCAAGCGCTACAACATCAAGGGATTCGCCCATTGGCTCAAGCGTTTCTGGCGCCCCAGTCGTGCCTGGCACTCCTGGCGAGAAGGCAACCGCCTGGCCTTTCTGGGGATCGCCACACCCAAGCCGCTGGCCGTGCTGGAAAAGCGCTTTTTCTGGCTGCGCAGCCGGGCTTATCTGGTCACCGAATACTTGCCGGGGCCGGACATCATCGAGCGCTTCGCCCCGTATGTTGAGAACGGTGATGCGCCCGAAAACGAACTGCTGGCCCTGGATCATCTGTTTGCCGAGCTGATTCGTGAGCGCATCAGCCATGGCGATTTCAAAGGCCATAACCTGTTCTGGGCCGAGGATCGCTGGGCGCTGATTGACCTCGATGCCATGTGCCAGCACCGCAGCAACGCTAGCTTCGCCCCGGCATTTGCCAAGGACCGCGCGCGGTTTATGCGCAACTGGCCTGAGAGCAGCGCCCTGTACCAGATGATCGACCAGCGTTTGCCCCGAGAGATCGGCGTCGCCGGTTAAAGCCGGCCCGCCCCCCACATTTTGATGTGTAAACGCGGTCAAGTGTGGGAGCGGGCTTGCCCGCGAAGGCGGCCGCTCAGGCGCTACATGACCTGATCAAAACTGGTATTCAGCCCCCGCACCCGCATACCACGACCGCCCCGGCGCCGCTTCGTAATAACGGAAGTTGCCGTCACCGACAATCACCGAGCCGACGTACTGGCGATCCAGCAAGTTATCCAGGCGCAGCGTCTGGTGGAAGGTCCAGTGCTCCACCTTCTGCTCGAAGCGTGCGCGCCAATTGAACACGCTGTAGCCCGGCGCGGCGTGTTGTTGGTTGGTGTCTTCGACGTAGACCTTGCTGCGGTACATGCCTTCAAGGGCGCTGCTGACCCAGTCGCGGGGTTTCCAGTTCAGCTCGGCAAACAGCGTGGTTTGCGGCACGCCGGGGAGGTAGTTGCCTTTGTTGATGGCCGTGTTGCCGCCGCTGACGAAGTCGCTGTCGTAAGTGGCTTGCAGGCGGGTGTAGGCGAGGTGCGTGCTCCACTGATCCGACAGCTGGCTTTCGATGCCCAGTTCGAAACCGCGGCGCAGGGTGCGGCCAGCGTTTTGATAGGTGGTACGACCGCCGCTGGATTGTTGCACGACCAGCTCGTCTTCAGTCGTGATCTGGAATACGGCGGCATTCAGGCGTGTGTCCTGGCCAATGCGTGCCTTCAGGCCGACTTCAATTTGCTTGCTGACCGACGGCTTGAGCGCGAAGTTGAAGCCGTTTGAAGTGCTGGAATACGCGGACTCCGCCTGGGTTGGAGTTTCGAAACCTTTGCCCGCGCTTACGTAACCGTGCAGGTCGGGCGTGAAGGCATACATCACGCTGACCGATGGCGTGTTCTTCTGATAAGTCTTGCTGCCGCTGTCATTGCCGTCACTCAGGAAGCGGTCGTCCACATCCATCTTCATGGTGCTGTGACGCAGACCTGCCTGCAGGGTCCAGTCGCCCAGCAGCCAGTTGGCTTGCACAAACGGGTCAAGGCTGGTGGCGGTGTCGATTTCATCGCGGCCCAACGCGCCTTTGACGCCGTGCACACCGTTGAGGGTGTTGGAATAGCCTTGGCGATCATCCTGGCTGCGGTCGTAATCAAGGCCGGCGATCAGGGTCAGGTCGCCGGGGGCGCTGGTGATGGGTTGCAGCCAGTGGACCGAGCCGCCGTAGAATTTGCGGTCGAAAGCCACTACGCCGCCGCGAGCGTTTGCCGGGTTGAGTGCGCCACTGGCGAATTTGTCCGGAATCGACAAGTACTGAATCACACTGCGCTGCCCGGTATAGGCATTCACCTGCAGCGTCGCATCACCGATGTAGCGCTCGTAATTCATGCCTAATTGCTGATGGTCGATGCTTTTTCGCGTGTTGTATTGCAACGCGGCCGGCGCTACCGAACGCGGGTCGGCCTTGTACGCCGCCCAGGTTTGCCCCAGCGGGTCCTGCGTGCCGTTCTGCTCCAGGCTGCTGTAGATCAGCGCCAGCTTGCTGTCGTCATCCGGCTGGAAGTTAAGCTTGGCAAACGTCTGGTCACGGCGGGCGCTGCTGTGGTCGCGGTAGCCGTCGGTGTCCATGCGCGAGGCATCGAGCACGAAACCGGCGCCGTTCGCCGCGCCTTCGGCGGTCAGGTGGTTTTTGTTCAGGCCGTCGCTGCCCACCAGGGTTTCAGCGCCGATGCGTGGCGGGCCTTCGCCGTCGCGGGAAAACATCTGGATGACCCCGCCGGCATTGCTGCCATACAAGGTGGCTGCCGGACCGCGCAGGACTTCGATGCGCTCGGCGGTATCGAGGTTGAACGTGGCCGCCTGGCCCTGGCCGTCCGGGGTGCTGGCGGGGATGCCGTCGGCAATCAGCTTGATGCCGCGTACGCCAAACGCCGAGCGCGCGCCGAAGCCGCGTGAGGAGATCTGCAGGTCCTGCGCATAGTTCTGACGGTTCTGTACCACCAGCCCGGGCACGCGGGACAGGACTTCGGAGGCGTTGATGCCGAGTTGACCGTCGCTGATCTGTTCGCGGCTGATGCTGTCGACCGAGTAGGGCAGGTCAAAGGTCGGGTTGGCGCTGCGCGAGCCGGTGACGACGCTGGGGTCGAGGATCAGTGGTGCATCATCGGCCAGGGTGGTATCGCTCAGGGCAAGCAGGCAGGGCAGCAACGAGGTGAGGCGGGCAAAGGTTTTCATGGTCAGCCGGGATCTGTGGCGCATAGGACATAAACGCGCAAAAGGGCGCGAGTTTAGTGACTTGGTCAATTTTTACCATTTCGGATTTTTCTCACGTAAGTTGTCGGCGCGCCGGGTTGGGTGGGCCGATACCCCGGTGATAGTGTGGCTGACCGTTTGTGAGGGCCGCACTTTGACAGTAAACATTACGGTTGCACTGGGCGTTGCTGCATTGCTGTTGAGCGGTTGTGGAACCGTGAACAGCGTTATTCGCAAAGACGGTGACACCGCGCGTGAACTCAGGCTCATAAAAACCTATTGCCAATCCATACCCCGTGTTTACAGTGGGGTGGCCTTTGATTTTTGCTCGCTGCATGCGGCACCTGACCCGACCGGTATATTGATACCCTTCGTGTTGCTGGACATTGCCGTGTCCGGCGTTGCCGACACCGTTGTGTTGCCCTATACGATTTATCGACAGGCGAGTGACGGCAATATCAGTATCTATTGGCGCCCCGGCGGCTCTTGAGCGGGGCAGGTATAAGCACGTCGGCGTTGTCCGCATTCGCCCGTTCAAGACACAAGGAGTCATCCGTGAACCGTGTTTCTAATATTCTATTGGCGCTAACGCTCGTACTGCTCACTGGCTGCGGAACGATTAATACCGTCTTCCGCCCGGACGCGGTTGCCAGCCAGAACCTCAAGGAATCACGCAGTCACTGCGAAAACGTGCCGCGTATCTACAGCGGAGTTATCTACGGCTTTTGCACACTCAACGGCGAGCCCAAGCCTGACAAAAGCCTGAACGACCAAAGCTTCTCGGACCGTTCGGGCAATGCCTTCCCGATCATTGCCATCGAGGCGCTCGCCTCCGGCGTGGCGGACACGCTGGTGTTGCCCTACACGATCTACCGCCAGAGCAAAGACGGCAGCATCGAGATCTACCAGTAGCCCGCTTGCCGGTTGCCGCTAACAGCTTCCTACTGCTTTTAAGTTATAATCCCGCCCTTTAGCTGTTTCTCGCCCAGGCGGGAGGCACACTTTTTTCAGGCGCAACCCGCCTGTATGCAGACTAAAAGAGGCTAGACCCCTGTGGCATTGACGATTCTTGGCCTGTCCGGCGCCCTTAGCCATGATCCTTCCGCAGCGTTGTATATCGACGGCAAGCTGATCGCGGCCGCCGAAGAAGAGCGCTTCGTACGCGACAAACATGCAAAGAACCGCATGCCTTACGAATCGGCGAAGTTCTGCCTGGAACAAGCCGGCATCAAGCCTTCCGACGTTGACGTGGTGGCGATTCCCTTCGCGCCGATCAGCCTGTTCGGCGAGGCGCGCTGGCACTATGCCAAGCGTTACTGGTACGCCCCGGACCGCGCGCTCGACGCGATCCTGATGGGCAACCGTCGCTACAAGCGCTATCGCAACAAGATCGTCTGGTGCCTGGAGCAACTGGGCTTCGATCCGAAAAAAATCAAGATCGAGCCGGTTGAACACCACCTGGCCCATGCTTCCAGCGCCTACCACTGCTCGGGCTTCCAGGAAAAAACCGCGATCCTGGGCATCGACGGCAAGGGTGAGTACGCCACCACGTTCTTCGGCTACGGCGAAAACGGCAAGATCCACAAGATCAAGGAATTCTACGACCCGGACTCCCTGGGTGGCCTGTATGGCGCGATTACCGAGTTCCTCGGTTTCGAGATGCTCGACGGCGAGTTCAAGGTCATGGGCATGGCGCCATATGGCGATGCCAGCAAGTATGATTTCTCGCGCCTGGCCTCGTTTGAAAACGGCGAGCTGGTGATCAACACCGACTACGCCAACGTCATCGGTCTGCGCCGTTATAAAGAGAAGGGCAAGGGTTTCTACTTCTCGCCAAAACTGATCGAGTGGCTGGGTCCCAAGCGCGAAGGCGACATCGCCGACGAGCCTTACATCCACTACGCGGCCAGCATGCAAGCGCTGTTCGAAAAGCTGGCCCTGCAGATGATCGACCACTACCTGGGCGACATCCTCAAGGACACCGGCAAGCTGGCGTTCGCCGGCGGCTGCGCGCTGAACGTCAAGCTGAACCAGAAAATCATTGCCCGTGACGACGTCAAAGAGCTGTTCGTGCAGCCGGCGTCCGGCGATGCCGGCACCGCGGTTGGCGCGGCGGCCTATGTGTCCCACGCCCGTGGTGTACCGGTAGAGAAGATGGAACACGTCTATCTCGGCCCGTCCTACAGCAACGAAGACGTGATCGCTGCGTGCGCCAAACACGAAAGCAAGCCGGTGTGGCGCAAGATCGAAAACATGCCCAAGCGCATCGCCAAGATCATGGTCGACGGTAACCCGGTGGCCTGGTTCCAGGGCCGCATGGAGTTTGGCCCGCGTGCATTGGGCGGTCGTTCGATCATCGGTTGCCCGAGCGCCACCGGCGTGGCCGACCGCATCAACCACCAGATCAAGTTCCGCGAGCGCTGGAGGCCTTTCTGCCCGTCGATGCTCGACACCGTGGCCCCGCAGATGATCAAGGTCGATCACCCGGCGCCGTTCATGACCTTCACGTTTGAAGTGTCGGAAGAGTGGAAAACCCGCGTACCGGAAGTGGTCCATGAAGATGGCACCTCCCGCGCCCAGGTGCTCAAGCGCGAATACAACCCGCGCTACTACGACATGATGAAAGAGCTGGAAGTGCTGACCGGTAACGGCGTGTCGCTGAACACCTCGCTCAACCGCCGTGGCGAAGCGATGATCTGCTCGCCGACCGACGCGCTGAACATGTTCTTCGGCTCCGACCTGCAATACCTGATCATGGAAGACATCCTGGTCGTCAAAGACGGCGTGGACCCTTATGACTCGGTCGGCTGAGCGCCACGTCCTGCAGTTCTGCCACGGCTATGACGGGCCGTTTCTGGACTGCGCGCGGCAGTACGCCAGTTTGTTCGCAGGCACCGGCTACAAGGTGACCACGGTGTTTCTTACCGGGGCCGCCGACCCTGCGGTAGCCGCTGGTTGCGCATCCGATGAAGTGTTGTTCATGGAGTTCAGCTCCAAGGCCATTCGTGGCCTGAAGCTGGGCGCCATCCGTGAGTTGCGCAAGATCGCCGCGTCGCGCAACTTCAGTTTCTGCATCGCCCACCGGTTCAAGCCGATCTATATCGCCTTGCTCGGCACGCGCCTGCCGGTGATCGGCGTGCATCATGCGTTTGGTGACTATCAGCGCCGTAGCCGCAAGCTGCTCGCGTCGATTTTCAGCAAGCGCCTGAGCCTGCTCGGTGTGTCCGATGCGGTGCGCGATGATATGCGTCGCTGCCTGCCGGGCTGGCCTGCGGCGCGTATTCAGACGTTGTATAACCGCATCGATGTCGAGGCCATGCAAGCGCTGCAGGTGCCGGCCGATGAGGCGCGGGATGCCCTGGGGCTGTCACCGGATGAATGGGTGGTCGGCAACGTCGGTCGCCTGCATCCGGACAAGGACCAGGCTACCTTGCTCAAGGGCTTTGCCTTGGCGTTGCCACATTTGCCGGCGCAGAGTCGCCTGGCGATCCTCGGCACCGGGCGCCTGGAGAAAGACCTCAAGGCCCTGGCGCGGGAGCTGGGCATTGCCGACCAAGTGCTGTTCCTCGGCCAGGTGCCGGACGCACGCCGGTATTTTCGCGCGTTCGACGCCTTTGCCCTGAGCTCCGATCATGAGCCGTTCGGCATGGTGTTGCTGGAAGCCATGGTCGCCGGTGTGCCGTTGCTCGCAACATCCTGCGGCGGCGCCCGGGAAGTGGTCGAGGGCGTGGGCATTCTGTTTCCGTTGGGTGATGCCGAGCACTTGGGCCAGGGCCTTCGGCACCTGGCGGCGATGGATCGTCAACAGCACCAACTGTGTGCCGAGATGATGCTTGAACGCCTGCACCAACGGTTTTCTGACCAGGCGGTGCGCGATACTTTCTGGCAGTTGCCCCCCGTACTTGAATTGACCGCGAGGGCTTGATGCTCAATCGATTCCAAGGCTGGCGCGAGCGCGGCTGGTCCGTTGTTGACGCGCCGACCTACAGCGAAGCCTGGCAGCGTTTTGGTGGCAGTGTCGCCACGCATCCGCAGGTGGTCGAGCGTCTCGCCGGCTTGGCCGACATTCCCGTGCGCTATCTGGCATGGGAGCAGGGCGGCGAGCTCAAGGCCTGCATTGCGACCTGGGGACGCGACCTGGCGTTGTCCAAGGATGTTCTCAAACGGCATGGCAAGAAAGGCTTGTTCGACCTGGGTAACGCCGAGTTGATCCTGCCCGCTGCCGAGGATGCCCAAGCCGCGCTGCGCCATCGCGCGCGTTACCTGTCGGCCCTGAATGAGGGCCGTTTTGCGGGCCTCAAGCCGCAGGCCGAGCAACTGGCCATGGCGCGTACGCCGGAAGAGTTGTCGAAGAAGTTTCGTTATAACCAACGCCGCGAGTTGCGCCTGCTGGAAGAGGCGGGCGGTGTGGTGCGGCCGGTGCAGGCGTTCTCCAGCGCAGAGCTGTCGGCGATCTACTGCGACCTGTTTCAGCGCCGCTGGGGCTTTCCCGCCACAGGCGCCGAACGCATGGCACAGGTGATCGAGCTGCTGCGTGAGTGGCTGATCGGTTCGGTGATTTTCCTCAACGATGCGCCGATCGCCATTCAGTTGGTCTACCGCGTCGAAGCGCCGCAGTGGATCAGTGTCGAGTACATCAATGGCGGCGTGGACCCCGAAACCCGCGCATTCAGCCCGGGCAGCGTATTGAGCTTCCTCAATACACAAAGTGCCTGGGAGCAAGCACGCGAAGCCGGTAAGCCATTGCGGTTTTCGTTTGGCCGTGCGGACCGCGAGTACAAGGACCGTTGGTGCAACCCCGTGCCGGTGTTCACGGTATGAGTGAGTCTACGAGCCGCAAGCAGGCGCTGCTCAAGCGCCATCGCCGCAATAAACGCATGGGTCTGTTGGTCAGTTTGCTGGTGTTGGTCGGCGTGGGTGTGCTGGTGGCCTGGTGGCTGCCGCTGCTGTTGGCAGTGCTGGCCTGGGTCGCCCATGAGGCCTGGTTTGCCGACCATCTGTTTTACTCGCCCAAGGACGACTACCAGTATCAGTTTGCAGCGGATACCGAGCAACCCAAGGTGGTGCTGAGCGAGGGCCGGCTGCTGTTGGGCGAAACCGTTGAGCTGTCGGGCGACGAGACGTTGATCCTCGCGCTGCGGCTCAAGAGCAGTGTGCTGGGCCGCTTTATCGACCCGTTCATCGCGTTGCCCGACGGTGATCGCCAAGTATTCGAGCGCGGCGTCAATGGCCTGCGTTATCTGAACCTTACCGGCCAGGCGCAAGCGTTGCTCGATGGGCAGTTGCAGCTGCGTGGTCGGTTCTGTCGTGTGCAGGGCGCGCCCGTGTTGTCGGTATTCCGCCAGCCTGATGTGCGCCAGCAGCGGGTGATGGTGATTGCGCCCCATGCCGATGATGCCGAGCTTGCAGCTTTTGGCCTGTACAGTCAGGCGGCGCAACCCTGGATCGTGACGCTGACGGCCGGCGAGATTGAAGCCGAGCACTATCAGCAAATGGGCTTGGGCAAGCCTGAGGCGGCACGGCTCAAGGGCCGTTTGCGCGCCTGGGACAGCATCGCTGTGCCGCGTTGGGCTGGGGTGCCGCAAGAACACTCCGTTCAGCTTGGGTATTTTTGCCTGCAGTTGGCGGCGATGAAGGCCGAGCCGGATCGCGCAGTGGCTTCTCGAGAGGCCGAGCTGAGCGATATTCGTGTATTTCGCCAATTCAACCCTTTCCCCTTGCCTGCCGACACCGACGGCCAGCCAACCTGGAACAATCTGTTGGCTGACCTGCGGGCCTTGCTGTTGATGGCGCGCCCTGAAGTCATCGTGTTGCCCCATCCGGTGCTTGACCCGCACCCTGACCATATCTGCGCCCAGCAGGCCGTATTGGAAGCCTTGCAGGGCCTGGAGTGGCAGCCGACCACTTTGCTCGGCTACGCCAACCATCTGCATGACAACGACCGCTGGCCTATGGGGGATTCGGGCAACGGTGTTGCTTTGCCGCCAGCCTTTGATTCCACTTACACTTTGTTGCCTTATTGCCTGCCGTTATCCCAAGAACGGCAATGTGACAAGGCGATGTCGTTGGGCATGATGCATGACCTGCAACCGAGGATGCCGTTCAAGCGGCGGGTGCGGCGTGTCATACAACGCCTGCTGGCGGGAAGAGCCGTTTCGCCGTGGGGTGAAAATGAGTTTTTTCGCAAGGCCGTCCGGCGGCATGAACTTTTTTGGTTCATCAAGCACAAGTAACGTTAAGCAACGAAGTGGCGTGCAGCACGTCCCAGTAAAAAAATGACAGTGAGTCCCCAGTGATTAATCCATGCCCCCGCATCCTTTTTCTTATCCCGTACTTTGGTCACTGGCCATTCTGGATGCCGTTTTTTCTCGAAAGCTGCAGACGCAACGCGGACATCGACTGGTTGTTGTTCAGCGACTGTCCGATACCGGCCAACGTGCCGGACAACGTCCGGATTGAAAGTATTAGCTTTGCCGATTACTGCGCTTTGGTGTCACAGCGGTTGTACATCAACTTTGCGCCCCAGGCGCCGTACAAGCTGTGTGATATCAAGCCAGCGCTGGGGCACATTCATGCTGACCGCCTCAATGGCTACGATTTCTGGGCGTTTGGCGACCTCGACCTGATCTATGGCAACCTGCGCGAATACTTCACTGCTGATCGGTTGGCCGGCTATGACCTGTTCTCGACCCATGAGCGGCGGGTGGCCGGCCATTTGTGCCTGATGCGCAATACCGCCAGAAAGCGCCAAGTGTTCATGCAGATCAAGGATTGGGAAGCGCGCTTCACTGATCAGGAGCATCATGCCCTGGATGAAGGCGCGTTCAGCAGGATTTTCCTGTGGCGCAAGAATTTTCCGAAGCCGCTGTTCGAGCTGGTAGGCAAGCTCAACCCGTGGCGTCGGCGCAGTGAATTCACCGAGGCGTTCAGTACGCCGGGTGGTGCGATCAAATGGCACGACGGCAGTGATCGCTTCCCGCATCAATGGTTCTGGAATAATGGTCGCCTGACCAACGACAGGGATGGCGGTCGGGAATTTCCGTATTTCCATTTTGTCTGCTGGAAGCGTAATCAGTGGCCGTTGCTGCCGGCGCCAGACGCCGCGTACATCGAGACGCTGGCCGCTGAAAAAACCTGGGTTGTTGATGCCACAGGTTTCCATCGAGGAGAGTTATGAGTCGGCGTCTCAAGGTCCTGCAATTGCAGCCTGACTACAATGTTAAATCCCATGATTTTGCCGACCTGGCCGAACAGATCGTCAAGGCATTGCCTGCGGACCGCTATGAAGTCACCGCCGCCTTTTTGCGTGGCCGGCCTGGGCCTGCGGACCCGGTCAGTCGCGCCGCCACGTCCGTTTACTTTGAGTTTTCCGACAAGTCGCTCAAGGGCTTGAGACTTCGCGCCATGTGGCGGCTGTATCAGTTTTGCCGCAAGGAAAAGTTTGACGTCGTGGTGTGCAACCGCTTCAAGCCGGTCAACATGATGTTGCAGCTGAACCGTTGGTTGAAGATCCCGTTGTGCATCGGCATCTCCCACGGCTTTGGCGAGTACGACCGCCTTTACCGACGCAAGCAGGCCCAGCGCTGGATCGACGAGCACTGGCGTTTTGTCGGCGTGTCGCCAGCGGTCAAGCAGTACCTGCTGGACTGCAAGTGCGGGTTTACCGACCGCAATACCTACGCCATTACCAATGCCATCGACATCGAGCAGGCCGAAGGCTTGCAGCATTCGCGTGAACGCGCGCGCGAGTTGCTGGGCATCGACCCTTCGGTGCGGTTGATCGGCGCCTTGGGGCGACTGGTGCCGGTGAAGGGCCACACCTATTTGTTGCAGGCATTTGCGGCGCTTAAAGACCGATACCCTTCGGCGCAGCTCGCCATCATTGGTGCCGGGCGCGAAGAGTCCAACCTGGCCGCGCAAATCAACAGCCTTGGTCTGGCGGGCCGTGTGCATTTGCTGGGCTTCAAGGAAAATGCCCTGCAATACGTACGCGCCTTTGATATCTGGGCGATGCCTTCGCTGGCAGAGGGCTTGGGCCTGGCACTGCTGGAAGGCATGAGCGGTCGCCTGCCAGTGATCGCCTCAAGCGTACCGGCCATGCTGCCGCTGATTCAAGGCGCGGGTGGCCTGGCCGTGGAGCCGGCCAACGTGCTCGAGCTGACCCAGGCGCTGGACACCTACCTGGCGCTGTCCGATGAAGCGCTCGCGCAGAAAGGCGAGCAGGCTTATCAGTACCTTCAGGCGCAGCACGACATTGAGGTGTTCCGCCAGGAATACCTGGAACTGATTGATTCAGGATTGGCTCAAGCACGCAGGAACAATGTATGAACCAGAGTCAGCCCTTGGTCACGGTGATCATCGCGTCTTACAACCATGCGCCCTACATTGAGGAAAGCATCCTCAGCGTCCTGAACCAGACGTATCCCAACATCGAGCTGTTGGTGATTGACGATGGGTCGACAGACGACAGTGTCGAGCGCATTCGTCGATTGCAGGAACACCATGCCTTCGACTTTCGTGTCCAGCAGAATCAAGGGCTGACCAATACGCTCAATGGCGCGATTGCACGCTCTCAAGGCCCGCTGATTGTGCCGTTCGGCTCCGACGACATCATGTTGCCGGAGCGCATAGCGACCCAGGTGGCCTATATGGATGGCAAGCCTGAGGTGGGTATCTGTGCCGGTAATATCGAGCTGATCGACTCCAGCGGCGAGCTGCTTCCCGAGAAACGCCAACGCCGGGATGTGCCTTTTCGGCGCCTGGACTTCGACGATATGTTTCTGGAGCGCAAACCCTACCCGCCAGCGCCCACGCTGATGATCCGGCGCGAGGCGCTGGAAAAGGTCGGTGGGTTCGACCCGCAGATTCGCCTGGAAGACTTGTTGATCGAGCTGAAGATTACCCGCGCCGGGTACTTCATCGACGGTTTGAACGTGGTGATGGCGCGCTACCGCAAGCACGCTACCAACTCGTACAAGAATCATCGATTCATGATCGACAACATCCTGCGTTCCTACGCGCTGTTCAGTGACCACCCGCAATATGACGAGGTGCGTTACAAGTTCCTAAGCTCCATGTTCCTCAAGACGTCCAATCGCAATCGTGCATTGGCGCAAGAGCTGTTGGCGCAGATCCCGTTTCGTGCCTGGAACAAGAAAACCTGGCGCGGCCTTGGCCGACTGTACTTTTCCCCGCTGGAAAAAGACTGATACCGCGTGAGTGCGCCCCGTTTCAGGGGCGCACCGGGCTTGCCTTCAGGTGGCAGGGCGAGCGAGTGTGAGGACCTGCTCGCGGATTTTCAGCGTGGCTTGCGGCGATGCGACCGACGCATACCCGTTGGCCAGCTGTTCGAAGTGGGTTTCGAACAACCAGTTGCGGTCCTGCGAATAGCGTTGCATATGCTTCAAGTTGCGCTGGCGCAGCGTGTTGCGCAGCGCTGACGGAAAGATGCGCATGTCTGCCACGTCAATCAGGCCGAACTCACCGTCTTCCAAGAGCAGCACATTGCCCAAATGCAGGGAGCGGAAGTACACACCGCGCTCGTGCAACTGAGCCATAAACCGGCCGAACCGTTCAATCAGCGATTCACGCAGGCTGCTGTCCAGGCTTTGCAGGGCCTGACGCAGCGTCAGGCCGGGCAGCGGCCGATAGTGCACGGCGCTGCTGCCATCCTGCAGGTAATACAGATCAAGGATGGCCGGTGATGCAATGCCTAGCCGTCGCAGTTGTTCGCTGTTGCTGACAAAGCGTTCCGAATAGGGGTTGAACATGCCGGAGGTGTACCAGCGGCGGGCCCGGAACAGCTTGAGGAAGCTACCATCCTGCAGGCGCAGGACTTTCGGCCCAAGACCATCTTCCTCGATGACATCAGCGCCGCTGCGCAGTGCTTCAAACGCCTGCTGCTTGGGCGTTTGCACCGGAATGCGCAGCAGGCTGCCACGACGTTTGGCGATGCTCAGGCCGGCGATCAGGGCCAGGGGGATCCACAGCAGGAACCAGTGCTCCTTGGGCCGCGACAGGATGCCACCGCCTTCGGTCAGGCCGGCGCCGATGCCGTAGGCCAGCAGGGCGGAAGTCATTAGGAACAGCGGCTGTGCCCGCTCTTTAAAGCCTTTGTACAGGCCCCAGCCAAGCATGAAGATCCACGGGATAAAGCCGATGATGCCGACGTAATAGAGCACGCCGAGCGCAAAGCTGTGGGGTTCCATCAGCTCGACACCGCCCACGATCAGGGACAATTCGGAGTCGTAGCTGTGTCCGATGAAGGGGTGCTCGGCGATACGCTGCAGCGTCATGCCCCACAACTCAAAGCGGTACGAACTGCCACGCTCGGTAATTGCTTCGGGATAAAACAGCAGAAGCGCCGCAGCCCCCAGCACCAGGGTTGCAATCATCAGTGCCGAGCGGCGATTGCGGCTGACAAAGGCGATCCATACGGCGGCCAGCGTCAGCGCAACCAGCGGCGTGCGGGAGCCGGTGGCCAGGATCGCTAACGTCATGATCGCCAGTGCAGGCGCACTGAAGCACAGCACGCGAAGGCGCTGGGTGGTGATGCAGATATAGAGCCAATAGACGCAGAAAAAGCCGAAGAGGTGGGAGCTGAGCAGTGGGTTGTCGAGGGCACCACGGCCCCCGATCATGCGCATGCTCAGGCCGGGCTCGAAGCCTTTGGCGAATGCCACCAGGTTGCACAGGCACACCACCAGCGCGATCACGGCGGCACTGAAGAATATCGGCTTGAACAGCTCTTTGCGGTAATGCAGCAGCAGCCCGCAGCCGGCAAACAGCATGAACGTTTGCAGTGGCACCTTGAACAGGTTGGAGTCGCCGGTAGGTTCCGGGCTCCACAACACGGTGGTCAGCGCCCAGGCGCAAAACGCCAGGAACGCGACGATCAGGGGTTCACGCAACAGCTCCTTGATTTCCCGAGGGCGCAAGCACAGCAGGAACAAGGTCGGCACACTGAAAAAACCGTAGTAGAACCGGTGCATGACATTGCGATTGGTGACGTAGAACAGCGAACTCAGGAGCAACAACAAGCCAATGGGCAAAATCCATAGGACCAGGAAGTCGAAAACGCGATTTGAGCCGTAGGCAAGGCGCTTGGAGTGCATACAGAAAAGCCATTCCAGAATTGAGAAAGCCGACCATCTTAAAGTAGTCGCTATGTAATGTCGTCGGTTGGATCCAACCGGGCCGTGGGTTATACCGGGTGCAAGTACAACAGAGAAGCTGTGCTAAAGTCAGCCTCCTTTTTCAAAACGCCGCGTGATATGACCGACTCCAGTCCGAGCGCAAGCCCTTCGAGCTTGAAAATATACTTCCGCCTGCTCATGTACGTTAAGCCCTATGCCGGCTTGTTCGCGCTGAGTATCGTTGGATTTCTGATTTTCGCGTCGACCCAGCCCATGCTGGGGTACATCCTCAAGTACTTCGTCGACGGCCTATCCAACCCGGAAGCGGTGCTGTTCCCCAACGTACCGTTCCTGCGCGACCTGCAATTGCTGCAAGCCGTGCCTTTATTGATCATTCTGATCGCGGCCTGGCAGGGCCTGGGTTCGTTCCTGGGCAACTACCTGCTGGCCAAGGTCTCCCTGGGCCTGGTCCACGACCTGCGCGTGCAGTTATTCAATAACCTGCTGACGCTGCCCAACCGCTACTTCGATAACCACAACTCCGGGCATCTGATTTCCCGCATCACCTTTAACGTGACCATGGTCACGGGTGCGGCGACCGATGCCATCAAGGTGGTGATTCGCGAAGGCATGACGGTGATCTTCCTGTTTGCCTCACTGCTGTTCATGAACTGGCGCTTGACGCTGGTGATGATCGCCATCCTGCCGCTGATTGCGGTGATGGTCAGCACGGCCAGCAAGAAATTCCGCAAGCAGAGCAAGAAGATCCAGGTGGCCATGGGCGACGTGACCCACGTGGCTTCCGAAACCATTCAGGGTTACCGCGTGGTGCGCAGCTTCGGCGGCGAAGTCTACGAAGAGAAGCGCTTCTTCAAGGCCAGCCAGGGCAACACCGACAAGCAGTTGCGCATGACCCGCACCGGGGCGATCTACACGCCGTTGCTGCAACTGGTGATCTACACCGCCATGGCCGTGCTGATGTTCCTGGTGCTTTACCTTCGCGGCGATGCGTCTGCTGGCGACATGGTTGCCTACATCACCTTGGCCGGCCTGTTACCCAAGCCGATCCGTCAACTCTCGGAAGTCAGCTCGACCATCCAGAAAGGCGTGGCGGGTGCTGAAAGCATTTTCGAACAGTTGGACGAAGAGAAGGAAGTCGACCGCGGCACCGTCGAACGCGACAAGGTCAGCGGCCGCCTGGACGTACGTAACCTGAACTTCACCTACCCCGGCACCGAACGCCATGTGCTCAAGGACATCAGCTTTACGGCCGAACCTGGGCAGATGATCGCTCTGGTGGGCCGCTCCGGCAGCGGCAAGTCGACCCTGGCCAGCCTGATCCCGCGGTTCTACCACCATGAAAGCGGCGAAATCCTGCTCGACGGTGTAGAGATCGAAGATTACAAACTGCTCAACCTGCGCAAGCACATTGCCCAGGTGAACCAGCATGTCACCCTGTTCAGCGACACCGTGACCAACAACATCGCCTACGGCGACCTGGCCGGTGCGCCACGGGCGGACGTTGAAGCGGCGGCGGCGGATGCCTATGCCAAGGACTTCATCGACCAGTTGCCCAAAGGCTTCGATACCCAGGTGGGCGAAAACGGCGTGCTGTTGTCCGGCGGCCAACGCCAGCGCCTGGCAATCGCCCGGGCCTTGCTCAAGAATGCACCGCTGCTGATTCTCGACGAGGCCACCTCGGCCCTCGACACCGAATCCGAGCGGCACATTCAGGCGGCTCTGGACAAGGTCATGCAGGGCCGCACCACCCTGGTGATTGCGCACCGCTTGTCCACTATCGAGAAGGCCGACCTGATCCTGGTGATGGACGACGGCCGGATTGTCGAGCGCGGTACCCACGCCGAGTTGCTCAAGCAGAACGGCTATTACGCGCGTCTGCATGCCATGGGCCTGGATGCGCCGGTGTCTGCCGACATCACCTAAAACCCTGTGGGCGCGGGCTTGCCCGCGATAGCACAGTGTCAGTCACCGAATGTTTCGACTGATTCAACGCTGTCGCGGGCAAGCCCGCTCCCGCCGGTGTTCATCGGTGGATTCCCTGGCAGGCCTGCCACACAATCTTCTGTCACGCCCTCCACAAGCCGCCTGTAACCCTGTGCTAATATCGCGCCCCTGTTCATTTTGTATGTGGGTTGCTCCATGAAGTTGTCCATGCCGCGATTCGATCAAGCCCCTGTCTTGGTGGTCGGCGATGTCATGCTCGACCGTTACTGGCATGGCGGTACCTCACGGATTTCCCCTGAGGCACCGGTACCGGTAGTCAAGGTCGAGCAAATCGAAGACCGTCCAGGTGGCGCTGCCAACGTTGCCCTCAATATTGCCGCCCTCGGCGCACCGGCCTCCCTGGTGGGTGTAACCGGCGACGACGAAGCCGCCGACAGCCTGGCTAACAGCCTGCGCGGTGCAGGCGTGCGCGCGCTGTTCCAGCGCATTGCCCATCAGCCGACCATCGTCAAGCTGCGGGTCATGAGCCGTCACCAGCAATTGCTGCGTATCGATTTCGAAGAACCCTTCGCCACCGACGCCCTGGCCCTGAGCGGTCAGGTTGACGCGTTGCTCGAAGGCATCAAGGTGCTGGTCCTGTCCGACTACGGCAAAGGCGCCCTGAAGAATCATCAAGTGCTTATCCAGGCCGCCAAGGCCCGCAACATCCCGGTGCTGGCCGATCCCAAGGGCAAGGACTTCTCGATTTATCGGGGCGCCAGCCTGATCACGCCAAACCTCAGCGAGTTCGAAGCCATCGTCGGCGGTTGCGCCGATGAACACGAACTGGTGACCAAGGGCGCCGCGCTGATGGCCGACCTCGACCTGGGTGCCTTGCTGGTCACCCGGGGTGAGCACGGCATGACCCTGCTGCGCCCGGGCCACCCGGCGATGCACCTGCCGGCGCGGGCCCGTGAAGTGTTCGATGTCACCGGTGCCGGTGACACGGTGATTTCCACCCTGGCGGCGTCCATTGCGGCCGGTGAAGAATTGCCCCACGCCGTGGCCCTGGCCAATCTGGCGGCGGGCATTGTGGTCGGCAAACTGGGTACCGCTGCCATCAGCGCACCTGAGTTGCGCCGGGCGATCCAGCGTTCCGAAGGCTCGGAGCGTGGCGTGCTGAGTCTCGAACAATTGCTGCTGGCGATTGACGATGCCCGTGCCCACAAAGAAAGCATTGTGTTCACTAACGGTTGCTTCGACATCCTGCATGCCGGTCACGTGACTTACCTGGAACAGGCGCGCGCTCAAGGCGATCGCCTGATCGTCGCCGTCAATGACGACGCCTCGGTCAGCCGCTTGAAAGGCCCGGGCCGTCCGATCAACAGTGTTGACCGACGCATGGCCGTATTGGCCGGTTTGGGTGCTGTGGACTGGGTGATCAGCTTCTCTGAAGGCACCCCGGAAAACCTGTTGGCCCAAGTCAAGCCAGACGTGCTGGTCAAGGGCGGCGACTACTCCGTTGATCAAGTCGTGGGCGCAGACATCGTCAGCGCTTACGGCGGTACGGTCAAAGTGCTGGGGCTGGTTGAAAACAGCTCGACCACGGCCATTGTCGAGAAGATCCGCAACAATGAGTAACGCAGATAAGTGGGTCCTTATCACCGGTGGTGCCGGCTTCATCGGCTCGCACCTGGTCGATGCATTGCTCGCAAAAGGTTACGCCGTGCGGGTGCTGGATGACCTGTCCACCGGCAAGCGCAGCAATGTGCCGTTGGACAACCCGCGCGTACAGCTGATTGAAGGTGATGTCGCCAACGCCGAACTGGTGGCGCAAGCCGCCGTCGGCGCCACGGCGGTGGTGCACTTGGCGGCAGTGGCTTCCGTGCAGGCTTCGGTGGATGACCCGGTCAGCACGCACCAAAGCAATTTTGTCGGCACCTTGAATGTCTGCGAAGCCATGCGCAAGGCCGGTGTGAAGCGTGTGGTGTTTGCTTCCAGCGCTGCGGTGTATGGCAACAATGGCGAGGGCGCTTCGATTGACGAAGAGACCACCAAGGCTCCGCTGACGCCTTACGCGTCGGACAAATTGGCCGGTGAGCATTACTTCGATTTCTACCGCCGCCAGCATGGTCTGGAACCGGTGATTTTTCGCTTCTTCAATATCTTCGGGCCACGCCAGGACCCTTCATCGCCGTACTCAGGCGTGATCAGTATTTTCAGCGAGCGCGTGCAACAGGGTGTGCCGATCAGCGTGTTTGGCGATGGCGAGCAAACCCGCGATTTCATGTACGTGGAAGACCTGGTGGATGTGTTGGTACAGGCCATTGAAGCGCCTGAGGCACCGTTGGGTGCGATCAACGTCGGCTGGAACCGCACCACCACGCTCAAGCAGGTATTGCAGGCACTGGAAGAGGTGGTGGGGCAGTTGCCGGTAATCACCTACGGGCCAGCGCGTTCGGGGGATATTCGGCATTCGCGGGCCAACAACCAGCGGTTGCTGGCCAGTTTCACGCTGCCTGAGCCAACCCCGTTGAAGGTCGGCCTGGAGCGGCTACTAAACAGCTGAACACAATCAACTGTGGGAGCGGGCTTGCTCGCGAATGCGGCGTGTCAGTCAGTACATGTGTAACTGATGCACCGCGTTCGCGAGCAAGCCCGCTCCCACATTGATCTGCTTCGTTTTTGAGTTCAGCGGCTGGCCTTTTTCTTCGGCACGATCTTGCGCAGCATCTGCCGGGCCTTGCCGGTCAAGCGCTTGAGCTTCGATTCTTTTTCCGGCTCTGCCAGGCCTTGCTGCCTGACCCAATCCTTCCAGCGAATTCGCTCGTCGCGCACCAGCCAACCCTCCTGCTGGGCGAAACTTTCCGCCAGGTACAAGCCTCGCGTACTGGCCGGGTAAAGCTGGTCTTTCTTGACGGTGTACAGCTCGGCAAGCGGCTGGCCATCTTTCAGGGGCATCAGGTACAGGTCGGGCCGCTGGCGGTCCAGGCGCGCCACTAGTTGGTCGCCTTCAAGCCGTTCATCCACATGGAACAGGCTAAGGGACTTGGCTTCCTTCGGCACTTCCAGGCGCAGGTCATAAATCAATTGCAGCGACGCTGTGGGCAGGTGCACGTAAGCCCGTGGGCGTTCGATCAATTGCGTGGTCGCGCAGCGTACCGGGCGTGCGGCACCGGACAAAGGGCTCAAGCGAAACGGCAAGGCTTCACGGTAATGCAAGGCCGCAGAGTAGGGTGCCGGCAGCCAGGTGTCATTGAAGCGCCCGCCCAGCCAGCCCTCGGGGGTTTCCAGCAGGCACTCTTCGGCAATTTCCTGAATGGCAGTGTGCAGCGGCAGGTTCAGTTCGTGGGCGGGGACGTAGCCGGAGATCAGTTTGAGCACTACATCGCCACGGTCCTGGCGGCGTTGGCGCACCAGCACCCAGTAATCCTTGTTCTGCCAGTGCAGGGTCAGGCGCACCGACACGCCGAGGTTCGCCAGCTCGAGGGCGAAACGCTCGGGGTCAGCCACCTCCACCGGCTTGCGCCGTTGCAGGGTCTGGGCAAAGTTGAGCGGCATGCCCACGCTCTGGTAGCTCAGGCCTTCGGGGGTGGCTTCGACGTGCAGCGGCAGTGTTTTAAAGTTGCTGGGGTTTTTTCTAATGAGCGTACGCGGCATGTCGGCTCCTTTTTGCGACGGGGTCGGCCGCGTCGGCGGCATCAGAGTTGACGAATGACTTGGGCAGCGGTCGCCACGTTATGGGCCAGGTGCAGCGGATTAATGGTCCCGACAATAGCACTGGCGACACCCGTTTGCGCAAACAACAACATGAAACTGGCGCGAATTGGATCCATTCCAGGCGCAAGACACACATGGCCGCTGGCCAGGGCCTTTTTCACCAGGATGCCTTTGCCATGGGCCGCCGCATAATCAATCACGGCTTTCTCGGCTTGTTCGTTCAGATTGTAGGTGACCATCGCGCAATCACCCTGTTCCAGAGCCTTCACACCGCCTTCGACAGTTTTGCCGGAGAAGCCGAAGCCGCGAATCTTGCCCTCTTTTTTCAGCTCCGCCAGGGTCTGGTACACCTCGCAATCGTTGAGGATATGCAGGTCGTTACCATCGGAATGCACCAGCACCAGGTCAATAAAATCCGTTTCAAGTCTTTTCAAGCTGCGCTCAATCGACAGGCGCGTATGGGCGGCACTGAAGTCATGACGGGACACGCCATCGGCAAATTCTTCGCCGACCTTGCTGACAATCACCCAATCCTTGCGCTGGCCGCGTAACAGCGGCCCCAGGCGTTCTTCGCTGCGGCCATAGGCGGGGGCGGTGTCGATCAGGTTGATGCCCAGCTGTTGGGCTTGGCGCAATAACATCCGTGCTTCGTCGTCGTTGGGAATCTGGAAGCCGTTGGGGTATTTCACCCCCTGGTCGCGGCCCAGCTTGACGGTGCCCAGGCCCAGTGGCGACACCAGCAGGCCGGTGTTGCCCAGTGGGCGATGCAGGTCGTGCAGGGTTGGCAGGCTCATGGCAACAGGTGCTCCCAGGCAGGTTGGCCGAGGGCCGGTTTTGGCAGGTCGGGCAGGGTTTCGCTGGCGCTAGGGCGGATGCCGTCGCGCTCCAGGGCGTTGAGCACGCGATCAGCGAAGTCCGGCGCCAACGCCAGCTTGGTCGGCCAGCCCACCAGCAGGCGGCCTTGTTCGGCGAGGAAGGCGTTGTCGGGGCGGGTCAGGCCCGATTGCAGTGGCTCGGCGCGATCAACCCGCAGCGTGGCCCACTGGGTCTGGCTCATGTCGATCCACGGCAGTAATTGCGCCAGCTCTTTTTGCGCGGTGGCGATCTGTTCTTCAGGCGTGCGTGCGACGCCGTCCGCCTCGGCGATATCGCCGCCCATGTACCACACCCAATTGCCGTCGGCAGCCGGGTGAGTGGTGACGGTGATGCGCGGTTTGGTGCCGCCGCCCAGGCAGTGCGCATACAACGGCTTCAGGCCCGGGCCTTTGGCGATAATCATATGCAGTGGGCGCGTTTGCATGGCGGGTTGGCTGAGGCCCAAAGAGGCCAGCAGATCAGCGGTGCCACCCCCGGCACTCAGCACGATGCGCTGGGCGCGGATCTCGCGGCCATCGACCTTCAACCCCGCGAGCGTGTCGCCGTCCAGCAGCGGTTCGATGTGCTGCCCGGCGAGCAAGCCATCACCGGCCAGTTGGGCCAGGCGTTCGATCAGGCTTGGCACGTCCACCACCAGTTCCGCCAGGCGATAGACCTTGCCCTTGAAGCGTCGGTCCTGCAGGGCCGGGGGCAAGTCGTCGCCCTTGACCTGATCGACACGGCCACGCACGGCCTTGCTGGCGAAGAAGCTGGTGAGGTTGCCGGCAAGTGTGCCGGGGGACCACAGGTAATGGGCTTCGGACAGCAAGCGTACGCCGGACAAGTCCAGCTCGCCGTTACCGGCCAAGGCTTCGCGCCAGCGGCGCGGCATGTCGGCAATTGCTTCGGATGCGCCGGTGAGGGCGCCGTGCAGGGCGTACTTCGCACCGCCGTGGATGATCCCCTGGGACTTCACGCTTTGCCCTCCACCCAGTGTGGCGCTTTCCACCAGCACCGTGGAAAACCCCTGGCGGCGCAGGCGCGCGTTAAGCCAGAGGCCGGCAACTCCGGCGCCGACAATCAGAACGTCGGTGGAAATAACGGATGGCATCGGCGACCTCAGTGTTCAAGACAAGAGGCGCAGTATACAGACTGTTGAGTGGCGGTCAGTGCCCGGCGGTTTTCGAGAACAGTTGAATGACCACCACACCCAGCACAATCAGGCCCATCCCGAGCATCGCCGGGACATCAAGCTTTTGCCCGTAGATAAACAGCGCCGCGATGCTGACCATCACGATGCCCATGCCGGCCCAGACCGCATACGCCACGCCCACCGGTACAGTGCGCACCACCAGGGTCAGCATCCAGAACGCAATGCTGTAGCCGATGATGACCAGTGCCAGCGGCAGAGGCGTACTCCAGCCCTTGATGGCTTTCATGGAAACGGTTGCAACCACTTCCGAGCAAATGGCAATGGCCAGATAAATGTAGGCGGCATTCATGGGGTAGTCCTCGATGTGTTGCAGGCTTGTTTAGGTCGGCATTCTAACGCTTCAGAAGATGAGATAAAGTCATTACCTATCCGAATTAAAGATGGGCTAGCCATGAGCGTGCAGTGGAATCTGGAGCAGATGCGCCTGTTTGTGAGCGTCGCCGAGCAGCGTTCGTTTTCGGCTGTAGCGCGCGGCGAGCGCAAGGCGCAATCGGCGGTGAGCAACGCAATTGCCTTGTTGGAGGCTGACCTGGGGCTCAGCCTGTTTGAGCGTAGCAGCGGCCGTCAGCCGCGCCTGACCGAAGCTGGCAGCGTATTGCTGGAGGAGGCACGCGAGGTGCTGCGCCAGTGCGAACGGCTCAATGGCCGGGCGCTGTCACTGACGCGCGGCGAGGAAGCCTGTCTGCGCCTGGCCCAGGATGAAGCCATGTTGTACCAGCCGGTACTCGATAGCCTTGAGGCGCTTGCCGTGCAATTTCCACTCCTGGAAGTGCAGCTGTCCAGCGCCGCGCAAGGCGATGTGGCGCGCAAGCTGGTGGAGCGTAAAGCCGACCTGGGCCTGTTGTTCTATCACGACCAGATGCCCGAGGCCCTTGAGCGTCGGGTGGTTGGCAGTGTGGAAATGGTCACGGTGTGCGGCGTGAACCACCCGTTAGCCAAGGACGAGTACGTGGACTGCCAGCGCCTGGCGCAGTATCGCCAGTTGCTGATGTCGACCCAGACCAGTGTCTACCCCGGCAGCGAAGCCGCCAGCCCGCTGGTGTGGCGTGCCGACAGTTTCTACGTGTTGGCCGAATGGCTGATGAGTGGCCTGGGCTGGGCCTGGTTGCCTCGGCATATCGTGCAGTACCCGACCTACCACCAACAAATGGTGGAATTGAACAGCGAATGGACGCCGCCCGCGCTGGTGGTGGAGCTGGTCTGGCGTCGTGACGAGCACCTCGGTCCTGCAGCGCGTTTCCTGACTGAACGATTTGCCGAGTGCTTGCAGGCGATTGACTGAAAAAGCCGATAAACTCCGCCGCCATGAATAGAACTCTCTACAGCTGTCTGTTTTACCTGGCGCTGCCGTTGGTGGCTTTACGTCTGTGGCTGCGTGCGCGCAAGGCGCCGGCCTATGCCAAGCGTGTCGGCGAGCGTTTTTCCTATGGTTTGCCGGTGATGCAGCCGGGCGGGATCTGGGTGCATGCGGTGTCGGTGGGCGAAAGCATTGCCGCTGCGCCAATGATCCGTGGGCTGATGGCGCGCCATCCCACGCTGCCGATCACGGTGACCTGCATGACGCCTACCGGCTCCGAGCGCATCCAGGCGCTGTTCGCCAATGAGCCGCGCATTCAGCACTGCTATTTGCCCTATGACCTGCCTTGCGCGGCCAAGCGTTTTCTTGATCGCGTGCAGCCCAAGCTGGCGGTGATCATGGAAACCGAGTTGTGGCCCAACCACATCCACGCCTGCGCACAACGCGGTATTCCAGTGGCGCTGGCCAATGCGCGCCTATCGGCGCGTTCGGCCAAGGGCTATGCGCGTTTCGCCAAGCTGACCGCGCCGATGCTGTCTGAAATGAGCCTGTTCGCGGTGCAGACCCACACCGAAGCCCAGCGTTTTCTGAGCTTGGGGGCGCGCCCGGAAACGGTCGAAGTCACCGGCTCGATCAAGTTCGACCTGACCATCGACCCCGAGCTGCCGGTGCGTGCTGCGGCCTTGCGCGAGCAGTGGGGCGCCAGTGAGCGCCCGGTGTGGATCGCCGCCAGCACCCATGAAGGCGAGGACGACGTGGTACTGGCCGCCCATCGCCAACTGCTCGAAAGTTATCCCAACGCGCTGCTGATATTGGTACCGCGACATCAGGAACGTTTCGGCCCGATGTTCGAGCTGTGTGGGCAACAAGGGTTTGCCACGGTACGCCGCTCCAGCGGTGAAGCCGTTACCGCGCACACCTCGGTGCTGCTCGGCGACACCATGGGCGAGCTGCTGTTTCTCTATGCCCTGGCCGACAGTGCGTTTGTCGGCGGCAGCCTGGTGGCGACCGGTGGGCATAATCCGCTGGAGCCGGCCGCGTTGGGCAAGCCTGTGATCATGGGGCCGCACCTGTTCAACTTCCTCGAAATCAGCGCGATGATGCGCGACGCCGGGGCGTTGCGTGAGGTGGATGATGCTGAGGGATTAGCCGAGGCGGTGCGGCAACTGTTCGAACTGCCGCAGGACGCCTGCAAGATGGCGCAGGCGGGGCTCGCGGTGATGCAGGCCAACCAGGGCGCGCTCAAGCGTTTGCTGGATGGCCTGGACAGACTGATTCAACGCTGATCCAAATGTGGGAGCTGGCTTGCCTGCGATGCAAACGCCTCGGTCCATCAGGTAGACCGAGGTGATGCTATCGCTGGCAAGCCAGCTCCCACATTGGTTTTGTGCTGTGCTCAGTAGCCTGGGCGGGCCTTGAGCTGCTCGGCGGCGGCTTTGGCCAGGTCCGGCGGCAGGAAGTCCTTGTCCGGGTTGTAGTCAGCCTTGAGGTAACGCGTCAGGTCCTGCAAGTCACCTGGGCTGAGCGTGCCCGCGGCCTGCTTCAAGCGCAGGTTGTCGAGGATGTAGTCGTAGCGGCTGTTGTTGTAGTTGCGCACCGACGCGTAGAGCTGGCGCTGTGAATCCAGCACATCGACGATGTTGCGCGTCCCCACCTGATAGCCGATTTCCGTGGCTTCCACCGCGCTCTGGTTAGAGATAATCGACTGGCGACGCGCCTGCACCTGTTCCACATCGGTATTCACCGCACGATGCAGATTGCGGGTGTTTTCCACCACCTGGCGACGCAGGCCTTCGCGTTGCTGTTCGGTTTGATCGAGGCGCGAATAGGATTCGCGCACTTGTGAACTGGTGAGGCCGCCACTGTAGATCGGGATGTTCAGGCGCAAGCCGATGGTGCGCTGGGACACATCGCCACCATAGGGCACCGGCAGTTGGTTAGGGTTGCTGAAACCCAGTGCGTCGTTGTCACCCTTTTCGTATTGCGCCACGGCGTCGAGGGTCGGCAAGTGGCCGGCCTTGCGCTGTCTCAGGGTTTCTTCGGCGGCGGTCACCGCGTAGTTGCTGGCCAGCAGGTTGAGGTTCTGGCGACCGGCGGTTTCAACCCAGGCCTTGGCGTCATTCGGCGCCGGTGGCAGCACCGGCAGTGTGTGCACGACGCCCTGGATCGCGTTGTACTGGCGGTTGGTCAGGGTGATCAACGCTTCGAAGGCGTCGTCCACCTGGCGCTGGGCGACGATGCGGTTGGCGCGGGCGGTGTCGTAACTGGCCTGGGATTGCAGCACGTCGGTCTTGTCCGACAGGCCCACATCAAAGCGCTCGTTGGACTGGTCGAGCTGACGCTTGAAGGCGTTTTCTTCGGCCTTGGTCGACGCCAGGTTGTCCTGGGCGCGCAGCACGGCGAAGTAGTTTTCGGCGCTTTGCAGGATCAGGTTCTGCTCGGTGGCAGAGAGTTGCAGCGAGGCTTGCTCGTTGACGGCTTCGGCGGCTTGCAACTGGAACCAGCGATCGGCGCGGAACAGCGGCTGGCTCAGGGTTGCACGCCAGGAATGCGCGTCACGATTGGCGGTGGCCGCCGGTTGGGCGATCTGGGTGCGCACGTTATTGCTGTCGGCGCCGGCCGAGAGGTTGGGCAGCAAGCCAGCGCGAGCCTGGGGCACCACTTCTTTTTGCGCGCCATATTGAGCGCGGGCGGCGGCCAGGTCGGCGTTGTTGTTCACCGCTTCCTGGTAGACGCTGACCAAATCGGTTTTCGCGGACAAGGGCGCTTCAGCTGCCCAGACCATTCCATTGGTCGCACAAGACACGGCAAGAGCCAGTGAAAGTTTGCGCAGCATGAGGCGATCCCTAGTGTGAATATTACGGCGATAATTTAGCGCCCAAGGCTAAGTTTTGCCATTCCTGGCGTCAAGCATTGTGGCAGCCCCCGAGTGTAGTGGGGCTGACCCGGCGCAACAATCCCGCAATCACGCCATTCATCACGCTGAATGCACCGCTATTGGCAATTTGCCCACGCCATGGTCTAGACTGGCCGCGTTCTTGTCGGGGTGCCTTGTTGGAAGGCTGAGATCGGTAAATACCGGATCCCGTTGAACCTGATCAGGTTAGCGCCTGCGTAGGGAACAAGATTTCTCGTCACCCGGCGAGTCCTCTTGTGCTTCGTCCGGGATGGTGTTCGACAATCGAACAGCCCTCGTGCCTTGCACAGCACTGCTTTCAGTGCGTCCATCCGTCCCAGGTTCGCTCCGACAAAAATCCACCGCCTGGATAGTTGGAGAGCCCGTGATGACTACAAAATTAAAAAACACCGTGCACCTGAGTGAATCGGCCAAGGTCGACTCCGGCTCCGTGCAGCCGTTTACCCGCTCGCAAAAAATCTACGTGCAAGGCACTCGCCCGGACATTCGTGTGCCGATGCGTGAAATCAGCCTGGACGTGACCCCCACCGATTTCGGCGGTGAGATCAACGCGCCCGTGGTGGTGTACGACACCTCCGGCCCGTATACCGACCCCAACGTCATCATCGACGTGCGCAAAGGCCTGGGCGATGTACGTTCGCCGTGGATCGAAGTACGTGGCGACACCGAGCGCCTGTCCGGCTTGAGCTCGCACTTCGGCCAGCAGCGCCTCAGCGATGCCGAGCTTACGGCCCTGCGCTTTGCCCACGTGAAGAACCCGCGCCGCGCGAAGGCCGGCGCCAACGTCACGCAGATGCACTACGCGCGCAAAGGCATCATCACCGCCGAGATGGAATACGTCGCCATCCGCGAAAACATGAAGCTTGAAGAAGCCCGCGCCAGTGGCCTGCTCGACCAGCAACATGCCGGCCACAGTTTCGGCGCCAGCGTGCCAAAAATCATCACCCCCGAATTCGTCCGCGAAGAAATCGCCCGTGGCCGCGCGATTATCCCGGCCAACATCAACCACACCGAACTGGAACCGATGATCATCGGCCGTAACTTCCTGGTGAAGATCAACGGCAACATCGGCAACAGCGCCCTGGGTTCGTCCATTGAAGAAGAAGTGGCGAAACTGACCTGGGGCATCCGCTGGGGCTCGGACACCGTGATGGACTTGTCCACCGGCAAGCACATCCACGAAACCCGCGAATGGATCATCCGCAACTCGCCGGTGCCGATCGGTACCGTGCCGATCTACCAGGCCCTGGAAAAAGTCGGCGGCGCCGCCGAAGACCTGACCTGGGAGCTGTTCCGCGACACGTTGATCGAACAGGCCGAGCAGGGCGTCGACTACTTCACCATCCATGCCGGTGTATTGCTGCGTTACGTACCGCTGACCGCCAAACGCGTCACCGGCATCGTGTCGCGCGGCGGTTCGATCATGGCCAAGTGGTGCCTGGCGCACCACAAAGAGAACTTCACCTACACGCATTTCGACGAAATCTGCGAAATCATGAAGGCCTATGACGTCAGCTTCTCCCTTGGCGACGGCCTGCGCCCGGGGTCGATTGCCGACGCCAACGACGCTGCGCAATTCGGCGAGCTGGAAACCCTCGGCGAGCTGACCAAAATTGCCTGGAAGCACGACGTGCAAACCATGATCGAAGGCCCGGGCCACGTGCCGATGCAGTTGATCAAGGAGAACATGGACAAGCAGTTGGAATGCTGCGACGAGGCGCCGTTCTACACCCTCGGCCCGCTGACTACCGACATTGCACCGGGCTACGACCACATTACCTCGGGCATTGGTGCCGCGATGATCGGCTGGTTTGGTTGCGCCATGCTCTGCTACGTCACGCCCAAGGAACACCTGGGCTTGCCGAACAAGGATGACGTGAAGACCGGGATCATCACCTACAAGATCGCCGCCCACGCTGCGGACTTGGCCAAGGGGCATCCCGGCGCGCAGATTCGCGACAACGCCTTGAGCAAGGCGCGCTTCGAGTTCCGTTGGGAAGACCAGTTCAACCTCGGCCTGGACCCGGACACCGCACGTTCCTACCACGATGAAACCCTGCCGAAGGACTCGGCCAAGGTCGCGCATTTTTGCTCGATGTGCGGGCCGAAGTTCTGCTCGATGAAAATCACCCAGGAAGTGCGTGAGTACGCGGCCAACCAGCGCATTGAAGCGGTGGATGTGGATGTGGCCAAGGGCTTGGCCGAGCAGGCGGAGCGGTTCAAGCAGGAAGGGAGCCAGCTTTACAAGAAGGTCTGATCCGGGATTGTAGGCGCCTGTACCGGCCTCTTCGCGAGCAAGCCCGCTCCCACATTTGAAATGCATTCCAAATGTGGGAGCGGGCTTGCTCGCGAAGGCAATCTATCAAACAACAAATGTCCCTCAGAGATAACACCCTTGAGCATTCAACCCAGCACCTATTCCCCTGACATCGCGGTGCCCGCTGACAAACGCGTCTTCGGCGCCCGCGACCTGTTCTCCCTGTGGTTCTCCCTCGGCATCGGCCTGATGGTTCTGCAAACCGGCGCCTTGCTCGCGCCGGGCCTGGGCTTGTCCGGCTCGTTGCTGGCGATTTTCCTCGGCACCCTGGTCGGCGTGCTGTTACTGGCCGCCGTCGGCGTGATTGGCAGCGACACCGGCCTGTCGGCCATGGCCGCGCTTAAACTCAGCCTCGGCGCCCGGGGCGCGAGCCTGCCGGCGTTGCTGAACCTGCTGCAACTGATCGGCTGGGGCTCGTTTGAAATCATCGTGATGCGCGATGCCGCCAGTCTGTTGGGCACGCGCGCGTTCAGCGAGGGCGGCCTGCTGGCGAGTCCTTTGCTGTGGACGCTGTTTTTTGGCGGTTTGGCGACGTTGCTGGCGGTCAGCGGCCCGCTGACGTTCGTACGGCAAATCCTGCGCAAATGGGGCATCTGGCTGCTGCTCGCCGCCTGCCTGTGGCTGACCTGGAACCTGTTCGCCAAGGCCGACCTCGCCGCACTCTGGGCCAAGTCCGGTGACGGCTCGATGCCGTTCGCCGTGGGTTTTGATATCGCCATCGCCATGCCGCTGTCTTGGCTGCCGCTGATTGCCGATTACTCACGTTTCGGCAAGCGCGCCAAACATGTCTTCGGCGGTACGGCGCTGGGTTTCTTTATCGGCAATTTCTGGCTGATGAGCCTGGGCGTGGCCTACACCCTGGCGTTTGCGCCGAGTGGTGAGGTGAATGCGCTGTTGCTGGCCCTGGCCGGCGCGGGCTTGGGCATTCCGCTGTTGCTGATCCTGTTGGACGAGTCGGAAAACGCCTTTGCCGATATTCACTCGGCGGCGGTGTCCAGCGGGATTCTGTTGCGTTGGAAAGTCGAGCATCTGGCGCTGGCTATCGGTGTGATCTGCACGTTTATCGCCTGCTTTGCACCGTTGGCGCAGTATCAGAACTTCCTGTTGCTGATCGGCTCGGTGTTTGCGCCTTTGTTCGGCGTGGTGCTGGTGGATCACTTTATCCTGCGCCGCCGTGGCCAAGGCGCGGTTGGCAACCTGCACTGGCCTGCGCTGGTGGCCTGGTTGGGCGGCATCGGCACTTATCATCTGCTCGCCAATCTTTATCCGGATATCGGCGCAACCCTGCCGGCACTGGTGCTGGCAGGATTGCTGCAGTTCATCCTGGGCCGGGCCTTCAGTGGCGTGCGGGCGCCAGTTCGGGCTTGAGTACGCCGGTGAGGCGCGCATAGGGGATGGTCATTTCGATCAGCCCCAATGCGTAAGGCGCAATCGTCGCCACGTTGTACTTGAGCACCACGCCGTTGCTGGTCAAGGCCACGTTCGGCGTTTTCTGGAACGGCCAGCTCTTCACGAACTCCGGGTCACGGTCCATCTGCGAGTTGATCAGCCAGCTGTTGTGGGCGACTTTCGCGGTATTCCAGAACGCTTGCTCCTGGCCCGGCAACAGCATGTCGGTCAGGCTCAGTTCCTTGTGCAGCAGGCGTGAATAGTTGATGAACCCACGGCCGGGCTCGCCATGGGCGGCGCCGGTGTCGAGGTAGCTGGACACCTCGATGATCACAAGTCCGTCATGCTGCTCACGTACCTTGGCCTGCAAGTACATGCTGTTGCGGTCGGGCGATGCGCGCAGGAACTTGTCGCGGTAGGCATTCAGCGTCGGCGGCACGCTGGCGCCGGGTGTGGTGCGGGTCATTTGCAGCAGGCGCTGCTCCACCAGCGTGTCGAGTTGCGGCTCGGTGGGGAAGTGCACGGTATCGATGTTCACCAGCGGACAATCAGGGCTGTTGCAGCCGGGTTTGATCTGCTCCGAGGCGTCTGGCTTGGTATCCAGCGGCTTTAGGTAGCTGGGCTGGAACAGGCTCTGGCAAGCACCGAGGGTCAAGGCAATACAGGCCACGGAGGCGACTTTTAAAAGCGACATGTGTGTCCTTCGGAAATCGATGGGAAGCGAAAAGAGTAGCGCTTGGACTGCCAACAGGGCAGTCAGTTCGCCACTAAGCTGATTAGAGTGAGTTTGACGTCCGCCGTCTATCCCGGCAACTGGAAAGGGGCTGCACCAACGGGCAGGAGCGCGTTAGGATGGCGCGAATTGCACGGGCATAACGAGGACAGACATGACGGACATTGCCAAGTCGACGCCGCACAAGATCGAGATTGTTCAGCGCGACACTGCTTACCAGGGCTTCTACACGCTTGATCGCGTGCAGTTGCGCCACGAGAAATTCGATGGCGGCATGAGCCGGGTGATCAATCGCGAAGTCTTCGTTCGGCATGACGCGGTGTGCGTGTTGCCTTACGACCCGCAGCGCGATGAAGTGGTCCTGATCGAGCAGTTTCGTGTCGGCGCCATGGGCCGTACCGACAACCCGTGGCTGGTGGAAATGGTCGCCGGCCTGATCGACAAGGATGAAGAGCCGGAGGAGGTTGCACACCGCGAAGCCGAGGAGGAAGCTGGGCTTACATTCTCCGCACTGTGGCCGATCACCCAGTATTTCCCATCGCCCGGTGGCAGCACTGAATTCGTCCACTTGTACCTGGGCCGTTGCGACAGCGCCGGGGCGGGTGGCGTCCATGGACTGGAAGAAGAGGCAGAAGATATCCGCGTCACCCCTTGGGCGTTCGAAGATGCCTTGCAAGCGGTGCGTGACGGCAAAATTTCCAACGCAGCCAGCATTATCGCCCTGCAATGGCTTGCGCTTAATCGCGCGGAAGTGAGGGGGTTATGGCAGTAAAGGCACGGGAACGTTATCGAGTCGACCTGATCGGGCTGCAAGCCGCCTGCGAGGCTAACTATGCGCGGTTGATGCGCTTGCTCCCCGACATGCGCCACGCCCCCGAAGCGCGGCGCATTGCCGTGACCCACGGCGACCAGATGCTCGGCGTACTGACCCTTGAGGTCATCGTCAACTGCCCGTACACCACTACCCTGCGTGTGCGCCAGGAACACAGCCTGCCGTGGCTGCCGGTGCCGCAGCTGGAAGTGCAGGTGTATCACGATGCGCGAATGGCCGAAGTGATCAGCGCCGAACATGCACGCCGCTTTCGCAGCATCTATCCTTACCCGAATGTGTTCATGCACCAGCCCGATGAGAAAGCACAGCTCAATGTGTTCCTCGGTGAATGGTTGAGTCACTGCCTGGCCCTGGGCCACGAGTTTGAAGTCGTGCGGTAGATGTGAACTGCGTCTGCTTCCTCCGCTTTCCTCTTTGTGTCCTGCCCCAGCATAATCGCGCCAAATATCCATTTCCTGTGATTGCCTTGGGAGAGCGCCTTGCCAAGCGTATCCGCCTTGAACCCTGATGCGCCGGCGTTGCTGGTGCAGTTGTCCGACAGCCACCTGTTTGCCGAGGCCGACGGCACGCTGCTGGGCATGAATACCTGCGAGAGCCTGCAGCGGGTGATCGAGTTGGTACGCGAGCAGCAGCCGCAGATCGATTTGGTGCTGGCAACGGGCGATTTGTCCCAGGACGGCACGCTTGAGTCTTATCAACAGTTTCGCGACCTGAGCCGGCCGATTGATGCGCCGGCGCGCTGGATTCCCGGCAACCACGACGAGCCACAGATCATGGCGCATGCCGCCGTGCATAGTGATCTGCTGGAGCCGGTGGTCGACATCGGCAACTGGCGCGTCACCCTGCTGGATTCGGCAGTTCCCGGTTCGGTGCCCGGTTACCTGCAAGACCAGCAACTGCAATTGTTGGCCCAGTCCTTGAGTGAGGCGCCGGGTCGGCACCATCTGGTGTGCTTTCACCATCATCCGGTGCCTATCGGCTGTGCCTGGATGGAGCCCATCGGGCTGCGCAACCCCGACGCCTTGTTTGCCGTACTCGACCGTTTTCCGCAGGTCAAGGCGGTGCTGTGGGGGCATGTGCACCAAGAGATCGACCGCGAACGCAACGGTGTACGCCTGCTGGCTTCGCCGTCCACCTGCATCCAGTTCACGCCGGGCAGTGAAGACTTCCAGGTTAGCGAACAAGCGCCAGGCTACCGATGGCTGCGCCTGCACGCCGACGGACGGTTGGAAACTGGCGTTGAGCGAGTCAAAGGCTTTGCCTTTACCGTGGATTACGGCAGCAACGGCTACTAAAAGCTGTAAACACTGATCAAAATGTGAGAGCTGGCTTGCCTGCGATAGCGGCATGCCGGTTAACAAATGTGTGGCTGATACACCGCCATCGCAGGCAAGCCAGCTCCCACAGTGGATCTTCTGTGTCCTTTAGATAGAGGGACTCACACACCCCCTCGATCCCTGTAAACTGCGCCTCTTTGGCTGAAGCACGGAGAGCCCGGCATGTCCGCTTCGATCTTGTATATCCACGGTTTCAACAGCGCGCCTGCGTCCAACAAGGCCAGCCAACTGATGACTGTGATGGACAGCCTCGGCCTGGCCGACCAATTGCGCGTGCCGGCCCTGCATCACCACCCCCGCCAGGCGATTCCTCAGTTGGAGGAGGCCATTGCACAGCTGGGTCGGCCGCTGCTGGTCGGCAGCTCACTCGGCGGCTACTATGCAACCCATCTTGCCGAACGCCATGGCCTTAAGGCGCTGCTGGTCAACCCGGCGGTCAGCCCTCATCGGATGTTCGACGGTTACCTGGGCACCCAGAAGAACCTTTACACCGATGAAACCTGGGAATTGACCCACGATCACGTCACGGCACTGGCCGAGCTGGAAGTTCCGGCGCCCCAGGATGCCGCGCGTTATCAGGTGTGGTTGCAGACCGGCGATGAAACACTGGACTATCGCCTCGCCCAACAGTATTACCGAGCCTGTGCCTTGCGCATCCAGGCCGGTGGCGACCATGGTTATCAAGGGTTCGCCCTGCAATTGCCGGCAATGTTGAGCTTTGCCGGCATTGGCCCTGATCAGTATCAATCCTTCGATTTTTCTTCACTGTGAGAATCGCGGGTTACTTTTTAATCGAACGACTCACGACGAGACCCCATGGCCACTCCCAGCGCTAGCTCTTATAACGCCGACGCCATCGAAGTCCTCTCGGGCCTCGACCCGGTGCGCAAACGCCCCGGCATGTACACCGACACCAGTCGGCCGAACCACCTTGCCCAGGAAGTCATCGACAACAGCGTCGACGAAGCCTTGGCCGGGCACGCCAAGTCGGTACAAGTCATCCTCCATGCCGACCATTCCCTGGAAGTGTCTGACGATGGTCGCGGCATGCCGGTGGACATTCACCCGGAAGAGGGTGTGTCGGGCGTCGAGCTGATCCTCACCAAGCTGCACGCCGGCGGCAAGTTCTCCAACAAGAACTACCAGTTCTCCGGTGGCTTGCACGGTGTGGGTATTTCGGTGGTCAACGCCCTGTCCACACTGGTGCGGGTCAAGGTCAAGCGCGACGGCAACGAGTACCAGATGACCTTCGCCGATGGCTACAAAGCCACCGACCTGGAAGTGATCGGCACCGTCGGCAAGCGCAACACCGGCACCAGCGTGTACTTCGCGCCGGACCCTAAATACTTCGATTCGCCAAAATTCTCCATCAGCCGCCTCAAGCACGTGCTCAAGGCCAAGGCGGTTCTGTGCCCGGGCCTGCTGGTCAGCTTTGAAGACAAAGGCACCGGCGAAAAGGTCGAGTGGCACTACGAAGACGGCCTGCGCTCCTACCTGGAAGACTCCGTCAGCGACTTCGAACGCCTGCCCAACGAGCCGTTCTGCGGCAGCCTGGCCGGTAATAAAGAAGCGGTCGACTGGGCGCTGCTGTGGTTGCCCGAAGGCGGCGACAGCGTGCAGGAAAGCTACGTCAACCTGATCCCCACCGCTCAGGGCGGCACCCACGTCAATGGTTTGCGCCAGGGTTTGCTCGATGCCATGCGCGAATTCTGCGAATACCGCAGCCTGTTGCCGCGCGGCGTGAAGCTGGCGCCGGAAGACGTGTGGGAGCGCATCGCGTTCGTACTGTCGATGAAAATGCAGGAGCCGCAATTCTCCGGCCAGACCAAAGAACGGCTGTCGTCCCGTGAGGCGGCGGCGTTTGTTTCTGGTGTGGTCAAGGACGCCTTCAGCCTGTGGCTCAATGAACACCCGGAACTGGGCCTGGCCCTGGCGGAGTTGGCGATCAACAACGCCGGCCGTCGCCTCAAAGCCAGCAAAAAGGTCGAGCGCAAGCGCATTACGGCTGGCCCGGCACTGCCGGGCAAACTGGCCGATTGCGCCGGGCAAGACCCGATGCGTTCCGAGCTGTTCCTGGTGGAAGGTGACTCCGCCGGCGGTTCCGCCAAGCAAGCGCGGGACAAGGAATTCCAGGCGATCCTGCCGTTACGCGGCAAGATCCTCAACACCTGGGAAGTCGACGGCAGCGAAGTCCTGGCCAGCCAGGAAGTGCACAACATTGCCGTGGCCATCGGCGTCGACCCGGGCGCGGCAGACATCAGCCAGCTGCGCTACGGCAAGATCTGCATCCTCGCCGACGCCGACTCTGACGGCCTGCACATCGCCACGTTGCTGTGCGCGCTGTTCGTCCAGCACTTCCGCCCACTGGTGGATGCCGGTCACGTCTATGTCGCGATGCCGCCGCTGTACCGCATCGACTTGGGCAAAGAGATTTTCTACGCCCTCGACGAAGCCGAGCGCGATGGCATCCTCGACCGTCTGGTCGCCGAGAAAAAGCGCGGCAAACCACAGGTCACACGATTCAAAGGTCTGGGTGAGATGAACCCGCCGCAGCTGCGCGAAACCACCATGGACCCGAACACTCGGCGCCTTGTGCAGTTGACCCTGGAAGACTTCGCCGGCACGTCGGAAATGATGGACATGTTGCTGGCGAAGAAGCGTGCACCGGATCGCAAAGCCTGGCTGGAGTCCAAAGGCAACCTGGCCGAGGTTCTGGGCTGATGCGCACAGGTTTCGCCCTGGCGATCCTGATGTTGAGCGGGTTGGCGGCCACCGAGGTGGTCGCCGCGCCCGCGGTTGAGCTTAAACTCGTGTCCGAACACCCGGTGGACGGCATGCGCGGCGGTAACCTGTCGGGCCTGGCCCTGTGTGGCAAAGAGCTGTGGACCGTTTCCGACCGCGATGACGACCAGATCTACCGCCTCGATATCAGCGCGCCGACCTGGAAGGCCGAAACGCTGAAGATCGACGTGCCGCCGGTGCCGGAGTCCGGTTTACCGTGGGGGCTGCGCTCGCGCACCAAGGCTGCTTCGTTCATTCGCGGTGGTGACCTGGACTTTGAAGGCATCACCTGCGATGCCGCCGGTAACCGCTACATTGTCAGCGAAGCCCATGCGGCGGTGCTGCAAGTGCCGGTGAGCGGTGCGCCGCAGTGGTTGAAAATCGCCCCGGGCATGGTGCGCGAAGCACGGGCCAGCGGCATGTTGCTGCATTTCAATGCCTTGTTCGAAGGCTTGGCGATCAACCCGCAAGGCAATCAGATCTGGCTGGCCGCCGAGCGTGAGCGACGTGGCTTGATCTCGATCAAGCGCGGGCAAAGTGTGTGGGATTGTGAGGGGCCTTGTGTGTTGCTGAGCGAGGCCGGGCAGGAAGTGCAGCCGGTGCAGTTCACCCATGCCAAGGCCGTGTCCAAGGATTTTGCCGACCTCGCGCTGTTCAACGGCAAGCTGTTTACGCTGGAACGCAATGCGTTCCAGATTTGCCGGCGCGATGCGGTCACTGCAAAAGTCGAGTTGTGCTGGTCGTTTGCCGACGAGACCCTGACGCCGAATCGGCGTTATGCCCAGCCTTATGGTTTGGCCGAAGCACTGGTGGTGGATGCCGACGGAGCCTGGCTGGGGATCGACAACAATTTCGGCCCTCGTGCCGATGGTGAAAAACGGCCGATGGTCTATCGTTTTGCCGCGCCGGCCGGTGGCTGGGGCGCTCAGCCATGAGTGCACAACCGCCCGGCAAGCGCGCCGGACGTGTGCTGATGTTCGTGGCGTGGGGAGCGGGGCTGTTTTTGGCCACACGGTTTTTTGGGCAGTGGGAAGCGCGTCAGCAAAACCCGAATGCCGTGGTGACCTCGGAACAGCACGAGGGTTACATCGAAGTGAAATTGCTCGGCAACGGCCAAGGCCATTTTGTTGCCAGCGGCCAGATCAACGGTCAACCGGTGGAGTTTATGCTCGACACCGGGGCGACCGACGTGGCGGTTCCGGCCGAATTGGCCGACCGTCTCGGGCTTAAGCGTGGCATGCCGGTGACCTTGAGCACCGCCAATGGGCGGAGTCAGGGCTACCGTACCCAGCTCGACCGCCTGAAACTGGGCGATATCGTCCTTCAGGACGTCCGTGCGCTGGTGGCGCCGGGCTTGGGCGGGGAACAGGTGCTGTTGGGCATGAGTGCATTGAAACAACTTGAATTTACCCAGCGCAGCGGCACATTGCTGCTGCGCCAGACCAAACAATGATGAGGCCCGCATGAGTGACATCCTCGCAGACAGCTTAGATGGCGTAGAACGCCGATCGCTGGCTGACTTCACCGAAAATGCCTACCTCAACTACTCCATGTACGTGATCATGGACCGTGCCTTGCCGCATATCGGCGACGGCCTGAAGCCGGTACAACGGCGCATCATCTACGCCATGAGTGAGTTGGGCCTGGACGCTGATTCCAAGCACAAGAAGTCGGCGCGTACCGTCGGTGACGTGCTCGGTAAGTTCCACCCCCACGGCGACTCTGCGTGCTATGAAGCCATGGTGCTGATGGCCCAGCCGTTCAGCTACCGCTACACCTTGGTGGACGGGCAAGGTAACTGGGGTGCGCCGGATGATCCCAAGTCTTTCGCTGCCATGCGTTATACCGAGGCGCGCCTGTCGCGTTATTCGGAAGTGCTGCTCAGCGAGTTGGGGCAGGGCACCGCTAACTGGGGGCCGAACTTCGACGGCACCCTGGACGAACCCCTGGTGTTGCCGGCGCGTTTGCCGAATATCCTGCTCAATGGCACCACCGGCATTGCGGTCGGCATGGCCACCGACGTGCCGCCGCACAACCTGCGTGAAGTGGCCACCGCCTGCGTGCGCTTGCTGGACGAGCCCAAAGCCACGGTCGAGCAACTCTGCGAGCATATCCAGGGCCCGGATTACCCGACCGAAGCGGAAATCATCACACCGCGCGCCGACCTGCTGAAGATGTACGAGACCGGCAAGGGCTCGGTGCGCATGCGCGCGGTTTATCACATCGAAGATGGCGACATTATCGTCACCGCGCTGCCGCATCAGGTGTCCGGTGCCAAGGTGCTGGAACAGATCGCCGCGCTGATGCAGGCCAAACCGTCGAAATTGCCGCAGGTTGCTGACCTGCGTGACGAGTCTGACCACGAAAACCCATGCCGCATCGTGATCATCCCGACCAATAGTCGCGTCGACCACGAAGTGCTGATGCAGCATCTGTTTGCCAGCACCGACCTGGAGTCCAGCTACCGGGTCAACGTCAACATCATCGGCCTGGACGGCAAGCCGCAGCTGAAAAACCTGCGCAACCTGCTGGTGGAGTGGCTGGAGTTCCGCGTGCAGACCGTGCGTCGCCGCCTGCAATTCCGTCTCGACAAGGTTGAGCGTCGCCTGCACCTGTTGGACGGTTTGCTGATTGCCTACCTCAACCTGGATGAAGTGATCCACATCATCCGTACTGCAGAGCACCCGAAAGCCGAGCTGATCGCGCGTTTCGAGCTGAGCGAGATCCAGGCCGACTACATCCTCGATACCCGCTTGCGCCAATTGGCGCGACTGGAAGAAATGAAGCTGCGTGACGAGCAAGATGCACTGCTCAAAGAGCAAGCCAAGCTGCAAGCCCTGCTGGGCAGCGAAGCCAAACTCAAGAAGCTGGTGCGCAGTGAGCTGATCAAAGACGCCGAAACCTATGGCGATGATCGCCGCTCGCCAATCGTCGAGCGCGCTGAAGCCAAAGCTCTGACAGAAACCGAGCTGCTACCTAACGAGAAAATTACCGTCGTTCTGTCGGAAAAGGGTTGGGTTCGTTCCGCCAAAGGGCATGATATTGACGCCACCGGCCTCTCCTACAAGGCGGGTGATGGTTTCAAGACCGCTGCGGCCGGGCGTTCCAACCAGTTTGCGGTGTTTATCGACTCTACCGGGCGCAGTTATTCGGTGCCGGCGCACACCTTGCCATCGGCACGGGGCCAGGGCGAGCCACTGACCGGGCGCCTCACACCGCCACCGGGGGCGAATTTTGAGTGCGTGCTGCTGCCGGATGATGATTCGCTGTATGTGATCGCCTCCGATGCGGGTTACGGTTTTGTGGTCAAGGGCGAAGACCTGCAGGCCAAGAACAAGGCGGGCAAGGCATTGTTGAGCTTGCCGAACAACGCCAAGGTGATCCTGCCGCGCACCGTGGACGACCGCGAGAGCAACTGGCTGGCGTCGGTGACCACCGAGGGGCGTTTGCTGGTGTTCAAAATCAGCGACTTGCCGCAGTTGGGCAAAGGCAAGGGCAACAAGATAATCGGGATTCCCGGGGAGCGTGTGGCCAGTCGCGAAGAGTACGTGACCGACATCGCCGTGATCCCGGAAGGCTCAACCCTGGTGCTCCAGGCCGGCAAGCGCACGCTGTCGTTGCGCCCTGACGACCTTGAACACTACAAGGGTGAGCGTGGCCGACGCGGTAACAAACTGCCGCGGGGTTTCCAGCGAGTGGATGCTTTGCTGGTGGAAACGCCTGTTTAAGGCCGATTAGAGCCCTCGATCTACGATTTAACGCGTAGATCGACGCTTTGGCGCTGGAGTCAGGGCGCATATTCACGGATGATATGGCCTTTCCAGCGCCGGCGTGGCCGAGCGTGTTTAGGTTATTTTTAGTATTACATTGTGGTTCGCCTTGTGGCAGCCACCTGGATGGGATGATGACTGCTCCACGCCTTCCTTTAATTTTGATGCTCGCTGGCCTTTTGGGGCTGGCGGGCTGCAGCACACACCAGCCTGTGTCGCTGTACCAGCTGGACAGCGGAAGTCCGGCTCAGCCCGCTCAAACGGCGGGTATGGCCGTATTGCTTGGCCCGGTCGTCGTTGCCGATTACCTGCAACGTGAAACCCTGCTGCAACGTCAGAACGACGGCAGCCTGCAAGGTTCCACAGATGGTCGTTGGGCGGGCAGTTTGTCGTCCGATATCAACCAACTGATGCTGCGCCAGGTTGCAGGCCATCTTGACAGCCAGCGCGTGGTGCTTGCACCGGCGCCAACCGGCTTCACCCCGGATGTGCAGGTGTTGCTGACGATTACGCGGCTCGACTCGGGGGCCTCGCAGCCGGCGATCCTGGATGCGCAGTGGCGTTTGATCGACCGTCGTGGGCAAGTGCGCGATAACCGCATCGTGCATCTGCAGGAAGAGCACACCGGCACCACCGCGTCCCAGGTTCAGGCCCAGGGCGTGCTGTTGCAGCATTTGGCGCAGCAGTTGTCGGTGGCGCTCAAGCCGCTGGCTAATCAGCCGCCGGTTGCCGAGGCACCGCGTAAGCAGGCCCCGGCTCAGGCCAAACCGGCAGTGCCGGGAAAGCCGAAGATGCCGATGGCAACGCCGATTCGTACGGATATGGAAGTGTTCAGGTTCTGACCTGAAACCGACCCACAAAAAAGGCCCGCTGACTCAGCGGGCCTTTTTTGTGTCTGCGATTCGAAGCTTGGCACAGACCAAATGTGGGAGGGGGCTTGCTCCCGAAAGCGGTGGGTCAGCCAATGCATGTGCTGACTGACACTCTGCTATCGGGAGCAAGCCCCCTCCCACATTGATCCATCGGTGTTGTTTAGGGCTTGGTACGGGTCTCATGCATCCGCGCCAACTGGCGCTCAAGCATCGACGGGTACGGTTCCATCAACCGCTCCACACAGCTTGCGCCTTCAGGACTGGCAATCGGGCGGATACGTGCGCGCTGGCGGATCAGTGCATCTTCGCTGATCTTGCGCTCCACCAGCAGCAGGTTGCGGCTGTGTTGAGACAAGGCCAGTGCATCCTGGGCAATTTCGGTCAGCAGCAGGTCGATCTGGCTCATGCCGAACAGATCGTCACCCACCGTCAGGCCCAATTGCAATTGCAACGTGATGCCACTGTCCGCGACTTCAATCTGCAGGGCATGGCCCAGGGCGCGCAGCAGTTCGCCGCAGCAGATGGCGTTGGTCAGGTAGTCTTCGCCGCTGTCTTCGCTGTGGAACAGCATCAGCGTACTGCCATCATTCAGGGTGTGCAGTTCGCTCTGATAAAGCGAAGCGGCCTGGTCGAGGCAGTCGCGGTAGCGTTCCAGCAATTCCGTCAGGCGGGCGCGGGGCAGGCGGCGCAGTTGGTCCTGGGCACCGAGTTGCACAGCCAATACGGCGCTGTGCTGCGGTTCAGTGTTTTTCACCGGCTCAGGCTTTGGGGCGACAGCGGGTGCGGCGGCCGAGGTGTCGCGCAGGTCGGAGAACGGATCTTCATCATCCAGTTCATCCTCTTCGGCCTTGATCACCTGGCGTGTGGCAGGCTTGAGACCGGCCACCGGTGCACTTTCGTCAAAGTCTGGATCGCGCAGGTCGCGCACTTCAAACTCGGGCTCGTCGTCGTAATCGGTGTCGTCGTATTCAGGCTCGGGTTCAGCCTTTGGCACGATGACAGGTTCCGGGGCGAAGCTGGCGTGAAGCTGGCGGGCGAGGTCGCCGATCTCATCCTGGCGGTCGGTGGCCGGGGTGTGTTCGTCGATGTCGCGCAGCCAGATGCGCAGTTGCATCAGCGGCGTGGAGATGTGCCGACCCAGGCGCAGGCTCAAGGCCAGGGCCAATGCCAGCAGGATCGCGCTGAGAATGCCCATGCTTTGCAGGCTGATGGTCATCGGCTGCTGGAATTGCTGCATGTCGAGGCTGATACGCAGTTGGCCCGCTTTCACGTCCTGAAACGTGATATTGCTCTGATACAGGCCTTCGGCTTCACCTAGCAGGCCGTTTTTCGGGCGCTGCCCGGCTTCGGCCATGATCCGGTTGTCCACACTATAGATAGCAGCGTGAGCCACCAGCGGGTTCTTGGTCAGGTTATTGAGCAGCACGTTGAGGCTGAGGATGTCGTTGGACACCAGCAACTCAGTCGCCGAGGTGGCGGTCTGGGTGGTCAAGCTTTCGCCCAGGGCGTCGGCTTGCTCGTGCATGGCCTGCTTGAACTGCAAACCCATCACGCAGGCGTAGATCACCAAGGCCAGAGCGACCAGGATCACGTTATGGCTGGCGATGCGTAATGCGATCGGTACACGGCGGTGGCGCAGTGCCCGGAAGATCAGCAGGAAGAAGTTATCGGTTTTTACTGGCGTGGGCCGGTTCACTTGCGCTCGGCTCTTGGTCCGTGAAGTTGACGCGCAGTATAGCGACAGGCCCAGAACCGGCAAAGCGCTGCCTGTGCCCGATGGTCACTGAAAGTGGGTAGAATGCGGTTTTTTTCCAGCCTGGGGGTGCGCTTTGCGCGAAATTGTCCTGATAAATATCACAGGTGAAGACCGCCCGGGTCTCACCGCAGCCATTACCGGTGTTCTGGCCCAGGGTGGTGTGAGCATTCTCGACATCGGCCAGGCGGTGATCCACGACACCTTGTCGTTCGGGATTCTCGTGGAAATCCCGAGCACTGAACAGGCGTCTTCTGTACTCAAGGACATCCTGTTTACGGCGTATAAGCTGGATCAACAGGTGCGTTTCACCCCGGTCTCCGAAGCAGATTACCAACACTGGGTCGACGGCCAGGGCAAAAAGCGCCACATCGTGACCTTGCTGACTCGCAAGGTCACGGCCGAGCAATTGCAACGTGTCAGCTCAATCACCGCGCAGTACGGTCTGAATATCGACCATATCGACCGTTTGTCGGGTCGCATGCCATTGGACACGCCGGCCGACAAGGGCAAGGGCTGTATCGAGTTCTCCGTGCGCGGCGAGCCGGCTGATCCCCAAGCCCTGCGCGCCGAGTTCCTGAGCGTGGCCCAGGAGCTGAATGTTGATATCGCGTTCCAGGAAGATTCGCTGTTCCGCCGTAACCGCCGCCTGGCGGTGTTCGATATGGACTCGACCCTGATCGAAGCCGAAGTCATCGACGAGTTGGCCAAGGCTGCCGGCGTGGGCGAGCAGGTGTCCGCCATCACCGAACGCGCAATGGCCGGCGAGTTGGACTTTCGCGCGAGCTTCAAGGAGCGCCTGGCATTGCTCAAGGGCCTGGATGTCAGCGTGCTGGACTCCATCGGTGCTTCGCTGCGCCTGACCGAAGGCGCCGAAACCCTGTTCGCCGAACTCAAGCGCCTGGGCTACAAGACCGCAATCCTGTCGGGCGGTTTTACCTACTTCGCCAAGCAGTTGCAGGCCAAGCTGGGCATCGACTATGTGTTCGCCAACGAGCTGGAAGTGGTGGATGGCAAGGTGACCGGCGTGGCCGTCGAGCCGATTGTCGACGCTCAGCGTAAGGCGGATCTGCTGAAGGAATTGGCCCACAAGGAAGGTTTGCGTCTGGAACAGACCATTGCGGTCGGTGACGGCGCCAATGACTTGCCGATGCTGGCGATTGCCGGCTTGGGTGTGGCGTTTCGCGCCAAGCCGCTGGTCAAGCAATCGGCCAAGCAGGCGATTTCGACCTTGGGGCTGGATGGCGTGCTGTACCTGCTGGGCCTGCGTGACCGCGACGGTCAGCTGTAAGCCGAAATAACTGAAGCACCCTGGTCAAAGTGGGAGCGGGCTTGCTCGCGAATGCGGTAGATCAGTCGGTATCTCTATTGACTGTCACACCGCATTCGCGAGCAAGCCCGCTCCCACATTTTGATCTTCAATCGGCTTTGAATCAGGCCTTCGGCAGTGCGATGCCCTGGCCCATCTGCACAGGCGTACCCGCCACCAGCTCTTCTGCCCACTTCACCTGATCGGGCCCGAACAGCACGATCGCGGTCGAACCTAGCTTGAAGCGACCCAGTTCCGCCCCTTTTTCCAAGTGAATCGGCGCGCGGGCGGCTTCGTCGTAGCGGAAGGTTTTCAGCTCGCGCTTCGGCGGCGTAACCAACCCGGCCCATACCGTTTCAATCGATGCAACGATCATTGCACCGACCAACACCACCGCCATTGGGCCGCGTTCGGTGTCGAACAGGCAGACAACACGCTCGTTACGTGCAAACAGCTCAGGCACGTTTTCGGCGGTGGTCTGGTTTACCGAGAAAATCCGCCCAGGCACGTAGACCATCTCGCGCAGGGTGCCGGCCAGCGGCATGTGCACGCGGTGGTAGTCCTTCGGCGACAGGTAGATGGTGGCGAAATCACCGCCCATAAACGGCGCGGCGAGTGCCGCGTCGCCGCCCAGCAGTTCCAGCACGCTGAAGCTGTGGCCCTTGGCCTGGAATACGCGGCCGTGTTCAATCGGGCCAAGCTGGCTGACGGCACCGTCGGCCGGGCTCAGTACCGCACCTGGGGTTTGGTCCAGCGGGCGGGCGCCGTCTTTCAATGCACGGGTGAAGAAAGCGTTGAAATGCTCGTAGGCGGTCAGGTCTTCAACCAGCGCCTGGGACATGTCCACTTGGTAGCGCTTGGCGAACCAGCTGGTGAAGGCGTTCTTGAACCAGCGCACGCGGCACTCGGCAACGCAGCCGGCCAAGCGCGACAGCAAGTGGTGCGGCAGCAAGTATTGGCTGAGGATAAACAACTGCTTTTTCATTAAGTGTCCTTAAACCTTAAATCTCAACGGGGGTGTCGGGGTGGTTGCCCCATTCGCCCCAGGAACCGGCATAACCTTTGACTCGCGGATAACCGAGCGCCTTGGCCACCAGGTAGGTGAAGCCAGAGCGGTGGTGAGTCTGGCAGTGGGTGATGATTTCTTTGTCTTTGGTCAGGCCGAGGTCTTCGAGGATTTGCGGCATGTCGCGGCGGATACGCAGGTTGCGCGCCTTGTCCATGCCGGCGGTCCATTCGAAGTTCACCGCGCCGGGGATGTGACCCCCTTTGGCGGCGAGGACCTTTTCACCGGAATACTCCAGCGGGCCGCGTGCGTCCCAGATACCCAGGTCGGCTGCGCCGAGGCGGCTTTGCAGGTATTCGCGCGTGGCCGTGGGGCCGTCGTGCAAGGTCAGGCTGACCGGGCCACCGACAGGGGCCGGTACCTCGGTGGATACCGGGTGTTGGCCGTCCAGCCACGCCAGCAGGCCGCCGTCCAGGTAGTGGTATTTCTGGTGTCCGATCACGTCGAGCAGCCAGATAAAACGCCCGGCCCAGCCGCCGCCTTCGTCGTCGTAGACCACGTAGGTGGCATCCGGGGTGTGCCCCAGTTCGCCGAACAGTTTTTCCAGGTCGGCCTTGTTCGGCAGCAAACCCGGCGCGGGCGGTTGGCCCAGTTGGGTGCGCTTGGGGTCAACGAAATGCGCGCCGGGGATATGCCCTTCGGCGTAGCGGGCGGCACTGGTGAGGTCCACCAGAATCAGGTGTTCGGCATCCAGTTGACCGAGCAGGTCGCTGGATTCGATCACCAGCGGCAAGCCAGAGAAGTCAGGCATGTGAGGTCTCCTGGGCACAAATGTTGGCGATAAAGGAGGGCGATTGTAGCGCAAGCATCAGGCGCTGCGGTTGGTAAAGCTGTGCAGCGCTTTCTCGATGCATTGGGCGGTTTTGCCGAATGCCTGCACGGTGGTTTCCGAGAAGGGGCCGCCGCCCTGGTCGGCGACCATCAGCATCACCACGCGACCGTTACAGCTCAGGGAGCGCAACAGCAGGTGTTCGCCGGTAAACAGGCGACGCAGGACCGGCGGTAACAGCGCGGAAAACTGCGCGTGATTGTCCGGCGTGAGGCGCACCTGGGCGGGCTTTTCCAGCAGGCGCTGCAGCAGCGTGCTGTTGACCACATCCAGGCTCAAGTTCGCGGCGTCCCTGGGCAAACCGTCGGCTTGATGCACGCGCAAGGTGCTCAGAGCGCGGTCCGCCATAAACAGCAACACCCGTTGCATGCCGCTGGCGACCAGGGCTTCTTTGGCGCACGTAGTCAGGTGCATGGCGTTGGCAAAGCGGCTCGGCTCGACCAGCAATTCGGTACAGCGCTTGCGCCACACGGCCAATGCTTCGGCGGTGGGCGGCGGTGCAGGCAACAAGCCGCGATGAATTTTCTGTACATGCCACGGCCAGATCAGCGACAGCGCCGGGTGCCAAAGATCGGGCATCAGGGTGGTGCGGGCGCTGGCCACCGCTTGCTGGTGAACCTGCTGCTGCACGTCACTCAACGGCTCCTGCAAGTACAGCGCGGTGAGGTATTGCCAGCGCTCGGTGTGCGGGCAGGTCCACGATTCCTGGGCCGACATCGCCAGGCCGTTGGCCAGCAGCACGGTGTTCGCCGGCTGGTTGAGCCAGCGGCGCAGGTTGGGTTCGGCATCCAGTAATTGCTGCTGGCGCAGCGCGTCATCTTCACGGGCGATGTGCAGCGCCTTGACCAGCAAGCGCTGCTCGGTCAGCAGCAGGTTATAGCCCTGGGAGACCCAGATCGGCAGGTGCCAGGCTTCGGTCAAACCGAGGCACAAGTCCAGCAGGCGCACACCGAACAGCTCCCGCTCGACCTTGTAAGCCGACTGGCCTTTATGGATAACCCGCAGTTCCCATTCTTCCAGGAGCTTGGGATACGCGACGGCCAATGGCCACAGCGGGGACAGAAACAGCAGGCTGCCCCAGTGGATGTCTTGCCACAAACGCGCCAGGCGGCTGGCGAACAAACCGCTGGCTTGCTGGGACGCGTGTTGGCTCACCAGCAGCAGTTGGCGCAGGGCCAAGGGGATTTCATTGGCTGGAACCGAGGGCAGTCGCGCCAGCAGTTCTTCGGCGCGTTTCAAACCGAGACGGTTAAGCGCCACTTCGAGGTTTTCCGCCGGTTCCGCCAGGCTGTTGTGCGTATGGCTGTTGGCCTCGCGCATCACGCTGAGCACCAGCGCCGGGCTGTTTTGCATCAGCTCGGCAATGTCTCGCAATGAGCTGCGGCTGTCGCGAATGGCTTTGCACACGCGTTCGTGACTGGCCTGAGGCACGGGCAGCGGCACGTCGTCCAGACGCTTTATCCAAGCGGCGAGTGTGGTGGGTTTTGCAGTGGGTACTGTCGTTTCATTTGCCATGATTGGGGCGCGATCATCACTTGCGTTCAACACGCCCGGAACGGGCCGAATTGGCTTTTCGCCTTAACGGGCTATAGTCTGGCGCAGTTTTGCCGATAAGTAGAACAAGAGTTTTCGGCTGCACTCAATATGTCCATGAACCCGACGGCGCAAGTACCAATCCCCTATGGCTAAAATTATCGGCATCATCGTCGTCATCGCAAGCGTGCTCGGTGGGTACGTCCTGTCCCACGGTAAAATTGCTGCGCTGATCCAGCCCTTCGAAGTGATGATTATCGGCGGTGCGGCCTTGGGTGCATTCTTGCAGGCCAACCCCGGCTACATGACCATGCATGTGATCAAGAAGTCGCTGGGCATGTTCAGCTCGCGTTTCTCTCACACCTTCTACCTGGAAGTGCTGGGTCTGATATTCGAGATCCTCAACAAGAGCCGCCGCGAAGGCATGATGGCCATCGAAGGCGATATCGAAGACGCCGCCGCCAGCCCGATTTTCGCCAAGTACCCGGCCGTGCTCAAAGATGAGCGCATGACCGCCTACATCTGTGATTACCTGCGCATCATGTCCTCCGGCAACATGGCGCCTCACGAGCTGGAAGGCTTGTTCGACATGGAGCTGTTCAGCCTTAAAGAAGAGTTGGAACACCCTTCGCACGCCGTGACCGGCGTTGCTGACGCCATGCCCGGGTTTGGTATTGTCGCGGCGGTACTCGGTATTGTGGTGACCATGGCGTCCCTGGGCGAAGGCGACCAGAAGGCCATTGGCATGCACGTGGGTGCGGCCCTCGTCGGTACCTTCTTCGGTATTCTGGCGGCGTATGGTTTCTTTGGCCCGCTCGCTACCTGCCTGGCCCACGATGCCAAGGAAGAGGTCAACCTCTACGAAGCGATCAAGGCGTGCCTGGTGGCTTCGGCGTCCGGTATGCCGCCATCGCTGGCGGTGGAGTTCGGGCGCAAGGTGCTGTACCCGAAACATCGCCCAAGTTTTTCCGAGCTGGAACAAGCGGTTCGCGGTCGCTAAACCATGGAAAACAACCAGCCGATAATCATCAAGCGCGTCAAGCGCTTCGCTGCGGGGCACCATGGTGGCGCATGGAAAATCGCCTTCGCCGACTTCGCGACGGCGATGATGGCGTTCTTTCTGGTGCTGTGGCTGATGTCGACCGCTACGCCGGAACAAAAAATCGCCATCGCCGGTTACTTCAAAGACCCGATAGGCTTTTCGGAGAGTGGTACGCCCTTTGTGATTGACCTGGGCGGCTCGCCGCAGCTGGCGCCTGAGCGCACCATCAACCCCGAGGTCAAGACCGAATCGCCGCAGGAAAACATCCCGATCGAGCGCGACACTGTCGAGAGCATGGCCGAGCAGGTCGAGAAAGAGCGCCTCGAGTTGTTGCTGCAGGAACTGCAGACCAAGGTTGAAGAAAACCCGCAGCTGTTGAAATTCAAGGATCAGATTTCCTTCGAGATCACGCCGGAAGGCTTGCGCATCCAGATCACCGACGCCGCCAACCGGCCGATGTTCGACTCCGGCAGTGCGCGTTTGAAACCGTACTTTGAAGACATCCTGCTGGCCATGGCCGACACGATCAAAGCGGTGCCGAACAAGATCAGCATCAGTGGCCACACCGACGCCAAGCCGTATGCAGGCCAGGGCGACTTCGGCAACTGGGAGCTTTCGGCCAACCGTGCCAACGCTGCCCGGCGTGCGCTGGTGGCGGGCAGCTATCCGGACCCGCAAGTGGCGCGCGTGGTGGGTTTTGCCTCCTCGCAGCTGTTCGATCCCAAGGACCCGTTCAACCCGATCAACCGTCGGATCGATATCGTGGTGCTGACCAAAAAAGCCCAGCGTGCGATCGAAGGCGATCAAGGCGCGGCCCCATCGGCACCGACCCAAGGTGCCGGTGCGCCAGGCGAAGTGCCGGCTGATCCGAACGCCATTCCACCAGGTCAGGAGCCGTTGCCTGCCCATGAGCTGCGGCAGAAGCTGAACCTGTTTGATGATGGCGGGGTGAAAGATCCTACGGCGCCTGCACCGGCGCCCGGCTCGTAAGCCGCATGCAAAAAGGCCGCGATGATCGCGGCCTTTTTGTCTCAGCAGTTTAGTAACTGCTCTCGGGCAAGCTCGCAATAATCGAACGATAGCTGTTCATGCGCTGCTGCTGTACGCGGCCATCTTCCAGGGCCTTGAGCAGTGCACAGCCCGGCTCGCGGTCGTGTTTGCAGTCGCGGAAGCGGCAGGTGCCGATCAGGTCGTTGAATTCGATGAAGCCCGCTTCCACATCGCTGCGGCTGACGTGGCCGAGGCCGAATTCACGAATGCCTGGGGAGTCGATCAGTTCACCGCCGCCGGGGAAATGGAACAATCGTGCGGTGGTGGTGGTGTGGGTACCCTGGCCGGACAGCTCCGACAGCGGGCCGACACGGGTGTCGACTTCCGGCAGCAGGCTGTTGACCAGCGACGATTTGCCCACGCCCGACTGGCCGACAAACACACTGATGCGCCCGTCCAACTGCTGTTGCAGCTGTTCCATGCCGTTGCCGTGATGCGCCGAGACTTCCAGCACCGGGTAACCCAGGGTGCGATAGACCGCCAGCAACGCATTGAGCGCCGGGGCGTTCTGCTCGTCGATCAGGTCGAATTTGTTCAGCAGCAACAACGGGCGAATGCCGGCATGCTCGGCTGCAACCAAATAGCGGTCGATCAGGTTGGCATGTGGCTCGGGCAGCGGCGCGAACACGATCACGATCATGTCGACGTTGGCGGCCACCGGCTTGAGCTGCCCGCGGCTGTCAGGCCGACGCAGTTCGGTGGTGCGTGGCAACTGGGCGACGATTACGCCGATGCCTTGGTTGCCGGCACGCCACACGACCTTGTCGCCGGTCACCAGCGCAGGCAGGTTGGCGCGCAAGTGGCAACGGGAAACAGAACCCGCGAGTTCGCCTTCCAGCGCCTCGACTTCGACCTGCACACCAAAGTGTGCGATCACCAGGCCCGTTTGTTCGGGGCCCAGGTCGCCGCCCTCGAGCGCTTCTACGGCGGAGGATTCACGTTTGGCGGCGCGGGCGGCGCGTTCACCTTGAATCTTTTCGATGCGCCAGTTTTGGCGACGATTGAGCTGGCGTTTGGCCATTGGTGTTCCGTGTCGATAATGCAAAGGTTGGGTAAAACGGTCGCGAGTCTAGCACGGCCCCGCCTGCTAAACTGCGCAGCTACGCTAAGGTGCCAAGAGAATCAAGCCATGCAAAACCCACAGAACCTGATTTGGATCGATCTGGAAATGACCGGTCTGAACCCCGACACCGACGTCATCATCGAGATGGCGACCATTGTCACCGACAGCAACCTCAACACCTTGGCTGAAGGTCCGGTGATCGCCATCCACCACAGCGACGCCGTACTCGCCACCATGGACGAGTGGAACACCCGCACCCACGGCAACTCCGGGCTGACCCAGCGCGTGCGCGACAGCCGTATCAGCATGGCTGAAGCTGAAGCCGAAACCATCGCCTTCCTGGAAAAATGGGTGCCCAAGGGCAAGTCGCCGATCTGCGGCAACAGCATCTGCCAGGACCGCCGCTTCCTTTATACGCACATGAAGGGGCTGGAAAGCTACTTCCACTATCGCAACCTGGATGTGTCCACCTTGAAAGAGCTGGCCGCACGCTGGGCGCCGGAAGTTAAGGACAGCTTCCATAAAGGCAGCACTCACTTGGCACTGGACGATATCCGCGAATCGATCGCCGAGCTGCAGCATTATCGCAAGCATTTCATCAAGGCTTGATGATTGGGGCGTCAGAACTGACGCCATCGCAGGCAAGCCAGCTCCCACATTTGAATGGATTCGCAATGTCTGGGTGTGGGAGCTGGCTTGGCTGCGATAGGGTGCAGCGCGGTCTTTCGCCTGGCGCCCTCTTTTGGTGCCACCAGCAAATGATTAGACTGCCGGCCTCTTTGCAAGGATCGCCATCATGCTGTTGATGCTCTACCTCATCGCCATCACCGCCGAAGCCATGACCGGTGCCCTGTCCGCCGGTCGGCGCGGCATGGACTGGTTTGGTGTGGTGCTGATCGCCTGCGTCACGGCGCTGGGCGGCGGTTCGGTGCGTGATGTGTTGTTGGGGCATTACCCGCTGACCTGGGTCAAGCACCCGGAATATCTGGTGCTGACCTCGATCGCCGCGCTGGTGACGATCTTTATTGCGCCGCTGATGCGTCACCTGCGTTCGCTGTTCCTGGCGCTGGATGCGGTGGGGCTGGTGGCCTTCACCTTGATTGGCTGCATGACGGCGCTGGAAATGGGCCACGGCATGCTGGTGGCCTCGGTCAGCGGCGTCATCACCGGGGTTTTCGGCGGCATCCTGCGGGATATCTTCTGCAACGACATCCCACTGATCTTCCGTCGTGAGCTGTATGCCAGCGTGTCGTTCCTCGCCGCCTGGTTCTACATGCTGTGCCTGTACCTGGAACTGCCCAGCGAGCAGGCAATTTTGCTCACCTTGTTCAGCGGCTTTCTACTGCGCCTGCTGGCGATCCGTTTTCACTGGGAAATGCCCAAATTCGTCTACAACGACGACGTGCATTAGCGCTTAGCGTGCTGGTTCAGCGCCCACTCCACGTGTTCGCGCACCAGGTCCGAGGGGTAATCGCGGCGCGCCTTCAAGGCTTCCAGCACCGGAATGCTCGACGGCGCATTACCCAGGCCCACAGCCAGGTTGCGCAGCCAGCGCTCATAACCGGCGCGGCGTAGCGGTGAGCCTTCCGTGCTGCTGAGGAATTTATCCTCGTCCCACATAAACAGTTCAGCCAGCTCTGCGTTATCCAGATTATGCCGTGGCTTGAAATCACCTTCGTCGGTAGCGCGGGCGAAACGATTCCACGGGCAAACGATCTGACAGTCATCACAGCCGAACACGCGATTGCCGATCAGGGGGCGCAGGTCTTCCGGGATTGCGCTCTTGAGCTCGATGGTCAGGTAGGAAATGCAGCGTCGTGCATCCAGTACATAGGGGCCGACGAAGGCGTTGGTGGGGCAGATGTCCAGGCAGGCCGTGCAGCGGCCGCAATGTTCGGTGGTGTGAGGGGCGTCAACCGGCAGGGGCAAATCGACAAACAGTTCGCTCAGGAAGAAATAACTGCCGGCCTTGCGATTGAGTACCAGGGTGTTTTTGCCGATCCAGCCCAGGCCTGCCTGTTCGGCGATGGCTTTTTCCAGCACCGGCGCGCTGTCGACAAAGGCGCGAAAGCCGAACGGGCCGATCTGCGCCTGAATGCGGTCAGCCAGTTGCTGCACGCGTTTGCGGATCAGCTTGTGATAATCCCGGCCCAGGGCGTAACGGGAGATGTAGGCTTTCTCTGGCTTTGCCAGCAGTTGCGCCATTTGGGTGTCGCCTGGCAGATAATCCATGCGCAGCGACACCACGCGCAGAGTGCCCGGCACCAGTTCATCGGGATGGGAGCGTTTGCTGCCATGGGCGCCCATGTATTCCATCTCGCCGTGGTAGCCCGCGTCGAGCCAGCGTTGCAGGTGCTGCTCATGCTCGGCCAGGTCCAGGCCGCTGATGCCGACTTGTTGAAAGCCCAGTTCACGGCCCCAGTCTTTGATCGATTGGGCGAGGGCGGGCAGATCGGTGGTGATGGCAGGCATGAGACAAGGGAAACCGCAGGTTAGATAGGTATAATTCTGCCAGACATCGGAGCTTGAAGACGCATGCCGCAGACAAAACACGCAATAACCGACGTACAGCCCCTGTTGCACGGCCATTTGCCGCAACTCGCTGCGCGCGCCCCGGACGCCCATAAAGGCCAATTCGGCCACCTGTTGGTCATTGGCGGCGACCTAGGCTTTGGCGGCGCGGCACTGTTGAGTGCCGAAAGCGCCTTGCGCAGTGGCGCGGGCATGGTGTCCCTGGCGACCCGGCCTGAACACGTGCCGGCCGCACTGGCGCGCTTGCCGGAAGTCATGACCGTCGGCGTGAGTTCGGCCAACCAGTTGATGGGGCTGCTCGAAAAGATCTCAGTCATTGTCATCGGCCCGGGCCTGGGCGCTGCGTCCTGGGGTAAAAGCCTGTTGTCCGTCGCCGCCAATGCCTCGCAGCCGCAAGTCTGGGACGCAGATGCGTTGAATCAGTTGGCCACGGGCGGCGTAAGCCTTCCCGCTAACAGCGTGATTACGCCGCACCCTGGCGAGGCGGCGCGTTTGATGGGCATCACGACAGTCGAGGTTCAGGCCGATCGCCTTAAGGTGGCGCGCGCGTTGAGCCAGAAATTCAATGCAGTGACTATTCTCAAGGGTGCTGGCAGTTTGATTGCTAGCCCGGACGGACGTGTTTCGCGATGTGACCAAGGCCACCCGGCGATGGCCACCGCCGGTTTGGGTGACGTCCTGAGTGGCTTGGTGGGCGCATTACTTGCCCAAGGCATGCCCGCTTATGAAGCCAGCTGCCTGGCCGTGTGGCTGCACGCCACGGCGGGGGATCGTCAGGGCACCTTTGGGCGCGGCTTGGCTGCCAGCGACCTGATACCTGCCATTCGTCAATTGCTGGAGGAGCAGTCGCCGTGTCTGAAGTAACCCTTTTCCTGGCGGATGAAGACGCCATGGTCGCGTTCGGCAATCGCATTGCTCAGGTTACGGCCGGTGCCGGGTTGATCTTTCTCGAGGGCGATTTGGGGGCCGGGAAAACCACGCTGTCCCGCGGGATTATTCGTGGGTTGGGTCACGCCGGGGCGGTAAAAAGCCCTACATTTACCTTGGTCGAACCTTACGAGATCGGTGATGTTCGCGCTTTCCACTTCGATCTGTATCGCCTGGTAGATCCCGAAGAACTGGAGTACATGGGCATCCGTGATTACTTTGACGAAGATGTGTTGTGCTTGATCGAGTGGCCAGATAAAGGCACAGGCTTTTTGCCAAAGCCGGACCTGACCATTACCATTACGCCGCATGATCACGGACGTCAGCTGAAGTTGTTGCCCCAGAGTGCGCGCGGTGAGTCGTGGTGCGCTGCTCTGGCATTGGAATTCAAATAAAATTGGTGGGGTTAGGTATGCGCTTTCGCGCGATGGTTGCTGTCGTAGGGGTGTTGCTTGCGGCAATGACTTTCAATGCTCTGGCTGCTTCACAGGTGAAAAGTGTTCGCCTATGGCGAGCGCCGGATAACACGCGACTGGTGTTCGACCTGTCTGGCCCGGTCCAGCACAGCGTCTTTACCCTGACGGCGCCCGATCGCCTGGTGATCGACATCAATGGCGCGACCCTGGCCGCGCCGCTGAAAGTCTCCACTGCCAATACGCCGATCACGTCGATGCGCTCGGCTCAGCGCACGCCGACCGATCTGCGTGTGGTCATCGACCTGAAAAAGGCCGTGACCCCGAAAAGTTTTGTGCTGGCGCCGAACGCCCAATACGGCAATCGGCTGGTGGTCGACCTGTTCGACAACGCCGCCGATGCCGCACCGCCGCCTGCGCCAACCCCAAGTGTTGCGACCGTGCCGGCAGTGCCCGTCAACCCGTCGCAACCACAGGTCAAGCTGCCACCGCCGCCGCCAGCGCCTGCGGGCAAGCGCGACATTATCGTGGTGATCGACGCCGGCCACGGCGGTGAAGACCCGGGTGCCTCCGGCTCGCGCGGGCAGCACGAAAAAGACGTGGTACTGGCCATCGCCCGTGAACTGCAGCGTCAGGTCAATGGCATGAAAGGCTATCGCGCTGAGCTGACCCGTACCGGCGACTACTTCATTCCGTTGCGCGGCCGTACCGAAATCGCCCGCAAGAAGGGCGCTGACCTGTTTGTGTCGATCCATGCCGACGCCGCACCTTCGGCCGCCGCCTTTGGCGCTTCGGTGTTTGCCCTGTCGGACCGCGGTGCTACATCCGAAACTGCACGTTGGCTGGCCGACAGTGAAAACCGTTCCGACTTGATCGGCGGCGCCGGCAACGTGTCCCTCGATGACAAGGACAAAATGCTCGCCGGCGTACTGCTCGACCTGTCGATGACCGCTTCGCTGACGTCCAGCTTGAACGTCGGCCAGAAGGTTCTGAGCAACATTGGCCGCGTGACCTCGCTGCACAAACAGCGCGTGGAACAGGCGGGTTTCATGGTGTTGAAGTCGCCGGACATTCCATCGATCCTGGTGGAAACCGGGTTTATCTCCAACTCCAACGAAGCCTCGAAGTTGGCCAGTGCCGGCCACCAGCAGGCCCTGGCCCGCTCGATCAGTGCGGGTATTCGTCAGTTCTTCCAGCAGAACCCGCCACCGGGCACCTACATCGCCTGGCTGCGTGACTCCGGGAAAATCGCCCAGGGCCCGCGCGACCATCGCGTGCAGCCCGGTGACACCCTGGCCATGCTCGCCGTGCGTTTCCAGGTCTCGGCCGCGACCTTGCGCAGCGCCAATAACCTGAAAACCGATGAGTTGAAAGTCGGTCAGGTATTGACCATTCCTGGCACTGAATTGGCGGCGCAGTAATGAGCGAATCAGTTCTGAACAGCGGTTCACGCATCGAACTGCTCAGCCCGCGCCTTGCCAACCAGATTGCGGCGGGCGAGGTCGTTGAGCGCCCGGCATCGGTGATCAAGGAACTGCTGGAAAACAGTATCGACTCGGGTGCCAAACGCATTGATGTCGACGTGGAGCAAGGCGGCGTCAAGCTGCTGCGGGTGCGCGACGACGGCAGTGGCATCTCTTCGGATGACCTGCCGCTGGCCTTGGCCCGTCACGCGACCAGCAAGATTCGCGACCTGGAAGACCTTGAACGGGTCATGAGTCTGGGCTTTCGCGGTGAAGCATTGGCGTCCATCAGCTCTGTGGCGCGCCTGACCCTGACTTCCCGCACCCGCGACGCCGAGCAGGCGTGGCAGGTGGAAACCGAAGGCCGCGACATGGCGCCTCGGGTCCAGCCAGCGGCGCACCCGGTGGGTACGTCGGTTGAGGTGCGCGACCTGTTCTTCAACACCCCGGCGCGACGCAAATTCCTCAAGGCCGAAAAAACCGAATTCGATCACCTGCAAGAAGTCATCAAGCGCCTGGCACTGGCGCGCTTCGACGTGGCGTTCCATTTGCGCCACAACGGCAAGACTATCCTCAGCCTGCACGAAGCCCATGACGATGCCGCCCGTGCTCGGCGTGTGTCGGCAATCTGCGGCGCGGGCTTCCTGGAGCAGGCGCTGCCGATTGAAATCGAACGCAACGGCTTGCGGCTGTGGGGCTGGGTAGGCTTGCCGACGTTCTCCCGTAGCCAGGCGGACTTGCAGTATTTCTTTGTGAATGGCCGTGCGGTGCGCGACAAACTGGTGGCCCACGCGGTGCGCCAGGCTTATCGCGACGTATTGTTCAACGGTCGCCATCCGACGTTTGTACTGTTCTTTGAGGTCGATCCGTCGGTGGTCGACGTCAACGTGCACCCGACCAAACACGAAGTGCGCTTTCGCGACGGGCGCATGGTGCATGACTTCCTGTATGGCACCTTGCACCGCGCCCTGGGCGATGTGCGCCCGGATGATCAGCTGTCTGCGCCAATCGTGACGGCCGTTGTGCGCCCGAGTGGTCCGGAAGCCGGCGAGTTCGGTCCTCAGGGCGAAATGAGCCTGGCGGCCAACCTGCTGCAGTCGCCACAGCCACAACCGGCTTATACCGCGCCGGGTTCCGGGGCAGGCGCAGGTTATCAGTATCAATACACGCCGCGTCCGCAGTCGACGGTGCCGGTAGCTGAGGCCCAGGCGGCCTATCGTGAGTTCTTCGCGCCGCTGCCGGGTGCCGAGCCGGGCGCTGTCGCGTTGCCGGAGGGCGGTGGTGATATTCCGCCGCTCGGCTATGCGCTGGCCCAGCTCAAGGGCATCTACATTTTGGCGGAAAACGCCCACGGCCTGGTGCTGGTGGACATGCACGCCGCCCATGAGCGGATCATGTACGAGCGCCTGAAGATCGCCATGGCCAGTGAAGGTCTCAGCGGCCAACCCCTGTTGGTGCCCGAATCCCTGGCGGTCAGCCAGCGCGAGGCCGACTGCGCCGAAGAACACCACAGCGTGTTCCAGAAACTGGGCTTCGAACTGCAACGCCTGGGCCCTGAAACGTTGGCTATCCGCCAGATTCCCGCACTGCTCAAGCAGGCTGAGGCCAACCGTTTGGTCGCCGACGTACTGGCCGATCTGATGGAATATGGCACCAGCGACCGCATCCAGGCGCATATCAACGAACTGCTCGGTACCATGGCCTGTCATGGTGCGATCCGCGCCAACCGCCGCCTGGCCTTGCCGGAAATGAACGGCCTGCTGCGCGACATGGAAAACACCGAGCGCAGCGGGCAATGCAACCATGGCCGACCGACCTGGACCCAGATGGGCCTGGACGATTTGGACAAACTGTTCTTGCGCGGCCGGTGATGAGTGCCTTGCCCCCCGCCATCTTCCTGATGGGCCCCACGGCCGCCGGCAAGACCGACCTGGCTATCGAGCTGACCAAGGTGTTGCCGTGCGAGCTGATCAGTGTCGACTCTGCACTGGTTTACCGGGACATGGACATTGGCACTGCCAAACCATCCAAAGCGCTGTTGGCCGAGCATCCGCATAGGCTGATCGATATCATCGACCCGTCCGAGAGCTATTCCGCAGCGGATTTCCGTACCGATGCCCTGGCCGCCATGGCCGAAATCACCGCGCGGGGCAATATTCCGCTGCTGGTGGGCGGTACGATGCTCTATTACAAGGCTTTGCAGGAAGGCCTGGCGGATATGCCGCCGGCCGACGCCCAGGTGCGTGCCGAGCTTGAGGAAGAAGCTGCACGCCTTGGCTGGCAAGCCCTGCATGACCAGTTGGCGGCTATTGATCCGGTGTCCGCCGCGCGCATTCATCCCAACGACCCCCAGCGCCTCACCCGGGCCCTGGAAGTCTGGCGCGTGAGCGGCCAGACCATGACTGAACATAGGCTGAAACAAACTGCGCAAAGTGCTCAAGCAGGCGCATCTGGACAGTCACAATTGCCCTATACTGTGGCGAATCTGGCCATTGCTCCGGCAAATCGCCAGGTGCTGCATGAGCGAATTGCACAAAGATTCACAATTATGTTGGAACAGGGGTTTGTGGACGAGGTCGTAGCACTGCGTTCAAGAGGTGATCTGCATGCTGGGTTGCCTTCGATACGTGCTGTTGGCTATCGCCAAGTCTGGGATCATCTGGATGGCAAGCTGACGTCAGCCGAAATGCAGGAGCGCGGCATCATTGCCACGCGCCAATTGGCGAAGCGCCAGTTCACCTGGCTGCGCAGCTGGAGCGATTTGCACTGGTTGGACAGCCTGGACAGCGACAATCTGTCACGCGCCTTGAAATACTTGGGAACGGTCTCCATATTGAGCTGAGTCCTTGCAATTGCCGTCTATCCTTGGGGGTGTGACGGCCATAAGCTATCTATTTTCCGAATTTTATTATTGATCCTTAAAGGAGTGCGGCACATGTCAAAAGGGCATTCGCTACAAGACCCTTACTTGAATACTTTACGTAAAGAGAAAGTTGGGGTTTCCATCTACCTGGTCAACGGTATCAAGTTGCAAGGCACGATCGAGTCGTTCGACCAGTTCGTGATCCTGCTGAAAAACACCGTCAGCCAGATGGTTTACAAACACGCTATCTCGACAGTCGTTCCAGTGCGTCCTATCCGTCTGCCTAGCGCAGCGGGTGACGAACAGGGTGACGCTGAGCCAGGTAACGCCTGATAGGAGTCTCCTTTGTTCTTTGAGCGCCACGGTGGTGGTGAGCGAGTAATCCTCGTTCACTTGGATGGACAGGACCCTGAGGCGCGCGAAGATCCGCAGGAGTTTCAGGAGTTGGCAAATTCGGCCGGCGCCGAGACCGTTGCGTTTTTTAACGTACCGCGTCATCGGCCAACCGCCAAATACCTGATCGGCAGCGGCAAGGTCGAGGAATTACGCGATCTGGTGCATGCTGAAGAAGCCGATCTGGTGATCTTCAATCACACCCTCACGCCCAGTCAGGAACGTAACCTCGAACGTGTTTTCGAGTGTCGCGTGATCGACCGCACCGGTCTGATTCTCGATATTTTCGCCCAACGCGCCCGTACTCATGAAGGCAAGCTCCAGGTCGAACTGGCCCAGCTTGACCACATGAGCACCCGCCTGGTTCGTGGCTGGACTCACCTTGAGCGTCAAGGTGGCGGTATCGGCATGCGTGGCCCGGGTGAAACCCAACTGGAAACCGACCGCCGTCTGCTGCGGGTTCGCCTGCGCCAGATCAAGGGTCGCCTGGAAAAGGTACGCAGCCAGCGCGAGCAGTCGCGACGCGGCCGGATGCGTGCGGATATCCCTACCGTGTCCCTGGTGGGCTATACCAACGCCGGCAAATCCACACTGTTCAATAAAGTGACGAAATCGGACGTGTACGCGGCCGACCAACTCTTCGCCACGCTTGATCCGACCTTGCGCCGTCTGGAACTGGACGACCTGGGGCCGATTGTCCTGGCCGACACCGTGGGTTTCATTCGTCACTTGCCCCACAAGCTGGTCGAGGCGTTTCGGTCTACGCTCGAAGAGTCGAGCAACTCCGACCTGCTGCTGCACGTGATCGATGCGGCCGAACCGGATCGCATGTTGCAGATCGAGCAGGTGATGCTGGTGCTGGGCGAGATTGGTGCACAAGACTTGCCGATCCTCGAGGTCTATAACAAACTCGATTTGCTTGAAGGCGTTGAGCCACAAATCCAGCGCGATGAGAACGGCAAGCCCCAGCGGGTATGGCTGTCGGCGCGCGATGGTACTGGCTTGGATTTGCTTGAACAGGCCATTGCCGAGTTGCTGGGCAGCGATTTGTTTGTCGGCACCTTGCGCTTGCCTCAGCGTTTTGCTCGACTGCGTGCACAGTTTTTTGAGTTGGGCGCGGTACAGAAAGAAGAATACGACGAAGAAGGTGTCAGCTTGCTGGCCGTTCGATTGCCGCGTTCGGAGCTGAATCGGCTGGTCAGTCGTGAAGGTGTGGTACCGGCCGAGTTCATCGAACAACACACTTTGCAATAAAAGCCTCCTAAAGCGGTTGTGCCGCAGTAGCAGGCATTCTGTAGCATTGGTCGGCGCGCCGTGGGTGCGTCTTTGCTTTATCAGATGGAGAGCGCTATGGCTTGGAATGAGCCGGGTGGCAACTCGAATAATCAGGATCCTTGGGGTGGTAAGCGCCGCAATAATGGCGACCGCAAGGGGCCACCAGATCTCGACGAGGCCTTCCGAAAGCTGCAGGAAAGCCTGAATGGGTTGTTCGGTGGTGGAAAAAAACGCGGTGGTGACGAAGGCGGTCGCACAAGCAAGGGCGGCGGCTATGGCCTGCTGGGCCTGGGTCTTGTCGTGCTGGCTGCCGTCTGGCTGTACAGCGCCGTGTACGTGGTGGACGAGCAGGAGCAAGCCGTGGTGCTGCGCTTCGGCAAGTACTACGAGACTGTCGGGCCAGGCCTGAACATCTATTTCCCGCCGATCGACAAGAAGTACATGGAGAACGTCACGCGTGAGCGTGCCTACACCAAGCAGGGCCAGATGCTGACCGAAGACGAGAACATCGTCGAAGTGCCGCTGACCGTGCAGTACAAGATCAGCAACCTGCAGGACTTCGTGCTGAACGTTGATCAGCCTGAAATCAGCCTGCAACACGCAACCGAAAGCGCCCTGCGCCACGTGGTGGGTTCCACCGCCATGGACCAGGTGCTGACCGAAGGTCGTGAGTTGATGGCCAGCGAAATCAAGGAGCGCCTGCAACGGTTCCTCGATACCTATCGCACCGGTATCACCGTCACCCAGGTGAACGTACAGAGCGCAGCTGCACCGCGCGAAGTACAGGAAGCCTTTGACGACGTGATCCGCGCCCGTGAAGACGAGCAGCGTTCGCGTAACCAGGCCGAAACCTATGCCAACGGCGTCGTGCCGGAAGCGCGTGGTCAGGCCCAGCGTATCCTTGAGGATGCAAACGGTTACCGCGATGAAGTGGTTTCGCGTGCCAAGGGTGAAGCGGATCGCTTTACCAAGCTGGTCGCCGAGTACCGCAAGGCGCCGGAAGTCACGCGTGAGCGTCTGTATCTGGACACCATGCAGGAAGTCTTCAGCAACACCAGCAAGGTTCTCGTGACCGGCAGCAAAGGTGGGCAGAACAACCTGCTGTACCTGCCGCTGGACAAGATGATCGAAGGTGGTCGTAGCAGCACCAGCGCGCCGTCCACCGGTTCGAACGCTGCTGCTAACGAAGCGAGCGCCCGTGCGGCCGCTGACTTGCTGCAACAGCAAACACGTACCAGGGAGAGTCGTTGATGAGCAATAAATCGCTGACCGCCCTGATTGTGGGCGTCGTCGTGGTCATCGCTGCCTGGAACTGCTTCTACATCGTGTCTCAGACCGAGCGCGCGGTGTTGCTGCAATTCGGTCGTGTGGTCCAGGCGGATGTCCAGCCGGGCCTGCATGTGAAAGTCCCCTACGTGAACCAGGTGCGCAAGTTCGACGGCCGCCTGATGACCCTGGATGCACCGACACAGCGCTTCCTGACCCTGGAAAAGAAAGCCGTGATGGTTGACGCCTACGCCAAGTGGCGCGTCAAGGATGCCGAGCGTTTCTACACCGCGACTTCCGGCCTCAAGCAGATTGCCGACGAGCGTTTGTCGCGCCGTCTGGAGTCGGGCCTGCGTGACCAGTTTGGTAAGCGCACCCTGCACGAGGTGGTATCCGGTGAGCGTGATGCGCTGATGGCTGACATCACGCGCTCGTTGAACGCAATGGCTGAGAAAGAGCTGGGCATCGAAGTGATCGATGTTCGGGTCAAGGCGATCGACCTGCCGAAGGAAGTGAACCGCAGCGTGTTCGAGCGTATGAGCACCGAGCGTGAGCGTGAAGCCCGTGAGCACCGCGCCAAGGGTAACGAGCTGGCTGAAGGTATCCGTGCGGATGCCGACCGTCAGCGCCGTGTACTGCTGGCAGAAGCTTATCGCGAGTCTGAAGAGGCCCGTGGTGATGGTGATGCTCAAGCGGCGTCGATCTACGCCAAGGCTTACGGCCAGGACCAGGAGTTCTACGCGTTCTACCGTAGCCTGCGCGCTTACCGCGAAAGTTTCGCGAACAAAACCGACGTCATGGTGCTGGACCCAAGCAGCGACTTCTTCCGCTACCTGGAAAAGTCCAAGTAATCAGCCTGTGACTCTGTAGGAAGCACTCCGTCGGGCGGCTAAAACGCCTGGCGGGGTGATCCTTTCAGAAAACGGGTGTATGATGCGGCAGCCGGGAAATTCCCGGCTTTTTTGCGTCTGCATGTTTGATTGTTGCTGGTTGCGCAGGCGCCACAGGTTTTTCGAGGAAAGTGCCCGACGAGGCCGTTTGCAGGCCGTTCGTCACGTCGTTCTTGCGCGTTGTTTATGCAGGAGCCGGGTATTTTCTGCTTCACTCAAGGCTCGGCCGAGGGCTGGCCGCCCGGATCATAGGGGAATGGCGTAATGGCAACGGTAGACCGCTGGCTGCTGCCAGATGGCATCGAAGAAGTACTGCCACCAGAAGCTGCGCGCATTGAAGTAGCGCGTCGCCAGGTGTTGGATCTGTTCCAGAGCTGGGGTTACGAGTTTGTCGTAACTCCCCATATCGAGTACCTGGAATCCCTGCTGACCGGCGCGGGCCAGGACCTGGATCTGCGCACCTTCAAGGTCATCGACCCGCAATCGGGCCGACAAATGGGCTTCCGCGCTGATATCACGCCGCAAGTGGCGCGTATCGATGCGCATACCCTGCGCCGCGAAGGTCCAAGCCGTCTGTGCTACGCCGGCAGCGTGCTGCACGCGCAGCCGCGCGCCTTGTCGTCGTCCCGTAGCCCGATTCAACTGGGCGCCGAGTTGTACGGTGATGCCAGCCCGAGCAGCGACGTTGAAGTGATCAGCTTGATGTTGGCCATGCTGCAACTGGCTGACGTGCCGGATGTGCACATGGACCTGGGGCACGTCGGTATCTACCGTGGCCTGGCCCGTGCGGCCGGCTTGTCGGGGGAAGTTGAGCAGCAGTTGTTCGATGCCCTGCAACGCAAGGCTATCGATGAAGTGATCGCCCTTACCGAGGGTGTGCCTGCTGACCTCGCCGGCATGCTGCGCGCGCTGGTTGACCTGTGCGGCGGCCGTGAAGTGTTGGTGGCTGCACGCGAGCGCCTGGCCAATGCGCCGGCGCCAGTGCTGGCGGCGCTGGATGACGTGCTGGCGATTGCCGAACGGTTGTCGGCGCGGTTCCCGCAGTTGCCGCTGTATTTTGACCTGGGCGAGTTGCGCGGCTACCACTACCACACCGGTGTGGTGTTCGCAGTGTTTGTGCCGGGTGTTGGCCAGGCCATCGCCCAAGGCGGTCGTTATGACGATATCGGCGCCGACTTCGGTCGCGCACGTCCGGCGACTGGCTTTTCTACCGATTTGAAAACCCTGGTGACCCTGGGGCGTGCTGAGGTCGAGCTGCCGTCTGGTGGCATCTGGATGCCCGACAGTACGGACGCAGCACTCTGGCAGCAGGTTTGCCAGTTGCGCAGTGAGGGTCAGCGTGTCGTCCAGGCCCTGCCTGGGCAGCCATTGGCCGCCGCCCGTGAAGCGGACTGCGACCAGCAATTGATTCTGCAGAACGGGCTTTGGCAAGTATCGCCACTGGCTTCTTGAGTATTCCTGCCGGCCATCGCCGGCACCAAGTTTGCGCGAATGAGGACAAGTGTTATGGGTAAGAATGTCGTAGTCCTGGGCACCCAATGGGGTGATGAGGGCAAAGGCAAGATCGTTGATCTGCTGACCGAACATGCTGCCGCCGTAGTGCGCTATCAAGGTGGCCACAACGCTGGCCACACCCTGGTCATCGATGGCGAAAAAACCGTCTTGCACCTGATTCCGTCGGGCGTACTGCGCGAAGGCGTGCAGTGCCTGATCGGTAACGGCGTGGTGGTTGCACCTGACGCCCTGCTGCGCGAGATCATCAAGCTGGAAGAGAAAGGCGTACCGGTGCGCGAGCGCCTGCGTATCAGCCCGTCCTGCCCGCTGATCCTGTCCTTCCACGTAGCGCTGGACCAGGCCCGTGAAAAGGCCCGTGGCGAGCTGAAGATCGGCACCACCGGTCGCGGCATCGGCCCTGCGTACGAAGACAAAGTGGCTCGTCGTGGCCTGCGTGTGGGCGACCTGCTCAACATGCCGCGTTTTGAAGACAAGCTGCGTGAACTGGTGGAATACCACAACTTCATGTTGGTCGGTTATTACAAAGAACCCGCCATCGACTTCGAAACCACCCTGGCCGAGTGCAAGGAATACGCTGAGCTGCTCAAGCCGCTGATGCTGGACGTGACTGCCGAGCTGCACGACTTGCGTCGTGCTGGCAAAGACATCATGTTCGAAGGCGCCCAAGGTTCGTTGCTCGACATCGACCACGGCACCTATCCGTACGTGACCAGCTCCAACACCACCGCCGGTGGCGTTGCTACCGGTTCGGGCGTTGGTCCTATGTTCCTGGACTACATCCTGGGCATCACCAAGGCTTACACCACGCGCGTGGGTTCGGGTCCGTTCCCGACTGAGCTGTTCGACGAAGTCGGTGCGCACCTGGCCAAGCAAGGTCACGAGTTTGGCGCGACCACTGGCCGTGCTCGTCGTTGTGGTTGGTTTGACGCCGTTATCCTGCGTCGCGCAATCGATGTGAACAGCATTTCGGGCATTTGCCTGACCAAGCTGGACGTACTCGACGGTCTGGAAGCCATCAACATCTGCGTCGGCTACAAAGATGCAGAAGGCAAGGACGTTGCTCCGACTGACGCTGACAGCTACCTAGGCCTGCAGCCTGTGTACGAAGAAGTGCCGGGTTGGACCGAATCGACCGTGGGTGCCAAAACCCTGGAAGAGCTGCCAGCCAACGCCCGTGCTTACATCAAACGCGTTGAAGAGCTGATCGGCGCGCCTATTGACATTATTTCGACGGGTCCGGACCGCAACGAGACCATCGTTCTGCGTCACCCGTTCGCGTAATAAGCTGTTGATGTAAAAAGTAAAGGGCTCCTTCGGGAGCCCTTTTTTATTGGCGCCAGACAAACGGCACGACCCTTGCTTTGGTTCTCTCTTTCGCGGTGCTATCAAATTAATGGCACCCGTGGTGGAGGGATTCCCAGTGTCTGCTGTTCTCTCACTGTTACAAAGCCGGCTGTTGCGGCCGGTGTTCGTTACCCTAGGTATCGCTCTTTTGGTGCAAGTGCTGGTGGCTGTCGCTCTGACGAGGAGCACGGTCACTGCATTGGAAGCTGATTTGGGCAATCGCCTGGGTATCGACAGCCAGAAACTCTCCGGTGAACTGGCGCAAGCCGGCAAGGAAGTCACATCGAGTCTGGACAGCCTGTCTTCCAGCACCCGTCAGCGCCTGACCGCAGGACTTTCCACGCGACTGCAGGAAGAGCAGAAGCAATTGCGTGCGACCCTGGAAAAAGATCTGCAAGACTCCGCCAATGATATGGCGCAACTGCTGGCCTCGGTGGCGCCGCGTGCCATGTGGGACAGCGACGTGCCGACCTTGTCGGAGTTTGCTCGGCGCGCCCAGCGCAATCCCAACGTGTTGTTCGTGGTCTACGACGACGCTGCCGGTGAGCATCTGACCCGTTATCTCAACCGTGACAACCCGATCAACCAGGCATTGCTGGCGAAAGGGCAGGGCGACCGCGCCCTGGATAAAGTGCTGGACGCTGCGAAGGCTGATCCTGCTGTTTACTACGTTGAGGCATCCATCAGCCCCAACGGCGTCGAGATCGGCAAAGTCCGCATGGGGGTTTCGACGGCGTCCGTGGAGACTGATCTGCAAGCGCTCGATAAACGTTTTGCCGCACTCATCGCCAGCAGTGATCAGTTGGTCGGTGACAGCCTCAAAGGGGCTGCCGCGGACAGTGCGTCAGCCATGGGCGCGCGCCTGCAATCGGCGCAAGCCACCGCCACCCAGATGACCGCCAACACCACCAGCGCCGTACAGGACGCCGCCGGCACCTTGCGCTGGCGTATCGGCATGGGGCTCGCCGTGGTGGGGTTCGGCGTGTTGCTGCTGATCGCTATCGTGTTGGGGCGTCGTGTGGTCAACCGCCTGAAGCTGTTGATTGCGGCCATGGATGACTTGGCGGCGGGCGAGGGCGACCTCACCAAGCGCGTGCAGATCAGCAGCAAGGATGAAATCGGCGACATGGCCTCGGCGGTCAATCGCTTTGTGGATAAGTTGCAGCCGATCGTGCGTGAGGCGGGGGATGTGGCCCAGCGTACCGGCGTGGAAATCGGCGCCATGACCTTGCGCAATGCCGGTGCCGACAAGGCGGCCGGTTTGCAGCGTGATGAAGTGGCCGAGAGCTTGCGCGCGCTGTCGCAAATGGCAGACGAGGCCCAGGCCGAAAGCCATGCGATGCAAGCGGCGTTGCAACAGGTGGTGGAAATCCGCCAGGCAACGGATGAAAACTCGCGCACTTCAGCGGAGGTCGGCAGCTTGATCGAAGCGCTGGCGGGGCAGGTGCAGGCGGGGTCTCAGGTTATTGAGCGCCTGGCGCAGCAAAGCGAACAAATTGAAGTGGTGCTGACAGTGATTCACGACATTGCCGAGCAGACCAACTTGCTGGCGCTTAACGCCGCGATCGAAGCCGCGCGTGCCGGTGAGACCGGGCGTGGCTTCGCGGTAGTGGCCGACGAGGTGCGTGCCCTGGCCAGCAAAACCCAGAGTTCCACGGGTGATATCCAGGCGCATATCGTGGCGTTGCAGCAGGGCGCACGTGAGGCGGTGGACACCATCGGCAAGGCGGGGCGTCAGGCGAGCGAAGGCTTGCTGGTGCTGCGCGACAGCGTGCGCCTGCAGCAGACGGTGCAGGCTTCGGTGGAGCAGGTGCATGCGGCGATTGGCTTGGCGACGCGTGCGGCTGAGCATCAGGCTCAAGGCGCGCATGCGGTGCGTGGGCGGGTCGAAGTGATTCACGCCCAGGCCGAGCGTGCCGCGCAGGCGGTGGTGGAGACCACGGCCAGCGGCAAGGTGCTGGATGGGTTGGCGGCGCAGTTGAAGGCGAGCCTGGGGCAGTTCAGGGCTTGATGTCGCTTGGTAGGGCCCTTTCGCGAGCAAGCCCGCTCCCACATTGGAATGCGTTTCAAATGTGGGAGCGGGCTTGCTCGCGAAAGCTATTTCAGCGGCTCAGATACATCCGCGTCGTCAGCAGATACACCGGCAACCCCGACACCAGAATCAACAACGCCGCATAAGGCGCCGCCGCTGCAAACTCCACATTCGAGGTGTGCGCCCACACGGCGGTGGCCAGGGTGTTCAGCCCGGTCGGGCTGAGCAGTAACGTCGCCGTCAATTCCTTCATGGCATCCAGAAACACCAGTGCGAACGCCGCACCCAGTGCCGGGAAAATAATCGGCAGGGTCACTCGGCAAAACGCGCTGAAAGAGGACGCGCCCAGTGTGCGTGCGGCTTCCTCCAGCTGCGGTGCTGCCTTGTTGAGTGCTGTGCGAATCGGCGCCTGGGCCAGCGGCAAAAAAAGCAGCGCGTAAGCGATCAGCAGCAACGCCGACGTCTGATACAGCGCCGGCACATAATGCAGCGCGAAATACACCAGCGTCAGCGCGATCACCAAGCCAGGCAGGGCGTGCAGCAGATAAGGCAGGCGTTCAGCCCAGATCGCCAGTGAGCCTTTGTAGCGCACCACCAGCAGGCCCACCGGCACGGCCAGGATCAGGCAAAGCGCGGCGCCACCCAGTGACAGCGCCAGGGAAGACAGCAGTGCCTCGCCGATTTCGGCCACGGGAAATGCCGCCGACGAACCCACCGCCAGCCAGTAGCCGAGCATCCCCAAAGGAATGCCGCTGCCAATGATCGCCAGCGCCAGGCAATAGAGTTGACCGAGTGGCGCCCATTGACCCAATTGAACCTGCTCAGCATGCCGCGCCGCGCCCTGCCCGATGCGTACATGTCGGCCCTTGCCGCGTACGCGCAGCTCCAGCCACAGCAGCGTCAGGCACATCACCAGCAACACCGCCGAGAGCATCGCGGCATTGGCATTGCTGAATTCCAGTTCGAATTGTTGGTAGATGGCAGTGGTGAACGTCTGCAGGCCGATGATCGACAGCGCGCCGAACTCCACCAGCATGTGCAGGGCGATCAGCAGCGCACCCGCGAGCAGCGAAGGCCAGAGCAAGGGCAGCGTAATAAGGAAAAACACGCCCCAACGATTCTGCCCAAGGGTGCGGGCCGACTCTTCAAGGGACGGGTCCAGATTGCGCAAGGTTGCCGCTACCGGCAGAAACACCAGCGGGTATTTGGACAGGGTCATCACCAGGATCGCACCGCCCAGCCCTTCGAAGTTGGCGCTCAGCGATACCCAGGTAAAGCTGCTGACAAACGCCGGTACCGCAAACGGCAGGCACAGGATCACGCCCCAGATGCGTCGGCCCGGCAGGTTGCTGCGTTCGAGCAGCCAAGCCAGTGACAGGCCGATCACGCCGCAGGCCAGGGTCACCCCGACCATCAAGGCCAGGGTGTTACGCAGCAGCCCAAATACATAGGGCCGCCACAGCAGATGCACCGCCTCCGTCCAGCCCGCCTGCCAAGCCTTGGTCCCGACATACAGCAGCGGCAACAGGCTCAACCCCACCAGAAACAGAACGGGGAGTAACAGCCAGATCGAGGGACGTTTGCGTCGCGGGCTAAAACCCCCACGCAAAGTGGGGGCGGGTGGCGGTGGGTTCATCAGTTCAAGCCAACGTCACGTTCCAGGTCCAGGGCTTCTTCGGCGTTGCCCAGGTCGGCAGGGGTGACTTTCGGCGGTTGCAGCTCGCTGAAAGGCTTGAGGCCACGGTTGGATTCCATGCCCTTGCGCAGCGGGTATTCAGCCGAGGTATCGGTGATTACGCGTTGGCCTTCTTCGCTGGTCATGAATGCCAGCAATTGCTGGGCTTCTTTCGGGTGTTTGCTGGATTTCAGTGCGGCAGCGGAAGACACGGTGATCAGGCCGCCGGCATCACCATCGGTGAAGTAATGCAGTTGCGAGTCCAGATTGGTTTTTTCTTTCTTCAGGGCAAACCAGTAGTAGTTGTTCACCAGCACGGTGGCCACTTCGCCGTTTTCCACCGCTTTGAGGGCGACCATGTTGTTGCTGTACACCTTGCCGAAAGCGCGCAGGCCGGTCAGCCATTCTTCAGCGGCTTCACGACCGTGCAGCTTGATAATCGCCACAGCTTGTTCCTGGAAGGCGCCGCTGGTAGGTACAAAGCCGACTTTGCCTTGCCACTCGGGCCCGGCGAAATCCAGTACCGATTTAGGCAGGTCTTTTTCGGCAATCAGTTTCGGGTTGAACGCGACGACGCGGGTGCGTGCGGTCACGCCCATCCAGTCAGCGTTTTTGCCTACATAGTCTTTGGGTAATACGTCGAGGGTGCTGGCGTCGATCTTGGCCAGCAGGCCTTGCTCGCCGAGTTTGTTCAGCGGCGGCGATTCTTCGGTGTAGATCACGTCAGCGGGGGAGCGGTCGCCTTCTTCGACAACCTGGCTGGCCAGCTGGTTGCTGCTGCCTTTGCGCACATTGACGTGAATGCCGGTCTTGGCTTCGAAGGCCTTGGCGAGTTGATCGCCGACTTCTTTGTGTTGGCCGTTGTACAAGGTCAGTGACACCTTGTCGGCGGAATAGGCGGCGGGCGAGAGCAGGGTCAGGCTGAGCAGGGTGAGGGTCAGGCCACGCAGAAGGGATGTTTTGAGACGGGTATTGCTTATGGTCATCCGAAGCTTTCCTCGTATAAGTGCAACAAATCATTGCCGATTTGTATGAGCAGGATAAACGATAAAACTTCTCAAGTGCGGATGAGGGGGAAATCACTGGGGAAGTTTTTAAACCCCGGAAACGAAAAAACCCGCTTTCGCGGGTTTGATCTGAATTTGGTGCCCAGGAGAAGACTCGAACTTCCACGACCTTGCGATCACCAGCACCTGAAGCTGGCGTGTCTACCAATTTCACCACCTGGGCATTATCAACAACGCTTGCGCTGTTGATGGAGCGAACTATACGGAGGGCTTTTTGATCTGTAAACCCCTGATATCAAAAATATAAATCTATATTCTCGTTAAAAATCAAAGGCCTGAAACGCAAAAACCCGCTTTCGCGGGTTTTTGGATACTCAAAGCGTAACCTTGAGTTTGAAATTGGTGCCCAGGAGAAGACTCGAACTTCCACGACCTTGCGATCACCAGCACCTGAAGCTGGCGTGTCTACCAATTTCACCACCTGGGCAGCATCAACAACGTTGCCGTCGTCGATGGCGCGCACTATACGGAGCGGATTTTAAGCTGTAAAGCCCTGCTATGAAAAAAGCCTGGAAAATTTCGCCAATGGTCGTGCAAGGTGTCTGTCGGGGGCTACAAAGAGCTTTTAAAGGCTTGTTGACGTCTGAAATTTCCCGTTTCAATACGCGTATGCCAAACTAACCCGCATATAGACAAGGTGAAAACTCTCTAATGGCCGATTGGCAGTCCCTCGATCCCGAGGCCGCTCGTGAAGCGGAAAAATATGAAAACCCTATTCCTAGCCGCGAACTGATCCTGGCGCATCTCGCCGATCGTGGTTCGCCTGCTAGCCGCGAGCAGCTGGTTGAAGAGTTCGGTCTGACCACCGAAGACCAGCTCGAAGCCCTGCGCCGCCGTTTGCGTGCCATGGAGCGCGACGCTCAACTGATCTACACCCGCCGTGGCACCTACGCGCCTGTGGATAAGCTCGACCTGATCCTCGGCCGCATTGCCGGTCACCGTGATGGCTTCGGCTTTTTGATCCCGGACGACGGCAGCGACGACTTGTTCATGAGCCCGGCGCAAATGCGCCTGGTGTTCGATGGCGACCGTGCCCTGGCGCGCGTTTCCGGCCTGGACCGTCGCGGTCGTCGTGAAGGCGTGATCGTCGAAGTGGTGTCGCGTGCCCACGAGTCTATCGTCGGCCGTTACTTCGAAGAGGGCGGTATTGGCTTTGTTGTGCCAGATAACCCCAAGGTTCAGCAGGAAGTGCTGATTACCCCGGGTCGCAATGGCGCCGCCAAGGTAGGCCAGTTCGTCGAGGTGAAAATCACCCATTGGCCGACTGCGCGCTTCCAGCCGCAAGGCGATATCGTTGAAGTGGTCGGCAACTACATGGCGCCGGGCATGGAAATCGACGTTGCGCTGCGCACCTACGATATTCCTCACGTCTGGCCTGAGGCTGTGCTCAAAGAAGCCGCCAAGCTCAAGCCGGAAGTTGAAGACAAAGACAAAGAAAAACGCATCGACCTGCGCCATCTGCCGTTCGTCACCATTGACGGCGAAGATGCGCGTGACTTCGACGATGCGGTCTACTGCGAAGCCAAGCCTGGCAAGCTGCGCCTGTTCTCCGGCGGCTGGAAGTTGTTCGTCGCGATTGCCGACGTGTCCAGCTACGTGAAGATTGGTTCGGCCCTGGACAACGAAGCTCAGGTGCGCGGCAACTCCGTGTACTTCCCTGAGCGCGTGATTCCGATGCTGCCTGAGCAGTTGTCCAACGGCTTGTGCTCCCTGAACCCGAAAGTCGACCGTTTGGCCATGGTGTGCGAGATGACAATCTCGAAAACCGGCGAAATGACGGACTACCAGTTCTACGAAGCGGTGATTCATTCCCAGGCGCGCCTGACCTACAACAAGGTCAGTACCATCCTGGAACAGCCGAAGACCAGCGAAGCCAAAGCACTGCGCGGTGAGTATGGTCATGTTGTGCCGCACCTCAAGCAGCTGTACGCGTTGTACAAAGTGCTGTTGGGCGCTCGTCACGTGCGTGGCGCGATCGATTTTGAAACGCAGGAAACCCGAATTGTCTTCGGTTCCGAGCGCAAGATCGCGGCAATCACCCCGACCACGCGTAACGATGCGCACAAGCTGATCGAGGAATGCATGCTGGCGGCCAACGTGGCCACTGCGGAATTCCTGAAAAAGCACGAGATTCCTGCGTTGTACCGGGTGCATGACGGCCCGCCGCCGGAGCGCCTGGAGAAGCTGCGCGCGTTCCTCGGTGAGCTCGGCCTGTCCCTGCACAAAGGCAAGGACGGCCCGACGCCGAAGGACTACCAGGCACTGCTCGCGAGCATCAAGGACCGTCCGGATTACCACGTGATCCAGACCGTGATGCTGCGCTCCCTGAGCCAGGCGGTGTACAGCGCTGATAACCAGGGCCACTTCGGCCTGAATTACGAAGCGTACACCCACTTCACGTCGCCGATTCGTCGTTACCCGGACCTGCTCACGCACCGCGCGATCCGCAGCGTGATCCATTCCAAGCAGAACACCCCGCACGTCAAGCGCGCCGGTGCCATGACCATTCCGAAAGCGCGGATTTATCCGTACGACGAAGCGGCCCTGGAACAGCTGGGCGAGCAGTGCTCCATGAGCGAGCGCCGTGCCGACGAAGCCACCCGCGACGTAGTGAACTGGCTTAAGTGCGAGTTCATGAAAGACCGCGTGGGCGAGTCGTTCCCTGGCGTCATCACGGCCGTAACCGGGTTTGGTCTGTTCGTTGAGCTGACTGACATCTATGTCGAGGGCCTGGTGCACGTCACCGCTTTGCCGGGTGACTACTACCACTTTGACCCTGTGCATCACCGCCTGGCGGGCGAGCGCACCGGTCGCAGCTTCCGCTTGGGCGATACCGTTGAGGTGCAGGTCATGCGCGTCGACCTCGACGAGCGCAAGATCGACTTCGGTATGCCTGACAAGCCAGCCGAGCCGACTGGCCGTAAGAAGCGTGGCGGCGAGACGACTGCGCCGGCCAGCAAAGGCAAAGGTGCTCCTGCGAAAGCAGCGGTCGCCGAGCCTGCGCCAGCCAAACCTGCTCGTCGTTCGTCTGCCAAGGACAAGGCCCCCGAAGCCTACCGCCCAAGCGATGCCGCGGCAAAAAACGCGGAACTGCGCAAGAGCCGCGAGTTGAAGCAGCAGTTGCTCAGCGAAGCCAAAAGCGGTGGTAAAGCGGCGTCTGGGGGAAAGTCCCGCGAGGCGGAAAAGCCGTCGAGCAAGCCGAGTAAACACCGTAAAGGCCCGCCTAAAGCGGGTTCGGCCCCCGCGAAAAGCGGCGGGTCGCGCAAACCTAAGGCCAAGTCATGAGTCTGGAAAAAATCTACGGCGTACACGCCGTAGAAGCACTGCTGCGTCACCACCCCAAACGCGTCAAGCAAGTGTGGTTGGCAGAAGGCCGCAGCGAACCGCGTGTACAAGCGCTGGTCGAGCTGGCTACCCAAAATAAGGTTGCCATCGGTCAGGCCGAGCGTCGTGAAATGGACGTGTGGGTAGAGGGCGTTCACCAGGGCGTGGTTGCGGACGTAAGCCCGAGCCAGGTCTGGGGCGAGGCGATGCTCGACGAGTTGCTCGACCGTACCGAAGGCGCGCCGCTGCTGCTGGTACTGGACGGCGTGACCGACCCGCACAACCTCGGCGCCTGCCTGCGTTCGGCGGACGCTGCCGGCGCGCTGGCGGTAATTGTGCCGAAAGACAAGTCGGCGACCCTGACGCCGGTCGTGCGTAAAGTTGCCTGCGGCGCGGCGGAAGTGATTCCGCTGGTGGCCGTGACCAACCTGGCGCGCACCCTGGAAAAACTCCAGCAGCGCGGCCTGTGGGTCGTGGGCACGGCAGGCGAGGCTGAGGTCAGCATTTATGACCAGGACCTCACCGGCCCGACCATTCTGATCATGGGCGCCGAAGGCAAAGGCATGCGTCGCCTGACCCGTGAGCATTGCGATTACCTGGTGCACCTGCCGATGGCCGGTAGTGTGAGCAGTCTCAACGTGTCGGTTGCTACCGGCGTGTGCCTGTTCGAAGCCCGGCGCCAGCGTGGCGTCAAAAAGTCAGCCGCTTCGCGCAAGTCGTAAGCGCCAAGCTGCAAGTTGAAGGCAGGGTGGTTGACCACTTGTAGCTTGCAGCTTGCAGCTTCCCCCCTGCTCCTCTACTATTGCGCCCCTTGCCTTCATGGCAGGCACGCATGTGCCTCCCTTTGGCAAGATCCATAAGTGTCATTCACTCCTTGTCTGACCGTTTTTGAGCGGCAGGCTACAACCCGTAAGGAGCATTCATGCGTCATTACGAAATCATCTTTTTGGTCCACCCGGATCAAAGCGAGCAAGTCGGCGGCATGGTTGAGCGTTACACCAAGCTGATCGAAGAAGACGGCGGCAAAATCCACCGTCTGGAAGATTGGGGCCGTCGTCAACTGGCCTACGCAATCAACAATGTTCACAAGGCTCACTACGTGATGCTGAACGTTGAGTGCACTGGCAAGGCCCTGGCCGAGCTGGAAGACAACTTCCGCTACAACGATGCAGTGATCCGTAACCTGGTCATCCGTCGCGAAGAAGCCGTTACCGGCCAATCCGAGATGCTCAAGGCTGAAGAAAACCGCAGTGAGCGCCGTGAGCGTCGCGACCGTCCTGAGCACGAAGGCGCCGAAAGCGCTGATAGTGATGACAGCGACAACAGCGATAACGCTGACGAGTAATCCACGGACCTTTTAAGGAGCCTATCAAATGGCACGTTTCTTCCGTCGTCGTAAATTCTGCCGCTTCACCGCTGAAGACGTGAAGGAGATCGATTACAAAGATCTCAACACTCTGAAAGCTTACGTATCCGAGACCGGCAAAATCGTTCCAAGCCGTATCACCGGTACCAAAGCACGTTATCAGCGTCAGCTGGCCACCGCTATCAAGCGCGCCCGCTTCCTGGCCCTGCTGGCCTACACCGACAGCCACGGCCGCTGAGACCGGGCAGTCGACAAGTAGTAAGGGATTGAATGCATGCGCGCCTTAGCTGAGTTCATCATGCGCGGTCGCGTGCAGGCCACTCTCGTAGTGGCTGGATGTGCGGCATTGCCGTTGCTTTATTGGTTGGGTGCTGCCGCAGGTTGCCTAGTGCTGCTGCGGCGCGGTTTGAAGGACGCCCTTGGCGTCCTTGCCCTGGGATTGTTGCCGGCCTTGATCTGGTGGCTGCAATTTGGTGATCCACGCGTACTTTTGGTACTGCTGGGGTCATCGAGCCTTGCGTTGGTTTTACGCGCAAGTGAGTCCTGGGTCCGTACGCTGCTGGTCAGCGTGGCATTGGGGTTGGTGTACTCAGTGATGCTTGGCGCGGCTTTCCGCCCGCAAATCGAGGCGCTGTCGCAGGAAATCGTCAAGATCCTGCCGATGGCTCTCGGGGATCTCTACCAGCAGTTGTCGGTAGATGAGCGAGCGCGGTTTGCGTCACTGATTGCCCCGGTCCTGACCGGCCTGATTGCGGCATTGTTGCAGGTCGTCAGCGTGCTGAGCCTGATTCTTGGGCGTTATTGGCAGGCGTTGTTGTACAACCCGGGTGGTTTTGGTCGCGAGTTTCGCAGTATCAGAATCCCCGCGGGGCCGGCGATGTTGCTGCTGGCGTGCATGGTTGTCGGGCCGAACTTCGGTCCACAGATGGCCTTGCTGGCGCCGATTTGCAGCGTACCGCTGGTGTTTGCCGGGTTGGCCCTGATTCATGGGCTGGTTGCGCGAAAGCGTCTGGCCAGGTTTTGGCTGGTGGGGTTGTACGTAACGCTGTTGCTGTTCATGCAGCTGATCTATCCGTTACTCGTGGTTTTGGCCATTGTCGACGGCCTGATTGATTTTCGCGGTCGTCTGGCGTCGAAAGACGCCGATAACGCGAACGGTGAAGGTTAAAAGTTAGAGGATTTTCACATGCAACTGATCCTTCTGGAAAAAGTCGCCAACCTGGGCAACCTGGGCGACAAAGTGAACGTTAAGGCCGGCTACGGTCGTAACTACCTGCTGCCTTACGGCAAAGCCACCGCTGCAACCGCTGCCAACCTGGCTGCGTTTGAAGAGCGTCGTGCTGAGCTGGAAAAAGCAGCAGCAGACAAAAAAGCTTCGGCCGAAACTCGCGCTGCCCAACTGGCTGAGCTGGAAGTGACTATCACTGCCACCGCCGGTGACGAAGGCAAGCTGTTCGGTTCGATCGGCACCCACGACATCGCTGATGCACTGACCGCTTCCGGCGTTGAAGTGCAGAAGAGCGAAGTTCGTCTGCCGAACGGCACCATCCGCAACGTAGGCGAATTCGACGTAGCCGTGCACCTGCACGCCGAAGTTGAAGCCACCGTACGCGTTGTCGTGGTAGCAGCTTAAGCAGCACCTAACTGACTGGCACCTCGCGTGTCAGCCAGTTAACATCGGGCACGATCCTGTTTACAGGTCGTGCCTTTTGTTTTTCTACAATCCCCTAATTCCAAGTGGCCATGAACGATATTTCAGCTCCTGAGCAATACGATCTGCAAACCGCTGCCCTGAAGGTGCCACCGCATTCCATCGAGGCCGAACAGGCCGTGCTCGGTGGCTTGATGCTGGACAACAACGCCTGGGAACGCGTGCTGGATCAAGTCTCGGACGGCGATTTCTACCGTCATGACCACCGCTTGATCTTCCGTGCCATTGCCAAGCTGGCCGACCAGAACTCGCCGATCGACGTGGTGACCCTGGCCGAGCAATTGGACAAGGAAGGCCAGACGTCCCAAGTGGGCGGCCTGGGTTACCTGGGCGAGCTGGCGAAAAACACGCCATCGGTCGCCAACATCAAGGCCTATGCGCAGATCGTCCGTGCGCGGGCCACGTTGCGCCAGTTGATCGGCATCGCCACCGAGATTGCCGACAGTGCCTTCAACCCCGAAGGCCGTACCGCTGAAGAGATTCTCGACGAGGCCGAACGGCAGATCTTCCAGATCGCCGAGGCCCGTCCGAAAACCGGCGGCCCGGTCAGCGTCAACGACCTGTTGACCAAGGCCATCGACCGGATCGATACCTTGTTCAACACCGACAACGCCATCACCGGCCTGTCCACCGGCTACACCGACCTCGATGGCATGACCAGCGGCCTGCAGCCGTCTGACCTGATCATCGTCGCCGGCCGTCCGTCCATGGGTAAAACCACGTTTGCGATGAACCTGGTGGAGAACGCCGTGTTGCGCAGCGATAAGGCCGTACTGGTCTACTCGCTGGAGATGCCAGGCGAATCGCTGATTATGCGGATGTTGTCGTCCCTGGGCCGTATCGACCAGACCAAGGTGCGTGCCGGTCGTCTGGAAGATGACGATTGGCCGCGCTTGACCTCGGCCGTTAACCTGCTTAACGACCGCAAGCTGTTTATCGATGACACCGCGGGCATCAGCCCCTCGGAAATGCGCGCGCGTACCCGACGCCTGGTGCGTGAGCACGGCGATATCGCCCTGATCATGATCGACTACCTGCAACTGATGCAGATCCCGGGCTCCAGTGGCGACAGCCGTACCAACGAGATTTCCGAGATTTCCCGCTCGTTGAAAGCCCTGGCCAAGGAATTCAACTGCCCAGTGGTTGCCCTGTCGCAGCTCAACCGTTCCTTGGAGCAACGGCCGAACAAACGCCCGATCAACTCCGACTTGCGGGAATCCGGAGCGATCGAGCAGGATGCTGACGTAATCATGTTCGTTTACCGGGACGAGGTGTATCACCCGGAGACCGAGCATAAAGGCATCGCTGAAATCATTATCGGCAAGCAGCGTAACGGGCCAATCGGCACCACGCGCCTGGCCTTTATCGGCAAATACACCCGTTTCGAAAACCTGGCGCCGGGCAGCTACAACTTCGACGACGAGTAACTCTCCAGCGCCTGTAAGGGCCTCATCGCAGGCAAGCCAGCTCCCACATTGATGTGTAAATGCATTCAAATGGGGGAACTGGCCTGCCTGCGATGGCGTCACCACAATTCCGACCATTACCGTCGGAATTGGTCAAAATTTGTGCTATATTCCGCGCCCGCGATTTTTCATCTCAACACCGGTCACCGTCATGCAAACAGCCAAGCCGTTATTTGACTATCCCAAGTACTGGGCCGAATGTTTCGGTCCTGCGCCATTCCTGCCGATGAGCAGGGAGGAGATGGATCAGCTTGGCTGGGATTCCTGCGACATCATCATCGTCACCGGTGATGCGTACGTGGATCACCCCTCGTTCGGTATGGCCATCATCGGCCGGCTGCTGGAGTCCCAGGGCTTTCGCGTCGGGATCATTGCCCAGCCGAACTGGCAGTCCAAAGACGACTTCATGAAGCTCGGCGAGCCGAACCTGTTCTTCGGCGTCGCGGCCGGCAACATGGACTCGATGATCAACCGCTACACCGCCGACAAGAAGATTCGTTCCGACGACGCCTACACCCCTGGCGGGATGGCCGGCAAACGCCCGGACCGCGCGAGCCTGGTGTACAGCCAGCGCTGTAAAGAAGCCTACAAGAACGTGCCGATCGTACTCGGTGGCATCGAAGCGTCCCTGCGCCGCATCGCCCACTACGACTACTGGCAAGACCGCGTGCGCAATTCGATCCTGATCGACGCCTGCGCCGACATCCTGCTGTACGGCAACGCCGAGCGGGCTATCGTCGAAGTCGCCCAGCGTTTGTCCTGGGGCCACAAGATCGAAGACATCACTGACGTGCGCGGCACCGCGTTCATTCGCCGTGACACGCCTGAAGGCTGGTACGAAGTGGACTCCACGCGTATCGACCGCCCGGGCAAGATCGACAAGATCATCAACCCGTACGTGAATACCCAGGACACCCAGGCTTGCGCCATTGAGCAGGAAAAAGGCCCGGTTGAAGACCCGGAAGAAGCCAAGGTCGTGCAGATCCTGGCCAGCCCGCGCATGACCCGCGACAAGACCGTGATTCGCCTGCCATCGGTAGAAAAAGTCCGTGGTGACTCGGTGCTCTACGCTCACGCCAACCGCGTGCTGCACCTGGAAACCAACCCAGGCAACGCCCGTGCTCTGGTGCAGAAGCACGGTGAAGTGGATGTGTGGTTCAACCCGCCGCCCATCCCGATGACCACCGAAGAAATGGACTACGTGTTTGGCATGCCTTACGCCCGTGTCCCGCACCCGGCGTACGGCAAGGAAAAGATCCCGGCCTACGACATGATCCGTTTCTCGGTGAACATCATGCGAGGCTGCTTCGGCGGCTGTACTTTCTGCTCGATCACCGAGCACGAAGGCCGGATCATCCAGAACCGTTCCGAAGAGTCGATCATTCGCGAAATCGAAGAGATCCGCGACAAGGTTCCAGGCTTCACCGGTGTGATCTCCGACCTCGGCGGCCCGACCGCGAACATGTACCGCATCGCTTGCAAGAGCCCGGAAATCGAATCTGCATGCCGTAAGCCGTCGTGCGTATTCCCTGGCATCTGCCCGAACCTGAACACCGACCACTCGTCACTGATTCAGCTGTACCGCAGCGCCCGTGCGTTGCCGGGTGTGAAGAAGATTCTGATTGCTTCCGGCCTGCGCTATGACCTCGCGGTCGAGTCGCCGGAATACGTTAAAGAGTTGGTGACCCACCACGTCGGTGGTTACCTCAAGATCGCCCCGGAACACACCGAGGAAGGTCCGCTCAACCAGATGATGAAGCCGGGCATTGGCAGCTATGACAAGTTCAAGCGCATGTTCGAGAAGTACACCAAGGAAGCGGGCAAGGAGCAGTACCTGATTCCTTACTTCATCGCCGCCCACCCGGGCACCACCGATGAAGACATGATGAACCTGGCCCTGTGGCTCAAGGGCAACGGCTTCCGCGCCGACCAGGTGCAGGCGTTCTACCCGTCGCCGATGGCCACCGCCACCGCGATGTACCACTCGGGCAAGAACCCGCTGCGCAAGGTCACCTACAAGAGCGACGCGGTGACCATCGTCAAGAGCGAAGAGCAGCGCCGTCTGCACAAAGCGTTCCTGCGCTACCACGACCCGAAAGGCTGGCCGATGCTGCGTGAAGCATTGACCCGCATGGGCCGTGCCGACCTGATCGGGCCGGGCAAGGACCAATTGATCCCGCTGCACCAGCCGGCCACCGACAGCTACCAGAGCGCCCGTCGCAAGAACTCGACGCCGGCCGGCAGCCATAAGGTTGCCAAGGAAACCACCACCAGGATCCTCACCCAGCACACCGGTTTGCCACCGCGTGGCAGTGATGGCAGCAACCCGTGGGACAAGCGGGAACAAGCCAAGGCTGCGGCCATGGTGCGCAACAAGCAGGCTGCCAAGGAACGCGCCGATGCGGCGAAGGGCAAAGGCGGTAAGCCTGCGCGCAAGCCGGTAGTGCCGCGTTGATCGTAGCCTGAATATGCAAAACGCCAGCCTTGTGCTGGCGTTTTGCTTTCTGGCGGGTGGGTAGACCGTTTGTTAAGGTGGTGTTCATTAGATCGCCATCGCAGGCAAGCCAGCTCCCACAGTTGGAACGCGTTCCCTTGTGGGAGCCGGGCTTGCCCGCGATGAGGCCTGCCAGGCCACCATCACCTTCAAGGAAGAACTCTCATGGGCAACCCCCTGCTCAGCATCGGCATGGACTCCAACCGCTCGCAGTTCATGGCGCGCCAGCGCATCGAAAGCCAGATCAACCTGCCACGCCTGTTTGCCGCCATCGACGCTGACCCCGGCATTGTCGGCGCGGGCGTTGTGTACATTGACGCCGACTTCAACGTCCTCACGCTGCGCGAATTTCAGCCCATCTGCAGCATCGCTCCTAAACGTTTGATCTTGCGTGAAGCGCAGAAGTACATCGCCCCGGCGCAGTTTGCGCAACAGGTCCAGGACAATCCCCGCGAATCGCGCCTGGTGGGAGAGGCGGTCAATACGTCTCTGTCCTGCGCGGGCGCGATCATCGGTTGGATCGTGGTGCTCAGCGGCACCGTCGCTGTACCGTTCACGGCGGGTGCCAGCAGCGTGATTACGGCCATCGGTTATACCGCTGCCACGGCCAGCACGCTCCAGTGTTTTGCCAGTGGCTATCGCGTCAGCAATGAGATCAGTGACCCCTCCAAAAATGACAAGCTCGACAGCTCGGAGTGGTATCAGTACACGATGATCGCGCTGGATGCTGCGTCGTTGATCGGGGTCGGTGCATCGACGCTGACCACGATAAAGCTGGTGCGGCTGAATCAGGCCGCCACCGGCAAAAGCGTGCGGGAGGTGCTACGAGGATTAACCCGGCAAGAGCGCGCCAAGCTGACGAAGGAGCTGCTCAGCATTCAGGACCCGCGAATGAGCGCCAAGATGCTCAAGTTGAAACAACTGTCTGGCGAGGCGACCAAGCGTTTCGCCCCCGCCCAGGTCAAGCATGCGACGGTGACTCAGATACAGGATGCCCTGGGCGCGGCGATCGGTTTTACCGGCAGTGCAATCTCGGGGAACGTACGCACCATTGCCGTGGGGCTGTATGAGGAAATGAGCGATGAATGAGCTACCCGGCATTCGCAGTTTTCTGGCGCAATACTTTCCGGTCTTTATGGGCGCAATTTTCGCGGCGGTGTTCAGCCTGGTGTTTGCGGTGCCGCTGATTTTCGACAGTTATTTCCCACGCTTGTCGATGGACGACAACCTCAAGTATTCCTTCCTGGGTGGCCTCGCGCTGACGTGGGGCATCGTGCAGTGCAACTTCATGATCGCGCGCGGGCGGCCGCAGTGGGTATGGCCGCTGGTGATGCTGCTTGCGCTCTGTGTTCTGGCAGTGCTGCCCACCATCGCCTTCGCTCCGCATCCGCTGTCCTATAGTTTGAGCCTGCTGTTCCCGCTGCTGGGATTGCTGCTGCTCAACAGCAAGCGTCACCGCGAGATGCGCCAGAAACTCGTTGAAGTGAGGCGGCTGCGCCAAGCCATCATCGCAACGCACAAAGCACGCTAGCTGGGTAGATTCACCACCCTGCGCCACAAATATGTGCAGCACTTGCACCAGGGCACCGGTGATGGCGCCGTTTTGGTGCTCTACTGCACCGGGTCTAACGAGAAAGCGCAATGACGGCTGCTCTGGCATAAGTCTTGCGCACGTTGTGTCCATGCCCTGGCTCGCAGGAGGCCGCCGTGTCGATTCATGTCGCGTTGCACCACGTTACGCATTACCGCTATGACCGCGCTGTCGAACTCGGCCCACAGATCGTGCGTTTACGCCCGGCGGCCCACAGTCGCACGCGGATTTTGTCCTACGCACTGAAAGTGCTGCCCGAGCAGCATTTCATCAATTGGCAACAAGACCCCCAGGGTAACTACCTGGCGCGTCTGGTGTTCCCGGAAAAGACGGACGAACTGCGTATCGAAGTCGACTTGGTCGCCGAGATGGCGGTGTTCAACCCGTTCGACTTTTTCCTTGAACCCTACGCCGAAAAAATCCCCTTCAGCTACGCCGCTGACGAGCAGCGAGAGCTGGCGCCGTACCTGGAAACCCTGCCGCTGACGCCGAAGTTTGCCGCTTACCTGGCGGGCATCGACCGCACGCCCCTGCCGGCCGTGGATTTCCTGGTGGGGCTGAACCAGCGTCTGGCGGCCGATATTGGCTACTTGATCCGCATGGAACCAGGCGTGCAAACCCCGGAATTCACCCTGGAAAATGCCTCCGGCTCCTGCCGCGATTCGGCCTGGCTGCTGGTGCAATTGCTGCGCAACCTGGGGTTGGCGGCGCGGTTTGTCTCCGGCTATCTGATTCAGCTCACCGCCGACGTCAAAGCCCTCGACGGCCCGTCCGGCACCGAAGTGGACTTCACCGACCTGCACGCCTGGTGCGAAGTGTATTTGCCCGGCGCCGGCTGGATCGGCCTGGACGCTACCTCAGGGTTATTCGCCGGTGAGGGTCATATCCCGTTGGCCTGTAGTCCTGATCCATCGTCCGCTGCACCGATCAGTGGGCTGGTGGAACCGTGCGAGTGCGAATTTACCCACGAGATGTCGGTGGAGCGCATTTGGGAAGCACCTCGGGTTACCAAGCCCTACACCGAAGAACAATGGCTGGCGATCCAGGCACTGGGCCGGCAGATCGATGGCGACCTGCTCAAGGACGACGTACGCCTGACCATGGGCGGCGAACCGACCTTCGTCTCCATCGACGACCCTGACGGCGCCGAGTGGAACACCGCCGCCCTCGGGCCGGACAAACGTCGGCTGTCCGCCGAGCTGTTCCAACGCATGCGTAAGCACTACGCGCCCAAGGGCCTGGTGCACTTCGGTCAGGGCAAGTGGTACCCCGGCGAGCAGTTGCCGCGCTGGTCGCTCAACTGCTATTGGCGGCGCGACGGCGTGCCGATCTGGCACAACAGCGCGCTGATAGCCGATGAGCAAGAAGATTATGCTGCCGATGGGCTCATGGCCGGGCGTTTCCTGGCCAGTGTCGCCGAACGCCTCAAACTGCCGGCGCACTTTGTATTCCCGGCCTTCGAAGACAATTTCTACTACCTGTGGCGCGAAGGTGCACTGCCGCAAAACGTCACCGCCCAAGACCCGCGCTTGAGCGACGACCTGGAGCGCGAGCGCCTGCGCAAAGTATTCAGCCAGGGCCTGGACAAAGTTATCGGCCAAGTGCTGCCGCTGGCGCGCACGGCGGCCAATGACCGCTGGCAGAGTGGGCGCTGGTACCTGCGCGACAATCACTGCCGACTGGTGCCGGGCGACTCAGCGCTGGGCTATCGCCTGCCGCTGGCCTCGCAACCTTGGGTGACGGCGGCGGAGTACCCGTTCGTGCATCCGACTGACCCTAACCAGGATCAGCCGGAGTTGCCGACCACCGCGCAACTGCAAAGCCATGGCGAACCCGCGCCAGCCGATGAACGCGTGCCTGAAGTCGACGAGTCCGCCGACTGGCTGACCCGCACCGCCTTGTGCGCCGAAGCGCGGGAAGGGCGCCTGTACCTGTTTATGCCGCCGCTGGAGCGCGTCGAGGACTATCTGGAATTGGTGGCCGTTATCGAAGCCACCGCCGAGGAGCTGCACTGCCCGGTATTGCTGGAAGGCTACGAGCCGCCGTTCGACACGCGTTTGAGCAACTTCCGGGTCACGCCGGACCCGGGTGTGATTGAGGTCAACGTGCAGCCGTCCGCCACCTGGGACGAGTTGGTGGAGCGCACGGAATTCCTCTACGAAGAGGCACGGCAAACCCGCCTGACCACTGAAAAATTCATGATCGACGGTCGTCACACGGGCACCGGCGGCGGCAACCATTTTGTGCTGGGCGGCGCGACGCCCAAGGACTCACCGTTCTTGCGTCGCCCCGATTTGCTGCGCAGTTTGATCAGCTACTGGCATAACCATCCATCGCTGTCGTACCTGTTTTCCGGGTTGTTTATCGGCCCGACATCCCAGGCGCCACGGGTGGATGAAGCGCGTAACGACGCATTGTACGAGCTGGAAATCGCGTTCGCCCAAATGCCCGCCCCTGGCGAAGAATGCCCGCCATGGTTGGTGGACCGCCTGCTGCGCAACCTGCTGATCGACGTGACGGGCAACACCCACCGCGCCGAGTTCTGCATCGACAAACTCTACTCGCCCGACGGCGCCACGGGGCGCCTGGGCCTGCTGGAACTGCGCGCCTTTGAAATGCCGCCCCATGCGCGCATGAGCCTGACCCAGCAATTGCTGCTGCGGGCCTTGGTCGCACGCTTCTGGCGTGAGCCGTATGCGCCGCCGAAACTGGCGCGCTGGGGTACGGAACTGCACGATCGCTTCTTGCTGCCGCATTTTATCGAGCAGGATTTTGCCGACGTGATAGTCGAGCTGAATGCTGCGGGTTACCCGCTGCGGGCCGAATGGTTTGCCGCGCACCTGGAGTTCCGTTTCCCCAAGGTTGGCGACTATGCCGTCAGCGGCATCGAGCTGGAACTGCGCCAGGCGCTGGAACCCTGGCACGTACTGGGCGAGGAGGGCGCGGTGGGCGGCACGGTGCGCTATGTGGATTCGTCCCTGGAGCGCTTGCAGGTGAAGTTGAGCGGGCTGGCGCCGCAGCGTTATCTGCTGACCTGCAACGGCATACCGGTGCCGCTGCAACCGACCGGGCGTGTCGGTGAGTTCGTGGCCGGCGTGCGTTATCGCGCCTGGCAACCGGCCAACTGCCTGCAACCGACTATCCCGGTGCACGCGCCGTTGGTGTTCGACGTGCTCGACACCTGGATGCAGCGCTCGCTGGGCGGCTGCCAGTACCACGTCGCCCACCCGGGAGGGCGCAATTACGACAGCTTGCCGGTGAATGCCAATGAAGCCGAAAGCCGGCGGATGGCGCGGTTTTTCCGCTTGGGGCATACCCCTGGCAAGCTCCCCGTGCCTTCCTTAATGGTTAATGATGAACTACCGATGACCCTGGATCTGCGGCGTTTTCCCAATAAAAATGACTGAATGCGATTTAAATGTGGGAGCTGGCTTGCCGGCGATAGCGATATATCAGCCAGCCAATAAGGTGACTGGAAAATCGCAATCGCAGGCAAGCCAGCTCCCACAATAGATTGCAGTGAATTTGAGTTAATCTGACTTCCCTTGCCTTCTGCCGAGCGTTCCATGCCCGACTTGCTCGACCGTTACCCGCTGACCGCGGGCACTTATCACGAACTGCTGGACGACAGTGGCGCGGTGCGTGCCCATTGGCAGCGCTTGCTTGATCACCTGCAACGCAGCACGCCTGCGCAACTGGCCCAACGCCAGGCACTGCTGACCCGGCAGATCCAGGAAAACGGCGTGACCTATAACGTCTACGCCGACCCCAAGGGCGCGGATCGCCCGTGGGAGCTGGATTTACTGCCCCATGTGCTGGCCGCCGATGAGTGGCAGCACCTGTCGGCCGGTATCGCCCAGCGGGCGCGCCTGCTCAATGCCGTGCTGGCCGATCTGTATGGCCCGCAGCGATTGATCAAAGAGGGCCTGCTGCCGGCTGAGCTGGTGTTTGGGCATAACAATTTCCTGTGGCCCTGCCAGGGCATTCAGCCGCCGGACGGCGCGTTTTTGCACCTGTACGCCGTGGACTTGGCGCGCACGCCGGATGGCCGCTGGTGGGTCACCGCCGACCGCACCCAGGCACCGTCGGGTGCCGGTTATGCGTTGGAAAACCGTACCATCGTGTCCCGTGCGTTCCCGGACTTGTACCGCGATCTGCAGGTGCAGCACCTCACCGGTTTCTTCCGCACGCTCCAGGAAACCCTAGCCCGCCAGGCGCCCAGTGACGACCAGTCGCCGCTGATCGTGCTGCTGACCCCGGGGCGATTCAACGAAAGCTATTTCGAACACCTCTACCTCGCGCGCCAGCTCGGCTACCCGTTGGTGGAGGGTGGCGACCTCACCGTGCGCGACAGCACTGTGTTCCTGAAAACCCTCAGCGGCCTGCGCCGGGTGCACGCGATCATGCGCCGCCTGGACGACGACTTCTGCGACCCGCTGGAGCTGCGCACCGATTCGGCCCTCGGCGTGCCCGGCCTGCTCGATGCCGTGCGCCAGGGCAATGTGCTGGTGGCCAATGCCCTCGGCAGTGGCGTACTGGAGTCGCCGGGGTTGCTCGGCTTTTTGCCGAAGATCAACCAGTTCCTGTTCGGCGAAGAATTGATCCTGCCGTCGATCGCCACTTGGTGGTGCGGTGAAGCGCCGGTGTTGGCCGAGGCTTTGGAGAAGCTGCCGGATTTGCTGATCAAACCCGCGTTTCCGTCGCAAAGCTTCAGCCCGGTATTTGGCCGCGATTTGAATGAGGAACAACGCCAGGCCCTGGCCGAACGCATGCGCGCAAGGCCTTACGCCTACGTCGCCCAGGAGCTGGCGCAACTGTCCCAGGCACCGGTGTGGCACACCGTCGACGACCATTTGCAACACCGTGCCATCGGCATGCGCGTGTACGCCGTGGCCAGTGATGACGGCTACCGTGTACTGCCCGGCGGCCTGACCCGCGTGGCGGCCGAGGCGGATGCCGAAGTGGTGTCGATGCAACGCGGTGGCGCGAGCAAAGACACCTGGGTGCTAAGCGAACGCGTTGCCGGTGGCGAGCATTGGCGTGCACAACGGGCGATTGGTGCCCATGACCTGGTGCGCCGCGACCCTTATCTGCCCTCTCGCGTGGTGGAAAACCTGTTCTGGTTTGGCCGCTATTGCGAGCGCTGTGACGACAGCGCGCGTTGGCTGCGTATCGTGCTCGCGCGTTATGTCGACGGCGACGATCCGCTGGCCTTGCAGGCGGCGGTCGAGCTGGGCGAGAGCTTGCGCTTGTTGCCGGAGGAGGGCGAGTTGCCTGAGCGCCTGCTCGCCGCCTTGCTGGGTGATGACTGGCCGTCGAGCCTGCGCGCCAACCTGCAGCGCCTGCAGTGGGCGGCGTCCCAGGTGCGCGGCAAGCTGTCCCGGGAAAACTGGCAGGCCCTGGTCGAACTGCAACGCGAAGCCCTGGAGCTGGAAAGCGAAACCCCGGATTTTGGCGAGTTGCTGGATTTCCTCAACCGCCTGGTGATGTCCCTGGCGGCGCTGTCCGGCTTTGCCCTCGACGACATGACCCGCGACGAAGGCTGGCGCTTTTTGATGATGGGCCGGCGCATTGAGCGCCTGCAATTTCTGAGCAGCAGCCTTGCGGCGTTCCTGCGTGGCGTGGCGGTGTTCGATCAGGCGGGGCTTGAGTGGCTGCTGGAGTTGGGCAACAGCAGCATCACCTATCGTTCGCGCTACCTGGCGGTGCCGCAGCTGATTCCGGTGCTCGACCTGCTGCTGCTGGACGAGCAGAACCCGCACGCGGTGCTGTTCCAGCTGAAACTGGTCAGCCGTACCTTGCGTCGCCTCAACGATGACTTTGCTGTGCCTCGTGAAACCGGGCTGGCGCCGTTGGTGGAGCGCCTGGCGTGTTTCGACCTGGGTTGCCTGGAGAATCCGTTGTTTGGCGAGTCCAGCGTGCGTGCCGCGCTGGATGGCCTGGCTGACTTGCTGCAAGCAGTCGCCGATGAGAGCGGGCAAGTGTCGGATCGCCTGGCCTTGCGCCATTTTGCCCATGTGGATGATGTCAGCCAGCAAACGGTGTCGGTGTGATGAGTGCGCGCTACCAGATTTTCCACGATACCCACTACCACTACGACAGCCCGGTCTCCCTGGCCCAGCAACTGGCGCATCTGTGGCCACGGCCTTGTGCCTGGCAGCGTTGCACCTCGCAGCAACTGGATATCAGCCCGGAGCCGTCTTCGCGCCGCGATGAGCTGGACGTGTTTGGTAACCCCATTACCCGGCTGGCCTTTGAGCGGCCCCACGATGAGTTGCTGGTGAATGCCGGGCTGACCGTGGAAGTGCTGGCGCGGCCGGTGTTGGATTTCCAGCAGTCGCCCGCCTGGGACCAGACCCGCGACAGCCTGACCTATAGCAGCCGGCCGGTGTCTGTGGAACTGGTCGAAGCCTGCCGCTATCGCTTCGAATCACCCTACGTGCACCTGAAAAAAACCTTCGTCGAGTTTTCCGAAAGCTGTTTTCCGCCCGGCGAGCCATTGCTGCTGGGTGTGCAGGCGCTGATGGAGAAGATTTTCAGCGAGTTCACGTTCGATGCCGAAGCCACCCAAGTCGCCACGCCGCTGGTGGAAGTGCTGGAGCGCCGTCGCGGCGTGTGCCAGGACTTCGCCCATCTGATGCTCGCCTGCCTGCGCTCGCGGGGCCTGGCGGCGCGATACATCAGCGGTTACCTGCTCACTCAGCCACCGCCCGGCCAGCCACGGCTGATCGGCGCCGATGCGTCCCACGCGTGGGTCTCGGTGTATTGCCCGGTGTCAGGCTGGGTAGATTTCGATCCGACCAACAATGTGCAGCCGGCACTGGAGCACATCACCTTGGCCTGGGGCCGTGATTTCTCAGATGTGTCGCCGTTGCGGGGGGTGATTCTGGGGGGAGGGAGCCATGACCCGGAGGTGCGGGTGACGGTGATGCCGCTGGAGTGAGGGTGGGTTGGGGTGAGCAGGGAGGGCCTGCTCACCCCAACAGAATTTATTCAGCCGGGTCTTTCGGTGTTTCGGTTTCGTCTGTCGCCACTTCACCTTCAGCATCCGGGTTCAGTGCACCTGCTTCTTCATCTGCAGTGGCTTTCTTGCGTTGCAGCTTTTCCTCTTTCTTCTGCTCCTTGGCCAAGTCTCTCTGACGTTTGGCGAAGGAGTAATTAGGTTTGGCCATGGGCGATCCTCTAGGGTCGAAGGTGAGGGTGGGGCGGCGCGCAGCTGCCTTGGGTCGCTATGGTAGCAGCTTAGCACCTCGCTTGGCCTTCACTTACCGCAGGCGTACGCGGCCAGCAGGCCGTTGAACAGTTGGTTGAGGTGCATGGCGCGGGCTCCAATGGGGTATGGGCCGATCATAAGCGGGTGGCAGATCTTTGGCTGGTAGATTGTGTTGATCAGTCTGATAGCCTAAAGTTGTATACAATCTGTTGATGCAGATCATAAGAATTCAAGCCTGCTTGAGGCACCCTTGTCCCAATCCGCGTTATTTAAACCCTGCCTTGGAGATTCACATGTTTGCCAAACTCGTTGCTGTTTCCCTGCTGACTCTGGCGAGCGGCCAGTTGCTTGCTGCAGAGTGCAAGGTCACCGTCGACTCCACCGACCAAATGTCCTTCGACAAAAAGGCCATTGAAATCGACAAGAGCTGCAAGACGTTCACCGTTGAGCTGACTCACTCCGGCAGCTTGCCGAAGAACGTGATGGGCCATAACTGGGTGCTGAGCTCCGCCGCCGACATGCCTGGCATTGCCAGCGACGGCATGGCTGCCGGTATCGACAAGAACTACCTGAAAGAAGGCGACACCCGCATCATCGCCCACACCAAAATCATTGGTGCCGGTGAGAAAGATTCGGTGACCTTCGATGTGTCGAAGCTGGCTGCCGGTACCGACTACGCGTTCTTCTGCTCGTTCCCGGGCCACATCTCGATGATGAAAGGCACTGTGACCGTCAAGTAAGCCGATTGCGGTCGAAAAAAAAGCGCCTTGCGGGGCGCTTTTTTGTGGGCGGTCTGTAGTACCGCGTTATCGTTCTTCGCGAGCAAGCCCGCTCCCACCGTTGACCGAGTTCCAGCATGAGGATGCGGTCAGCGGTGGGAGCTGGCTTGCCTGCGATGGCGATCTACCTCACGGCGCGAATGGCATGACCCGCTTGTGCTCGGTCTTGCGGTAGGTGTCGCAAATGATCCGGAACGCTTCCTCACGCACCGGCTCTCCGTGCAGGAAGGCGTCTATCTCGGCGTAAGTCACGCCGTGGGAGGCTTCGTCCGGCTTACCTGGCGACAAATCTTCAAGGTCCGCCGTCGGGATTTTCTCTACCAATGATTCCGGCGCACCAAAGTGCCGAGCAATCGCCCGTACCTGGTTTTTCACCAGCCCGCTCAACGGTGCCAGATCGCAGGCGCCATCACCGAACTTGGTGAAAAAGCCCATCACCGCTTCCGCCGCGTGGTCGGTGCCGATCACCAGGCCACTGGCCGCACCGGCGATGGTGTACTGCGCCACCATGCGCATGCGCGCCTTGGTGTTGCCCAGCACGAAATCGCGGGACACCGCGGCCTTGCCTTCAAACGCCGCCACTTCACTGGCCAGGGATTTTACCGCCGGGCCGATGTTCACAGTGTGGCGCTCGTCCGGCTCGATGAAGTCCACCGAGGCCTGGGCGTCGATTTCATCGAACTGGGTTTCGTAGGGCAGGCGCACGGCGATGAAACGGTAGGCGTCATCTCCGGTGCTGGCGCGCAGTTCCTGCATCGCGCGTTGAGCCAAAAGGCCGGCAGTCAGGGAATCGACGCCGCCGCTGATGCCCAGCACCAATGTCTTGAGCCCGGAATTGCGCAGGCAGTCCTGGATAAAGGTTACGCGGCGGGCAACTTCAGCCTCCAGGGCGGCCTGGTCCTTGAACGGTGCTTGGACCTTGAGCTGCTGCGCAATCTCACGCTGTACGGCTTGCATGATTCACTCCTTGCTGGAAAGGGCAGGTACTTTAAAAACGTGACGCAAATAGGCGACGAAATTCGGGTCGGTGCAGTGGGTCTTGCCCGCTTCATCAGAGATTTTCGCGACGGGCTGGCCATTGCAGGCGGTCATTTTAAGCACGATGCTCATTGGCTCAACACCTGGAATGTCGCAGGTGAGGTTGGTGCCGATACCAAAGCTCACATTAATGCGACCCCGCAACGCGCGGAATATCTCCAGCGCCTTGGGCAGCGACAGGCTGTCGGAGAACACCAAGGTCTTGCTCATCGGCTCGATACCGAGCTTGTGGTAGTGGGCGATGGCTTTTTCGGCCCATTGCACCGGGTCACCGGAGTCATGGCGCAGGCCATCGAACAGCTTGGCGAAGTACAAGTCGAAGTCGCTGAGGAAGGCGTCGGTGGTGATGCAGTCGGTCAGGGCGATCCCCAGCAGGCCACGGTATTCGCGGACCCAGCAGTCGAGTGCGGCGATCTGGCTGTCGATCAGGCGCGGGCCGAGTTGCTGGTGGGCCATGATCCACTCGTGGGCCATGGTGCCGAGCGGCTTCATATCGAACTCACGGGCCAGGTGCACGTTGCTGGTGCCGACAAATCGCCCGGGGAAGTCATGCTTGAGCACGCTCACCACTTCTTCCTGCACCCGGTACGAGAAGCGCCGGCGCGTGCCGAAGTCGGCCACTTGCAGCTCCGATAGCTCGTCGCTGCTGGCGTTCGCCGTCAGCCAATCGAACTTGCGGTACAGCTGCTCGCGGGCCTGTTCAAGGATCACGGTCTGGTAGCGGTAGCGGTTACGCACTTCGCTGACGATGGCCAGCATCGGCACTTCAAACAGGATCACATGCAGCCACGGCCCGCGCAGGCGGATAAACAGTTCGCCATTCTCGATGCCGGTTTGCACATAACGAAGGTTGAAGCGGAACAGCCCGAGGAAGCGCAGGAAGTCCGGCTTCATGAAGCTGATGCGCTCCAGGAAACCCAACTGGTCTGGGCTCAGGCTCAGCTCGGCCAGGCGCTCGATCTGGTAGCGGATTTCCGCCAGGTACGGGCGCAGGTCTTCACTGTTGCGGCAACGAAACTCCCATTCAACGTCCACATTCGGGTAGTTGTGCAGCACCGCCTGCATCATGGTCAGCTTGTAGAAGTCGGTGTCGAGCAGGTTCTGCACGATGCGATCGGCAAACACACTCTCGCTCATAACGGGAATCTCCAGACGGATCGGCGATGGGCGCCGACCTTTACGCACAATTAAGGAATGGCGCTAGTGGCGCATAGACCTGTGTTGTTTTGCCAGCGTTTTTTCATATTGGGACCTTTGTTGTGGCCACTGGCGCCTTCGCGAGCAAGCCCGCTCCCACACTTGAAATGCATTCCAATGTGGGAGCGGGCTTGCTCGCGAAGGCGGCATGTCAGGCGACGCGGCTCAAACAGGTTCAACCTGCTCCATCATCCACTTCACAAAGTCGCGCACCTTGGGCACTTCCGCCGAATGCTCCGGGTACGCCAGGTAATACGCATCCTGGCTCGGCAACGCATGCTGCCAAGGAATCACCAACTTGCCGTCGGCCAGTTCTTCTTCCACCAGGAAACGTGGCAGCAGGGCCACGCCACAGCCGACCTGCGCCGCGCGGATGCACATATAGAAGGTGTCGAAACGCGGCCCGTGATAGCTGTGTTCGGTGTGAAAGCCCTGGCTGGCGAACCAGTCATGCCAGCCTTGCGGCCGCGAGGCGTTTTGCAGCAGCACCAGGTCACTCAATTGCGTGGGGTCGGTGAATGCCTGTGCGGGCAGGCTTTCCGGCGCGCACACAGGCACCAATTCTTCGCTGAACAGTTTCAGGCTTTCCGTGCCGGGACGTGAGCCCTGGCCGAAATAGAACGCCATGTCCGCCTTGCCTTGCAGCAACTCGTCCGGTTCCTGTTCATTGCACAGGTCCAGGTGGATTTGCGGGTGGCGCAAACGCCAGCCCTTCAGGCGCGGCACCAGCCAGCGCGCGCCGAAGGTGTAGGGCGTGGACACGCGAAGTACTTCGGTCTCGCCGCCGTAGGAGCGCAGGTAATGGGTGGACATCTCCACCTGTGTGAGGATTTTTCGCACTTCCACGAGGTACAAATCGCCCGCCGGGGTCATCTGCAAGCGGCGGCGCACCCGGCGAAACAGCAGGTGCTGCAGCAATTCTTCCAACTGGGCGACCTGTTTGCTCACCGCGCTTTGCGTGAGGTTCAGTTCCTCGGCGGCGCGGGTGAAGCTCAGGTGGCGGGTGGCGGCTTCGAAACACTGCAGGGCGGTGATCGAGGGCAAATGTCTTTTGTTCAGCACGGCACGCCTCTTTTTATTCTTTGCATGAATAAACGGAATGATATCTCGCCTAATCGTCGTTTGTTGGCAAGTCTTGGGCCAGCTACAAATAAGGTCTGGATCGCCGTGTGGGCCGCGGCGCAATTTTTTTGTTTGTAGATTGAAGGAGTGACCCATGGTTGCCGCATTGCTTGACCGTCTCGGGGTAAACCCGGCGCTGTACCAGTCGGGTAAACAACCCGTGCATTCGCCGATTGATGGCAGCCGTATTGGCAGTGTGCACTGGGAAGGTGCCGCCGAGGTGGAGCAGCAGGTCAGTCGCGCCGAGCATGCATTCGACGCCTGGCGCAAAGTACCGGCGCCGCGTCGCGGCGAGCTGGTGCGTCAGTTTGGTGATGTGCTGCGCGAATATAAGGCCGACCTGGGCGAGCTGGTGTCCTGGGAAGCCGGCAAAATCACCCAGGAAGGGTTGGGTGAAGTGCAGGAAATGATCGACATCTGCGACTTTGCCGTCGGTCTGTCCCGCCAGTTGTACGGCTTGACCATCGCTTCCGAGCGCCCGGGCCACCACATGCGTGAAACCTGGCACCCGCTGGGCGTGGTCGGCGTGATCAGCGCCTTCAACTTCCCGGTCGCCGTATGGGCGTGGAACACCACGCTGGCGCTGGTGTGCGGCAACGCGGTGATCTGGAAACCGTCGGAAAAGACACCACTCACCGCATTGGCGTGCCAGGCGTTGTTCGAGCGCGTGCTGAAGAAATTCACCGATGCCCCCGAGTACCTCAGCCAAGTGATCATCGGCGGCCGCGACGCCGGCGCTGCACTGGTTGACGACCCGCGTGTCGCCCTGATCAGCGCCACCGGCAGCACCCGCATGGGCCGCGAAGTGGCGCCGAAAATCGCCGCGCGTTTCGCCCGCAGCATTCTCGAGCTGGGCGGCAACAACGCGATGATCCTCGGCCCAAGCGCCGACCTGGACATGGCCGTACGCGCGATCCTGTTCAGTGCCGTCGGCACTGCCGGTCAACGCTGCACCACCCTGCGCCGGCTGATCGCCCATGAGTCGGTCAAGGAAGAAATCGTCACTCGCCTCAAGGCCGCTTATTCCAAGGTGCGCATCGGCCACCCGCTGGAAGGCAACCTGATCGGTCCGCTGATCGACAAGCACGGCTTCGAAAACATGCAGGACGCCCTGGAACAAGCCTTGAGCGAAGGCGGCAGGGTGTTCGGCGGCAAGCGTCAGTTGGAAGATAAATTCCCGAATGCCTACTACGTATCGCCGGCGATTGTGGAAATGCCTGAGCAAAGCGACGTGGTGTGCACCGAAACCTTCGCGCCGATTCTGTATGTCATTGGCTACAACGACTTCGCCGAGGCACTGCGCCTGAACAATGCTGTGCCGCAAGGCCTGTCTTCGTGCATCTTTACCACCGATGTGCGTGAAGCCGAGCAGTTCATGTCGGCGGTGGGCAGTGACTGCGGCATCGCCAACGTCAATATCGGCCCGAGCGGCGCGGAAATCGGCGGCGCGTTTGGCGGTGAGAAAGAGACCGGTGGCGGGCGTGAGTCGGGTTCGGATGCGTGGCGCGGGTATATGCGTCGCCAGACCAACACCGTGAACTACTCGCTGGAACTGCCGCTGGCGCAGGGTATTACGTTCGACTGACCCCTCACGTCGCAGTGCAGTCAATGTGGGAGCTGGCTTGCCTGCGATGCAGACACCTCGGTGTGCCGGGAACACCGAGGTGATGCTATCGCAGGCAAGCCAGCTCCCACATTTGATGGTGTTTGCAATTCAAAATAATTGTTGTTTGTTAGGTCCTCTCCGGAGTCTGGCAATGCCATTACGCGAAGCATGTTTGTGGGAACACCTTACCCCTGGCCGGCCGGATCGCGCCGCGCTCAAGGGCGAGGTCAAGGTGGATGTGTGCGTGATCGGCGCCGGGATTACCGGTTTGTCGGCGGCCATTCACTTGCTGGAACAGGGCAAAAGCGTCGCCGTGCTGGAGGCCCATCGCACCGGCCATGGCGGTTCGGGGCGTAACGTCGGGCTGGTCAACGCCGGCCTGTGGATTCCCCCTGATGAGATCGAAGCCGGATTCGGCGAAGCGGTGGGCAGCCAGCTCAACCGCATGTTGGGCGCGGCGCCATCGCTGGTGTTCAGCCTCATCGACAAATACAACATCGATTGCCAATTGCGCCGCGAGGGCACCTTGCACATGGCGCACAATGCCCGTGGCGAGGCGGATTTGCGCAGCCGTGAAGCACAATGGAAACGCCGTGGCGCGCCGGTGGAGTTGCTCACCGGCCAGGCCTGCGAAGAGGCCACGGGCACTAAAAAAATTGCCGCTGCGTTGCTCGACCGACGCGCCGGCACGTTGAACCCGATGGCGTATACCACTGGCTTGGCCAATGCCGCCGCCGGCCTTGGCGGCCAACTGTTTGATCATTCCCCGGTCACCCAGCTTGAACGCCAAGGCGCGCACTGGTCAGTGCAGACCGCCGAGGGCTCAGTGCAGGCGGCACAAGTGGTGATCGCCTCGAATGCCTACACCGAAGGTGAGTGGACCGAGCTTCGTCGCAATTTCTTCCCCGGCTACTACTACCAGGTTGCGTCAGCCCCCCTGACCGATGACGCCGCCCAGCAGATCCTTCCCGGCGGGCAGGGCTCGTGGGACACGCGTCAGGTACTCAGCAGCATCCGCCGCGATGCCGATGGCCGCCTGTTGCTCGGCAGCCTGGGCAACGGTAACCAGAAACCGGCGTGGTTCCTCAAGGCATGGGCCGATCGGGTGCAGCAGCACTACTTCCCGTACCTCAAATCGGTGCAGTGGGAATACACCTGGACCGGTTGTATCGCCTTCACCCCGGACCACTTGATGCGCCTGTTCGAGCCGGCGCCGGGCCTGGTTGCCGTAACGGGTTATAACGGGCGTGGTGTGACCACCGGCAGCGTCGTGGGCAAAGCATTTGCCGACTACTTATGTCACCAGAACCCCCAGGCGTTACCGATCCCCTTCGCGCCGATGCAGCCGTTGGCCGGGGTGGGCCTGCGCAGTTGCCTCTATGAAGCAGGATTTTCGCTGTATCACGCCGGGCAATGCCTGCGGATCGTGATCTGATCAGCGAAATACCGCTCAGAAGCCTGCATTTTCTTAGCAGCCTACTAATCTGTATTGGTGCAAGTCGTAGCAATCACGCACTGTAAATGTGCAGTTCCGTTACGCACATTGTTACAGGTGCAGGAACGACCGTTTATCCGCCTGGTTGCAGGTGCGACCTGCCAGGGTTGTACTTTTTGGGTCCATTGGTTGCACCTTCCGATGCTAGACGGTTGCACGTCCTGGCAAAAGGAGTCGAAACGCCTGTAATAACAATGACACCGTGTCTTTTTGAAGAATAAAAACGTAATGGCACGCGCCTTGCTCTTGGCTTTCTCTGAAAGTTTCAGTTGAAGGTTTGCATTGAATTCGTAGTGCCAATAAACAAAAACCTCGGAGCACCACTCATGTCCCAGACGTTTTACAAGAAAGGCTTTCTGGCCCTCGCCATTGCAACGGCGCTGGGTGTTTCTACGTTTGTTCAAGCTGATGTGAAGATTGGCGTGGCGGGCCCGATGACGGGCGCCAACGCAGCTTTCGGTGAGCAGTACATGAAGGGTGCCCAAGCGGCAGCCGATGTGATCAACAAGGCCGGCGGGATCAACGGCGAGCAGATCAAACTGGTGGCCGGCGACGACGCCTGTGAGCCAAAGCAGGCTGTAGCGGTGGCTAACCGCCTGGCAGACCAGGACAAAGTGATCGGCGTGGTCGGGCACTTCTGCTCCTCCAACACCATTCCTGCCTCCGAGGTGTATGCCGATGCTGGCATCATCATGATCACCCCAGGCTCGACCAACCCGACCGTCACCGAGCGCGGCCTGTCGGCAGTGTTCCGCATGTGCGGCCGTGATGACCAGCAAGGCATCGTCGCCGGCGACTACATCGTCGACGTGCTCAAGGGCAAGAAGGTCGCTGTTATCAACGACAAAGACACCTACGGCAAAGGCCTGGCTGACGCTACCGCTGCCCAGTTGACCAAGCGCGGCGTGAAGCCGGTGCTGGAAGAAGGCCTGACCCGTGGCGAGAAAGACTTCAGCGCCCTGGTCACCAAAATCCGCTCCACCGGTGCTGACGTGGTTTATTTCGGCGGCCTGCACCCGGAAGCCGGTCCACTGGTTCGCCAGATTCGTGAAGCCGGCCTCAAAGACGTCAAGTTCATGTCCGATGACGGCATCGTGACCGACGAACTGGTCGCGACCGCTGGCGGCAAGCAGTACGTCGATGGCGTGTACATGACCTTCGGCGCTGACCCGCGCCTGCTGCCGGACAGCAAGACCGTGGTGGAAGAGTTCCGCAAAAACGGCACCGAGCCTGAAGGCTACACCCTGTACGCCTACGCTTCGATCCAGGCCCTGGCAGCCGGCTTCAACGGTGCCAAGTCCGACAAGGGCGAAGATGCAGCCAAGTGGCTGAAAGCTCACCCGGTTAAAACCGTTATGGGCGAGAAGACCTGGGACGCCAAGGGCGACCTGAAAATCTCCGACTACGTGGTTTACCAGTGGGACAAAGACGGCAAATACCACCAGCTGGAAAAGCAGAAGTAAGAATAAACACGATCGTTTAAGCGCCTCGATCCCCTGTGGGAGCTGGTTTGCCTGCGATAGCGGTTGCACATTCAACACAGGTGTTGGTTGTCAGTCCGTCATCGCCGGCAAGCCAGGTTCCCGCAGGGGGCGTGGTTGCCCGTCCCATCGTGTCAGGCATCAAGTCTGTCTTTTCCTCCAGAAGGGCCGCACACCCACCGGTGTGCAGGTTCTCACCGCGTGAGATTGCGTTATGGATGGTATCTTCCTGCAGCAACTGGTCAACGGCCTGACCCTCGGGTCGGTCTATGGCCTGATCGCCATCGGCTACACAATGGTCTATGGCATCATTGGCATGATCAACTTCGCCCACGGCGAGGTTTATATGATTTCCGCTTACCTCGCGGCGATCAGTCTGGCACTGCTGGCTTACTTCGGCATCGAATCCTTCCCGCTGCTCATTCTTGGCACCCTGGTCTTCACCGTCGTCGTCACCGGCGTTTACGGGTGGGTCATCGAGCGTGTCGCCTACAAACCGCTGCGCAACTCCACCCGACTGGCACCGCTGATCAGCGCCATCGGTATCTCGCTGATCCTGCAGAACTACGCCCAGATTGCTCAGGGCGCGAAACAACAAGGTATTCCCACCCTGCTGGCCGGCGCCTGGCGTGTCGATATCGGCAGCGGGTTCGTGCAGTTGACCTACACCAAGGTGTTCATCCTGGTGGCCGCGTTTCTCGGCATGGGGCTGCTGACCTACATCATCAAATACACCAAGCTCGGCCGCATGTGCCGTGCCACCCAGCAAGACCGCAAGATGGCGTCGATCCTCGGTATCAACACCGACCGGGTGATCTCCTACGTATTCGTGATCGGTGCAGCCATGGCGGCCCTGGCCGGCGTGTTGATTACCCTGAATTACGGCACGTTCGACTTCTACGCCGGCTTCATCATCGGCATCAAGGCGTTTACCGCAGCGGTCCTCGGCGGCATCGGTTCCCTGCCTGGGGCCATGCTCGGCGGGATCATCCTGGGTATCTCCGAGTCGCTGTTCTCGGGGTTGATCAACTCTGACTACAAAGACGTGTTCAGTTTCTCCCTGCTGGTGGTGATTCTGATTTTCCGTCCTCAGGGCCTGCTTGGTCGTCCGCTCGTGGCGAAGGTGTAAACATGTCTGCTGCCAAATCTATCGATATCAAGAAAAGTGTCGTCGATACGGTCCTTGCCGGGCTGATTTCGTTGATCGTGTTCGGTCCGATCGTCGGCGTGGTCCTCGACGGCTACAGCTTCAACCTGCAACCGGCCCGTGTGGCGGTCCTGGTCGCCATCGTGATGGTCGGCCGCTTTGCCATGAGCCTGTTCCTGCAAACCCCCAAGGGCCTGAAGATTTTGCAGGGCTTCGAGAGCAGTGGCTCCGGCGTGCATGTGCTGCCGCCGGACTACAAGTCGCGGCTGCGCTGGATCATCCCGGCACTGATCGTGATCGCCATCGTGTTCCCGATCTTCGCCAACAAGTACCTGCTGACCGTGGTTATCCTCGGGCTGATCTACGTGTTGCTCGGCCTGGGCCTGAACATCGTGGTGGGCCTGGCCGGTCTTCTGGACCTGGGTTATGTGGCGTTCTACGCCATCGGTGCCTACGGCCTGGCATTGGGTTATCAATACCTCGGCCTGGGCTTTTGGACGGTGCTGCCCTTGGCCGCAATCTGTGCGGCGCTGGCGGGGTGCATACTCGGGTTCCCGGTGCTGCGAATGCACGGTGACTACCTGGCCATCGTGACCTTGGGCTTCGGTGAAATCATTCGACTGGTGCTCAACAACTGGCTGTCGTTTACCGGTGGGCCGAACGGCATGCCGGTGCCTTCGCCGACCTTCCTCGGCCTGGAATTCGGGCGTAAAGCGAAGGATGGCGGGATTCCGTTCCATGAGTTCTTCGGCATCGATTACAACCCCAACATCAAGTTCATGTTCATCTACATTGTGCTGTTCCTGGTGGTGCTGGCCGTGCTGTATATCAAGCATCGCCTGACCCGCATGCCGGTCGGCCGCGCCTGGGAAGCCTTGCGCGAAGATGAAATCGCCTGCCGCTCCATGGGCCTGAACCACGTACTGGTCAAGCTGTCGGCGTTCACCATCGGTGCGTCCACGGCCGGTCTGGCCGGGGTGTTCTTCGCCAGCTACCAGGGCTTCGTCAACCCATCGTCGTTTACCTTCTTCGAGTCGGCGCTGATCCTGGCCATCGTGGTGTTGGGCGGCATGGGTTCGACCGTCGGCGTGGTGATCGCGGCGTTCGTGTTGACGGTGGCGCCGGAACTGCTGCGCAGCTTCTCGGAGTACCGCGTGCTGCTGTTTGGCGTGTTGATGGTGGTGATGATGATCTGGCGACCGCGCGGCCTGATTCGAATCAGCCGAACCGGTGTGACCCCACGTAAAGGAGTGGCGCCATGAGCAAGGAAGTCGTTCTGTCCGTGGAACATCTGATGATGCACTTCGGTGGCATCAAGGCCTTGAGCGATGTGAGCCTCAAGGTCGAACGCAACTCGATCTTCGCCCTGATCGGCCCCAACGGCGCCGGCAAGACCACCGTGTTCAACTGCCTCACCGGCTTCTACAAAGCCAGTGGCGGCAAGATCGAACTCAACGTGCGGGGCAAGCAGACCAACGTGATCCAGCTGCTCGGTGAGCGGTTTAAAGCGGTGGACTTCGTGTCGCCGAAAAGCTTCCTCAGCCGCGTGTACTACAAGATGTTCGGCGGCACCCACCTGGTGAACCGCGCCGGCTTGGCGCGGACCTTCCAGAACATTCGCCTGTTCAAGGAAATGTCGGTGCTGGAAAACCTGCTGGTGGCCCAGCACATGTGGGTCAACCGCAACATGCTCGCGGGCATCCTCAACACCAAAGGCTATCGCAAGGCCGAAAGCGACGCCCTCGACCACGCGTTCTACTGGCTGGAAGTGGTCGACCTGGTGGACTGCGCCAACCGCCTGGCCGGTGAGCTTTCCTACGGCCAGCAGCGCCGCCTGGAAATCGCCCGGGCCATGTGCACCCGGCCGCAGATCATTTGCCTGGACGAACCGGCAGCGGGCCTCAACCCGCAGGAAACCGAAGCGCTCAGCGCGATGATTCGCCTGCTGCGCGACGAACACGACCTCACGGTGGTGCTGATCGAACACGACATGGGCATGGTAATGAGTATTTCCGACCACATCGTGGTGCTCGACCACGGCAACGTCATCGCCGAGGGCGGCCCGGAAGCGATCCGTAATGATCCAAAAGTGATTGCCGCCTACCTGGGCGCAGACGAAGAGGAGCTTGTATGAACGGGCCTATCCTCGAAATGAAGGACCTGGACGTGTTTTACGGCCCGATCCAGGCCCTGAAAAAAGTCTCGCTGCACATTAACGAAGGCGAAACCGTCAGCCTGATCGGCTCCAACGGCGCGGGTAAATCCACGCTGCTGATGTCGATCTTCGGCCAGCCACGGGCCGAGTCGGGGCAGATCATCTACAACGGTGTCGACATTACCCACAAGTCGTCCCATTACATCGCCTCCAACGGCATTGCGCAGTCGCCGGAAGGGCGGCGGGTGTTCCCCGACATGACCGTCGAGGAAAACCTGCTGATGGGCACCATCCCGATTGGCGATAAATTCGCCCAGGAAGACATGCAGCGCATGTTTGAGCTGTTCCCCCGGCTCAAGGAGCGGCGTACCCAGCGGGCGATGACCATGTCTGGTGGTGAGCAGCAAATGCTCGCCATTGCCCGTGCGCTGATGAGCCGGCCCAAGCTGTTGCTGCTGGATGAGCCAAGCCTGGGCCTGGCACCGATTGTGGTGAAGCAGATCTTCGCCACCCTGCGCGAGCTGGCGGCCACCGGGATGACCATCTTCCTGGTGGAACAGAACGCCAACCATGCATTGCGCTTGTCGGACCGTGCGTATGTGATGGTTAACGGCGAGATTCGCCTGACCGGCACCGGCAAGGAGTTGCTGGTGAATGAGGAAGTGCGTAACGCCTACCTGGGCGGGCACTGATTTAAATTTTGGCGCAAGTCCCCCTGTGGGAGCGGGCTTGCTCGCGAATGCGGTGTGTCAGTTTCAGATGGTTTGACTGACCCTCCGCATTCGCGAGCAAGCCCGCTCCCACAGTTGTTTTGCGTTTGCCCGAACGGACGAGGTGTCTGCATCGCAGGCAAGCCAGCTCCCACATAAAGCCCGGTTCCCACATTTGTTTTTGTAGTGTTCCCAGGCCGTCCGCCAAATTGTGGAAAACAAATCCAGCCACCCTCTAAAGCGCGACATATAGCCGCCGCAAATCCCTGTTTTGTCACAGTTTTGACTTGTCCCCATTCGCTGTGGAACCGGCTGTGGGTAACGTGGGAGTAGCTGGCTGAAAGCCTTTAACTGCGTGGCCTGCAGCGTGGTGGTTGTTTTCTGATCAACAGGTTTTTCGTGACCGGCCAAGGGTTTTGTCAACCTGTTTAAAGACACAGGTATATGACCGAAAAATGTCCCTCCAGCCTGTGGATAAGTCTGTGACTAAACTCTGGAAAGACGGCCGCAGAGGCCGGAATGACTGGCCTGGAGCCATCGTTCGAATTTTCCCTCTGTGCATGGGCCTACATACGCCCCGTCCAAGGTCAAGCAAAAAACTTTCTAAAACTGCCTGTAAGCCTTGCACACAGCGGCTTGAGCCGTTTTGCACTTGCCCCCAAAGACTGTGGGCGCAGTTGTGGATAACCTGCGCGCATGTGGCTGCAGGGCCCGGTTTATATGGGTTAGCTGTGAGTGGTTAAAAATTGATCAGCTGTAGATGAAGTTGTGCGCTTAGCGGTTGCCGCGACGACGGCGTAAGGGCATTCTGCTGGCAACTTTTTTCCGATGCTCGCAAGGAGAACACCATGTCCGACACGCTGTTTATTACTGGCGCAACCTCAGGCTTCGGCGAAGCCTGCGCCCGTCGTTTTGCCGACGCCGGCTGGAAACTGGTGCTCACCGGCCGTCGTGCCGACCGTTTGAATGCATTGGTTGAAGAGCTTTCCAAGCAGACCGAAGTGCACGGCCTGGTCGTGGACGTGCGTGACCGCAAGGGCATGGAAGACGCCATCGCCAACTTGCCGCCCTCATTCGCCAAACTGCGCGGCCTGATCAACAACGCCGGCCTGGCGGTGGGCACCGACCCTGCGCCCAAATGCAGCCTCGACGATTGGGAAACCATGGTCGACACCAACATCAAAGGCCTGCTGACCACCACCAGCCTGCTGTTGCCGCGCCTGATCGCCCACGGCCGTGGCGCCGGGATCATCAACCTGGGCTCCATCGCCGGCAGCTATCCGTACCCGGGCAGCCACGTGTATGGCGGCTCCAAAGCGTTCGTGAAGCAGTTTTCGCTGAACCTGCGTTGCGACCTGCAAGGCACTGGCGTGCGTGTGACCAACATCGAGCCAGGCCTGTGCGAGAGCGAGTTCTCGCTGGTGCGCTTCGGCGGTGACCAGGCGCGCTACGACGCCACCTATGCCGGTGCAGAGCCGATCCAGCCGCAGGACATCGCCGACACCATCTTCTGGGTGCTCAACACCCCGGCGCACGTCAACATCAACCGTCTTGAGTTGATGCCGGTGAGCCAGACCTGGGCTGGGTTTGCGATTGAGCGTGGGGCCAAGTAAGGCTTAAGACCGCGTCGCGTCCATCGCAGGCAAGCCAGCTCCCACATTTGATCGGGTTCACACGGTCAAAATGTGGGCGCTGGCTTGCCTGCGATGGCGTCAAATCGGCCAAAACACGACATAAGGTACACTCCACCCCTGAAAACCCCTCCGCACTGTGCGGTTTAAAGGTTTTGACAGGAGGAAATGTGAGTAACCGAGGTGAGCAGGCACTGCTCAAACAATCGACCATCCTGATGTTCGCCGTAGCGATCGCCGGGATTGTCACGGGTGTTATTTCTGGCGCCCAATCCATTCTATTCGACGGCTTTTTCTCGCTGATCGCCACCGCCATCAAGGTGTTGATGCTGATCACGGCCAAGCTGATCGCCAAGAAAAGCAACGAGCGCTTCCAGTTCGGCTATTGGCACCTGGAACCCATGGTGTTGCTGATCGAAGGCAGCTTTCTGTTGTTGATCGCCATCTACGCGTTTCTCAACGGTGTGTTCGGGATTATCAATGGCGGGCGCGAAATCGAGTTGGGACTGGTGATCATTTATGCGGCGGTGTTTACCGTCGTCGAATTTGCCTACTTCTTTTACGTGCGCTATCGAAATCGCACACTCAAATCCTCGCTGATCCAGTTCGACAACATCAGTTGGATGGTGGACGCGATGCTCTCGGTGGGCTTGCTGATCAGCTTTCTCGCCGCGCTGTTGCTCAAGTCTCAGGGCTATGGCGAGTGGGCGGTGTATGTCGACCCGCTGATTCTGATCCTGCTGGCCCTGAGCATGCTGGCGCCGGCGTTCAAGATCCTGCGCCCGGCGTTGCGCGAAGTGCTGGGGATTGCGCCGGACCACTTGGACGACAAGGTGCGCGAGGTCATGGACGCGGCCCAGGCCAAGCATGGTTTCGACGACTATGTGTCCTACGTGCAAAAACACGGGCGGGCGCGGTTTATCGAGATTCATGTGGTATTGCCGGCCAACTACCCGGTGGATAACGTCGCGACCCTCGATGGGCTGCGTGAAGAAATATCCACAGGGCTCGGCACGCCGGATGCGGCGCGCTGGCTGACGATCAGTTTTACCGGGGATCGCAAGTGGATTGCGTGACAGTCAGTTAGACCGAGGGGAGGCTTTCGCGAGCAAGCCCGCTCCCACATTTAACCGCGTCCTACCGTTGGAATGCGGTCGAATGTGGGAGCTGGCTTGCCTGCGATGAGGCCCTGAAAATCAGCCGAGATGCTGGATCAGGCCTTGATAGCAGGTCGCCAAATGATACGGCGTGGTCGACGGCATATCCCGTCGGCTCACGGCGCCCTTGGCGTCCAGGCATTCGTGCCAGCCTTTGTCATGCAGGAAGTGCTGTTGCAGCGCCAGCAATTGGCGTTGCAGCACCGCTTCACTGTCCGGTCGCAAGGTCAGTGCGCGCAGGTATTCAGCCTGGGCCCAGATTCGCTGAGTGCCGTCGCGCACGCTGCCATCCAGGGCGAGCATGCCGCTGACCGCACCGCTGAGTTTATCCACACCCTTGAGCTCGGCGTAGGCAAACGCCCGGGTCAGCGACGCATGCAACGGTGTGCTGCGCAGTACGTCTGACGATTCCAGCAAAAAGAACCATTCGAACTGGTGGCCTGGCTCAAACCAGTTATCCACAGCGCCCAGCGGTTTCTCCATCATCACGCCGTGCTGGCGGTCGATGAAGCGCTTCTGCATCGCGCTAGCGAGGTCCAGCAGCGCATCTTGCGTAATGGCGTCCTCACGCACGGCCAGCGTGGCGAGGAAGCCTTCGGCGAGGTGCATCAGCGGGTTTTGCAGGGGGCCGGACTTGAGGGACGACCAGTTGCGTTCCAATACCGCTTCGTACAGGCCGTCGCCGGTGGCGAAGCGTTCGGCGACCACTTCCAGGGCAGCATCGAGCACCGACTCCACCAGCGGCTCACGCACTTTGGCCCAGTAGTGGGCGCAGGCGAAGATGATGAAGGCGTGGGTGTAGAGGTCTTTGCGCTTGTCCAGCGGCTTGCCGTGGGCGTCGATGCTGTAGAACCAGCCACCGTGCTCGGCGTCATGGAAGTGCCGTTGCAGGGAACGAAACAGCGCCGCCGCGCGCTCTTCGGCGAAGGCCGAACCGGGCTTGCCGATCAGGCTGGCAAACAGGTACAGCTGCCGGGCACAGGCCATGGCGCGGTAGCGCTGCGGGGGCAATGGCGTGTGATTGGCGTCCAGAGCCTCATACGGCAACGCCAACTCGGCATTCCAGCCCGGGCCCTGCCACAGCGGCACGATCAGGTCATGGAAGTGCGTGAGCACGGCATTCAATGAAGGCTGGGAAGCGGAGTTTGGAGCGATGGGCATCGGCTGGCGTCGTCACGGCAGGGGTGTAGGCGCGCATGGTAGCAGGCTTGGGATAGGCGGTGTCTGTGCTACCGCTATCGCGGGCAAGCCCGCTCCCACATTTTGATGTGTGAACCCAATCAAATGTGGGAGCTGGCTTGCCTGCGATGAAGCCCTTGCAGGCGCTGAAAATCAGCCCGCCAGCAACCAAACCCCAGTCGCCGCCGAAGCCGCACCTGCTACCCGCACCAACGGTGCAGCCGCCGCCGGCAGGAAACGCACCACCGCATACCCGGCCGCATGCAATATTGCCGTTGCGCCCACGAAACCGGCCGCATACGCCCACGGGCTGGACATGTCCGGCAGCTCCAATCCATGCGCCACGCCGTGAAACAGCGCGAACAATGCCGTGGCACCGACTGCCACGAACAACGGCGGCCGCACCGCCAGTGCCACTGCCAGGCCCAGCGCCAGCACCGACGCGGCAATCCCGCTCTCAAGCGCCGGCAATTGCAGGCCTTCAAAGCCCAAAAGGCCGCCTATCAACATGACGCCGACAAAGGTGCAAGGCAGTGCCCAGCGCGCGTTACCTTTTTGCTGCGCCGCCCAGAGGCCGACCGCGACCATGGCCAGTAAGTGATCGATGCCGCCCAATGGGTGGCTGATGCCTGCCACCAGCCCATTGTCCCCGTGCCCGGGGTGAGCGAAGGCGAGGGCGGGGGCGAGCAGCAGGGCGGCGGTTGCGAGAAGTTTGTTGAGGCCCATGGACAGGCTCCTTTTTTAGGGTGAGATCAGGCGGCGGTCAGCAGGCCCTGACGTTCAATAAAGGCGACGATTTCATCCAGGCCGACGCCGGTTTTCTGGTTACTGAACACAAAGGGCTTACCGTTGCGCATGCGTTGGGTGTCGCTGTTCATCAATTCCAGCGAGGCGCCCACCAGCGGCGCCAGGTCGATCTTGTTGATGACCAGCAGGTCGGATTTGCAAATACCGGGCCCACCCTTGCGCGGCAGCTTGTCGCCGGCAGACACATCGATCACATAGATCGTCAGGTCCGACAGCTCCGGGCTGAACGTCGCCGACAGGTTGTCACCGCCGGACTCCACCAAAATCAGGTCAAGGCCCGGAAACCGGCGGTTGAGTTGATCCACTGCTTCCAGGTTGATCGAGGCGTCTTCACGAATTGCCGTGTGCGGGCAGCCCCCGGTTTCCACACCAATGATGCGTTCCGGCGCCAGGGCCTGGTTGCGCACCAGGAAGTCGGCGTCTTCACGGGTGTAGATGTCGTTGGTCACCACGGCCAGGTTATAGCGATCGCGCAGGGCCAGGCACAGCGCCAGCGTCAGGGCGGTCTTGCCGGAACCCACCGGGCCGCCGATGCCGACACGCAAGGGTTGTGTATTCATGTGCTTCTCCAGATAAAGGGCTTAGGAACGGAACAGTCGGCTGTACTGGCGCTCGTGGGCCATGCACGCCAGGGACAGGCCGAACGCGGCGCTGCCGAAATGGTTGGGGTCGAGTCGGCCGGCGTCCTGCTGGGCTTGTTGCAGCAGCGGCAGCAGTTCGCTGGTCAGGCGCTGGGCGGCTTGCTGGCCCAGGGGCAGCGTCTTCATCAATACGGCGAGTTGGTTTTCCAGCCAGCTCCATAGCCAGGCGGCGAGGGCGTCGTCGGGGCTGATGTGCCAGGCGCGTGCTGCCAGGGCCCAGCCCAGAGCCAGGTGCGGTTCGGCGCATGGCTCCAGAAATGCACGCGCGGCGTCGTCCAGCTCAGGCAAGCCATTGAGCAGTTGTTGCAGGGAGTAACCCATCTGGCGGCTCTCCTGATACAGCTCGCGGGTCTCGCGGCTGGCGCGATGCTCTTGGCACAATTGCGCCAGGCGCGGCCAATCCTGTTCGGCGGCGGCGCGGCAATGGGCGAGCAACAGCGGTGCTTCGAAGCGCGCAAGGTTGAGCAGCAGTTGGTCGCTGATCCAGCGTCGCGCACTGGCGGCGTCATTGACGCGCGCATTTTCCACGGCCATTTCCAGGCCCTGTGAATAGCTATAGCCGCCAATCGGCAGTTGCGGACTGGCCAGACGCAACAGCGCCCAGGCTGGGTTCATAGACGTACGCCGAACTGGTGCAGCTTGGGCGGGTAATTGAAGTCTTCATCACCGTGACGTGAATGATGATGGCCACCGCCATAGGCGCCGTGTTCCGGTTGGAACGGTGCTTCAATGGTTTCGGTGTGGGCGCCCAATTGTTCGAGCATGGCCTTGAGCACGTAGTCATCGAGCAGGCGAAGCCAGCCGTCGCCAACTTGCAGGGCCACATGGCGGTTACCGAGGTGATAAGCCGCGCGGGTCAGTTCAAACGCGTTGCTGCAGGTGACGTGCAGCAGTTGTTCAGGGCGAGCACAGACGCGTACGACACGTCCGTCTTCAGCGTGTAGGAATTCCCCATCGTGCAGCGGCGGCTGGCCGCGCTCCAAAAACAGGCCGACATCTTCGCCATCGGCACTGAAACAGCGCAGGCGACTTTTACTGCGCGCTTCGAAGTTCAGCAGCAGTTCGGCAGCCCAGAGGGCTTGGGGGGCGATTCGGCGGTGGATCACCAGCATCAGAAGGCTTCCAGCTATGAGCGATGAGAGAGGTAGAGCAAGGGGCTTGCCAATCACACCTGTGAGTAGGAAAACCCTGTAAGCAGGCACCGTCATGCCACCGAATAGGGCATTCGCTCATTCCGGTCGTGTTTCAATTTGGTGCGTAATGGGATTTATAGCACTGGATGTGGGCGTTTTGCGTCGAGATCCGCCACCTTCTGTATGAAATTTCTTTCATCTCTTTCGTGCTGGCGTTTTCAGGGGCTTGGCCTATGGGAGGCAGAATTCGGACTTCCGCACGCCAGGCTGATGGGCTTACTCGGTACTGCCCAGCCCTTGCCAATGTTTGAGGCCGATAAAGATAAAGCGCAATTGTTGGGTGATTTTCGCCTGCGGCGTGAGGTGAGCAGGCAGCGCATGGGCGGGAGGGTCGATGATATCGGGCAGGGTGGCGAACACGCTCTTGACGATCAGGTCGGCCATCACGTGCAGCCCTTCGGCATCCAGGTGCTGGAGCTTGGGCATCCGCGTGAGGTCCGCCGCCAAGTCGCTGGTGATGTCTTCGCGCAGCGCGCCGATGGCTTGCCGCACGGCCAGGCAACCGCCGTATTGCTCGCGGGCCAGGAACAGGAATTGTGAGCGATTGGCCGAGACCACATCGAGGAAGATCCGCACGGACGCATCGATGATGCCGCCCATGACGAACTCATTGTGGCGCACCAGGCGGATGGTGGCGCGGAAGGTCTGGCCGACTTCGCTCACCAAGACGAGCCCAAGCTGGTCCATGTCGTCAAAATGACGATAGAACCCGGTCGGCACGATCCCGGCGGTCTTGGCCACTTCGCGCAGGCTCAGGCTGCCAAACCCACGGCCACACTCCATCAGATGGCGGGCTGCGTCCATCAAGGCGAGGCGGGTCTGTTGCTTCTGTTCGGCGCGGGGCAGCATCGGCGGGCGGGCTTTGTCGGCAAGTACAGCGACGCACTCTAGCAAAACAGCTTCATCGGCGTCGAACTTGGCGGGGGCTGAGCGTGACGGGGTCTATATAAAAGCAAAAGCCCGATCGGCCGATCGGGCTTTTTTCTGGGCCAGCACGGGCTTAGCTCTGTGCTTGATGCAGTTCTTGCAGACGGTCAGCACCGCCTTCGGCAACACCTTGGGTGTAAGCGCGGTCGTTGGCTTGTTCAGCACCGCCTTCTACCAGGCCTTTCTGTTCCAGGCGATCACGGCCACCTTCGACAACGCCTTCGGCGTAAGCACGTTTGTTGGCGTGATCCGAGCCATTTTCTGCAACAGCGCCTTTGGCGTAGTCACGGTTTTCGTCTTCTTGCGAACCGCTGCGCGCGAGGGTTTGGCTGGACTGCACGGCTTGGGCTTTGTTCTGTGGGGTGGCTTGTTCAGCGGCTGGCAGGGCAAAAGCGCTGGAAGCCAGGACAGACAGCAGAACAGTAGCGAGTAATTGGCGTTTCATGAGGGTTGCTCCTTAGGAGGGCGATAAAGTGGGTACAGGGTTAATGCTACTCTCGATAAGTCGATATAAAAGTTCATAAACACAATGGTAATAATCAACAGAATTGATTGTTCCCTGCGGAGGCTCTAGAACGCACCTCTCAAGCCTGCGGTTTTGCACCATGGTGGGTATTTTCGACCCGTTCATGGGTAACACCGGTGCATTGTTGATGGTTCAGTCGCTTCAGGCTGTAGGACGAGTCGCTTTTTTTGCGATGAATTCGTACTCGGGCTAAACCCCCAGATCATTTGTCAGTCGTAGCCATATAAGCTGTAGTCAAAAGGTGCGCGGCAGCGCGCACCCTCAGTCGTAATCAGGAGTCCTGTGCAATGACGCGCACTCGTAAAATTGTCGCTTGGAGCTGCGCCAGCTTCGTTCTGTTAATCGCCGTCGTGGTGTTGGTGTTGGTGTTTTTCGACTGGAACCGCATCAAGCCGCCGCTCAATGCCAAGGTCTCCGAAGAGTTGCATCGCCCCTTTGCCATCAATGGCAACCTGGCGGTGGTGTGGGCACGTGAGGCGGATGAAGGTGGCTGGCGGGCCTGGGTGCCCTGGCCGCACGTGATTGCCGAGGACCTGACCCTGGGCAACCCGGATTGGTCGAAAAAACCACAGATGGTCACGCTCAAGCGCGTAGAACTGCGCATTTCTCCGTTGGCGCTGCTGGCGCAGCGTGTGGTCATCCCGCGTATTGACCTCACTGAGCCGAGTGCCGACTTGCAGCGCCTGGCCGATGGTCGCGCCAACTGGACTTTCAAGTTCGACCCCAAAGACCCCAACGCTGAACCGTCCAGTTGGGTGGTGGACATCGGCGCTATTGGTTTCGACAAAGGCCATGTGACGCTCGACGACCAAACGCTCAACACCCAACTGGATGTGATCATTGACCTGCTGGGCAAGCCTATTCCGTTCGGCGAGATCGTCGGCGACGCCGACGCCAAGAAGGCCCTCGAGAAAGGTTCGGCGCCTCAGGACTATGCGTTCGGCCTCAAGGTCAAAGGCCAATATCACGGTCAGAAGCTCGACGGCACCGGCAAAATCGGCGGCCTGCTCGCCTTGCAGGACGCGGCCAAGCCGTTCCCGCTGCAAGCCCAGGTGAAAATCGCCGACACCAGCGTTGCCCTCGCCGGCACTCTGACCGACCCGCTGAACCTTGGCGCCCTGGATCTGCGGCTGAAACTCGCCGGCTCCAGCCTGGGTAACCTCTACCCGCTGACCGGCGTGACGCTGCCCGACTCGCCGGCCTATTCCACCGACGGTCACCTGATCGCCAAGCTGCATGAAGCCAGTGGCGCGTCATTCACCTATGAAAACTTCAACGGCAAGATCGGCAACAGTGATATCCACGGCGACCTGAGCTATGTCGCCAGTCAGCCCCGGCCCAAGCTCAGCGGCAAACTGGTGTCCAACCAATTGCTGATGACCGACCTTGCCCCGTTGATCGGTGCCGACTCCAATGCCAAGCAGAAAGCCCGTGGCGGCGAAAGCAAACAACCGGCGACCAAGGTGCTGCCGGTGGAAGAGTTCCGCACCGAGCGCTGGCGCGACATGGATGCCGATGTGGAATTCACCGGCAAACGCATCGTGCACAGTGCCGAATTGCCGTTCACAGACCTCTATACCCACTTGGTCCTCACTGACGGCGAGCTGAGCCTGGAACCCCTGCGCTTTGGGGTGGCTGGGGGCAAGCTGGATGCACAGATTCGCCTGAACGGCCGCATCACACCGATGGAAGGGCGCGCAAAACTCACCGCGCGTAACTTCAAGCTCAAGCAGCTGTTCCCAACGTTTGAACCGATGAAAACCAGCTTTGGTGAACTCAACGGCGATGCCGATGTTTCCGGGCGCGGCAACTCCGTGGCGGCCTTATTGGGCTCCTCCAACGGTGACCTGAAAATGCTCATCAACGACGGCGCGATCAGCCGTGGCCTGATGGAAATCGCCGGGCTCAACGTGGGCAACTATGTGGTGGGCCGCCTGTTCGGCGACAAAGAAGTGAAGATCAACTGCGCGGCCGCGGACTTCGGCATCAAGACCGGCCTTGCGACCACTCGCCTGTTTGTGTTCGATACCGAGAACGCGATCATCTACATCGATGGCACCGCAAACATGGCGACCGAACAGCTCGACCTGACCATCACGCCCGAGTCCAAGGGCTTTCGCCTGTTTTCCCTGCGTTCGCCGCTGTACGTCAACGGCCCGTTTATCAAGCCCAATGCGGGTGTGAAAGCGGTGCCGCTGATGCTGCGTGGGGCAGGCATGGTCGCACTGGGTGTGATCGCCGGCCCGGCAGCCGGGTTGCTGGCGCTGGTGGCACCGAGTGGCGATGAGCCGAACCAGTGTGCACCGCTGTTGCAGCAGATGAGGGAAGGCAAGGCGCCGAAGACCGTGAAAAGTAACTGACGAAACCGCAAACAAAAAATGTGGGAGCGGGCTTGCCTGCGATAGCGGAGTAACAGTCGACAAATACACTGACTGTTCGATAGCTATCGCGGGCAAGCCCGCTCCCACATGGGGCTTGCGGTGTTACGGCTTACAGATCCTGCAGAATATCCGCCATGTCGTCGGCGTGTTCTTCTTCCTGGGCCAGGATTTCTTCGAAGATGCGACGCGTGGTCGGGTCTTTGTCGCCGATGTATTGGATGATTTCGCGATAGCTGTCCACCGCGATCCGCTCGGCCACCAGGTCTTCGTAGACCATTTCCTTCAAGTTCTTGCCCGCCACGTATTGCGCGTGGGAGTTCTTCGACAGCAGGTCGGGGTTGAACTCCGGCTCGCCGCCCAGTTGCACGATGCGCTCGGCCAGTTTGTCGGCATGCTCGGCTTCCTGGGTCGCGTGCTCGAGGAATTCATCGGCGGCGACGCTGGCTTTTAGGCCGTTGGCCATGAAGTAGTGGCGCTTGTAACGCAACACGCAGACCAGCTCAGTGGCCAGCGATGCGTTGAGCAGGCGGATGATTTCCTCGCGGTCGGCGTCATAGCCTTCCGTCACGGCGCCGTTTTCGACGTTCTGGCGGGCGCGTGAGCGCAGGGTCGCAACGTCAGTCAAATGTGCTTCAGTCATCTCAATCTCCTGGTGCTAATCCGGTTTTGCGCCACGCTCTGCCGGCGTGATCGCTCCAAGTTGTGAGTCTTGGGCGGGGCAAAAAGTTTTATTGGATTTGCCCGAACGTGTCATCTGCTCGTCGCCGGATTGAGTTAGCCTGCCTTCATCCTGACTTGATCAAGGACGTTCGCCTCATGTCGCAGTTGTTAGCCACGCGTTACCCTCTGGTGCTGGTGCCCGGCATGCTGGGCTTCGTACGCTTGGGGTTGTTCCCGTATTGGTACGGGATTGTCCCGGCGTTGCGGGCGGGTGGGGCGCAGGTGTTTCCCGTGCAGGTGGCGCCGCTGGATTCCAGCGAGGTGCGCGGTGAGCAGTTGCTGGCACAGATTGAGCGGATTCGCCGGGAAACAGGCGCCGACAAGGTCAACTTGCTCGGCCATAGCCAGGGCTCGCTGACGGCGCGTTACGCGGCGGCCAAGCGCCCTGAGTGGGTGGCTTCGGTGACGTCAGTGGCAGGGCCCAATCATGGCTCGGAATTGGCGGATTACTTCCAGCTCCATTACCCCGCAGACAGTTGGAAAGGCCGAGTCGTGAGCGCGGTGTTTCATTTAGTCGCAGGGATGATGAGCCTGCTGGAAACCGGCTATCGCGGGCCGCGCTTCAAGGCCGATCTAAAGGCATCCCATCATTCCCTGACCAGCGAAGGCGTGGCCCTGTTCAACCGCCAATACCCTCAGGGCCTGCCCGATACGTGGGGCGGGCAGGGCGCCGAAGTGGCCAACGGTGTGCGCTATTACTCATGGTCCGGCACCTTGCAGCCGGGCAAGACTGATCGCGGGCGCAACCTGCTGGACGGCACGAACCGCAGTTGCCGGCTGTTCGCCCGCAGTTTTGTGCGCGAAAAGGGCCAATGCGACGGTATGGTCGGGCGCTATAGCTCGCATCTGGGATGGGTGATTGGTGATGACTACCCCTTGGACCACTTCGATATCGTCAACCAGTCCTTCGGGCTGGTGGGCAAGGGCGCGGAGCCGATTCGGTTGTTTGTAGAGCATGCGAAAAGGCTGAAGGCTGCGGGGGTTTAGCAGGTTCACCGCGTTATCGTTCTTCGCGAGCAAGCCCGCTCCCACAGTGGGCCCCATTCCAACGCTGGAACTCGGTCAACTGTGGGAGCTGGCTTGCCTGCGATAGCGATTTGTCAGGCAACACTGACCTGACGGCGAACCGGCGTAGTCCAGCGCTCCGACAAAATCACCCCGCCTAACGTCAGCAAGCCACCCACCAAGTGATACATCGCCAGCTCTTCCTTCAACACCACCGCCGCAATCAACGCGGTAATCAGCGGCAGCAGGTTGAAAAACAGCGTGGTGCGGCTTGGCCCCAGGGTCTTCACCGAGTGCATCCACGCCAGCGGCGCGAGCATCGACGCCAGCAAGCAGGCGTACAACACCAGCGGAATATTCGCCCAGCCCAGGCCTGCTTTGGTCGAGAACAGAAACAGCGGAAACAGCACCACCACGGCCACCAGCACCTGCAAATACAGCAATACCAGCGGCGGCAGGCGCAGCTGCCATTTCTTCAACAAAGTGCTGTAGACCGCGTAGGCCAGGGTGGCGATCAGCATCATGCCGTCGCCCAGGTTGACCCCGTGTTGCAGCAACGCGCCCAGGCTGCCGGCCGACACCACCACCACCACGCCGGCGAACGACAGCACCGCGCCGGTCAGTGCGCCAAAGGTCAGGCGCTGGCCGAGGCTGATGATGGCGGCGGTCAGTGCCATCAATGGCATCAGCGAGAGGATGATGCCCATGTTGGTGGCCGAGGTCAGGGTCGCGGCGTAGTAGGCCAGGCTTTGATACACGGCCATGCCGAGCACGCCGAGGATGAAGATCTTGCCCAGGTTCGGGCGAATCAGCGGCCAATGGGCAATCACCGGCTTGAGCATGAACGGGGTAAACAGCAGCGCTGCCAGCAACCAGCGGTAAAAGCCGATTTCAGCGGGGAAGATCGTGCCCACGGCCAATTTGTTGACCACGGTATTGCCGGCCCAGATGAAGATGGCCAGCAGGGGATACGCAAATTGCATCGAAAGAAACCAAGTGTGTTGATGAGGCAGGATTATCCCCTGTCTGGATCGAAGCCTATACTGCGATCCAGACAAACGACCTTTGTATCCAGACAATATGCCCAGACACACCGTACGCCTCGCGGATTTCCCGCGCCTGCCGAGCCCGGTCTACTTCCGTTACTCCGATTTCGCGCCTGATACCGAGTGCACGCCGCACCGGCACTTCTGGGGTTCGCTGGACTACTCGGCCAACGGCGTGATGCGCATGGAAGTGGCCGGCAGCCGCTTTATGTCGCCGCCGCAGTACGCAGTGTGGATCCCGCCGAACACCGAGCACAGCTCCTACAACGCCCAGGCCATTGTCTATCGCTCGGTGGGCCTTGCCCCGCAACTCTGCGAGCAACTGCCACAGGCGCCGTGCACCTTGGCAATCAGCGAGATTCTCAAGGCGATCCTCGGCGACTTTGCCCTGCGCGATGTCAACATCCCGCAAACCGAGGCGGATATCCGCCTGGCCCAAGTGCTGGTGGACCAACTCAAGCAAGCGCCGATCCACGATTGTTTTCTGCCTTACGCGCGCCACCCCGGGCTGCTCAGTGTGCTCGAAGGCATGCAGGCCGAGCCCGGCGACAATCGCCCACTGGCGCAATGGGCGGAGCAAGTGCATGTGAGCGAACGCACCCTGGCCCGGCAATTTGTGCGGGAGCTGGGCATAAGCTTCGGCGAATGGCGCCAGCGCCTGCGTTACCTCGCCGCCATCGAGGCCCTCGACAGCGAGCACAGTGTGCAGCATGTGGCCTTTGACTTGGGTTACAGCACCGCCTCGGCCTTCATCGCCATGTTCCAACGCCACGCGGGCTGTACCCCGGAGCAGTACCGCCGGTCGAACATTCGCGTCCGCTGACATGTAACAGGTTTTGACTACACTGCTGCGTAGGCCGTGCCCTTTCGGCACGGTAACAGGGAGAAAACTCCATGAAGATGCTGCGTATTCCGTTGTTGATGATGGGCCTGCTGCTGTGTTCCCAAGGCTTCGCCGCTACCGCCCAGCAAAATAAAATGACCACCTGCAATGCTGAAGCCACCACCAAGACGCTCAAAGGCGATGACCGCAAGGCGTTCATGAAGACCTGCCTGTCGGCGCCTGCCGCCAACGACGCCAAGACCCTGACCCCACAGCAGCAGAAAATGAAAGACTGCAATGCCACGGCGAAAACCAAGGCGTTGACCGGCGATGCGCGTAAGACCTTTATGAGCACTTGCCTCAAAGGCTGACCACGATTTCGCCAACACTGGAGCTCAAATGTGGGAGCTGGCTTGCCTGCGATAGCATCACCTCGGTAGGCCAGGTAAACCCAGGCGCCTGCATCGCGGGCAAGCCCGGCTCCCACACTTGATCGCATTCACAACCTGGCCTCTCGCTTGATTCCCTCAAGGCTGGCAGACTGCCCATCCTTTAACGCCGTTCGTTTTGAGGCTGTATGCCAACGTTTTCTCAGCGTCACGTGTTATTGCTGGTCAGTTGCGTCATCATTTTCGGTGGGTTGTTGCTGGTTCTGCCGCTCAAGCTGCTGCCCAGCCTGCTGGCCGGCTTGCTGGTGTATGAGCTGGTCAATATGCTCACCCCGCAGTTGCAACGGCTGATCGAAGGCCGGCGCGCGCGTTGGCTGGCGGTGGCATTGCTCGGCACCTTGATCGTCAGCGTGCTGGCCCTGATCTTTGCCGGCGCCATCAGCTTCTTGCTCCACGAAGCGGAAAACCCTGGGGCTTCCCTCGATAAATTCATGGGCGTGGTCGACCGCGCGCGCGGCCAGTTGCCGCCGTTCCTCGACGCCTACCTGCCTGCCAGCGCCGCCGAGTTTCGCGTGGCCATCGGCGACTGGCTGAGCAAGCACCTGAGCGAGCTGCAACTGGTCGGCAAAGACGCCGCCCACATGTTCGTCACACTGCTGATCGGCATGGTGCTCGGCGCCATCATCGCGCTGCAGCGCGTGCCCGACCTGACCAAGCGCAAGCCCCTGGCCGCCGCCTTGTTCGACCGCCTGCACCTGCTGGTCCAGGCGTTTCGCAACATCGTCTTCGCCCAGATCAAGATTGCCGCGCTCAACACCATGTTCACGGCGATTTTCCTCGCGGTGGTGCTGCCGTTGTGCGGGATTCACCTGCCGCTGACCAAAACCTTGATCGTGCTGACCTTCCTGCTCGGCCTGCTGCCGGTAATCGGCAACCTGATGTCCAATACACTGATCACCATCGTCGCGTTGTCGCTGTCGATCTGGGTGGCAGTGGCGGCGTTGGGGTATTTGATCGTGATTCACAAGGTCGAGTACTTCCTCAACGCGCGCATCGTGGGCGGGCAGATCAGTGCCAAATCGTGGGAATTGTTGCTGGCGATGCTGGTGTTTGAAGCCGCATTCGGTCTGCCGGGCGTGGTGGCAGGGCCGATTTATTATGCGTATTTGAAGAGTGAGCTGAAGCTCGGCGGGATGGTTTGACGCAATAACTTAAAGGGAATTAGGGGAGGTCCGCATTGAGCGAAAATATCTATGCTCCGCCAACGGCGGAGTTGACCGAGACGGTTAAGGCGTCTGCCGAGTTTTATGTCATTTCCAAAACCAAGCTGCTGGTGCTGAGCCTGCTCAGTTTCGGGCTGTACACCTACATTTGGTCGTATAAAAACTGGAGCTTGTACAAGAAGGCCAATCAGCTGGATATCTGGCCGTTGGCGCGGGCCATTTTCTTTATCTTCTTTATTCATCAGTTGTATCGCCGGGCCGATGATCGCATTGCCCGCAGCGGTCGAAAATTCGATTTTGACTTCGAGCAATGGGCGACGGTGTTCGTCGTGGTAACAGTAGGTGCCCGGCTTTTCGAAATGGCGGCTGGCCGGATCGATACCTGGTTAGCCTATAAACCCCTGGCGATCCTGGCGGTGCCTCTGTGTGCCTACATCCTTCAACAAGGCCAAGGCCTGATCAATTTTGCGGCAGGTGACCCAGAGGGGCAGAGCAACGCTCGCTTCAACTTGTGGAACTACCTGGTGATCGTGCTGGGCGCGGTCATGTGGTGCCTGACGTTGCTTGGCTTGTGGGCGATCTATCACCGCTAGGCTGTGTTCAGGTATTCACCGTTCAAAAAAGTGGGAGCGGGCTTGCTCGCGAAGGCGGTGGTTCAGTCGATACTTACTTCGACTGACACTCCGCTATCGCGAGCAAGCCCGCTCCCACATTTGATTTTCAGTGTTGGTGAGATTGGGGCAGGTCAGGAGCCGTAGCGCTTGCTCGCTTCAATCGCCAAACCACTGCCGATGCTGCCGAAGATATTCCCTTCCACGTGCCGCGCATTTGGCAACATCGCCGAAATACTGTGGCGCAGTGCCGGAATACCGCTGGAGCCCCCGGTGAAGAACACCGTGTCCACCTGCGCCACTTCTACCGACGCATCGGTCAGCAACTTGGTGACGCTGTTGCGCACGCGCTCCAGCAAGCCATCAATCGCGGACTCGAAGAGTGTGCGGCTCAGGTCCACGCTCAACCCGGGTTCAACCCGGTCCAGCAGCACGTGGCGGCTGTCTTCGTGGGTCAGCTGGATCTTGGTTTCTTCCACTTCCATTGCCAGCCAGTGCCCGGCGCGCTGTTCGATCAGCTTGAACAGGCGGTCGATGCCGCCGGTGTCTTCGATGTCGTAGCGCATGCTGCCCAGGGCCAGCTGGGATTTTTGCGAGTACACCGAGTTGATGGTGTGCCAGGTGGCCAGGTTCATGTGGTGGCTGGTCGGCATATAGGCACCGCTTTTCATGCGGCTGCCGTAGCCGAACAGCGGCATCATGCCGGCCAGCGAGAGTTGTTTGTCGAAGTCGGTACCGCCGATGTGCACGCCGCCGGTGGCGAGGATGTCGTCGTGGCGGTTGTCGTTGTGGCGGCGGTCCGGGGACAGGCGCACCAGCGAGAAGTCGGACGTACCACCGCCGATGTCGACGATCAGTACCAGCTCTTCTTTTTCGATGGTGGACTCGTAGTCGAAGGCCGCAGCGATTGGCTCATACTGGAACGAGATGTCCTTGAAGCCGATCTTGCGCGCTACATCCACCAGGGTATTTTCAGCTTCCTGGTCGGCCATCGGGTCGTCATCGACGAAGAACACCGGGCGGCCCAGCACCACTTCTTCGAACTCGCGGCCGGCGGTGGTTTCAGCGCGGCTTTTGAGCTGGCCGATAAACAGCGCCAGCAGGTCGGTGAAGGGCATGGCCGTGCCGAGCACGCTGGTGTCGTGCTTGATCAACTTGGAACCGAGCAGGCTCTTGAGCGAGCGCATCAGCCGGCCTTCGTAGTTTTCCAGGTATTCGTGCAGCGCCAGTCGACCGTACACCGGGCGGCGCTCCTCGAAGTTGAAGAACACCACCGACGGCAACGTGATCTTGTCGTCCTCCAGCGCGATAAGCGTCTCCTCGCCGGGGCGGATCCAGCCGACGGTGGAGTTGGACGTGCCAAAGTCGATGCCGCAGGCACGGGCTGGGGATGGGTTTTTCATGTCTATCGGGTTCCGGTTGCAAAACGGCCGCGCAGTGTATGCCAGTCGAAGGCGGATGCGTAGGCCAACCATCCGTTAAATCGTGCTTGAAAGTAAGGGATTCGCCCCCACATCTGATGCATACGGCTAGTGCCGATAACACTTTGACGCACCCCCGGGCCACAAGACTCAACAGGTGCAAAGCAGCGCACGTTGTGCCTCAGGTTGTGCGATCTCGATTAAGGATGGTGAACCGCCGATGGATTTCAAAGACTACTACAAGATACTGGGTGTCGAGCCGACGGCCGATGACAAGGAAATCAAGGCCGCCTATCGCAAGCTCGCACGCAAATATCACCCGGACGTGAGCAAGGAAAAAGACGCCGAAGAAAAATTCAAGGACGCGTCCGAAGCCTATGAAGCGCTTAAAAGCGCGGATAAGCGCGCCGAATACGACGAACTGCGCAAATACGGCCAGCATGGCCAGCCGTTCCAGGGCCCGCCGGGCTGGCAGAGCCGTGGCGGTTTTGGCGGTGGCCAGAACACCGAGGACTTTTCGGACTTTTTCAGCTCGATCTTCGGTAACCGCAGCGATGCTTTCGGTGGCGGCCAGCGCCGTCCAACCGGTCGCAAGGGCCAGGATGTGGAGATGCAACTGACGGTGCTCCTCGAAGAGACACTGTCCACCGAGTCCAAGCAGATCAGCTTCCAGGTGCCGCAATACGACGCTTCGGGTCGCCACGTCAGCAACACCACCAAGAGCCTGAACGTGAAGATCCCCGCCGGTGTGGCCGACGGTGAGCGCATCCGCCTCAAGGGCCAGGGCGCGCCGGGTATTGGCGGTGGCGCCAATGGCGATCTGTACCTGATCATCAAGTTTGCGTCGCACCCCAAGTTCGAGGTGGACGGTGAAAACCTGATCATCGACTTGCCCCTGGCGCCGTGGGAATTGGCATTGGGCGCGGAAGTGGCGGTGCCAACCCTCACCGGCAAGATCAACCTCAAGGTGCCGGCCGGCAGCCAGAACGGCCAGCGTATGCGCGCCAAGGGCCATGGCTTACTCAACAAAGCCGGGCAGCGCGGCTATCTGTTTGTGCAGCTCAAGGCCGTGATGCCCAAAAGCAGCGACGAGGAGGTCAAGGCGTTGTGGCAGGAACTGGCGCAGAAAGCGGCGTTCAATCCGCGCGAGCATTTTTGAGCCGCATAACTATCTAGGGCTTTTCAGGTAGGGCTATTCGATAGGTTGGTTTTTTCCCGCCCGTCATGGATAGCCCTACTATGTCAGAACAACCTGCCCCTACCGCCGAAGGCACCTTCAACGCTGATCTTCGGGGCGTTCACTTTGACTTCCTCAAAGACCGTGTGCCCGGCTGGTTCAACCAAGGCTCTACTGCGCGCCAGGAAGAACTCGCCCACCACGAACTGCAACTGCCTCGCTGGTACCTGACCGCCACGGCTCAGCAAAAGGCTGACCTGGCCGACAGCCATACCCGTTATCGCGAGACCTTGAACCAGGTGGAGAACACCCTCGGTGATATCAAGGATGTACTCGCCTTTGCCGAGCAGCCGCTTAAAGACGCACTCAAGCAACGCTTCAACCTGGATGTGGACGTCAAGAACGTCTATTTCGCGCGCAAGTATGGGTTTAAAAGTCGCGACGACCTGTTCGGCTTTTTGGTCTTCGACCAACAACGCGACTCGGAGCTGAACTATGTATACCGCGCTGTTTCCCTACTTGAGGCCGCCCTGGCCAATTTCGAGCCCGATGAAGAACGAGCCAGTGCCTGCAACGATTGCCAGATCATAACCGCCTGGAGTTCGTATGACGGCGACGTTATCCCGACCTTTAGCGCGGTCAATTCCCAGGCCTTGGCCATCGCGCCGCATGAATTTGCCCAAGTGTGCCGCAGCCTGGACGTGGGCAATTTGTATCAGCAGCACATCAAGGCCATCGTCCAGCCGGACGAGGCGACCCAGCGCACCGCACTGGAAACGCAGCTGCAAGAGCACCAGCGCCAATTGCTGGCGCTGAGCGCCGAGATGGCGGCTCACCAGACCGAGTGGGGCATTGGTGCTGATGCCTACCGCATGATCAAACAGGTCATCACCGACCCGGGCAGCGCCACACTCGATGGCAAGCCGGTGACGTTCGCCGCGCTGAAGGTGTTTGGCAGTGTGTTGGTGGGGCCGTTGCTGATCGGTCCAGCCCGTAAAGACAGTGACAGTGTCGAGCGCCTGGTGGTGTTCATCCCCAATGACCCCCAGCAGCCGCTGAAGGAGTATGCCTCCAGCGCCGAGTTCATGGCCGACCTCAGGACCCGCTTGCACAGCGCCTCGTACCGGCGCTTTTTCAGCCGATTTGTGCCCCAGCGCGAGCAGGGGATTTTTTTCCAGCGTTTCAATGGGCTCTATAAACCCGCCAATGGCAATGGCGCGGAAGGCGATTACCCAATGGCATCAAAGCCGGTGAGATTGCCCCTGGAGGAGATGAGTATCAAAGGCAACCTGTGGACGCAACTGCGCGAAGCACAGGTGCGCAAGATTTTGTCGGATGCGCGCGCCGTGGCCGTGCCCACTGGCGATGAAGACCGCGAGGCACGCATGGCCCGGCTGGCCAGTTACGCGGACGCGGTTATCAGCGTGTTCAACCTGGGCGCTTTTGTGGTGCCGGGGCTGGGGCCGATCATGCTGGCGGTGGGCGCGGCGCAGATGTGCACTGAGGTGTATGACGGCATCGAAGCCTACGAGCAAAGCGATCTGAAGACGATGTGGGCGCACTTTTCCAGCGTGGCCCTCAATGCAGCGATGCTGGGCACTGGGGCCAAGGTGCTGCCCGCCATCAAGCTGGCCAGTGTGGTTGACAACCTCAAGCGCGTTACCCTGCCAAGTGGCAAGCAGCGATTGTGGAAGCCCGACCTGTCGTCCTATGAACACCTTCAGCCGATACCTTCCGGCGCTGCGGTCGACGAGCGAGGCCTGCACCGGGTCAACGGCACAACCCTCTTGCCGCTGGAGGGTAGGCGGTACGTTGTGCGGCAGGACCCGGTGACAGAAGATTACCGCATCGTCCATCCCACGCGGCCCGACGCCTATCAACCGACACTCACGGGAAATGGCAGTGGTCTCTGGAACCATGAACTGGAACGCCCGCAGAGCTGGGAAGGCGCGCCGCTGATGCGGCGGTTGGGCCCGGTAGCAGACGGTTTCAGCGATGCCGAATTGGAACAGGTGCGACGCGTCGCGGATGTGAGTGAAGATGTGCTGCGCCGGGTGCATGTAGAGGGCGAGCCGGCGCCGGCGATTTTGCTCGATACCCTGCGCCAGTTCCGGGCCTATCGCGATGCGGTGAAGGTGGCCGAGGGCATACGCCAGGGGTCGCTCAGCAATGACCTGTGCAGCTATGCCGCGTCCTTGATGGTGGAGTTGCCGAGGTGGCCGGCGAGCGTGGCAATAGAGGCTTTTTCGAGTGAAGAGGTGGGTGGAGCGTCGATCAAGTATGGCAATAGCCTGGCCGCAGCGTCGGACACCCTGCGCATTCACCGTGGCGAGTTGATGAACGGCCAGTTGCCCAAGCGAGTCATCGAGTCGTTGAGTGAGGCCCAGCTCATAGACTTGGTGGGGCGCTCCAGCGGCACACCCGAGGCACGCACTGCGGCCTTGCAAACACAGCTTGAACAGCACGCCATCCGTGTCAGGTCGCGGCTGATGAACAGTATCTATCTTGCGCAGCAGCCGCCGTCGGACACCGCGATCACGCTGGTGCAGCGCAAGTTCAGCACTCTACCTGCGCACCTGGTGCGAGAACTGCTGGCAGACGTTACACCGTCCGAACGGGAGATCATGACCGGCACCGGAACCATACCGTTTCGCCTTTTGGAGAAGGCCCGGCTGGCGCAACAGCAGATGCGCCTGACCCACGCTTATGAAGGGCTCTACCTCGACGACTTGGCCAACAAGGACACCGAGGCCCTGGTGCTCAATAGCCTGGCCAACGTGCCTGGTTGGAGTGACGGCCTGCGTTTGGAAGTGCGCGAAGGCCGACTGGAAGGTGAGTTGCGCGCCAGTTTCGGTCCGGTCGATGCCGCCGAGCGCAAGGTGCTGGTGCGGGTGGACGATGGGCGGTATCAAGCCATGGATGCACGGGGGCAGGATCTGCATGGCATCAACGGGCTGTATGGTTCCCTGCAGCATGCGCTGCCCGACGCTCATCGCAACGCAATCGGTTTGCCTGACGTGGGGCAGGGCGAGCAACTCAAAGCGTTGATAGCCGAAAAAGCCCTGTCGCGTGCGCAATTGCGCAGTGTGTTAGGCATGCAACCGCCAAAGCAGTTCTTTCGACCTCCGACCGTGTTGGCCGATGGTCGGCGAGGCTATTCATTATCTGGGCGTGGGGGGAGCGTCTGGGACCAGGTCGTTCGAGAGCGCATTCTGTCGCTTTACCCCGATTTGACTACGGCCGAAGTGATTGCCCTGCGGGAGAAGAGAGGTTGGTCCGATGATCAGTGGCTCAAGCGCCTGGAGCAAGAACGCAAGGTCTTTGAGTCGACGATGAACCGGTGGCTGTCCACGCACACGGAAGGGGTCGAGCGGTTCAGCGAGGCGGATCGCAACGCCTTGAAAGCCAAGCGCGCCATTTATGGCACCCTGCACGGCGCATTGAAAGAAATCGGCCCGCGTCATTACGACACTCACGGTCAATACGTGGGGCAGAAAATAGAGTGGGTCGGAGCCGACTTGCAAGAGCAACTGCGTACGCTGCCGGCCCTGGGGGCCAATTTCGACCGGGTTACTCAACTGACACTGGACTCCAGCAACGCGACCGATGCTGATGTCCGCCGTTTGCTCGTCAACTTTCGTGGGCTGCGTGATCTTAGCCTGGAGAACGGTGAGTTGACTGAGTTGCCCCAGGCCATTGGCGATATGCCGCATTTGCGCAGCCTGAACCTGGGAAGCAATCGGATCGCCCTGACGCCCGTGGAGGTAACGTTGTTGAGTAGGGCCACTCGGCTGGAGGCACTGTCCTTGAGAAACAACCGGCTGGAGCGGGCGCCGGATGTCAGCGGTATGAAGCGCTTGCGCACGCTGTGGTTGAGCAACACCAACCTTCAGGAATGGCCAGCCGGGGTCTTTCGAGTGCCGCGCCCGCGTGATTTTCGCCTGGATCTGATGGATAACCCCATCAACCGTGTTCCCGTTTTTGCTCCTGGTTCAGACAATGCCCTGATTGTCGCGCGTACCTTGCTCAGTCGCGAGAAGTTGGCTACCCCCGAATTGCTGACGCAATTCAAACAGTACATCGAAGCGGCGGGTTACGACCCGGAGCGCCAGTTTCCTGCCCGGGGTGAATATGACCGCCGGTTGTGGAACACCGGAGTGCCGCAGGACGAGTGGAGCTCCAAACAACGGCTATGGGACCACCTTGAACAGTCATTCGGCTCCGAGGGTTTCTTCAATGAGCTGCGCCTCCTCAGGCGTTCGGGGGATGCACAGGTCGACAGCGGCCGGTTACTGCCGAAGTTGACCGCGAAGGTCTGGCGAATGCTGGAGGCCATGGGCGAAGACGCCGGCTTGCGTGACGAGTTGTTCCTTATGGCAAGAAATTCCTCGGTCTGTGAGGATGCCGGAGCCCAGCTGTTTAATGCCATGGGCGTTGAAGTGCTGCTGCGCGCTGCGTACGCCAGTGAAGATGCCAGCGTCGTGCAAAGGAGTGTGTTCAACCTCGCCAGAGGCAAATGGCGATTGGATGAGCTGGGCAGGATTGCCCATCGCCGGGTCGGGCAGCTCCAGGCGCAAGGCGTGCAGTACCCGCAGTACGATGCCGAAGGTGCTCCGATTGTTCATTACGACGCCGATGGTGTCGAAATTCTGCCGATTGATGAGGTTGAAATTTATCTGTCCTACACCGCGCCTTTGGCCAGTCGACTGAACTTGCCATGGCAAGCCGAGAGCATGTTGTATCGCGAGGATTATGTAACAGCCCAGATGGTCGAAGATGCTTTCACGCACGTGACGGCCTTGGATCAGGGTGAAGTGCTGCGGGGTAATCTGCTGGAACAACCCATGTGGGTCGACTATCTGCATCGCGCTCACCAGCAGGCATTTTCGTCGGTGCGCAACAAATACGATGCGTTGATTGACCTGGAAACGGCATTGGCGAAGTGGCTCGATAGCGCTTCGTTGTCCATGCAGGAGCGCGAGGGGCTGCGCGCAACCATCAGCGATACATCGGCGCTACTGGGGCGTACTGGCCTCGCGAGCCAACCGGGGTATGTGATGATCCAACAGGAGTACAACATGTCGTTTGCCAGTATCGAAGCGGAGTACCAACGCCTGCTCAGTACCTTAACCGATCAGACAATCAACAGCCTTTTACCCGCGAGCTAGAACAGGAGCATTGGCAACCTGTCCACAGTGTCCACCCGCGTGAAACTTTCTTGAACGCGATAAATACCTAAGGCTCCACAGCGAGGGCCATTCGATAGGCTGGTTTTTTAAACCCGTCATGGATGGCCCGATATGTCAGAACAACCCGTTACCCTTACCCCCGAAGGCACCTTCAACGTGGACCTTCGGGGCGTGCATTACGATTTCCTCAAAGACCGCGTGCCTGCCTGGTTCAACCAGGGCTCCCCTCAACGCCAGGAAGAACTCGCCAATCACGACATGGAACTGCCCAGCTGGTACCTGACCGTCACGGTTCAGCAAAAGGCTGACCTGGCCGACAGCCATACCCGTTATCGCGAAACCTTGAACCAGGTAGAGAACACCCTCGGTGATATCAAGGATGTGCTCGCCTTTGCCGAGCAGCCGCTTAAAGACGCACTCAAGCAACGCTTCAACCTGGATGTGGACGTCAAGAACGTCTATTTCGCGCGCAAGTATGGGTTCAAAAGTCGCGACGACCTGTTCGGTGCGTTTGTCTTCGACCAACAACGCGACTCGGAGCTGAACTATGTATACCGCGGTGTTTCCCTACTTGAGGCCGCCCTGGCCAATTTCGAGCGCGATGAAGAACGAGCCAGTACCTGCAACGATTGCCAGATCATAACCGCCTGGAGTTCGTATGACGGCGACGTTATCCCGACCTTCAGCGCGGTCAATTCCCAGGCCCTGCCCATCGCGCCCCATGAATTTGCCCAAGTGTGCCGCAGCCTGGACGTGGGCAATTTGTATCAGCAGCACATCAAGTCCATCGTCCAACCGGACGAGGCGACCCAACGCGCCGCACTGGAAACGCAGCTGCAAGAGCACCAGCGCCAATTGCTGGCGCTGAGCGCCGAGGTGGCGGCTCACCAGACCGAGTGGGGCATTGGGGCCGATGCCTACCGGATGGTCAAACAGGTCATCACTGACCCGGGCAGTGCCACCCTCGACGGCAAGCCGGTGACGTTCGCCGCGCTGAAGGTGTTTGGCAGTGTGTTGGTGGGGCCGTTGCTAATCGGTCCTGCCCGTAAAGACAGTGACAGTGTCGAGCGCCTGGTGGTGTTCATCCCCAATGACCCCCAGCAGCCGCTCAGGGAGTATGCCTCCAGCGCCGAGTTCATGGCCGACCTCAGGACCCGCTTGCACAGCGCCTCGTACCGGCGCTTTTTCAGCCGATTTGTGCCCCAGCGCGAGCAGGGCCTCTTTTTTCAGCAATTTAATGGGTTGTACAAACCCGCCAACGGCAATGGCGCGGCCGGCGATTACCCGCTGGTATCCAGGCCGCCGAGGCTGCCTCTGGATGAGTTGGCAATCGGAGCCAACTTATGGGCGCAACTGCGCAAGGCACAGGTGCGCAAGATTTTGTCGGATGCCCGCGCCGTGGCCGTGCCCACCGGTGACGAAGACCGTAAGGCGCGCATGGAGCGGCTGTCGAGCTACCTGGACGCGGTGATCAGCGTGTTCAATCTCGGTGCTTTCGTGGTGCCGGGGCTGGGGCCGATCATGCTGGCGGTGGGTGCGGCGCAGATGTGCACTGAAGTGTATGAAGGCATTGAAGCCTACGAGCAAAGCGATCTGAAGACGATGTGGGCGCACTTTTCCAGCGTGGCCCTCAATGCGGCGATGTTGGGCACCGGGGCCAAGGTGTTGCCCGCCATCAAGCTGGCGAGCATGGTCGACAACCTCAAACCGGTCACGCTGCCCACCGGCAAACAGGTGTTATGGAGCCCGGATATGACGCCCTATAAGGTGCCGGTTAAATTGCCTCTAGACGCCGAGCCAGACGCCTTGGGTCTCTACTTGCACAACGGGCAAAAAGTGTTGCCCCATGAAGGTGACCACTATCAGGTCAGGCAGGAGCCCGACACTGGCCAGTACCGCATCCAGCACCCCAGCCGTCCCGGCGCGTATGAACCGCAATTGGCGCATAACCATGCCGGCGCCTGGAGCCATGAAGTCGAGGAACCACTGACCTGGGACAAGCCGACGTTGATGAGGCGTCTGGGGCTGGAACAGCGGGGGCTCGACAGCGAAAAGCTGGAGCAGGCCCGCGCCGCCAGCGGTGTCGAGGAGGACACCTTGCGCCAGACCTTTGTCGAGCATGAGCCGGTGCCTTTGCTGCTGGAGGATTCGATCCAGCACTTCAAGGCCCATCAGGCGCTGACGACCTTTGTCGAGCAAATGCATAGCAGCGACCCGGCGGTCTACGCCAAGGCTGATCCGGCGCTGCAACTGAACATGATGCGTCGTCGTGGGATGTTGCCGCAAAACCTCGGTCTTCGGGTGCTGGGCAGTGGTGCCAGAGTCATCTGGGAAACGGAGCCTTCGTCGTCCGCCACGCGGGTGGTGGTCCTCAACGAAGGCCAACTGGCGCGTGGCGAGTTGCTCAAAGAGGTGTTGAACACGTTGCAAGGCGTTGACCCGGCGCTCACCGACATCCCCGGAAATACCGAAGACTCACTGGATGTGCGGGCCGGCAAGCTGCGTCAGCACCTGGGCGACATGGTGGATATGTACAAAGGCCCGCTGGTGGAGGAACGCTACCGAGCGTTGACCGCATCGGTTGACCCCGATGTGCAGCGGCTGCTGGCGGACTATCCCGAGTTACCGACCTCGATGGCGGCGCACCTGCTCAAGAGCCTGAGTTCCGAGCAACTGCAAACCTGGCGCAGCACCGGGCTGCTGCCCGAAGCACAGACCGAACACGCGAAATGGTGTGAACAGGAAACACGGGTAGCCCGCGCTTACGAGGGGCTGCAGTTGGACACCCTGGCGAACCTCGACAGCCAGCGCCTGGCTTTGCGCACCCTGGAAACCTTGCCCGGATGGCGCCGGGGTACTCGGGTGGAGCTGCGTCAGTATTCGGCGCAGGGCGCGATACTGGATGCCATTGGTTCTCCAGACGCAACGGCCAGGGTTCTGGTACAGATGGATAACGGGTTGTTCCAGGCGACCATGCCCAGGGATTTTTTTGCCGCAACCTGGGACCTGTTGTCCGCCACTGAGCGCCAGGCCCTGGGGTTCACCGACGCGCTGCAAATGAAAGCCGCGATTGCGCAAGCGCCTCTGCCACGTGCGCGACTGCGCACGGTGTTGCTGGAGCACCCGCTGCGCAAGCCGACCATTGATCCTGCACTGCGCTTGCTGGGCGGTGGCCGTGGGTTTCGACGGATGGTGGCCAGTGTTTTTGGTCCTTCAGAGGCTTCGGTAAAAGCCCGAGTCCTCAAGCTGTACCCTTCAATGGAGGAGGGTGAGGTCACTGCCTTTATCCAATCATTGGGTACGAATGTGCGGGGTGGGCTGACGCTTCGGGAAGCTGAGTTCAAAACGCTGGAGAGGGAATTGCAGGTTTGGGTTCAGGCGAATTCCCCGCAGTCCGCTGCGGGACCGGTGGACGCCCGAGCGTCTGGCATCGCCAGGCAGATCTTGAGCCACTGGCAGCGTACGGGTAAAGGCCCTCTGCGGTTGCTGATGGATGGTGTGATGGAGTTACCGGCACTGAGCGCCGACTTCAGCCATATCGAGAAACTTGAGCTCGTCGGAGTCAAGTGGTCGGGTAACGCGGATGTTTTCCTTGGGAAGTTCGTTCGCCTCAAAGAGTTGGTCGTCAGCCGTTGCAGGCTGACCGAGTTACCTGGCGCCATTGGTGAAATGAACAACCTGACCTCGTTGAACCTAACGTCCAACAACATTCGGTTGACCCCACACAGCGCCAGAGTGCTGAGTGGCCTCGGCAACCTTGAAGCGCTCTACCTCACCAATAACCCGTTGAGGATTGCGCCTGACTTCAGCGCTATGCCCCGGTTGAGAAGCCTGAACCTGAGGAATACGCAGCTGGATCGGTGGCCAACGGGATTGCAGGCCCGTGCGGGGATGGATTTTGTTGACCTGAGCCATAATCTTTTACGAGAAGTGCCCGAGGAACACCTCAATCCGGCAACTGAACAGCTCGCCGCGAGCGCCCGGCTCAATGGCGTCACCCTGCTTGAGGGCAACCGATTTCAGCCTGATTACTGGCAAAAATTTGATGGTTACTGGCAACGCTTGAATCAGGTCCGACCGGACCTGGTGAAAAGCGCCCGTGATGGCGCGTTTGACAGTGGCAACCCCAGGCTCGAAAAGCTACGACGCCTGTACCCGAACAAACGCATGCAAGACGCCAGGGAGTGGGTCTGGCGTTTGGGCGGCGGTGCCGACGCTGAACTGGCCAGACTCGAACAAGAGTTCAACACCCTGCAACAGCAGTTGAACGCCTGGGCGTTTTCGGGCGGCGGCGAACAGCAACGCTACGTTCGCGCGGGCCAACGACAAGCCAACGCGGCGGGCCTTGAGGATCGTCATCAGGCTCAGAAACGTATTCTTGCGTGCTGGCGTCGGGAAACCCCGCAAATGCTTGCCAATGACGGAACGCAGATAGGTTTGGAGCTGGACTTGAGTGGCCTGACGCTGCCAAGCCTGCCGGACCTGGACATTGATTTCAGCCATGTCGGCTCACTGAAATTGAGCAACATGGGCCTCAGTGCTTCGCCGGAAGGATTCCTGACACGCTACCGGCATCTGCGCTGGCTGGACCTGTCAAATAACCAACTCAGGGTGCTGCCACCGGCCCTGGGTGAAATGCACAACCTGACCCGTTTGTTTTTGAACAACAACCAGATCCGCCTGACGCAGCAAACGGCCGCGATCCTGTCCGGGCGAACCTCTCTCAGAGGCTTGAGGTTGAATCACAATCAGCTGGGCATCACGCCGGACTTCAGTCAGATAACGGATATGCGGTCCCTGGGCATGGCGAACTGCGGCATCACTACGTTTCCCACCGGCTTGATCAACCAGCCGGCGTTGGACCAGATACTGTTGAGCTACAACGATTTCACCAGCCTTCCAGAGTTCGTCATCGCACCCTCGGATGCGCAATTGGCCAACTCCGCGCGGGTCAATGGCGTGACGGATATATCCTTCAACCCTTTAACTGCGACCACTCAGGACCAGATTCGCGATTACGGTGTACGGCTTGAGCAAGCGGGGCTGTCGTCCGCTGCCAACCCCAATATTTTCGTCGCCTCTGCCCTGAATATCCGCGGTCGTGCGGTGATCGGCGCCAGGGCCCAAACGCGGTTTCAGCGATGGGCTACGGGGCTGTCCGAAGAGCAGGTTGCCGTGAAGGGGCGCCAATGGCATACGCTGCGTGAGCAGCCGAACGGGGATGGTTTTTTCGCAATGCTGGAGGGGCTGGATGATGCCGGCGCCGGCCATGAAGACCTTCAGCGGCGGGTGTGGGAGGTGATCGACAGCATCAGCGAACACACGCCCGAGTCCGAACAGTTGCGCGAACAAATGTTTGAGTGGGCGGGCAGACCGACGTGTTGCGACCGTGCGGGGTTGTCTTTCAGCAATGTGGAAATCATGGCGATGGTCTACCGGGCCCGCACGCAGGCCATGGACCTGAAACCAGGGGCTGCGTTGCTGAAGTTCGCCAGAGGCTTGTATTGCCTGGACGAACTTGAGGTCATCGCCTTGAGGGATATTGATCAACGCCGGAGGACCATTAACAGCAACGATAACTTAACGGCTGACCAGAAAGCCCAGCAGTTGGCGCGGCTGGAAGAGGTCGAGGTAAGACTCGCCTATCGCTACGGCCTTAAGGACCGACTCGACTTACCTGGGCAGCCTCAGCAAGTCCGGTTCGCCCAAATGGGGAATGTCACTTCACAAATGCTTGATGCGGCCTACGCAAAAGTCGTGGCGCTGAATAACTCCCCAACAGCGTTTCAGGCCCTGTTGTCCCGCGATTTCTGGCAGGACTATGTGACTCAAAAGTACCGCGCGCAATTCGATGCGCAGAGCGAGCCCTATCAGCAGCAGTTGGCCGCGCTGCATGAGAGCCGCGTTGCCGAGGCGTTGTCCGAGACGGTCTATAAGGCCAAAGCCGATGACTTGCAGGCACAGCTGGCGATTAAGGAAAGCGCATTGATCGAGACACTGAGCCGACAGGAAATTGCGGATATTCTGTTGCCACAGGAAACCCTTGAAGTACTGGTTGAGCCCAGCAAAAGCACATCGCGTGAGTTACAGCTTTCACAGGCACGCGCCATCGACTTCAATGGGAAACAGTATTTTGTCGCGAGCCTGCCCGATGCGGAGGGCGAGCACTACCTATTGTGGGTGCAGGCGCCGGATAACCCGTTTGCCCTGGTCAGTAGCGGGATCATCGCCAAACCGGATATCGCCGGGGTGTGGAAACGTCCACGTACGCCAGGAGGGATGAGGCCGGGTGGTTCCGAGGACAAGTTTGAAGACGCATCAGAGTCTACGCCGGGTGGTTCTGAGGATGAGTTTGAAGAGGCTCCAGAGTCTATGCCTGTGGTTCCCTACACGGCGGACGAGCTCAGTACCATGAGGCGTGAAGTTCATTTCACGGCCGCCCCTAATCCAGTCGGGAGTTATAACCGAGCGAATAACGGTAAGTACCCACTCAGGGATTATCAGGGCAGACCGATACGTATTCGAAAGCTGCAAAGACGCGTTGAATTGGTGGAGTCCGGTACTCAATACACCTCCGATCAAGTCAAACCTTACATCAAGTTTGAAGGGTATGAGGAGGTGGGCGCTCGTTATGAAGAGAAACTGCAGCGGCGTACGTTCACTGCGCAGGATATGAAGGTGCCCCAGGAACAATCGCTGATAGGACAGTCGATGGTGGTCGCCAACAAGCGTATCGCCAAAGGGGAGATCGTCGGCGTTTACGGCGGCACCGTCCTACCCTATGGATTTTTCGGCTCTGGAGGTCAAACCTACACCATGCTCGTCGGCACTCAATCGACCTTGGAGGGCGGTCGACTCGTCACGGAGCCGGTTCACCTGTCGGGGGACAACATCATCTCCAGAATAAACACCCACTTTGAGTATGACGCGAATGACAAACCAATCCGTCAGGCTGCAGGGGGATACAACGTAGAGTCCGTGGCCTTCCCCGTTGAGGCGGATATGTGGCTGGGAATGGGGCCTGCGGCAACAACAAAAACAAAGAGCTTTATGCTGAGTGCGGTATTTGCGACCGAAGATATTCCGGCGGGCGCCGAGCTGCGAATGGATTATGGGTACAGCGACTCGATAATAAAAAATATGTTCTCGTAAGGCTGTCGTGACTGCTGGCCGCTTGAACCCGAGGCCTGCGGCAATTTGATCAGTCACCGCGACTCAGCCCCGCAGACGAACCGTCAGGTTCGCCTTCGGGGCTGAATTGTTTTCGCTAGAACAAAAAGTAGCGCTGGGCCATTGGCAACACCTCTGCGGGCTCACACCACAGCAACACCCCATCGGCCTTGACCTGATAGGTCTGTGGGTCCACTTCGATATCCGGCAGGTAATCGTTGTGGATCAGGTCGGTTTTCTGCACGTTGCGACAGCCCTTGACCACCTCAATCTGCTTTTTCAAACCCAGGGCTTCGGGCAAGCCGGCTGCCTGCGCCGCCTGGCTGATAAAGGTCAGGCTGGTGGCATGCAACGCGCTGCCGAAGCTGGCAAACATGGGGCGGTAATGCACCGGCTGCGGCGTGGGAATCGACGCGTTGGCGTCGCCCATGAGGCTTGAGGCAATTGCGCCGCCCTTGAGAATCAGGGTCGGCTTGATGCCGAAGAACGCCGGGCGCCACAGCACCAGGTCGGCCCACTTGCCCACTTCAATCGAGCCGACGATATGGCTGATGCCGTGGGTGATCGCCGGGTTGATGGTGTACTTGGCGATGTAGCGTTTGGCGCGGAAATTATCATTGCCTGGGCCGTCGCCGGGCAGGGCGCCGCGCTGTTTTTTCATCTTGTCGGCAGTCTGCCAGGTGCGCGTGATCACTTCGCCGACGCGGCCCATGGCCTGGCTGTCGGAGCTGATCATCGAAAACGCGCCCAGGTCGTGCAGGATGTCTTCGGCGGCGATGGTTTCGCGGCGGATGCGGCTTTCGGCGAAGGCCACGTCTTCGGCAATGCTCGGGTCCAGGTGATGGCAGACCATCAACATGTCCAGGTGCTCGTCGATGGTATTGCGGGTGAACGGCCGGGTCGGGTTGGTGGAGCTGGGCAGTACGTTAGGGAAACCGCAGGCCTTGATAATGTCCGGCGCGTGGCCGCCACCGGCACCTTCCGTGTGGTAGGTGTGAATGGTGCGGCCCTTGAGGGCGGCGAGGGTGGTTTCGACGAAGCCGGACTCGTTGAGCGTGTCGCTGTGAATCGCCACTTGCACGTCGTACTCATCGGCAACGCTCAGGCAGTTATCGATGCTGGCCGGTGTGGTGCCCCAGTCTTCATGCAGCTTCAAGCCGATGGCGCCGGCCTTGACCTGCTCGACCAACGGCTCCGGCAAACTGGCGTTGCCCTTGCCGGTGAAACCGATGTTCATCGGGAACGAATCGCTGGCCTGGAGCATGCGCGCCAAGTGCCACGGGCCCGAGGTGCAGGTAGTGGCAGTGGTGCCGGTAGCCGGGCCGGTGCCGCCGCCGATCATGGTGGTGACGCCGCTGGTCAGCGCCTCTTCGATCTGCTGCGGGCAGATGAAATGCACGTGGGAGTCGATGCCGCCGGCGGTGAGGATCATGCCTTCACCGGCAATCACTTCGGTGCTGGCGCCGATGGCCATGGTCACGCCCGGCTGTATATCCGGGTTGCCGGCCTTGCCGATCGCGTGAATGCGGCCGTTCTTCAGGCCGACGTCGGCTTTGACGATGCCCCAGTGGTCGATGATCAGCGCGTTGGTGATCAGCGTGTCCACCACTTCATGGGCGAGCAACTGGCTTTGGCCCTGACCGTCGCGAATCACCTTGCCGCCGCCGAATTTCACTTCTTCGCCGTAGACGGTGAAGTCCTGCTCCACTTCGACGAACAGCTCGGTGTCGGCCAGGCGGACCTTGTCACCGACGGTGGGGCCGTACATGTCGGCATATGCCTGACGACTGATTTTCATAGCCTAATTCCTCGCATATGAGTTGCAAGCTTCAAGCTGCAAGCCTCAAGTAAAAGCCAATATGTGCGCCGCAAACTGCTCTTTCTTGCAGCTTGAGGCTTGGAGCTTGAAGTCGACCTACAAGTCGCCCATGACCTTTCCTGTAAACCCAAACACTCGGCGTTCCCCGCTCAGGTCGACGAGCTCGACAGTCCTCGCCTGCCCCGGCTCAAACCGCACCGCCGTGCCCGCCGGAATATTCAGGCGCATGCCACGGCTCGCGGCGCGATCAAAGGTCAGCGCGTCATTGGTTTCGAAAAAATGATAATGCGAGCCCACCTGGATCGGCCGGTCGCCGCTGTTGGCCACGCTGAGGGTGATGGTGCGCCGGCCTACATTGAGTTCGATGTCGCCAGGCTGGATCTGATATTCACCAGGAATCATGCAGGTTGCCCCAGGGTCTTGAAGTAGATGGCGGTCGGGCTGTAGCGCCCGTCCGGGCTTTGGCAGTAATCGGGTAATTCACCGATTTTGGTGTAGCGCAGCGACTGGTAAAACGCTTCGGCGCCGGAGCCAGCTTCGGTGTCCAGGTACAACAGGCCGCGCTTGTGCTGGCGCGCGGCGAGTTCCAGGGCGCTCATCAATTGCTGGCCCAGGCCATGGCGCCGGGCGCTGCTGTGTACCAGCAGCTTTTGCACTTCAGCACGGTTCAGGCCATTGGCTTTCTGGCACAGCGCCAGTTGTACGCTGGCGATCACCTGCTCGTCTCGCACCACTACCCACAACAGCAGGCTGGCGTCTTCGATACTCGCCTGCACGCCACTCAAATAGGCACGGGCCTGGGCTTCATCGAAGTCGGCCATAAAACCGACCGAAGCACCGTGCTTCACCGCGTCCAGCAACAGCTCGATCAAGCCCAGGCGGTAATGGGCAAAACTTTCAGCATTCACTCGACGCAGTTGAGCGGTGTTCATCGATCTCACTCCTTGGGCGGTTCGGCGCCCGGATTCAATGTCAATTGCATAAAGGTCAGGTCCAGCCAGCGACCGAACTTGATGCCCACTTGTGGCATTTGCCCGGTCGTGACGAATCCCAGGCGTTCATGCAAGCGGATAGACGCTTGGTTGCCGCTTTCGATGGCTGCGACCATCACGTGTTTGCCACAGGCGCAGGCACGTTCTATCAGGGCTTGCATCAGGCGTGGGCCGAGGCCTTTGCCGCGCTGGTCGTTGCGCACGTACACCGAGTGCTCGACGCTGTAGCGAAAGCCTTCGAAAGGCCGCCAGTCGCCGAACGAGGCGTAGCCGGTAACCTCATCGTTTTCGACCGCCACCAGAATCGGATAGGCCTGCGCCTGGCGCGCACTGAACCAGGCCTGACGGTTAGCCAGGTCGACCGGTTGTTCGTTCCAGATCGCCGTGGTGTTCAATACGGCGTCGTTGTAGATCTCTCGAATGGCCGGCAGGTCTTGCGCGGTTGCATCACGAATCATGGCCGGGCCTCACGCGATGGGCTGGTGGACGGTGACCAGCTTGGTGCCGTCGGGGAAGGTGGCCTCCACCTGGATATCCGGGATCATTTCCGGGATGCCTTCCATCACTTGCTCGCGGCTGAGCAGGGTGGTGCCGTAGTGCATCAGGTCGGCGACGGTGCGGCCATCGCGCGCGCCTTCCATCAGCGCTGCGGATATGTAGGCGATGGTTTCCGGGTAGTTGAGCTTCACACCCCGTGACAGGCGGCGTTCGGCCACCAGGCCGGCGGTGAAGATCAGCAGTTTGTCTTTTTCCCGTGGGGTCAAATCCATGGTTCAAGGTCCTTCACAGATAGCATTCTTAAATACAACAGAGACCCAAGAGTGGGAGCGGGCTTGTGTGGGAGCTGGCTTGCCTGCGATGCAGGCAACTCGGTGTATCTGATGTACCGAGGTGATGCCATCGCAGGCAAGCCAGCTCCCACACAAACTGATTTCCACATTTTGATCTTCATGTGCTCCAGATTCTCGGGGCGACTGCTTCCCGCCCCAGCACCGCAGGGCGTAACAACCGCCATAAATCAATCAACCAGCCCCGTGCCAGCAAGGCTTCACTGGCCAAACAGCGGGCCACCAGCAGGCCTGGCAATTGGGTCAGGTCGCCGCGCACCGCATGCGGCATGGCGCGGCAGTGTTCCAGTAATTCGGGGTCGATATCGCCAGTGAGCAACAGCGTGGCAAACACCGGCTGGCCGTCCAGCCCGATGGGTGAGTCGAGCAAACCGTCGGCGCCTACAATGCGCTGGCGCTCATGCCAGAGCAACTGGCCGTCGCGGCGAATGTCCAGGTGCGATTGGAAGTGGCCGAGGTCGAAACGCTCGCCACTGGCCGGGCGGCCGAGGGCGACCACGTCCCAGTAGAACAGCCGGGCATCGCCTTGCAGATCAATACGCGTGGTGAGTTCGGCCTGGGCGGCGCTGAACACGATGGTTTCCTGAGGCAGCCATTCCAGCGTGGCGCCAGCTTCTACCGTCAGTTCGAGCTTTTGAAAGGCCGGGCCGCTGGCGCGGTACCACTTGGCCGCGCCGGGGCTGGTCAATTGCGCCCAGGCATTGGCGCCGACATGGGCGCTGATGTCCAGGCGATCACCGCCGGCAATCCCGCCGGGCGGATGCACGATGATGTGCTGGCACACCTCGGGGCCTTCGGCGTACAGGTGCTTTTGCACGCGCAGCGGGCCGAGGTGGCGGCGCATCACCGGGCGCGTGGTGTCGCCGAAACGCGCGTAGCCGAGCTCCAGCTCGGCGTGCCAGCTGGGGGTGAACAGGGCGGGAGTAACGGGCAGGTTCATGGCTGTTTGCTTATCTTCGGACGCTAAAGATTAGATTCTTACTTATATAGAAACCAGCCCGCGTACACCCTCACTTTCCATATTTTCACCTCGGCCTTGCTGGACGATTTCACCGCGTGACATCACCAGGTACTGGTCGGCCAGCTCGGCGGCGAAGTCGTAGAACTGCTCCACCAACAGGATTGCCATGTCGCCGCGTGCCGCGAGCTTCTTGATCACCATGCCAATTTCCTTGATCACCGACGGCTGGATGCCTTCGGTGGGCTCGTCGAGAATCAACAGGCGCGGGCGGCTGGCCAGCGCACGGCCGATTGCCAACTGTTGCTGCTGGCCGCCGGACAAATCACCGCCACGCCGGTGCTTCATCTGCAGCAATACCGGGAACAGTTCGTAGATAAACGCCGGGACCTCTTTGGCCTCGGAACCGGGAAAACGTGAGAGGCCCATCAACAGGTTTTCTTCCACGGTCAGGCGCCCAAAAATCTCCCGGCCCTGAGGCACGTAGGCAATGCCGGCGTGCACGCGCTGGTGCGGCTTGAACCCGGTAATGGCCTTGCCTTCCCAGTTCACCGCGCCTTCTTTGGCCGGCAGCAAACCCATCAGGCATTTGAGCAGGGTGGTCTTGCCCACGCCGTTACGGCCGAGCAGGCAGGTGACTTCGCCGATTTTTACGTCAAATGACAGCCCGCGCAGGATGTGGCTACCGCCGTAGTACTGATGCAGCTTGTCGACTTGCAGCATTCTGGAGTTCTCCTCAATTCCCTTGTGGGAACCGGATCAATGTGGGAGCTGGCTTGCCTGCGATGGCATCACCGTGGTCCCACGGGTAGACCGAATCGCCTGTATCGCAGGCAAGCCAGCGCCCACATAAAGCAGTTCACGTCAGCATCAGCGACCGAGATAAACCTCGATCACCCGCTCATTTTCCTGCACCTGTTCCAGCGACCCTTCGGCCAGCACGCTGCCCTGGTGCAACACCGTCACGTGGTCGGCAATCGAGCCGACGAAGCCCATGTCGTGCTCCACCACCATCAGCGAGTGCTTGCCCGCGAGGCGCTTGAACAGTTCGGCGGTGAATTCGGTTTCGGCGTCGGTCATGCCCGCTACCGGTTCGTCCAGCAGCAACAGCTGCGGGTCTTGCATCAACAACATGCCGATTTCCAGGAACTGCTTCTGGCCGTGGGACAGCAGCCCGGCCGGGCGCTGTACCGAAGCGGTCAGGCGGATAGTCTCGAGCACTTCATCGATACGGTCTTTCTGCTCGCCGCTCAAGCGTGCGCGCAGGCTGGCCCACACGGACTTGTCGGTTTTCTGCGCCAGTTCCAGGTTTTCGAACACGCTCAGGGCTTCGAATACCGTGGGTTTCTGGAACTTGCGGCCGATGCCGGCCTGGGCGATCTGCACTTCGCTCATGCTGGTCAGGTCGAGGGTTTCGCCAAACCAGGCCTTGCCGTGGCTGGGGCGGGTCTTGCCGGTGATCACGTCCATCAGCGTGGTTTTGCCCGCGCCGTTGGGGCCGATGATGCAGCGCAGTTCGCCGACGCCGATGTACAGGTTCAGGTCATTGAGCGCCTTGAAACCGTCGAAGCTGACACTGATGTCTTCCAGGGTCAGGATGGTGCCGTGGCGGGTGTTGAGACCCTTGCCTGCGGCCTGGCCGATGCCGATCGCATCGCGGCTGCTGCCCGCGTCTTTGTTCGGTTCGAGAATGGGTTCGAGCATAAATTCCGCCGTCGCAGTGACTCTCATTGCTCACCCCGTTTCTTCAACAGGCCGATGACACCCTTGGGCAAATACAGGGTGACGATGATGAACAGCGCCCCGAGAAAGAACAGCCAGTATTCCGGAAACGCCACGGTGAACCAGCTCTTCATGCCGTTCACCACGCCGGCGCCCAGCAGCGGGCCGATCAGTGTGCCGCGCCCACCCAAGGCCACCCACACAGCGGCTTCGATGGAGTTGGTCGGCGACATTTCGCTGGGGTTGATGATCCCCACCTGCGGCACATACAGCGCCCCGGCCAGGCCACACAAGACGGCGCTCAACACCCACACAAACAACTTGAAACCGCGCGGGTCGTAACCGCAAAACATCAGGCGATTTTCGGCGTCGCGCAATGCCGTCAGTACCCGGCCGAACTTGCTCTGCGCCAGGCGCCAGCCGGTGTACAAGCTGGCGACCAGCAACACCACCGTGGCAAAAAACAACACCGCTCGCGTGCCTGGCTCGGTAATGCCAAAGCCCAGGATGCTGCGAAAATTGGTGAAGCCGTTGTTGCCGCCAAACCCGGTCTCGTTGCGGAAAAAAAGCAGCATCCCGGCAAAGGTCAGGGCCTGGGTCATGATCGAGAAATACACGCCCTTGATTCGCGAGCGAAAGGCGAAGAACCCGAACACCAGCGCCAGTAAACCCGGCGCCAGCACCACCAGGCACATGGCCCAGAGGAAGTGTTCGGTGCCCATCCAATACCAAGGCAACTCAGTCCACGACAAGAAGGTCATGAACGCCGGTAGCTCGTCCCCGGACGCCTGACGCATCAGGTACATGCCCATCGCGTAACCGCCCAGGGCAAAGAACAAGCCGTGGCCGAGGGACAACATCCCTGCGTAACCCCACACCAGGTCCAGGGCCAGGGCGACGATGGCGTAGCAGAGGATCTTGCCCATCAGTGTCAGGGTGTAGGCCGACACATGCAGCGGATGTTCAGGCGACAGCAGCGAGCATACGGGCAGGGCCAGCAGCAGGATCAGGATCACCGCGCCCACCGCTATCGTCACTTTGGGGCCGGCCTTTTGCGTGGCCGTAAGCATCAATGGCTGGTTCATCAGTCGATCACCCGTCCTTTCAGTGCGAAGAGTCCTTGCGGGCGTTTCTGGATAAACAGAATGATCAGCGCGAGGATCAGGATCTTGCCGAGTACGGCGCCGATCTGTGGCTCCAGAATCTTGTTGGCGATGCCCAGGCCAAAGGCGGCCATGACGCTGCCGGCCAACTGGCCGACACCGCCGAGCACCACCACCAGGAATGAGTCGATGATGTAGCTCTGGCCCAGGTCCGGACCGACGTTGCCGATCTGGCTCAACGCAACGCCGCCCAAACCTGCGATACCGGAGCCCAGGCCAAACGCGAGCATGTCCACGCGCCCGGTGGGTACGCCGCAGCAGGCGGCCATGTTGCGGTTCTGGGTGACGGCGCGCACGTTGAGACCCAGGCGGGTCTTGTTCAGCAGCAGCCAGGTCAGCACCACCACGCACAGCGCGAAGGCGATGATCACAATGCGGTTGTATGGCAGCACCAGGTTGGGCAGCACTTGAATGCCACCGGACAGCCATTCGGGATTGGACACTTCGACGTTCTGCGCACCGAACACCAGACGCACCAATTGGATCAGCATCAGGCTGATGCCCCAGGTGGCGAGCAGGGTTTCCAATGGCCGGCCATAGAGGTGGCGAATCACCGTACGCTCCAGGGCCATGCCGATGGCGGCGGTGACAAAAAACGCCACTGGCAGCGCGATCAACGGGTAGAACTCGATGGCCGCAGGCACGTAGCGCTGCATCATCAGTTGCACCACGTAAGTCGAATACGCGCCGAGCATCAGCATCTCTCCGTGGGCCATGTTGATCACGCCAAGCAGGCCGAACGTAATCGCCAGGCCCAAGGCGGCAAGCAACAGGATCGAGCCCAGGGACATGCCGCTGAAGGCCTGGCCGAGGATTTCGCCGAACATCAGTTTGCGTTTGACCTGAGCCAGGCTGGTCTCGGCGGCGGTGTGCACGGCAGCGTCGGTTTCGACACCCGGCGCGAGCAACGCCTCAAGACGCGTGCGGGCCAGCGGGTCGCCGGTGCCGCCCAGCAAACGCACGGCGGCGAGGCGCACGACGGGGTCGGTGTCGACCAGTTGCAGGTTGGCCAGGGCCAGGCTGAGGGCGGTGTGCACGTCCTCGTTGGTTTCGGCGGCAACTTGCTGGTCGAGGAATTTGAGTTGCGCAGGTTGCGCGCTTTTTTGCAGGGTTTTTGCCGCTGCCAGGCGCACCTTGGGGTCGGCGGCGAGCAGTTGCTGGCTGGCTTGGACGTTGTCGATCAGCCCGCGCAGGCGGTTGTTCAGGCGTACGGTTTTGGTTTCACCGTTGAGCGTGAGCTGGCCTTGTTGCAGGGCGTCCACCAGTTCGATGCGCGCGGGGTCGGGCTGGGCGGCCCAATCCTGGAGCAGCTTGGCTTGTTGCGTCGGGTTGGCAGCGAGGAAGTCTTCGGCATCGCCTGCCTTTGCTGCGAAAGGCAGCAACAGCAAGGCAGCGAAGATGAAACGGTAAAGGGCAGTGGGCATATTGGTCGGCCTTACGCGGACAAATGTGGGACCTGGCTTGCCTGCGATAGCGGTGTTTCAGATACACCGAGTCGTCTGCATCGCAGGCAAGCCAGCTCCCACAGGGTTTGTGTCGACACTCAGGTGTCGACACCCCTCGGATCAGTTGCTCTTCACGGCGTAATCCGGCTTCTTGTCATTGCCTGGAATGTACGGGCTCCACGGCTGAGCGCGGATCGGTTTTTCGGTCTGCCACACCACCGAGAACTGCCCGTCAGCCTGGATCTCACCGATCATCACCGGCTTGTGCAGGTGGTGGTTGGTTTTATCCATGGTCAGGGTGAAGCCCGACGGCGCGGCGAAGGTCTGGCCGGCCATGGCTTCGCGCACCTTGTCGACGTCGGTGGACTTGGCTTTCTCAACCGCTTGCGCCCACATGTGGATGCCTACATAGGTGGCTTCCATCGGGTCGTTGGTCACGGCTTTATCCGCGCCTGGCAGGTTGTGCGCCTTGGCGTAAGCCTTCCAGTCGGCGACGAATTTCTTGTTTACCGGGTTCTCCACCGACTGGAAGTAGTTCCAGGCCGCAAGGTTGCCCACCAGCGGCTTGGTGTCGATGCCGCGCAGCTCTTCTTCACCCACCGAGAACGCTACCACCGGCACGTCGGTGGCCTTCAAGCCCTGGTTGGCCAGCTCTTTGTAGAACGGCACGTTGGAGTCGCCGTTCACGGTTGAGATCACGGCGGTCTTGCCGCCGGCGGAGAATTTTTTGATGTTGGCAACAATGGTCTGGTAATCGGCGTGGCCGAACGGGGTGTAGACCTCTTCGATGTCTTTATCCGCGACGCCTTTTGAGTGCAGGAATGAACGCAGGATTTTGTTGGTGGTGCGCGGGTACACGTAGTCGGTGCCGAGCAGGAAGAAACGCTTGGCGCCGCCGCCTTCTTCGCTCATCAAGTATTCCACCGCCGGGATCGCCTGCTGGTTCGGCGCCGCACCGGTATAGAACACGTTTGGCGACATTTCTTCGCCTTCGTACTGCACCGGGTAGAACAGCAAGCCGTTGAGTTCTTCGAACACCGGCAACACCGATTTACGCGACACCGACGTCCAGCAGCCGAACACCACGGCAACCTTGTCCTGGGTCAGCAACTGGCGGCCTTTCTCGGCAAACAGCGGCCAGTTCGAGGCAGGGTCCACCACCACCGGCTCGAGCATTTTACCGTTCACACCGCCTTTGGCGTTGATCTCGTCAATGGTCATCAGCGCCATGTCTTTAAGCGAGGTTTCGGAGATGGCCATGGTCCCCGACAGCGAGTGCAGGATGCCGACCTTGATGGTCTCGGCGGCCTGTACGGTCCAGGTCAACCCCATGGCGACAATGGATGCCGACAAAGTTAAAGCCTTGATCAAGCTACGACGCTGCATGGTGCGATCTCCGTAAACCGATAGTTTTTATGGGGCAGATACACAGGACTTTGCAAAGGCTGTGCCTGCTGCACACAACGTGCGCATCCAAGGGCGTTGGCCGGCAACACAGGTGGAGTTGCGCACCAAATTGGCGCCGCAAAGGCTGTCGAGTGCACGGCCGGCCCTTAAAAAGAGCGCTCGGCGCATGGGGTGCCTATTTAGCCCCCCGCGTCATCCATTGCTACCGAACATGGGCGCTGCGGTCGCCAATCTCTGGCGCCTGGGGACTTGAGCGGGAACAGATGATATGAAGCGAGTCAAGCGTGGTTGGTTTGGGGCAGACCCGGTGAAACCGGTGCAGCTGCCACCGGTAGGGCCGGGGTTTATCAGCATGGACGATGCGGCTCGCTACGCCCATGAGCAGGTGGGCGACAAGCGGGATCAGGAATATGGCGGGGTGATTTTGCAGAGCTTGGCCGATGAGCTTTTTTATGCGACAGACCCTATCGAAGGGGGCGGCAATTTTTTTGACGTGACCTCGGTGTTGAATCGGGACAGCAATAAGCAGTACCTGCACCCCGACGGTTATCGGTGTGTAGCGGATTTTCACTCGCACCCGGATTTTTTCACTGAGTACAAGGAAAACCACCCCGACTTTTCAGATCGCCGGATCAAGGCGTTGAACAGCTTTTACTCAGAAGCAGACCTGGCGGCCAATATTCTGGAGCCGCCTTTTTTTACCGCGTCCTATTTATCCGGTCCTGATGGTTCGCTGTTAAAACATGTCCCTACCCGGTCGGAGGCTGAGCGCCGTTTTGGTGTTTGGCTGGAGCAAAAGGAGCCGTTCGGCCGGCCTGACGGCTATGACGGTGTGGTGGAGAATTTATTCAAGAAAGTGGCCAGTGTCAGCCAACTGTCGATTGTGGTGTCCAATGCTGTGTGGGGTGGGTCTACCGGAGAGGTGCCCGATAACTGGAAGCCCTATCAAGCCTTTACCTCTCCAAACCAGGACCTGCCTGCCTGCGGTCCGGTGCAGGCAAGCCTTGGCGACGCGCTCAGTTATGCCCAGGCGCGGTTGACGGCTACGGCCCGGGCGATTCAGCAAGCCTTTGTGCTCAAGCATGACGACAAGAACCTGTACGCAGTGACCGAGCCGTCAGGCATAAGCGGCCAACAGATCTACGCGCAACACGTATTTCCTGTCGATAAAGATGGCAAGCATCGCCTGCCTGCCCATTTTCATTTGATCGGCATCTACTCGGGTCAGGGTGCCTATGTGGCACTTGCGCAAACCAAGCAGCCTTGGTTATACCGCAGCTTTTTTTCGCCGCCAGAACTGGCCTGGCATCTTTCCCAGGCACGGTTGGCGCCTGAGTTACTCAAGCAAGAAGCCCCGGCTATCTTCCATGCCACCCCGGATGGCGCGTTGTTGAAATACACCTGCACCTTCTCGGTTGCCGAGGCGGCGCTTTATCGGGTTGAGCCCGATGGGGCCGTTGTGGATAACGGCATCGATACGGCCTTGATCGCAGGCAGCCTTCGCCCTCGTGATTTTGTTCTGCGTCTGGCGGCAGCAGGTCGATTGGAGGTGCTCAGGACGAGCACCTTGTGGGACAAGATCGGCCCGGTCGGCGATGACTGGCGCCCATACTCGAAGATTCCCGAACCCCAGTTCAGCCCGGCCTTTATAACAGCCGACGACGCAGCCCGCTGGGCGCACCTGCTTATCGGACAGCGTCGCGATGTCGAGTACGGTGGTGTGATTCTCAAACGCGGCAGCCGCTACTACGCCACTCACCCGGTGGCGGACCAACGCAATAGTTTTGATCATGGGTTGGTGCTGGCCAAGGACAGCGAAGGCAACTTCATCGCCCCTGATGATTACAGCGCCGAGGCGTTTTATCACTCCCATCCGGCGGATGCCGCACAAATTCAGGGCATGTTCCCCAGTTTCACGGCTGACCAGGTACTGCTGTTCAACAACTTCTACTCCGTGGCGGATCAGCTCTTCAGCTTCAAGCACCGAGCGTTCGCCAAGGCTCACTATTTTTCCGGGCCGGACAATGTGCTGCTCAAGTACGTCAGCAGTGGCTCGGCGGTGGAAAAAACCTGGGAGCAACACCTTCGCGCTGGGACAGTTGAAGCCAGCAATGATTTCGAGAACCTTGTCTGGAAGCTGGCCGAGGCGGGGGAGCTATCTGTACTGATTGCACATACGGTTTGGGGGGGCGTACGCGGTCGGGTGAACACCGGCTGGCGAATCAACACACCCGTGACCAGCAGCAGCGCCATACTGCAACAACCCTTTTTCACCTCAGTGTTTCCAAGCCCGGAAACCGCCGTGCTGCGTGCGCTGTTGCTCGCTGGCGCAGCAGGAGAGGGCGCGATGGGGTTTGTCCTCAAGCACACCCGTCAGGATGCCTATGTGGCAACGTTGGCCCAGCCCAAGCGTGATCCGCTGTTTACGCCCAACGACGTGTTTCCAAAACGCGCCGACGGCAACCTTCGATTGCCTTCCCAATACCGGCTGGAGGCGATTTATTTCAATAGCTGGTACGAGCAGGACGAAGTTGCGGCGCGGGAAAAATGGCTGGCGAGTACCTTCTTTACGCCTGCGCAAGTGGTCGCCGCAACCCGCCAGGCGCGGGTGACCCTGGGCATCCAGGATCCGGCCCGTGGGTTGTCCCTGTACATGCACGCCTCGGATGGCGCCTTGTTGACGCTCAAGGTGCCCGAGGCCACCGCCACGACCGAACTGGTCAGGCAAAACAGCGCGGGTGAACTTGACGACAACGGCGCACAAGCGGCAATGGTCGCCGGGACATTGAGCCCGCGCGATTATGTGCGCAGGGTGATTGCAGCGACCGAGCTGTCGGTGGTTCAGGGCGGTGGCTTGTGGCGTACGGTCGGCAGGGTGGAAAACCGTTCCAACCTGCTGATGTCGTTTTTCAAGGCAACGTTGAGCCGTTCGTTTCTCTCGGCACGCGATGCGGCGGTGTATGCCCATGAGCAAATTGGCAACACTCGGGACCGCTACTACGGCGGTTATATCCTCAAGGGCGAAGACGGTCGTTTTGTCATCACTGAGCCTATTGTCAGTGCGGCCAATCCTTTTGCCTTCACGCTGTTCTTTCCAAATAATAACCAAGGGCCGTTGATCCCGCCGGAACCTTTTGTGCTGCACGGGCGTTACGGCTCCCACACCGCGCTGTCGATGGTCGACCCGGCCTGGGTCGCACGGCGTGGCTGGACGCGGGATGAGGCGCAGATCAACCTGCAAGTGTTTTCCGACGATGAAATGTATTCGATCATCCCGGCCGGACGGGTGGCGTACCTGTCGGGCGCGCAGGACTGCTTGTTGGAGTACACCCCAAACAATTCGCCCGAGGAAAAACTGCTGCTGGCCAATATTGGCCCACAGGCCGGTGACAACAGCCTTGGCAAGCGCCTCGACAGCGGGCAGATTCGGCCGGCCGATTGGGTTCGGCGCGTGGCCGAGGCGGGGGACTTCAAGATCATCCAGGGCAACCCGTTATGGGGCCCGCGCTCGGTGGTCTACAACGACTGGTCGCCCAACTATAGCTACGCCCCCAAGTCCGGTCCTCCCGACTACGCCACCTACGGCGCGGTATTCGCCAGCGCCGATGAGGCTGCCCGTAACCTGCATGGGCGAGTGCATGGTCGCAACTTCAAGAATAAGGACTGCTTTGCATTCATCCTCCGGCACCGGGATCGGGAGCAGTTTGTTGCGAGCGAAGTAGTGGGGGCCACCGCTCTGCAAAAGCTCTTCAATCTCGGCAGCCTTTTCGAGCGAGAAGCCGGAGGCGGCTACCAACTGCCCGACGGCTTTGTGTTGCATGGGTTGTTTCGGTCGCAGCAATGGTCGCCCGCGGGGCTGAATACGTCGAGTGCTTGGCTGACCTTGTATTTTGTGATGCCTGAGGTGTTGTACATCGCCCTCTATGAAGCGAACCGCAGTGGCGTGAATGGCCTGCCGATTTATTTCTCAACCCTTGATGGCGCGCTGTTGCAGTATGTGCCTGGCTTGATGGACGTAAAAAGTGGCGGCCTGGTCGACAGGCTGCTGACTCAAGCACGTGCCGAGCTGGACTCCGGCCAGAAGAGTCCCAGGGACTTCGTTAAAGAGTGGGCGATGAGAGGAAATCTCCATGTGCTCCGTACCAGCTTGTTCTGGGATAAAGCCGGGTGGGTCGGCGATGACTGGGCCAGCTACGCAACCTTAATGCCGCGGCGTTTAAGCCCAGCGTTTGCCAACCCCGATGACGCGGCCCGCCATGCCGCGGCCTTAGTCGGCAACGGCTACCGTCGTGCTTATGGTGGGGTGATCCTCAGATTGGTCAATGGGCTGTTTGCCTCGACTGAGCCGCTGGCGCTGCCGCCTCGGGGGCTTGCATTGCACTGGATCTACCCTGAAGTGGCTGCCGATATGGGGCTTTATCCGGGGGGCAGTACCATTGTTGCGCGATACCGGTCCGTGGTGAACCAAGAGGTGCCGTTGCTGCTGTCCGCCACTCAGAAAGCCATCTACAAAACCATGATACCCAGTGCGGTATTGTCGAACCTGTTGCACCGTGAAGCCCACATCAAGCGTGAATATGCGTTCGGTGCCAATGGCTCGATCCTCAGTTACCAACTGTCGGACTCTGCTGTGGAGGCGTTGCTCAAAGACCGCCTGGCGCCCCTGAACCTGATCAAGGGTGATTACGGCGACAACCTCATTGAACAGCAACTGCGCAGCGGCGCGCTTTCGCCGCAAGCCTTTGTGACTGAAGTCGCGAAGGCGGGGCATTTGTATGTGGTGAAGGGCGACCCTGTATGGGGCATGCCCAGGCAGATAAAGACGGAGTTTTTGGCCGGAGTAGGTGAACTCCAAGCCCGGGAAATTCGCCAGGTACCTTTCGACTCGCCCTGCGGCCCGATCTTTACCCGGGCGCTCGATGCCGTGCGCTATGCCCAGCGCCTGTGGAAGCCTCAAGCCGAGGTGGCCTTCGGTTACGTACTTAAGTCGGTGAACAAGCCGCTGTACATGACGACCCTGGCGCTGGTCAGAGAGAACTTTGCCGATTTCAAGCAAGTCTTCAGCAACGGCCAATTGCCCCAAGGGTATGTGCTCGATGGCTTGTACCTCTGTGCTTCCAACGCCTCAATCGCTGCCGCCACTGATGAAATGGCGCAGAGTTTCTTTCCCCCTCAATACATCGCCAAAGCCCTGAACTTCATCACCAGCGCACGCAATGGCACGACGCTGCCGCTGTATTTGTTGTGCAGCGACGGTGCGTTACTTACGTATGTGTTTCCCAAGACGGCGCCACTGTACGAATGGACGAGCAAGGCACACAGTGATCGAACCCAATTGCTCGAAGGTTCGCTAGCGGTGCAAGACTATGTGCGCCGCCTGGCCGCTGCGGGTGAACTGCACATCAGGGTCACCAGCGAGGTGTGGGGCAGGAAAGAGCGGGTCACGGCGCAATGGGTGCCCAAAAAAGCACCCCACGCGTTTGCAGACGACCCCTATTTTCATTCGTTCTGCGGGCCGCTGTTTTCTTATCCCGATGATGCTGCGCGCTATGCCCAAGGCTTGGTGGCACCTTACAAGGGCAAGCAATACTTGGGCGCGGTACTGACGCCAGGGCAAACGCAGGGGTATGTCGCGATTGACCCGGTGGAGGATCAGGGCGCGGGAGGTGCAAGTACCCTGGAACTGTTGTTCTGGATCGATCATGCCGGGTTCGACGTGCCTGACGGCAATGTGCTGAAGACCTACAAAATCGCCGCTGTGCAGGCGTTTTATAAGGCTATTCCTACGACTTCCAGCCAGGGGCCGCTGGACAAAAACCTGTTGAAAAACTTCGTCTCCAAGGATGACTTGAGCGACTACGTGTCGGTGGTCAGGAGCAATCTTCCCGATGCCGAGAGCTGTTACTTGTCTTGCCGGGGTGGTGCTCTGCTCAAGTACAAGCCGGGGTTGGATCCGGCTGAAGCCAGGCTGTTGGGCCCAGGGGCGGCGCCAACCCCCAGTGTACTGGTTAGTCAATTGCAGGTTCTGGGCACGTTGTCAGTGCTGGTCATCGATGCCTTCTGGTCACGGCCAGGAGTGCTGGGTGACGAGTGGAAAGTCCGCGATATGCAGGAGGAGCCTGATGTCAGCAAGTTCTGGTATGACCGTGATGAACTCTGACCTCAGCGCTTGCGCATCAAGCCGATAAAAAACAGCCCGCCAATCGCCGCCGTCGCCACGCCAATGGGCAGGTCTTCGGGGGCGATCAGGGTGCGTGCCGCGACGTCTACCCACACCAGGAACACACTGCCCAGCAGCACGCACACCGGCAGCAATCGCCGGTGCTCGGCCCCGACCAGACGCCGGGCGATGTGCGGCACCATCAGGCCGACAAAGCCGATGGAACCGCTGATGGACACCAGCACGCCCGTCATCAACGAGGCGACCAGGAACACTTTGAGCCGCACGTTGCGCGCGTTCAGGCCCAGGGTCACGGCAGTCTGCTCGCCGGCCATCAGCGCATTCAAAGGGCGCGCCATGCCGAGCAAGAGCAGCAGCCCGAACAGCACGGTGGCGGCCGGAATCGCCAGCAGTTCCCAACGCGCCAGACCCAGGCCGCCGAGCATCCAGAACATCACCGCCGAGGCTGCGCGGTGGTCGCCCATGAACAGCAGCAAGTTGGCCACCGCCATCATCACGAACGATACCGCCACGCCGCACAGCAACAGGCGATCGCTCTCCAGGCGCCCATTGCGGCTGGCTACCGCCAACACCACCAGCATGCTCAGCAAGGCGCCGATAAATGCGGCGATGGGCAGGGTCAACAGGCCAATGACTTCGCCCACATGCAGCACCACGATCACTGCGCCGAGGGTGGCGCCGGAAGTCACGCCGAGCAGGTGGGGGTCGGCCAGCGGGTTACGCGTCACCGCCTGCAATACTGCGCCGATCAGCGCAAGCCCGGCGCCCACCAGCGCACCCAGCAACATGCGCGGTACGCGAATCAGCCAGACGATATGTTCCTGGCCTGCGCTCCAGTTCACCTCACCGACACCGAACGCCTTGTTCAGCAGAATCCGCCACACCACGTCCACCGGCACCGGCGCTGAGCCGAACCCCAGCGAGATCACGCAAGAGAGCAGCAACAAAGCGCCAAGGGCACTTAGCAACAGGACGTAGCGACGGTTGATCATTCGCCGTGAAACCCCTTGGCCAGTGTTTCAACGGCCAGCACGTTGTCGATACCCGGCGTGGCCTGCGCGTAAGGAATCACGATGAAACGTTGGTTCTTGATAGCGTCCACCGATTGCAGCGCCGGGTTGTTGAGCAGGAACTGTTCCTTCTGCTCGGCGGTGATTTCGCTGTAGTCGACAATCACGATCACCTGCGGGTTGCGCTCTACTACGGTCTCCCAGTTGACGCGGGTCCAGCTGGCGTCAATGTCATCGAGGATATTGCGCCCACCCGCAGCGGCGATCAGCGCCTGGGGCATGCCCAGGCGGCCGGAGGTCATGGCGCGGTCTTCGCCGCTGTCATAGAGAAACACCCGTGGTTTGCCTTCGGGCAGGTGCTTTTGCACCTCAGCGATTTGCGCTTGCATCTGTGCGATCAGGGCATTGGCGCGATCTTGCACGTCGAAAATCCTGCCCAGGTTGCGCAGGTCGTTATAGGTGTCTTCCAGGGTCGCGGCCGGGCGCTTCATCACGAAGGCGCACGATTCGGTCAGCTCGTAGACGTTGATGCCCAACGGTTGCAGGGTTTGCGGCGTGAGGTCGCCACCCACGCGCATGCCGTAGTCCCAGCCGGCGAAGAAGAAATCCACGTTGGCGTTGAGCAGGGTTTCCACCGATGGGTACTTGCTCGCCAGCTCCGGCAGGCCGTCGAGGGTCTCGGCCATTTCTGGTGTCACTGACTTCCAGCCGGTCACACCACTGTAGCCGGCCATGTGCGATTTGAGGCCCAGGGCGAGCATCATCTGGGTCATGTTGATGTCGTGGCTGACCGCGTGTTTCGGCGCTTCCTGGAAGGTCACATCGCGGTTGCAGCTTTTGACCGTCACCGGGTAGCGGGTGGCGTCGGCGTACGCTTGAGCAGTGCCGAGTAATAGAGCGAGAGACAGCAGGGAGCGCAGGATCATGGTTGGGTTATCCAGGTGATTCGAGGGTAGCCGGACAAGGGGTGAGTATCGATCAGTGCTTCGACGCCAAACACGTCGCGCAGCAACTCGGCGGTGAGGACTTCGTGGGGCGTACCACTGGCGACGATGCGCCCATGGTTGATCACGTACAGGCGATCACAGAAGGCGGCGGCCAGGTTAAGGTCATGGATGCTGGCCAGTGTGCCGATGTTCAGCCGCTTGACCAGCCTCAGCAGCTCCAGTTGATAGCGCGGGTCGAGGTGGTTGGTCGGCTCGTCGAGGATCAACAACTGAGGTTGCTGCGCCAATGCACGGGCCAGGATCACCCGCTGTTTTTCACCGCCGGAGAGAGTGGCGAAAGCATGCTCTTCAAAGTTCAGCATGCCGACCGAGGCCAGCGCCTGCCGGATCAATTCCAGGTCGTGCAGCGTATTGCTGTCGAACAAGCCTTTGTGAGGCGTGCGACCCATGGCGACGACTTCATCCACACGCAGACCGAAGGCGTCGGGGAATTCCTGCAACACGACAGCAATACGTTGCGCGCACCACTTTGCACGTTGCTTCCACACCTGTTGGTGTTCGAGCAGCACGTCGCCGTGTTCCGGCTTGCTGAAGCGATAAGCACAGCGCAACAGGCTGGTCTTGCCGCTGCCATTGGGGCCGATCAGCCCGACAAACTCGCCCGCACCGACTTGCAAACTGGCGTCATGCAGTTGGAAGCGGTGATTGCAGTGGTCGTGACCGGGTGGGGTCCAGGTCAGGCCAGCGAGGGTGAGTGAAGTCATCAGTGTTCTCTTGTTCAGCACAATTCAAATGTGGGAGCTGGCTTGCCTGCGATAGCTGTCTGCCGGGCACTGATTGAGTGGCTGACCCACCGCTATCGCAGGCAAGCCAGCTCCCACACTGGAGCGCGTGTTGTTCTGTTAAAAGGTGTAATCCGCCGTGACGAAGAACGAACGCGGTTCCCCCAGGATCCACTGCTGGCCATCGTTGTATTGGCTGACGGCGTAGGTGCGGTCGAACAGGTTATTCAGTTGCAGGCCCAACGTGGTGTTGCGCATGGCTTTCCACGATACCGTGGCGTCGACCACGGTGTAGCTCGGTACTTCGCGGGTGTTAGCGGTGTTGGCATACCGTGCGCTGACGTAACGCACACCGGCACCGGCGCGGATGTCGTCGCTCACGGCCTTGCTCAACCAAAGGTTGGCGGTACGGTTTGGCACGTCTACCGGTCGGTTGCCATCGCGGGACACCGGCTGTTGGTTGACGACTTCAGAGAAATCGTCGTACTGCGCCCGCACGAGGGCGGCATTGGCTTGCAGCTGCCAGGCGTTGGGCAGTTGCAGGTCCAGGCTGGCTTCCAGGCCGTTGGAAGATTGTTGGCCGACTTGTTCCTTGAGGTCGGTGCCGGGAATGCTCACCAACAGTTTCTTTTTCACGATGTGATAGGCCGCCAGGGTCCACTCGCCACGCGAATCCCAGAACGCTTGCTTGAAGCCGATTTCGGCCTGCTTGGCGGTAGACAAGCCGAACTGCTGTTGGCTCGGGCTCAGGCTGATCAGGCTGCCGACGCCATCGGTGCTGGTGGCGTACTGGCCGTAAACCGAAGTGTCCGGGGTGATTGCGTAGACCAGGCCGGCTTTCCAGTTATTGCCGGTCAGGGTCTTGTTGGCGTCGTTGTTCTCTACTGTCAGATCATCGCTGTCGATGTGCAGGTAATCACGGCGCACGCCGGTGATCAGTGACAGTTTATCGGTCAGTTGCAGGCGGTTTTCAGCGAAGGCGGCGAGCTGTTTAGTCGTGCTGACGGACTGCGGGACAAACGCGCTGGCGCTTTCAAACGGCTGCGGCACCGGGTGGTTGATATCCACCGGTTGGCCTTGGTCCGTTGCATCGGTGAATGGTGCGTTGCTGGCCAGGCGGAAGCGAATACGGTTGTACTCGACACCTGTCACTGTCCGGCTGTCGAGGCCGAACAGGCTGTGCGCGAAGGTAAAGGTCTGGCGGTCGCCGACCTGTTCCTGGTTGTGCTTGATGCCCAGGTAGTTCTGGCGCACCAAGCCGCCCGCCACAAAGTTATAGCTTTCGGCGTTCTGCCAGCGGCGCTGGTTTTTCAGGTACGACAGTTCGTTGGTGGCGGTGACGTTGTCGTTGATCTGCCACTCGCTGGTCAGGCGCGTCCATTGGTCGTTGTAGTGCAGTGTGTTGTTGCTGACGTTGTAGTTCTTGTCGCGCAGGCTTTTGTGTAACTGGCCGTTGATCAGCGGGGTGCCGTAGTCGTTCTGTGGGCTCTGGTCGCCATAGTCGTGGGCCAGGGTGAAGCTGAGGTTGTCGGCCGGCTGCCAGCGCAGGGCGCCGCTGACGAAGTCGCTGGCCGAGTCGCCACGGTCGATGAAACCGTGGCTGCGCAGGCGGTTGATGTTGAGGCGATAGCTCAGCGTGTCGGTCAGCGAGCCACCGCTGTCCAGGGCTTCCTGTTGGCGGTCATAGGAACCGTAGCCGAGGCGGATGTGGTTTTCGATTTCGCCTTCAAACGGCTTCTTCGAAACGGTGTTGATCACCGCGCCCGTGGCGCCCTGGCCATACATTACCGAAGCCGGGCCGCGCAGAACGTCCACGCGCTCAACCGACCAGGTGTCCACCGGGAAGGTTGAAGTGCCCGCACCCTCGAACATGCGCTGGCCGTCGTACAACTGCAGTACCGAACTTTGCCCGGTAAAACCGCGCGCCTGCAACGAGGTACCGCCGTCGCCCGGCGTGCCGGTGCGGCTGATACCGGTGGCGCGGGAGATGGCGTCCTGCACGCTGGCGTCGCCGCGTTCGCGGATTTTTTCGCCGGTCTGGCTCTCGACACTGCCCGGCGTTTGCAAGGCCGTGAGGTTCAGGCGCGAGCCGGCGGTGGTCGGGGTATTCAAGTCGACGCGTTCATCATCCACGGCCGGCGCAGTCACGGGGCTGGCGGGCAGGGTCAGGGCCTGGGCGCTGTTATGCAAGGCAAGCAGGCACAGGCCGCACGCAAAGTACTTGTTCATCGGTCGATCAATCGCTTCTTGAAGAGGTGCTCGCCGCAGGGCGTGGCGAGCAACGATAACGCAGAAAGTGTTATAAGTTAACACTTATCGGCTGCGGGACAAAAGTCGCGCAAGGCTACAGAAGGGCTCTGTCCTGGGCATCTCGCCTGCTTCATGCCGAACCTGAGGCGGATTCATGTGGGTTGAAAAAGCGCGCCAATACCAGGCGATCCAAAGCCCATACCACGATCAACGAGGCGCCCACCAAGGGGAAAATAATCGCCAGCGCGAGCATGATCACCATCGCGGTTTTCCACCTCGGCAGGTCATGGCGCAACGGCGGAACACCCAGCCCGCCCTGTGGCCGGCGCTTCCACCAGATCACTACGCCACTGACCGCACTGAGCAAAATCATCAGGCAAATCAGCAGCACGATCAGCTGGTTCACCCAGCCGAACATCTTGCCTTCGTGCAGCATCACGCCCGTCTCGGTGGCGCGGGCAACCGTGTTGTAATGTTCCCAACGCACATCGGCCAGCACCTTGCCGGTGTACTGGTCCACGTGCAGGGTGGCGTCGTTGCGCGGGTCGTTGGCAAATACCGCGACCGTGAATACGCCGTCGGCAGTGGTCGGGAACGTGATGCTGTAGCCGGGCTCGACCTTGCGTGCGGTGGCCAGGTCGACCACTTGTTGCAGGCGCAAAGTAGGGGCGGCCGGCGCGTTACTCATAGCGCCGTGCTTCATGTGTTCGGCGTGGTCGCCGGACATCGGCATCGGCGTATTTTCCATGGCCCAGGGCACGGTTTGTTGGCTGGCGGTATTGAGGATGCGTGCCTGCTGGTCGGACTGCGGCACGTTGTTCCACATCGCCGCCGGGAAGGTGTTCCACAGGTCGGCGTATTGCTTGCCCCAGAAGCCGGTCCAAGTCATGCCGCTGAGCAGCATCACCAGCAAAAACGCCGCGCCCCAGAAGCCTGCAACCGCATGCATGTCGCGCCAGAACACACGGCCGCGACGGCTGAACCGTGGCCACAACACACCGGCCGACGACGTGCCGCGAGGCCACCACAGGTACACGCCGGACACCACCAGCATCACGCCCCAACCGGCGGCGAGCTCCACCAGGCGATCACCCACGGTGCCGATCATCAGCTCACCGTGCAGTGCCCGGGCGATGGCTTGCAGGTTGTTTTTTGCGTCCTGTTCGCCGAGTACGGTGCCGCGATACGGGTCAACAAACACCGTCACTTCGCGCCCGCCCTCATGCATCACAAATTGCGCGCTGCTGGTGGCGTCGGCCGGCGGCAGGTACTTGCTGATTTTGCCTTGGGGGAAGGCTGCCTGTGCCCGTTGCAATTGTTCGTCGGCACTCAAGGCGTGCTCGGCGCTTTGCACCTTGAGCAGGTCGCCATACATCAATGGGTCGAGCTGGGGTTTGAACAGGTAGATGATGCCGGTCAGGGCCAGCAGCACCATGAAAGGGGCGACGAAGAGCCCGGCGTAGAAGTGCCAGCGCCAGGCGAGGTTGTAGAAGGAAATCTTTTGAGTGGTCATCAGGGTGCTCCGCAAGGCATTATTTTTTTTGGGTCAGTTATGCCGCCATCGGGAGCAAGCCCCCTCCCACATTTTGATTTGTGAATACATTCAAATGTGGGAGGGGGCTTGCTCCCGTTGCTGTTAGAAACTCATATCGACTTTGGTCCAGAGCGTGCGTCCCGGCTCCTTGATGGCTTGCGGGTCGTTGGCCGGGTAGCCGAACCCGGCATTGCCGGCCAGGTTAAGGTGCTCGGCGTAAGCTTTGCCGAACAGGTTGTCGACGCCGGTGCTGACCTTGAAGTTTTTATTGATGCGGTACGCGGCGTTCAGCGAGAACACGCCAAAGCCGGCGCTTTTATCGAAGTCCTTGCCGACCACGTTGCCTTTGTTCTGGTCGATGCGGTTTTGCGCCGCGACCACTCGCCACAAGGCGCCGGCGCTCCAGTCATCCTGGCTGTAAGTCAGGCCGAAACGTGCATCCAACGGCGGCATCTGTGGCAGTGCCTTGCCGTCACTGCTGTTTTTGCCCCAGGCATAGGCGAGCGTGGCGTCGGCCTTCCAGTGACGGGTCAACTTGTAGGCCGTACCGAGTTCGCCGCCCATGATCCGCGCGTCGACATTGCGAGCCTGGGAGGTGGTGCCCATCATTCCGGGCTTGTAGTCGAACAGGATGAAATCGCGCACCTGGCCGACATAACCCGAGGCCCAGGCTTCGAGGTCGGCGGTTTTGTATTGGGCGCCAAAGTCGAGCTGGGTGGTCTTCTCTGGCTTCACGCCGTCGAAGGCATTCACCGAACCCACCGCGCCGGTGTTGGGGGAAAACAGCTCCCAGTAATCCGGGAAACGTTCCGAGTGGCCCAGGCCGGCGTAGACGGTGGTGGGCGTGTCGGCCAAGTCGTGTTCATAACGCACGAAGCCCGATGGCAAGGTGTCGGCGCGTGTGTCGTCGGCGGTCGGGTTGGGCCGGGCCATCGTTCCCGAGCCGGTGGTTTGCCGGAAGTCCTTGGCCGAGGCGCGGTCCAGGCGCGCGCCGGTGATCAGGCGGTCGCGGTCCGCGGCGTACCAGGTCAGTTCGCCAAACACACCGTAGTTATGGAAATTGGCGTCCTTGTTACGCGGCACATCCTTATAGGTATCGACGCCCATGCCCATGCGTTTGCGGTGTTCGTCTGTCTGCGCATCCAGGCCGCCGATCAGTTGCACATCGGCCCAGCGCCAGGTTGCCTTGATCCGCGCACCCAAGGTGCGCCGGTCGACGTTGGAGGCCATGGGGCCAGCCATCATCCCGGTGCCCGACGGTGTGCGCAGGCTGTAGTTGTCCATCACGTGGTCGGCGTAGTTGTAGTAAACCTGGGCTTCGACCTTATCCAGCACCTCACCGATGTTGGACTTCTCGAAGCGCAGCCCCAGGCTTTCCCGCAGGAACTGCGAACCGTCCATGCCGCGCGCGGCGTAGCGTGCTTCGCCATCGCCACGCCCGGCGGTGAGTTCCAGCAGGGTGTCGGCGTCAGGGGTGAAACCGACGGCGACGTCGCCGTTCCACTTGTCGTAGCGCGAGGCGACGGTGTGGTTATTGCCGTCTTTGTAATCGTCGGCGTGCGCCTGGTTACCGATCACTCGCACGTAACCCAATGGGCCACCGGCGGCGGCATCGATGACTTTATCGAAGCGCCCGTTGGAACCGGCCAGCACACTGGCGTTGACCCGCGTGCCCAACTCGCCGAACTGCTCCGGCTCGCGCTCGAACAGGATGGTGCCGGCCGACGCGCCCGGGCCCCAGAGCACGGTTTGCGGGCCTTTGATCACGGTGAGCTTGTCGTAGGTTTCCGGCGAGATATATGAGGTGGGCGCATCCATTCGGCCCGGGCAGGCGCCGAGCATCACGCCGCCGTTGGTGAGGATATTCAGGCGCGAGCCGAACATGCCGCGCAGCACAGGGTCGCCGTTGGTACCGCCGTTGCGCACCAGGGCGAAGCCCGGGATGGTCTTGAGGTAGTCGCCGCCATCACTGGCCGGCACCGGTTGGCGTGGGTCTTTCGGGTTAGTAATAACGGTCAGCGGCGAGCTGGGAGCGATCGCCGTGATGACGGTGGGGCTTAGTTCGTGATCTTCAGCCTGTGCATGTGGCACCAACAGTGTGCCAAGCAGAACAGCGAAAACAGGGGTGCATCCCAAACGGGTGTCAGCAGAAAACCTGGACATGAAAAATTCCATCAATCATTCGTAAACAACACGGCCAGCAGCCTGCGGCTGTCTGTCTAAAGTCGGCCGGGGTGAAGTAACGCGATGAGGTGTTTACGAGGCGATGGGCGGGGCGCGGCTGCGGGCGCCGGGGAAGATGCTCTGCCGGGCATGGCCCAGGCGCGGGGCGGGAGTGAGGGCGGTAGCCGACGGCGGGGTGCCGAGGATGACATAGGACACACTGCCGGGCAGGGCCGGGCAACTGAACAGCAGGCTGCAATAGCCGCACTTTTCCCAGAGGACGTGGTGTTCGTCCGGCGCTTTGCTTGGCTTGGGTTCGCCATGGCAGCCGGGCATCTCCATGGACATGGACATGCTCATCGACATACCGGCGTGATGATCCATCGGCATCGCTTGGGAAATCAGCGGACCGATAAAGATCATCAGCATGGCGAACAGGCTGATCCAACTGCCGCGCATCAGGCTCATGGGCCTGCGGCGCTGCGGGGATAACCTGGCGCGTGGGGCGCCCATCGATGTTGGCCTATTGAGCGTGCATATGCTCGTGGCCAGCCATCGGCGGCGCTTTCTGTACCGAGACTTCCACGCGTACCTTGCCGGCTTTTTCGAAGGTCAGGGTCAGTGGGAATTGCTTGCCATCGGCCAACAGGCTGCGGTCCTTAAGGCCCAGTAACATCACGTGATAGGCCATCGGTGCGAAGGTCAAGTCACCCTTGGCCGGTACGGCAACGCTGGGCACTTGTTGCATCTTCATCAAGTCGCCCTGCATCACATGCTCATGCAGCTCGGCCTTATCCGCTACTGGCGTTTCGACACTGAGCAGGCGGTCCGGGGTAACACCGGTGTTATGAATCACGAAATACGCCGCAACCGTGGGCGCATTGGGCGGCAACTCCTGGGACCAGGGGTCGCTGACGAGCAGGTCGCCGGCCTTGTAGTCATCGGCATTGGCAGCAACACACACCGGCAGCAACAACGCAGCCAGAAGCAGGGAAGATTTGAGCATGGCAGTTCTCCAGAACGGTTCTAAACGCAGTTCACTTGCGAAGAAATCAGACCGTTGGAGAGGCGCGCGGGTTGAGGCTCGGCCATTGCTGGCGCGGGGTTGGGGCTTGCAGTGACGGCGGCGGCAAGCTCTGCACCGCGTCGAACCGTGTGACATACAACTGCGGCACATGCCCCGGCAGCGCCACTAATGGCGGTGAGCCCGAGCAGCACCAGCAATGCTGCATGGTGGAATGATCGTCCTGCTGCGGCGCCGGAATTTCCAGTTTGCCCAGGGCAATGGTTTTCAGGCTGGCGCCATTGGACGAACAAAAGCTGCCCCACAGCAATTGCTGGATAGGGTCTTTGGACTGCTGCATCGCGCTGGCCATCGGCATGGCAAAGGCGTTGAACAGCACTGCAAAGCAGGCGATCCAGGCAATTGCAAAGCGTTGACGGGCCATGGCGGACAATCCGTAGGGTTAAGCGATCAGGTGGGTATTTAGCCTGATCGGTAAGGATAAGTAAAAAAGCGCGGTGTGGTTTGGTGTCGCAGTGGTTGCCTTCATGATAGTCGGGAACCACAGATTGCCAATTTTGCCGGAGGGTCGCGACATCCAGCCTGACGCTGAACCCTGTGGGAGCTGGCTTGCCTGCGATCGCATCACCTTGGCCTAACGGGAAGACCGAGGCGTCTGCATCGCAGGCAAGCCAGCTCCCACAGTTTGGATTGTGCTCGGCTATTGCTTGGCACTAAGCCTGCTGGTTGCGCGAGCAATGGGGAATTGCTCGGCGTTGCGCAGTTGATTGAGTTGGCGCAGTTGCTGGCTGATCGAGTGCATGCGGGCGTCGGGCAGACGAAAACAGCAGCCTGATAACGCAGTCCCACACCGGACAGGTGGTGTTTAGAGAGGGTTGACGGCCTGTAGCACCGCAGCCACGGATGTGAATTCTCGATCCACCACAGCCAGCACCGGCCGCTTCAACACCAGTACCGGCACCCCACGCTCCCGCGCCACTTCCAGCTTCGGCTCAGTGGCCGCACTGCCACTGTTCTTGCTGATCAGCACATCAATCCCACGCCGCTCAAACAATGCGCGCTCGTCCTCGATGAGAAACGGCCCACGCGCGCCGATGACTTCACAGCGCGCATTTCCCGGATATACATCCAATGCGCGCAGCGTCCAGAATTGAGCGGCGGGGATTTCATCAAGATGCTGCAACGGCTCGCGCCCCAGCGTAAACAACGGGCGTTTGAAGGGCTTCAACGCGTCAACCAGCTCGGCCCAATCACTGACCTCACGCCAGTCATCGCCTGCCTGAGGTTGCCACGCCGGTCGGCGCAACGCCCAGCAAGGAATGCCACACAGCCTTGCAGCCTCGGCGGCATTGCGGCTGATCTGAGCGGCATACGGATGGGTTGCGTCGAGAGTCAGGCTGATGTGTTCATCACGAACAAACTGCGCGAGGCCCTCAACACCACCGTAACCGCCGACACGCACTTGGCACGTGAGGTCCGTCGGCACGCGGCCCACGCCCGCCAAACTATAGATATGCTCCGGCCCCAGCGTACGGGCAATGGCCAGTGCTTCAGTGACGCCGCCCAGCAGCAGGATGCGTTTCATAGTGGCTTGATCACTTCCAGCAGGGTGATTGGCAACGCCTGGCGCCAGGTGTCGAACTCACCCAGCGGCTGGGCCTGCGCCACATGAATGCGGGTCAGCTCGCCGCCATGTTGGGCGCGCCAGGCCATCAGGGTCATTTCGCTTTGCAGGGTCACGGCATTGGCGACCAGACGCCCGCCGGGGCGCAGGTGTTGCCAGCAGGTGTCGAGCACGCCGTCGCGGGTGACGCCGCCGCCGATGAAGATCGCGTCCGGTGCTTCCAAACCGTGCAGAACGTCCGGCGCCTTGCCACGAATCAATTGCAAACCGGGTACGCCGAGGGCGTCGCGGTTGTGTTCGATCAGGCCTTGGCGGCCTTCGTCGGCTTCGATGGCCAGCGCACGGCAACTGGGGTGCGCGCGCATCCATTCAATACCGATGGAGCCACTCCCCGCGCCTACATCCCAGAGCAGTTCGCCGGGCATGGGCGCGAGGCGCGCGAGCGTCATGGCCCGCACATCGCGCTTGGTCAGTTGGCCGTCGTGCTTGAACGCCGCATCCGGCAGACCGGCGAGGCGCGACAGGCGTGGGGTATTGGCGTCGGCGAGGCAATCGATGGCGACCACATTCAAATCGGCCACCGAGGCCTGCTGCCAGTCCTGAGCCACGCTATTGATACGCTGCTCATCCGCACCGCCGAGGTGTTCGAAGACGCTGATACGGCTTGGCCCGAACCCGAATTCAACCAGCAGCGCGGCAATCGCCGCAGGGCTGCGCCCGTCATTGCTCAACACCAGCAGGCGCACACCGCTGGCCAGGTGCGCATTCAGCGCCGCCAGCGGCCGGGCGACCACAGACACGGTCACCACCTCCTGCAACGGCCAACCCAACCGCGCCGCCGCCAGGGACACGGACGATGGCGCTGGCAAAATCAGCAACTCCTCAGCCGTCAGCTGCCGCGCCAGGCTGGCTCCCACGCCGTAGAACATCGGGTCGCCGCTGGCCAGTACACACACCGGTTCGCCGCGCCGCGCCAGCACCGGCTCCAGGGAAAACGGGCTCGGCCACAGCTGGCGTTCACCACGAATACACACCGGCAAGAGGTCCAACTGACGTTGGCCGCCTATAATTCGGGAGGCGCGCAACAAGGCATGCCGGGCATTTCTGCCCAGCCCCTTAAAGCCGTCTTCACCGATGCCTACTACCGTCAGCCAGGGCGACATATGAATTCCTTGAACGACATCCGACGGGCAGGCTTTTCATGCCGCCGGACAAAGCAGGCATAATACCGCGCCTTTACCCGTCAACCGGTAGCCCCGTGAACCCAACGCCTGCTCTGAACACCTTGCGCCCCTCGGCCTGTCCGGGGTTGCTGCGTATCGTCCAGGCGTTGGATGGCGGCATTTGCCGGATCAAATTGGCCGGCGGTTCGATCAGCGCCTCCCAGGCCCATGCGGTGGCGGACGCCGCCCAGGCCTATGCGGGCGGGGTGATTGAGGCGACCAACCGCGCCAACGTGCAGATTCGCGGGATCGGTGCCGAGCAGGACGCCTTGATTGCAATGCTCCTTGCCGCAGACCTGGGCCCGAACAACGCCGCCGGTGACGACGTGCGCAACCTGATGCTCAGCCCCAGCGCCGGTGTCGACCCGCACATGCTGTTCGACACCCGCCCGCTGGCTGATCAGATCCTCGCCACCCTGCAAAACCATCCACGCTTCCATGAGCTGTCGGCCAAGTTCGCCGTGCAATTGGATGGCGGCGAAGCCCTGGCCATGCTTGAACACCACCATGACCTGTGGCTGTCGGCCTTTGAGCGCGAGGGCGAGACACTGCTTGCGTTCGGTCTGGCCGGCTGCCCTGGGCTGGATGCGCCGCTGGCCGCCGTGCCGTTGGCGCAGGGCCATGGGTTGGTGGTGGCGGTGTTGGAGCGGTTTCTCGACCTGGCGACGCCTGCGCAAACCCGGATGCGGCATTTGCCTGTGGATAACTTCTTGAGCCGTCTGAACCTGCCGTTGCTGCCGGTTGATGGTTTCAAGCGCCCGGCCAGCGGGGCTCTGCTGCATCTGGGTACTTATCCACAGCGGCAAAAAGATTACGTGTACGTCGCCGCCGTTGCACCGCTGGGACGGCTGGACTCAAGCATGCTCAAGGGCGCCGCCAAACTGGCCAGTGACTACGGCGACGGCACGCTGCGTTTCACGCCCTGGCAAGGTCTGCTGCTGCCCAACGTACACGCCGATAAGGCCGCCACTGTCACCGATCACCTGCAGCAGCTGGGCTTTCTCTGCTCAGTCGAGCAACCGCTGGCACGCATGATCGCCTGCACCGGCTCAAGCGGCTGCGGCAAAGGCCTGGCCGACACCAAGGCCGACGCCGTGCAACTGGCCGCCCTGCAACCCGGTCATGACGTGCACCTGTCCGGCTGCCTGCGTTCCTGCGCCGCGGCGCATGTCGCGCCGGTCACCTTGCTGGCGGTGAGTCCCGGCCACTACGACCTCTATTTTCGCGATGCAGCCGAGCAAGGTTTCGGCCGGCTGCACGCGCGCACTCTTTCCATTGAAGCGGCGGGCGCCCTGTTACGCGCACGCTCACGGAGCAACACCGATGATTGATTACATCCGCGACGGTCAGGAGATCTATCGCAACTCCTTCGCCATTATTCGCGCGGAAGCCAAGTTGGACCGCATCCCGGCCGACCTGGAAAAACTCGCGGTGCGGGTGATTCATGCGTGCGGCATGGTCGAGGCCATCGACGGCCTGCAGTTCTCCATCGGTGCCGGCAAGGCCGGGCGCGAGGCGCTGGCCGCCGGCGCGCCGATTCTGTGTGATGCGCGAATGGTCTCCGAAGGCGTGACCCGCGCGCGCCTGCCAGCCAACAATGAAGTGATCTGCACCTTGCGCGACGACAGCGTGCCGGACTTGGCGCGGGAATTGGGCAACACCCGTTCCGCCGCCGCGCTGGAACTGTGGCGCCCGCACCTGGAAGGCAGCGTGGTGGTGATCGGCAACGCGCCGACCGCCTTGTTCTACCTGCTGGAAATGCTCGATGCCGGCGCGCCGAAACCGGCATTGATCCTGGGTTTTCCGGTGGGGTTTGTCGGCGCCGCCGAATCCAAGGCGATGCTGGCGGCCGACAGCCGTGGCGTACCGTTCGTGATCATGCAAGGCCGCCTCGGCGGCAGTGCCATGGCCGCCGCTGCGGTCAACGCCTTGGCCACGGAGGTCGAATAATGCAGGCACGTGGACGGTTGATTGGCCTGGGCGTGGGCCCCGGCGACCCGGAGCTGATTACCCTCAAGGCCCTGCGCCTGCTACGCGAATCGCCGGTGGTGGCGTACTTCGTGGCCAAGGGCAAGAAGGGCAATGCCTTCGGCATCATCGAAGACCACCTGGTGGCGCAGCAGACCCTGATGCCGCTGGTGTACCCGGTGACCACGGAAGTGCTGCCGGCACCGATGTCTTATGAACAAATCATCAGCGACTTCTACGACACTGCCAGCATGGACGTGGCCGCGCACTTGGACGCCGGCCGTGATGTGGCGGTGATTTGCGAAGGCGACCCGTTCTTCTACGGTTCCTACATGTACCTGCACGACCGTCTGGCCGAGCGTTATGACGCGCAAGTTATCCCTGGCGTGTGCTCCATGCTCGGCGGCGCCTCGGTGCTCGGCGCACCGTTGGTGTATCGCAATCAGAGTCTGTCGGTGCTTTCCGGTGTGTTGCCCGCTGACGACCTCAAGCGGCGCCTGGCGGATGCCGATGCGGCGGTGATCATGAAGCTGGGCCGCAACTTCCCCAAGGTGCGCCAGGTGCTGGAAGAACTCGGTTTGGCCGAGCGCGCGCTCTACGTGGAGCGCGCGACCATGGCTAACCAGAAAATCGTGGCGCTGGATCAGGTCGACCCGGCGTCTTCGCCGTACTTCTCGCTGATCATCGTGCCGGGTGAAAGGTGGCAAGGTTGATGTGCCCGGCGATTGTCATTCTGGGCCAGGGCAGCCTGGCGACTGCGCGCAAGATTCAACAGGTTTACCCGGGCGCGCTGATCCATGGCCTGGCCGGACGGGTTGAAGGTGCGGACCACACGTACAGCGAGTTCGGCGCAACCTTGCGCCAGCTTTATCAACAAGGCACGCCGTTGATCGCCCTGTGCGCGGCCGGCATCGTCATCCGCACCCTGGCGCCGCTATTGCTCGAAAAGGGTGAAGAACCTGCAGTGCTGGCCGTCGCTGAAGATGGCAGTGCCGTGGTGCCGTTGCTCGGTGGCCTGGGCGGTGTGAACGTCATGGCGCGAGACATCGCGGCAGCGTTGGGCGTAGCCGCTGCAATCACTACCAGCGGCGAGCTGCGTTTCGGCACTTGCCTGCTCAACCCGCCCGCGGGTTACCAACTGGCCGACCTGGAGCTGGGCAAACGCTTCGTCTCCGACCTGCTCGCCGGAGAAAGCGTGCGCATTGAAGGCGCGGCGCCCTGGCTGGATCAGGCCAATCTGCCGCAGGATCAGCACGCACGCTTGGCGATTCACGTGGGCAGCGCCGCGCGTGTGGCGGCGGACAACGAATTACTGATTTACCCGAAGACGGTGTGCGTAACTTGTAAGCCTGGTGCGCAGTTGGCCGAGCGTGTGCGTGCCGCGTTGCACCATGCCGGCATTGCTGTGCAATCCCTGGCCTGCCTGCTGGCCAGCGCTACGCAAATGGCCGACGCTTCCTTGCCCGACGCTGCATTGGAATTAGGGGTGCCGTTGCGTTTCGCTGACGTGGAGCAAGACGCGGACATCGTTATCAGCGTTGCAGAGCAACCTCTGGACCTGTCGCTCGTCGGCCGTCCGCGTGGCCGTCTCGCGGTGATTGGCCTGGGCCCGGGCGCGGCCGAGTTGATGGTCCCGGCCGTCAAGGCTGAACTGGCACGCTGCACCGATGTGCTGGGCTACGAAACCTACGTGCGCATGGCCGGGCCGTTCCGCAATGACCAGGTGCAGCATTGCACCGATAACCGCGAAGAAATGCAGCGCGCGCGTCATGCCTTTGAGCTGGCCGCGCAAGGGCGCTCAGTGGTGGTGGTGTCGTCCGGCGACCCCGGCGTGTTTGCCATGGCAGCTGCTGTCATCGAGGCCTTGCACGAGTCGAGCGACCCGGCCTGGCATCAAGTCGACCTGGAGATTCTGCCGGGCGTCTCGGCCTCGCTGGCCACCGCCGCTCAAGCGGGTGCGCCGCTGGGGCATGACTTCTGCGTGATGTCGCTGTCGGACAACCTCAAGCCTTGGTCGATCATCGAAAAGCGCTTGGACCTTGCATCCCAGGCCGACCTGGCCCTGGCGTTCTATAACCCCATCTCGCGCTCGCGACCGTGGCAACTGGGGCGCGCCCTGGAAATCGTCGCCTTGCATCGCACGCCGCAGACGCCGGTAGTGCTGGGGCGTGACATCGGCCGCCCAGGCCAGACCCTGCGTGTCACCACGCTTGGGCAACTGACGCCTGAGCAGGTCGACATGCGCACCATGGTGCTGATTGGCTCGTCCACCACCTGCGTGTTTGCGCGGGCCGGTGGCGGGGAGTGGGTGTACACGCCGCGTTGGTATGGCGAGAAACCTGCCTGCTGAAAGCGGTCTGTCGTACGCAAGAAAGCTCCGAGTAACGCTGGGTGAAAACCTACCGTTATTCGGGGCTTTTTCTTTTTTTGTCGCTGAAATACGGAAGGCCCGCGCGGGCGCCTCGTTATTGCTGGGGGGCGCTTTTTCGGAGGGTGTGCCAAGCGATGTTTGTCGTCTGGCAAGCCCACCTGCCACTCGACTAGTGTGGGAGCAAGCCCCATGTGGGGTGCTTGTGGAGAACGGGAAATGGAGCGATATCACAAAAGGATCATCAGTGCGAAGAGGCGCAAGTTGATTGCCGCCTACAAGCTGCCAGGGGCACCGGCAATCACGCCCTCCTTGGCGTTGGACACTGAGGATGATTGCAATGCGGCAGTGGTGAACAATGGTGTGATCTCGTTTATCGAGGGTATGTCTGCGCTGAACCGCGAGTACATCCGCAAAAGCTACTTGCTGGCCAGTGGTTATGTCAGCGATGTGTTGAAAGTAAACCGCGGCACGGAGGCGTGGTACGACGAATTTATCAAGGTGATGATCAGCTTGGGCTGGCTGCCGGTGCGCAGCCGCTTCGAGCGGGTCAAAAGCTCGGGAAAGGGCCTGACGGTGCAACTGGCGGCGCTTAATATCATCGCGGCCATGCTGGCGTCGACATCACTGGCCGGGCCGCTGCTCGCGGCGTTGCCGAAGCTGGCGGCCGACGCACTGGAGGCCATGAAGCAGCAGCCCGCTTCATTCGAGCTGTTCAAGCGCAACAGCACGGTGCATCAGGGCGGTGATTTCGGCTTGGCCTCCTGTGCCGAGACCGATGGCGAAGTGATGATGGTGTTAGTGACTTACAGCAGTCACGGGGTGAGCAAGCAGGTCGGCTTGCCGTTTCTGGAGTGGGACAGCGCCTCGTTCGAGGCCTTCAGCGGGCAGACCTGCCTGGTGCTGAATACCTCGGTGGTCAACGAAAAGACCCTCCAGTTGATGCGCGAAAGCGCGGGAGACAAGGTGCAGTCGGCAATCGCCCAGTATCGGATTTAAGGCACCAGGTAGCCGCGTACCCCGGTAAAGATGATCTGCGCGGCAAGCGCGCACACGAACAACCCCATCAACCGGCTGACAATCTGCAAGCCCTGGTCGCCGAGAATGCGTTCGATACGGTTGGACAAATACAGCACCACGCCCACCGTGAGGCTGGCCAGGGCGATGCTGAGGATGGCGGTGATCTTGTCATCCCAATGCGGCTGGCTGACGCCCATCACCAGCAGCGCACCGATGGTGCCGGGGCCAACGGTGAGGGGGATGGTCAGCGGCACGATGGTCACGTCCTGCTGCACATTGTCGGTCTGCACCGCTGATTTGCCCTGGGCCATGCCCAGAGCCGAGATAAACAGCACGCTGCCGGCACCGATGCGAAAGGCGTCCACGGTGATGCCGAACACACTGAAAATCACCCGGCCAAACAGGTAGAGCAATACGCTCGACACCAGCGTCGCCAACGCCACTTTCCAGGCCAGGCGCCTGCGTTCCTTGCTGGAATAACCACGGGTCAGGCTGATAAAGCAGGACAGCACAAAGAACGGGCTGTAGAGCACCAGCATCTTCAGGTAAACGCTGAATAACACATGGAGCATGGGGGGCGGCTCGCAGGCGGGGGAAGTGGGGAGAGTCTATCAGGCGGCGCAGATCATAGGTGGGAGCGGGCTTGCTCGCGAATGCGCTGGATCAGTTAAAGATGCATTGACTGACACACTGCATTCGCGAGCAAGCCCGCTCCCACATTTGGTTTGTGTTTCAGGTCAGGAAGGTGCGTGCTCAGGGCGCTGTTGACGCTGCGCCACCCAGAACTCAACCAGCTCGCGCAACTGCGACAACTCCACTGGCTTGGCCATATGCCCATCCATCCCGGCCTGGCGCGCGCGCTCTTTATGTTCCGAGAGGATGTGTGCGGTGAGTGCCACCACCGGTGTGCGAATGCGTTGGTGGCTGACTTCCCACGCCCGCAGTTGCTGAGTGGCGGAGAAGCCATCGAGGATCGGCATTTCGCAGTCCATCAACACCAGGTCGTAACGCTGGGCTTTCATCGCCTCCAGCGCTTCTTCGCCGTTGCTGGCGGTGTCCGGGTTGAGGTTGAGCTTGCCCAGCATGCCGCGAATCACTTTGGTGGAGATGCTGTTGTCTTCAGCCACCAGGATGCGAAAGTCGCTGGGCACGGTCACGGCTGTCGGTGCGCTGAGGGCGGGGCGCGGCTGCACGGCGCCTTTACTGCGCTGGGTCAGTTCGTCGGCCAGGGTGGTCTTGAGCGTGTAGCCGGCCACCGGTTTGGCGAGGATGCGCTTGATGCCGCAGTTGCGCGCGATGATCTTGCTCGGTGCGTTGCTGATGCCGGTGAGCATGATCAGCAGGATGTCGTGGTTAAGGCTCGGGTCTTCCTTGATCTTTGCCGCCAGTTGCATGCCGGTCATGCCGGGCATGTTCTGGTCCAGCAGCACCACGTCGAAGTAATCGCGCAGGTGAGCTTTGGTGCGCAGCAGCGCCAGGGCCTCTTTGCCGGACGGCACGGCGCTGACGTTCAGGCCCCAGGCCGTGCATTGCTGCACCAGCACCTTGCGGCAGGTGTCGTTGTCGTCCACCACCAACACCCGCGCGCCTTTGAGCGGGCCGTCGAGGTCGGACGTCGGATGCTCCAGGCGTTCCGGGTCCAATGGCAGGGTCAGCCACAGGGTGCTGCCTTGGTGGCTGCCACTCTTGATGCCGAACTCGCCGTTCATCAACAGGATCAGTTGACGCGCGATCACCAGGCCCAGGTGGCCGCTCAAGCGCGTGGCCGAGAGGAAGTTCTTGCTGTGCAGTTCGCTGTGCAGCAACGCGTCGCGCTCGGCGGCCTCCATCGGCAGGCCGCTGTCCTGCACGGCAATGCGCAGGCGCGGCTTGGTGCTGCGTTCGTCGAGGGCGACGACGATCAGCACTTCACCTTCATCGGTTTTTTGCAGAGCGTTTTCCAGCAGGCTTAACAGTGCCTGGCGCAGGCGCGTCGGGTCGCCGCTGATCACTCGTGGCACTTGGGGCTGGATGAAGCTGATCAGTTCGACGTTCTGCTGCTCGGCCTTGGCGCGGAAGATACTCAAGCAGTCATCGATCAGGGCGTTGAGGTCGAATTGCACGTCGTCCAGCTCGATCTGCCCGGACTCCAGCTTGGAGATGTCGAGGATCTCGTTGATCAGCGTCAGCAGTTCATTACCGGCGCTGTGGATGGTTTGCACGTAGTCACGCTGTTTCACCGACAGCGGCGTGCCCAGCAGCAACTCGGTCATGCCCAGCACACCGTTCATGGGCGTGCGGATTTCGTGGCTGATCTTCGCCAGGAACTCGGCCTTGGCGGCGATTTCGGCATTGCTGGCCGCCAGATCACGGCTGAGGCTGAAGCGGGCCTCGACAATCGCGCGCTGGCGTTCGCCCAGGGCCAGGCTCATCAGCAGGCCGCTGAGGCAGATAAACCCGAGCAACGTGACGATTAAACCTTGCGGCGCCACCAGCGTCAGGCCGAGCAGGGCAGGGAGGATGATCAGCGTACCGATGTTGAACACCACCATCGCTACCACGAACAAGCGTGCCGGCCGGTAGCCTTTCTGCCAGTGACAGGCCGAGACAAACAACATGCTCAGCCCGGCCAGGGCCACCAGGGCGTAGGTGATGATGTTCAGCGGCAAGGTGTTGACGAACAACAGCAGCAGGCCGCACAGCACGATCAGCAGGATGTCGGCCATCAACAGCTTGTTCAGCGGGTGCGGGCCCAAAGGCATGAAGAATCGGTAGGCAAACATCAACCCGCAGGGGGCGGTCAGCAGCAGGGCCAGGTAGGCGCCCGGGGTCTGGATCGCGTGCCAGTTCGGCAGCCACGGCCCCACCAGGTTGAGCAACAATGCCAGGCTCAGCATCAACAGCAGCTCGCAGGCCGCCAGCCATAGGCTGCTGCGTGAGCGGTGGTAAGCGAAGCGTGTGAGGTTGTGCAGGATCAGCATCAGCAGGCAGCCGAACAGCAGGCCGTAGATCAGTGTCTGGGTCTGATCGGCGGCTGCGAGTACGGCCGGTTCCAGGGTGATATAGGGGCGCAGCTCGTGTTCCGAGACCAGGCGCAGATACACCTCCAGAGGCTTCTGGCTCTGGGGCATCGGCAGCATGAAATCGCTGCTGGGCAGCGGGCGTTCCGCCTGGGGTTGGCGAGTGCCGGTGCTTTGCTGTTCCACCAGGGTGTCGCCGTCCAGTACATAGAGGCTCAGGTGGGACAGGTCCGGGGCGAATACCCGCAGCACTTGCTCGTGTTTGCCGGGTTGCAGCTTGAAGCGTACCCACAACGCACCGTCCGGCTCCGCGGCGGTAATCCGGTCCAGTTCGATGGGGCTGAATTGATTGGTGTAGCGGGCGGAGCGAATGTCGCTCAACTGCAGGTCGGCCTGTTCATCAAGCAATACTGCCCAACCACTGCCTTGCGCGGCGGCCTGGGCCGGGAACAAGCAGAGCAGGGTCAGCAAACTGACTGTGAAACCTATGGCGATCCTGAGCCAGCGCACGGCGAAATCCCTTCGTAGGTTGATGCACGGGTTAACTATGCGCGGGGCGACATGTGTAGGGCAAGGGCCAGAGGCCCTTGCCTAACCGAACGGATAGCTACTCAAGTGTAGCTGTTCAGCTGTTCTCGCCACGTTCACGGGCAATGGCGCGATAGCCGATGTCTGTGCGGTAGAAGCAACCTTTCCAGTCGATTTTCGCGGCCAGTTTGTACGCCTGTTGTTGCGCGGCGTCGACACTGGCACCCATTGCGGTGGCGCACAACACACGGCCACCTGCGGTTACAACGTTGCCATCCTTGAGCGCGGTGCCGGCATGGAACACCTTGCCTTCCAGCGTAGCAGCTGCGTCCAGGCCTTCAATCACATCGCCTTTGGCGTAGTCGGCAGGGTAACCACCGGCCGCCAGCACAATGCCGACGCTCGGACGTGGGTCCCACTGTGCTTCAACCTTGTCCAGCGCCTGGGCCAGGGCCGCTTCCACCAGCAGCACCAGGCTCGACTGCAAGCGCAGCATCACCGGTTGGGTTTCCGGGTCGCCGAAGCGGCAGTTGAACTCGATGACTTTCGGGTTACCGGCTTTGTCGATCATCAGGCCGGCGTACAGGAAGCCGGTGTACACGTTGCCTTCGTCGGCCATGCCGCGCACGGTCGGCCAGATCACCAGGTCCATCACACGCTTGTGTACTTCGGCGGTGACCACTGGGGCAGGGGAGTAAGCACCCATGCCGCCGGTGTTCGGGCCAGTGTCGCCGTCGCCGACGCGTTTGTGGTCCTGGCTGGTGGCCATCGGCAGAACGTTTTTGCCGTCGACCATTACGATAAAGCTGGCCTCTTCGCCGTCGAGGAACTCTTCGATGACGACGCGGGAACCGGCTTCACCGAAAGCGTTACCGGCGAGCATGTCGCGCACGGCGTCTTCGGCTTCCTGCAGGGTCATCGCAACGATCACGCCTTTACCGGCGGCCAGGCCGTCGGCCTTGATCACGATCGGTGCGCCTTTTTCACGCAGGTAAGCCAGGGCCGGCTCGACCTCGGTGAAGTTCTGGTAGTCGGCAGTCGGGATCTTGTGGCGTGCCAGGAAATCCTTGGTGAACGCCTTGGAACCTTCCAGCTGTGCAGCGCCGGCGGTAGGGCCGAAGCAATCCAGGCCACGGCTGCGGAACAGGTCCACGACGCCGGCAACCAACGGCACTTCCGGACCGACGATGGTCAGGGAAACGTTTTTCTCGGCAAAATCAGCAAGCTGCTCAAGGGCCAGCACGTCGATGGCGACGTTTTCACACTTGGCTTCAATGGCGGTGCCGGCGTTGCCGGGTGCGACGAAAACTTTCTGGACCCGCGGGTCCTGGGCAACTTTCCAGGCCAGGGCGTGTTCACGGCCACCGCTGCCAATGATGAGGACGTTCAAGTCAGACTCCTTCGGAGGAAGTTACGAGCTGTAAGCTGCAAGTTAGAGCATTCTGTGTTGCTCTAAAGTGCAGCATGCGGCTATGAATTTTAGAAACTGCAAGCAATATCAAAAGTTGCAAAGACCTGCTTTTACTTGTTGCTTGCAGCTTGAATTTTGCCGCTCCACGCCAGTGGATCAGTGACGGAAGTGGCGCATACCGGTGAACACCATGGCGATACCGGCTTCGTCGGCTGCGGCAATCACTTCTGCATCACGCATCGAACCGCCCGGTTGGATCACGGCGGTAACACCGGCTTTCGCAGCATTGTCCAGGCCGTCGCGGAACGGGAAGAACGCGTCGGAAGCCATCACCGAACCGGCGACTTGCAAACCCGCGTGCTCAGCCTTGATCGCGGCGATACGTGCCGAGTTCACACGGCTCATCTGGCCGGCGCCGACACCGATGGTCTGGCGGTTCTTGGCGTAGACGATGGCGTTGGACTTAACGTACTTGGCGACTTTCCAGGCGAAGATCAGGTCGTGGATCTCTTGCTCGGTCGGGGCGCGTTGGGTGACGACTTTGAGGTCTTCGCTGCCGATCATGCCGATGTCGCGGCTCTGTACCAGCAAGCCGCCGTTGACGCGCTTGTAGTCCCAGGCAGCAGCGCGGTCAGCCGACCACTCGCCACAGGCCAGCAGGCGCACGTTGGCTTTGGCGGCCACAATGGCGCGGGCTTCTTCACTTACGGAAGGGGCGATGATCACTTCGACGAACTGACGCTCGACGATGGCTTTGGCGGTTTCTGCATCCAGCTCGCGGTTGAAGGCGATGATGCCGCCGAAGGCGGATTCGGTGTCGGTGGCGTAGGCCAGTTCGTACGCCTGGCGGATACCGCCTTCAGCGTCCGGGCTCACGGCCACGCCACACGGGTTGGCGTGCTTGACGATCACGCAGGCCGGCTTGACGAAGCTCTTCACACATTCCAGCGCGGCGTCGGTGTCGGCCACGTTGTTGTAGGACAGCTCTTTGCCTTGCAGTTGGGTCGCGGTGGCGATGCCGACTTCGGCCGGTTTGGCTTCCACGTAGAACGCCGCGCTCTGGTGCGGGTTCTCGCCGTAGCGCATTTCCTGGGCCTTGATGAACTGGCTGTTGAAGGTGCGCGGGAACTGGCTGCGGCCTTCTGTGCTGAGGGTCTCGGCGGCCTGGTTCACGGTGCCCATGTAGTTGGCGATCATGCCATCGTAGGCGGCAGTGTGTTCGAACGCCTTGAGCATCAGGTCGAAACGCTGGGCGTAGGTCAGGCCGCCGGCTTTCAGGCTTTCGAGCACGTTGGCGTAGTCGCTGGCGTTAACCACGATGGCCACGTCTTTGTGGTTCTTGGCCGCGGAGCGAACCATGGTCGGGCCGCCGATATCGATGTTTTCGATGGCGGTCGGCAGGTCGCAGCCTGGCTTGTTGATGGTGGCTTCGAACGGGTAAAGGTTAACGGCCACCAGGTCGATCGGCTTGATGCCGTGTTCGGTCATGATGGCGTCGTCGATACCGCGACGACCGAGGATCCCGCCGTGGATTTTCGGGTGCAGGGTCTTGACTCGACCGTCCATCATTTCTGCGAAACCGGTGTAGTCCGCGACTTCTACTGCGGCCACGCCGTTGTCCTGCAGCAGTTTGAAGGTCCCGCCCGTGGAGAGGATTTCCACGCCCAGGGCTTCCAGCTCCCGGGCAAATTCGAGGATCCCGGTCTTGTCGGAGACGCTGATCAAGGCACGGCGGATCGGCAGGCGGGTAGTCTGGTCGGTCATTTCAATTTCCATCAAAAGCAAAGGAGTCAGCAAAAAAGGCGTCCGTTTTTACGCGGGCGCCTTTCTGGTTTGATTGAATGCTTACAGCAAATCGTACTGCTTGAGCTTTTTGCGCAAGGTGCCACGATTGAGGCCCAGCAGCTCACTGGCTTTGGTCTGGTTGCCCTTGACGTAGTTCATCACGCTTTCAAGCAAGGGCGCTTCGACTTCGGAGAGCACCAGGTTGTACACGTCCGTGACGGAAGCGCCCTCAAGGTGGGCGAAATAATTGTGCAACGCCTTCTCGACACTCCCGCGAAGGGTCTGGCCTTCTTCGCTCGGCGTGTTCAGGTGCTGTTTCAAATTGACGTTGTCGCTCACGGGTGTTGTTCCACTCACTAAAGTCTCGGTCATCATCGTCATGCGGCCACCCCCTCTCCGTCCCCTGTCCCCAGGCTCTTGTAACGTTCGCTGAAAAACTCACGAACGTTGGCGCACTGTGCTTCCGTATCATCCAAACGATTGAAGTGGGCGCGAAACTCCCTGGCGCCCGGCAAGGTTGCGAGATACCAGCCGACATGCTTGCGAGCAATGCGTACTCCCATCACGTCTCCATAGAAGGCGTGCAGGGCGGCCAGATGCTCTAGCAGAATACGTTCCACCTCGATCAGCTCCGGTGCCGGCAACACTTCGCCGGTACGCAGAAAATGCTCGATCTCACGAAAAATCCATGGCCGCCCCTGGGCGGCCCGGCCAATCAACAAGCCATCGGCACCGGTTGCGTGCAGCACGCGCCGGGCTTTCTCGGCTGAGTCGATATCGCCATTGGCAAACACCGGCATCGACACCGCCTGCTTGATCGCGGCAATGGTGTCGTACTCGGCTTCACCGGTGTAAAGGTCGGCGCGGGTGCGGCCGTGCACCGCCAACGCTGTAATGCCTGCCTGTTCGGCAATCTTCGCCACCGTCAGGCCGTTCTTGTTGTCCCGGTCCCAACCGGTACGAATCTTCAGGGTGACCGGCACATCCACTGCGGCGACAACGGCCTGCAGGATCTCGGCGACCAATTGCTCATCTTTCAACAGCGCGGAACCGGCGGCCTTGTTGCAGACCTTCTTGGCCGGGCAGCCCATGTTGATATCGATGATCTGTGCGCCCAACTCAACGTTGGCCCGTGCTGCATCCGCCAGCATTTGTGCATCACCACCGGCGATCTGTACCGAGCGGGGCTCGGGATCACCTTCGTGGATCATGCGCATCCGCGATTTGCGGGTGTTCCACAGGCTCATGTCGCTGGTGACCATTTCAGAGACTACTAGACCCGCGCCCAAACGCTTGCACAGCTGACGAAAGGGCTGGTCGGTGACGCCCGCCATCGGGGCGAGAATCAAACCGTTTGGCAATGTGTATGGGCCGATGCGTACCGCCGACATAGGACTTCCCTGTTGTGGGGCCGGATCATTAGAGTTCGAAAAAGGGTTGGCATGATACCCGCTCTCGATGACTGGATAAAGGCTGAATTGGATAAAATCTGAACAGTTATTTCTTTATCGCCACCGGTTTGGTAGGTGGCGGGGCAGTCAATAATTTGCCGTCAAACCTCGGAGCGTGAACCGGCTCACTCGGGCGAGTGGAAACTCAGGCTGTAATTCACGGCTTTATTGCCCGGGTCGAGGATGTCCAGGGAGATATGGATCGGGGTCTGTGAAGGCATCTCGCTCACACCGGCCAGTTCACCACTCAGGTATTCGCCGGGTTTGAAGCGACGACTGGCAATCAGGCTGCCGTTCAAGTCGGCAAAACGCAGCTCCAGCAGCGGGAAAGGCTGGGAGAACGTCGCACGGTTATAGATGATGGCGTCCACCACCAGCGCCCCGGCAAACTCCGGGTTGCTGCGCACCACCAGGTTACTGCTCTTGATGTGCGCGATATCGACCCGTGATGGCACGGTGCAGCCCAGTGTTGGGCAAAGTTGCTGGAACCAGGGGCGGTAAGCGTCCTGGCGGGCAAGGTCGCCGAATTGGTAGGCGACGTACTGGCCCGCCAGGCCAGCGGCAGCCAGCAATACCAGGAGTGTCCAGATGAGACGACGGCCCCAGCCTGACGGACGTTTCTGCGCATAAAGATGCAGCGGGTCGTCTTCCAGGTCCTGGAGTACATCGTCGTGAACGCTGGCTTCCGGGCGTGGGCGTTGGCGACGCGGTTGTGGGCGTTCTTCGGGTTCAGGCTCGTCCGCGGCAGCGGTCAGCGGCGTGAACGGCGGGTCGATATCGTCATCGTCAATCGTTGAGTGCCGCGAGGGTTCATCGTCAATGTCGTCACTATGAAACGACATGGATGGCTCGGTGCGCTGCTTGGTCGCAGGTGCCTTGACCGGTTCGGGTTCGTCTTCGGGGGCTTGGACGCGTTCCTCGGGCGGTTCGCTGAATAGGCTGGCGGCCCACTTTTCTTCCTCGGCCTTGACGGTGTCACGGCTGGCGCTGAGGGCATCTTCCTTTTGCCGACGGTCGGCACCTGCTTGGCGACGCTCCGCGCCTGGCGGCAGGGTGTGCTGAATCTCGCGGCGCTCCAGCTTGGCCAGTTCTTCGTCCAGGTCAAGGTTGTCCAGGTCCAGCTCTTCGGCGGTCCACTGCTTCTGGCTGATGGCTCGCGGTGTCTGGGGGGCTGCCTCGGGAGCCTGTCCTGCGACTGGCTCGGCGGGAGCTGGCTGTGTAACTTGCGGCGCAGGTGCACCGGCACGCTGCTCCAGCAACTGGCGAGCGGCGTTGAACACTTGCAGGCACGAGCCGCAGCGAACCACGCCACGGGCCACGCTTAATTGAGCGTGGCTGACGCGAAAGCGGGCTTGGCAATGCGGGCACTGGGTGACGAAACTGTCAGTCATGCGGCCATCCGATTCAGGCAGGCGCCCATTCTAGCGCCGACGACCACTGATGCGTACCCAGCCGTCACGGTTAGCGATCGGGTCCAGCTCAAAGTCCTGAGCATAGGCTGCCGCCACGTCTTCGCCTTGCTCGGCGAGAATGCCCGACAGCGCCAAACGCCCACCTGGCTTGACCAGGCTCGACAACTGCGGCGCCAGGGACACCAGCGGCCCGGCGAGGATATTCGCCACCAGCACATCGGCCTGTACCTGGGGCAATTGCTCCGGCAGGTACAGTGGGAATTTGCCTTCAGGAATATGGTTGCGCCCGGCGTTGTCGCGGGAGGCTTCCAGGGCTTGCACGTCGATGTCGGTGCCGACAGCTTCCTTGGCGCCCAGCAGCAGCGCGGCAATCGCCAGGATCCCCGAGCCACAGCCGAAATCCAGCACGTTGCAGTCAGTCAGGTCCTGGCCGTCGAGCCATTCCAGGCACAGCGCGGTGGTGGGGTGAGTGCCGGTGCCGAACGCCAGGCCCGGGTCCAACAGCAGGTTGACTGCCTCCGGTTCAGGGGCAGCGTGCCAGCTGGGTACGATCCACAGGCGCTGGCCGAAACGCATGGGCTGGAAGTTGTCCATCCAACTGCGTTCCCAGTCCTGGTCTTCAATGACTTCACTGTGATGCTCTGGCAGCGGGCCGCCGGTGAGCAGTTCCATATGGGCCAGCACGGCGGCGGCATCGGTGCCGTCTTCGAACAGGGCCAGCAAATGGGTGTGGGACCAGAGTGGCGTGGTGTTGAGTTCGGGTTCGAAGATCGGTTGGTCTTCGGCGTCCATAAAGGTGACCGAGACAGCGCCCACTTCGAGGAAAGCGTCTTCGTAGGTTTCGGCTTGTTCTGGGCTGATGGCGAGACGGACTTGCAGCCAAGGCATGGCGGGCACCTTTGAAAAAAATGAGTGTGCGACGGCTGGGTCGCGAAAGCGCGCAAGTTTACGCGAGCGGCGGGCAGAAGACGACACCACTGACCGCACTCGGTCCAAATGTGGGAGCGGGCTTGCTCGCGAAGGCGTCGGGTCAGTCGCCTTATGTTCCCGCTGACCCACCGCCTTCGCGAGCAAGCCCGCTCCCACAGGGGTAATGTGTCTATCCAGAAAAAAACGGTGTTCCACAAACAACAAAGCCGCCCGAAGGCGGCTTTGTTGGGTGGAGCACTTACTGGTTAGCCAGCTTGTGTTCCAGGTAGTGAATGTTCACACCACCTTCGCAGAAGCCTTCATCACGAACCAGATCCCGATGCAGCGGGATGTTGGTTTTGATGCCGTCAACCACGATTTCGTCCAGGGCATTACGCATACGGGCCATGGCCTCGTCGCGAGTCGCGCCCCAGGTGATCAGCTTGCCGATCAGCGAGTCGTAGTTGGACGGAACCTTGTAGCCACTGTACAGGTGCGAATCCACACGTACGCCGTTGCCGCCGGGCGCATGGAAATGCTTGACCAGGCCAGGGCTTGGGATAAAGGTTTTCGGGTCTTCGGCGTTGATCCGGCACTCCAGGGAGTGGCCGTGGATCTTCACGTCGTCCTGGGTGAAGGACAGCACGTTACCGGCGGCGATGCTCAGCATCTCCTTGACGATGTCGATACCGGTGACCATCTCCGAAACCGGGTGCTCTACCTGCACACGAGTGTTCATCTCGATGAAGTAGAAACGACCGTTTTCGTAGAGGAACTCAAAGGTACCGGCGCCACGGTAGTTGATGTCGATGCACGCCTTGACGCAGCGAGCCAGGACTTCCTGGCGAGCCGTTTCGTCCAGGCCCGGTGCCGGCGCTTCTTCCAGTACCTTCTGGTGACGGCGTTGCAGCGAGCAATCGCGGTCGCCCAGGTGGATGGCGTGGCCCTGGCCGTCGGACAGCACCTGCACTTCCACGTGACGTGGGTTGGTCAGGTACTTTTCCAGGTAGACCATCGGGTTGCCGAACCACGCAGCCGCTTCGGAGCGGGTCTGCTTGGCGGCTTCGATCAGGTCTTCTTCCTTGTGCACGACGCGCATGCCGCGACCACCACCGCCACCGGCGGCCTTGATGATCACCGGGTAACCGACTTCGCGACCAATGCGCAGGGCGGTTGCCTCGTCTTCAGGCAGCGGGCCGTCGGAACCTGGAACGGTTGGCACGCCGGCAGCGATCATGGCGTCTTTGGCCGATACCTTGTCGCCCATCAGGCGAATGGTTTCGGCTTTCGGACCGATGAAGGCAAACCCGGATTTCTCCACCTGCTCGGCGAAGTCGGCGTTTTCCGCGAGGAAGCCGTAGCCTGGGTGGATGCCATCAGCGCCGGTCACTTCAGCGGCCGCGATGATGTTCGAGACTTTCAGGTACGAGTTCGTGGCCAGTGGCGGGCCGATGCAAATGCTTTCGTCCGCCAGTTTCACGTGCATCAATTCAGTATCGGCCGTCGAGTAAACAGCGACGGTCTTGATGCCCTCTTCCTTACAGGCGCGCAGGATACGCAGCGCGATCTCGCCGCGGTTGGCGATCAGGACTTTTTGCAGTTTCTTCGCAGGTTTCAACATCGAAGGCGCTCCGCGGTTCAAACGATGGTGAACAGCGGCTGGTCGTACTCAACCGGCTGACCGTTTTCTACCAGAATGGATTCGATGACGCCGGCTTTCTCAGCGGTGATGTGGTTCATCATCTTCATCGCTTCAACGATGCAGATGGTGTCGCCCACTTTCACCGTTGCGCCGACTTCAACGAAGGCTGGCGAGGTCGGTGCCGGGGTGCGGTAGAACGTACCGACCATTGGCGACTTGACCACGAAGCCGTTCAACACAGGCGCAGCAGGTGCGGCTGGAGCAGCGGCAGCAGGTGCGGCGGCCGGAGCGGCAGCAGGCGCTGGAGCTTGCATCTGTGGCGCGTAGAACTGTTGGGCCGGGGTCTTGCTGTGACGGCTGATCCGTACGGATTCTTCGCCTTCCTTGATTTCCAGCTCGTCGATACCGGACTCTTCCAGCAGTTCGATCAGTTTCTTAACTTTACGGATATCCATGAATCATCAACTCCCAAGGGTCGGTCAGGGGCGCTTGGCCGGTTGTTCAATGTGTTCCAGGGCGGCCTCCAGGGCCAGTCGATAACCGCTGGCGCCAAGGCCGCAGATCACTCCTACCGCTACGTCGGAGAAGTAAGAGTGATGGCGGAAAGCTTCGCGTTTGTGCACGTTCGACAAGTGCACTTCGATAAATGGGATGCTCACCGCCAGCAGCGCGTCACGTAATGCAACGCTTGTATGCGTAAAAGCGGCGGGATTGATCAGGATAAAGTCCACGCCTTCGCCGCGCGCGGCATGGATGCGATCAATCAATTCGTACTCGGCATTGCTTTGCAGGTACAGCAAATGGTGGCCGGCTTCACGTGCCCGTCGCTCCAGATCAAGGTTGATCTGATCGAGGGTGACTGCCCCGTAGACGCCCGGTTCGCGGGTGCCGAGCAGGTTCAGATTGGGTCCGTGAAGAACCAGTAAGGTCGCCATCGGCTGTTCCTTGTTATTGATGTGGGTACGGCAGAACTCGGCGACTATGCCGCAAAGCGTTTGTGACTGTCCAGTTCTATGCAGTAGGCAGCACGATTAGCGAGGATTGCGCGAAATTTGTGACTGTGGCCCGGATTCCGGTCATTGGTAGCACGGTCCTGAAGTCTCAGGAGATCCAATGTGGGAGCGGGCTTGCTCGCGAAAGCGGTGGATCAGTAAGAAATGAATTGACTGACCCACCGCATTCGCGAGCAAGCCCGCTCCCACATTGTGATCTCTGCATGGCAATAGATCGGATTAAACGCGGAAAGCCTGCACAGCCGTATTGAGCTGCCCACCCAGCACCAGCAGGTGGTCGCCCTGGCGACGGCCCTGGCCAATACGCAGCAGATTATCCTCACCCAACTGATGGATTCGTTCGCTGTTATCGCGAATTTCACTGACGGCACCACTCTGCTGAGCGGTCACATCGGCGATGCGCACTGCCGTGTCGGAAATCGTCTGGATTGCCCCGACGATTTCATCCAAGGCGCCGTCGGCTGCCTGGGCTTGCTGCGCAGTGGCTTCGGCGTGTTCGACCTGGGCGCGCATACCTTGCACCGATTGGTGGGCTGCAGATTGCAGGCCAGCAATCAGGACCTGGATCTCGGCGGTGGCGCCGGCGGTGCGTTGGGCCAGTGAGCGCACTTCATCAGCGACCACGGCAAACCCGCGCCCGGCTTCACCGGCCCGCGCTGCCTCGATGGCCGCGTTGAGCGCGAGCAGGTTGGTCTGGTCGGCAATCGAGCGAATCACGGTCAGTACGCCGCCGATGGTGGCGGATTCTTCGGCGAGTTTTTCGATCATCTGCGCGTTTTGCTGCACTTCACCGACCAGCGCATGCAAACCGGTCAGGCTCAGGCCGATCACGCGCTGGCCCTGTTCCACGGCTTGACCCGCGCTGCGACTGGCGCCGGCTGCCTGGCTGGCATCCCCGGCCACTTGCTGGATGGTGGCTTCCAGTTCGCCCAGGGAATCACGGATCTGCGCGGTATCACCGGCCTGGCGCTCGGCACCGTCATGCAGGCCACTGCTCAGCTCGGCGAGGGCGCGGCTGCTGCCGGCCACTTCCTCGGCATTGCCGCGAATAGTGCCCACCAGGTCCACCAGGTAGGCGCGCAGGCGGTTAAGGGAGGCTTCGATGTCGTGCAATTCGCGGTTGGTCTTGCCCAGGGCAATCGGCTGGCTGAAGTCGCCTTCGGCCCAGGTGGACAGGGCCGGTGCCAGGTTGGTCAGCACCCGCGCCAGGCGCCGTTGCAGGGTGTCGATCAGCAGCGCGATCAGCAGGATCAGGCCGATCATCACCCCTTGCATCAGGCGTACCTCACCCTGGATCCTGGCGTGTTGCGCGCGCACCACGGGTTCCAGGCCGGCGATGGATTGTTGTACCGCGGCGATTTTCAGGTGGGTGCCGGCAGCCAGTGCGGTGCGCTGCTGGATTTGGTCACGGGTGCGCTTGAGTTCGGCGGGGTAGCGGGTCAGCAGGCTGTTGAGCTCGCGCTTGAGGTCGACCCCCGTGTCCTGAACGTCGGCTTTTTCGCTGTTTTCAAGGCCCATCATGGCTGAAAAGTCATCGGAACTGGATTCCGCGCTGGCCTTTACGCCTAGCAACGGTAGCTGCGCCAACAGGTCGGCCTGGGTGCGGATACTGGCGACTTCGCGTTCTACGTCATCGGCCAATTCCGCGCGCCCGCTGCTCACCAGCTTGTCGCGTGCCAGGGACAGCTTGCCCAAGTGCTGGGAAGCGGCCAGCAGTGGCGGCAAGTAACGGGCTGCCTCGGGCGAGTTGACGCCCATGGCGTACTGGCTGAGTTGCTCCAGGTTCGCGCTCAATTCTCGCTCGGCTTGCAGCAGCAATGCTTGCGGGTCGCCGGCCAGTTTGCCGGCGGCGAGCAGGTCAGTTTTGCTGAAGGCATCCAGATCCGCGAGGCTGGGACGCAGGGTTTGCGCCAGCTCGGCGGGCAATTCATCCAGGTGCTGCAAGAGGTTTTCCAGGCTCTGGCTGGCGCCACTCAAACGCAAGGCGTCGCCACTGGCCAGGTAGTCGTCGATATTGCGTGCTGCCTGGTTCTGGAAGGTTTGCGACAAGCCCAGGTAGCGCTCCATCAGCCAGTAAGGTCGTTCCAGTGCGCGTTGCGACCACCACAGCGTCGCCCCAAGTGCCAGGCACACGGCCACTAGAAGAAGGGTATTCAGATTGGTCAGCAGCTTCAGGCGCATGCGTGGTTTCAACCGACAGCAAAAGATAAGTGCCTGAAGTTATTGCGTTTTCATTACAGGGTTATGACGGATTCAGTGAATTCCGGTGAAAAGGTGGCACTTTGCTTTGACGTGCGTGCGGCTTGTACACGGTTACGTCCCGCGCCCTTGGCGCGGTACAGCGCCTCGTCTGCCTGAGCGGCCATCATCAGGCTGTCGGAGTCGTCGCACAGCTCCACCAGCCCGGCGCTGAAGGTACACCACAAGTCCTGGGGTTGGGCGGGGTAGTGAATTTCGGCAAAGCGCCCACGGATTTCATCCAGCACCTTGCAGGCCGATTCCAGGTCGGTGTCGGGCATCACGATGGCGAATTCTTCACCGCCGTAGCGGCCGATGTAGTCGGTCTTGCGCAGGCGTTGCTTGAGAAACAGCGCCAGGCTTTTGATGACGCGGTCGCCCATGGGGTGGCCGTGGCTGTCATTGACCCGTTTGAAATGGTCAATATCGAGCATGGCAAAGCTCAGCGGCTTGTTCTCGCGGCGTGCGCGAAAGCTGCAGTCTTCGAGCAATTGCAGGATGTGGGTATGGTTGTACAGCCCGGTCAGGCTGTCACGCACCATCCGCGCCTTGAGGTTGCGCGCGCGGGCGGCGCGGTTGCGTACGGTGGTGATCAGGTGGCGCGGCTTGATCGGCTTGGTGAGGAAGTCATCGCCGCCTTCGCTCATGGCGTCCAACTGCTTGTCCAGGTCGTCTTCGGCCGACAGGTAGATGATTGGCACGCTGACATAACGGTCGTTGTGGCGAATCACCTTGGCCAGTTCGGTACCGGTACAAGCGGGCATGTACATGTCGAGGATGATCAGGTCCGGTTGGAAGTCCGCCAGCTCGGCCATGGCCTGGATCGGCTCGATCAGGGTGCGCGTAACGATGCCGGCGCTGTTGAGCAGGCGCTCGGTGTGCAACGCCTGGGCGCGTGAGTCGTCGATGATCAGCACTTTATAAGGCTCGTACTGCGCGACGCAGGTCAGCACTTCGATCTTTTCCAGCAGGCTGGAGGCTTCCAGCGTGCCGGTGAGGAATTCCTGGCCGCCCGCGCGCACGGCGGCCAGGCGCGTCGGGGTGTCGGTTTCGTGCAGGCTGAAGAACAACAGCGGCAGCTTTTGCTCCAGACCTTCCTGGGCTTCGGCCGCGAGCTTGAGGCCCAGGCCGGCACCGCAGAAATCCACATCCATCACAATCGCCGAAGGCAGGCGCTCGGCCAGGGACGCACGGAATGCCGCCACGCTGTCCAGGGACTGGGCGCTCATGCCGAAGAATTCCAGTTGCTTGGCCAGGCGCTCGGCGCGGTCGTGATCAGCCAGCATGACGTAGATCGGCTTGCGCATCGGCGGCAGGAACGTTTGCTCCAGCTGGTCGCCCTGACGCAGGCCGGTGCGGGACAGGCGCTGCATCAGGCGGTTGAGTTCGGTGATCACCTGGCTGCTGAGGCGGCCGCGATTCTCGTCCACGACCTTGAGGGACTCGCCAATGTGCCGCGCGAGCTGGCCGTGTTCCGGCTGTTCGAAGCGTTCGGCAAAACGCAGCAGGCGCAGGTTCGCTTCGCTGAGTTCGGACAAATCTGCGTTTGACCATTCACTTCGCTGCAGGCGTTGCCAGATCTCAAGAATTTGACGTGCCTGATGAATTACCCGCTGGGCAAAGTGCTGCTTGAGACGCTCACGGCTGGGGTCTTCTGACTCGGTCATATCCTGACTACTAGTTAGGGTGCATGCTGAGGTCGACTGATGGCTCTATGCTATCACCTCTTTTCTTCTATTTGAGTGTCATACGTCAATTAAGTACAAGTCTGTGCGATTCAGTTTTTGACCTTATGGTCGCGCTGCGTAAAAAGCCTGCATGCGTTATGGTTGAAGATCTTTATAGTCGAACCTGCCCCGTGCGCCACTTTGGTTAAAAGGCCCGCACCGATGGGCACGATGGGGTAGGGTTGTGGTCGGAGTGTTTGACCGCACCCGGACAATTGACGTGCATGAACTCAAGTGATTGAAAGGATATCGCCATGCTGGACTGGAAAAACCGTGCAGGCAGTGCCAAAGGCCCCGCCCCTGAGCCAAAGCCGACCCACCGCGGCTACTTTCGCAACCTGCTGATGAGCAAAGCGTTGCTCAGCGTGCTGGCCTTGTACCTGTTGGTCACCGGTGGCCTGGGTTGGTACTGGAGCGAAGAGCCGGCGCTGTTTCCGGTCCAGCAAAACGCCCAGCTTGCCGCCGAGAAGGAAGGCAAGCAGATGGTAATTGGCTACACCACCGTCGAAACCCTCAAGACTGTGGTCGGCACGTTGCTGAACAAGCCCGGTGGCTATATTTCCAACGACCGTTTCCCGCCCGGCCTGTGGATGGACAACATGCCCAGCTGGGAATACGGCGTGCTGGTACAGGTGCGTGACTTGACCCGTGCCCTGCGTAAAGACTTCGCCCGTTCCCAGTCGCAATCGGCTGAAGACGCCGATTTGGCCAAGGCCGAGCCACGCTTTAACTTTGACAATAAGAGCTGGGTGTTGCCATCGAGCGAGTCGGAGTACCAGGAAGGCATCAATTCCCTGAGCCGCTACGAAGCGCGTCTGTCCGACCCTAACCAGAGGGGCGCGCTGTTCTATGCGCGTGCCGACAACCTGAACAACTGGCTGGGCGATGTCGCCACTCGTTTGGGTTCGTTGTCGCAACGCCTGTCGGCCAGTGTCGGTCGGGTCAAGCTGAACACGGCACTGAAAACCGAAGCCCTGGCGCCGGGTGAAGTGCCACAGGTCGATGAAGAAGTGGTGGAAACCCCATGGATGCAAATCGACAACGTGTTCTACGAGGCCCGTGGCCAGGCGTGGGCTTTGTCTCACTTGCTGCGCGCCATTGAAGTCGATTTTGCCGACGTGCTGGCCAAGAAAAATGCCACCGTCAGCGTGCGTCAGATCATTCGTGAGCTGGAGGCCTCGCAGGAGCCGGTTTGGAGCCCTATGATTCTCAACGGCAGTGGCTTTGGCATTCTCGCCAACCACTCGCTGGTCATGGCCAACTATATTTCCCGGGCAAACGCTGCAGTGATCGACTTGCGTCAGCTCCTCAACCAAGGGTGATGATGGACGCTACTCAAAATGAGGCCGCGCACCGCGCGGCCTCTGATGCTGAACTGATTTGTTGGGTCGACGAACAGGACAACCTGCTCGGCCATCTCGTCAGGTCTGACCTTCGTGAGCGCGGCCTGATCGGCCGTTGCACTTTTATCTTCCTGTTCAATTCGGCCGGCGAACTGTGTGTGCATCGCCGTACCTTGAGCAAAGCCCTGTACCCCGGTTTTTGGGACACGGCCGCGGGCGGAATGGTCGCGGCAGGCGAGTGTTACGCCGATTCGGCGGCCCGTGAGTTGGAAGAAGAGCTCGGGGTTGGCGGCGTGGAATTGGTCGAACATGACCATTTCTACTTCGAGGATGGCGCCAGCCGGCTCTGGTGCAAATCCTATTCGGCGGTCTGGGATGGCCCTTTACGCCTGCAGCCCGAAGAAGTCATGGAAGCACGGTTTTTACCCCTTGAAATGGTTCTGCAGGAAGCTGAACAAAAGCCTTACTGCCCGGACGCTCAAGAGGGCTTGCGGCGCTATCTGGCCTCGCGTCGCTAAAGTTGCATAAATTGGCGCTATTTGGCTCTTAGCAAGTCGGCTTTTTGCCGTTACACTGCGCGACTTTTCACCCAAACCGCCTTTGCGGTTCGGTAGCGCTGCCCCTGCCTGAGTGGGGCTTCGCGGTCGATGCCCTGTTCTTTTTACGAGAATCGAGCAGCGATCTGTCTTTGTCCTCCCAAGAGGATTGCCGGTGGCCAAAAAAGCCGCATCCTTCGCCGCCCTTGGTGGCTTGGTATTTTCCACCGACGCAGGTCGACACTGCCCGGACTGTCGCCAGCCCGTGGATTCGTGTACCTGCAAACAGACCCTGATCCCTGAAGGCGACGGCATTGCCCGCGTTAGACGCGAGAACAAAGGCCGTGGCGGCAAGACGGTGACCACCATCACCGGTGTGCCCCTGGCCGAAGAGGCCCTGAAGGAACTTGCCACCACGCTGAAAAAGCGCTGTGGCACGGGTGGCGCCCTGAAAGACGGCGTCATCGAGATTCAGGGCGATCACGTCGAGTTGCTGTTGGCCGAGCTGATCAAGCTCGGTTACAAGGCGAAGAAATCCGGCGGCTAGCAGCCTCTGTGAAACCCACCCCGATCGCCGGTTTGCTGAACGCGAACTGTCGTCTCCATGGTTTTCACAGAGCCTGTTCCTGACCGGTGTCTAAACTCTGCCCTGCGAGTGGGGTCTACCTTGCTTACAGGCAAATCGTCATTTTCATTCTTTAGACTTCGCCAGCCTTACAGAAGGGCGCGGTGATCTTCGACTTTATATAGGGGACTTCGATGTCCGTACGACGCACACGCAAAGACGATGGCAGCCAATGGACAGTTGCGGACAGCCGCAGTGTTTACGGGATTCGCCATTGGGGGGCCGGGTATTTCGCGATCAATGATGCCGGTCGCGTTGAAGTCCGTCCGAACGGCCCGAACAGCACGCCCGTCGATCTGTACGAGCAAGTCGACGAGCTGCGCAAAAGCGGTTTGTCCTTGCCGCTGCTGGTGCGTTTTCCCGATATCCTGCAAGACCGTGTACGCCAACTGACCGGCGCTTTCGATTCCAACATCGAACGCCTGGAATACCAGAGCAAGTACACCGCGCTGTACCCGATCAAAGTGAACCAGCAGGAAGCGGTGATCGAGAACATCATCGCCACCCAGGACGTTTCCATCGGCCTGGAAGCTGGTTCCAAGCCTGAGCTGCTGGCCGTGCTGGCCCTGGCACCCAAGGGCGGCACCATCGTCTGCAACGGTTACAAAGACCGTGAGTTCATCCGCCTGGCGCTGATGGGCCAGAAGCTGGGCCATAACGTCTTCATCGTGATCGAGAAAGAATCCGAAGTTGGCCTGGTGATCGAAGAAGCCGCCAACCTCAAGGTCAAGCCGCAGGTTGGCTTGCGCGTGCGTTTGTCGTCGCTGGCGTCGAGCAAATGGGCGGACACGGGTGGCGAGAAGTCCAAGTTTGGTTTGTCGGCGGCGCAGTTGCTGTCGGTGGTCGAGCGCTTCCGCGCGGCTGGCCTCGATCAAGGCATTCGCCTGCTGCACTTCCACATGGGCTCGCAGATTGCCAACCTGGCCGACTACCAGCACGGGTTCAAGGAAGCCATTCGTTATTACGGCGAACTGCGTAACCTCGGCCTGCCGGTGGACCACATCGACGTCGGCGGCGGCCTGGGCGTGGACTACGACGGTACCCACTCGCGTAACGCCAGCTCGATCAACTACGACATGGACGACTACGCCGGTGTGGTCGTGGGCATGCTCAAGGAATTCTGCGACGCGCAGAGCCTGCCGCACCCGAACATTTTCTCCGAAAGCGGTCGCTCCCTGACCGCCCACCACGCCATGCTGGTGGTGCAAGTCACTGACGTCGAAAAACACAACGACGACGTGCCGGAAATCGAAAACAAGGAAAGCCTGCCGGAAACCGTGCAATGGCTGGTGGACCTGCTGGGCCCGACCGACATCGAGATGGTCACCGAAACCTACTGGCGCGCCACTCACTACATGAGCGACGTGGCCACCCAGTACGCCGACGGCAAACTGACCCTCGCGGAAAAAGCCCTCGCCGAGCAGTGCTACTTTGCCGTGTGCCGTCGCCTGCACAACTCGTTGAAAGCCCGTCAGCGCTCGCACCGCCAAGTGCTGGACGAACTCAATGACAAGCTGGCCGACAAGTACATCTGCAACTTCTCGGTATTCCAGAGCTTGCCGGACACCTGGGCCATCGGCCAGGTCCTGCCGATTCTGCCGCTGCACCGCCTCGACGAGGAGCCGCTGCGCCGCGCCGTGCTGCAAGACCTGACCTGCGACTCCGACGGCAAGATCAAGCAATACGTCGACGAGCAGAGCATCGAGACCAGCCTGCCGGTGCACGCCTTGAATGAAGGTGAAGACTACTTGCTGGGCATCTTCCTGGTGGGCGCTTACCAGGAAATCCTCGGTGACATGCACAACCTGTTCGGTGATACCGATTCGGTGAACATCTACCAGCGCGAAGACGGTTCGGTGTACAGCGCCGGTATCGAGACCCACGACACCATCGAAGACATGCTGCGCTATGTGCACTTGTCGCCGGAGGAGTTGATGACGCATTACCGCGACAAGTGCGCGAGCGCGAAGATCAGTGCCAGTGAGCGCACGCAGTTCCTGGATGCGTTGCGTCTCGGTTTGACCCGCTCTTCGTACCTGTCCTCGTAATATCGGCTGGCAGAGATCTAAAATGTGGGAGCGGGCTTGCTCGCGAAAGCGGTACATCAGTCACACATGTGTTAACTGATTCACCGCTTTCGCGAGCAAACCCACTCCCACATTTGTATCTTCGTTTGGTTGTACCTTCTTTGTGAGGTCTGAACGATGTCGAGCAAACTCTTGCAAGCGTTCACCCTGGCAGTCGCCGCATTCCTCGCGGCATGCTCCCCGATCAAAGTGCTCAACGCACTGACGCCCTCCAACACCTTCACCAAAACCGCATCCATCGCCTACGGCACTGATCCGCGCCAAAAACTCGATATCTACCGTCCTGTCGCGGCCGCACCCAATGCGCCCGTCGTGGTGTTTTTTTACGGCGGCAGCTGGAACAGCGGCTCCAAGGACGATTACGGTTTCGTCGGCGAGGCACTGGCCTCACGCGGCATCGTTGTCGTGATCGCCGACTATCGGCTCTACCCCCAAGTGCGTTACCCCACCTTTCTTCAAGACGGCGCCCAAGCGGTGGCCTGGACACGTCAACACATCGCCGAATACGGCGCCGACCCCACGCAGTTCTACCTGATGGGCCACAGCTCCGGTGCCTACAACGCCTCGATGCTGGCACTGGATGGGCGCTGGTTGAAAGCCGTGGGATTGTCGCCCTCGATGCTCAAGGGTTGGATCGGCCTGGCCGGGCCCTATGACTTCCTGCCGATTGATAACCGCGATGTGCGCCCGGTGTTCTTCTTCCCGAATTCCCCACCTGATTCCCAGCCGATCAACCACGTCAGCCATGGCGCGCCGCCGAGCCTGTTGATTGCCTCTGCGAGCGACACGCTGGTCAACCCCACGCGCAACACGGGCGGGCTGGCGAAAAAGTTGCGCGACGCGGGGGTGCCGGTCGAGGAGTTTTACTTCACCAAGACCAACCATGCGACGCTGGTGGCGTCCATTGCCAAGCCCTTGCGCTGGCTGGCGCCGGTGCTTGATCGGGTCACGGCGTTTATCCAGTCCACTCCGGGCCAGTGAGGCTGGCGCTACCGGACGATGAGGCTGTACACGGTTGAGGTCTCGGTACTGGCTTCCTCCAGCGCGACGGAGCGCAGCGTGTCATCCGGTGATGCGGGCGTGATTGTCAGCGCAACGCCATTATTCATTAGCGTGCGACCCTGGGGCGACAGGGTCGCTCTAATGCCCTGCTGCGTCACGAATACCTGGAAACCCGTCTGGTTCCAGACCTCCACTGCGGTTGAGACAGGCAGCTCCGGCAGAGTTGCAGGTGTGTCGCTTCCCGGTTTGATTGCCCACTCGCCGGTGCCCGGGGTGATCGGTGGGGTTTGAATGGCAGGTTCAGCGACGACGTCGCTGGGTGGCGGCGATTTTTTCGCCTTGGCCGCACGCATTGTGGCGGCCACGATTAAACCGACCACTAGCAACGCGCCGAGGATAAATACGATATTGCTGCCCATGTTTGTCCGTCCCTGAGTTGAAAGAAGGTTGAGGCCAGAAACGTATCGCTTTGCAGGCCCAACCTTCATTCAACGTCGGTAGCGGGGTTTTGTAACCTGTGAGAACTAACAGGTCGGCTCGCCGAGCCACGCGTTTCTTTTGTTCAATCGCCAAGCGATCGCCCACAGCGTGAGGCTGCGCAAGGCCATGAACAGCAGAAAGCTTATCCACAAGCCGTGGTTGCCGTAGCCCTGCAATACCCACGCGAACGGTAGCAAAATCACCACTGTCAGCAGCATACCGTTGCGCATTTCCCGTGCGCGGGTGGCGCCGATAAACAGGCCGTCCAGCAAGTAACTCCACACGGCAATCAGCGGCAGCACCGCCAGATAAGGCAAGTAGATATCGGCGGTTTCGCGCACGCTGGGGATGTTGGTTTGCATGGCGATAAACAGGTGGCCGCCAAAGGTGAACAGCAGCGCGAAGCCCACACTGGCGATCAATGACCAACCGCAGGCGACCACCAATGAACGGCGTAACGCCTGCCGGTCGTGGGCGCCGATGGCGTGCCCGCACAGGGCCTCGACTGCGTGGGCCAAACCGTCCAGGGCATGGGCGGTCAGCAACAGGCCATTGAGCAGCAGCGCATTGGCCGCCACGGTGGCATCGCCCAGGCGGGCGCCTTGCACCGTGATCATGAAGAATACCGATTGCAGGGCCAGGCTGCGGATGAAGATGTCGCGGTTCACCGCCAGCAGCGGGCGCCAGCTTTGCCACCGCTTGAGTGCGGCCCAGGCGATATGCCCGGGGTAGGCGCGCAGGGCTTTTTGCGTGAGCGCCAGGCCAAGCAGGGCGCCGGTCCATTCGGCAATGACGGAGGCGCGCGCGGAACCGACCACACCCCAATCCAGGCCAAGAACGAACCACAGGTTCAGGGCGATATTGACCAGGTTGGTGGTCAGCAGAATCGCCAGCGGTGCACGGGCGTTCTGGGTGCCGAGGAACCAGCCGACCAAGGCATAGCTGGCCAGCGCGGCAGGCAGGCCGAACAAGCGAGTGTGGAAAAAATCGCGGGTCAGTTGATTCAGCTCGGGGGAGGGCTGCATCCATTCCAGCGCCAACTGGCTCAGCGGGATGCCCACCGTGCCCAAGAGCATCGCCAGGCCCAGCGCCAGCAACAGACCTTGCAGCAGGACCTGCCGCAACGCTGCACCATCGCCACGCCCGGCGGCTTGCGCGGCAAACCCGGTGGAGCCCATGCGCAGAAAACCCATGGCCCAGGCGAGGAAGGTATAGAGGCTGGCCCCAACGGCCACGGCCCCCAGTTGGTGGGCGTGTGGCAAGTGGCCGATGACCATGCTGTCGACCAGCGCTACCAGTGGCACCGAGATGTTCGACAAAATCATCGGCGCGGCCAGGGCCCAGACACGGCGATGGGTGGGGCGGTCGCGCCAGTCGGTGAGTAACGTGAGTGTTTTCAAGTATCAGTGCACAACCCAACTGAGCAGCCAAAGGCCCAGCATCAACCAGATAATGCCCGCAATGATCGATGCCCGCATAAACGCGCGCACTGCCGAGTACAGCAGTAACAGCCCGATGATCAGGGTGATGATGCTGATGATCGACGTGTCCATGCCCAGGGATTTGGATAGCCCGTCGACAAAATCGCCGCCGGCATGGGACAGCGTGTTGAACAGCCCGCTGAACAGCTCGACGATAAAGTGGATGATCTGGCCGATTTTGAGACCCAGCCAGCCGAAAAAGTCTGTTTGCATGTGTGTGTCCTGATGAATAGGTGGGCGTAGCTGCCGGACCTGAGCCTTTGGTCGTTATCGGCGCACGCGAGTTCCCTTCTAGCATAGAGGTTTACGGCGTGCAGGGATTCACTTGCCTTCGCCAATCATCCGCCCGAAGCTATACACCTTCAGGAGCCCCCGCATGAACCTCGAACACCTCACCGAACGCCTGCACCGTATCCGCGATGACAATCAGTGGAAGCCGTTCCACAGCCCGAAAAACCTGGCCATGGCCGCCAGCGTGGAAATGTCCGAGCTGGTGGAAATCTTCCAGTGGCTGACCGAAGACCAATCGCGCCAATTGCCCGCAGACAAGCTCGCCCATGCCGGGCAGGAAGTCGGCGATATCGTGCTGTACCTGCTGTTGCTGTGCAGTGAGCTGGGCCTGGATATGAATGAAGTGGTACGCGCCAAACTGGCCGACAGCGAACGGCGGTTTGCCCATGAGTGATCGTCATTTCGACCAGTTGGCCACGCGCTTCGCCGAGAAAATCTACGGGGGCGCCAAAGGGGCGATTCGCCTGGCGGTGCTCCAGGCCGACCTGACCGAAGCGTTGCCGGACCGCCCGTTACGCGTGCTGGATATCGGCGCCGGCCTGGGGCATATGTCGTTGTGGCTGGCCGAACGCGGCCATCAGGTCACACTGGCCGAGCCCGCCGAGCCGATGCTCGAAGGCGCGCGCCAGCGTTTTGCGGATGCGGGGCAGACGGCGACGTTTATTCACGCGCCCTGGCAGGACCTGCTCGGCCAACTCACCGAACCTTACGACCTGGTGCTGTGCCATGCGGTGCTGGAATGGTTGGCCGAACCCCATGCGATACTGCCGGTGCTGCACCAACTCACGGTGCCCGGCGGCTGGTTGTCGCTGGCGTTCTACAACCGTGATGCGCTGATTTACCGCAACCTGCTCAAAGGCCACTTCCGCAAAATGCGCAAGAACGACATGGCCGGCGAAAAGCAGAGCCTTACGCCGCAACAACCCCTCGACCCACGGGAATTGGCGGCGCAACTCGAAGGGCTATGGCAGGTCGAAAGCCAAAGTGGCGTGCGGGTGTTCCACGACTATATGCCGGTGGAATTCCAGGCCCGCGCCGATTTACAGGATTTGTTGGAGATGGAACTCGCTCACCGTCGTCACCCAAGCTTTGCCGGGCTTGGGCGTTATTTACACTGGATATGCCGTCCGGTTTAAGCGGCCCAGTCTGCGGAGGTCGAAATGCGTCGTCTCTGTTTGATCCTGTTGTCCCTGGGTTTGGGAGCATGTTCCAGCCCGAATCCTTACGTGGCCGCCTCGGCCCCGATGCCGCCGGCTCCGGCACAGGCGGCCAACACCTTTGATGCCAGCGCCTACCCGGCGCCGGTGCGCGACTATGGCGCCTATCGCAGTTGGGCCTGGCTTAACGGCCAACTGCCGGCGGGTTCGGCGTGGGCCGACTCGGCGCAAATTGCCGAGGCGGTCAGCGGCGCCCTTGACCAGCGCGGCTTGCGCCCCTTGCATGACAACCGTGCGCCCGACCTGCTGGTAAGCGCCGATGTGCGCCTGGAAAAGCGCCTGCGCCAGGTCCAGGACGACTATGGCTATGGTTACGGTGGCTATAACCGCTATGGCAACGGTTACGGCATGTACAACTCGGTGCCGGTGGTGCGCACCTATGAAGTGACGGTGGCGGTGGCGCGTATCAGCCTGTTCGATGCCCGCACCCGCCAGCCGGTCTGGAGCACCAGCGCCGAAACGACCAGCCAGGGCAGCTTGAGCGAACGCGCGGATGCACTGCGCGAGGCAATGCAGAAGGCAATGACTGCCTACCCACCCAGTTAGCAGCTATTCTCATCTCAGGCCTATGCCGTTTTTTGGAGAACAACCATGCTTCGTCGCTTCGCTGCACTTGCTGTTGTTGTACTGCTGGGGGGCTGCCAGACCAGTCAGGTCAACAACGACTATGACGCCAGCCGCGACTTCGGCGCCTATCGCAACTGGGCCTGGAAAGACCCGGCCCTGCAATATCGACCGGATGACCCGCGCATCAAGAGTGACCTCACTGAGCAACGCATCCGCCAGGCTGTGGGCGAACAACTCGACCAACGCGGCCTGCGTCCCGCTGCGGCAGGCACCAAGGCCGACCTGAAGGTGCAGGTTTACCTGATCGTCGAAGACCGCCAGCAACAAGTCACCACCAATTACGGTGGAGCATGGGGCGGCCCGTGGAACGGTTACTGGGGCGCGCCGATGTACAACGAAACGCGCAACATCACCTACAAGGTCGCAACCCTGCAGGTCGACCTGTTGGACGGCAAGGATGGCAAGCTGGTGTGGCGTGGCAGCGACGAGCAGATGATGAGCAGCACGCCGAACCCGCAGGACCGCAGCAATGCCATCCGCACCACGGTGACCAAGATCCTTTCCAATTACCCACCGCACTGAACCCCGCCATCTGAGCTGTGTGGGAGCAAGGCACCTCCCACATTTGCCCGTCATCCTCCCCAGCCCTTGTCTACACTCATTGACACCCCAGGAGAGTAAGCGCTCGGCAACTCGCCGGCACAGGAGTGCTCGATGTCTCCCCGATTGGCTTACAAGCAGCGCGGTGCCATTGGCTTGATGGCGGTCGGCGTGTTGGCGTTGGTATTGGTCTGTACCTTGCTGGTGGTCGACAGCGGCCGTTTGTACCTGGAAAAGCGCAAGCTGCAGGGCGTGGCGGATACGGCGGCGCTGGAGGCCGTGAGTCGCGGCGGGACCTGTGTGGCGGGCCTGAGCGCAGCGGCTTACGCGGCGCAGAGTGTGGCTCGGAACAATTTTGTGGTGGGTAACGGCAATACCCTGGCGACCCTTTGCGGCACGGTAACGACCGCCGCGTCGGGGCTGCGCACCTTCAGTGCAAACCCTGCGGTGTCATCGGCGATTCAAGTGGTGGTCAGCAAAACCGTCACCACCAGCGTGGCCGGCGGAATCTGGACACTCTTTTCCGGCGGCCCGGTCAGCGTCAACACTGTATTGACGGCGACGGCAGTCGCGGCGATGCCTGCGCCATCGTTGGCCCAGCTCACCATCAACAGCACCCTGGCCAGCGTCAACACGGCCAGCGCGAGCCTGTTGAACCCGCTGTTCAGCGGCTTGCTCGGCGGCAACGTCAACCTGACCCTCGCTGGCTGGAATGGCTTGCTCAACACCAACATCAATCTGCTCAGTTACCTCAACCAGTTGGCGGTCAACCTGAACGTGGCCGCCGGTAACTACACCCAATTGCTCAATACCACGGTCACCGCGTCGCAGTTGATCCAGGCCGCAATCACTGTGCTGACCGCCAACGGTGCGACGGCAGACGTGTTGACCGCGCTGGGCAACCTACAAGTCGCCGCGATCAATCAGGCGCCATTAACCCTTGGGCAAATCCTGCAATTGCAAACCGGCACCACCGCTGCGGCGCTGAATGCCAACCTGCAAGTGTTTCAACTGATCCAGGGCGTGGTGCAACTGTCCAACAGCCAGAGCGCGGTGGCGGCGACCTTGCCCGTGAGCCTGCTGGGGCTGGCCAATATCACCACCCAAGTCAAAGTGATAGAGCCGCCGCAGTTGTCGGCCATTGGCAACCCGGCACTTGCCGCCGCCAACCCGCTGGGGCCGAACGCGATTTATGTGCGTACCGCTCAGGTGCGTACGGAGGTGACGGTCAGCTTGCCGGTGTTGAGCAGTTTGTCGGGGCTGACCACGGCGGTGAATAACCTGGTGGGTCCGCTGACGCCGGTGGTCAATGGCCTGCTGAGCTTGAACCTGGTGACCACCATCAACTCGGCGTTGTGTTTGCTGGGGGCCGGGTGCCAACAGTTGGATTTGCTGCCGTTGCCGGGCAACCTGCCGCTCAATATCGTCCTGGATGCCGGGGGCGCCAGCAGTTACGTCACCGCGTACAGCTGCCCGACCGGCAACGCGGGTACCAAGAGTCTGACGGCCACGACCACGACCTCTGTGGCGTCGCTGAATGTGGGCAGTATCACGAATGCGTTTTCCACCACGCAGCCGATGACGGTGGCGCCCATGGCGCTGATCGATATTGGCACCAAGACCTGCCATATGATTGCCTTTATCGGCAGTTGCGGCACCCGGGTGCCGTTTGCCGGCGGTGGGATCGGGATCAAGGTGCAAAGCCCGATCGTTGGGAGCAACCAAACCCAGGTGTTTTCCAGCACCACGCCCTTTGCCACGCCACCCAACGTAGGCCTCACGCCTACCTATTTGGCCGCCACGCCAGCCACCAATGTGGTGAGCAGCCTTTCAACCACCCTCAGTGGCGTGGGCATCACGGCCTATCAGCCGGTGGGCAATAACCCGCTGGGCAGCCTGATAGCGAATACGGTCTCGCTGTTAAGCGGTGTCAGCGCCATCGTCACGCCGGTCGTGGATAACCTGTTGGGCCCGCTGCTCAACCCGATTCTGAACAACTTGCTGAACAGCCTGGGGATCAGCCTGGCGAATGTAAACGTCGGCGCCAACCTGACCTGCGGCCAGACCGGCGAAGCCTACCTGGTGATTTAAGCGTCGGTGGCTCTGGGCAGTTCAATACAAAAGCGCGCGCCGTGTTCACCGTTGCTGACGCTCAGCCGCCCGCCCATGTTTTCCACGATGCCGTAGCTCACCGACAACCCCAACCCGGTGCCCACGCCAATCGGTTTGGTGGTGAAAAACGGCTCGAAGATTCGCTCCAGTAACCGTGGGTCGATGCCGCCGCCGTTGTCTTCGACCCAGATGCGCACGTGGCGGCTGTCGTGTTCGGTGTGCACGGCGATCCAGGGACGCAGGTCGGGGTTTTTCTCGCGTTGGCTCAATAGCGCGTCGCGGGCGTTGACCATCAAGTTGATCAATACTTGCTCAAGTTGGTCGATGTAGCCTTTGACCTGCACCGGAACCTCCGCCTGGGTCAGGCGCACGTCCACGCCTTTGCCGCGCAAGCCTTCGCTGAGCAACGACAGCGTGCCCTCCAGCGCCTGCGCCGGGTCGAAGGGTTGCTGCTCGACCTCCGAGCGGCGGCCGAACACGCGCATATGGTCCACCACACGGGCCGCACGCTGCACCTGTGCGTCAATGCGCTGCAGTTTTTCGGTCAGGTAATCGACCTGCGCGTCGCCATTGCTCAGGCGCTTGAGCACGTTGACGATGGCCATGCGCATCACGTTCAGCGGCTGGTTGATCTCATGGGCCAGACCTGTGGCCATTTCGCCGAGGGTGGCCATTTTCGCGCTTTGCGTCAGTTGTTGTTGGGAGCGGCGCACTTCGGTGTTATCGCGGCCCACGGCCTGCACTTCCACCAAAGCGCCGTGCTCATCAAATACCCCGCGGTCCGACCACACCCACCAGGCATGTTCGCGCCCCGGTAATTGCAGGCTGATTTCTGCGGTGCTGACAGGAAATTCCGGCGTCAGTTGCCCGATGCGGTGCACAAATGCCCCGCGCTGTTCGGCCGACAGCCAGTCCCCCAGGTTCACCCCGTGCAACTGCGCGGGCAGGCATTCCAGATAGTTGGCCAGTGGCGTGTTGCCAAAGGTCAGGGTCAGGTCCGGGCGGTAGCGGCAAATCATCGCCGGGGAGTCTTCCACGAGAATTCGGTAGCGCTCCTCGCTGTCCTTGACCTGTTGCGCCGCCAGGGTCGCCTCGGTGACATCAAGCCACAGGCCGACCGCTTCCACCGGCACGCCAAGGTCGTCGCGCAGCAACTTGGCTTCATCGAGCAGCCAGTGGTAGTCGCCCTGCTTATTCTGCACACGATAACGACTGCGCACGCTGCCTTCACGCAGCAGTTGGCGGGTGCGCTGGAAGTACAGGTCGCGGTCGTCGGGGTGCACCCATTGCACCAGGCTGTCGTGGTTGCATTCGGCGAGCGTGCGGCCGAGCAAGGGGAGCAGGCTGTCACTGAAAAACACCGGTTGCAGGGCCCCGTTCACATAGCGCTGCACATAGATCACTGCCGGTGAGCTGGCGATCAGGTTGTCCAGTCGGGCGTGGGCGGCGTCGGCCTGCAATTGCTGGTTCTTGATGTCGCTGATATCGAGCATGAAGCCGACCCAACGACGCCGCTCGCCGGCGCCCAACACTTGGCCCTGCACGCGATACCAGGTCGGCGGCCGGTCGGTGTCGCTGCGGTTGAGGCGTACGCTGGCGAGCAAGGGCTTACCGAGGGTTTGCAGGTCCCGCAGGCGACTGTGCAGCTCCTGGCGGTCGGCGGGGTGGATGAGGGTCAGCCACGCGTCCAGGGGTTGCCGGGTCGGACCTTCTTCCGGGTCGAGGTTGCGCATCAATTGGGGGGCAAGCTGGATTTCGCCGCTCACGGGCAACAACTCAAACCAGCCAGTGCCCAGCAAGCCCTGCAGGGCTTCCAGGCGTTCCAGTTGTTGATGGTGACGGTGTTCGCGCAGGCGGCTGAGCAACGGCGCGGCCAGGGCGGCGGCGAGGTTCAGCCAGTCTCGGTCGTTGGTGTGCGGTTGGCCGCTGTAGGCGCCGCACAGCAGCCATGCGGCGATGCCTTGGCCATCGCGATAGGGCACAAGAAAACCATCGGCATTGCCAAACACGCTGTGCAAGCGCGGGTGCTCACCACGCCCATAAGGTGCTTGCAGGCTCAGCGGCGTCGTGCCGTTGAGACTGTCCAGGCAGGTGCCGAGGCGCTGGCCGGTGTGCCAGAACAGCGGTGCATCATGGTTGGCGTACTGGCTGTAGATCATCCAGCCCTGATCTTCCTGATCGAGCAACGCGAAGGCGACACAGGGGATGCGCCAGCGTTGCGCGATATTGCATAGCTGTTCGTTGAACACCTCGGGCAAGCGGCTGAGGCTGCACACGCGCAATTGCTCACTCACCAGGCTGATCAGTTGCTGGTTCTGTTCGCGCTGCTCGGCCCGGTCTCGGCCGCCGAGCAAATCGCCGATATCCACGGCATGCAACAGCCAGCCGTGCTCATGGGCTTCTATCATCGCCCGGGTGTGCAGGATGTGCCCGGCCGGGCTCTGGAAATCCAGGTCCAGGCTGTGGCGTTGCCAATCGGCCGGAACACCTTCCACCGCCAGGGCACTGTGGGCGCACAGCAGGTCGTGCAAGCGTGGCGAGTTCACGTGCTGCCCTAACTGTGGGCGCAGCGTGCCGCTGATCTCCAGCACGTGGCCTTGAGCATCCAACTGCATGTGCAGCCCGGCAGCAGGAGGCGCCGGCGTGTCGATAGCCAGCGCGCCACCGCGGCCGAGCAGGCGCCCGAAGAGTTTGTCGCCCGAACTCAAAACTGCAGGCTCGACTGGGCCTGCAATGTCACCGGCAATTGCGGCACGGTGCCAATGCCGGGCAGGACAATAAAGGGCATTACCGCCTGGAGATTGGCCGAGGGGTAGTTGATCTGCACCGACAGCAGGCCGTTGTTGAAGGTGGTGTTGATTTGGTTGATGTTGAAGTTGAACGCTGGCGGAATCCAATACAAACGCGTGGTGATAGCGTTTTTGGCGGTGCTCTGCACTGCGGCCTGGTAGCCCGGCATCGTCGGGTCCAGGGCCACGCTCAGCCGCACGGCTTCGGCGGTTGCCTGGTTGAACGACTGCAATAACAGCAGCGGCAGGCTATAGCTGACCATGCCGTAGAACACGGCGAAAAAAATCACGAACACGGCCACGAATTCAATCGCTGCCGTGCCTTTTTGCTTTCTTGGGAGGCTTGTTTTCATCACCGCGTCTACCCTGACGGCTACTACTTGATATCAGCATAGAATCAATCAGCAAAAAGGGATGTTTTTTAGTGATCCAGGGTGCGGTGGTGCTGTTGTGGTTGGCGCTGTGTGCGGTGCAGGACGTCCGGCAACGATTGCTTGCCAATCGCCTGACGCTGGGCGCTGCCCTGTTGGCGTTGATTTATCTGGTGTGGACGGGCAACACCTGGCTCGGAGCATCCGTCGGGCAGGGGCTGTGGGCCTTTATCCTGGCACTGCTGTTGACCTTGCCCGGTTACGCCCTTGGCCGTCTGGGGGCGGGGGACGTCAAGCTGCTTGCGGCCCTGGCGCTGGCATCGAATGCCGAGTATTTGCTGGTGGCATTTGTAGGGGCTGCGGCCGTCAATTTGCTCTGGCTGTTACTGGCGCCAAAGCTTTGGCCGCTTATGCGTCAAGGGCTTAAAACTCATTTGGTTCACCTGGCACCGGACTCGTCAAAAAAGCTGCCGTTCGCGCCGTTTTTACTGGTGGGTTTTGCTGCAGCCTGGTTTTGGATCCATTAGTCGTCAGAGGGTATTAACGCTATGTACATAGTCAGAAAGTACGTCTACGTTTAATACGTAGGTGTAAGGAATATTTCGTGGTGAAGGATTAGTCAAACTATTGGCTTGCTAGGCATGGAGTAGCGCGTGAACAAGCTTACCTCTGCAGTAAAAGTGCTCGTGGTCGATGATCAGCCGCTGATCGTGGAAGAGCTCTGTGAGTTTCTTGAAAGCAGCGGTTTCCGTTGCGTCCCATGTGGGTCCAGCCAACAGGCCCTGAAACGCTTCAGCGAAGATGACGAGATCGGCCTGGTGCTGTGCGACCTGCATATGCCGGACATGGACGGCATTGAGTTGGTCCAGGCCCTGCAAAAGGTTGCCGGCAAGCAACGTGCCTTTGAGGCGATCATGTTGACCGGCCGCGCCGACAAGCAAGATGTGATCAAGGCCCTACGCGCCGGGATCGCGGACTACTACCAGAAACCGATCGATCTGCACGAGCTGCTCGAGGGCTTGCAGCGCCAGGAAGCCGCGCTGGAAGAACGCAAAAAGGAGCTGCAACTGGGGCACCTGAACCAGAAGCTGCAATTTCTTTCCGAGTCCATCAACGATCTGTACCAGGACCTCGATAAAGTGCGCCGCAGCCCGCAAGCGCTCGAGGGCGAAGACGTGTCGGCCGAGGAGGTCGGCTCGGTGGAAACTCCGGCGATCTTCAACCAGTTGTCGCCGCGTCAGTTGGACGTCGCGCGGCTGGTGGGCAAGGGGCAGACCAACTATCAAATCGCCTGCGAGCTGGGCATCACCGAGAACACGGTGAAGCTGTATGTGTCTCAGGTTTTGCGCCTGACCCACATGCATAACCGCACGCAGTTGGCGTTGGCGCTATCGCCGAACAATTCGGCAATGCGCCAGCGTGTCACTGCCCACTGACCTGTCCTTTCACACTCGGCCAAAATGTGGGAGCGGGCTTGCTCGCGAAAGCGGTGAATCGGCTGAGGATGTCTCGGCTGCTACCACGCATTCGCGAGCAAGCCCGCTCCTCCATTTGGCACGACGCGGGTGCCGGATTGGCTCAATTACTGCCTTGGGTCTGCCCACCGACTTTCTGTTCGAAATACTCCGGAATCGGATGTTTGTAGCTCTCCAGTAAACGTTGGGCGGCTTGTTCGCGTTCCACGGCCGTGGCTTTTTGTGGCGTCGTTGATGCGACACGTCCACTGGACTGCAACGTCAGCCAGTTCTCGGTGGCCGCCTGCTGCGGCGAGGAGGGGCCGGGTTCTATGGCCATGACGCTCAGGGGCATTACCAGCACTGCCAGGCTGGTGAGATAAGGCACTTTCATCATTAATTCCTCGGGTTGCTGGCTGCATCGACGACCGTGGCGATCTGGTCCTTGGCCTTGGCGATGGGGGCGCTTGAGCCCTTGAGTTTTTCGGCCCTGGCCTGGGCGTCGGTGACTTGTTCGGGGCTCAGGCCCATTTGCGTGACCAGTTGTGCGGCCTGCGTCCAGTTGTCCTGATAGATCAGCAGGGTCACCAGGTTGATCGCCGCCAGCGTGTCGCTCTGCTTGAGCTCCATGGCGGTCATGAATTCGAATCGCGCATCCTCAAGACGCAGTTGGTTGAGGTACACCACGCCCAGGTCATTGCGGATCTTTTCGTCAGTCGGGGCCAGTCGCGCCGCGCGTTGCAAGTGCGACATGGCTTGCCCGTTGTCACCCTTGGCCGAGGCCAGTTGCCCCAAACCGTGTTCGCCTTCTGCGGCCATGCAGGTGCCGAGCAGGCTGCGATAAAGTGGCTCTGCCTCGCTGCGTCCCAGCAACCGATAGGCCTTGGCCTGGCGCAGGCGCACCTGGGGCAGATTGGCCGGCAAGCTCTGCAGGTTGGCCAGGCTGGCGTGCAGCTTGCCGTCGTTGGCCATTTCATCGGCCAGGTTCAGCGACAGTTCCTGGTCGGCGCCGGGTTTGGGGCAGGTGCCGGTTGCCGTCAGGGCAGCCCACGGGGTCTGGCCATTGGTGGCGCAACCGCCGAGCAATAACAGGCTCATTCCGGCTATCAAGGCTTTCATCGGGCGCTCCTCATAAGTTACTCAAGGCCCGAGAGATGCCGATGAACGCCGGCCCCCCGAGCACGATCAGCAGGGCGGGAAACAAAAACACCATCATCACGACCGACATTTTCGCGGACATCTTCGACACGAATTCCTGGATGCGCGTCAGACGTCGGTCGTCGAGCAATTGCTTGAGCGCCAGCAACGATTTCATCGCGCCGCCGCCCTGCTGAACCAGTTGCTGGAGGATGGTGCAGGTGTCGGTGAATTCATCCACGGCCAGCATCCTGGCGGTTTTACCCAACTCTTCGCTGAGTTCCAGGCCGGAATCGACGCGGGTCAGGATCAGGCGCAGTTCAGAGGTCAGCGCCGGCAGCAGGCGCTGCGCTTCAATGCTCAGCACGCGTAGCGCTTGTTCGACCGCCATGCCGGACTCGAACAGAATGCGCAGCAGCGGAATGAAAGTGGATACCTCGCGCGCAATGCGTTGCTGCCGCGCCTTGGCGGCCCTGGCCAGAATGCGCTTGGGCAGCAGATAGCCGATGCCCAGGCCAATCAAGGGCGCCAGCCACGGCGAAGCAGTGTGGGGAAACAGCAGTTGCTGGCCCACCAGTACGACGCCCAACAGCAGTAACGGGGTGCCCACTTGTATGGCCGCAAACATGGAGCGCTGGGTGGCCTGGCGCCAGCCGACCCGGTTGAGCAGGGTTTGGGTTTCGTTGTCCAGGCTGACCGAGCGTTGCGCGATGGGGCTGTTGCCCAATTGACGCATCAGCGTGCCAAACCGGTGCTCACGGCCCATCTGGCCCTGTAAACGCTGGGCGACCAGGTGTTGGCTGCGCCGATGTTTTATCAAGTTGGCCAGCACCAGCGCCAGGGCGGCCAGGAACAGTACGGCGCTGATCAGCAGCGAAATAGCCATCTCATACGCTCCGCAACATGCGCCACAAGGTGAAGCAGCCCAACAGCTGCATGATCAGCGCCACGAACAACAGCATGCGCCCGGTGCCGTCGTTCCACATGGTCATCAGGTAGGCGGGGTTCACCGCCAGGAAGTAGCCGATCATCGAGATCGGCAGGGCGGTGAGCACATAGGCGGTCACCCGGGTTTCGCCGGTCAGGGCGCGTAGCTGGCGAGCGGCCTGCTCGCGCTCGCGGATCATCTTGATCAGGTTTTCCAACAATTCACTGGCGTTGCCGCCATAGCGGTGGTTGACCTTCAAGCCCAACGCGAACAGCCGAAACTCATCACGCTCGTAGAACTCGGCAAAGTCGTGGGCGGACTCCGGCAGGCTGACACCCAGCTGCACATTGCGCCGGATACGGCCCATGGCCTCTTGCAGCGGGTCCTCAGTGATCTCGATACCGCCCAGCACCGCATCGGCCAAGGTTCGCCCGGCCTTGAGGCTGCGTACCGTATGGTCGAGCAATTGCGGCAGCTGTTCGATCATGCGCTTGATGCGTCGTTGGTAGCGCCAGGCGATGTACAGGCGCAACAACAACAGCGGCAATACCAGCATCACCAGCAGGCCGACCCAGCCGGCGACCAACCCCCCCAGCACTACGCCCAGGCCCCACATCGTCAGCCACAGGCCCAAACTGTCGGTGGGTTTGCCCAGGCCCGCACGCAGGAACATTTTTTCCACGCCACTCCACTGGCCGGCTTCTTCGGTCAGCTGCGGTTGGCCTTCGGCGAGCCGTCCCAGCACGCGCTCGGTCTGGGCGCGGCGCAGGCCGTTTTGAAAGGATCGAATCGACAGGCCGATCAGGATCAGGCAGATGAGCAGCAGGATGGCCCCGGTCATGGTTGTGCCTCCTTCAAGGCAGTGTCGGTTCGCGGCGCAGTTTTTCGCCGGCAGGGTTGACCGCCTCGCGCAGAAAACCGAAGCCGGTACGCCGGTCATGCCGGAACAGGGTGTTGGTCACGTAGACGTCTTCGCGGATGCCCACCACCTCGACCACTTCACTGACGCAACGACGCCCGTCCGGCAGGCGGGTCAGTTGGATCACCACGTCCAGGGCCGCGCAGATCATTTGCCGCAGGGTTTTCTCCGCCACCACGCGGCCGGTCAACCCCACCAGGGTTTCCAGGCGCAGCAGCGCATCGCCGGCGTTGTTGGCATGCACGGTGCTCATGGAACCGTCGTGGCCGGTGTTCATGGCGGTCAGTACATCGAGCACTTCCACCCCTCGGATCTCGCCGAGAATAATGCGGTCGGGGCGCATCCGCAGGGCGTTGCGGATCAGGTCGCTGGCCTTGACCTCGCCGTGGCCCTCCGCGTTCGGCGGGCGGGTTTCCAGGCGCACGACGTGCGGGTGGCCCAGTTGCAACTCGGCCACGTCCTCGATGGTCACCAGGCGTTCATGGGGGTTGATCAATTGGCTGAGGATATTCAGCAGTGTGGTTTTACCGGTGCCGGTGCCGCCGCTGATCAGGATGTTGCAGCGCTTGCCGACTGCTTCCTGGAGGAAGTCGAAGATGTTCTGGTCGATGGTCTGCATCGCGACCAGGTCGCTGCTCTTGAGCATGTCCTTGCGAAATTTACGAATCGACAGGCAGGGCCCATCGAGGGCGATCGGCGGGATGATCGCGTTGACCCGGCTGCCATCGGGCAGGCGGGCGTCGACCATCGGCGATGACTCATCCAGGCGCCGGCCCAGCGGTGCGAGGATGCGTTGCATCACCCGCTCAACGTGGTGCGAATCGATAAAGCGCAGGTCGCTCAGGTGCAGCAAACCGTCACGTTCGATAAACACGCGGTGTGGGCCATTGACCAGGATTTCTGTCACGGACGGGTCGCGCAGCAGCACTTCCAGCGGGCCGAAACCGGTCAACTCGTCGACGATTTCTTCGGCCAGGCGCTCCATCTCATAACGGGAAATCGCCAGGTGCATGCGGTTGATGTATTCAGCGACTTTGTCGATGACAAACTGCGCCAACAGCTGGCGTGAGCCCTCCAGCAGGTTTTTTCCCGACTCTTCGATGGCATCGATGATGTAACGATGCAGCACCAGCTTCAGCCCGTCGTGGTCGGTGTTGCCAGCGAGCCCGCGAGCCGGTGTGCCAAAGAGTTTTTCGCCGTTCATTTGCCTGTTCTCAGTAAGCGTTCAAGCCAGGTGTTGGACGGTTTCTTCATGCCTTCCGAACGCTTTGCCAGCCGCTCCCCAAGGGTTTTCAGCGCGAGGGTCAGGCTTTCTCGAGGGGCCAGTGTGAACAGGGTCTGCCCCTGGTTCTTGGCGTTAAGGCGCACCTCCGGGCTCAACGGCAACACGGCGATCACTTCCAGCCCGAAGCTTTTGCCCAAGGCCTCGGAGTCGGGCGCGCAGCCTTTGATATAGCGGTCGACCAAGAGCTTGGCGTGCTCCAGTTTCATGCCCTTTTCGCGCCACTGCTTTAGCACGCCGAGGTTGCGACGGCAGTCCAGTACGCTCTGGTCGGTGCACCACAACAGCTTGTCGCAGTGGCTGACAAACGTGCGCAGCGCTTCGCTGTCCGGCTGGCCGGCGAGGTTCACCACAATGTGCTGGAAGTGCTGGCGCAAGGCACTGAGCAGCATGTAGAGCTCGGCGGCGCTGGTCAGCTCCAGGGGCTCGTCGTTGGGGGCATAGGCAAGGATGCGCAGACCGTCTTCGGCTGAGGTAAACGCGCTGTTGATCAGGGTGGTGTCCAACCGCCTGAGGTGGCGCAGGGCATCGCCGAAATTGAATGAGCTTTCCAGCCCCAGCAGCGCCAGGCTGTCGCCGCGGGGCAGGCCCAGGTCCAGCAGCAGGGTTTGCTGGCCGCTCTTTTGCACGACCAACGCCAAATGGCTGGCCAGCAGGGCGCCGTCGGCATTGCTTTGGGTGCCGTACATCACGGTAAGGCCGCCCAGTTGGGTATTGGTGGTGACCGGTGGCAGGCGCTTGCTCAGGCGGCGCACCAGCCCGGCGACTTCGCTGGAGCGTGAACCGTAGGCGACAAAATCCCGGGCGCCGGCGCGCATTGCATTGAGCACCAACTGGTTGTCCATGCCGTCACCGAGGGCGACGATGGCCAGCATCGGCTTGGCTTCCAGTGCACCTTCGATCAGCGCGCTTTGGGCGACCACGTGTTCACGGTCGAGACCGATAAACACCAGGTTGGCGAAGGTTACATCCACCAGCGCCAGCAACTCGTCCAGGGTGCCGCTACCGGCACTGACCACTTGGCCAAGCGGCGCCAGCGCGCCCTGCAGCCATTCCAGGTCGGTGGTATTGCGCGTGATTGCCAGAAACGTCTGGCTCAGGCTATCGCTCATTGGGACAAACCATTGAGTCGGTCGAAATTACCGTTTTCCAGAAAGTACAGGCGGTACCAGTTCGGGTCGTAGTTGCGCAGCTTCTCGCCCGGCAAGGATGGCAACTGGGCATTGGCTGCCAATGGCTGCACCAGGTGTGGCGTGACAATCATCAGCAGCTCTTTGTCCTGGCGGTTAACCGAGGAGTCGCGAAAGAACGCACCCAGGATCGGGATGTCACCGAGGCCAGGAAATTTGCTGATATTGGTGGTGTTGTTGCTGCTGATCAGGCCGCTGATCACGAAGCTTTCGCCGTCTGCCAGCGACACGCTGGTGTCGGTGCGGCGGATGGTCAGGGCCGGTACCGAGATGTTCTGGATGACCACCGCGTTGGTGTAGTCCAGTTCGCTGACTTCCGGTGCCACTTTGAGGGAGATCCGGTTGTGGTCGATCACTGTCGGGGTCAGGGTCAGGCGAATCCCGAACTCCTTGTACTCGATCGAGATGCTGTTGCTGCCGCTGCTGGGCACCGGAATCGGCACTTCGCCGCCCGCGAGGAACGTTGCGCTCTGGCCACTCATGGCCACCAAGCTCGGACGCGCCAGGGTGTAGGCAAAACCGCTGCTTTCCAGGGCGTTGATCATGGCCGACACACGCCCGCCACCGAAGCCGATATTAAAGGTATCGCCGTTGACCGGGAGGTTGCCGCGAAACGCCGTACTCACCGGGTTGGCCACGTTGCTGGGGCTGCCGAACAGGAAGTTGCCGCCGCGCCCGAAGATCGACGTACTGGCTTCCTTGAGCTTGGTGCGGCTGACCTCGACAAAACGAATGTCGGTCTGCACCTGGCTGGGCAGCAGTGGGTCATCGGAAGGCGACAGTGCGAGGCTGGTGAGGGCTGATGTGGCCTTGCCCTTGACGAACACCATGCTCTGGCGCGGCGTGTTCGAGCAGGCTGTCCAGACCATCAGGCTCGTGGTGCCGGAGGCCACACCGGTGAGCAGGAAACCGCGATCCCCGTTGAGGTGGACATCGGCAATTTTCGGGTCGCCTATCGCCAGGCGCGTGATCGCGACCGGTGATTGCAGCTCCTGTTGCAGGCCCTCGCCAACCGAGAGTGCTGCGGGCAGTTGGCCCAAACTGCCACAGTTGCCTGGGGCGGCCACGGCCACTCCTACAGACAAGTTCGACAGCATCAGGGCACAGGCGATTTTCAGCGTGAACACCGGTGCGAAACGTCGGCTCATGCACAGCATCCTTGTTCAGTCGGGTGTTTGTTGGGTTGCTTGATTGCCGCGTATCACTTCGACACCGGTGCGGCGTGGGCTGCCCTGGGCGAGTTTTTTCGGGGCTTGGGCGAAGGCCAGTTGAGTGAATTGGTAGAGGTCGCGGTTGGCGCTTTGCAGGTTGCCCGGCGCATTGCTTTCGCCGGCCCAGTAGTGGCTCAGCAAGCGTTCATCGGCGCTGCGCACGGCCAGGCGCAAGGTGCCAGCCTGGGTCGCCAGCATCAGTCGGCTCAGCAGTTGCTCGGGCACCGCCAGCACCACGGTGCGAGAGGGCGCGTGGCGTTGGGCTTTTTCTTCTGCGGTGAGCGCCGGTGGTGTGGCAGGGGCACCGTCGTTGGTCAGGCCCATTTGATCGCCGACGCTGAGCAGGCGCATGGCCGGGACCACCACTTGTGCCGATTGTTCGAGGTTGGCAGCGTCCTGGCGCAGGTACAGCAGCACATCCACGTAGTCGCCGGGACTCAGTTGGCCAGCGGCACCAATCACTTCATCGACGGCGACGGCCAGGGCGCGTTCGTCCGGGCGGATCATGCGGGCCAGCGGGCCGCCGGGGGTGAAACTGTCGTCGTTCAGCCAGGTGCCGGCGCGCAGGGCTCGCCAGGGTGTGCGGCCGATGGCCTGGTCAACACTGGTCAAGCTGCCGGCCGGTACGGTGCGCAGTTTCTCCACGGTTAAATCGGTGGCATTCAGCGCAACAAACGGCGGCACATCGTGGGCCAGTACCACCACCGGTTGGCGGGTTTGATCTTCCACCACGGCAACCGCTTTTTCGACAGGTGCGGCCTGTGGCGGCGGGGGTGGGGCAGGGGCAGGTTGACGACTGAGCACCAGCCCCCAATAACCGGCAAACAGCGCACCGACCAAAAGCACACCGGCCAGTATCATGCTGAAACGCGTGTTCATGACGGCTCTCCCTTTCCTGTTGCACCAAAAACCGCCTATCCAAACAGGCTAAATCCGCCACCTGGCTGCTGTGAACGGTAACTAACTATTTAGCTATTTGAAGGTAGTTCAGCTAGGACAAAATGCCATTACTGACAGAAACATTTCTTTGCGGCGCAGGAAGCGGCCTTTGAAATCGAGGGTTTAAGGGGGCAGCAAAGCAACCACTACTTTGTGATTAATCCCTTCTTACAGTTGTGAGGGTGAGGTTTGTTGACAATGCTCAGATGGCACATAGCAATTACTGTGCAGCACCGAGGCAGGGCGTCTGGTCGCCCAAGGAGCATTCCGATGATTCTTGATCTGTTGATTAAACTTCATGTTCAACTTCAGTTACTTTTTCATCGCAAGGATGGCGCGACGGCGATTGAATACCTCATTCTCGTGGCGATTGTAGCATTGGTAATACTGGCAGCTGGGACGACGCTGGGGCCGAAGATCACTACATTCTTCGGGAAAATCCAGACGGCCATTACGACAACGTAATCATAACTGCGAGTAGCGTGAGCAAAACCTTGATATGGCGTCATGTCGCCAGAGGAGAAGTAAGATGGTCTTTAATCTGTTGATGAGACTGTATGTTCAACTCCAGGTGTTTTTTCAGCGCAAGGACGGCGCAACGGCGATTGAATACCTTATTCTCGTTGCAATTGTAGCGCTGGTGGTACTGGCGGCCGGGACTACGCTGGGACCTCAGATTACGACCTTCTTTGGTAAAATTCAGACCGCCATTACTACTACATGAGTTTTAGACGGCCTCCTGTTGAGTACACGCGTTGTTGAATGGAAACATCAGGTAGTGCCTATGAATGCTGCAGCTATACCTTGCCGCCAACAGATCCTGTTGGTGGACGACGAAGAAGATGCCCTCGTTGAACTGGCGGAGTCGCTGGAGAACGAGGGCTTCGTTTGTTTTACGGCAACCTCCGTCACCTTTGCCTTGCAGGAATTGACCCTGCACCCCGATATCGCGCTGGTCATTACCGACCTGCGGATGCCCGAGGAAAGTGGTATCTCGCTGATCAAGCGTTTGCGCGAACACACGGCTCGTCAACACCTGCCGGTGATTGTGATGTCGGGCCATGCCGAAATGGATGACGTCAGCGATATGCTGCGCCTGCAAGTGCTGGATCTGTTTCGCAAGCCTATTTACCTGAAGCGCTTGTTCGATACCCTCGACAGCCTTTTCCCCCTGAGAAAGTCCTCCCTGTGAGAGGGCTTTAAAGCCCTCTGCACAGTCTCCTCATTCAGAGTTGATAGCTGAAGCTCAGCGTATAACGCGGCCGCCGATTGAAGCTGTCCAGCGCGATGTCCGACATCGGTTTGGCCGCTTCCAGCGCAATGTTGTAGTACTTGTTATCGCCAAAGCGCACGCCCACGGCAGCCGATGACAGGTCATTGCTTTTGGCCGGCAGCTCGTTGAACCAGGTCTTGGCACGGTCGAGCACCACATAGGGTTGCACGACCTTCAGCCAATCGCCGGCGCGGTTGAAACTGTAGTTGACCTCATACGCCGCGCCCCAGCCCTTGTCGCCCGACGCTTGATCATCGGGGTATCCACGGCCGAAGTTCTGCCCGCCGAATGTGGCGCGCTCGCTGTCGGGCAAGGTGCTGTCGCTCCAGTAGAACGCCCCCGACAGCACGCCTTGCCAGTTATCGAAGAACTTGTCGCTCTGCACGCCGGAGAGGCGCAGGCGGAAGAAGTCCAGGTCCGGTTTGGTCACCGCCAGGTCACTGCGCGTGGTGGCGCCCAGGCCGTTGATGCCTTGGTAAAGCCCGGCGCTGAGGATACGCAGTTGCCGCGTGTCGGACTTGCGCCAGTCGCCCTCGAAAGCCAGGGCGCGCAGGTTGGTTTCGATGTCGAAACGCTGCGGGTAGCCCACCAGTTGATAGCGCGTGGTTTGGTCCACCGCGTACAGGCGTGTAGCCACGGTCAGTGATTCATTCGGTGAGGCAATCAGCGGATGGCTGAGGCCGATGGTGTAGCGATCAATCGATTGATGCGGTTTGAGTTCGAAGCCACCGTCCAGCTGGATGTTGCTTTTGGGGTCGGCGCGATAGCGCTCGGCGCCCACCACCACTTGGCTGCCCTCGGCATTGATGAACTGGCTGTAGCCCACGCGGTAGTAATGCTCTTTGTCGTCACCCGGTGGGAACAAACCACTGACGTAGAGTTGCTCGCCCATCGACGTCTGGGAGTTGCTGGTGGCGGTGAGCAACGCTTGCGTGCCGTTACGGTTGTCGTCGACCAGGCTCATGCTGGTGGTGAAGGGTTTGCGCGTGGCTTCGATCTTCATGTGCGCGGCCCCATCGGTGGTGCCCGGCGGCGGCACTTGCGCTTGCAGGGTTACACCGGGGATACGCCCCATCAGGGTGGTATAGCGCTCGAACGTCTTGCGCGTGAGAGGGCGTTCGGCCATGAGCTTGTTGGCCAGTTTGTCGATGTAGGCCGACACCGCGCCGATGTCACCGCTTTGCTGGTAATCCTTGATGTACCCCTCCACCAATACCACGCGCACCAGGCCATTTTCGAAGGTCTGTTGCGGCAAGAACGCGTAGGACAACAGGTAGCCGTCCTGTTGATAGCGACGCGTGATGCTGCGGGTGGCTTCGATCAATTGCGCGAGGTTGGTTTCATGGCCGAGCAACGCAGCGTAAGCCTTGGCCGTTTCGGTCAGTGGGTAGATCGTGCCGCCCTCGATCTGCAGCTTGCGGATGGTGACTTTGGTGTCCATCTGCAACGGCTGGTTCTGGGTGGCGGGCGCTTGCGGCACCTGGGTTTGTGGCGTGACGGGTCGATAGGCGTCGGCAGGTAGGTTAGGCACCGGCAGATTGCGAATGGTGTCGTTGCTGTTGAGGAAGCTGGGAAGGGTCTCGGCCTGAACGTAAGCACTGAGGGTAAGTAATAACAACGGAGTCAACACGCGCATAGGACACTCCATGGTCAGACTGCAGCAGCGTCTCGGGCCCGCCGGGTTCTGGGACGCGGTTCGGGAGGGCATGGCATCAAGCCCATAAAAAAGACGAGAGACTTATAGGGTCTCTCGTCTCAACCAAGCGTAGGCGCTGTAGGGGAGGCCGTCTAATCGGCCAGGTGCAATTCTATTTTTTACCGGTCAGACCGTTTAACAAACCTCCCAGACCACCACTTGTGCCGGTGCTTGCGCTGCCACTGGCCGGGGCGCTGGTGCCGGCGCCGACGGTCAGACCGCCGAGCAGGCCACCACCGCTGCCGGTACCGCCGGTGACCAACCCACCTACCGCGCCCACGGTGTTGCCGACTGCGGTGACGGTGGTGCCTACGGCGTTAGTCACCGGGTTGGCGTTGGCTGCGGTCAACGTTGTGCCGACACCGCTGACTGCACCGCCGACTTGCGTTACCAGACCGTTGACCGGCGCGCCGACGCCTGTGGTAGTGCCGACATTTTGCGTCAGGCTGGAAACACCTGTTGTCACAGGGTTCAGGGCTGCGCCGACGGTAGTGGCCACGCTTGCAACCGGCGCCGTGGCGGCCGTATTGGCGACGCCATTACCACCGATCACGGTGCCGAGCGAGGCGACGGTGCCGCCCAGTGCGCCGCCGGTTACACCTGCTGCGCTGACAGTGCCATTGGTGTTACCGGCATTCAGACCGTTACCCACGTTGGCCACCAGGCCACCCACCAATTCTGGCAAGCCTGAGGCTGGCGCAGTGCTGGCGGGAGCGACATAACCGCCGGACTTGTCGAGCACGCTGCCAACGCCGGTCAACGCACCGCCCACGACAGTCGTGACAGGGTTGCCCGCACCGCCGGCACTGGCCACTTGACCACCCACGCCTGTGACGGTACTGCCGACTTTATTCAGCAGGCCATTGACCGGAGTGCCCAGGCCGGTGGCAGTGCCGAGGTTGCCGGTGGTGTTTTCCACCAGGGAAACCACAGGCACCAGCACTTTGCTGCCAACCGTATTCGTCAACGAGCCCAATGGGCCAGTGGTACTGGCGGTGCTGAGGGTATCGCCGAGCATGGTGACTGCCTGACCGGCAGTGCTAACCAGGCCGCCCGCTGCTGTGCCTACGCCACCAGTCAAGCCGCCCACCACCGGCACGCCACTCAGCGTGGTGCCCAAGGATTGGCCCGCAGTGGAAACACCGGTGCCCAGGTTGGCGACGCCGTTGCCTACGCCAGCAACCGTTTTGCCCAGGGAATTGCTGTCGGTACCCAGGGAGCCCAGGCCTGTCGTCACACCGGTGCCGATACTGGTGACGGCATTGCCAGTGGACGTGACCAGGCCGCCAGCGGTAACGCCGACAATTGGAACTCCATTCAAGCTCGAACCAATGTTGCCCACCGCTGTACCTACGTTACCGACAGTGGTGCCCAGAGCGCCGACAATCTGGCCTGTTACCAGAGGTGTAGTTATCGAGCCAGTGCCGCCGCCTGTGCCACCGCCAGTTCCGCCACCGGTTCCGCCGCCCGTGCCGCCACCGGTTCCGCCGCCCGTGCCGCCACCGGTTCCGCCGCCTGTGCCACCACCAGTTCCGCCGCCTGTGCCACCACCAGTTCCGCCGCCTGTGCCACCGCCAGTGCCACCACCGGTTCCGCCACCAGTGCCACCGGTTCCGCCGCCCGTGCCACCGCCCGTGCCACCGCCCGTGCCACCGCCAGTACCGCCGCCAGTGCCACCGGTTCCGCCGCCCGTGCCGCCGCCAGTGCCACCACCGGTTCCGCCGCCCGTGCCTCCGTCAGTACCGCCACCGGTTCCACCGCCCGTACCGCCACCAGTACCGCTGCCCGTGCCGCCGTCAGTACCACCGCCGGTTCCGCCACCCGTTCCGCCCGAGCCGCCACCTGTGCCCGCGCCTGTTCCCGCACCTGCGTCAGGAGAGGATGCCGCCACGCTGCTGTGATGCCCGCCACCGCCGCTGCTGCAGCCACCGAGGCTCATCGCCATGATCAGGGCCAGCGCGGTACTTGTTTTCCATAACACTACTTGAGTTTGAGTTTTCATGATTGAGTTCCCTTGCACCTGTACAACCTTGGTTGTTTCAAACGCTCGTTATTTCTTGGGATAGCGATACGTTTGTCCGTGTGGTTATCACAGACCCGGGGACTCTTTCTCGCAACGCTCAACTTGGTATTAACGATTTATATACACAAGGTCTTAATCGGCTTAATAGCTAATACGAAGGGTGTAATAGAGGGGCGTCTAAAGTTAGCGATGCTTTACATATCAGTGGGTTGAATAAAAAAGCGGACGCCAGGGCGTCCGCTATAACTTAGGGTGTATATATACAATTAAATGGCGCGTTTCACGCAATCGGGCGCCACTTGCCCGCCATATGCTGAAGGTCACCCGTTCCCTTTAACAGCAACTCGCCGCTGGCACCTGCGGCACGGGTCAGTAAGATGACTTCACTGGGCAGGCGGACGGGCTTGTTGAATTCGACCTCTATTTCAACATTGGCAGCAGGCAAATACTCATTCAGCGCGGCCAGCGTTCGTGCCAGGCTCCACAGCCCGTGGGCAATTGCTTGCGGGAAGCCGAAGAGCTTGGCCGTCAACGCACTCAGGTGGATCGGATTGTAGTCGCCGGATACCCGGGCATATCGGCGACCGATATCGGCGGGTGCTTTCCAGCGGGCCAACTCGCTGACGTCAGCGGAGGCCGACATGTGATCATCGTGCGTTGTGCCTTCCAGTTTCACCCCGCGACAGAGCATTCGGCTCTCGGCTTCCCACAACAGACCCAGCGAATCCTCCACCGTGGTCACGATATCAAAGGTCGCTCCCTTGGCATGGGGTTGGAGGTTGTTCGCGTACACCCCCACCATCAGGTTGCTCACTCCCCCCAACGGGCGATGGATGCGGATGCGGTTGCTCAGGTGAATCAGCCCCAGCAGCGGGAACGGAAACTGATTGTCGGTGAGTAATTGCATTTGCAAACCGAACGCCAGGACATGTGGGTACGTGCCCGGCAGAACCGGGCTGTCCGCAAACCCGCAGACCTTGCGATAAGCGGCCACGTCCTCGGGGTTCACGCGCAGGTGGCAGCGCAGCCCTGCATCAGGCAACGTACTGCCGGTGATCTTGCGCTTGAGCGCGGCCCGCCAGTACAGCGGCGGCAGAAACGGGGTGCTGTCTAATGTCTGCCACTCCATGCTTACGCTCCCAGCAGGCTTTGCCCGCACACCCGCAACGCTTGGCCGCTGACGGCTCCAGAACCCGGCTGGCCGAGCCAGGCCACGGCTTCGGCCACGTCTTGCGGCAAGCCACCCTGGCCCAGTGAGCTCATGCGGCGCCCGGCCTCGCGCAGGGCGAAGGGAATGTGCGCGGTCATCTGGGTTTCGATAAAACCAGGGGCGACCGCGTTGATGCTGATGCCGCGTTCTTTGAGCAAGGGTGCCCACGCCTGTGCCAGGCCGATCAAGCCGGCCTTGCTGGCGGCATAATTGGTTTGCCCACGGTTGCCGGCAATGCCGCTGATGGAAGCCAGCAGCACCACACGACCATTATCGTGCAGCGTGCCGCTGTCCAGCAGGGCTTTGGTCAGCACTTGCGGCGCGTTGAGATTCACCGCCAGCACGGCGTCCCAGTATTCCGGGGTCATATTGGCCAGGGTTTTATCGCGGGTGATGCCGGCGTTGTGCACCACGATGTCGATGCCGTCCGGCAGGTGTTCGACTAATTGCGCAGCGGCGTCATCGGCGCAGATATCCAGCACGATAGTGCGCGCACCCAGGCGCGCGGCAAGGGCGTCGAGATCAGCCTTGGCCTGGGGCACGTCCAGCACGATCACTTCGGCACCGTCGCGGGCCAGGGTTTCGGCAATGGCGGCGCCAATGCCACGCGCGGCGCCAGTGACCAGCGCCTTGCGCCCGGCCAGCGGGCGAGTCCAATCCTCGACCGGCGTGGCGCAGGCTTGCAGGCGAATCACCTGGCCGGAGATATAGGCACTTTTGGGTGAGAGGAAAAAGCGCAGAGCGCCTTCCAACTGGTCTTCGGCGCCTTCGCCGACATACAACAATTGCAGCACGCCGCCGCTGCGCAGCTCCTTGGCCAGGGACCGGCTGAAGCCTTCGAGGGCACGCTGTGCGCTGGCGGCGAACGGATCGCTGAGGGTTTCCGGGGCGCGGCCAAGGATCACCACGTGGGCGCTGTGCTCAAGATTTTTCAGCAACGGCTGAAAGAACTCGCGCAGCTGTTTGAGCTGGTCGGTGTGCTGCAAGTCGCTGGCATCGAACACCACGGCCTTGAGTTTGGGGCCATGCCCGGGGATCCACGCGGGCGCTGCCAATGGCTCGGGGCCGTAGCTGTAAATGGCGTCGGTGAGTTTATTGGCAAACGGCAGCACCTTGGCCGCGAGCGCGCCGCCGCCCAGCAACAGCGCACCTTCCACCGGACGCAGGCGCCCGGCCTGCCAGCGTTCCAGGCGTACCGGTGACGGCAGGCCAATGGCGGCGACCAGGCGATGGCCGAGGCTTGAGTTGGCGAAGTCGATATAACGGTCAGACATGGAACGCTCTCCGAGTGCTGGGGTTCAAACGGTGGACCATCAAGAGGTGAAAGTCGTTCGATTGAGCCTAGGCTAGTCTCACAGACTCACCTCATAACCTTCAGGGAGCTTTCCATGACTCAATTGCGCCGTGTAGCGATCATTGGCGGTAATCGCATCCCCTTCGCCCGCTCCAATGGCCCTTATGCCACGGCGAGTAATCAGGCGATGTTGACGGCGGCGCTGGAAGGCCTGATCGAACGCTACAACCTGCACGGCCTGCGCATCGGCGAGGTGGCGGCGGGTGCGGTGCTCAAGCATTCACGGGATTTCAACCTGACCCGCGAGTGCGTGCTGGGCTCGCGCCTGTCGCCGCAAACGCCGGCGTACGACATTCAGCAGGCGTGCGGCACCGGCCTGGAAGCTGCGTTGCTGGTGGCCAACAAGATCGCCCTGGGCCAGATCGAATGTGGGATTGCCGGTGGCGTCGACACCACGTCCGACGCGCCTATCGGGGTGAATGAGGGGCTGCGCAAGATCCTGCTGCAAGCCAACCGCAGCAAGTCCATGGCGGATAAGTTAAAAGTCTTGTTACAACTTCGTCCGCATCACCTCAAACCGGAACTGCCGCGTAATGGCGAGCCGCGCACCGGCTTGTCGATGGGCCAGCACTGCGAGTTGATGGCGCAGACCTGGCAAATCCCCCGCGCCGAGCAGGATCAACTGGCGCTGGAGAGCCACCAGAAAATGGCCGCGTCCTACGCCGAAGGCTGGCACAACGATTTACTCACGCCCTTTCTGGGTCTTACCCGTGACAACAACTTGCGCCCGGACTTGACCCTGGAAAAACTCGCCAGCCTCAAACCGGTGTTCGAACGCAGCGAAAAGGGCACGCTCACCGCCGGCAACTCGACGCCGCTGACCGACGGCGCCTCCCTGGTATTGCTGGGCAGTGAAGCCTGGGCCAAGGAGCGGGGTTTGCCGATCCTCGCCTACTTGCGCGATGGTGAAGCGGCCGCGGTGGATTTCGTCAACGGTGCCGAAGGGCTATTGATGGCGCCGGTGTACGCCGTGCCGCGCCTGCTGGCGAGGAATGGCCTGACATTGCAGGACTTCGATTACTACGAGATTCACGAAGCGTTCGCTGCCCAGGTGTTGTGCACGCTCAAGGCCTGGGAAGATGCCGACTACTGCAAGACGCGCCTGGGGCTGGATGCGCCGCTGGGCGCCATTGACCGCAGCCGGCTGAACGTCAAAGGCAGTTCATTGGCGGCCGGGCACCCGTTTGCCGCCACCGGCGGGCGCATCGTCGCCAATCTGGCCAAATTGCTGGATGCAGCGGGCAAGGGCCGCGGGCTGATTTCGATCTGCGCCGCCGGCGGTCAGGGGGTGACGGCGATCATCGAACGGTAATTGCCGACAAAATTGGCCTATTGCATGCATTCTTCAGTGGTCAGAGGTCGGTAGCCCCTCCCACCGGCGAGCTGATTGCCGTATAACGAGTGCCATACGCGTATTTGGTAATAAAGGACCCACAATAAAAGCTGATGAAGACTCCTAAACGCATTGAACCCCTGATCGAAGACGGTCTGGTCGACGAAGTGCTGCGCCCACTCATGAGTGGTAAAGAAGCAGCTGTTTATGTGGTGCGCTGCGGCAACGAATTGCGTTGCGCCAAGGTTTACAAGGAGGCTAATAAACGAAGTTTTCGTCAGGCGTCCGAATACCAGGAAGGCCGCAAGGTCCGCAACAGCCGCCAGGCCCGGGCCATGGCCAAGGGCTCCAAGTTCGGCAAGAAAGAAACCGAAGACGCCTGGCAGAACGCTGAAGTCGCGGCATTATTCCGTCTGGCGGGTGCGGGCGTTCGCGTGCCCAAGCCGTACGACTTCCTTGAAGGCGTGCTGTTGATGGAACTGGTGGCCGACGAATACGGCGATGCGGCCCCGCGCTTGAACGACGTCACGCTGGAGCCGGACCAGGCGCGCGAATACCACGCCTTCCTGATTTCCCAGATCGTACTGATGCTGTGTACCGGCCTGGTGCACGGTGACCTGTCCGAGTTCAACGTACTGCTCACGCCGACGGGCCCGGTGATCATCGACCTGCCCCAGGCGGTGGATGCGGCGGGCAACAACCACGCGTTCAGCATGCTGGAGCGGGATGTGGGCAACATGGCTTCCTACTTCGGGCGCTTTGCCCCGGAGTTGAAGACGACCAAGTACGCCAAGGAAATGTGGGCGTTGTATGAAGCCGGCACCTTGCACCCGGCCAGCATCTTGACCGGCGAGTTCGACGAGCCGGAAGAGTTGGCGGACGTGGGCGGTGTGATCCGCGAGATCGAAGCGGCGCGGCTGGATGAAGAGCGTCGCCAGGCGATACGGGCGGCGGATGATGCGCCTGCGAGTAAAGTGCCCGACGAGCCACCGCCGCCGCCCTGGATGCAGTAAGGCTCAGTACGGCGATCGAATGTGGGAGCTGGCTTGCCTGCGATAGCATCACCGCGGTGTAACTGACATACCGAGGTGTCTGCATCGCAGGCAAGCCAGCTCCCACAGGTGTGTTGTGTGCATCCGCTCAGGCGCAACAACTGCCCGACGCCAACTCCTTGAGAATCGGACAATCCGGCCGATGATCGCCCTGGCAGTGCTCCACCAGGTCCTGCAACGTATCGCGCAGTTGCCCCAGCTCCAGAATCTTCTGATTCAGCGCCTCGATGTGCTGGCGCGCCAAGGCTTTTACGTCGGCGCTGGCCCGCTGCCGGTCTTGCCACAAGGTCAGCAGCTTGCCGACCTCTTCCAACGAAAACCCCAAGTCCCGCGAGCGTTTGATAAACGCAAGCGTGTGCAAGTCGTCGGCGCCATACACCCGATAGCCGCTGTCGGTGCGGTGCGCGGCTTTGAGCAGGCCGATGGATTCGTAATAGCGAATCATCTTCGCGCTCAGCCCGCTCTGACGGGCTGCCTGGCCGATGTTCATGGGTGTTGATCCTCCAAATCCTTGGGCTTCCAGGTTTTCAACAGTAACGCATTGCTCACCACACTGACGCTGGACAAGGCCATGGCCGCACCCGCCAATACCGGGTTGAGGAAGCCGAACGCCGCCAGCGGAATACCGATCAAGTTATACACAAAGGCCCAGAACAGGTTCTGACGGATTTTGGCGTAGGTCTTGCGGCTGATCTCCAGCGCGGCCGGCACCAGGCGTGGGTCGCCGCGCATCAGGGTGATCCCGGCCGCGTGCATCGCCACGTCGGTGCCGCCGCCCATGGCGATACCGATGTCGGCGGCGGCCAGGGCCGGGGCGTCATTGATGCCGTCGCCGACCATTGCCACTGCACCGTTTTTTTTCAGCTCGGCGACGGTGGCGGCCTTATCGGCGGGAAGGACTTCGGCGTGTACATCGTCGATACCCAGGGCTTCGGCCACCACACGAGCACTGCCGCGGTTGTCGCCGGTGAGCAAATGGCTGCTGATGTGCTCGGCCTTGAGTTGTGCCACCGCCTCCAGTGCGCCGGGCTTGAGGGTGTCGCCAAAAGCGAACAGCCCCAGCACACGGGGTTGTGCGCCTTGTTCGATCAACCAGGATAACGTGCGGCCTTCGGCTTCCCACGCCTTGGCGGACTCGGCCAGGTTGCCTGCATTCAAGCCGTTTTCTTCCAGCATTCGGCGGTTGCCCAGCGCCAGTTGCTGGCCGTCAAGCGTGCCGGCAATGCCGCGCCCGGTCAGCGATTGGCTGGCGCTCACATCCGCCACGTGCAGCCCTTTTTCGCTGCAGGCATCCAGTACGGCCTTGGCCAATGGGTGCTCGCTGCCGCGTTGCAGCGCGCCGGCTTGTTGCAGCAGCAGAGCCTCATTACCGTCCATCGCCGCCAAATGCGCAATTTTCGGCGTGCCGGACGTGAGGGTGCCGGTCTTGTCGAAGACCACGGCGCTGACATCATGGGCGCGCTCCAGCGCTTCGGCATCTTTGATCAGAATGCCGTAGCGCGCGGCGACGCCGGTGCCGGCCATGATCGCCGTCGGTGTGGCCAGCCCCAATGCGCACGGGCAGGCAATTACCAGCACAGCGACGGCATTAATGATCGCGGTTTCCAGAGGCGCACCGTACAGCCACCAGCCCACCAATGTGATCAGCGCCAGCACCAGCACGGCGGGCACAAAGACTTGACTGACCTTATCCACCAGTTTCTGGATCGGGGCTTTGGCCGCCTGGGCGTCTTCCACCAGGCGGATGATCTGTGCCAACACACTTTCCCCACCGACAGCCCGGGTGCGCACCAACAAACGGCCCTCACCGTTGATGGCGCCGCCGGTGACCTTGTCACCCGGCTGTTTCGGCACGGGCAGGCTTTCGCCGCTGATCAAGGCTTCGTCGGCATGGCTCTGGCCGTCTACCACTTCCCCGTCGACCGGGAAGCGTTCGCCGGGCTTCACCAGCACCAGGTCGCCGAGCTTTAACGCGCCGATGGCGACGTCTTCTTCGCGTCCTTCAAGCACGCGAATCGCGCGCTCGGGGCGCAAGGCTTCGAGGGCGCGGATGGCACTGGCGGTCTGGCGTTTGGCGCGGCTTTCCAGGTACTTACCGAGCAGCACCAGGGCGATCACCACGGCGGAGGCTTCGAAGTACAGATGCGGCAGGGTGCCTGCGGGCGCGGTGAGCCATTCATACAGGCTCAGGCCGTAACCGGCGCTGGTACCGATGGCGACCAGCAAATCCATATTGCCGGCGCCGGCGCGCACGGCTTTCCAGGCGGCGATATAGAAACGCGCGCCCAAAATGAACTGCACCGGCGTGGCCAGGGCGAACTGCACCCAGGCGGGGAGCATCCAGTGCAGGCCGAAGGGCTCCACGAGCATCGGTAGAACCAACGGCAGTGCTAATACAATCGCCAGCAGCAACGCCCAACGCTCGCGGTACAGGCGTTGGGCTTGATTGGCGTCGGTGACGGTTTCGCTTTGGGGCAGCGTGGCGGTGTAACCGGCTTTGTCGACGGCGGCGATCAATACTGCGGGGTCCATTTTGCCCAGCACTTCGACATGCGCGCGTTCATTGGCCAGGTTGACGCTGACGCTTTGCACCCCTGGCACTTTGCCCAACGCCCGCTCGACGCGGCCGGCACAGCTGGCGCAGGTCATGCCGCTGATGGGCAGGTCAAATGTGGTGGGTCCATTCATGGGGCAGTCCTCCAGAAGAAGTTGCCCCTAGAATCAACCTTGACCTGTGGGGAAGGTCAAGCGCCTTTAATATTCCAGTGCAGCGGGTTTCAGGTACATGCCGTCCGGGCCTTGGGCGATCCGCAACTTGCGTATGTCGCCGGCTTTCAGCGTGATGTTCTGCGCCGGCGGGGCGAGCATGCCCGGCAGGCAACCAGGCGATTGGCCCGGCAGCAGCTTCAGGCGCAGCGACACATTGCCAGCAGGCAAGTTAAACGAGGTGGCCTGTTCCTGAAACAGACGCCCGGCCAACTGGTCCTGAATGTAGAGGCCGATCTCGCAGTTGGTCGGTACTTCCAGGCGTTCGCGGGAGATGATCAGCACCGCATAATCCTCATCGGCGCAGGCCATGGGCGCAGCGGCAGACAAGCTCAACAGGCCGATAAGGCTAAAAAACGACCAGCGCATGGCGAATGCTCCGTGGTTCATATCTAAGAGAAATGAAGCTTGGCCGAGGCGGCGGCTGAATACCAGCCCGGCCGACAGTTTCAACGCTTGACCTTGCCATCGTGGCAAGGTCAAAACTGGCCACAACCTCATCAAAGGAGTCATCTCATGCAAGTATTCAGCGTTGAAGGAATGACCTGCGGCCATTGCGTCCGGGCGGTTACCCAGGCGGTGCAAAGCCAGGACCCGGCGGCGAGCGTCAAGGTCGACCTGGCGGCGAAAGCAGTGAGTGTTGAAAATAGTCATCTGTCTGCCGATCAGGTCATCAGCCTGATCACTGAAGAAGGCTACAACGCCAAGCTTGCTTGAGTTTTTTGATAGTTAGCGAGCTATCGTAATGTTCAGGGCACCCAAGCACGGCTAGACTGTCGGGCTGCCGACTCACTTGGGTGTCTGATGAACCTCCGCATAATCCTGATCCTGGGCGCCTTGAGCGCCTTCGCGCCGTTGGCGATCGACTTTTACCTGCCGGGCTTTCCGGCAATGGCCACGGCTTTCGCGACCGATGAAAAACATATCCAGCTGACCCTGGCGGTGTATTTCGGCGGCCTGGCCATCGGCCAATTGATTTACGGCCCACTGGCGGACCGCTTTGGTCGGCGCGTGCCGCTGCTCAGCGGCGTCACCCTGTTTACCTTGGCGTCCTTCGCCTGCGCTTATGCGCCGTCGTTGGAATGGCTGATCGGCGCGCGCTTCGTGCAGGCCCTTGGTGGCTGCGCGGGCATGGTGATTTCACGGGCGGTAGTCAGCGATAAATGTGATGCCGTGGGTTCGGCCAAGGTTTATTCGCAACTGATGCTGGTCACCGGCTTGGCGCCGATCCTCGCACCTTTGGCGGGTGGGGTGATGGTCGGGTTGTGGGGTTGGCAGTCGATCTTCCTGGCGTTGTCGGTGTTCAGTGTCATGGCGGCCATTGCCGTGGCCGTCGGGTTGCCGGAAACCTTTCCGGCCAACCAGCCTCGCCAGCCGTTGTCCGGGTCACTGCGCCGCTACGCCGCGCTGTTGTCAGACCGGGTTTACCTCGGCTACGCCTTGACCGGCGGCATCTCGATTGCCGGGATGTTTGCCTACATCGCCGGCTCACCGTTCGTATTCATCAAGCTGTACGGTGTGCCTGCCGAGCATTACGGCTGGCTGTTCGGCTCCAACGCCGCCGGCTTTATCCTGGTAGCACAGCTCAATGCGCGCTTGCTGGCCAAGCGTGGCCCGGCGTTTTTGCTGTCGCGCACGGTGTGGGTCTACGTAGCGGCAGCGTTGACGCTGCTGGGCATTGCCGCCCTGCGCACTGAAGCCTTGTGGCCATTGCTGGTGCCGCTGTTTATCTGCATCGCAAGCCTGGGCTGCATTTTGCCTAACACCTCGGCCTGCGCCATGAGCGGGCAGGGTGCGCGGGCCGGCAGTGCGTCGGCGCTGCTTGGCTGCATTCAGTTTGGTGTGGCGGCGGGCGCGGCGTCGCTGGTGGGCGTATTGCATGACGGCACGGCCATGCCGATGGCGATTGTCATCAGCGTGTGCGGTGTGTTGGCAGTGACCATTGCAATGTCGACCCAGCGCCTGCAACGGGCGAGGGCCGCACAGGCGCAGGTCTGAGGTACGGATCAGCCGGCGGCGGAACGTTGCTGGCTGAGGGGAATGCGGTGGGGCGCCTGGATACGCGCCTGCAGGGTGTCGGCAAAGGCACGGGCCTCGGCTTCATTGCGGAAGGTGAAGGCGTCGCCGTCGAGGCTGACTTGCCATTTGTTGCCTGGGGATTTTGCTAACGCTCTTATCAGGATCTTCATTGCTGACTTCCTCACGTAAAAGAATCGTGGCAAAGGCGGCCAATATAAACCCGAATGCGCTCACAAATATGACAAAGATCAACTCTCTGACTAGCGGTGTGGTCCATTACTCACATGAATAATGGACCACACCGACAGACTTTCTATTAGAACCCTTCCAGCACAATCTTGCCCTTGGCCTTGCCGCTTTCCAGCAGCGCATGGGCGCGGCGCAGGTTTGCCGCATTGATCACACCGAAGTGCTCGCCCACCGTGGTTTTCAAGGTGCCGGCGTCGATCAGTTCTGCCACGCGGTTGAGCAGGTTGTGTTGTTCGATCATGTCCGGCGTCTCGAACATCGAGCGTGTGTACATGAACTCCCAGTGCAGCGACAGGCTCTTGCGCTTGAGCTTGCTCACATCCAGCGCCTTGGGGTCGTCGATCAACGCGAGCTTGCCTTGAGGTTCCAGGGCTTCCACCAGTTGGTCCAGGTGATGGTCGGTCTGGGTCAGGCTGGCGACGTGGGTCACGTGTGGGTGGCCGGCGTTTTTCAGCGCTTCGCTCAACGGTTGGCTGTGATCGATCACCAGGTCGGCGCCGAGCGCCTTTGCCCATTCCTGGGTTTCCGGGCGCGAGGCGGTGCCGATGACTTTCAGCGCGGTGAGCTGGCTGGCCAGTTGGGTCAGGATCGAACCCACACCGCCAGCGGCGCCGACGACCAGCAGGCTCTGGCCTTCGTCCTGTTTCCCTTCACGTACTTGCAGGCGCTCAAACAGCAGCTCCCAAGCGGTGATGGCGGTCAGCGGCAGCGCGGCGGCATCGCTGAAACCCAGGCTTTTGGGCATGTGGCCGACGATGCGTTCATCCACCGTGTGCAGCTCGCTGTTACCGCCCGGGCGGACCAGGGAGCCGGCGTAGAACACCTTGTCACCGGCTTTGAACAACGTCACTTCGCTGCCGACGGCCTTGACCACACCGGCCACGTCCCAGCCCAGCACCTTGGCGGCGCCATTTTCCGGGGCTACGTTCTGGCGCACTTTGGTGTCCACCGGGTTGACCGAGATGGCTTTGACCTCCACCAGCAAGTCGCGTGGGCCGGCGACGGGCTCTGGCAGTTCGATGTCTTGCAGGGATTTTGGATCGTTGATCGGCAGTGAGGCGTAGTAGGCAATAGCTTTCATGGGGACTCCGGAAAAAGGCGGTAATCAGGCGAGAAACTTCAGGCGCTTGAGTTCGAAGTGTTCGATCACATCGGCAGCCTTGGCGCGGAAGTTCTGGATATGCGGGCTCTGGTCGTGATCGGCCAGCGCTGCCTCGTCACTCCAGCGTTCGAGCATGTAGAAGGTCTCGGGGTGTTGCAGGTCCTGATGCAGGTCGTACTGCTCGCAACCGGCTTCGAGGCGGGTCGGTTCCAGCAAATCGCGCAACAGGGGCTCGAGGGTGGCGTGTTGGCCGGGTTTGGCGATCAGCGTGGCGATGACGTTAAAGGCAGCGGACATATTCGACTCCTGGCACGTGATGAACGGTATGGGCAGATGATTGGCTATTTCCCATCAAGATAAAAGCGGCTAAAACAGCAGTCTGTTTCAATAGAATTTTGATAGTGGGTGGGAATGCATGCTGCGCTTTGATGATTTGCAGTTGTTTGTGCGGGCGGCGGACCTGGGCAGTTTGTCGGCGGCGGCACGGGTGATGGACCTGTCGCCCGCGGTAGCCAGCGCCGCGTTGAAGCGTATCGAGCAGCAACTCGGTGCACGCTTGCTGGCACGTTCCACCCGCAGCCTGCGTTTGACTGCCGAGGGCGAGGGCTTCCTGGAATATGCTCGCGCCGCGTTGAGTTCGCTGGACGAAGGGCGGCGCTTGTTGGCCAGCGGGCAGGACCATGTCAGCGGCGTGTTGCAACTGTCGGCACCTTCGGACTTCGGGCGTAATCAGTTGTTGCCGTGGCTGGATGAGTTTCAGCGTGAATACCCGCAACTGAACATACGCCTGCTGCTCGGCGACCGGATGGCCGACCTGTTCCGCCAGCCGGTGGACATCGCGCTGCGCTACGGCGAGCCTGAAGACTCCAGCCTGATCGCGCTGCCCATCGCCCCGGATAATATCCGGGTGCTGTGCGCCGCACCCAGCTACCTCGCCCGGCATGGCGAACCCCGCCATCTGGAGCAACTGGCCCAGCACAATTGCCTGCTGTACATGCTCGGCAGTCGTGTGCACGACCATTGGAGTTTTCACGATGGCAAACGCGAGGTCAGCCTGACGGTGACCGGGGACCGCTTCAGTGACGACGCCGATGTGGTGCGCCGCTGGGCAGTGGCGGGGGTCGGCATTGCCTACAAATCCTGGCTGGATGTGAGCAGCGACGTGTTGGCCGGGCGCTTGCGCTTGATCCTGCCGGAGTTGCGTGGCGAGCGTACGCCGCTCAATTTGCTGTGCGCCCACCGTGCGCAATTGAGCAAACCCATTAACCTGCTGCGGGAAATGCTCGTGTCCCGTTGTGCGGTTTTGACCGCGCAACGGCCGGGGCCATTGCGTACTGCGTAATCGCCTTCACTACAGCAGGAAATTTCACTCAGATCCTGTCCCAATCTGCGCTGTCAGACGCCGCGGAGCGGGCGGTTTGCGCCCTTATACTTCGGTTCCAACCGCAGCAGACAAATGATTTAACAAGGAGTGAATACATGGAAGAAGCACCTTGCATCAGTCAGATCGCCAGCTTGCTCGCTGAACCCAAGCGCACCGCGATGCTCTGGTCCTTGATGGACGGCTCGGCAAAGACTTCGGATGAGTTGGCGACACTCGCCGGGCTGTCAGCGGCATCGGCCAATGCGCATTTGGCACGTCTGACGGGCGGCGGTTTGCTGCGGATCGAGGCTCGGCGTGGCAAGCGGCTCTATCGTGTAGCGGCTACCGATGTGAGTGCCGCTATCGATGCCTTGGCCAGTACCACCATGGCCAGCGCGGCGCGTGGTTCACCGCTGGCTGTGCCGCAGGCATTGGCAGCCCCGGCATCATTGCGTCATGCCCGGTTATGTCATGGGCATCTGGGCGGTGAGTTGGCGGCAAGGCTGTACCGGCGGATGCTGGAAGCAGGCTGGATCAACCGTCATGAACAGCGCACCGACGTCACCGTCAAGGGCGCTCAGCATCTGGCGGGCCTGGGTATTTTTACCCAGGCACTGGCAGCACCCCTGGCCTGCGACTGTGTCGATTGGAGTCAGCAGCAACCGCACTTGGGGGGCACGTTGGGGGTGGGGCTGTTGCAACTCTTTTTACAGTCCGGATGGATCAACGTGATCAACGAGTCCTGCGCTTTGTCGGTGACCGATATCGGGCTTGCGCAAATCAACCGGCTGACTGCGGGATAGACGCAAGCGTCGTTCAGAGTTTCAGTCAGGTCGTATCCAGCAATAACCGGGCAAAACGATGCCGCACACTCGCTTTGGGGATTTTTCACACAGGGGTGCGGCATGGGTATGCAAGGCTATAGCGCAGCGGAACGGTTGGAACGGTTGCCCATCAGCGGTTACCACCGAATCATCTTCATCATCATCGCCCTGGCGTTTTTCTTCGACTCCATGGACCTGGCGATGATGACCTTCCTTTTAGGTTCGATCAAAACCGAGTTCGGCCTGAGCACTGCCCAGGCGGGGTTACTCGCCAGTTCGAGCTTTTTCGGCATGGTGGTCGGTGCTTCTTTATCCGGCATGTTGGCTGATCGTTTTGGGCGCAAACCGGTGTTCCAGTGGAGCATCGTGTTGTGGGGCATCGCCAGCTACCTGTGTTCCACGGCGCAGACGGTGGAGACGCTGACGCTGTTTCGCATCCTGCTGGGGATCGGCATGGGCATGGAGTTTCCGATCGCGCAGTCGATGCTTTCAGAACTGATCCCCGCCAAAGGGCGCGGGCGCTATATCGCCTTGATGGATGGCTTCTGGCCTTTGGGTTTTGTCGCGGCGGGTGTGCTGTCTTATTTCCTGCTGCCAGTGATTGGATGGCGGGACATCTTTTTGGTGTTGGCGGTGCCGGCGGTGTTTGTGTTGGCGATTCGATTTTTTATCCCGGAGTCGCCGCGCTGGCTTGAGCAGGCAGGGCGGCATGAGGCTGCAGATAAGGTGTTGCAGGGCATTGAGCGCAAAGTGCGCGAGTCCCTGGGCCGCGCTGACTTGCCGGAGCCGATTGCCTTGCCACGTGTGGAGAGCGTGCCGGGCACTTTTTTCTCGGCGTTTCAGCAATTGTGGTCGGCGCAGTACCGCCAGCGCACGATGATGATCTGGAGCGTGTGGTTTTTTGCCTTGCTCGGCTTCTACGGGCTGACGTCCTGGCTGAGTGCGTTATTGCAGCAGTCGGGTTTTGCCGTGACGCAGTCGGTGTACTACACGGTGATCATTTCCCTGGGCGGGATTCCCGGGTTCCTGATGGCGGCCTGGCTGGTGGAACGCTGGGGGCGCAAACCGGTGTGCGTCGTGACATTGCTGGGCGGCGGGGTGATGGCGTTTTTGTATGGGCAAAGTGCGGTATTCGGCGGCAACGTAGGGCTGCTGATTACTTCAGGGTTGTTGATGCAGTTCTTTCTGTTTGGCATGTGGGCGGTGCTGTACACCTACACGCCTGAGCTGTATCCCACCTCGGCGCGGGCGACGGGCTCCGGGTTTGCGTCGGCGATTGGCCGGGTCGGGTCATTGCTGGGGCCGTTGGTGACCGGGCTGGTGTTCCCGATAACCGGGCAGGGCGGGGTGTTTGCCCTGGGCGCGCTGTGCTTTGCGGTGGCGGCGCTGGTGGTGTGGGTGTTCGGGAAGGAGACGAAGGGCAAGACGCTGGAAGAGCTAACTGAAATCTAAAGGCTGGTGAGGCCAGTGTGGGAGCGGGCTTGCTCGCGAATGCGGTGTGTCAGTCAATGTATCTGGTGACTGACACACCGCATTCGCGAGCAAGCCCGCTCCCACATTTAGCCAGTATTCATTCAATCAGTGTTGCTTATGGCTTTACCAACCGCGCATCCAGGCTGTTCTGCGCCAGGCGTTTGGCCTGGTCCTGGGTCATGCCCAGCGAGGTGTGCAGCGCGTGGAAGTTCTCGGTGACATAACCGCCGAAGTACGCCGGATCATCCGAGTTCACGGTCACCTTCACGCCACGCTCGAGCATGTCGAGGATGTTGTGTTGAGCCATGTCATCGAACACGCACAGCTTGGTGTTGGACAACGGGCACACAGTCAGCGGGATCTGCTCGTCGATGATCCGTTGCATCAAACGCTCGTCTTCGATAGCGCGCACGCCATGGTCGATCCGCTGGATTTTCAGCAGGTCGAGGGCTTCCCAGATGTACTCGGGCGGGCCTTCTTCGCCGGCGTGGGCCACGGTGAGGAAGCCTTCATGACGGGCACGGTCGAACACACGCTGGAACTTGCTCGGCGGGTGACCCATTTCCGAACTGTCCAGGCCCACGGCCACAAACGCGTCACGGAACGGCAGCGCCTGGTCGAGGGTTTTCTCGGCTTCGGCTTCACTCAAATGGCGCAGGAAACTGAGGATCAAGCCGCTGGTGATGCCCAGTTGCTGTTCGCCATCTTTGAGTGCCGCCGCGATGCCGTTCAGCACCACTTCAAATGGCACGCCACGGTCGGTGTGGGTTTGCGGATCGAAGAATGGCTCGGTGTGGATCACGTTCTGTTCTTTGCAGCGCAGCAAGTAGGCCCAGGTCAGGTCGTAGAAATCCTGGGAGGTGCGCAGCACATCGGCGCCCTTGTAATACAGGTCGAGAAACTCTTGCAGGTTGTTGAAGGCGTAGGCCTTGCGCAGGGTTTCGACGTCGTTCCACGGCAGCGCAATCTTGTTGCGTTCGGCCAGGGCGAACAGCAACTCAGGCTCCAGCGAGCCTTCCAGGTGCAGGTGCAATTCAGCCTTGGGCAGGGCGTTGAGCCAATCGTACATGTCTAAATTCTCATCAGGTGCAATGGCGGCATTCTACAGGCCATGGCTGAAATAATCGGCAAAACCTGACCAGCAGGAGAGTATTCGTTTTTCTTCACGTATAGGCCTTGTGAACTAAGGTGTAACGAAACGTTAGCAGCGTGGTGCAGTCTGTACCCCATCAATGACTGATTAGCCGTATGAAAAGGCCCGGAATGCTCACATCCCTCAAGCAAGAAAAATACATGCTGCTGGCGCTGATTGCCGCCATCGCAGCCTACCCGCTGGAGCACTGGATGCTCCACAACGGGCAAATGGTGGCGCTGCTGGCCGGCGTAACACTGATCGGCTTTATCGTCGTGGCGTCGATGCGCGTGGCGCACCATGCCGAACAACTCGCGGAAAAAGTCGGTGACCCCTATGGCACCATGATCCTGACGCTCGCCGCCGTGCTGGTGGAGGTGGTGATCCTGGCGATCATGATGAGCAACGAGCCGTCGCCCACGTTGGTGCGTGACACCATCTATTCGGCGGTGATGCTCGATATCAACGGCATCCTCGGCCTGGCCGCATTGATGGGCGGCATCAAGCATGGCGAGCAGTCCTACAACGACGATTCGGCACGTACTTACAGTGTGATGATCCTCACCGCGATGGGCGTGTCGATGGTGGTGCCGGAATTTATCCCAGAGGCTGACTGGAAAATTTACTCGGCCTTCACCATCGGCGCGATGGTGGTGCTCTACACCTTGTTTCTGCGCATGCAGGTAGGGCCGCACAGCTATTTCTTCAGCTACAGCTACCCGGAAAAACGCCGCAAAAAACAGCCTGAAGAACAGCAGGAACCGCCGATAAGTCTGGCGTTCTCCATCGGTACGCTGGTGTTCGGGGTGATTGTGATCGGCGCGCTGGCCGAGGTGATGTCCAAGACCCTCGACCTGGGCCTGGAAGGCACCGGCGCACCGCCGGTCATCACGGCAATTGTGGTCGCGGCCATTTCGGCGGCACCGGAAATTTTGACTGCATTGCGCGCGGCCCTGGCCAACCGTATGCAATCTGTCGTGAACATCGCCTTGGGCGCTTCATTGTCGACCGTCATTCTGACGGTGCCGGTGATGGAGGCCATGGCGCTTTACACCGGCCAGCCGTTCCAGATGGCGATGACGCCGGTGCAGACCGTGATGGTGTTGATCACGCTGGTCGTCAGCGCGATCAACCTCAACGATGGCGAAACCAACGCCATCGAAGGGATGACCCATTTCGTGTTGTTTGCGACCTTTATCATGCTGTCGCTGCTTGGGTTGTAACCGATTTAGTAGTGCCGAAGAACTCATGTGGGAGCGGGCTTGCCCGCGATGGCGGTGGTTCAGTCACCTTCAGCGTCGACTGGCATACCGCTGTCGCAGGCAAGCCCGCTCCCACATTTTGATTTATGTTTGACTCAGGTTCCGGCGATCAACTGCCGCGCCGCCTGGGTGTGGTCGGCGATCAAGCCTTTGAGGTCCAGGCCTTCAACCTGGCCGTCGATGACTCGCCATTTGCCGCCAATCATCACCCTGTCCGCACGGTCGGCGCCGCATAACAGCAGCGCCGAAATCGGATCGTGGCTGCCGGAGAAACGCAGCTCGTCGAGTTTGAATAGCGCCAGGTCAGCCTGTTTGCCTACCGCCAACTCACCGATGTCCGTACGCCCCAGCAGTTGCGCCGAGCCCTTGGTCGCCCAGCCCAGCACGCCTTCAGGCGTGATCTTTTCGGCGCCGTAACGCAGGCGCTGAATGTACAGGGCCTGGCGGGCTTCGAGAATCATGTTGGACGCATCGTTGGAGGCGGAACCGTCCACGCCAAGGCCAATGGGCGCACCGGCGGCAAGCAGGTCCAGGGTCGGGCAGATTCCGGAAGCCAGGCGCATATTTGAACTCGGGCAATGGCAGATACCCGTGCCTGCAGCCCCCAGGCGCGCGATTTCATCCGGGTTGAAGTGAATGCCATGGGCCAGCCAGGTGCGTGGGCCGAGCCAGCCGACACTGTCGAGATAATCCACGGTGCGCAGGCCGAAACGCTGCAGGCAGAAGTCTTCCTCGTCGAGGGTTTCCGCCAGGTGAGTGTGCAGGCGCACGTCGAGGCTGTTGGCCAGTTCGGCACTGGCTTCCATGATTTCCGGCGTCACGGAAAACGGCGAGCAGGGCGCCAGGGCAATCTGGATCTGCGCGCCGTCGCCACGCTGGTGGTATTCGCGGATCAGGCGTTGGCTGTCTTCAAGAATGACTTGGCCTTGTTGCACGGTTTGTTGCGGCGGCAGGCCGCCATCGGCTTCGCCCAGGCTCATGGAACCTCGGGTGAGCATGGCGCGCATGCCCAGTTCGCGCACGCTATCCACCTGTACGTCAATGGCATTTTCCAGACCGTCGGGAAACAGGTAGTGGTGATCGGCTGCCGTGGTACAGCCCGAGAGCAGCAGTTCCGCGAGCGCGACTTTTGAGGCCAGGGCGAGTTTTTCAGGGGTTAGCCGTGCCCAAACCGGATACAGGGTTTTCAGCCACGGGAACAACGGCTGATTGACGACCGGCGCCCAGGCGCGTGTCAGGGTTTGATAGAAATGGTGGTGAGTGTTGATCAAGCCGGGAAGAATCACGTGCTCACGGGCGTCGAACACTTGTCCACAAGGTACTGCGGGCGCTTGGCCCCAGCCCAGCACTTCGGTGATCACACCGTCTTGCAGCACCAGGCCACCACGGGCATCGAGGCCATTGGCAGTGAAAATCGCGAGGGGGTTTTTTAACCAGATACGGGTCGCAGGCATTGGCCGGCTCCTCTGAATGATGGGTTCAGGTTTGCCAGCTCAGTGTTGCCCTGTCTGCTGATCCAGGGTCGCCGGTAAAGGCGAGGTGGCTAGATTACGTGTAGTTCGCGATCTGGTCTAGGTGTAGGAAATCGGGTGCGATCAGTGTGGGAGGGAGCAAGTCGCGCGCCCTCCCACCTGTTGAACCGTGGTCCTTACCAGGCGATGGTGTCGCCTTTGTAGTCGACAAAATGATGGCCGCCCTTGCCTGTGTAGGCATTCACCTGATCCACCAGGCCGCGCACGCTGGTGTCGACATCAATCTGTGCGTTTTCGCCGCCCATGTCGGTCTTCACCCAGCCCGGGTGCAGCGACAGCACGGTAAGTTTGTGGTCGCCCAGTTGGGTGATAAAGCTGTTGGTCATGGAGTTGAGTGCGGCCTTGCTGGCCTTGTACAGCGCCAGGTCCGAACCATCGGGAATGGTCACGCTGCCGAGCACTGAGCTCATGAAGGCCAGAACGCCGCTGTCTTTGCGGATCTGCCCGACAAAACGCTGGGCCAGGTTGATCGGCGCGACGGCGTTGGTGAAAAACAGCTGGCCGACTTCCGCCAGGGTGGCGTGGCCGGGTTCCTGATTGGCCGGGCCTTTGACGCCCGCGTTGACGAACAGCAGGTCGAAGGTGCGGTCCTTGAGGCGCTGGCTCAGGGCGATCACGGCTTGCTGATCGTCCATGTCCAGTTTCTCGATCTGTACCGGGCCAACGGCTTTCAGGGCATCGGCCTTGTTCGGATCGCGCACGGTGGCGGTCACGTCCCAGCCGTCCTGGAGCAATTGCTTGACCAGGCCAAGGCCCAGCCCGCGCGAGGCGCCGATGATCAGTGCAGTTTTTGGCGTAGACATGCAGGGCTTCCTTTGACGTCGCGGTTCAGGGAATTGAGCGAACTACATTAGCGCAGACTTGGGTAAATGGCGCGAAGTCTCATTGGACAAAAAGTGAACAGCGCGCGCAACGCCTTGTGACAGCAGGGTTACAGGCGGATGTGCTCAGGTTATCCACAGGCGGGTGCACAGTAGATGTGGGCAGTTTCAGCGTTCCAGCAGGATACGCCCACGGCTCAGGTCGGCGAGTTGAGTCTGCAGCGTGTCGATGTGTGCTTCTCCCAGCGCAAGCTGTAACTCGACGCCGTTGGCGGTGAAGGTTTCTTCCATCACCAGCCCGCCCAGTTCGGCAACGCGCAGTTTCACCAGGTTCAATTCGGAAAAGCCGCAGGCGCAACTCAGCGGTACGCGGCTGATCAACTCGATGCGGTCGGCAGTCTGCAGGCATTTGTTTGCACCGCCGCCGTAGGCACGGGCCAGGCCGCCGGTGCCCAACTGGATGCCGCCGTACCAGCGAATCACCAGTACCGCGACTTGATCAAACCCCTGGGCTTCGATGGCCGCCAGAATCGGTCGCCCGGCAGTGCCGCCGGGCTCACCATCGTCATTGCTGCGGTACTGGTCGGCCAGTTTCCAGGCCCAGCAGTTGTGCGTGGCGTTCAGGTCACTGTGCTGCTCGAAAAACGCCTGGGCGTCTTGCGGGCTGGTGATCGGCGCCGCCAGGGTGATAAAGCGGCTTTTGCGTATTTCTTCACGAAATTCGCAAAGGCCTGTGAGCGTGAAAGGCATAAATCGCTTCGTTTATAGGGCCGGCTTGATGCCACAGCCTTTGAGAATGATGTGGATCAGGTTGGTGCCGGCGTCTTCCATGTCTTGCTTGGTCAGCTTGGTGCGCCCGGTGACACGGCAGATCTGGGTGGCGAAGTCGGCGTAGTGCTGGGTGCTGCCCCACAGCAGGAAGATCAGGTGCACGGGGTCGATGGGGTCCATCTTGCCGGCGTCGATCCAGGCCTGGAACACGGCTGCCCGACCGCTGAACCAGGCGCGGTAGTCCTGGCTGAAATATTCGGTAAGGCATTCGCCGCCACTGATGATTTCCATGGCGAAGATCCGCGAAGCTTGCGGATGGCGCCGGGAAAATTCCATCTTCGTACGGATGTAGCGGGTGAGCGCCACGGCCGGGTCGTCCTCGGCGGTCAGCGCATTGAAGGTGCTATCCCACAGTTCAAGGATATTGCTGAGCACCGCGATATACAGGCCGAGCTTGTTGGTGAAGTAGTAATGCAGGTTGGCCTTGGGCAGCCCGGCACTCGACGCAATGGTGTTCATGCTGGTGCCTTTGTAGCCATGGCGCGCGAACTCGTCTTCAGCAGCCTGGAGAATCGCTTGTTCGTTCTTTTGCCGAATGCGGCTGGCGGGTTTACCGGCGTGGTTGCTGTGGGCAGGAACTTCGAGGCTCATGGAGGTTTCCGTGCTGATCGATAGAGGCGACGTGTGCACAGATAACCCACCCTCAAGCCTCAGACAAGTCCCGATGCAATAAAACCGTCAAAGCGGTTCCAGCGTGTCGCTTTCCAGTGCGTGGTTTGCGGCAACTGATGTTGCTTTGGCTTCCGGCAATAACAGGCACAACACGATAGCGGTCAGGCCGCCGCTGGTGATGGCCGAGTCGAACAGGTTTTGCACCAAGGGCGGCATCAAATGCAGCAGGTTCGGCTGGGCGGCAATGCCCAGGCCGACACCAAATGAGGTGGCGATGATCAGCATGCTGCGCCGGTCCAGCGGTGCCTGCGCGAGGATGCGCACACCGGCGGCGGCCACGCTGCCGAACATCACCAGGGTCGCGCCGCCCAATACCGGCTTGGGGATTTGCTGCAATACGGCGCCAATCAGCGGAAACAAGCCGAGGCAACACAGCACCACGCCGATGTATAAGCCGACGTAGCGGCTGGCCACGCCGGTGAGTTGAATCACGCCATTGTTCTGCGCGAAGGTCGTGTTAGGGAAAGCGCTGAAGGTGGCGGCGATCATGCAACTCACGCCATCGCCGAGTACGCCGCCTTTGAGCCGGCTTATATAAGACGGGCCGCTGATAGGCTGGCGAGCGATCATGCAATTGGCGGTGAGGTCGCCGACGGTTTCGATGCTGCTGATCAGATAAATCAGCGCGATGGGCAGGAAGGCGCTCCAGTCGAAATTGAAACCGAAGCGAAACGGTATCGGCAGGCTGACCAGCGGCAGGTCGGGCAAGGCTTGCGGCACCAGCTTGCCACTGAACCATGCCGCGAGGCTGCCGAGGGCCAGGCCGATGATGATCGCCGAGAGGCGCACCCACGGGGTGTTCGAGCGGTTCAGCAGGATGATGGTCAGCACCACGAACAGGCCCAGGGCCAGGTTGGTCGGCGCGCCGAAGTCGGGGGCGTTGAAACCACCGCCAAGGTCGGTGATGCCGACTTTGATCAGGCTGATACCGATCAAGGTGATGACGATTCCGGTGACCAATGGCGTGATGACTCGGCGCAGTTGCCCGATAAACCGGCTCAGCACAATTTGTACCGCTGCGCCGAAGAAGCACACGCCGAAGATCATCGCCATGATGTCCTCCGGGCTGCCGCCACGTTGCTTCACCAGGAACCCCGCCGACAACACCGCGCCGAGAAACGCAAAGCTGGTGCCTTGCAGGCAGATCATCCCGGCACCGATACCAAAAGGTCTACGCGCCTGGATGAACGTTCCTGCGCCGGAAACCATCAACGCCATGCTGATCAGGTAGGGCAGGTGGGCGGTGAGGCCCAGGGTGGAGCCGATGATCAGCGGTGGAGTGATGATGCCGACGAAGGCAGCCAGCACATGTTGCAGGGCTGCCAGTAGAGCGGGGATCGGTTTGGGGCGATCGTTGAGGCCGTAGATCAGGTCGCTGGGGCTGGAGGATTCTGGTGGCATGGCGGGCAAACTCGAGGCGGACGGTTCAAGGTCCTTGCTCCCTTGCAAAAAGCTGTCCAGTTGCTCAGCTTTTAGCGAAAGGCGCGCGTTAGCGCGTTGCCGCCAGACTCTCGAGAAAGCTTTCCAGCACCAAATGAGGGCGACGCCCCTTGCGCGTGACCGATGCGAGGCTTAAATCGTAAAAACGGGTAGCCGGTTTCAGCGCGCGCAGTCGGCCTTGTTGTACCCAAAGACTGGCGTAGTGATCGGGCAGGTAGCCGATATAGCGGCCGGTGAGAATCAGGAAGGCCATGCCTTCGCGGTCCGAGGCGCTGGCGGTGCAGTTGAGTGCCTGGTAATGGGCCTGGATGTCGGCGGGCAGGCGGAAGGTTGGGGCGATGGCGTCCTGGCTGTCGATACGGGTGTCGTCCAGTTGCTTGTCGTCGGCATAAAACAATGGGTGGCCGACCGCGCAGTAGAGCAGCGAGCGCTCGCTGTACAGCGGTTGGTATTCGAGGCCCGACAAGGCGCTGGCCTGGGGCACCACACCGACATGCAGGCGGCCGTCGAGTACACCTTGCTCGACTTCGTTGGGGGCGATCATGCGGATCTGGATTTGCACGTCCGGGCCGCGTTCCTTCAGCTGCGCCAGGGCATGGGTGATGCGCATATGGGGCAGGGTGACGAGGTTGTCGGTGAGGCCGATGATCAACTCGCCGCGCAAATGCTGGTGCAGTCCGTTCACCTCAGTGCGAAAACTTTCCAGGGCACTCAATAGCTGCAGGGCCGATTGATAAACCTCACGGCCTTCTTCGGTCAGGGAGAACCCGGCGCGCCCGCGTTGGCACAGCCTTAATCCGAGGCGTTGCTCCAGGTCGCTCATTTGCTGGCTGATAGCCGAGCGGCCGATACCCAGTACGGTTTCCGCCGCCGAAAAGCCACCGCACTCCACCACGCTGCGGAAAATGCGCAACAGGCGAATATCGAAGTCGCTGACTTGGGCCAGAGGATCGGGTCGACGGATGCTCATAGTTTAGTGAAGGCCTGACTGAAGGTTAGAAGAGTTGAATTTCACCGACTTTATCCCCGTGGCAATTTAGCTGCAAGAACGCTTTTCAATCCCGACGCTGCCTTTTGCCTTGCGAGGTTTTGCTGATGAACATGCCCGAAAACGCCCCTTCGTCCCTGGCCAGCCAACTGAAGTTGGATGCTCACTGGATGCCCTACACCGCCAACCGTAACTTCCAGCGTGACCCGCGCCTGATCGTGGCCGCCGAAGGCAGCTGGTTGACCGATGACAAGGGCCGCAAGGTGTACGACTCATTGTCGGGCCTGTGGACGTGCGGCGCAGGGCACACCCGCAAGGAAATCCAGGAAGCTGTGTCCAAGCAATTGGGCACCCTGGACTACTCCCCGGGCTTCCAATACGGTCATCCATTGTCATTCCAACTGGCAGAAAAGATTACCGACCTGACCCCAGGCAACCTGAACCACGTGTTCTTCACTGATTCCGGCTCCGAGTGCGCCGATACCGCAGTGAAGATGGTGCGCGCTTACTGGCGCCTGAAGGGCCAGGCGACCAAGACCAAAATGATCGGCCGCGCCCGTGGTTATCACGGTGTCAACATTGCCGGTACCAGCCTGGGTGGCGTCAACGGTAACCGTAAGCTGTTTGGTCAGGGCTTGATGGATGTTGACCACCTGCCTCACACCTTGCTGGCGAGCAATGCCTTCTCCCGTGGCATGCCGGAGCTGGGCGGTATCGCCTTGGCCGATGAGCTGCTCAAACTGATCGAATTGCATGACGCGTCGAACATCGCTGCGGTGTTTGTCGAGCCGATGGCCGGCTCCGCTGGCGTGCTGGTGCCGCCGCAAGGTTATCTCAAGCGTCTGCGTGAGATCTGCGACCAGCACAACATCCTGTTGGTGTTTGATGAAGTGATCACCGGTTTCGGCCGTACCGGCTCGATGTTCGGTGCTGACAGCTTCGGTGTGACCCCGGACCTGATGTGCATCGCCAAGCAAGTCACCAATGGCGCGATCCCGATGGGCGCGGTGATTGCCAGCAGCGAGATCTACCAGACCTTCATGAACCAGGCGACGCCGGAGTACGCGGTGGAATTCCCCCACGGCTACACCTACTCGGCGCACCCAGTGGCTTGCGCCGCTGGCCTGGCGGCGTTGGACCTGTTGCAGAAAGAAAACCTGGTGCAGAGCGTAGCCGAAGTCGCCCCGCACTTTGAGAATGCGCTGCACGGTTTGAAGGGCAGCAAGAATGTGATCGACATTCGCAACTACGGCCTGGCCGGTGCAATCCAGATTGCCCCGCGTGACGGTGATGCCATCGTGCGTCCATTCGAGGCTGGCATGGCTTTGTGGAAAGCCGGTTTCTACGTGCGCTTTGGCGGTGACACCCTGCAGTTCGGGCCAACCTTTAACAGCAAGCCGCAGGACCTGGATCGCCTGTTCGATGCGGTCGGCGAAGTGCTGAACAAGATCGATTGATTTCTCCTTCTATATAGAACAACTTTTCAGGAGCCCCGCATGAGCCTTATCCAGCATTTGATCAACGGCCAGTTGGTCAGTGAGTCCGGTCGTACTGCCGATGTGTATAACCCGTCCACCGGCCAGGTGATTCATCAGGTGCCGTTGGCCAGCCGCGAAACCATTCAACGTGCAATCGACTCGGCCAAGGCTGCCTTCCCGGCCTGGCGTAATACCCCACCGGCCAAGCGTGCTCAGGTGATGTTTCGTTTCAAGCAATTGCTGGAGCAGAACGAGGCACGTATCTCGCAGTTGATCAGCGAAGAGCATGGCAAGACCTTGGAAGACGCTGCGGGCGAATTGAAGCGCGGGATCGAGAACGTGGAGTACGCCTGTTCGGCGCCGGAGATTCTCAAGGGCGAATACAGCCGTAACGTGGGGCCGAACATTGATGCGTGGTCGGATTTTCAGCCGTTGGGCGTGGTGGCCGGTATCACCCCGTTCAACTTCCCGGCGATGGTGCCGTTGTGGATGTACCCGCTGGCGATCGTGTGCGGTAACTGTTTCATCCTGAAACCCTCGGAGCGTGATCCAAGTTCGACGCTGCTCATTGCACAGTTGCTGCAGGAGGCTGGCCTGCCTAAAGGCGTGTTGAGCGTGGTACACGGTGACAAGGGCGCGGTGGATGCGCTGATCGAAGCACCGGAAGTGAAAGCGTTGAGCTTTGTAGGGTCGACGCCGATTGCCGAATACATCTACTCCGAAGCGACCAAACGCGGCAAACGCGTGCAGGCGCTGGGCGGGGCGAAGAACCACGCAGTGCTGATGCCGGATGCGGATCTGGATAACGCCGTGAGCGCCTTGATGGGCGCGGCGTATGGTTCCTGCGGTGAGCGCTGTATGGCGATCTCGGTGGCCGTGTGCGTGGGTGACCAGGTAGCGGATGCGTTGATTGCCAAGCTGGTGCCGCAGGTCAAGGCACTGAAGATCGGTGCAGGCACTTCGTGTGGTCTGGATATGGGGCCATTGGTGACTGGCCAGGCGCGGGACAAAGTCAGTGGCTATATAGAAGACGGTGTGGCGGCGGGTGCTGAGCTGGTGGTGGACGGACGTGGCTTGAGTGTTGCCGGACATGAAGAGGGCTTCTTCCTGGGCGGCAGTCTGTTTGACCGTGTGACCCCTGAGATGCGCATCTATAAAGAAGAGATCTTTGGGCCGGTGTTGTGTGTGGTGCGAGTTGATAGCCTGGAAGCGGCGATGCAACTGATCAATGATCACGAGTATGGCAATGGCACCTGCATCTTCACCCGTGATGGGGAGGCGGCGCGCCTGTTCTGTGACGAGATTGAAGTGGGTATGGTCGGTGTTAACGTCCCGCTGCCGGTGCCTGTGGCGTATCACAGCTTTGGTGGCTGGAAGCGGTCGTTGTTTGGCGACTTGCATGCCTATGGGCCCGATGGGGTGCGTTTCTATACCCGGCGCAAGGCGATTACCCAGCGTTGGCCGCAACGGGCCAGCCATGAAGCCTCGCAGTTTGCCTTTCCTAGTTTGTAAGGCGTTGTAGTGAAAAGCCGGCCCCTTGGGGCCGGCTTTTGCGTTTTGTGGCCTTTTTGACCTATATGACAGAAATATGAAAAAGGTGTTGACGGCAAATTCTGGAAGTCTATAATTCGTCCCACTTCCGGCGCAGTCGAAACGAAAAACTCCTTGGTAAACAAGAAGTTATGCGGAGTTCGACAGCGAGTTGCTTCAGTTCATCGAAGCCGAGAAGGAGTTGGTAGGGCAGTGTTGTTTGGCTCTATTAACGTTTCGATCCTCTCGGTCGAAAGCGGAGAAAAAGAGGTGTTGACAGCAGCGTGTAACGCTGTAGAATTCGCCTCCCGCTAACGAGAGATCGGAAGCGCAAGTGGTTGAAGTTGTTGAAGAATTCTTCGAAAACTTCTGAAAATAATCACTTGACAGCAAATGAGGCTGCTGTAGAATGCGCGCCTCGGTTGAGACGAAAGATCTTAACCAACCGCTCTTTAACAACTGAATCAAGCAATTCGTGTGGGTGCTTGTGGAGTCAGACTGATAGTCAACAAGATTATCAGCATCACAAGTTACTCCGCGAGAAATCAAAGATGTAACCAACGATTGCTGAGCCAAGTTTAGGGTTTCTTAAAAACCCAAAGATGTTTGAACTGAAGAGTTTGATCATGGCTCAGATTGAACGCTGGCGGCAGGCCTAACACATGCAAGTCGAGCGGTAGAGAGAAGCTTGCTTCTCTTGAGAGCGGCGGACGGGTGAGTAATGCCTAGGAATCTGCCTGGTAGTGGGGGATAACGTTCGGAAACGGACGCTAATACCGCATACGTCCTACGGGAGAAAGCAGGGGACCTTCGGGCCTTGCGCTATCAGATGAGCCTAGGTCGGATTAGCTAGTTGGTGAGGTAATGGCTCACCAAGGCGACGATCCGTAACTGGTCTGAGAGGATGATCAGTCACACTGGAACTGAGACACGGTCCAGACTCCTACGGGAGGCAGCAGTGGGGAATATTGGACAATGGGCGAAAGCCTGATCCAGCCATGCCGCGTGTGTGAAGAAGGTCTTCGGATTGTAAAGCACTTTAAGTTGGGAGGAAGGGCATTAACCTAATACGTTAGTGTTTTGACGTTACCGACAGAATAAGCACCGGCTAACTCTGTGCCAGCAGCCGCGGTAATACAGAGGGTGCAAGCGTTAATCGGAATTACTGGGCGTAAAGCGCGCGTAGGTGGTTTGTTAAGTTGGATGTGAAATCCCCGGGCTCAACCTGGGAACTGCATTCAAAACTGACTGACTAGAGTATGGTAGAGGGTGGTGGAATTTCCTGTGTAGCGGTGAAATGCGTAGATATAGGAAGGAACACCAGTGGCGAAGGCGACCACCTGGACTAATACTGACACTGAGGTGCGAAAGCGTGGGGAGCAAACAGGATTAGATACCCTGGTAGTCCACGCCGTAAACGATGTCAACTAGCCGTTGGGAGCCTTGAGCTCTTAGTGGCGCAGCTAACGCATTAAGTTGACCGCCTGGGGAGTACGGCCGCAAGGTTAAAACTCAAATGAATTGACGGGGGCCCGCACAAGCGGTGGAGCATGTGGTTTAATTCGAAGCAACGCGAAGAACCTTACCAGGCCTTGACATCCAATGAACTTTCTAGAGATAGATTGGTGCCTTCGGGAACATTGAGACAGGTGCTGCATGGCTGTCGTCAGCTCGTGTCGTGAGATGTTGGGTTAAGTCCCGTAACGAGCGCAACCCTTGTCCTTAGTTACCAGCACGTAATGGTGGGCACTCTAAGGAGACTGCCGGTGACAAACCGGAGGAAGGTGGGGATGACGTCAAGTCATCATGGCCCTTACGGCCTGGGCTACACACGTGCTACAATGGTCGGTACAGAGGGTTGCCAAGCCGCGAGGTGGAGCTAATCCCACAAAACCGATCGTAGTCCGGATCGCAGTCTGCAACTCGACTGCGTGAAGTCGGAATCGCTAGTAATCGCGAATCAGAATGTCGCGGTGAATACGTTCCCGGGCCTTGTACACACCGCCCGTCACACCATGGGAGTGGGTTGCACCAGAAGTAGCTAGTCTAACCTTCGGGAGGACGGTTACCACGGTGTGATTCATGACTGGGGTGAAGTCGTAACAAGGTAGCCGTAGGGGAACCTGCGGCTGGATCACCTCCTTAATCGACGACATCAGCTGCTCCATAAGTTCCCACACGAATTGCTTGATTCATTGAAGAAGACGATAAGAAGCAGCCCGAAATTGGGTCTGTAGCTCAGTTGGTTAGAGCGCACCCCTGATAAGGGTGAGGTCGGCAGTTCGAATCTGCCCAGACCCACCAATTTTGTGTGGGAAACGCCTGTAGAAATACGGGGCCATAGCTCAGCTGGGAGAGCGCCTGCCTTGCACGCAGGAGGTCAACGGTTCGATCCCGTTTGGCTCCACCACTACTGCTTCTGAAGTTTTGAAAGCTTAGAAATGAGCATTCCATCGTTATGATGGTGAATGTTGATTTCTAGTCTTTGATTAGATCGTTCTTTAAAAATTTGGGTATGTGATAGAAAGATAGACTGAACGTTACTTTCACTGGTAACGGATCAGGCTAAGGTAAAATTTGTGAGTTACTCGTAATTGAGTATTATCGAATTTTCGGCGAATGTTGTCTTCACAGTATAACCAGATTGCTTGGGGTTATATGGTCAAGTGAAGAAGCGCATACGGTGGATGCCTTGGCAGTCAGAGGCGATGAAAGACGTGGTAGCCTGCGAAAAGCTTCGGGGAGTCGGCAAACAGACTTTGATCCGGAGATGTCTGAATGGGGGAACCCAGCCATCATAAGATGGTTACCTTACACTGAATACATAGGTGTATGGAGCGAACCAGGGGAACTGAAACATCTAAGTACCCTGAGGAAAAGAAATCAACCGAGATTCCCTTAGTAGTGGCGAGCGAACGGGGACTAGCCCTTAAGTGGCTTTGAGATTAGCGGAACGCTCTGGAAAGTGCGGCCATAGTGGGTGATAGCCCTGTACGCGAAAATCTCTTAGTCATGAAATCGAGTAGGACGGAGCACGAGAAACTTTGTCTGAATATGGGGGGACCATCCTCCAAGGCTAAATACTACTGACTGACCGATAGTGAACTAGTACCGTGAGGGAAAGGCGAAAAGAACCCCGGAGAGGGGAGTGAAATAGATCCTGAAACCGTATGCGTACAAGCAGTGGGAGCCCACTTTGTTGGGTGACTGCGTACCTTTTGTATAATGGGTCAGCGACTTATTTTCAGTGGCGAGCTTAACCGAATAGGGGAGGCGTAGCGAAAGCGAGTCTTAATAGGGCGTCTAGTCGCTGGGAATAGACCCGAAACCGGGCGATCTATCCATGGGCAGGTTGAAGGTTGGGTAACACTAACTGGAGGACCGAACCGACTACCGTTGAAAAGTTAGCGGATGACCTGTGGATCGGAGTGAAAGGCTAATCAAGCTCGGAGATAGCTGGTTCTCCTCGAAAGCTATTTAGGTAGCGCCTCATGTATCACTGTAGGGGGTAGAGCACTGTTTCGGCTAGGGGGTCATCCCGACTTACCAAACCGATGCAAACTCCGAATACCTACAAGTGCCGAGCATGGGAGACACACGGCGGGTGCTAACGTCCGTCGTGAAAAGGGAAACAACCCAGACCGTCAGCTAAGGTCCCAAAGTTATGGTTAAGTGGGAAACGATGTGGGAAGGCTTAGACAGCTAGGAGGTTGGCTTAGAAGCAGCCACCCTTTAAAGAAAGCGTAATAGCTCACTAGTCGAGTCGGCCTGCGCGGAAGATGTAACGGGGCTCAAACCATACACCGAAGCTACGGGTATCACGTAAGTGATGCGGTAGAGGAGCGTTCTGTAAGCCTGTGAAGGTGAGTTGAGAAGCTTGCTGGAGGTATCAGAAGTGCGAATGCTGACATGAGTAACGACAATGGGTGTGAAAAACACCCACGCCGAAAGACCAAGGTTTCCTGCGCAACGTTAATCGACGCAGGGTTAGTCGGTCCCTAAGGCGAGGCTGAAAAGCGTAGTCGATGGAAAACAGGTTAATATTCCTGTACTTCTGGTTATTGCGATGGAGGGACGGAGAAGGCTAGGCCAGCTTGGCGTTGGTTGTCCAAGTTTAAGGTGGTAGGCTGGAATCTTAGGTAAATCCGGGATTCTAAGGCCGAGAGCTGATGACGAGTCATCTTTTAGATGACGAAGTGGTTGATGCCATGCTTCCAAGAAAAGCTTCTAAGCTTCAGGTAACCAGGAACCGTACCCCAAACCGACACAGGTGGTTGGGTAGAGAATACCAAGGCGCTTGAGAGAACTCGGGTGAAGGAACTAGGCAAAATGGCACCGTAACTTCGGGAGAAGGTGCGCCGGTGAGGGTGAAGGACTTGCTCCGTAAGCTCATGCCGGTCGAAGATACCAGGCCGCTGCGACTGTTTATTAAAAACACAGCACTCTGCAAACACGAAAGTGGACGTATAGGGTGTGACGCCTGCCCGGTGCCGGAAGGTTAATTGATGGGGTTAGCTAACGCGAAGCTCTTGATCGAAGCCCCGGTAAACGGCGGCCGTAACTATAACGGTCCTAAGGTAGCGAAATTCCTTGTCGGGTAAGTTCCGACCTGCACGAATGGCGTAACGATGGCGGCGCTGTCTCCACCCGAGACTCAGTGAAATTGAAATCGCTGTGAAGATGCAGTGTATCCGCGGCTAGACGGAAAGACCCCGTGAACCTTTACTATAGCTTTGCACTGGACTTTGAATTTGCTTGTGTAGGATAGGTGGGAGGCTTTGAAGCGTGGACGCCAGTTCGCGTGGAGCCAACCTTGAAATACCACCCTGGCAACTTTGAGGTTCTAACTCAGGTCCGTTATCCGGATCGAGGACAGTGTATGGTGGGTAGTTTGACTGGGGCGGTCTCCTCCTAAAGAGTAACGGAGGAGTACGAAGGTGCGCTCAGACCGGTCGGAAATCGGTCGTAGAGTATAAAGGCAAAAGCGCGCTTGACTGCGAGACAGACACGTCGAGCAGGTACGAAAGTAGGTCTTAGTGATCCGGTGGTTCTGTATGGAAGGGCCATCGCTCAACGGATAAAAGGTACTCCGGGGATAACAGGCTGATACCGCCCAAGAGTTCATATCGACGGCGGTGTTTGGCACCTCGATGTCGGCTCATCACATCCTGGGGCTGAAGCCGGTCCCAAGGGTATGGCTGTTCGCCATTTAAAGTGGTACGCGAGCTGGGTTTAGAACGTCGTGAGACAGTTCGGTCCCTATCTGCCGTGGACGTTTGAGATTTGAGAGGGGCTGCTCCTAGTACGAGAGGACCGGAGTGGACGAACCTCTGGTGTTCCGGTTGTCACGCCAGTGGCATTGCCGGGTAGCTATGTTCGGAATAGATAACCGCTGAAAGCATCTAAGCGGGAAACTAGCCTCAAGATGAGATCTCACTGGGACCTTGAGTCCCCTGAAGGGCCGTCGAAGACTACGACGTTGATAGGTTGGGTGTGTAAGCGCTGTGAGGCGTTGAGCTAACCAATACTAATTGCCCGTGAGGCTTGACCATATAACACCCAAGCAATTTGCATGCTCCGAGCTGTAAAGCGAAAGAGACCAGATTGCGGTGTGTGAAGACGATAGAACCGAAAGTTCGAATCTCACAAAACACCGAAAGCTGTCACATACCCAATTTGCTGAAGCGAGGCCAGCTGGCCACGACTCAGTACCCGAATTTCTTGACGACCATAGAGCATTGGAACCACCTGATCCCATCCCGAACTCAGCAGTGAAACGATGCATCGCCGATGGTAGTGTGGGGTTTCCCCATGTGAGAGTAGGTCATCGTCAAGATTAAATTCCAGAACCCCTGTTTGCTAACGCAGACAGGGGTTTTGTTTTGGACGGTCGAAAAGTGCAAAGGGGCTTATTGCAGCCGCCTACAGTGCTAAACCCCGTCCTTTCTATGCAATGGCCTTATGCATGGCTATCATGCGTGCCTCATTGTGAGGCGATACTTGCATGCTGACGTTGTTAGAACTTCTGAAAGATGGCCGATTCCACTCTGGAGAAGCGCTGGGTGCTGCCTTGGGCGTCAGTCGCAGTGCTGTTTGGAAGCAGCTCCAGCATCTTGAGTCTGAATTGAACCTGCCCATTCATAAAGTCCGTGGCAAGGGGTATCAGCTTGCGTCCCCGTTGGTTTTCTTGAGCGCTAAAGAAATTGAAGCGAATGCTGCTTCTTTGGTGTGGCCCGTTTACATCTCTGACTCCATTGACTCCACTAATGCCGAAGCCTTGCGGCTTGTCGACGCAGGCTGCATGGCGCCATTTCTGGTGCTTGCAGAGCAGCAAACTGCAGGAAGGGGTAGGCGAGGCCGTAAGTGGGTTAGCCCGTTTGCTCAGAATGTGTATTACAGCCTTGTCTTGCGCATTGACGGCGGGCTGCGGCAGTTAGAGGGGCTCAGTCTTGTTGTCGGCTTGGCGGTCATGCAGTGCCTCCGCGAGCTGGGTGTGAAAGGCGCGGCGTTGAAGTGGCCAAACGATGTCCTGGTGGGGCACAAAAAAATTGCCGGTATCTTGCTTGAATTGGTAGGAGATCCTGCAGACATCTGCCACGTTGTCCTTGGAATAGGTATCAACGTAAACATGCAAAAGGCTGCGGAGGTCGATCAGCAGTGGACTTCAGCACAGCTGGAAACAGGTTCTACTGTCGATCGCAATGACCTGGTTGCACGGCTGGGGCTGCAATTGCAAAGTTATCTGCAGCGACATAAAGCTTTCGGCTTTACTGCGCTCCAAGAAGAGTGGGAGCAAAATCATTTGTGGCAGGGACGGGCCGTATCCCTCATTGCGGGCGTTAACCAGATTGATGGGATTGTGCTAGGGATCGACCACCAAGGCGCGCTGCGCTTGAATGTCGATGGTGTCGAGAAAATATACAGCGGTGGTGAGTTAAGCCTGAGGTTGCGTGATGATTCTTGAGCTCGACTGTGGGAATAGCTTTATCAAATGGCGTGTACTCGATTCGCACATGGCTGGGGTATCTTCCGAAGGTATTGTCGGTTCGGATCTCGCATTGATTGAGAGTCTGGTAGCGATACCAGGGCTGTCTCTGACGCGTTGCCGTTTGGTGAGTGTTCGTGCTTCGCAGGAGACTGGGCAGTTGGTTGAGGCGTTGCAGGGGGCTTTTGGTGTTGTCGTCTCCTGTGCTGCCCCGGCGCGAGAAATGGCTGGCGTTCGTAATGGCTACGAAGAGTATGAGCGTCTTGGGCTTGATCGTTGGTTGGCAATGCTGGGGGGGTTCAAGTTAGCGTCAGGGGCCTGTCTGGTGCTCGACTTTGGTACTGCGGCGACTGCAGATTTCATTGCTGCTGACGGTGAGCACCTTGGCGGCTTTATATGTCCAGGGATGCCCCTCATGCGCAGTCAACTGCGAACCCACACTCGCAAGATTCGCTACGACGACGTTGCGGCCGAGCAAGCTGTGGAGCGCCTCTCACCCGGTCGAACGACTGTGGAGGCGGTTGAGCGAGGTTGTACGCTAATGCTCAGGGGGTTTGTATTGACTCAGCTTGAGCTGGCTCAAAGCTATTGGGGCGATAATTTCACGGTTTTTCTAACGGGTGGGGATGCTGACCTGGTCTCGGATGCTGTGCCGCAGGCTCGCCATGTTCCGGATCTGGTTTTTGTTGGTCTGGCGATGGCGTGCCCTTTGTCCTGAGGTATTTATGCGTTGGCTGTTTTTGCTTTTGCTCGTTCTCAATGCCTTCTATTACATTTGGCATCAACAAGAAGCGCCGTTGCGCGCTAAGGACGTAACGCCCCTGAGTCTCTATAAGGGCTCTCAGCAGGATATTCGCCTGTTAAGTGAGTCTTCTGATCCAATGGTTCGGCGTGATCGAGTAAAGGCCCCAGACGCACAAAATACCTGCTTATACATAGGTGGTTTTACTGATCAGAGGCAGGCGCAGTCGATGGAGCAGCGCCTTACAAGCCTGGATATAAAGGTCAAGGTGCAATTGCTCAATACTGCTGAGGCATCCGGCTACTGGCTCCGTGTAGCCCCGGAAAGCAGGCGCCTGGCTGACGATCTGCCGTTTGAAAACCTTGCTAAGGAATTCAATGAGTTAAAACATAAAATAATGTTGTGCGAAGGCGTTGCAACTGTCGAATAGTTTGCATAGAATGGCGCCCGCTTCGCAGTGAAGACCTTTACGGTCTACAGCGTGAAGCGAAGGTCAACGCAGCTAACCTCATATTTTTAATGAGAAAATGCTTGACAGAAGGCCGGCGTGATGTAGAATGCCGGCTCGCTTAGGAGGGGTTCCCGAGCGGCCAAAGGGATCAGACTGTAAATCTGACGTCTACGACTTCGAAGGTTCGAATCCTTCCCCCTCCACCATTTTTAGCGTGAGCTGCAAGCTCCGCGGGTATAGTTTAGTGGTAGAACCTCAGCCTTCCAAGCTGATGATGCGGGTTCGATTCCCGCTACCCGCTCCAAGTTTGCAGGTTGTGCACGGTGTTTTGCTCTTGTAGCTCAGTTGGTAGAGCACACCCTTGGTAAGGGTGAGGTCAGCGGTTCAAATCCGCTCAAGAGCTCCATATAACAAGGCAGATATGAAAATATCTGCCTTTGTTTTAACAGCTGCCTCGGCTTGATAGTGTTGTATCTGGCTTTATCGTCAGGTGATTTCAAGTCTGTTGGGGTTGGTTGTTGTAATGTCTTTTTCAGGCCTGCATAATGGTCGGCCTGATTTTGTTTTAGGTCAGTAGCTCAATTGGCAGAGCGACGGTCTCCAAAACCGTAGGTTGGGGGTTCGATTCCCTCCTGACCTGCCAGATCCACGTGGTGTATCTGGCTTTCTTTTCACAGGATCTTCATAGATGACTCCTAAGGCTGAAGCTCAAAGCTCTCGTTTCGATCTCGTCAAGTGGCTCGCCGTAGTCGCGTTGGTGGTCGTAGGCGTTGTTGGCAATCAGTATTATTCTGCTTCGCCGATCCTGTACCGTGTGCTCGCTTTGCTGGCCCTTGCTGCTGTAGCTGCCTTTGTAGGCCTGCAGACTGCCAAAGGCAAGTCTTTCGCGGTCCTGGTAAAGGAAGCTCGCACCGAAATCCGTAAAGTCGTTTGGCCGACTCGCCAAGAAACCACGCAGACCACGTTGATCGTTGTGGCTGTTGTTCTGGTTATGGCGTTGCTGTTGTGGGGGCTTGATTCCCTGCTCGGCTGGCTTGTTTCCTTGATTGTTGGCTAAGGGTGTCCCGTGGCTAAGCGTTGGTACGTTGTGCATGCTTACTCGGGTTACGAGAAGCATGTTATGCGCTCTTTGCTAGAGCGCGTAAAGCTGGCAGGCATGGAAGATGGCTTCGGCGAAATTCTGGTTCCCACTGAAGAAGTGGTTGAAATGCGGAATGGTCAGAAGCGCAAAAGCGAACGCAAGTTCTTCCCTGGCTACGTGCTGGTTCAGATGGACATGAATGAAGGTACTTGGCACTTAGTCAAGGACACTCCTCGTGTCATGGGTTTCATTGGCGGTACTGCCGATAAGCCTGCTCCTATCACTGACAAAGAGGCGGAAGCAATTCTGCGTCGTGTTGCTGATGGTAGCGACAAGCCTAAGCCGAAGACGTTGTTCGAGCCGGGTGAGGTTGTTCGTGTCACAGATGGTCCGTTTGCTGATTTCAACGGCACCGTCGAAGAAGTTAACTACGAAAAGAGCCGGATCCAAGTGGCAGTGCTCATTTTCGGTCGCTCTACTCCGGTAGAGTTGGAGTTCAGCCAGGTCGAGAAGGTCTAGCTGAGCAAGCATCCCAACCCCGCAGCCTTAGGCTGTGGGGTTTTGTCGTCACTGGGATAAACGCGCAAGTAACCGGGGAGCCTTTCGAGGCGTTTGAACCCGTAATTGGAGTGCCTCATGGCCAAGAAGATTACCGCTTACATCAAGCTGCAAGTGAAGGCCGCTCAGGCCAACCCTAGTCCACCTGTCGGCCCGGCTCTGGGTCAGCACGGCGTGAACATCATGGAATTCTGCAAGGCCTTCAACGCCCGTACTCAGGGTATTGAGCCAGGTCTGCCGACTCCAGTGATCATCACTGTATACAGCGACCGTAGCTTCACTTTCGAAACCAAGTCGACCCCGGCTTCGGTTTTGTTGAAGAAGGCTGCAGGTCTGACTAGCGGTTCCGCTCGTCCTAACACCGTTAAGGTTGGCACCGTAACTCGTGCTCAGCTGGAAGAAATCGCGAAAACCAAAAACGCGGATCTGACTGCAGCTGATATGGATGCAGCCGTGCGTACCATCGCCGGTTCTGCTCGTAGCATGGGCCTTAACGTGGAGGGTGTGTAATGGCTAAGCTGACCAAGCGCCAAAAGGCTATCGCCGGCAAAATCGAAGCAGGCAAGGCCTACAACTTTGTAGACGCTGCTGCCCTGCTGACTGAGCTGTCGACTGTCAAGTTCAGCGAGTCCGTTGACGTTGCTGTAAACCTGGGTGTTGACCCACGTAAATCCGACCAGGTCGTTCGTAGCGCTACTGTGCTGCCACACGGTACTGGCAAGACTGTACGTGTTGCTGTCTTCACCCAAGGCCCAGCAGCTGAAGCTGCTCTGGCCGCCGGCGCCGATCGCGTTGGTATGGACGACCTGGCTGCCGAAATGAAAGGCGGCGACCTGAACTACGACGTAGTTATTGCTTCCCCGGATGCAATGCGCGTTGTAGGTCAGCTGGGCCAGATCCTCGGTCCACGTGGTCTGATGCCTAACCCTAAAGTCGGCACCGTAACGCCAGACGTAGCTACCGCGGTTAAAAACGCCAAGGCTGGTCAGGTTCGTTATCGCACCGACAAAAACGGCATCATTCACACCTCCGTTGGCAAAGTCGGCTTCGACGCCGTCAAGCTGAAGGAAAACGTTGAAGCCCTGATCGCTGATCTTAAGCGTATCAAGCCAGCTTCCTCGAAAGGTATCTACGTTAAGCGCGTTACCCTGAGCACCACTATGGGCCCAGGTCTGGTCATCGACCAAGGCTCGCTGGACGTATAAGACACAAGTTGTCGCGAGAGATCGCGGCAACTGAAAAAATTGGGGTCCCTGCCTGGCGGGGGCTATCCAAGACCGTAGGCGGCGCAAGCCTTAAACCTCAAGCCTACGCAGATGGTGCTCCCGGTTCCTTACCGAATCAGACACCAAAACGACATCCGGCTTCGGCCAGATGAAACGGTAACAAGCAGGAGTTAAACCCGTGGCAATTAATCTCGAAGACAAGAAGGCCATCGTCGCTGAAGTCAACGAGGCTGCCAAAGCTGCTCTGTCCGCTGTCGTGGCTGATGCCCGTGGTGTGACAGTAAGCGCTATGACCGGACTCCGTAAAGAGGCTCGTGAAGCTGGCGTATACGTACGTGTTGTACGTAATACCCTGCTCAAGCGCGCTGTTGCTGACACTGAATACAGTGTCCTCAACGACGTGTTCACTGGCCCGACTCTGATCGCGTTCTCCAAAGATCATCCGGGTGCTGCTGCCCGTTTGTTCAAGGAATTCGCCAAGAGTCAGGATAAGTTCGAGATCAAGGCAGCTGCGTTCGAGGGCAAGTTCCTCGCAGCTAACCAAATCGACGTACTGGCAACACTGCCGACCCGTAACGAAGCTATTTCTCAGCTGATGAGCGTGATTCAAGGCGCTACCAGCAAGTTGGCTCGTACTCTGGCCGCAGTTCGCGAGCAAAAAGAAGCTGCCGCAGCCTAAGGCTGAGCGACTTCTTTCGCGTATTTTTGTTTATTTCGATGGCCGCGTAGGCCGTCCCCCAATTCAGGAAATACAGCAATGTCTATCTCCCAAGACGATATCCTCAACGCCGTAGCTGAAATGTCGGTTCTGCAGGTTGTTGAGCTGATCAAAGCTTTCGAAGAAAAATTCGGCGTTTCCGCTGCAGCTGCTTCTGCTGGCCCAGCTGCTGCCGCAGTTGTTGCTGAAGAGCAAACCGAATTCAACGTCATGCTGCTGGAAGCTGGCGAGAAGAAAGTAAACGTGATCAAGGCAGTACGTGAACTGACCGGTCTGGGCCTGAAAGAAGCCAAGGCTGTAGTTGACGGCGCTCCTGCCCAGGTTCTGGAAGCAGTGTCGAAAGACGCCGCTGACAAAGCCAAAGCAGTGCTGGAAGAAGCAGGCGCTAAAGTCGAGCTGAAGTAAGCATCGACCTTGCGTCTCCAGCCCAAGCGTTAAGCTGAAGGCTGATGGCTGGTGGCTCTTGCCACCGGCCTTTTTCCGTTCTTGGCTGTCGACTCGGTCGCCGCCATTAACGCGCTGTAGCCACCCGATGCGGTGGTGCAAACCATGGGGTTTGCGAGATTTTCTGGCTGCTCCCGTCGGGAGGGGCCAAACAAGCAGGTGACCAAGCTGGGGAACGCTGATGGCTTACTCATATACTGAGAAAAAACGTATCCGCAAGGACTTTAGCAAGTTGCCGGACGTCATGGATGTCCCGTACCTTCTGGCTATCCAGCTGGATTCGTATCGTGAATTCTTGCAAGCGGGAGCGACTAAAGATCAGTTCCGCGACGTGGGCCTGCATGCGGCCTTCAAATCCGTTTTCCCGATCATCAGCTACTCCGGCAATGCTGCGCTGGAGTACGTGGGTTATCGCCTGGGCGAACCGGCATTTGATGTCAAAGAATGCGTGTTGCGCGGTGTTACGTACGCCGTACCTTTGCGGGTAAAAGTCCGTCTGATCATTTTCGACAAAGAATCGTCGAACAAAGCGATCAAGGACATCAAAGAGCAAGAAGTCTATATGGGCGAAATCCCATTGATGACTGAAAACGGTACCTTCGTTATCAACGGTACCGAGCGCGTTATCGTTTCCCAGCTGCACCGTTCCCCGGGCGTGTTCTTCGACCACGACCGCGGCAAGACGCACAGCTCCGGTAAGCTCCTGTACTCCGCGCGGATCATTCCGTACCGCGGCTCGTGGTTGGACTTCGAGTTCGACCCGAAAGACTGCGTGTTCGTGCGTATCGACCGTCGTCGTAAGCTGCCGGCCTCGGTACTGCTGCGCGCGCTCGGCTATACCACTGAGCAAGTGCTGGATGCTTTCTACACCACCAACGTATTCAGTCTGAAGGATGAAACCCTCAGCCTGGAACTGATTGCTTCGCGTCTGCGTGGTGAAATTGCCGTCCTGGATATCCAGGATGAAAATGGCAAGGTCATCGTTGAAGCCGGCCGCCGTATTACCGCGCGCCACATCAACCAGATCGAAAAAGCCGGTATCAAGTCGCTGGACGTGCCTCTGGACTACGTCCTGGGTCGCACCACTGCCAAGGTCATCGTTCACCCAGCTACAGGCGAAATCCTGGCTGAGTGCAACACCGAGCTGAACACCGAGATCCTGGCAAAAATCGCCAAGGCTCAGGTTGTTCGCATCGAGACCCTGTACACCAACGACATCGACTGCGGTCCGTTCATCTCCGACACACTGAAGATCGACTCCACCAGCAACCAATTGGAAGCGCTGGTCGAGATCTATCGCATGATGCGTCCTGGTGAGCCACCAACCAAAGACGCTGCCGAGACCCTGTTCAACAACCTGTTCTTCAGCCCTGAGCGCTATGACCTGTCTGCGGTCGGCCGGATGAAGTTCAACCGTCGTATCGGTCGTACCGAGATCGAAGGTTCGGGCGTGCTGTGCAAGGAAGATATCGTCGCGGTACTGAAGACCCTGGTCGACATCCGTAACGGTAAAGGCATCGTCGATGACATCGACCACCTGGGTAACCGTCGTGTTCGCTGCGTAGGCGAAATGGCCGAGAACCAGTTCCGCGTTGGCCTGGTGCGTGTTGAGCGTGCGGTCAAAGAGCGTCTGTCGATGGCTGAAAGCGAAGGCCTGATGCCGCAAGACTTGATCAACGCCAAGCCAGTGGCTGCCGCGGTGAAAGAGTTCTTCGGTTCCAGCCAGCTCTCGCAGTTCATGGACCAGAACAACCCGCTCTCCGAGATCACCCACAAGCGCCGTGTTTCCGCACTGGGCCCGGGCGGTCTGACGCGTGAGCGCGCAGGCTTTGAAGTTCGTGACGTACACCCGACTCACTACGGTCGTGTATGCCCGATTGAAACGCCGGAAGGTCCGAACATCGGCCTGATCAACTCCCTGGCCGCTTATGCGCGCACCAACCAGTACGGCTTCCTTGAGAGCCCGTACCGTGTGGTGAAAGACGCACTGGTCACCGACGAGATCGTGTTCCTGTCCGCCATCGAAGAAGCTGATCACGTGATCGCTCAGGCTTCGGCCACGATGAACGACAAGAAAATGCTGATCGACGAGCTGGTAGCTGTTCGTCACTTGAACGAGTTCACCGTCAAGGCGCCGGAAGACGTCACCTTGATGGACGTATCGCCGAAGCAGGTAGTTTCGGTTGCAGCGTCGCTGATCCCGTTCCTGGAACACGATGACGCCAACCGTGCGTTGATGGGTTCCAACATGCAGCGTCAAGCTGTACCCACCCTGCGCGCTGACAAGCCGCTGGTAGGTACTGGCATGGAGCGTAACGTAGCCCGTGACTCCGGCGTTTGCGTCGTGGCTCGTCGTGGCGGCGTGATCGACTCTGTTGATGCCAGCCGTATCGTGGTTCGTGTTGCCGATGACGAAGTTGAAACTGGCGAAGCCGGTGTCGACATCTACAACCTGACCAAATACACCCGCTCGAACCAGAACACCTGCATCAACCAGCGTCCGCTGGTGAGCAAGGGTGATCGCGTTCAGCGTAGCGACATCATGGCAGACGGTCCTTCCACCGATATGGGTGAGCTGGCACTGGGTCAGAACATGCGCATCGCGTTCATGGCCTGGAACGGTTACAACTTCGAAGACTCCATCTGTCTCTCTGAGCGTGTGGTTCAGGAAGATCGTTTCACCACGATCCACATTCAGGAACTGACCTGTGTGGCGCGTGACACCAAGCTTGGGCCAGAGGAAATCACTGCAGACATCCCGAACGTGGGTGAAGCTGCACTGAACAAGCTGGACGAAGCCGGTATCGTTTACGTAGGTGCTGAAGTTGGCGCAGGCGACATCCTGGTGGGTAAGGTCACTCCGAAAGGCGAGACCCAACTGACTCCGGAAGAGAAGCTGTTGCGTGCCATCTTCGGTGAAAAAGCCAGCGACGTTAAAGACACTTCCCTTCGCGTACCTACCGGTACCAAGGGTACTGTCATCGACGTACAGGTCTTCACCCGTGACGGCGTTGAGCGTGATGCTCGTGCACTGTCCATCGAGAAGACTCAACTCGACGAGATCCGCAAGGACCTGAACGAAGAGTTCCGTATCGTTGAAGGCGCGACCTTCGAACGTCTGCGTTCCGCTCTGGTAGGCCACAAGGCTGAAGGCGGCGCAGGTCTGAAGAAAGGTCAGGACATCACCGACGAGATCCTCGACGGTCTTGAGCACGGCCAGTGGTTCAAACTGCGCATGGCTGAAGATGCTCTGAACGAGCAGCTCGAGAAGGCCCAGGCCTACATCGTTGATCGTCGCCGTCTGCTGGACGACAAGTTCGAAGACAAGAAGCGCAAACTGCAGCAGGGCGATGACCTGGCTCCAGGCGTGCTGAAAATCGTCAAGGTTTACCTGGCAATCCGTCGTCGCATCCAGCCGGGCGACAAGATGGCCGGTCGTCACGGTAACAAAGGTGTGGTCTCCGTGATCATGCCGGTTGAAGACATGCCGCACGATGCCAATGGCACCCCGGTCGACGTCGTCCTCAACCCGTTGGGCGTACCTTCGCGTATGAACGTTGGTCAGATCCTTGAAACCCACCTGGGCCTCGCGGCCAAAGGTCTGGGCGAGAAGATCAACCGTATGATCGAAGAGCAGCGCAAGGTTGCTGACCTGCGCAAGTTCCTGCACGAGATCTACAACGAGATCGGCGGTCGCAACGAAGAGCTGGACACCTTCACTGACCAGGAAATCCTGGATCTGGCGAAGAACCTGCGCGGCGGCGTTCCAATGGCTACCCCGGTGTTCGACGGTGCCAAGGAAAGCGAAATCAAGGCCATGCTGAAACTGGCAGACCTGCCAGAAAGCGGCCAGATGCAGCTGTTCGACGGCCGTACCGGCAACAAGTTTGAGCGCCCGGTTACTGTTGGCTACATGTACATGCTGAAGCTGAACCACTTGGTAGACGACAAGATGCACGCTCGTTCTACCGGTTCGTACAGCCTGGTTACCCAGCAGCCGCTGGGTGGTAAGGCTCAGTTCGGTGGTCAGCGTTTCGGGGAGATGGAGGTCTGGGCACTGGAAGCATACGGTGCTGCTTACACTCTGCAAGAAATGCTCACAGTGAAGTCGGACGATGTGAACGGTCGGACCAAGATGTACAAAAACATCGTGGACGGCGATCACCGTATGGAGCCGGGCATGCCCGAGTCCTTCAACGTGTTGATCAAAGAAATTCGTTCCCTCGGCATCGATATCGATCTGGAAACCGAATAACACGTGACGCGAATCGAGAGCGGGGCTGTTTAGCCCGCTCTCTGCTCCGCCAGGAGGAAAGGCCTTGAAAGACCTACTGAATTTGCTGAAAAACCAGGGTCAAGTCGAAGAGTTCGACGCCATCCGTATTGGATTGGCATCGCCTGAGATGATCCGTTCGTGGTCGTTCGGTGAAGTTAAAAAGCCGGAAACCATCAACTACCGTACGTTCAAACCTGAGCGTGACGGCCTGTTCTGCGCCAAGATCTTTGGCCCGGTAAAGGATTACGAGTGCCTGTGCGGTAAGTACAAGCGCTTGAAGCACCGTGGTGTGATCTGCGAGAAGTGCGGCGTTGAAGTTGCGCTGGCTAAAGTTCGTCGTGAGCGCATGGCGCACATCGAACTGGCTTCGCCGGTTGCCCACATCTGGTTCCTGAAATCGCTGCCGTCCCGTATCGGCTTGCTGATGGACATGACCCTGCGTGATATCGAACGCGTTCTCTACTTCGAGAGCTATGTCGTTATCGATCCAGGCATGACCACCCTTGAAAAAGGTCAGCTGCTGAACGACGAGCAGTACTTCGAAGCGCTGGAAGAGTTCGGCGACGATTTTGATGCCCGCATGGGTGCCGAAGCTGTCCGCGAACTGCTGCACGCTATCGACCTGGAACACGAGATTGGCCGTCTGCGTGAAGAAATTCCGCAAACCAACTCCGAAACCAAGATCAAGAAGCTGTCCAAGCGTCTGAAGTTGATGGAGGCCTTCCAAGGTTCCGGCAACTTGCCAGAGTGGATGGTGCTGACCGTTCTGCCGGTTCTGCCGCCAGACTTGCGTCCGCTGGTACCGTTGGATGGCGGTCGCTTCGCGACTTCCGACCTCAACGACCTGTACCGTCGCGTGATCAACCGTAACAACCGCTTGAAGCGTCTGCTCGATCTGTCCGCACCGGACATCATCGTGCGCAACGAAAAGCGTATGTTGCAAGAAGCTGTCGATGCTCTGCTCGACAACGGTCGTCGTGGCCGCGCTATCACTGGTTCGAACAAGCGTCCTCTGAAATCCTTGGCTGACATGATCAAGGGTAAGCAAGGTCGTTTCCGTCAGAACTTGCTCGGTAAGCGTGTTGACTACTCCGGTCGTTCGGTAATTACCGTAGGCCCGACCTTGCGTCTGCACCAGTGCGGTCTGCCTAAGAAGATGGCTCTCGAGCTGTTCAAACCGTTCATCTTCGGTAAGCTGGAAATGCGCGGTCTCGCGACTACCATCAAAGCGGCCAAGAAAATGGTCGAGCGCGAACTGCCTGAGGTTTGGGACGTTCTCGCTGAAGTAATTCGCGAACACCCGGTTCTCCTCAACCGTGCACCGACCCTTCACCGTCTGGGTATCCAGGCGTTTGAACCGGTACTGATCGAAGGTAAGGCTATCCAGCTGCACCCTCTGGTCTGTGCTGCGTACAACGCCGACTTCGACGGCGACCAAATGGCCGTGCACGTACCGCTGACACTGGAAGCCCAGTTGGAAGCGCGCGCGTTGATGATGTCGACCAACAACATTCTGTCGCCAGCCAACGGTGAGCCAATCATCGTTCCGTCGCAGGACGTTGTATTGGGTCTGTACTACATGACGCGTGAAGCGATCAACGCCAAGGGCGAAGGTCGTGTGTTCGCTGACCTGCAAGAAGTTGACCGTGTGTTCCGTGCCGGCGAAGCCGCACTGCATGCCAAGGTCAAAGTGCGGATCAACGAAACCGTCAACGACCGTGATGGCGGCAGCGTGAGCGGCACTCGTATTGTCGACACTACTGTCGGCCGTGCGCTGCTGTATCAGGTTGTGCCAAAAGGTCTGTCGTACGACGTCGTCAACTTGCCGATGAAGAAAAAGGCGATCTCCAAGCTGATCAACCAGTGCTACCGCGTGGTTGGTTTGAAAGAGACTGTGATCTTCGCTGACCAGTTGATGTACACCGGCTTTGCATACTCGACCATTTCCGGCGTTTCCATCGGTGTTAACGACTTCGTTATCCCGGATGAAAAAGCCCAGATCATCAATGCTGCTACTGATGAAGTGAAAGAAATCGAAAGCCAGTACGCCTCCGGCCTGGTAACCCAGGGCGAGAAGTACAACAAAGTGATCGACCTTTGGTCCAAGGCCAACGACGAAGTGTCGAAGGCGATGATGGCTAACCTCTCGAAAGAGAAGGTTATCGACCGTCATGGCGTAGAAGTCGATCAAGAGTCGTTCAACTCGATGTACATGATGGCCGACTCGGGCGCACGGGGTTCTGCTGCGCAGATCCGTCAGCTCGCCGGTATGCGTGGCCTGATGGCCAAGCCGGACGGTTCCATCATTGAAACGCCGATTACTGCGAACTTCCGTGAAGGTTTGAGCGTACTTCAGTACTTCATCTCCACTCACGGTGCTCGTAAGGGTCTTGCGGATACCGCGTTGAAAACTGCTAACTCCGGTTACCTGACTCGTCGTCTGGTAGACGTGGCGCAAGACTTGGTTGTGACTGAAGTCGACTGCGGCACCGAACACGGTCTGCTGATGACTCCGCACATCGAAGGCGGCGACGTTGTAGAGCCGCTGGGTGAGCGCGTACTGGGTCGAGTAATCGCCCGTGACGTATTCAAGCCAGGTACCGAGGAAATTATCGTTCCTGCCGGCACACTGGTAGACGAGAAGTGGGTCGAGTTCATTGAACTCAACAGCATCGACGAAGTGATTGTTCGCTCGCCGATCAGCTGCGAAACCCGCTACGGCATTTGCGCCAAGTGCTACGGCCGTGACTTGGCTCGTGGTCACCAGGTGAACATCGGTGAAGCGGTCGGCGTTATTGCTGCCCAGTCCATCGGTGAGCCGGGTACCCAGCTGACCATGCGTACGTTCCACATTGGTGGTGCGGCAAGCCGGACCTCCGCAGCTGACAGTGTTCAGGTGAAGAATGGCGGTACCGTCCGTCTGCACAACTTGAAGCACGTTGAGCGAGTGGATGGTTGCCTGGTTGCTGTGTCCCGTTCCGGTGAGCTGGCAATCGCTGATGACTACGGTCGTGAACGCGAGCGTTACAAGCTGCCGTACGGTGCCGTGATTTCGGTTAAAGAAGGTGACAAGGTCGACGCTGGCGCAATCGTGGCCAAGTGGGATCCGCACACTCACCCAATCGTTACCGAAATGAAAGGTACCGTGACCTACGTGGGCATGGAAGAAGGCATCACGATCAAGCGTCAGACTGACGAATTGACCGGTATGACCAACATTGAAGTACTCGACGCGAAAGATCGTCCAGCTGCCGGTAAAGACATCCGTCCTGCCGTGAAGATGGTCGATGACAACGGCAAGGACTTGTTGCTGCCAGGCACTGACGTAATCGCTCAGTACTTCCTGCCAGCCAACGCCCTGGTCGGTGTAGCGGATGGTGCGAAGATCGCGATCGGTGATGTTATCGCTCGTATCCCGCAAGAAACTTCGAAGACCCGTGACATCACCGGTGGTCTGCCGCGTGTTGCCGACTTGTTCGAAGCTCGTCGTCCGAAAGAAGCGTCGATTCTGGCTGAAGTCAGCGGTACCATCGCGTTCGGTAAAGAGACCAAAGGCAAGCGCCGTCTGGTCATTACCCCGAACGACGGTAGCGATCCGTATGAAGAGCTGATTCCGAAGTGGCGTCACCTGAACGTCTTCGAAGGCGAACAGGTAAACCGCGGCGAAGTTATCTCCGACGGTCCGAGCGATCCACACGACATCCTGCGTCTGCTGGGTGTGAGTGCGCTGGCCAAGTACATCGTTAACGAGATCCAGGACGTTTACCGTCTGCAAGGCGTTAAGATCAACGATAAGCACATCGAGACCATCCTGCGTCAGATGCTGCGTAAAGTTGAAATTGCTGAATCCGGCGATTCCAGTTTCATCAAGGGCGACCAGATGGAACTGACTCACGTACTGGTAGAAAACGAACGTCTGGGCGCGGATGACAAATTTGTCTCCAAGTTCACTCGTGTGTTGCTGGGTATCACCAAAGCGTCGTTGTCCACTGAGTCGTTCATCTCGGCGGCCTCCTTCCAGGAGACCACTCGCGTACTGACCGAAGCAGCGGTAACCGGCAAGCGCGATTACCTGCGCGGCCTGAAAGAAAACGTGGTTGTGGGTCGTCTGATCCCGGCGGGTACCGGTTTGGCTTACCACAGCGAGCGCAAGCGCCGCCGTGATGCTGACAAGCCGCTGCGCGTAAGCGCCAGTGAAGTGGAAGCTGCACTGACCGAAGCGCTGAACTCAAGCGGTAACTGAGTTCTGCGATAAATAAGTCTGGGCCCTGGCAGCCCCATTCGTCGGATCGAGGCAGGTTTGCCCCGGTTCGACGAGAGGGGAGGTCGGGGCCTTGCCTTGACTGGGGGCAAGATCCTCTTTAGACTCTTGTACCCCTAAATTTGGCGGGAATTCGTTCCTGCCATTTTGCTTTTCTTGCAAGACAATAGCGTCGCAAGACAACAGTGGAGCTAGTAGATGGCAACTATCAACCAGCTGGTACGTCAGCCGCGTAAGCGTATCGTCGAGAAATCCGACGTGCCTGCGCTGCAGAACTGCCCGCAACGTCGTGGCGTATGCACTCGCGTGTATACCACTACGCCGAAAAAACCTAACTCGGCACTGCGTAAAGTATGCCGTGTGCGTCTGACCAATGGTTTCGAGGTTTCCTCGTACATCGGCGGTGAAGGCCACAACCTGCAAGAGCACAGCGTGGTACTGATCCGCGGCGGTCGTGTAAAAGACTTGCCAGGTGTTCGTTACCACACCGTACGCGGCTCCTTGGATACTTCCGGCGTTAAAGGTCGTAACCAGGGTCGTTCGAAGTACGGTACCAAGAAGCCTAAGTAGTAGCGGCTTTTTGTAAAACTGAATCATCTTATTTTCTGAGTCGATAAGAGTAAGGTCGGAGGCGTCCCGCAAGGGCACCGATTCCGAGCGAACCTGAAGACCGTTTGAGGGCTTATCCATGCCAAGAAGACGCGTAGCAGCCAAGCGCGAAGTGCTTGACGATCCAAAATACGGAAGCCAAATTCTGGCCAAGTTCATGAACCACGTGATGGAAAGCGGCAAGAAAGCCGTTGCCGAGCGTATCGTTTATGGCGCGCTGGAAAAGGTTAAAGAACGCAAGAACAGCGACCCCCTGGAAATCTTCGAGAAAGCTCTCGACGCCATCGCTCCGCTGGTCGAAGTGAAGTCGCGCCGTGTAGGCGGTGCTACTTACCAGGTTCCGGTTGAAGTTCGTCCGTCCCGTCGTAACGCCCTGGCAATGCGCTGGTTGGTAGACTTCGCCCGTAAGCGCGGCGAGAAGTCTATGGCTCTGCGTTTGGCTGGCGAACTGTTGGACGCTGCTGAAGGTAAAGGTGCTGCTGTTAAGAAGCGTGAAGACGTGCACCGTATGGCTGAAGCTAACAAAGCTTTCTCGCACTACCGCTTCTAATCTTAGCTTCACTAATTTTGCGAGGGCTTTATGGCTCGTACTACTCCGATTAGCCGCTACCGTAACATCGGTATCGTTGCTCACGTGGATGCTGGTAAAACCACCACCACCGAGCGCGTACTGTTTTACACCGGCAAAAGTCACAAGATGGGCGAGGTGCATGACGGCGCCGCGACCACAGACTGGATGGTTCAGGAGCAGGAGCGTGGTATTACCATTACTTCTGCTGCTATTACCGCCTTCTGGAAAGGTTCCGAGAAGCAGTACAAGGATGAGCACCGCTTCAACGTAATCGATACCCCGGGCCACGTAGACTTCACTATTGAAGTTGAACGTTCCCTGCGCGTACTCGACGGCGCTGTCGTTGTGTTCTGCGGTACCTCGGGTGTTGAGCCTCAGTCGGAAACCGTATGGCGTCAAGCCAACAAATACGGCGTTCCACGTCTTGTTTATGTAAACAAGATGGACCGTGCCGGTGCTAACTTCCTGCGCGTGATCGGTCAGATCAAGCAGCGCCTGGGTCACACCCCGGTGCCAATCCAGTTGGCTATCGGTTCCGAAGACAACTTCCAGGGCCAGATCGATCTGCTGACCATGGAAGCTGTTTACTGGAACGATGCTGACAAGGGTATGGTTCCTGTTCGCAAGCCTATCCCTGCTGAATTGCAGGAACTGGCTGACGAATGGCGCAACAACATGGTTGAAGCTGCGGCCGAAGCCAACGAAGAGCTGATGAACAAGTACCTCGAAGGTGAAGAACTCACCAACGTGGAAATCAAGGCCGCTCTGCGTCAGCGTACTATCGCTGGTGAGATCGTCTTGGCTGTTTGCGGTTCCTCGTTCAAGAACAAGGGCGTTCCCCTGGTTCTCGATGCTGTGATCGACTACCTGCCAGCACCAGTGGATATTCCTGCCATCAAGGGTACTGACCCGGATGACGAGACTATCGAGCTGGAGCGTCATGCAGACGACGCAGAACCGTTCTCCGCTCTGGCATTTAAAATTGCCACTGACCCATTCGTGGGTACCTTGACCTTCGTCCGCGTTTACTCGGGCGTGTTGAACTCCGGCGACGGCGTGATCAACTCGGTTAAAGGCAAAAAAGAGCGCGTGGGTCGTATGGTGCAAATGCACGCAAACGCCCGTGAAGAGATCAAGGAAGTACGCGCTGGTGACATCGCGGCCTTGATCGGCATGAAGGACGTCACCACTGGTGAGACTTTGTGCAACGCTGACAAGCCAATCATCCTGGTTCGCATGGACTTCCCGGAGCCGGTTATTTCGGTTGCCGTAGAGCCTAAGACCAAGGATGACCAGGAAAAAATGGGTATCGCTCTGGGCAAGCTTGCTCAGGAAGATCCATCTTTCCGCGTCAAAACTGATGAAGAGACTGGTCAAACGATCATCTCCGGCATGGGCGAGTTGCACCTGGACATCCTGGTTGACCGGATGCGCCGTGAGTTCAACGTCGAAGCCAACATCGGTAAGCCTCAGGTTTCCTATCGTGAGCGCATCACGAAGAACTGTGAAATCGAAGGCAAGTTCGTTCGTCAGTCCGGCGGTCGTGGTCAGTTCGGTCACTGCTGGATCCGTTTTGCTCCTGCTGACGAAGGTCAGGAAGGTCTGCAATTCGTGAACGAAGTAGTAGGTGGTGTGGTTCCTAAGGAATACATCCCTGCTATCCAGAAGGGTATCGAAGAGCAGATGAAGAACGGTGTTGTTGCCGGCTATCCGCTGATCGGCCTGAAAGCAACCGTTTTTGACGGTTCTTACCACGACGTCGACTCCAACGAGATGGCGTTTAAGGTGGCTGCTTCCATGGCAACCAAGCAACTGGCCCAGAAGGGCGGTGGTGAGTTGCTTGAGCCAATCATGGCGGTAGAAGTTGTTACACCTGAAGACTATATGGGTGATGTCATGGGCGACCTTAACCGTCGTCGCGGCATGATCTTGGGCATGGAAGACACGGTTTCCGGCAAAGTGATTCGCGCCGAGGTTCCGTTGGGTGAGATGTTCGGTTATGCGACCGACGTTCGCTCCATGTCTCAGGGTCGCGCAAGCTACTCTATGGAATTCAAAAAATACAACACAGCTCCGGCGCACATCGCTGAAACTGTATCCAAAAAACAAGGCTGATTCAGTCCTTTAGGCAAGGAGTTAATTGTCGTGGCTAAAGAAAAATTTGATCGTTCCCTACCGCACGTCAACGTTGGCACCATCGGTCACGTTGACCACGGTAAAACCACTCTGACTGCTGCTCTGACTCGCGTTTGCTCCGAAGTATTCGGTTCGGCAATCGTTGATTTCGATAAAATCGACAGCGCACCAGAAGAAAAAGCTCGTGGTATCACCATCAACACCGCGCACGTTGAATACAACTCGCTGATCCGTCACTACGCTCACGTTGACTGCCCAGGTCACGCTGACTATGTGAAGAACATGATCACCGGTGCTGCCCAGATGGACGGCGCGATTCTGGTTTGTTCGGCCGCTGATGGTCCGATGCCACAGACCCGTGAGCACATCCTGCTGTCCCGTCAGGTTGGCGTTCCGTACATCGTGGTTTACCTGAACAAGGCTGACCTGGTAGACGACGCTGAGCTGCTGGAACTGGTTGAGATGGAAGTGCGCGATCTGCTGAGCACTTACGACTTCCCAGGTGACGACACTCCGATCATCATCGGTTCTGCTCGTATGGCTCTGGAAGGCAAAGACGATAACGAAATGGGCACCACGTCCGTTCGTAAACTGGTTGAAACTCTGGACAGCTACATCCCGGATCCAGTTCGTGTTATCGACAAGCCGTTCCTGATGCCAATCGAAGACGTATTCTCGATCTCCGGTCGTGGTACTGTTGTGACTGGTCGTATCGAGCGCGGTATCGTTAAGGTTCAAGATCCACTGGAAATCGTTGGTCTGCGTGACACTACTGTCACCACCTGCACCGGTGTTGAAATGTTCCGTAAGCTGCTCGACGAAGGTCGTGCTGGCGAGAACTGCGGCGTTCTGCTGCGTGGTACCAAGCGTGACGACGTTGAGCGTGGCCAGGTTCTGGTTAAGCCAGGTTCGGTTAAGCCGCACACCAAGTTCGAAGCTGAAGTGTACGTTCTGAGCAAAGAAGAAGGCGGTCGTCACACTCCGTTCTTCAAAGGCTACCGTCCACAGTTCTACTTCCGTACTACTGACGTGACTGGTAACTGCGAGCTGCCGGAAGGCGTTGAAATGGTTATGCCAGGCGACAACATCAAAATGGTTGTTACCCTGATCAAAACCATCGCAATGGAAGACGGTCTGCGTTTCGCTATCCGCGAAGGCGGCCGTACCGTTGGTGCTGGCGTTGTAGCTAAAATCATCGAGTAATTATCTCTTTTGAGATTGCCTTGATGTTTTGAAAAGGCCCCCGCTCAGCGGGGGCCTTTTTTATTGGGTTGACACCTATCTGGGCCGTCTATAGAATTGCGCCTCCTTTTAACGGGCGTATTGCGCTCGCTGGGAATAGCAGCCGGAGTCTGAAATCCAATGCAAAATCAGCAAATCCGTATCAGGTTGAAGGCTTTTGACCATCGCCTGATCGACCAATCCACCCAGGAAATCGTGGAAACCGCGAAACGTACTGGTGCACAAGTGCGTGGTCCAATTCCACTGCCTACCCGTAAAGAGCGGTTCACCGTTCTGGTCTCCCCGCACGTCAACAAAGACGCGCGTGACCAGTACGAGATCCGTACTCATAAGCGCGTACTGGACATCGTCCAGCCAACGGATAAAACCGTTGATGCACTTATGAAGCTTGATCTGGCGGCCGGTGTGGAAGTACAGATCAGCCTCGGCTAAGACTTGGGTCTTAGTCGTGTAACGCTCTGAAATGGGCGGCCATAGCGGGTGAAAGCCCCGTACACTCATGAGGTTTACAACATGACTATTGGTGTAGTCGGTCGTAAATGCGGTATGACCCGTATTTTCACCGAAGAAGGTGTCTCCATTCCGGTTACGGTCATTGAGATCGAACCGAATCGCGTCACCCAGTTCAAAACTGAAGAGACCGATGGCTATCGTGCAGTGCAAGTCACTGTCGGCGAGCGTCGTGCTTCGCGCGTGACTGCTGCTCAAGCAGGTCACTTCGCTAAAGCAAACGTTGCAGCTGGTCGCACTGTTATGGAGTTCCGTCTTGAAGAGGGTGACTACCAGGCTGGCGATCTGATCAACGCTGAAATCTTCGCTGCTGGTCAACTGGTTGATGTAACCGGTCAGTCCAAAGGTAAGGGCTTCCAGGGTACGATCAAGCGTTGGAATTTCCGTGGACAAGACAACACTCACGGTAACTCCGTTTCCCACCGCGTCCCGGGCTCTATTGGCCAGTGCCAGACTCCTGGTCGTGTATTCAAGGGCAAAAAAATGTCCGGTCATATGGGCGCTGAGCGCGTGACCGTGCAGTCCCTCGAAGTAGTGCGCGTCGACGCTGAACGCAATCTGTTGTTGGTCAAGGGTGCTGTTCCTGGCGCTACTGGCGGCAACCTGGTTGTACGTCCAGCGGCCAAGGCTCGCGGTTAAGGGGAAGCTGACATGCAATTAAATGTAAATGACGCTCAAGCGATCGAAGTTTCCGAACTGACGTTTGGCGGCGAGTTCAACGAGACGCTGGTTCACCAAGCAGTCGTGGCCTACATGGCCGGCGGCCGTCAAGGTAGCAAGCAGCAAAAGACCCGTTCCGACGTTCGTGGTGGCGGTAAGCGCCCTTGGCGTCAGAAAGGTACTGGCCGCGCTCGTGCCGGTACTATCCGTAGCCCAATCTGGCGTGGCGGTGGTACCACTTTCGCAGCTCGTCCACAGGATCACACTCAGAAGCTCAACAAGAAGATGTACCGCGCAGCATTGCGCTCCATCCTTGCTGAACTCGTGCGTACTGATCGTCTGGTCGTGGTTCAGGACTTCGCTGTTGAAGCACCGAAAACCAAAGATCTGCTGAACAAGCTGAACGGCATGGGCCTGACTGACGTCTTGATCGTGTCTGAAGCTGTTGATCAGAACCTGTACCTGGCTGCTCGCAACCTGCCACACGTTGATGTACGTGACGTGCAAGGTTCCGATCCAGTTAGTCTGATCGCATACGACAAGGTGTTGATCACCGTGTCGGCCGTGAAGAAATTCGAGGAGCTGCTGGGATGAACCAGGAACGCGTATTTAAAGTTCTGCTTGGCCCGCACGTTTCCGAAAAGGCTACGGTTCTGGCTGACAAGAAAGGCCAGTTCGTTTTCAAGGTTGCAACTGACGCAACCAAGCTGGAAATCAAGAAGGCCGTCGAAAGCCTGTTCAGCGTGAAAGTTGAGCGTGTTACTACCCTGAATGTTCTGGGTAAGAGCAAGCGCACTGCTCGCGGTCTGGGCAAGCGTAATGACTGGAAGAAGGCAGTTATCTCCCTTCAGCCAGGCCAAGATCTCGATTTCAGCAGCAGTGCTGAGTAAGGAAGGGGTGCATCATGGCAATCGTTAAATGCAAACCGACTTCCCCTGGCCGCCGTTTTGTGGTCAAGGTGGTCAACCAGGAGCTGCATAAAGGCGCTCCTCACGCACCGCTGCTCGAGAAGAAATCGAAGACTGGTGGTCGTAACAACAATGGTCGTATTACCACTCGTCACATTGGTGGTGGCCATAAACAGCATTATCGTCTGGTCGACTTCCGTCGCAACGACAAAGATGGCATCGCTGCCACTGTCGAGCGTATCGAATACGATCCAAACCGTACTGCTCACATCGCTCTGCTGCTGTACGCAGATGGCGAGCGTCGCTACATCATCGCCCCTAAAGGCGTGAGTGCTGGTGACCAGCTGATCGCAGGTGCTCTGGCACCGATCAAGCCGGGCAACGCTCTGCAACTGCGTAACATTCCAGTTGGTAGCACCGTACACGGCATCGAATTGAAGCCAGGTAAAGGCGCGCAAATCGCTCGTTCCGCTGGTGCTTCGGCTCAGCTGATCGCTCGTGAAGGTGTCTACGTGACCCTGCGTCTGCGTTCTGGTGAGATGCGTAAAGTGCTGGCTGAATGCCGCGCGACCCTGGGTGAAGTCTCGAACTCCGAGCACAGCCTGCGTTCGCTGGGTAAAGCTGGTGCCAAACGCTGGCGTGGCGTTCGCCCAACCGTTCGTGGTGTTGCCATGAACCCGGTTGACCACCCACACGGTGGTGGTGAAGGTCGTACCTCTGGTGGTCGTCATCCGGTATCGCCATGGGGCTTCCCGACTAAGGGCGCGAAGACTCGTGGTAATAAGCGTACCGACAAAATGATCGTCCGTCGTCGCAAGTAAATAGAGGGATACGACAGTGCCACGTTCTCTGAAAAAAGGTCCTTTTATTGATCTTCACCTACTGAAGAAGATCGAAGTGGCGGCGGAAAAGAATGATCGCAAACCGGTGAAAACCTGGTCGCGTCGTTCGATGATCCTGCCACAAATGGTCGGTCTGACCATCGCAGTACACAACGGTCGTCAACACGTCCCAGTTCTCGTTAACGAAGACATGGTCGGCCACAAACTAGGCGAGTTTGCCGGTACCCGCACTTATCGTGGGCACGTGGCAGACAAGAAAGCCAAGCGTTAAGGGGTTAGGAAATGGAAGTAGCCGCTAAGTTGTCGGGCGCTCGAATCTCCGCCCAGAAAGCCCGCTTGGTCGCCGACCAGATCCGCGGGAAGAAGGTGGGCGAAGCGCTCAACCTGTTGGCTTTCAGCAGTAAGAAAGCCGCCGAGATCATGAAGAAAGTGCTGGAGTCGGCCGTAGCCAACGCCGAGCATAACGAAGGCGCAGACGTTGATGACCTGAAGGTCAGCACCGTTTTCGTCAACGAAGGGCGTTCGCTGAAGCGCATCATGCCACGTGCCAAAGGCCGTGCTGATCGCATCGTCAAGCGGTCTTGCCATATCACTGTCAAGGTTGCTGACAAGTAACGGAGTCGAAGAGATGGGTCAGAAAGTACATCCCATTGGCATTCGCCTGGGAATCGTCAAGGAGCACACCTCCGTCTGGTACGCAGACGGTCGGACTTATGCGGACTATTTGTTCGCTGATCTGAAGGTGCGTGAGTATCTCCAAGACAAACTAAAAAGCGCGTCCGTAAGCCGTATCGATATCCATCGTCCGGCGCAAACTGCACGTATCACCATCCACACCGCTCGTCCAGGTATCGTTATCGGGAAGAAAGGTGAAGATGTTGAGAAACTGCGTCAGGACCTGACCAAGCAAATGGGTGTGCCTGTGCACATCAATATCGAAGAGATCCGTAAGCCGGAGCTCGACGGTATGCTGGTTGCGCAGAGCGTAGCTCAGCAGCTGGAGCGTCGCGTAATGTTCCGTCGCGCTATGAAGCGTGCCGTACAGAACGCCATGCGCATTGGTGCCAAAGGCATCAAAATCCAAGTGAGCGGTCGTCTCGGCGGTGCTGAAATCGCACGTACTGAATGGTATCGCGAAGGTCGTGTGCCACTGCACACCCTGCGTGCCGACATCGACTATGCCAACTACGAAGCTCACACCACTTACGGTGTGATCGGTGTAAAGGTTTGGATCTTCAAAGGCGAAGTAATTGGTGGTCGCCAAGAAGAACTGAAACCACAAGCACCAGCGCCTCGTAAAAAAGCTGCTAAGTAAGGGGTACGCCAAATGTTGCAACCAAAGCGTACGAAGTTCCGCAAGCAGATGACAGGCCACAACCGTGGTCTGGCTCAGCGCGGTAGCAAAGTCAGCTTCGGCGAGTTCGCGCTGAAGTCTGTAGCTCGTGGTCGTCTCACCGCTCGTCAGATCGAGTCAGCGCGTCGTGCTCTGACCCGTCACGTTAAACGTGGCGGCAAGATCTGGATCCGTGTATTCCCGGACAAGCCGATTTCCAAAAAGCCCCTCGAAGTTCGGATGGGTAAAGGTAAGGGTAACGTGGAATACTGGGTAGCCCAGATTCAGCCAGGCAAAGTCCTGTATGAAATCGAGGGTGTAACTGAAGAGCTGGCGCGTGAGGCTTTTGCCCTGGCTGCTGCAAAGCTGCCGCTCGCCACCGCCTTTGTTAAACGGACGGTGATGTGATGAAAGCGAATGAACTTCGTGAAAAATCCGCACAGCAGCTGAACGAGCAACTGCTCGGCCTGCTGCGCGACCAGTTCAATCTGCGTATGCAGAAAGCAACTGGCCAGTTGGGGCAGTCTCATCTGCTCTCGCAAGTTAAGCGTGACATTGCTCGCGTGAAGACTGTGCTCAACCAGCAGGCAGGTAAGTGATCATGGCTGAAGCCGAAAAGACTGTCCGTACGCTGACTGGCCGTGTTGTCAGCGACAAGATGGACAAAACCATCACCGTTTTGATCGAGCGTCGCGTTAAGCACCCGATCTACGGTAAATATGTTAAGCGTTCGACTAAGCTGCACGCGCACGACGAAACCAACCAGTGCCACATCGGCGACAAAGTCACTATTCGTGAAACTCGTCCGCTGGCCAAGACCAAGTCTTGGGCACTGGTTGATGTTCTCGAACGCGCTGTGGAAGTCTAAGGACTAGGGGTCGGAGAAATTATATGATTCAGACTCAATCCATGCTCGATGTGGCCGATAACAGCGGCGCTCGCCGTGTTATGTGCATCAAGGTGCTGGGTGGCTCCCATCGTCGTTACGCTGGTATCGGTGACATCATCAAAGTTACCGTGAAGGAAGCAATTCCTCGCGGTAAAGTGAAAAAAGGCCAAGTGATGACTGCTGTTGTAGTCCGCACTCGTCACGGCGTACGCCGTGCAGATGGCTCCATTATCCGCTTTGATGGCAACGCTGCTGTTCTTCTGAACAACAAGCAAGAGCCGATCGGCACCCGTATCTTTGGGCCAGTGACCCGTGAACTTCGTACTGAGAAGTTCATGAAGATCGTCTCGCTCGCCCCAGAAGTGCTGTAAGGAGATCCGACATGCAAAAGATTCGTCGTGACGACGAGATCATCGTGATCGCCGGCAAAGACAAAGGTAAGCGCGGTAAGGTGCTTAAGGTTCTCGCTAATAACCGTCTGGTTATCGGCGGTCTGAACCTGGTTAAGCGTCATACCAAGCCTAACCCGATGTCGGGCGTACAAGGCGGTATCGTCGAAAAAGAAGCTCCGCTGGACGCTTCTAACGTCGCCATTTTCAACGGCGAAACCAACAAGGCTGACCGCGTTGGTTTCAAAGTAGAAGATGGCAAGAAAATTCGTGTCTTCAAGTCGACCCAAAAAGCGGTTGATGCTTGAACACTGCTAGGTAGAAGACCATGGCACGACTAAAAGAGATTTACTGGAAAGAAATCGCACCGAAGCTTAAGGAAGAACTTAAGCTTTCGAACGTGATGGAAGTTCCACGCGTTACCAAAATCACCCTGAACATGGGTCTGGGCGAAGCGGTCGGCGACAAAAAAGTCATCGAACACGCTGTTGCTGACCTGGAAAAGATCACCGGTCAAAAAGTCGTTGTGACTTACGCTCGGAAATCCATCGCTGGCTTTAAAGTCCGTGAAGGTTGGCCGATCGGCGTCAAAGTGACTCTGCGCCGTGAGCGTATGTACGAATTCCTGGATCGTCTGCTGTCGATCTCCCTGCCTCGGGTCCGCGACTTCCGCGGCCTGAATGCCAAGTCCTTCGATGGTCGTGGTAACTACAGCATGGGCGTGAAAGAGCAGATCATCTTCCCGGAAATCGACTACGACAAGATCGATGCTCTCCGCGGTCTGGACATCACCCTGACCACCACTGCCAAGAACGATGATGAAGGCCGCGCTCTGCTGCGTGCGTTCAAATTCCCGTTCCGCAACTGATTGGAGTAGGACCATGGCCAAGATGAGCATGAAAAACCGCGAGCTGAAGCGTCAGCTCACGGTTGCCAAGTACGCCAAGAAGCGTGCAGCACTGAAAGCAATCATCGTTGATCTGAACGCAAGTCCAGAAGCACGTTGGGAAGCTACAGTAGCTCTGCAGAAGCAGCCACGTGACGCAAGCGCTTCGCGCATGCGTAACCGCTGCCGCCTGACCGGTCGTCCACACGGCGTTTACCGCAAGTTCGGCCTCGGCCGTAACAAACTGCGTGAAGCGGCAATGCGTGGTGACGTACCAGGTCTGGTTAAAGCCAGCTGGTAAGTACTTTCAGAGTCCAGGCGGTTGGTATCGCAAGATACTGACCGCCGGTGGCCTTGAATCTGGAACAAGCCCCTTTTGGGGCTTGTTTCATTTCTGGAGTGTGTCTAAAATACGCGGCTCGCCTGAGCCCGTGTGTTTTACGCTCGGAGATTCTCGGCGACATATGTAGCCGCAAGGCTAATTTTTTTGTATTAGGAGCGTCTAGCCCATGAGTATGCAGGACCCGTTAGCGGACATGCTAACTCGTATCCGTAATGCCCAGATGGCTGAAAAGTCCGTCGTAAGCATGCCATCTTCCAAGTTGAAGGTAGCTGTTGCCAAAGTCCTGAAAGACGAAGGCTACATTGCGGGTTATCAGATCAGCAGCGAAACCAAGCCACTGCTGTCCATCGAGCTGAAGTACTTCGAAGGCCGTTCGGTCATCGAGGAAGTGAAGCGCGTTAGCCGTCCAGGCCTGCGTCAGTACAAGTCCGCCGAAGATCTGCCGAAAGTTCGTGGCGGTCTGGGCGTGTCTATCGTCTCCACCAACAAAGGTGTGATGACGGATCGTGCTGCGCGCGCTGCCGGTGTCGGCGGCGAAGTTCTTTGCACTGTGTTCTAAGGGGGGATAAGCATGTCTCGCGTCGCTAAGAACCCCGTTAAGCTGCCAGCCGGTGTCGAAGTAAAATTCGCAGGCCAACAGCTTTCGGTGAAGGGTGCCAAGGGCACTCTTGAACTGAATATCCATTCGTCCGTTGAGATCGTTGAAGAAGCTGGTGAGCTGCGTTTCGCTGCTCGCAATGGCGATCAACAAACTCGCGCAATGGCCGGTACCACGCGTGCGTTGGTAAACAACATGGTCCAAGGCGTAAGCCAAGGCTTCGAGCGTAAGCTCCAGCTGGTCGGTGTTGGTTACAAAGCGCAAGCAAAAGGCACGGTTTTGAACCTGGCCCTTGGCTTCTCGCACCCAGTGGATTACGAACTGCCGGAAGGCATCACCGCTGAGACCCCTAGCCAAACCGATATCCTGATCAAGGGTATTGATAAGCAGCTGGTAGGTCAGGTGGCCGCTGAGATCCGCGACTTCCGTCCACCAGAGCCGTACAAAGGCAAAGGTGTGCGCTACGCGGACGAAGTCGTCCGTCGTAAAGAAGCCAAGAAGAAGTAGGGCATAGCAAATGACCGACAAAAAAGTTACTCGACTGCGTCGCGCTCGCAAAGCACGCCTGAAAATGCACGAACTCGAAGTCGTGCGTCTCTGCGTGTTCCGCTCGTCGCAGCACATCTACGCCCAGGTCATCTCGGCCGACGGCAACAAAGTCCTGGCAAGCGCCTCGACTTTGGATAAAGAACTGCGTGATGGTGCCACTGGCAACATCGACGCGGCCACTAAGGTTGGCCAGCTGGTCGCTACGCGTGCTAAGGCCGCTGGCGTCTCGCAAGTGGCTTTCGACCGCTCTGGCTTCAAGTACCACGGTCGCGTGAAAGCGCTGGCTGATGCTGCTCGTGAAGCTGGGCTGGAGTTCTAAGTTATGTCAAATAACGACCAAAAGCGCGACGAAGGCTACATTGAGAAGCTGGTTCAAGTTAACCGCGTAGCCAAAACCGTTAAAGGCGGCCGTATCTTCACTTTCACCGCGTTGACCGTGGTGGGTGATGGTAAAGGGCGTGTTGGCTTCGGCCGTGGCAAGTCACGTGAAGTGCCTGCTGCGATCCAGAAGGCAATGGAAGCTGCTCGTCGCAACATGATCCAAGTTGATCTGAACGGCACCACGCTGCAGTACGCAATGAAGTCTGCCCATGGCGCTTCGAAGGTGTACATGCAGCCTGCTTCTGAAGGTACCGGTATCATCGCTGGCGGCGCTATGCGTGCTGTCCTCGAAGTTGCTGGCGTTCAGAACGTTCTGGCCAAGTGCTACGGCTCGACTAACCCGGTAAACGTGGTTCACGCCACTTTCAAGGGTTTGAAAGCTATGCAATCTCCTGAGTCCATTGCTGCCAAGCGCGGCTTGACTGTCAAGGAGATCTTCTGATCATGGCTACCGTTAAAGTAACGCTGATCAAAAGCATGACCGGCCGCATCCCTAACCACAAACTGTGCGTTAAAGGTTTGGGTCTGCGTCGCATCGGTCACACTGTAGAAGTCCTGGATACTCCCGAGAATCGCGGGATGATCAACAAGGCTTACTACATGCTGCGTGTAGAGGGTTAATCGATGAAACTCAATGATCTGAGTCCAGCGCCGGGTTCCCGTCGCGAAAAGCATCGTCCGGGCCGTGGTATCGGTAGCGGTTTGGGTAAGACTGGTGGCCGTGGCCACAAAGGTCAAACCTCCCGCTCCGGTGGCACCATCGCTCCTGGCTTTGAAGGCGGTCAACAGCCGCTGCATCGTCGCCTGCCTAAGTTCGGTTTCGTATCCCTGAAAGCCATGGATCGCGCAGAAGTGCGTCTGTCCGAGCTGGCTAAAGTGGAAGGCGACATCGTTACTGTGCAGACCCTGAAAGATGCCAACGTGATCAACGTCAACGTACAGCGTGTGAAAATCATGCTGTCCGGTGAAGTGACTCGCGCTGTCACTATCGGCAAGGGAATCGGCGCCACCAAAGGTGCGCGTTCGGCTATCGAAGCAGCTGGCGGCAAGTTCGAGGAATAAATGGCTAAGCAAGGTGCTCTCTCAGCGCTCGGCAAAGGCGGTATGTCTGAACTTTGGGCTCGTCTGCGTTTTCTGTTCCTGGCGATTATCGTCTACCGAATAGGCGCACACATCCCGGTTCCAGGTATCAACCCGGACCGACTCGCAGACCTGTTTCGACAGAATGAGGGGACCATTCTTAGCTTGTTCAACATGTTTTCCGGCGGCGCGCTGGAACGGATGAGTATCTTTGCACTGGGGATCATGCCGTACATTTCGGCATCGATCATCATGCAACTGATGACCGCCGTCAGCCCGCAGCTGGAGCAGTTGAAGAAGGAAGGTGAAGCTGGCCGTCGCAAGATTAGCCAGTACACCCGCTACGGCACTGTCGTTCTCGCCCTGGTTCAAGCTATCGGCATGTCCGTTGGCTTGGCGGGGCAGGGCGTTGCGTTCATTGGTGACTTTGGCTTCTATTTCGTCGCAGTATCCACGTTTGTGGCTGGTGCGATGTTCATGATGTGGCTGGGTGAGCAGATTACTGAACGTGGTGTTGGTAACGGTATCTCGATGTTGATTTTCGCAGGTATCGTCGCCGGTCTTCCGAGAGCAATTGGGCAGTCTTTCGAGTCTGCACGTCAGGGTGATATCAACATCTTCGCTCTGGTTGCCATCGGTTTGCTGGCAGTAGCGATTATCGGTTTTGTGGTGTTCATTGAGCGTGGTCAGCGTCGTATTGCTGTTCACTACGCCAAGCGTCAGCAGGGCCGCAAGGTTTTTGCTGCGCAGACCAGCCACTTGCCGCTGAAAGTGAATATGGCCGGTGTAATTCCGGCAATTTTCGCGAGCAGCATTTTGCTGTTTCCGGCTTCGTTGGGTACCTGGTTTGGTCAGTCTGAAAATATGGGCTGGCTGCAGGACCTCTCTCAGTCGATCGCTCCTGGTCAGCCGTTGAATATTCTGCTGTTTAGTGCAGGGATTATTTTCTTCTGCTTCTTCTATACGGCGTTGATGTTCAATCCGAAAGACGTAGCGGAAAACCTGAAGAAGTCCGGTGCCTTTATTCCGGGCATCCGTCCAGGTGAGCAGTCTGCACGCTACATTGATGGCGTTCTGACTCGTTTGACCCTGTTCGGTGCTCTATATATGACGGCCGTGTGCTTGTTGCCCCAGTTCCTGGTGGTTGCAGCAAACGTTCCGTTCTACCTTGGCGGGACCTCGTTGCTGATCGTGGTCGTGGTTGTGATGGACTTCATGTCCCAAGTACAATCGCACCTCGTTTCGCACCAGTACGAATCCCTGATGAAGAAAGCCAACCTGAAGGGTTACGGCAGCGGCATGTTGCGCTGAGTACCCATAAGGTTCGAGGAGTTGGTGATGAAAGTTCGTGCATCGGTGAAAAAGCTGTGCCGTAACTGCAAAATTATTCGCCGCGAAGGTGTTGTTCGAGTAATTTGCAGCGCGGAACCGCGTCACAAACAGCGCCAAGGCTGAGTGTGATCCGCTTGAAGCCCGGCAGCTAGTGCGCTGCCGGGTTGATTATTTGTTATTACAGCGATATTATCTCGCGCCCTATTTCTTGGCTTCCGGGGCGTAGGTAGCTGTCAATTGGAGTCCCACTGAATGGCCCGTATTGCAGGCGTTAACATTCCAGATAACAAGCACACTGTTATCTCGCTGACCTACATCTATGGTGTTGGTCGCACTACTGCGCAGAAAATTTGCGCAGATACTGGGGTAAACCCAGCCGCAAAGATCAAAGATCTGAGCGACGAGCAGATTGAGCTGTTGCGTGGCGAAGTGGCGAAGTTCACCACTGAAGGTGACCTGCGTCGCGAAATCAACATGAAAATCAAGCGTTTGATGGACCTCGGTTGCTACCGTGGTCTGCGTCATCGTCGTGGTCTTCCAGTACGCGGTCAGCGTACCAAGACTAACGCGCGTACCCGTAAAGGTCCGCGTAAGCCGATCCGCAAGTAATCGCCCACGCGAATCGACAGGAAATTAATCATGGCAAAACCTGCTGCTCGTCCTCGTAAAAAAGTTAAAAAGACAGTGGTTGATGGCATCGCCCACATCCATGCATCTTTTAACAACACAATCGTGACCATCACCGACCGTCAAGGTAACGCGCTATCTTGGGCTACCTCTGGTGGTTCGGGTTTCCGCGGTTCCCGCAAGTCCACCCCGTTCGCTGCTCAAGTAGCTGCTGAACGTGCTGGTCAAGCTGCGCTGGAATACGGCCTGAAAAACCTCGACGTTAACGTCAAAGGTCCAGGTCCAGGTCGTGAGTCTGCTGTCCGTGCTTTGAACGGCTGTGGCTATAAGATCGCCAGCATCACCGACGTGACGCCAATCCCGCACAACGGGTGCCGTCCGCCGAAGAAGCGCCGCGTGTAATCCAGGAGATTGTAAAGAATGGCTCGTTACATTGGTCCAAAATGCAAACTCGCTCGTCGCGAAGGCACCGATCTCTTCCTGAAGAGCGGCGTGCGCGCGATCGAATCGAAGTGCAACATTGAAGCAGCACCTGGTATCCACGGCCAACGCCGCGGTCGCCAGTCCGATTACGGCACCCAACTGCGTGAAAAGCAGAAGGTCCGTCGTATTTACGGCGTTCTCGAGCGTCAGTTCAGCGGCTACTACAAAGAAGCTGCTGGCAAGAAAGGTGCAACCGGTGAAAACCTGCTGCAACTGCTCGAATGCCGTCTGGACAACGTTGTATACCGTATGGGCTTTGGTTCGACTCGTGCCGAATCCCGTCAGCTGGTATCGCACAAATCCGTCAGCGTAAACGGCCAAACCGTTAACGTGCCGTCTTACCAGGTTCGTGCTGGTGACGTGGTCGCGATTCGCGAGAAAGCAAAAAACCAACTTCGCATTGTCCAAGCTCTCGATCTGTGTGCCCAACGTGGCCGCGTAGAATGGGTAGAAGTAGACACTGAGAAGAAGTCGGGCGTTTTCAAGAACGTTCCTGCTCGCAGTGATCTGTCCGCCGACATCAACGAAAGCCTGATTGTCGAGCTCTACTCCAAGTAAGGGCTAGAAAATAGGTGCATCCATGCAGATTTCGGTAAATGAGTTCCTGACACCCCGCCACATTGATGTGCAGGTTGTCAGTCCAACCCGCGCCAAGATCACTCTCGAGCCTCTCGAGCGTGGTTTTGGCCACACCCTGGGCAACGCGCTGCGCCGCATCCTGTTGTCCTCAATGCCCGGCTGTGCAGTAGTCGAGGCCGAGATTGACGGTGTGCTCCACGAGTACAGCGCCATCGAAGGTGTACAGGAAGACGTAATTGAAATCCTGTTGAACCTTAAAGGTCTGGCTATCAAGCTGCACGGTCGTGACGAAGTTACGCTGACCTTGTCGAAGAAGGGTTCGGGGGTGGTTACCGCTGCCGATATTCAGCTGGATCATGATGTCGAGATCGTTAACCCCGATCACGTAATCGCTAACCTGGCGTCTAACGGCGCCCTGAACATGAAGCTCACTGTAGCTCGTGGTCGTGGTTATGAACCGGCCGACTCGCGTCAGAGCGATGAAGACGAAAGCCGCAGCATTGGTCGCTTGCAGCTTGACTCTTCGTTCAGCCCGGTTCGCCGTATCGCATACGTGGTGGAAAACGCCCGTGTCGAACAGCGTACTAACCTGGACAAGCTGGTTATTGATCTGGAAACCAACGGTACTCTGGATCCTGAAGAGGCTATTCGCCGCGCTGCAACCATTCTGCAACAGCAGTTGGCTGCGTTCGTCGACCTCAAAGGTGACAGCGAACCAGTGGTAATCGAGCAGGAAGACGAGATCGATCCGATCCTGCTTCGCCCGGTTGACGATCTGGAACTGACTGTACGTTCGGCTAACTGCCTTAAGGCGGAAAACATTTACTACATCGGTGACCTGATTCAGCGTACCGAAGTAGAACTGTTGAAGACTCCGAACCTGGGCAAGAAATCCTTGACTGAAATCAAGGACGTTCTGGCCTCCCGCGGTCTGTCCCTCGGCATGCGCCTCGACAACTGGCCGCCTGCAAGTCTTAAGAAGGACGACAAGGCGACTGCCTGATCGTCGTAATCACCGAACGTGAGTTTGGTAAGGAATGAACCATGCGTCATCGTAAAAGTGGTCGTCACCTGAGCCGTACCAGCTCGCACCGCAAGGCCATGTTCCAAAACATGGCGGTGTCGCTGTTCGAGCACGAGCTGATCAAAACTACACTGCCGAAAGCTAAAGAACTGCGTCGCGTTGCTGAGCCGCTGATCACTTTGGCCAAGACAGACAGCCTGGCTAACCGCCGTCTGGCTTTCGACCGTACTCGTTCGAAAGCTATCGTTGGTAAGCTCTTCAACGACCTGGGCAAGCGTTATGCTACCCGTGAGGGTGGCTACCTGCGCATCCTCAAGTGCGGTTTCCGCACTGGCGACAACGCGCCTATGGCGTACGTCGAGTTGGTTGATCGTGCTACTGCCGGCGAAGCTGTAAGCGCCGAGTAAGACGACAGTCTGCAACGAAGAACCGGGCCTAGTGCCCGGTTTTTTGTGCGCGTAATAAAAGCCGTCTATATTCCTCACGTCGCTGCCGGTGCTCTTGCACATCCAAAGCTACTTGCCAGGACGGTTCGTTAGTTATTTTCTATCAAAGTCCATGATTTAATGCATTTGATGGTGTCATCTTGATGGTCAATACTCCCTCCAAGCCGATTAGCCGGCAGTTCCTAGCCTGACCTGAGGAAGATTGAGCATGAGCCAGAACAAAATCCTGACCACCGCCAGCGGTGCGCCTGTCGCCGATAACCAGAACTCCCGCACTGCCGGTCCTCGTGGGCCCTTGTTGCTCGACGATTTCCATCTGATCGAAAAGCTTGCGCATTTCAACCGTGAAAACATTCCCGAGCGCCGTGTGCACGCCAAAGGCTCGGGTGCTTACGGCACGTTCACTGTGTCCCGTGACATTACTCAGTACACCAGCGCTAAGCTGTTCGAGACCGTCGGGAAACAAACACCGACCTTCCTGCGATTCTCTACGGTAGGTGGCGAGCGCGGTTCGGCTGACACCGAGCGCGATCCACGCGGTTTTGCCTTGAAGTTCTACACTGACGAAGGGAACTGGGACATCGTGGGTAACAACACGCCAGTATTCTTCATCCGCGACCCGCTGAAGTTTCCGGACTTTATCCACACCCAAAAGCGCCTGCCGCAAAGCAACCTGAAAAGTGCGCAGATGATGTGGGACTTCTGGTCGCACTCTCCAGAAGCACTGCACCAGGTCACCATCCTGTTTTCGGATCGGGGCATTCCTGACGGCTACCGTCACATGCACGGCTTCGGCAGTCACACGTACAGCCTGATCAACGCCCGTGGCGAACGTCATTGGGTCAAGTGGCACTACAAGACCAAGCAAGGGATCAAGAACCTGGCGCCTGCTGAAGCTGCACGCCTGGCTGGTACAGACCCTGATTACGCGCAGCGTGACTTGTTTGGTGCGATCGAGCGTGGCGACTTCCCGAAATGGAGTGTCAACATCCAGGTCATGACCGAAGCGCAAGCCAACGCTCATTACGAGAACCCTTTTGACGTGACCAAAACATGGTCGCAGAAAGAATTCCCGTTGATCGAAGTCGGCGAGCTGGAACTCAACCGTAACCCGCAGAATTACTTCGCTGAAGTTGAGCAAGCCGCCTTTGGCCCAAGCAACATGGTTCCGGGTGTGGGGCTGTCGCCGGACCGCATGCTGCAAGGCCGCGTATTCGCTTACGCGGATGCGCACCGCTACCGTGTTGGCACCAACCATCAGCAATTGCCGGTGAATGCCCCGCGCAGCCCGGTGAACAGCTACCAGCGTGATGGTTCGATGGCCTTCGGCAGTAACGGCGGCGCAACGCCTAACTATGAGCCAAACAGCTACGCTGATGCGCCCAAGCAAGCGCCACAATACGCAGAGCCTGCTCTGGCGTTGACCGGTGCAGCTGATCGCTACGATCATCGCGAAGATACCGATTACTACAGCCACGCGGGTGCGCTGTTCCGCTTGATGGATGCCGGGCAGAAAGCCCTGCTGATCAGCAACATTGCCGGCGCTATGGCCGGGGTCAGCAGCGATGTGGTTCAGCGCCAGCTGCAGCACTTCTTCAAAGCTGACCCTGATTACGGGCAAGGCATTGCAAATGCGCTGGGTGTATCGCTTAACTGACTCTAAACGATAAGCAGAACCGCCCTCATTTGGGCGGTTTTTGCGTTATTTCAGCTACTTTTCTGCGGAAATCATCACTTTTCTGCCGTTAGTCCCGTGACCTCCGGGTCATCATGGTTCAAACTACAGACTTTCAAGCAGGGAGATGTAGGGCGATGCAAGGTCACCCCGACGTAATCGATTACCTCAACACGTTGCTGACGGGCGAACTGGCAGCTCGTGACCAATATTTCATCCATTCGCGCATGTACGAAGACTGGGGCTTTACCGAGCTCTACGAGCGTATCAACCACGAAATGGAAGAAGAGGCGCAGCACGCCGACGCACTGATGCGCCGCATCCTGATGCTCGAAGGCACGCCGCGTATGCGTCCAGACGACCTGGATGTGGGCACCACGGTGCCTGACATGCTCGCCGCTGACCTTCGCCTCGAATACAAGGTGCGTGCCGCGCTCTGCAAGGGCATCGAACTCTGCGAGCAGCACAACGACTATGTCACCCGCGAAATTCTGCGGGTGCAGTTGAATGACACCGAAGAAGATCACACCTACTGGCTGGAAAAGCAGTTGGGCCTGATCAAGCTGGTCGGCCTGGAAAATTACCTGCAATCGCAGTTCTGATTCCCGGCTACAAAAAAGCCCCTGTCACCGCAACGTGACAGGGGCTTTTTCATGCGCCCGATAAATCAGGCTTTGTCGCGCGCCAATAACGGCTTTAAGTAGTAACCGGTATGTGACTGCGGCATCTCCGAGACCTGTTCCGGCGTACCCACCGCGATGATCTGGCCACCCTTGGAGCCGCCTTCCGGCCCCAGGTCCACCAGCCAGTCGGCGGTCTTGATCACATCAAGGTTGTGCTCGATCACCACCACTGTGTTGCCGTGATCACGCAAGCGGTGCAGAACATCCAGCAATTGCTGAATATCTGCAAAGTGCAGGCCCGTAGTCGGTTCATCGAGGATGTACAGCGTCTTGCCCGTATCGCGCTTGGACAGCTCGCGAGACAGCTTCACCCGCTGCGCCTCGCCGCCGGACAACGTGGTCGCCGACTGCCCCAGCTTGATGTACGACAGGCCCACATCCATCAAGGTCTGCAGCTTGCGCGCCAACGCAGGCACCGCGTCGAAGAACACCCGCGCTTCCTCGATGGTCATCTCCAGGGTTTCGTGGATGTTTTTACCCTTGTATTTGATCTCCAGGGTTTCGCGGTTGTAGCGCTTGCTCTTGCACACATCGCACGGCACGTAGATGTCCGGCAGGAAGTGCATCTCAACCTTGATCAGGCCATCGCCCTGGCACGCCTCGCAGCGCCCGCCCTTGACGTTGAACGAGAACCGGCCCGGCCCGTAACCGCGTGAGCGAGACTCCGGCACGCCCGCAAACAGTTCACGTATCGGCGTGAACAACCCGGTATAGGTCGCCGGGTTGGAACGCGGCGTGCGGCCAATCGGGCTTTGGTCGATATCGACCACCTTGTCCAAGTGCTCCAAACCTTTGATGCTGTCGTGTGCCGCGGCCTCCAGCGTGGTGGCGCCGTTCAGGGCGGTGGCACTCAGCGGGAACAGCGTGTTGTTGATGAGCGTCGACTTGCCGGAGCCGGAAACGCCGGTCACACAGGTCAGCAGGCCGAGAGGTATTTCCAGGTCCACATTGCGCAGGTTGTTGCCGCGCGCGCCCTTGAGGTGCAACGCCATCTTTTTGTTACGCGGCGTGCGCTTGGCGGGCACTTCGATCTTCACTCGACCGGACAGGTATTTGCCCGTCAGCGAATCCGGGTGAGCCATGACTTCGGCAGGTGTGCCTTCGGCGACGATGTGCCCACCGTGCACGCCTGCACCCGGGCCAATGTCGACCACATAATCCGCCAGGCGAATCGCGTCTTCATCGTGCTCGACCACGATCACGGTGTTACCGATATCCCGCAGGTGTTTAAGCGTTCCCAAGAGGCGGTCATTGTCCCGCTGATGCAAGCCAATCGACGGTTCATCAAGGATGTACAACACGCCAACAAGGCCGGCACCAATCTGGCTGGCCAACCGAATTCGCTGGGCTTCACCGCCAGACAGCGTGTCTGCGCTGCGATCCAGCGACAGATAATCCAGGCCGACGTTAACCAGGAACTGCAAGCGCTCGCGGATTTCCTTGAGGATCTTGTCAGCAATTTCCCCGCGCCGGCCGGTCAGCTTGAGCACGCCGAAATATTCACAGGCATCGCCAATTGGCAGGTTGGTCACCGCTGGCAACGTCTTCTCACCCACCCACACATGGCGCGCCTCGCGGCGCAGGCGAGTGCCCCGGCAGTCCGGGCACGGTTGGGTGCTGAGGAACTTCGCCAGCTCTTCGCGCACGCTCGCCGATTCGGTCTCACGGTAGCGCCGCTCCAGGTTCGGCACGATGCCCTCGAACGGGTGCGAGCGTTTGACGATATCGCCACGGTCGTTTAGGTACTTGAAGTCGACGTTCTGCGAACCACTGCCGTGCAGGATGACTTTCTGCTGCTCTGCCGGCAGTTGGTTGAACGGCACTTCCAGGCTGAATTTATAGTGGGATGCCAACGACCCGAGCATCTGGAAGTAATAGACGTTACGCCTGTCCCAGCCGCGTATCGCGCCCTCCGCCAACGTCAGGTCACCATTGACCAGGCGCTTGATGTCGAAGAACTGCTTTACCCCAAGGCCATCACACGTCGGGCAGGCGCCTGCCGGGTTGTTGAAGGAAAACAGCTTGGGTTCCAGCTCGCTGATGGCATGCCCGCAGATCGGACAGGCAAAACGTGCGGAGAAGATGATTTCTTCACCCGGCTCGTCATCCATCGGCGCAACCAGCGCAATGCCATCCGCCAGCTTCAGCGCGGTTTCGAACGATTCCGCCAAACGCTGCTGCAAGTCGGCACGCACCTTGAAGCGGTCGACCACGACATCAATGGAATGCTTCTTCTGCTTGTCGAGCTTTGGCGCTTCATCCAGCTCATAGAGCTTGCCGTTGATGCGCGCGCGCACGAAACCCTGAGCGCGCAGCTCTTCGAAGACCGAAAGGTGTTCGCCCTTGCGCTCACGAATGACCGGCGCCAGCAGCATCAGCTTGGCGCCCTCAGGCTGGGCCAGCACCAGGTCGACCATTTGGCTGACGGTCTGGGCTTCCAGGGGAATATCGTGGTCCGGGCAGCGCGGAATACCCACGCGCGCGTACAGCAGGCGCAGGTAGTCGTAGATTTCGGTAATGGTGCCCACGGTGGAGCGCGGGTTATGGGAGGTCGACTTTTGCTCGATGGAAATCGCCGGCGACAAACCTTCAATGGTGTCGACGTCAGGCTTTTCCATCATCGACAGGAATTGCCGGGCATAGGCTGACAGCGACTCTACATAGCGACGCTGACCTTCGGCATACAGCGTGTCGAACGCCAGGGACGATTTGCCGGACCCGGACAAGCCGGTGATGACGATCAGTTTGTCCCGGGGCAGGGTCAGGTCGATGTTCTTCAGGTTGTGGGTTCTAGCCCCACGAATCAGGATCTTGTCCAAGATGGCCTCGCACGGCGGGCGTAAATAATGCAGGAGTATACGGCTAAAGACTGGATGAATATACACTGTCAAAGTGCCGGGTGCAGCCTTACATGAAAGCTGCGCGGCAAAGCGCCGCATATACCCTCTCTATCGATGGGACTGGTAGAATCGCCGCCGGTTCACACGAGGTTTTTCCATGCACGATCCCCACAGCGAACGCATGAGTAGCGGCGAGACCCGAGCAGCAAGCGGTCTGGCCCTGGTGTTCGCCTTCCGTATGCTTGGCATGTTTATGGTGTTGCCGGTGCTGGCGACCTATGGAATGGATCTCGCAGGCGCGACCCCCGCCCTGATCGGCCTGGCGATTGGCGCCTATGGCCTGACCCAGGCACTTTTTCAGATTCCGTTCGGGATCATTTCCGATCGTATCGGCCGGCGGCCGGTGATTTACCTGGGGCTGATCGTGTTCGCCCTCGGCAGTGTGCTCGCGGCTCAGTCAGACTCGATCTGGGGCGTGATTGCCGGGCGCGTCCTGCAAGGCGCCGGTGCGATTTCCGCTGCCGTCATGGCCCTGCTCTCGGACCTGACCCGCGAACAGCACCGTACCAAGGCCATGGCCATGATCGGCATGACCATCGGCCTGTCGTTCGCAGTGGCCATGGTCGTCGGCCCGTTGCTGACACGTGCCTTTGGTTTGCACGGGCTGTTCCTTGCCACCGGCGGTATGGCGCTGTTCGGGATCGTGATCGTAGCGTTTATGGTGCCGCGCTCCACCGGCACGCTGCAGCACCGCGAATCCGGCGTCGCACGCAAGGCGTTACTGCCGACGCTCAAGCACCCGGACCTGCTGCGCCTGGATTTAGGTATCTTCGTATTGCACGCAATGCTGATGTGCAGCTTCGTCGCGCTGCCCCTGGCACTGGTCGAAAAAGCCGGCCTGCCCAAGGAACAGCACTGGTGGGTCTACCTGACCGCGCTGTTGATCTCGTTCTTCGCCATGATCCCGTTCATCATCTACGGCGAGAAGAAACGCAAAATGAAACGAGTTCTCCTGGGTGCCGTCGCGACATTGATGCTCACTGAGCTATTCTTCTGGGAGTACGGCGACAGCCTGCGGGCGCTGGTAATCGGCACGGTGGTGTTCTTCACCGCGTTCAACCTGCTCGAGGCTTCGTTGCCTTCGCTGATCAGTAAAGTTTCACCGGCCGGTGGCAAGGGCACGGCGATGGGGGTGTATTCCACCAGCCAGTTCCTCGGTTCGGCGCTGGGCGGCATCATGGGTGGCTGGATGTTCCAGCATGGCGGTTTGTCGGTTGTGTTCCTCGGATGCGCCGGGCTGGCTGCACTTTGGCTGGCCTTTGCTGTTACCATGCGCGAACCTCCGTACGTCACAAGCCTGCGCCTGCCGCTGTCGCCCGAAGCAATTCGTGAAGCTGGCCTGGTAGAGCGCCTGAAGGCCGTCGTCGGGGTAACAGATGCAGTGGTGGTCGCTGAAGAGGCGGCCATTTACATCAAATTGGACACCGAATTATTGGATCGCGCGACGCTCGAGCAACTGGTCAACCCAGTGCCGACAGCGCGCCCAGCTTAGGAGAACGTTATGGCCCGTGGGGTTAACAAAGTCATATTGGTCGGTACATGCGGCCAGGATCCCGAAGTTCGCTACTTGCCTAACGGTAATGCCGTGACCAACCTGAGTCTGGCGACCAGCGAACAGTGGACCGACAAGCAGACCGGCCAGAAGGTCGAGAAGACCGAATGGCACCGCGTGTCGATGTTCGGCAAGGTGGCAGAGATCGCCGGTGAATACCTGCGCAAAGGTTCGCAGGTCTACATCGAAGGCAAACTGCAAACCCGCGAGTGGGAAAAAGACGGCATCAAGCGTTACACCACCGAAATCGTGGTCGACATGCAAGGCACCATGCAACTGCTGGGCGGCCGTCCACAGCAGGGCGAGCAACAAGGTGGGGGCAACAACTACCAGCAGTCGGCTCCGGCCCCACGCCAGCAGGCTCCGCGCCCGCAGCAGTCGGCACCGCAACAATCGCGTCAGGCGCCGCCTCCACAACAGGCCGCTCCACAGCCTGCTCCGGATTTCGACAGCTTTGATGACGATATCCCGTTCTAAGGTCTCAGACCCGGAACGCGCAAAACCCCCGATGGCCAAGCCTCGGGGGTTTTTTATTGCCCATGATCAAGTCTCCCTCGCAGCCGCTGTCACCACCATCTCCTTGAACCGCTGCAAAACCGCCGAGCCGTCACCGATACGCGTCGCCAAATGCAACGGCGCTACCAGGCTCTGGCACTCCGTGAGCTCGCGATAAACAATGCCGTCGCCGCGCAACCGTTGCATCGACGCCGGTACGATGGACACGCCAAGGCCCGCCGCCACCAGGCTCAGCGTCGCGGTCATGCGCGGTGCCTCCTGGACCACCTGCGGGCTGAACCCGGCTTCACGGCAGGCCACCAGAATCGCGTCATACAAACCCAGCCCTACGCGGCGGCGGTAAAGCACAAACGCTTCGGTCGCCAGGGCGGCCAAGGGCAGGGGGGATTGAGCGTCGAGTGCCAGCGGATGATCAGTCGGCAGCGCCAGCAACATGGGTTCCACCAGAATCGGTTCGTCCTGCAGCGACTGGGTGCCACTGAGCGGTGAGCGGATGAACGCAGCATCGAGCTTTTCATGTACCAGCGCGTCCAACAGCTCACCGGTGCCCGCTTCTTCCAGCACCACCGAGACGCCGACAAAGGTTTCGCGAAACAGCCGCAATACACTGGGGACAAACGGGTGCAATGCCGCCGAGCTGGTAAACCCAATAGCCAGCCGACCCCGTTCACCCCGAGCGGCGCGACGAACCACATCGGCTACACCGTCGGCACGCGCCAGGAGTGCTCGCGCTTCATCCAGCAACGCCAATCCGGCCGTGGTAGGGCGCACACCTCTGGGCAAACGCTCCATCAATACAACGCCGAGTTCGGCTTCCAGGCTTTGCAGCATGCGCGTCAGCGGGGGTTGTTGCATCCCCAGACGTTCCGCGGCGCGGGTGATATAGCCTTCCTCGGCAATCGCCACGAAGGCTTTAAGCTGGCGAAGTTCCAACATAGGGATACTTTCAAGGTATGGGAAGTCGCCAATCCTGGCATTTGTTCTCATGGCTCACAAGATTTAGGCTGTCGCCAACCTCAAAAAGAAGGAATGCCGCGATGACCTGGTCAGCCAAGCAGTACACGATGTTTGAACAACAACGTACCCGTCCGGTCCGTGACCTGGTCGCGGCTATTCCTACTGCCGACGTGCGCACCGCCGTCGACCTGGGCTGCGGCCCTGGCAATTCCACCGAAGTATTGGCCGAGCGCTTTCCAAAGGCACACGTCACCGGCATGGACAGTTCCGACGATATGCTGGTTGATGCCCGCAAACGGCTGCCGGCACTGAACTTCGAATTGGCAGATATCGGCGCCTGGAACCCGGGGCAGACATTCGACGTGATTCTGGCCAACGCTTCCCTGCAATGGCTGCCGAACCACGCCACGCTCTATCCGCACCTAGTCAACCAACTGACGCTTGGCGGCACGCTGGCCGTGCAGACCCCGGATAACCTCGACGAGCCCGCCCACCGACTTGCTCGAGAAGTGGCGGCCGAGGGGACATGGTCTGCAAAGATCGGCGCGGTTAAACACAATGAGCGGCACACCGCGAGCTACTACTACGAGCTGCTGAGCAAACATTGCAGCACTGTCGACGTGTGGCGCACCACTTACCAGCACCCGCTGGTGGATCACGCGGCCGTGGTGGAGTGGTTCAAGGCTTCGGCATTACGGCCTTTTCTTGCGCCATTGGCCGAGAGCGAAAAAACCGCGTTCCTGCAGGACTACCAGGCGCGGATTACCCAGGCCTACCCAGCCCTGGCCGATGGCACCGTGTTACTGCCATTCCCGCGCCTGTTCATCATCGCGACTCGCTGAAACCCGGCAAACAAGCGGTGGTCACACAGCCGCCGCTTGGCTCTCCAGATACTCATCCGTCGAGAGCACGCTCGCGTAGGCAAAGCCCAGCGACGCCATAAAAGCCCCGTGCACTTGCGCTGCCGGAATCACCTGCCCGTTGAATTCCTGATCCCGCGTAGCGCACGCGTCGTGAATCAACGTGACTTTGTAGCCCAGGTCCGCTGCTGCGCGCACTACGCCGTCGATGCACATATGGCTCATGCTCCCGACCACCACTACTTCGGTGATGGCGCGTTGTTCCAGCACGGCCTGTAGATCGGTCCCGCGGAACGCATTCACGAAGTGTTTAAGCACCACTGGCTCGTTGCCCTCATTCAGCACCTTGGCATGCAGGTGCGCGCCTTCGGAACCCGGCGTGAAGAAAGGTGCGTCCTCGGAGGTGAACTCATGGCGTACATGAATCACTGCATTCCCCGCCTGACGAAACGCCTGCAGCACCTGCGCAGCCTTGTCCGCCGCGGCTTCTACGCCGTCGAGCGGCCACTTGCCCTGGGGGAAGTAGTCGTTTTGTATGTCGATGAGGATGAGCGCTTGCTTGGCCATAAGGGTTCTCGTGATGGGTGGACAGGCCCAGTATCTTAGCTGGCGCCGGGAAAGAGGAGCGGCTGAGTCGTGCAGAACGCCGCATGTTTAGCGCGACGTCGTGCAGAATCAGGCAGGCCTACTGCCATTACTTTTTCAGTAACTGATTGATTTAACAACCATCCTGTTCTGCCTTGCCTTGGCTTGATCCCTGCAACCCTCTCTGCACACACATGGCAGGATGGCCAAGGAGGACGCATGACCCCGACTCAACGGAAAAAAACGGTGGTCGCTCACTCCACGAGAGCAGGTGCGCCGCAGCATGAAGTCGACACCAACCGCGCCCTGGCGCGTTGGCTGGCGCAGATACTCGGCCTTAAATTCGGCGGCAGCTATGACCCACACCTCCATGGCGGCCGTGACCTGTATCTGTTGCCCACGCAAACCCTGATCGGCTCGGCCCAAGCGCTCCAGCTCAACGTTAAAGGGTCGCAAGACCTGTGGGGCGGCTATGTCGATCACGATTTCATCTGCACCAAAGCCATTACTCATGGCCTGTTAAGCCCGGATGCCACGGCGCCCGAGGGTTGGTCGCCATTGTTTGGCGAGCGCGTGCGCAACGTCGTGCTTGATGGCTTCAGCGTTTTTGCGCTGCCCGATGCGCTGCCCGCTGCCAGGCGCTTGCTCAGCAGTGGGCCGATCCGCCTGAAGCCCGTGCATGCCTGCGCCGGGCGCGGCCAGGAAGTTATCCACAGTCTCGACGCATTCGAGGCCCTGCTGGCGCGGCCCGAATCGGCGCAACTGTTCCGTGAGGGCGAGGTGCTGGAGCAAGACCTGCACGACGTGGTCACTCATAGCGTGGGCCAAAGTTTTATCGGCGATCACGTGTTCAGCTACTGCGGCGAGCAATACCTCACTCAGGACGGGCAGGGCGAAGACGTCTACGGCGGCTCCGACTTACTGGTGGTTCCCGGTGCTTACGACGACTTGCTAAAGCTCGACCTGCCCGACGGCGTGCGCGAGGCCATCGAACAGGCCCGGGTTTTCGACAGCGCCGCCGACGAGGCCTACCCTGGTTTCTACGCGTCGCGACGCAACTACGACATCGCCCAAGGCCTGGACAGTGAAGGCCAACGCTGCAGCGGCGTGCTTGAACAATCCTGGCGCATGGGCGGGGCCAGCAGCGCGGAGGTCGCGGCGCTGCAAAGCTTCATCAATAACCCCGGCCTGCGGGCGATTCGTGTTTCATCGGTGGAAACCTACGTGGACCAAGCGTTGCCAGCGGATGCCATTGAGGTGTACCGCGGCCCGGCCGAAAACAGCGACTTTCTTCTCAAGTATGTGACGGTTAAATCTTATGACGGCTAGAAGCGAAAGCATTGCGATCGATATCGACGACGAACAGATGAGCGGCACATTCCTGACCCCAAAATCGAAGGTGCCAGGCGTGCTGTTTGTGCACGGCTGGGGCGGCAGCCAGGAGCGCGATCTTGCGCGGGCCAAAGGCATCGCCGGTTTGGGGTGTGTGTGTCTGACGTTCGACCTGCGCGGCCATGCGGGCACCGGTATTCCGTTGTCCCGCGTCACTCGCGAAGACAACCTGCGCGACCTGTTGGCTGCGTACGACCGGTTGCTGTCACACCCGGCCATCGACACCTCGGCTGTGGCGGTGGTGGGCACCAGTTATGGTGGCTACCTAGCGGCGATTCTCACCTCACTGCGCCCGGTGCGTTGGCTGGCGCTGCGGGTGCCGGCGCTTTACCGTGACCAGGAATGGCTCAAGCCTAAGCGCGAATTGGATAAAGCCGACCTGATGGACTACCGCAGCACACGGGTGCAGGCCGAAACCAACCGCGCCCTGCATGCCTGTGCGCAATTCACCGGCGATGTGCTGATTGTCGAATCGCAAACCGATGACCATGTGCCTCACGCCACCATCATGAGCTATCGCGCGGCCTGCCAGCAGACCCACTCCTTGACCCACCGTATCATCGACGGCGCAGACCATTCACTCAGCGATCCGGTGTCGCAGCAGGCCTACACCTCGATCCTGGTCGACTGGATTACCGAGATGGTCGTGGGCGAGCGGTTGAGCATCATCCAATCCCAATAACGGCGGCGCTTTGGGGTAATGCCAGTCAGTTAAGCGTCGCTCCCACATTGGATCTTCGCTGCTTTGAGCATTTCGTTCGCTTAACTGACTGGCATTAGGCGCTTTGGGGCGCCTTCAACACCTTCAAACAGGTGCTTTCTTCACCCGCAACGCTTTGGCTTTGGCTTCGACCGCGAGGTACATCACCAGCGCAATCAGCAGCGGCAAAATAAAGTAGATCGCCCGGTAGGCAATCAACCCCGCAAGCAAACTGCCGCGCGACGCTTCATGCTGCATCAGCGCGATAAACACGGCCTCCAGCACTCCAAGCCCGGCCGGGATATGGGTGATGACACCGGCAATCGCGCTGATCAGCAGTACCCCCAACACCAGCGGATAATCCAACTTGGCCGGCAACAAGGTAAAGATCACCGCCGCCATCAATGACCAATTCAACGCGCCCAATGCCAACTGCAAACACGCCATGCGCAGCGAGGGCAAATTGATCTCGATGCCTTTGATCGACCACGCACGTTTTTTCGAAAACCGGCAGGCTGCCAGATACCCGAGACTGGCCAGCACCAGCAACACACCAATGCCCTGCAAAGCGCTGGTGCTGACTTTCCAGCCCGGCGGCATCGTCACCCAGCCGCTGCTGAACACCACGCCGGCCAATGCCATGTAGCCAAACCAATTGGTCGCCAGGCTCAGCCCAAGAATCTTCGCGATATTACCGGTGCTCACCCCGAGCCGTGAGTACAGCCGATAACGCATGGCGATCCCGCCGACCCACGCGCTCAGGTTGAGGTTGAACGCATAGCTGATGATCCCCACCGGCAAGATCTGCTTCCAGCGCAATGGCTGGCGAATGTAGGTGCGACCGATCAGGTCGAAGCTGGCGTAGACGAGGAAACTGCACAAGGTCAGCCCACCGGCCATCAACAACGTGTGCAGCTTGAAGTCGCCCAGCGTCTGCATCACTTCGCTCCAGTCGATGCGCCGCGCCAGCAGGGTGAACAGCACGATCAGCAGCAGGAAGAAAGCGATGGTCAGCGGCTTCTTCCAGCGTTTGAATCGCGAGCTGCCGGTGTCAGCGTTCACGGGCCTGACTCTGGAAGGGTTTCAAGCGGGGTTTATGCGCCGGTAGCCAGCCCGTCAGTACAGGGAAATGGCGCATCACATGAAATACCAGGAAACCTACGGTCAATCGCCACAGCCACAGCCGTGGCTTGCGGTTTTCCGGCATGGTCCGGCAATGGTCTTTGGCGAGTATTTCCAAGCGTTCATACAGCTGCTGGTTGAAGGCGCGGTCGCGAATCAGCACGTTGGCTTCCAGGTTCAGTGACAGGCTCAACGGGTCCAGGTTGCTTGAGCCCACGGTGCTCCAATGGTCATCCACCAGCGCGACTTTGCCATGCAGCGGCCGTTGGCAATACTCGTGAATCACCACGCCATCCTTGAGCAGATAGTCGTAGAGCATGCGCGCCGCCAGCTTGGCCAGCAGCACATCAGGCTGGCCCTGCATGATCAGTTGCACCTGCACACCACGGCGCGCGGCGTTGCGAATTTCGCGCAGCAGCCGGTAGCCGGGAAAGAAGTAGGCGTTGGCGATCACCACACGTTGTCGGGCCTTGCTCAGCGCGTGGATATACGCCTCTTCGATGTCGTCGCGGTGCTGCACGTTGTCGCGGTAGATCAGGCGCACCAGGCCGTCGTCGTTAGCGGTTGTCCACAGTGCGGGCCGTTGCTGGCGCCGGCGCCAGCCTCGCCGCGTGCGCACCTGGCGACCACTTTGTGCAAGGGCGAAATGGTGCAGGTCGGCCACCGCCGGGCCGGTCAATTGCAGCGCATAATCCTGCTTGGCCTCGGGGCCAAAATCCCCGAGGTGGTCGGCAGAAAAGTTGATCCCGCCGATAAACGCCACGGTGGCGTCCACCACCACAATCTTGCGATGCAGGCGGCGAAACCAGTTGGTGCGAAGCCCCAACCTCTTCGGCGCCGGGTCGAACATCTGCACCTCCACACCCGCCTCAGCCAGCTCGCCGAGAAATGCCGGGCTCAGTTCGCCGCAGCCAAAACCATCGAGGCTGGCCACCACCTTCACGCCACGTTGCGCGGCCTCTATCAGAATGCCTTGCAACTCATGGCCGACCTTGTCTTCAAACAGAATAAAGGTCTCCAGCAGAATCTCCCGTTGCGCCTTGCGCATGGCGTCGAAGACTGTCGGAAAGTACGCCTCGCCGTTCTCCAGCAGCTCGACCCGGTTGTCGCTCTGCCAGCCGTAATCGAGATCACGCGCTTTCGCTTCATCCGGCGGCTGGTCGGTGGCGATGTGTTCTACCGCGACGTTCATAACTCGATCTCCACTGACAACGGCACATGGTCTGACAGATGGGACCACGGCCGGGTCGTCAGCACCTTGGGGTTATGGATGTTCACATTACGCACATAGATGCGATCCAGCGGCAGCAACGGCAGGCGTGCCGGGAAGGTTCGGGCGGGCTTGCCGTGGGCTTCGACGAACACTTCCTTGAGGCCGCTCTGGCTCAGGTCAACCTTCTGGCGCCAGTCGTTGAAATCACCGGCCACGACCAGCGGCGTATCGGCGGGGATCTCGCGGATGCGCTGTTCCAGCAGGCGCAACTGTTGCTGGCGATGCACCTCGCGCAGGCCCAGGTGCATGCAGATCGCATGCACTTCCTGGCCGGTGCCGGGCAAGCGCAGCACACAATGCAGCAGGCCACGGTTTTCGTGGCCGCTTTGCGAAATGTCGAGGTTGTCGTAGCGGATGATCTGGAATTTCGACAGCAGCGCATTGCCATGGTCGCCATGCGGGTAGATCGCGTTGCGACCGTAGGCGAATTGCGGCCAGATGCTGTCGGCGAGGAATTCGTACTGCGGCATGTTCGGCCAGTCACTGTAGTGCTGAGGATGGCGTTCGTGAGTGCCGTGGATTTCCTGCAGGAACACGATATCGGCGCCCACGCTGCGCACGGCTTCACGCAGCTCGGGCAGGATGAAGCGTCGATTCAATGCGGTGAAGCCCTTGTGGATATTGACCGTCAGCACCGTGAAGCGCGTGATGGCGACGCTGGGGGTAATGGGCACCCAGTCGGGAATCGCAACCATGATTGCTCCTGTGAAAGAGTGGGGGCCTGGCCCCCGTTTAAGGCTGACTGCGATGTTTCGATGAAAGTTTCCACCTTCCTACGGACGGCACGCTCGAGACACGGCGGATCAGTGGCCGGTTATTACGCGGGTCGAGGGCTCGGCAGACACCGGTCCCCGTCGGTCAAGGCGACCGCTCCAGGCGGTCAGCGCCAGGGCGACCAACACCACCAGGCCGCCGATCCATGCGGTATGGATCAACCCCATATGCGCCACAATCAGGCCTCCGGCCCACGCGCCCCCGGCGATTCCCAGGTTAAACGCGGCGATGTTCAAGCCCGAGGCCACATCCACCGCCTGCGGCGTGTGATGTTCGGCCTGGCGCACCACGTACACCTGCAGGCCCGGCACATTGCCGAATGCAACCGCGCCCCACACCAATACGGTGGCCAGCGCCAGCCATGGGTTGCTGGCGGTCAGGGTCAGGATGAGCAACACCGCCGCGAGCAGCGCAAAGATGATTTTCAACGCGCTGATGGGGCCGCGTTTATCCGCCAGTTTGCCGCCCCAGATATTCCCGGCAGCCACCGAGATGCCATACACCAGCAATACCAGGCTCACAGTGCCGGCGCTGAAGCCTGCGATGTCCTGGAGGATGGGGGCAAAGAAGGTAAACGCGATAAACGAACCGCCGTAGCCGATGGCGGTCATGGCGTACACCAGCAGTAAGCGCGGCTGCTTGAGCACTTGCAGTTGTTGCAGCAGGGACGCGGGTTTGCTGTGGGCGATGGTGTTTGGCACGTAGATCAGGCTGCCGATAAACGCGATCACACCCAGCGCCGAGACGGCGAGGAAGGTTTCACGCCAGCCGAAGTGCTGGCCGATAAACGTGCCCAGTGGCACGCCGGTGACCAGCGCGACGGTCAAGCCGGTAAACATGATCGCGATCGCACTGGCGGCTTTTTCCTTCGGCACCAGGCTGGTGGCGATGGTCGAGCCAATCGAGAAAAACACCCCGTGTGCCAGGCCGGTGACGATCCGCGCCACTACCAGCGATTCATAGCTGGGTGCCTGCCAGGCCAGCAGGTTGCCGAGGGTGAACAGCACCATCAACGACAGCAGCAGTAACTTACGTGGCACCTTGCCGGTGAGGGCGGTGAGCACCGGCGCGCCGATGGCCACGCCCAGGGCATAGAGGCTGACCAACAGGCCGGCGGACGGCAGGTCAACGCCGAGGTCGGCGCCGATTGTGGGTAACAGGCCAACGATGACGAACTCGGTCGTCCCGATGGCAAAAGCGCTGAGGGTCAGCGCGAGCAACGCAATAGGCATGGCTGCAACTCCGGTGGGTGTAAATCAGGAGCGCAGTGTCTGGGTTTGGCTGAGGCGGAAAAAGACAGCGATCGGCATTTGATATTTGCCCTGGGCGCAAAGGTGCCGAACGGGGGGAACGATCAAGGCTCAAACCCGTCAGTTCCTTACAGACCCTGCAGATGGAGCCCGGTGTTTTGCTGAATCTAAAAGCTGCATTACTGTTTGGCGCGCTGCTGTTCCTGGGCAATGGCGCGTTGCAAGCCGCAACACCGGCGCCTGCCGCCGCACCGGCCACCGCCGCAGCCCCGGCCAAGCCCGAGCTGTTGGTGGAAGGCGGCCTGCTGGGGGCCATCAGCACCAGCATTGACGACGTGCAGGACAAACTCGACCTCAATCAGAACCTCATTGACGCCTGGCGCTTGCGCGCCGACCGTGCGGCGGATGAAGTGGGGCGCCTGGTCGACCAGACCGCCGAACGTTCGCCGTGGAGCGTGGCAGGGGATTTCCTGTTGCTGTCCGGCGTGTGGGTGGGGGCCTTTGCGGTGTTGACGCTGCTGGGGCGCTTCATCGTGCTGCGCTTGAGTCGGCGGCGTTTCGTCGAGCGGCGCGCGCGTCTGCAAGCGGTGCTTGGGTATGTGCTGCCGTATACGATCCCGGCGCTGATCTGCCTGCCGCTGACCCTCTACGTCAGTCACTTCTTACCCACGTCAGTGGGGCGCGCGCTGGCGCTGTGTTTCGCCTACGCCACCAGCAGCGGCATCTTTTCCACCTCGATGCTGTTGTGCGTCATCGTCATGTTCAACCTCGGCCACAAGCGGCCGGCGGTGCAGATCATTCGCGACTACTGTCCCAAACCCCTGTTCCTGATCGGCTTTCTCGCCGCCCTCAGCGACGCGTTGATCAGCCCGCAAATCGCCCGCCAGCTCGGCGGCAATGTCACCAGCAGTATCGCGGTCTTTACCGGCCTGTTTGCAACGGTGATTTTCGGCGTGCTGGTGGTGCGTCTGCGTCGCCCGGTCGCGCATTTGATCCGCAACCGGCCGTTGGCCCAGCGCCTCAAACACCCGGCGTTGCAGCAATCGCTGCGGGTGTTTTCCGGGCTGTGGTACTGGCCGATTCTGTTGATGGTGCTGGTCTCGGCAATCAACCTGATCGGCGCCGGCGACGACAACCAAAAGGCCCTGCGTTGCGCGCTGTTCACCACGATTCTGCTGATCGGCACGGTGTTCCTCAGTACGGTTTTACAGCACCTGTTCAAGTCCCGCAGCCAGGTGGCGATCCAGCGCAGCAGTGCCTACAAGGAGCGCTTTCTCAGCCTGTTACACGCGATCCTGCGTATTGCGATGGCCATCGCCTTTATCGAACTCCTTGGGCGCATCTGGGGCGTGTCGCTGTTCGAATTTGCCCAGCGCAACGCAGTCGGCCGGGCGATCAGCGATTCGCTCAGCAGTATCGGCCTGATCCTGCTGATGACCTGGTTGTTCTGGGTGGTACTCGACACCGCCATCCAGGAAGCGCTCAAGCCACCGGTGAACAAACGCTCCAGCCGCCAGCCGAGCACACGGGTCAAAACCATCCTGCCGCTGCTGCGTAACGCAGTAAAAATTGTGCTGGTGGTGATTTGCGCGATCACCACGATGGCCAACCTCGGCATCAACGTTGCGCCGCTGCTGGCCGGTGCCGGCGTGGTCGGCCTGGCCATCGGCTTCGGCTCCCAGCAACTGGTGCAGGACGTCATCACCGGCCTGTTCATCATCATCGAAGATACGTTGTCCATCGGCGACTGGGTGGTGCTCGACTCCGGCCACGCCGGCACCGTCGAAGGCCTGACCATCCGCACCCTGCGCCTGCGCGATGGCAAGGGGTTCGTGCATTCGGTGCCCTTCGGGCAGATCAAGGCCGTCACCAACCAGTCGCGGCAATTTGCCTATGCGTTCTTCTCGGTGCAGTTCACCTATGACACCGATGTGGACAAAGCCGTGGAACTGATCCGCGAGACCGGGCAATCGATTAGCGATGACGTGTTCCTCAAGTACAACCTGCAAGGGCCGCTGGAAGTCTTTGGCGTGGACAAGATGGACCTCAATGGCGTGGTGCTCACGGCGCAATTCCGAACCGTGTCGGGCGGGCAATATGCCGTGAGTCGCGCGTTTAACCAGCGCCTGAAAAAGCGTGTGGATAACTGCGACGAGGTGCACTTCGCGCAAACTTATCCACAGCAGGTGCTGTTGCCCAAGCGCACGGCGCGGGTGGATGAACCGGATGAAGAGGTGCCGGCGTCGCTGGTGTTGACGGAGCAGCCGCGTACCCAGTAGCTCTGGGACGGCTGGTCGGGCCTCATCGCGGGCAAGCCCGGCTCCCACACTCGACCGAGTACAGGGTTGGAATACGGTCAAAATGTGGGAGCGGGCTTGCTCGCGAAGAGGTCCTCAAAGCCAACCCACTTCAATGCCTGATCAACTTCTCCTGAATCGCCCGCAGATCCTGCTCCAGCAGAATCTGCTGCTTGCCGCCCACCATCACCGCCGCCGGCACTCCGTCACGGTACACAATCCGATTGCCGCTCACCGCCGGCACCTTGCTCCCTGGCAGCAGCGTGCCCACCAGGTTCAGCGGATCAGCCCCGCACACGGCAATCAAACTGCCGTCATGCGGCCTGCGCCGTACTTCGCGCAGCAACGGGATCGCTTCCGGCAGCGCAAACTGCTCGCCCGCCAACCCGCTGACAAACCGCCCGCCACGAATCTCGCCGCGTGCCTCCAGCCGATGGAAGGTGCGCAGTAGTTCGCGCCAGCTCGGCAGCCAATCCGCCTCGCGCTCCAGCAGCCGCCAGAACACCACGCCATAGCGGCGCAGCAAGGTCATCGCCACGTGCTCCAACGTCTCAGTCGAGTGCGGCCCGGCGGCGCTGGGCGAGCGGCGCACCAAGGCCCAGCGCCCGGCGTCGTCCATGCCGCCGACAAACGCCCCGCGCCCGCGCCGACTGCTGCGCGCCAGGCGCTTGCTGGCGGGGGTGGTCAGGGCGCGCAGGCCGGCGAAGCTGTCGGCATTCACCAGCCCCGCGCCCACCAGTTCTTGTAGTGCGATCTCCAGTTCGCTGCGCAGCAGATGGGCCTCGTGCACCAGCTCATCGAAAAACAGCGCGCCGTGTTCGCGCAGGGCCAAGTGGACTTTCTGCGCCTTGGGCGACAGCGTGGTGCTGTCGGTGAGTTCGGTCAGCCCGCTCCACAGCGGCACTTGGCTGCGGGGCAGCAGCACCACGGGCGTACTGCGCAGCGCAATCGCGCTGGCCTTGTTGCTCAAGCGCGTCCACACCAGCTTGCCGCTGCGGCACAACTCGTCGAGCCAGGTCGAGGTGTAATCCTTGAGTCGTGCGCTGAGCAAGTCACTGTCCCAGGCCGACGTGGCGGCGGCGTAGCCTTCGAACTGGCCGACAATCTGCGACAGCATCGCGCTGCCGTGGCCGCGCGTGCCGTCGGACAGGTGCTGCCAATCGAACAAAAAGCGCATGAAGTCCTGCAACGCCACCGGCTCGATTTCCCGGCGCAGGCGCTTGACCGTGTAGCGATGAATACGTGCGAGCAGATGCCGCTCACACCATTGCTCATCACGGGCGCCCGGGCTGAAGCGGCCGCGCAGCACGTAGCCTTCCTGTTCCAGGCGCGCCAGTGCCTGCGTGACGTCTGCCACCGGCAGGGCCAGCGGCGCTGCAATCTCGATCAGGCTCAGCGGGCCAAACCCGCCAAGGCGTGCACGCAGCACTTCCGCCAGCGCCTCCTCAACGGTCCAGGGTTCATCGAAGCCCGGCAGCAACGGCAAGTTGTTGGGATAAATCGCCTGCACACAACTCAAGCGCTCCACGGCTACCCAGAGGCCATTATTCAGTTGATAGGCGCGCCCGCCCTTGGCCAGGGCGTGCAGCCACTCGGCCCACTGCGGCGTGATCTCATCAATGGCGATGCACGCCAGGCTCATCAACGCCTCATGCATTTCGTCCAGGCCATTGGGTGCCGGCCACGCCTCCTCGCGCACGCCGGCGATGGCCTCGGCATCCAGCGCGCCGAGGTCGTCGGTGCTTTGCGGGTCGCTCCAGCGCCGGTTGAGCACCGCCTGGGTACGGCGTTCTTCCAGCGGTGCGTCGTCGAGAAAGGTGTAGGGGCGCGCGCTGAGAATTTCGGCGGCCATGGGTGAGGGCGCCGGTAGGTCGCGGCTGATCAGGCGCACTTCGCCACGCTCCATGCGCCGCAACAGGATCAGCCAACCTTCGCTGTCCATGGCTTCGTGCAGGCAGTCGTCGAGGGTTTGTTCCACCAGAGGGTGTTCGGGTATCTCACGCTCGCCGGCGAGGTTTTCCAGGCAGGCGATCTGGTCGGGAAACACACTGGCAATCAGGTCTTCGCTCTTCATGCGCTGGATCTGCGGCGCGACCTTGCGCCCGCCGGTATAACGCGGCAATGCCAGGGCCACACTGGCATTCCAGCGCCAGCGCACGCCGAACAGCGGCGCATCCAGCACCGCCTGGATCAGGATGTGCTCGGCGCTGTTGCTGTTCAGATAGCGCCACACCTCATCCAGCTCGAAACTGTGGCTGGTGGACAGCGACAGCACGATCGCATTCTCACTGGCCGCCGCCTGCAATTCGAAATTGAAGGTGCGGCAAAAACGCTTGCGCAGGGCCAGGCCCCAGGCGCGGTTGAGGCGGCTGCCGAACGGCGTATGGATGATCAATTGGGTGCCGCCGGAGGCGTCGAAAAAACGCTCCATGATCAACGTGTCCTGGGACGGCAGGGCACCAAGGGCCAGGCGCGCGCGTGCCAGGTAATCGAGGATTTGTTCGGCGCTGGCGCGGTTCAGGTCGAGGCTGCCAGTGAGCCAGTCGTGGGCGGGTTGCAGGTTGCCGGGTGTGGCGCTGAGCAGCGCGTCCAACTGCCCCTGAAAACGCGCCACGGCCGCCGACAATTCATTGCTGCGCCCCGGTGCTTCGCCGAGCCAGAACGGGATGGTCGGCGGCTGGCCATGGGCATCCTCGACGCGTACTTTGCCGGCCTCGACCCGCAAGATCCGGTAGGACGTATTGCCGAGCTGGAAGATATCCCCGGCGATGCTTTCCACCGCGAAGTCTTCGTTGACGCTGCCGATATTCAGGCTCTGAGGTTCAAGCAACACGCTGTAGTCAGCGTTGTCCGGGATGGTGCCGCCGCTGGTCACGGCGGTCAGCCTGGCACCACGGCGGCCGCGCAGGGTGTGGGTCACGGCGTCGCGGTGCAGGTAGGCGCTGCGGATGCCCTGGCGGCCGTTATAGCCGTCGGCGAGCATCTGCAACAGCGCCTGGTAGTGGCGCGGGTCGAGTGTGGCGTAAGGCGCGGCGCGCTGGATCAGCGCCAGTAGCGCCTGCTCCGTCCATTCACGGGCGCTGACTTCGGCGATGATCTGTTGGGCGAGTACGTCCAACGGCGCGACCGGGATGTGCAAGGTATCCAGCTCGCCCCGGCGCACGCAGTCGAGCAGGGCGGCGCATTCGATCAGGTCATCGCGGGTGGTGGCGAACAGGCGCCCCTTGGGCGTGCCGCCGACCTGGTGGCCGGAGCGGCCGACGCGTTGCAAAAAACCGTTGATCGAGCCGGGCGAGCCGATCTGGCAGACGAGGTCGACGTCGCCAATATCAATCCCCAGTTCCAGCGACGCCGTGGCGATCAGCACTTGCAGCTCGCCGGCCTTGAGCCGTTGCTCGGCGTCCAGGCGCATTTCTTTGGCCAGGCTGCCATGGTGGGCGGCGACGGAGGTCTTGCCCAGGCGCTCGCTCAAGTGCCGGGCCAGGCGTTCGGCCAGGCGCCGGGTGTTGACGAAGACCAGCGTGGTGCGGTGTTCGCGGGCCAACGCGGCGAGGCGGTCGTAGACCAATTCCCACACGTCATTGGCCATCACCGCCGACAGCGGCACCGGCGGCACTTCAATATCCAGGTCGCGGGGGCGGGCGTGGCCGATATCGACGACGGCGCATTCACGGCCAGTGCCGACCAAAAAGCGCGACACCGCCTCGATAGGCTTTTGCGTGGCCGACAGGCCTACACGGGTCAGCGGCTCGGCGCACAAGCCTTGCAGGCGTTCCAGGCTCAGGGCCAGGTGGCTGCCGCGTTTGCCGGCGGCGATGGCGTGGATTTCGTCGATGATTACCGTGCGTGTGCTGGCCAGCATCTGCCGGCCGGAGTCCGAGCCGAGCAGCACATAGAGCGATTCCGGGGTGGTGACCAGGATATGCGGCGGCCGTTTGCGCATCAGCGCGCGGTCTTTTTGCGGGGTGTCGCCGGTGCGCACGGCGGTGCGGATCGCAAGCGGCGGCAAGCCCATGGCCTGCAACTGCTCGGTGATACCGGTTAGCGGGTTTTGCAGGTTGATCTGGATGTCGTTTGAGAGCGCCTTGAGCGGCGATACATACACCACCAACGTCTCATCCGGCAGTTGCCCGCCGTTGGCCAGGCCTTGATGGACCAGGTCATCCAGCACAGCCAGGAACGCCGTCAGGGTTTTACCGGAGCCGGTGGGCGCGGCGATCAGTGTCGAGCGGCGCTGACGGATCAGCGGCCAGGCCTGGGCCTGGGCGCGGGTCACCGAGGGGAACGTGCTGCGGAACCAGGCGCTGACGGCGGGGTGGAAACCGTCCAAGACCGTGTCCGTTGATTCGGGAAGGCTCATTCACAATTTATGCGGCCGGCCGGTGCAACTTGCAACCCCGCACTTTATAAGTGACGGTTGCGCTACAAACCCGCAAAATGCAACGATTCTGGCAAACACCCACGGTATGGCTCACAAGGCCGCCGACAATAACCATCGTTCCAAACAGACTGGGCCTGCACACTCTATGCGAATGCGCCTTATGTTACTGGGCGGCGGGAATGCCCTCGGGCAGGCGCTGATTCGCCTCGGTGCAGAGGAAGACATCGGTTTCCTCGCACCCAAACCGCCCCAAGACGGCTGGGATGCCGCGAGCCTCACCCAATTGCTCGACGACACCCGTCCCGATGCGTTGATTAACCTCGCCTACTATTTCGACTGGTTCCAGGCCGAAGCGGTCAGCGAAACCCGCTTGGCTGCCCAGGAGTTCGCGATCGAGCGCCTGGCTGAACTGTGCCAGCACCACAACATCACCTTGCTGCAACCGTCCAGCTACCGCGTGTTCGATGGCTCGCGTGCCACCGCCTACAGCGAAAAGGACGAGCCGGTGCCCTTGGGCCTGCGCGGCCAGGCGTTGTGGCGCATTGAGCAAAGCGTGCGCGCCACCTGCCCGCAACACGTGATGCTGCGTTTTGGCTGGCTGCTGGATGACAGCGTCGACGGCACCCTGGGGCGCTTCCTGGCCCGTGCCGAGAAACCGGATGAATTGCTGATGGCCGACGACCGACGCGGCAACCCGACGCCGGTGGATGATGCCGCACGGGTGATCATCTCAGTGCTCAAGCAACTCGATTGCGCGGCGCCGCTGTGGGGCACGTATCACTACGCCGGCCATGAGGCGACCACGCCGTTGGCGCTGGGCCAGGCGATTCTCACCGAAGCGCGCAACTACCATCCGCTGGCGATCGAATCCCCTACCGCCCAGGCCCACGCGGCACGGCCGGATGCGGCCGATGAACCGCAACACGCGGTGCTGGCCTGCAAGAAAATCCTCCACACCTTTGGCATCAAGCCACGGGCGTGGCGGGCCGGGTTGCCGGCATTGCTGGACCGGTTCTACCGGCGTAGCTGACACCGCACAAAACCAAATGTGGGAGCGGGCTTGTGTGGGAGCTGGCTTGCCTGCGATAGCATCGCCTCGGTGCAACTGATAGACCGAGGCGTCTGCATCGCGGGCAAGCCCGACTCCCACACAAGCCCGCTCCCACAGGGGTTATGCAGCGTTAGTTAAACCGGGATTAGAACTTGTAGCCGATACCCACCATGTAAACCATTGGGTCAACGTCCACATTGACCTTGGCACGCGTGCCTTGGCCCAGCGCGTTGTTGTCCACGGTGGCCTTGGTGCTGATGTCGATGTATCGCGCCTGGGCGTTGATCATCCACTTGTCATTGATCATGTAGTCGGCGCCGATCTGCGCGGCCCAGCCCCAGGAGTTTTCCGCCTTGAAGTTGCTGAAACCGGCTTGCTGGGCGTCACTGCTGACGTGCTCGTCGTAGATCCAGGTGTAGTTGATGCCGGCGCCCACGTACGGTTGGAATGCCGACTTGCTGTCCAGCGGGTAGTACACGACGCTCAGGGTCGGCGGCAGGTGTTTCAGGGTGCCGAGCTTGCCGTTGGCGGCGCCGAGCGCGGTGTTCTTGAGCTTCACGTCATGCTCGAACGGTGTGGCTGCCAGCAGTTCGATACCCCAGTGGCTGGTGAACATGTAGGCGAAGTTCAAGCCCAGTTGAGTGTCGCTGCTCATGGTCGCCTTGCCGCCCAGGTTGGTGCCCGCCAATGGGCCCTGGTCAACCTTCACGCTGCTGCTGTCTGCTTTCGGGTTAACGGTGATTGCACCGGCGCGAATCAGAATATCGCCCGCTTCGTGAGCGTGGACGGCAGGGGCGGCGAGGGCGAGCGCGAAGAGGGACGCGCCGAGCAGGGACTTGTTCATGGGAGCTCCAAAAGGACGTTAAAAGTTGTACGTCCAATGGTAAAGATCGTTCCATTCGATCCTTTGACTCAGCTCAATGAAAAGGTAACCACGGCTCAAAAACCGTGGGATCTGTGCTGTTCTTGAGCACGGCTCATTCCTGCAGCTCGTAGACGTAAATCTTCTCGGCATCCATTTGGTAGCCGGCATCCGCCAACTCACTGGATGACGGTTTGACCTGCATCGAGCCCTCGATCCAATACGGCTGGTACAGCTCGTCAAGCTTCACCCCGACTTCGCTTTTCACATGCACGATCTGGTTCGACGGCGGCGGCGGTACGTGGATGCACGCGCCGAAATACGGCACCAGCAAGAACTCGGTGGTGCGGCCTTCTTCGCTGACTTCCAGCGGCACGATATAACCCGGCAAGCGAATGTGCTGGCCGTCGAGGCTCTGCACCACCGGCGCGTTGGGCAGGTCCTGCTTGGCCGCAGGCGCCGCCTCGACCGACAATGCGTCGGCCATGTTCGACAGGTCGTGCAGCGGCTTCATGTTGGGAATTTCCGGCGGCGCGTCCGGCGGGATCATCTCCTGCCAGGACAGGTCCTTGGGCTGGTCGGCCGCCCACGCGGGCAGTGCCACCAGCAGCAACAGGGCAAACAGGGCACGGCGCATCGAAGCCTTCCTCATAAACGTATGGACAGGCCATCGGCCAGGGATTGTCGATAGGCGCGCCACGCGGGCACGCTGCCCATCAACAGCGCTGCCGCCAGGATACCGGCGAGCAACGTCCATTCATATTCGCTGGGCCATGACATCGGCAGGTCCAGGCCGTAGTTGGCCTGCAAATACCCGCGCGATGCGGCGATGCACACGTACAGCAGGCCTGTGCCTGCAACCACGCCGGACAGTGCCAGCGCGAAGGCTTCGAAGATCAGCAGTGTTGCGATGTGCCAGGGGCGTGCGCCGACCGAGCGCAGGATCGCCATCTCGCGGCGGCGCTCGTTGAGGCTGGTGAGGATCGCCGTGAGCATGCCGATCAGGCCGGTCAGCACCACGAACAGCGAGATCACGAACAGCGCTTTTTCGGCGGTGCCCATCATGCTCCACAACTCTTGCAGCGCCACGCCGGGCAGGATCGCCAGCATCGGCTCACCGCGAAATTCGTTGATCTCGCGTTGCAGGGCAAAGGTGGAAATCTTGTTGTTCAAGCCGAGCATGAACGCGGTGATCGCCTGCGGGGTCAGGTCCATATTGCGCGCCTGATCGGCGCTGATGCGGCCTTTGCCCTGGGCCGGCACGCCGTTGTGCCAGTCGATATGAATCGCTTCCATACCGCCGAGGCTGATGTGCAGCGTGCGGTCTACCGGCGTGCCGGTGCGCTTGAGAATGCCGACCACGGTGAACGGTTTGTCATCGTGTTTGACCAGGCTGACCACTGCCACGCCGTGGGCCAGCACCAGCTTGTCACCGAGCTTGTAATGCAGGGCGTCGGCAACTTCAGCACCCAGCACCACTTCGAACGGGTCGGTGGCGAAGGCGCGGCCGCTGGCCAGTTCGAGGTTCTGTTTGCGGCCGTACTGGTAGTGCTCGAAGTAGGATTCGTTGGTGCCCATCACCCGGTAGCCACGGTGCGAGTCGCCAAGGGAAATCGGGATCGCCCATTTCACTTGCGGGTTGGCGGCGAAGTGCTCGTAGCTGTCCCAACGGATGTTGTTGGTGGCGTTGCCGATGCGGAACACCGAGTACAGCAGCAGGTTGACCGAGCCGGAGCGGGCGCCGACGATCAGGTCGGTGCCGCTGATGGTGCTGGCGAAGCTGTTGCGCGCCTCAACGCGCACGCGCTCCACCGCCAGCAACAGGCACACCGACAGGGCGATGGCGAAAGCGGTGAGGATCGCGGTAAAGCGGCGGTTAGCCAGGCTGGCCATGGCTAGACGAAACAAATACATCTCAAACCTCTGCGGGCGTGGCGGCGCGATTGAGTTCGGCCAGCGACAGGTTGCGATCGAACAACGGCGCCAGGCTCTGGTCATGGCTGACAAACAACAGGCTGGCGCCCGCGTCGCGGCATTCGGCGAACAGCAGCCGGATGAATGCTTCGCGAGCGTCATAGTCCAGGGCCGAGGTGGGCTCGTCGGCAATCACCAGTTCCGGTTGGCCGATCAACGCACGGGCAGCGGCCACCCGTTGTTGCTGGCCGATGGACAGCGAGTCGGCGCGGCGCTCCAGCAGGCTTTTGTCGTTCAAACCCAGATGCGCGAGCAACGTGGCTGCGGCCTGATCGACGCTGCCGTGGCGCTGAATCGCCCGTTGCGCGCGCAGCTTGGAAAAGTGGCAAGGCAACTCGACGTTCTCGCGCACCGACAGGAACGGCAGCAGGTTGAACTGCTGGAAAATGTAGCCGGTGTGGTCGACGCGGAAGCGGTCGCGTGCGCCCGCCGACAGCTCGGTCAATTCCTGGCCGAGCAGGCGGATGCTGCCCTGGCTGGGTTTCTGCACGCCGCCCAGCAGGCCGAGCAGGGTGGTTTTGCCACTGCCGCTCGGGCCCTTGAGAAACAGAGTTTCCCCCGCTTCCAGGCGGAACGTGGGGATGTCCAGCAACTGTGGGTGGCCGGGCCAGTTGAAGCCCAGGTCAGACAGTTCGATTAACGCTTGGGTCATGGGAAATCAGGGTCGCCTGGTGGTAGGAAGTGGCGCCGATCCACTGTAGGAGCCGGCTTGCCAGCTCCCACAGTGATTGGGTTTTCAGATCAGAACTTCAGCGTAGCTGCCTGTGCCGTTGCTTCCACACCTTGCTGGCCGCTTGGGCCGATCAACTGCACGTTGATCTTCTGGGTGGCGGGGAAGGTCTTGAACACTTGGCTCAGGTCGAGATTGCTCAGGGCAGTCGGCGTGGCGCAGGTGAACTGGTAGTGGGCGTGGATTTCGCTGTGATCATGATGATGCTCGTGGGCGGCTGCGCCTTTGCCGTCGGTGGCGTGGTCATCATCGTCGTCGTCATGATCGGCTTCAGGTTTGTCACCGAACAACGGGCTGTTGAGTTCCAGGGTGCTGATCATGCAACCGGCGGCTTTTGGCAGATTGAACAGGACCAATGGGCTTTCCAGCTGTTTGCGGGTAGCGGCGACCTTGGCTTTATCGGCTGGGGAGGTGGCCTGGTGTTCAAAACCCACGAGGTTCATGGCTGGGCTGTCAAATTCCAGTTCAAGCGCCTGGCCGTCGAGTACCGTATTGAGGCGACCGACACCGTGCTCGTGGGCCCCGAGGCTGCCGTGCTCGTGATCATGGTCGTGCTCGTCAGCCGCGTGAGCAATGGCGAGTGGCAACAGGGCAAACGGCAAAGCGAGCAGCAGACGGCGCATGAGAAGGCTCCAGAACATGAAAGTTTTGTTATGTAATCTTATAACGATAATCCGGGAGTTTGAACGCCCGCTTGGCGTTGCGCAAGTCGCGTGGGAGCATGCGGGTCGGAAAAGTGCGGGGAGTAAGGACGATGTTACGAATTCGTGGAACCGTCGGCGACTTGCCGGTGGACTTGACCGTGGAGCTCGACGACGACGATTGGGCACGGCTGGGCGCACAGTTGCAGGCGACCCCGGTACCCAGCGCGCCGGCAGATGCACCGGTTAAACACAGCGATGATCTGTGGCAGAGTGCCCAGGACCTGTTGCGCCAGGCCGGGCAACTCAATGGGCTGGAGTTACTCGACCAATTGGAAGGCTTGTCGGGTGATGCGGCGTCAGGCAAACGCCTGTTGGTGCGCCTGCGCCACAGTGCCAGCGTGAAAGTAGCCAGCGGCGGGGATACGCCGCTGTACAGCTGGATCGGCGATTAATACAGCGCGGCGAACAACTTGCGGCGGTACACGGTGACCAGCGGGTGGTCATTGCCGAGCAATTCGAATACTTGCAGCAAGGTCTTGTGCGGCAAGCCTTCGCTGTAGCTGCGATTGCGGATAAACAGCTTAAGCAGGCCTTCCAGCGCTGCGTCGTATTGCTGGCGAGCGAGTTGCTGAATGGCCAACTGATAGGCCGCTTCATCGTCCTGCGGGTTTTGCGCCAGGCGGCTTTTCAAGTCGGCGGCGTCTGGCAAATCGGCCGCCTGGCGCAGGAAGGTTATTTGCGCCTTGGCCCCGGCGAGGGCGGCTTTGTGGTCGTCGCTTTTCACGGCGTCGAGCACGGTCTGGGCTTCGCCCAACTCACCGCGTTCGGCCAGGCAGCGTGCATACAGGATCAGCGCGGCAGCGTTGGTGTTGTCTTCGCCCAGCAGCGCGACCAGTACCGCTTCGGCGTCGCTGATACGGCCTTCGGCAAACAGCGCCTGGGCCTGTTCCAGTGGGTCAGCGGCCGCCGGCGGTGGCATCTGCACATGCGGCTCCAGCATCGCCCTTACCGCCGACTCCGGCTGCGCCCCGGCAAACCCGTCCACTGGCTGGCCGTCCTTGAACAGCACCACGGTGGGCAGGCTTTGAATGCCAAAACGCGCGACTATATCCTGCTCGGCCTCGCAATCGACCTTGGCCAGCAGCAGCTCGCCCTGATAACTCTCGGCAATTTTCGCCAGCATGGGCATCAACGCCTTGCACGGCGCGCACCACTCGGCCCAGAAATCCACGAGTACGGGTTTTTCGAAGGAGTTCTGAATCACGGCCTGGTCGAAGTTAGCGGTGGTGACGTCGAAGATGTACGGCGTGGGCTCACTCATGGTGCGTCTCGAATAAAGCGGGAATGGGGCAACTATAAGGTGATGGAGTCCAGATCGCTATCGCGGGCAAGCCCGCTCCCACACTTGACCGCATTCCCTTGTGGGAGCGGGCTTGCCCGCGATGGTCTCAAGAGCGCCGCGAATGGTACAGGCTCACCTTGCGAAACTCCCAAGGCTCGGCCAGATCGGGCAGGGTCAGCGCATCAAGGATTTCCAGGCGTTGATATGCCTGGTGTTGAAAGTCGCGTACCCGCGAATCTGCCACCAGTGCCTCGCGGCCACGGGTGAGGAACTGGTCGAGCAGCGGCAGGTTGGCGCGGTCGTAGAGCACGTCGGCGACCAGGATCAGGTCGAAGCGGTCGGCTTCGGCGAAAAAGTCTGCTGAATAACTCAGTTCCACTTTGTTGAGTTCGGCGTTCGCTCGGCAAGCGGCCAGCGCCAGCGGGTCTAAATCACACGCGACCACTTCCAGCGCACCCGCCTTGACGGCGGCGATCCCGGCCACGCCGGAACCGGCGCCAAAATCCAACACACGCTTGCCGGCGACCCACTCAGGGTTGGCCGCCAGGTAGCGCGCCAGTGCCAGGCCGCTGGCCCAGCAAAAACTCCAGTAGGGCGGTTCATGCAGGATGCGCCGGGTTTCTTCGGGGCTGAAGGCGCGGTCCATATTGTCCGCGTCGAGCAGCCACAACGAGAGTTCGGTGCCCGGCAGCGGGCAGGGCACCAATTGCGCGTCGCCGATCAGTTCGCTCAGCGCCCGTTGCAGGCCCAGCGGTGGCGTCATGGTGCCTTGACGAGTTGCAGGGGGCCGGTGGTCTGGGTGATGGCTTGGGTGATGCGCACGGCGGGCAGGTGCAGGATCAACTGGCCGGACTGGCTGGCACGACCGCGCAATTCAACCCGCGCACCGGCCGGAAAGGCGTCTGGGCTGAAGCGCAGGCGGAAAGCCACGGGCTTGCCGTTGCCGGTCAGCACACTGCTGGCGAGCAGTTGTTGCGGGCGGTTGCGCTCGTCGATCACCAGCAGCGCCAGTTCGACTTCGGCGTTGGCCGGCACGCCGTTGAGGGTGCCGTTGATTTCACGCTGATAAGCCGGCAGCGGGCCCAAGTCGTCAATGCCGGGGACTTTTTTCTCTTGGGCAGGCGTCGGTTGCGGTACCGACGGTTTCGGGGCTTCGCTGCTGCAGGCGACCAGGAAACTGAACAGGGTGAGTAAAACAAGTGGTCGTAACTGCATGTACGGCTCCAGAAAGGGCAAAATCCGTGGCTTAAAAAATATGAAACATAATAGTCAGCCTATATACCGTAAAGGCTATGGCTTGTCTTGCCATGGGGATGCGCTACCATGGCCCTCCCTTTTTTTGTTGCCTGCCACCATGCACTGTCCCTTCTGCGGTGCCAACGACACCAAGGTCATTGACTCACGTCTGGTCGCCGAGGGCGATCAAGTACGTCGCCGGCGCGAATGCCTGGCCTCTGGCTGCGGTGAACGTTTCACCACCTTCGAAACCGCCGAACTGGTGTTGCCACGTCTGATCAAGTCCGACGGCAGCCGCCAGCCTTTCGACGAAGACAAACTGCGCGCCGGTATGCAGCGCGCCCTGGAAAAACGCCCGGTGAGTGTCGAGCGGCTGGAGGCGGCGCTGGCGCATATCAAGCACAAGCTGCGTGCGACCGGTGAGCGCGAGGTCAAGAGCCTGGTGGTTGGAGAACTGGTGATGGGCGAGCTGCAAAAGCTCGACGAAGTCGCCTATATCCGTTTCGCTTCGGTGTATCGACGCTTCCAGGACCTCAATGAGTTCCGCGAAGAGATCGACCGCCTGGCCCGTGAGCCGGTAAAGAAATGACCGCACCTTCTGCAGAACAGGCCATCCTCGACGCCCATTACATGGCTCGCGCCCTCGAATTGGCGCGCAAGGGCGTGTACACCACCCATCCCAACCCGCGTGTGGGCTGCGTGATAGTGCGGGATGGGCAGATTGTCGGCGAAGGCTGGCATGAGCGCACCGGCGAACCCCATGCCGAGCCGAATGCGTTGCGCGCCGCCGGTGACAAGGCGCGTGGCGCCACGGTGTACGTGACCCTTGAACCATGCAGCCACCACGGGCGGACACCGCCTTGCGCAGATGCATTGGTGACTGCCGGTGTCGCGAGAGTGGTCGCCGGGATGCAGGACCCCAACCCGGAAGTGGCTGGCCGTGGCCTGCAGCGTTTGGCCCAGGCCGGTATCGAAACCCACAGCGGCGTACTGGAAAGTGAAGCGCGCGCGCTCAACCCGGGCTTCCTCAAGCGCATGGAACACGGCCTGCCGTTCGTGCGGGTCAAACTGGCGATGAGTTTGGACGGCCGCACCGCGATGGCCAGTGGCGAAAGCCAATGGATCACCGGCTCTGCCGCCCGCGCCGCCGTACAGCGCCTGCGCGCCGAGGCCAGCGTGGTGTTGACCGGTGCCGATACGGTGCTGGCCGACGGCGCCCGCCTGACCGTACGTGCCGCCGAACTGGGCCTGGACGAAGCGACCACTGCGCTGGCCATGTCCCGCCCGCCGTTGCGCGTGTTGATCGACGGCCGCCTGCGCGTGCCGCTCAACGCGCCGTTCTTCAAGGCCGGCCCGGCGCTGGTCATCACCTGCGTTACGCCAGAGAACCAGTTCCCCCGTGGGCCCGAATGCCTGGTCGTGCCAGGCGTTGACGGTCAGGTGGACCTGCGCTCGGCGCTGGTCGCACTGGCGGCCAGAGGTGTCAACGAAGTGTTGGTAGAGGCCGGTCCAAGCCTGGCGGGTGCGTTTGCCCAGCAGGGGTTGGTCGACGAGTACGTGATATTCGTCGCTGGCAAGTTTCTTGGCTCCGCCGCTCGGCCTTTGCTGGACTGGCCGCTTGATAAACTCGCCGACGCCCCCCAACTCAAGATCACTGAAATGCGCGCTGTAGGCGATGACTGGCGAGTCACTGCCATCCCTCTTCCAGCAGCGAGCGTATAATTCTGACCGGGCGCTCAAGCGCCCGTCCCGTTTTCCAGGAGAAGGCCATGTTCACCGGCATTATCGAATCCATCGGCAGCATCCGCGCAATGACCCCCAAAGGCGGTGATGTGCGCTTGCTGGTTGAAACCGGCAAGCTCGATTTGGGCGACGTCAAGCTGGGCGACAGTATCGCCGTCAGCGGCGTGTGCCTGACCGTCATCGAGCTGCCGGGCAATGGCTTTGCCGCCGACGTCAGCCGGGAAACCCTGGACTGCACCGCGATGAACGACCTCAAAGCTGGCAGCCCGGTCAACCTGGAAAAAGCCCTGACCCCGACCACCCGCCTGGGTGGCCACCTGGTCAGCGGCCACGTCGACGGCGTCGGCGAAGTGGTGGCGCGCAGCGAAAACGCACGTGCCGTGGAATTCCGCATTCGTGCGCCGAAAGAGCTGGCCAAGTACATCGCCCACAAAGGCTCGATCACCGTCGACGGCACCAGCCTGACCGTGAACGCCGTCAATGGCGCCGAATTTGAGCTGACCATCATTCCCCACACCCTGAGCGAAACCATCATGGCGTCGTACCAGCCAGGTCGCCGGGTGAACCTGGAAGTTGACTTGCTTGCCCGTTACCTGGAGCGCCTGCTGATGGGCGATAAGGCCGCAGAGTCTGTCTCTCTACAAGGGCCGTCCGGGAACATCACTGAAAGCTTTCTGGCCGCTAATGGCTACCTGAAATCCTGACCAAGGGGGTGCCGCGTGGCGCTCAATAGCATCGAAGAACTGGTTGAAGACATCCGCCAAGGCAAGATGGTCATCCTGATGGATGACGAAGATCGCGAAAACGAAGGCGACATCATCATGGCCGCCGAGGCCTGCAAGGCTGAGCACATCAACTTCATGGCCAAGCACGCCCGTGGGCTGATCTGCATGCCCATGAGCCGCGAGCGCTGCGAGTTGCTCAAGCTGCCATTGATGGCGCCGCGCAACGGTTCGGGTTTCGGCACCAAGTTCACCGTGTCCATTGAAGCGACCACCGGCGTCACCACCGGTATTTCTGCCGCCGACCGTGCACGCACGGTGCAAGCCGCCGCCGCGAAAGACGCCAAGGCCGAAGACATCGTCAGCCCGGGCCACATCTTCCCGCTGATGGCCCAGCCGGGCGGCACCCTCGCTCGCGCCGGCCACACCGAAGCCGCCTGCGATTTGGCGCGCATGGCCGGTTTCGAGCCGAGCGGCGTGATCTGCGAAGTGATGAACGACGACGGCACCATGGCCCGTCGCACTGAACTCGAAGCCTTTGCCGCCGAACACAACCTCAAGATCGGCACCATTGCCGACCTGATTCACTACCGCATGATCCACGAACGTACCGTTCAGCGGATTGCCGAGCAGCCGCTGGACAGCGAACTGGGCCAATTCAATTTGGTGACCTACCGTGATTCAGTGGAAGGCGACGTGCACATGGCCCTGACCCTGGGCACCATTTGCGCCGACGAACCGACCCTGGTGCGCGTGCACAACATGGACCCGCTGCGCGACCTGCTGATGGTCAAGCAGCCCGGCCGCTGGAGCCTGCGCGCTGCCATGGCCGCAGTTTCCCAGGCAGGCAGCGGTGTGGTGTTGCTGTTGGGCAACCCGGTGGATGGCGACGTGTTGCTCGCGCATATTCGTGAAACCGCCGAGAACACTCAGGTCAAAACGCCGACTACCTACAGCATCGTCGGTGCCGGTTCGCAGATCCTGCGTGACCTGGGTGTACGCAAAATGCGCTTGATGAGTGCACCGATGAAATTTAATGCGATATCCGGTTTCGACCTGGAAGTTGTAGAATACGTGCCCTCCGAATAACGGCTGGCTATTTTTGCCCCGTGTTCGCGGTTAAATCATCACTGAGGGACGCACTTTTCGCGTCCCGGCTCTTTAAGAGATTTGTCGAATGACCCTGAAGACCATCGAAGGTACCTTCATCGCCCCCAAAGGCCGCTATGCCCTGGTGGTTGGCCGCTTCAACAGCTTCGTGGTTGAAAGCCTGGTAAGCGGTGCCGTTGACGCCCTGGTTCGCCACGGTGTGAGCGAGAGCGATATCACCCTCATCCGCGCCCCTGGCGCCTTCGAAATTCCTCTGGTTGCGCAAAAAGTTGCACAGCAGGGTGAATACGCGGCGATCATCGCCCTGGGCGCGGTCATTCGTGGCGGTACCCCGCATTTCGAATACGTAGCTGGCGAATGCACCAAAGGCCTGGCCCAGGTGTCCATGGAGTTCGGCGTGCCAGTCGCTTTCGGCGTACTGACCGTAGATTCCATCGAGCAAGCCATCGAGCGTTCCGGCACCAAGGCCGGTAACAAAGGCGCTGAAGCAGCCCTGTCCGCGCTGGAAATGGTCAGCCTGCTGTCGCAGTTGGAGGCCAAGTGATTTCTGACGAGAGCGATCAGTTCAACCCTCAGGACCCACGCCCTGCGGATGCCGGCAAGCCATCCAAAAGCGAGAAGCGTCGTAAAGCGCGTCAACTCGCCACCCAGGCGCTGTACCAGCGTCTGCTGGCGGGCGCTTCGCTGAACGAAATCGAAGCGCAGTTTCGCGTCGATAACGACTTCACGTTTGCCGATCAGAGCTACTTCCACGACATCCTGCACGGTGTGCATGCCAACCTGACCGAGATCGACACGGCACTGGCGCCATGCCTGGACCTGACCATCGAAGAACTGGACCCGGTTGAACTGTGCGTGATGCGCCTGTCTACCTGGGAGCTGCTCAAGCGCGTCGACGTGCCATACCGCGTGGTCATCAACGAAGGTATCGAACTGGCGAAAGTCTACGGTTCGACCGACGGCCACAAGTTCGTCAACGGCGTGCTCGACAAGCTGGCCCCGCGCCTGCGCGAAGCCGAAGTGAAGGAACACAAGCGCTAATCTGCGCTTGAGTCCTGAATGGGCGAGTTTGAGCTGATCCGCAAGTACTTCGCCGCCGCGCCCTGTGCGCAAGGCGGCGAAGGCATTGCCCTGGGGATTGGCGACGATTGCGCCTTGCTGGCGCTCCCCGCCGGGGAGCAGCTGGCAATCTCCACCGATACCCTAGTGGCCGGCGTGCACTTTGCCGACCCGTGTGACCCGTTCCTGCTCGGCCAGCGCTCGCTGGCCGTGGCAGTGAGCGACCTGGCCGCCATGGGCGCCCATCCCCTCGCGTTTACCCTTGCCCTTACCACCCCGACGGTTGATGCCGATTGGCTGCAACGCTATGCCCAGGGTTTGAATGCCATGGCGCAAAGCTGCGGTGTGGGCCTGGTGGGCGGCGATACCACGCGCGGGCCGCTGAGCCTGACCCTGACGGTGTTTGGCCGAGTGCCGGCCGGGCAGGCATTGACGCGCAGCGGTGCACAGCCGGGTGACCTGCTGTGTGTGGGCGGTGAACTTGGCAATGCCGCCGGCGCATTGCCGTTGGTGTTGGGGCAACGCACGGCTGACGCCGCCATCGCTGAGCCCTTGCTCGCCCATTACTGGTCGCCGCAACCGCAGTTGGCGCTGGGCCTGGCGCTACGGGGCAAGGCGACATCGGCCATGGATATTTCCGACGGGTTGTTGGCCGATTGCGGGCATATCGCCAAGGCTTCGACTGTCAGCCTGCTGGTTGAGCGTCAGAAGTTGCCGCTGTCCAAGGCGTTGTTGGCGTTTGTCGGTGATGATGAAGCCCGTGTCGCCGCGTTGAGCGGGGGCGACGACTATGTGTTGGCCTTCACCTTGCCGCGTGCCGAGTTGGCGCCCTTGTTGGCGAACGGGTGGCCGATCCATGTGATCGGCCGGGTCGAGGCAGGGCAGGGCGTAACGCTGCTCGACGCCACCGGGCAAGACATCACTCCGGCCGTGCGCGGTTATCAACATTTTCACGAGACGCTGTAAGCCTGCGAGCATGCGCTACCCTCTATACGGTTATCACGGTGTAGGAGGTTGTCACCATGGTTGTGCGCCGTTGGCTGCTGATCATGATGTGTGCCTCGTCGCTGGTGCTGGCAGATGAAGCGCCCGTCCCTGGCAAGGTCATGCTGGCCAGTGAGGAATGGAACAACTACACCAACAAAGATGGCAGTGGTCTGGCCTGGGATGTATTGCGTCAGGTCTTCGAACCGGCGGGCATCACCCTGCAAACCCGCGCCGTGCCCTATACCCGCTCGGTCGGGCTGGCCCAGCGCGGTGAGGTGGACGGCTGGGTCGGCGCCTATCGCGATGAAGCCCGCGGCGTGCTGTACCCGCACTGGCACTTCGACGCCGACCACCTCTACGCACTCGGGCTGGCAACTGCGCCGACGCCGAGCCTCGCCACCCTGGGCAACTACCGCTTGGCGTGGGTGCGCGGCTATCGGTATGAGGCGTACTTGCCGAACCTGCACCACTTCAACCAGATCGAGCGCCGTGACGGCATCCTGCCGATGCTGCAACACGCTCGCGTCGACTTCTACATCGATTCCCTTACCGAAGCCAAACACGTGCTGAGTCAGTCGGATGAACCGTCGCAATTCAAACTCACTCATATCGCCGAGCTGCCGCTCTATGTAGGCTTTGCCGACACTGAGCGCGGGCGGGCCTTGATGGCCGTCTATGACCGGCGCATGGCGGCCCTGGTCAAAAATGGCGAGCTGAAGCCGATTTTCGAGCGCTGGAAACAGCCGTATCCATTCTGACCTGCATAGAACCTAGACGAAGGCCAATCGAACCTATTGATCTTTATCAGCGATAATTCAGCTTAAGCGTCTGTAGGAACCTGCTGTTACAATGGCGCCCTCTGTGAAATCTGAAATCAGGAGCACACGGTGCCCGTCGTTTTCGTCGCTGCTTCCAAGCTGCCTACCCCTTTTGCCACGTTCACCATGAATGGCTTTCTCGAAGAGGCCAACGGGCGCGAGCACGTTGTGCTCAGCCTGGGTGACATCGCCGACGGCGCGCCGGTGCTTGGCCGCGTGCACTCCGAGTGCCTGACCGGCGACGCGCTGTTCAGCCAGCGCTGTGACTGCGGATCGCAACTGGAAGCGGCCATGCGGGCCATTGCCCGTGAAGGCCGTGGCGTATTGCTGTACTTGCGTCAGGAAGGCCGTGGCATTGGCCTGATGAACAAGATCCGGGCTTATGAGCTGCAGGACGGCGGTGCCGATACTGTCGAAGCCAACGAGCGCCTGGGCTTCGCCGCCGACCAGCGTGACTACGGCATCTGCCTGCCGATGCTGGAACATTTGGGGGTGAAATCCCTGCGCCTGATGACCAACAACCCGCGCAAGGTCAAAGCCTTGACCGAGATGGGCATCACCGTGTCCGAGCGTGTGCCGCTGCACACCGGGCAAAACCCGCATAACAAACTCTACCTGGCCACCAAAGCCAGCAAGCTCGACCACATGATGGGCAACGAGCATCAAGGCGAGGTCGACCGCGCGTGACCCGTGGCCAGGTAAAACGCCGACTGTCCTTCAACTGGTGGCAGTACCTGGCCCTGGCATTGCTCCCGTTGTTCGTCATCAATCTGGTATTTGGTCAGGCCGAATCCCTGCTTCCCGTGCTGGCCATGCCGTTCTTCATTGCCGGCGTGGCCTCGATGTTTCTGAGCCTGCGCTATTTTCATGGCTATAAACACGCGCTGATTGCCACTTCCAAAGCCCTCGACACGCCCGAAGAACCGGCTGCCTGGATCACCCTCGCGGCACGTCGGCGCACGGCGTTGCTGGTGGCTGCCCTGCCAGCCTGGATCGGTGCGTTGGCGGTGTTTGTCGGCCTGGAAGCAGTGCCGCTGTGCTTGCTGGCGCTGTCGACGCTGGTGCTGTTTTACCTCTATCGCATTCCGCGTCAGCTGGGATGAGGCGTCACTGGCTGGCGGTCCTGCTGCTGGTCTTCAGTGCCCAGGCATTGGCAGTCGAACGCGTTGTCAGCCTGGCGCCGTCGCTCTCTGAAATTGTGCTTGAACTGGGCGCTGCCGACTTGCTGGTTGGCGTGCTCGACGGCGGCGAGCGGCCGGCGGCGTTGGCGAACGTGCCGTCGGTGGGGCATTACGGGCAACTGAACATGGAGCGCCTGCTCAGCCTAAAGCCCGACCTGATCCTGCTCTGGCCCGGCAGTGTCGGCCCGGCTCAGCGTGAGCAATTGCAGCGCCTGAAGATCCCGGTGTATGTCGCCGAACCCCATAGCCTTGAACAACTGACGTCTCAAATCCAAGCCATCGCTCAACAAGTGGGCCGCGAGGAGGCGGGTCGACAACTGGCTGCGCAGTTACGCCAGCGCCTGACCGAACTGCGCCAACGCTATCACCGGGCCGAACCCTTGCGGGTATTTTACCAAGTGTGGAACCAGCCGCTGTACACCGTGGGCGGTGGGCAAATCATCAGCGATGCGCTGAGTGTGTGCGGCGCGCGTAATGTATTCGATGACCTGAAGCTGCCCGCGCCGCAGGTCAGTATTGAGTCTGTGTTGCAGCGTAATCCCGAGGCAATTGTGGCCGGGGATCAGCCGCAACTGGACGCCTGGAAAGCCTGGCCGCAGATTGCCGCCGTGGGGCAGGGGCGATTGCTGTTGGTGCCGGACAAAGGCCTGGAGCGGCCCAGCGGGCAAATGTTGGAGGCGGTGGCCAGGCTCTGCCAGGTGATCGCAGCCAGTGCCGATCAGATGTCCGGCGCCCAGCTCACCCCGACCATAAACGCCCGACCTTCTTCCCGATAGCCATACTGTTGGCCTTGATACTGATACAGCTCCCGGTTGTAGCCTTTGTCCAGCACGTTATCGAGCTTCATGCTCAGCGTGATTTCACGGTTCACGGCCCAACTGGCGCGTAGCCCGAGCACCCCATAACCACCCAAACGATGCTGGTTCTTCGGATCGTCGTAGCTGCTGCTTATCGCTTGCCAGCTGGCGCCGACGCCGAACTGATCGAATTGGCGATCCACGTCCAGGCTCAGGGTGCGCCTGGCACGACGCGCCAATGTGCGGCCGGAATCGCGGTCGCGCGGGTCTATCATTGCCAGCCCGAGGCTACCTTGCCAGCCGAACAACTCTTGCTTGAGCGCGGCTTCAACGCCATTGATGCGTGCCGAACTGACGTTTTGCGGGCCGCCACTGGCGAACACAATCGCATCTTGGATATCCGTGCGGTATAGCGAGGCTTCCAGACGACTGGTTTCGCTGAGCTGGCTACGCCACTGCACTTCGTAGCTTTTGGAGGTTTCGGGTTTCAAATTCGGGTTGCTGTTTTTAAAGCCAAACTCGTCCGGGTAGTACAGGTCATTGAACGTCGGAGCCCGGAAGCCCTCGCTGTAACTCAGTAACAGATCGTTATCCGGGTTTACCGGCAGGGTTAAGGTGCCGCTCCAACTGTTGTGACCGCCGAACTGTTGGTTCTGGTCGCGACGCAGGCCCAGTTCCGTGGAGAAGTACTGGGTTTGAAAGCGGTGCTGGATAAACGCAGCACGGTTCCAGCGGCTGTCTTCGGCCAGCGCGGTGCTGCTGTTGACCCGGTCTTCGTACCAGTCGGCGCCCAGGATCAGACTGTTCTGTTCATTGAGGGTTAAGTCGTTCTGCCAGTTCAGCGAGTCGCGGTAGGTGTTGAACACACTGCGTTCGTCGCTAAGTTTATCCTGGGTCTCTTCACGATTTTCGCTGTGGCCCAGTTCTACGCGAGACTTCCAAATGTCGTTGATACGCGCATCGACGTAGCTGCTGACGCTACTTACGGTGAAGTGGGTGTACGGCTGCTGTTGGAAAGCTTGATAGGTGACCGAGTCAAAGCGACCGTAAGGGTTATCGAATTCGCTCTTGCCATGGTTGTCCAGCACGTTTATGCCGGCGTCGAGATCATCGGTGAAGGCATGGCTCAGGCTGAAACTGATGGCTTGGTTGCGGTAGGCGTCATCGTCGCCATCGCTGGGGTAGGAGGTCCGTGTGCGATTGAACCCGGCGGTGTCTTCCAAGCTGGCGCTGAGGTCGAATCGGGTTTGGGGGTCGCCCCCGGACAATCCCACGCTGCGCTCCCACGTCTGGTTGCTGCCAAAGCCCACATGCATGCGCGGTTGCAGGCCGGGCTCGGTGTAACGCCGAGTGAAGATCTGGATCACTCCACCAATGGCATCGCTGCCGTAGATCACCGAACGTGAACCTCGTAACACTTCTACTCGCTCGATTTGATCGATGTTGAGTATTGCAAGTTGCTGGTGCCGGTGGTGGAACTGCTGATGCGCTGGCCATCTACCAGAACCAGGCTTTGGGCGGTGGACGTGCCGCGAATATAAATATTGGTCGCGCTGCCACGGCCACCGCTCTGTGCCACCTGCACGCCGGGTACGCGGTTCAGCAAGTCGCTTAGGGTGGTGGGTTGCAGGCGGTCGATGTCATCGCGGGTGAACACGGTGTTGGCGGCGCTGCTGTCGTTGCGTGCCTGGACCTGGCGGTTGGCGCTGATCACTACGTTGGGGAGTTTCAGGGCGTCGTCGCGCTCAAAGGGTTCGGCGAGCAGGTCAGTGGCCGGGAGCAGCAGCAAGGGCAGGGCAAAGCGAAGGCGGGTCATGGGCTGTCCCTAGCGTTCATCAGCAATACAAAACCAATGTGGGAGCGGGCTTGCCTGCGATGACGGCGGCACATTCAACTTCAATGTGTCCGATAGACCGCTATCGCAGGCAAGCCAGCTCCCACATGTTGACCCGGTTTCTACCGGGAGGTCGGTTTACAGGCCGAGCAGTGCCATGCGCTCGCGCACCGACGCTTCAATCCCGGCTTCGTCCAGCCCGCATTCGGCGAGCATCTGCGCCGGCTTGGCATGTTCGACATACACGTCCGGCAAGCCCAGGTGCAGCACCGACTTGAGGATATTCTCCCGCGCCAGGAACTCACTGACCGCTGCACCGGCGCCGCCCATGATGGCGTTTTCTTCGACCGTCACCAGCAGCTCATGGCCCGCGGCGATTTCGCGGACGAGGGCTTCATCCAGCGGTTTGACGAAGCGCATGTCGACCACGGTGGCGTCGATCTTCTCGGCGACTTTGAGGGCTTCGGCCAGTTGCACGCCAAACACCAGGAACGCGGCTTTGCTGCCCTGGCGGCGAACAATGCCTTTACCGATTTCAATCGGCTCAAGGTCTTTTTCGATCATGGCATTCGGGCCATTGCCGCGTGGGTAACGCACGGCGGCCGGGCCGTTGTACAGGTGGCCGGTGCTGAGCATCTTGCGCAGTTCGTTCTCGTTGCTCGGCGTCATCACCAGCATGCCGGGAATGCAGCGCAAGTAGGACAAGTCAAAACTGCCGGCGTGGGTGGGGCCGTCTTCGCCGACTAAACCTGCGCGGTCGATGGCGAACAGCACGTCGAGGTTCTGCACCGCCACGTCATGAACCAGCTGGTCATACCCGCGTTGCAGGAACGTGGAGTAGATCGCCACCACCGGTTTCGCGCCTTCACAGGCCATACCGGCCGCGAAAGTAACGGCGTGCTGCTCGGCAATCGCCACGTCGAAATAGCGCAGCGGGAAACGCTCGCTGAACGCCACCAGGTCGGAGCCTTCCTTCATCGCCGGGGTAATGCCCACCAGGCGCGGGTCGGCAGCGGCCATGTCGCACAGCCATTCGCCAAATACGCCGGAATACTTCGGCCCGCTGGCCTTTTTCGGCGCGGCGGCGGGAGCGTCCAGAGGTTCGAGCTTGGTGATGGCGTGGTAACCAATTGGGTCGACTTCCGCCGGGGCGAAGCCTTTGCCTTTTTTGGTGACGATGTGCAGGAACTGCGGGCCCTTGAGGTCACGCATGTTGCGCAGTGTGGCGATCAGGGTCGGCAGGTCATGACCGTCGATCGGGCCAATGTAGTTCCAGCCCAACTCTTCGAACAGGGTGCCAGGCACCAGCATGCCCTTGGCATATTCTTCGGTACGCCGGGCAATTTCCCACGCGCCGGGCAGGCGCGAGAGCACCTTCTTGCTGCCTTCGCGCATGCTGGCGTAGGTGCGGCTGGAGAGGATCTTTGCCAGATAGTTGGACAGGCCACCGACGTTGCGCGAGATCGACATGTCGTTGTCGTTAAGGATCACCAGCATGTTGGCGTTCACTTCCGGCGCATGGTTCAGCGCTTCGAAGGCCATGCCGGCGGTCAGTGCGCCATCACCAATCACGGCAATCGCCTTGCGGTCGCTGCCTTGCAGGCGGGCGGCAATCGCCATGCCCAGCGCTGCACTGATGGAGGTGCTGGAGTGGCCGACGCCAAAGGTGTCGTACTCGCTTTCGGCGCGGCGCGGGAAGGCGGCCAGGCCGTCCTTCTGACGCAGGGTGCCCATGCGCTCGCGACGGCCAGTGAGGATTTTATGCGGATACGCCTGATGGCCCACGTCCCACACCAGCCGGTCGTCCGGCGTGTCGAACACGTAATGCAAGGCGATGGTCAGCTCGATAACGCCCAGCCCTGCACCGAAATGCCCACCGGTCTGACCGACCGTGTAGAGCAATTCCAGGCGCAACTCATCGGCCAGGGTTTCCAGCTCGGCTTCACCCAGTCGACGCAGGCCGTCCGGCGTGGCAGCACGGTCGAGCAGGGGCGTGGACGGGCGCTTGCGGGGAATCTCTTGGAACGTCGTGGGCATCAGGCGAATCGTTATAGGTATAGAAGAGGCGGCAGTTTACCTCAAGCCGTGCAAACTGCCCACGCAGAGCGCCAAACTTGGCTGATATGCGGCGCTAATAGCCCGCGTTATCAGTGGCGGCGTTCGACGATATACCGCGCCAGGTCGCGCAACGGCTCGGCCGCCGCGTCGAAAGGTCGCAGGGCATCCAGGGCCTGGTCACGCAGTTCCAGGGCATACGCCTTGGCTGCTTCGAGGCCGAGCAGGGCCGGATACGTCGGTTTATCGCGTGCGGCATCCGCACCCTGGCGCTTGCCGAGGGTCGCGGTGTCACTTTCAACGTCGAGAATGTCGTCCTGCACCTGGAATGCCAGGCCGATGGCCCGCGAATAGGTCTGCAGGGCGGCCAGTTGCGCAGCGTCTGCACGGCCACTGGCCAAGGCGCCGAGGTGCACGGCAGCTTCGATCAGCGCGCCGGTCTTGTGGCGGTGCATGTGTTCAAGGGCTTTCTGGTCCAGCTTGAGGCTGACCGAACCCATGTCGATCGCTTGCCCGCCGACCATGCCGGCCGGGCCTGCGGCCACCGCAAGTGCCGTGACCATGCGCAGGCTGATCTCGGCATTCACGCTGTTGAGGCGCGGGTCCAGCAATGCGCTGAACGCCAGGCTCTGCAAGCCGTCACCGGCGAGGATCGCATAGGCTTCGTCAAAGGCTTTGTGGGTGGTCGGCTGGCCGCGACGCAAATCATCGTCGTCCATTGCCGGCAAATCGTCATGCACCAGGGAGTAGGCGTGAATCAGCTCGACTGCACACGCCGCGCCATTGGCCTGCTCGGCAGGCGCGCCGAGGGCTTCACACGCGGCGTACGCCAGCAACGGGCGCACACGCTTGCCGCCATTCATCACGCTGTAGCGCATGGCAGCATAAAGGCGGTTCATTTCCGGGCTTGGCGCAACAAACAAGGGCTCGAGCGCCGCATTCACCCGGGCTTGGCTACTGGCCTGATACGCGTCGATCATTCCGGCTGTTCCGCATCGAAAGGTTCTTCGGCCAACTCCCCGTCACGTTCCAGCAGCACCTGGACCTTCTGCTCCGCCTGCGCCAAGGCGCTCTGGCAGTCGCGGGTCAGGCCGATACCTTGCTCAAACGCCGTCAGCGAGTCCTCCAGCGACAACTCGCCGTTCTCCAGACGCTCGACCAGGGTTTGCAGGTCGGCGAGGGATTGTTCGAAATCGAGTGCAACTTTTTTGCGGGCCATGGCGGCTATTCCGGTAGACGGTAAACCGGCGCGACACTAGCAGACATGGGGATTCTGGGCAAATGAGCAGGGCGCTTCAGTCGTCTCGGCCATTGATTTGATAACGCGTACTACGGCCTCCGCCGGGCAAGCGGACCAGGCAATTTTTTTCCAGCAGATCAGCCAGATGGCGGGTTGCAGTAGCCTTGGACACCTTCGCCACGGCCTGGTACTGCGCGGCGCCGATGTCGTGTTCGAAGCCCTTTTCACCGCCGTCGAGCAGGCGGTTGAGTACCTTGATCTGTTCGGTGGACAACGAGAGGTCGCGGTGCTGCTGCCAGAACCGGGTCTTGCCCAGGACGCGTTCTATTCGCGCCATCGCCTGCTGCAGGCTGCGCAACAGGGTTTTCAAAAACCACGCCAGCCAATCAGTGATATCCAGTGTGGCCTTCTGGCTGGATTCCAGCGCGCGGTAGTAACCGGCGCGGTCCTCGAGAATGCTGGCTGACATGGCATAAAAACGGATGGCCTGATGGTCGCCCTGGGCCAATGCCAAATCAGTGATTGCGCGGGTCAGGCGACCATTGCCGTCATCGAACGGATGCAGCGTGACAAACCAGAAGTGCGCGACGCCAGCGCGGATCAGCGGGTCCAGCTCTGGCTGGTTGCGGCTGGTTTCGAACCATTCGAGAAAATCACCCAGCCCTTGCTCCAGGCCTCGGCGCGGTGGCGCCTCGAAATGGACCGTTGGCCGATCAAGTCGCCCCGACACCACCTGCATGGGCTCATCTCCCCTCAGTGCGCCGACATTGAGCGCGCGTGGGGCAACGCCAGCTTCCGGGGTGGGGAACACCCAGTGATGCCAATTCAATAAGCGCGTAAGAGTGAACGGCTGCGCGAATTGCTCGGTGGCGTCCATCATCAGTTCGGCGAGGCCTTCACTGCGTCGACTCACTTGGCCGTCCTGCATCGCCTCCAGGCCCAAGCGTCGCGCCAGAGAGGAACGCACGGAGCCGACATTCAGCTGCTCGCCCTCGATTGCCGAGGAGGTCAGAATATTTTGCAGCAACGCATCCAGCTCATTCTGCGCACTGACTGTCTGGCTGACGGAGCCAAGCATGCCCAGCAGCTTGCCTTGGGCTTGCCCGCACTCGCGCAGCAAGACCGCCAGCTGTCCGGGCTGCCAATGAAAGTGGGGCCAATCGGTGTGTTGCCAGATCCAGTACGGATGATCCATGGGGCATGCCTGGGTGCGTGAGCCGAATAAAAACGTTATTCGGCTCATTTTGTGAGCCGATTGTGCATCCTGTTCGGCTCATCGTCCACCAGACACCGAGCCAGAAGGCGTCGTCGTCCGGGAAAGTCAGTCACTGTCAGCGGTTAAATAACACTGCCCCTGCGCGTCCTTAAGCTGTGCTTCAAATGCGGTCAACCCCGCCTGCATCTGCTGTAACCCGGCAATCTGCGCGGCCAGTTCGTGCTTCTTGCTGGTGATGGCCTGGTCTGCGCGCTCCCAAGGCAACGCATCAGCCTCGTGCCCGTGCAAAATCTCCTGCAACTCCTTGAGCTTGAAACCCAACTGCTGGGCGCACTTGATCAACGCCAACAGCTCGACACTTTGCGCTGAATAGACCCGATAACGTCCCTCCCGCTGCGGTGCTGGCAACAGGCCAATCGCCTCATAGTGACGAATCGCCTTGATGGTCGTGCCCGACAGTTGCGCGGCTTTGCCGATGTACATGAAAACTCCCTTTTCCCATTAATCCGCCAGCCTGTGTCAGCCACTTTGCCCGTTGCGCTGGCGTAGATCCCAGCACCGGCCCGAACAGCAACGTCTTGATCGGCTGGATGCCGCAAAACGCCAGGGTCGCGCTGCGCAGCTGATGAATGCCCGGCATGCGGTAGAACCAGCGGTAATACCACGGCGGCGTGTCCAGGGTCACCAACAAGTGCGCGGTTCGGCCGAGCAGCAGCTTGTCAGGAAACAACTTGCCTTCGCGGTATTTAAAGGCAAAGCCGGGTAGGAAAATACGGTCGATAAACCCCTTCAACAACGCCGGAATACCGCCCCACCAAATCGGGAAAACGAAAGCCAGATGGGTGGCCCAGAGGATGTCGGACTGGGCGCTGAGCAAATCGGGCTCCAACGCCTGGATCTGCGTGTAGCCGTGGTGAAGAACGGGGTCGAAAGTGAGATCGCCCAGGGATAGGACGCGTACTGGGTGGCCAGCGACTTTTGCGCTGTGGATGTAGGCTTCGGCCAAGGCTGAGCAGAGGCTCGTGGTGGAAGGGTGGCCGAGGATGACCAGGATGCGTTGGTGCATGGGGTGAGGTCCTGAACGTCGAGGTGTTCAGGGTAGGGTGTGCCGTATAGGGGAGAGTCAAGGGCCGGGCTAGTGCTGCGGAGTATTTGTGCAGCAGGCTGCTGCACAAACATCCACCGGCTTGCCTCAATGCCGGTCAGTTAAGCGAACGCAATACTCAAAGCAGCAAAGATCAAATGTGGGAGCGGGCTTGCTCGCGCAGACGTCGGCCCAGCCAACATTGAGGTTGACTGAACCACCGCTTTCGCGAGCAAGCCCACTCCCGCAGGGATCTGCGCTTAACAGAAGAGCAGGGGCTTGCTTGAAAAATGCCTACGCAACATCAGGCCGTGTTCTTGCTCCCCGTGTCCATGTCCGTGCTGCCCCAAGGCCGCCAGTCATCGGTGTGCCGCTCACTGCCATGCGGCCCGCTGGAACTGGTCCCGCCCGCCAGGAATTTTTCCCACAGGTTCTTGCTGTCGGGGTCGCTGTCTTTGTGCAGATAGGGCGCCAACCGCGCCAGCGAGCTGCCTTTTTTGTCTTGGGTTTCCTTGAAGTGTTTCCACTCGTCCGACTGGTACTCGAACATCGATTTGTCGTCCGGCGTGTCCCGGCCCCCATACATATAGGTGGCATAACGCGCGTATTCGAGCTTGTCGCCCCAGTCGTCCTTGGTCACGCCGGCGGCGGCGAGGTCTTTGAAGAACGTGCCTTGGGAATCGGTGAGCTTTTGCATTTTGGCATGCTCGACCGCCTCCGCGATCAGGGTGCCTGCCACCCCGAAGATCACACCGGCCACGGCGAAAATCGGGCCCGCCACACGGGCACCGATGGCGAGGCCGCGTATAACCGTGGCGGCAACATCACCGGCCAGTTTGCCTGCCAGGTGCGCGCCTTTGGGGGCGAACATCGCGATGGTATTGGCGATCGCCATGCCGGTGCCGGACGCACCACCGCCCAGCGTGAAGGCCGCGTCGGTTTTTTCCAGTGCGGTCTTGGCAGTTTTCAGTTTGCGCGCGCCGGAAACGATGTCCATCACGCCGCCGGTCAAATCCAGGCCAGCGCCGCCCATAAAGCGCAGGAACGAGCGCCCGGAGGCGATCGCAATGTCGGATTTTGAAGCTGGCGTGCCTTTGCCGGGAATGTCCTTGACGCCCATGTGTTCGCCAAGGGACTTGGCGGCGTTGTCGTACTCCTTGACCTCATCGGCCGACAGGTTGCCCACGTCGAGCTTCTTGAGGGTTTCGGACGACTCTTTGACGCGGGTGCTGATGGATGCGGCCAGTGCGTCAGATTTTTCAGTGGCTTTCTTGCCCCAGATATCCGGCAGGTTCTCATCGATCAGGCCGAGCCATTCAGTGGCTTTGATTTTGGGCGGGCCTTTACCGTCTTTGTCCACCGCAGGGTCATAGGTTTTAGAGCCACCCAGGGTTTCCACAATGTTCGAACCGAACTTGAGGAAGTCGTTGGTAAAGCTCAAGCCGGCGACCAGGTCTTTCGCGGCGGCGATTTTCTGGTCGTCGGTCATGTTGCCGCCGCCATTGGCGAGTTGCAGGGCGCCGCTGACCAGGTTCATGGTGCCCGCCATGGCACTGAGCCCGCCCGTGGAACTGGCGGTGTGCAGCACCGTCTTCAAGGAACCGGCGGCCGCCTCGCGATTGGCGCCCAGGCCCTTTAATTGGGTGTCGACCACCTTGTCGATGGCTTTCGGGTCGCCGCTGGCGGCAGCGAGACGAATCGCCGCTGCGATCTGTTTGTTTTCTGCCGGGGTCAGCCCTTTGATATGGCCGTCGAGGATGTCGATCTCATCCTTCATTTTTTTGTACATGTCGTAGGCTTTGTCGCCCTTGTCCAGCCCACCCAGGGCGGCGTTGATGCCGCCCTTGATCATGGTGAACGAGGCCTTCAACCCACTTTCGGCATTTTCCGGCGACACCTTGTCGGGGTTTTCCATGTAGGTGTTGAGCTGGTGCGTCATCATGTTCTGGTCGAAGGTCTGACGGCGCGCGGTGTAGCTGTCCGGTTCGAGAATACGCAGCGACTCGAAATAGCGGTCCACGTCCAACTCGGCCATTTCCGATTTTTTTGGATCGCCCGAGTCATTCATGGCGATTACATATTCTTCGAAGTTCAAGTTGGCATCACGGGTGCCATCTTTGAACAGGGCCGGGAACACTTGTTCGCGCACTTCATTCAAGCGATCTTCCGACAAACTACCGACACTTTTCTTTAGTTCTGCGTCGTAACGATCCTTAATCCCTTCCTTGCCCATCAACGTGGAAATTTCTTTGGCAAGTTTGTCCTCGTCGACCATCTCCTTTACGTCTTTGCCGTTCAACTTGGTCGGGGTCTTATCCGTTTCCCGGTAAGTGCCGCTGCCCAGGTTGATGCTCTCGGCATAGCCGTACAGGTCGTAGCCACTGTCCAGTGCAGCCTGGGCGTCCATCAGCTTGACGATCTTGGCTTCATCCGAGTCTTCGCTTAGCTTGCCGCTCTTGATGTCATCGCGGATGCCCTGCACAAAGTTCTCGGCCGTCTGGCCGCCCACGGTCTTGTCGTTGGGCAACTCCATGTCCATCAACCCTTCGGCGCCGAAGGTCGGGATGTTGTACTTGTCGCGCAGGGCCTGCACGTCCTGCGGCTCATCGGGCGGCGCGGCCTTGTCGGTATGCGTCGCGTCTTTGACGTGCATCAGGTCGCCCTTGAGGCTTGAGTAGCCGTACTTGCCGAAATCCTGCAAGCGGCCCGCCTCGGTGCCGTGGCGGGCCTCTTTGTCTTTGGTGAAGCCATCAATGCTGTCGTTGTCTTTATTCCTGGCGTCGATGCCGGTCAGCAACTTGCCGTTTTCATCGAGGCTGACCACATGCTCCAGCACCTGGGTGGCGCGGTACGCGGCGTCGGCATCGTTCTCGAAATCCCCCACCTGTTTCTTGAGGTTTTCCTTCACATCGCTCTGGTTACCCAGGTTTTTCAACAGCGGCGTGGCGTCGATAATCTCCTTGGCCGAGCGCGTGTCACCGTCAGGGCGCTTCTGCTGGTCGCCCAAGTCCGACTTCACCACCTCGCCGCGCAGGCTCGAATAGCCATACTTGCCGAAATCCTGCAGGCGGCCGGCCTCGGTGCCGTGCCGAGCCTCGCCGTCCTTGGTGAACCCGTCGATGCTGGTGTTGCCGACATTCTTGCCATCGGTCAGCTTGCCGTCTTCATCAATGTATTCGACATGCTCCAGCACCTTGGAGGCGCGATAGGCCGCGTCCGCATCTTTCTCAAAATCGCCGACCTGCTTTTTAAGGTTGTCCTTGACCCCACTTTGGTTGCCGAGCTGGGCGAGCAGCGGCGTGTCATCAATGATTTGCTGGGCCGAGCGGGTATCACCTTCGGGGCGTTTCTGGCCTTTGCCCAACTCATCCTTCGGTGCAGAAGCTTTTTTTAAGGATTTTTCCCAGGCAGCGACGGAGCTTTCAGGGGTGACCGCGGCGTCCTTTGGGGTCGTTTCTACCTTCGCTACCATGGTTCTTCTCCTGATGTAATTATTGCGCCGGCGTCTTTTAAGACGCGCAGGGGCGCCCAACTTCCTGGATAACTACCCGAGGCTGTTTATTGAATAACAAGAGGGCGGACTTAGTGGGTCGGCCGCTGTGCGTAAGTGCTGCGAATGACAACGTCACGCAACTTAGCATGACGAATTGGCCCACTTGCCCGGCCTTCACAACAATTCACAACGCCAAGGCTAATTTTGAACATTCAGAGAGTAGGGGCCGGCACCTGCAAAAAAGCTCGTCGTTAAAGGCAGGCTTATCCTAGAGCGCGGCAAGCGAAGTGTTGATGCGCTGTCAGTGCCGAATAACCGTTCATCAGATTGCGATGCAGTCGTGCCACCCTTGGGCAAGGGTGCGTTTGGATCGAGCGGAAACGCCGGGAAAAAATCTCACGCGTGAGCTATTGAGCAAGCCGAGATTTACCTGTAGATTTTCTCACGCGTGAGTTTTTCACAACGAGGTCAGTACCATGAAAAGCAGCTCTCCATCGAGCCCGCCAGCAGGGCCCGATACCGATTCAGCAAGCCGCAAGGGAGAGCGCTTGAAGTCGCCCGCGAAAAAGCCGTCTAGCTTTTACATGAAGCAGATGCGCGCGGGCCTGGCAGCCGCCGGTTATGTGAAACACGAGACTTGGGTGCTTCCCGAAAACCGAAGCCTGCTCAAGCAGATGGAGAAACAGCTTCGCCAGCCGATTCTGGCTGGCTCATTCATGTCGGAGAATTTCATGAGCGCAGGTACTAACTGGAATATCGATCGCCTCTTCACGGCTTTTCAGGCGTTGGACGAAGTGGTGTCCAACGACATTACGCTTTCTCTGGTTCAAGGCTCCGAGTCCAGCATCAAGCTGGAAATGAACGACTTCGGGGGCTTGCCGATTTACATCGCGGTAGTGGGCGAGCAGATCATCGTGGACACCGTGCTGGTCGACGTCGAGTCCATCAACGACGTAACCGCATTCAATGACGCGGTGCTGCGCAGCCGGGAAATGTTCCCGTTGTCTTCGATCGGTATCGAGTCCATGCCTAACGGGCAAGTTGTTTACAACATGTTCGGTGCACTGAGTTCCGACTCCAGCCTGACCAACATCGTGACCGAGGTGAAAACCCTGGTTGATAACGTGCAGCGCGCCAGCGAAGCCTTCGAACGTTTCTTCAATTAATTATTCGGGAGTATCCAATGACTCAGTCCATCTGGAGCAAATTGTTCACCGCGCTGCGTGGCGGTGCCAGCGAAGTCGGCGAATCGATCGTTGACCAACAAGCCCTGCGCATCCTCGACCAGGAAATTCGCGACGCCGACACGGCGCTGGCCAACGCCAAGCGTGAGCTGGTCAGCATCATGGCCAAGCACAAGCTGGCGGCTGATCGCGTGGGCGAGTACGACGCCAAGATCAAGGACCTGGAGTCCAAGGCGATGGCAGCTATCCAGGCCAATCGCGAAGACCTGGCCATGGAAGTCGCCGAAGCCATTTCGAGCCTGACCAACGAACGTGACGTCGAGCAAAAGCAGACCACCGAGTTCGGCGGGTATGCAGAGAGCATGCGCAAAGACATCACCAAAGCCGAAAGCCGGATCAAAAGCCTGCGCCAGCAAGTGGACATGGCCAAGGCGCGCGAAAGCGTACAAAAGGCCCAGGTCAGTGCGTCCATCGCCAGTGGCGGCGCCAACGGCAAGCTGGAAACCGCCGTCGGTACGCTGAACCGCTTGCAAGCCAAGCAGCAGCAACGCGCCGCTGAACTGCAAGCCCAGGATGAGCTGGCTGAGGCATCCACGGGCACCGACCTGGAGCGCAAGCTGCGCGAAGCCGGCATCACGCCGGACACAGGCAGCGCCAATGCGATTCTGGAACGCCTGAAGCAAAAGTCGGCTGAGTAAATAACGCCGCAGCAGGAAGGGCAGGTCAGTTAAGTGGACGAAATGCTCAAAGCAGTGAAGATCAAATGTGGGAGCGGCGGTGCGACGATTCGACTTGCTCGCGAATGCGTCGGCCCGGCAAGCATTGATGTTGACTGACCCACCGCTTTCGCGAGCCGGTCGAGTCGTCGCACCGCTGCTCCCACAAGGGGCTTGCACTTAACTGACCGGCATTAAGGTCTGCCCTTCCTTTTTTTACGTCGAGGTCAGGATGGATACCCTGAAGGGTTTCAAGACAATCGCAGGCCTGGCCGTCTTTATGGTCGCGCTGCAACTGCTCAATGTAGCCACCGGTTACAGCCTCATGGCATTCGGCCTGGTCCCGAGAACGGTGCAGGGGCTGTTCGGCATCCTCGCCTCACCTTTTTTACACGCGTCCTTCGCGCACCTGAGCGCCAACCTGATTGCCTTTTTGGTACTGGGCACCCTGGTCATTGTCGAAGGGCTCAACCGGTTCATCGCCGTCAGCGCGATCATTATTCTGCTGGGCGGCTCGCTGGTCTGGCTGTTCGGTTTTAACGGCGTACACGTCGGTGCCAGCGGCTGGGTATTCGGGCTATGGGCCTACCTGCTGTCTCGCGCCTGGTTCCACCGGAGCTGGAGCAACCTGATCACCGCCGCTGTCGTGGCGCTGCTGTATGGCGGGCTGATCCTTGGCTTCCTGCCGCGCCAGGGGATTTCCTTCGAAGGCCATCTGTTTGGTGCACTCGCCGGGTTTATTGCGGCCAAGGTACTTCTCTCTGCGCCGCGCAGCAGGTTTAATGCCGGGTGAACGCACTTGAGCATCCAGACGCCGGGGCGCTGACGTCATCAGGAATCAAGTACCCAGGGAATCAGGGACGACATGTCGATTTTTCTTTTGTTGCGCCTTTACGCCGCCTCCCTCTTTCACCGCTTCGGCTGGGCAGGGCTGGTCATTGCCTTGGGCGTACACCTGAGCACGGCGTATCTGGGCCTGGTGTTTCTGGGCGAACACCACCTCACCGCGCCCGCCACGTTTATTTACTTCTATCTCACCACCACGCTCACTGTCGGCTATGGCGACCTCGCACCGCAGACCTCGGCGGGGCGAGTTTTTGTCGCCACCTGGGTCATGCTCGGGGGCATTGCGCTGCTGACCGCAGCCATCGGCAAAACCACCAGCAGTGTTATTGATGCATGGAGAAAAGGCATGAAGGGCAAAGGCGATTTCACCGGCAAGGTCGGCCACACCGTGCTCATCGGCTGGGAAGGCGCGACCAGCGAACGGGTCATTGAGTTGTTGCTTCAAGACGAAACCTCGAACGACAACCTGATCGTCATTTGCGATTGCACGCTGGACGAAAACCCGATGCCGGGCAAAGCGGCGTTCGTCAGAGGCGAAAGCCTGTCCTCCACCGCGTTACTGCGGCGCGCAGGTGTTCCCGGTGCCGAGCGGGTGCTGGTGCGAACCCCCTCTGATGACCTGACGCTGGCCACCGTGCTGGCGGTGAATCAATTGAGCCCTGTGGGGCATGTGGTCGCCCACTTTAATGAAAGTGAAATTGCCGCACTCGCCAGCTCCTACGCCCCCAGCCTGGAATGCACCTCAAGCATGGCCATCGAAATGTTGGTGCGCGCCTCTCAGGATCCGGGCTCGTCAGTGGTCATTAATGAGCTGCTGTGCGTGGGGCAAGGCGCCACCCAATACCTGATGAAATTGCCCGAGGCCTTTGAGGCAACGTTCGGCGACCTGTACACCCGGATGAAAGAACAGCACAACGCCACCCTCATCGGCTATCGCGCCAAAGGTGCTCAACAACCGTCAATCAACCCGCCTGGCGCCACGCGCGTTGAAGGCGGCGAACTCTTCTACATCGCCTCCACCCGCCTCAAGGAAATCTCCAATGGGATGGTTTAAACAGTTGATGGGGCTTGAGGCCCCGCAAGCGAATACAGAATCGAAATGGACCGCAGGCCAAACCCTGCCGGTTACGGGCCCGTTGGGCCTGGCGCCGGGCAAAGGCGTGATGTTCGACACCAGCCTGAAACTGCTGCTCGATGAGAAAACCACGGTGGTGATCCCCGGCTCCCAGGAGATCTGGGCCAACGGCACCGTTGACCTCGGGCAATCGACCTGGCTGTCGCGCTACTACATGAACGACGAAGATTACTGGCTGCAGGTGCACACCACCGGCGAGATCGCCGGGCAGGTCGAGTCGGTGATCCTGTTCAACTACCTGAGCGTCGTCACCCTCAGCAGTGAAGCGGAACTGCGCCGGCTGGCCGGGCCACAAAGCCTGATCGGGCTGCCGACCTACACCCACGACGGCGTTGAATACGCCCGTGTGTGGGGCAGCGAGGCTGGCCAGACAGAACTGGTGGCGATGACCGAACAGGTCATCAACCCCGAGACCGCCTACACCGTCGAGCACCGTTCGATGCTGTACGCCCGCGACACAGGCCTGACCGATCGTCGAGAGTTTTTGCTGTTTTCCGTCGAAGAAGACGCAGAAGGCACCATCAGCCTGAGCACCTCGCTGGGCATTTCGCTGTACACAACCGACCTGAATGCGCTCTAAAAAAGGAAGAAGTCCATGCTAGAAGCTCTCTCCATCTCCCTGAACAAAGCGGCCGTGTTCGGGTTTGTCACTTACATCCTGGGGGCTGCCGTCATCTTCGCGCTGTTCCAGTTCATCTACACCCGCGTCACACCGCACAAGGAGTTCGAACTGATCCGTGCGGGCAACGTGTCGGCGGCGGTCGCCCTGGGCGGTGCCATCATCGGTTTCGCCATTCCGGCCAGCAACGTGATTGCCTACTCGATCAGCATCCTCGACTTCGTCGTCTGGGCGGTGATCGCTGCCGGCGTCCAACTTTTGGCCTTTCTGCTGACCAGCCTGGTGCTCAAAGGCACGTCCGAGCGCATCAAGAATGGCGAACTCGCGGCCGGTATCTACGTGGCCGCCGTGGCCATCAGCGTCGGCATGTTGAATGCCGCGTGCATGACGCCTACCCAGAACTGATCGCGCACGGAGCTCCCGATGAAACGAAGCAAGTACGTCCAGCTGTCGCTGGCAGCGTCGGTCGCCATGGCGATATCCGGCTGTGGGCCGACCGAAAAAACCTACGATTTGCAGAAGAAGTACAACTTCCAGTCTGTTCAGCAATGCGCCGATGAAAAGCTGCCGGTCGACGTGTGCTCGGACGCCTACATGACGGCCATGGCCGAGCATCGCCGCATTGCCCCGGTGTACGACAGCCAGGCCGATTGCGATGCCGACTTTGTCGCCAACTGGTGCCAGCAGGACTCCACCGGCAAGTTCATCCCCAAGCTGGGCGGTTTCGAACTGACCGCCGCCGGCCAGGTGACCCAATCCCAGGTCGATGCGGCCAATGCGCAAGCCGGCGGTTCTCAAGCGAACAATGGCGGCTCAGGCTTCTCCACCAGCAGCCTGCTGACCGGCCTGCTGATCGGCAACATGCTCAGCAACAATCGCAACAGCTACCGCTCCGAGCCGGTGTATCGCTATCGCGATGATCGCGGCAATTACGGCAACTCGACGCTTAACCAGCGGGTCTCGAATGGCGCGACATTCGGCCGTTCCAACCAGTCCCGGTACGGCAGCAGCAATTACACCAACACGCTGCGCTCCTCCAGCAAGCCGGTGTCCGTGGCGTCCTCTACCTCCCGCGGCGGCTTCGGCAGCAAAGCCAGCGCCCGCAGCGGCTGGGGCGGCGGCGGGTCGAGCAGCTAAGGAAACCGGGCCATGAAAAAAATCCAATGCGCAGAACGTCATGACTGGAAACAGACTGCCGACAGCCTCGGCTTTCTGTTCCACACCATTGACGGCGAACCCTACTGGGACGAGCGCGCGTACTACCAATTCACGCTCCAGCAAATCGAGCGCGACCTCGAAGACCCGACCACCGAGATCCATGACATGTGCATGGACCTCGTGGCCCGCGTGGTTCAGAGCGAAGAGCTGCTGGAACGCCTGAGCATTCCCGCGCCCTTCTTTGACATGATTCGAACCTCATGGCTCGAAGGCCACCCGCACCTGTACGGGCGCATGGACTTCTCCTACAACGGCAGCGGGCCCGCCAAGCTCCTCGAACTCAACTACGACACGCCGACCAGCCTCTATGAGGCCGCGGCGTTTCAATGGGGCTGGCTGGAACAATGCATCGAACGCGGCTTGCTGCCCAAGCATGCCGACCAGTTCAACAGCATCGACACCAAACTGCACCAGGCCTTCGCCCAATTGCAGGTCAACCAGCCGTTCTACTTCGCCTCGATGAAAGACTCGGTCGAAGACAAAGGCACCACCGACTACCTGCGCCTCGTCGCGGAAAAGGTTGGCATCGAATCACGCCACATCGACATCGAAGACATCGGCCTGACCAGCGACGGCCGTTTCGTCGACCTCGAAGATCGCTGGATTCCGCACCTGTTCAAACTGCACGCCTGGGAATTCATCTTCCACGAGCCCTTCGGCACCGCGATTGCCCAGTGCGATACGCAGTTTTTTGAGCCCGCCTGGAAAGCCATCCTCTCCAACAAAGGCATCCTGCCGCTGTTGTGGGAATTCAACCGAGGCCACCCCAACCTGCTCGCGTCCCACCTGGATACCGACCCCGGCAAAGCCGTGCCAAAGGGCTGGGTGCGCAAACCGTTCTTCTCCCGCGAGGGCGCCAACATCGAACTGCAAACCGCCGACGGCCTGATCGTAAAAGAAGACGGCCCCTACACGGATGCGCCGTTTATCCTCCAGGAGTTTGCACCGCTGCCGCGCTTTGGCGACAGCTACACGCTGATTGGGTCGTGGGTGATTGGCGATCAGGCCGCCGGCATTGGCGTGCGCGAAGACAATAGCTTGATCACCAAGGACTCAAGCCGGTTCTTGCCGCACCTGATCCTCGACTGAGTGAGTTAGCGGTAAACACCAACGCAATGCTCAAAGCAGCCAAGATCAAATGTGGGAGCGGCGGTGCGACGATTCGACTTGCCCGCGAAGACGGTGTGTCAGTCACCGAATAGATTGACTGACCCACCGCCATCGCGGGCAAGCCCACTCCGACAGTTTTTTGCCGGCCACACAGCCCCTCAACCTCAGCCCTGACGCGCCGTCACCGCCGCATACCCATTCATCAAATTCCGATAGTTAGGAATCCGCTGAGACAACAAATTCCCCAACCCTTCCATGTCATTGCGCCAGTCACCCTGCAACTCACACGCCACCGAAAACCAATTCATCAACTGCGCCCCCGCCTGCGTCATCCGGCTCCACGCCGCCTGCTGCACCGTGGTATTAAACGTGCCCGACGCATCCGTCACCACAAACACCTCAAACCCCTCCGCCAGCGCCGACAACGTCGGGAACGCCACGCACACATCCGTCACCACACCCGCAATGATGATCTGCTTACGCCCAGTCGCCTTGACCGCCTTAACGAAATCCTCGTTATCCCACGCATTAATTTGACCAGGACGAGCGATATACGGCGCCTCCGGAAACATCTCCTTCAACTCCGGCACCAACGGGCCATTAGGGCCCTGCTCGAAACTGGTGGTGAGGATCGTCGGCAAGTTGAAGAACTTGGCCAAGTCAGCCAGGGCCAGCACGTTGTTCTTGAACTCGTTGGGGGAGAAGTCCTGCACCAGCGAGATCAGACCGGTTTGGTGGTCGACCAGCAGGACTACGGCGTCGTCTTTGTTCAAGCGGCTGAGAGTTGGAATGCTCATGGTTGAAATCCTTTTTTGTTTAGGTTGGTTTGGCGTTGCGTTCAACGTGGGCACAGATTAATGGGTGGAGCGTGGGGGGATAAATCGGGTGGGAGGGGTAAGACTGTCAACTCAGGGATGACAATGTTGGGAGGGCCAGCAGTACCGGTCCCTTTCATTTGCAGGACGTTTCCTAGAGAATCCCAGCGGCTTGCGCCAGCAAAATCCCGCGACTAGGCTGCGGACCGTCACTGCCTATTCAGTGATCGGGTTTAGTCGCCCGGATTCGATTGGCGCATAAGCAATTCATGAGTCAGGCACCCCTTCGCCTGCATCTTATGGTGGCTGTGCGCAGGGCACCTCCGGGTGCGCCGGGTTCCCAATCGACCGGTCGACTAACCTGCGTACGGCTGCCGCCTTTCGTTTAGTCGCGGGTAGTGGCAGCTCCAAATTATCGATTGGAGCTTTGCTATGGATAACGTTGTTTCGAATTCGCTGACGTCGGCTGCGACTGAGCCATTTACAGTTAATGAACAGCTGAGCTTCGAGGATGCCTGGGTGCGGGTGGCTGAGTTGCTGCAGTGTGCGGTGGCTACGTCGCAAGTGCTTGGTGAACCGCTGGGGGCGCCGCATAGGGCTGTGATGCATTTGGTGGAGATGGCGAAGCTGGTTGCGGATCGGGCTGTGGAGTGTTTGCAGCCGAGGTGATGCGAGGCGCTTGCTTCGTGTAATCGAAGCAAGCGCCAACGAGCTATCAATCTTGGTTTTGATTTGTAAGCCGGCCAGCAAAGTACTGAGCAGTTTCAGGATCTGTGCAGTAGAGGTAGCAGCCCTTCATTCCTCGAGTCATCAAGGTCCGGTACGTGTTCTTAATGATCAGGTCCGTTTCCCGTTTGGCCAGGTCGGGTTGCTCCTTCATCATCTTTTTCCATCCTCGAATGGACTTGTCATTTTTATCTCGCTCAAGAGCCGAGGTAAGAACGCGTCCATCCCGTACGATGAGATCCGGGCCGATAATCACGCCGATGTAATCGACTTCCAGGCCCTGGCAAGTATGGATACACCCGACCTGATCAACCGAATTCTCCGCAATGATCCACAAACTGCCATCCTGATCCAGATTCCATTGGCGTTCGTAGTTGCTGCCTATGACGATGTCGGACTCTCGAGCATCTTTCTTGCTGCGCCACGGCCAGCAATAACCGGCTACCACTCGGGCTTTGTTGCCGTGGTTCTTTTGCTCGATGGCCGTATGCATGGCTTGAGGCGTGTCGAATATTTTGAATTCATATTCGCTGTTATCAAGCAGTGGGTTGGCAGTTGCACGGATATCCAGCACGTCGTCCAGCCAAGCCAAGTAGCCATCGGACCCACTGCAACGAAACTGTGATGACAGCGTGTATTCCTCGACCTCCGCGCCTTTTGCTTTTGCAAAGGCGCGGATGGCTTGTTTGCTGCCAATGTCATTCAGGGTGACTCGTTGATCTTCATCGATGAAAAAGACTGAGCACTTGGCCGACTCGATCAATTCCTTGATTTGGTTTTCACCCAAATTGGCGTAAAGCCCGCTTTTTTCGTTCAGCCGATGGGCTTCGTCGATGATGAGCGCATCAAAGGTGTTGGGGGCGGTATCGATGAAGGCGCCTGAGCCTGAGAATAGATTCGAGAAGTGACTCCGTTTGACCGTACCCACCAATTTGCTTTCATAAACTTTTCTCGGTGCAGCATTTTTTGAGACGTACTTGCTGAGTAATCCAAGGCTTGTAAGCCTCACGAGCAAGTTGATTGCCAGGACTGTTTTGCCAGTCCCTGGGCCGCCCTCGATGATAATCACCTTCGGCGCAGCCTCAGAGGCGGTGCTCGCCGCTGCAAGTGCGGATTCAAACGTCGCTTTTTGATCGTCGATCAATATGAATTCAGGCTGGCCTTTCAGAAGCCCTTTAAGTGCGTCAGCCAAAGCCTTCGACGGGCGAATTTTTCCATTGGAAAGCTCATAGAGTATTTCCTTGTTATCGCCGTGAAGGATGTGTGTCTTGAGAAAAGCGCGCAGCTTTTCTAGCTCATCCGGTCCTTTGAGGAAGAGCGGAGCTTTGCTGATGTACGTCTCGTAATGCGCCGAATTTATGACCCCATCACTGACATAGTTGTGAAGATAAGCGCAGGGGCGAACCTCAATGCTTTTGTCATAGACAGCCTCGTTGAAGCCTTCCAGCAATGCGGCGTACGACCAGACTTGGTAAGAAGGGTGGATGGTTTCCACTATGCCGCCACCCAAGGCGGTTTTGACTATCGCGTCCTTGGTGGTAGCAGTCGATTTACTCCACTGCTTTAACTCAATCAGGACAGCGTTTTTACCCTGATTTGCATCCCTGCCAGTCATCAAAAAGTCGATACGCTTTGAGGATTGGGGAATATGTAGCTCAATAGCCAATCCGGCGTCATTCGGTAGCCCCTCATCTCGAAGCACCTTCGCCATGTACGTCAGTGAGCCTTGCCAGGATTTAATTTCCGACGCTCCAACTCGCTTGCCTGTAGCTTCTTTGTAGTGCCTGAGAATGACCTCTTCGATGTCGTCGTTATCGTTGTCTTTGAGGAATTGCTGTTTGGTCGCAGCGTAAACGATCACGAGAAGTCCTTAGGCGTGGGATGTCAGAGTTGGTCGTATTTTTTGCTGGTGCTTTTAGCTTTATCGACGGGGTACTTCAAACCGTTAAGTGCGAGTTTGCTTTTGGTGGCTTCGTTGAGGTCGACGTCCAGCACGCTGGCCAAGCGGACCAAGTACATGAGGACGTCTGCGAGTTCGTCTTTTACGGCTTGGGCTGTTTCGGGACGTTTTGCTGCGTCCATTGATTCGGCCTCACTCATCCACTGGAAAATTTCGCAGAGTTCGCCCACTTCACCCGTCAGTGCCAAGAGAAGGTTTTTCGGAGAATGAAATTGTCGCCAGTCACGATCATCAGCAAAGCGCTGCAATGAAGCAGAAAGATTTTCAACGTTCACCAGGTGCTCGGATGTGCTACCTACTTTGCTCACAGGCTCGCCTCTTGATCGCCAATCGTTATCGCATCCGTAAGTGGATTTGGAAAACTAGACAGGGATTGTAAGAGAATTCGTTCTGGGTGGGAGCTTTTTGCAGTCTGAGCGTAAGGTCAGTTTTTTTGGGCGCCATTCAGGCATTGGAGAATGGTGTTAGGCGTGAGGCTAGTTGATTTAGCAGGCCGTGCTGATTGGGGAATTCCAGACATTAAAAAGCCGGCTTGTGGCCGGCTTCTCGGGGACTGCCTCAGCTTGTTTTTGACAAACCTCACCAGCCTTCAAATCGCTCAGCCCACATCACGTCTGGCTGAATAGTAGGGGCATCAGCGGGAACTCCTCCGCATCGCCGAGCAGGATGGATAGCGCAAAGCCACCCCCTGCCAAATGTGCGGCGCATGATACCCACATTCATTTCAAATGCCTACCTCCGGGTCCGATTTAGAGCCTTCCCAGCCCAGCAGGTGTTCGTCCAGTGGCACCGGGCGGCGGTTGTTGAGGGTGGACCACCAGAACACCCAGCCCACGATCTCGAAGTTCTGTTCGAAGCGTTGCTCGTGGGTGAGGTATTCGTCGGGGTGTTCGCTGGCGTTGTGGCTGCGCATGCGCAGGCCACCGCCGGGGCGGTTGTAGAGGTATTTGATGCGCAGCATGCCGTCGTGTTCGACGGCGTAGATTTCGCCGTCGGTGATTTGGCTGCGGCCGCGGTCGATGGCGAGGGTGGCGCCTTGTTGGATGATGTCGATCATGCTGTTGTCGACCATGTAGGCGCCTACGGCGCGGTCGGGGTTTACGTTGAGGGTTTCGAGGGTGTGCAGGGAGACGCGGATGCGCTCGGTGGAGGTGAAGGTGGGGTGGAGGGCGATCTCCACGTCGATTTTTTCCGGGAGGCAGGCGGGGCCTGTGAGGTATTTGCCGCTGTCTTCGCGGGTGCGCAATCCTTTGGCGGTGTCTGGGCCTTCCAGCAGGAAGTTGGCCGGTGGGTGTTTGAGGCCTTCGCCGGTGCGTAGCCAACGGCTGGAGACGCAGAGCAGTTCTGCGATCTCGTTGAGTCGGCCCATGGGCACGCCGCGTTTGAACCAGTTGTTCACGTGTTGAGGCGTGACACCGCGGTTCTTGGCGAAGTCGGAGGCGGAAAGATGAACTTCCCGTAATAACGCTTTTAGTCGATCACCTGATGTATTCATAAACGCAGAGTTTACTGGCCGGAAAAATACATCAAATAAACCATGCGTTGAATTGCGCGTGTAGGGATTTGCTTAGTTGTAGTCCGATATTTCAGTCATCTAACTTTTTTAAACGCTGCGCATTAAACATTGAACTTGGAGTTTAATTTTTCCCACAAAAAAAGCCCCGAATAGTCGGGGCTTTTTTGATTGCCGGGGCAATGAGGAGCGGGTATCAGCCTTTGTAGGCAGCGACCGACTTCATGATCTCGGCGCGGGCGGCGTCTGCGTTGCCCCAACCGTCGATCTTCACCCATTTGCCTTTTTCGAGGTCTTTGTAGTTCTCGAAGAAGTGCTTGATCTGTTCCAGCAGCAGTGGCGGCAGGTCAGTGTATTCCTTCACGTCCACGTACAGCTGGGACAGCTTGTCGTGGGGTACCGCGATAACTTTGGCATCGCCGCCGCCGTCGTCGGTCATGTTCAGGATGCCGACTGGGCGTGCGCGAATCACCGAGCCTGGGGTAACCGGGTAAGGGGTTACAACCAGCACGTCGAGGGGGTCACCGTCGTCAGCCAGGGTGTTCGGGATGAAACCGTAGTTGGCCGGGTAGAACATCGGGGTGGCCATGAAACGGTCAACGAACAGGCAGTCGCTGTCTTTGTCGATTTCGTATTTGATCGGCGCGTGGTTGGCCGGAATTTCGATGGCGACGTAGATGTCGTTCGGCAGGTCTTTGCCAGCCGGAATCTTGCTGTAGCTCATTGGGCGTTGCCCCCGTAGTTGGCCATGGAACATGGCCGGATTGGCCTAAAAGTGGCGGCGATTATAGGCATATTCTGACGCCGACGCTATGCGTCAGACGTCGTGTGGCGCGTGGCGTTCAGTCTGATAGCGGGCGTCGCTGGCTTGCAGTTGGGTCAGGCGGGCCAACGGGTCCTGGCGATAGAAGCGGCTCAGTTGCGCGTACACCTGGGGATACGTGCTGACCAGTAAATCCGGGGCGCTGAAAAAATACTCGCTGGTGACCGCAAAGAACTCCGCCGGGTTTTCGGCGGCGTAGGGGTCGATCTCGGTGTCGGCGTGCGGGTTGGCATCCAGCTGACGGTTGAGGTCGTCAAAGGCGCTTTGCATCACGCTGGCCCATTCCTGCACGCGCATGTCGTGGTGCAGCGGTGGCAGGCCGTTGGCGTCGCCGTTGAGCATATCGAGCTTGTGCGCCAGCTCGTGGATCACCAGGTTGTAGCCTTCCCACTGGCCGCTGGCCAACACGCCGGGCCAGGCGAGGATCACCGGGCCCTGTTGCCAGGCTTCGCCGCTGTGTTCGCCATCCCATTCGTGCTCGACGCCGCTGGCATCGCGATGGCGCTGCGGGCTGAGGAAGTCGTCGGGGTACAGCACGATTTCGTGGAAACCCTGGTACCAATCGAGGTCGCCGAGGTTCATCAGCGGCAATTGCGCCTGGGCGGCGAGCAGCAGGCGTTGTTCCTGGTGCAGGTCGACGCCGGGCAGGGCGGTGAGGTGTTTTTCGCTGAGGAACACCACGCAGGCTTCACGCAGCCACTGGTCTTGCTCGGCGCTGATGCCGTCGAGGAAGGTCAGGTGGTGGCGCACCCGTTGCCAGGTGTCATCGGCAATCGGGTGCTTGGCCAGCAGGCGCCGGCGACGCCAGGCGCTGAGGGACCACATCGCGGGTTACTGCGGCTTGGCTTCGGAGGAGTTGCGGCCAAAGCGGCTGCGGAATACGCCAATGATCATCGGCACCAGCGACAGCAGGATGATGAACACCACCAACAGCGACAGGTTTTTCTTGATAAACGGCACGTTGCCGAAGAAGTAGCCCAGGGTTACCAGGCCGCCGACCCACAGGATGGTGCCGAACACGCTGAAGCCGAAGAAGCGCGGATAGGGCATTTTGGCGATACCGGCGACGAACGGCGCAAAGGTGCGCAGGATCGGCAGGAAGCGCGCCAGGGTCACGGTTTTGCCGCCGTGCTTGTCGTAGAAGTCGTGGGTTTTTTGCAGGTAGTCGCGGCGGAAGATTTTCGAGTTCGGGTTGCTGAACAAGCGTTCCCCGGCCGTTCGCCCAATGACGTAGTTGGTGCTGTCGCCGAGGATCGCCGCCAGCATCAGCAAGCCGCCCAGCAATATCGGGTCCATGCCGCCGCCTGCTGCGACAGCGCCGGCGATGAACAGCAAGGAATCACCCGGCAGGAAGGGCATGACCACCAGCCCGGTTTCGCAAAAAATGACCAGGAACAGAATGGCGTAGATCCACACTCCGTAGTTTCTCACCAGCATGTCGAGGTACACGTCGAGATGCAGGATCAGGTCGAGCGGGTTGAAATCCATGGATGGCACCTGTGTGAATGGCCCGGCTCAGCAGGCCAGTGCGGGGGCTACGGGTAAGTAAGGCTACAAGTGTATGCCGTATTTCTTACGACCTTGAAGGGTCGGCATTATACGGATTGAGAGGTGAAAAGCGTGTTGGTTTTGTAGCGGGGGATGTCGTGGGTATTCCGGGCATGCTCGCTCTTAAAGATGACTCAGGTCTAAATGTGGGAGCTGGCTTGCCTGCGATAGCAGAGTGTCAGTCAACACAGTGCTGGCTGGCCCACCGCTATCGCAGGCAAGCCAGCTCCCACAAGGGATCAGCTGCGTTCTCTCAGTCTTCGCTGATCGGCAACACGTAGTTCTTGAACTCCGTGTCCTCACGAAACCCGATCGACTCGTAAGTCTTCTGCGCCACGTCATTGTTACTGCTGGTCGACACCCGCAGCCGCACCGCATGGGTTTCCTTGGCCATTTTTTTCGCCGTGCGCATCAGGTTATCCGCCACCAACTGCCGGCGGGCGTCTTCAGCCACGTAGATGTCGTTGAGGATCCATACCCGTTTCAGCGACAGCGACGAAAAGCTCGGGTACAGCTGGCAAAACCCAAGCAGTCGCTTGTCGTCGTCATCGGCCAGCGCCAGGTAGATCACCGACTCCTTTCGGCGCAGGCGCTTTTCCAGAAAGGCCCGCGACGAGTCCGGGAAGGGCAAAGCCCCGTAGAACTCGCGGTATTTGACGAACAGTGGCGTCAACAGGTCCAGGTGTTCCAGGGTCGCTTGAGTAATCCGCATGCCAGGCCTCAACTTCCAAAGGGGTATGACCACACAAGCGGCCGTGACTGGATGCTGCCTAATGGTGAAAAAAAGTGCAATCGCGCTGCTATTGGTCATCCGGTGGGCTGAGTAGGAAATTGCCTTTCATCAGGTCGGGATCATCGGATTCGAGGGTCATAACCTGCGCCTCGTCCTTGAGATTGACCCCCGACAGCTGCCGACGACACGCCTCTTTCATCAAGTACAGCAGGCGATGCGCGGCCATGCCGTAGCTCAACCCCTCAAGGCGCACATTGGAGATGCAGTTGCGATAGGCGTCGGTCAGGCCGACCTTGGGGTTATAGGTGAAATACAGGCCCAGGCTGTCCGGCGAACTGAGCCCCGGGCGTTCGCCGATCAGGATCACCACCATCTTGGCGCCGAGTAACTGGGCGACTTCATCGGCGACCGCCACACGGCCTTGTTCCACCAGAATCACGGGCGACAAGGACCAGCCTTCGGCGTGGGTCTGTTCCTCCATGCGTGTAAGAAACGGCAACGTATGTTTATGCACAGCCAGTGCCGACAGGCCATCGGCCACCACGATCGCCAGGTCTACGCCGCCAGGGTTGGCAGCGGCGTAGTCGCGCAGGCGTTGCGCCGACTCATCGCTCAAGCGCCGCCCCAGGTCCGGGCGTTGCAGGTACATATGGCGGTCAACCGCAGCGCTGTGCAGCAACAGGCTCTCACGCCCGCGTTCGGCCATTTGGCTGCTCAGGCCCGCAGCGTCGAAGGGCAGGTGCACCGCGTCGCGCGCCTGGGCGTGGGCGAACTGGAAGTCCAGCTGCGCGCTGGTGGGGATGCTGGTGCCGGTGCGGCCCAGGGCAATGCGCGCCGGGGTCAGGCGGCGCAGTTCCAGCCACGGATTATCAGGCAGTTCTACTTGCACGGGCGGCTCCTTCATCCCAATTGCTTCAAGGCGTGGCGAAACGCCGGTGGCAGGCTGTTGCCGAAGTGCACTTTGCCGTCGGCTTGCGTGAAGATGCCCATTTTCGCCAGCCACTGTTCAAATTCCGGTGCCGGCTTTAAACCCAATGTTTGACGGGCGTACAGGGCGTCGTGGAACGAGGTGGTCTGGTAGTTGAGCATGATGTCGTCGGAGCCGGGGATGCCCATGATGAAGTTGATCCCGGCCACGCCCAGCAGGGTCAGCAGGGTGTCCATGTCGTCCTGGTCGGCTTCGGCGTGGTTGGTGTAGCAAATGTCGCACCCCATCGGCACGCCGAGCAGCTTGCCGCAGAAGTGGTCTTCGAGGCCGGCGCGGATAATCTGCTTGCCGTTGTACAGGTACTCGGGGCCGATAAACCCTACGACGGTGTTCACCAGGAACGGTTTGAAATGCCGCGCCACGGCGTAGGCACGGGTTTCGCAGGTTTGCTGGTCAACGCCAAAGTGCGCGTTGGCCGACAAGGCGCTTCCCTGTCCGGTTTCGAAATACATCAGGTTCTGGCCCAAGGTGCCGCGATTCAGGCTCAAGCCCGCCTCGTAACCTTCCTGCAGCACGCTCAGGCTGATGCCGAAACTGGCGTTGGCGGCCTCGGTGCCGGCAATCGACTGAAACACCAGGTCCAGCGGCACGCCACGGTTGATGGCTTCGATGGAGGTGGTGACGTGGGTCAGCACGCAGGCCTGGGTCGGGATTTCGTAGCGCTGGATGATCGCGTCGAGCATCTCCAGCATGGCGCAGATCGAGGCGATGCTGTCGGTGGCCGGGTTGATGCCGATCATGGCGTCGCCGTTGCCGTAGAGCAGGCCGTCGAGAATGCTCGCGGCGATGCCCGCCGGTTCGTCCGTAGGATGGTTGGGTTGCAGGCGGGTCGACAGGCGCCCGCGCAGGCCCATGGTGCCGCGAAACTGAGTGACCACGCGGATCTTCTGCGCGACCAATACCAGGTCCTGCACGCGCATGATCTTGGAGACGGCGGCGGCCATTTCCGGTGTCAGCCCGGGCGCCAGGGCGCGTAGGCTTTGTTCGTCGGCCGCGTCACTGAGCAGCCAGTCACGCAGGCCGCCGACGGTCAGGTGGCTGACCACGCTAAACGCCTGTTTATCGTGGGTGTCGATGATCAGCCGCGTGACTTCGTCGCTTTCGTAGGGGATCAGCGCTTCTTCCAGGAAGTGTTTCAACGCAATGTTCGCCAGCGCCATCTGCGCGGCCACCCGCTCGCCGTCGTTCTGCGCGGCCACACCGGCCAGGAAGTCTCCGGAACGTGCGGGGCTGGCCTTGGCCATCACGTCCTTGAGGCTGTCAAAGCGGTAGGTTTGAGCACCCACCGCGTGGGAAAAGCTTGCCATACAGTGTCTCCTTGGCGACGCGGGCAGGCTGTGAGTAAAGCGCCCGCGTCGAGGTTTACGGCAGTTAGTGCAAGGCGGCCTCTGCGGCCTGGATCGCCGCGAATTCCTCTTCCGGCGTGCCTGCTACCAAGTGATGCCGGCTGTAGAAAGCAAAGTAAGCAATTAATACTCCATAGATGATCGCAGCGCCAATCACCACCCGTGGATCCACCAGAAAGCCCGCCACCACGGCCACGCACGCCAGCACCAGCGCCACGCCGGAAGTGAAAATGCCGCCCGGTGTGCGGTACGGACGGTCCATTTTGGGGCGACGGATGCGCAACGTGATGTGCGCGGCCATCATCAGCACGTAGGAAATGGTTGCGCCAAACACCGCCACCAGGATCAGCAAGTCACCCTGGCCGGTCAGCGACAAGCCAAAACCGATGATGCCGGGGATCACCAACGCGAGCACTGGCGCTTTGCTTTTGTTGGTTTGGGACAGTTTGCGCGGCAGGTAACCGGCACGGGACAAGGCGAAGATCTGCCGCGAATAGGCGTAGATAATCGAGAAAAAGCTCGCGATCAATCCCGCCAGGCCGACCAGGTTGACGAAGCCGCCCATCCAGGTTGAACCGCCGTAGGAGAGTGCCAGTGCTTCAACCAGCGGGTTGCCTGATTTGATCAGCGCGTAAGTCCCCGCGCCACCCGGTGCAATCACCAGAATCAGCAGGGCAAAACTGGTCAGCACCACAATGGCGCCAATCAGGCCGCGTGGCAGGTCGCGTTTAGGGTTTTTGGTTTCTTCAGCGGCCAATGGCACGCCTTCGACTGCAAGGAAAAACCAGATTGCATAGGGAATCGCCGCCCACACACCGACGTAGCCGAACGGCAGGAACGTGCTGGCGCCCTTGGCCTCGGTCACCGGGATATCCAGCAAGTTGGCGACGTTGAAGTGCGGCACCATTGACACCAGGAACACACCCAAGGCAATCGCGGCGACGGCGGTAATCACAAACATCAACTTCAAGGCTTCGCCCACACCAAAGATGTGGATGCCGATAAAGATGATGTAGAACGCCAGGTAAATCATCCAGCCGCCAATGCCGAACAGCGACTCGCAATAAGCACCGATAAACACCGCGATGGCGGCGGGGGCGATGGCGTATTCGATCAGGATGGCGGTGCCCGTGAGGAACCCGCCCCAAGGGCCAAAAGCGCTGCGGGCAAAACCGTAGCCGCCGCCGGCGGTGGGGATCATCGAAGACAGTTCAGCCAGGGAAAAGCACATGCACAGGTACATGGTGGCCATGAGCAAGGTGGCGAGGAACATGCCGCCCCAGCCACCCTGGGCCAGGCCGAAGTTCCAGCCGGCATAGTCGCCGGAGATAACATAGGCAACGCCAAGGCCGACTAACAGCACCCAGCCGGCGGCGCCTTTTTTAAGTTCGCGTTGTTGGAAGTAGTCGCTGCCGACTTTTTCGAAGTCGACGGAAGAGCCAGTATGTTCGCTAGGCATGAGGAAGTACCTTCCATTGTTATTGTTCTAATTCGGCATCTTTGTGCCGAATGCGAGTTGCAAGGACATGTGGAGATTCAATAGGGGAGCAGGCTTGTGTGGGAGCTGGCTTGCCTGCGATAGCATCACCTCGCTGTGCCTGACACACCGAGGTGCCTGCATCGCAGGCAAGCCATCTCCCACACTTGATTGCATTTCAAGTTGAGAACTGGGCGCCTGTTACAGGGTTTAGTTAGAAGAAGCCCAACGGATTAATGTCGTAGCTCACCAGCAAGTTTTTGGTCTGCTGGTAGTGGTCCAACATCATCTTGTGCGTCTCACGGCCCACGCCGGACTTCTTGTAACCGCCAAACGCGGCATGCGCCGGGTACAGGTGGTAGCAGTTAGTCCACACGCGGCCCGCCTTGATCGCACGGCCCATGCGGTAGGCGCGGTTGATGTCGCGGGTCCACACGCCGGCGCCCAGGCCGAACTCGGTGTCGTTGGCGATCGCCAGGGCTTCGGCTTCGTCCTTGAACGTGGTGATGCTCACCACCGGGCCAAAGATTTCTTCCTGGAACACGCGCATTTCGTTGGTGCCCTTGAGCAGGGTCGGCTGGATGTAATAACCACCGGCCATGTCGCCGCTGAGCTTCTCGACCTTGCCGCCGGTCAGCAGTTGCGCGCCTTCGCCCTTGGCGATTTCCAGGTAGGAGAGGATCTTGTCGAATTGCTGCTCGGACGCCTGGGCACCGACCATGGTGTCGGTGTCCAGCGGGTCGCCGCGTTTGATCTGCTCGACCTTTTTCATCACCACTTTCATGAAGTCGTCGTAGATCGACTCTTCCACCAGTGCGCGCGATGGGCAGGTGCACACTTCGCCCTGGTTGAAGAACGCCAGCACCAGGCCTTCGGCAGCCTTTTCGATGAACGAAGGTTCGGCTTTCATGATGTCGGCGAAGAAGATGTTCGGCGACTTGCCGCCCAGCTCGACGGTGGACGGAATAATGTTCTCGGCCGCCGCGTGCATGATGTGCGAGCCCACCGGGGTCGAGCCGGTGAAGGCGATTTTGGCGATGCGTTTGCTGGTGGCCAGGGCTTCGCCGGCTTCTTTGCCGTAACCGTGCACCACGTTCAGCACGCCTGGCGGCAGCAGGTCGCCGATCAGCTCCATCAACACGTTGATGCCCAGCGGGGTTTGCTCGGCCGGCTTGAGCACCACGCAGTTACCGGCGGCCAGGGCCGGCGCCAGTTTCCATGCGGCCATCAGCAGTGGGAAGTTCCACGGGATGATCTGGCCGACCACGCCCAGCGGTTCGTGGAAGTGATAGGAGGCGGTGAGTTCGTTGATCTCGGCGCTGGTGCCTTCCTGGGCGCGGATGCAACCGGCGAAGTAGCGGAAGTGGTCGGCGGCCAGCGGGATGTCGGCGTTGAGGGTTTCACGCACGGCCTTGCCGTTGTCCCAGGTTTCGGTGATGGCCAGCAGTTCGAGGTTCTGTTCGATGCGGTCGGCAATTTTCAGCAGCACCAGCGAACGGTCCTGGGCCGAGGTCTTGCCCCAGGCATCCGCGGCGGCATGGGCGGCGTCGAGGGCTTTGTCGATGTCTTTGGCAGTGGAACGCGGGAATTCGGCGATGGGCTTGCCGTTGACCGGCGAGGTGTTGGTGAAGTAGTTGCCATCCATCGGCGCAACGAATTCGCCGCCGATGTAGTTACCGTACTTGGCCTTGAACGAAACGATCGCGCCTTCAGTACCGGGATGTGCATAACGCATGGTGGGTATCTCCTGACTTTTATGTTTATTGGAGTACAGCGGTGTTGCGCTTGATAAAGCGTAGAGCAAAGGTTGGGCCACTGCTTTGCAGGCCAGGTAAATCAAGGGGTTGGGGTTTGTCGCAAGGCGTTGCTGTGACAGTCGTGGTACAGGCGGGGTGACAGTTTGTGCCATAAACGGTACAGCCTGTGACCGGTGGGTCTGCCCGGGATTGCAATGGTCGGATGGCTGGGGGATGCTGGCTGTTCTCACGCAGAGAGAATAATAAGAACATGCACAACGATCATTTCAGTCGCCATGCCCAGCAAGTCCTGACCGTCACCCGCGGGCAAGACCTTGCCCAAGGCCCCGGCAGCGACCCGTCTATCGCCCGCTCCTGGCTGCGCTGCCTGGAGGATTATCACCTCGACCCCGCGCTGAGCATCGCCCCCACCGTGCTTGAGCACGGCCGCCTGCTGGAAAGCCGCGAACGCCTGCAACAAGTGCTGAGCATCGCCGGCAGTGAGATGAACAGCCTGCATCAACAGCTCTCCGGCGCTGGCCATGCGGTGCTGCTCACCGATGCGCGCGGGGTGATCCTCAACTGCGTCACCGCGCCGTCCGAGCGCAAGATTTTCGAGCGCGCCGGGCTGTGGCTGGGTGCGGACTGGAGCGAGGCGTGCGAAGGCACCAACGGCATCGGCACCTGCCTGGTCGAGCGCCAGTCCCTGACGATTCACCGCGATGAGCACTTTCGTGGCCGCCATACGGGGCTGACCTGTTCGGCAAGCCCGGTGTTCGATCCCCAGGGTGAGTTGCTGGCGGTGCTGGACGTGTCGTCGGCGCGTGAGGCGGTGTCGCGCCAGAGCCAGTTCCACACCATGGCGCTGGTGAACCTGTCGGCGAAGATGATCGAGAGTTGTTACTTCCTGCGTCATTTTGAGAACCACTGGCTGCTGCGTTTTCACCTGCAGGCAGAATCTGTGGGGCTGTTCAGCGAAGGGTTGCTGGCATTTGATGGGGAAGGCCGGATCTGTGCGGTCAACCAGAGCGCGCTGAACCTGTTGGGGCAGGTTCGCGGCGGCTTGTTGGGGCAGCCGGTCGAGGCGTTTTTCGAGTGTTCGCTGGACCAACTGCTCGGCCGTGCCAGCGCCAATGCCACGGCCAGCTGGCCGTTGCGTACGCGGGATGGCCGGCAGTTATTCGCCGCGCTGCGCGGGCAGGCGCGGAGTTTGCCCGCGTCGCTGCCCAAGCCCGAGGCGCCACGCCTGCCGGGTATCTGCCTGGGTGACCCTGCGTTGCAGAGTGATTTTAACAAGGCGCTGAGGGTGTTCGAACGCGACGTGCCGCTGCTGATCAACGGCGAAACCGGCTGCGGTAAAGAGGCGTTCGCCAAGGCCGTGCATCAGGCCAGCTCGCGTGCCGACAACGCCTTCGTCGCTCTCAACTGTGCCGCCATCCCGGAAAACCTGATTGAAAGTGAGTTGTTCGGTTACCGCGGCGGCAGCTTTACCGGCGCGTTGAAAGAAGGTATGCGCGGCAAATTACAGCAAGCCGACGGCGGCACGCTGTTTCTCGATGAGATTGGGGACATGCCTTTCGCGTTGCAAACCCGTCTTTTAAGGGTGCTGGAAGATCGCGTGGTGGTGCCCATCGGCGGTGCGCCGCAGGCGGTAGACGTCAGAATCATCAGCGCCACCCATCGTGACCTGTTAGCACGTGTTGCCAATGGTAGCTTCCGCGAAGATCTTTACTATCGTCTCAACGGTCTTGAAATTGCCGTGCCGCCCTTGCGTGAGCGTAGCGACAAAGCGCAATTACTGGCGTTTTTGCTGGCGGAAGAAGCAGCAGGGCAGGTTGTGTTGCTTGAAGAGAAGGCGCACCACGCGTTGCTCGACTACGCCTGGCCGGGCAACGTCCGGCAATTGCGCAACGTACTTCGCACCTTGGCGGCCTTGTGCGAGAACGGGCGAATCAGGTTAGACGATTTGCCGCCCCTCATTCGCCAGGCGCGAGCGGCGATGGTTATCGAGCCCCGGCAGGGGGGCGCTCTGGACGATGCAGAGCGCGTAGTGTTGCTCAACGCACTGAAGCATCAACATTGGCACATGTCCCACACAGCAGAGAGTTTGGGAGTGAGCCGGAATACGCTTTACCGGAAGTTACGCAAGCATGGAATCGAACGGTGTCCACAAGCGTGATCTGCTCGTTGTTACCGCAGCACGTATGAAACCTGACTATTAGTCACTGATGAGGGCAGTGTTTATAGCTGAAATATCTGGATAAATTTTTCCGAATTTTTTTTGTATGATTTGTAAGGCATTGCACCACTCAGCGTACGAACAGTTATTCATTTGAATCGTGCGCGAGTGTGGAAATGACAAATTTTGAAGGCGTTAGAGTCACGCCTACCTTATCAGGCAACGTGGTAGGCGAACCTCCTGCGGCTGCCGCCAGGGTGAGCATCAATAATGCAGTCGTTCACAGCAACACACACGCGCAAATGCCTGACACCCCCGAAGCGCGTGCAATGGCTGACGCTCAGTTGGCGAAGCCCTACGCGATCGCATTAGCGACGCGCTCCTATCACACCTCAATAGCGCCGCCTGACGTTCAAGTTACCCCTGAGTCCACACTCGGGCGTTGGCGGAACCCATTGGACAGTGCTTTCAAAAGCCCTGGATTTTTATCGTGGGCGAAAGAACAGGGGCTTGATACCAGGAGCCTCAAACTGGATCCCTTCCTCGGGGAGTTGACCGGCATTGTAAATGGCAAGATGCAAACGTTTTCCCTAAAAGATGATTCGGGCTGGTCAGATGTTTCTCGCGTGCTGTTGTCGATTGCCAGGGGGATCGCTCCAATGCCCGGGCAGGCGTTCAATTACCCCTGGCCGGACGGTAAGGTGCCGTTGTACACGGTGGGGCGATTTTACGGAGAGCCTATCGATCTCTCCCCTTCGCAAGCTGCCTCGCACCGTAAGAAATTAAAAGATGGCGCCGCGTTTGAGTTTGCACCTGTGGGGCATGCGTCGCAGCGATCGGTAGAAGCATTAGCGGAGCAGGGCAAGGCGCAGGGTGATGACGCTAACCGTCATGCACTTATCGCTGCACTGAGGTCCCCGGTAGACGATGCCGAAGGGAAGATCGACCTGAATAACGTTAGGGTCCCGATTGACCGACGTTCAAGTTTATTTCTTACCGATCAGCGCCGGGAGATAAGTGCTGCACAACTGCTCGAAAGGCAAGGGCATAAACTACCCGTCAACAGCACGGAGGCGCATGGCCTGGCTAACGCACTGACCTTTGACCTTGCGCACAGGGTGCCTGGGGCTGACGCTGGGGGCGTCAGGCATATTGGTGCGCTGCTGAACACAACTGAATTACGCAAGATGAAAGCGGTGGTGGACCAGTGGAAGTTGAAGCATGCAAGTCAGGCTCCTGATCCGCAGGCAGGGGTTGGGGCAGGCAGTTTGTTACGCGGCCTGATCAGCACACTTGCGACGTCTACAAAGAAGGTGATTGCGGACAACCCTTCATTAGCATTGGACCAACTCATTCGGTCGCCCGAGGCGCAGGCGTTGGGCAAAACTATACAAGCTAGAATCAAATCAGCAGCGTCGCCGACCGGTGCAACTGAGGCCTTGACTGCGGCGCTTTTGCAAGAGCTTGACCCTAACCCAGGAAAATCACCTTTCAACTTGGCGGGCTATAACCTCTATAAAAGCGACAATGTGGGTGCCTCCGCTGCTGAAATCGTCAAACGTTTTACCGCTTACCTTGAAACTAAGGTGGGTGTTGAAGCGGCGCCTCTTGCTGCGCAACTATTACTGTCAGCCGTCGCCCCTGAACTCCTGGTAAAAAGCATTCCTGCTGCACTTGTTTATGGGTCTCATACCTGGGCGGATTTTTCTATAGCGGTTGCCCTGGTAGAGCAAGAAGCGCCCGGCGCCTCAGGGAACATGACGCTCAGTCAAGTCATGAACTATGCGGATGCGCAGCTTAGTATTCTTGACGGTGGGGACGAGTTAGCTGCCGCGTCAGCCGATTCGCTTATTGCGTGGGGCCTCGCTAATCAGGTGATTAAAAGCAACCCCCAAGGTCAGTATGCGTTCGAAGACGTTGAGCAATCACTAACGGTGTTAAAAAAGCAGAAAAAGGAATTGGCGTGGGCACGCGCTGAGCTGATGAAGCCAGCGCCCACTCGGGAGGCGTTGGCGCTGGCTGAATTCAAGCGGGTGTTCCCGGGTGTTGACCCGACGAAGAAAACATTAAGAAGTACTCGGGATGACACGTACCTTGTATCGCCACTTGAAGTCTACATGACGACGCCCATTAATCTGGAATGGTGGGCGCCGCTAAATGAAAAGGAGTTACCTTGGACAACGATTAAATCTCGCTTTTCCGAGCTTGATCCAGACATCAATAAAACATTTTCTGAAACGTTTGAAGACTATACAAAGACTCAAGCGGCGGCCTGGGCTATCCAGTTCAAGTACCAGGTTTCTCTGCTGCCTAGAGTCGAACAAGAGCGTATAAACCAAGCGGATGTCACGTTCATGAGCGTGTCTCGCCCTTTTTTGGGTACAGAAGAAACGAACAGCAGCCAACTGTACCCCGGGCGCCGACCACGAACGCCGACCCCTCATGAACTCAAAGAGTTGGAAGGGGGGCAAGGTGTACTGATGAAAGTGGAGGGAGCTGATAGTAAGGTCGAGTACTATAGTTACTTCCCAGGCCTAGGAAAAATCGTTAAGGAAAAGGGGGGGGCTGAAGAACAGTCACATTTTGACGACAGCAAGTATTTTTCCCCGGATTCCAAAGCTCGCGTACCCGGCACGTATAATGTTTTTACGAAATTTGATGTCACCCATCAGGACCGTGATTTGCCGGAGGTCACCGGTGAAGGACGAGTTCCTTATTTTTCTCGACGCAACGGTTCGCTGGCTACCGTGGTGGGTAAGTTTTTCACTAAAGATTATGGGTATTTGAAAGCCAAGGCTGTCGGTGAAACGAGGATTGAAAAAAATACAGCAGGTATTCATGCCGTCAATGATTTTCTCCTTTCGCTTATTCCTTTCTACGACGGTATTAAGGATGCAATATCGGGGAATGTTGCGGGCGCAGTTTTTAATATCGGGTTTGATATTTTGGGGTTCTTTCTTCCCGGGGCAAGTGCCGCGAACAAGGCGATGAAACTGGGCAAGTCAGCAGGCAAAGTACTCAAGCGCTCTTTTTTTGCGGGTCTCGGCGCTTCGGTGGGCGTTACCGATGTTATTAACCTTCCGAGAAATATTAAGCGGGGGGTGCTGGCTGTAAGTAAAGATATAAAGAGGGTGTACAAGCATGCAGATGAGGTGCTTCCTCGACTCAAAGGCAACTATAGGTCTTATGAAGTGACAAGGACTTATAAGGACGGTGATGTCGTCAAGGGCTTCTATCAGGTGGAATCAGAGGGTGTGCGTAGGCCAATAGTCGCTGTCTTAAAAAAGGGGGCTTGGTATGCGTACAGTTCCCTCATGAATACACCGTTTGGTCCTCAGTTAGCGCAATTTGGTGTGCTGAGCGCACTGGCACCGTCGAATAAAACGTAATGATGTTCAGTCGGGTGGATTGGCGAGCGCTCCCCGCATCAGTGTGAGTGCTTTATAAGCGATGTGCATCTTTGAGCAATTTAGCAGGCTGATTAGTGTCAGGCTGGCTGGTAAAGTGTGCCTGCGCGCCTGGAAAGTATTCTCCAGGATTATTGCGTATTTGTCATAGGGCTGAACTATTTGTTTTGTAGCTTGGAACTGCTTGCGGCCTATCTGTTACACAGTAAGTGGAAGAAATGGATGGCTTTCTAATGCACATCAATCATTAGGTAGATCATTATGATGTTTTCAAATGCAGCGGCAAGGCCGGTAGTATTCTCAAAGATTGGGGAGTTTTTCAGTGGTGGATTCACCAGGACCGAAACGCCTGGTTCTATAAGGACAGGTGAAGCACCTAAGGTAGAAGTCCCGGGAGGGTCCAAGCCGGCAGACGGTAGCAATAACAATTTTGATCAGGGTTTTGTTGATAAAAAAGTGGGTTTCGACGGGCCGGGGCAAGCCACGGGTCATCGCCAGACTGGGGATGCCCCTGATACAGAGGCCCCAGTTACTCCGGAAGTGGCTCAACACAGAGAAGCCAACAGGAAGAAGTGGCAAGCTCAAAAAGATGCTGACGCCCGGGATAAGCTATTTGATCAGCCGACGGCAGGTCGAGTAGACGGAAAGGAGGTGGAGCCTTTTTCGCAGAGTAACCTGGAAGAAAGCGCCAAGGCGGTGGTGAAGGCTAAAGCTGCGAAGGCGGATCGAGCACTTCCGCTTGAAATGCGAAATATTGCCAAGGTCGCCGGAATTACGGCAGCGATCACAGTACCCTTAACAGTTACCGGGACACTCGCCGCCAACGTCGCTATTGAATTTCTTAAACCCATAATCAATCCACCGAAAACTCCGGCCACAGAGCAACATGTTATGGAGTCGCGGCTGGTCGATGATGCTCAGAAGGGCGTATTCCTATTAGCCAATACGTTGGGTGGCCTTCGCTCAGAGGAGGGTGTCAAACCAAGCGTGGAATGGTTGGCCAAGACAAATGAAGAGCGGATGGACTATCTTGATGAGATGCTTGACTTCCTTGAAGTAGAATTTGCTAAAGAAGCGAAAGCGCTGAATGTTAAAGTTGAGGACCCGACACCCGGTGCGCAAGAAGATGATATCAAGAGCCGGGCTATTGGCATGGAATCCAGAATGGCATATATCACCGGGCTGATGAACGCTATCAAAGCCAAGCTATAGATAATGCCAGCGTTGTACCCGTTGTAGTGGGTTGTTCCGACAGATCCACTGCGTAAGCAGTTGCTCGCGTAATAGGGGCAACTGCTTACCGTGTTTTCATACAGCAACCCTCGCGCGGGTGAATACTTTGATTATTCTGACGTTGCCTGTTTCTGTCTTTCCTCATTACTTGTGCTCGCCGAAGAGTCCACCGCCCAACCTGAGTCATAGGGGGCTGAGGCGGTTGATCAGCCTTTAGGAAAGTTCTGAAGTAACCACCGATTTTTCATGCCCTCGCTACTTGAGGCTTAAAAATCAAAGGTCCGGCGAACAACAGAACGTTCTTGCCCTTAATTCATAATTCTTTCCTCTGGTCGCGCTGTTTCAAGGCGATCAGCCCGCATTACAGACGCACCTCGCCTGTACCCATCAACCGTTTTGGCACCCTCCACAGATTCGACAAAGCGAACAAGGTTGTCTGTTGAGCGATGTTTTTCGACAAGCCACGAAAGCGCACTTTCGTATAGCCAAACCGGCGCTTGATCATGCGAAACGGATGTTCAACCTTGGCCCGTACCTGCGCATCCCCGCACACATAAGTTTCCTCGCCGTGCAGTAACTGATCGTCGCATCGACCAGCGTGTCGCGACGCAGCAGCAAACCACGATCACCCAGATAGCCATTGATGGCCTGCAAACTCCCGCTCGCCAACACATGTTTCTCCAGTGGGCGCGGGACGTTGAGGGTCGTGGTTTCATCGGGAATCCGATCCAGATGCAGCCCCGAAAGCTGGCGCAGGATCGTGGTCTCGTAAGGTGCTTCTTCCAACGCCGGATCGCTGTAACCGAACCCGCTCTGCATCCGATGAGCCTGCAACATGGCCAGCAATGGATACGCCGGACGACCGCCTTCACCCGTTGAACTATTCTCAAAGAGCAGTTTTCCGTTAATAGGTAGGCTCTATGGGGTTGTTAGTTATATTCAATCGATATAACTGTCTCATGGCTTAGTTGTTCTGGAACTTATTGGGTGGTGTGGGCCACTTAATGTTCGAGTGCCGGGGAAGCCGCTCTTCAATGTCAAGCACTGTCTGGTTGGTTTTCTGGTCAGTGGGTCTGCGCTCAGGGTATAGGGAATTAAAATAGCTCGCCAGTTTGGGCTGTTCGAATGATTGACTTTGAAGGTTGGCGCTTATTAAGTAAGCCTTAAACGTGGCTGGCCTTATAAAAAGTTTTCGCGATGCGTGCTGTTGATTCAGGTGCGTTTGCGAGCCGTTCATCGAATGCCTGAAAGAGAGATGAAAATATGACTGTGCCTACTATAAATGTTGCACCCTTTGGCTTGCCAAAGAATGGTTTTCCTCAACTGAACCGTAACGTGGGCAGTGCACCGTCGACGATGAGTGAGCACACTTCGTCGGGTGACCCTGAGGCGGCCCGAGCGGCGGCCGATGCGCGTGTCGAGCAAGATTCTTTGAAGCAGTCTTCAGCCGGATCGCGCGTAACGGTTCCACCCGAGTCGACCTTGGGCCGCTGGGTTGAAGCACTGAAGTGTGCGACCCATTCTTCTGCGTTCAAGCAACTGGAGGACATGTTTGGTGGGTATGGTGCGTTTACCCATATTGAACCTAACAAAGCTGAAATCTGGTTTGACGACGGGCTCAATAAAATAAATAGAGATTCCCCTGAGCTCAATGATATTCCGGGCGGTAAAGCGTTGTTTGATAACTTGATGGTCATCGCTAAAAAATTGGCGCCTTATGGCACCTTGAGCCGCCGTGACGTTTATCAACGTGACTGGCCAGGACACACTCCGAACACGGTCGATTCAAACGTTGTTCGTCAATTTATTTATGGCCAACGTCCGAAAGCGTTGCCCGACCATCATGTGCCTGCCGAAATTTTAAATAAAACGGGTGAAGCCGAAACGCAGCACAACCTGCTCGCCGCTTTGAAAGAACAGATTGAGGCGCCCGGCGCGAAGCCGGATCTGGAATCCATCGTCGTAGAGATCGCACCGCACTCTGTCTTTTGGCGCGAAGACCAGCCGCAGCCTGTCACGATGAACCTCAAGCAATTGATGGCCGCTTACGGTTTGCACGTGCCAACCACACTGGAAGCACTTGCCAATTTGGAGCGCGTATTGTTTGCACCGCCATTAAGTGCGCCACGTGAAGGTAATTGTGGCGGGTTGCTGACTAAAAGTGTGCCACTGGGCGAGGATGCTCAGGAAAAGATAGTCGAAACCGTCAGTGCCTGGAAGGCGCTTCAAACTCAGGTTCCGCTGGACGCAGAGGGTAAGGCCCCCAGTCTTTTCGAGTATTTGAAACGTGCAGTTCCAGAGTCTGTGAGGGCGCTGGCCGCTACCCATCCAGAAGCGTTTCTCAACGCCTTGATCGACACCCATCAAGCCCGTGCATTGGGTAAGCAGCTGCAGGAAGCGATTGGCGCATTGCCCACCGCTACCAGTGGCCATGAAGCACTGCTCACGGCGTTAGGGCTGGAAGCCAACCGGTCATCAGCGGGGGTGGAGCGCGATCATTTAGCCGGGTATAACTTGCGGCAACAAGACAACGTGGGGCGTACGCCAGCTGAGATCGTCAAGCGTTTTGAAACCCATATGGAAAGTATCGTCGGCCCCGAGATGGCGAAAGTAGCTGCCTACCAATTGCTGGCTATGTCGGCTCCGGAGTTTTTGGTCAAGGATGTGCCGCCATCAGTGGTTTTTGGCTCCCTGCAATGGGTAATGTTCAGCGCTGAAGTATTTCGCCGCGAGCAGAGCACCCCGGGATCGTCGGCGGGCAAGCGCTATGATCAGATCAGGGAGCATGGGGCTCTGGAGCCCGTTGCACTGGAGCAAGAGTATCAGTCGAAAGCGGCTGCCGTGCAGGCAGTGGTCGACTGGGGTATAGCTAAAGGCATTATCAAGCAAAACAGTGAGGGCTATTCCGCTGAAACCATCGCGAGCGTAACGGCTGCCATGGAAGCAGAGGCCAATCGCCTGGCGGCGACTCTGAAAGGTATTACGGCTTCACTGCCGACTCGCCGGGAGTTGGCGCGGGCGGAATTAACGCGGGTATACGGCGAAGAACACGCGCACCTGTTTGAAAAACAAATACTCACCCGCCAATCGGGGATAAGTAGACTCACAGACTCTCTGTTGAATCTTTATATGTCTGGAACACTTGACGCCAGCTGGAATTCTACTATTTCAACCTTTCCTAATGAGATTTTACATCCAGGCATGAAAGCGCTGCCTGATATCAAGAAAGATTTCTTTGAGAAGTTTGATGCGTACACCGACAGCTTCAGCAAGACGGCAGGTGAGATGTTCCAGTATCACGTATCGCAGTTGCGGGATGAAGATCGGAAGCGATTTGAGTTCGGGGGTGTAGAAACGAGGTATTTGAGCCAGGTGGAAGCGTCTGATTTTCCTAAAGACAGTGAGAGTAATGAGTTATTTCAGATGTTCGGAAGTGGTGCGTTTCTCATCACCACTGCACTGAAAGGTGAAACGGTTAAGTATATTTACTCGCCACAGTCAGGCGGGATCATCAAGGAGGGCGATCCTCTGCCTGGCGTCCCTGAGGGGTGGAGTGTAAAGTCCAGTCGCCGTGCACCTTTTTTCAGTTTGAATGTTGGGGCGGAGCGTTACGGCTTAACAACTATCTGGAGTACGGGCGGTGCTAACGAACTGGAAGAGCCCCATACGCTTAAGCCGAGGAATACTTCATCGGAGAGGTCCGGCATGTTTGCCAGGCAGATAAGTCATCTTTATAAACATGCTGTCGGTCAGCTTAAAGACGCGGCCAATGGCATGAGCGACTCCGAAAAAAGCAGCGCTCGAGCAAAAATTTTCAATAACTTCATCCTGAGCCTTCTTCCCTTTCACGACCTGGTGAAAAATATAATCGAAGGCAATAAACATGATGCCGCTGTTAGCGGGGTTTTTGACTTTATCGGTTTGTTTAATCCTGCTGCTAAAGGCGGCTTCAAAGCGGTTAGCGTCGGTGCCAAAGGGGTAAGTTCATCCTTGACGTTTCTCAAAGGGGCTGCCAAGTCAGGGCTCAAGGCTGCAAACCCGTTAGGGGCTGTTTATGATGTGGGGAGTGGTTTATTCAAATTGGGCAAGACTGCTTTGAATGCGGGGGTCCCTGCCACCTTGTCCTCGTTTGCGAATAAACTTCGCATCTCTGGGCGTGGTTGGAGCATCCCTCACGGTGGTTCCAAACAGAGCATCGCCGAAGGCACTTATCGGCGGCCAGGTGAAAGGAGTAGCAACACGCCCGTCGTTGCGGGGAAACAAGGCAACAACTGGTACGCCTTAGATCCCCAGACACTGAAGCCCTATGGCCCTGTGTTGAAAGACTTCACGCCCATTACGGTGAAAGAGTTGCGTAATCTTCGTTATGACATGGGTACTTCTATAAAGGATGGTTCTGGACCTGTTGAGACGGTCGGAGAGTTTCAGGAGAACGAATCGGGTCCGACTCCGCCCGAGCAGCCTTCTCACCTGCAGGCAGCCCGATAGGCGCTGGTAAGACAACCCGTACTGCCTGAGGGTGATGATCAATCTGGCAGGGCTGCGAGGTTCTTTTCCAGGTTTGGCAGCAAGCCTGCTGCTGTCAGGCCACTCGCAACCCTGTCCACGCCAGATATTCATGGCCATCGCCTGACGTGAATGCGACCAAACGAAGTGCAGGGATGCGCCTCGCTGCCGACAGGCCCTATAAATAGTGCGATTTGCCCCTCCCTGCGCTAACCTGCCTCGATGTTTTACGAGGTCAACCATGCATATTCATATTCTCGGTATTTGCGGCACATTCATGGGCTCGATGGCGGTTCTGGCCAAAGAATTGGGCCATCACGTCACCGGCTCCGATGCCAACGTTTACCCGCCCATGAGCACGCAACTACAAGCCCAGGGTATTGAGTTGACCCAAGGCTACGATCCTTCGCAATTCGACCCGGTCCCGGACCTGGTGGTGATCGGCAACGCCATGGTGCGTGGCAACCCGGCGGTCGAGTACGTACTGAATAAAGGTTTGCCTTATGTCTCCGGCCCCCAGTGGCTGGCGGACCATGTACTGCAAGGCCGTTGGGTGCTCGCGGTGGCCGGTACTCACGGCAAGACAACCACCAGCAGCATGCTGGCCTGGGTGCTGGAACACGCCGGCATGAGCCCGGGCTTTCTGATTGGCGGTGTGCCGCAAAACTTCTCGGTGTCGGCGCGTTTGGGCGATACACCGTTTTTCGTGATTGAGGCGGATGAATACGACAGCGCTTTCTTCGACAAGCGCTCCAAGTTCGTCCATTACCGCCCGCGCACCGCGATCCTGAACAACCTCGAGTTCGATCACGCTGACATCTTCCCCGATTTGTCGGCCATCGAGCGCCAGTTCCACCACTTGGTGCGCACCATCCCGAGTGAAGGCCTGGTCATCCATCCGACCACCGAGCCTGCCTTGCAGCGGGTGATCGAGATGGGCTGCTGGACCCCCGTGCAAACGACCGGTGCGGGCGGGCAGTGGCAGGTCAAGTTGCTCAGCGAAGACGGCTCCAGGTTTGAAGTGCTGTTCGAAGGCGAAGCACAGGGCATTGTCGAGTGGGGCATGACCGGCCAGCACAACGTCGCGAATGCCTTGGTGACCCTGGCAGCCGCGCGGCACGTGGGCGTGGTGCCTGCCATGGGCATCGCCGCGTTGAGCGCGTTCAAGAGCGTGAAGCGGCGTATGGAAAAAGTCGCCGACGTGAATGGGATTACCATCTACGACGACTTTGCCCACCACCCGACGGCGATTGCCACCACGCTGGATGGCCTGCGCAAGCGTGTCGGGGAGGCCAATATCATCGCGATTGTCGAGCCGCGTTCCAATTCCATGAAGCTTGGCGCACACCGTGATGGCCTGCCGGAAAGCGTCAATGACGCCGACCAGGTGGTCTGGTACGCACCGGCCAACCTCGGCTGGGACCTGCCGGCCATCGCCGCGCTTTGCACGGTGCCATCAACCGTCTGCGATTCCATCGAGGGCATCATTGAACACGTCAAGCATCAGGCCAGGCCCGGCACCCATGTGGTGGTCATGAGCAACGGCGGTTTCGGCGGCCTGCACGGCAAGCTGGCCGAGGCATTGAAATGAGTGGCCCGGAACGCGTCACCCTGGCGATGACCGGTGCTTCCGGCGCGCCCTACGGCCTGCGCTTGCTCGATTGCCTGGTGCGCGAAGACCGCGAGGTGCACTTTTTGATCTCCAAGGCCGCGCAACTGGTGCTGGCCACCGAGACCGATGTTGCGCTGCCGCCCAAGGTGCAGATGATGCAGGCGTTCCTCACCGAATACACCGGTGCGGCGGCGGGTCAGATCAAGGTTTATGGTAAAGAGGACTGGATGTCGCCAGTGGCCTCCGGCTCGGGCGCACCGGCGGCGATGGTGGTGGTGCCCTGTTCCACCGGCACCTTGTCGGCGATTGCCACCGGTGCCTGCAACAACCTGATCGAGCGTGCGGCGGACGTGACCTTGAAGGAGCGTCGCCAGTTGATCCTGGTGCCGCGCGAAGCGCCGTATTCGAGTATCCACCTGGAGCACATGCTCAAGTTGTCGAACATGGGCGTGACCATTTTGCCGGCATCGCCCGGGTTCTATCATCAGCCACAGACCATCGATGACTTGGTGGACTTCGTCGTGGCGCGGATTCTCAACCTGCTGAATATTCCTCAGGACATGCTGCCGCGTTGGGGCGAGCACCATTTGAGCAGTGATGAATAAGGTGCTGCTGGTGGTGTTGGCGTTGCAACTGACGGGCTGCGCCACGGCGCGCACACTGGATGCCGCGCAGCCTGGCGCACCGGTGGTGTATGCCGGTACGCGCCTGGATTTGTATGCTATTAACGGCGGCTGCTGCGCCAAAGATCGCTTTGGCGCTGAGGCACCGAGCTATCCACATGTCGATCTGCCGGCCAGTGCGGTGCTCGACACCTTGCTGTTGCCGCTCTCGGCGTTGACGGTGTTGGGTGTGGGGTTTAACGCAACGGGCGGTCTGTAGCCGAGGGCGCTCGTGCTGGCCCCATCGCGGGCAAGCCCGGCTCCCACCGGACAACGCATTGTAAATGCGCGAGCTGGCTTGCCTGCGATGACGCCGGCACGCGCAGCGCGCGGTTATTTACCGAGCTTACGCAACTCATCCGACTCCACCACCCGCACGCCGTCCTGCTCTTCCAGCGCCAGGCGCCACATGGCACGGGCCAGTTCGCAGACTTCAATGCCGTGATACTTGCCCGGAATCAAGCGCGACAATGTCCCGACCACCTGCTCGGCCAAGCGCGGTTCCAGTCGTTCGCCCAGCAGTAATGAAGGTCGCACGATGGTCAGTTGTGGCCAGTCCTGCGCCCTCAACGCCTGTTCCATCTCGCCTTTGACTCGGTTGTAGAAGATTGAGGATTTCGGGTCGGCGCCAATGGCGCTGATGACGATCAGGTGCCGTGCGCCCATTTCCCGTGCGCGCTTGGCGAAGGCCACCACCATGTCCAGGTCGACAGCGCTGAAGGCGGCTTCGGAACCCGCCTGCTTGATGGTCGTGCCCAGGCAGCAGAAGGCGATGTCCACCTGGCCGCTCAGTTGCGGCAGGAACACCGCCGGGTCACCCACGGGGTTTTCCAGGCGTGGGTGTTCGGCCAGTGGTTTGCGGCTCGGCGCGAGTACGCGGGTCACCGTGGGCTCATTGAGCAGGCGGTCCAGCAGGTGCTCGCCCGTCAGCCCGGAGGCCCCGGCAAGCAAAATATGCTGAGGTGTCAGGTACATGGTGTTTCCCCCTTGTTACACGTTACAGCTTAGTTGCCTTTGGCTTCCTTGCTATTCATTGAGACGCTTTCGAGCGCCTTTCGTGCCTGCTGTTTACGTAATAGTTGCCAATGGGCGATCACCCCTTTGGGGGCCCAGATCTGCGGTTCGGAGGCTTCGAAGTTGTCCGCCTGTTCGCGTTCGGCTACATGCAGTTGGGCCAGTTTGAAGGCTTGCTGCAAGTCATCGGTCTGGTTGAAGGCTTGCGCGAAAAGGGCATCGCCAAAGTAGGTGAAGTCCGCCTCTTCCGAGCAACCGAACGACACGCGGTCGGCACGGGAGGCCGTCATGATCAGCGTGCGCTCATCCTTCAGTGCCGGGATAAACCCGCCCGAGTAGCAGGCGGAAATCACGATGATTTTGTCGCGGTTCTTCAGCGGCGCGAGCACGGCTGCCAGTTCATCGGCGGGCAGGTCGGCGAGTTCCATGCGCGGTTGGTCCAGCACCAGTTCGTGCTCGTGGGTGCCGTGGCTGGTCATGTAGATAAACACCAGGTCTTGCGGCCCGGTGCGCTCGGCCAGGGTTTGCACGGCACGGCGCAGGCTTTCGCGGGTGGCCAGGGGGCGGTCGGCGATGTGGTCGCGGTGGTTGACCAGGCGAATCTGCCCGCGCGCACCGAAGCGGGTGGCGAGCATGTTGCTGACGTAATCGGCTTCACGCAGGAACACGCTTTGCTTGCCATCACCGGCCAGCGCCAGGGTGTACAACTCGACGGCGCCCGTTGAGGGCGGCACGGCGGCGAGGGCGGCATCGAGCAAGCGGCCTTGGGCCAGTACGCCGATTTCCAGCGGGTCGGGCAGCAGCTTGCCGTCGGCATCGCGCACGCGCATGCCGTTGACCCAGGTGCCGGCCTGTACCGTGCCGTCGCTGAGTACGAGGGTGCCGATGCCTTGATAGCTGTCGCTGTCGAAGCCGCCGATATAGAAGCTGCCATCGGTGAGGTTCAGACGGCCTTGGCCAGAGAAGCGCCATTCACTGAACTGGCCGACATAGTGGCTGCCATCGACGCCAATCAGCTCGCCTTTGCCACTGAGTGCGCCTTCCTTGAACTGGCCGATCCACACGTCGCCGTCGGCGTTTTCATAACGGCCTTTGCCATTGAGTTGGTTCTGTTTGAACTGGCCGACATAGATATCGCCGTCGGCGCTGTTGAAGGTGCCGTTGCCTTCGAGCTGGCCGTCGACAAAGTGGCCGCTGAACTGGTTGCCACTGTCGTCGTTGCGCTGGCCTTCGCCATTCGGTTTGCCGTGGGCGAACTGGCCCTGGTATTGGCTGCCGTCGGCCAATTCCAGGCGGCCGAGGCCGGAGTACTGGTCGTCTTTGAATTCGCCGCGATAGGTCATTTGCCCCTCTTTGAGGGTACCTTCGCCATTGCGTCGACCGTTCTTGAAACCGCCGACGTAGCTGCTGCCCGCCGTGGTCAGGCTGCCCTGGCCGTCGAACAGGCCTTGCTGGAACTGGCCTTTATAAACCTCGCCGTTGCTGCCATGCCATTCGCCCTGGCCGTGCCACTGGCCTTTGTCGAACTGGCCGGCGTACCAACTGCCGTTGGGGTAGTCCACGCGGCCCTGGCCTTGCAGCAAACCATTGACCACATCGCCACGGTAGCGGCCGCCGTCGGGCAGGCGCGCATCGGGCGGCAACAGCGATTCGCCGTCTCCGCAAGCGGTGAGCAACAGGGCAAGGGCAAGGGGAGCGAGTGGGCGCATAGCGGGATCCGGATAATTAAGCGCCGAGTATGCCGCAGCTGCGAGTTTCATACATAAATTTACATACACTGTGGCAAGGTTTCTCACCTCGCCACAGGCATAGCCTTATACGAAGTAGAGTGACAACGACTCGGCGACGTAAGCAGGCTTTTCCTGGCCTTCGATTTCCAGGGTGGCGGTGGCCTTCAGCAGCCATTGGCCCGGTTTTTTCTCGGTAACGTCGTTGAGGGTCACGTTTAGCCGGACCTTGGAGTCAACCTTCACCGGCTGGATGAAACGCACGCTGTCCAGCCCGTAGTTGACGGCCATCTTCAGGCCTTCGGGCATGATCAGGATGTCTTCCATGAGCTTGGGCATCAGCGACAGCGACAGGAAACCGTGGGCGATGGTGCTGCCGAATGGCGTCTTGGCGGCCTTGACCGGGTCGACGTGGATGAACTGATGATCGCCGGTGGCCTCTGCGAACAGGTTGATACGCGCCTGGTCGATGGTGAGCCATTCGGAACGTCCCAGTTCCTTGCCGACATAATCTTTGAGTTGCGCTACAGGTACATAGGGCATTGCGACTCTCCTTGGTTCATCGTTTTTTATAGGTGTGCGAAATCCATCTTAGATCATCATGGGCAACCAGCCCGGTCAACCCACCATGCTTTTGGCGAATGCCGGAGCATAGGGCCGGCGTGCTTATAATGCGGGCGAGCGTCGAGGGGGAGAGAACGCATGCTGTTACGTGGCCTGACATGGCTGGTGCTGTTTCAATTGATTGGCACCGCCATCAATCATTTGCTGTTGCCGGTGCTGCCGGGGCCGATCATCGGCTTGCTGCTGATGCTCGGTTTTCTGATCTGGCGCGGTGAAGTCGGCGAGCCCTTGAGCCTGGCCGCCAGCAGCCTGTTGCGTTATTTGCCGTTGCTGCTGGTGCCGCCGGCGGTGGGCGTGATGGTGTATGCCAAGGACATCGCCGCGGACTTCTGGGCCATTGTCGGCGCACTGGTGTTGTCGCTGGTGATTGCCATGGGCTTTGTCGGCGTACTCATGCAGTCCATGGTCAAGCGCAAGGAGAAGGATCAATGACCGTCGACTGGCAGGGCGCGTGGACGGCAGTGATTCATCACCCGCTGTTCGGCATCGGTATCACCCTTGGAGCCTATCAACTGGTGCTGGCGGCGTTCGAGAAAACCCGCTGGATCTTCCTGCAACCGGTACTGGTGTCGATGCTGCTGGTCATCGGCGTGTTGCTCTCCTGCGGCCTGACTTACGCCGAGTACCGCAAGAGCACCGAGATCATGGGCATCCTGCTCGGCCCCGCGACCGTGGCCCTGGCGGTGCCGCTCTTTTTGAACCTGCGGCGGATTCGCCAATTGTTCTGGCCGATTTTTACTACGCTGGTGATAGGCGGTGTGGTGGCTACCGGCTTGTGCGTCTTGCTGGGCGGGTGGTTTGGCGCCGAACACAGGATGCTGATGACCATGGCGCCCAAGTCGGTTACCTCACCGATTGCCATGCTGGTGGCCGAGCAGATCGGCGGCGTGGCCGCGTTGGCGGCGGTGTTTGTGCTGATTACCGGAGTGATCGGTGCGATGATCGGCCCGGCTTACTTGTCACGATTGGGTGTGCACAGCCCCGAGGCGCGCGGCATGGCCCTGGGCATGACCGCCCACGCCGTCGGCACTTCGGTGGCTTTGCAGGAAAGCGAAGAGTGCGGCGCCTTTGCGGCGCTGGCCATGAGTCTGATGGGCGTGGCCACGGCGGTTTTTCTGCCGCTTGCCGTGTCCGTGATCGTTTAAACCGGGTTTAAGGAAACCTTTATGAGTCTGGCGCTGTTCCCGCTCAATACCGTGCTGTTCCCTGGCTGCACCCTCGATTTGCAACTGTTCGAGGCGCGCTACCTGGACATGATCAGCCGCTGCATGAAAAAGGGCGAAAGCTTTGGCGTGGTGTGCATCCTCGACGGCAGGGAAGTGGGCGTGGCCCCGGACGGCTACGCATTGGTCGGCTGTGAAGCGCTGATTCGCGATTTCAAACAGCAGGATAACGGCCTGCTGGGGATTCGCGTCGAAGGCGGGCGCCGGTTTCGCGTGCGTGACGCCGGGGTGCAGAAGGACCAGTTGCTGGTGGCCGAGGTGCAATGGCTCGAAGAAGTGCCGGACCAGCCTCTGGAAGAAGAGGACGCTGACCTGCTGGCGTTGCTGCAGGCCCTGGCCGAGCACCCGATGGTCGCCTCGCTGGACATGGGCACCCACGCCGATGGCCAGCAAGCCCTGGGCAATCAGCTGGCTTATCTGTTGCCGTTCACCGAGGCCGACAAGATCGACCTGCTGCAACTCGACGATCCGCAGCAACGCCTGGATGCAATCCAGATGTTGCTCGACGAATTGCAGGGCGAACTGTTCCCTCAGTAGGCGTAGCGCAACAGGGCGTGAGGTGTGCCGGTGAGGGCGATAACGCTGAGCACCGCGACCAGCACCGGGAGCAGCAGCCACCAGGTTTTTTGCGGCATGGCCGGCAGCGGGCTTCGATACTGGATGACGGTCAAACTGAATGCGCACACCGTCATTGCCAGCAGCGTGCCGGCGAGGATGTCCGTGGGCCAATGCGCCCCCAGGTAAACCCGTGACAGCGCAATAAAGGCGGCCGGAATACAGCCCAGCAACATCCAGGTCAGGCGCAAGCGCGTGGGTTGCCCACGACCGGCCAGCACGGCCAGAGCCAGGAAAAACGCGAAGGCGCCGGAGGCGTGACCGCTGGGCATGCTGAAACTGGTCAGCGGGTCTGTGAGGATTTCCGGTCGACCACGGGCAAAAAACAGTTTGGTGCCGGTGTTGATCACCGCCGCCCCGGCCAAGGTGGCACCGACAAACACGGCGTGCCGCCATTGCCGTGCCAGCAGCAACACGCCAGTAAACACCGCGCTGGCGACAAACATCTTCTTGAACTCACCCAATTGGGTAATCCGCACCATCACCTCGTCCAGCCATGGGCTGCGGTGTTCCTGCACCAGTGCGCTAAGGCCCTGATCGAAGTTATGAAGGTGCGGGTAGCCGATAAACAGCGCGATCAACAACGTCAGGCTGGCGCAGCCAATCCACAACGTGGCGCGAAGATGGCCGCGCAGGCTGCTGTTCAAACTCAGCCCCAGCAACACCGCCAGGCAGGCAGTGACTATTCCGGCCTCCGGCCAGAAACCTTCCGGCAGCGGCAGGCGGAACGCGGCACCGGTCGCCCAGCCCGGCAGCAGATAAGCCACCGACCAACCGGCTGCGGCCACAATGCTCACGGCGGCAAAGCGCGGGAAGGGCATGTCGCACATCCCGGCCACCATCGGCAGCATCGGACGCAACGGGCCGATAAAGCGCCCTACAAGTAGGCTGGCGATACCGTATTTATGGAAGTAGGTTTCTGCGCCATTCATCCACTCAGGGTGGTGGCGCAAACCTGGAAGCCGCCGAATGTTCTGATGAAAGTGTCGGCCCAGGAAGTAGGAAACCCCGTCACCGAGCAAACCGCCGAGGAAACCCAACAACAAGGTTTCACTCAGGGATAACGCACCGCTGCCCGCCAGTGCGGCAATGGCAAACAGCAATACCGTGCCCGGCACGATCAGCCCGGCAATGGCCAGGCATTCCACGCACGCGACCACAAACACCGCCACGGCCAGCCATTCGGGGTTCAGGGTTAGCCAGCCGGTAATGCTATCGAGCCATTGGCCCATACAATCAACTCCCTTTATTCAATACATAACCTGAGACGCTGAAGATCAATTGTGGGAGCGGGCAAGCCCGCTCCCACATTCGATCCGCTGCGCGGCCGGTCTCAATGTTCAATTCAAATCAAAAAATAATCACGCCCTTCGACCTGGCCCCGGCGCAGCGGGTTCCGAGTGCAATAGGGCGCGTAGCCAGCATCGACGAAGCGGTACATCAGGTGTTCATCACGGCCGCTGGGAATGCCCAGGCGGGTGGTCTGGATAATGTGCGTCGGGGCCTGGCCTACGTCTTCGACATAAAGCAACGCGGGGTCAAAGCGCTTGGCATCCCACATCGGCACTTTCAGGCCCAGGGCTTTGCACAACAGGGTCTGGCCGGCGCAGAGTTTCTGCGATGGGCGAGGGTGGCCGCTGGCGTCCGGGTTGTTCAACAGCATCTGCGCCAAGCTGGCCGGGCCAGACACGGCATCGACCCAGGGATAGGCCGATTTGATCAGCACGGCATTGCCGGGGCCTTGGGCGCTGAAGTTCAGCGAGTCACCACCACGGGCGTAATACATGTAGATGTGGCCGCCATCCAGAAACAAAGCTTTACGCTTTTCTGTGTAGCCAAGCGACGCATGGCTGCCTTTTTCGGCCACGTAATAGGCTTCGGTTTCAATAATTCGCGCGCAAAGCCACAAATCGCCGACGCGATGGCGTATGACTTTTCCGAGTAGTTCTCGCGCAAGAACTTGCGCGTCACGGTCGAAGAAGCTGTCGGGCAGGGCGCTGGCGGGGGGCTGCGGAGCAAAACTGGGCATGGTTGTCTGGGGTTAATACGGCTAAATGTGACGGAATAATAACAACTCCCGCCTTAATTACGGCTGAACCCCAGGTTTTTACAGTTCATTTCGACCATCCGCCCCACACCGCTGTCAGTCGGGCGGCGTCACAGCTATAATCTGTCGCTTTCCTCTTTGCCAAGACTCCCTGACCATGACTGAGTCCGTTCTTGACTACATGACCCGCCTGGGTCGCGCTGCCCGGCAGGCCTCGCGGTTGATCGCCCGTGCGAGCACTGCGCAGAAGAACCGCGCCCTGTTGGCCGCCGCCGATGCTCTGGATGCTTCGCGCTCCGAGCTGGCTGTCGCCAACGAACTGGACCTGGCCAACGGCCGCGCCAATGGCCTCGAGCCAGCCCTGCTGGACCGCCTGGCGCTGACGCCCGCGCGTATCGACGACATGATCGAAGGCCTGCGTCAGGTGGCCAAGCTGCCTGACCCCATCGGTGAAATCCGCGATATGCGCTACCTGCCGTCCGGCATTCAGGTCGGCAAGATGCGTGTGCCCCTGGGCGTCATCGGCATCATTTATGAGTCGCGCCCGAACGTGACCATCGACGCCGCGAGCCTGTGCCTCAAGTCGGGCAACGCGACCATCCTGCGTGGCGGTTCCGAGGCGATCAATTCCAACCGCGCCATTGCCGCCTGCATTCAGCAGGGCCTGGCGGTGGCCGAGTTGCCTGCCGAAGTGGTGCAAGTGGTGGAAACCACCGACCGCGCCGCCGTAGGCGCGCTGATCACCATGCCGGAATTTGTCGATGTGATCGTGCCGCGCGGTGGCAAGGGCCTGATTGAGCGCGTCAGTCGTGATGCCAAAGTGCCAGTGATCAAGCACCTGGACGGCGTGTGCCACGTGTTCATCGACGTCGCCGCCGATATCGACAAGGCGATCCGCATCGCCGACAACGCCAAGACCCACCGCTACGCCCCGTGCAACACCATGGAAACCCTGCTGGTGCACGTCGGCATTGCCGATCGCGTGCTGCCGCCGCTGGCTGCCATCTACCGGGACAAGGGTGTGGAATTGCGTGGTTGCGAGCGTACCCGTGCGCTGCTGGGCGCGGACGTGATCGAGGCGACTGAACAAGACTGGTACACCGAGTACACGGCGCCGATCCTGTCGATCCGCATCGTCGATGACCTGGACCAGGCCATCGAACACATCAACAAGTATGGCTCCAAGCACACCGACGCCATTGTTTCCGAGCATTTCAGCGATGCCCGGCGTTTCCTCAACGAAGTGGATTCCGCTTCGGTGATGGTCAACGCCTCGACGCGTTTTGCCGACGGCTTCGAGTATGGCCTGGGGGCGGAGATCGGCATCTCCACCGATAAGCTTCACGCTCGCGGCCCGGTTGGCCTGGAAGGCCTGACCAGCGAGAAGTACGTGGTGTTCGGCGACGGTCATGTGCGCACTTGATGGCTAAACGCATCGGGCTGCTCGGCGGTACTTTCGACCCCGTGCACATCGGCCATTTGCGCAGTGCCCTGGAAGTCGCGGATGCCCTCGCGCTGGATGAGTTGCGCCTGGCACCCAATGCCCGGCCGCCGCATCGCGATACGCCGCAGGTGTCAGCGCAGCAGCGCCTGGAAATGGTGCGCCTTGCCGTAGACGGCATACCGCCGCTGGTGGTGGACGACCGCGAGCTCAAGCGCGATAAACCGTCCTACACTGTCGATACCCTGGAGCTGATGCGTGCCGAGCTGGCCGCAGATGACCAGTTGTTTCTGCTTTTGGGCTGGGACGCATTTTGCGGCCTGCCCTCTTGGCATCGCTGGGAGGAACTCCTCCAGCATTGCCACATCCTGGTTTTGCAACGCCCGGATGCCGACAGCGAACCGCCGGATGCCTTGCGCAACCTGCTGGCCGCGCGGTCGGTAAGTGACCCCTTGGCCCTGACCGGGCCGAACGGGAATATTGCATTCGTCTGGCAGACCCCGCTTGCGGTGTCTGCCACCCAGATCCGTCAACTGCTGGCCAGCGGGAAGTCGGTACGTTTCCTGGTGCCTGACGCGGTCCTGGCCTACATCGATGCGCACGGGCTTTACCGTGCGTCGAACTGAAAAGGCGCGCTTGAACGCACGAACAATCGTGCAGCGAGCGCCCGAACATACGAGCAAAACGAGTTTTATATGACGAACAAAGACGTAAGCAAAGTTAAGCGTAAAGGCACTTTCAAAAGCGCCCCGCTGCCAGTTGAAGCGCACACCGGCCCTGAGCTGGCTGGCGAAGAGCTGGTAAAAGTCGCCGTAGCTGCCCTGGAAGATGTTAAGGCCCAGGACATCCAGGTTCTGGACGTACGCGACAAGCAGAGCATCACCGACTTCATGATCATCGCCACCGGTACCTCCAACCGCCAGATCGGCGCGATGCTGGACAAGGTTCGCGAAGCCGTCAAAGCCCAAGGCGTGAAGCCGCTGGGTGAAGAAGGCAAGGGCGACAGCGACTGGGTGCTGCTGGACATGGACGACGTGATCGTTCACATGATGACTTCCAACGCCCGTCAGTTCTACGACCTGGAGCGTCTGTGGAAAGGCGCCGAGCAGAGCCGTGCGGCGGATGGCAAGCACCACAGCCCGGAAGTGGGCCACGCGCACTTCGACAAGCTCAACAAAGACCAGGAATAAGGAACGGCTGTGCGCCTGCGTCTGATCGCTGTCGGTTCACGCATGCCCAAGTGGGTGGAAGAAGGCTGGCACGAGTATGCCAAGCGTCTGCCCGCTGAGCTGTCGCTGGAGCTGGTGGAAATACCGCTCAACACCCGGGGCAAGAATGCCGACGTGGCGCGCTTTATCCGTCAGGAAGGCGAAGCCATGTTGGCCAAGGTCGGCCCCAACGAGCGTATCGTCACCCTTGAAGTGCACGGCAAGCCCTGGAGCACCGAGCAGTTGGCGGTGGAACTGGACCGCTGGCGCCTGGATTCGCGCACCGTCAACTTCATGGTCGGCGGCCCCGAAGGGCTGGCGCCGGAAGTGTGTGCGCGGGCGGACCAGCGATGGTCGCTGTCGGCACTCACGTTGCCGCACCCGTTGGTAAGGATTCTGATCGGTGAACAGCTGTATCGCGCCTGGACAGTTCTGTCCGGGCACCCTTACCACAAATAATCTGCGCCCCTCCCGATGACCCAGCCGATCCGCATCAAGGACCACGAGAAAGACGCACGTCTGGTGCGCTCGCGGGTCGTTTTCGGCGCGTTTTTGGTGGTGGGTCTGATTGCGGTGCTGATTGCGCGCCTGTATTTCCTGCAGGTGATCCAGTACGACTATCACTCCACGCTGTCGGAGAACAATCGGGTGCATGTGCAGCCTATTCCGCCGACCCGTGGGCTGATTTTCGACCGCAATGGCGTGGTGGTCGCGGATAACCGGCCCAGCTTCAGCCTGAGCATGACCCGTGAGCGTTCCGGCGACTGGCAGCAGATCCTCGATGTCATCGTCGAAGTGCTGCAACTGACGCCGGAAGACCGGGTGATCTTCGAAAAACGCATGAAGCAGGGGCGCCGGCCCTTCGAGCCGGTGCCGATCCTGTTTGAACTGACTGAAGAGCAGATCGCGCGGATCGCGGTGAACCAGTTCCGCCTGCCCGGTGTGGAAGTCGTGGCGCAGTTGGTGCGGCACTACCCGCAAGGGGCGCATTTTGCGCATTCGGTCGGCTACATGGGCCGAATCAACGAGAAAGAGCTGAAAAGCCTCGATCCGGTGAATTACAGCGGCACCCACCACATCGGCAAAACCGGCATCGAGCGTTTCTACGAGCCCGAGCTGCATGGCCAGGTGGGTTACGAGGAAGTCGAGACCAACGCCCGAGGCCGCGTGCTGCGGGTGCTCAAGCGCACCGACCCGGTGCCGGGCAAGGACATTGTGCTGAGCCTGGACATCAAGCTGCAGGAAGCGGCCGAGATGGCGCTCGGCGGTCGGCGTGGCGCCGTGGTGGCACTGGACCCCAAGACCGGCGAAGTGCTGGCGATGGTCAGCCAACCGAGTTTCGACCCTAACCTGTTTGTGACCGGGATCAGCTTCAAGGCCTACGCCGAGCTGCGTGATTCGGTTGACCGGCCGCTGTTCAACCGCGTGCTGCGCGGGCTGTATCCGCCAGGCTCGACCATCAAGCCGGCGGTGGCGATTGCCGGCCTGGATTCGGGCGTCGTGACCGCATCGAGCCGTGTGTTCGACCCGGGCTACTACATGCTGCCCAACTACGATCACAAATACCGTAACTGGAACCGCACCGGTGACGGCTATGTCGACCTGGATACCGCGATCATGCGCTCCAACGACACCTATTTTTATGACCTGGCCCACAAGCTGGGGATCGACCGGCTATCTGCCTATATGGGCAAGTTCGGCCTTGGTCAGAAAGTCTCCCTGGACATGTTCGAAGAGTCCCCCGGCTTGATGCCGTCGCGGGAGTGGAAGCGCGCGACCCGTCGCCAGGCGTGGTTCCCGGGTGAAACCCTGATTCTCGGGATCGGCCAGGGCTACATGCAGGCGACGCCGCTGCAACTGGCCCAGGCCACGGCGCTGGTGGCCAACAAAGGCATCTGGAACCGCCCGCACCTGGCCAAGACCATTGAGGGCGAGAAGCCTTTGGATGAGAACCCGATTCCCGACATTGTGCTGCGCGACCCGTCCGACTGGACCAAGGTCAACCACGGCATGCAGCAGGTGATGCACGGCGCCCGTGGTACCGCGCGCAAGGCCGCGGTCGGCGCGCAGTATCGCATTGCCGGCAAGAGCGGTACCGCTCAGGTGGTCGCGATCAAGCAGGGCGAGAAATATGACCGTTCCAAGGTTCAAGAGCGCCACCGTGACCACGCCTTGTTTGTCGGCTTCGCTCCGGCCGACGACCCGAAAATCGTGGTGGCGGTGATGGTTGAAAACGGCGAGTCCGGCTCCGGCGTCGCAGCGCCCGTGGTGCGCCAAGTGATGGACGCCTGGCTGTTGGCCGACGACGGCAAGCTCAAGCCCGAATATGGCGGCCCCCCTTCAAGCACCGAGGTTACGGCCCGTGAAGAGTAATTTTGACCGCATCCTCTCCAGCGAAGATGTGATGCGTCGGCGTGCGACGTTGCTGCAGCGCATGCACATTGATGGCCCGTTGCTGATCCTGCTGCTGACCCTTGCAGCCGGCAGCCTGTTCGTTCTTTATTCGGCCAGCGGCAAGAACTGGGACCTGTTGATCAAGCAGGCCTCGTCGTTCGGCCTGGGTCTGTTGTCGATGGTGGTGATTGCCCAGTTGGAGCCACGTTTCATGGCGCGCTGGGTGCCACTCGGTTATGTCGCCGGCGTATTGCTGTTGGTGGTGGTGGACGTGATGGGCCACAACGCCATGGGGGCGACGCGCTGGATCAACATTCCGGGGGTGATTCGCTTCCAGCCGTCGGAATTCATGAAGATCCTGATGCCGGCGACCATCGCCTGGTACCTGTCCAAGCGCACCTTGCCGCCACAGCTCAAGCACGTGGGGATCAGCCTGATATTGATCGGCGTGCCATTCATTCTGATCGTGCGCCAACCGGACCTCGGCACCTCGCTGCTGATCCTCGCGGGCGGTGCGTTCGTGCTGTTTATGGGCGGCTTGCGCTGGCGCTGGATCCTCAGCGTGCTGGCTGCGGCGATCCCGGTGGCCGTGGCCATGTGGTTCTTCTTTATGCACGACTACCAGAAGCAGCGGATCTTGACGTTCCTCGACCCGGAGAGCGACCCGTTGGGCACCGGCTGGAACATCATCCAGTCCAAAGCCGCCATCGGCTCTGGCGGTGTATTTGGTAAGGGCTGGTTACTGGGCACTCAGTCGCACCTCGACTTTTTGCCCGAGAGCCACACGGACTTCATCATTGCGGTAATGGGCGAAGAGTTCGGCCTGGTGGGCATTTGCGCGCTGTTGCTGATTTATTTGCTGTTGATTGGTCGCGGGTTGGTGATTACCGCGCAAGCGCAGACGCTGTTCGGCAAATTGCTTGCCGGCAGCCTGACCATGACTTTTTTTGTTTACGTTTTCGTCAACATCGGTATGGTCAGTGGCCTGTTGCCGGTGGTTGGGGTGCCGTTGCCGTTCATTAGCTACGGCGGAACTTCGCTGGTGACATTGCTGTCAGCGTTTGGGGTTTTGATGTCGATTCATACGCATCGCAAGTGGATCGCGCAGGTTTGAATAAGGTGAAGATGTCAATGCAAGTAATGCGCGGCTGGGCGACTCGGCACGCGTCCTGGATGGGCCTGATTGGGCTGCTGGGCGCGACGCAAGAGGTGCAGGCCGGTGACTACGATGGCTCACCCCAGGTCGCCGAATTCGTCGGTGAAATGACCCGCGACTACGGTTTCGCCGGTGAGCAGTTGATGGGCATATTCCGTGAAGCCCAGCGCAAGCAGGCGATCCTCGACGCGATCTCGCGTCCCGCCGAGCGCGTAAAGCAGTGGAAAGACTATCGCCCGATGTTCCTCACCGACGCCCGCGTGGCCCGCGGTGTGGATTTCTGGCGCCAGCACGAAGCCGTGTTGGCCCGTGCCGAGCAGGAGTACGGCGTGCCCGCTCAGGTAATCGTCGCGATCATCGGCATTGAAACCTTTTACGGGCGCAATACCGGCAGCTACCGGGTGATCGACGCCTTGTCGACCCTGGGCTTCGATTACCCGCCGCGCGCCGAGTTCTTCCGCAAGGAGCTGCGCGAATTCCTGTTGCTGGCCCGCGAAGAGCAGGTCGACCCGCTGACCCTCAAAGGCTCCTACGCCGGTGCGATGGGCTTGCCGCAGTTCATGCCGAGCAGCTTTCGCGCTTATGCAGTGGATTTCGACGGCGACGGCCACATCAATATCTGGAGCAACCCCGACGACGCCATTGGCAGCGTGGCCAGCTACTTCAAGCGCCACGGCTGGGTGGCTGGCGAGCCCGTGGTGATCCGTGCCGATGTCACCGGTGATCGCGCCGATGAGGGCCTGACCCAGGGAATCGAGCCGGTCAAGACCGTTGGGGAGTTGCGAGCGCTGGGCTGGTCGAGTCAGAATGCGCCACGCGACGATATGCCGGTGACGGCGTTCCGCCTTGAAGGCGAAAACGGCCCGGAATACTGGATGGGCCTGAAGAATTTTTACGCAATCACGCGTTATAACCGCAGTGTGATGTACGCCATGGCCGTGCATCAGCTGTCAGACATGCTGGTCCAAGCACGGGGCAACAAGTAATGCGGGTACCGCCGTTCAATAAACCGCTCAAGCTGGTGGCGTTCGCCGCGTTGTCCTTGCTGGTCGTCAGTTGCTCATCCACCACCACCAGCCGCGCGCCAGCGCAAAAGGGCGGCGCTATCGTCCGTGCCAAGCCTGGGCTGGACATCAACCGCGCGCACAAAGATGGCGCGCCGTGGTGGGATGTCGACGTTTCGAAAATCCCGGATGCCACGCCAACCCTGCACACCGGCCCGTACAAGGCCAACCCCTATACCGTGCTGGGCAAGAACTACTTTCCGCTGCAGGATTCCAAGACCTATGTCCAGTCGGGCACGGCGTCCTGGTACGGCACCAAGTTCCATGGCCAGAACACCGCCAACGGCGAAGTCTATGACCTGTACGGCATGAGCGCGGCCCACAAGACGTTGCCGCTGCCCAGCTACGTACGCGTCACCAACCTGGACAACAACCGCTCGGTGATCCTGCGGGTCAACGACCGTGGTCCGTTCTATTCGGATCGGATCATCGACTTGTCCTACGCCGCGGCCAAGAAACTCGGTTATGCCGAAATCGGCACCGCGCGGGTGAAAGTAGAAGGCATCGACCCGGCGCAGTATTGGGCCCAGCGTGGCAAACCGGCACCGTTGATGCTCAACGAGCCGCAAACCCCGCAACCGCAAGTGACTGCTTCCGCCGGCAAGATCGAACAGTGGACGCCACCTCCGGCGCAGCACGCGCCGGACACCGTTGTCGTGCCTCGCGCGGCTCCGGGGGCTTCTACCGTGGGCGGTCAGTACCTGCAAGTGGGTGCTTTCGCCAACCCGGATGCGGCAGAACTGTTAAGGTCCAAGCTCAGCGGCATGGTCAACGCGCCGGTTTTCATCAGCTCCATCGTGCGTAACCAGCAGACCTTGCACCGTGTGCGCATGGGGCCGATCGGGTCGCCAAGCGAAGTGGCGCAGGTTCAGAACAGCGTGCGCCTGGCCAATCTGGGGCAACCCAGCGTGGTCACCGCCGAATAACAAAGATTGATGGCTCAGGCGCGTACGCGGGCCTGGGCCCTGGTTGTTGGCTCGTTGAACAATAAAAACCCAGGGGCAAGGGGTGAGCGGGCAACCGAACACGTGACAGTCTGGCAGCGGGCTGTCTGAATAGTTTTGCCCGCGAGGGCAAGTTTCCATAAGCAATTTCGAGAGACGGATGAACATCACCACCTTAGCCAAACGCACGTGCCTGCTTCTTTCGCTGATCATCACTCCGGCCGCCTGGGCGGTTGAAATGGTGCCGGCTTCCCCGCAACTGGCCGCCAAGGCCTGGGTTCTCATGGATGCCGCCAGCGGCAACGTGCTGGTCGAGAACAACGGTGACCAGCGCCTGCCACCGGCCAGCCTGACCAAGCTGATGACGGCTTACATCGCGACCCTGGAAATCCGTCGCGGGCAGATCGGCGAAAACGACCCGGTCACCGTCAGCGAAAATGCCTGGCGCACCGGCGGTTCGCGGATGTTCATCAAGGTGGGTTCGCAAGTCACCGTGAGCGACCTGCTGCACGGCATCATCATCCAGTCCGGTAACGACGCCAGCGTGGCCCTGTCCGAGCACATCGCCGGCAGCGAAGATGCGTTCGCCGACATGATGAACAAAACCGCTGGCGACCTGGGCATGACCAACAGCCACTTCATGAACCCGACGGGTCTGCCGAACCCGGAGCACTATTCGTCGGCTCACGACATGGCGCTGCTGGCTCGCGCGATTATTCGTGTCGACCCGGTGCACTACGCGATCTACTCCCAGAAGGAATTCTTCTGGAACAACATCAAGCAGCCTAACCGCAACCTGCTGCTGTGGCGCGACAAGACCGTCGACGGCCTGAAAACCGGCCACACCGACGAAGCCGGCTACTGCATGGTGTCGTCCGCCGTACGTGATGGCCAGCGCCTGATCGCCGTCGTATTCGGTACCAACAGCGAGCAGGCCCGTGCGGCCGAAACGCAAAAACTGCTGACCTACGGCTTCCGCTTCTTCGAAACCCAGACCTTCTACCAGAAGGGCACTGAACTGGCGCAGGCGCCGGTATGGAAAGGCGCAACCCATCAAGTCAAAGCCGGCCTGGCTGAAGACCTGACCCTGACCATGCCTAAAGGCCAGCTGAAAAAGCTCGCTGCCAGCATGACCATGAACCCGCAATTGGTAGCGCCAATCGCCAAGGGTGACGTTATCGGTAAAGTCGAAGTGAAACTGGACGACAAGGTGGTGCACAGCGCCGACCTGATCGCGCTGGACGCCGTCGACGAAGGTGGTATCTTCCGCCGCGTGTGGGATAGCATCCGTCTATTCTTCTACAGCTTGTTCAACTGATAAGTGTGCACCTGCAAAGCCCCGTGTTGATCCGACACGGGGCTTTGCCCGTCGCCACGGCTTACGCTTACGAGGCCGTTACGCCATGACCGATAAAGAAGTAAAGGCGCCAAAGATCGAATTCCCAAACGTGGACTATCCCGTCAAGGTGATCAGCGATACCGGTGTGGGCAACAAAGACAAGATTCTCGAGATTGTGCGTAAACACGCGACGATCAACGACAACCGGGTGGACGAGCGTTTGAGCTCCAACGGTAAATACACCACGATCCAGTTGCACATCGTTGCGACCGGTCAAGACCAGCTCTACGACATCAACAGCGAACTGCGGGCCACCGGCTTCGTGCACATGGTGCTGTGATGTCACAGGTCCTGGGCTTTCGCGAGCTCGGCCAGATGGCCTACGAGCCCGTCTGGCACGCCATGCAGCGCTTCACCAATGAGCGCGGCAGTTCGGCACCGGATGAGATCTGGCTGGTGGAGCACCCGCCGGTGTTCACCCAGGGCCAGGCTGGCAAGGCCGAGCACCTGCTGCTGCCGGGGGATATCCCGGTGGTGCAGGTCGACCGAGGCGGTCAAGTGACTTACCATGGGCCGGGTCAGCTTGTAGCGTATCTATTGCTGGACGTGCGCAAGCTTGGGTTTGGCGTACGTGACCTGGTAAGCCGCATGGAGGCTTGCCTGATCGAGCTGTTGGCCAGTTACGGCGTGAGCGCTGCGGCCAAGCCCGATGCACCCGGTGTGTACGTGGACGGCGCGAAAATCGCCTCACTCGGTTTGCGGATTCGCCACGGTTGTTCCTTTCATGGCCTGGCCCTGAATGTGGACATGGACCTGGCGCCGTTTCGGCGGATCAATCCGTGCGGTTACGCCGGGCTGGCGATGACCCAACTGAGCGACCACGCCACACCGATTAAATTTGCCGAGGTAAGTGCCCGGCTGCGTGCGCAGCTCGTCAAACACCTCGACTATGCTGAGCAGACGACCCTCACGGGCGGAATCGACTGATTATGACTACTGATGCAGTGCAAACCATGATCCCGACGCTGGATGTTACCGAACGTCCGGCCCCGGCCCCGCGTGCCAAGGTGGAAGCCGGCGTCAAGCTGCGCGGCGCCGAGAAGGTTGCACGCATCCCGGTCAAGATCATCCCGACCACCGAACTGCCGAAAAAACCGGACTGGATTCGCGTGCGCATCCCGGTCTCGCCGGAAGTCGACCGTATCAAGGCCCTGCTGCGCAAACACAAGCTGCACAGCGTGTGCGAAGAAGCGTCCTGCCCGAACCTGGGTGAGTGCTTCTCCGGCGGCACGGCCACCTTCATGATCATGGGTGACATCTGCACCCGTCGTTGCCCGTTCTGCGACGTTGGCCATGGCCGGCCGAAGCCACTGGACGTCAACGAGCCGGAAAGCCTGGCCATCGCCATTGCCGACCTGAAACTCAAGTACGTGGTAATCACCTCGGTAGACCGCGACGACCTGCGTGACGGCGGTGCCCAGCACTTTGCCGACTGCATCCGCGAAATCCGCAAGCTGTCGCCGAACGTGATGCTCGAAACCCTGGTTCCTGACTATCGCGGTCGCATGGACGTCGCGCTGGAAATCACCGCGGCCGAGCCACCGGATGTGTTCAACCACAACCTGGAAACCGTGCCACGCCTGTACAAGGCGGCGCGCCCGGGTTCGGACTACCAGTGGTCGCTGACCCTGCTGCAGAAATTCAAGCAGATGATGCCGCACATCCCGACCAAATCCGGCCTGATGCTGGGCCTGGGCGAAACCGACGAAGAAGTGATCGAAGTCATGAAGCGCATGCGCGAACACGACATCGACATGCTGACCCTGGGCCAGTACCTGCAACCGTCCCGCAGCCACTTGCCGGTGCAGCGTTTCGTGCACCCGGACATCTTCGCCTGGTTTGCCGAGGAAGGTTACAAGATGGGCTTCAAGAACGTGGCGTCAGGCCCGCTGGTACGTTCCTCGTACCACGCTGATGAGCAGGCCAAGCTGGTCAAGGCAAGCCTGGTTTCCTGATAGGGGTTTGCGTAACGCCGCTTATCCAATGTGGGAGCGGGCTTGTGTGGGAGCTGGCTTGCCTGCGATACAGACACCTCGATCTATCCGTTTATCGAGGTGATGCATTCGCAGGCAAGCCAGCTCCCACAAGGTCCCGCTCCCACATTTCGTTCTGCGTTGTTATATAGAGGGAGAGCATGGATGAAGACTCAACTCGCGGCGGCGGTGCCTGCTTTACGTGCCGAAGGTGTGATCGGCCTGATCGCCCCTGCCGGTCCTGCCGCACTGGATGTTGAAAAAGCCGGGCAATGGATGCGCGCCCGTGGCCACGAACTGCGAATATTTTCGGGTGTGTATGAGCGCGACGGCTACCTGGCCGGCAGTGATGACGTGCGCCTGCGTGACTTGCATGCTGCTTTCTCCGATCCTGAAATCGATGCCATCTTCTGTCTGCGTGGCGGCTACGGCACACCGCGCTTGCTCGACCGGCTGGATTTCGAGCTGATTCGCGCCAATCCCAAACCGTTCGTGGGTTATAGCGATATCACGGCTCTGCACCTTGCCATCAACCGTTATGCGGGTTTCGTGACCTTTCATGGGCCGATGCTTAACGCCGACCTGCTCGGTGACAAGCAGCAGCCTACCGAGTCGTCCTTGTTCAGCATGCTACGTGGCCAACTCTGCGCCGGTGGTGTGCTCGCGCACCCGGTGGCTTATCCGCTGACGACGATTGAGCCCGGTATCGCGTGTGGGCGTTTGCTCGGGGGGAACCTGTCGATGATCGCGGCGGTGATGGGCACAGCCTACGAAATCGACGCTGAAGGCATCATCCTGTTTATCGAAGACGTCAACGAGCCGATTTATCGGATTGACCGCCTGCTGACCCATTTGCGCCTGGCGGGCAAGCTGGCCCAAGTGGCGGGTGTGTTGGTGGGGGATGTGTCGGGTGTGGATAACGCTGCGCTTTCGCGACTGCTGAAGCAGACCTTCGAACCGCTGTGCATTCCGGTGTTGTCCGGCTGGCGCAGTGGCCACTGCGATCCGAACCTCACGCTGCCAATGGGCGCGTTGGTGCGGTTGGATGCCGGGGAGCAGCGGGTGGTGTTGGAACAGGATGTCGTGTCCAGCTGCTGATTTTTGTCGCTGGTCAGGCCGCTATCGCAGGCAAGCCAGCTCCCACATTCAACCGTGTCCATACGTTGGAGTGCAGTCTAATGTGGAGCAGCGGGTGGGGCTGGAACAGGATGTTGTTCTGAAGTAATTTTCGCCTGTCATGCCGTCTTCGCAGGCAAGCCAGCTCCCACATTCAACCGTGTCCATACTTTGGAGTGCGGTCTAATGTGGGAGCGGGCTTGCTCGCGAAAGCGGCAGTCGCCGTAAGCCGATTTAACGGTTCTGCAACGACTCCAACAGCTTCACCGTCGGATATCCATCCGCCGGCCAACCCAACGACTGCTGTGCTGCCCGGATCGCCTTACGCGTATTCGCGCCGATAATGCCGTCCGGGTTACCAGCGTCATACCCATTGGCGCTGAGCGCCGTCTGCAAATCAATGCGCTGGGAACGACTCAGCGGCAGTTCATCTTTTGGCCAATCGCCACGAATCACACCCGCGCCACCAAACCGCTCTGACAACAGGCCCACGGCCAGCGCGTAGGACGACGAGTTGTTGTACTTGAGGATTGCGCGGAAGTTATCCAGCACCAGGAACGCCGGGCCACGGTAGCCTGCCGGCAGCAGCAGGGCGGCGGACAAGGAGTCGACGTTTGGCGGCATGCTCGCACCCGGTGGCAGTTGGATGCCAAGCTTCATCCACTCGCCAACGCTTTTGCGTATACCGCCATCGGCGAGGGCGTAATCGAAGTTCGCCGGCAGTTGTTTCACCTCAAAGCCCCACGGCTGGCCTTTCTGCCAGCCGGAGCTTTGCAGGTAGTGCGCGGTGGAGGCGAGGGCGTCGGCTGGGCTGTTCCAGATATCGCGACGACCGTCGCCATCGAAGTCGACGGCGTGGGTGTTGTAGGTGGTCGGGATGAACTGGGTCTGGCCCATGGCACCGGCCCAGGAGCCTTTCATCTGGTCGGCCTGGATGTCGCCATGCTGGATGATTTGCAGCGCCGCCAGCAGTTGTGCCTGGGCGAACGCCGGGCGACGGCCTTCATAAGCCAGGGTCGCCAGGGAGCGAATCACCGAATTATTGCCCTGGAACTGGCCAAAGTTGCTTTCCATACCCCACACCGACACCAACGCCTGGCGGTCGACGCCATAACGTTGCTCGATACTTTGCAGGATATCGGCGTACTTGATCAGCAAGGCCTGGCCGTTACGCACGCGCACTGGCGACAGGGCACCGTCGAGGTATTCCCATACTGGCCGGGAAAATTCCGGTTGGCTGCGGTCTGCGCGAATCACCGCCATATCGGGGGTGACGTTAGCGAAGGCGTTATCAAAAACGGCAGCGGTGATACCCGCTTTGAGGGCTTCCACTCGAAAGCCAGCCTGCCATTCGGCAAAGGTCTGGGTCGGTTGGATATCAAGGTTGTCCACAGCCAAGGGCGCAACCACAGCAGGCGCAACGGCCGGCACGGTCTGGAGTCTTGGCAGGGGTTGAGCGTCCGCGGCGGTAGGTTTTTCCGCGCAGGCGACAAGCAGAATGAGGCTGGAGGCAGCAATCAATTGGCGAAGGTGCCAACGACGGGAAAGACTAGAGGGCATGCACAGGTCCAGGGATTACAAATCAGGTACAGACCTTATCATGCCGGAGGGGCGCTTGCCTTCAGGCAGCCAGAAAGTAAGAAGCCTCCCAGCTATTAGACTGGAAGGCTTCGCGGCGGTAGCTGCCTTTGCCCTTGCCGGCGCGTTCCTGACGGCTGCGGAACAGTGGCTGGGCGATGATGGATTTGGCCTTGTTGGGGCCATGCTTGGATGGCTTTTTGCTCATGTCGGTGCTCTCTTTATGTGGGCTTGAGATGGGATGAAGCGGTGCAAATCATCTGCCGAAGTGGCGCCGCTGTAAAGCCCGGCGCTGTGTAGGAAATATAGAAGATCTGAACGTGTGCACCGTTAAAAGGTGGGGCTTGCTCGCGAATAGGGTGTGTCAGTCACTATACAGGTTGACTGAACCACCGTATTCGCGAGCAAGCCCGCTCCCACATAGATTTGTGCTGTCAGGTGAAACAGCTATTCAGCAGGCAATGTCAGGCGCTGGCCAGACATCAACAGTGACAAACGACTCAGGCTCATCCACGGCGAGCCCGCCGCCTGGCCTTTGATCTGCGCATCGATGCGCTGGGCTTCCAGCAACAGTTGCGCCCAGCGTTGCGCCGAGTACCGTTGCAGGGCTTTGCTCATCAGCGGTTTCCGTTTGTCCCACACAGGAGGTTTGGCCTGGCTGAAGCATTTGTCCAACGGTGTGCCCTGACTGAATTGCAGGGAAATATTAGCCAGTACCCGCAGTTCCCGGGCCAGGGCCCACAGAATCACCGGTGGCTCCACGCCTTCGCCACGCAGCCCTTCAAGCATGCGCAACGCGTGGGCGGGTTCGCCGTTAAGGATCGCATCCACCAGCCCGAACACGTCAAAGCGAGCGCTATCGGCCACTGCGCCTTGGACGGTTTCGACCGTGATCTGCCCATCGTCGGCCATCAGCTTGAGCTTTTCGATTTCCTGGGCGGCGGCAAGCAAATTGCCTTCGACCCGGGCGGCAATCAGCTCTACCGCATCTTGTGTCGCCGACAGCCCCGATTGGGACAGGCGCTGACGAATCCATTGCGGCAACTGGTTGCTGTCCACTGGCCAGATCTGGATAAACTGGGTTTGCGGGCCTTCTACCAGCGCCTTGCCCCACTTGGTTTTCTGCGCGCTGCCATCCAGCTTGGGCAGGCTGATCAGCAACACCGTGTCTTCAGCGGGGCGCGAGCAGTATTCCATCAAGGCCGCCGCACCCTTGTCTCCGGGCTTGCCTGAAGGCAGGCGCAGTTCCAACAGGCGTTTTTCGGCGAACAGCGACATGCTCGCACCCGCTTGCAGCAGCGTCCCCCAGTCGAAACTGGCATCGGCACTGAACACCTGGCGTTCGTCGAAGCCTTGCTGGCGTGCGGCGGTGCGAATGGCGTCTGCGGCTTCCTGGCACAACAGCGGGTCATCACCGCTGACGATATAGACAGGCGCAAGGCCACCTTGCAGGTGTTTGGCGAGTTGGGCGGGGGCGAGTTTCATAGGCGGGGCGAACGGGGCGCCAAAGGCGCCCCGTCTGGCTTACTCGACAGGGACTTCAACAGGCGATTGTTTCGGCGTGTTGTCTTCATACTCTTTCGCGGCTTTCAGGGCATCGGCGTCAGCCTTGGCCTTGTTGTCGGCAGTTTGCTGCAAGGCTGCGAGTTTGTCCGGGGTCAGTTGCTGCAAGCGGACCATCAGACGCTGCACCAGCTCACGACGCATTTCCTTGCGAACCTGGATGATCTCCGAGTCCGAACCCACCAGGTTGTTACCGTCGTGGCTCACGACCTTCTGCACTTCAACCTTGTCACCCATCAATGGCAGGTGGTCGCGGCCTTGCAGTTCGTAGATCACCAGGCTGTTCAGCTCAATGTCCGACGCACGGCCGGCACTGGCGTAGCTGAGGTTACGCTGGGTTTCTTTCTCGTCCACCAGGACCAGTTTGTAGGTCGCGCCGGCAGCGACACGCACACCGCTACTTTCCAGGGTCTGGCGCAGTTGCGTCACGGTATCGCCGTAGGCGTTACGGGCGCTGACGTCCAGTTCTTTGATGCTCAGTTCGTTGGTGCCGGTGCCACGCAGCTGAAAGCCGCAAGCGCTCAGCAGCACAGCAAGGCCCATCACCAGCAAATTGCGTTTGATCATTTTGTTGCTCCCCTTGAAACCATGTGGGCCTTATCGAGGCCTTAAAGGTTTAGTTCGGCGCAGGGCTCAAGCCCTGCGCCCGATCCGATTAGCTGGCGACGATATTGACCAGTTTGCCAGGCACTACGATCACTTTGCGGATCGTCAGGCCTTCGGTAAAGCGCAGCACGTTCTCGTTGATACGCGCAGCCGCTTCCACGTCTTCACGGCTGGCGCTGGCCGGCATGTCGATCTGGCCACGCAGTTTACCGTTGACCTGAATCACCAGTTGCAACGTGTCCTGTACCAGGGCGCTGTCATCCTGTACCGGCCATTCGGCGTCGATTACCGCGCCGTCGTGGCCCAAACGGTTCCACAGTTCGTGGCTGATGTGCGGCGTGATTGGCGCCAGCAGCAGCACGACCGTTTCCAGGCCTTCATGCACCAGCGCGCGGTCCTGTTCGGTGGCTTGCGGTGCTTTTTCCAGCACGTTCATCAGCGTCATCACCTGAGCGATGGCGGTGTTGAATTTGTGGTTCTGCCCGACGTCCTGGCTCGCTTGGCGAATGGCCAGGTGCGTGCTGCGACGAATGGCTTTCTGTTCATCGTTCAAGGACGCCACGTCCAGCTTGCCCGGAAGGCCCTGGCTGACATGGGCGTGCGCCAGGCGCCAGACGCGCTTGAGGAAGCGGTGCGAACCCTCGACGCCGGAGTCGGACCATTCGGCGCTCATGTCAGGCGGCGAGGCGAACATCATGAACAGGCGGCAGGTGTCGGCGCCAAACTGATCGATCATCGACTGAGGGTCGACGCCGTTGTTCTTCGACTTGGCCATCTTCTCGGTGCCGCCGATTTCCACCGGCAGGCCATCGGCGATCAGCTTGGCGCTGATGACCTTGGCTTTGCTGTCACGCTCGAGTTCGACGTCGGCCGGGTTGAACCAGGTGTAGGCGCCATTGGCTTCGCGGCGATAGTAAGTATCGGCGATCACCATGCCCTGGGTCAGCAGGTTCTTGAACGGCTCATCGGAGCTCACCAGGCCTTCGTCGCGCATCAGCTTGTGGAAGAAGCGCGCGTAGAGCAGGTGGAGAATGGCGTGCTCGATGCCACCGATGTACTGGTCCACCGGCAACCAATGGTCGGCTGCGGATTTTTCCACCAGGCCGCCTTCATAGTGCGGCGAGGCGTAGCGAGCGTAGTACCAGGAGGACTCGACGAAGGTGTCCATGGTGTCGGTTTCACGCTTGGCCGGTGCGCCGCATTTCGGGCAGCTGCATTCGTAGAACTCGGGCATGCGCGCCAATGGCGAACCCGCGCCATCCGGCACCACGTCTTCCGGCAGTACCACCGGCAACTGGTCTTCCGTCACCGGCACATCACCGCAGGTTTCGCAGTGGATGATCGGGATCGGGCAGCCCCAGTAGCGCTGGCGGCTGATGCCCCAGTCGCGCAGGCGGAACTGGGTGCGCGAAGCACCGAGGTTTTTCTTGATCAGTGCGACTTCGATGGCGTCGAAGGCGCCTGCGAAGTCCAGGCCGTCGAATTCGCCGGAGTTGATCAGTTCGCCGTGCTCGCCGTAGGCGTCTTGCCACGGGGCCGGGTTGGTATCACCCGAGCTGGTGCGCACGACCGACTTGATCGGCAGGTTGTACTTGGTGGCGAATTCGAAATCGCGCTCGTCGTGGGCCGGCACAGCCATTACCGCGCCATCGCCGTAGTGCATCAGCACGTAGTTGGCGACCCATACCGGCAGCTTCTCGCCGGTCAGTGGGTGCTCGACGAAGAGCCCGGTTGGCAGGCCTTTTTTCTCCTGGGTGGCGACGTCGGCTTCGGCCACGCTGCCGCCTTTGCATTCGGCGATGAACGCCTGCAGCTCAGGGTTGTTCTGTGCGGCCTGGGTGGCCAGCGGGTGTTCGGCGGCCACGGCGACATAGGTCGCGCCCATCAGGGTGTCCGGACGGGTGGTGAAGACTTTGAGTGCGCCCGCTTCGCCGATCGAATCGACGTTGTACGGGAATTGCACTTCCATGCCCTTGGATTTGCCGATCCAGTTGCGCTGCATGGTCTTGACCTGTTCAGGCCAGCCCGGCAGATCGTCGAGGCTCGACAAGAGTTCATCCGCATAGGCGGTGATCTTGAAGTAGTACATCGGGATTTCGCGCTTTTCGATCAGCGCGCCGGAACGCCAGCCGCGACCGTCGATGACCTGTTCGTTGGCCAGTACGGTCTGGTCGACCGGGTCCCAGTTCACGGTGCCGCTCTTTTTGTAGATCACCCCTTTTTGGAACAGGCGAGTGAACAGCCATTGTTCCCAACGGTAGTAATCCGGCTTGCAGGTGGTCACTTCGCGGGACCAGTCCACCGCCAGGCCCAGGCTGCGCAGCTGGGTCTTCATGTAGGCGATGTTTTCGTAGGTCCACTTGGCGGGCGCCACGTTGTTTTTCATCGCGGCGTTTTCCGCCGGCATGCCGAAGGCGTCCCAACCCATGGGTTGCAGGACGTTCTTGCCGAGCATGCGCTGGTAGCGCGAGATGACGTCGCCGATGGTGTAGTTACGCACGTGCCCCATGTGTAGCTTGCCGCTGGGGTAAGGGAACATCGATAGGCAGTAGTAAGTCTCCTTGCCTGGCTGTTCACTGACTTCAAAGGACTTTTGCTCGTCCCAGAAGGTTTGGGCGGCATTTTCTATTTCACGGGGCTGATATTGTTCGTGCATGGCTACTTTTGAACTGAATAGGGGTGGCCTAATCCTCTTCGGTGCAATGTTCAGGTTGATCGACACCAAAAAGCGGCGCGTCCGTGCCCAAACCCTGCGGGAAGTGGAGTTACAGGAAGCGCCGTAGCATACATGACCCCACTCTATCGAGGGAAACCCTGATTGCGCAGGCAGGGCCGTCTGTCGCGGCGCCAGGCAGGTGCAGCGATGGAGACTACGCTGTTTATTGGGGAGTGAGTCTTATCTTCAATGAGGTGAGGGATGGTTGAATCGCAGCGAACTTTAACGAAACCGCAGTTGTACGAAGGACTGATCGACCGTTTGGGTCGGGCATTGGATGCTGCAAGAACCGCAGGCCGTTTACGTGATGAACGGCCTCTGGAACTGGAGTTGCGAGGCTTGAGCCAGGCAGAGCTTGAATTGATCAAGGTCTACCTGGAATTGAATCACCACCGTGCCTCTCAGGAGCAGGCTTCCCCGCCTGTTCAAGGGCCCTCGCGTTCGGCCAAGGTGATCTGGCTGAAAGATGTGGCTGCCGGTCGCGGCCCCGAAAAACACCGGGCCGTACGGTGCAAGTGAAGCACAGCGTTACCCGTTAGCCTTCTCGAAATAGGCTGGTAAAGATTGTCGCTAAACCCCGTTGCATCTAGGCTTCGGGCATCTGTGGAGATGCCCGATGCCTTTTCGTTATTTCATTAAACAATTGCTCTTGCCGCCCGGTATTTTTTTGCTGTTGCTGGCGTTTGCCTGGTGGTTTCGTAAAAGCCGCCCGCGCCTGGCGGGCTTCTGCTTTGCGGTGGGATTGGGCGGGATGTGGCTGATCAGCTTGCCGGTGGCGGTGCAATGGGGTGCACATGCCCTGGAGACCGAACCGCCCTTGGCCCGTGAAGAGTGGGCAACGCTGGCCCAGCGCGCCGATGCGATTGTGGTGCTGGGATCCGGGCGTGAGCGGGGAGACCCCGCGTGGGGCACCGACCAACCCACCGGGATCGGGCTTGAACGCCAGCGTTATGCCGCGCGGCTGGCCAAGGCGTCCGGCTTGCCGGTGTTGACCAGCGGCGGCTTGCACTACGGCACGCCGCCGAGTGAGGCCGAGCTTATGGCGGTGTCGATGCAGGATGATTTCGGCGTTACGGTACGCTGGAAGGAAGAGCGCAGCCGTACCACCTGGGAAAACGCGCAGATGAGCGCCGGGATTCTATTGCCGCAAGGCATCAAGCGAGTGGTGGTGGTGACCCAGGCCTGGCATATGCCGCGCGCAGTCTGGAACTTTGAGAAGGCCGGTTTCACTGTGGTGCCGGGGCCGGTGGGCTTTTTGGGCGTGGACAATACTCGACCGTTGGGCGGCTGGATGCCTGAGTTTGTGTCGGTGTGGCGCAGCGGGCAGTTGATCAATGAGGCGGTGGGGCAGGTGGGGTATCGGTTGTTTTATCGATAGTCCAAACACTGCCGATCCAATGTGGGAGCTGGGCTTGCCCGCGATGCAGGTACCTCGGTAAGTCAGTGACACCGCGGTGACGCTATCGCAGGCAAGCCAGCTCCCACATTGGTTTTGGGCTTGTCTGTCAGACCGTTTTGGACATCCGGCCCGCCAGCAGCGCCCAGCCAAACAAGCCCAGGCACACGATGATCAGCGGCCACGAGCGCCATTGCAGGTACGGCGTCAGGTTGTGCATCGGCACCACTTCACCGTAGAGAATCCCGCGCTCGAACTGCGGGATCTGCTCGGTGATCTGCCCAAACGGGTTGATCAGCCCGGTGACGCCGTTGTTGGTCGCGCGAATCATCCAGCGTCCCGCCTCCAGTGCGCGCATCTGCGCCATTTGCAGGTGTTGCAGCGGGCCGATGGAGCGGCCGAACCAGGTGTCGTTGCTGATCGTCAGCAACAGATCGCTCTGGGCCGACAGGCCGGCGGCAAATTCCGGGTACACCACTTCATAACAAATGAACGGCGCAATCTGATAGCCCTTGGCTTGCAGCATCGCCTGATCGGCAGGGCCGCGGGCGAAGTCCGACATCGGCAAGTCGAAGAAGGCAATCACGCCACGCAGCATGTCTTGCAGCGGCACATATTCGCCAAAGGGCACCAGCTTCTGCTTCAAGTAAGTGCCTTCGCCTTCGCCGACCACCGTGATGCCGTTGTAGTAGCGCTTCTGGTGGTGCACTTCCTGGCGGATCGGCACGCCGGTGATCAGCGCGGTGTGCCGGTCGGCAGCGAACTTGCCCATCATGCCCAGGTAGCCTTCGACGGATTCCTTGAGCACCGGCACGGCAGTTTCCGGCCACACCAACAGGTCGACTCGCTTGGAGCTGAAACTCATGTCGCGGTACAGCGCCAGCTGCGCATTGAGCTGCTCGGGGTCCCACTTCATGCTTTGTTCGACATTGCCCTGCACGGCGGCCACGCTCAGGGGTGCGCCAGAAGGCGTCGTCCAGGCGTGATGCTTGAGCGCCAAACCGATGGCCCACGGCGCAACCAGCAGCACCAGGCCCGCACCGATAAAGCCGTTGCGCTTGCTCGCCAGCAGGCGCGGCAGGTTGCACAGCACGGCAGCGGTCAGTGCCAGGGCGAAGGAAATCAGCCACATCCCGCCCAGCGGCGCGAGGCCGGTGAGTGGCCCGTCCAGCTGGCTGTAGCCGGAGTACAGCCATGGGAAACCGGTCAGGAACCAGCCACGAAATGCTTCCTGGCCAACCCACAACGCAGCAAACGTCAGCGCATCGGCCAGCGGCGCTTCATTACGACGCAACCAGCGTGCCCATAACCAGGCGGGCAGGGCGAAGAACCAGGCAATGGCAGCGGTAAACAGCAGCATCAAAAAGCCAGCGAGCAACACCGAAGCACCGCCGAAGTGGTGGATGCTGTAGTAGATCCAGCTGGTGCCGGCGCCAAACAGGCCGAAACCGAAACACCAGCCACGGCCCAGGGCCTGACGCGGTGTCAGTTCGCGCAGGCCGATATAGAACAATCCGACTGCCACCAGTGCAAACGGCCACAAGTCGAACGGCGCCAGCGCCAGGGTAGTGATGGCGCCGGCCACCACAGCCAGCAAATTACCGGGCCAGCCGGGTGCGATCATACGGCGCATGTCAGTCCTTAGCGGGCAATAGGTGTCAGGCGAATCAGATGGATGCGGCGGCTGTCGGCATTCAGGATGCGAAAGCGATACGCGCCGATCTCGGTGGTTTCGTTACGCTTGGGCAAGTGCCCGAACGCACTCATCACCAGGCCACCCACGGTGTCGAACTCATCGTCGGAGAATTCGCTGTCGAAGAACTCGTTGAAATTCTCGATCGGCGTCAGAGCCTTGACCAAGAAGTCACCGCTGGGCAGTGGCTTGATGTAGCTGTCTTCTTCGACGTCGTGCTCGTCTTCGATGTCGCCGACGATCTGTTCCAGCACGTCTTCGATGGTCACCAGGCCCGCTACGCCGCCGTATTCGTCGATCACAATGGCCATGTGATTGTGGTTGGCGCGGAATTCGCGCAGCAGCACATTCAGGCGCTTGGATTCAGGCACGAAGGTGGCCGGACGCAGCAGGTCCTTGATGTTGAAGTTGTCGCCGTTCTCCTTGAGGATCAACGGCAGCAGGTCCTTGGCCAGCAGGACACCCATGACGTCGTCATGGCTTTCACCGATAACCGGGTAGCGCGAGTGCGCCGAATCGATCACGGCCGGGAGGAATTCCCGCGGGGTCTGGGTCGCCTTGATGCTGATCATCTGCGAACGCGGGACCATGATGTCCCGAACTTGCAGGTCAGCCACCTGGATGGCGCCTTCGACGATGGCCAGCGCTTCGCTGTCCAGCAACTTGTTCTGATGGGCCTCGCGCAGCAGCTCCAGCAGCTCCTGGCGGTTTTTCGGCTCGTGGGCAAAAGCCTGGGTCAGTTTACCCAGCCATGACTTCTGCCCGTTGCTCGATCGGTCTTCGCTCATAGCGATTACTCTAAATCCTTTGTTGTGTCAGTAAGGTGTCGTTTCAGTTTTCGTCGTCAGCGTAAGGGTCACGGTGACCCAATTCTGCAAGCAACGTTTGTTCCAGTGTTTCCATTTCCAAGGCTTCGTCATCGTCTATATGGTCGTAACCCAAGAGATGCAAGCAGCCGTGGATGACTAGATGGGCCCAATGGGCCTCAAGTTCCTTGCCTTGTTCCTTTGCTTCGCGTTCCACCACCTCGACGCAGATCACCAGATCGCCCAGCAACGGGATATCCAGTAACTCATCCGGTACGTCGGCGGGGAAGGACAGCACGTTGGTCGCGTAATCCTTTTGGCGCCAGGTGTGATTCAGTTCACGGCCTTCGGGCTCGTCCACCAGGCGGATGGTCAGTTCGGAATCCGCGGTGCGCTGGCGCAGGGCCAGTGCGCACCATTGGCGGAACTGGGCTTCGCTGGGGGCGGGCGCTTCGGTGGCCAGCTGCAGGTCAAGCTCAAGCATCGCGGCGAATGTCCTTGGCGGGGGCGTCATCTTTGTGCTCGAAACGCTCGTAAGCCTCGACAATGCGCTGCACCAACGGGTGACGCACCACGTCTTTAGGCATGAAATGCGTGAAGCTGATGCCCGGCACGTCCTTGAGTACATCGATCACCTGCGCCAGCCCCGACTTGGTGCCCTTGGGCAGGTCGACCTGGGTCACGTCACCGGTGATAACGGCCGTGGAACCGAAACCGATACGGGTGAGGAACATCTTCATCTGTTCGACGGTGGTGTTCTGGCTTTCGTCGAGAATGATGAAGCTGTTGTTCAAGGTACGGCCACGCATGTAAGCCAGCGGGGCGATCTCGATAACCTGGCGCTCGATCAGCTTGGCCACGTATTCAAAGCCGAGCATCTCGTAGAGCGCGTCATAGAGCGGGCGCAGGTACGGGTCGATCTTCTGGGCCAGGTCGCCGGGCAGGAAGCCGAGCTTCTCGCCAGCCTCGACCGCCGGGCGCACCAGCAGGATGCGGCGCACTTGCTCGCGCTCCAGGGCATCCACCGCACAGGCCACGGCCAGGTAGGTCTTGCCGGTACCGGCGGGGCCGATGCCGAAGTTGATGTCGTTGCCGAGGATTTCCTTGACGTAGCGCTGCTGATTCAAGCCGCGTGGGCGAATCATGCCTTTTTTGGTACGCAGGGCCACGCTGGCTTCGGCCACCGGGTTGTTGGCCAGGTCTTCCACGGCAGATTCCTGCAGGTACAGGTGCACGGTCTCCGGCGACAGCTCACTGCCCTTGGTTTCGCGGTAGAGGCGGCGGAGCAGGTGTTCTGCAGACGTGGTGTGCTGGGGTTCACCAATAAGCTCGAACTGATTACCGCGGTTGCGGATCTCGATACTCAGGCGTTGTTCGATCAGGCGCAGGTGCTCGTCGAACTGTCCGCACAGGTTGGCGAAACGGCGAGCCTCAAAAGGCTCGAGGAGAAAACGATGGGGTTCTATGGGTGCGTTCAAGGTCGCTTTTAGCCGCCCTTTGGCTGTTGAGATGAAAGAGAGGATAACGCCAGTGGCGCGGGTACGAAAGCACTTATCTAGCCCAAGTGCAGCACGGTTCCCATGTGGGAGCGGGCTTGCTCGCGAAGGCGGTGGGTCAGCTAATACATGTATCAACTGATCCACCGCCTTCGCGAGCAAGCCCGCTCCCACATTTTGATCTCAATCAGTCAGAAATATGGGTGGGTTACTGCACCAGCGAGCCGCGCAACGAGTGCGGTTGCGCCGCATCAATGTGCACATCGGCGAACTGGCCGATCAGGGTTGGGTTGTCGCAACGGAAGTTGACGATTCGGTTGTTTTCGGTACGGCCTTGCAACTCGCCGGGGTCTTTTTTCGAATAATCGGTGACCAGGATGCGCTGGATCGAACCGACCATTTGTCGGCTGATCTCGAAACCTTGCTGGTTCAGGCGGTGCTGCAGCGCATTCAAACGCTCTTTTTTCAGCGCTTCCGGCGTCTCATCCAACAGGTCGGCGGCCGGGGTGCCCGGGCGCTGGCTGTAGACGAACGAGTATGAGAAGTCGAAGCCGACGTCTTCGATCAGCTTCATGGTTTGCTGGAAGTCCTTCTCGGTCTCACCAGGGAAACCGACGATAAAGTCCGAGCTGATGCAGATACCCGGCACCGCCGCACGCAATTTGCGCAGTTTGGATTTGTACTCCAGCGCGGTGTGGTTGCGCTTCATCGCAGACAGGATGCGGTCCGAGCCTGACTGCACCGGCAAGTGCAGGTGTTTGACCAGCTCCGGCACCTCGGCGTGGGCCTGGATCAGGCTGTCGGAAAACTCCAGCGGGTGCGAGGTGGTGTAGCGAATACGCTCAATACCATCGACGGCGGCGACCACGCGGATCAACTCCGCCAAGTCTGCCAGGCGCCCGTCGTGGGTCTGGCCGCGATAGCCGTTGACGTTCTGGCCCAGCAGGGTGACTTCGCGCACGCCGTTTTCGGCCAGGTGGATGATTTCCGACATCACGTCGTCAAACGGCCGGCTGACTTCTTCGCCACGGGTGTAGGGCACCACGCAGAAGGTGCAGTACTTGCTGCAGCCTTCCATTACCGACACGTAAGCACTCGGCCCGTCGATGCGCGGCTCGGGCAGGTGGTCGAATTTTTCGATTTCCGGGAACGACACGTCCACCTGCGGCAGCTTGGTGATGCGTGCTGCGTCGATCATTTCCGGCAGGCGGTGCAGGGTTTGCGGGCCGAATACCACATCGACATACGGCGCGCGGTCGCGGATCGCAGCGCCTTCCTGGCTGGCTACGCAACCACCGACGGCGATCACCATCTCCGGGTTGGCCAGTTTCAATTCGCGCCAGCGGCCCAGCTGCGAGTACACACGGTCCTGGGCCCGCTCACGAATCGAGCAGGTGTTGAGCAGGATGACGTCGGCATCTTCGGCGCGGGCAGTGACTTCCAGGGCCTGGTGTTCGCCCAGCAGATCGACCATGCGCGAGCTGTCGTACTCGTTCATCTGGCAACCGTGGGTTTCGATGTAAAGCTTCTTGGCCATGGGAATCGTCAACTGGTGGTAAAGAACCGCGCATTATAGGGGGCATGTCCATTGGTTCCTAGCGCTGTGCATCGGGTGCCATGCTATAGTTCGCGCCCTCTTTTATATCCCCGATGTGTTATTCGCCCACCATGACGAAACGTGAAGCTCCAATCTACAAGGTGATTTTCCTTAACCAGGGCCAGGTGTTCGAAATGTACGCCAAGCAGATCTATCAAAGTGATCTGTGGGGTTTCCTGGAAGTGGAAGAGTTCGTCTTTGGCGAGCGCACCCAGTTGGTCGTCGACCCGGGCGAAGAAAAACTCAAGGCGCAGTTTGAAGGCGTGGTGCGCAGCTTTGTGCCGATGCATTCGATTGTGCGCATCGATGAAGTGGAGCGCCTGGGCACGCCGAAGATCAGCGAGGCACGTGGCACCAGCAATGTGATGCCGTTTCCGATGCCGATGCCTGAGAAGTAAGCCGTTAGACCGAGTCGACCCTTTCGCGAGCAAGCCCGCTCCCACACTTAACCGCATTCCAAGGCTGGAACTCGGTTAAGTGTGGGAGCGGGCTTGCTCGCGAAAGCGGTAGTAGAAGCGCTGAATAATTCAGGGCAGTGGCGAGAAGGGCGAACGCCCATCGGCACTCTGCAATTCCTGCAGGTAATTGCGGAAGATCTGCCCCAGCACCTGCGTCGCCACTTCCAACTCATCGCGCTGCATGTGCTCGGCAACTTCGTCGGCCGTGTCCAGTGCGTCTTCCGCACCGTTGACCGCCGCCATTTTCAGCACGATGTACGCCTGGACGTTATTGGCCGGCACGCCTTCGCCTTTGAAGAACATATTGCCCAGTTGGAATTGTGCCTGGGCGTGGCCCTGCAACGAAGCCTTCTCGAAGTAGCTCAGGGCTTTGTTGAGGTCGCGGGCAGGGTTTTTTTCGTCGTGGTAGTACTGGCCCAACTCGTATTGCGCCTGCGCATCCCCGCCTTCAGCCTGTTTCTGGCACGCGCTCAGGGCTTCGGCCTGGCTGTCTGGCTGGGTATTGAGGGTGCAACGACCCATCGCTGGGATTAACAACGAGTTGCCGCCTGCTTGTGCATGTGCCAGCAGCGGCTGAAGGAGCAACAGGCAGCCCAGAACCAGGGTGCGGCCGGTGCGTTTCATGGGAATCGACTTACCTCTGACGGGGCACGCGGACCCTCGGGGAGTCCAATAAGCGCGCATTATGAAATAAGCAGGCCCCTGCTTACAAAGTCTTTACTCGTTTTTCTGCTGCGTAGGCAAGTTATCTGCCGGATTGCAGGTGATTTCTCGAAAAAAGTAGGAAATCTCTGTAGGCAAGGTAGCAAATCTGACGCCGCCAGGGGCAGCGTCAGATTTATCTGCCCCTTACTTCAGGGCCGCGAAGGCGCGCTCGGCAGCATCCAGGGTCAGTTTCAACTCCGCTTCGCCATGGGCGATCGACGTGAAGCCGGCTTCGAAGGCGCTCGGTGCCAGGTAAACCCCGCCTTCCAGCATCAAGTGGAAGAAGCGCTTGAACAGGTCGGCATCGCTGCCCATCACGTCATCGAAAGTGACGATATCGTCGGCGCCACTGAAGTACAGGCCGAACATGCCGCCCGCCTGAGTGGTGACAAACGGAATGCCGGCAGCATCGGCGCGCTGTTGCAGGCCATCCAGCAGTCGGGTGGTGTAGTCAGTCAGCTCGGCGTGGAAGCCCGGGCGGCTGATCAGGCGCAGGGAGGTCAGGCCGGCGGCCATGGCCAGTGGGTTACCCGACAGGGTGCCGGCCTGGTAGACCGGGCCCAGCGGTGCGATGTGCTGCATGATTTCGCGTTTGCCGCCGAAGCAACCCACCGGCATGCCGCCACCGATGATCTTGCCGAAGGTGCTCAGGTCCGGCGTGACGCCGTAATAAGCCTGGGCACCACCGAGGGCAACGCGGAAACCGGTCATCACTTCGTCGAAAATCAGCACCACGCCGTGCTTGTCGCACTGTTCGCGCAGGCCTTCAAGGAAGCCCGGCGCCGGTGGCACGCAGTTCATGTTACCGGCGACCGGCTCGACGATGATGCACGCGACCTCTTGACCGACTTCGCTGAGCATCTGCTCGACGGCGGCGATGTCATTGAACGGCAGCGTCAGAGTGTGTTTGGCAAACGCTGCCGGCACACCGGCCGAGCTCGGTACGCCCTGGGTCAGCAGGCCTGAACCGGCTTTCACCAGCAGGCTGTCGGAGTGGCCGTGGTAGCAGCCTTCGAACTTGATGATGCTGTCGCGGCCGGTGAAACCACGGGCCAGGCGAATCGCGCTCATGGTGGCTTCGGTGCCGGAGCTGACCATGCGCACCATTTCCATCGACGGCACGATCGAGCACACCAGGTCGGCCATCTCGGTTTCCATGGCGGTCGGGGCGCCATAGGACAAACCGTGCTGCAGTTGCTGGCGCACTGCGTCCAGCACGTCCGGATGGCTGTGGCCGAGGATCATCGGGCCCCAGGAACCCACATAGTCCACGTAGCGCTTGTCATCTTCGTCGGTGACGTACGCGCCTTCGGCATGCTTGAAGAACAATGGCGTGCCGCCCACGCTCTTGAACGCACGCACGGGGGAATTCACACCGCCGGGGATGTGTTTCTGGGCATTGGCAAACAGGGTTTCGGAACGGGACATGATCGGGCTCTCTAAACTGAATACTTAAGAAGATCGTTGAACGCGCGCGCACGGCGCGTGACTTCCTGGGTGCTGTCGGCACCGAACAGGCCGTGCACCACGGCGAGCAGGTCGGCACCGTGGGCCACCAGCGGTTCGGCGTTCTCCAGGGTGACGCCGCCGATCACGCAGATCGGCAGTTGCAAGCGTGTACGGGCCTGGGCCAGCATTTCAACGGTGGCGGCGGGTGCGCCGGGCTTGGTGCTGGAGTTAAAGAAGCGACCGAAGGCGACGTAGCTGGCGCCTTCTTTAGCGGCTTGTTCGGCCAGTTCGATCTGGCTGTGGCAGGTGGCGCCGATGATCGCCTTGGGGCCCAGTAATGCTCGGGCCGGGGTCAGCGGGCCGTCGGTCTGGCCCAGGTGCACGCCGACGCCCAGGCGCGCGGCCAACTCGGCGTCATCGTTGATGATCAGATGGGTCTTGTAGCGCGAGCACAGCTCTCGCAACTTCTCGGCTTCACGCAGGCGGCGGGCTTCGTCGCTGCTTTTATCGCGGTACTGCAACAGGGTCACACCGCCGTCCAGCGCCGCTTCGACGTAGGCGAGGAATTTGCCGGCCAACAGTTGGCTGTCGGTAATGGCGTAAAGGCCACGTAGTTTCATGGGGCAGGCCTCTTGCTGTTAAAAGCACAAAGTTACGAGCAGAAATCCAGCGGCAGCCGGCGCGGCACAAACTGGCCCTGGCCGAGTTGTTCAGCGTCACGCAGGGTGCGCCAAGTGTAGTTGAGCGCCGATTGCACGGCGCTGACCAGGCCTTCGCCTTGAGCGATCCGACCGGCCAGGGCGCTGGCGAGCGTGCAGCCTGAACCGTGATAGCTGCCGGGCAGGCGCTGGCAGGTGAAGGTCTGGTGCGTGCCGTCGCGGCTGTAGAGGCGGTTGTGCACTTCGTGCTCGTCGCCGTGCCCGCCGGTAATAAGAAGATGCTTGATAAACGGCAACAGCTTCTCGGCGCATTCGTCGGCCGTGCCATTTGGCAACTCGGCGAGAATGCGCGCTTCCGGCAAGTTGGGCGTGGCGATCAACGACAGCGGCAACAGCCGCTCACGCATGGCATAACCCACTTCGTCCTTGCCCAGGCTGCCGCCGCCGCCGGCACGCAGCACCGGGTCGCACACCACCGGCAGGTGCGGGTGCGCCTGCAGCAGTTCGACCACGGTGTCGACCATCGCGGTGGAACCGAGCATGCCGAGCTTCACGGCTGCCACTTCGGAGTCGCTGAGCACGGCATTGGCCTGGGCCATTACCCACTCGCGGTCGAGCACGCGGAAGTCGATGACATTGACGGTGTTTTGCACGGTCAACGCGGTGACGGCCGGTGCCGCATGACAGCCTTGGGCGAGCAGGGCTTCGATATCTGCCTGCAAGCCGGCGCCACCACTGGGATCATGGCCGGAGAGACAGAGGACAACGGGGCGAGAGCTGTAGATATTCATGGTGCGCGAGCTTACCACCAAACGCTTTTTGCGTGGCTGTTGGGCGAAGGGGAAATTTCAGTGTCAGCACAGGCGTGTTTATGGCTGTTTATGGGTTGCTTTTTACGTCGAAAAAACGCGCTGAAAGGCGCGTTTTAGAGCCTTTCAAAAAATTATTTCAATGGTGTCCAATGGCCTCTACTGGCTATGCTAAAGTGCACCCAAACAACTTACTGTATCGCCGGTGTACGTCTACTCAAAAGGAATGGGGGGCTTTTGACACAACCGGACAGGCCACGCTGGGGCTCTATGCGCTATTTGCTGATCTTATTATTCTGCGGGCTGCCGATGCTCGCCGGCGCCGCCGAGTTCAACCAGGACACTCGAAGCCTGCCGCTGGGCCGGGTCATGCAAGTGCTTGAAGACCCAACCGGTTCCCTCACCGTCGCCGACGTCAGTTCCCTCGCTTACGCTGCTCAATTCAAACCCCATGACAAAGCCACCCTCAACGCCGGCTATTCGCGTTCGGTGTTCTGGCTCAAGGTCGACCTGCATTACACCGCCATTGACCCCCGTGCGCCACGCACCTGGTTCCTGGAGTTGGCGTACCCACCGCTGAATCATCTGGACCTGTACCAGAACGACGGCACTGGCAACTACCGGCTGGCCACCCGCACCGGCAGCACGTTGCCTTTTTCAAGCCGTGAAGTGCGCGCGAGCAACTACCTCTTCAAGCTCAACTTTTTGCCCAACCAGCAACACACCGTCTACCTGCGCCTGCAAAGCGAAGGCTCGATCCAGGCCCCATTGACGCTCTGGTCCGCCACCGCCTACCTGGAAGAACAGCCCCTGCGCCTGTATGTGTTGGGCGCAATCTATGGCGTCTTGTTGGGGATGCTGGTCTACAACCTGTTCATCTACTTGAGCGTGCGCGACACCAGCTACCTGTATTACATCCTCTATATCGCCTCGTTTGGCGTCTACCAACTGTCGGTCAATGGCGTGGCCGTGGAGTACTTCTGGCCTAACAACCCGTGGTGGGCGAATGCTGCGGTGCCATTCCTGATCGGGTCGGCAGCGCTGTTCGGCAGCTTGTTTGCCCGCAGCTTCCTGCACACCGCGCAGCACAGCCGCTGGCTCAATCGCATATTGCTGACGCTGGCTGCTTGCGGTGGCGTGGTGATGGTATTGGCGTTGTTGACCAGCTACGCCGTGGCCCTGCGCCTGGCCACTGGCTTGGCGCTGGTGTTCACCGTGACCATCTTTATTGCTGCAATCAAGGCCTGGTGTTGCGGCCAGCGCATGGCGCGCTATTTCATCATTGCCTGGTCGGCGTTTCTGCTGGGTGGGGTGGTCAACACCCTGATGGTGTTGGGTTACCTGCCCAATATGTTCCTCACCATGTACGCCAGCCAACTCGGCTCGGCCATCGAAGTGGCACTGCTTTCCCTGGCCTTGGCGGATCGCATCAACGGCATGCGCGAGCAGCAGGCGCAGATCCTGTTCGACGCCAGCCAGAAGCTTGAAGTGCTCAACCAGCAATTGGCCCGCAGTAACCGGCTGAAAGACGAATTCCTCGCCACCCTGACCCACGAGCTGCGCACACCGATGAACGGCGTGATTGGCTCGTTGGAGCTGATGCAAACCGTGCCGCTGGATGAAGACCTGGCGCAGTACCAGCAAACCGCCGCCGGTTCTGCGCGGGACATGATGCGCATGGTCAACGGCATCCTCACCCTGACCGAATTGCAAGCCGGACGCCTCACGGCCCAGCCGCAGGTGTTCAGCCTGCGCGGTGCACTCGACACCTTGCGCCAGCAATTCTGCGCCAGCGCCCAGAGCAAAGGCCTGGCATTTTCCATCGACGTGGCGGATGAGCTGCCGGACCGGGTGATCGGTGATGCGGACAAACTGATCCACTGCCTGGACTGCCTGCTGGACAACGCCTTCAAGTTCACCCACGAAGGCGCTGTGCGCTTGCGCGTGGTGGGTGTGCCGCAAAGTGATGGCGGGCTGCGCCTGAGCTTTATTGTGACCGACAGCGGTATCGGCTTTGCCTTCCTCGACGAGGCCACGTTGTACCAGCGGTTCTTCCAGCTCGACGGCTCGACCACCCGCGAATACGGCGGCATGGGTATCGGCCTGGCGATTTGCCGGCAGTTGATTGAACTGCTCGGTGGGCGCCTGACCCATCATTCCGAACCGCGCAAGGGCAGTCGTTTCCAATTGGAAGTGAGCGTCAGCCCGGTGCCGGCGGAGCCAAAGCCGGTGGGGCAGGCGCCCCTCACGCAACGCACTGCGCAGGATTGCACGGTGCTGTTGGTGGACGACAATAGCGTGGGCCAACTGGCGGTGCGCGGCATGCTGCTCAAGCTGGGTTACCGGGTGAAAACCGTGGATAACGGTGCGGCCGCACTGACCCTTTTGCAGGCCGAAACGTTTGATGCGGTACTGCTGGATGTGCCTGAAGGCGGCTTCTCTTTGTGCTGTCAGATTCGTGCATTGCCCGGCTGCGGCGAGCTGCCGGTGATCGCCCTGAGTACCTCGCTGCAGGCGCCGGATCGCGAGCGCTGTCATGGCGTAGGCATTACGGATCGTCTCACCAAGCCGGTGCGTTTCGAGGCGTTGCAGGCCGTGCTGGAGCGCCGTCTGTTGTGCCCTCTAGAGGGCGAAAGCGCCGGACATTAGGCATGTATGCCACTTTTTTAAGCCGGATGACGGTGCTTAACTGAAATTCAGGCCTCATCGCACGTGGCCTTTTTCCAGGAGGCCCGTCATGAACTTGCATCAGTTCGCCGAAACCCACGACGTCACCAACCAGCCGCCGTCCCTGGACGGCACTAACCTGTACCGCATCGACCTGCCGCTGCAAGAGTGGTCGCGCCGCTTTGGCGCCGGCTGGGCCGAGACGCGTATCGACGCGTATGGCGCGCTGGCCGGTGGGCCACTGATGGCGGCCGGGTTCCTGGCGAACCAGAACAAACCGGTGTTCAACAGCCATGACCGTTATGGCCATCGCATTGACCTGGTGGAGTTTCATCCGGCGTATCACGAACTGATGCGCACCGCCGTCGAGCATGGCCTGCCGTCACTGCCATGGGCCCATCCGCAGTCCGGCGCCCATGTGGCCCGCGCCGCCATGACTTACCTGCACAGCCAGGCCGAAGCCGGCACCGGTTGCCCGCTGACCATGACGTTCGCCTGCGTCCCGGCCCTGCGCCTGCAGCCGGATCTGGCGCAGATCTGGCTGCCGAAGATCCTCAACACCGAATACGACCCGCGCAACGTCGGCATCGCCCACAAAGCCGGCGCCACCATCGGCATGGCCATGACCGAGAAACAAGGCGGCACCGACGTGCGCGCCAATACCACGCGCGCCTATCCTGTGGGGGCGGGTGGCCCGGGGCAAGCCTATGAACTGGTGGGGCACAAGTGGTTCTGCTCGGCGCCGATGTGCGATGGGTTCCTGACCCTGGCCCAGACCGACAAAGGCCTGACCTGTTTCCTGCTGCCCCGGCACCGGCCGGATGACACACGCAACGAGTTCTACATCCAGCGCCTGAAAAACAAACTCGGCAACTGCTCCAACGCCTCCAGCGAAGTGGAGTTTCGGGGCGCCCTGGCCTGGATGATCGGCGAAGAGGGGCGTGGTGTGCCGACCATTATCGAAATGGTCGCCATGACCCGTTTCGATTGCATGGTGGGCTCCAGCGCGCTGATGCGTCAGGCGCTGACCCAGGCCAGCCATCATTGCGCCCATCGTTTGGTCGGCGGTCGCGTCCTTAGTGAACAGCCACTGATGCAAAACGTACTGGCCGACCTGGCCCTGGAAAGTGAAGCGTCGCTGGCCCTGAGCATGCGCATGGGCCGCGCGCTGGATCACCTCGATAACGAGCAGGAAGCCAAATTCGCCCGGCTGGTGACGGCGGTGGGCAAGTATTGGATCTGCAAGCGCGCGCCGGCGATGATCAACGAAGCCGCCGAGTGCATGGGCGGTGCCGGGTATGTCGAGGACAGTATCCTGCCGCGCCTGTACCGTGAGGCACCTGTGAATTCGACGTGGGAAGGTTCCGGCAATGTTCAGTGCCTGGACGTGCTGCGGGCGCTGTCCAAGGAGCCGGGTGTGCTGGAGGCGCTGTTTGTCGAGCTGGGGAATGGGCATGGCAGCCCGCAACTGGCGCAGCATATTGAGCAGCTGAAGTCGGCGTTTATGGACACTCAAGATATCCAGTACCGGGCGCGTCAATTGACTGAGGACATTGCCGTGGCGTTGCAGGCCAAGCTGCTGCTGGAGGCCGGGAATGCGGCGGTCAGTGATGGTTTTATCGCCAGCCGCTTGGGCGAGTCGTCCGGTCGGGTTTACGGCACTTTGCCGCGCGGTGTGAATGTTGAGGCGATTGTCGCCCGCTCGACCCCAAACCTCTGACTAAACTCGGTCAAAATGTGGGAGCGGGCTTGCTCGCGAATGCGCCGTATCAGTCGCATATTCAGCAACTGACAGACCGTATTCGCGAGCAAGCCCGCTCCCACATTGATCGCAATCCAATTCCACTGTTTCAGTGAGGCCGGGATACAGGCAAGATAAAGGTCTGCAAGTCAGAACACAGGATGCTTACCGTGACCGAAGCTTTTGTTGTCGTTCAAACCGCCGAAGAAGCCGTGGATCGGCTGGCGGCTCTTCATGAGCGTGCTACCGGCGCGCTCAATCAGGCCCTCAAGCAATACCTCAAGGACCGCGTCGAACCCGACGCCGAACAGCGCGCACAGTTTCGCTATCCGGAACTGCGCCTGACTTACCACTGCCACGGCGAAGTCCCACAGACTACTCGCGCGTATGCCAAGGTCCAGCTGCCCGGGACCTACAGCGTTACCGTCACTCATCCGGCCGCCTTCCGTAAATACCTGCTGGAGCAACTGGTGCCGCTGATGCACGACTTCACCGTGACGGTTGAAGTCGGCGTCAGCCAGCAGAACATTCCTTACCCGTATGTGGTGGAGCAGGGCGACGAATTGGCCGGCTCCGGCGTGACCGCCGCGACCCTCGCGCGCGTGTTCCCCAGCACCGATTTGTCTGCCGCCACCGATGGTATTGCCGACGGCCTCTATGACTGGGAAAACACCGACCCGCTGCCGCTGGCGCTGTTTGATGCCGCCCGTGTGGACTTTTCCCTGCGCCGCCTGGTGCACTACACCGGCAGTGACTGGCGCCATGTGCAGCCGTGGATCCTGCTGACCAACTACCACCGCTATGTTGACCAGTTCATCCTGCATGGCCTGGAGCAACTGCGCAGCGACCCACGGTTTATCCGCATGGTGCTGCCGGGCAACGTGATCATCGACAAGAGCATGGACCACGGCGAAGCGTCGGCGATTGCTGCCGGCGTGGTCTGGCACCGTTACCAGATGCCGGCCTATCACCTGCAGGCCACTGACGGCCACGGCGTGACCCTGGTGAACATCGGCGTCGGCCCGTCCAACGCGAAAAACATCACCGACCACCTCGCGGTGCTGCGCCCACATTGCTGGCTGATGATTGGCCACTGCGGCGGCCTGCGCCAATCCCAGACCATCGGCGACTACGTATTGGCCCACGCCTATATGCGCCGCGACGGGATTCTCGACCGCGTGGTGCCGCCGAACATCCCGATCCCGGCCCTGGCCGAAGTGCAGATGGCCTTGCAACAAGCGGCGGCGAATGTCACGGGCGAAAAAGGCGAAGAGCTGAAAAAACGCCTGCGTACCGGCACCGTGCTGACCTACGACGACCGCAACTGGGAGCTGCGTTGGGCCCAGGAACGGCCGTTGATCAACCTGTCCCGCGCCGTGGCCGTGGACATGGAAAGCGGCACCATCGCCGCCCAGGGTTACCGCTTGCGGGTGCCGTATGGCACGTTGCTGTGTGTCTCGGACAAACCGCTGCACAGCGAAATCAAGCTGCCGGGTTCGGCCAACGCGTTCTATGAGCGTGCGGTCAGCCAGCACTTGAAGATCGGCATCGAGGCGGTGGACCTGTTGCGCACCGAACTCAACTCGCTGCACTCGCGCAAACTGCGCAGTTTCGACGAACCGCCGTTCCGCTAAGCGGTTGGGATGGTCATTTAACGGTCAGGCCACTAGCATTGTCGGTCCTGACCGTTAGATGTTCCTTTGCCATGTCCCGTCCCACCCGTCCCGATTCGCGCCGCCCTGGCGTGAAACCTCCGTACTCCGCAGCGCGTCGAGTCGCCAAGGCGCCACCGGCCGAGCCGAAGTTGGTCCTGTTCAATAAACCGTTCGACGTGCTGACCCAGTTCAGCGACGAAGGCGGGCGTGCGACCCTCAAGGATTTTATCGACATCCCTGGCATCTACCCGGCGGGCCGCCTGGACCGTGACAGCGAAGGCCTGTTGCTGTTGACCAACGATGGCCAACTGCAAGCGCGCATTGCCGACCCCAAGCACAAGCTGGCGAAAACCTACTGGGTGCAAGTCGAAGGCGAGCCCACCGAAGAACAACTGCAACGCCTGCGTGACGGCGTGGAGCTTAACGACGGCATGACCTTGCCCGCCGAAGCTCGGCAATTGGATGAGCCCGAGCTATGGCCGCGCAACCCGCCGGTACGGTTTCGCAAAAGCGTGCCGACGCACTGGCTGGAGCTGGTGATTCGCGAAGGGCGTAACCGCCAGGTACGGCGCATGACCGCTGCGGTGGGCTTGCCGACCTTGCGCCTGGTGCGCGTGCGTATCGGGGATTGGTCGATTGATGGCCTGGATCAAGGCCAATGGAAGGAAGTGCCGGCGCGGTTATAGGGCGCCGGACTCGATCAGGCCGATCACCACGCTTTTGATGATGAATGCGGCCACGCCCAGGCCCAATACGAAGAACAGGATGAACGAGCCAAAGCGCCCGGCTTTGGATTTCTTCGCCAGGTCCCAGACGATGAATCCCATGAAAATGATCAGAATGGTGACCAGGCCGGTCATCATCCATTCTTCAAAAACGGCGGGATCGATGTTGTTCATGGGCTTCTTCCGACAGGGCAGGCGGGCAAGTATACGGCAGCGTTACAGACGCAATATTGACCTGAGTCTTGACGCGGTCAATGTGGGAGCTGGCTTGCCTGCGATGCAGGCAACTCGGTGTATCAGCCAGCCCCAGTTGATGCTATCGCAGGCAAGCCAGCTCCCACATTTGATCGGCGATGTGTTTGAGATCAGGTACGCAGGTGCGTCAGCGGCAACTCGGTGCTGTTGAGCACCTGGTTGAGCACAAAGCTGGAGCGCACGCTGGTCACGCCTTCAATGCGGGTCAGATGGCCCAGCAGCAGTTTTTGGTAGTGATCCATGTCCGGCACCACCACTTTCAACTGATAGTCAGCATCCATCCCGGTCACCAGACTGCATTCCAGCACTTGCGGCAGCGTGCGGATCGCGGCTTCAAAATTCTCGAAACGCTCGGGTGTGTGGCGGTCCATGCCGATCAGCACATAGGCCGTAAGGCTCAAGCCCAGCATCTTGCGGTCGAGCAGGGCGACCTGGCGCGCGATATAGCCGTCATCTTCCAGCTGCTTGACCCGGCGCGAGCAGGGCGACGGCGACAGGCCGATGCGTTCGGCCAACTCCTGGTTGGAGATCCTCGCGTCGCGCTGCAATTCCGCCAAAATACTCAGGTCGTATCGGTCAAGCTTGCTCATTGGGTTAGCCTTTGTCGTAACTATTGCGGCGAATTATCTATGAAGGGTTAAAAATTGCGCAAGCACTGTTTATTGACGCAATCTTCGCAATCATCTATCGGCGCGTCGGGCCTATGATTACCAACAGAATCACCGCCTGGACAACAGTCCACTTACAGCGAGCCCAATCAGGCCCGCTGCGGCCGCCACCCCAGCAGGGTTGAGCCGGCCTCCAGGCTGCACACTGTCCACAAGACGGCGTGAGGTGAGCCAACGTCAAAAGCGTTGAGCCAGGACGAAATTCTCAAGGGGTGGCCGACGGGTCACCCCTTTTCTTTTGCGTGGGTTTTACCTGCCTCTTTTTAACTGCAAAGAAAGTTCTCGTGACTGATAACCTGTCTCAGAACCGGGTGAGGCTTTTCCAGTCTCATACTATGAGGCCGGACACTCGAGGCCCTAATCCGCAGTGAGGAATAGCATGAAGCGCATCTGGCGTATGGCAGGTGTAGGTTTGCTGATGGTTACCGTCGGCACGCAAGTGATGGCCGACGACCCGCGCTCCGAAGGGGGCGGTCAGCATGAAAGAGGCCCGGAAGGCGGGCGGCAAGGTAACGAACAGCCGCGCCCGCAAAATAACCAGCCGCGCCCGCAGAACAATCAACCGCGTCCGGAGAATAACCAGCCGCGGCCACAGAACCCGCATGTCGAGAACAATCAGCCGCGCCCGCAAAACCAGCATTTTGATCGCGCTGAGCAACAGCCTCACGGCGGCGGGCAGTGGCAAGGTCGCCCGCAAGGCGCCGAACAGCCTCGGCCAGCGCCACAACCGGCGAATAATCTGCCGATTCAAGGTCGCCCGGACACGGTTCGACAAACCCAGGAGCCGCGTCAGGGCAACTATCAGGACATCCCGCGCCGCAACGACGGCAACCCGCATTGGCAGGCTGGGAATGGCGCACGCCCAGGTGGCGGCTTCAATAATGGCCACCCCAATGACAACCGCTGGCCAGGTCGCCCTGATGGGCACGGCAACGGCTGGGGCCCGGGGCCGCAATATCGCCCTGGTTATATGGTTGATCGCTTCCCCGACCGCAATTACCGCGTGCCATACCGTGGCCAGGATTACTTCTTCTCCGGCGGCTACTGGTATCGCCCGCAAGGCCCGCGTTACGTAGTGGTCACGCCGCCGTACGGCATCCGCGTGCAATACCTGCCGGACTACGCCCGGGAAGTATGGGTAGGCAGCGCGTTGTTCTTCCTCGCGGCAGGTTCCTATTACACCTATGAAAGCGCCACTCAGCAGTACGTGGTGGTGCAACCGCCGACAGAAGTGCCGGCGCCGCAACCCGCGCCGCAAGGCAATGGTTATGACGTGATTGCCTATCCGGCGAACGGCCAATCACCGGCCCAGGTGCAGCAGGATGGCTATGACTGCTATCGCTGGGCGGTGCAGCAAAGTGGTTTCGATCCGCAGGCGGTCTCCTACGCCCCGGCCCCGGCAGTGGTACAAACCTACCGCCAGGCCCAGGGCAACTGCCTGACCAGTCGCGGGTATCAGGTGCAGTATTAGGCCTTGGCGCCCGTGACGACTTCCAGCGGGTCGGCGTGCACCAGCACTTCGGCCCGAGGGTAGGCTTTGTGAATGGCATCGGCGGCCTGGTCGCTGATGCCATGGGCCACTGACAGCGTCAATTCCCCGGGCAATTCCAGATGCAGTTGTACAAACCAATGGCTGCCGGAGATCCGCGTGCGCAAATCATGGGCACCCAGCACGCCGGGTATGCCACGCGCCAGTTCCAGCATGTGCTGGCTGACGTCCGGCGGCAGTTCCTCGTCCATCAGCACCGCAAAACTTTCCCGGGCGATCTGGATCGCACTCCACAAGATGTAGACGGCAATCCCCAGGCCGAACCACGCGTCAACCTGATGGAAACCAAAACCGGCCAACACCAGCGCCACCAGGATGCTGCCGTTGAGCATCAAGTCCGAGCGGTAATGCAGTGAGTCGGCACGCACGGCGTTGGAGCCGGTTTCGCGGATCACGCGGTGTTGCAACATCAGCAGCGCCACGGTCATCACCAGTGAAAACACAATCACCCCGATGCTCAACCACGGCGCGCCTACCGGTTCCGGGTGCTGCAAGCGCTGGTACGCCTGGTATGCGATCAACACCGCACTGCCAGCGATAAACAGCGCCTGGGCCATGCCTGACAGCGATTCCGCCTTGCCATGCCCATAGCGGTGATCATCATCGGCCGGGCGCAGCGCGTAATGCACCGCCAGCAGATTCAGCAGCGAGGTCACGCCGTCCAGCAGCGAGTCGGTCAACCCGGCGAGCATACTCACCGAGCCACTGAGCCACCAGGCGATGGCCTTGGTGATAATCAGCGCACAGGCCACGCCCACCGAAGCGCGGGTGGCCAGGCGCAAGAGCCGTGCGTGTTCGGGACTGCTGGTCATAAACGGGTCGAATCCTTAAGCGGCGGGTTGCAGGCCCAGGGACGCAAGTTGTTGCACGCTGCCCTTGAACTGGATCATGCGCGGGTCATCCAGCGGCAGGGTGTGGCCGGTTTCTTTCTGGATGATGGTTTGCAGCTTGGCGTTGTCGACTTTGCCGTCGGCGCCGATGGCTTCGTGCAACTTCTCCGGCGCGACTTGTGCGGTTTTGCCCGGCTCGAAATAAATAGCGCCGGTGGCGAAGTCGACGCCGAATGCGATCAACCCCGGGATGACATAAAACAGCAGGCCAACGGCATCGAGCACGGCAATCGCCGGGTCGATCTTGCCGCCGATCTGGCCCCGGCGGTCCGGGTAGAAAATCGAACCGCAGGCCGTCAGTTGACTCAGCAGGGTGACGGCGAGGACACCGCCGATGACACGGGAAGCGATACGCATAAAATTCTCCTGAACACGGTTGAAAGGTGACTATAAGCCAGATCTACGCGACGACGACTATCCAATGTGGGAGCGGGCTTGCTCGCGAATGCGGTCTTTCAGAAACATATTCGTCGACTGACAGATTGCTTTCGCGAGCAAGCCCGCTCCCACTTTTGACCGTTTTTATCTTCGAAGCCAGTGGTGTCTTTGAGACCACCACCGGCATCCGGCAGTTCGCCGTTATACTCGCCGCTCTGCTTTGGAGCCAGTATGAATTCGTTGCCGATCGATGATGTTTTACCCGCCTTGCGTGACGCCTTGGCGAATCGCCATGAAGCCGTGCTGGAAGCGCCGCCCGGCGCCGGTAAAACCACCCGCGTACCCTTGGCGCTATTGAATGAGCCGTGGCTGGCGGGGCAAACCATCCTGATGCTCGAACCTCGCCGTCTCGCCGCGCGCGCGGCCGCCGAGCGCCTGGCCAGTGAGTTGGGTGAAAAGGTCGGCGAAACCGTCGGCTATCGTATCCGCCTCGACAGCAAGGTCGGCCCCACGACGCGCATCGAAGTGGTCACCGAAGGCATCCTCACCCGCCGCCTGCAGGACGACCCGGCGCTGGAGGGCGTGGGCCTGCTGATCTTCGACGAATTCCATGTTTTGTCACTTGCACCGAAATAATGCTGTTGTTTGTCAAATATGCCCTAGAACCGAAAACTCTTCAGCTCAAAACCTCCCCCTGACTCACCTCCTGTCCAATATCTCCCCTCCAAGCCCCCACCCTCAACTCCCTCCTCAGTCAGCCCACCATTCGCCTTAATCCAAACGATCCCCTTCCAGCCAACCAGCCTCAGAATCCTGATTCCATACCCATCTATGTGCCCGCTCAACGAGCTTCCTTGAGCCGCGTCAAAGCCTATTGAATGTTCAGGTTAGTGTACGCACCATGGCTCGCCCAGCAGTCATAAAGAAGCAGCCAGTGAATTGCCAAGTGAGTGCCTGCTGGTTGAACCGAATGCAATCTCTCAGGGGGGGGGGCGCACCCAAGATGTTGGTGTGTTGCCACCATGTTATTGCGAGGCTCGATAAAGAATGGAATCACCTCTGAACAACTCTACAGCTCCTTCAAAACCTAGTCGCCCGGAAAACCCGCTGTCAGCCGCACTGTATGACGCTCTCATGTACCAACGCGCCTTGCCTCGGGAGGAAAGGATTACTCACATGGGCAGCTTGGAATTCGACAGGTTGGAAGGGCTCTCTCATGTCGAACAACACGTTCCGGGCATCAAGTCTGACTTGGATACAGTCCGCACACTATTAAGTGCTGCTACTCACTCTGCTCCCACTGCGGAACAGGGGGTAGAACTTCGAGAAGCGTATAACCGGTGTCTTGAGATGGCCTTTCCAGTAAGCCAGAAATACCTGTACTGGTGTCATGAGTTGCATGGTGTGTCGGCAGATCATAGCCTCAGTTCAATTTCGTGGAGCCATTTAAAGAAGCTCGAAGAGGATGCGTATACAGATCCTGAGTTGAAGGGGCTCATTGATGAACTGAAACATGGTTTCAGCCTTGTTTCTCATGTGAATGATAGTAATAACTTTCGTCAGACGTTTGAGTATTACGGTGAGGCACTCGTTTATGGGATGCTCAGTAAGCGCTTCAAGACGAGAAGGGTAGACGCGAGAAATAACTCCATGCCGGACTTTGCTTGCCTGCTACCAAATGGGAAGGAGTTCTTTGTTGAGGTCAAGTCTCTCGACATCGTTGATGCGCCGTATAGGCCGAATCAGATGCACGAAGATGCCATGCAACAGCAAATTGAACTTGAAGACCAGCTCAAACAAGGGCGGCGAGTTGCGATGGCGGAGAGAGAAATCGCTCCTTATAAGCGCGCCTTCAACGATAACTCGTACGATCCTCGCTCACTGCTGGCGGTAACCAATACGCTCATCAATAAGGCAAATTCTGCGTTCAAGTCCACCCAGTTCGAGCAAGGCCCCACTTTTGCGTTTATCCTGGCTGACCGATTGGTGATTCCGGGCAACGAACACAGCGTGGCACCCCACTATTATGAGCGGGGCGGTGGTGCAGTCGTGTCTGGTGTACTTTGGAACGTTTGCTTCGGTCAGAAAGGCTGGCCGATTTATAGAATGCCCGACTTTGAAGGTAAGCCAGGACTGGAAGGCTATATGCCCATATATGGGCTGCTGGCAGATCCGGAGGTGTCGTTTCCTACGGGAGCGGTGATTGTTGCAAGCACTGGTTCTGAGGATACCTTAATGGGACTGTACGATTCCAAGTGGGCTCTTGATCAAGATTGGGGCGAGGATGAGACCTCTGAAGTCATGCATGCGCTTTGCAAGGCGTATAATGACGAGAAGAACTCGCTAGGTCAGTTGGTTGCTATGACCTGATACATGTCCTAACAGTCTGTTTAGGCACAGAGATAGCAGGTGCCTCAATCGTTACTGCTGCAATGGAATGGTTGGCCTGCGCGAGTTTTGATCACGTCGGCCAACCAGATGCGAGAGAGGATGCGGGCATGTCTCCCGAGCGCTTCTCAACGCGCAATCATGTCCATCACCATCACCATCATCTTGTTCAAGTAATTAGCAATCCTCTCTGCGGGGATGAAGTTCAAAAAGTCATTCTTTTCGATTGCGAGCGTGACCAAGGGGGTCTTCCAAGACGATGGTGAGTGACAGGATGACATTGCGCGAATTTGGTCTGGAATCTGTGCGCTCCAGCTATCTCATGGACATCTGTTTGGTGCGAGTCATCTTGATGACGTAGCTGTCAGCGAATAGGCCATTGGTCTCCAGTATTACTTCATTCTTTTTCGTGCTGCGAATGTCGTACCGCTGAGACTGGGCCAAGAGCAAGCCTTGCTCCAATTCGGTTTCTTCAGCATTCCGAGGATGCGAGGTGTCACGGATTTTGAAGGTCATGCCGGCTAGCGATAGGGCGGTTACGCGCGTTTTCACATTCAGCAGTTTGATGACCAGCTCATCGCCGGTGGCTTGCCATTCTCCATTACCGTCGAAGTTATAGCTTGTGGTGAATGGCGAGAGTGGTATAGGCAAGAAAGTAGTGCTCTTCAACAGACCGGTGATTCGGTATGTCTTGTTGCGGAAGAACTCCGTGGTGCCCTCAAAGCTAACAACGCCATTGCGTTGGGGATATTGATATTTTTCATGCCACAAGCCCAAGAGGTTGGGGTTCAGGCCGTCGGATGTACTGGGTTGAACGATGTAGGCTGCCCATGGCCCTATGATGGTCGACACGTCTCTGAGAAACGGAACCAGGAAAAGTAATCCCGCCAGGATGCTTGTCCAGCCAATACGAGACTTGCTCCACTTCATACTGCTTCATCCATGCAAAAGACTCCCTGCTTGTTCGGCGGCTAGGACGTGCCCCGTCGCCGTTTCAGCGATGATTGGCCATTATCAAGAATGGGATGCGTGTTCAGGGAAAAAGCTTGAACGAGCTTCCTGCATAGCGTTGATCCGAAGTCAGATCGCGGGTATCCAGCCCGTAGGTACGCAATAGCCATCGAGATTCGCCGCCTGCTTCGCCACCGACCTCGCTACGACCGTGCAGGCCTACGCGATTGTTTACAACCAGAAGATCGCCAGGCGAAATGACAACCGAGTTTGAACAATCTAGGCATGCTTTCTCAAATCGATCCAGGGCGCGTTTGGGCAGATCTGAATCGAAGCCCGCATCCCCGGCGCTGTGACTGTACCGGATCCAGTATCCAGTACCGGCCTGGAACAGCAACTGGATGTTTTCCATTGAACTAGCAAGTGGGTGCCGCTTACCGAACATCCTTTCCAAGCCAAGCTTGAAGGTTTTCTGGGGCCGGATCACATACTGAGGCTTTGTCAGCTCGGCAATGTCCTCATCCGACAGTTGCTGCAGAACGAGCGCCAGCGGCATGACGGTCGTAGAAGTGCTGTCCGGATTCCGAAGGCCGCTCAAGCAAACGAAGTCCGGTGAAGGCGCTACTCGCTGGTCGAATTCATGAGGTTGTCCACGGAGGGGGAACGAGACGCCGTCGGTATGCCCGCGCATGCCGCCTTTGGATTTTTCCGCGAATTCATCTTCGCCTGGCAGCACGATCAGATTCACGAACAAATGGCCGTCATTCTCCGAGCCGTAAGACACGGTATCCGAATTCAGCGCGGCCAAGCAGGCCACGGCACAGGCTCTTGCTGCAATGGTGGTAGCAACGTCCGGAACCGGAATGAAAGCGGAAGGGGTTTCTGGCAAATCTTGGTGCACATCAAACACTGCGCGCAGATGAATCAGTGGGTTCGTCCAAGCATGCTCCTGGACGTCATACAGCTCGATACCCACGTTCGCCAGATATGCCTCCACGGCGGGAAGCAGAAGGGAGCTAAGCTGCGAGGGATGATCAAGAGCTGAAAGGCATGATTCGAGAGAATTATCGAGCATCCAGCCGCTCACTGCGCCGTGGATAGCCCGTGAAAAATGAGCGTCGATCAATTGTGTCCCTACATGGCAAGTGATATAAAGATGATATACGAGCGCCCGTAATCACGTAGCTCCTACCGTCACGATGGCCAAAGTCTACCATGAAAAGTAATGTCAATTTGACTTCTACGCCCCTCCGAGCTTGGGCAGATTATCTCGCGTGGGTGTCCAGCGCGAGTGAGTTTCGGGAGGTGGCAGGCTTCCACCAGTGTACGGTACCCCTGCCAGATGGCCATCTACTCAAGGTGGAGGCGCCCTCTGCAGATTTGCTCGCTAAAAAGGTCATGGCAGAGCTGACCTCCAACTTAGTAGTTCCTCCACACGTTTCCTGCTCAGCAGAACCATTGAGTTCATCGCCTGTCCAGGTTGTGTCACAAAAGGATGTGTCGCCAAAGGAGGTGTCTATGCGTAGTCATTACGAACCAGCGTTGCCTCGTGCATCAGAAACGACCCGGACGGGGCCGGTAACCAGCACCAAGGACGTCTTGCAGACGTTTGGTGTTTACGTACCTGAATCCATGCATGAGGCGCTGAAGTCGGTTGCCAGGAATCAAGGCAAGAAGTTTTCAGTGCTCATCCGAGAATTGGTCGAAAGAGGCTATGACCGATTTGAGGAAGCACTCGAACAGCGTAGTGGTAGAAAAGTTCTCGACGGTTATGAGCAAAAAGTCGCGGCCTACAGTGGGGAAAATTCTCAGTGGATGGCGAGGCTTGACCGTACCCTTAGCTTGGAGATCAAGCTGACCGCCAAGGAGTACGGTCGCTCGGCGTCTCAGATCGTTGGAGGTTTTTTAGCCGAGGAACTCTCCTACTGTCTGCAGACCCAAGCAGTGACCCTCTGCACCGCCGTGGAGGTTCAGCAAGCACAGGCCGCTATGGCCGGATTCGTGGGCCCGAAGGCTAGCGAGCTGGCCATAGCTCTTGGGCTGCCGGGCAAGCGCAAGCTGGTGAATGAACTGGTTTGCGGGATAGTACGTGCCCCCAGTGTTCTATTGGATCGTGCTGCTGAGTTCTTCGAGGTTTCCCAGCAAGCAATAGCCCAGGCTGTCAGTCTCAATTTCCGTCAGTTGCAAGCACCATCCTTCAAGGCACCCAATGGTCAACCGAAGATTTTGACTGAGCCTGTTTCGTGGGAAGAGGCGGTGAGGGCGCTCAATCTGCCTCACGATGAGGAAGCTGAACTGTTGGCCTTGGGAGACTGAGATGAATCCTTTCGACCGTGCACGAATTCAGGCAATGGATGCGCGGGCGAAACTCATCGCTGCGTGTGGTGAGGCCTATCCAAGCAGTGAGCAGTTGCTCGCAGTCGTTGAAGATACTCTGGGCCTTGCAATCGAATGGGTGGCTCCGGACGATTATGCGCTGTGTGGCGGGGATGCCCTCATACAGCGATCCATGCTCACAATCCTGGTTCGTAACGATGTTCGCCAGGAAGAAAAAGCCTATCTGTTGGCTCATGAGCTCGGCCATTGGTATCTCGATTCGCCTCAACTGCCACAGGGCTCAGCTTCGTCATCGTTCCTTGCCGAAGATGCGGGGCAATCGGCTGGATCTGCGGTCGTTGATGGCTATGGCGCGTGGGAACGCCAGGAGCTTCAGGCCAACGTCTTTGCACGGGAATTGTTATTCCCCAAGTCGGCAGCAAGGGCGCTGTGGTCAAGCGGCTGGCGTTCCCGGCTAATTGCCACGCATTTTCTCCTGCCCCTAGAGGTCGTGCGGCAGCAACTGGCTGATGCGTTGTTGCTCCCGGATGTTCCCCCTGCGCTTCCCGCGCCGACGCACCCTCCCAGCGATGCTCAGCGTCAAGCGGCTCAGGCACCTGAGAAGTACGTCAATGTCGTCGCGGGGCCTGGTACGGGCAAGACAACGACCCTGGTGCACCGCGTGGCCCACTTAATCGCAAGTGGTGTGCCTGCCGATAAAATTTTGGTCATGACGTTCACCAACCGTGCCGCGCAGGAGCTTGTAGAGCGACTCACAGCGGCCAATGTCCCGAATGCATCCCATATCTGGGCAGGCACTTTCCACTCCTTCGGATTGGAGCTGCTGCGCAAGCATTATCAGCTCTTCGGGTTGACCCCTCAGATCAAGGTCGCGGATCTGCTGCAGCAGGTCAGGATGATGGTGGATGAGCTACCGGCTCTGGAGCTCAAATATTTTTTCAGGTTGCTCAACCCCTATGATTGGCTGCCTGACGTCCTGAAAACTATTCACCGACTGAAAGAAGAGCTGGTCTTTCCATACGAATACTTAGCAATTCTTCAAAAATTGCCAGCCGTCGACCCGGACGTAGCGCTGGAGCGAGAAGATATCGCCACCCTGTATAGGGCGTATGAGGCTGTCCTGCGACGGGAGGGTTGGGTCGATTACCCAGACCTGATGGTGCGCCCGACGATTAAAGCGCGCGAAGACCGCCCCTCGATAGCCGCCTTTCTTGACCAGTACGACCATGTGTTGGTGGACGAATATCAGGACGTCAACCACGTCATGATCGAATTTGTTAAGACAATTGGGCTGCCTAGGCGCCATCTGTGGGTCGTCGGTGACATTCGCCAGGCTATCCACCATTGGCGCGGGGCGTCGATCCAAAGTCTGCTCAAGTTCGATGAAGCCTACGTCGCGCGCGGGCAGACAGATTCGATCGCGCGGTACAGCCTGGACATAAATCGCCGTAGTGCCCCTGAGATTCTCCGCGTAGTCGAAAGGGCTGGCACAGATCACGTACTGCAGCCTGTCGTGCCCCTCGATACTGTCTTAGCTTCTCGCCCTGCGAGTGGGGTCATGCCGAACCTGATTCAGACGGCGAAAGACGCTCAAAGTAGCAGCATCGTCGGTCAGATCGAACAGTGTCGGGTGGGCGGTCATCCCTATGGTAGCCAAGGCATCATCAGCTCTACCAACTCTCAGGTGGACAAGCTGGCCCATGACCTTGAGCGCGCTGGAATCCCTGTGCTTCACATCGGCGAGTTGAGCGAGCGGGCTGAAGTGAAGGAATTCATGTGCCTGATGCAACTCCTGACTCAGCGCTCGCCTGGTGCGCTCCTGGGCTTGCTGCGGTACAGCGATCTGAGCATGCCAGCGTCGGACGTAGCCCTGCTGACGAACCTGTGCAAGCTAGGCCCCGATTATCAGCACGGACGTTGGCTGAAGCAGCAAGTGCCAGGCTTGTCCCCTCAGGGACAGCAGGTCGTGAATGCGTTGAATGAGTTGCTAGGTACGTCGACGCGCAACTTCCGTCCTTGGGCTTTCGTGTGCGACCTGATGTTCGAAAAGGGTTTCGGACTGGGCTCTTTGAGCGACCAATCCGCGACTGCTCAAATTCGGCGCCTGGCCCTGTGGCAATTTCTCTACGGTGTGCGCAATAGTGATGGCGCCGGTAGCGAGGCAACTTTGTCCAAGTTTCTGGTAAGGGAGGATTTCCGGCGCTATCTCGAACAAAAGTCGGCAATGCGTTCGTTACCGCCGGAGGCCGCTGTGATTGACGCGGTCAGGCTCATGACGGTTCACGGCAGCAAGGGGCTCGAATTCGACGTTGTGCACATGGCCAACGTCGAGAACTCCCGGTTTGGTGCCGATGCCCCGCCCCGCTTTGATGATCGCAAAGCCCTTTTGCTTCCTCCAGAGACGCTCAACAGCACAGCCCAGTTGCGGGCTGCGGGCGAAGCTATCGAGCGTAACAACTTGCTGTACGTGGGCGTTTCGAGGGCCAAAAATCGGCTCAACGTATATTGCGGCACGGATATGTCTAAGATCCCCAGCCCCCTCTGCGCCCCATCAATCCTTACTCCGATCAGTGGAGTCGCGAATAGGTTGGTAGGCGCGGTTTCATCGGCTCGTGTTCCAATGACTGCGCCCGCTACGATCAGTTTCTCCGTGCTCGACGGCTTCACGTCCTGCTCCCTCCAGTACCACTACGCGCATGAGCTCAACCTACCGGCTGAGCAGGAGCTGGACGTAGCGTTCCGAGCTCGTCGATCAGTGCTGGCCGGGCTTGAGTATTTCTATCGTGATGGAGTGAGGTCTCAGGATGCCTTTGAGCAGGCATGGAGCGAGAGGCCATTACCGAGTCGGGCCGAGGACAAGACTCTTTTGGAGCATGCCAAGATCGCTTTTGATCGTGGCACCGTATTGCAGCCAGGTATCGCACACTACGTCCCTGAAAGTACGGCCAGCGTGAATGGACAGGTCATCACCATGCCTTGGATGCTTCGCGATGATAACGGTGACTTGGTTTGGCTTCGCACAGGTATTGGGCTATCCGAAATTTCCAACAATATACGCCCCATCCTGGAAAACCTCGGTGGTAGTCGCTGCGACACCATCGCCATTCATTCGCTCGTCACCGGACGTTCCAAAAGCTCTGTTCCCTCTGCCAGAGCTACCACTACGAAAGTGTTCAAGGCGATCTCGGCTCTGCGTGCAGGTGAGCGTTCCGCTAGTCGCGGAGATCACTGCAACCGATGCGCGTATTCGACCATTTGCGGGCAAATGCTTTGATCAGCCTGTGTCGTAGGGCCGGGGTCGAGAAAGCATACGTTTCTACTGGTACGGACAAGAGCGTCGACTAAAGCGCCGACCAGAACAAAAATACAAGGACGGTTCACTATATGAGCTTTATCAACTTACCTCGGCGACTAAGGTGTCGCTCCTGTGTAATGGTTCTCAAACAAAAATCATAATTTATGACCCTTAGCCTCTGCCGCCTAACTATTGCTAGGATGTTCTCGGCCTTTTCAATATCGTCGAAGACGCCGAGAGTTGGTGTTGTGGATGGACATGTAGTGCCCGATTGACTTCCCAGAAATCTTAACGCTAGTATGTTTGAAGGTGTTTCTCATTGGTTTATTCAGTTCGGAAAGTAGGTTGGTCAGCTGTGATTTTTTTGCCCGTAGCATTAATAATGCTGAAAGCGAAGGTAATAGTGTGTGTTTTTTGAATGATGCTGGAAGTTAGCTTGGAATAATATCTGTTATAAATTTTAAACCGAATTCAGGGCAGTCATACTTTGTCGTGTGTTTGTTAGATTTGTATTCTTCTAGAAGTGCATCCTCATGGAGCTCTGCCAAAAAGCCCCAAGCCCTGAATGAAATAAGTTTGCTGTTGCAGAGCATGAATTTTTTTAGCGTTCGCCATGGCGATGGTGCTTCCGGAAAAGGGTTTGCAATATCATCAAGGAAGTAGTCTCCTTTTGAAAGTGTGTTGATTGTCGAATACGTAACTCCGGATGTCTCCCATTCAGTAATGGTTTCGTGGAGGGATTGAGATATTTTATTCGGAATGCTGATCTCGTAACGTTGAAATTTTTCACATGGATTGATATCAAGATATGTAATACTGTACCTAGCTACAGTATGCTCTCTGAGATCAAGCCATAAGAAAGCGAAGCCGTGTGAGTTTATTTCATTGGATTTTCTGATGATTCGTTCGAACGCGGATTTGATTCGCTCGAGATGTGCGTCTAGATCCTCAATTTGACCGCCGCTATATATGTTTTTTGCATATATGCAGTGCTGAAGTCCAGAGAAAGTGTTTCTGTTGAATTTCAGGGGTGGGTTAGCATCGAGAAGTATTTCAGGTGGCAGGTGTTCAAGTTCTAGTGGTGTGGTAGATTTTGGTTGAAGACACAATATGTTTCGTTTGTGCCAGAATATTTCGCTGAATAAATAGTTTTTTAAAAGCGTTGGCCAGTAGTTTGATATTATTACGCAAATTACATCGCCGTTTGAAATGAGTGGAAAATGTGCCTTTATTGCGTTTGTATATGCACCTAGTTCTGTTCCTGACTCTCTGGTGGCGTTTGATGAGTTTTTCAGCTCGACAACTACAAAAGTTTCCATTCCGGGGTCAAATAATAGAAAGTCAGGCTTTAATATTTCTGACTCAAATAGAGATATGTTTTTGTTTTCGCTGATTAGTACTGTTTCACGTACGCAATTCCAGCAATACTCATATGACTCAATGATGCGATCACGCTTAGGGTTGCCGTTTTTATTGTAATTGTATGGGGTAATAATGTCCCCTAGGCCGCTAAAGTTCCTCAGGTGAACTCCGATGGCTTCTTGCATTTCTTTTTCATTCTCAAACATTGTATTCTTCATGATGGTCATTGTGTTTGTTTTTTTAGAGGGTTCGGAGGGCAGTAAGTATCATAACGTTTTATCTGTGAGTTGGTGTTTTCAGTATTTGCTGATGGTGCGGTTAGTTGATTTATCTGATAATTCCTATTCTCGAAGCCAGATTGGCTTACGTTCACCCTTTTGCCTCCGCCCTTTACCGATTACGATGAGAAAACGTAAGGCTCACAAGGAAATTGGTAAACACCTCACTAGGCGTGGTGGCAAAATCATTCAAGAATGAGTCCCTCCCCGTAGACCGCCGCTACACGCTTCAAGTACGGGTACGAGCTTAAGCCAACGGCAGCTTTTATAATCTCCAGAGCCTTGCCGGAGAGGACATGAATTCGTTGCAGATCAACGATGCCCTGCCAGCGCTTTTAACAGCCCTCGAGATCGCAACGAAGTTGTGCTCCAAGCCCGCCAGGTGCCGGCAAAACCACACGCGTACCCCTTGCTCTGCTTGATGAAGAATTGCTGGTCGGTCAGACAATCGTCATGCTTGAACCTCGTCGTCTGTCTGCGCGTGTAGCTGCAAAACGCATGGCAAAGGAGCTGGTTGAGCAAGTAGTAAAACCGTCGGCTATCGGATCCGCCTGGAAAGCAGGGTGGGTGCCAGTACCCGCGTCGAAGTGGTCACCGATGTAGTCTCGCACGCCGCATGCAGGACGATCCTTCGTTGGACGGTGTTGGCATGATTATCTTCGACGAATTCCATGATTGCCATTTGCCCCAAAATAACCTGAAATCTTGTCAATTTTTAGCCGCCGCTGGGCCTTCACATGGGGAGTGGAGAGGCTCAAACGATACCTGTCTCCCTCGTCTCCCTGGGCTCATGCCTAAACGATCATCTCCTAAGCCCGACCATCAGTAACCGGAGAAATAGACTTGTCTCCGAGCTGTATGAGCTTGAACTCGACGTTCGAAGTTGCCTCTTTGTAGGTCGCTTCGCTGTCATCAAAAGAGGCCGCTACGATGCTCTGCAGCCCCATTTCCGATGAAAGCAATTGGAACAGCGCCCGCTGGCTTTTGGTGGCCATAGAATGCTGCCCTGGCTCGTCCAGCAGCAGTATCCCTAAGTGGTTACCGTTGACCGTTGGATGAGCGGACGTCTGATAGATGGATAGCAAATAGCTCCAGATGAGTCGCACAAAGTCACTAGCGCTGGACTCCCGAGCGATATTGCCTTTTCCTTTGGGGCTGTCATCACTTCGGGCGACTGTCGAGGTAGTTAAGGCTGCAGATACAGGTGACGCCACACTCCCCTCATTGATCTCTCTGAGCTCGATCTTGGCCAGGTACGGTAGTAGATTCTCCTTATTGAATTCAATGTCCTCGATCGCCGCGCTGTGGTAATCGAAGGCACTGATATTGGCGCGAAACATCTTTTCGAAAAGCCGATACTTGGCGAAGTCGGCGTCCGAGTATTGGGTGCGAGGCATCTGCGCCCGGCTTTTCTGGTTCTTGTGGAAACGGTTTGCTAGCTGTGCGAAGGCGTCCAGTGCCTGATCGGAGTACGCTTCGAATTTGGAAAGCTCTTCGAGCTCCATCTCAATCTGCAATTGCAGTCTGATGCCTGATTTAGATACGGAAGAGTTGGAGGTCAGATCTGACCGCAAAGCTCTCAGTGCAGACTTGGTGGCAGCAATGTTTTTAGCCAACTGATCTCTAAGTGCTTCTGCTTCCTTAATCGACTGATCGATGCCGCCTCGCTCGCGCTCGAGCATTCTGAGTTGGGCACTCAGATAGTCAATGTTGGTGCCGATGTCCATGTGAGGTGTGCTCTCATGCAGATCCACAAGAGAGTGTCCGATGGCTTGATGGCATGCAGGGCAAGAGTTTTCTGCGGTGGACAAATTGAGCGAAGCGCCGAATTTTATGAGCTTCTGCGCAGCCTGGTTTTTAGTCAGTTCGTCTCGGGCTTGCTTAGTGTTTAACCTATTGCTGGTAGTGTTCACACGCAGCAATGCAAGGTTGCCCAAGCATGTCTCGTAAGCGACCGTGAGGCGTTCGAGTTCGCCGGTGTGTTTGTCTATGGATTGTGTTAACTCCTGGGTTGGAGCTTCACCCTGTTGGGTCAACCTCAGGCCGATGATTTCATGCTCGCTGATCTTGCGTGCTCGATACTCCGATATGCTTTCAGTTATGCCTTCCGTCGTTTTGTGGAAGTCAACAAGTTCGGCCTTAAAGTCGGGAGTCGGGTTTTTTGAAATCTTGGAGAATTGCAAACCTTGCTTTAGTGCTTCAGTAACAAGTGTTCGATAAGAAATTTGCCACTCTTCGTGGATCAACTTCGCTTCCTGATCTAGGATGTCACGCTTTGCTTCAGTTTCGAAGACATCAGTGCCAACGAGGAAGTCGACAATTTTAATCCGTGCATCCCGTATCCCGAAATAAGGTAGGTTGGCAATGTAGTCAGTCCAGCCACGTTTTTGCTCAACCATCATTGCAGCAAAAACGTATTGCAAATAAAGTTTTTCAGGTTTGCCATTGGTTTTTGGTACCAATGGCAGCGTCAAACCTAGAAAGTTTTCAAAGTAGGTGTAGAAACCTTCTTCAATTTTTGCGCTGCCACCGTCATGAAGAAACTTGTAGAGAGTGGGGGCGGTCTGACTTTCGGTTAAACCTGAGCATTCCTGTATTTGTATAAGTTTTGTACTGAGCCCTTCTTCTTTGACGCTTCTAGTGGCAGTAATTGTTTTGCCTTTGTTCTCAATTTCGATTGTTACTTTGGATGAGCGAATGGCGTGTTTAATGTTCTCATGTTCAAGGTGGTCTTTGAGGGCATAAGTTAGAGCATTTTCATTTTGGGCACCCAGCAACTCTTCCATGCCGATAGCATACATAATGGCATGTACGATTGTACTTTTGCCGGCAGAATTACGACCCCTGATAATGTTCAGGTTGCGATTAAAAGTAGTGAAGAATCCAAACGGGCCACTGCTTGTTTGAATATCAATCTTTATAGCCTTGATGTACATGATTATTCCCATCCCTTGGATACGGAATCTACCATGTCTTCCGTAATTTTTTTCCCGATTGAATTTAGGGCTGCTCTCTCCTCGCTGAGTACACTTTCGTCAGCAAGTATCAAGTTTACGTAGGCTTTTCCTTTGGGGCTAAGCTCAAAGCCGTTCGTTGTCGGTGTAATCAGGTGCTCCTTGAACGCGAGGTTCAAAGCAATTGCCATGGCCGGGTCAAAACCCCAAATGGGGAGATGTAGTTGACGGTGTTCGGCACCTACTACAAGACCTTTTATTCGCTCGGGAGTCTTGAGCGCCCAGTTTAAAAGGTGGATTTTAGGAAGGCTGCCTTTTGCACCACGGCACGATAGATGAAGAATAAGAAGTGCCTGCGAGATTTTGTATAGTGGGCGGAGTTCTGAAAGAACTGGGATGGGTCGCCTTGTGAATTTAAGCTGAGCCATAGTTTACTCATTGAAGTCCAGTTCACAGATCGCAAGCCAACGAGCAATAGTTCTTCGCACCACCTCGCTTGCCGTAGACTTGTCAATGTTGAGGTTGCGGTCGGTGACCAAGAAATCCATCAGTCTGTTTTTTACCAGTTCTGTTAGCTGCTCAGGTGTTGCATCTGACGTGAGTCCCCATTCTTGAACCTCCAACTCGAAGGCATTTACGATGCGAGCGACGTTTACATAAGTCTGAGGAGATCGGTCGTACAATGACTGAAAGTAAGTATCATGATCTAGGAAAGATTTTGTCGTGAGTGCTACTAGGCTTTCCACCTGCCTGGCAGGTTTTCCAGGCATTCGTAAACTACATTTTCTGGCCAGGTTTTCATCAAATGGCTCAAGGGACGTGTTCACTTTAGGCAACGATTCTGTTGGCGAGCCCAGACATGGAGGTAAGCCTGCTGATATTCTCAGTGTGTTGAATTCCTGCACGTAGAATTCATGATCGTGCAGTAGGATCGTGAAGTTTTTATCTAAATGCGGTAGACCCCAGGCCCTTACTTCTACTTGTTTGGTCTGAGCATAGGATAGCAGCTTGTTTCTGTTAATTTCAGGTGTGACAAAACACCAAGTTGAAATTTTGGTGTCGCCGAGAATTTTCTGTAGTTCTACGGTGTTTTTCTTTAGTTTGCCAAGGTCTTTATTGATTTTATCTCTCTGGTTTTCATATAGCTCATCCTGATGGTACTGCTTTTCAGGGCAGTAACATTGAAAGGCATAACCAGTGCGCTTCGTAAAGCCTTCGATGCCATAATCACCTGGGGACGCGGGAACTTGCTGATACCCATCTGCTCCGTGCTTGAATTTGAACACGAGCTGACATTCTGCTTCCCAGGTTATCCCTGTGTACTTACCGAGTGGTGTAGTAATCAATGCATGCCTGCCTTTTTAAAACTTATCAGGAGGCGATGCGTATCGTTATCCTCCGAAGTATCCTGATACGAGGGCATCAGTCGCCTGCTTTCAGTCAGTAGTCTGGATCCAATTGGAAGTTAGCAAAAGGCCATCAGCAGGTCTAGCTGGAACTCGCATATTTGGCAAACTGATATTTTATGCCTGTGTTTATGTACAGCTTTTCACGGGACGAATTCATAACAATTGCTGTTTCGCTAATTTTTGGCTTGGGACGGGTTGGCACCGCAGGTCAGGAAAGGGAGGGAGAGTTAGAAAATTATCCACCCATCATGTCAGCACATGCCTGATGCACTCTCCGGCGAAAGTTATGATGATCACTGGCACCCCATGCATCGTACTCCCTGACCACCTTATACTGGCGCCCTACAGTTCGGAGTCAGTATGAGCACGTTGCCAATCGATGCCGCCCTACCGGCCCTTCTAAACGCGTTGAATGATCGTGATGAGGTCGTTCTACAAGCGCCGCCCGGAGCAGGTAAAACCACGCGCGTGCCGCTTGCTCTTCTCGGTGAGGAGTGGCTGAAAGGTCAGATAATCGTGATGCTCGAGCCTCGACGACTCGCGGCTCGAGCAGCTGCTGAGCGAATGGCTGCTGAGCTTGGTGAGCGGGTAGGGGAGACGGTTGGCTACCGTATTCGGCTTGAGAGTAAGGTAAGTTCGAAAACTCGTATTGAGGTCGTAACCGAAGGGATTCTTGCTCGTAGGCTGCAAGAAGATCCGTCCTTAGAAGGTGTGGGGCTCATCATTTTCGACGAATTCCATCTTCGTAATCTTGATGCCGATTTGGCCTTGGCACTGGCGCTCAATGGCCGAGAGCTTTTTCGTGATGATTTGCCTTTGAAGGTACTGCTGATGTCCGCTACCTTGGAAGGGGAGCGGCTTTCTCAACTGCTGAATGATGCGCCCATCGTGACCAGTGAGGGGCGGATGTACCCCGTCACAACCATCTGGGGCAAGCCGCAGCAACCGGGCGATTTTATCGAACCTCGCGTCATTGCGACTTGCCTGGATGCTTTGGACGAGCAAGAGGGGAGTGTCCTAATCTTCCTGCCAGGCCAAGCAGAGATCCGTCGCGTTTATCAGGGACTGCAAGACCATCTGCAACAACGCCAAGACATCCTGCTTTGTCCATTGCATGGCGAACTTGATCTGAATGCACAACGCGCCGCTATTGATTCTGCACCTCCTGGGGCGCGGAAGGTGGTGCTGGCCACCAACATCGCGGAAACGAGTATCACTATAAACGGCGTGTGCGTGGTAATCGATGCAGGCCTTGAGCGAGTACCTCGCTTTGACCCCCGTAGCGGCATGACTAGGCTCGACACTCAGCGAATCTCAAAAGCCAGTGCCACTCAGCGTGCAGGTCGAGCAGGGCGTCTGGAACCTGGTGTCTGCTATCGATTATGGTCTGAAGCTCAACATGAACAACTGGCTGGCTTCAGCACTCCAGAGATTCAGCAGGCTGACCTTGCGGGTTTGGCGCTTCAGCTTGCACGTTGGGGCGTTCAGCCGACTCAGCTTAAATGGCTCGACGTACCACCCTCTGCTGCTTTTTCTCAAGCGTGTGATTTGTTGCGTCGACTGGGTGCGCTGCAACGAGACGATCAACTGACAAAGCACGGACAGGCCATGGCGGAATTACCCGCCCATCCTCGCATTGCTCATCTACTCCTGCGTGGTTATGCGCTGGGCTTGGCAAATCTTGCCTGCGACATCGCTGCATTGCTGGGGGAGCGCGATATTCAGCGTGGAGGAGGGGCAGACCTGCATAGCCGATTGGCGATTTTGTCAGGTGAGCAGCGTGCACAGCGAGGTGAGCAAAGTGGTGCACAACGGTCACGGCAGCTCGCCAAACAATACCGTTCCTTTCTACGTGGGACTGTTACGGAAGCTGTACTGGATTGCGATCATCCAAAGTGGGTTGGGTGCTTGCTAGCATTGGCCTATCCCGACCGTGTTGCACAGCGACGGCAGGCTGTTGGTGCAGGTTACCGACTCGCCAATGGCCGGGCTGCGCTGTTCACTGAGCCGGATGCGCTCATGAAGCATGACTGGCTCGTGATCGCTGATCTGGGGAGTCGTCAAGGACAGCGTGAAGAGCGTATCTATCTGGCGGTTGAGCTCGATCCTGGCTTGTTCAACACTGTTCTGCGTGAGCAGGTGAGTCAGGTGGATGAACTTGATTGGGATGAGCGTGAGGGAATGCTTCGGGCTGAGCGGCAGCTCAAGGTAGGAGAACTTGTACTCTCGACGTCACCCTTGTCTAACTTCGATGACGAAAGCCGTGCCCGAGCTTTGGTAAGTTACGTTCGACGTAAAGGGCTGGAGCTATTGCCTTGGACTACGGAGCTACGACAGTGGCAGGCGCGTGTTGGGCTTCTGCGAAGATTGGATCTCGATGGAGGGGGGGAGAGTGAATGGCCTGATCTTAGTGATCAGATGCTCATAGCGACCTTAGAAGAGTGGCTTACTCCTTACGTTGCGAAGGTCACCCGCCTGAGCCATTTCGGGCAACTCGACTTGCCCGTGATTTTGCGCAATCTCCTACCTTGGCCGCTTCCACAGCAACTGGACTCCCAAGCACCGCAGGCGATCACTGTGCCTTCCGGCTCGAACATCCGGATCGATTATAGCGAGCAGCCACCAGTTTTGGCGGTCAGGCTGCAGGAGCTGTTCGGTCTGTCCGATACCCCGCATATAGCTAACGGCAAGCAAGTGCTCAAGCTGCACTTACTGTCACCGGCACGTCGACCGGTGCAGGTCACCCAGGATTTAGCAAGTTTCTGGCGTACGACCTATAGCGAAGTGAAGAAAGACCTTAAGGGGAGATATCCAAAGCATTATTGGCCTGATGATCCCTTAATAGCAGAGGCCACAGCCCGGGCAAAACCTAGAGGTACCTGACCTGCGCATTGAATAAATGCTCAGATTAAAGAGCGTCAGGTGATGCGAAATGCTACACCGGTTAAGAGTGGATAACCTTCGCATAGCTGAACTAGCGTTGGCCCAATTATGCCAATAGCGCAGATCAGATCAGGAGCATTACCAATTGGCTCAACAGCGTTTAATCCCCGAACTTGATGCAGAAAAACTTCGTGAAAATGCTTTGACGTCAATTCGATTGGGCGTCGAGGATTTCGAACGGTGTCTACGTCAACCAGACGAAGGGGGGGATCCCGCGCGAGCCCTCTCTGCGATACGGAATCTATTCGCGGGTGTACTTTTGCTTTTCAAGTACAAGATCGCCACTTGCGTCGATGATCCCGCTGACGCTGCTACCCTAATTTTCATGCCTCCTGAGGTTCTGCCCCAAAGCGATGGAGCGCGCGGGGTCGAATGGCTACCTGTGGGCAAGTTCAAGCCCACAACCATTGATGTAGCAACGATCCAAAAACGCTTTGAAGCGTTTGATATCGAGGTTGACTGGGACGTCATCAACAAGCTGCAGAAATGTCGTAATCACTTGGAGCATCTGCACCCTGCCAATACATTGGGTGAGGTCGCGGATTTCGTGGCTGAGCTGTTCCCTGTGCTTCGAGACTTCATTCAAACCCAGTTGCAGGAGCCACCCGCTGAAATTCTGGCCGAGGCCTGGCAAATCATGTTGCTGCATCACAAATTCTTTGTGGATACGAGCAGGCAATGCAAATTGGCTTGGAATGATGCAGGGGTTCCAAAGGGGATGGAGCCTTGGCTTGATGAGTGCCAGTGCGAGGAGTGTGCCTCCTCATTGCTAATGCCTTCGCAAGACTCATTGGATTTGGGAGAGCTGGTAGAGCACAACGACGATCGTTTCCGATATGCGTGTCTTGCGTGCGGCCACGGGGGGCTAATTGGCCCGTTGATGGTCGAAGCGCTTAACAAGGCCCATGACTACGATCCTCGCGATGGAGAGGAGCCCTGCGTCGAAAACTGCTATCAATGTGATCATGGAACCTTTGTGATCTATGAGCAGGCATGCCTATGGTGCGCAGCTGAGCTTGATTACACCGAGTGTTCGATGTGTGACGAAGCGTTAGGGCAGGATGATCAGGAAAATGGAGGTCTCTGCTCGTATCACGCCTATACGTTCGAAAAAGCGATGCGCGATTGATTTCTTCACGCAGCTGAATGCCTAGCGCAGGTCATTTGGTATATCAGACGCCCAGTCTTGAGTCAGTGGCATGTCGACTCTCGCAGCGGCATCTCTGTTAGTAAGTTGTCTCTACGAAATATCCTTGTGCCAAAGCCGTCCAACTGTTGATTTTGGCAGTCCCAAAATCGCTATCACCTCAGCTTGGCTGCGTCCCTCCTTTTTAAGTTCCTGGACTGCTTCCCATTTTTTCTCTGCTGCCACGGTCTGCGGATGAGGCAGCTTCTCGGGCTGAGTAGGGAGTGAGGCATCGAGCAGCTCGATAGCATCCAATTCCTCCATGGCTAATAGAAGAATATCTCTAGCGGTTGTCTGGTCATTGGCGGCGTGGACGAGTGTTAGCAGAGAAACAGGATGCAGATGCAGCGCTTGTGCAAGCTCTTGGCTGACCTCAAGGGTCGGTGACGTTTTGACGGCCTCAAGCTGGCTTACGTGCGATGGCGCTACTGTCATAGCAACGTCGTGCTGCGTCAGACCCAGCCGAGTCCTCACCAACTGTAATACTGCCGCATACGCGTTGCGAAGCAACATCCTGACTCCCCTCAAAGCAGGACGGTATGCCGCGATTGCGTGGGCCCATACAAATCTATATATTCACTTAGATGGGACTTTGCCTTAACGGGTTTTGGTTTCAGCAGCGCGATCCCGCTGCAGGACGTAGACCTGTCTCAATGTTTCGAGGCAAACGGATCTGGACACGACTCGTAGACTCTCAGCCGGAGCCGCTTCCTCATACAAACAATAGCTATGTATTGCCAAAATGTTTGGGCTAGATCTCTGCCAACGTCGGTCGATTCGGCGCATCGCAAAACCAGGAAACCTGCACCATGTTTATTTCAGATGAGTCTTGTATGGTCGGCTTACCAGGCTTCCCTGGGCCTGGCCGCACGGCTTGGCGGATGGTCGAGCGAAACTCGGAAGATTTTTGGTATCACGTTCGCTTTCGCATTTGTGAAGGAGCAGGGGTTCGATTCAAAAAATTGATGCCTACAGACCCCTCTATGTTGGCCCACTTAATCTCGCAGCGTAGCCGGGAGCAAACGATTGAGGCGGTTCAGGTTGTGACACCCGCTTGCATTAATGGGAGCTCTTTAGAACGGATGGAAAAGCTGATCAGTGTGATCGTCGGCTGTGACAGAAAAGGTGAGTGCGTACTGCTTCATAAAGTCGATAGCGGAGCAATTTACAGCAGCTCACCCGGCGAGATCGACGCAGGCTTGCTCAGAAACATCCGAACGATCTACGACGCGATGACTGCCGCTGGGAAGCATTTCCATTGCACCAACTGTCAGACCCCGAATCGCTCTGCCACTACAGCGGTAGCAGGTTAATCCATGAAGATCCAAATCTATTCAGATCTGCACCTCGGTTTCGCTCCGTTCGAGCCCGCAAAAACCGACGCGGACGTTGTCATCCTCGCCGGCGACATTGATATCAAAACGCGCGGCGTGAAATGGGCGAACGAGGTTTTCAGGTGCCCTGTGATCTACGTGTGTGGCAATCACGAGTTTTACGGCGGCCACATTGATCACACACTTCAAAAAATGAGGGACGCGGCAGCGCCTCATGTGCACGTACTCGAGAACGAAACGCTGATCCTAAATCAAACCCGGTTTTTGGTCACAACGGCGTGGACAGATTACTCATCGACGGGTGATGTCGTTGCCGCAAAACGTATTGCTTGGGACTGGATGAATGATTTCACCGTGATCAGAACCGATGTAAGTTTCCGACGTTTGCGTCCTGATGACTTGATCACTAAATCACAGGCGGCGTACGCCTGGCTTAATGGTGAATTGGACAAGCCCTTCGCTGGTAAAACTATTGTCGTCACACACCATGCCCCCGCGTTGGAACACGTGAGTGAGGATTTCCCTGCTCACCTCATTGCTGCGTACGCAAACAATTGGCCTGAGCTTTTGGAGAAGGCCGATCTTTGGATCTATGGACATACCCACATCGCTGCGGATTTCGTTAAACGAGGATGCCGAGTTGTGTCGAATCCTCGCGGATACCCAACTGAAGAGACTGGTTTCGATCAGGATTTTTTGCTCAAGATTTGATGAGTGGAGATTTAGCAATAAACCTCAGCAATCTTAGTTTTCCCTTCGTTCTAGCGCTGGGATGAACCTCATTTGTGCGATCTAAACCTAAATCGATTTTGAGAATTCACATGGTTACGTTAGAAGAGATTTCCCAGCTCCTTTACGGCGCAGGGAAGGAGGTGGCTGGCTGGCAAGGCACCCAAGATGAGCTGATTGCATTGGCAGCAAAGACATTCCCAGGAAAAGCATTCTGCGTGGTAAAGCAGTGGATCCTGATCGACCTCACAGTGACACCTACTGAGAAAGCCAAGCTGACGATGCTCGGCCTCCTTCCCGCGACGCTTTTCGCTCATGAGATAGTCCTGGACAGCAAGGGCCGTTTCCAGCCGACTATGTGGGTGCGCAGCAACTTCGGGAAATCATTCACGGAAAGCTGCATGTTTGAAACTAAAAGTACGGTCTACCTCCTTTGGGGAACAGGCCTAAGGAAAGAAGCCAGTGTGGGTGCCGCTTTTTCCATGAGAGCAGGTTAAGCAATTGGTGCCGCAAATACATTTTGAGTCATTTTGAGTCATTTTGGAGCTTTGGCCGGATGCCTGAACTCATCGAAGTCGAATTTCATAGTAAGTATCTCAGCGACTTTCAACTGAGTCGTCTTGTACAGGCGAGTTTTCGAAAATACACAGTAGCCATCACGGCCTTTATCAGCGATGCGGTGATCATTGAGAACAGGTGTCTTGGTGTGTTTTTCGATCACCTTCAGCAATACGACGCGTACCGAACAGCCAATGGCGGAATCATTCGGACGGAGAAAATTCAGAGGGTATGGAAAGAAGGACGTTTTTGGCTTCTTGAGACGCAAGAAGGAAATTACCTCATTGGTAGCTTCAAACGTGGGGACGGGCGACGTAGCTTTCTTGAGTTGCTTCGGTCTGGCGAGCGCCTCGGCTCTGCCCAAGATTGAATATTTGATCTCTAGGTCTGTGAAGACATGACCGCATGGTAACTGAAGAACTCTGGGCGGCTACTCGAGAAACGAACAATTTTGATGAGTTGCTCGAGAAGGTAATCACGATTCGTAGACCGATTTTCAGCGATGGGTATGGTACAAGCGTGATAATGATTTCACTGGATGAATGGGAGTAAATTTCAGAAAAAACTTAGATCTTACTTACGCTTTAAGAGCCTTGTGCCATAAGTTTTTACACGGCGTCCAATAACGCCCCGAAGCATGGCGGGCGGGAAGGTAATACGGGTGCTTGTGTATAAAATTGCATGGCTCGTGGTGATATTCAATTTTTAGCAATATTTGATTTTAGCGAATGCAAAAAATCCGCAACCTCAGGATGAGCTCCTTCAAAAAGTAGCTCTCCAAGCCGCTCATCAATACGATCGTTCATATGCCGAACGGATTCGTTAAGACTGCTCAGAACCTCTAGGTGCTCAATGGTACTAAGCTTAAGTTTGTTATAAGTGTTTGTGCCCTCGGCAGAGCATGGGGCATACTTAAGTAAATGTATGCTTTCGGTTGACAGCTGTAAGAATTTCATGTGATCGCCATATTTAAAGTTTTTGGCGTTAGGATTAATAATATCAAATACAAACGGGTTTTTGCGATCGACTGTATTGTTTTTCACCATGTTGCAGTCTATGCAGGCATAAGTTAGGTTGGAGAGTAAGAACATGCGTTCTGGGAACTTGGTTTTTCCGTAAATGTGCTCGATATGCCAAGACATGCCGTGCTGACCCATCACGCGCTTGCAATAAGCGCATCGTTTATTTATTTGGTATCTAAGTGTTTTTTGAATATTCTCTCGTAAAGAATTGATGCTGTAAACTTGCTTTTCTTGAATCTTTATAGTGAGTTTTTTGAATTTGTAAGATTCTTTTGGATTTGAAAAGCAATCCCATGCTTCAACGGCACTTATTTTTTTATCTGTTACTAACTGCAGTAGTCTAGTAAGTACAGCTTTGGCGCGGTTATCCGCTAGAGTCATCATTGTTTATTATTTCCGAAGTGTTGTTTGATGAGCGTTATAGCTTCTCTAATGGTCGCCTTCTTGCTCTCTGTCACTCCTTCTTTAGTGAGCAAAGCCAAAAGGTTATCAACTTCAGGTTTTATTGGTTTTCCATGCTCGGAGGCACCCAAAATCGCATCTGCTATTCGAAAATCTATTGTGGGCGTGTTGTAGGTGGCTATGTCGAACAAGTCTAGCGTTAGTCCGTCGAAACTTTTAATTTCGTTTGAGTTTCTTGAGCGGAAATCCATTTGGTCAAGCTGCGCGTCCGAGTTCATTGTTTTGTTATCAAGTGACTCTAATACAACGATCGCATCGGATGTTGTGTCTTTTGCTGCTTGAGATACGATTACAGGAGAGTGTGTCGCAATCAGAACATGATAGTTTTCATATGCGGACATAATGCCGGATATAAAATCATGAAACTCCATTTGCCATTTTAGATGGAGGCTTATTTCAGGCTCGTCAATCAATACTAACGTGTTGTTTTCGGCGTGTGCAATAATTTTTAAGGCGGTGGCTATTCTGTTTTGCTCTCCTGAGCTTAATTCGCTGAAGGATATGGAGTAGTCTTGGTTTGATACTGTAATTCTGACTTCAGGGTTTAGGTCGAGGAATATGGTCAGCTCCCTTGCTTGTTCGATCGTTATTTTTTCTATTGCGATCCCTTCTCGAGCTATTTTTGCGAGCCAAATTCTGCCTTCCGTACTAATCAGTTTGTTTAGAGGTACATTTTTTATTTTTCTTTGGTCAATCATGTCTGCGAGCGTTGCAGCAGTTACAGGCGATTTTTTATTACGTGGGAAGGTTAGCTTAAATTGAAATCCAAGCGCATTTGAGAGTTTGTTCAAGAACGCCATTTTCCCTGGCCTAATACCATGAACTAGGAATTTTGCGATCTCTCGATCAAGGGAGCTTCTAAAAATAGCATTGCCAACGCCTCGGGCCCCTAGGTATCGCCGTTTGTTCCCATTTGTAAATCTGAAACGATCGCTGATTCCATTACTCACACATAGAATTGACTTTATACGAGTACTTTCGTCATTTTCGTATATTTCGCAGATTCTTGACAGTAGACGGCTTTTGCCGGTTCCGTTATTGCCTATTATATATGTAATAAATGGTGCAGCATTTGCACGAATGGAGAACTCGATGTTCCCAATTAGTTTTTCCGTAACTGTAATCATGAATCTAATGTCCCTGTAAGCCGCGCGTGCATAACACTGATCTGTTAAGAGTATCTTTCACGTCGCATGCTGGCAATATTGCATCATGATAAAAGTTTCGACGAGCTCTTGTCGGACAAAATATGTTCCTTACCTGGAAGACGTGGGTATCAATTCCGCCTGGTATCGCATCCAAAGCAGATGCTTGGAGGCTTCGCGAAAAACTTCAGTATTGGGGAGACAACTCGTGTGTTGGCTAGCACGCTGTGCCTTGAGTTCGATGAACCTGAACGGTCAGCTACCAAAGGGTTAACTACACATGCCGACCCTTAGCCAGGGCGAGTAAGCCAAGGCCTTTTTCGATGCTCCACCAGAGCTAACGAAAAAGTGATGGGTGCGGAATTGAGGTAGGGTGGGGATGCGCCAGGCAAATGTCCCAACCGATTCGAATTGGGAATACACAGGGAAATGATGAGTCAAAGCCTCACGACGCGCATCGATCTGTTCTGGGCTGTGTTTTACACACGATTGGCTTTATTCGAAATTATGGCTCAGGAATAATTATTGCTGAGCCATAATTTTTCGATTCCTCTCTGTACTCTCTCAAGGCTCCCAGTGCAACCAAACCGAGCCAAATGTGATGTCCGATTTGCATATACTTTTAGGTCACTATGAATCGCCCCGGATTCTCTACGCACCTTGCAAGCTCCTAACTGTTACTCACACCACGGCTCGCGCGCCGCTGAGCCGGCTCCGGTCTACTAAAACTCAGCGGCATCTTTCGCAGTGAACGCGTTGTAGATCCGGCTTTTGAGATCTTCAGCAAACTCACTAATGGTGCGGATCGCTTGTTGCACTTCCTGCGAGGTTAACTCGATGGGCTGGTCTTCGACAGTCTTGCCGTTGCGGTGAACGATGTCGTGACGCTTGCTGCAGATGCGACCGATTTCATTCAGTCCAAGGCCTTTCATGTGCTCGCCGAACATGGCGTGTAGTACTTGATTGATCGTCGCTACGTTGTGGAAGCTCAACTCGGATAGAGCTTTCAGGACGATGACTTCTACGACCTTAGGTTCCTCAGCAATCTGCTTGAGGGTGACTGTTATACCGCTCAATTTCTTGTATCCGGCTACCAGGTTCATCAGAAGTATCTGCTCGCTCACAATAAGCTTGCGTACGACTGAGCTGATCAACGCCTCCATCAGGGTGACGACATGCGCGTAGACGAGCTTACTCAGGGTGTCGGCATGCTGGCTGCTACCAAGCGTCAACATACTAGAAGCTGTCGCCAGCTCAGCAGAAAACTCATGGAAGAACTCGCTATGCGAATGCCGATTTAGCCATTCAAACTCAGCTTCTCCGGCCTCAAGCATGGCCGAGTACTCGCCGGCCAGTTCCGCCCAATGCTCTTCATCCTCGTCGGGATCGATCTCAATCCCGTACTGCTGGCGAATCCATTCGATGCAGTTTTCCTGCTGTACCTCAAAGAAATATTCCTTGATCGAGCTCATTTGATCTCCTGTCCTTCGATGTTCATGGGGCAGCCTCCGCCGTCGGCTTTGCGGTGATAATCAATCAGTCACGCAATTGAGCGGCGAACAAGGTGTTGGTCTATGAATGATCATCAGCGATCATGCCCAGCTTCCACATGCCTGTACTTCGCCAGCATTATGCTAAAGGATAATGAGATCGCCATGGCTGTAAAAAACGTGTGCTTCAAGTGCGTGATTGATCCGTTCTTGGGCGGGCAGATCCAGCGTAAAGGAACCTCCACCTCCTGCAGCCTTTGTGCCTCGAAGCGCAAGTGCATACCGCTTACTGAGATCGTCACCCGTGTGGAGAAGATCCTTCAGCTTTACATCTACGAAGGTGAAGTCGATTTTCGCTGGAGCGGCAACGGCGCCGAGCAGTACCAGAAAGGTGAGAGCATCGACATCTGGGTCAGCGAAGTATTTGGGTGTGACGATATCGAACCTGTCGTCGGGGCGGTATGCAGGGAGCTGTCTTCTTACAGCGATGACATGAACTACTCCAGGTTGCCGTTCAGACCGAATGATATTGGCCACCAATGGGGCGAATTCCAGGAGGGGATGAAGCACGGGAATCGTTTCTTCAACGAAAGTGCAAAGGCTTTCCTGGACTGGCTATTCGAAGGTCTGGATGAGTACTCCGCCTCATCGGACGAACACGCCGTTGTGCGGAATCTGAAGCCTGAAAATTCACCTCCGATTTACCGTGCCCGCATCTGCATTACGCCCGAAAGTGTCGGTGAAATCACGGCCAACCCCGCGCGTAACCTTGCGGCGCCCCCGAAGGACAAGGCGGGTGAGGGAAGAATGAACCCAACTGGTGTCCCTGCGTTTTATGGGGCTTTCGAACGTCTGACCTGCATAGCGGAGTTGCGCCCTCCTGTGGGTGGCACTGTCGTGAGCGGCGAATTCAGGTTGAACAGGGAGGTTAGGCTGCTGGACTTCGGGCGGTTTGAGATGGCGGATCTGGGGCCTGAGCCAAGCTTCTTCGATCCCAAGTACTTTGCAAAAGCCGGTCGAAGGGAATTCCTCAGGTACCTGCACGGCGAGATCACGCGTCCCGTTCTCCCCGGTCTGGAGAGAGATTATCTGACAACACAGGTCATCGCCGAGTACTTGGCGACTCACCGCGATCCAAGGATTGATGGTGTGATCTTCAAATCGGTGCAGAAGGAATCGGGAACCAATATTGTGCTGTTCTCGCACGTGGCGTGTGCTGCAGAATCGATGAAGTGGCGGTTCAAGGGGGGAGTGGGTATCAGAGGTGCCAAGTCATCCGATGCGCCTCGTATTGAGTACGTGCGCAATAGCCTTGTGTATCACTCGATCCGTGGGGTTGTGTACGACCCCTGGGACGAGGCCTTGGCAGAGGATATGCCCAAAGTAGAAACTGCCCTTATGGATGGTGATTTGGCGATGCTGTCAGGCTGAGCAAGCGCGCGACGATGGCTGGAACCGACATATAGCCGAAGATGGCCAGTGCCTCTTGTGTCAGCACTACATGATGTATTTTTTTTTGGCAAAAATAACGCCATATGCTGTGTTTTTGCTTCACCTGCTAGTCTCAACATAAATTCTCAACGATGAGCTGTCGCATGGCAAGTAAAGGCAAAAATCAGCATGTAGCAGAGCGAGAAGACGGTTTGGCGGTGCGTGGCGAAGCTAACGCCAAAGACACCTCGCACCACCGAACACAACAGGAGAACGCAGAGGCTGCGCGTGCCATCGCTCAAAACCAGAAGATGAAGTTCTGATTCACGGTAAGGATAATAGAATCCTGCTTGGGACTCGTACGGCAACGATCCGCATCCACCCGAAGGTTAGGGGGCCGTGTACGTGGCATGGGCGAGCTGTCAGCTATCCAAGGTTTCAGTGAGGTCGTCTAGGGCAAGCGGCCAATGAGTTGATGCCGGATGCATCAGCCAAAGCTTCGTCGCAGTCTCACGGCATCATGGCGACTACAACCCAACCATGCACTAGACACTCGCGGATGTAGGGGGGCTCTCTCTGGACTCGGCGACGGCGAGATCCTCTTCGTACAGCGATTGCAGCAGGTCGAGCTCAACCAGATATTCCTCAATAGCCATACCCTCCTTTAGGCGCTGACGCAGTTCCTTTTCACGCATGAAATATCCATCCACGGCGCGCTTCATGTGAATGGATGTCACCGTAGCCGAATAATCACCGAGTGCCTTCAAAGCTAAGTGCAGGTATGTATTGATGGATGTGGGATTGAGGTGCCCTGTCCACTGAATAACTTCCGTCTTGAAAATCTCTGTGTTCAAAAGGTTTCGACGGAAATCATCAACATTGTCGATGTGATGCTGTCTGATAAAGTCAAGAAAGTATTCGGTGATAAAACGGTGGCGAAACATGTGAGGACAAATCTGCGACTCAATGCCGGATAGGCTTTTAAGTTTTAATATTTCATTGTAAAGCGTTTTGCTAGATAGCGGTCTTCCGGTGGTTTCCGATACAAAAAAGAAACGATGATCCTTTCCGCCCTTATAGATCTTCTTCATGAGATTTCTACGTTGCTTTTCAATGAACGTATCCAGAAGGTGAAGCAGTGTAGGAGTGACAGGTATTTGTCTGATTACCGGTTCGCCTCTCTTCAATGTGGTCATTGATAAGGTCGGCTTCTCCATTGCCTTGGCTTTCTTTACGTCGTCGATAGTGAGATTGGCAATCTCTGAGCGACGCGCGCCAGTGTCTGTAAGCAGGTCAATTAATAATGAGCGCCTGGCCTTGACGAAATTCGTTTCGTTTGATTTTCTTGATGTTTCTTTTAGCAGTATGATCTGCTCGGTGGTAATGGGGTTTCTTGATTTGCGACGCGATGGTGGCCCGAAGGAATGGTGAACAAGGTAACTGCGTCGAGATTTGTTTCCAGAACTGTCAACAAATTCGAAGGTTTTCATCTCGGCGCGAATTCGACCTTCAGGAGATACGAAGTCGTCATAACCATTGATGCGGCCTACAAACCCCAGAAAATCCAGCCATACCCGCCCTATCTCAGTAATTGAATCCTCGGTACGCTTATTGACTGACGGGTTTTTAGGAGAAATTTCTTTTCGCAATTCATCGATATAGTCCGCGAAATTGCCATCGTTCATCATCACTGGGTCGCGACCATCTCGGTGGCAGAGACGAAGTAACTGACTAAGCTTGGCGGCATAGTCCCCCATTGTCCCACCGCCTTCGCCTGAGCGAGACAAGCCGCGTCCTCCGCCACGCCCCTTTCTGTTAAACAGAGTGAGCATAAACAGATTCCCAATAATGCATGGCGAGCCATTAGGCCAACTCATAAACGGGATGTTCGTGGCGTCGCGCATCAGGATTCGATCAACCGAGAAGCTGCCGAACGTTTTGTGCTCACCTAAAAGCGTATAAAGCTTTTGGGAAGTACGATCTGAGTACTCACTTGCGGTAGTCATTGATGTCGGTCACCGTCGAGGTTGTATTTTTTTGCTGTGCCGGGATGTCGGTGAGGTTGAAAGGGGGGATACACAGACTTGTGATGGCCAAGAGTGTTGCAATAGCATCAGATGCCCATTTTTCCCGAGTTAAAGGTTCATTCGCAACGCTGATGTTTTTGATCTGCCCCATCGACTCCTGAAGCGCTCGAAGGAGTAAGAAATTGGTCTGACGAAGCATATCAAGCTCTTGCTCGTGGTCAGCTACCCTCAGCTTGAGCCCATCTCTGGTGCGCTTGTTGCTTTTGGTTTTCTTTCGCTCATGGCGCTCGATGGACTCTATGGCTTTCACACGAAGCGCATTCAGTGTATTGAACCCACCGGTCAATACTTCCTCACTGTATTTTTTGAGGGTGTTAAGGCTCGTGGGAAAGGTATAGAGCGTATCTCCGCCATCTGCCTTCACCTCTCGATCCAGGTTCGCGAGGCCACCTTGGGTATTGAGGGCCGCAATTACCGCCTCGTCGTTGGCAAATGCATGAGGGGTGGTGATGATTTGGCTTAGCAGGCGCTGTAGCGCCACAGCTCCCGCTCTGGCGCTTTCAGAGCGAGAAGGCTTCTTGTCGGTCATGCTGCCTCCTTGTGCTTAAGGCGAGAGACGATCTTCATGTGGGTGCCGTCGGCATCGGAGAAGAATTCGGGTTCGATTTCAATCATCCCTTCACTCATCAGATCACTGATGTAATCTTCGAGTTCAGCGGCAGCAATAAGAGTATAGTTTTCAGTCTGATAATGCTCTTTGATCAGCTCAACAAGTTCTTTGAAGTTTTCAGTATTGCCGATGTGGATGTTTTCAGCTGCATGCTGCGCAGCAGCCGATGCGAGAATTGCACCGTCCGTACTCTCGGTTATGTAGTTGTAGACATGCTTGATATTGGTATGCCCTAGCATCCACCTGAGCGTATCGATGTTGGAAAAGCTTCCACAATAGAAGAACAGCATCGCGAAGAAGCGACGCATCTGGTGCTGACGCAGGTACCAGCGCTGGCCAAGTTCGTTAAGCGGCGTTTCGAAATAATCGCAAAAGATATCCAGGTTACGGTTGTATGCCGTATTACCCGTGTCAATCAGGCCCCGCTGACCACGCATGTGGGGAAGTGCGAAAAGGGTTTTGTAAGACTTGATGTACCCAATGCGCAAAAGGATCTTTTGCATTTTGATAAGGTTCTTGATCATGTCCCCGGCGATCGGTTCGATCGGTCTTGCTTCGGAGCGACGATGGCCGAACAGGTGCTTGCTGCTCTTGGCATTGCCGAAGTACAGCCAGTCGCCACATTCGCTTAAGCAGTTGTTGGCTTTGAGCGTATAAAGCTCGCTAACGCGCCTGGCCATAAGTACGCCGACCGTCAACTGAATTCCGCCTACATAAGTTGCAAGCAGGTCGTAAAGGCCTACATTGTTGCGCAGCTTGGTGAAGTATTCGGCCTTATCTCCCTTGATGGACTCGCGTAGCGTCTTGGTGTCGATGATTCGGGAGCTCAAAGACAACTGCGAAACGCCCAAGTTTACCAAGTAAGGCCCAACAATGCTTTTCACTTCACTCTCTGACAGGGTGGATGGAGCAACGTCCCGTTTTTGGCATTCCAATGCAATCCGGCAAAAGCCCTTGATGATCTGTTCCCCGTGCTCAATGTGAAATTCAATCGCATGGCGAATCGATTTGAACACGGTGTCAGAGGGTACGGTTCTAAAGCGACCCTTTGTTCCAAGTTTTGGGGTATAGGCGTCCGCCTCCACTAAGGCTGAAACCTGAGGGGCGGGTAGTCCAATCTCGTGGAGGGTGCCAAGGTTATACAGGCTCGACCGATAGCCGAAGTATGTTTGGTCGCGCATTACCGAGTTGGCGCCGGTGTGTGCCGGTACTCCAGGGTACTCTCTAGTGAACATTGACGTATCGTCGTTGAACCCCAAAATATGATGTACAGTCTTGGACTGACTCTTGCCCCACAGAGACTGTGGATAAAAGGCTTGAGACATCTTCACCGTGTTGGGTTGATGACCATAGTCAACCTGAGGGGTTCCGTACATTCCGTTTATGTACAAGCAAGCCCTGATCGGAGGGATAAGATCAAGCGGGATGCCCAATTCATCCTCGTCTTTTTGTTCGTTAGTCAGGATCAGAAGCTGAGGGCGTGCCTTGAGGGTCTCAAGAATCTCACTTTCGCTGGTCTCTTTAAGAAGTTTATAGCAGTATTCCCTGAGTGTCGGAGTCCATTTGTAGACGGACTCGGATATGGAGGTATTCTTCGAGAATGTATCCAGCAATTCAATAAGGTTGCCGCCCGTTAATCCGGTCAGGCCATACTTGCATATTTGGTACCTGGCGTCATTGAGGAGTAAGAAGTCAATGATGTGACAGGCACGCCAGAACTGCCTTGCTTGTTGCCCCTTAAGGTCGTTAGTTTCACCAGTGTCACTGTCGTTGCGAGTGCAAGAGGTGAGGAAATACCTAAACCCTTCCAGAGTCGCTTTGTTTTTTTCGTGAAGCAGTGAACTGCCGTCAGACATTATGACGTTCCAGTCCAGCTCTTTGGGGCTTTTCTTGTACTCAAAAGAATACAGCCACACTGGGCTATCGAAATCATTCATTAGCCAAACTGCTGACTTATACTCCTCGCGAGGCGACCTGAGCAGTGGTGAGAGAAAGGCGAGTTCAGGCGGCAACAGCATAGATCAGGTTCTCCATCTGGGCAGAGTCAATTTGGGTACGTGCAGTTGCCAGGTAGTCCTGGAGATCAAACTCGTTTCCTTCTGTGATGTCGTTGACCAGAAGGTTGGTAAGTTTCGCCCAATATAGGGCCTTGGCACTGATCTCATCGCGGCGCGCGGAGATGCGCACTGCCTCCTCAATCGAGAGCAAGGCGGTCAGAATTCCGACATCCAGAGAGATGACGACCCGGTCAGCGGCTTCTTTGTCCCGGGCAGATGAATTGGCCAGATTCGGATTCTTCAACGCTTCCGGGTCACGCATGCTTTCGGGGATGTCCTTCAATGCATTGTTTTCAAGGAAGGTGTGAAGCTCATCCATACTCTGGAAATTCGAGACCTTCAGTAGATACTTGCTGTCCTTCATCGCCATGCAAATGATCCCCCTCTGAAAAACTCGGATCCATCTGGTCTGGAAAAATGCGAGGATCGGCTCAGGAAGATAGCTGCTCAATAAGTCAGGCGACACCTCGGAATGTCCCAGCGCCTTAGCCGTCTCCGTGATGCTGTTGCTCTCGATATAGATGAGAACCGCTCGGGTTGCCCTCAGTGACGTGATCGAGATCCGGCAGATGTATTCCTCTACCTCTTTCCGAGAAAGCTTTAGGTATTCAGAGAATTCATCAGCAAGATGCTGATAGCGCGTCGCCAGTGTGCCGGCGCTCCAGTTCGTCGGCGTCATTTTCGTCGGTTGTGTCAGGCCGCGGGAGCAGGCGATGAACAGATACCGCCAGGCATCATCGCCTTGAGCCTTTAGATATTCTCGCAGGGGCTGCGTAGCCCTGATCAACTGCCTCACCCGCACAGCATCCCGAGGCTTCAGCTTGATCTTGATCTCACTGAGCTTTCCCCCTTTCCGGTCTTTGTAGCCGGTGAGCTGGTAATATCCTTCCAGTTTCACGAACCCAGTGAGATGACCCTGCTCGTTATAAAGCTCTAAGTTATCGATATACGATTGCGTAATACAAGGGTACGCATGTACCAAGAGAAGCTTGTATGGATACAGATCATCTGGCGTCGGAACATTGAGAAAGCTGTTTAGGAACTCCCTATTGATATTTTTCCCGAAGCGCTTGGAGAAGTCTCTTTTGACGTAGTCAAAGCCGTGCTTATTAAAGGCGGCGCACAGGTCAGCAGGATTGAGTTCCTCAGGCTGAGAGTGTGTCGCATAGATGATCTTTTCCGAATTTCCTGACTTAGCTAGACGGTCTCTGGCTTTTTTGTTGTTCGAGGTTTTCCAGGCTTTGGCATTGGCCCATCGGTAGAGAATATCGTTGTCAGCCTTGATCTTCTTGAACAGAAGTTCGATGGCTTGTGTATCTGTTACTTGGTAAGGAATTTCAGTAATTAGTTTGGCCTTGATGACCTCGCCCTTACTGTTCTTCTTTTTATTGGTGTCCGCCCCTGCCACATGCATGATTTTTGGCTTTGGCAAGGAGCCCGCAAAAGGTTTAACCCAAGTACCTCCAGCGAGCATTGTTGATGTGACTAGGTTGATGAACGCGGCATAAGACTTGGTCGCCGACGCAAGATCATTACCTTGGGAAAGTTGTTCGTTGAAATACCAAACCATGAAACCCAAAAAGAGATGCTTGATCTGAATCGGATCTCTGAATGTCTCGACGGGCCAGCTATCAGCCCTCTCTGATACAAAGTTGAGAAATGCACTGAACTCACTGCATCTTGGACGCCGCATCTTGATTGTCCACTGGCATAGGGCTTTGTATACCTCCTCGGTAAATTCCGGGCCGTGCGAGATCCAAAGATTGGCGAATGAGATATAGCTGGTCTTGCCGTTTGCGCTTTCGACAGGCCAGCCATTCCAGAACCTGACGGCATGGGCGTCGAGATTTTCCTTGGCAACAGCCCAGTATCCGGCGTTGGGCTTAGGCCAGCCGTCCTTACCTTCAAAAGTTGGAAGTAGAGGCACCTCTTTTGACATCTCGTGGATGAGCCGTACGAATTCCCTGGCATATAAAGTTCGAAGGGCAGGAGTTACGTCTACGAAGGCGTCATCTGACATAGCTCCCAAGAATCCTCGGATGGTGCGTTCAAAGCCTGGCGAAGACATCCCAACGTACGTGACTGCCGTCTTCGTGATGTTGCAGTACGCATCGAACAGCTTGATCAACTGGCCCATCCCGTCAAGGGCGATCGGGGCGTAGGAGCGGGTCATAAGGACTAGTACGTCTTGGGGGAGGGTAGTGAACGGATAGTTCACCAGAGCAAGCGATCCTTTGATGATTGTCAGTTTTTTTTCCACAGTCCTGATTGCCTTAAGTCCTTGTGATATCTATAGTTTCATTATTTTGACAAAGCCGTGCAAGTGGCAATGTCGTAGAACGCAGCCTCGACGCCGACCTGGCGCTGGCCCTGAGCCTGAACGGCCGCGACCTGTTTCGTGATGAACAGCCGCTGAAAATCCTGCTGATGTCCGCCACCCTCGAAGGCGAGCGCCTGGCCGGGCTGCTGGATGACGCGCCGATCCTGCGCAGTGAAGGGCGCATGTTCCCGGTGCAGATGCGCTGGGGGCGGCCGTACCAGTCCGGTGAATTCATCGAACCGCGTGTGGTGCAGACCATCCTCGAAGCCCTGCATGACCAAACCGGCAGCGTGCTGGTGTTTTTGCCGGGGCAGGCGGAGATTCGCCGGGTTAACCAGCAACTGGCCGACGCTTTGGGGGATCGCAGTGATGTGCTGCTGTGCCCGCTGCATGGCGAGCTCGACCTTAATGCCCAGCGCGCCGCCATCGACCCGGCGCCGGCGGGTAAACGCAAGGTCGTGCTGGCCACCAACATCGCCGAGACCAGCCTGACCATCAACGGTGTGCGCGTAGTGATCGACGCCGGGCTGGCGCGGGTGCCGCGGTTCGACCCAGGTAGCGGCATGACCCGTCTCGACACTCAGCGTATTTCCCGTGCCAGCGCTACTCAGCGCGCCGGCCGGGCGGGGCGGTTGGAGCCGGGCGTGTGTTATCGCCTGTGGTCCGAGGACCAGCACGAAGGTCTGGCTGCGTACGGCAGCGCGGAAATCCTCGCCGCCGACCTCGCAGGCCTGGCCTTGCAGTTGGCGCGCTGGGGCGTCACGCCCACGCAGTTGGTGTGGCTGGATGTGCCGCCGACTGCCGCGTATGCCCAGGCCCAGGATCTGCTGGTGCGCCTTGGCGCCTTGAATGACGACAAACTGACCGCCCATGGCCAGAAAATGGCCGAGTTGCCGGCCCATCCGCGTATCGCCCATCTGCTGCTGCGCGGGCAGGACCTGGGGCTGGCGTCGACAGCGTGTGATGTGGCCGCGCTGTTAGGTGAGCGCGATATCTTGCGCGGTGGCGGTGCTGACTTGCACAGCCGCCTGGCCTTGATGTCCGGTGAAGAACGTGCGCGCGGCACCCAAGGTGGCGTGCAGCGGGCCAAGCAACTGGCGCGGCAATACCGTGGCTATTTACGCGGCCCGGCGATTCAAGCCGTGGCCGACCCCGACCACCCGCGCTGGCTCGGCGCCTTGTTGGCGCTGGCCTACCCGGACCGTGTCGCCCAGCAACGTCGCCCCGGTGGCGCCGAGTACCGCCTGGCCAACGGCCGCGCCGCGCTGTTCGCCGAAGCCGACAGCCTGATGAAACAACCTTGGTTGGTTATCGCCGACCTCGGCAGCCGGCAGGGCCAGCGTGAAGAACGCATCTACCTCGCGTCGGACTTCGATCCGGCGCTGTTCGACACGGTGCTCGCCGAGCAAGTGCGCAACGTCGACCAGTTGGATTGGGATGAACGCGAAGGCGTCTTGCGTGCTGAACGCCAGCGCAAAGTCGGCGAACTGGTGCTGAGCCGTGAACCATTGACGGGGCTGGACGAGTCCGCCCGCAGCCAGGCACTGGTCAACCTCGTGCGCCGCAAAGGCCTGGAGCTGCTGCCGTGGACGCCTGAACTGCGCCAATGGCAGGCCCGCGTCATGCTGCTGCGCCACTTGGACGCCGGTAAAACCAGCGAATGGCCCGACATCAGTGACAAGGCGTTGCTTGCCAGCCTGGAGCACTGGCTGATGCCGTATCTGGGCAAAGTCTCGCGCCTGAGCCATTTCGCCAACCTGGATATTTCCAGTTTCCTGCACAACCTGCTGCCCTGGCCGCTGCCCCAACGCCTGGACGAGCTGGCGCCGCAGCATGTGAAAGTGCCGTCGGGCTCTTCGGTGCGTTTGGACTACAGCGAACAACCACCGATTCTGGCGGTGCGCTTGCAGGAGTTGTTCGGCCTGGCGGACACGCCGCGCATTGCCGGTGGGCGCCAGGTGGTCAAGCTGCACCTGCTGTCCCCGGCGCGACGGCCGGTGCAGGTGACGCAGGACCTGGCGAACTTCTGGCGCAGCACGTATGTCGAGGTGAAGAAGGACTTGAAGGGGCGTTATCCGAAGCATTACTGGCCGGATGACCCGTTGGTGGCCGAACCAACCGCCCGGATCAAACCCCGCAAGTAGGTCGTGTGGAGATCAAATGTGGGAGCGGGCTTGCCTGCGATACAGACGACTCGGTCTATCGGGTTCACCGAGGCGATGCTATCGCAGGCAAGCCAGCTCCCACACAAGCCAGCTTTCCACAGAGGTTTAGGTGTTGGTTATTGCGCAGCCGGCAGCAGGAAGCGGGCAATCACCGGCAAGTGATTGGAGATGCGCAACGTATCCGCCTGCCGCACTTTAGCCTCCACCCGCTTGATCCGAGGGCTGTAGAACAGATAATCCAACGTACGATCCGGACCCTCTACGCTCGGATCATTCGGAAAATTCGTCAGCCATTTCTCACGGTCAATTCCACTGGATTCACTGTTACTCGGGATCATCGGGTATTTGTCCCACAGCAAATGCAGCTCACTGTCCGGCGAATACTGGCCGCGCTTAACCGCGTCCAGGCGCAGGAATTGCCCCAATGGCAGCAAGTTGAAGTCCCCGCCGATCAGCCATGGCGTGCCACGGCCTTCGAACTTGTCCAGCAACTTCACCGTGGCTTTCGCTTGTGCTTGCACTGCCGACCGCCCAGGCATGTCGCCATCCAGCCGGGTATTGAGCACCGCCAGTTGGCCGCCATCGCTCAGCGGCAAATAGGTCAGCAACAAGGCCGGTCTGGGTTGGAACTGGCGGCTGATGAAGTTGGCCGGCGACACCGGGAGTTGCAGGCGTTCGGCGTGTTCGATCTGGTAACGGCTCAGGGTCACCAGTTTGCGGCCGACGCTGCCGAAGATATGCAGGTTGGGCACAAAATCGGCTTTCCAGTCGAAGGCCTGGGCGCTGCACGGGTAGAGGTCGACCAGGCGTTCCTGAAGCAGGGCCACCTGGTCCTGGTAGTGGGACGATTTGGCGCCTTCGTCGAGCTCCTGCAACAGCAGGATGTCGGGTTGTTCGTCGCGGATCACCCGGGCCACTTCGTCCAGGCTCGAGGCCATGTCTTCCACGGTCGGGCGGTCGTCCGGGCCGCTGCCGTCTGCGGTGTCGTACCAGAACACGTAGTTCTTGCCGGCCAGGTATTGCACGTTCCAGGTCATGACCTTGAGCGCCTGCCCGGGCAGCAGGGTCGGCGCACGGGGCGCGACGCAGCTCACGGGCAGGGTTTGCTTGTCGGCGGGGCGCCAGGTCAGGCTGTAGATCAGTGCCGTGAGCAGGCCCGCGATGATCAACAGGCTCAACAGGGTGATGCGCAATAAACGGGTCATTGGCTCGGCTTATAGCGTTTCAGAGGTGGCACGGAGCATATCACCGCGCGTCGGCGTCGCCACCGATCAGCATGAATAAACGGAACAGCACCACGCTGGTAAACAATTGCAGGAAGCTGTGGGCGCTGTCGATCAGCACGCCCAGCAGCGGCGCGGGATGGGGATACGCCGCCACGCTGGCGCCCTTGAGCAGCCACAGTGGCGTCATCACGCACAGCAGGCACACCAGAATTCGCCAGAAATGCCCGCGAGTCAGGCGAAAACTTTCCTTCATCGCCTCCAGCGCCGACAGGCCGCGCAGCACCAGCAGGTACTCGGCAAACGCCAGCACCACCATCAGCCACAGGCCCGGCAGGAAATACAACGACAGGCCCAGCAATATCAGCAGCGTACTGATGGCCGTGAGCAGGGCGAAGCGTGGCCACAGGGTCAGGGCCATGGCCCACACGTCTTTAGTACTCGGCGACTCGCCACGGGTGCGCGCGTCCAGAAACAGGATCAAGGCGCCTGTGTACAGCGGGTACACCAACAACCCCACCACCACGCTGTAGCCGGGGAAGGCATCCGGGCCCAGCGTGTGGTCGAGCACCTGTTGCAGCAGGGCTTCGAGAATCACCAGCGGCAGGCACAGCTGGACGATGGCGCCCAGGTTGCGTTGGGTGAAACGGAAAGAGTCGCGCAATACTTCTAACGGATTCATCAGGTTCATCACAGGCCTAAAAGCAAGGCCAACACTTTAACCGATCATGACGAGAGGTAAGCAAACGTAAACCTTTCGTAAAGACCATTGAAACGTCTAGTAACAGCCCCATAACTGTTACGTAGCTTGCCTGACCCTGGGCAGGCCCATGATTTCTACCGGCAATCTAACGAGGTCGCCATGAACAGCGAAGAGCAAACCCTGATCGATGGACTGTTTTCACGGTTGCAGCAAGCCGAAACGGACTCAGCCCCCCGCGACGCCCTGGCCGAAGCGCGGATCAAGGAGCACATGACTCGCCAACCGGCCGCCGGGTACTACATGACCCAGTCGATCCTGGTGCAAGAGCACGCGATCAAGAGCCTCGACGCGCAGAACAAGCAACAGGCGCAACAGATCCAGCAATTGCAGGACGAGTTGCAACAAGCCAAATCCCAGGCGGCGCAGCCTGCGCAGAGCAGCGGTGGTTTCCTGTCGAGCATCTTTGGCGGCAGTTCCCGTGACGCCCAGCCTGCGCAAAGCGCCCCGACGTCTTCCGGTGGCGGCTGGCGTGAGCCGGCGCGGCCATCATTCGGCCAGCCCGCGCCGCAACAGCAGAACTACGGTGCGCCGCAGCAGAACTACCAACAGCCGCAACAAGCGCCTGCTGCGCCCATTGGCAGTGGCTTCCTCGGTGGCGCGCTGAAAACCGCCGCCGGTGTGGCGGGTGGCGTAATGCTGGCCGAAGGCATCAGCAGCCTGTTCAACCACAACTCGCAACAGCCGCAAGTGGTGGAAGAAATCATCCGCGAAGAGCCGGCGCCTGCCAGCGACAACAGCAACTGGGGCAACGACGACCAGAAGTTTGCCGGCAATGACAACTGGGGCAGTGACAACGCCTCCGACAGCTTCGCTGACAGCGACTACTCCGACGATTCCTCCTCTTTTGGCGACGACGACTCCTTCGTCTGACCCGCACTCAACCGGGGCGCTTCGTCGCCCCAGGCTGATTTTTCGCTGAAACTTTCCCATGGCTGGCATACTGGCGCCTTTGCGGACCTTTGCGTTCGAGGTCCAAGCGGCAGCCATGGGGAAGTGCGGTGAAGAAAATTGCGGTGTTCGCCGATGTACAAAACCTCTATTACACCGTGCGCCAGGCGTATGGCTGCCACTTCAACTACGCCGCCCTGTGGGCTGACATCAGCGCGCGCGGGCAGATCGTCGAGGCGTATGCGTATGCCATCGACCGTGGCGACAGCAAGCAGCAGCAATTCCAGCAGATCCTGCGCAACCTGGGCTTTACGGTAAAACTCAAGCCGTACATCCAGCGCGCCGACGGCTCGGCCAAAGGCGACTGGGACGTGGGCATCACCCTCGACATCATGGACGCCGCCGACCACGTCGACGAAGTGGTGCTGGCCTCCGGCGACGGTGATTTCGACATGCTGCTCGACCGCATCATCCAAAAGCATGGTGTCGAAGCCGTGGCCTACGGCGTGCCGGGCCTGACGGCCAACTCGCTGATACGCGCTGCCAGCCGCTACGTGCCGATCGAAGGCGCGCTGCTGCTCAAATAAGCGCGGCGGCCCACTAAATTGATAGACGGAGTTGGAACAGGTTTGGAACGTATAGCGGTCATCGACTTTGAAACCACCGGCATCACCCCGAGCAGCCACTGCCGGGCTACGGAAATCGCGGTGGTCATCCTTGAGCGCGGCCAGATCGTGGACCGCTACCAGAGCCTGATGAATGCCGGCGTGCGTGTGCCGGGCTTTATCGAACAACTCACCGGCATCAGCAACGCCATGTTGCGCAGCGCGCCTCCGGCCGAGCGGGTGATGAATGAAGTCAACGAGTTCGTCGGCACCACGCCACTGCTGGCGCACAATGCTGCGTTCGACCAGAAGTTCTGGGACTTCGAACTGGGCCTGATCCGCCGCACCCGCCTGCAAAAATTCGCCTGTTCCCTGCTGCTGGCCCGTCGCCTGATGCCGGCGGCGCCGAACCACAAACTCGGCACCCTCAACAGCTACGCCCAACTGCCCCACACCGGCAAGGCTCACCGGGCGATGGCGGATGCGGAGATGGCGGCCAACCTCACGGCGCACCTGGCCGAGCAGTTGCGCGGTACGCATGGGTTGCGCGAACTGTCCCACGACCTGCTGTGCACCTTGCAGAAAGTGCCGGCGGCGAAGATCAATGAACACCTGAAGAAGCATCGCGGGTTCTAAACCGGCCACCCGCCCAAGAACACAGACGTTTCAAATGTGGGAGGGGGCTTGCTCCCGATAGCGGTGTGTCAGCCAATCATCCAGTGACTGACACACTGTAATCGGGAGCAAGCCCCCTCCCACATGAGTTATGCGGTGCCTATCGCGGCTGCACACACTCCAACGCCCGACCCACCACGTCCTTCGCCATCCCTACCAAATGCATCACCGCCCGCTGTTGCGGATTCATCGCCTCAGCCGACCCGTGCGCCGTCTCCACCGCGCAATGCAGCAAGTCGGCCGCATGGGCGAGGGCGTCTTCGAAGCTCAGGTTGTCATTCAGCACAAAGTTGGGCGCGTCCGGGGCGGAAGCTTTGAGGTAGTAGTCGATGGCTCGGCGGTTGAGTAGGGCGTCTTCGCTGAGGAAGTTTGTCTGGGTATCAGTTGAAGCAGAGGTTGCTTTGACCATGTTGAATCTCCGGGACTTTTGACGCTCTCCTTCCGCCAATTTCGGCTTGCACTTCCGGTCACCGAAGGGCCGATGACGTGGTGAAGACTAGCGGCGGAATTCAGCCGGAACAAGGCGTGAAATGGCGCTCGGAAACCTCCCGCAAATAAAAGGGATCAGTCTTGCTGGCCACTAAAACATCAGCTGTTTGTGGGGCCTTTTACGCTCTTTCTGAATAGTCAGTAGGGGAGTCCCTATTGCACTGTCGGACCTTTCTGATTTTTCCCTCCGCCCCTCCATCGCCCTTTGCTGCGACCTAACATCCCGCCTGTCATTTACGTAAAGGAACTACGTCATGCAGGAAAGCGATCTACACACCGCAATCATGCAAAGCCAATTTGAACTCGCGCAAAATGGCATCGATTTCGGCTCAACTTCCAGCATGGCGTTTCATTTGGGAAACACAATGACAAGCTGCCCGGCAGTCATGCTTTTACCTCATTCGCCAGGTTGGACTCATGGCGCCAGTTACACGTTACTCAGGCCCATTCAGGCGGACTCCACTGTGCCTGACACCACTGTTGACGACCTCTGGAAATGTACACAGCAACACTACGGTTTGACGGCGGCAACGGCTCTTACTGGCGCGGCGGGCATACCGATCAGCAAAATCGCCGTGGGAACTTGGGTCCACGTTGGCTCCAGTAAAACGACGAACCTGGCCAGCCTCATTGGAATGCGCTTTTTCCCTCGTACACTGATCAGGCAACCAACAATGGCTAGGATGGCAAAAGCAACGTTTGGCACCGTCCGGGTATTTGGCATTATTGGGCGGGGCATTCCCTTCGTTGCTGTGGGGTTAGCCGTTTTTGACTTAATCAGTATTGGTAAGTGTGCCTATGAGGCGAGAAGTGGAAGGTAGCCCTACCAGAGCCGAGATCACAGAAAAAGTGATCCAACTGTTCGTCGATATCATTGGTTTTATTGACCGAAGCCAAGTGACGGAAAATACGGATTTCATCCATGACTTCAAGATCATCGATGACGATTTGACCTGCTTCGTCATGCAGATCAAGTGGCAATTCAACCTGCAGGCGACTCAGGAGGATTGGGATCACATCACGAGCATCAAGCAGATTGTCGACTTGATCGTTCAGCGCTCAATTTTGCAGTGAGGCCGCTGACGCTATCGCAGGCAAGCCAGCTCCCACATTTGACCGAGCTCGCCAGGGCTGGATGCAATCTACTGTGGGAGCGGGCTTGTCGGGTCGCCGCATCGCCGCGATGGCGGTGTATCAGCCGCCATTTTTCCCATTGGCCTCCAACTGCCCCAACGGCACCCGCCGCTCTATCGCGCTGGACAAAATAATCGAGGTCTTGCTGAACCCGAACTTCGCCACCCGGTTGATCAGGTTCTCCAGCTCCGGCATCGACCCCACCGCCGCCTGCATGATCACGCACGGGTCGCCCGTCACTCGGTGGCATTCGGTCAGTTCAGGGATTTCAGCCAGTGCGTCGTACACTTTCTGGCTGCCGTTGTTGGTCAAGCGCAGTTCGATCGTGCACTGGATCGGCAAGCCGATTTTGGACAGGTCCACCTTGGCCTGATACCCGGTGATTACGCCGCTGGCTTCCAGCTTGGCCACGCGCTCGGCCACGGCCGGCGCGGAGAGGTTTACCGTGCGGGCCAGTTCGGCATAGGAAGCGCGTCCGTCTTTAAGCAGGGCGCTGAGGAGCATGCGGTCGTATTTGTCCATGATAAGGCTCCGGTCATGCGTGGCTTTCGAATCCACGGGTTATAGCCTTCATAACCATGCTTTGAAAAGTGTATGGGCGCTTTAAACAGGTTTTGTAACTTATGTTTAGCGTGCTGCTTTTCTAGAATAAGCCTCCAATTTCCTGCCGCAGAGCTACCCAATGCCTGGCCCACGTCGCTTTCCCTTACCGTTGATCGCCGCCTTTTTTGCGCTGTATGTGATCTGGGGTTCTACCTATCTGGTGATTCGAATCGGCGTGGAATACTGGCCGCCGCTGATGCTGGGCGGGATTCGATTTTTGGTGGCGGGGTTGGCGATGTATGGTTATTTGCGTTGGCGCGGGGCGCCTGCGCCGACGTGGGTGCAGTGGAAGGCCGCCGCCAAGATCGGCATTTTGCTGCTGACCTTTGGTAATGGCGCGGTGACGGTGGCCGAGCACACGGGGGTGGCCTCCGGTGTGGCCGCGCTGGCGGTGGCGACGGTGCCGTTGTTCACCTTGTTGTGCGGGTATTTCTGGGGCGCGCGCAATACACGTCTGGAGTGGGCCGGGGTGGTGCTGGGGATTATCGGCATCGCGATGCTTAACATGGGCTCCAACCTGCAATCGAGCCCGACGGGTGCCATGTTGCTACTGTTTGCCGCCGCCTCCTGGGCCTTCGGTTCGGTATGGAGCCGGCATTTGCCGCTGCCGCCGGGCGCCATGGCCAGCGCGGCCGAGATGATGATTGCGGGTGTCTTGTTGCTGGTGGGCAGTGCGCTGACCGGTGAGCGACTGCATTCCATCCCGCCGGTTGAGGGCTGGCTGGCCTTGGCGTACCTGGCCGTGTTTGGCTCGATCATCGCCTTCAATGCCTATATGTACCTGCTCAAGCACGTGCGCCCGGCGGCAGCGACCAGCTATGCCTATGTGAACCCGGCCGTCGCGGTGTTGTTGGGCATTGTGTTCGTCGGCGAGACCATCGGCATGGAAGAAGCCTTGGCGATGTTGGTGATCATCAGCGCCGTGCTGTTGATCAGCCTGCCCCAGTGGCGAAAGCCGAAGCCGGAAATAAGGTAAACTGCCGCGCATACGCCTATGCGCTGAATTTTTCCTACGGTAAACACATGACTTTCGCCACCCTTGGCCTGATCGAACCCTTGCTGCGCGCCCTTGAGACGCTTGGCTACCAGACCCCGACGCCGGTGCAGGCGCAAGCCATTCCGGCGGTGCTGGCCGGTCGAGACCTGATGGCCGCGGCCCAGACCGGCACCGGCAAGACCGCCGGTTTCGCCCTGCCGCTCCTGCAATTGCTGACCATGGAAGGGCCGAAAGTCGCCGCCAACTCGGCGCGCGCGCTGATCCTGTGCCCGACCCGCGAGCTGGCCGAGCAGGTTCACGCCAGTGTCGCCGAGTACGCCCAACACCTGCCGCTGACCACCTATGCGGTGTACGGCGGCGTGAGCATCAACCCGCAGATGATGAAGCTGCGCAAGGGCGTCGACATTCTGGTGGCCACGCCTGGCCGCCTGATCGACCTGTTCCGCCAGAACGCGCTGAAACTCAACCAGCTGCAAACCCTGGTGCTGGATGAAGCCGACCGCATGCTCGACTTGGGCTTCTCCGAAGAGCTGGCGAACATCTACCGCATGCTGCCGAAAAAGCGCCAGACGTTGCTGTTCTCCGCGACCTTCTCCGATGAGATCCGCCTGCTGGCCGGGCAGATGCTCAATGACCCGCTGACCGTCGAAGTCAGCCCGCGCAACGTCGCCGCCAACACCGTGAAGCAATGGGTGGTGCCGGTGGACAAGAAGCGCAAGGCAGAGCTGTTTGTGCACCTGATGCGCAAAGGCCGCTGGAAGCAGGTGCTGGTGTTCGCCAAGACCCGTAATGGCGTGGATGCGCTGGTGGATAAGCTGCAAGGCCTGGGCATCAATGCCGACGGCATCCACGGCGACAAACCCCAAGCCACCCGCCAGCGCGCACTGGACCGTTTCAAATCCAGCGACGTGCAGATTCTGGTGGCCACCGACGTGGCGGCCCGTGGCCTGGATATCGAAGACTTGCCGCTGGTGGTCAACTTTGACTTGCCGATCGTGGCCGAGGACTACATCCACCGTATCGGCCGTACCGGCCGCGCGGGCAACACCGGTGAGGCAATTTCCCTGGTGTGTGCCGATGAAGTGAACATGCTGTCAGCCATCGAGATGCTGACGCGTCAGACACTGACCCGCAAGATGGAGGCGGATTTCGAGCCTGAGCACCGCGTACCGGATACCGATGCCAGTGGGCAAGTGGTGAAGAAGCCGAAGAAACCGAAGAAGCCTAAGGCGTCGGGCGGCGGCGGCGGTAAGCGCAATTTGGGTAAGTGGGTGGACAGTGGGGATGCAGCGCCGGCTGAGCCGTCGATCAAGCCGGTGCGTAAGGTGCCGGTGTTTAATACTGGGCCGCGTAAGAAAAAATAAGATTTGAGGCGTTATTGAGGGCCTCTTCGCGAGCAAGCCCGCTCCCACATTTGAAATGCATTCCAAGTGTGGGAGCGGGCTTGCTCGCGAAGGCGGCTTTGAGTTCGCTACAGACCTCAGTGCTTAAGCCACTCCAACATCCCTCGCCCAGCCGCTCGCCCGCTGGCAAAGCACCCTGTCAGTAGGTAGCCGCCGGTCGGCGCTTCCCAATCCAGCATCTCCCCCGCACAAAACACGCCCGGCAATTGCTTGAGCATCAACCGCTCATCCAGCGCCTCGAACGGCACGCCACCGGCCGTGCTGATGGCTTCATCCATCGGCCGGGTTTTTATCAAGGTCAGCGGCAATGCTTTGATATCCACCGCCAACTGCGCCGGATCATTGAAATGCTCCGCCGGTGCCAACTCACGCAACAGCGCCGCTTTGACCCCATCCAACCCCAACTGGCTGTGCAAATGCTTGCTCATCGAGCGCGAACCACGCGGTTTGGCCAAGGCAGCCTGGACTTTGTCCAACGGCTTGCTTGGCAGCAGATCGATATGCACGGTGGCTGAGCCCGTGCGGTTGATTGCTTCACGAATCGGTGCCGACAGCGCATAGATCAAACTGCCCTCGATACCCATGGCAGTGACCACACATTCCCCCAGCCGAGGCTTGTCATCCCCTAGGCCGATGGCGACGTTTTTCAACGGCGCGCCGGCGAATTTGCTGACCATCAATTCGCTCCAGGCTGACACCTCGAAGCCGCAATTGCTCGGTTGCAGAGGCGCGTAGGGCACGCCTTTGTCTTCCAGCAATTTGAGCCAGGCGCCATCGGAGCCCAGGCGCGACCAGCTGCCACCGCCCAAGGCCAGCAACACTGCATCGCTGTGGACAGTTTTCTCACCCTCCGGGCTGTGGATAAGTAAACCACCGTCGGCCGTCCAGCCCAGCCAACGATGGCGGGTGTGGATAACCACGCCTTGGTCGCGCAGGCGCTTGAGCCAGGCGCGCAGCAGAGGCGCCGCCTTCATGTCGGTAGGAAACACGCGCCCGGAGGTGCCGACAAAGGTTTGAATGCCCAGGCCATGAATCCATTCGCACAACGCCTCGGCACCAAACCCTCGCAGCAACGGCGCCATCTGGGGTGCGCGTTCGGCATAGCGCGACAGGAACGCCGGGTACGCCTCGGAGTGGGTGATGTTCATGCCGCCCACGCCCGCCAGCAGGAATTTGCGCCCCACCGACGGCATGCCGTCATACAGGTCAACCTGCACGCCCGCCTGGCTCAAGACTTCAGCGGCCATCAGCCCGGCAGGGCCGCCGCCGATGATAGTGACGTGTTGAGACGGTGTCTGAGGCATGGGCAAGGCTACGGTCGCTGAATAGGCCGAGCATTCTACCCGACGTCGGCATCACTGCCTGATCAAAAAACGTACACTTTCCTACAAGCCATGCGGTTACTCGCTTTCAGGCCCTTACGCTCAAGTTATCCACAGGCCGTTCCACAGGCATTGTGGGTAACGCCCACACTTCAATGACAACCGGATGACGTCCACACCCGCTGTGCACTGTGATGCAGGATGCCGTGGCGGCGGGCCAGGGCAGGGCGGTCCTTGCTGTAACCACCACCGATCACGCCCATGACCGGGATGTCGCGACCCAGGCAGTGGCGCATCACGCTTTCATCACGCGCGGCGACGCCTGCGTCTGTCAGCTTGAGGTAACCGAGGGCGTCATCTTTATGCACATCGACACCGGCGTCGTAGAGCACCAGGTCCGGCTGGTAGAGCGGCAGCAGGTAGTTGAGCGCGTCGTCCACGGTTTTGAGGTAGTCGGCATCGCCCATGCCCATGGGCAGCGGGATGTCCCAGTCGCTCTGGGCCTTGCGGGCGGGGAAGTTTTTTTCGCAGTGCAGCGACACGGTGATTGCATCCGGCGTGTCATGAAGGATGCGTGCGGTGCCGTCGCCCTGGTGCACGTCACAGTCGAAGATCAGTATGCGGTTGACCCGCCCGCTGGCCAGCAGGTAATGGCTGATCACCGCGAGGTCGTTGAAGATGCAAAAGCCGGCCGGGTAATCGTAATGGGCGTGATGAGTGCCACCCGCCAGGTGGCAGGCCAGGCCGTGTTCCAGCGCCTGTTCGGCGGCCAGTATCGAGCCGCCGACCGCGCGCACAGTGCGTCGGGCCAGGGCTTCGTTCCAGGGCAGGCCAAGGCGGCGTTGGTCTTCGCGGGACAACTCGCCGCTCATGTAGCGTTCGATATACCCAGGTTCATGGGCGAGGGCCAGAATCTCTGCCGGGCACAGCTCCGGTCGCAGCAGTTGGCTGTCCTCGGTCAGGCCGCTGTCCACCAGGTGGTCGCGCAACAGGCGAAACTTATCCATAGGGAACCGGTGGTCCGCTGGGAACTCGGGGCTGTAGTCGTCGTGGTAGATCAGTGGCAATGGCATGGGATTTTCTGACGGGAACCTGCGAAGGATCTTACCAGCGCTGTACACTCACGCACATGGCAAGGGAGGGGACCCATGGAGCCGATACTCGAGTTGGAAAGCGCACGTCTGGTGCTGCGCCAATGGCGCGACAGCGACCTGCCGGAATTTGCGCGCATGTGCGCCGACTCGCAGGTGATGCGTTATTTCCCGGCCAAGCTGAGCCATCTGGAAAGCGCCGCGCTGATTGGGCGGATTCGCGGCCATTTTGCCGAATACGGCTTTGGCTTTTGGGCCTTGCAGCGCAAGGACACGCGCGAGTTTATCGGCCTCACCGGGCTGCAAAATGTCAATTTCGAAGCCGACTTTGTGCCGGCCGTCGAGATCGGCTGGCGCCTGGCCCGTGAGCACTGGGGCCTGGGCTACGCCAGCGAGGCAGCCTGGACCGCACTGCGCTGTGGTTTCGATCGGCTGCAACTGGATGAAATCCTGTCCTTCACCACCGAAACCAATCTGCCATCACAAAAAGTCATGCAGGCCATCGGTATGCATTACGATCCCCAGGCAGATTTTGAACACCCCAAGGTCGCAGCCGATGACCCGCTGCGCCATCATGTTTTGTACCGCATCACCCGCGCCCAATGGTTGGACACGCTGCACGGATAAGCAGCCCGGAATGCCCTATCGATTGTTGTAGGAGTTGCTCTATGAGCCAAGTATTGGAAGATCTGGTGGACTTGCTGACCCTGGAGCCGATCGAGGAAAACCTCTTTCGCGGCCGCAGCCAGGACCTGGGCTTTCGCCAACTGTTCGGCGGCCAGGTGCTCGGCCAGTCGTTGTCGGCTGCCAGCCAGACCGTAGAAGAAGCGCGGCACGTGCATTCCTTGCATGGTTATTTCCTGCGTCCCGGCGACGCCGCATTGCCGGTGGTGTATTCGGTAGACCGTGTGCGCGATGGCGGTAGCTTCAGCACGCGCCGCGTCACCGCGATCCAGAAGGGCAACCCGATTTTTACCTGCACCACTTCGTTCCAGTACGACGAACAAGGCTTCGAGCACCAGACCACCATGCCGGTGGTCGTTGGCCCGGAGAACCTGCCGTCGGAACTGGAGCTGACCAAACAGCGCGCGCACCTGATCCCTGAGCACATGCGCGAAAAGTTGCTGTGCCCCAAGCCCATCGAAGTGCGCCCGGTCACCGAGAAAGACCCGTTCAACCCGCAACCGTCCGACCCGGTCAAGTACGTGTGGTTCCGGGCCGACGGTGCCTTGGCCGACTCGCCGGCGCTGCATAAATACCTGTTGGCCTATGCGTCGGACTTCGGTCTGCTGACCACCTCGCTGCTGCCCCACGGCAAGACGGTGTGGCAAAAAGACATGCAAGTCGCCAGCCTCGACCATGCGCTGTGGTTCCACGCTGACCTGCGCGCCGATGACTGGTTGCTGTACGCGATGGACAGCCCGTGGGCCGGCAACTCGCGTGGTTTCTCGCGGGGCAGCGTGTACAACCGCGCCGGGCAACTGGTGGCTTCGGTCACCCAGGAAGGCTTGATTCGCCATCGCAAGGATTGGGCATGAGCCTGGCGGACGTTAAGCACTGGGTCTTTGATATGGACGGCACCCTCACGGTGGCCGTGCATGATTTTGCGGCCATTCGCGTGGCGCTGGAGATTCCGCCCGAGGATGACATTCTCACCCACCTCGCGGCGTTGCCGGCAGAGGTGGCGGCGGCCAAGCATGCATGGTTGCTGGAGCATGAGCGGGCGCTGGCCGTTGGCTCGGTTGCCGCAGACGGCGCAGTGGAACTGGTGCGTGAATTGGCCGGGCGGGGCTATCGCCTGGGCATCCTGACCCGCAATGCGCGGGAGTTGGCGCATATCACGCTGGAAGCGATTGGTCTGGCGGACTGCTTTGCTGTCGAGGATGTGCTGGGGCGTGAAGATGCGCCGCCCAAGCCGAATCCGGGTGGTTTGCTGAAACTGGCGACGGCTTGGGAGGTGGAGCCGAGCGAGATGGTGATGGTCGGGGATTACCGCTTTGACCTGGACTGCGGCCGGGCGGCCGGGACCAGGACGGTGTTGGTGAACGTGCCGGAAAACCCGTGGCCGGAGTTGGCAGATTGGCATGCTGAAGATTGCGCCGCCCTGCGCCAGATGATCTAAACCTGGCATCACACATCAAATGTGGGAGGGGGCTTGTGTGGGAGTCGGGCTTGCCCGCGATAGGATCACCTCGGTATGGCTGACAGACCGAGGTGTGCGCATCGCAGGCAAGCCAGCTCCCACAAAAAGCCCTTTCCCACATTTTTAAGCCGGTCGTGTCAGTTACTTCGCAAACAACACCTTCTCGCCCTCCGGCGAGGTAAACATCTTGTCCCCGTCGTGCCCGACTCCCGGTACTTCCACCAGTTTGTGACTCAGCTGCGGATGACGCGCTTTGAGGTAATCAAAGTAGTTATGCCCACGAATCAGCCGATACCCGCCCTGGGTTTCGGCTTCGCAGCTTTTATCCAGCGCCGGGTGGTTCGGGTCGGTGTCCTGCTGGCCCAGCAGGTAGGTAATGTCGCGTGACACGTAAGCCTGCTCAAGCTGCTGCGCACTCTGGCCCTTGGCGTAGTCCGGCAGGTTTTGCATGCCGTACTTCCAGTCGTTGAAGCCCGGGCAGCTGGCCGCATCAAACTTTACCGGACGCTGCGGGCTGAAGTAGGCGTAGGACGATGGGTTGGCCACCACATAACGCAGGCTGATACCTTCGGTTTGCAGCAGCGGGTGGTCGTGCCCGGTGAGCGCAAAACGCTGTATCACTTGGCCACCGCCGGAGTGGCCGGCGACGACGATTTCTTTCAGCGCCGGGAACAGCTTGCGGTTGCCCAGGTGCTTGATGATCTGGTCAAGTGCGCCGTAGGAGCTGACCTGGCCCGGGCCGGTCGACGGCGCGCCGGCCATCCAGTCATTGCCGTTCCAGCGCAGCACTGGGTTGCCCAGGTGGTTGCGTTTTACATCCGACTCATTCAGAAACTGCGGTGCGATCACCAGTGTGCTGGCGGCCAGCCCGGCGTGTTCGGCGGCATCTTCGCCACTTTTCAGGTAGGTCTGCGCGTTACGCAGGCGACCGTGCACGATGATCAGTGCGCGGGTTACCTGAGGCAGCGGCTTGCCCCAGTCCTGGCTCAAGCCGAGACTGAGATCGCCCGCATCCAAGTGAAAACGATCGGGGCTGACCACCTTGACGCCGTGGTCTTTCTCGGCGGCCCAGGTGAAGGAGGAACACGTGATTAACACGCCGAACAGCAATCCCAATCGTTTATTCATTTAAAGACTCTTCGCTGTAAAAGTGTCGCATTGAGAGATCTGGCCCTGGGCGAAGCCGGTTTTGAACCAGCGAACGCGCTGTGCCGAGGTGCCGTGGGTAAACGAGTCTGGCACGACGCGCCCTTGACCCTGTTGCTGCAAACGGTCGTCGCCGATGGCGTTGGCCGCATTCAGTGCTGCTTCAATATCGCCGGGCTCCAGCCAGTTCAGGCGTTTTTGCGCGCGGTTGGCCCACACGCCGGCGAAACAGTCGGCTTGCAACTCCTGGCGTACCAACAGGCCGCCATCGCCTTGCATCTGCCGGCCCTGTTGGCGCGCAGCCTGGATCTTGGCCGAGATGCCCAGCAGCGTTTGCACGTGGTGCCCGACTTCGTGGGCGATCACGTAGGCCTGGGCGAACTCGCCGGAGGCCTTGAAGCGTTGCGACATTTCCCGGAAGAAATCCAGGTCCAGATACACTTGCTGGTCGGCCGGGCAATAGAACGGGCCGCTGGCCGAGGTGGCGCCACCGCAGGCGGAATTCACCCGGCCACGGAACAGAATCAGTTTCGGGTTCTTGTAGGCCAACCCATTTTCCTGGAACACCTGGCCCCAGGTGTCTTCCGTGTCCCCCAGAATCGCTCGGACGAAGTCAGCCTGCTGATCATTGGCCGGCGGAGCCTGTTGCGATTGGGTGCTCACCGAGGGCGCTTGTTCCATCTGGCCGGTCAATTGGCCGAGGATCTGCATCGGGTCCTGGCCGGTCAGCCAGCCGATGCCGACAATCAGCACAATCGCCGTAAGGCTCAGGCCCTTGCCGCCACCAAAACGCATGCCGCCACCACCGCCTCCACTGTCATCGCGGGCATCCACCACGTTGTCGCTGCGTCGGCCTTTTTTCCATAGCATGGGGCAATCCTCTCGATAAACCTGTGGAACACTTTTTTCAGAACAGTGTTGTTGGTGCGTATGAATGGCGCCAGCCCGGCTGTCCGACAAGTAACGAGAGCTGCGTAGTATCGCTGCTGTCAGTCGGTGTCGGCACGGGCGCCAGATGAAAGTTGTGTCAGCAAAACCGGGTCAGTCGCGGCAATAACCTTCGCCGGTATCGACCACCAGGCAGTCTTTTTTATCCGCCAGCCATTTCAGGCCGGTGGCTTCACCGTCGCCGGCGCGCAGCAGTTGCGGGCCGTCCGGGCGAGTGAACGTGATGCCTTCTTCGTTGGCTTCACCCTTGAAGGTGCCTGAGTCGTCGGCGTCGAGGCCGTACTTCATGGTGAGAAGGTAGTGGCCACGGCCGATGCTGTCGTCCTTGGCGATGCTCAGGTTCAGGCCTTCGACGCCCATCCACGTGCCGACCCATTTATCGGTGGGCGGGGTCGCCGGTACCAGCGTGGCTTGCACGGAGGCGGGCGCAGGTTTCGGGGCTTCCTTGGGTTCCTTGTTACAGGCGGTGAGCAGGGCAAGGGCAGAAAGAACAAAGAGTGTCTTTTTCATAGCGGCAAGGCCTTGGTTAAAAAGTGTGCAACGCGCGGGCTAACGTGCAGCGTTGGACTCAAATCCCGTGATTTAGTGCGCTGTTCGCACGGTGTTTGGTTATGCTCTTGGGGCAGACTTCGGCCCGGCTGCTAGATTACCGGGTTGAGTGCTACCGCGTTCAGTGCTCAGCGTTCAGCCCGCCATGCAAGAGAATTAAATGACTGTCAGCACACCCCTTTCCGGCGTCAACCATCCTTTCAAAGGCATCCTGCTGATTGTGGTGGCGACGTTTCTGTTTTCCAGCCACGACGCCTTGTCCAAGTACCTGGCCGGGTTCTATCCGATTGTGATGGTGGTGTGGGCGCGTTACCTGGTGCACACCTTGCTGATGGCCGGGATCTTCCTGCCGCAATCGGGCTTGCGTGTGCTGCGCAGCAAGCGCCCGGGGATGCAGGTGGTGCGGGCCTTGTGCCTGTTGGGCACGAGCCTGTTCTTTACCGCGGCGCTGCATTACATCCCGTTGGCGGAAGCCACGGCGGTGAACTTCCTGGCGCCTATCCTGGTGACGGCGCTGTCGGTACCGTTGCTCGGTGAACGTGTGACGCGTGGCCAATGGCTGGCGGTGATCTGCGGGTTTGTCGGCGTGCTGATCATCATCCACCCGGGCGGCGAGTTGTTCACACCGGCGGTGTTGCTGCCCCTGTGTTCGGCGCTGTTCTTCTGTTTCTACCAACTGCTCACACGCATCTTGAGCAAATACGACACCCCGACCACCAGCAATTTCTTCGCTGGCCTGTGCAATACCTTGGTGATGAGCGCGCTGGTGCCGTTCTTCTGGCAGCTCCCTACGCTGTGGCACGGTGTGTTGATGCTGGCGCTGGGCAGCTGCGGGATGACGGCGCACTTGATGTTGACCCAGGCCTTCCGCTTCGCGGCGCCGGCCTTGCTGGCGCCGTTCGGCTATTGCCAGATCGTGTTTGCGGGGTTGTTGGGCTGGCTGGTGTTCAACCATACCCCCGACTTGACCACGGTGGTCGGCATCGGGGTGATCTGCATGAGTGGGTTGGCCGCTGCCTGGCAGCAGCGGCGTCGGTGAGTCAAACGTCGACGGTAGGAATCTTGCGCGGCGCCATGAAGTACATCCAGGTCAGCGCGATGAAGTACATCGCCGGGATCAGGGTGAACAGCACGGTGTAGTTGTTGTTCGTCACCGTAAGGATATGGCCGACGATCTGGGTCATGAACATGCCGCCGATGGCTGCGCACATACCGCCGAAACCGAACACCGTGCTCATCATGTGCTTGGGCGTGTAGTCCATCACCAGGCTCCAGATGTTGGCGGTCCAGGCCTGGTGCGCGCCGATGGCCAGGGAGATCGCAAACACCGCGACCCACAACTGGCTGGAGCCGGCCGCCATGATCACGCCGACGATGCAGCAGGCAAACAGCAGCATCGACAACAGCCGCGCCTTGATCGCATTCATCCCACGGCCGATCAGGAATGACGACAGAATCCCCCCACCCACGCTGCCGAAGTCGGCTGTCAGGTAAATGATGATCAGCGGAATACCCATCTGGGTCACGTTGATGCCCAGGTTGTATTGCTGGTTCAAGAACGGCGGCAGCCAATACAGGTAGAACCAGAACACCGGGGCGGTCATCGCATAGGCCAGGGCGAAGGCCCAGGTGCCGCGCATGCGCAGGATGCGGCTGAAAGGCACGCTCGGTTGTTCCGGTTCGGATTCCTGTTGCACGTAGTCCAATTCGGATTGTTTGGCCGTTGGATGGTCTTCCGGGTTGTAGTACTTCAAACCCCAGAACACCAGCCAGATTGCGCCCAGCGATGCCATGCACAGGAACGCTGCCTGCCAGCCCCATACATGGAGGATCAGCGGCAGCAGCATCGGCGTCATCATTGCGCCCACGTTGGTGCCGGCGTTGAAGATACCGGTGGCCACCGCGCGCTCACCGGCCGGGAACCACAACCGTGTGGTCTTGACGCAAGCCGGGTAGTTGGCGGCTTCGGTCAGCCCGAGGATAAAGCGGCACACCATAAAGCCGACGGCCGAGGTGGCCAGGCCGTGGGCGCCGGTTGCCAGGCTCCATAACAGCACTGCGCAGAAGAACACGCGCTTCACGCCGACGCGGTCGATCAAGCGACCCTGCAGCACAAAGCCGATGGCGTAGCCGACCTGGAACCAGAAGTTGATGTTGGCGTAATCCATCGCCGTCCAGCTCATCTCTTTGGCCAGGATCGGTTGCATCACGCCCAGGGCGGCGCGGTCGATGTAGTTGAGGGTGGTGGCGAAGAACACCAGGGCCAGCATGCCCCAGCGAGTTTTACCCACGGCCAGTGCGCCACGGATTTTGTCGCCGATGCCGGCGTGCGGGTTGCCCGGGCGCGCGGCCAGGGCGGAGTTTTGCAGAGGCATGAGGTCGTACCCGTTTTTTGAAATTTTTATGGTGTGTTCTGGGTCTTTTTTTCTTTGAAGGTTGCGTCGTCGATGGTGCGCAGCGGTTAAAAAACCGTCAATTCGCCAAACGGGCATAGTGTTCGGTAATCGCACGAAAAACTAACCGGTTCGTACATTTTAATTGCTGCGTGTAGGCTAGGGGCGAATAATTTGCCGCAAATAACAACTGCCGGGAGTCGCCCCATGCAACGTTCCATTGCCACCGTTTCCTTGAGCGGTACCCTGCCGGAAAAGCTCGAAGCCATTGCCGCCGCCGGGTTTGATGGGGTTGAGATCTTCGAGAACGACCTGTTGTATTACGACGGCAGCCCGCGGGAAGTTAAACAAATGTGTGCCGACCTCGGCATCGCCATCACGTTGTTCCAGCCGTTTCGCGACTTTGAAGGCTGCCGCCGTGATCGCCTGGCACGCAACCTGGAGCGCGCCGAGCGCAAGTTCGATTTGATGCAGGAGCTGGGCACCGACCTGGTGCTGGTGTGCAGCAATGCCTCGGCCGATTGCGTGGGCGATGAACGCATTCTACTGGATGACCTTGGCCTTTTGGCGGAGCACGCCGGCCGCCGTGGCCTGCGTATTGGTTATGAAGCACTGGCCTGGGGCAAGCACGTGAACACCTGGCAGCAGGTGTGGAACCTGGTGCGTCAGGTCGATCACCCAAGCCTCGGCGTGTTGCTCGACAGCTTCCACACGCTGTCGCTGAAGGGCGACCCAAGCGCCATCGCCGAGATCCCCGGCGACAAGATCTTTTTTGTGCAAATGGCCGACGCACCGATCCTGGCCATGGATGTGCTGGAGTGGAGTCGACATTTCCGCTGTTTCCCAGGGCAGGGCGAATTTGATTTGGCAGGGTTCCTGGCGCCGATTATCAAGACGGGTTACACCGGGCCGTTGTCCCTGGAAATTTTCAATGATGGTTTTCGCGCGGCGCCGACCCGAGCGAACGCGGCGGATGGCTTGCGTTCGCTGCTGTACCTGGAAGAGAAAACCCGTCAGCGCCTGGCACAGGAACAACCGGCTGCGCCGGTGGATATTTTGTTTGAAACCCCGGCCGCCAGCGAATACGACGGCATCGAATTCCTCGAGTTCGCCGTGGATGAAAGCCTCGGCGCCAAGCTGACCCACTGGCTGGAACGCCTGGGGTTCGTCAAGGCCGGGCAGCACCGTTCCAAGAGTGTGAGCCTGTTGCGCCAGGGTGATATCAACCTGATTCTCAACTGTGAACCCTATTCCTTCGCCCATAACTTCTTCGAAGCCCATGGGCCTTCTTTATGCGCCACGGCGATTCGGGTCAAGGACAGCGCTAAAGCGTTGGAGCGGGCGGTGGCCTACAAGGGCCAGCCCTATCGCGGACTGGTCGGCCCCAACGAGCTTGAATTGGCGGCCGTACGTGCGCCGGACGGCAGCCTGATTTACCTGGTAGACCCGAGTGAAGGCGGGCTTTACGACACCGACTTCAACCTGCAACCGACCACCGCCTCAAGTGGGGGCCTGTTGCGTATCGACCATATGGCCATGGCGCTGCCGGCCGACAGCCTCGACAGCTGGGTGCTGTTCTACAAGAGCCTGCTGGACTTTGAAGCCGATGACGAAGTGGTGCTCCCCGACCCCTACGGTTTGGTAAAAAGCCGCGCGTTACGCAGCCGCTGCAGTTCGATTCGCTTGCCGTTGAATATTTCCGAGAACCGCAACACCGCGATTTCCCACGCGCTGTCGAGTTATCGCGGCTCGGGTGTGCATCACATTGCCTTCGACTGTGCGGACATTTTCGCCGAGGTGAGCCGCGCCAAAGAGGCGGGCGTGCCGTTGCTGGATATCCCGCTCAACTACTACGACGACCTGGCGGCGCGGTTTGATTTCGACGACGAGTTCCTTAGCGAACTGGCGTACTACAACGTGTTGTACGACCGTGACGCCCAGGGCGGTGAGTTGTTTCATGTCTACACCGAGCCGTTCGAAGGGCGGTTTTTCTTTGAGATCATCCAACGCAAAAATGGCTACGCCGGTTATGGCGCGGCCAACGTGGCGGTGCGCCTGGCAGCGATGGCCAAGTCCCGCAGCGGCGCGGCACGCCAGGCTCGGTTGTAACGGCTGACAGGTGCTTCCTTCAGAGGGCGCCGCGGCCCATAATCATGGCCTGCATAACAATGGCCGTGAGCGCACCATGACCTCGAGTCCCGATCTCCCCGCGGTGTCAGACGCACCGCGCAAGAGTCGTAAGAACAATCCGGAAAAGACCCGCGAAAATATCCTGCAGGAAGCCATCGTCGAGTTTGTTCAACAGGGCCTGTCCGGCGCTCGCGTGGATGCGATTGCTGAGCGTATCCACACCTCAAAACGCATGATCTATTACTACTTCGGCAGCAAGGAGCAGTTGTACGTCGAGGTGCTGGAAAAGCTCTACGGCGATATTCGCAACACGGAAACCCGCATGAACCTCACGGCCCTGGAACCGCGCGAAGCGATTCGCAGGCTGGTGGAGTTCACCTTTGATCACCACGACCAGAACGTGGACTTCGTGCGCATTGTCAGCATCGAAAATATCAACAACGCCGAGTACGTAAAGCGCTCGGATTCGATCAAGGCAATGAACAGCAACATCCTCGAAGGGTTGGGGGCTACGTTGCGGCGGGGTGCTGAGATGGGCGTATTTCGCCAAGGATTGAATCCGTTGGACGTGCACTTGCTGATCAACTCATTCAGCTTTTACCGGGTGTCCAATCGTCATACGTTCAGTGAGATCTTTCAGATCGAGCTGTCGGATGAGCTCGTCAAACAGCGGCATCGCGAGATGATTTGTGAATCGGTGATGCGTTACCTGCAGGCTTGAGGACACCGCAGAACCGGATGTGGGGCGGGCTTGCTCGCGAATGCGCAGTATCAGTCCATACCTCCGGCGACTGATACACCGCTTTCGCGAGCAAGCTCGCTCCCACATTTGAATTGGGTTTCTACTGCGAGGTGTTCATGCTCTGAAAATGCGCCAACATCCTTTGCGCATCCGGCGCTTCGCCACTGAACAACTCAAACGCCTTCACCGCCTGAAACACCGCCATATTGCCGCCATCCAGCGTGCGGCAGCCCAAGGCGCGGGCGCTGCGTAGCAGCTCGGTTTCCAGTGGGAAATACACGATTTCCGCGACCCACAACTCAGCCCGTAACAGGGCCGGCGGTACCGGCGTGCCGGGTAGCTTGGCCATGCCCATCGGCGTGGTGTTGACCAAACCATCCGCCTCGGCCATGGCGTTTTCCAGGTGGTTGCCGACCTGGGCGCGACTGGCCCCGAAACGCTGCGCAAGGTTATCCACAAGGTCTCGGGCACGGCTGGCGTCCACGTCGAAAATGCTCAAGTGCTCCACGCCTTCGGCCAGCAGCGCATGAGCCACCGCTGCACCGGCACCGCCGGCACCCATCTGGACGACACGGTGGCGGGCAACGTCATTCAAGTTCCTGCGAAAACCTTCGGCGAACCCCAGGCAATCGGTGTTGTGGCCGATGCGTTTACCCGCCTTGAATACCACCGTGTTAACCGCCCCAATGCCCCGGGCCTCGTCGGACAATTCATCGAGCAGCGGCAGGATCGCCTGCTTGCACGGGTAGGTAATGTTCAACCCGGTGAACTGCATCACCTCGGCCGCGTTCAGCAGGTCGGGCAGGGCGCTGATGCTCAGTTGCAGTGGTTCCAGATCGATCAGGCGGTACAAATATCGCAAGCCTTGGGCGTCACCTTCCTGCTCATGCAAGGCGGGGGTGCGGGAGGCCTGGATGCCCGAGCCGATCAGGCCGGCGAGGATGCGCGGTTTCATCGGGCTCATCCCTTCAAGGTGTGGCTGAAGTGTTCCAGGGCCAGGTGATAGCCGTGGCTGCCAAACCCGGCGAGTACCGCCTTGGCGATGGGTGAGACAAAAGAGTGATGCCGAAACGCCTCGCGCGCATGCACATTGGATAAATGCACTTCGATCACTGGCACTTCACTGGCGACCAGTGCGTCGCGAATCGCCACGGAGGTGTGGGTCCAGGCCGCCGGGTTGATCACGATCCCCGCGCAGCGGGCGCGGGCACCGTGGATCCAGTCAAGTAATTCGCCTTCGTGGTTGGTCTGGCGGAATTCGATTTTCAGCCCTAGTTTTTCGGCGCTGCGGCCACACAGCGCAGCCACGTCGGCCAGTGTTTCATGGCCGTAGGTAGCGGGCTCGCGGGTACCGAGCAGGTTGAGGTTGGGGCCGTTGAGCACCAGCACGATGGGCGGCATAGGGGAGGATCTCCACAGTTATTATTGGTTGTGGGGATAAAATGTACCGGATGGTTAATTTGGTCAATTAGTGGCAGCGGATGTGTTCGATTATCGAACTGTTAATCAGTAAAAGAGGATTTCAAGACCTCGCCATGCGCGGTTACAAGACGGTATTCGACGCTTCCTCCTTCGCGACTAACCTGTGAAAAACCTCCCTGATCACGCAGCCGGCTATCGGGCTGCAGGAGGAAAAGTGTTTCCTGACAGAAAATAACCTAACGGATGGGTTACGATGAAAGTAGGGGCTTACAAAGGATATGTAATTGCGGTTTTTCTCAGGGACGAGCATTGCCCGCCTCACGTACATGTCAGGGGAGAGGCATGGGATGCGCGCTTTCGTTTCAGCTTTCTGGATGGAGGCGTGGCGTTGTGGGATGTGAACCCCGAACGATGCTGGCCAGCGGGCGCGATTCTGGAAGGTATTCGCCAGGCCCTCATGCAACCGCATTATTTGGCGCGGGCACGAAGGATCTGGTGGCAAAAGCTGCAAACGGTCTGCCTGGAGAACCATTCCTGGGACTGGGACGCTGATGAGTTAGTGCCAGGGTTAGTCATTCGGCGTGGTGTTTATGTGATCGCCAATGCCCGACACGATGTTGTTGGGCAGAGAACCATTTTGAATCTGGTGAGGGCGCCAGGTTGTGTGGAGATTGATTTATGAAAAAAATCGTAAAAGCCAAAATCTTGCCTGATGTACCGATCACTGAGGCTGATATCGACAAGGCCATCGTGCGTGGGCGCAAGCTGAAGCGCTTGTACGCCAATGCCAGTGATGTGCGTTACGAAGACAACTGCATCTCCATCGGCTTCGGCGATGGCAGCCGTATCGTGCTGCCGGTGGCCGGGCTCGCGGAGTTCGAAGGGTTTTCTGCGCAGGACTTTCAGCAACTGGAGGTCGGGTTTGGTGGCAAGGCGCTGTGCTGTGAAGCCCGTGACCTGCACGTCTCCATCAGTGGCCTGATTGCTACGAGCCAGCCCTTGATGGACCTGGCTGCAAGCATGGTGGCGTCGCGTAACGGGCGTAAAAGCAGTGCCGCGAAGTCCGCCGCCGCCCGAGCCAATGGCAAGAAGGGCGGCCGGCCACGAAAGGACACGTGAGCGTGTTTAACGTCGGGTCAACAACACGCCGGATTCCATATGGTGCGTCCACGGGAACTGGTCAAACATCGCACACTGGGTAATCCGGTGCGTGTCGTGCAATTGCGCGATGTTCGCAGCCAGGGTCTCCGGGTTGCAGGAGATGTACAGGATGTTGTCGAAGCGTCGGGTCAGTTCGCAGGTGTCCGGGTCCATGCCCGCACGCGGCGGGTCGACGAAGACACTTCCGAATTCGTAGCTTTTCAGGTCGATGCCGTGCAGGCGGCGGAACGGACGCACTTCGTTAAGTGCTTCGGTGAGTTCTTCGGCGGAGAGGCGCACCAGGGTGACGTTATCCACCGCGTTTTCATCGAGGTTGCTCAGGGCCGCGTTTACCGAGGTTTTGCTGATTTCGGTGGCCAGCACTTTACGTACGCGGGTAGCCAAAGGCAGCGTGAAGTTGCCATTGCCGCAATACAGCTCCAACAAATCATCCGGGCGATCACCCAAGGCGTCGTACGCCCAGTTGAGCATTTTCTGGTTCACCGTGCCGTTGGGCTGGGTAAACGCACCTTCGGGTTGGCGATAGCTGAATGTGCGGCCGCCGACTTCGAGCTTTTCAACCACGTAGTCGTGGCCGATAACATCGCGCTTGCCCTTGGAGCGGCCGATGATGCTGACATTCAAGTCGGCAGCGAGCTTGTTCGCAGCCGTGTGCCAATGCTCGTCCAGCGGGCGGTGATAACACAGGGTGATCATCGCGTCGCCGGCCAAGGTGGTGAGGAACTCCACCTGGAACAGCTTGTGGCTCAGGGCGGCGCTGGCCTGCCAGGCAGCCTTGAGTTGCGGCATCAACAGGTTGATGCGCTGGCTGGCGATGGGGAATTCTTCGATCAGGATCGGCGTGCGTTTGTCGTCCTGGGAAAACATCGCGTAGTGGCGTTCACCGCCTTCGCGCCACAGGCGGAACTCCGCCCGCAGGCGGAAGTTCTGCAACGGCGAATCGAAGACCTGCGGCTCGGGCGCATCGAAGGGTGCCAGCAGGTCACGCAGGCGCGTGACCTTGTCTTGCAGTTGAGCGGTGTAGCTTGTGGCGTCAAAAGTCATGCGTTGAACCAGCCCAGCTTGATCACAAACAGAATCGACAGGATCACCAGTGCCGGGTTCAGCTCACGGTAGCGGCCCGAAAGCAGCTTGATGGCGGTCCAGGCGATGAAACCGAAGGCAATGCCGTTGGCGATGGAGTAAGTGAAGGGCATCGCCAGGGCGGTGATCACCACCGGCGCTGCAACAGTAATGTCATCCCAGTCGATTTCGGCCAGGCCCGAGGTCATCAGCACGGCCACGAACAGCAGCGCAGGCGCGGTCGCGAAGGCTGGAACGCTGGCAGCCAGTGGCGAGAAGAACAGCGCCAGCAGGAACAGGATCGCGACCACGACGGCGGTCAGGCCGGTGCGGCCACCGGCACTCACGCCCGCAGCGGATTCGATGTAGCTGGTGGTGGTCGAGGTGCCCAGCAGCGAACCGGCCATGGCCGCGGTGCTGTCGGCGATCAGCGCACGGCCCATTTTCGGCATGTGGCCGTCTTTGCCCATCAGGCCGGCGCGCTTGGCAACGCCGATCAGGGTGCCGGAGTTGTCGAACAGGTCCACGAACAGGAAAGCGAAAATCACGCTGACCAAGCCGATATCCAGTGCGCCTTTGATATCCAGCTGCAGGAAGGTGGGGGCCAGGGACGGTGGCATCGACGTCACGCCGCCGAACGGGGTGAAACCCATGGCGATGGACACAATAGTCACCGCGAGGATGCCGATCAGTACGGCGCCGCGCACGGCCAGGGCTTCCAGCGCCACGATCAGCGCGAAACCGAGGGTGGCGAGGATCGGTGCCGGTTGTTTCAGGTCGCCCAGGCCCACCATGGTAGCCGGGTTGCTGACGACGATGCCGGCGTTGTGCAGGGCGATCAGCGCCAGGAACAGGCCGATACCGGCTGCAATCGCCGAGCGCAGGGGCAGCGGGATGCTGTTGATGATCCACTCACGGATGCGGAAGATCGACAGCAGGAAGAACAACACCGCCGAAATGAATACCGCGCCCAGCGCCACTTGCCAGGTGTGGCCCATGTGCAGGACCACGGTGTAGGTAAAGAAGGCATTGAGGCCCATGCCCGGCGCCAGTGCGATCGGGTAGTTGGCGATCAGGCCCATCACGGTCGAACCGATGGCGGCGGCCAGGCAGGTTGCGACAAACACCGCGCCCTTATCCATGCCGGTTTCGCCGAGGATGCTCGGGTTCACGAACAGGATGTAGGCCATGGCCAAAAAGGTGGTGATACCCGCGAGAATCTCGGTGCGCACGTTGGTGTTGTGTGCTTTGAGTTGAAACAGCTTTTCCAGCATGCCGGCTCCCTGTGACGCTATTTTGCGTCGTTATTTGTTGACCTCTAAGTCAAAGCACAAACTGCGCCAAGCGCGTGTGGTTTCAGAGAGGATCGGAAAAAGCGGCGCATCATACCAGCAGCCGGAGGCCAATGGCGTATGGGCTTGGTTTTGATGGTCCATGGGCTTGAGGCATACTGCGCCGACGTTTAATACAGGGTCGTTAACAGCATGAAAAAAGCCAACGCCAGCAGTCTAGCTCTGTTCGCCGTTATCGGCCTTGGGCTGGTGGCACCGGCTTGGGGCGCGACTGCACCGGCCTTGAGCGAGGTGCGGGTGTTCAAGGTCGAGTCTGCCGGTTGCGCTGAAACGATCCCGGAGCGGGCGAGCAGCACACAGATGTGCACGCACCGTGGGCCCACCAAGGTTTCAGTGATGGAAGTCGGCCTGGGCAAAAGCCCGATGGGCCGTTTCGATGGTGCAGAATTGAACGGGCAACGCACGCCGGTATGCCAGGTGGGCAATATCAGCCAGACCTGTAATGGTGCGGGCACGGTGATGGGCTACATCTATGTATTCGACGTGAATGTCGAAGCGCCCGGCTGGTTCGAATACAGCAATTCCTCGATCAATGGCGCGCAAACCCCGCTGAAGACCCTGCTCAACATCCGCTGATCAATCTCCTTGAACGCTCGATACCCCGGGAAGTCGTACCCCTGAGACGGCGATTTCCCTGAACGCCGCGGATGTACACCAACCCGTGAGGTGTTTATGAGCGCAATTCCCAATGGTGCGGCGGCCCCACCGTTCGCCACCCACTCCATACGCCTGAGCCTCAATGGCCAGGACCGCCAGCTGGACGTGTTGCCCTGGACCACCTTGCTGGATCTGCTGCGCGAGCAACTTGACCTGGTCGGCAGTAAAAAAGGCTGCGACCACGGCCAATGCGGCGCCTGCACGGTGTTGCGCGACGGTAAACGCGTGAACGCCTGCCTGACCCTGGCGGTGATGTGCGACGGCGCGGAGCTGACCACTGTAGAAGGCCTGGCCGACGGCGACGTGTTGCACCCGATGCAGCAGGCCTTTATCAAGCATGACGCTTTCCAGTGCGGCTACTGCACCCCCGGCCAGATTTGCTCGGCTGTTGGCCTGGCCAATGAGGGCCGTGCCCACGATACGGCGCAAATTCAGGAACTGATGAGCGGCAACCTGTGCCGCTGCGGCGCCTACAGCAACATCCGCGATGCCATAGAAGAAGCCTTGCCCGCCTGCCGCGCAAAGGGAGGTGAGCAATGAACCCCTTCCAGTACAGCAAGCCGGCCGATGTGCACGAAGCGGTGCACCTGAGCAGTGCGGCGTCGCGCTTCATTGCCGGTGGCACCAACCTGCTCGACCTGATGAAAGAAAACATCAGCCGCCCAGAACACCTGATCGATATCACCGGCCTGCCGCTGCAAGGCGTTGAAGAGACCGCTGAGGGCGGCCTGATGATCGGTGCCTTGGTGAGCAATGCCGACCTGGCCTGGCACCCGCTGATCGAACAGCGTTACCCGTTGCTGTCCCAGGCCATCCTCGCCGGTGCTTCACCGCAATTGCGCAATATGGCCAGCACCGGTGGCAACCTGCTGCAGCGCACCCGTTGCTATTACTTTTATGACGCCAGCGTGCCCTGCAACAAGCGCGAACCGGGCAGTGGTTGCCCGGCGCGCACCGGCTTGAACCGCATCCATGCGATTCTCGGCGCCAGCGAGCACTGTGTGGCCACGCACCCCTCGGACATGTGTGTGGCCCTGGCGGCACTGGCGGCGCGGGTTCACGTGGAAGGGCGCGGCGGGGCGCGGGTCATTGAATTTGCTGACTTCCATCGGCTGCCCGGCGATACGCCGCAGCGCGATAACTTGCTGGCCGATGATGAGCTGATTACCGCCATCGAGCTGCCAGCCGACCATCTGGCCAACCACAGCCACTACCTGAAAATTCGCGACCGTGCGTCTTACGCATTCGCCTTGGTGTCCGTCGCCGCTGCCCTGGAACTGGACGGTGAGACCATCGTCGATGCCCGCCTGGCCCTTGGCGGTGTGGCTCACAAACCGTGGCGCGACCGCGCAGTGGAAGTCACGCTGATCGGTCAGACCGTCAGCCGCGAAACCTTCAGCAACGCCGCCGACGCTTTGCTGCAAGACGCCGAGCCGTTGGAGCACAACGCCTTCAAGGTAAAGCTGGCGCGCCGCGCAATTATTCGCGCCCTCAGCGACGCTGCCATCGCAGGAGAACGGTCATGACGGCTATCGGTAAACCCATGGATCGCGTTGACGGTCTGCTCAAGGTCACAGGTCAAGCGCGGTATGCCGGTGAGTTTCCCGACCAGGGCTTGCTGCATGCCAGCGTGGTCTCCAGCACCATCGCCAAAGGCCGGGTCGTCAGGATCGATGCCTCCAAAGCCCTGGCGCTGCCGGGCGTGGTCATGGTGCTCGATCATCTCAACCGGCCGAAACTCGCCAGCTACGATGACGCGTTCGCCGACGCCGACGCGGCGGACGGCTCGCCGTTTCGGCCTTTGTATAACGACCGTGTGCTCTACAGCGGCCAGCCATTGGCGTTGGTGATCGCCGACAACCTGGAGCTGGCGCGGCACGCCGGTTCGCTGGTGCAGATCGAGTACGCAAGCGAAGCCTTTGAAACCGACTTGCTGGCCATGCAGGAACAGGCGCACCCATCACCGCAAACGCCGCCCGCGCCACGCGGTAACTTCCAGGCGGAATGGGCCGCTGCTGCCGTCAACCTCGATGTGCACTACAGCACGCCCATCGAACACCACAACCCGATGGAGCCCCACGCCAGCACCGTGCTGTATCAGCCGGACGGCACCCTGCATATCCACGACAAGACCCAAGGCCCGCAGAACTGCCAGGCGTATGTGCAAAAAATCTTTGGTCTGGATAAAAGCCAGGTGCGCATCTTCGCTGCGTTCGTCGGTGGCGCCTTCGGTTCGGGCCTGCGCCCGCAATACCAGTTGCCGCTGGCGGTAATGGCGGCATTGGCGCTCAAGCGCTCGGTGCGTGTCACGCTCACCCGGCAACAGATGTTCACGTTCGGCTACCGGCCGCGCACTTTGCAGCGCTTGCAGATGGGCGCCGCTGCCAATGGCCGTCTGCTGGCGTTGGGGCATACCGCGATTGGCCAGACTTCCCGTTTCGAAGACTTCAGTGAACACGTAGTGGAGTGGAGCGGCATGCTCTACCACTGCGACAACGTGCAGCTGACTTACAAACTGGTGCCTCTGGACGTATTTACCCCGCTGGACATGCGGGCGCCGGGGGCTGCGCTGGGCGTGATCGGCCTGGAGTGCGCCATGGATGAACTGGCCTGCGCCTTGGGCATCGACCCGGTGCAACTGCGGCTGATCAACTATGCCGAACGTAACCAGAACGAGGACAAACCCTGGTCGAGCAAAGCCTTGCGCGAGTGCTACAGCGAAGGCGCCGAGCGCTTCGGCTGGGCCCAGCGCAACCCGGAACCGCGCAGCATGCGCGACGGCAACCAGTTGATCGGCTGGGGCATGGCCGGTGGTGTGTGGGAAGCCTTGCAGATGAAGGCCAGCGCCAAGGCGCGGATCGACGCGAAGGGCCAATTGACGGTGAGCAGCGCCACCACCGATATCGGCACCGGCACTTATACGGTCATGACCCAGATTGCCGCCCAGGCCAGCGGTGTGGCGATGGCGGATATCCGCTTTTTGCTGGGGGATTCGTCATTGCCCACCGCGCCGTTGCAGGGCGGCTCGTTTACCGTGTCGTCCGTCGGCACCGCCGTGCAACAAGCGTGCGAAGCGTTGACTGGCAAACTGCTGGCCATTGCCCGGCAGACTTACCCGGTCTTCAAGGATGCAGAAACCGTGCGCTTTGAAGACGGCCAGTTGCACACCGGGGACGTGAGTGTGTCGTTGGCACAATTGGTCAAAGACAGTGGCGAAGAGGCATTGGAAGTGCAGGTCGACAGCGAGCCGGACAAAAAGCGTCAAGGCTATGCGAGCGCTACTCACTCGGCGGTGTTTGTCGAAGTTCAGGTAGACGAAGACCTTGGCACGATCAAGGTGCGTCGCGTGGTCAGCGCCATTGCCGCCGGGCGCGTAGTCAACCCGAAGATGGCGCGCAGCCAGATCCTGGGCGGTGTGGTGTGGGGCATTGGTATGGCGCTGCACGAAGAAACCCAGACCGACCACCAACTGGGGCGCAATATGAACCACAGCCTGGCCGAGTATCACATCCCGGTAAATGCCGATATCGGCGACATTGATGTGATTTTTGTCGAAGAGCACGACGAGATCGTCAACGCGCTCGGTTCCAAGGGCGTGGGTGAGATCGGCATTGTCGGGGTCGCGGCGGCGGTCGCGAATGCGATTTATCACGCCACCGGGAAGCGGGTACGGGACTTTCCCATCACCCTGGACAAGGTGCTTTAGCGCAAACCGTCAAACCACCGAAGATCAAAATGTGGGAGCGGGCTTGCTCGCGAATGCGGTGCATCAGTCAATACATTAGGTGACTGACACTGCGCATTCGCGAGCAATCCCGCCGCCAACCTTTACTGCATTCCAGCATCAAATCAGGTGGTGGGACTTAGACTTTGGCCTCTTCCACCGGCACATGCATGCGGTCGCGGTTGGCCAGGGACGGGAACAGCTTGATCCACACGCCCGTCACCAGCAGCGTACCGATCCCGCCCATGACCACGGCGGGCACGGTGCCGAACCAATGGGCGGTGATGCCGGACTCGAACTCGCCCAACTGATTCGAAGCGCCGATAAACAGCCCGTTGACCGCACTGACGCGCCCGCGCATTTCATCGGGGGTTTCCAGCTGCACAAAGGAGGCGCGGATCACCATACTGATCATGTCCGCCGCGCCGAGCACCACCAGCACGGCCAGGGAAAACCAGAACGAAGTCGACAGGCCGAACGCGATGGTTGCCACGCCGAACACACCCACAGCGGTAAACATCACGCGACCGACCTGGCGGTCCACCGAGAACCGCGCCAGCCACAGCGACATCAACAACGCGCCCACCGCCGGTGCCGAACGCAGCAGGCCCAGGCCCCAGGCGCCGGTCAGCAGGATGTCTTTGGCGAACACCGGCAGCAACGCCGTGGCGCCGCCCAGCAGCACGGCGAACAAGTCGAGGGAGATGGCACCGAGGATGTCCGGGCGGCTGCGGATAAAGCGAACCCCGGCCAACAGCGAGTCCAGGGTGGCCTTGGCTTTGTTCAGTGGGGTCTGGCGGGCGGGCAGGTTGAGGGTCAGCACGCAGGCAATCAGGTACAGCGCCACCGTTGGGCCATACACCCACACGCTGCCGAATGCGTACAGCAAACCGCCGAGCGCCGGCGCGACGATGGTTGCCAGTTGTTGCGCCGATTGTGAGGAGGCCACGGCTCGCGGAAACAGTGCGCTGGGCACGATGCTCGGCAGCAGCGCCTGGGTAGTGGGCATTTCAAACGAGCGTGCGGCGCCGAGCAGAAAGGCCAGGATAAAGATCATTTCGCGGGTGACGTTGCCGGTCAGGCCGCCGATGGCCAGGGACAACGCAATCAGTGCCTGCACGGTTTGGCAGATGGCGGCGACCTTGCGCCGTTCATAGCGATCGGCCACGTGCCCGGTATGCAACATGAACAGTACGCGCGGTACGAATTCCACCAGGCCGACCAAACCCAGGTCCAGCACGTTACCGGTCAATTGGTAGAGGTTCCAGCCGATGGCCACGGTGAGCATCTGGAAGCCGCTGGCGGTGAAGATCCGTGCCAGCCAGAACGCGATGAAAGGGCGGTGGTGACGCAACAGCAACGCAGGTTCACTAGGCATCGGGAATACAGGTTCGGAGCGGAGGGAGCACCGAGGTTAGCATCAAGCTGTAACAAATAGTTGCAAGGGTTTGCTGGGCGCCGGGCTGAGACAAGCTGTCACGCGGCAAAAGACCACGCCTTCCTACAGCCAAAATGGGACTACTCTTTCAGCAATGCTTGATCCAGATCAAAACCGGCCCCGGGATTGTTCTGGCGGCCGAAAGGCCAGAATCCCTGCGTGATGGGTAAAAAAAGAAACGAATTGAAATTCGCCACACTCCATATCCGTGGGGGCAGTGGGTGCAGGCTCCCAGCCAGCAGCCGGTATTACCTGACAGAGGAAAACTTATGTTCGGTTTGGAGGCGCTAGATCTCGCCCGAATTCAATTCGCGTTCACCATCTCGTTCCACATCCTGTTCCCGGCGATCACCATCGGCCTGGCCAGTTACCTTGCGGTGCTCGAGGGCTTGTGGCTCAAGACTCACAACGACACCTACCGTGACCTCTACCATTTCTGGTCGAAGATCTTTGCCGTCAACTTCGGCATGGGTGTGGTCTCCGGGCTGGTCATGGCCTACCAGTTCGGCACCAACTGGAGCCGCTTCTCGGACTTCGCCGGCGCCGTTACCGGGCCGTTGCTGACCTATGAAGTGCTGACAGCCTTCTTCCTCGAGGCCGGTTTCCTCGGTGTGATGCTGTTCGGCTGGAACAAGGTCGGGCGCAAACTGCACTTCTTTGCCACGGTGATGGTGGCCGTCGGTACGTTGATCTCGACCTTCTGGATCCTGTCGTCCAACAGTTGGATGCAGACACCCCAGGGCTTCGAAATCGTGGACGGCCGCGTGATACCGACCGATTGGTTCGCCGTCGTCTTCAACCCGTCATTCCCGTATCGCCTGGCGCACATGGCCACGGCAGCGTTTGTGGCCACGGCGTTCTTCGTCGGTTCCTCGGCGGCCTGGCACTTGCTGCGCGGCAAGGACAACCCGGCGATCCGCACCATGTTGTCGATGGCGATGTGGATGGCTTTGATCGTCGCGCCTATCCAGGCGGTGATTGGCGACTTCCATGGCCTGAACACGCTGAAGCATCAGCCGGCGAAAATCGCCGCGATTGAAGGTCACTGGGAAAATATCGGCAACGAGCCGACGCCGCTGATCCTGTTCGGCTGGCCCGACATGAAAGCCGAGAAGACCAAATACGCCGTCGAAATCCCGTACCTGGGCAGCCTGATCCTGACCCACTCCCTGGACAAGCAAGTGCCGGCGCTCAAGGATTTCCCGCCGCAAGACCGTCCCAACTCGACCATCGTGTTCTGGTCGTTCCGGGTCATGGTCGGTCTGGGATTCCTGATGATCTTCACCGGTTTGTTCAGCCTGTGGCTGCGCCGCGGCGACAAGATGTACACCTCCAGGCCGTTCCTGTACCTGGCGTTGTGGATGGGCCCGTCCGGCCTGATCGCGATTCTCGCCGGCTGGTTCACCACCGAAATCGGTCGTCAGCCCTGGGTGGTCTACGGGTTGATGCGCACGGCGGATGCATCCTCCGGGCATAGCCTGGCGCAGATGACCATTACCCTGGTGTTGTTCGTGGTGGTGTACTTCGCGCTGTTCGGCGCCGGGTTGGGCTACATGATGCGTCTGGTGCGCAAAGGGCCTCAGACTCACGAAGGCTCCGAGCCAACCCATGGTGGCCCTGGGCAGAAACGCACACCGGCCCGTCCGTTGTCTGCGGCCGATGATGGCAGCGATGACGACCACACTCACATCCAGCACAAGGGGAATTGAGATGGGTATTGATCTTCCGCTGATCTGGGCCGTGATCATCATCTTCGGCATCATGATGTACGTGGTCATGGACGGTTTCGACCTGGGCATCGGCATTCTCTTCCCGTTTATCCCGGGCAAAGTCGACCGTGACGTGATGATGAACACCGTCGCCCCGGTTTGGGACGGCAACGAAACCTGGCTGGTCCTGGGGGGCGCGGCGTTGTTCGGCGCGTTCCCGCTGGCCTATTCGGTGGTGTTGTCGGCGTTGTACCTGCCGCTGATCCTGATGCTGATCGGGCTGATCTTCCGGGGCGTGGCCTTCGAGTTCCGCTTCAAGGCCAAGGACCATAAGCGTCACCTGTGGGATAAGGCGTTCATCGGCGGCTCCATCGCGGCGACGTTCTTCCAGGGCGTGGCGCTGGGGGCATTTATCGACGGCATCCCGGTGGTGAATCGCCAGTTTGCCGGCGGCTCACTCGACTGGGCCACGCCGTTCACGATGTTCTGCGGCGTGGCCCTGGTGGTCGCGTATGCCTTGCTCGGTTGCACCTGGCTGATCATGAAGACTGAAGGCAAGTTGCAGGAGCAGATGCACAACCTGGCGCGGCCGTTGGCCTTTGTGGTGTTGGCGGTGATCGGTATCGTCAGCCTGTGGACGCCGCTGGCGCATCCGGAAATCGCCTCGCGCTGGTTCACCCTGCCGAACCTGTTCTGGTTCCTGCCGGTGCCGATCCTGGTGCTGGTGACCATGTACGGTTTGATCCGCGCAGTGGCGCGTAATGCGCACTACACGCCGTTCCTGCTGACACTGGTACTGATCTTCCTCGGCTACAGCGGCCTGGGGATCAGCCTGTGGCCGAACATCATTCCACCGTCTGTCTCGATCTGGGACGCCGCCGCGCCGCCGCAAAGCCAGGGCTTCATGCTGGTGGGCACGCTGTTCATCATCCCGTTTATCCTGGGCTACACCTTCTGGAGCTACTACGTGTTCCGCGGCAAGGTCACCCACGAAGACGGTTATCACTAGGAGGGTCGTAACATGCCCGGCAAACCTACGTTGCACGAGATCGAACAGGCCGAAAAACAGCCGTTGTGGCGGCGCCTGGGGTGGCTGGCGATGATCTGGACCGGCAGTGTGCTGGCCCTGTTCGTCGTGGCCAGCCTGATGCGTATGTTCATGAGCGCGGCCGGCCTGACGACTCACTGACATCCCGTTCCGGGCCTTGCGGCCCGGCTTTCAACCCCGCCTTTTGCGAGAAAGGCGGGGTTTTTTATTTGCGCGCTTTGAGAATCACGAACTTAGGCGTGGCGGCCACTTGCTCAACGCCACGGAATAAACGCGCCAACTTGCTGTGATAGCCCAAGTGGCGGTTACCCACGATGTAAAGCGCGCCACCGACCACCAGGGCCTCCCGCGCCTGCTGGAACATGCGCCAGGCAAGGAAGTCGCCGACCACCTGTTGCTGGTGGAACGGCGGGTTGCACAGCACCACGTCCAGGGACTGCGGTTCCTGGCCGGCGAGGCCATCAGCGGCGCGAACGATGACTTCTCGCGCCCCGAGTGCCGCCTGCCAATTCTCGAGCGCCGACTGCACGGCCATGTAGGATTCATCCACGAGCGTGTACTGCGCGTCGGGGTTTTGCAGTGCACTGGCAATCGCCAGCACGCCGTTACCGCAGCCCAGGTCGGCGACGCGAGCGCTGCCCAGGTTTTTCGGCAGGTGCGGGAGGAAGGCGCGGGTGCCGATGTCCAGGCCTTCACGGCAGAACACGTTGGCGTGGTTACGCAACTCGATGGCCGGTGCGTCCAAGGCGTAGCGAGTGGGGTAGGGCGAGGCGGCAACCGGGCGATCTTCGACGGTGGCAATCAGCAGCCGGGCTTTTTTGACCGCAAGTGAGGCGTGCATGGGCCCGATGTAGCGCTCAAGCAGCTCGCCTGCAGCCCGTGGCAGGTGCTTGATCATAGCGCCCGCGATCACCTCGGCGCCCGGCGCCAACTGCCCTTGCAGGCGAATCAGTTGCTCTTCCAGCAAGGCCAGGGTCTTCGGCACGCGGATCAGTACGCGGTCGAACGGCCCGGTCGGCACCTGGCTGGCGGGCACGAACGGTACTGCATCAAACGCCTTGCCATTGCGCACCAGGTTTTTCTCCAGGCCCTGGGCTGCCAGATACGAGTCGCCGCTGGACGTCACCTGAACCTTGCCTTCCAGGCTGGCCGCCACGGCACCGAAGCTGTCATTGAGCACCAGTACGCGGGTTGCGGCGCCATGCGGCTGTTCGGCCAGGTAGTTGAGCAGGTACTCGTCGGCGGCATCGAAAGCCTGCAGCGGGTCATTGTGTTGCTCTGGCTGGCGGATCAGATCGAGCTGGGCGAAGGGGCTGTCAAGCAGGGGCATGGCGGGGGAGGCTCTGGGTCAACGATGGGCGGCGGCGGGTGCGGGCAACCGGCGCAACTATCCGTGTGAACGGCAACTGAGTGAACGGCGAGGCGGCACCTAGGCGCGGCTTCAACACTCAGAATAGGCCGTAAATGTTACTTTTTTTTCGGTGGGATTACATGCGGTGTTTGTACGCCGGTTAAAACAGGCCCGCTTTGGAGGCACAGAGCACGGCAGCGATCTTGTTATTGACGCCCAATTTTTTGAGGCAGCTGCTGATATGAAAACCCACGGTACGTTCTGACAGACACAGGATCGTGGCAATGTCCGACGCCGTCTTGCCCATGGCTGACCATTTGAGGATTTCCGTTTCCCGTGGAGTCAATTTGCAAGGCGGCGTAATACTCGGTTTATCGGCATGTTTTTGTGCCACCGCCGCGTGCAATACGTGGCAAAGCCACAGTGCCTGGCCGGCTTTCTCGTAAAGCTCTTGCGGACTGACTTCGCCGGTACTTCGGCCCAGGGTCAGCATGCTGAACACGCCCTGGAAGTCGTGTACTGCCTGAGTCCAACCAAAATGCACGCCAAACGATTGGGCCAACGACCATAAGTGTGGCGTGGTGCTGAACGTTTTTTCGTCCCACACGATAGGCATTACGCTACGTTTGCAGTGGGCTACTACTGGGTCTATATCAAAGAAGTTCGCTTGCTTGTAAACGCTGTTCCATTCATTTGGATAGTTGTTTAAGTGAAACTGTTTTGTTTGAAGGGTGGGTTGTAGGGAACTCATCGTAAATGAGCAATATTCAAAGCCGAGCTGATAGGTGTGATTCACGACCATCTCATAAATAGTGGTGATCTTATCCTCGCCTTCAAGTTTTGGGATCCTCGTGTTGCGCCAGTTGACCATCGGTAACTCTCCATACTTGTTGTTATTGCCCGGGCACTTCCTGGCTCCCAATGAGGCACGGAAAGGAGTGTAGGATAAAGGCTGCATGGAGAGGTGAAAAAAATGTCATGTGGCCTTCGTCTTTACACTTCATGAAGTTGTACAGCAGTGAGTTTTTTGTGTAAGTTTAGTTGTTAGTAAGAAAATCTCATTTGTTTTAACAGGTTGCTGACGATATTGGATTGATATCAGTTAGATTGACTGTGTCATCTAATGGCGTATTGGAAGTTGGGAAATAGCTAAATGATTAGTTGGTAATTTAATGCCCGTCCTGCGCTTAAATGTCTTTGGAATGTAATAATTTTACGTTCCCCTCTGTCTGTAAGCATCCGGGTCAACGGTAATGCCAGTACAAACCAACGGTGTTTCCCTGTGCGACTTTGGGGGACACTAGGGGTACCTGTTGAACGGAGACCCCCATGACGGCCAGTGCTGAGAAATTTACCCGCCAGACGTTGCTCGACGTGCAATCGCTGACCCCTAGCCTGTTTACCCTGCGCACCACACGCGATCCGGGCTTTCGGTTTACTGCCGGCCAGTTTGTGCGCCTGGGGGTGAGCAAGGCGGATGGGAGTACCGTATGGCGTGCTTACTCCATCGTGTCGTCGCCGTTTGACGAGCACCTGGACTTCTTCTCTATTGTTGTTCCGGAGGGCGAGTTCACCAGTGAGTTGAGCCGGCTACAGGTGGGTGACACCTTGATGGTGGAGCGCCAGGCCACAGGCTTCCTGACCCTGAACCGCTTTGTGGACGGGCGCGACCTGTGGTTGTTGGGCACCGGTACCGGGGTGGCGCCGTTTCTGTCGATCCTGCAGGACTTCGAGGCCTGGGAGAAATTCGAGCGTATCGTTCTGGTGTACAGCGCCCGCGAGGCCAAAGAGCTTGCGTATCAGCACCTGATTGCAGCGTTGGGTGAGCGAGAGTACCTGGCCGAATACGCCCATAAACTCGTCTACATCCCCATCGTTACGCGTGAACAGCATCCCGGGGCGCTGAACGGGCGCATTACCACGCTGATCGAGAATGGCGAACTGGAACGCGCTGCTGGCGTCGCGCTGACCCCCGAATTCTCCCGCGTGCTGATTTGCGGCAACCCGCAGATGGTCGATGACACACGGCAACTGCTCAAACAACGCGACATGCAACTGAGCCTGAGCCGGCGCCCAGGGCAAGTGGCGGTGGAAAATTATTGGTAAAAAAAAGGCGCCTGCAATAGGCGCCTTTCTGGGTCCACCGATTTAAAGCGGCTTGTTGTTCTGAGCCTTGAGCAGATCACGGATCTCCGTCAGCAACTCTTCCTCTTTGCTCGGCGTTGCCGGCAGGGTCGGCGCCACGGCCTCTTCACGCTTGAGGCGGTTGATCGCTTTTACGCCCATGAAGATCGCAAACGCGATGATCACGAAGTCGATAATGCTTTGGATGAATTTGCCGTAAGCCAGTACCACGGCCGGAGCACTGCCTTGCGCCGCCTTGAGTTGCACGGCCAGGTCAGCGAAGTCCACGCCACCGATCAGCAGACCGATGGGCGGCATGACCACGTCGCCTACAAACGAGGAAACAATCTTGCCGAAGGCGGCGCCGATGATGATACCGACGGCCATATCGACCACATTACCTTTGACCGCGAAGGCCTTGAACTCACTGATCACGCCCATAGGTTATTCCTTGTTACAGATGAGAAGGGTGGAGGTCAGTGTAATTCAGTCGTAGGCGGCTTGCGCGACACAACCGTTAACACTGTCAATTTTTATCGACACATTAAATCGCAAATAGTTTGCAAAGTGCCACCAATCGCGCGCGAAATACTCGCTGTTTCAGTGGGTTACCACACTTTTTTCTTAATCGTACCGGTGGTGTTTTTCTATTTATCTTCTGACTCGCAGGTCACTAGCCTCTGGCAAGCACAACTGAATGTGCACAAAAAAACCAGAGGACACCTCGATGAATACTCCAATGAGCCGCGGGCCGGTTTCAGCGCGATACGCGTTGGCACTGGTGACCGCCAGCCTGCTTTCCCTCTCTGTACAAGCCGCCAACCTGACCCGCGATAACGGCGCTGCCGTGGGTGACAACCAGAACTCCCAAACGGCCGGGGCCAATGGCCCGGTGCTGCTGCAGGACGTGCAGCTTATTCAAAAACTGCAGCGCTTCGACCGTGAACGCATCCCGGAACGTGTGGTGCACGCGCGTGGCACCGGCGCCCACGGTACCTTCACCGTCACCGACAACCTCAGCGACCTGACCAAAGCCAAGGTCTTCGCCGCAGGTGAAGCGACGCCGGTATTCGTGCGCTTCTCGGCCGTGGTCCACGGCAACCACTCTCCAGAAACCCTGCGTGACCCGCGCGGCTTCGCCACCAAGTTCTACACCGCCGAAGGCAACTGGGACCTGGTAGGAAACAACTTCCCGACGTTTTTCATCCGTGACGCCATTAAGTTTCCGGACATGGTGCACGCGTTCAAACCCGACCCACGCACTAACCTGGACGACGACTCCCGTCGCTTTGACTTCTTCTCCCATGTTCCCGAGTCCACCCGTACGCTGACCGAGCTGTACTCAGACTCCGGCACCCCGGCCAGTTATCGGGAAATGGACGGCAACGGCGTACATGCCTACAAGTTGATCAACGCCAAAGGCGAAGTGCACTACGTCAAGTTCCACTGGAAGAGCCTGCAAGGCATCAAGAACCTCGATCCCAAGCAAGTTACCGAGGTGCAAGGGCGTGACTACAGCCACATGACCAATGACTTGGTTACCCACATCAACAAGGGCGACTTCCCCAAGTGGGACCTGTATGTGCAAGTGCTTAAACCCGAGGACTTGGCCAAGTTTGATTTCGACCCGCTGGACGCCACCAAGATCTGGCCGAACGTGCCGGAGCGTAAAGTCGGGCAGATGGTGTTGAACCGCAACCCGGCGAATGTCTTCCAGGAAACCGAGCAAGTGGCCATGGCCCCGGCCAACCTGGTCCCGGGCATCGAACCGTCGGAAGACCGCTTGCTGCAAGGCCGGGTGTTCTCCTACGCCGACACCCAGATGTACCGCCTGGGGCCGAATGCCCTGCAACTGCCGATCAACGCACCCCGCGTCACCGTCAACAACGGTAACCAGGACGGCGCGATGAACTTCGGCAAAACCACCACCGGCGTGAACTACCAGCCAAGCCGGCTGTTGCCACGCGAAGAGCCGCAAACCGAGCGCTACAGCCAGTCGGCGCTGTCGGGTAGCACCCAGCAGGCGAAGATCCAGCGTGAGCAGAACTTCAAGCAGGCCGGTGACTTGTACCGCACCTACAGCAAGAAAGAGCGTCAGGACCTGATCGAAAACTTCGGCGGCTCGCTGGCGACGACTGATGATGAGAGCAAGCACATCATCCTGTCGTTCCTCTATAAAGCTGACCCGGAGTACGGCACGGGTGTGACCAAGGTCGCCAAAGGTGACCTGGCTCGCGTTAAAGCGCTGGCAGAAAAACTGACTGACTGACGTTGGTTCCGGTCGACGCCCAGATCAGGGTGTCGACCCCCTGTTAGGAGAAAACCCATGCGAATCTCTCTCGGTTTACTGATGGCAATGCTCGCCTTCGTCGCCCATGCCGAGGCCCCCGACCCGGTCGCGCTCAAGGCGCAGTTACAGGACTACTACTTCGACGCCGCCCGCCGTGGCGATGTCGATATGCTCAACACCTTCATCGAATCCGGCTACAGCCTCAATACCCAGGACGACAAGGGTTACACCGCGCTGATCCTTGCCGCCTACCACGGCCAGGGGTCTTTCGTGGAGCGCCTGCTCAACGCCGGCGCCGACGCCTGCGTGCAGGACAAACGCGGCAATACGGCGTTGATGGGGGCAATCTTCAAAGGTGAGTTGAAAATCGCCCAACGGCTGCTGGCCACCAACTGCAACCCCGACCAGCGCAACGGCGCCGGGCAGACCGCCGCCATGTACGCCGGGCTGTTCAAGCGCATCGAGCTGATGGATGAATTAAAAGCCAAGGGCGCCGACCTCAACGCCGAGGACCCGATCGGCAACAGTGCTTCACGATTAGCCAGTGGTGAAATCCGGACCCCGGCGCCGCGCTGAGCTATCATCGCGGTTTTTCGGTTGGAGGTTCTCAAATGGCAAAGGCCAAGCGCATGTACGGCTGCACGGAGTGCGGCGCGACCTTTCCCAAGTGGGCCGGCCAATGCTCCGAGTGTGGCGCGTGGAACACCCTGACTGAAACCATGATCGAAAGCGGCGGCGCCGCAGCCCCCACCGGCCGAGCGGGCTGGACCGGGCAACAGGCGCAGATCAAGACCTTGGCCGAAGTCAGTGTTGAAGAGATCCCGCGTTTCTCCACGGCTTCCGGTGAGCTGGACCGCGTGCTCGGCGGTGGCCTGGTGGACGGTTCGGTGGTGCTGATCGGTGGCGACCCCGGCATCGGTAAATCAACCATCCTGTTGCAAACCCTGTGCAGCATCGCCAGTCGCATGCCGGCGCTGTACGTCACCGGCGAAGAATCCCAGCAGCAAGTGGCCATGCGCGCCCGTCGCCTGGGCCTGCCCCAGGATCAACTGCGGGTAATGACCGAAACCTGCATCGAAAGCATCATCGCCACGGCCCGCATCGAAAAGCCCAAGGTCATGGTGATCGACTCGATCCAGACGATTTTCACCGAGCAGTTGCAGTCGGCACCTGGCGGCGTATCCCAGGTGCGTGAAAGCGCGGCGCTGCTGGTGCGGTATGCCAAGCAAAGCGGCACGGCGATCTTCCTGGTCGGCCATGTGACCAAAGAAGGCGCGCTGGCCGGGCCACGGGTGCTTGAGCATATGGTCGACACTGTGCTGTATTTCGAAGGCGAATCCGATGGCCGCTTGCGATTGCTGCGGGCGGTGAAGAACCGCTTTGGCGCAGTCAATGAGTTGGGCGTGTTCGCCATGACCGACCGAGGTTTGAAAGAAGTCTCTAACCCGTCGGCCATTTTTCTCACACGTGCCCAGGAAGAAGTTCCGGGAAGTGTGGTGATGGCGACGTGGGAAGGCACTCGGCCAATGCTGGTGGAAGTGCAGGCGCTGGTGGATGACAGCCACTTGGCCAACCCGCGCCGGGTCACGCTGGGTCTGGATCAGAACCGCCTGGCGATGTTGCTCGCTGTGCTACACCGTCACGGCGGCATTCCCACCCATGACCAGGACGTATTCCTCAACGTGGTTGGCGGGGTCAAGGTGCTGGAAACCGCCTCCGACCTGGCCTTGATGGCGGCGGTGATGTCCAGCCTGCGCAATCGGCCGCTGCCCCATGACTTGTTGGTGTTCGGTGAAGTCGGCCTGTCGGGCGAGGTGCGCCCGGTGCCGAGTGGCCAGGAACGCTTGAAAGAAGCGGCCAAGCACGGTTTCAAGCGCGCAATTGTGCCCAAGGGCAATGCGCCGAAAGAATCGCCGCCGGGCTTGCAGGTTATTGCGGTCACGCGCCTGGAGCAGGCGTTGGATGCACTTTTCGAATAAACGTGGAGCAATCAGGGATGAGCGCAATGCAACAGACCCATCGTTGGGGGGTATGTGCCCTGTTCGTGGCCTTGCTCGGGTTACCGGGCATTGCCTTGGCTGAGTCGGCCACACTGCCGGCCGGTTACCGCCTGGCCCAGAAGTTGGCGACGGAAGACGGCAGCGTGTTGCAGGTGCTGGAAGACCAGCGCATCAGCGCGCAGTTGCACAAGGACAGTTGGGGCAATGGCCTGGATGAGGACTCGTTTGACGAGCCCGGCGATCTGGTGGAGAACCCGTTGCTCAACGCTCAGGTACGCTTACTGTCGGCCTCCGGCACGATGCTGGCGCACGACGATCTTGGCTATCCCTTGGCCAAGGTCCAGAAGGCTCCGCTCAAAGGCCTGCCGGAACCCGTGTACTTTTTGATCATCGACCAGACGGCACCGATGGGCAGTTACAGCGGCCCGGCGACTCAACTGCTGCTGCCGGCCAAACAGCAACTCAAGCCGATGAGCTATAAGGGCGCCGACGGTAAGGTCGAGCCTCTGACCCTGGCCCAGACCGGCAAAGCCGCGTGGCAGATTGCTACGCCGGCCAACGCTGGCGCGGATGAGCTACTGCAAGTGTCGTCCTTCATGGACGGTGACGGCGACGACGATTTCGCAACCCGCTATACGACCTATCGTTTTGTCGACGGGCAATGGCAGGCTGAGTCGAGTCAGAAGGCGGGCTACTGGGAAAACGAAAATGATTTCCCTGCGCGTGCGGCGTTCCCCTGAACTGTCGTTTTTTCCGTGAGAGAGCCACTACCAGAAGAGCATTTTCAACGCCAGGGCAATGACGACGACGTTGAACGCGCTTTCCATCCACTTATCGCCTTTCTGTAGAGCAAACTTGGCGCCCGCATTGGCGCCAAATAGCGTGCCTATAATCAGGCAACATCCGTACTGCCAATTAATGATGCCGCTAACACCGAATATTATTAACGAGCCGACTGAAAGGATAAGGCCTCCCACCTTGCGAGTGCCAATTGACTCACTGATCGTTTTTTTAAAAAATATAATGTACAAATAAGTTGATAATTTGGCCTGCCCGCCGAATAAACCTCCAATCATGCCCACGGGAACGAATAGAACATAGCCGCAAAAGCGTCTGAGCGATGACGGGGTGGTCGCCGGCGCGTGGGGCTTCCTGATGAGTGAAAGCGCCACCAGTAGCAGTGTCAGGCCGCCAATGATTTTATGCAGCAGCGCGGGATCTATTTGCACGAGCAGACTGGCACCGACCAAGGCGCCGGCCAACCCAAGTGCGGCAGCAGGGGCCGCTAGCCTGTAATCCACTTTTCCCTTGTTATGAAAGTGTCTTAAACCTGCAAACATCGTCCCTACCGAAGCCAGGCGGGCTGTCGCTATCGAAGCCTGTGGGGGTATTCCGAGCCAGATCATCACCGGTACTGTCAGAAATACACTGCCCCCCGTATTGGTCCCGATAAAACCCGTTATAACACCTAACATCACCAACCCAGCGCCTGTCAGCCACTCATGCTCAATCATATTGATGGGCCTGCCTCCCTGATGAAGTGCATTAATTGTTATTCGCTCAAGTAGAGGGGGTCTACCCAATGGTAGCAATTGCGGTCCCTGGTATTGGCGGTCAGATGAAGTTTTGCGGTGTGCACAAAGCTATATTCACCAATGATCGGGCGACGGCGATCAAAGGTGTCACCCATGGCTTTTGATACAAGACTGCTGAGCTTCAATACCTTCTGGCTTTTGCCGCTACACAATATTGAATTGAAATGAAGATTTGTAATCAGTAGGCAGGTCTCAGTGATACCGCAGCGTTCACCAATGCCATTCACGGTACAGGATACAAAGGTGGCACCTGCTTCGACGGATGCCAGTGTATTTGCCATGGCCAAACCTCTGTCGTCATGGAAATGCACTTCCAGGTCCATGTGGGGTAATGTCTGTTTAATCAGCTGTACGGTGGATCGAACCTTAAAGGGTTCACAGATGCCCAGTGAGTCTGCATAACAGATACGGTCGGCGCCAGCGGCTTCGGCGATTTTATAGGTTTCGATCAAATCTTCTGGATCAGTTCTCGAGGCGTCCTCAATGGTGTATCGCACGTTCAACCCTAGCGATTTTGCATACAGGACGCTGCGCCGGACAAGTTCTTGTATCTCTTCTTTTGTTTTTCTGAGCCTGTATTTTTGTGAGGCCTCGTTAATGCCTGCAAATATCCCTATCCAGTTAGCCCCCGTTGCATAAACAGCATCAATGTCATCGCGATGCGCGCGCGAGTGCGCCAATATGTTTTTGGCAAGTCTCGACTTCACCAGTGAGGAGACTCGGTCAAACTCCTGCTTTGATGCATAGGGGTGACCGGCTTCGATAAAGTCGATGCCCGCGTCCGCGAGCGCACGGCCAATGGCCAGCGTCGACTTGACGGTCAGCTTTACGCCTGGCGCTTGATTTCCTTCTCGCAACGTTGAGTCGACAAGCGTAATAAATGTCATCACACGCAATCCATTGTCTTGAGGGTTAGAAGTGCATCGAGTGTTCGACGACTTTGCAGTGTGACGAATACGTCAACAGTTTATCTTCGTTGACTTCAACGCCGAGTCCGGGTTTGTCGATAGCCAGTGTTACTCTGCCGTCGCAAAATGAATAACCGCTTTCGTCAACAATATCATCGGCGAACCTCTCGGCAGGACATCCATAGCCAGTGGTTGCCACATTTTTCAGTGTGGCAACAAAATGATGAAGCGCTGCAGTGCCAATACCGAAGGGGTGCATGCTGCCCGTGCTGACGTGTAGGTCTGCAACTTCAGCAGCGGCACACAGTCGACGTGAGGCTAATATTCCTCCGGATTTAAAGGGTTTCAAGCATATAGCGTGTGCTGCATTGAGGCTGATGATGTCCTTGAGGTCTCTAGGAGTAAACAGGCTTTCATCGGCAATGATAGTCGTCGCTACATTGCGCTTTACTTCCGCTAACCCAGCGATGTCATGACCTGGCGTTGGTTGCTCGACAGCGAAAACGCCATACTGCTCAATACGCTTTATAAATTGGATGGCGGTGGGGACGTCGTAGGCGCAGTTGGGGTCTACTTCGAGCTCAAAGCGATCTCCTAGCGCATGTCTAACCGCTTTAAAACAAGCGTAGTCATCTTCCAGTACCCCGGAACCTTTCAGTGTCAATCGGTTGTAACCCAGTGCCTGTAGTTGAACTGCCCGCTCAGTGACCTCTCTGGCGGAGGCAAATGGCAAGCTTCGGCTGACGGTGTAACTGAGGTTGTATGCACCACCCAACAAGTTACAAACCGGAACGTTAAGCACTTTGCCCGCGAGGTCTAAAAGAGCATGATCAATCGCACACTTGGCAAATAGATGCCCTTTGATTAGCGTGTCGAGTTGACCCATGATAACTTCGAATGCGCAAGGGTCTTTGCCAATGATTGCCGGGCATAGATAACTTTCAAGGACGGCCAACATGGTTTCGGGAGTATCGCCTTGAGCAGGATAGCGTCTTGAGATAATTCCGGACTCTCCCCACCCTACCAAGCCAGTGTCGGTGGTTAACTTTAACACTATATGCCGCCCCTTCGGCGTTATATTGGTAGCGGTTTGGTAGGGGTTTTTATAGGGGATTTCGGTCAAGAAGATTTCAGCTTTGGCAATAAGCATACTTTAACGTCCTGTTAGAGGGTCGGGCTGGAAACGCAGGTAAAATGTAGTTTATTAATTACATTTTTATCAAGTATGCGAACCGTTTCGTCTTAATGGTCAATCATGAAAATAATTTCATTTTTGGAGGTATTGATTTTTAAAGAAAAGAGAGGCGTTGCTTGTTTTTTTCACTGAATTCAAAGTGGATCGAATTGTTACAGTTTTAATTAAAATGACGTATGTCGTATTTGTGGGTGGTTTATATGTTTCTCGGTGCTCGTGTAGGAGGGGGCTTATGATGATTTGATCTAAATATATGACTTTTATTTATGAGGGTGTAGCCGAGGCTGACGCGTGAGTGCATCTATTCAGACACCCGTAGCCTCTCCGGGTTAGAGGGTTTTCAAATCTCTAACAATGCCCCCAGCTCACGCTCCAGTTCTTCCTGATCGCCCAGGTTTAGCTCGATCAACCGCCGCAGGTGGCTGATCGAGTCCAAGTCAATGTGTTCGCACATAAAGCCTAACTGACTGTGATCCTCGTGAGTCAGCCGTACCTGCATCTGCACGTCGGTCTCAGGGTCCAAGTGGATATCCACGTCAAAGCGTTCAGCGGCATTGCCCAGCCAAGGCGATGGGCGCTGTACCAACAAGCCCTTCAGCGACAAATCCACTAACTGCACCGGCCATTCCTGGCCGTTTTGCCGAAGTTCGGTCTTGGCATCAAAGGCTATTCGGCGAAAACGGCGGCGATCAGACGGTTGCTCGGTCATGGTGAAACCCTCGGTGATATAGAGGGATTGTAGCTCCGCGCCACTATTGGGCCGGTTTTTCCGCTTTTTTGCCCCCTGAAGGCTCTAGACCAACGTAGGGGGCTGGTCTTTGAGGCCAGTAGCGCTAAACTCGGGCTGGCTGTCCTTTCTGTCCACCCTGGCTGGAATATAAAAATGAAAAATAATAATAGCCTGCTACGCCACCTACCCTGGCTGCTGCTGGCAATCGTAGGAGCGTGCGCCCTGGGCGTAGTGGCCTTGCGCCGCGGCGAGGCGATCAACGCCTTGTGGATTGTGGTCGCTGCAGTGGCCATCTATCTGGTTGCGTACCGTTACTACAGTCTGTTCATCGCTAACAATGTGATGCAACTTGATCCACTGCGGGCCACCCCGGCAGTGCTCAATAATGATGGTCTGGACTACGTGCCGACCAACAAACACATCCTATTCGGTCACCACTTTGCGGCGATTGCCGGTGCAGGCCCGTTGGTCGGCCCGGTACTGGCGGCGCAAATGGGCTACCTGCCAGGCACCCTGTGGCTGATTGCCGGGGTGGTGCTGGCCGGTGCGGTGCAAGACTTCATGGTCCTGTTCCTGTCCACCCGTCGCAACGGCCGTTCCCTGGGGGACATGGTTCGCGAAGAGATGGGCCGCATTCCCGGGACCATCGCGCTGTTTGGCTGTTTCCTGATCATGATCATCATCCTCGCGGTGCTGGCGCTGATTGTGGTCAAGGCCCTGGCCGAGAGCCCTTGGGGCATCTTCACGGTGATGGCAACTATCCCGATCGCGATGTTCATGGGCGTGTACATGCGCTACATCCGCCCGGGCCGCATTGGTGAGATCTCGGTGATCGGCGTGCTGTTGCTGCTGGGTTCGATCTGGCTGGGCGGGCAGATTGCCGCTGACCCGGTCTGGGCCAAGGCCTTCTCCTTCACCGGAATCCAGATCACCTGGATGCTGATCTGCTACGGTTTCGTCGCGGCGGTACTGCCGGTGTGGCTGATCCTGGCACCACGGGACTACCTCTCCACCTTCCTCAAAATCGGCACGATCATCGCCCTGGCGATCGGCATCCTGGTCACCATGCCCGTGCTGAAAATGCCGGCCCTGACCCAATTCATCGACGGCACCGGCCCGGTGTGGAAGGGCGGCCTGTTCCCGTTCCTGTTCATCACCATTGCCTGTGGCGCGGTCTCGGGTTTCCACGCGCTGATTTCCTCGGGCACCACGCCCAAGCTGCTGGATAACGAAGTCAACGCCCGTTACATCGGCTACGGCGCGATGCTGATGGAGTCGTTCGTTGCCATCATGGCCATGGTTGCTGCTTCGGTGATCGAGCCAGGCGTGTACTTCGCCATGAACAGCCCGGCTGCCGTGGTGGGTGCGGATGTGGTGACTGTGGCACAAACCGTCAGCAGCTGGGGCTTTGCGATTACCCCGGAAGCCTTGACGGCGGTGGCGCATGACATCGGCGAAACCACCATCCTGGCGCGTGCCGGCGGTGCGCCGACGCTTGCGGTGGGTATCGCGCAGATCCTGCACAGTGTGCTGCCGGGTGAAAACACCATGGCATTCTGGTACCACTTTGCGATCCTGTTCGAAGCCTTGTTCATCCTGACGGCGGTGGATGCCGGTACACGTGCGGGTCGCTTCATGCTGCAAGACCTGCTCGGCTCCTTCGTGCCGTCCCTCAAGCGGACTGACTCCTGGCCGGCCAACCTGATTGCGACCGCCGGTTGCGTGGCAATGTGGGGTTACCTGCTGTACCAAGGCGTGATCGACCCGCTCGGTGGCATCAACACCTTGTGGCCGCTGTTCGGTATCTCCAACCAGATGCTGGCCGGTATCGCGCTGATGCTCGCCACCGTTGTGCTGATCAAAATGAAACGCCAACGCTACATCTGGGTGACCATGTTGCCGGCTGTCTGGCTGCTGATCTGCACCGTGACCGCAGGCTTCATCAAGCTGTTCGACGCTAACCCGGCGATCGGCTTCCTGTCGCTGGCCAAGAAGTACAGCGATGCCCTGGCCGGCGGCCAGATCCTCGCCCCGGCCAAGAACATCGACCAGATGCAGCACGTGATCTGGAACGCCTACACCAACGCAACGCTGACGGCGCTGTTCCTGTTCGTGGTGTTCAGCATCCTGTTCTATGCGCTCAAAGTCGGCGTCGCCGCTTGGGGCAACAAAGAGCGTACGGATAAAGAAGCCCCGTTCCAGGCCGTACCGGACGCGTAATCGAGGATTGCAACCATGTTCAATGACATCAGTCGCCTCGGTAAATACCTCGGTCAGGCCGCGCGCCTGATGGTCGGCATGCCCGACTACGATACCTACGTCGAGCATATGCAAACCAAGCACCCGGACAAACCGATGATGGACTACAAGGCGTTCTTCCGGGAACGCCAGGAAGCCCGTTACGGTGGCAAGGGTGGGCCTAAATGCTGCTAACCCGGTAAGTTGGGCTTGCAGTGATCCCATGTGGGAGCGGGCTTGTGTGGGAGCTGGCTTGCCTGCGAGAGCATCAGCTCGGTCTGACGGGAGGACCGAGTTGTCTGCATCGCAGGCAAGCCAGCTCCCACATAGGTCTGCTCCCACATTTGTTTTGTGTTCCTTCAGTTATCAGGAGAACTGTCTTTGTCCTCTCCCATCCCCGTCACCATCCTCAGCGGCTTCCTCGGCGCCGGCAAAACCACCTTGCTGCGCCACCTGCTTAAAGCCGAGCACGGCCTTAAAATCGCCGTGATCGAAAACGAATTCAGTGACGCCGGTATCGACACCCAGCTGCTGGGCGCCGAACCGGTGCAAGTCATGACCCTGTCCAACGGCTGTGTGTGCTGCACCATCCACACCGACCTGACCAAAGCCCTGTACCTGCTGCTTGAACGCCTGGACAGCGGCGAGATTGCCTTCGACCGGCTGGTGATCGAGTGCACCGGCCTGGCGGACCCCGCGCCCGTGGCCCAGACCTTCTTTATCGATGAAGAACTGCGCGAGCGCTACATCCTCGACGGCATCATCACCCTGGTGGATGCGGCGCACGCCGAGCATCACCTGACCCAGACCATCGCCCAGGCCCAGATCGGTTTCGCCGACCGCTTGCTGGTGAGCAAGCGCGACCTGGTGGATGAGGCGACCTTCGACGCCCTCAGCCAACGCTTGACCCGTATCAACCGCCGAGCGCCGATTCGGGTGGTCGACCACGGCGCCATCGACCTGGCTGAGTTGCTTGATGTTCGCGGCTTCAACCTCAACGCCGGCATGAGCCTGCGCCCGGTCAGCGCTGCGCCGTCCATCGACCGCATCTCAAGCCTGGTGCTGCGCACCGACCAGCCGCTGGATATCGACCGCCTCAGCGCGTTCATGAACGAGTTGCTGGAAGACCACGGCAAGCAACTGCTGCGCTACAAGGGCGTGCTGAATATTGCCGGGGAAGACCGGCGCATGGTGTTCCAGGGCGTGCTCAAACTCTACGGTTTCGATTGGGATACCGAATGGGCCGAGGGAGAGCAGCGCGAAAGTGTGATTGTGTTTATTGCTGACGAATTGCCGGAAGACAAGATTCGCGAGGGCTTTGCCCGGGTCTATCAACCCTGACTTGAAATGCGATCAAAAAATGTGGGAGCGGGCTTGCTCGCGAATACGGTGTATCAGTTACAAATAAGCTGGCAGGTCCACCGCTTTCGCGAGCAAGCCCGCTCCCACATGTGACTGTATTGCAGGTTGAGCAAGCAGGGTTTTCAGGCATAAAAAAGCCCGGCGCAAGGCCGGGCTTTTCATTCAAGCAACTGCAATCAAGCGCCGTATACCGGCAGCTTTTTGCAGATGGCCTTGACCTTCTCACGGACCGCGTCGATCACGGCTTCGTTGTTCAGGTCAGCCAGGATGTCGCAGATCCAGCCAGCCAGTTCCTTGCACTCTGCTTCCTTGAAGCCACGAGTGGTCACAGCCGGGGTGCCGAAGCGCAGGCCGGAAGTGACGAAAGGCGAACGTGGGTCGTTCGGCACGGAGTTTTTGTTCACGGTGATGAAGGCTTTGCCCAGGGCGGCGTCAGCGTCTTTACCGGAGATGTCCTGCTTGATCAGCGACAGCAGGAACAGGTGGTTTTCAGTACCGCCAGAGACAACGTCGTAGCCGCGTTCGATGAACACACCGGCCATGGCCTTGGCGTTTTTCACGACTTGCTGCTGGTAAGTCTTGAACTCAGGCTGCAGGGCTTCTTTGAAGCAGATCGCTTTAGCGGCGATCACGTGCTCCAGCGGGCCACCTTGGGCGCCTGGGAATACGGCAGAGTTCAGCTTCTTCTCGATCTCGGCGTTGGCGCGAGCCAGGATCAGGCCGCCACGTGGACCGCGCAGGGTCTTGTGCGTGGTGGTGGTCACGACGTCAGCGAAAGGCACCGGGTTCGGGTAGACGCCTGCGGCGACCAGACCGGCTACGTGAGCCATGTCGACGAACAGGTAAGCGCCGACTTTGTCAGCGATTTCGCGGAAACGCGGGAAGTCCAGGATCTGCGAGTAGGCAGAGAAACCGGCCACGATCATTTTTGGCTTGTGTTCAACTGCCAGACGCTCGACTTCGTCGTAGTCGATCAGGCCGTTGGCATCGATACCGTATTGAACGGCGTTGTACAGCTTGCCGGAGGAGGAAACGCTGGCGCCGTGGGTCAGGTGACCGCCGTGGGCCAGGCTCATGCCCAGGATGGTGTCGCCGCCTTGCAGCAGGGCCAGGTACACGGCGCTGTTGGCTTGGGAGCCGGCGTGTGGCTGGACGTTGGCGTAATCGGCGCCGAACAGTTCCTTGGCGCGATCGATGGCCAGTTGCTCAACCACGTCGACGTACTCGCAACCGCCGTAGTAGCGCTTGCCTGGGTAGCCTTCGGCGTACTTGTTGGTCAGAACCGAACCTTGAGCCTCCATAACCGCAGGGCTGGTGTAGTTTTCCGAAGCGATCAGCTCAATGTGCTCTTCCTGGCGCACGGCTTCTTGCTCCATGGCGGCAAAGAGATCGGCGTCGTACTTGGCAATAGTCAAATCACGGCTGAACATGGCGGTCCTCAAGGATCGGGGGCAGAAAAGGAGGGCATTCTAACCCAAGCGCTTATTAGAAGGGATATGAAACATAGTCATGGCGATGAAGCGCCAGCTTCAAGTTGCAAGCCACAAGCCTCAAGTAAAAGCAGTTCCGCTCGTTCTTGCTGCTTGTAGCTTGCAACTTGCCGCTGCTCTTATTCAGTCGAACATGAACAGCGCATCATTGCTGAACTGCGCTTCAAACCGATTCGCCGGCATCGGCCGCCCGAATAAGTAGCCCTGCACTTCATCGCAGCCATGCTCACGCAGGAAGTCCAACTGCTCATGGGTTTCCACGCCCTCGGCGATCACCGCCAGGTTCAGGCTGTGGGCCATGGCGATAATGGCACGGGCGATCTGCGCATCTTGCTCGCCAGAGGGCAGGCCGTCGACAAAGGTGCGGTCGATCTTCAGCACATCGATGGGGAATTGCTTGAGGTAGTTGAGCGACGAATAGCCGGTGCCGAAGTCGTCCACCGCAATGCTCAGGCCGAGGTTTTTCAGGCTGGCGAGGATCTGCATGGCTTCGTTGACTTCGCGCATCAGGATACTTTCGGTCAGCTCCAGCTCCAGGCACGCCGGGGGCAGGCCGGTGTCCTTGAGAATGGTGGCGATGCGTTCGCCCAGTTGGCCATCCGAGAATTGCCGCGCCGAGATGTTTACCGAGACTTTCGGCACGCGCACCTTGTTCTGGTGCCAGCTCTTGAGCTGGCGACACGCTTCGCTGATCACCCAGTCGCCCACGTCCACCACCAGCCCCAGCTCTTCCAGCACGGGAATGAAGTCCCCGGGCGGCACCAGGCCTCGGCGCGGGTGCCGCCAGCGCAGCAGGGCTTCGGCGCCGGTCAAACGTTTGCCGTCGCCGCTGAATTGCGGCTGGTAATACAGCACGAACTCGTTCTGTTCCAAGGCGTGGCGCAGGTCGCTTTCCAGCTCCAGGCGCTCCAGGGCACTGGCGTTCATATCAGCCTGGTAAAACTGGAAGTTGTTCTTGCCGCGCTCTTTGGCGTGATACATCGCGGTGTCGGCGTTTTTCATCAGTTGGCTCAGCTCGTTGCCGTCCTGCGGGCTCAAGGCGATGCCAATACTGGCGGTTACAAAGAACTCGCGGCCTTCCAGTACAAACGGCTTCACCAGGCTCGCCAGAATCTGCTCGGCCACCGAGATCGCGCGGTTCAGCGCCATCTCACGGCTGACTCGAGGTTGCAGGAGCAAGGTGAATTCGTCACCGCCCATGCGCGCCACGGTGTCGTCTTCGGCCACGCAGCCCAGCAGGCGGGTGGCCATCTCCTTGAGCATGCGGTCGCCGGCGGCGTGGCCGAGGGAATCGTTGATCGGCTTGAAGCGATCGAGGTCGAGGAACATCAGCACCACCCAGGACTTCTGTCGCTCAGCCGACTGCAGCGCCGTGTGCAGGCGGTCCTGGAACAGGGTGCGGTTGGGCAGGTGGGTCAAGGCGTCGTAATACGCCAGACGGTGGATGCGCTGTTCGCTGGCCTTGCGCTCGCTGATATCGCTGAAGAAACACACGTAGCTGGCCAAGTCGCCTTCATCGTCAAATACGGCGGTAATGCCCACCCAGGCCGGGTAATGCTCGCCATTGCGTCGTTTGAGCCAGACTTCGCCTTCCCAGGTGCTGTGCTGGTGCAGTTGCTTGAGCACGTAGCGCAGGTGAGCTTCCTGTTGCTCATCGACAGTGAGCATGTTTGGCAACTGGTCGAGCACGTCTGCCACGGCATAGCCGCTGACCCGGCTGAACGCCTCGTTGGCCTGCACGATATAGCCCGCAGGGTCAGTGATCAAAATGGCTGAGGTTGAGTGTTCAAATACCGTGGCCGCCATGCGCAGGTCTTTCTCTGCGCGGCGTTGCTGGCTGATATCGCGGCCCACACCGAGGATGCCTTCAAACGCGCCATGCTCATCCCACACCAGCACCAGGCGCAACTCGATTGGCACTTTGCGCCCATCGGCGCGCAGGCAGTCGAACAGGAACAACTGGGTCTGTACTTCATCGCGCAGCTTGTTCAACGCGGCCACGTCGCCCAGCGCGCGGCTGACGTGTTCCACCAGGCTGTAAATGCCGCTCAGTTGTTGGGGGTTGGCAATGATCGACTGCCAGCCGTTCTTGAATACCCAGTCCACGTCATAACCCAGTACGGCGCTGACTGACGGGCTGACGTAGTTGAGGGCCAGGTGGCTGTCGGTGGAGCAGATTACGTCGCTGATGCTTTCGGCCAGCATGCGGTAGCGTTGCTCGCTGTCGCGCAGGGATTCGCTGGCTTCGATCTGATCGGTAATGTCCTTGGCCACGCCGATGATCCGCGTGACCTGCGCAGATTTGTCACGGGCCAGGGCCTGCTCGCGGATATCGAAGCATCGCCATTGGTTATTGCGGTGACGAAAGCGCAGCTGACATTGCAATTGGGTGCTGTAGCCGACTTCACGTTGCCGCTGGCGCAAGTCGTGGTAATGCTCGGCGTCTTCGGGGTGCAGCAGGATTTCCCAGAAATACTCACCCATTTGCTGCAGTTCGACTTTGTTGTAGCCGAGTGTGTGGCCCAAGTGATGGTTGCTGAAAATCATGCGCTGGCTGATCACGTCCTGCACATACAGGTGATCGGGCACGGTACGCACCACGTCCGACCAGAAGCTTTCGCGCTCGACCAGCGACAGCTCGATCAACTTGCGGCTGGTGATGTCGCTGATGCTGAGGATCACCGCCTTGAAGTCGTCTTGCTGCTCCGGCAGGCGCATCACCAGCCACAGGTATTGATCATTGCCGACGACGTCGTTGAGCTGGATTTCCAACTCCAGCTGTTTTTGCTGGGTCAGGACGGCCTCCAGCACCTGGTAACCGATGGCTGTGGCGTTGCGCGGGCAATCATCGATCAGCCGCTCCCACGCTTGCTCGCAAGAACTCACGTTCAGCAGGCGCACGGCCACTTGGTTGACCTCGGTGACGCGCAACTCCTTGAGCAGTTGTTGGCGCTCTTCGGCGTTGTTGCGCAACCAGGCCTGCAATTGTTCGCGGGTCTGCACTTTGGTCTTGTCGAAAAAAACCTTCAGGCCCGACAGGTCAAGCACGCACAGGGCCACGCCGGTGCCTTCGAAAATATCCTGATAACGCCTGCGGCCTTCATGCACCTGACGCTGACGGCGACGCATATTGAGCAACACAATCACCGGAATCAGCGAGAAGGCCAGGCCCAACAGGCATTTGCCGATAAACGCCGGCAGCAGTTGCTCCAGCACGGCGCCGCGGTCGAACAGCCCGCGCAATTGCCAGTCACTTTTGCTCAGGGGCGTGACCAACACGCTTTTATTCAGCTCATCCGGCGTCAGCGCAGACGCCCACTGTGCCGGCATGCCGGAATCGCGGCTGACCACGCGGTGGTTCAAGCGATTCTCGATGGCCCACATTGGGCGCTGGCCCTGGCCATCCTGGCGGGTGAGGTTGCTCAGATAGCTAGGCTCCAGGCGCAGGGCCCAGTACATTTTTGAGCCGCCACTGGGCTGCTGCAGCAACAGATATATGAGGGTGCCGTCGACATTGTTGCTCAGGTAATAAGGTTGCGAGTGGCTGCGCTGTACCAGCTCTTCAAGCCAGGCGCGGTCCTGGCTGTCTTTGGCGCTGTCACTGATCAACGCGCCGCTTGGCGCCAGCAAGGCGAAACTGCGCAGCTCCGGCAGCGAGCGTTGCAAGGTGCGCATCAGCGCTTGCTGTTGTTCGTCGTTGCGCGGCGGCTCGACCATCGGTAACAGGTTCAGGGCGATTTTTGCGCTCAGGGCCATGTTCAGGCTGATCTGTTCAGCCAGGTCGGCGCTGTAGTCAATGGTGTATTGCTGCTGGTTTTTCTGGTTTTGCTGCAATTGGTCCAGCAGTTGCCAGAACAATAACGCGAGCAACATAAGGACAAGCGTCGCCAATGCGCCTTTCAGGGTGCCGTGCAGGGGCGCTCCCGGCGCTATATGAGCGGCGCGCAGAGGAGTGGGCGGCGTGACTTTGGACAAGCTGTGATCCTGCGGTTTGGCTGGATTGGCGCGCGACGTGCACTATAAGCCGGACGCCCGGAGGGCGGCTAGCATGCCTTGAGTTGTGGCAAAGTGCCAGTCCCGCTTGGCTGGACTGCCCAAGCGCATTCAGGTAGCTTTGCCGGTTACGCGAGGGCGTTCCAGCCCCAGACTTCAGGCTTTTTTCGCACGCAGGCATTGATCACCATCAACGGCCCGCGCGGCGCATGGCCTGCACGGGCTTCGCCCGCTTAACTCATCAGTCACTGACGCTAGGTTCACCATGGCTCAATACGTCTTCACCATGCATCGGCTGGGAAAAGTTGTTCCGCCGAAGCGGGAAATCCTGAAAAACATTTCGCTGTCCTTCTTCCCAGGCGCCAAGATCGGCGTGCTCGGCCTCAACGGTTCGGGTAAGTCCACATTGCTGAAAATCATGGCCGGCGTCGACACCGAGTTCGAAGGCGAAGCCCGCCCGATGCCCGAACTGAACATCGGCTACCTGCCGCAAGAGCCAATCCTGGACCCGACCAAAACCGTGCGCGAAGTGGTCGAGGAAGCGGTCAGCGTGATCAAGAATGCCCAGGCCCGCCTGGACGAGGTGTACGCCGCCTACGCCGAAGAAGATGCCGACTTCGACAAGCTGGCCGCCGAACAGGCCAAGCTCGAAGCCATCCTGCAGGCCGGCGACGGTCACAACCTGGAGCGCCAGCTGGAAGTCGCCGCCGATGCGCTGCGCCTGCCGGCGTGGGACGCCAAGGTCGAATTCCTGTCCGGTGGTGAAAAGCGTCGTGTGGCCCTGTGCCGCCTGCTGCTGTCGGCACCCGACATGCTGCTGCTCGACGAACCGACCAACCACTTGGACGCCGATTCTGTCGCCTGGCTGGAACACTTCCTTCACGACTTCCCGGGCACCGTGGTTGCGATCACGCACGACCGGTACTTCCTGGACAACGTCGCCGGCTGGATCCTCGAGCTCGACCGTGGCGCCGGTATTCCTTACGAGGGTAACTACTCCGGTTGGCTGGAAGCCAAGTCCGACCGTCTGGCCGCCGAATCCAAGCAGCAATCGGCTCACGAAAAAGCCATGAAGGAAGAACTGGAGTGGGTGCGCAAAGGCGCCAAGGCCCGCCAGTCCAAATCCAAGGCACGTCTGCAACGCTTTGAAGAAATGCAGTCGCAGGAATTCCAGAAGCGCAGCGAAACCAACGAGATCTACATCCCGGCGGGTCCGCGCCTGGGTGACAAGGTCATCGAGTTCAAGAACGTTTCCAAAGGCTATGGCGACCGCGTGTTGATCGATAACCTGTCGTTCTCGATGCCAAAAGGCGCGATCGTCGGCGTTATTGGTGGTAACGGTGCGGGTAAATCCACGCTGTTCCGCATGCTGATGGGCAAGGAAACCCCGGATTCTGGCACCATCGAAGTCGGCGAAACCGTGCAGTTGGCCTGTGTCGACCAGAGCCGCGATGACCTGGATGGCAGCAAGACCGTGTTCCAGCAGATCTCCGACGGCTCTGACCAGATCCGCATCGGCAACTATGAAATCCCGTCGCGCACCTACGTCGGCCGTTTCAACTTCAAGGGCGGCGACCAACAGAAGTTCGTCAAGGACCTGTCCGGTGGTGAGCGCGGTCGCTTGCACCTGGCCCTGACCCTGAAAGAGGGCGGCAACGTCCTGCTGCTCGACGAACCGTCCAACGACCTCGACGTTGAAACCCTGCGTTCCCTGGAAGAAGCCCTGTTGGACTTCCCGGGCGCCGCCATTGTGATCTCTCACGATCGGTGGTTCCTTGACCGCGTCGCGACCCACATCCTGGCGTACGAAGACGACTCCCAAGCAGTGTTCTTCGAAGGTAACTACACCGAGTACGAAGCGGACCGTAAAAAGCGTTTGGGCGAAGCTGCTGCCCAGCCGCACCGTGTACGGCACAAAAAACTGGCCTGAGTCGGGCTGGTTTGAAAAAAGCGGAGCCTTCGGGCTCCGCTTTTTTGTGCGCGTTATTCAGGTGGACCGCGTTGAATTCATTCGCGAGCAAGCCCGCTCCCACATTCGACCGCATTCCAAAGTGGGAACCCGATCAAATGTGGGAGCGGGCTTGCTCGCGAAGGCGCTTTAACGGTTGGTGCATGCCTTGAGTTGAAATCCCTCTCATGGTGCAAAAAAGCACAATAATTTATATCTAATGCACCATTTAAATTCACAAAAGCGACATTTTGCGCTTTTCAGGTGCAACATGAATTGCTAAGGTCCGGCTCAATCTCCTTTAAAAACAATCAATTTGCCGAGACATTTCCATGATCGAATCTGTCGAATCCTTCCTTGCCCGCCTCAAGAAACGCGACCCCGACCAGCCGGAATTCCACCAAGCCGTAGAGGAAGTCCTGCGCAGTTTGTGGCCGTTTCTTGAAGCCAACCCCCACTACCTGACCTCGGGCATCCTGGAGCGCATCTGCGAACCGGAACGTGCGATCACCTTTCGGGTGTCGTGGGTGGATGATCACGGCAAGGTTCAGGTCAATCGCGGGTTCCGCATCCAGATGAACAGCGCCATCGGTCCCTACAAAGGCGGCCTGCGCTTCCACCCGTCGGTGAACCTGGGCGTGCTCAAGTTCCTCGCTTTCGAACAGACCTTCAAAAACTCGCTGACTTCGTTGCCCATGGGCGGCGGCAAAGGCGGTTCGGACTTTGATCCCAAGGGCAAGAGCGACGCCGAAGTCATGCGTTTCTGCCAGGCGTTCATGAGCGAGTTGTACCGCCACATTGGTGCGGACGTGGACGTGCCGGCCGGTGATATCGGCGTGGGCGCCCGCGAAATCGGCTTCCTGTTTGGCCAGTACAAGCGTCTCAGCAACCAATTCACCTCCGTGCTGACCGGCAAAGGCATGACTTACGGTGGCAGCCTGATTCGCCCCGAAGCCACCGGTTTCGGCTGTGTGTACTTCGCCGAAGAAATGCTCAAGCGCAGTGGTCAGCGAGTTGAAGGCAAACGCGTGGCTGTGTCCGGCTCGGGTAACGTGGCGCAATACGCGGCACGCAAGGTCATGGACCTGGGCGGCAAGGTCATTTCTCTGTCCGACTCCGAAGGCACCCTGTACGCCGAAAGCGGTTTGACCGAGGAGCAATGGTCGGCCCTGCTGGCGTTGAAAAACGTGCAGCGCGGTCGCATCAGTGAATTAGCCGAGCGTTTTGGCCTGGAGTTCCGCAAAGGCAAAGCCCCTTGGGAGTTGGCCTGCGACATCGCCCTGCCGTGCGCCACCCAGAACGAACTGGACGCCGACGCCGCCCGCACGTTGCTACGCAACGGCTGCATCTGCGTGGCCGAAGGCGCCAATATGCCGACCACGCTTGAGGCTGTGGATATCTTTATTGAGGCGGGCATTCTGTTCGCGCCGGGCAAGGCATCCAATGCCGGCGGCGTGGCCGTCAGTGGCCTGGAAATGTCGCAGAACGCCATGCGCCTGCTGTGGACGGCAGGCGAGGTGGACAGCAAGCTGCACAGCATCATGCAGTCGATCCACCATGCCTGCGTGCATTACGGTGAAGAAAACGGTCGGGTCAATTATGTGAAGGGCGCGAACATCGCGGGTTTCGTGAAGGTGGCTGACGCGATGCTGGCGCAAGGTATCGTTTAAGTCTCGGGTTCGACCTGCAGCACTTCAATCATTTGATCGCCGACGGGGCGTTTCCACAGCACCTCGTCGCCCACCTGGGCGCCCAGCAATGCGCGGCCTAAAGGCGAGCCCCAATTGATGAGGTTAGCGTGGGCATCGGCCTGGTCTTCCCCCACCAATTGAATGCGCTGCTGCTCGTCCTGCTCGTTGGCGAAGGTGACCCAACTGCCGATCTGCACCTTGTCGGTGGAAGTGGCCGGCGCCACGACTTGGGCGCTTTGCACGCGCTGGTTGAAGTAGCGCAAATCCCGCTCAAGATCCGCTTGGCGCTGCTTATCGGCTGTTTCGCCTTTGGCGGACTCCACGCTGTATTCCTGCTGTAACTGCGCGACCTTGGCCTGCAACTGCGCCAACCCTTTTGCGGTCAGGCGATTGGGTTGTTCACTGACCTGGCGCTCCACCGGCTGATCGGCCTGGGCGGCGGCGTTGTCCTCGTTAACAAAAGCTCGGCTCATGACATTCTCCCTCTATGGAGTTTGGGCCATAGTCGCCGGGCTTTAGTTTCGCTGGATGTCTGAAAGCGACCTATTGCGCGCGATAAGCCCTGCCTGCGTCGCGGTCTTTCTCTTGCTGCCAGGCACGCTCACGGTCATCCCAGTGGTTGTCCTTGTAGTCACGCAACTCTTCGTTCTCGCGCATGGCCTTGCACTGGCGAAAGCCATCTTCCCAGCCTTCAGCGTACTCGCGGTCCTTCAGATAGCGCGGTACGTTCTTGCGAAACTCCCCGCTGATCACCCCTGCGGCCTGGCGACCGCTGCTGCAACCGTCATCAAAGCCATCGGCAAAGGCCGGTGGATAACCTTTGGCCAGCAACTCCTGGTGGGTTGATTGGCAACCCGACAACCACACTACCGCGCACAGCATTACCGCAGACCGCCACATGGCGTACTCCCTGGCCGTTTCCCGGCTGATAGGGGAAGTCTAGTCAGGGATTTGTTGGGGCGGTGTGAAAGAGAGGTGAGAAAGGTGTTGGGCTAAAGGGCCATCAACGACGATTCTCTTTAAATTGCAGGACGTTTCCTAGAGAATCCCTGGCCTATTGTGCCTTAGGGTTTGAGTGTCTAGCCTCCTCGGGTCGCTGCAAAACAGCGATTGGGTTTAGCGACCCGAGAAACGTAGGTACAACTTCCTCAACTCCTTTGGCTCGCGCTTTTGCCTGCCTTATCGTGTTATGGCGGCTGTGCGCGGGAGACCTTCGGGTCTACCGGGTTCCTAGGTTACCGGTTCGCTAACCCGCGTACAGCTGCCACCTCTCCATGTTTAGCGACGTGCTGTGGCGGTTCTTACTTATTAACCTAAGGAAAAACCATGTCTAAAGTCGTCCCCGATCCACCCCTGTCCTCAATCGCCACCCTAGGCGTCGTCACCTTCGGCGACTACGGCGAAAACGCAAAACCGCTGTTCCGCGTCAATGCCGGCATGCCGATTGATGAAGCGCTGGAACACGCCTCCACTTTGCTTTTCTACTCCAAGAAACTCGCGATGGAAGCCGCCATGGATGTGCGCGGCGAACAATACGCCTGGGCTGCGCATTATCTGTGTGAGATGGGCAAGGCCGTCGTAGACGACCTGACCCAAGCGATGACGCCCGCCACCTAAAGGCTGGCACTGCCATTGTGGCGAGCAGGCTTGTCGAATCGCCACAGGGGTTATGTCGCCTGGTTGATCGCCAGTGCGGCATGCTCAGCCAACTCCTGCTGGATAAACCCTGCAATCATCGCGCGATACACCTGCTCAGTGACCTCAGGGTTGGCGCCCACGGTCTGCGATAAACCCCGGACCTTGGCGATCACCTGTTCAACCCGTTGCGGCGCCTTGACGCCGTCCGAGTCTTTTTTGAAGCGAGCGGCCTGGGAAACGTAGTGGCCGCGTTCAGCGAGCAGGGTGACGATTTGCTGGTCGAGGCGGTCGATGTTGGCGCGGACTTCTTCAAGGGTGGTGCAGTTAACGGCCATGTTGATGGAGCTCCTGACTGGGCGGGAAATGCAGTGCATCTGACTATACGCGAGCCAAATGTGGGAGCGGGCTTGCTCGCGAATGCGGTGGGTCAATCAATACATCATTGCCTGAACGGCCGTCATCGCGAGCAAGCCCGGCTCCCACATTTTTGAACTGCGGCGGGCACAGAATTCAGGCCTGGCACAAAACAAGTGTGGGAGCTGGCTTGCCTGCGATGGCGGTGGGTCAGTCAGCCTAGCCGTTACCGATGCACCGCATTCGCGGGCAAGCCCGGCTCCCACATTTTTGAACTGCGGCGGGGGCAGAATTCAGGCCAGGCACGAACAACTGTGGGAGCTGGCTTGCCTGCGATGGCGGTGGGTCAGTCAGACTATCCGCTGCTGATACATCGCATTCGAGGGCAAGCCCGGCTCCCACATTTTTGAACTGCGGCGGGCACAGAATTCAGGCCAGGCACAAAACAAGTGTGGGAGCTGGCTTGCCTGCGATGGCGGTGGGTCAGTCAGCCTGGCCGTTACTGATGCACCGCATTCGCGAGCAAGCCCGGCTCCCACATTTTTGAACTGCGGCGGGCGCAGAATTCAGGCCTGGCACAAAACAAGTGTGGGAGCTGGCTTGCCTGCGATGGGGGCGGGTCAGTCAGCCTAGCCGTTACTGATACACCTCGTTCGCGAGCAAGCCCGGCTCCCACATTGGGTCATCGCCGGGGCTTACAGATCAGTAGTGGTACCACTTCACTTCAAGCATCACTTCATTCACGGGTGTCGACAAGTGGCTGTATTCGCGCTGGGCGCTAAGGCGCAGGCCGAGGTTGCGCGACAATTCCCACTGCTGGTTCAGGCTCACACTACGGCGCACTTCACCATTGGTGAAGAAATCCCCTTTGGCTTCCAGGCTCAAATTCCCCAGCGGATTTTTCCACAGCAGGCCCGTGTTGAAACCGGCAGCAGGGGAGATGGCCTCGCTGAAATCGTTGTTGTGTTCCACGCGCACGGTGCCGAGGGCGAAGCCGAGCATGTCGTCGCTCAGTTGCCAGGTGCCGCCGGCGCCGCCGTTGACGTGAGAGACCAGGGTTTGGTCGTCGTGTTTACCCGGCACGCGCTCCAGGCCACCGGTGACTTGCCATGACCAAGGCTGCAACAGGGCGTTGCGTGGGGTCAGGGAGCGGATGGTGGCCAGGTCCAGTTGTTGCAGTTGCCAGTGATTGCCTTCGTACTGGCGCAGTTTCATTTGCAGGATTTCAATCTGCGCGCCCAAGGGGAAACCTTCGGCGTTGTCGTTAAGGTCGTGGTAGGCCATGCGCAGGCCGTATTCGCCGAAAGTTTTGTTACCACGAGTGCCGACGCCGGCTTGCCAGGTGCGTGATTCATGGCCATCTTCGGGCAGGCCCGGGCGCTCGATTTTGAGGTCGGGCGCGGGGTTCTGGTTGATCGCACGCAGCAGTTCGAAGCTGCGTTGGGAGCGTTCGGTGTCGCGCTCCAGGCCGTTGGCGCGGTAGCGGCCCAGGCGATAGGCGGCGTCGATGATCAGCGCTTGGCGATCGCGGGGCAGGGCTTTGAAGGCCGGCGCCTGCAATTGTTTCTGGTCGTCGCTGACTTTCAGCACCCATTGTTGCTCGTCGCCATCCAGCGGTTTGGCGCGTTCAAGCAGCTCACGTTCACGCGACGGGCGGTAATCAATTTTCTCCACCAAACCTGCTTCTTTTACCGCCTTTACGGTATCGGTCGGGATTGCGGTCAGTGGGAATTGCTCGGTCAGGCGCAGGCTCGGGCGCGCCACTTGCAGCAGTTCCAGCAGGCGGTAGGAGCAGTTTTCGTCGAAGAAGAAGTAGTCGAACTGGATCTGCTTGAGCTCCCACACGTGCCTGACCATGCGCTCGGTCTCGAGCCGGGTCAGGTTGAGGCGGTATTCCCACAGGTCGCGGTTCTCGAGGCTACGGTATTCCGAGAGCTTTTCTTGGTACGGCACCAGAGCGAACAGGCCGGGATAGCCGCCCATCAGGCCTTTCCAGGCATAGAGAATGCTGTTGTCGGAGCCTTCGATATAGGCGCCGAAGTTAATCGCGTAGCTGAGCAGGGCGGTGTTGTTGCTTTGTACGTCAGCCTGGTCGATGCGCAGCAGCGTGTGGCCGAACATCGACGACGGGCTATTGAGGTAGGCCGCCGGGAAGATCATTACCGCGCTGTGGGGCGCGACGTCCTTGAACCATTGGGTGAATTCTTTGCACTCCAGGGCAGGCAGATCGGTCAGGTGCAACTGTTCCTTCAGCCAGCGGGTGCGTGCAGGGTAAACGCATTGGGCATGTTTTTCACCCAGGCTTGCCGGAGCATACAGCGCTTCAACGGTGGCCTTGAGCTCGGCGTCCGGGTGGTGGGCGCCATCGGGGGCGAGGAAGAATTTCTTGTCGCTGACATAGCTGCGCCAGCCTTTGAGCTTGCCGGCTTCGTAATGGCCCAAAGACAGCCAGAATGGATCGTTGGCCAATTGCTGCAAACGTTGATCATCAATATGCGGGGCCGCGTATAGCGGGGCGCAGGCGAAGAGTGCCAACCAGGCAAAGCGTTTGAGCATAGGGGCAACTTAAGTCGGAAATAGTGAGACCCAAAGGGGAGGCGGGCCCAAAAGTAAAACCCGCGCCTCGTAAGGCGCGGGCGGGTCGAGCTTAAGCCTGGGTAGCGTATTTCGCCAGGCGGGTATCGCTTTTCAGTACAGCCAGGGTGTTGTTGTGCACGTCGTCAGCGGTCACGTCAGCCTTGCTGAAGATTTGCTGGAAGTGCTCGTGGGTCACGGCAGCAAAGTGCTCGCGATCTTCCGGTGCAACGCCCAGTACCACGGCATAGGTGGTCAGCGCTTCGCCGTTGCCCTTGGCCATGTCTTCGGACAGCTCGTTCATCATGCCATTCATGGCAATCCAGGACTTGCCGCCGTAGGTCAGGGCGCTGTTGGTGCTGCAACCGTTGGTGCCCGAGGTCATGCCGAAGGTGGCGTTACCCGAGGTGCCGTTGGTGGTGGAAGCGAGGAAGTGAGCTGGCGTACCGCGCTGGCCTTCGAACAACATGTTGCCCCAACCGCAGTTCGGGCCACCTGGTGATTCAGCCATTGCATTGAGGGAGACAACGGTGAAGAGAGTACCAAGAAGGATCCGTTTCATAGCTTTGTTCTCTTTGTGTGCAAACCAATGGACAAGGGTTCAGGCGCGTTGCAGCGCCCTAGGGGCCAGTTATTAGTCCAACCCGCGCAGTTTGGAGTTTAGGCACGTTCCTGGGGTTCCGTTATTTTTTATAAAACAAACCGAGTTGTCGCGTTTTTTTTGTAGGAGGCCTCCCGTGTCTATGCTTTCCCAAAGGCGCGCCTTGCCAGAGCGCGTAACCGAGAGCCAGAATGCCGTCATCTGCCCCGCCTGATGTAAGGAAGCCCGATGCCTGATCCTGTTGCTGCCAGCCTGCGTCTAGCGCCTGAAGCGCTGACTCGCCCTTTCTCCGCTGAACAGTTCAGCTTCTCGACCACTAATGATTTGGAGCCCTTTCGCGGTGTGCTTGGCCAGGAACGTGCGGTTGAAGCCTTGCAGTTCGGCGTGGCCATGCCACGCCCCGGTTACAACGTGTTTGTCATGGGCGAGCCGGGTACCGGCCGCTTTTCGTTCGTCAAACGCTACCTGAAGGCCGAAGGCAAACGCCTGCAGACCCCGGCGGACTGGGTCTATGTGAATAATTTCGATGAGCCGCGCGAACCGCGCGCCCTGGAATTGCCCGGCGGCGCTGCTGCGGCTTTCATTGCCGACATCAATGGGTTGGTCGACAACCTGGTCGCTACGTTCCCCGCTGTTTTCGAACACCCGACCTATCAACAGCGCAAAAGCGCCATCGACCGCGCCTTCAACCAGCGTTACGACAAGGCGTTGGACGTGATCGAACGCCTGGCCCTGGAAAAGGACGTGGCGCTGTACCGCGACAGCTCCAACATCGCCTTCACCCCGATGCTCGACGGCAAAGCGCTGGACGAAGCGGAGTTCTCGCAACTGCCAGAGGCTGATCGCGAGCGTTTCCACACGGATATTTCCGAACTGGAAGAACGCCTTAACGAAGAACTGGCGAGCCTGCCGCAGTGGAAGCGTGAATCCAACAACCAACTGCGTCAGTTCAACGAAGAAACCATCACCCTGGCCCTGCAACCTTTGCTGGCGCCGCTGTCGGAAAAGTACGCGGAAAACGCGGGTGTTTGCGGTTACCTGCAAGCCATGCAGGTGTACCTGCTCAAAACCGTGGTCGAGCAACTGGTGGACGACGCCAAGACCGACGCCCAGGCCCGCAAGCTGCTCGAAGAGCAATATTGCCCGAGCCTGGTGGTCGGCCACCCGGTCAACGGCGGTGCGCCGGTAGTGTTTGAGCCGCACCCGACCTACGACAACCTGTTCGGCCGTATCGAATACAGCACCGACCAGGGCGCGCTCTACACCACGTATCGCCAGCTGCGTCCGGGCGCTTTGCACCGTGCCAATGGCGGTTTCCTGATTCTGGAAGCCGAAAAAATGCTCAGCGAGCCGTTTGTGTGGGACGCCCTCAAGCGTTCCCTGCAGTCGCGCAAACTGAAGATGGAATCGCCACTGGGCGAGCTCGGCCGCCTGGCCACCGTGACCCTCAACCCGCAAATGATTCCGTTGCAGGTCAAGGTCATCATTATCGGTTCGCGCCAGTTGTACTACGCGTTGCAGGATGCCGATCCGGACTTCCAGGAGATGTTCCGCGTACTGGTGGATTTCGACGAAGACATCCCGATGGTGGACGAGAGCCTGGAGCAGTTCGCCCAGTTGCTCAAAACCCGCACCTCGGAAGAAGGCATGGCGCCGCTGACGTCGGACGCAGTGGCGCGTCTGGCGACCTACAGCGCACGCCTGGCGGAACACCAGGGGCGTTTGTCGGCGCGTATCGGCGATTTGTTCCAGCTGGTGAGCGAGGCGGATTTCATTCGCCATCTGGCGGGCGATGAGATGACCGATGCCGGGCATATCGAACGCGCGCTCAAGGCCAAGGCCACGCGTACCGGGCGTGTGTCGGCGCGGATTCTCGACGACATGCTCGCCGGGGTCATCCTGATCGACACCGCCGGTGCGGCCGTCGGCAAATGCAACGGGCTGACGGTGCTGGAAGTCGGCGACTCGGCCTTCGGTGTACCGGCGCGGATTTCCGCCACGGTGTACCCGGGCGGCAGTGGCATCGTCGACATCGAGCGCGAGGTTAACCTTGGCCAGCCGATTCACTCCAAAGGCGTGATGATCCTTACCGGTTACCTGGGCAGCCGTTATGCCCAGGAATTCCCGCTGGCGATCTCGGCGAGTATCGCGCTGGAGCAGTCCTACGGTTATGTGGACGGCGACAGTGCCTCCCTTGGCGAGGCGTGCACCTTGATTTCGGCGTTGTCGAAGACGCCGCTCAAGCAGTGCTTTGCCATCACCGGCTCGATCAACCAGTTTGGCGAAGTGCAGGCGGTGGGTGGGGTCAACGAGAAGATCGAAGGCTTCTTCCGCCTGTGCGAAGCGCGCGGGTTGACCGGCGAGCAGGGTGCGATCATTCCGCAAGCCAACGTCGCCACGTTGATGCTCGACGAGAAGGTGCTGCAAGCCGTGCGCGACGGGCAGTTCCACATCTACGCCGTGCGTCAGGCGGATGAGGCGTTGAGCTTGTTGGTCGGTGAGCCGGCCGGTGAGCCGGACGAAGAGGGGCAATTCCCGGAAGGCACGGTGAATGCGCGCGTGGTGGAGCGTTTGCGCGCGATTGCCGAGATGATCAGCGAGGACGACTTGAAGGAAGCGGAGAAGGAGCTGGCGCAGCAGGCGTTGGCGGAAGCCAAGCCGAGCTGATTGTCGTGACGCGGTCAGTGTGGGAGCGGGCTTGCTCGCGAAGGCGGTGGATCAGTCATTAACAATGTGTCTGACCGACCGCATTCGCGAGCAAGCCCGCTCCCACATTGGATCAGCGGAGTATTTGGAAACGGCGGTGAATTCGCCACTAAATTGACTCCATTCTCAGGGGCCAACGCCCGTTGGTCCCTACAGCCTTGGTTTGTACTGGTTTTATTCTATTCTGAGCTTAAGGGATATCTACAGGAGTCGCTGGACAGAGACAGCTTCGCCACGCGCGAGGTTGAACACCGATCTACCGAGGGTCGCCGCCATGCCGCGCAACCTTTGCCTTACCCGCCAATGTTTGGGCCTGGTTACCCGTATCGAATGCTCCATTCGCCCTCTCGCGGGGGATAACGGGATGTGGACGTTGTTGTTTGCCGCTGGAATGACCGGCGAACAGCCTTCCACCATCAAGTCCCAAGGCCCGTTTCATGGGCCCTTCGTGGCAGAAACCATCCTGCAATCGATTGTTGAAAGCCTGACCCTGCACGGGTACGCGCTGGCCGATGACCCGCAGATCTGGTGCCTGCATTTGCAGGCACATCTGCGACAACTCAATGGTGGGCGAGCCCAGACGGTCAGTGATACCCATCACTGAGCATTATTTGCTTTCGGGTTTGTCCAGCTTCACTTCAAAACCGTATTGCACGGTGCCGAGGTCGGTGCGCTGGTAGCTTTCCAGCGTCGTCGGCTGGCCGTAGAAATAAAACACGTCAAACAGCGCCGTGCCGTACTCCTCGGCGCGGTGGCTCACACCGAGAATTTCCTTGAGGTAGTTGCCGCTCGCGTCCTTGGCGTAGAAACGCCAGCTGTCGGCGGGGAACTCTTTTTGATCGACAATCAGCGCGTTGTCCTTCAGCGACAGGCCTTTAGGCAGCTTGCCCACGTCAATCGTGGCTTTTTCGATCGTGGCCAGGAACAGCGGTACCGAGCCCACCACAAAGGCCGGGTTTTCCGGGAACAGGTTGAGGTCGTAAGTGAGCGTGCCGCTGCCTGCATTCAACTCGAAGGCTTCGGTCGGCAACTCGATGGGCTCGCCGCGTTCGCCTTTGTCGTCCGCTGTGAAGAACGTAATAGGCGACTCGCCGCTGTTGCGATCAGCGCCGACCAGGTCGTCATTGAACGTGAAAGGGTGGTCAAACACGATTTTCGCGGCACTGGCGTCTTCGGTCGACTGGCTGATCGTCACGCTTTTTTTCAGTTGATCTTCGGTCATCGCGGCGTCTTTGAGCCAACTGGCGGCGCCGTCGTCATACACCGTGACCGGCATCGGCAGGGCTTGCACGGTCTTCTGCAGGCTGTTCTTGTCGAAGCGCATCACCGGCAGGTCGAGGTCCTTGCGGGTGAGCGTGGCCTTGGAGAAGTCCAGTACATCGACCTGCAGGGTGTCGATCAGGCCATTGAAATACACCTTGGCGTAGTGGCTGCCTTGTTTATGTTCGAAGGCTTTTTGCTCGTCCGTCAGTTGCTTTTCAAAGGCATCCGACCAGGTCGTCTGTTTTTGCATCTCGGCCAGTTGTTTCTCGTAGAACGCCACTTGCGCAGCATTCTCGTTGATCGAGCCCGAGCGGGTGAGAAATTGCCCAGTACTGTCACGTGCCTGTACCAGTAAGGGGTTCGGTGATTCGTCGCCGACCTCCGGTGCGAGCGGCTCGCTGTTGGTCAGTTCGATCTCGGCGTAGTTTTTCTCAAGCAGCAGCAGGTTGAGGGTGATATTGCCCTCGGTGCGTTTGTGGCCCACGTCTTTTTTCGACAAGTCGAACGTCAGCACCTTGCCTGGCGCGACCACTTCAACCGCGCCCTTGAGGCTGACGGGCTGCGGCTGGCTCTTGTTGTCGGTCTCGATACCCTCGATGAACGGGTAAGTCACGGTCAGGTCATCGGGGTTGGTCAGGTTCGAACTGCTCGGGCTCAGTTGGATGCCTGGATCGGTTTCCGACCATTCCGGCTGAAAGGGGATGACTTTATTGTTGCTCAAGGTCACCGACTGCCATTCCTGGCCGTGGGGGAAGGGGAACTGGTCCGGGGTGTTGAAGTTGAACGGGAACACCGGCTGCAAATCCGTCAGGTAGTCGGAGTGTGACGCTTTGCGCAGCACGAACAGGCCATTGATGTAGGTGTCCACCAAGGCTTGGGGCGTGGGGTAGTGCTTGAGCAGGGCGAGAGTGTCTTCGCCGTATTCGGCTTCGATGGGCTTGTTGGCGAGTTTGACCCGCGCCCGCTCCAGCAACAGCAGCGAGCCGCCGAGGTCGGCGATGGCATCTCTGAGTTTGGGGTCTTGAATGGTGTCCAGTGACTGTTCGAATTTCGCGGTTTTTTCTTCGAGGGTGACCTGCTTCTGCTCTTCTTTGGGAGAGCAGCCGCCGGCCATCAGCAACGCCGCACACAGGCCGATTGTGGCCAAAGGGGATCGCACATCCATCATCTGAATCTTCCTGTCCGACATCATCGAGCCGAGTTAATGGACTCGACACTAGCAGAAAAATTCTCTTACAGATGCCGCCCAGGTCAGTTTTCTCGCGGTTACAGGTGTTTGGTAGCGGCTGGTATACTCGCCGCCATTTTTAGCCACGCTGTGTGAGATCCGATGGAACGCTTTATTGAAAATGCTATGTACGCCTCGCGTTGGCTACTGGCCCCGATTTATTTCGGCCTGTCCCTGGGGTTGCTGGCGCTGGCGCTGAAATTTTTCCAGGAGGTGATTCACCTGCTGCCGAGCGTGTTCTCGATGGCCGAGTCGGAACTGATCCTGGTGCTGCTGTCGTTGATCGATATGGCGCTGGTCGGTGGCTTGTTGGTGATGGTGATGATCTCCGGCTATGAGAACTTCGTCTCGCAGCTGGATATCGATGAGGATAAGGAAAAACTCAACTGGCTGGGCACCATGGACTCCTCGTCACTGAAGATGAAGGTGGCAGCCTCCATCGTGGCGATTTCGTCCATTCACCTGCTGCGCATCTTCATGGACGCCAAGAACGTCGATCCGCAGCATTTGATGTGGTACGTGATCATCCACATGACCTTCGTGATCTCGGCGTTCGCCATGGGTTACCTGGACAAAGTCACCAAGCACTGATGCCCGGCGCCGGCCTTACTGCTCGACGAAGTAGTAAGGCTGGCGACCGATTGCCATCTGCTTGATCACGCTGACCTTCTCAGCCAGTTGCTCGGGGCGGTCCAGCAGCGCCATGTTGCCGGGCTTGGCTGCAAGAAAACTACGCAGCTCAGCTTCGGTTTGCAGGATCGGCAAATAGCCCTGCAGATAGAACACGCTGGCCCCGGCGATGCGTTCGTTGGGCTGGAACAGCACCACCTCCTTGCCTTCGGTTTGATAAGCCTTGGCCTGACTGACCACCGGTACGAAGGACTCGCGCAAGTCAGCTTTTGGTGCAAACCAGAAGGCGGCCGTCATGTAACTGACGATCAACAGCGTGAACACACCGCTGATCACGCCGCGGTGATAACGGTACAGCGCCGGCTTATGCGCTTTGAGCCATTCCAACAGCACCCCTGCATATTCCGCTGCAAGTACGGCGGCTGCCGGTGTCAGTGCCATCAAGTAAACCACGCGCTTGCTGGACGCCAGGGTCAGCAGGGTGAATTGCGCCACCAGCCACACGCTGAAAAACAGGCGGTAGCGGTTACGTACCAGGCTTTTGCGGAAATGCCACAGGCCCAGGTACACCAGAATGTTCCAGGGCAGGAAGGCCTCGGGCAGTTTTGCAATGTAGTAATAGAACGGCTCGTAGTGCCCAGCCTCGACAAACGAACCGCTGAAACGCCCAACGCTGTTGGTCCACAACACTTCGGCCACGGCCTGCATGCCGCCACGCTGGAACAGAAACCCCAGCCAGATCAGCAGCGGCACCAGCGCCAGCAGCGTGAACAGCCCAGGCTTGAGCCAGTCGCCGATGCGCAGGCGCTTGTCCATTACGCTGGTGCTGAGCAGGTACACAAAAATCACAATGCCCGGCATCGCCAGGCCGAGTACGCCTTTGCTCAACGTCGCGATGGCCATCCCGACGGTAAACAACGCCCACGCCCAAACACTGGAACCTTGACGCTCGGGCCGCACGGCCTGGTAGAACGCCAGCAACGCAGTGGTCACACCGAGGCTGAGCAATGAATCCTCACCCACGCCGCGCACGTTGCCCCAGTAACTGGCCATGGTCGCGAGGATCAGCGCCGCGCAGAACGCCATAGTCTGTGGCCGCCCGAACTTGCGCAGCATTGCGTAAAACAGCATCACGCTGAACAGCCCGGCAAACGCTGACGCCAAGCGCACCGCCCACGTTGTGCCACCGAACAGGCGAATCGCTCCGGCATCCAACCAAAGGCTCAGGGGTGGTTTTTCCAGGAACGGCTCACGAAACAGGCGTGGGATAACCCAGTCATTGTCCAGGTGCATGGCCATGGCGATCCCGGCAACGCGGGCTTCGGTGGAGCCTTGCAGCTCATGACTGCCAAGGGCGAAGAAGAACAACACACCAACGAGAAGGAGCAGCAGAGAAACGGGACGCGTCATAGGTTCTGGCTACCGGGGCAAGGGGCCGTTCGGGGGAACGGCCGTGGCGATCGGCTAGTATATGTAACGGATTCTTAATATTTCGTGAATGAATGTGGGGTTTTTGTAAGGCTCGCTGAGCCGGGTATTCACGGCCGTTTCAAGCTTGGCAGCGCCGCTTTGCCTGGCTCGGTCAGCACCGGTTCCAATTGCGCCCAGGTGAAACTCAACGCGTTGTCGCAGCCGTCGCCGGTGGCGGGCGTTGAAAGTTGCAGGCCTTGGGTGTTGAAGCTCAGGTCGAAGGTGGAGTAGCTGGTCACCGCCGGGCAGCCTTCGTCGGTGGTGGTTTGCTTGGCCAGCCAGTCGCTGAATGGGGTGGGCAATTTCACCTGGCCGGAGTAGGCGTCGTACCATTCCTGCTGCCCGCCGAGCCACGTCCACGGGTCGACGCTGTCGCCGGTTTGCAGGTTCCAACTGTGCAGGCCCCAACTGATACCGCCGCGTCCATAGCCTGCGGTCCAGCGGTAGAACCGCACCGTGATCCATTGCGAGGACCAGTAAAACGGTTCCACCGTGATCTCACTGGTGGTCGTGCCGCCGCTCTGGTCCAGTGCATTGCGCCGCTCACGATAGAAGTCGGCCTGGCCGTCCGGGCTAACCGCTAACCGCGCGAGGTCACGGTTGATCTTCTCGATAGCCGGCCCTTCGCCTTCGAGCTTCAAGGTGACCTGCCCACCTTGGGTGTGCACTTGGTAGGCGTGCTCGCCAAAGGACTTCTTCTCCATCGTCACCGCAGGCGGCACCGCCTCGAGTGGCGTGTTATAGGCGTCGCTGGCGCAGCTTTCCGTATCCGCCCGTTTCAGCAGCAATGCCAGGCCTTTGCCTCCCGGGGCTTTGCTCCAGGTTCCCGTCAGCGTGTCGCCTTGGGGCTCATCCAGCTGCCAGAAACCCGTGTTGCCTTCTTCGGCCCACGGTTCACTGGCGTTGGCCTGAGTCAGTTGGATGGGGGTGAGGATGCGCTGGTAGTAATAACTGCCGTTAGCGCCATGGGCACCATTAAAACAGGCCGTAACGGCGGATTTACCCAAGGTGCCTTTCCACACCCCTGCCAGGTCGGCAGCGTGGGTGAGCAAGGGCGCGCAGGCGAGGGCGATGACAGCGAAGGGCTTGAGCACGGGTATCGGACTTCCGGTTGTCTGATAAAGGCGGTCAGGTTAATGGGAAGTGTGGGGGGATTCCAGCGGGCGAGGCCTGTGAGGCGTCTCGCCCTGCTGATCGAAACAGGGTGGCAACTTTACGCGGGTTAGCAGATCAGGAATCAAGGAACCCAGTGCACCCGAAAGGGCCTCACGCACAGCCGCCGTAACGCGGTCCAGCAGGTGCTGAGCGGATGTGGGTGTTACAGGCCGTGATATTGCCGAGTGGCTAAACCCGGCGGCAGGTTTTACTGCGAATGGGGGAGGTAGCCGCGTGGGTGGAGGGGGGCGGGTTCACTGACAGCGGGACATCTTGAAGGAAAAATCCGAAGGCCCGCCGGCTGGACTTTCCACCCTCCAGAAACAACAAAACCCGCACTAGGCGGGTTTTGTCGATGCTTCGAATTGGTGGAGCCGGGGGGATTTGAACCCCCGTCCGCCAGTACTCCGCTGTCGGCACTACATGCGTAGCCGTTTCTATTAAGTTAACCCTCAGCGACCCGAAGGGCAGGGTGCTTTGGGCGAGTTGTGTAAGTTTTAGCCGCTTCGTCCACAACGTACTGCACGGCGATTCTGTTCTATATGACAATCACTTTGGGTTTACAGACATCCCCTGGTGATTGCTGGACCCGAAGGTACCAGAAGCTCAGGGCTAAGGCTGCTTACGCAGCGAGAGCGAATTCCTGGCCGTAGTTTTCGTCATTGGCAACTATAAGAAGTTGCAACAGTGGATTTACGAGTTCTGTTACCAACTCGGCATGCACCTAAAGTTTCGCGACCGGCGTCGAATCCTAAACGGCCCCGTGCTTGTAACTCGTTGTTTCTTAGTGAGTGACAAGCCTGTGCAGTGTACGCCAAACGCTCACAGAAGGCCAACCCGAAGGTTGGCCGCGACCGAGTGAGGCGCTTATTGGCCGCCTTTTTCGCTGTTCTGCATATCCTGCAGTGCTTTGGACGTGATCTCGATGCACTTCTTGTCATCACCGGCTGCGTGGGCTGCCTTGGCTTGGGAGACGGCGGTGTCGATTTCGCCGCTTTTGCCGCTGGTGTCGGTGGCTAGCAATGCTTTGCCGTTGTTGATTTTGTCCAGATTGATTCTGCACAGGTCAGGCTCACCTGCAGCGAAAACAGGGGAGGCCATGATCGCAGCGGTAACGAACAAACCAGCAAGAGCGGAACGCTTCATAGGGTATCTCCTTGCGAAAAAGGGCTCGACGCTGCTGGCGTTCAACGGCTGCCAGCGACATCACTGATGAGCCTCGTTCGCCGAGGCCTATGCAGATGACTACGCCGGCGCGCAGGGGTTCTGTTTTTTTGCAGGTTTAATGTGTGCGGGCCTGGGTGACCCGGTCCACGAGATACACCAACCCGTGGTAATCGATGCCGCCATGCTGGCTCAAGCCTATCTCGCAGGTTCGGCTGGTGGAGATGCCCTCGCTGCAATATTGCACCGCGTCCTTGAGTGATCGCAGTGAGTGGGCGTTGAGTTCCGGCGTGGTGAAGCCTTTGTCGCCGGCAAATCCGCAGCAGTGGATGCCCTCCGGGATCACCACGGTTTTGGCGCAGCGCCGCGCGAGATCAATCAATGCCTGGCTCTCGCCCAGGTGTTGAGTGCTACAAGTGACGTGCACAGCAATAGGGGCTTCCTGAGGCGTGAAGTCGAGGCGGTCCATCAGGTGGGTGCGGATAAAGCGCACCGGGTCGTAGAGGTCCAGGCGCGTTTCGCCGAGGTCTTGTACCAGCCTCAGGGTGCAGGGGCTGGTGTCGCAATAGATCGGGTCGAGGCCGCCGCGGCTGGCATGGAGCAGGGCACCGATCAGTTCCTGGCGCTTGTGCTCGGCCTGTTCGGCGTAGCCTTTGGAGGCAAAGGGTTGGCCGCAGCACAGGCTGTCCTGGTTGTCGGGGAAGACCACTTGGTAACCGGCTTTTTCCAGTAGACCCCGGGTTTTGTCGTACAGCGACATCTGCTCTTTATCACCCGCTGCCGGGCCCATGGCGCGTGAGACACAGGCCGCCAGGTAGACCACGCGCGGGCGCGGGTCTGTCACGGCCGGACTGAAGCGAATGGCTTTTTCCGGCTGCGGCATGGCGTTGCTCCACTGCGGGATCTGCCCTTTGGACAGTCTGGTCAGTGTGGCCGACAGCTTGGCCAGGCGTGGCGCGCCCAAGAGCATCCGTGCACCGTTGGCGACGTGCAGTGTGAAGCGCGCACCTTGCATGGCCGTGGCGAAATGGCTGGCGAGCCAATCGGCGGTCTTCGTACGGTCGGCATCGCGTGCGCGGAGTTTTTTCACCAGGTCGCCGGTATTGATGCCTACAGGGCATCGTTGGGCGCATAACCCGGTGGCGGCACAGGTGTCGATGCCTTGATAGTGATAGGCCGCTTCCAGTTCGGTGGTATCGACGCCCGCACGTTTCTTCGCCTGAATGTCACGCCAGATCACAATGCGCTGGCGTGGGCTCAACGTCAGGCCCTTCGATGGGCAGACCGGCTCGCAGAAACCACACTCGATGCACTTATCCACAAGCTCGTCGGCCGCGGGCAATGGTTTGAGGTGCTTGAGGTGGATTTGCGGGTCTTCGCTGAGCACCACGTCGGGGTTGAGAATGCCGTTAGGGTCGAGCAGGCGTTTGAGCTGCCACATCAGCTGATAGGCATCACTGCCCCATTCCAGCTCAACGAACGGCGCCATGTTGCGGCCGGTGCCGTGTTCGGCTTTCAGAGAGCCACCAAATTCCACCGCCACCAGTTGCGCGACGTCGTCCATGAACGCTTGATAGCGTGCGACTTCTTCGCTGCTGTTGAAACCTTGGGTGAATACAAAGTGCAGATTGCCTTCCAGGGCATGTCCGAAAAGGATGGCTTCGTCGTAGTGATGTTTGTCGAACAGCGCGATCAAGCGGTTTACACCGGTGGCCAGTTGCTCGACCGGGAAGGTCACGTCTTCGATGATGACCGTGGTGCCGGTTTTACGCACCGCGCCAACGGCCGGGAAGGTGTCTTTGCGGATAGCCCACAGGCGGGCGTTTTCTACGGGGTCTTCGGTGAAGTCGACTTGTTTTTCCACAGGGAATGCAGCCAGGGACGCCATGATCAGCCCCAGTTGCTCATGCAGCAACGCCGGCGACGCGGCGCGGGATTCAATCAGCAGTGCGCAGGCATTTTCCGATAGCTGCTGTACGAAAGCGGGCATGCCCGGTTTGTCCTGTACCGAGCGCATGCTGCGCCGGTCCAGCAACTCGACGGCCGACACCGGTTGAGTTTTGAGCACCGTTACCGCGTTGCAGCAGGTCTCGACATCCGGGAACACAATCAGCGCCGATGCTTTGTTCGGGTGATCAATGACGGTGTCGTAAGTCACTGCGCTGATAAAGCCGAGGGTGCCTTCGGAACCCACCAGCAGATGGCTGAGGATATCCAGTGGCTCGTCGAAATCCACCAGAGCATTGAGTGACAGGCCTGTGGTGTTTTTCAGACGGTATTTGTGGCGGATTTTTGCAGCCAGTGCAGCGTTTGCCCGCGTTTCGCGACCCAGATTCGCCAGGCGCTGCAGCAGTGCGCCGTGCTGTTCGCGAAATGCAGCGACGCTGGCTGCATCTTCAGTATCCAGACGGCTACCGTCCGCCAGTACCAGGCGGATACCTGCCAGGGTGTGATAGGTGTTTTGCGCGGTGCCGCAGCACATGCCGCTGGCATTGTTGGCAACAATGCCGCCAATTTTGCAGGCATTGATCGACGCCGGGTCCGGCCCGATCTTGCGCCCGAACGGTGCCAGCCAGGCATTGGCTTGCGCGCCGATCACGCCGGGTTGCAGGCGGATCTGCGTGCCTTGCCCGCGAATCTCGCGGCCATTCCAATTGTCACCCAGCACGATCAGCACCGAGTCGCTGATGGCTTGGCCGGACAAGCTGGTGCCCGCCGCGCGGAAGGTCACGGGGACGCGGTCACGCTGGGCGAGTTGCAGCAGCGCCACGACTTCCTCTTCCGATTCCACGCGAATCACCAGCTGTGGGATCAGTCGGTAAAAACTGGCGTCGGTGCCGAAGGCGAGGGTGGAAAGTGGGTCGTCGAAGCGGCGATTTTTTGGAATCAGTTGTGCGGCGTCGCTCAGAAAAGCAGCAGGCAGGCTCATCGGTCCTCCAGAAATAGCAGACGCCGGAACCGTGTTCCGGCGTCGATTCTTACCCTATTGCGCGCAGGTCTCAGTGCACCAGCATACCGGTGAACCAGTAGGCCTGCGCCAGGGTGATCAGCCCGACGATGGTGGCGAAAAACAGGCTGTGCTTGAGGGTAAAGCGGAACAGATCGGATTCCTTGCCTACCAGGCCGGTCGCGGCGCACGCCACGGCGATCGATTGCGGCGAGATCATTTTGCCGGTCACGCCGCCGCTGGTATTGGCGGCGACCAGCAGCACGTCATTAACGCCAATCTGGTGCGCGGTGGTGGCTTGCAGCGAGCTGAACAGGGCGTTGGACGAAGTGTCGGAGCCTGTCAGGAAAACCCCCAGCCAGCCAAGGAAAGGCGAAAAGAACGGGAAGGCTGCACCCGTGGCTGCCAGCACAAGCGCCATGGTCGAGGACATGCCCGAGTAGTTAGTGACGAAGGCGAAGGCCAGCACCATGCCGATGGACAGGATGGGCCAGCGCAATTCGTAGAAGGTTTCTTTTAAAGTGGTCAGACCAGTTTTTACATCGATCTTGAGCACCAGCATCGAGATCAGCGCGGAGAAGAAAATCGCGGTGCCCGTTGCAGAGATCGGGTCCAGCTTGAACACCGCCGGAATCGCCGTCGGGTTAGCGACAATCGGGGCGACCTTGACGACCAGTTGATCCAGGTGCGGGATCGCGAAGTTGAAGACCCAGCTGTACATCGCGCCACCTGCAGCGAACATCGCTTTGAATGGCTTGAGGGTCCAAATGGTGACCAGTACGGTCAGGATCAGGAACGGCGACCATGCCTTGAATATCTGCCCCAGGCCGTAGGGCGAAGCGAGCGTTTGGCGCGGCTGACCGAAGCCGCCGATGCTGGCGGTGACCGCAGCGCCGGAGGTGGCCCCCGCAATCTGTGCGCCCGCGGCACGCTTGGGTTGCCAGACTTTCAAAAACAGGGTCAGGGCTACCAGGCTGACGAGGGCCGAGGTGATGTCCGGCAGTTCCGGGCCGATGAAGTTGGACGTGAAATATTGGGTGACGGCAAAGCTCAAGCCTGCCACCAGCGCCGCCGGCCAGGTTTCGCGAACGCCGCGCAGGCCGTCCATCATGAACACCAGCCAGAACGGTACAAACAGCGACAGCAACGGCAGTTGGCGGCCGGCCATGGCGCCGATTTTGAAGGAGTCAATGCCGGTTACTTGGCCGGCGACGATGATCGGAATACCCAGCGCGCCAAAGGCTACAGGCGCGGTGTTGGCGATCAGGCACAAGCCGGCGGCATACAGCGGGTTGAAACCCAGGCCGACCAGCAGTGCGGCGGTAATCGCCACGGGGGCGCCGAAACCGGCCGCACCTTCGAGGAACGCGCCGAAGCAGAAACCGATCAACAGCACCTGAAGGCGCTGGTCGTCGGTGATCGACAGGACCGAGCTGCGGATGATTTCAAATTGGCCGCTCTTGACGGTCAGTTTGTAGAGGAAAACGGCGGCGACGATGATCCATGCGATGGGCCACAGGCCGTAGGCAAAACCATAACCGGCGGCGGCCAGCGCCATGTCGACCGGCATCTTGAAGGCGAAGATTGCCACCAGGATCGACAATGCCAGCGTAATACTCCCGGCGACGTGGCCTTTGAGGCGAAACACGGCCAGGGCGAGGAAGAAGAATACGATCGGAATGACGGCGGCCAGTGCGGACAGGCCGAGGCTGCCGAGCGGGCTGTAGAGCTGTTGCCAGGTTTGCATGTGGGGTGGCCCCTAATTGTTGTTGGTCAGGCACTGTTTAGTCAGCTTGGATAATTGGTAAGACCAATTTACAGCCGCTGTTGGCTAGAGTAAAAGTGTTGGCGTGGCTGTGTCAATTTGCCGCTGACGAAACTTTGGTCGTAGCGACGTAGCCGAGGTGTCCTGCTCGGGTCTATCGAAGGCGTTCTGATAGGTGCCGCAAGCGCGGCGATAGGCCAGAATAGAGGCCCCGGCGAGTGGTCGGGATTGTGGAGAGTGAGTTATGGGGTTTGATCAGGTGCGTCAGCGCCGTTTGTCTGACGATATTGTCGAGCAGCTCGAGGGCATGATCCTCGAGGGCACGCTGAAGTCGGGCGAGCGCTTGCCGGCCGAGCGCGCTTTGGCTGAGCAGTTTGGCGTGTCGCGCCCTTCGTTGCGTGAGGCGATTCAGAAGCTGGCGGCCAAGGGGCTGTTGGTCAGTCGTCAGGGTGGCGGTAACTATGTGGCGGATTCTCTGGGGTCTACCTTCAGTGATCCGCTGCTGCACCTGCTGGAAAATAACCCGGAGGCTCAGCGTGATTTGCTCGAGTTTCGTCAGACTCTAGAAGCGTCCTGTGCCTATTACGCAGCGTTGCGGGCTACCGAGGTCGACCGTGAGCGGCTGACGTCGGCTTTTGAAGCGTTACAGGATTGCTATACGCGTGTTGATGAGGTCAGCCGGGTGGAAGAGGGCGCGGCGGATGCGCGGTTTCACTTGGCCATCGCTGAGGCCAGTCATAACGCTGTGTTGCTGCACACCATTCGCGGACTGTTTGATCTGCTCAAGCGGAACGTGGTGACCAACATCGGCGGCATGTACCAGCAGCGTACGGAGACCCGTGACATGCTGATCAGTCAGCACCGGGATTTGTACCTGGCAATTATCGAGGGGCGTGCCGAGCAGGCGCGGGAAGTCTCAACACGTCACCTGTTGTATGTGCAGGAAGTGTTGGAGGAGGTGCGTCAGGAAGTTCAGCGCGTGGCGCGGGCGGAGCGGCGTAAAGGCATGTAGCCCGGGGTGAGTCACCCGAGGCTACAGTGTCACAAGGATTACTCTTCCTTGCCCTTGTTGCGCACGGCGCGGTGCAGCTCACGATTGGAGTCGCGTTCGCGCTCGGTGTCGCGCTTGTCGTATTCCTTTTTGCCCTTGCCGAGCGCGATCTCGCACTTGACCAGGTGCTTGCTCCAGTACCAGGACAGGCAGATGCAGGCATAGCCTTTCTGCTGTACGGCGGCAGCGAGCTTTTCCAGTTCGCGGGCGTTGAGCAATAGCTTGCGCGTGCGCACCGGGTCGGCGATTACGTGGGTGCTCGCGGTCGTCAGCGGGGTGATATGACTGCCCAGCAGCCATGCCTCGCCATCCTTGAGCAATACGTAGCTGTCGACCAGTTGCAGCTTGCTGGCGCGCAGACTCTTTACTTCCCAGCCGGCCAGGACCAGACCAGCCTCGAACCGATGTTCGATGAAGTAATCGTGTCGCGCCTTTTTATTTTGCGCGATGGTCCCTGTAGGGTGTTTCTTTTGTTTAGCCATAGGGGCGGCATTATAGGGAGTTGCGAGCGTGTCGGCTACGGTCAACCTGCGTGCTTGAGCGTGTTGGACGAATCCCGGACAATACGGGCAGTTCTTAGGTTTTTTTCTCTCGCGGATCGGGCTGTTCTTTCGCGATGTTTGCTTCAGCAGTGGAAATAACGCTCACATGACGACGCATATTCAACGTTCGGCCTTACTGCCTTATCCGGCGCAGGCGCTCTATGACCTGGTCAACGACGTTGCGCGTTACCCGGAATTCCTGCCCTGGTGCTCCACCGCCGAGGTACTGGAAGGCAGTGATGAGCACATGGTTGCCAGTGTTGGGGTGGCCAAGGGCGGTCTTAGCCAGCACTTTGTTACGCGCAATGTGCTGGTGCCTGGGAAATCCATTGAAATGAATCTGCAGGAAGGGCCATTCACCCAGTTGCATGGGGTGTGGGTGTTCAAGGCACTGACCGACAAGGCCTGCAAGATCAGCCTCGACCTGTCATTTGATTATGCAGGCCCAATTGTGCGCGCGACGTTGGGGCCATTGTTTAACCAGGCGGCTAATACGCTGGTCGATGCATTCTGTCAGCGGGCCAAGCAACTGCATGGTTGAGATTGAAGTGGTGTATGCCGCCGAGGATCGCCAGGTTTTGTTGGCGGTGACGGTGCCTGCGGGCACAAGCCTGAGGGTGGCGGTGCAGGCATCGGGCATTGCCGCGCAATTTCCGGGGCTGGTATTGGCTGATTGCCCTTTGGGGATTTTTGGCAAGTTGGTTGCGGACGCGGATGTGCGTGCTGTGCAGCCGGGTGATCGAATTGAGATTTACCGGCCGTTGCTGGCAGACCCCAAGGAAGTGCGCAGGCTGCGCGCGGCCAAGGCCGCGATGGCCAGGCAACAACCTTCATAACGCTGCCAATCGACAGGCAACAAAAAGCCCGGCATGCCGGGCTTTTTGTTGCGCGCCGCAAAATTATTGCGGGGCGGTGTCCAGAGGCTGTGGCGTCGGGACCGGAACGGTTTGCACGCCATCCACGTCCTTCTGGATCTGATCCAGCAACGAGCCTGGCTTGGCCGGTACCTCTGACTTCGGCTTCTCTGCTTCCTGCGCGGGCGCAGTCACATTGGTGCCGTTGTCCTTGCCCAGCAAGGCTTCATCACGGCTTACACCGGGCATGAAGTCACCGGACAGGCTGACAAGCTGGTCATTGCCATTGAAGATGACGCTGACGCGTTCCTGCTGGCGCTCACCGCCACCTGGCTGGATGCTGTAGAGATAATCCCAGCGATCGGCATGAAAAGTGTCGGTCAGCAGGGGGTTGCCCATGATAAACCGTACTTGCCGTCGGGTCATTCCCGGACGTAACTGGTCTATCATGTCCTGCGTGACGACATTGCCCTGCTGGATGTCGATTTTGTAAACCCCGGGGAATGAACAACCGGCGAGTGCGAGCAGTCCCACAAGGGTGAAACTGGTTAGCAAGAGCTTGGTGTTTTGCATCGGTGGGCGACTTCCACTATCTTGGCTGGGACAACGTAAACGCCGATCATACCCGTATTAAGAGAAGCTGCGAAGCAGCATCCGCGAGAAAGCTAACCATGGTTGAAAATAGCGAACTACGCAAAGCCGGTCTTAAAGTGACTCTGCCACGAGTCAAGATTCTACAAATGCTCGATTCTGCTGAGCAGCGCCACATGAGTGCCGAAGATGTTTACAAGGCGCTGATGGAGTCTAACGAGGACGTTGGCCTGGCCACGGTTTACCGTGTGCTGACCCAGTTTGAAGCCGCAGGGCTGGTGGTTCGTCATAATTTCGACGGCGGTCATGCAGTGTTCGAATTGGCTGACGGCGGTCATCACGACCACATGGTTGACCTGGATACCAATGAGGTTATCGAGTTCACCAGTCCGGAAATCGAGAAGCTCCAGCACACTATCGCTGAGCAGCATGGGTTCGATTTGGTGGACCATAATCTGGTGCTGTACATCCGTAAGAAAAAGTAAAAATCGACGCAGATTTGCTCTGCGAAACGATTGAAGGCGACCCTAGGGTCGCCTTCGTGCTTTCTATAGTAGAGAAAAGAGAGCAAAAAATGCTCGGTTCAGGCCTTGGTAGCCACGACCATTTTCTTCGCGTGGGCCAGGGACTCCTTGGTCAGGTCGATACCGCCCAGCATCCGCGCCACTTCTTCTACACGTTCCGACTTGTTCAGCTTGGACACGGCCGTGTGCGTCGCATCGCTGCCCCTTACTTTATGCACAAACAAATGCTGATGCCCTTGAGCAGCCACTTGCGGTAAGTGAGTCACCGTCAGTACCTGGCCACGATCCCCTAGTCGGCGCAACAATTGGCCAACAATCTCTGCGGTCGGCCCGCCAATACCAACGTCCACTTCATCGAATACCAGCGTGGGTACCCGTGATGTCTGGGCGGTAATCACCTGGATCGCCAGGCTGATCCGCGACAGTTCGCCACCGGACGCCACTTTCGCCAGTGCCTTGAGCGGCTGCCCAGGGTTGGCACTCACCAGCAGTTCCACCTGTTCCAGGCCGTGAGGTTGTAGTTCATTGCTGGTGTTGGTGCGCAGTTCGATGGTAAAGCGCCCGCCAGGCATGCCAAGGCGCTGAATTTCCTGCTCTACGGCGCTGGCCAGGCTTGTGGCTGCTTGCTGGCGCAGGTCGCTCAGCTCGCGGGCCTTTTCTTGGTAATGTCGGGCGAAAGAGGCGAGTTCGTCGCCCAGTCGCTCAATGGATTCGTCGTTGGCGTTGAGGGTTTCGATTTCATCCAGCAGCTTTTGCTGCATCGTCGCCACTTCGGTCGGCTGAATGCGATGTTTGCGCGCCAGGGTGTAGATGGTATCCAGGCGCTCCTCTATTTCCTGCAGGCGGGCTGGGTCGGCATCGAAGTGGTCGAGAAAGCGGTTGAGCTCTCCCACGGCTTCTTCAACCTGGATCTGTGCGCTGGTCAGTAACGTTGTGGCTTCGTTCAGCGAGCCGGATGCATTGTTCACGCTGGACAGGCGATTGAGGCTGGCGGTCAGTGCATTGAGCACGTTGCCGGAATCGCTTTCGCTGCATTGCTCCACCACTTGCCGGCAGATACCCAGCAGGGTTTCGGCGTTGGTCAGGTTCTTGTGTTCCTGTTCCAACTGCTCCAGCTCGGTTTCGCCCAGGCCCAGGCTTTCGAGCTCTTCGAGCTGATAGCTGAGCAGTTGGTGACGAGCGCGTTGTTCGTCGCCGGAGTTGGAGAGCCGCTCCAGCTCCTGGCGCGTCTGTCTCCAGCGCTGGGCGGCAAGTTGTACTTGTCGGGCCAGATCGGTGGCACCGGCGTACTCATCGAGCAAACGGCGATGGGTGTCGGTTTTCAGCAGGGATTGGTGTTCATGCTGGCTGTGGATATCGATCAGCAACTCGCCCAGGGCTTTCAAGTCGCCAAGGGGGCAAGGCGTGCCGTTGATGTAGCCGCGTGAGCGTCCTTCTGCGGTGATGACTCGGCGCAGGATGCATGGGCCTTCATTGTTAAGGTCGCGCTCGGCCAGCCAGGCTTCGGCTTCGGGAATGTCTGCCAGGTCAAAGGTGGCCAGGATATCGGCCTTGTCCGCACCTGGGCGCACCACGCCGCTATCGGCACGGTCGCCAAGGGTCAGGCCCAAGGCGTCGAGCATGATCGATTTACCGGCGCCGGTTTCGCCTGTGATTACGCTCATCCCGCGATCCAGTTCGAGATCCAGATGTTCAACGATGGCGTAGTTATGTACAGACAGGTGCACGAGCATGACGGCCGCTCCCAGGCGTTAGGTCTGGTTATTTATACAGTGTTTTGTTTAGGGCTGACAATCCTGGCGCTTAGCTCAATTTGCTTGATCGAATGACTTTATTAGCGCAATTGGGAATGACTGCTCGGAAATTGATCTGGCGCAAGTGAAAGGCTTATGGAAGCGCCTGCGCCCTTGAACCTGGAAATTGTGGCCCCATATACCGGAACAGAAGCGCGAGTTTAGTTCGCGCATGATTTTGAAAGGAGAAATCTATGGCTGACGAACAGACGCAGGATACGCAAACTCCAGACGCCAATTCGGCTGCCGGTGATGAACTGGCAACTCGTGTGCAAGTGCTCGAAGAGCAATTGGCCGCTGCGCAGGATCAGTCTTTGCGTGTTGCTGCCGATCTGCAGAACGTCCGCCGCCGCGCCGAGCAGGATGTCGAAAAGGCTCACAAATTCGCGTTGGAAAAATTCGCCAATGACCTGCTGCCGATTATCGACAGCCTGGAACGTGGCCTTGAATTGTCCAACCCGGCCGACGAAAACATTCGCCCGATGCGCGAAGGGATCGAGCTGACCCTGAAAATGTTCCAGGACACCCTGAAGCGTTATCAGTTGGAGGCCATCGATCCGCAAGGCGGCGAGCCGTTCAATGCAGAGCATCACCAGGCTATGGCCATGCAGGAAAGCCATGACCTTGAGCCGAACAGCGTATTGAAAGTGTTCCAGAAGGGTTATCAGCTCAACGGTCGCTTGCTGCGCCCGGCAATGGTGGTGGTGAGCAAGGCTCCTGCACCTGTTGCACCTTCTATTGATGAGCAGGCTTGAAATCCGCCGCAAGGCCCCCATTTATAAGTCAAGCGTTTAAGTGCTACCGCAGTTAGCCACCACTGCTGCGGCAACCAAATTCATGTTTCGGGAGAGTAAATCATGGGCAAAATTATCGGTATCGACCTGGGGACTACCAACTCCTGCGTCTCCGTGCTGGAAAACGGCGTTGCAAAAGTTATCGAAAACGCCGAAGGCGCGCGTACCACGCCGTCGATCGTTGCTTACGCCAACGACGGTGAAATCCTCGTCGGTCAGTCGGCCAAGCGTCAGGCTGTGACCAATCCGCACAACACCCTGTATGCGGTGAAGCGTCTGATCGGTCGTAAGTTCGACGAAGAAGTCGTACAGAAAGACATCAAGATGGTCCCTTACAAAATCGCCAAGGCTGACAACGGTGACGCTTGGGTTGAAGTAAACGGCCAGAAAATGTCGCCGCCGCAAATCTCGGCTGAAATCTTGAAAAAGATGAAGAAAACTGCCGAAGACTACCTCGGTGAAGCAGTGACCGAAGCGGTGATTACCGTTCCGGCCTACTTCAACGACAGCCAGCGCCAGGCGACCAAAGACGCCGGCCGCATCGCCGGTCTGGACGTAAAACGTATCATCAACGAACCGACCGCAGCTGCTCTGGCTTACGGTATGGACAAGGCCAAGGGCGACCACACCGTGATCGTTTACGACCTGGGTGGCGGTACGTTTGACGTCTCCGTGATCGAGATCGCTGAAGTTGACGGCGAGCACCAGTTCGAAGTGTTGGCCACCAACGGTGACACTTTCCTGGGTGGTGAAGACTTTGACATTCGTCTGATCGACTACCTCGTTGACGAATTCAAGAAAGAAAGCGGCATGAACCTCAAGGGTGACCCGCTGGCGATGCAGCGCCTGAAAGAAGCTGCCGAGAAAGCCAAGATCGAGTTGTCTTCCGCTCAGTCGACCGACGTGAATCTGCCGTACATCACTGCAGACGCTACCGGTCCTAAGCACTTGAACGTGAAGATCTCGCGCTCCAAGCTGGAAGCGCTGGTTGAAGACCTGGTTCAACGCACCATCGAGCCTTGCCGCATCGCGCTGAAAGACTCGGGTATCGACGTTGGTTCGATCAACGACGTGATCCTGGTAGGCGGTCAGACCCGTATGCCACTGGTTCAGAAGCTGGTCACCGAGTTCTTCGGTAAAGAAGCACGTAAAGACGTGAACCCGGACGAAGCCGTTGCCATGGGTGCTGCTATCCAGGGTGCGGTACTGGCCGGCGACGTGAAAGACGTGCTGCTGCTGGATGTCAGCCCGCTGACCCTGGGTATCGAAACCATGGGTGGCGTGATGACCGCGCTGATCGAGAAAAACACCACGATTCCTACCAAGAAATCGCAAGTGTTCTCGACTGCCGACGACAACCAGGGCGCCGTGACCATTCACGTACTGCAAGGTGAGCGTAAGCAAGCCGCTCAGAACAAGTCCTTGGGCAAGTTCGACCTGGCTGAGATTCCACCAGCACCACGTGGCGTGCCACAAATTGAAGTGACCTTCGACATCGACGCCAACGGCATCTTGCACGTAGGTGCTAAAGACAAGGCCACTGGCAAAGAGCAGAAGATCACTATCAAGGCCAACTCCGGTCTGTCTGATGAAGAAATTCAACAGATGATTCGTGATGCTGAAACCAATGCCGAGGCTGACAAGAAGTTTGAAGAGCTGGCCGGTGCCCGTAACCAGGGTGATGCATTGGTTCACTCGACGCGCAAAATGATCGCTGAAGCAGGCGATAAAGTGACCGCCGAAGAGAAAACTGCAATCGAAGCCGCTTTGGTTGCCCTGGAAGCCGCTGTTAAAGGCGACGACAAGGCTGCCATCGAAGCCAAGGTTGAGGAGCTGTCGAAAGTCTCCGCGCCAGTTGCTCAGAAAATGTACGCCGAGCAAGGCCAGCCGGCAGAAGGTGCTGCACAACACGCAGAGCCTGAAGCCAAGCACGACGACGTTGTCGATGCCGAGTTCGAAGAAGTCAAAGACCACAAGTAAGTTGGTCGCCCGGTTGACCGCTATCAAGCGGTGACTGGTAGGATGTCGCCGCGCGGGAGCTTGCTCCCGCGTTGGCGTGTCTGGGGTATGCGAATTTTTACAACATGCGACAAGGGTCGGATGTTGGCGGTGTGACTGGGAATGCTCCTGCTTCCCGGGCGAAAGTCGCCGCGTTTTTGGCCGGGTCCCTGGCTAAAAACAGTAATGACCAGGATCGTTGAATTGACGTGAGTTGGGTCCGGGCCTGTATTGGGGCTCAACGAGTTTGGCAAGGCTCAGGAGGGTCTGGCCGAACGTCCTTAAGAGTGCAAAGACTTATGGCAAAGCGTGACTATTACGAAGTATTGGGTGTTGAGCGCGGTTCCAGCGAGGCGGACCTGAAAAAGGCTTACCGTCGCCTGGCGATGAAGCACCACCCGGACCGTAATCCGGATAGCAAAGAATCCGAAGAGATGTTCAAAGAGGCCAACGAGGCCTACGAATGCCTGTCTGATCCCAACAAGCGTGCGGCCTACGACCAGTATGGTCATGCCGGTGTCGACCCAAGCATGGGTGGCGGCGGTGCCGGTTTTGGTGGTCAGAACTTTTCCGATATTTTCGGTGATGTATTCAGCGACTTCTTCGGTGGTGGCCGTGGCGGCCAACGCGGCGGTGCCCAGCGTGGCAGCGACTTGCGTTACACCCTGGAGCTGAATCTGGAGGAGGCCGTACGCGGCACCACCGTCAATATCCGTGTGCCGACGCTGGTCAATTGCAAGCCATGCGACGGTTCGGGCGCCAAGAAAGGCTCCTCTCCGATCACTTGCCCAACCTGCGGCGGTATCGGCCAGGTGCGTATGCAGCAGGGCTTCTTCTCGGTGCAGCAGACCTGCCCGCGTTGCCATGGCCAGGGCAAGATCATTTCCGATCCGTGCGATTCCTGCCACGGCGAAGGCCGTGTCGAAGAGTACAAGACCCTCTCGGTGAAAGTGCCGGCGGGTGTGGACACAGGTGATCGCATTCGTCTGTCGGGCGAAGGCGAGGCGGGGACTCAGGGTGGTCCTACAGGCGACCTGTATGTGGTGATCAATGTGCGCGAGCACTCGATTTTCCAGCGCGATGGCAAGCACCTGTTCTGCGAAGTGCCGATCAGCTTTGTCGATGCTGCATTGGGTGGTGAGCTGGAGATCCCGACGCTTGATGGTCGAGTCAAGCTCAAGATTCCTGAGGGGACGCAGACCGGCAAGCAGTTCCGTATCCGTGGCAAAGGCGTTGCCCCGGTGCGCGGTGGCGGTGCTGGTGACCTGATGTGCCGTGTAGCGGTGGAGACTCCGGTTAATCTGGGCCGTCGTCAGCGTGAATTGCTTGAAGAGTTCCGCAGCTCGTTGGAAGGTGATGACTCCCATTCGCCGAAAACCACGGGCTTTTTCGATGGCGTGAAGCGCTTCTTCGGCGACCTGTAAGGAAGTGAATATGCGACGTATAGCCGTAATGGGCGCTGCCGGGCGCATGGGCAAGACGCTGGTCGAGGCGGTGCAGCAGCGCTCACCGGCTTGCGGGTTGACCGCGGCGATTGTTCGTCCCGGCAGCACGTTGACGGGTGCGGATGCCGGTGAGTTGGCCTCGTTAGGGCGCATTGGCGTTTCGTTGTCGGGCAATCTGGAGAAGGTGGCTGACGATTTCGACGTGCTCATCGACTTCACTCTGCCAGAGGTAATGCTGAAAAACCTGGCGTTCTGCCGCAAGGCGGGTAAGGCCATGGTAATCGGCACTACGGGCCTGAGTGCCGAGCAGAAGCAGTTGTTGGTCGAGGCGGGCAAAGGTATCCCGGTGGTCTTCGCTGCCAACTTCAGTGTCGGTGTGAACCTGTCGCTCAAGCTGCTCGATATGGCGGCTCGTGTGCTCGGTGAGGATGCGGATATCGAGATTATCGAGACGCATCACCGCCACAAGATCGATGCGCCGTCTGGCACCGCGCTGCGCATGGGCGAGGCTATCGCCGATGCGCTGGGGCGTGACCTGTCGAAAGTTGCTGTTTACGGGCGTGAAGGCCATACCGGTGCGCGTGCGCGTGACACCATTGGCTTTGCCACCGTTCGCGGTGGCGATGTGGTTGGCGATCACACCGTACTGTTCGCTACCGAAGGCGAGCGCTTGGAGATTACACACAAAGCGTCCAGTCGCATGACGTTTGCCAAGGGCGCGGTACGTGCCGCGCTCTGGTTGGAAGGTCGCGAGCCTGGTCTGTATGACATGCGCGATGTGCTGGATCTGCACTAATCAGTAGCTAAAACGGGGCCTCAGGATTATCCTGAGGCCCCGTTTTTAACCGCTAAGCGACGTCCTGTCGCATTCCCCTGCCTTTAAGGCTCATTAGCGGTGGACCAAAAAAGCCTTTTTCTGTAAGCTACAGCTTTAGTGTGTCCACTAAAAGCGCGCAGAATAATTCAGTGAAGAAGCGGGGTGACGTGTCCATACGTCACTCCGCTTTTTTACAACCTGCGATCGCCCTTTCAGGCTTTATTTACGGGAGGTCTTCTTGACTAAGCCAGCCATACTCGCCCTTGCTGATGGCAGCATTTTTCGCGGCGAAGCCATTGGAGCCGACGGTCAAACCGTTGGAGAGGTGGTGTTTAACACTGCCATGACCGGCTATCAGGAAATCCTTACCGATCCTTCCTACGCCCAACAGATCGTTACCCTGACCTATCCGCACATCGGCAACACCGGTACTACACCGGAAGACGTCGAGTCTGATCGTGTCTGGTCGGCCGGTCTGGTGATTCGTGACCTGCCACTGGTTGCGAGCAACTGGCGTAACACGATGTCGCTGTCCGATTACCTGAAAGCCAATAACGTTGTGGCGATCGCCGGTATCGATACGCGCCGCCTGACACGCATCTTGCGTGAAAAAGGCTCGCAGAACGGCTGCATCATGGCGGGTGACAATATTTCCGAAGCGGCGGCGATCGCTGCAGCGCAAGGCTTCCCTGGCCTGAAAGGCATGGACCTGGCGAAAGAAGTCAGCACCAAAAAGCAGTATGAGTGGCGCTCCACTGTCTGGGACTTGAAGACCGACAGCCACGAGACCATCGCTGCTGCTGACCTGCAATACCACGTAGTCGCCTACGACTACGGCATCAAGTACAACATCCTGCGCATGCTGGTCGAGCGCGGTTGCCGCGTAACCGTGGTGCCGGCGCAAACCCCGGCCAGCGACGTGCTGGCCCTGCAGCCGGACGGTGTGTTTCTGTCCAACGGCCCGGGTGACCCTGAGCCTTGCGACTACGCCATCAAGGCGATCAAGGAAGTGCTGGAAACCGAGATTCCGGTGTTCGGTATCTGCCTCGGTCACCAACTGCTGGCCCTGGCCTCCGGCGCCAAAACCCTCAAAATGGGTCACGGCCACCACGGTGCCAACCACCCTGTGCAAGACCTGGACACTGGCGTTGTAATGATCACCAGCCAGAACCACGGCTTTGCAGTGGATGAAGCGACCTTGCCGGGCAATGTCCGTGCGATTCACAAGTCGCTGTTCGACGGCTCTCTCCAAGGCATCGAGCGCACCGACAAGAGCGCGTTCAGCTTCCAGGGCCACCCTGAAGCAAGCCCGGGCCCGAACGACGTAGCGCCGCTGTTCGACCGTTTCATCAATGAAATGGCCAAGCGACGCTGACGGACTGGCTTGCGGGCGGCCCCGAACCTCGGTGGCCCCCGCAGGCTCTTCAAAGAGTGTTCAAGACGGCTTGCCGACTGACCTGCGGATTTGAGTGACAAACCCATGCCAAAACGTACAGACATAAAAAGCATCCTGATTCTCGGCGCTGGCCCGATCGTGATCGGCCAGGCCTGTGAATTCGACTACTCCGGTGCCCAGGCCTGTAAAGCCCTGCGCGAAGAGGGCTACCGCGTCATCCTGGTGAACTCCAACCCGGCCACCATCATGACCGACCCGGACATGGCCGACGCCACCTACATCGAGCCGATCAAGTGGCAGACCGTTGCCAAGATCATCGAAAAAGAGCGTCCAGATGCACTGCTGCCAACCATGGGCGGCCAGACTGCACTGAACTGCGCCCTGGACCTGGAGCGCGAAGGCGTCCTGGAAAAGTTCGGCGTTGAGATGATCGGCGCGAATGCCGACACCATCGACAAGGCTGAAGACCGCTCGCGTTTCGACAAGGCCATGAAGTCCATCGGCCTTGACTGCCCGCGTTCCGGTATCGCCCACAGCATGGAAGAGGCCAACGCGGTACTCGAAAAGCTGGGCTTCCCGTGCATCATTCGTCCATCCTTCACCATGGGCGGCACCGGTGGCGGTATTGCTTACAACCGTGAAGAGTTCGAAGAAATCTGCGCGCGTGGCCTGGACCTGTCGCCGACTAAAGAACTGCTGATCGACGAATCCCTGATCGGCTGGAAAGAGTACGAAATGGAGGTTGTCCGCGATAAGAAGGACAACTGCATCATCGTCTGCTCCATCGAAAACTTCGACCCGATGGGCGTGCACACGGGTGACTCGATCACCGTTGCTCCAGCACAGACCCTGACGGACAAGGAATACCAGATCATGCGTAACGCCTCGTTGGCGGTATTGCGTGAGATCGGCGTTGAAACCGGCGGCTCCAACGTTCAGTTCGGTATCTGCCCGGACACCGGTCGTATGGTTGTGATCGAGATGAACCCGCGTGTATCGCGTTCGTCGGCGCTGGCATCGAAAGCTACCGGCTTCCCGATTGCGCGTATCGCTGCCAAATTGGCGATCGGTTACACCTTGGACGAGCTGCAAAACGAAATCACTGGCGGCGCTACACCGGCGTCCTTTGAGCCGTCCATCGACTACGTTGTGACCAAGCTGCCGCGCTTTGCATTCGAGAAATTCCCGAAAGCCGACGCACGGCTGACCACTCAGATGAAGTCGGTTGGTGAAGTCATGGCCATCGGCCGGACCTTCCAGGAATCCCTGCAGAAAGCCCTGCGTGGCCTGGAAGTAGGCGTTTGCGGCCTGGACGAGAAGCTCGACCTGAGCAATCCGGAAAGCATGAGTGTGCTCAAGCGCGAGCTGACCGTACCTGGTGCTGAGCGCATCTGGTACGTCGCTGACGCATTCCGTGCCGGCATGACCGTCGAAGATATCTTCGGCATGAACATGATCGATCCGTGGTTCCTGGTACAGATCGAAGATCTGATCAAGGAAGAAGAGAAGGTCAAGACCCTCGGTCTGTCCTCTATCGACCGCGACCTGATGTTCCGCCTCAAGCGCAAAGGTTTCTCCGACCAGCGTTTGGCCAAGCTGCTGGGTGTGACCGAGAAGAACCTGCGCACGCATCGCCACAAGCTGGACATCTTCCCGGTCTACAAGCGCGTTGACACCTGCGCGGCCGAGTTCGCAACCGACACCGCCTACCTGTACTCCACCTATGAGGAAGAGTGCGAGGCTGCGCCGTCGGGGCGTGACAAGATCATTATCCTGGGTGGCGGTCCAAACCGTATCGGCCAGGGCATCGAGTTTGACTATTGCTGCGTACACGCCGCCCTCGCCCTGCGTGAAGACGGGTACGAGACCATCATGGTCAACTGCAATCCGGAAACTGTTTCCACTGACTACGACACCTCCGACCGTCTGTACTTCGAGCCGGTAACGCTGGAAGACGTGCTGGAAATCTGCCGCGTCGAGAAGCCAAAAGGCGTGATCGTCCAGTACGGCGGCCAAACCCCGCTGAAACTGGCTCGCGCCCTGGAAGCTGCCGGTGTGCCGATCATCGGCACCAGCCCTGACGCCATCGACCGTGCCGAAGACCGTGAGCGCTTCCAGCAAATGGTTGAGCGCCTGAACCTGCGTCAGCCGCCTAACGCTACCGTGCGCAGCGAAGACGAAGCCATCCGTGCAGCCAGCAAGATCGGTTACCCGCTGGTGGTGCGTCCGTCCTACGTATTGGGCGGCCGTGCGATGGAAATCGTTTACGAAGAAGAAGAACTCAAGCGTTACCTGCGTGATGCGGTGAAAGTGTCCAACGACAGCCCGGTGCTGCTGGACCACTTCCTCAACTGCGCCATCGAAATGGACGTGGATGCGGTTTGCGATGGCACCGACGTAGTGATCGGCGCGATCATGCAGCACATCGAACAGGCGGGCGTTCACTCCGGTGACTCCGCATGCTCGCTGCCGCCTTACTCGCTGCCGGCGCACATCCAGGACGAGATGCGTGAACAGGTCAAGAAAATGGCCCTGGAACTGGGCGTTGTCGGCCTGATGAACGTTCAGTTGGCGCTGCAAGGCGAAGACATCTACGTCATCGAAGTCAACCCGCGTGCTTCGCGTACCGTGCCATTTGTATCCAAGTGCATCGGTGTGTCCCTCGCCATGATCGCTGCCCGCGTGATGGCGGGTAAGACCCTGAAGGAAATCGGCTTCACCAAGGAAATCATTCCTAACTTCTACAGCGTGAAAGAGGCGGTGTTCCCATTCGCCAAATTCCCTGGTGTGGACCCGATCCTGGGCCCAGAGATGAAGTCCACCGGTGAAGTGATGGGTGTGGGTGACACTTTCGGTGAAGCATTCGCCAAGGCCCAGATGGGTGCCAGTGAAGTGCTGCCGACCGGTGGTACTGCATTCATCAGTGTGCGTGACGACGACAAGCCGCTGGTTGCAGGCGTGGCCCGTGATCTGATCAACTTGGGCTTTGAAGTCGTGGCCACCGCCGGGACCGCCAAGCTGATCGAAGCTGCCGGCCTGAAAGTGCGTCGCGTGAACAAGGTGACGGAAGGCCGTCCGCATGTGGTCGACATGATCAAGAATGACGAAGTTACCCTGATCATCAACACCACCGAAGGTCGCCAGTCGATCGCGGATTCCTACTCCATTCGTCGTAATGCCTTGCAGCACAAGATCTACTGCACCACCACCATTGCTGCAGGCGAAGCTATCTGCGAAGCGCTCAAGTTCGGTCCGGAAAAGACCGTGCGTCGCTTGCAGGATCTACACGCAGGATTGAAGGCATGATCAAATACCCTATGACCGTCCAGGGCGCCAAGGCCCTGGAAGAGGAACACGCCCACCTGACCAAGGTCGTACGTCCAAAGCTGAGCCAGGACATCGGTACGGCCCGCGAGCTGGGCGACTTGAAGGAAAACGCTGAATACCATGCTGCTCGTGAGCAGCAAGGTATGGTCGAGGCGCGGATCCGTGACATCGAAGGCCGTATGCAGAATGCGGTGATCATCGACGTCACGACCATCCCGCACACCGGCAAAGTGATTTTCGGCACCACCGTCGAAATCGCCAACGTCGAGACGGATGAGCGCGTCGTTTACCACATCGTGGGTGAGGACGAGGCTGACTTTAAACTCGGCAAGATTTCCGTCGGGTCACCACTCGCGCGTGCCTTGATTGCCAAGGAAGAGGGTGACGTGGTGTCCGTCAAGACGCCTGGTGGCGTGATCGAGTACGAGATTGTCGAAGTTCGTCACGTCTGAAAGGCGGCGCCCGCTTCGTGCGGGCGCCATGCTTTGGCAGCTCGCCCAGATGCTTTGGGTGGGTGGCCTGTGGCTATTGCACATTGGTGTACTGCCGGTGTTGGGCCTGATTGGCCTGGCGCCGTTGCTGATCGATGAGCTCGATGGATTGCTCAGTGCGTTGCTGGTGGGTTTTGCAGCGGCGTGCGTGACGCTCCAGGTGCTGGTGCTGATCAAGGCCGAAGGCTTGGGGAGTTTGTGGCGGGATATTCGCGGCCAACTGCTGTTGATGGCGCTGTATGCATGTGCAATGTTTTGCGTGGTGCATGTTTGGCTGCCGGAAGCGTTGCGCTGGCAGCTATTCAGCTATCTTGTGCTAGGGTTCTCCGGCCTGGTGCTGGTTATACAGCCTGCGCCGGGATGGAGTGGCAGGGCGCGCGAAGCACGCCCGTGACCCTTGTTGTCATTTGAAAGCTATTTGAAGCGGTGTACGTTTGACAGTTGCTTGTTGACGCTGAAGTTCTTGCGATACAGCAGCGCCATCTTGCCGATGACCTGAACCAGATCCGCTTTGCCGACCTTGCACAGTTCTGCAATGGCGGCCAAACGCGCTTCGCGGTCAAGGATGTTGACCTTGATCTTGATCAGTTCGTGATCGCCCAATGCGCGTTCAAGTTCGGCTAACACACCTTCAGTCAAACCGTTGTCTGCCACAATCAGAACTGGTTTCAGATGGTGGCCAATGGATTTGTACTGTTTCTTCTGCTCTTGAGTGAGCGGCATAATCTGACCCCTGCGTCTGATCTTGTAAAAAGCGGCGGCCAGTTTACCCGAGCGAGTCCGGGACCGCCCAGTTAATCACGACCCGTTTTATTTTCGAGGTGGCCCGTGGCCCGTTCCAAAACTAGTCTTAAGTGGCTGCAAGAGCATTTCAACGACCCTTACGTCAAAAAGGCGCAAAAGGACGGCTACCGTTCCCGGGCCAGCTACAAGCTGCTGGAGATCCAGGACAAGGACAAATTGATTCGTCCAGGCATGAGCGTTATCGATCTTGGCGCAGCCCCTGGTGGCTGGTCCCAGGTGACCAGTCGTCTGATTGGTGGGCAAGGCCGCTTGATCGCTTCCGATATCCTGGAAATGGACAGCATCCCGGATGTGACCTTTGTTCATGGTGATTTCACCCAGGACACGGTGCTCGCACAGATCCTTGAAGCTGTGGGAAATTCGCAGGTAGACCTTGTGATTTCCGACATGGCCCCCAATATGAGTGGATTACCGGCTGTTGATATGCCGCGCGCGATGTTCCTTTGTGAGCTGGCGCTGGATTTGGCAGGTCGGGTTTTGCGTCCTGGTGGTGATTTTCTGGTGAAGGTCTTCCAGGGCGAAGGTTTTGACGAGTACCACAAGAACATCCGCAAGTTGTTCGACAAGGTGCAAACGCGCAAGCCTGACTCTTCCCGGGACAGGTCTCGTGAGCAATACCTGCTGTGCCGCGGCTTCCGCGGTGTTGAAGGTGCGGCGAGTGAAGAGCGTTTTTGAGGAATTCGAGGAAGGCGATAGGTTTTTTTATATCGCTTTCGTCATGAAGCTTTACGAATATTGTGTAGTCAAAGTTTCACAAAGGGTTACAGACGGCGCCTGCCAGAGTTGTAGGTAATGTAGTAAGTTAGGCCGGTGAATATCATGCGAAGCGCGCGCCAGTAGCGGAGCTTGCTTCAGAGGGTAGTTAATTGAACGATATGGCAAAGAATCTGATCCTGTGGTTGATCATCGCGGCTGTCCTGGTGACGGTGATGAACAACTTCTCCAGCCCTAACGAGCCGCAGACCCTCAACTATTCCGACTTCATCCAGCAAGTTAAGGATGGCAAGGTCGAGCGCGTAGCGGTTGATGGCTACGTGATTACCGGCAAACGCAACGATGGCGACAGCTTCAAGACCATTCGTCCGGCAATTCAGGACAACGGTCTGATCGGCGACCTGGTGGATAACCATGTAGTCGTTGAAGGCAAGCAGCCTGAGCAGCAGAGCATCTGGACCCAGCTCCTGGTGGCCAGCTTCCCGATCCTGGTGATTATCGCCGTGTTCATGTTCTTCATGCGCCAGATGCAGGGTGGTGCGGGAGGCAAGGGCGGGCCGATGAGCTTCGGCAAGAGCAAGGCACGCCTGCTCTCCGAGGATCAGGTGAAGACCACCCTCGCGGATGTCGCGGGTTGTGATGAAGCGAAGGAAGAAGTTGGCGAGCTGGTCGAGTTCCTGCGTGACCCGGGCAAGTTCCAGCGTCTGGGCGGCCGCATTCCTCGCGGCGTGCTGATGGTGGGTCCTCCGGGTACCGGTAAAACCTTGCTGGCCAAGGCGATTGCCGGCGAAGCCAAGGTGCCGTTCTTCACTATTTCTGGTTCTGACTTCGTCGAGATGTTTGTCGGTGTCGGTGCCAGCCGTGTTCGCGATATGTTCGAACAGGCCAAGAAACACGCCCCATGCATCATTTTCATCGACGAAATCGACGCTGTTGGTCGCCATCGTGGTGCGGGCATGGGCGGTGGTCACGATGAGCGTGAGCAGACTCTCAACCAGTTGCTGGTGGAGATGGACGGCTTTGAAATGAATGACGGCATTATCGTCATCGCCGCAACCAACCGTCCGGACGTACTGGACCCTGCGCTGCTGCGTCCAGGCCGTTTCGACCGCCAGGTGGTAGTGGGTCTGCCGGACATCCGTGGTCGCGAACAGATTTTGAAAGTGCACATGCGCAAAGTGCCGATGGGCGACGACGTGGCTCCGGCCGTCATTGCCCGTGGTACTCCAGGCTTCTCCGGTGCTGACTTGGCCAACCTGGTGAACGAGGCCTCGCTGTTCGCTGCCCGTACCGGCAAGCGCATCGTTGAAATGAAAGAGTTCGAACTGGCAAAAGACAAGATCATGATGGGCGCTGAGCGCAAATCCATGGTTATGTCCGAGAAAGAGAAGCAGAACACCGCTTATCACGAAGCCGGTCACGCCATTGTTGGTCGTGTCGTGCCTGAGCATGACCCGGTTTACAAGGTGTCGATCATTCCTCGTGGTCGGGCGTTGGGTGTCACCATGTTCCTGCCTGAAGAGGATCGTTACAGCCTCTCCAAGCGTGCGCTGATCAGTCAGATCTGCTCACTGTATGGTGGCCGAATTGCTGAAGAGATGACCCTTGGCTTCGATGGCGTAACCACCGGTGCCTCCAACGACATCATGCGTGCCAGCCAGATTGCACGGAACATGGTGACCAAATGGGGCTTGTCTGAAAAACTCGGGCCTTTGATGTATGCCGAAGAAGAAGGCGAAGTGTTCCTGGGTCGTGGCGGTGGCGGTCAAGCTGCCAGCTTCTCGGGTGAAACGGCCAAGCTGATCGACTCCGAAGTGCGCAGCATCATTGACCAGTGCTACGGCACGGCCAAACAGATCCTGACCGACAATCGCGACAAGCTGGATGCAATGGCTGATGCGTTGATGAAGTACGAGACCATTGATGCCGACCAGATCGACGACATCATGGCGGGTCGCACGCCTCGTGAGCCTCGCGATTGGGAAGGTGGTTCGGGCACTTCTGGCACTCCGCCAGTAGTTCAGAACGAGCGCCCTGAAGCCCCGATCGGCGGTCCGGCAGCTGACCACTAAGGTTTGAAATGACTTCTGCGTTGTCCTCAACCCGGTTGCCTTGCGGCAACCGGGTTCTTGATTTGGCCCATACACATGTCATGGGCATTCTTAATGTAACCCCCGATTCCTTTTCCGACGGCGGCCGCTTCAGTCAACTCGATGCGGCATTGCGTCATGCCGAGGCGATGGTGGCGGCGGGCGCGACCTTGATTGATGTCGGTGGTGAGTCGACTCGCCCTGGTGCTCGCGTTGTTTCTCCTCTCGAGGAGTTGGAGCGAGTGGCGCCTATCGTCGAGCGCATTGCTCGTGAGTTGGACGTGATCATCTCGGTGGATACATCGACTCCGGCCGTGATGCGCGAGACGGCGCGCCTGGGTGCGGGGCTCATCAACGATGTGCGCTCCCTCCAGCGAGACGGTGCCCTGGATGCGGCAGCGGCAACCGGTCTGCCTGTATGCCTGATGCATATGCTGGGAGAGCCCGGCAATATGCAAGACAGTCCACACTACGACGATCTCGTTGGTGAAGTGAGTGGGTTTCTTGCTGAAAGGATCGCTCAGTGCGCCAAGGTTGGAATTGCTGCCGAAAAAATCATCCTTGATCCTGGGTTTGGCTTTGCCAAAACCCTTCAGCACAATTTAAGTCTGTTCAAACATATGCAGGCCTTGCATGCGCTTGGTCGGCCCCTGTTGGTCGGTGTTTCGCGCAAGAGCATGATAGGGCTCGCATTGAGTCGACCGGTGGGTGAGCGGTTGTACGGTGGCCTTGCTCTGGCAGCGCTCGCGGTTACCAAGGGCGCGCGTATCTTGCGTGTGCATGACGTCGCCGAGACGGTCGATGTGGTGCGTATGCTTGCCGCCGTAGAATCAGCCGAATAAGAACGATGGAGCACTTATGACTAAAAAATATTTTGGCACCGACGGTATCCGTGGTCGGGTCGGCGAATTTCCGATTACGCCTGATTTCATGCTCAAGCTGGGTTGGGCGGCAGGTATGGCGTTCCGCAGCATGGGCGCTTGCCGCATTCTGGTGGGCAAGGACACCCGTATTTCCGGTTACATGTTTGAGTCCGCGCTTGAGGCGGGCTTGTCCGCAGCCGGTGCCGACGTAATGCTGCTGGGGCCAATGCCGACGCCGGCGATCGCTTACCTGACGCGTACCTTCCACGCTGAAGCCGGTATCGTGATCAGTGCCTCGCACAACCCTCATGATGACAATGGCATCAAGTTTTTCTCGGGGCAGGGCACCAAGCTGCCGGATGCGATTGAGCTGATGATCGAAGAGCTGCTGGATGCACCGATGACGGTGGTCGAGTCCAGCAAGCTGGGCAAGGTCTCGCGCATCAACGACGCGTCTGGCCGCTACATCGAATTTTGCAAGAGCAGCGTGCCGACCAGTACCAATTTTGCCGGGCTGAAGATTGTTGTCGATTGCGCTCATGGTGCGACCTACAAAGTGGCTCCGAGTGTATTCAAGGAGCTGGGCGCCGATGTGACCGTGCTGTCGGCTCAGCCGAATGGTTTGAACATCAACGAAAACTGCGGCTCCACCCATATGGAGCAACTGCAGGCGGCCGTCCTGGCTGAGCATGCTGATCTCGGTATTGCTTTTGACGGGGATGGTGATCGTGTCCTGATGGTGGATCACACTGGGGCTGTCGTGGATGGTGATGATTTGTTGTTCATCATTGCTCGCGACCTGCATGAGCGTGACAAGTTGCAGGGCGGCGTCGTTGGCACTCTGATGAGTAACCTGGGCCTGGAACTGGCCTTGGCAGATCTTGGAATTCCCTTCGTTCGCGCCAATGTCGGTGACCGCTATGTAATCGCCGAGCTGCTGGAGCGTAACTGGCAGGTGGGCGGTGAGAACTCGGGGCATGTGGTTTGCTTCCAGCACACGACGACTGGCGATGCAATTATTGCCGCGTTGCAGGTGTTGCTGTCCTTGCGTCGTCGTGAGGAGAGCCTCGCTCAGGCGCGACAGGCTCTGCGTAAGTGCCCGCAGGTTTTGCTCAATGTGCGTTTCGCCGGTGGCGAAAACCCGATCGAACACCCTGCGGTCAAAGACGCCTGCGAGCGCGTGACCCTGGCAATGGCGGGGCGTGGGCGGGTGTTGCTGCGCAAGTCCGGCACGGAGCCTCTGGTGCGCGTCATGGTCGAAGGTGAGGACGAAACACAGGTTCGCGGCCATGCCGAAGACCTGGCAAAACTGGTAACTGAAATTTGCGCCTGAATTCGGCTTGCCAGTGATGATGTGGTTGGGTAACATCTGCGCCCACTTTGACCGACGGGGTACAGCATGCGTCGCACTATGGTAGCTGGTAACTGGAAGATGCACGGTACCCGCGCCAGTGTCGCTGAGCTGATCAATGGCCTTCGTCACTTGGCCTTGCCTAGCGGTGTTGATATTGCGGTTTTCCCGCCTTGCTTGCATATCAACCAGGTGGTTGATGGCTTGAAAGGTAAGTCGATCCAGGTCGGCGCGCAGAATTCTGCGGTGGAGCCCATGCAAGGTGCTTTGACCGGTGAGATTTCGCCGAGTCAGTTGGTAGATGCGGGTTGTTCCTATGTGCTTGTCGGGCACTCCGAGCGCCGTCAGATGATGGGCGAACGTGATGGGACACTCAATCGCAAGTTTGCAGCGGCACAGGCTTGTGGCTTGATTCCGGTGTTGTGCATAGGGGAGACCCTTGAGCAACGCGAATCGGGCAAGACTCTTGAAGTTGTCTCGCGTCAGCTGGGCAGCATCATCGAGGAGCTGGGTGTTGGTGCGTTTGCAAAGGCAGTAATTGCTTACGAGCCGGTCTGGGCCATTGGCACCGGGCTGACTGCTACACCGCAACAGGCGCAGGATGTGCACGCAGCCATTCGCGCACAGTTGGCGGCAGAGAATTCTGAGGTCGCACAAGGTGTGCGGCTTCTATACGGCGGCAGCGTGAAGGCGGCCAATGCGGTCGAACTGTTCGGCATGCCGGATATCGATGGGGGGCTCATTGGTGGAGCTTCCCTGAATGCAGATGAGTTCGGTGCGATTTGTCGCGCCGCGGGAAACTGAAAAAATGCTGGAAACAGTCGTAGTCGTTTTTCATCTGTTGGCTGCCCTGGGCGTAGTTGCCCTGGTTTTGTTGCAACAGGGTAAAGGTGCGGATGCTGGTGCGTCTTTCGGTGCAGGTGCTTCAAATACTGTGTTCGGAAGCCAAGGTTCCTCTACCTTTCTTAGTAAGTTTACTGCTATACTTGCCGCCGGTTTCTTCATAACCAGCTTAGGGTTAGGTTACTTTGCTAAAGAGAAGGCTCATGTGCTGACTCAAGTAGGTTTGCCAAACCCAGCAGTGTTGGAAGTACCAAAAGCAAAACCGGCTTCTGATGATGTCCCGGTGCTTCAAGAGCAAAAGTCGGCTACTCCAGCGACTGACGTACCTCCAGCTCAAGAGCAAAAGTAAGAAGGGTTGTAAACGCTGTATTGCCGAGGTGGTGGAATTGGTAGACACGCAACCTTGAGGTGGTTGTGCCCATAGGGTGTAGGGGTTCGAGTCCCCTTCTCGGTACCAATTATCAGGAGAGCCCGCTGTTGCGGGCTTTCTTGTAGGTGGAAGGTTACATTGACCCTGTAAGGGATCGGTCGTATACTTCCGCCCCAGCTTTGTCGCGGGGTGGAGCAGTCTGGTAGCTCGTCGGGCTCATAACCCGAAGGTCGTCGGTTCAAATCCGGCCCCCGCAACCAGTTTTAGCGGAGCCCCTTTTAAGGGGCTTTTTGTTAGCTGGACACTTTCAACGCCGCTATTCGACGGCGTTTCAAGGATGGGCGTTTCGCCCATTTTTTTATTTTGCACAGCATGCACATACATGCACGAGGGGGTTCAGGTGTCGAGCAAGCTAGAAGAGTTGCAGGCCTTGTTGGCCCCGGTGATCGTGGCCCTAGGCTATGAATGCTGGGGTATTGAGTTTTCGGCTCAAGGTCGCCACTCAATGTTGCGCGTTTATATCGATAAAGAGGGCGGTGTGCTGGTGGACGATTGTGCCATTGTCAGCCGTCAGATCAGCGGTGTCCTGGATGTTGAAGATCCAATCTCCGTTGAATATACCCTCGAAGTTTCCTCGCCAGGCATGGAACGCCCACTGTTCACTATTGATCAGTTTGCAAAATTTGCCGGTGAACAAGTGAAGATCAAGCTGCGTTCCCCGTTCGAAGGGCGACGCAACTTTCAGGGCCTTCTGCGCGGTGTAGAAGAACAGGATGTCGTGGTGCAGGTAGAAGACCATGAATTCCTGTTGCCGATCGATATGATCGACAAGGCCAACATTATTCCCAGTTTTGACTGAGACGCGGATCCCGCGGATCCAATGGCTTGCGAAAGGCGAGGCGTACGATGAGCAAAGAAGTACTGCTGGTTGTTGAGTCGGTATCCAATGAAAAGGGCGTACCGGCAAACGTGATTTTTGAAGCGCTGGAGCTGGCCCTGGCCACTGCTACCAAAAAGCGTTTTGAAGACGAAGTGGATCTGCGTGTGGAAATCAACCGCCACACCGGTGCCTATGAGACTTTCCGTCGCTGGACGGTCGTCGAAGAAGCCGACCTTGATGATCCGGCCATCGAAACCTGGCCAAGCAAGGTTGCCGAAACGCACCCTGGGGCTCAGGTCGGTGATGTCGTCGAAGAAAAGATCGAATCGATCGAATTCGGCCGTATTGCTGCACAGACCGCCAAGCAGGTCATCGTGCAGAAGGTTCGCGAAGCCGAGCGCGCTCAAGTCGTTGACGCTTATCGCGAGCGCCTGGGTGAAATCATCTCCGGCACCGTGAAAAAAGTCACCCGCGACAACGTGATCGTCGACCTGGGCAACAACGCAGAAGCGTTGCTGGCCCGCGAAGACATCATCTCTCGCGAAACCTTCCGTGTTGGCGTGCGTTTGCGTGCGCTGCTCAAGGAAATCCGCACCGAGAACCGCGGCCCTCAGTTGATCCTGTCGCGTACCGCGCCGGAAATGCTGATCGAGCTGTTCCGTATCGAAGTGCCGGAGATCGCCGAAGGCCTGATCGAAGTCATGGCTGCGTCCCGCGACCCGGGTTCGCGCGCCAAGATCGCGGTCCGTTCCAAGGACAAACGCATCGACCCGCAGGGCGCTTGCATTGGTATGCGTGGTTCACGCGTCCAGGCAGTGTCGGGCGAATTGGGTGGTGAGCGTGTGGATATTGTGCTGTGGGACGATAACCCGGCGCAGTTTGTGATCAACGCCATGTCGCCAGCTGAAGTGGCGGCAATTATCGTTGACGAAGATGCCCATGCAATGGACATCGCCGTTGGCGCAGACAATCTGGCTCAGGCCATTGGTCGTGGTGGTCAGAACGTGCGTCTGGCCAGCCAACTGACCGGTTGGACCCTGAACGTGATGACCGAATCGGACATCCAGGCTAAGCAGCAAGCTGAAACCGGCGACATCCTGCGCAACTTCATCGACGAGCTGGAAGTCGACGAAGACCTGGCACAGGTGCTGGTAGATGAAGGCTTCACCAGCCTGGAAGAGATTGCCTACGTACCGTTGGAAGAAATGCTCAACATCGACGGCTTTGACGAAGACACCGTCAACGAGCTTCGCGCTCGGGCCAAGGATCGTTTGTTGACTAAAGCCATCGCTACTGAGGAAAAGCTGGCAGACGCCCATCCGGCCGAAGACCTGCTCTCGCTTGAGGGTATGGACAAGGATTTGGCGATGGAACTGGCGGTGCGCGGCGTAATTACCCGCGAAGACCTGGCCGAGCAGTCTATTGACGATCTGCTCGACATCGACGGCATTGACGATGATCGTGCCGGCAAGTTGATCATGGCCGCCCGAGCCCATTGGTTCGAGTAACTAGGCGCGGCCTGAGGAGAGAAGTGCATGACGCAAGTCACGGTGAAACAACTGGCCGATGAGGTCAAAACACCGGTAGAGCGCCTGTTGCAGCAGATGCGTGAGGCAGGTCTGCCGCACACCGCCGCCGATGAAGGTGTGAGCGACAGTGAGAAGCAGTCTTTGCTGACTCACTTGAAGAGCAGCCACAAGGCGAAAGTGGAAGAACCGCGCAAGATTACATTGCAGCGCAAAACCACCAGCACACTGCGTGTTGCTGGTAGCAAGAGCATCAGCGTTGAAGTACGCAAGAAGAAAGTCTTCGTACAGCGCAGCCCGGAAGAAATCGAAGCCGAGCGCAAACGCGAACTGGAAGAACGTCGCGCAGTAGAAAATGCTGCTCGTCAGAAGGCTGAAGAAGAGTCCAAGCGTCGCGCCGAAGAAGAAGCGCGTCGCCAGCCTGCTGCTGCGCAACCTGCTGGTACTGAAGCGGTCGCCGCGCCTAGCGCACCTGTTGAAGCTGTGCGTGAGGCCGCTCCGGTTGCCGCCGCACCTGCTCCAGCAGCAGACGCTCGCAAGCGCGACGAACCTCGTCGTCCGGACAAGCCACGTGCCGACGATAACAATCGTCGCGGTGGTGGTGGCGATGGCGAGCGTAAAAACGCTCCACATCGTGCCTCGGTCAAAGAGAAAGCGCCCGCTCCACGCGTTGCCCCACGTACTACCGACGAAGAAAGCGATAGCTTCCGTCGCGGTGGTCGCGGCAAGGCCAAGCTGAAAAAACGCAACGCCCACGGTTTCCAGAGCCCAACAGGCCCTGTCGTGCGTGATGTGCAGATCGGCGAGACCATTTCTGTTGGCGATCTCGCCAATCAGATGTCGGTCAAGGCTGCTGAAATCATCAAGTTCATGTTCAAACTGGGTACCCCAGCGACCATCAACCAGGTGCTTGATCAGGAAACTGCTCAGCTGGTAGCCGAAGAACTGGGCCACAAAGTGACCCTGGTCAGCGATACCGCTCTGGAAGACTCCCTGGCCGAGTCCTTGAAGTTTGAAGGTGAGACGTTCTCCCGTGCGCCAGTCGTGACCGTAATGGGCCACGTTGACCATGGTAAGACGTCGCTGCTCGACTACATTCGTCGTGCCAAGGTAGCTGCTGGCGAAGCCGGCGGTATCACCCAGCACATCGGCGCGTACCACGTTGAAACCGAACGCGGCATGGTCACTTTCCTCGACACCCCAGGTCACGCCGCGTTTACCGCAATGCGTGCCCGTGGTGCCAAGGCAACTGACATCGTGATCCTGGTCGTTGCAGCAGACGATGGCGTGATGCCGCAGACCATTGAAGCTGTCCAGCACGCCAAGGCTGCTGGTGTTCCACTGGTTGTTGCAGTGAACAAAATCGACAAGCCGGGCGCCGATCTTGATCGCATCCGTAGCGAACTGTCGGTTCACGGCGTGACTTCCGAAGAGTGGGGCGGTGATACGCCATTTGTCTCGGTCTCGGCGAAAGTCGGTACCGGTGTAGACGAACTGCTCGAAGCGGTCCTGCTGCAAGCTGAAGTACTCGAACTGAAAGCAACGCCATCGGCCCCGGGTCGCGGTGTTGTGGTTGAATCGCGTCTCGACAAAGGTCGTGGCCCGGTTGCAACCGTACTGGTTCAAGACGGTACCCTGCGCCAAGGCGACATGGTGCTGGTCGGTTCGAACTATGGCCGTGTACGTGCCATGCTCGACGAGAACGGCAAGCCAATCAAAGAAGCCGGTCCTTCCATCCCTGTCGAGATCCTCGGCCTGGACGGTACTCCGGACGCTGGCGACGAGATGAGCGTAGTTGCCGACGAGAAGAAAGCCCGTGAAGTGGCTCTGTTCCGTCAAGGCAAGTTTCGCGAAGTCAAACTGGCCCGTGCTCACGCCGGTAAGCTGGAGAACATCTTCGAGAACATGGGCCAGGCAGAGAAGAAGACGCTTAACATCGTCCTCAAATCTGACGTCCGTGGTTCCCTCGAAGCGTTGAACGGCGCCTTGAACGGCCTGGGTAACGACGAAGTGCAAGTGCGTGTTGTCGGTGGCGGTGTCGGTGGTATCACCGAGTCCGACGCCAACCTGGCACTGGCTTCCAACGCTGTACTGTTCGGCTTCAACGTGCGTGCCGATGCTGGCGCTCGCAAGATCGTCGAGCAGGAAGGCCTGGACATGCGTTACTACAACGTCATCTACGACATCATCGAAGACGTCAAGAAAGCCCTTACCGGCATGCTTGGCAGTGACGTCCGGGAGAACATCCTGGGTGTTGCCGAGGTGCGTGACGTGTTCCGTTCGCCGAAATTCGGTGCGATTGCCGGCTGTATGGTTATCGAAGGCACTGTGCACCGTAACCGTCCAATCCGTGTACTGCGTGAAGACATCGTTATCTTCGAAGGCGAGCTGGAATCCCTGCGCCGCTTCAAGGATGACGCTTCTGAAGTACGTGCCGGCATGGAATGCGGTATCGGCGTCAAGAGCTACAACGACGTCAAAGCTGGTGACAAGATCGAAGTCTACGAGAAGGTTCAGGTTGCTCGCAGCCTCTAACTCGCGCACTTCAGGAGCCACACAGCGTGTGGGCATGCAAATGCCCCGCGCCGTGTCCGGACTCTAAACGCAACGCCCGGTCTGGCTTTTGTCAGGCCGGGCGTTTGCCGCTTTCAGACCCCACGGGTTTCACCGTGTGGCAGTAACAGGTAACAAGACATGGCAAAAGAATACAGCCGTACCCAGCGAATCGGCGATCAGATGCAGCGCGAGCTGGCCCAACTGATCCGTCGCGAAGTCAAAGACCCACGCGTTGGCCTGGTCACCATCACCGCTGTTGAAGTGAGCCGTGACGTAGGTCACGCCAAGATTTTCATCACCGTGATGGGCCAGGACAGCAGCGAAGAAATCGCGCAAAGCATCAAGGTGCTCAACTCCGCCGCAGGCTTCCTGCGCATGCAGTTGGCCCGTGAAATGAAGCTGCGCAGCGTGCCCCAGTTGCACTTCCACTACGACGAAAGCGTCGTGCGTGGTGCGCACCTGTCGGCACTGATCGAGCGCGCCGTGGCGGAAGACAGCCAGCACCCGTCCACACCTGAAGACGCCAAGGAGTAAGCGGTGGCTCAGGTCAAACGTATCCGTCGCAACGTCAGCGGCATCATTCTGCTCGACAAGCCCATTGGTTTTACCTCCAATGCCGCATTGCAGAAGGTTCGCTGGTTGCTGAACGCCGAGAAGGCCGGGCATACCGGCAGCCTCGATCCCTTGGCCACCGGCGTATTGCCGTTGTGCTTTGGTGAGGCCACCAAGTTCTCGCAATACCTGCTCGATTCCGACAAGGGTTACGAAACCCTGATGCAACTGGGCAAGACCACCACCACGGCCGATGCCGAGGGTGATGTTTTGCAGGTTCGCGACGTGACCGTTGGTCGTGCTGATATTGAAGCTGCTTTACCCGGTTTTCGTGGGGAAATCAGTCAGATACCACCGATGTACTCGGCGCTCAAGCGTGATGGGCAGCCTCTTTACAAGCTGGCACGTGCGGGCGAAGTAGTGGAGCGCGAACCGCGTTCTGTTACTATTGCGCGCTTGGAATTGCTCGCCTGTGAGGGCGACACTGCCCGCTTGGCTGTGGACTGCAGCAAAGGCACCTATATCCGTACCCTGGTGGAAGATATTGGTGAAAAGCTCGGTTGCGGCGCGTACGTTGCAGAGCTGCGACGCACGCAGGCAGGGCCTTTCAGCCTTGCCCAGACGGTCACGCTGGAAGAGTTGGAAGCAGTACATGCCGAAGGCGGCAATGAAGCAGTTGATCGCTTCCTGATGCCATCGGACAGCGGTTTGCTGGACTGGCCATTGCTGCACTTCTCGGAGCACAGCGCGTTCTATTGGCTAAACGGCCAGCCGGTACGCGCTCCGGACGCTCCGAAGTTCGGTATGGTGCGGGTACAGGATCATAACGGTCGCTTTATCGGTATCGGTGAAGTGAGCGAAGACGGGCGCATCGCGCCACGTCGACTGATTCGGTCAGAATGACCGGACGAGTGTGGCTGTTAACAGGCACGGTCAACACTCATTTTTAGATACAGGGATTTGTCCCTGGCCTGTTGAAACTGCCCTTTGGGTGGTTTCCTGAAAAAAGGATTGCCTCATGGCTCTCGACGTTCAAGAAAAAGCACAAATCGTTGCTGACTATCAGCAAGCTGTTGGTGACACTGGTTCGCCAGAAGTGCAAGTTGCACTGCTGACCCACAACATCAACAAGCTGCAAGGTCACTTCAAGGCCAACGGTAAAGATCACCACTCCCGTCGTGGTCTGATCCGCATGGTAAACCAGCGCCGTAAGCTGCTGGACTACCTGAAAGGCAAGGATCTGGGTCGTTATCAGGCTCTGATCGGTCGCCTGGGTCTGCGTCGCTAATAAGCGATTGCGCTAGAGGTTGGTTGTCTGCCGTGTGTCAGTGGGATTCCCGCTGGCCCATGGCAGGCTCCCAGCCTCAAGTTTTATCTGGATACACGTTTTACCCTGGACCAGGCTCGGGCCGATTCCCGACATTGCCCAAGAATTTCGCAAGAAGACAAGTTCCCCAAGAGCCACAAAGAAGGTAGGACACCGTGAACCCGGTTATCAAAAAATTCCAGTTCGGTCAGTCGACCGTTACCCTCGAGACAGGCCGTATCGCCCGTCAAGCTTCCGGCGCAGTGCTGGTCACCGTTGACGACGACGTCACCGTATTGGTGACTGTTGTTGGCGCCAAGCACGCGGACCCAAGCAAGGGCTTCTTCCCTCTGTCCGTTCACTACCAGGAAAAGACTTACGCTGCCGGTAAGATCCCTGGCGGTTTCTTCAAGCGCGAAGGCCGTCCTTCCGAGAAAGAAACCCTGACTTCCCGACTGATCGACCGTCCGATCCGTCCGCTGTTCCCAGAAGGCTTCATGAACGAAGTGCAGGTTGTCTGCACCGTCGTTTCCACCAGCAAGAAGACCGATCCGGACATCGCTGCGATGATCGGTACCTCAGCTGCCCTGGCCATCTCCGGTATTCCTTTCGATGGTCCAATCGGCGCTGCCCGTGTTGCGTTCCACGAAAGCACCGGCTACCTGCTGAACCCGACTTACGAACAACAGAAAGCTTCGAGCCTGGACATGGTCGTTGCCGGTACTTCGGAAGCCGTGTTGATGGTTGAATCGGAAGCCAAAGAGCTGACCGAAGACCAGATGCTGGGCGCGGTACTGTTTGCTCACGACGAGTTCCAGGTTGTGATCAACGCTGTTAAAGAACTAGCTGCCGAAGCTGCCAAGCCGACTTGGACCTGGGCTCCACAAGCTGAAGCGACTGAACTGCTGGGCGCTATCCGCTCCGAGTTCGGCGCAGCGATCTCCGATGCCTACACCATCACCGTCAAGGCCGACCGTTACGCTCGCCTGGGCGAGTTGAAGGATCAGGTTGTGGCCAAGCTGTCCGGTGAGGAAGGCCAGCCTTCTTCCAGCGACGTCAAAGCTGCATTCGGTGAAATCGAATACCGCACCGTTCGCGAAAACATCGTTAACGGCAAGCCACGTATCGACGGCCGCGACACTCGCACCGTACGTCCGCTGAACATCGAAGTGGGTGTTCTGCCGAAGACTCACGGTTCGGCGCTCTTCACCCGCGGTGAAACTCAGGCTCTGGTAGTTGCGACCCTGGGTACTGCGCGTGACGCACAGTTGCTGGACACCCTGGAAGGCGAGAAAAAAGACCCGTTCATGCTGCACTACAACTTCCCTCCGTTCTCGGTAGGTGAGTGTGGTCGCATGGGTGGCGCTGGCCGTCGCGAAATCGGTCACGGCCGTTTGGCTCGTCGTTCGATTGCAGCCATGCTGCCGGCTGCTGACGTGTTCCCGTACACCATCCGTGTTGTGTCGGAAATCACCGAGTCCAACGGTTCCAGCTCCATGGCTTCGGTCTGCGGTGCTTCCCTGGCGCTGATGGATGCTGGTGTACCGATGAAGGCACCGGTTGCCGGTATCGCCATGGGCCTGGTTAAAGAAGGCGAGAAGTTCGCCATCCTGACCGACATCCTGGGAGACGAAGACCACCTGGGCGACATGGACTTCAAAGTAGCCGGTACCGCTAAAGGTGTTACCGCGCTGCAGATGGACATCAAGATCAAGGGCATCACCGAAGAGATCATGGAAATCGCTCTGGGCCAAGCCCTGGAAGCGCGCCTGAACATCCTCGGTCAGATGAACCAGATCATTGGTCAGTCCCGTACCGAACTGTCGGAAAATGCTCCGACCATGATTGCGATGAAAATCGACACCGACAAAATCCGTGATGTTATCGGTAAAGGCGGCGCGACCATTCGTGCAATCTGTGAAGAGACCAAGGCTTCGATCGACATCGAAGACGACGGCTCGATCAAGATCTTCGGCGAAACTAAGGAAGCTGCAGAAGCTGCACGTCAGCGCGTTCTGGGTATCACCGCTGAGGCCGAGATCGGCAAGATCTACGTCGGTAAAGTTGAGCGCATCGTCGACTTCGGCGCGTTCGTCAACATCCTGCCAGGCAAAGACGGTCTGGTTCACATCTCTATGCTGAGCGACGCTCGTGTTGAGAAAGTGACCGACATTCTGAAAGAAGGCCAGGAAGTGGAAGTGCTGGTACTGGACGTGGATAACCGCGGCCGTATCAAGCTGTCCATCAAGGACGTAGCAGCAGCCAAGGCTTCGGGCGTTTAATTACCCCTTCGCTTTAAGCTGAAAAAGGACTCTTCGGAGTCCTTTTTTTATGCGCGGAGGAAAATGTCGGGAAATCAGTCGCTTAGTTAATTCAAAAAGCCGCAACTTGCACGCAGGCACGATCAGTTTCATGCAACTTGCACGATTCCGAGATTTGGATGTTTTTGTAAGTTGCTGTTTTATAAGGGGAATATTCGAATTCAGAACTTGGCACAGTGCCTGCAATAACCCTGTTAACGCTGCAGCATCAAGGTTCACACACTGCAGACTTTCAATAAAACAGGAGTTACTCGTATGAAGAAGTTCGCTCTCGCTACTGCTACCGCTTTGACCCTGGCCATGGGTGCTAACGTGGCCTTTGCTCAGACTTCCCAAGCGCCAATGACCCTGGCCGCTGGCGAAATGACCAAAGCCAAAGAGTCCACTTCCGACACTTGGATCACCACCAAAGTCAAAGCTGACCTGCTGACTGAAAAAGGTATTCCTGGCTCGGACATCAAGGTTGAAACCAACAAAGGCGTGGTTTCCCTGTCGTCGACTGTAGCTATCTCGGACTCGCAGAAAGCGACTGCTGTAGCGATCACCAAGAAAATCAAAGGTGTTACCGCTGTATCCGCTGATGGCCTGATGGCTGGCGGTGCGATGAAAGCTGACAACATCGACAAATCCAAAGATGCCACTTCGGACACTTGGATCACTACCAAAGTGAAGGCTGACCTGGTTACCGAGAAAGGTATTCCTGGCACCGACATCAAAGTTGAAACCAATAAAGGTGTTGTTTCCCTGTCCTCTTCTGTCGCAGTGACCGAAGCTCAGAAAACCACTGCTGTTGCGATTGCCAAGAAAATCAAAGGCGTTAAAGCTGTTTCGGCCGATGGCCTGAAGGCAGAGTAACGCTCAACTATTCGTCTGAACTGGACGGCGGCGGCTTAGGGTGAGTTAGATTTCCACCCGATGCACCTCTTGAGTTCATGCGACCGACCACACGGATGTGGTCATTACAGGCCCCGGCACTTGTGTCGGGGCCTGTTCTATTGTGGGCCGGAACAAAACTTCAAGGCCGACATACATCAAAGTGGGAGCTGGCTTGCCTGCGATGCAGGCACCTCGGTCGTTCAGTTGAACCGAGGTGATGCTATTCGCAGGCAAGCCAACTCCCACATTTGGATAATGTCGTTCAGGCGTTACTCGGCATCCAGATGCATCGGCGTCACTACCCGACCATCCTTTTCAGCCTGCCCCAGGTTGGCGTCAATGAAGTAAACCCGGTCATCTTCCAGTTTTCCCTTGTCCACCAAGTAGTCCTTGATGGTGCTGGCGCGGTCTTGGCCCAACTGGCGCAGCAGCACGTCACTGGCGCTCCAGAACTTGATCAAACCATCCTTCAGCTTCGCGGTGCGATCATCGCTGCTCAGGTCTTTCCATTCAGCCGGTGGTTGTTGTTTCAGGCGAGTGCGGTAGATGCCTTCGAGCAACGGCGCCTTTTCCTTCTCCGGTACAACCAGCAGCGATGCCTGGGCTGGAACCTTGTCACCACGGCGCTGGAGGATCTTGTAGTAGTTGTATTGGTATTCGCGCTCCAGACGCTCTGCGGCCAAGAATGGCCCATCACTGCTGGCAGCCGCCGTGCCTTCGATTTCCAGGCGCAGGGTAGGGCGCTCTTTCAGCGCCTTGGCCAGGGTGTTCAGGGCGCCTTCGGCGTCTTTGTTCAACTCACTGGAGCCTGCGGCGAAAGACACATTACCGAGGTCTTCCGAGCCCCCACCGCTTACCAGCCCGCCGATAAACTTGAACGGCGCCGTTGCCGCGCGTACGACCAGGTTGCGCAGGGTCTGCCACACAATCGGCATCACGCTGAATTGCGGGTTATTCAGGTCGCCGGTCACCGGCAGTTCGATGGAGATCTTGCCGTCAGAGTCCTTGAGCAGGGCGATTGCCAGGCGAATCGGCAAGTCCACGGCGTCGGCACTGTCGACCTTCTCACCCAATTGCAGCTGTTCGACCACAACTTTGTTTTCGGCCTTCAACTGGCCTTTGGTGATGACATAGTGCAGATCGAGGTTGAGACGGCCCTTGCGGATACGAAAGCCCGCGAACTTGCCGGAGTACGGCGTCAATGTAGTGAGTTCGACGCGTTTGAAGCTGGTGGCGATATCCAGCGCCGCCATCGGATCAAATGGGTTCACGCTGCCCTTGATGGTTACGGGGGCGTAGCGATCTACCTTACCGTTGATGTCGACGCTCGCCGGTTTGGCCTGGCGGCTGTCAATGGTGCCAATCTGCCCGTTGAGTTGTTGGATGGCGGTGGCGAAGTTGGGCGTGAGGCTGAAGTCGGCGAAGTTGGCCGAACCGTCATTGATCGCAATCTGCCCGATATGAATGCCCAAAGGCTTCTCTTTACTGGTCGCAGGCTTGGCCGCCGTCTTGTTGCCACTGTCGGCTGGTTGCGGGATCAGCAAGTCATCGATGTTGGTGGTGCGATCATCGTTGATCATGAAACGTGCATAAGGCTGCAGCAGGTTGACCTTGTCGATCGACAGGCTATTGCCGTGCTGATAGTTCACGCCCTCCAGCATCAGGCGTTGCCATTTGAGGAAGTCGCGGTTCTTGAGGGTGTCCAGGGTGTGTAATTGATCGACCTGAGCGCTGCCGGTGACCTGAAGGGCCAGTGGGTCCGTGCTTTTCAGGTTCACATCCAGATTGCTGCCCAGCATGCCGCTGCGCAATTCCAGGCGAATAAAGGGGCTGATATAGGATTGAGCGACCCGCAGGTCGATATCCTGAGTATTCACTTTCAGTCTGGCGCTGGCCGGGTTGAGGTTGACCTCACCGGCCGCCTGGATCTTGCCTTGCTTGCCCAGCCCGGAGTCGACTTTCAGGCTAAAGGGCTTCTGATTGAGGCTGTCGAAGTTCTGCACATCGACATTCAACGGGCCCAGTTCCAGTGCGACGGCGGGTTTGGCCTGACGGTCAGCCAGGTGTACCTGGTAATTACGCAGTTGCACGTCCTTGAGCAGCACTTGCCAGGGTTTGCTGGGCGCTGCCGGTTGAGCTTTTGGCGAGTCGGCGGTGGCTGGCGCAGTGGCGGGTTCCGGCGCCTTGGCCGGTTTGCTCGGTTGGCCGGCAAACAGTTTTTGCCAATCCAGTTGCCCATCGGCCTCGCGGGCGGCCCAGGTTTCCAGCTTGTTACTGCGAATCTTGCCGACAACAACTTGCTGCTTGGCCAGGTCTACAGTGGTTTCGCTGACATCCAGGCGTTCCAGCCGCACCAATGGCCGGCCATCCGGTGCCTTGATGGCAAAGGGCGCGATGCTCGCAGCCGTGTTGGTCAGGTTCAGCTCGGTTTCTTTGGCCAGGCTGAACTTGTAGTCGGTGCTGAAATTCAACACACCGTCCTCAAGTACCAACGGCACGGCGTCTCGTACGTACGGCCACCAGGCTTTCATCTTGCCGTCGGTGACTTTCAGCGTGCCTTCGGAAGTGATTGGCACCAGGCTGAAATTGCCTTTCCAGTCGATCTGCCCACCTTCAGGACCGGCAGCCACCAGTGTCATGTCGGCGTTGTCTTCCGGCAAGGTGCTGAGGTTTTTCAACTCGAAGTCGAGTTTGTTGTAGAGGAATTCGATCGGCTCGCTCGGGCGCAGATCCTTGAAGTGCACATAACCGCCGGCCAGCTTGATGCTGTCGATACGCAGCGGGAAGGGTTTGGCATTCGGGTCGGCCGGCGTCGGCTCGCTCGGCGGCAGCTTGAACAGTTGCGCCAGATTCAGTTGGCCGGATTTATCGAACAGCAATTCGGTCTTGGGCTGGTCCAGTTGCACATCCGCCAGGTGCAGGGCGCGCGTCCAGAGACTGTCGATCTGCAGGTTGGCGTAAAGACGCTCGAAGCCAACCTGTTCCTTGCCGGGTTCACCGATCTTCAGACCCCACAGTGTCAGCTCCAGGCTGAACGGGTTGAGCTCGATCCGTTCGATTCGCGCCGGCACCGTGGCGTAATTGGCCAGTTGCTGGTTGGCTATACGAAGGGCGATGCCCGGCAGAATCAAAAAGCCCAGCAAGCTGTACAAAGCAAGGGCAGTCAACAAGGCGCCTATGGCGCGAATCAATCCTTTGGGCATGGGTGACGCCATCTATGTCGAACGAGAGTGCCTTGGAGTATGGCACGGGATTTCGGTTCCGAAGAAGCGGGTCTGTTGAGACAAGTCTTACAGTTGCAGCATCAGTGTTTTCAGGGGGGGCTGCTGGTCCTGGGAAGGAAAGTCCGCCCCCGGCGTGATGATTTGCCAGTCGCGTACCGGGCGACCGGCTTTTTCGGCGCAACGCAGCACCTGTTCACGCCAGTCATCCATGCTGACTTTTGCGAGGTTGTTGCAGCAGATCAGCACGCCATTGTCGGCCGTCGCCAGCAACGCGGGTTTGAGCAGGCTCTGGTAGTCGCGCAACAGGTCAACGGTGCCGAAAGCGCTCTTGGCCCAGGCCGGGGGGTCGAGCAACACCAAGTCATATTGACGTTGCTCAAGGCGTGGATAGCTCGGCAGCTTTTGGCCGCGCCGCTGGGTGATCGGCAAGCCCGCCAGTTGGCGAATCGCCGGGAAGTAGTCGGACTGCACAAAATCCATGGTCGGCAAGTGCGGGTTGAGCAGGCCGTTTTCGCGACCGACTGCCAGGTTGCCCTCAGCGAAGTCCAGGTTGCACACCTCACTTGCGCCACCGGCTGCCGCGCTCAAGCCTACGCCACAGGTGTAGGCGAACAGGTTCAGTACGCTTTTGCCGGCGCTGTGGTCCTTGACCCAGCCGCGGGTGTTGCGCAGATCCAGGAACAGCAGGGGGTCCTGCCCGGCATGGCGCCCACGTACACGGTAATTGAGTCCCCATTCGTGGCCGACCTTGTCTTCCAGGGCCACGGGTTCGGCGCGATACACCGTGTCTTCACGGTCGATTCGCGAGTTGCCACGGGAACGGTCGTTGTACACCAGCAGCAATTCCAGGCCCATGAACTGATTGACCTGTTGGTGCAGGTCCAGCAGTTCCTCGGTGTGCAGGGACTGATGGAAGCTTTGCACCAGCAGTTGCGGGCCATAACGGTCGATGGTCAGGCCACCGGCGCCTTCCTGGCTGCCATGGAACAGCCGGTAGCAGTCGGTGCCTTGGGCATGCAGCTCGTTGATCAGGTCTTGGCGGTGGTCGAGGGCGGCGCGCAGCGCCTGATTCAAGGGAGTCATGGAGCGCGCCTTACTGTAAATGGGGGCGCGGAGTTTAACAGCTATAGGCGCAGGCCTACATCAACCCCATCCGCCGATGGGCGCGCTGTACCGACCCATTGCGCATCGCCCAACGCAGTAACGGCGCGCTGCGCTTGACCCCGGCGCGGATCATCTGGCGTTGCAGCGGGCTCTGGTGCTGTTCGAGCATCGCGCTGGCCCAGTCCGGCAGCAGGTCGATCCCTGCTTGCATCATCAAGCTGCCAAAGGGTTTGGCCAGTGTGCTGGGGGCGGGCGCATTGACCAATAGGCGCAGCACTTCGCGGCTGCGCTCGTCGCAAAGCAATTGCGGACGAATGCGCGCCAGATAATCCGAAATTTCCTGCCGGGAGCGCGGAACATGTCGCGCGCCAAGCCTTTCGGCTACCAGCGCGATTTCGCTGTAGTAGCGATCCTGGTCCCGCCCGCTGAGGTGCGGGTTTCGATAACGCAGGTGCGCCGCGAGAAAGTTGCTGACTTCCGCCACATGCACCCAGGTCAGCAGCTCCGGGTCGCTGGCCGCGTAGGCTCGCCCGTCCGGGGCGTGTCCGACCACTTGCAGGTGGATGGTGCGGACTTTTTCAATCAGCCATTCGGCGTCCTTGCGCGAACCGAACGTGGTGCCGGAAATAAACTGCGAGGTCCGCCGTAAGCGTCCGAGCATGTCCTGGCGAAAGTTGGAGTGGTCCCACACGCCGGCCAGGGCCAGCGGATGCAAGGCTTGCAGCATCAACGCGCTGATGCCGCCGATGAGCATGCTGCTGAAGTCGCCATGGACTTGCCAACTGACCGAGTCCGGTCCGAACAGGCCTGGGTCGCCCTTGGGGTTTTCCAGGTCCAACTGGCCCAGTGACAGACCGGTGAGGCTCATCAGCTGGGTTTCGATACGGCTGCGGATAAATTCCATGGCGACTCGGGGGTTCCTATCGATTCAGGCGTTTGTCGATCAGGCCGTCGACGACACTGGGGTCAGCCAGGGTTGAGGTGTCGCCGAGGCTGTCCAGTTCGTTGCAGGCAATCTTGCGCAAGATCCGTCGCATGATCTTGCCGGAACGGGTTTTCGGCAAGGCGGGTGCCCATTGGATCAGTTCCGGCTTGGCAAAGCTGCCGATTTCCTTACTGACCAGGTCAAGCAGGTGCTTTTTCAGCTCGTCATTGGGCTCGACCCCATTCATGGGTGTGACAAAGGCATAAATCCCTTGGCCTTTAACGTCGTGGGGATAGCCGACCACGGCCGCTTCGGCCACTTGGTCATGCAGCACCAGCGCGCTTTCCACTTCGGCGGTGCCGATACGGTGGCCGGACACGTTAATAACGTCATCGATGCGCCCGGTGATCCAGTAGTCGCCGTCGTCATCGCGCCGCGCGCCGTCGCCGGTGAAGTAGTAGCCTGGGTAGGGTTTGAAATAGGTGTCGAGCATGCGTTGCGGGTCGCCGTAGATGCTGCGGATTTGCCCAGGCCAGCTGGCTTTGATGGCGAGTACGCCACTGCCGGCGCCGCTCAACTCCTTGCCTTGTTCGTCGAGCAATACAGGCTGTACGCCAAACATGGGCTGGGTTGCGCACCCCGGTTTGATCCGTTGGGCGCTGACCAGCGGGCTGAGCATGATGCCGCCGGTTTCGGTCTGCCACCAGGTGTCGACGATCGGGCAACGCTGCTCGCCCACGGCGTTGAAATACCAGTCCCAGGCTTCCGGGTTTATCGGCTCGCCGACGCTGCCCAACAGGCGCAGGCTGGCGCGGGAGGTGCTCTCCAGTGGGCCGTGGCCCTCACGCATCAAGGCGCGTAATGCGGTGGGCGCGGTGTAGAAGATATTCACATTGTGTTTGTCGATCACCTGCCAGAAACGCGAGCTGTTCGGGTAGCTCGGCACACCTTCGAATATCAGCGAAGTGGCGCCATTGGCCAGCGGGCCGTACACGATGTAGCTGTGGCCGGTAACCCAGCCCACATCGGCGGTGCACCAGAACACTTCGCCGTCGCGGTAATCCAGCACGTACTTGAAGGTCATCGCCGCTTGCAGCAGGTAGCCACCCGTGGTGTGCAACACGCCCTTGGGTTTGCCGGTGCTGCCGGAGGTGTAGAGAATAAACAGCGGGTCTTCGGCGTCCATCGGCTCGGGCGGGCAGTCGTCGCTGGCGGCCTCCAGAGCCTGTTGATACTTGAGGTCGCGGCCTTCTACCCAGGCAAGGTCCGCACCGGTGCGTTCCACCACCACTACCGTGCTGACGTTCGGGCAGCTGGCCAGGGCCTTGTCGACATTTTTTTTCAAGGCCACCGGCTTGCCACCGCGTACGCCTTCGTCAGCGGTGATGACCGTGCGGCAGTCGGCATCGAGAATGCGATCGCGCAAGGCGTCCGGCGAGAACCCGCCAAACACCACCGAATGCACTGCGCCAATGCGCGTGCAGGCCAGCATCGCGTAGGCGGCTTCCGGGATCATCGGCATGTAGATGCACACCCGGTCGCCTTTCTTCACGCCACGACTTTTCAGCACATTGGCCAAGCGGCTGACGTTCTGGTGGAGTTGGCGGTAGGTGATTTTGGAAGACGTTGCAGGATCGTCGCCTTCCCAGATGAAAGCGGGCTGGTCAGCGCGTTGCGCCAGATGACGGTCGATGCAGTTGTAGCTGACGTTCAGTTGGCCGCCGGCAAACCATTGGGCCGCGCCGGTGTTGATGTCCGAGTGTTGAACGGTATGCCACGGAGTAATCCAGTGGAGAAAGCGCTTGGCCTGTTCGGCCCAGAAGATGTCGGGTTGCTCAATCGATTGGCGATAGAGGCGCTGGTAGTCTTCTTGACTAAGCTGCGCCGCCCGGCGCACGGCATCGGCGGTGGGAAATGTGCTGATATCGAACATGAGCGGTCCTTATTCTTGTTTTCGGAACAAGCCATAAAGATGCGCGCACTGGGGGGAGGGTTCAAGGCCGACGTCCAAACGGACGTTGGCCTTGCGATACCTGGATCAGCCGCGGTGACGACCGCGGAAGTAGTTGATCAGGCCCTGGGTCGAAGCATCCTCGGCCGAGGTTTCTTCGGCGCCGGTCAGACGGTTGTACACGCCTTTGCCCAGCTCTTTACCCAGCTCCACGCCCCATTGGTCGAAGGCGTTGATGCCCCAGATCACGCTCTGCACGAACACTTTGTGTTCATACATGGCCACCAGTGCGCCGAGGCGACGCGGGCTGATGCGCTCGACCACGAGGGTGTTGCTCGGGCGGTTGCCCGGGATCACCTTGTGCGGGGCCAGCTTCTGCACGTCGGCTTCCGGCATGCCCTTCTCGCGCAGTTCGGCTTCGGCTTCGCTGCGTGTCTTGCCGAGCATCAGTGCCTGGCTTTGCGACAGGCAGTTGGCGAACAGCCACTGATGGTGGTCGGACACAGGGTTGAAGCTGACGATCGGCACGATAAAGTCGGCCGGAATCAGTTGGGTCCCTTGGTGCAGCAACTGGTGGTAAGCGTGCTGACCGTTGCAACCTACGCCGCCCCAGATAACCGGGCCGGTATCGGTGGACACTGGCGAACCATCCTGGCGCACGCTCTTGCCGTTGGATTCCATGTCCAGCTGTTGCAAGTGCTTGGTGATGTTACGCAGGTAGTGATCGTACGGCAGGATCGCGTGGCTGCGCGCACCCCAGAAGTTGCCGTACCACACGCCCAACAGACCCAGCAGCACCGGCATGTTGGCTTCGAACGGAGCATTCTGGAAATGCTGGTCCATGGTGTAGGCCCCGGACAGCAGCTCCTTGAAGTTGGACATGCCGATGGCCAGGGCAATTGGCAAACCGATGGCGGACCACAACGAGTAACGGCCACCGACCCAGTCCCACATCGGGAAGATGTTTTCTTCGCGGATACCGAAAGCTACCGCCGCCGCGTTGTTACTCGATACGGCGATGAAGTGGCGGTACAGCTCGGCTTCCGAACCACCCTGGGCCAGGTACCAGGCGCGTGCAGCCTGGGCGTTTTTCAGGGTTTCCAGGGTGTTGAAGGACTTCGACGAGACGATAAACAGCGTGGTCTCGGCGCGTAGCTTCTGGGTCAGCTCGTGGAATTCGCTGCCGTCGATGTTCGCCAGGTAATGGCAACGCACGCCTTTGTGAGCGTACGACAACAGCGCCTCGGAGACCAACTCCGGGCCAAGGAACGAACCACCGATGCCGATGTTGACCACGTCAGTGATCGGCTTTTCGGTGTAGCCACGCCACAGGCCATCGTGGATACGGCCCACGAGGTCGGTGATCTGGTTCAGCACCTTGTGCACATCCGGCATGATGTTCACGCCGTTGACCGACAGCTTGTCGCCCACTGGGCGGCGCAGGGCGGTGTGCAGGGCCGGGCGGCCTTCGGAGGAGTTCACCGGTTCGCCGGCATACAGCGCTTCGATCGCGCCTTTAAGGTCGACTTCCTTGGCCAGCGCCACCAGCAGGTCACGGGTTTCGCTGGTGATCAGGTTTTTCGAGTAATCGAGGAACAGCCCGCAGCTGCTCAGGGTGAATTGGGAGAAGCGCTGGGGATCGGCATCAAACGCTTCGCGCATGCTGAAATCCTGCATGGCGTGGCGGTGTTGATTGAGCGCTTGCCAAGCGGGCAGAGCGGTAACGTCATGAGGGGTGCGGTAGTACGCCATCGCTGCGGGTTTCCTTTTTATTACGGGGACTTGCCTTTAGGACACTTCTAAATCCGGAACGTCCAGTCTTTCATCAGGCGTTGGGTTCCGGTCAGCGCCAATAATGGCGCAGGGCGATTACATTAAACCTAGCGTGTCGATATGTCTTGGCTTTGTCTGCGCTGTAGCCGGTACTTTTTTATACCGGCGCAGCAGGGAGGGCAACTGTTTAGCGGTTTTTAAGGGGGAAAGGCCGGGTGGGTCAGGCCAGATTCAAGTGCAAGTTATCGATCAGGCGCGTAGCGCCCAAATACGCGGCCACCAGGATAACGACATCACGGTCTTCAGTCGTGGCCGGACGCAGGTGCACGCCTTGGCGCACTTCCAGGTAATCCATGCGCAAGCCGGCCGCTTCGATGTGCTGGATCTGTTCGGCGCGCAGCTTGGCGAAATCGTGGTCACCCGCTTTGATGGCGGTAGCGATCTGGCTGAGGCTGCGGTACAGCACGGGGGCGATGGCGCGTTGTTCTTCGGTGAGGTAACCGTTGCGCGATGACAGCGCGAGGCCGTCGGCGGCACGTACGGTCGGTTCGCCGATGATCTGGATCGGCATGTTCAGGTCATGGACCATGGCGCGAATAACCGCCAGTTGCTGGTAGTCCTTCTGGCCAAACACGGCCATGTCCGGCTGGACCATATTGAACAGCTTGCTGACTACCGTGGCCACACCTTCGAAATGCCCTGGGCGACTGGCGCCGCACAGGCCTTCGGACAGCTGCGGGACACTCACGCGGGTCTGGCCGGTCATGCCGCCGGGGTACATTTCTTCGACGGTCGGCGCGAACAGCAGGTTGCAACCGGCTTGCAGCAGCCTTTCCTGGTCGGCAGCCAGTGTGCGGGGATATTTGTCCAGGTCTTCGCCTGCACCGAACTGCAGCGGGTTGACGAAAATGCTCGCCACCACGAAGTCCGATTGCTGCGCGGCCTTGGTCACCAGGGTGGCGTGGCCGCTGTGCAGATTGCCCATGGTGGGCACAAAGCCGATGCGCTTGCCGGCACTGCGCGCGTGAGCGACGGCGGCTCGCAGTTCTCGTACGGTTTTAACGGTGTTCATGCAGAGAATCCGTGTTCGGCACCTGGGAAATTAACGGCTTTGACTTCGTCCACGTAAGCGCTCAACGCCGCCTGGATGCTGTCCTGGCCGGCCATGAAGTTCTTCACGAACTTTGGCGCACGGCCGGTCAGCGACAGGCCGAGCATGTCGTGCATCACCAGGACCTGGCCGTCGGTGGCGGAACCTGCGCCAATGCCGATCACCGGCACTTTGACAGCCTGCGTGATTTCCGCCGCCAGTTCACTCGGCACGCATTCCAGCAGAATCATCGCCGCACCTGCTTGTTCCAGGGCGATGGCGTCGGCACGCATCTGGCGCGCCTGGGCTTCATTGCGACCTTGTACTTTGTAGCCGCCGAGGAGGTTGACCGACTGCGGTGTCAGGCCCATGTGCACACACACGGGTACGCCGCGCTCAGCCAGCAGTCGGATCGACTCGGCGAGCCATACGGCGCCTTCCACTTTGATCATGTGCGCACCGGCTTGCATCAGTTTGCCGGCGTTTTGAAAGGTCTGTTCGACCGTGGCGTAACCCATGAACGGCAGGTCGGCGATGATGAAGGCGCCGTCGTTACCACGTTTAACGCTGGCGGTGTGGTAGGCGAGTTCATCGGTGGTGACGGGCAGGGTGCTGTCATTCCCTTGAAGAACCATGCCCAGGGAGTCACCCACCAGTAGCACCTCGACTCCGGCCTGGCAGCAGGCCTGGGCGAAGGTGGCGTCATAGCAGGTCAGCATGGTGATTTTTTCACCTTTGAGCTTCAGGCTCTGCAAGGTGGTCAGGGTAATGTCTGGCATGAAAAGGGTCCTCGTTCAGGCGCTTGGAAACAGCGAGTAACGCGCGCGAGTCTTCGTTTATACAGGCGCACTGTCTTGAGAGCAGTGCTTATAAGGCCTGGATTGCGCCCTTTAGCGCCGGGTCGGCGGCAGCGGGACGCCTATAGTCGTGATGAGGACACGGGAAGTCAATTGGATGTGTTACCGCATTGTTACGAGTGCGGTGTTACCGCTGTTACTGACGCGATTCAGCAGGTTGACCGCCGCTTTGAGTCACGCCAGAGATCAAGTGTGGGCGCTGGCTTGCCGGCGATGCAGGCGACTCGGTACATCCGTCACACCGAGTTGACGCTATCGCAGGCAAGCCAGCTTCCAACGGGATCGCATCAAGCTTCCGGGAGGCGTTCCAGGCCGACAAACGGGCAAGCTGCCAGCAGGTCGCTGAGCGTTTGGCCGTTTGGCAGTTGCAGGTTGGCGGGTGCCAGCTCGGCCAGCGGGTACAACGCGAACGCCCGCAGGTGCATCTGGTAATGGGGCACCTTGAGGCGCGGTTCATCGATCAGGCGATCGCCGAACAGCAGGATATCCAGGTCCAGGGTGCGTGGGCCCCAGCGCTCAAGGCGCTCGCGGCCCTGGTCGTTCTCGATGGCTTGCAACGCATCGAGCAACGCCAGTGGCGCGAGACCACTGTCCAGGGCGGCGACCGCATTGGTATAGCGCGGTTGGCCCGGGAGCAGGGAGTCACTTTGATAAAACGCCGACACGCCGGCGACGGTGGTGCCTGGCAATAACGCTAACGCCTCGACGGCGCTGCGCAATTGTTGGTCCGGGGCAGCGAGATTGCTGCCCATGCCGATGTAGATACGGTCCACGTTTATTCGCCTGTGGCGCCCGAGGCATCGGTGGAGCTGCGTTTGCGCTTGCCGCCACTGCGGCGACGCTTCTTCGGGCCTTCGCCGGCGCTATCGCCTTTGCTGCCGAGGTCACGAATCATGTCGCGACGCTGGCTGTCATTGGCGTCCTGGTAGTCAGTCCACCATTCGCCCAGGCCGTCGGTCTGCTCACCCGCGCTTTCGCGCAGCAACAGGAAGTCATAGCCGGCGCGGAAACGCGGATTGTCCAGCAGCAGGTCGGCGCGTTTGCCGCTGCGGCGCGGCAGGCGCTCCTGCATGTCCCAGATCTCGCGGATCGGCATGGTAAAGCGTTTCGGGATAGCAATACGCTGGCACTGCTCGGCTATCAGCTCGTGCGCGGCTTCCTGCATGGCCGGGATCGGCGGCATGCCACGGTCTTGCAGACGCAGGACGCGTTTGGGCAGGGCTGGCCACAACAAGGCGGCAAACAGGAACGCCGGGGTCACCGGTTTGTTCTGCTTGATGCGCAGGTCGGTGTTGATCAACGCTTCGCTGATCAAGGTGTGGGTGTACGTCGGGTTGTATTCCAGAGCCTCGGCGCTCGCCGGGAACAACGGATCGAACAACTGCAGGTCGACGAGCATTTCGAACGTGTCGGCGGCATAGCCCGACAGGAACAACTTGAGCACTTCTTCGAACAGGCGCGCGGAAGGAATCTCACGCAACATCGGCGCCAGCTCGCGAATGGGCGCGGCGGTGTGTTTTTCGATGCCGAAGTTCAGCTTGGCGGCAAACCGCACGGCGCGCAGCATGCGCACCGGGTCTTCCTGGTAGCGCTGAGTCGGGTCGCCGATCAAGCGGATCAGGTTGTTGCGAATGTCGTGTACGCCATTGGCGTAATCGAGGATGCGCTCGCTGACCGGGTCGTAATACAGCGCGTTGATGGTGAAGTCGCGGCGTTGCGCATCTTCTTCCAGGGTGCCGTAAACGTTGTCGCGCAGGATGCGTCCGCTCTCGTTGCGGGAAGACTGGTTAGTGTCTTCCTCTTCATCGTTTTGCGGATGGCCTGCACGGAAGGTCGCGACCTCGATGATTTCGCGACCAAAGTGGATGTGCACCAATTTGAAGCGGCGGCCGATGATTCGCGCATTGCGGAATTCGGCACGCACTTGCTCGGGCGTGGCGCTGGTGGCGACGTCGAAATCTTTGGGTGTGATGTTGAGCAACATGTCGCGCACGCACCCGCCCACCAGGTAAGCCTGGTAGCCGGCGTTCTGCAAACGTTCGACGATGTTCACCGCATAACGGCTGAATTGGGCGCGCTGCAATGAATGCTGATTGCTGTTAAGCACTTCAGGCGTGCTGCGAATGTGTTGCGTACGACGCAAGGGGGAACGGAATGACTGGAACAACTTCTTCAGCATGGGATGCACTGTTTGAAGGAATGTTCGGCCATAACGAAGAATGACCGCATGATGGGCCGGGATTCTAGCATTTAGTCGGGGGATGGTGTAGGAACAAGCTGCAAGGCTTGAGCCAGAAGCCTAAAATTGTCAAATCCCGGAAACTACAAGGGGAGCCGAAGCTCCCCCAGAAGTAGTTGCGTGCTCTATTTTTATTATTGATTGCGGGCTTCTTGTTTTTGTTGATCGCCCTCGCCATGAAGCTTCACCTTCATGACACTCCCAATCGGGAGTCAAGAGCAAACGGATTGCTTTGGTCGCTGTGTTGCTGATCTACGATCCAACCAGTTCAGGCTCTGCCTTAGGGCAGTTTTTGTTGTTCTCGGCCTGGTTGCGGGGCAAGCCCCAAATGCAACGCCTCTCCAAAAGAATCAGTTAGCTGCGCCTCCGCCGTGTTGTTTTTGTTATGCGTGAGTCGATTCGTCTTATTTTTATTGTCTTGTACAAAGCTTGTTATTGTTTTTGTACTAAGCATATAGCAGGGTGCGTGCCAACTTTTGTGCCGCCCAGCAAAAACGGGGGGTTGAGGTGGTTTTGGCTTTTTGATGGACCAAAAAAAGCCGGGGCTTCGTTACCGTAAGCCCCGGCTTTTGTTACGTGAAAATTCAGCGGTAACAGTTTTTTCACATCTGAGGGTGTTACCTGTGAGGGCGCACCCTCAACTTTCGCTGGCAACCCCGGTCTTGCGCCGTGGAATGCCCAGGCGCTGGCGCCGCTCCCACAGGCACTTGCGGCTTACGCCCAGCTTGCGGGCCAGCTCGGTCTCGGTCATGTGGTCCTGATGCTCAAGGACGAAATGCTGGAAGTAGTCTTCCAGTGACAAATCTTCAGTCGGCTCATGGCTGGTATTGCTGGCGCCGCCCTGTTGCGGGGCCAGGCCGATGAAATCGTCGTCCTCCAGGTCACTGAGCTCGATATCGATACCCAGCAGCTCGGCGGAAATCTCCGGGCTTTCCGACAGAATTACTGCGCGCTCGACCGCATTCTCCAGCTCTCGCACGTTACCCGGCCACGAGTAGTGCCGAATTGCCTGCTCAGCGTCCGGGGCAAACTTGAGGTCGGTACGGTTGATACGCGCGCTCTGGCGCAGCAGGAAGGCGCTGGCGATCTCGTTGACGTCGGCGCCACGCTCGCGCAGGGCCGGCAGCTTAAGGGCGATCACGTGCAGGCGGTAATACAAGTCTTCACGGAACTGGCCGATCTTGGCCAGGCTCTTCAGGTCCCGGTGGGTCGCAGCGATCAGGCGAACATCGACCTTCTGCGATTGCACCGAACCTACGCGGCGAATTTCGCCTTCCTGTAGCACGCGCAGCAAACGTGCCTGGGCTTCCAGAGGCAGTTCGCCGATTTCGTCGAGGAACAAGGTGCCGCCGTCCGCCGCCTCCACCAAACCCGCGCGCCCGGCGCTGGCGCCGGTAAACGCGCCTTTCTCGTGGCCGAACAGTTCGGACTCGATCAGGGATTCAGGGATCGCCGCGCAGTTCACCGAGATCATCGGCGCCTTGGCGCGCTTGGACAGGTTGTGCAGCGCGCGGGCGACGAGTTCTTTACCAGTGCCCGATTCGCCCTGAATCAATACATTGGAGTCGGTCGGCGCGACTTTGCGGATCTTGCTGTACAGGTCCTGCATCGGAGGGCAGGAACCGATGATGCCGATTTCGCCGTTGCTGTTGTCGACGCCTGGCTTGTCCGCACCGTTGGCGCCTTTGCCGGCGGGGCGCTGTTCGGCCGGGGCACTGCTGGCCGACTGGCGGTCGCGCAGGATGCGGGCCACGGCCTGGAGCATTTCGTCGTGGTCGAACGGCTTGGCGATGTAGTCCACCGCGCCCATCTTCATCGAGTCCACTGCCGAACGCAGGCTGGCGTAGCTGGTCATGATCAGCACGGGAGTGCCCTGGCCAAGCTTGATCAGCTCGGTACCCGGCGCGCCCGGCAGGCGCAGGTCGCTGACAATCAGGTCGAACGTGGGAATGCTGAATCGCTCTTGGGCTTCCTGCACCGAGCCGGCTTCGCTGACCTGGTATTGATTACGTTCAAGCAGGCGACGCAAGGCAGAGCGGATAATTGTTTCGTCTTCGACGATCAAAATGTGCGGCATTGATTCAATTCTCTCGACGGTCTCAGTTCACAGCGGACGTCGCTTCGACATGACGCGGCAAGGTCACCCGAATACGGGTGCCGCGTTGGCTTTCAGTGTCAGCCGGGCTGTCGATGGTGATTTGTCCATAATGCTCTTCAACGATGGAATAGACCAGTGCAAGGCCCAGACCGGTACCTTCACCTGGGTCCTTGGTGGTGAAGAAGGGTTCGAACAATCGGTCCATGATGTTCTGTGGAATACCGCTGCCTTCGTCCTCCACGATCAGATCGACCGTGTGCTCGAAAGCCTCGCTCTTGACGCGTACCGCGCTGTGCGGCGGGGAGGCGTCACGGGCGTTGGAAAGCAGGTTGATCAGCACCTGCGCCAAGCGTTGGGAGTCGCCGTCAACCCAGTGGTCCGGATCACACAGGTTGAAGAACTGTACTTCGAAATTGCGCCGGTTCAAGGCCAGCAGGCCAATGGCATCCTGCGCCACTTCGGCGAGGCACACCGCCTCGTCCTGATTCTGATGAGCGCCCGCGTGAGCAAAGCTCATCAGCGACTGCACGATGCGGGAAACGCGCTTGGTCTGCTCAAGGATCTGCCCGCTGATTTCGGTGATTTCACCGTCCTCTTCGCGCTCCTCGCGCAGGTTCTGCGCCAGGCAGGCAATGCCGGTGATGGGGTTGCCGATTTCATGGGCAACACCCGCTGCCAGGCGGCCAATGCTCGCCAGGCGTTCGGAATGCACCAGCTTGTCTTCCAGCATCTGGGTTTCGGTCAGGTCCTCTACCAGCAGCACCAGGCCACTGTTGCCAGGCGCCAGTGGCTCATCGATGGCGGCCTTGTGCAGGTTGAGCCAGCGGGTCTGGCCGTCCAGCGCCAGATGCTGCTTGTGCAAATGCTCGTCGGGCAGGTTGATAAAGCCTTGCAGCAGTTCTTTCCACGGGTCGGCCAGCGTATTCAGGCGCGAACCCACTACGCGCTGAGCAGCGATGCCGGTCAGCTCTTCCATGGCCTTGTTCCACATCAGGATCTCTTGATCCTTGGCCAGGGAACACACGCCCATCGGCAGCTCCTGAAGGGTTTGACGGTGATAGCGGCGCAGGGCATCGAGTTCGGCGGCGAGACCGGTGAGGCGTGAGTGGTAATCCTCCAGCCGGCTCTCGATGAAATGGATGTCTTCGGTGACGTAGTTTTCGCCGCTGGCCTTGTAGGGCAAGAACGTTTCTACCATGTCCTGAGACACGCTTGGCCCCATCAGGCCGGACAGGTTGGCTTCGATACGGTCACGCAGGCGGCGCAAGGCATACGGGCGACGCTCGTCGAACGGCAGGTAAAGATCGCGCAGCGCCTGTTCGACTTCTTTCTGTGCGGCCTTGGCGCCCAGTGGTTTGGCCAATTGGGTGGCGAACTCCTGGGGTGAGGCGGCATGCAGTTCGCGTCGTTGCGGGCGCCGCACATTGTCCACCGCGCACGCTTCGGCAGCGCTGGTTTCTTCCGGGCTGGCGTTGGTGAACAGCGAGATCAGGGTGAACATCAGCACGTTGGCAGCGAGGGAGGCAATGGCCGCCATGTGCCAGCTGGTGTCGTCCAGCACGTAGATCATGTTCAACAGGGGAATGTAAAAGCCCTGCAGGTTGCCGACCAGCGGCAGCAGCATGGTGACAATCCACACCAGGATCCCGGCCAGCAGCCCGGCGATGAATCCACGTCGATTAGCGGTTGGCCAGTACAGCACCGACAGCACGCCGGGCAGGAACTGCAACGTGGCGACAAACGCGACGATGCCGAGGTTGGCCAGGTCTTGTCCGGGGCCCAGCAACAGGTAGAAACCAAAGCCGGCCATGATGATTGCGACGATCAGCGCGCGCCGTGTCCACTTTAGCCAGCGGTAGATATTGCCTTCAGCTGGCGGCTGGTAAAGCGGTAGCACCAGGTGATTGAGCGCCATGCCCGAGAGCGCGAGCGTGGTGACGATGATCAAGCCACTGGCCGCCGATAAGCCGCCGACGTAAGCCAGCAATGCCAGGGATTTGCTGTTGGCGGCAATCCCGACGCCGAGGGTGAAGTATTCGGGGTTGGTGGTCGCCCCCAGCTTGAGGCCAGCCCAGAGAATCAGTGGCACCGCCAGGCTCATCAGCAGCAGGAACAACGGCAAGCCCCAGCTGGCGCTGACCAGTGAGCGCGGGTTGAGGTTCTCGGTGAACGTCATGTGGTACATGTGCGGCATCACAATTGCCGAGGCGAAGAACACCAGCAACAGCGTGCGCCACGGGCCTTCCTGCAGCGGGGTGTGCAGGGCGGCGAGGGCGGTCTGGTTTTGCAGCAGCCACAGTTCCAACTGTTGCGGGCCGTCGAATACGCCGTACAGCGCATAGAGGCCGACACCGCCGATGGCGATCAGCTTGATGACCGACTCAAAGGCAATCGCAAACACCAGGCCTTCGTGTTTCTCGCGGGTGGCGATATGGCGTGAGCCAAAGAAAATCGTGAACAGCGTAATCAGCGCGCAGAAGGCCAGGGCAACGCGATGCTGCACCGGCTCGCGGGTGAGGATGCTGATGGAGTCCGCCACAGCCTGGATCTGCAGGGCCAGCAGCGGCAGCACGCCGATCAGCATGAAGATCGTGGTCAGTGCGCCAGCCCAGGTGCTGCGAAAGCGAAAGGCAAACAAGTCCGCAAGGGACGACAGCTGATATGTACGGGTGATTTTCAGGATCGGGTATAGCAGCACCGGCGCCAGCAGGAATGCGCCGGACACCCCGAGATAACTGGAAAGAAAGCCGTAGCCGTACTGATAGGCCAGGCCCACCGTGCCATAAAACGCCCAGGCGCTGGCGTATACGCCCAAGGACAAGGTGTAGGTCAACGGATGGCGAATGATCGCCCGCGGAATCATTCCGCGCTCACTGATCCAGGCGACGCCGAACAATGCTGCCAGGTAGGCGGCGCTGATCAGCAGCATCTGGGTGAGGCTAAAGCTCATCGGCATCTTTTTGGCTCTGCAGGATGAAGGTCACGACGATCAGGATCAGCCACAGCAGATAAGGGCGGTACCAGGCGCCCGTGGCGTCGATCCACCAATCCATGATGGCGGGGGAAAACAGGTAGATCCCGACGACCAGCAGCAGGACCAATCGATAGATGTACATGTTGGCCTCTGAGTAAAAAACTGCGGCGATGGTAACGGATGGCTGGGAAGCTGCAAGCGCCTTCAGCTCAATTGCGCTTCGGCCAGTGTGAGTGTGCGCGGGATCATTGTGGCATCCCAGTGCGCAATGCCCCAATCCAGCAGCTCCCGTGGGCTGGCGTGGAGAAGTTCGCTGCCGGGTTGTTGGCCGAGCGCGCGCAGGGCCCTCACTAGCAAAGGCGTGGCCTGGTCGGGTGTCAAAGGTGGGGAGCGGTAGGATTTGCCCAGCTTGTGACCGTCCGGCTGGATGATCAGCGGCACGTGCAGGTAGCGCGGTTGGCGCAGCCCCAAGAGTTCTTGCAGGTAAAGCTGGCGCGGTGTGGAATCCAGCAGGTCGGCACCGCGCACGATGTCGGTAACACCTTGCCAGGCGTCGTCGAGTACCACGGCCAACTGGTAGGCATACAGGCCGTCGCGGCGACGGATGACGAAATCGCCTACATCACGCCCCAAGTGCTGTCGGAATTCGCCCTGTACGCGGTCGGTAAAGTGGTATTCCAGCTCAGGGACACGTAAGCGGATAGCCGCATCTTGCTGATCATGCCCGGCATTTCGGCATAGCCCCGGGTAGATCCCGTTGTAGGGCTCCAGCTGTTTGCGCGAGCAGGTGCAGGCGTAGGCCAGGCCGTGGTTGAACAGATCGTTCAGGACTTTGGCATAAGACTCATGCCGCTCGCTTTGTCGGACCAGTTCACCCTCCCACTCGAAGCCATAGCTTTCCAGGGCATGGAGAATCGCTGCCTGGGCGCCGGGCTCTTCACGGGGTGGGTCGAGGTCTTCCATGCGCATCAGCCAGCGGCCGTGATTGGCGCGGGCATCGAGGTAGGAGGCGAGGGCGGCAACCAGCGAGCCGAAATGCAAATGGCCGCTGGGCGTGGGGGCGAAACGCCCGATATAGGTAGAGGCTGTCATGGGCCGGATACTACTGGAAAAACGGTAAATCCCAGAAACAAAAATGGGGCGTTCGCACGCCCCATTCGTTCAGCCCGGCAGGGTTACTTGCCGACCTGTTTTTCCTTGATTTCAGCCAAGGTCTTGCAGTCTACGCACAGGTCCGCAGTTGGGCGGGCTTCCAGACGACGAATACCAATCTCGACGCCGCAGGATTCACACCAGCCGTATTCTTCGTCCTTGATCAGTTGCAGCGTCTTGTCGATTTTCTTGATCAGCTTGCGCTCGCGATCACGGGCGCGCAGTTCGAGGGCGAACTCTTCTTCCTGGCTGGCACGGTCGGCCGGGTCAGGAAAGTTGGCTGCTTCGTCCTTCATATGGTCAACGGTGCGGTCAACCTCCTGCATCAAGTCCTGTTTCCACTTGTTGAGGATTTTGGTGAAGTGCTCGCGCATGGGCTCGCCCATGTACTCCTCACCTTTCTTTTCGACGTAAGGTTCGAAGCCATTGAGGCCTTGAGTCTGCTGTTGCTTTGCTTGGGTGGACATGAATAGACCGCCTCTCACTCTTCTAATCCATTGCGCAGGATTGCAACGTCACCGACACCTGCCGGCCCTGCGGCTGCAAGCGGGCGAACTTACCAGATAGATTCGGGGTGCGCCACTCCCGGTTGTCGTGGCCCATCGCCAGGGGGTTGCAAACTGCTGCAGCCCGCCATGGCTGGGTATGCATGGGCCTGAATATTGATTTTAGTCGTTTTGCGCGCGCTTGCCCGGGCCGCACAAGTGGCCGAGCAGGCAATAGAACATGTTTTACGTCGCGGGTTCGGTAGAATCCAAACTTTGTCCTCACCGTCTAAGGAAGGCTAATGGCTCAGCCCTACAGTGCGCGCAGTCGCGCCATCGAACCTTTTCATGTCATGGCGTTGCTGGCGCGAGCCAATGAGCTGCAGGCAGCCGGTCATGATGTCATCCACCTGGAAATCGGCGAGCCGGATTTCACCACGGCCGAACCTATCATCCAGGCCGGCCAGGCTGCGCTGGCCAGCGGCAAGACTCGCTACACCGCGGCACGTGGGGTGCCGGAGTTGCGCGAGGCCATCAGCGGTTTTTACCAGCAACGCTATGGGCTGAGCGTCGATCCCGAGCGCATTCTGATCACCCCCGGTGGCTCCGGCGCCTTATTGTTGGCCAGCAGCTTGCTGGTTGACCCAGGCAAGCACTGGCTGCTGGCGGACCCGGGTTACCCGTGCAACCGGCACTTTTTGCGGCTGGTGGAAGGTGCGGCGCAACTGGTGCCGGTAGGCCCGGAAGTGCGCTACCAATTGACCGCCGATCTGGTTGCCAGGCATTGGGACCAGGACAGCGTTGGCGCATTGGTCGCGTCCCCTGCAAACCCCACCGGCACCGTCCTCACCCGCGACGAATTGGCCGGGTTGTCGAGTGCAATCAAGGCGCGCAATGGGCATCTGGTGGTGGACGAGATTTATCACGGCCTCACTTACGGCACTGACGCCGCCAGTGTGCTGGAAGTCGACGACGAGGCCTTCGTCCTGAATAGTTTTTCGAAGTATTTCGGCATGACCGGCTGGCGCCTGGGCTGGCTGGTAGCGCCGTCGGATGCGGTGAGTGAATTGGAGAAGCTGGCGCAAAACCTCTACATCAGCGCGCCGAGCATGGCCCAGTACGCGGCTTTGGCCTGTTTTGCCCCGCAAACCCTGAGCATTCTGGAAGAGCGCCGCGCCGAATTTGGTCGCCGTCGTGACTTCCTGTTACCCGCCTTGCGCGAGCTGGGGTTCGGCATCGCCGTGGAGCCGGAAGGGGCGTTCTACTTGTATGCCGATATCAGCGCGTTCGGCGGCGATGCCTTCGCGTTTTGCCGCCATTTCCTCGAAACTGAACATGTGGCTTTTACGCCGGGGCTGGACTTCGGCCGCTATCAAGCCAGTCACCATGTGCGTTTCGCCTACACGCAAAACCTCGATCGACTACAAGAGGCGGTGGACCGGATCGCCCGTGGACTGCGGAGTTGGCAAGGCTGATGCGCTTTCATCCTCCCCTCGAAGAAGGGCGGCTGATTCGCCGCTACAAGCGCTTTCTCACGGATATCGAAACCGTTACCGGCGAGTTGTTGACTATTCACTGCCCGAACACAGGCTCGATGCTCAATTGCATGGTGGAGGGCGGCCAGGTCTGGTTCAGTCGTTCCGACGACCCCAAGCGCAAGTTGCCAGGCACCTGGGAAATTGCCGAAACGCCGCAGGGCCGACTTGCGTGCGTCAATACGGCACGCGCGAATCAGTTGGTTGAGGAGGCACTGCGCGCCGGGGTTATTACTGAGCTCAATGGCTTTACCGCGCTGAAACGTGAAGTGCCTTACGGCCAGGAAAAAAGCCGCATCGACTTTCGCCTGGAATACCCGCTGGGCGCGGCGTACGTGGAAGTTAAAAGTGTAACCCTGGGTTTCGATGGCTCGGCGGTGGCGGCCTTCCCCGATGCGGTGACACAACGTGGCGCCAAGCATCTGCGCGAGCTGGCACACCTGGCCCGCGACGGCGTGCGGGCGGTGCAGCTGTATTGCGTCAACCTGTCGGGTATCGAGGCCGTGCGCCCGGCCGTGGAAATCGACGCTGGTTACGCTGCCGCGTTGCGTGAGGCCAAGGCGGCCGGTGTGGAAGTGATGGCTTATGGTGTACAGGTCACGCCTGAGGAAATTTACGTCGACCGCCGCTTGGAAGTGCTGATCGGCGACTAGAGTTCAACCCACAGGCCCTTTGCGTCTTCGCGGCCGTGCAGGGCTTTGAGGCTTTGGCCTGCACACGGCCCGGCGATGCATTCGCCGTTTTCGATCAGGAACAGCGCGCCATGGGTCGCGCACTGGATCAGGCTGGCGCTGGCGTCGAGGAAGTGGTCAGGCTGCCATTCCAGCGGGATGCCGCGATGTGGGCAACGGTTGATATAGAAGTAGGCAACGCCGTCCCGGCGCACGGCCAACAGCTTGCAGCCGTCGATCTCGAAACCGAGGCTGCTGTTGGGTGCGAGCCTGTCGGAGGAGCAGAGAAACTTCATTTCAATCCTTAAGTGCCTTGACGTTCAAATGCAAACAATTATCAAATGCCGGCTTCGCCCGTTAGCTGATTGGGCGCTCAGTACGATGCCAGACGGGTTTAATCTGTCACATCGGTGAGTGCTTGAGTGGCCCTGCCCTTGGAAGGAAACCCTGATATGCGCCTGAGTACCAGCGCTATTGCGCTCGTTGCCTCACTTCTGGTCAATCACGGGGCGCAAGCCTCTGAACTGCCACAACGCTGGGTCAGTGCCGGTGGGGCGCTATCGGAATGGGTGGCGGCCCTGGGTGGTGAGTCGAAGTTGGTGGGCGTCGATACCACCAGTCAGCATCCTGATGCTCTCAAGAAGTTGCCCAGTATTGGCTACCAACGGCAGTTGTCGGCTGAAGGTATTTTGAGCCTGCGCCCGCAGGTTCTGGTCGGCACTGAAGAAATGGGCCCACCACCGGTGCTGGCGCAGATTCGGGGGGCTGGTGTGCAGGTGGAGATGTTTTCGGCGCAGCCCGATTTACCGACGTTGAAGGGGAATCTTCAGCATCTGGGCAAGTTGTTGGGCAGTGAGGCCAAGGCCAACGAATTGTTTGCCGGGTATGAGCAGGCTCTTGAGCAGCAAAAAGCCTGGGTTGCCAAGGCCCAATCCACCCAAAAGACACCGGGCGTGTTGTTGTTGCTCGGTCACGCGGGTGGCAAACCGCTGATCGCCGGTAAAGACACGGCTGCCGACTGGATGTTGCAGCTGGCGGGCGGCAAAAACTTGGCGACCCATACGGGTTACAAGCCATTTTCGGTGGAGTCGTTGGCGGGGTTGAGCCCAGATGTGCTGGTGTTTGCTGACCGCGCCTTAACCGGTGACGCCGCGAGGGCCGCCTTGTTCAAGGAGAACCCGATTTTGGCTTCGACGCCGGCGGCCAAGAATAGTCGGGTGTTTGAGTTGGACCCGACCCTGCTGGTCGGTGGGCTCGGGCCACGCCTGCCGCAAAGTCTGGTGAAACTGTCTGCCGGGTTTTATTCGTCCCAGGCTAAACCTGCCCCATGACGACTTTGGTTAAACCGAAAACGCTATTTATTGGGCTGGCGCTGTTATGTCTTTTGGCAACCTGGCTTTCCTTGGCCTTGGGGCCTGTCAACTTGCCTTTGCTGGATACACTGAAGGCCGCCTTGCGCATGATGGGCGCACCGATTGAAGCCCAGGGCCTGGAGCAGGCAGAGCTGATTTTAGGGCAGATTCGTTTGCCGCGTACCTTATTGGGGCTGGCCGTTGGCGGTGTCCTGGCATTGTCGGGCGTGGCGATGCAGGGGCTGTTTCGCAACCCGTTGGCCGATCCGGGGTTGGTCGGTGTTTCCAGTGGTGCGGCGTTGGGCGCGGCGATCGCTATCGTCGGCGGCTCGTTTTTTGGCGGCCTGCCGGATGCGTTCGGTCCTTACCTGCTGTCGTTGTGCGCGTTTCTCGGCGGTTTGGGCGTCACTGCACTGGTTTACCGGCTGGGCCGCCGCAACGGCCAGACCAACGTCGCGACGATGTTGCTCGCCGGTATCGCCCTCACAGCCCTCGCCAGCTCGGCGGTGGGGTTGTTTACCTATTTGGCGGATGACGCCACGTTGCGCACTCTGACCTTCTGGAACCTGGGCAGCCTCAATGGCGCAAGCTATTCGCGGTTGTGGCCGCTGTTGCTGGTAAGTGCCGGTGTTGCGTTGTGGTTGCCGCGCCGGGCGAAAGCGTTGAATGCGTTGTTACTGGGTGAGTCGGAGGCCAATCACCTTGGGATTGATGTGGAGCGTCTCAAGCGTGAACTGGTGTTCTGTACGGCTTTGGGGGTGGGCGCGGCGGTAGCGGCGGCGGGAATGATCGGGTTTGTCGGGCTGGTAGTGCCGCATCTTGTGCGGATGTTGGCGGGGCCTGATCATCGGGTGCTGTTGCCGGCCTCGGTGCTGGCCGGGGCGAGCTTGTTGCTGTTTGCCGATCTGGTGGCCCGCTTGGCCCTGGCGCCGGCTGAATTGCCGATCGGCATCGTGACTGCGTTTATTGGTGCGCCATTTTTTCTGTATTTGTTGCTGCGAGGGCGCGCCTGATGCTGCGAGTCGAAGCGTTGCAGGTGAGGCGTGGTCGCAAAACCGTGCTGTCCGACGTCACCCTGGACGTGTTACCGGGCGAGGTGCTCGGTGTGCTGGGCCCGAATGGTGCTGGCAAAAGCACGTTGCTCGGTGCGCTGTGCGGAGAGCTTCAGCCGGATCAGGGCAATGTGTGGCTGGATCAGCAAGCCTTGCAGGACTGGAGCGGACCGCAGCGCGCCCAGCGTCTGGCAGTGTTACCGCAGACTTCCACCCTGGACTTCGCTTTTCGTGTCGAGGAGGTTGTAGGCATGGGCCGCTTGCCCTATCAGACCGGGCGGGTGCGTGATGACGAGATTATTAATGCGGCGCTGCAGGCGGCGGATATCGGGCACTTGAGCGGTCGCAGTTACCTGGCCCTTTCGGGCGGTGAGCGCCAACGTGTGCACCTGGCGCGGGTTCTGGCGCAATTGTGGCCGGGGGAAGCGGGGCAGACGTTGCTGTTGGATGAGCCGACATCGATGCTCGATCCCTTGCACCAACACACGACCTTGCAGGCAATACGTACATTTGCCGACCGGGGAGCGGCAGTGTTGGTGATCCTCCATGACCTGAATCTGGCGGCGCGTTACTGTGATCGCATTCTGCTGCTGGAAGGCGGGCGTCCACATGCCCTGGACACGCCGGCACAGGTGATGCGGCCTGGGCCACTCAAGGCGGTGTTTGGCCTGGACGTATTGGTGCAGCCACACCCCGAGCGCGGGCATCCACTGATTATTGCGCGCTGAAATCAGTTTTTCGTAGGCAAAAAAAGACCCGGCAAGAGCCGGGTCAAATAACCGTGATTAGCCTGATGAGGAGATAATCTGAGAGTCCGAACCAATGGTCTTTCAGTTATCGGCTGATCTCGCGACCAGTTGTGATAATCATAACGATTCTCATTTGAGAGTCAACATTTGTTTTTGAACGTCCTTTCGTTTTTCTCAAACGAGCGTTAGAACCGCCTGTAAATATTGGGTTTGCTAACTCACCTAATTCTTCTGGCGCGCTGAAATCGCATCCAATTGACGGTTCAGAGCTTCCTTGCGCTCCGCCGGGATATCGTTCCAGTGCACATCCATCAGCGCCCCTTCAATCGCATACAGCAGGACTTTCGACGCTCGGAACCCGCGAGTCCTTACGGCCCGATAGGCATCGACCGCTCCCAGCCGGCGCAAGTCGGACGCGCTGTGGATGCCCACCGCGTGCAGCCACTGCGCTGACGTCTTTCCCAGATTTTTCAAGTGTTGCAGCTCATCGTTCATCAAGCCTCCTTGCGACGGCCGAATGGTGCGGTGGGTATCGTGACCAGGCAGGCCTGAAAGGGAGTGTAGCGCTCAGTAGGAAAAGCGTGATTCTTTGGTCAGGCGCGGCTGAAAAGCTATAAGAGTGGCACAGGAATTTTGACGATAAGCAGGCAGGAGGCACCCGGTACGCACGATACGTACCCGGGGCTCAGAGTGTGATGTTACTTGGTGCGGTAACGCAGACGAGTGCCGAAATTAACCGACATCAAGATCTCGTCAGCCGTCAATTCGGCAGGGAAGTAGGTGCCGGAGATCTGCGCATGGGCCAGGCTGGCGCCTTCCAGTGAGCAATCGCGCAAATCCAGCCCGCGCAGGTCGGCAGAGCGGAAGTACGCGTCGGTGAAGTCCACGCCTATGGCATTCAAATCGCGCAGGTCCAGCCCTCGGAAGTCGCCACCGCGCATGTCGATAATCCCGTCTATTGGGCGTTCCTGATTGAAGCCTCGAATGTCGTCCTTGTGCAGGAGCGCGTAGAGCGGGGTATCAAGAAGCTTGGGCTGACTCATGACGGCGACTCCCGTTGGAATTATGGCGCCATTATAGTGCCACTATTGCTGGGTCGTGCACCCAAGATCGGTGACACGACCAAGAAATATTTCTTACAGACCGGGCAGGTGCTGACGAATGTGCGCGACTAACGCGTCCAGCGTTCCGCTTTCATTCGTCTCGACACGCTTGCTGAGGAGCTGCTCCTCGGCCGTCAGTGGGTCGCGACTGGCTTGCTGCTCTTCGATGATGCTCAGCGTTGCGTCGGAAGGATCGTTTTTATCGGCCTGACGCTGTGCCAGCCAGCTGGCGATAACAGCTTGCGGCGCATTGCAATCCAGGATCAGGAAGGGCGCGCCGGTGGCCTCAGCAATCTTCGCTGCGGCGTCGCGTTGCTCGCGTTTCAGGAAGGTGGCATCCAGTACCACCGGATACCCGGCACGCAACAGGGTGTCGGCGATTTCGTTCAAGCGAGCGTAGGTCGCTGCGCTGGCATCGGCAGCATAGATACCGGCTTGCGGCGTGTTCTCTACCTTCTGCTCGCCGAACAGGCGCTTGCGCTCCACATCCGAGCGCAGGCGCACAGCGCCGAGTGCTTCCACCAGGCGCATGGCAACGTGGCTTTTGCCGACTGCCGATACGCCGTGGGTAATGGCGAGGAAACGCGAAGGAATGGTGCTGTAGCTTTCCGCCAGGTTGGCGTAGTTGCGGTACTGGCGCAGGGTGGTGGCGCGCTGCACCGGGCTTGCCTCGCTCGGCATGCTGAACAGCGCCACCTTGGCGCGGACCAACGCACGGTAGGCTTTATAGAAGTTCAGCAGTTCAAGGCCTTGGTAGTCGCCGGTCAACTCCAGGTATTGGCTGATAAACCGGCGTGCCAGGGATTTGAGGCCGCGGTCTTCCAGGTCCATGGCCAGGAAGCCGGTGTCGGCGTAGACGTCGGTGAAGCGAAAGGGTTCGTTGAACTCGATGCAGTCAAAGATCACGACCTCGCCATCGATCAGCGTGGCGTTGCCCAGGTGAATATCACCGTGGCATTCGCGAGTGAAACCCTCCAGCTTGCGCTGTGCCAGCAGCGGCTTGAGGCGTTCGAAGCTGCTTTCAGACCAGGCTTGCAGGGCTTCCAGTTGAGCCAGGTCAGCCTTGTCGCTGAGAAATGGGCGAATCTGCTCGAAGTTCTGGCGTATCGGCGCCATCACTTCGTCCGGGGTGCCGGCTGGGTGTTCTTGCGGCACTTTCGGTGCGGTCAGGTGGAAATGCGCAATCTGCTTGGCCATCTCATCAATGTGCGCGCTGGTCAGTTCGCCGTTGGCTTGCAAGGTACTCAGCATTTGGCTTTGCGGGAACTGGCGCATTTTCAGCGCGTACTCGATTACCGGGCCTTCGCCGTTGAGTTGCGGGGCTTCGGCAGTGCCGGTGATCGGCAACACTTCGAGATACAAGTCTTTGGTCAGGCGCTGGTTGAGTCGCAACTCTTCGTTGCAAAAATGACCACGATCGGCCAGCTCAGTGAAATTCAGAAAGCCGAAATTCATCGGTTTCTTCAGTTTATAAGCGAAGGGGCCCGTCAGTATGACCCAGGAAATATGGGTCTCGATGACTTGAAACGCTTCAACCGGATGCGGATACAAAGCCGGGTTTTGCAGTGCAGCGATCAGGGACTGGCTCACAGGCGATCCTTCAAAGTCTGGGGGAAATCATGGCCGGCATTATGGCGGTTACAGCCGGTCGTGCAAACCGCTGTCCGGCTCATGTTGATCATCGATAAAGTGCGTATAATCCGCCGCCATGACTCGAACCCGATCTCCCCGTTCCCGTAAAAAACCTCCTTCCCGCGGCCTGCGCCCGTGGCTGGGCTGGGCGCTCAAGCTAAGCCTGGTGGGCCTTGTCGTGCTCGCCGGCTTCGCGGTTTACCTCGACGCCGTGGTCCAGGAGAAGTTCTCCGGCAAGCGCTGGACCATCCCGGCCAAGGTGTACGCCCGCCCGCTGGAACTGTTCACCGGCCAGAAGCTGAGCAAGGATGACTTCCTCACTGAACTCGATGCCCTGGGTTACCGCCGCGAACCCGTGAGCAACGGCCCGGGTGCCGCCGCCGTCAGTGGCAACACCGTCGATTTGAACACTCGCGGCTTCCAGTTCTATGAAGGCCTGGAAAAAGCCCAGCCGGTGCGCGTGCGCTTCTCTGGCGATTACGTTGCAGAGCTGTCGTCGCTCAATGGCTCGAAGTTGCCCGTGGTGCGTCTGGAACCCTTGATGATCGGCGGGATTTACCCGAAGAACCTTGAAGATCGCATCCTGATCAAGCTTGACCAAGTGCCGCCATACCTGCTGGAAACCTTGGTTGCAGTAGAAGATCGCGACTTTTATAGCCACTGGGGTGTGTCACCGAAGTCGATTGCTCGCGCCATCTGGGTCAACACCTCCGGCGGGAAGATGACTCAGGGTGGCAGTACGCTGACGCAACAATTGGTCAAGAACTTCTACCTGACCAACGAGCGCAGCCTGACCCGTAAGCTCACCGAAGCCATGATGGCAATGCTGCTGGAACTGCATTACAGCAAGCAGGAAATCCTTGAGGCGTACCTCAACGAGGTCTTCGTCGGTCAGGATGGCCAGCGCGCCGTGCACGGTTTTGGCTTGGCCAGTCAGTTCTTCTTTGGCCAGCCTTTGTCCGAGCTGAAGTTGCATCAAGTCGCGTTGTTGGTGGGGATGGTCAAAGGGCCGTCCTATTACAACCCGCGCCGCAACCCGGAGCGTGCGCTCGAGCGTCGTAACCTGGTGTTGGATGTGCTGGAGCAGCAGGGTGTTGCCACTGCCGAACAAGTCGCTGCCGCGAAGAAAATGCCACTGGGTGTAACCACTCGCGGCAAGCTCGCGGACAGCTCCTTCCCAGGCTTTATCGACCTGGTCAAACGCCAGTTGCGTGAAGATTACCGCGACGAAGACTTGACCGAAGAAGGCCTGCGGATCTTCACCAGTTTCGACCCGATTCTGCAGATGAAGGCCGAAGCGTCGGTGAACGACACATTCAAGCGCCTGACCGGCCGTAAAGGCTCGGATGAAGTCGAGGCGGCGATGGTCGTGACCAACCCGGAAACCGGCGAAGTCCAGGCCATGATCGGCAGTCGACAAGCCAGTTTTGCCGGTTTCAACCGCGCACTGGATGCCGTGCGGCCGATTGGCTCGCTGGTTAAGCCGGCGGTCTACCTGACGGCTTTGGAAAAACCGAGCAAATACACCCTGACCAGTTGGTTGTCGGATGATCCGCTCTCGGTCAAAGGTGCTGATGGCCAAGTGTGGACGCCGCAGAACTTCGATCGACGCTCCCACGGCACCGTGTTCCTGTACCAGGGCCTGGCGCATTCCTACAACATTTCCACCTCGCGCCTCGGGCTTGAAGTGGGTGTACCGAATGTGCTGAAAACCTTGGGGCGCCTGGGCATTACCCGTGAGTTCCCGGCGTTCCCGTCCATGCTCCTGGGGGCTGGCGCCATGACCCCGATGGAAGTGGCCACGATGTACCAGACTCTCGCCAACGGTGGTTTCAATACTCCGATGCGCGGCATTCGCAGTGTGCTGACCGCCGAGGGCGAGCCGCTCAAGCGCTACCCGTTCCAGATTCAGCAGCGTTTTGATGCGGGTTCCATCTACCTGATCCAGAACGCCATGCAGCGCGTAATGCGTGAAGGCACCGGGCGCTCGGTCTACAGCGTGCTGCCCTCGAACCTGACGCTGGCGGGCAAGACCGGTACCAGTAACGATTCGCGTGACAGCTGGTTCGCCGGCTTCGGCCAGGACGTGCTGGCGGTGGTGTGGCTTGGGCGTGACGACAATGGCAAGACGCCGTTCACCGGCGCGACCGGTGCCCTGCAGGTCTGGACCAGTTTCATGCGCAAGGCCGACCCGCTGCCGCTGAACATGCCGCAGCCGGATAACATCGTGCAGGCTTGGATTGATCCACACACCGGCCAAGGTTCTGATGCCAACTGTCCGGGCGCGGTACAGATGCCGTATATTCGCGGCAGCGAGCCACCACCCGGCGCCGCGTGCGGTGGCAGTGCCCCTGCTGACGCGGAATCGGTGATGGATTGGGTCAAGGGCTGGATGAATTAAGCTAAAGAGGGTTTCAAGTGAACAAGTGGTTGATTCCAGCTATTACAGCTCTGGCGGTGCTCAGCGGTTGCTCCAGCGTGCAGCGTGGTTCGATTCCAGTGGTGGATTCGAGCACGACCGTTTCCAACAGCGACCGCATTTCGGCCACTGGCGGCTTCCGTCAGACCGTAGTCAAGCGTCCTGCCCAAGCCACACCGCAAGCCATACCGCAGGATTCGGGCGTGGTGGTGATGGTGCCGGGCGCGGGTGCCGCTACGTCGGCACCGATCAGTGCGGAGCCTTGGACCCCGGGGCCAAGCACGTCGGGGCCAATCGACGCCACGCCGATCCAAACGGCGCCGGTCAACCAGGGCAACTACAACATGCCGTCCACGCCGAGCGGTATTCCGTCGCGTTCGAGCGCTGGCGGTCTGTCGGCTGACGAGCAGCTGGATGGTCCGGTGTTGGCTTTGCTGACCACTGCCCAGCAGCAGCAGGCCGGCGGCGACTTGAACGGTGCGTCGTCGAGCCTTGAGCGTGCCCAGCGTGTGGCACCTCGCGAGCCGCAAGTGTTGTATCGCCTCGCCCAAGTGCGTATGGCTCAGGGTGATGCGCCGCAGGCCGAACAGTTCGCACGTCGCGGCCTGACCATGGCCAATGGTCGTCCAGACCTGCAAGCCAACCTGTGGGCCTTGATTGGTGACGCGCGTGCCGCACAAGGCGATGCTGCCGGGGCCGCTCAAGCTCGGCAAAAAGCCAAGGTCAGCCTCTGATGGATGCACGTTTTCCAGCGATTGCTGAACAGTTATTGCTGATTGAGCGCGAGTTGCGCGTGCAGGGTTGGTGGGACGAAGTGTCCCCCAGCGCCGAGGCGCTCAGCAGCGTCGAGCCTTTCTCGGTTGATACCCTGGACTTTCACCAGTGGCTGCAGTGGATTTTCCTGGTGCGCATGAAGCAGATTCTGCAGCAGGACCTGCCCTTGCCCAATGCGTCAGGGATCATGGAAATGGCCGAGATGGTCTATGCCGATCGGCCGGTCGAGAGCCTGGGTTTACGAAATGCGCTGAAAAAGTTCGACCAACTGATCGTCGACGCTCGTTAATTGCCTGACTGCCGGTTTTTCCGGCAGTCTTGCGCACATTTCTACCGCTTGACGACATTCAGGCGAGTTTTATCCCTCCTCAAACCCCTTTCTTCTACGTTCTCATGCGCTTAGTTGGAAAAAAGCGCAATTATTGCTTGACTTGAAGGGGCTGAAACAGAAGAATCCAAAGTCCGCTGTATCGGGACTGCCAGAAGCAGGCCCGCTCAGCAGATCATGAGGCGCACACCCGCGCCGACCTGTAACACCCGCAACGCGTTACCTCGCGCTGGGTGGGAAAAGCCCGCAACACTTGGGACGATCCCAATACTTGCTCAGTCAGTGCTGACGTAGTCGGCGACCACCGTCGCTCATGCTCTGTTGAGAAGTAAACCTATTAAGACCCGTCGGTTTTTAACGGACGGTATTCTGGCGTTTTAGAGGTGAACAACGTGGAGCTTTTATCTGGTGGTGAGATGCTCGTCCGCTTTTTGCGTGACGAAGGCGTCGACTATATCTACGGGTACCCAGGTGGTGCTCTGCTGCATGTCTACGACGCACTGTTCAAGGAACCGGCTGTTACCCACATCCTGGTGCGCCACGAACAGGCTGCGACCCATATGGCTGACGGTTACGCCCGTGCCACCGGTAAAGCCGGCGTGGTACTGGTAACGTCCGGCCCAGGCGCAACCAATGCCATTACCGGCATCGCGACTGCTTATATGGACTCCATCCCGATGGTGATCATTTCCGGCCAGGTCGCAAGCACCATGGTCGGTACCGATGCATTCCAGGAAACCGACATGATCGGTATCTCTCGGCCGATCGTGAAACACAGCTTCATGATCAAGCATGCCTCGGAAATCCCGGAAGTCATGAAAAAGGCGTTCTACCTTGCACAGTCCGGTCGCCCGGGCCCTGTAGTGGTCGATATCCCGAAAGACATGACCAACCCGGCTGAGAAATTTGAATACGTCTTCCCGAAGAAAGCCAAGCTGCGTTCCTACAGCCCGGCCGTTCGTGGGCACTCGGGGCAAATTCGCAAGGCGGCAGAAATGCTCCTGGCGGCCAAGCGTCCTGTGCTGTACTCGGGTGGTGGCGTGATTCTGGGTGGCGGTTCGGCGCCTTTGACCGAACTGGCCAAACTGCTCAATCTGCCGGTGACCAACACCTTGATGGGCCTCGGCGCATTTCCGGGCACGGACCGCCAGTTCGTCGGCATGCTCGGTATGCACGGTAGCTACACCGCCAACCTCGCGATGCACCATGCCGATGTGATCCTGGCTGTAGGCGCGCGTTTTGATGACCGAGTGATCAATGGCGCGAGCAAATTCTGCCCGAATGCCAAGATCATCCACATCGACATCGACCCGGCGTCCATCTCCAAGACGATCAAGGCCGACGTGCCAATCGTGGGCCCAGTGGAAAGCGTGTTGACTGAAATGGTTGCCGCCCTCAAGGACATCGGCGAAACGCCGAACAAGGAATCCGTTGCCAGCTGGTGGAAGCAGATTGACGAATGGCGCGGTGATCGCGGCCTGTTCCCTTACGACAAGGGCGACGGCAGCATCATCAAGCCGCAAACCGTGATCGAAACCCTCTGCGAAGTGACCAAGGGCGACGCCTTTGTGACCTCCGACGTGGGCCAGCACCAGATGTTCGCCGCGCAGTACTACAAGTTCGACAAGCCTAACCGCTGGATCAACTCCGGTGGCCTGGGCACGATGGGCTTTGGTTTTCCTGCGGCCATGGGTGTAAAGCTGAGCTTCCCCGACACCGACGTCGCGTGCGTCACCGGTGAGGGCAGCATCCAGATGAACATCCAGGAACTGTCGACGTGCTTGCAGTACGGCCTCCCGGTGAAGATCGTCTGCCTGAACAACGGCGTGCTGGGCATGGTTCGTCAGTGGCAGGACATGAGCTACGGTAGCCGTCACTCCCACTCCTACATGGAATCGCTGCCAGATTTCGTCAAATTGGTTGAAGCCTATGGCCACGTCGGCATGCGCATCACTGATTTGAAGGATTTGAAACCGATGATGGAAGAGGCGTTCGCCATGAAGGACCGCCTGGTGTTCCTTGATATTCAGGTTGACACCAGCGAGCACGTCTACCCGATGCAGATCAAAGACGGCTCTATGCGCGATATGTGGCTGAACAAGACGGAGCGTACTTAATCATGCGGCACATTATCTCCCTGCTTCTGGAGAACGAACCCGGCGCTCTGTCTCGTGTTGTCGGCCTGTTTTCGCAACGCAACTACAACATCGAAAGCCTGACCGTGGCCCCGACCGAAGACCCGACCCTGTCGCGCCTGACGTTGACCACCGTGGGCCACGATGAGGTAATCGAGCAGATCACCAAGAACCTCAACAAACTGATCGAAGTGGTCAAGCTGGTCGATCTGTCGGAAAGTGCCCACATCGAGCGTGAGCTGATGTTGGTGAAGGTTAAGGCCACGGGTGCCCAGCGTGCCGAAATCAAACGGACTACCGACATTTATCGCGGGCAGATCGTCGATGTGAGCGCCAGCGTTTATACCGTGCAACTGACCGGTACAAGCGACAAGCTGGACAGCTTCATCCAGTCGATCGGGACGGCCTCGATTCTGGAAACTGTACGCAGTGGCGTCACCGGGATTGCTCGTGGCGACAAAGTACTCAGCATCTAACCCAATTAGTGAATGGCCTAACGGCCTGGATATATAGAGGAACCTCATGAAAGTTTATTACGAAAAAGATTGTGACCTGTCGATCATCCAGGGCAAAAAAGTCGCCATCATCGGCTACGGTTCCCAGGGCCACGCTCAAGCGTGCAACCTGAAAGATTCCGGCGTTGACGTGACTGTTGGCCTGCGTAAAGGCTCGGCCACTGTTGCCAAGGCTGAAGCTCATGGCCTGAAAGTAACTGACGTTGCTTCCGCTGTTGCTGCTGCCGACCTGGTCATGATCCTGACCCCGGACGAGTTCCAGTCCGCGCTGTACAAGAACGAAATCGAGCCGAACATCAAGAAGGGCGCAACCCTGGCCTTCTCCCACGGCTTCGCGATTCACTACAACCAGGTTGTGCCGCGTGCCGACCTCGACGTGATCATGATCGCGCCGAAAGCACCGGGCCACACCGTGCGCTCCGAGTTCGTCAAAGGCGGCGGTATTCCTGACCTGATCGCGATCTACCAGGACGCTTCGGGCAACGCCAAAAACGTTGCACTGTCCTACGCAGCGGGTGTTGGTGGCGGTCGTACCGGCATCATCGAAACCACCTTCAAGGACGAGACCGAAACCGACCTGTTCGGCGAGCAAGCTGTTCTGTGCGGCGGTACCGTTGAACTGGTTAAAGCCGGTTTCGAAACCCTGGTTGAAGCTGGCTACGCGCCGGAAATGGCCTACTTCGAATGCCTGCACGAACTGAAGCTGATCGTTGACCTCATGTACGAAGGCGGTATCGCCAACATGAACTACTCGATCTCCAACAACGCCGAATACGGCGAGTACGTGACTGGCCCGGAAGTCATCAACGCCGAGTCCCGTCAGGCTATGCGCAACGCCCTGAAACGTATTCAGGACGGCGAATACGCCAAAATGTTCATCAGCGAAGGCGCAACCGGCTACCCTTCGATGACCGCCAAGCGTCGTAACAACGCCGCTCACGGTATCGAAATCATCGGCGAGCAACTGCGCTCCATGATGCCGTGGATCGGTGCCAACAAGATCGTCGACAAAGCCAAAAACTAAGTCGTACGCATCAAGAGAAAACGCGGCTTAGGCCGCGTTTTTTCGTTTGGGAGGCAGGTTCTGGTATAAAGCTGCATCGTTTGCGGGCGAACACTCGCCGCAAGTATTTGTCGAATTTTTTTCACACCGTTGCAAGGTAAAGTCCATGAGCGAACGTCCCGACGAGCCAAGCCAGGCTTCTGGCGCCGATAGCCTGCTACCGATCGATGAACATGTCGAAGAAGGGCATGACGCGGAAGGCCGCAAGGTCCGGCATCGTGGCATCTATCTCCTGCCCAATCTGTTCACCACCGCGAACCTGTTTGCCGGGTTCTATTCCATCATCAACTCCATGAGCGCTCAGAGCGCATTGGCGGCGGGTGATGCGGCGAGTGCCAGCAAGTATTTCGGTTTTGCTGCCATCGCAATCTTTGTGGCCATGGTGCTCGACGGCCTTGATGGTCGTGTCGCGCGCATGACCAATACCCAAAGCGCCTTCGGTGCCGAGTACGACTCGTTGTCGGACATGGTCGCCTTTGGTGTGGCGCCTGCACTGCTGGCGTTCGCTTGGGCGCTGGGTGATATGGGTAAGGTCGGCTGGATGGTTGCCTTTATCTACGTCGCGGGCGCAGCTTTGCGGCTGGCGCGCTTCAATACCCAGGTGGGTACCGCCGACAAGCGTTACTTCATTGGTCTCGCGAGCCCCGCTGCTGCGGGAGTGGTGGCGGGTATCGTCTGGGCGTTCAGTGACTACGGGATACAGGGATCGAAGATGTCTTTCCTGGTGGCCTTGATGGTTGCCGCGGCCGGGATGTTGATGGTCAGTAACATCAAGTACAACAGCTTCAAGGAGTTTGACCTCAAGGGGCGCGTGCCTTTCGTGGCTATCCTGGTGGTGGTACTGGTGTTTGCCGTCGTGTTCAGTGACCCGCCGCGCATATTACTGCTGGCATTTTTGGTCTATGCCGCTTCGGGGCCGATTCAGTACCTGCTGCATCTTCGTCGGGACAAAACATTGCCTTAATGTAATATTCCCCATACTCCGCAGTCTATTGGTGCATCAGTTCTCCAATGCTGCGGAGTTGCCATGTTAATCAAGACCCCCAAAGCGTCCGATTGCCACGAATCGGATGTCACCCCTGAATCCTTCTATCTCTCTCGCCGTAGCTTGCTCGGCGGTGCGCTTGCCGGTGTCGCTGCGAGTACGTTGCCGCGTTGGGCGAGTGCGGACGATGCTGCGCGTTACGCTGATGTCGAACCGGGTAACGCTCCGAGCTGGTTTGCCGAGAAACTGCCAAGTACCCAGTGGCAGGCTGTCACGGTCAAGGGCGAAGCCATCACTCCGTTCAAGGATGCAACCCACTACAACAACTTCTATGAGTTCGGCACGGATAAGGGCGACCCAGCGAAGAACGCGGGTTCACTCAAGACTGAGCCCTGGAGTGTGGTCATTGATGGGGAGGTCGCGAAGCCTGGGCGTTATGCGCTGGAAGACTTCATGAAGCCTTATCAGTTGGAAGAACGCATTTACCGGCTGCGCTGTGTCGAGGCGTGGTCGATGGTGATTCCGTGGATGGGCTTTCCAATATCAGCCTTGCTCAAACAGGTTGAGCCAACCTCCAAGGCCAAGTACGTACGCTTTGAAACGCTCCAGGACCCCAAAAGCATGCCGGGGCAGCGCTCCAGCTTCGGCTTGATCGACTGGCCTTATGTAGAAGGGCTGCGTCTGGATGAGGCGATGAATCCGTTGGCGATCCTTGCGGTTGGCATGTATGGGCGTGAGTTGCCTAACCAGAACGGTGCGCCATTGCGTTTGGTGGTGCCGTGGAAGTATGGATTCAAGAGTGTGAAGTCCATTGTGCGTATCAGTCTGGTGAGCGAGCAGCCTAAGACCACGTGGCAGAGTATTGCGGCCAATGAGTATGGGTTCTACGCGAACGTGAATCCTACAGTCGATCATCCTCGCTGGACCCAGGCGCGGGAGCGTCGTCTGCCGAGCGGCTTGTTCAGTCCGAATGTGCGCGAGACGCAGATGTTCAATGGCTACTCGGATGAGGTCGCTTCTCTTTATACAGGCCTCGATTTGCGGAAGAACTACTGATGCGTTATCCGATCTGGCGCGTTGGCGTCTTTATAGCCCCGGCGATATGGCCATTTTTCTGGCTGTATGAGGCGTGGAGCTCTGTGCTCGGGCCGGATCCCGGGAAAGTGTTGATGGATCGACTGGGGCTTGGAACGTTGATTCTGTTGCTGATCACGCTGTGCATGACGCCACTGCAGAAACTCAGCGGGTGGGCGGGGTGGATAGCCGTCCGCCGACAGTTGGGGCTCTGGTGTTTTGCGTATGTGGCTCTGCACCTGGCGGCTTATTGTGTGTTCATCCTTGGACTTGATTGGTCGCAATTTGGTGTAGAGCTGCGCAAGCGGCCTTACATTATTGTGGGCGCGCTGGGTTTTCTCTGTTTATTGGTGCTGGCGGTGACGTCAAATCGTTATAGCCAGCGTCGGCTCGGCAGCCGTTGGAAGAAGCTGCATCGTCTGGTGTATGTGATTCTTGGGCTTGGTTTGCTGCATATGCTTTGGATCGTGCGGGCCGACCTGAAGGAGTGGGCTATCTATGCATCTATAGGCGCGTTGCTTTTGCTCTTGCGGATTCCACCAGTGATGCGTCGAATTCCCCGCCTTATTGCGAAAAAACCACTTTCTACGACAAAAGCGTAATTAGCGCTTGACGGCAAATTCTGGAAGTCTATAATTCGCCCCACTTCCGGCGCAGTCGAAACGGAAAACTCCTTGGTAAACAAAGAGTTATGCAGAGTTCGACAGCGAGTTGCTTCAGTTCATCGAAGCCCAGAAGGAGTTGGTAGGGCAGTGTTGTTTGGCTCTATTAACGTTTCGATCCTCTCGGTCGAAAGCGGAGAAAAAGAGGTGTTGACAGCAGCGTGTAACGCTGTAGAATTCGCCTCCCGCTAACGAGAGATCGGAAGCGCAAGTGGTTGAAGTTGTTGAAGAATTCTTCGAAAACTTCTGAAAATAATCACTTGACAGCAAATGAGGCTGCTGTAGAATGCGCGCCTCGGTTGAGACGAAAGATCTTAACCAACCGCTCTTTAACAACTGAATCAAGCAATTCGTGTGGGTGCTTGTGGAGTCAGACTGATAGTCAACAAGATTATCAGCATCACAAGTTACTCCGCGAGAAATCAAAGATGTAACCAACGATTGCTGAGCCAAGTTTAGGGTTTCTTAAAAACCCAAAGATGTTTGAACTGAAGAGTTTGATCATGGCTCAGATTGAACGCTGGCGGCAGGCCTAACACATGCAAGTCGAGCGGTAGAGAGAAGCTTGCTTCTCTTGAGAGCGGCGGACGGGTGAGTAATGCCTAGGAATCTGCCTGGTAGTGGGGGATAACGTTCGGAAACGGACGCTAATACCGCATACGTCCTACGGGAGAAAGCAGGGGACCTTCGGGCCTTGCGCTATCAGATGAGCCTAGGTCGGATTAGCTAGTTGGTGAGGTAATGGCTCACCAAGGCGACGATCCGTAACTGGTCTGAGAGGATGATCAGTCACACTGGAACTGAGACACGGTCCAGACTCCTACGGGAGGCAGCAGTGGGGAATATTGGACAATGGGCGAAAGCCTGATCCAGCCATGCCGCGTGTGTGAAGAAGGTCTTCGGATTGTAAAGCACTTTAAGTTGGGAGGAAGGGCATTAACCTAATACGTTAGTGTTTTGACGTTACCGACAGAATAAGCACCGGCTAACTCTGTGCCAGCAGCCGCGGTAATACAGAGGGTGCAAGCGTTAATCGGAATTACTGGGCGTAAAGCGCGCGTAGGTGGTTTGTTAAGTTGGATGTGAAATCCCCGGGCTCAACCTGGGAACTGCATTCAAAACTGACTGACTAGAGTATGGTAGAGGGTGGTGGAATTTCCTGTGTAGCGGTGAAATGCGTAGATATAGGAAGGAACACCAGTGGCGAAGGCGACCACCTGGACTAATACTGACACTGAGGTGCGAAAGCGTGGGGAGCAAACAGGATTAGATACCCTGGTAGTCCACGCCGTAAACGATGTCAACTAGCCGTTGGGAGCCTTGAGCTCTTAGTGGCGCAGCTAACGCATTAAGTTGACCGCCTGGGGAGTACGGCCGCAAGGTTAAAACTCAAATGAATTGACGGGGGCCCGCACAAGCGGTGGAGCATGTGGTTTAATTCGAAGCAACGCGAAGAACCTTACCAGGCCTTGACATCCAATGAACTTTCTAGAGATAGATTGGTGCCTTCGGGAACATTGAGACAGGTGCTGCATGGCTGTCGTCAGCTCGTGTCGTGAGATGTTGGGTTAAGTCCCGTAACGAGCGCAACCCTTGTCCTTAGTTACCAGCACGTAATGGTGGGCACTCTAAGGAGACTGCCGGTGACAAACCGGAGGAAGGTGGGGATGACGTCAAGTCATCATGGCCCTTACGGCCTGGGCTACACACGTGCTACAATGGTCGGTACAGAGGGTTGCCAAGCCGCGAGGTGGAGCTAATCCCACAAAACCGATCGTAGTCCGGATCGCAGTCTGCAACTCGACTGCGTGAAGTCGGAATCGCTAGTAATCGCGAATCAGAATGTCGCGGTGAATACGTTCCCGGGCCTTGTACACACCGCCCGTCACACCATGGGAGTGGGTTGCACCAGAAGTAGCTAGTCTAACCTTCGGGAGGACGGTTACCACGGTGTGATTCATGACTGGGGTGAAGTCGTAACAAGGTAGCCGTAGGGGAACCTGCGGCTGGATCACCTCCTTAATCGACGACATCAGCTGCTCCATAAGTTCCCACACGAATTGCTTGATTCATTGAAGAAGACGATAAGAAGCAGCCCGAAATTGGGTCTGTAGCTCAGTTGGTTAGAGCGCACCCCTGATAAGGGTGAGGTCGGCAGTTCGAATCTGCCCAGACCCACCAATTTTGTGTGGGAAACGCCTGTAGAAATACGGGGCCATAGCTCAGCTGGGAGAGCGCCTGCCTTGCACGCAGGAGGTCAACGGTTCGATCCCGTTTGGCTCCACCACTACTGCTTCTGAAGTTTTGAAAGCTTAGAAATGAGCATTCCATCGTTATGATGGTGAATGTTGATTTCTAGTCTTTGATTAGATCGTTCTTTAAAAATTTGGGTATGTGATAGAAAGATAGACTGAACGTTACTTTCACTGGTAACGGATCAGGCTAAGGTAAAATTTGTGAGTTACTCGTAATTGAGTATTATCGAATTTTCGGCGAATGTTGTCTTCACAGTATAACCAGATTGCTTGGGGTTATATGGTCAAGTGAAGAAGCGCATACGGTGGATGCCTTGGCAGTCAGAGGCGATGAAAGACGTGGTAGCCTGCGAAAAGCTTCGGGGAGTCGGCAAACAGACTTTGATCCGGAGATGTCTGAATGGGGGAACCCAGCCATCATAAGATGGTTACCTTACACTGAATACATAGGTGTATGGAGCGAACCAGGGGAACTGAAACATCTAAGTACCCTGAGGAAAAGAAATCAACCGAGATTCCCTTAGTAGTGGCGAGCGAACGGGGACTAGCCCTTAAGTGGCTTTGAGATTAGCGGAACGCTCTGGAAAGTGCGGCCATAGTGGGTGATAGCCCTGTACGCGAAAATCTCTTAGTCATGAAATCGAGTAGGACGGAGCACGAGAAACTTTGTCTGAATATGGGGGGACCATCCTCCAAGGCTAAATACTACTGACTGACCGATAGTGAACTAGTACCGTGAGGGAAAGGCGAAAAGAACCCCGGAGAGGGGAGTGAAATAGATCCTGAAACCGTATGCGTACAAGCAGTGGGAGCCCACTTTGTTGGGTGACTGCGTACCTTTTGTATAATGGGTCAGCGACTTATTTTCAGTGGCGAGCTTAACCGAATAGGGGAGGCGTAGCGAAAGCGAGTCTTAATAGGGCGTCTAGTCGCTGGGAATAGACCCGAAACCGGGCGATCTATCCATGGGCAGGTTGAAGGTTGGGTAACACTAACTGGAGGACCGAACCGACTACCGTTGAAAAGTTAGCGGATGACCTGTGGATCGGAGTGAAAGGCTAATCAAGCTCGGAGATAGCTGGTTCTCCTCGAAAGCTATTTAGGTAGCGCCTCATGTATCACTGTAGGGGGTAGAGCACTGTTTCGGCTAGGGGGTCATCCCGACTTACCAAACCGATGCAAACTCCGAATACCTACAAGTGCCGAGCATGGGAGACACACGGCGGGTGCTAACGTCCGTCGTGAAAAGGGAAACAACCCAGACCGTCAGCTAAGGTCCCAAAGTTATGGTTAAGTGGGAAACGATGTGGGAAGGCTTAGACAGCTAGGAGGTTGGCTTAGAAGCAGCCACCCTTTAAAGAAAGCGTAATAGCTCACTAGTCGAGTCGGCCTGCGCGGAAGATGTAACGGGGCTCAAACCATACACCGAAGCTACGGGTATCACGTAAGTGATGCGGTAGAGGAGCGTTCTGTAAGCCTGTGAAGGTGAGTTGAGAAGCTTGCTGGAGGTATCAGAAGTGCGAATGCTGACATGAGTAACGACAATGGGTGTGAAAAACACCCACGCCGAAAGACCAAGGTTTCCTGCGCAACGTTAATCGACGCAGGGTTAGTCGGTCCCTAAGGCGAGGCTGAAAAGCGTAGTCGATGGAAAACAGGTTAATATTCCTGTACTTCTGGTTATTGCGATGGAGGGACGGAGAAGGCTAGGCCAGCTTGGCGTTGGTTGTCCAAGTTTAAGGTGGTAGGCTGGAATCTTAGGTAAATCCGGGATTCTAAGGCCGAGAGCTGATGACGAGTCATCTTTTAGATGACGAAGTGGTTGATGCCATGCTTCCAAGAAAAGCTTCTAAGCTTCAGGTAACCAGGAACCGTACCCCAAACCGACACAGGTGGTTGGGTAGAGAATACCAAGGCGCTTGAGAGAACTCGGGTGAAGGAACTAGGCAAAATGGCACCGTAACTTCGGGAGAAGGTGCGCCGGTGAGGGTGAAGGACTTGCTCCGTAAGCTCATGCCGGTCGAAGATACCAGGCCGCTGCGACTGTTTATTAAAAACACAGCACTCTGCAAACACGAAAGTGGACGTATAGGGTGTGACGCCTGCCCGGTGCCGGAAGGTTAATTGATGGGGTTAGCTAACGCGAAGCTCTTGATCGAAGCCCCGGTAAACGGCGGCCGTAACTATAACGGTCCTAAGGTAGCGAAATTCCTTGTCGGGTAAGTTCCGACCTGCACGAATGGCGTAACGATGGCGGCGCTGTCTCCACCCGAGACTCAGTGAAATTGAAATCGCTGTGAAGATGCAGTGTATCCGCGGCTAGACGGAAAGACCCCGTGAACCTTTACTATAGCTTTGCACTGGACTTTGAATTTGCTTGTGTAGGATAGGTGGGAGGCTTTGAAGCGTGGACGCCAGTTCGCGTGGAGCCAACCTTGAAATACCACCCTGGCAACTTTGAGGTTCTAACTCAGGTCCGTTATCCGGATCGAGGACAGTGTATGGTGGGTAGTTTGACTGGGGCGGTCTCCTCCTAAAGAGTAACGGAGGAGTACGAAGGTGCGCTCAGACCGGTCGGAAATCGGTCGTAGAGTATAAAGGCAAAAGCGCGCTTGACTGCGAGACAGACACGTCGAGCAGGTACGAAAGTAGGTCTTAGTGATCCGGTGGTTCTGTATGGAAGGGCCATCGCTCAACGGATAAAAGGTACTCCGGGGATAACAGGCTGATACCGCCCAAGAGTTCATATCGACGGCGGTGTTTGGCACCTCGATGTCGGCTCATCACATCCTGGGGCTGAAGCCGGTCCCAAGGGTATGGCTGTTCGCCATTTAAAGTGGTACGCGAGCTGGGTTTAGAACGTCGTGAGACAGTTCGGTCCCTATCTGCCGTGGACGTTTGAGATTTGAGAGGGGCTGCTCCTAGTACGAGAGGACCGGAGTGGACGAACCTCTGGTGTTCCGGTTGTCACGCCAGTGGCATTGCCGGGTAGCTATGTTCGGAATAGATAACCGCTGAAAGCATCTAAGCGGGAAACTAGCCTCAAGATGAGATCTCACTGGGACCTTGAGTCCCCTGAAGGGCCGTCGAAGACTACGACGTTGATAGGTTGGGTGTGTAAGCGCTGTGAGGCGTTGAGCTAACCAATACTAATTGCCCGTGAGGCTTGACCATATAACACCCAAGCAATTTGCATGCTCCGAGCTGAAAAGCGAAAGAGACCAGATTGCGGTGTGTGAAGACGATAGAACCGAAAGTTCGAATCTCACAAAACACCGAAAGCTATCACATACCCAATTTGCTGAAGCGAGGCCATCTGGTCACGACTCAGTACCCGAATTTCTTGACGACCATAGAGCATTGGAACCACCTGATCCCATCCCGAACTCAGCAGTGAAACGATGCATCGCCGATGGTAGTGTGGGGTTTCCCCATGTGAGAGTAGGTCATCGTCAAGATTAAATTCCAGAACCCCTGTTTGCTAACGCAAACAGGGGTTTTGTTTTGGGCGGTCGAAAAGTACAAAGGGGCTTATTGCGGCCGCCTACAGTGCTAAAGTCCATGCCTCGATTTTGCTTTTCCCAAGGAAGCCGTTATGCCGGATGCGACGTCCCTCAGCGCTGGATTTATGGTGGTTCACGGCAACCGTCTGGACGAACTGCGCAGCCTGGTCGTCAGCTGGATGCGTCGTTATCCGCTGGCCCCCCTGGAAAACGAAATCGCGCTGGTCCAAAGCAACGGCATTGCCCAATGGCTCAAGTTGGCTTTGGCCGAAGACCCCGAAGAAGATGATATGGGCGGCTGCGGCATCGCCGCCGCTATCGACGTGCAACTTCCCGGCAGCTTTATGTGGCAGCTCTATCGCATGGTCCTGGGTAAGGATGAAATCCCGCCCAAGTCTCTGCTTGATAAAGCCCCCCTGACCTGGCGCCTGATGCGCCTTCTACCAGAGCTCATCGATCAAGCGCATTTCGAGCCGCTGCAGCGTTTCCTCACCCACGACACTGACCTGCGCAAACGCTATCAACTCGCAGAGCGATTGGCCGACTTGTTCGACCAGTACCAGGTCTACCGCGCCGACTGGCTGGAAGACTGGGCCGCCGGCCGTCACCAACTGCGCAACGGTCGAGGCGAGTCCAAGCCACTAAACCCAGCGAACTGCTGGCAAGCAGAGTTATGGCGTGCACTGCTACTGGATGTAGGTGAAGAGGGCATGGCTGAAAGCCGCGCCGGTGTTCATCAGCGTTTCATTGAACGGATCAACACCCTTGAAAAAGCCCCCCAAGGCCTGCCGTCCCGAGTGATTGTTTTCGGCATTTCCTCTTTGCCCGCACAGGCGCTGGAAGCGCTCGCTGGCCTGGCGAGATTCAGCCAAGTCTTGCTGTGCGTACACAACCCTTGCCGCCACCATTGGTCTGACATCGTCGCGGACAAAGACCTGCTGCGCAACGAGTACAAACGGCAAGCGCGCAAAGTCGGAATGCCAGTCACCATCGACCCGCAAACCCTGCACCAGCATGCGCACCCGCTGCTCGCCGCCTGGGGCAAACAGGGCCGTGACTACATCAGCCTGCTGGACAGTTACGACGACCCCAACAGCTACCGCGCCGCCTTCCGTGACGGGCGCATCGACCTGTTCAGCGAAAGCGAACCGACCACGCTGCTCAACCAGTTGCAGGACGACATTCTCGAACTGCGCCCACTCAACGAAACGCGTGAGCTGTGGCCCGGCGTCGACCTCAATAACGACAGCTCCATCCGCTTCCACATTGCCCACAGCGCCCAACGCGAAGTGGAAATTCTCCACGACCAACTGCTCCAACGCTTCAGTGCCGACCCTACGCTGCGCCCGCGCGACATCATCGTCATGGTCCCCGACGTTGACAGCTACGCACCGCATATTCGCGCCGTGTTCGGCCAACTGGAAAGAACTGACCCACGCTTTATCCCCTTCACCCTTACCGACCAGGGCCAGCGCGGCCGCGACCCTCTGCTGATCGCCGTCGAACACTTGTTGAAACTCCCGGACAGCCGCTTCCCGGTGAGCGAAATTCTCGATCTGCTCGACGTTCCTGCATTGCGCGAACGTTTCGCGATCAAGGAGCGCGACCTGCCCACACTGCACCGCTGGATCGAAGGCGCCGGCATCCGTTGGGGCCTTAACGCCGAGCAACGTGCCGGCCTGGGCTTGCCAAACGAGCTGGAGCAAAACAGTTGGCGATTCGGCTTGCGCCGCATGTTGTTGGGCTATGCCGTCGGCACCGGCGCGGCCTGCGATGGTATCGAGCCCTATGATGAAATCGGTGGTCTCGATGCCGCATTGATTGGCCCGCTGGTCGCCTTGCTGGATGCATTGAATGACGCGCATCAAGCCTTGTCCCAACCAGCGCCTCCAACAGAGTGGGGCGCGCGTCTGCAGCGCCTGATGCAGTTATTCTTCCTGCCCAGCAGTGAACATGACGACTACCTCCTGGGCCAACTCGAACAACTCAGAGAGACTTGGCTAGAGACCTGCGAGTCCGTCGGCCTGCAAGACGAGTTACCTCTCACCGTAGTCCGCGAAGCCTGGCTGGCCGGTCTGGACCAAGGCCGCCTGTCCCAGCGCTTCCTCGCAGGCGCTGTCAATTTCTGCACACTGATGCCTATGCGCGCCATCCCGTTCAAGCTTGTCTGCCTGTTGGGTATGAACGACGGCGACTACCCGCGCGCCCAACCGCCGTTGGACTTCGACCTGATGGGCAGCGACTACCGCCCCGGCGACCGTTCACGCCGTGAAGACGACCGCTACCTGCTGCTCGAAGCCCTGCTGTCAGCCCGCGACCAGCTGTATATCAGTTGGGTCGGCCGCAGCATCCGTGACAACAGCGACCGCCCGGCCTCCGTACTGATTGGCCAACTGCGCGATCATCTCGCCAGCGGATGGCACAACGCACAAGCAGAAGAACCGCTGCTGGAAGCGATGACCCAGGAGCACCCACTCCAACCGTTCAGCGCACGCTACTTCCATGCCGGCGACCCACTGTTCAGCTACGCACGTGAGTGGCAGTTGCTCCACGAAGCGTCCGATGTCCCCACACAAGAACACGAACTGGCGCCACACCAACAAGAAGAACCTTTGAGCCTTGGCCAGTTGCAGGATTTCCTACGCAACCCAGTCAAACATTTCTTCAGCCAGCGTCTGAAAGTGTTCTTCGAAGCCGCTGAAGTGCCTCTGGCCGATGAAGAGCCCTTCGTCCTCGACGCGCTGCAACGCTACAGCCTCAGCGACAGCCTGCTGAACGCCGCGCTGACCCAGCCCGATCACGTGGATCAGGCCCTACACGCCCAGGCGCTGCGCCTGCAAGGCAGTGGCCTGTTGCCAATGGTCGGTTTTGGCGAGTGCCTGCGTAACGAACTGATCGAGCCATTGCCCGATTTGCTGCAGCGTTATCAACACTTACTGGCGCTGTGGCCTACTCCACAAACAACCGCCGAGCCGATCAGTTTTGAGCACCAAGGTCTGCAGCTGGAAGGCTGGATTAGTGGCCTGCATGGGCGCAGTGATGGCGGGTTGTTAAGTGTGACCACCATTCCCAACAGCATTGGCTCAATCAAGACCCGCAAGTGGCATCGCCTGATTCGCCCATGGGTCAATCACGTCGTTGCCTGCGCCTGCGGCCTGCCACTCAGCACCGGCTTGGTCGCGAGTGACGACACCTTGTTACTGGGCCCACTGGATACATCCAATGCTCAGGAAATCCTCGGCAACCTACTGCTGGCCTGGCACACCGGCATGCGAAAACCGCTCCCCGTGGCCGTGAAAACCGCCTTTGCCTGGCTCGGCCAAACCGACCCCGTCAAGGCCCAGGCCGCCGCGAGCAAAGCCTACGAAGGCGACGGCCTGACCACCGACGGCGAACGACGAGAAACCCCGGCGCTCACCCGCCAGTTCCCCGACTACGCCACCCTGGTAGCCAGCGAAGAATTCGAAGGTTGGTGCGAAACCCTGTATCGCCCGTTGCTCAACGCCCCCTGGCGATCGCTCACCCGTGAGGAGGCCAGCGCATGATCGGCAAACCTTTAGCCCTGGCCTTCCCGCTAAAAGGCAGCCAGCTGATTGAAGCCAGCGCCGGCACCGGCAAGACCTTTACCATTTCCGCCCTGTATTTGCGCCTGGTACTTGGCCATGGGGGTGATGAGTCCGGCTTCGGTCGCGAACTACTGCCACCGCAAATCCTTGTGGTGACCTTCACCGACGCGGCCACCAAAGAGCTGCGCGAACGCATCCGTATCCGCCTCGCCGAGGCGGCGCGTTTTTTCCGCGACGAAATCGACCAGCCTGACGCCCTGATCGCCGACCTGCGCGATCAATACCGCCCCGAGCAATGGCCTGCCTGCGCCAACCGTCTGGACATCGCCGCCCAATGGATGGACGAAGCGGCCGTCTCGACCATCCACAGTTGGTGCCAGCGCATGCTGCGCGAACACGCGTTCGACAGCGGCAGCCTGTTCACCCAGACCCTGGAAACCGACCACAGCGACCTGCTCGGCGAAGTGCTGCGCGACTACTGGCGGCTGTTCTGCTACCCGATGCATGACGACGCACTCAATTGGGTACGCAAAAACTGGAGCGGCCCCGCCGCGCTGATGCCGCGCGTGCGTGCGCTGTTCGGCAGCGAACGGCCTACTGACGAAACCCGCGAGCCAGCCGAGCTGATCAACGCTTGCCTGCAAGAGCGCCGCGAAGCGCTGGTCACCCTCAAGGCACCCTGGCAACAATGGGCCGCCGAGCTGCGTGATATCTGCCTGCAGGCCGTGGCCGCCAAAGCCGTCGACGGCCGCAAGATGCAAGCGCGTTACTTCGAGCCCTGGTTCGAAAAGATCAGTGCCTGGGCCGCTGACGAAACCCTCGAGCAGTTGGACATCGGCACCGGCTTCACCCGCCTCACGCCCGACGGCATGGCCGAAGCCTGGAAGGGCGAACCGCCGCGCCACCCTGGCATTGACGCCATGGCCAGTCTCAAAGCCAGCCTCGATGCCTTGCCAACGCCCGACGCTGCGGTGTTGCAACACGCCGCCGGCTGGGTGGGTAAACGTTTCGAAGAAGAAAAACGCCGTCGTGCCGAAATGGGCTTCGACGACATGCTGATTCGCCTCAACGCCGCCCTGCAAGCCGAAGGCGGCGAGCGTCTGGCCAGTGTGATCCGCGAGCAGTTCCCCGTGGCGCTGATCGATGAATTCCAGGACACCGACCCGGTGCAATACAGCATCTTCGACAGCATCTACCGCATCGAAGAAAACCACCTCGACAGTGGCCTGTTCCTGATTGGTGACCCCAAGCAGGCGATCTACGCTTTCCGCGGTGCCGACATCTACACCTACTTGCGCGCCCGCCAGTCCACCGCTGGCCGCCATCACACCCTGGGCACCAACTTCCGCTCCAGCCATGCGATGGTCGAGGCGGTGAACCACGTGTTCCAACGCGCGGAAACCGGCCGTGGTGCGTTCCTGTTCCGCGAGCCGAATGGCGACAACCCGGTGCCGTTCCACTCGGTGTTATCCCAAGGCCGTAAAGAGCAACTGCAGGTCGATGGTCAAACGCTGCCGGCGATGAACCTCTGGCACCTGCCCACCGACCAGCCGATTTCCAACGCGGTGTATCGCCAGCAACTGGCTGCCGCCTGCGCCACGCAAATCGTCGCGTTACTCAATGGCGGACAGCAACGCACTGCCGGTTTCCTACAAGAGGATGGCAGTTTCAAAGGCGTACTCCCGTCAGACATCGCCATCCTGGTGCGCGACGGCAAGGAAGCTCAAGCCGTGCGCGCTGAGTTGGCCGCCCGTGGCGTGCGCAGCGTGTACCTGTCCGACAAAGACTCCGTCTTCGCCGCCCAGGAAGCCCATGACCTGCTGGCCTGGCTCAAGGCCTGCGCCGAACCGGACGTCGAGCGCCCGCTGCGCGCCGCCCTGGCCTGCGTCACCTTGAACCTCTCATTGCCGGAACTGGAACGTCTGAATCAGGACGAACTGGCGTGGGAAACCCGCGTGATGCAGTTCCGTGGCTACCGTGCAATCTGGCGCACCCAAGGCGTGCTGCCGATGCTGCGGCGCCTGCTCCACGATTTCAAACTGCCGCAAACCCTGATCGCCCGCAGCGATGGCGAACGTGTGCTGACCAACCTGCTGCACCTCAGCGAACTGCTGCAACAGGCCGCGTCGGAACTGGACGGCGAACAAGCGCTGATCCGCCATTTGGCCGAACACTTGGCGCTGTCTGGTCAGGCCGGTGAAGAACAGATCCTGCGCCTGGAAAGCGATGAGCAACTGGTCAAAGTGGTCACCATTCACAAGTCCAAAGGCCTGGAATACGACCTGGTGTTTTTGCCCTTTATCTGCTCGGCCAAACCGGTGGATGGCAGCCGATTGCCGCTGCATTACCACGACGAACACGGCAAATCCCACGTCAGCCTGCGGCCCAGCGCCGAGTTGATCGCCCAGGCCGACGATGAGCGCCTGGCCGAAGACCTGCGCTTGTTCTACGTTGCACTGACCCGCGCCAAACATGCCTGCTGGCTCGGCATTGCCGACCTTAAGCGTGGCAATACCAACAGCTCCGTCTTGCACCTGTCAGCGCTGGGTTATCTGCTCGGCGCCGGCGCATCGCTCGGCGAATCCGCCGGCCTGGCGCGCTGGCTGCTGGACTTGCAGGAAGGCTGCGCAGCCATCCACTACGCCCACGTGCCCGACGCGCTAGACATCCTGTTCCACCCGCCGCGCAACGAAGCCACCTTGCTCGCGCCCTTGCTGCCCAAGCGCAAGGCTGCCGAGAACTGGTGGATCGCCTCCTACAGTGCATTGCGCATTGGCGACAGCATGAGTGCCGCCCCCCCCGAAGCGCCGGAAAACCCACAGGCCCAGAAGCTGTTCGATGACGAACGCCTCGACCCTGATGCTCCGCGCGAAGTGGCGGCGTCTGGCGGTGACATTCACCGTTTCCCACGTGGCCCTAATCCGGGGACTTTCCTCCACGGCCTGTTGGAATGGGCGGGTGAGGAGGGCTTCAACGTGACACCCGAGGCCATCGAAAAAGCCGTGGGCGCGCGCTGCAACCGGCGCAATTGGGAAGGTTGGATCGTCACCCTCAGCGGTTGGCTCGGCCATCTGCTGCAAACCCCGCTGCCTGTGGATAACGACCACGTCACCCTGAGCAGCCTGCAGCAGTACCAGATTGAAATGGAGTTCTGGTTCGCCAGCCACAAGGTCGACGTGCTCGCCCTCGACAAGTTGGTATGCCAGCAGACCCACAATGGTGTGTCCCGGGTCGCCGCCGAACCGGTGTTGCTCAACGGCATGTTCAAGGGCTTTATCGACCTGACCTTCGAACACGACGGCCGCTATTACGTGGCCGACTACAAATCCAACTGGCTCGGCCCCGACGATTCGGCCTACACCCAAGACGCGATGGAACAGTCGATCCTCGAGCATCGGTACGACCTGCAATATGTACTTTACCTGCTGGCTCTGCACCGCCAGCTCAAGGCACGCCTGCCGGATTACGACTACGACCGTCACGTCGGCGGTGCGCTGTACCTGTTCCTGCGCGGCACTCAGGCGGCCAGCCAAGGCGCGTATTTCACTCGGCCACCACGTGAACTGATCGAAGGCTTGGACCTGCTGTTCCAGGGCAAACCCATACCGCCCAAAGTCGAACCTGCCTGGGAACAAGGAGTGCTGCTATGAGCCTGTCGCCGTTACCGCTTGAGGAACTGCTGCCGCTCAGCCGCGCTGCCGACTTGCTGCAACTGCTGGAACGTTGGGTCGACCGAGGCTGGCTGCGCGCCTTGGACAAAGCCTTCGTCGGCTTCCTCCACGAACTCGACGCGCAAGCCGATCCGTTGGTGCTGCTGGCTGCGGCATTGACCAGCCATCAATTGGGCCATGGCCACGTGTGCCTCGACCTGTTCGAAACCCTTAAGGCGCCGGACTTTGCGTTGTCACTGCCACCCGAAGGCGACGTGCAAACCGGTGCCATGCTGTTGCCGTCGCAACTGCTCACCGGCCTCGACGGTGCGCATTGGTGCCAAGCGTTGGCCGCCAGTCACCTGGTCGCCCTGGCGGTTGATGGCAGCGAAGCCGCTCACAGCCGGCCATTGGTGCTGTCTGGCAAACGTCTGTACCTGCGCCGTTACTGGACTTACGAGCGGCGTATCGACACGGCGCTGCGCCTGCGCCTGGCGACCGCGGAAAACGTCGCCGCCGATTTGCCCCAGCGCCTGAACCGTCTGTTTGACCAACCGCCACCCGACGGCGTCATCGACTGGCAAAAACTCGCCTGCGCCCTGGCCACTCGCGGTGCATTCAGCATCGTCACCGGCGGCCCCGGCACTGGCAAAACCACCACCGTGGTGCGCCTGCTCGCCCTGTTGCAGGCCCCCGCTGTGGAAGCCGGCAGCCCGTTGCGCATCCGCCTCGCCGCGCCCACCGGTAAAGCCGCCGCACGCCTCACCGAATCCATCAGCCAGCAAGTGCTGTCGCTGAACGTGCCTGACAGCGTGCGGGAAAAAATCCCGACCCAGGTCACCACGGTTCACCGCCTGCTCGGCAGTCGCCCGGGCACGCGGCACTTCCGTCATCACATTGGCAACCCTTTGCCTTTGGATGTGCTGGTGGTGGACGAAGCCTCGATGATCGACCTGGAAATGATGGCCAACCTGTTGGACGCCTTACCGCCCCACGCCCGCTTGGTGTTGCTGGGCGACAAGGACCAACTCGCCTCGGTGGAGGCCGGCGCCGTGCTCGGCGATTTGTGCCGCGACGCTGAAGCCGGTTGGTACAGCCCCGACACACGCCAATGGCTGCAAGCCGTGAGCGGCGAAGACCTCAGCACCAGCGGCCTCCACGAAGACCTCGACGGCAGCCATCCGCTGGCTCAGCAAGTGGTGATGCTGCGCTACTCGCGACGTTTTGGCGAAGGCAGCGGTATCGGCCAACTGGCGCGTTGGGTCAACCAGCAAAACGCCGAAGAGGCGCGCAAACTGCTGGCCGCTCGCAGCCACAGCGACCTCTTCTGCCTCAGCCTCAAGGGCGAACACGACCAGGCCCTGGAGCGGCTGGTGCTGGATGGGCAGGGCGACGACGCCCAAGGTTATCGCTATTACCTCAACCTGCTGCAAAGCGCGCGCCCGGCCCTCGACACCCCGCGCGAAGACGCCGCCTGGACGCACTGGGCGCAACAGCTGCTGCAAGCGTTCGATGCCTTCCAACTGCTCTGCGCCGTGCGCAAAGGCCCTTGGGGCGTGGAAGGGCTGAACCTGCGCATCACCGCCGCCTTGCGCAAAGTGCGGCTGATCGAGGGTGATGACCAATGGTACGAAGGCCGCCCGGTGCTCATGACCCGCAACGATTACGGCCTGGGCCTGATGAACGGCGACATCGGCATCGCGCTCAAACTGCCCGAAAGCGACGATGGCCCACAGGTATTGCGCGTAGCCTTCCCACGCAACGATGGCCAAGGCGGTGTGCGCTTTGTACTGCCCAGCCGTCTGAACGATGTGGAAACCGTGTACGCCATGACCGTGCACAAATCCCAGGGCTCGGAGTTCACCCACACCGCGTTGATCCTGCCGGACGCGCTGAACCCGGTGCTGACCAAAGAGCTGATCTACACCGGCATCACCCGTGCCAAACGCTGGTTCAGCCTGATCGAGCCGCGGGGTGGCGTCTTTGAGGAAGCCGTGCGCCGCAAGGTCAAGCGCCTGAGTGGTTTGATGTTGGAGCTGGACGCTGCGGATAAAAACTGACTGATCGGTCATGAAATATTTCTGATTCGATCGTCTGATTTTTCTGAAAAAATAGCAGGCCTCGCGAAAGCACGCTTTCCCGGGGCTTTGCGCCGCTGTGCTATCGTTGCGGCATCACCTTGAAAAAATACCTGAAGAGAATTGCTGCATGAACGTGGCTGTCTCGCCCACAGAGCGCAGTTTGAGCTGGAGACGCATGTTACTGGTGGCGCTTGTGTGCGTGCTCGCGCCGCGAGCATTTGCCCAGGCACCCAGCCCGGCGGACCAACGCGCCCAGGCGGTGACTCAGGTGGTGCTCGGTATTCTCAGTTATGCACGCTGGCCCGTAGAGCCTGCGCAATTGCGCCTGTGCATTGTCGGGCCGACCCAATACACCGACGACCTGGTCAAGGGCACGACCCAGGCGACCGGCCGTCCGGTTGTGGTGCAGCGCCTGCTGGCCGATCACCCCGATATTGTCAGTGCGTGCGACGCCGTGTACATCGGCAAACTCAGCGCCGATGAGCGCACCCGGCTGTTTACCTCATTGATTGGTCACCCGGTGCTCAGCATCAGCGAAGGTGGCGACCAATGCACTGTGGGCAGCCTGTTCTGCCTGCGCGTGGGTGATCAGCAGGTGTCGTTCGAGGTCAACCTGGATTCCGTTGCCCGCAGTGGCGTGCGCATCCACCCCAGCGTGTTGCAGTTGTCCCGCCGTCGAGCGACGGTGCCATGAGGGCTCATAACGCGCGGCCCACCCTGCGTTCAGTCATCGGCCGAGGGCATCTGATTCTGGCGCTGGTAGCGGTGACCCTGGCCAGCGTGTCCCTGACCCTGCTCGGCGTGTTGGCGCTGCGCGTGTATGCCGATCACAACCTGCACCTGATCGCGCGCTCCATCAACTACACCGTGGAAGCCGCGGTGGTGTTCAACGACAGTGCCGCCGCCACCGAAGCCCTCAGCCTCATCGCCTCCACCGAGGAAGTGGCCCAGGCGGAAGTGTTCGATGCCAACGGCAAGCTGTTGGCCCAATGGTCACGGCCGGAAACAGGCATGTTGTCCCAGGTCGAACTGGCGCTGGCGCATGCTTTGCTCGAACAGCCCATCAGCCAGCCGATTTTGCGTCAAGGGCAAACGGTCGGCAGCATTCATGTGGTCGGCCATGGCGGCAGCCTGCTGCGCTTCCTGCTCAGCGGCCTGGCCGGCATCGTGATTTGCACGGCCCTCAGCGCCTGGGTGGCGTTGTACTTGGCGCGGCGCCTGTTGCTGGGCATCACCAAACCGTTGCAAAGCCTTGCCGCCGTAGCCCACGCCGCCCGCAGCGAGCGCGATTTCGACCGGCGCGTACCCCCGGCGCAGATCGCCGAGCTCGACAGCCTGGGCAGTGACTTCAATGCCCTGCTCGGCGAGATGGAAGCCTGGCAAAGCCACCTGCAAAGCGAAAACGAAACACTCGCCCACCAGGCCAGCCACGACAGCCTGACGGGGCTGCCCAATCGCGCGTTTTTCGAAGGCCGGCTGATCCGCGCCCTGCGCAGCGCCGCCAAGATCAATGAGCGAGTCGCCGTACTGTTCCTCGACAGCGACCGTTTCAAAGACATTAATGACAACTTCGGCCACGCCGCCGGTGATGCCGTGTTGGTGGCCGTTGCCGAGCGCGTGCGCGCGCAATTGCGTGAAGATGACTTAGTGGCGCGCCTGGGCGGCGATGAATTCGCGATCCTGCTCGCGCCCCTGCACAAGGTGGAGGACGCCCAGCGTATCGCCGACAAGATCATTGCCAGCATGGACAAGCCGATCCCACTGCCCGGCAACACCCAAGTTGTAACCTCCCTCAGTATCGGCATTGCCGTTTACCCCGATCATGGCGCCACTCCCGGCACCTTGCTCAATGCCGCTGATGCGGCGATGTACCAGGCCAAACGCTTATCCCAGGGCGGCCAGCAAACGGCGGAATCGGAGCCCACCGCCGCAAATGTTAACCACAGGAGTTGATCCCTTGTTCTCGAACGCGCGTTTTATGTTTATCACTTTACTGGTGGCCTTCCTTGCCCTCGGCGGCTGCCAGACAGCCCCACCCAAAGGCCTGACACCGGCGCAAGTCGCAGTGCTCAAACAGCAAGGTTTCGAACTCACCGACGAAGGCTGGGCGTTCGGGCTCTCGGGCAAAGTGCTGTTCGGCAGCGACGTTGAAAGCCTCAACAAAGCCAGCACCGACATCGTCGAACGTATCGGCAAGGCCCTGGTGGGCGCGGGCATCGAACGCGTGCGCGTCGACGGCCACACCGACGCCTCGGGCAAAGAGAGCTACAACCAGCAACTGTCCCTGCGCCGCGCCAAAAGCGTGGGCAAAGTGCTGACGGGTGTGGGCATGAAGGAAGAAAACATTAAGCTGCGCGGCTTGGGCAGCAGCGAACCGGTGGCGTCTAACACCACGGTGGCGGGGCGCACGGAGAATCGTCGAGTGTCGATTGTGGTGATCGCGGACTAACCGCTTAACCCGTTCCAATGCTGCAATGCGGTCAAATGTGGGAGCTGGCTTGCCAGCTCCCACACTTATTTGTGCATGACCAAAGTTCTGCGTCCTTCGCAGTTCAAATGTGGGAGCCGGGCTTGCCCGCGATGGCGGTGTATCAGCAGCAGATAAGCTGCCTGACCCACCGCCATCGCAGGCAAGCCAGCTCCCACACTTATCTGTGTCTGACCA
>NZ_CP168079.1:714884-715019 GCF_050915955.1 Pseudomonas sp. UBT | reverse complement strand
GGGCTTGCTCGCGAAAGCGGTGTATCAGCAGCAGATAAGCTACCTGACCCTCCACCATCGCAGGCAAGCCAGCTCCCACACTTATCTGTGTCTGACCAGAATTCTGCGCCTGCCACAGCTCAAAAATGTGGGAGC
>NZ_CP168079.1:714622-714784 GCF_050915955.1 Pseudomonas sp. UBT | reverse complement strand
TAAGCTGCCTGACCCACCGCCATCGCAGGCAAGCCAGCTCCCACACTTATCTGTGTCTGACCAAAGTTCTGCGCCTGCCACAGCTCAAAAATGTGGGAGCGGGCTTGCCCGCGATGGCGGTGTATCAGCAGCAGATAAGCTGCCTGACCCACCGCCATCGCA
>NZ_CP168079.1:714356-714522 GCF_050915955.1 Pseudomonas sp. UBT | reverse complement strand
GCCCGCGATGGCGGTGTATCAGCAGCAGATAAGCTGCCTGACCCACCGCCATCGCAGGCAAGCTCCCACACTTATCTGTGTCTGACCAGAATTCTGCCCCCGTCACAGCTCAAAAATGTGGGAGCGGGCTTGCTCGCGAAAGCGGTGTATCAGCAGCAGATAAGCT
>NZ_CP168079.1:311357-714256 GCF_050915955.1 Pseudomonas sp. UBT | reverse complement strand
GTGTATCAGCAGCAGATAAGCTGACTGACCCACCGCCATCGCAGGCAAGCCAGCTCCCACACTTATTTGTGCATGACCAAAGTTCTGCACCCACCACAGCTCAAAAATGTGGGAGCGGGCTTGCCCGCGATGGCGGTCGTTCAGCCACATATTTATTGGCTGACCCACCGCATTCGCGAGCAAGCCCCACATTTATTTTTGCAGCGTGCTCGCTACAGTGTTCGCTTAACTGCCCGGCGTCATCGCCTGCGTCAAGTCATCCACCACGGCCTTGCCCATCTCACACAGGTAATGCGCAGCCCACGCGTATTGCTCGCCGCGCACATCCATGGCGGCTTCCATGGCGAGTTTCTTGGCGTAAAAAAGCAGGGTGGAGGCGTGTTCCAGGGCTTGCTCAATCGGCATGCCGGAATTGACCCGGAACAGGGGTTTTTGGTTTTCGCCGTAATCGCCGAAGGTGACGACGCCGAGGGTGGTGATGGAGGAAAGCGGTGGATCGGGGACGATTTTGCTCATGACGATTGCTCTCTGCTGAAGTAGAGCCGCCACATCACATCGCTAAACATGAAGAGGGTGGCAGCTGTGTGCAGGTTAGCGATCCGGGCCAGAGCGCATCCCGGGTAGACTCGAAAGTCTCCCGCACACAGCCGCCATAAAACGCTAAAAGCTGACGAGAGCCAGCTAATACTGTTGGGGGCAGTGACACGCCTGAAACCCGGATCGCTAAACCCGATCGCTGATGTGCAGCGACCCAGGGAGGCTAGTGACCCAAACGGTAAGGCGCAATAGGGTGGAGAGTCTCTAGGAAACGTCCTGCAATTTAAAGCGAATCGTCGTTGATGGCCCTTTAATCCGCAAACTTGATCTCCCGCGTCTCCCCCATCAACAACCCCTGATTCTGCTCCGTCACTTCCCTGATGTAATCCCACAACAACGTAATCCGCTTCAGCTTCCTTAAGTCCTCCCGGCAATACATCCAAAACTGCCGCGTAATCGCAATCTCCTCCCCCAGCACCGGCAACAACCGCGGGTCCTGTGCCGCCAAAAAGCACGGTAATATCGCCATCGACCGGCCTTGCTGCGCCGCCACGTACTGTGCAATCACGCTGGTACTGCGCAGGCTGGCGCTGGCGCCGGGCACCACGTTCGCCAGGTACAGCAGCTCCGAACTGAACGCCAAATCATCCACATAACTGATAAATGGATGCTCGGCCAAGTCTGCCGGGCGGTGGATGGGCGGGTGTTGGTCGAGGTAGTCCTGGGTCGCGTAGAGCTGCAGTTTGTAATCGCACAGTTTGCAGCACACATACGGCCCGTGTTCCGGGCGTTCCAGGGCGATGACGATGTCGGCTTCGCGCTTGGACAGGCTGATGAAGTGGGGCAGGGGCAGGATGTCGACGGAGATCGCGGGGTACGTGTCGACGAAGTGGCTGAGCTGCGGGGTAACGAAAAAGCTGCCGAAACCCTCGGTGCAGCCCATGCGCACATGGCCGGACAGTGCCACGCCGGAGCCGGACACCTGCTCGCAAGCCATGTGCAAGGTGCTTTCGATGGACTCCGCGTAACCCAGCAAACGCTGGCCCTCGGCGGTAAGGACAAAGCCATTGGTCCGGGATTTTTCGAACAGCAAGGTGCCGAGCGACACTTCCAAAGAACTGATGCGCCGCGACACGGTGGTGTAGTCCACCGCCAGGCGCTTGGCGGCCACGCTGGCCTTGCGGGTGCGGGCCACTTCGAGGAAAAACTTCAGGTCATCCCAGTTCAGGGAGCCCAATGACGTGATGTTTTTTTGCATATTGGACCGGCTTTTATGTGCGTTCTTATTAGAGATTTGCACATCTATACTCCAAAAACAGTCCGAACGCCTCATTTCCAAGGCGATTCACGCGCCTTGTCTCTGCATAACTACAAGATTGGAGACCACATGAACGCTTCTGCCGATATTTCCGTGCAACAGGTCAAGTTGCTGATCAATGGTGAATGGGTCGAGTCCAAGACCACCCATTGGCAAGACATCGTTAACCCGGCCACCCAGCAAGTGCTGGCCAAAGTCCCTTTCGCGACCGCCGATGAAGTCAACGCCGCCATCGACGCCGCCCACAGCGCCTTCCAGACCTGGAAGCTGACGCCTATTGGCGCGCGCATGCGCATCATGCTCAAGCTGCAAGCCCTGATCCGTGAACATTCCAAACGCATTGCCGTTGTCCTCAGCGCCGAGCAGGGTAAGACCATTGCCGATGCCGAAGGCGATATTTTCCGTGGCCTGGAAGTGGTTGAGCACGCGTGCTCCATCGGCACGTTGCAGATGGGCGAATTCGCTGAAAACGTCGCCGGTGGCGTCGACACCTACACCCTGCGCCAGCCGATCGGCGTGTGCGCCGGCATTACCCCGTTCAACTTCCCGGCGATGATTCCGCTGTGGATGTTCCCGATGGCGATTGCCTGCGGTAACACCTTCGTGCTCAAACCATCCGAGCAAGACCCGCTATCGACTATGTTGCTGGTGGAGCTGGCGCTGGAAGCCGGCGTACCGGCTGGCGTGCTCAATGTGGTGCACGGCGGCAAGGACGTGGTGGATGCGCTGTGCACCCATAAAGACATCAAGGCCGTGTCCTTCGTCGGCTCGACTGCCGTTGGCACGCACGTCTACGACTTGGCCGGTAAACACGGCAAGCGCGTGCAATCGATGATGGGCGCCAAGAACCACGCCGTGGTGCTGCCGGACGCCAACCGCGAACACACCTTGAATGCGCTGGTCGGCGCCGGTTTCGGCGCGGCGGGCCAGCGTTGCATGGCTACGTCCGTAGTGGTGCTGGTCGGCGCGGCCAAGCAATGGCTGCCTGATCTGAAAGCGCTGGCGCAAAAGCTCAAAGTGAATGCCGGCAGCGAAGCGGGCACCGATGTCGGCCCGGTGATTTCCAAGCGCGCCAAGGCACGCATCCTGGAGCTGATCGAAAGCGGCGTGAAAGAAGGCGCCAAGCTGGAGCTGGACGGCCGCGACATCAAGGTACCGGGCTTCGAGCAAGGCAACTTCGTCGGCCCGACCCTGTTTTCGGGCGTGACCACCGATATGCAGATCTACACCCAGGAAATCTTCGGCCCGGTGCTGGTAGTGCTCGAAGTTGCGACCCTCGATGAAGCCATCGCGCTGGTCAACGCCAACCCATTCGGCAACGGCACCGGCCTGTTCACCCAAAGCGGTGCAGCGGCGCGTAAGTTCCAGAGTGAAATCGATGTAGGCCAGGTCGGCATCAACATCCCGATCCCCGTGCCGGTGCCATTCTTCAGCTTTACCGGTTCGCGTGGCTCCAAGCTCGGCGACCTCGGCCCGTACGGCAAGCAAGTGGTGCAGTTCTACACCCAGACCAAAACCGTTACGAGCCGCTGGTTCGACGACGACACGGTCAACGATGGCGTCAACACCACCATCAACCTGCGCTGATTCCGGGAGACGACCATGAAGATTGCATTTATCGGCTTGGGCAACATGGGCGCGCCCATGGCCCGCAACCTGATCAAGGCCGGCCACGCGCTGAACCTGTTCGACCTGAACCAGACGGTTCTCAAAGAGCTGGCCGAACTCGGCGGCACTGTCTGCGATTCCCCGCGTGATGCGGCTAACGGCGCTGAGTTGGTGATTACCATGCTGCCCGCCGCGGCCCACGTGCGCAGTGTGTGGCTGAATGAAGACGGCGTGCTCGCCGGGATCGGCAAGGGCGTACCGGCAGTGGATTGCAGCACCATCGACCCGCAAACCATCCGTGATGTAGCGGCGGCGGCGGCGAAGCAAGGTGTAGCCGTTGCCGACGCCCCCGTCTCCGGCGGCACCGGCGGCGCCAGCGCGGGCACCCTGACTTTCATGGTCGGCGCCACGCCAGAACTGTTCGCCACCCTGCAACCGGTGTTGGCGCAGATGGGCCGCAACATCGTGCATTGCGGCGACGTCGGCACCGGCCAGATCGCCAAGATCTGCAACAACCTGCTGCTGGGCATCAGCATGGTCGGCGTCAGTGAAGCCATGGCGTTGGGCGATGCGCTGGGTATCGACACCCAGGTGCTGGCCGGGATCATCAACAGCTCGACCGGGCGTTGCTGGAGTTCCGACACTTACAACCCATGGCCGGGCGTGATCGAAACCGCGCCATCCTCGCGTGGTTACACTGGTGGTTTTGGCGCCGACCTGATGCTCAAGGACCTGGGCCTGGCCACCGAAGCCGCGCGCCAGGCGAAGCAACCGGTGATTCTGGGCGCTGTGGCCCAGCAGTTGTATCAATCGATGAGCCAGCGCGGGGAAGGGGGCAAGGACTTCTCGGCGATCATCAACAGCTATCGCAAGCCCGAATAGGGCGTTTTCCGGGAGCCTGCCGCTGGCGGGCTCCCGGGTTTTTGCGGGTCACGCAAACACAAAATACTTACGCACCGTCTCGACCACTTCCCACGTGCCCTTCATCCCTGGTTCCACCACAAAGATATCCCCAGCCCGCAAGTGAATCGGCTCCATCCCTTCGGGCGTGATCACGCAGTAGCCTTCCTGGAAATGGCAGTATTCCCACTTCACGTATTCCACGTACCACTTGCCCGGTGTGCAGATCCAGGTGCCCATGATCTTGCTGCCGTCTTCGCTGGTGTAGGCGTTGAGGTTGACAGTGTGCGGGTCGCCTTCGAGTTTTTCCCATTTGCAGGCATCCAGGACCGGCAGAGGGTGGGTGTCGCGCAGTACGGTGATGGGCTTGGACATGATGACTCCGAGGCAGTGAATGCAAAGGTGAACCCTAAGGCCTTGGGCGTTGCGTCAGTGGTCTGAACTCGACATCGGGATGCCCAGAAGCGCAGGTGGATGCGATTCCTCTGACACCCATGCAGTCCATGTGGGAGCGGGCTTGCTCGCGAATGCGTTGGGTCAGCCTAAGTATTCAGTGACTGACACTCTGCATTCGCGAGCAAGCCCGCTCCCACATTGGATCTTCAGTGTTTGAGCTGCTTTCGTCAGACGAAACTTTCGGGCGTCAATCCGCCATTTCCTCGCAGTAAGTACGAAAGAATTCCCGCCTGGCGCTGGAATTAGCAAGAAAATGCACGTCTGGCCCTCGTATCATTCACCTCAGTGACAACCGAGAGCCTTGAAATGAACCCAATAAAAACGTGGTGGGATATCAGCCCGCCCTTGAGCGCGGCGACCCCGACCTGGCCGGGTGATACGCCGTTCCAGGAAGAGCGCGTGTGGCAGTTCGGCCCGGAGTGCCCGGTGAATGTGGGCCGCGTGACCTTCTCGCCGCACACCGGCGCCCATGTGGATGCACCGCTGCACTACAGCGCGGACGGTGCGCCGATTGGCGAAGTGTCGCTTGATGTGTACATGGGCCCGTGCCGGGTGTTGCATTGCCTGGGCAGTGGCGCGCTGGTGCAGCCGCATCAGTTGGAAGGCCGTGTGGATAACTTGCCCGAGCGGGTGCTGCTGCGCACTTATCCACAAGCGCCGCTCACCGAGTGGGATTCAAACTTTACCGCCATCGCGCCGCAAACCATCGAGCTGCTCGCCAGCCTGGGCGTGCGCCTGATCGGTATCGACACGCCGTCCCTGGACCCGCAACAGTCCAAGACCATGGATTCCCACAACGCGGTGGCCCGCCATGGCATGGCGATTCTTGAAGGCATCGTGCTCGATGACGTACCGGAGGGCGATTATGAGTTGATCGCGCTGCCGCTGCGCTTTGCCAACCTGGACGCGAGCCCGGTCCGCGCCATTCTCCGCCCGCTCAAGGAGCTTACGCGATGAGCCAATGTCCCTTCTCTGCTGACTACCAACCGCCGGAAGAATGGCATAACGCCGAGCTGAATTTTTCCGAGTCCATGAGCTACGGCGACTACCTGGACCTGGGCAAAGTCCTCAGCGCCCAGCACCCGCTGTCGCCGGACCATAACGAAATGCTCTTCATCATCCAGCACCAGACCTCGGAGCTGTGGATGAAACTGATGCTGCACGAGCTCAAGGCCGCCCGCGAACACGTGCGGATGGGCGAGTTGCCGCCGGCGTTCAAGATGCTGGCGCGGGTGTCACGGATCTTTGATCAACTGGTGCACGCCTGGGCGGTGCTGGCGACGATGACGCCGTCGGAGTACAAGGCGATTCGCCCGTTCCTGGGGCAGTCGTCGGGGTTCCAGTCGTTCCAGTACCGTGAGATCGAATTTATCCTCGGTAATAAAAGCGCGGCGCTGTTGCGTCCTCACGCGCATCGGCCGGAGTTGTTGAACGAATTGAAAGTGGCGATCGCCACACCGTCGCTGTACGACGAGGCGATCAATCTGATGGCCAAGGCAGGCTTGGCGATTGATCCCAAGCGCGCCGAACGCGACCCGACGGCAGCGACGGTTCACGATGAATCGGTGGAGGCGGCGTGGCGTGAGGTGTATCGCGACCCGAGCCGGTATTGGGATTTGTATCAGTTGGCCGAGAAGTTTATCGACCTGGAGGATTCGTTCCGCCAGTGGCGTTTTCGACATGTCACCACGGTGGAGCGGATTATCGGCTTCCAGCCGGGCACCGGCGGTACCGAGGGCGTGGGTTACCTGCGCAAGATGCTCGATACGGTGCTATTCCCCGAACTGTGGCGAGTCCGTTCCACGCTCTAAACAAAAAGCCCCGGATAACCGGGGCTTTCTACATTTGGAATGCCATCAACAAGGTGGGAGGAGGCTTGCTCCCGATGGCAGTGTGTCAGCCAATACATCCGGTCTCTGACATACCGCTATCGGGAGCAAGCCCCCTCCCACAGGGATCACTGTGCATTCACTACAGCGCTACCCTTTTTGATCCGCATCCGGTAGGCAATGTAGATAATCCCTACCCACACCGGCATCGCATACACCGACTCGCGAATGCCCGGGATGGCCAGCATCACGCCGATGATCATCACCATGAACGCCAGGCACAGGTAGTTGCTGAACGGGAACCAGAAGGTCTTGAACGACGGCACCACGCCTTGCTCGCCCATGGCCTTGCGGAACTTGATATGGGTGAGGCTGATCAGCGCCCAGTTGATCATCAGCGAGGCAACCACCAGCGCGAACAGCAATTCCAGCGCACTGTGCGGTGCGACGTAGTTGACCACCACGCACAGCATGGTTACCAACGCCGAGATCGCCAGGGCCCGAATCGGCACGCCTTGCTTGTTCAGCTTCATCAGCGATTTCGGTGCATCGCCTTGCTCGGCCAAGCCGAACAGCATGCGGCTGTTGCAGTACACGCCGCTGTTGTACACCGACAGCGCCGCGGTCAGCACCACGAAGTTGAGGATGTGCGCGGCGGTGTCGTTACCGATCAACGAGAAGATCTGCACAAACGGGCTGCCGCTGTAGGCGTCGCCTGACGCGCCGAGGGTTTGCAGCAGTTGGTCCCACGGGTACAACGACAGCAGCACGGTCAGCGCGCCGACGTAGAAAATCAGGATCCGGTACACCACCTGGTTGATCGCTTTGGGGATCACTTTACGCGGTTCGCTGGCTTCGGCGGCGGTGATGCCCACCAGTTCCAGGCCGCCGAACGAGAACATGATGAAGGCCATGGACATCAACAGCCCCATGCCGCCATTCGGGAAGAACCCGCCATGGCTCCACAGGTTGCTTACCGTGGCTTGCGGGCCGCCGGTGCCGCTGAACAGCAGGTAGCAGCCGAGCACGATCATGCCGACAATCGCCACCACCTTGATGATTGCGAACCAGAATTCGGCTTCACCGAAGAATTTCACGTTCAGGGTGTTGATCAGGTTCACCGCGACAAAGAACACCAGCGCGCTGACCCAGGTCGGAATCTCCGGCCACCAGAACTGGATGTACTTACCCACCGCCGTCAGTTCGGCCATGCCCACCAGCACGTAAAGTACCCAGTAGTTCCAGCCCGCCAGAAAGCCTGCGTAACCGCCCCAGTATTTGTGCGCGAAGTGGCTGAAGGAGCCGGCCACCGGCTCTTCGACGATCATCTCGCCGAGCTGGCGCATGATCAGGAACGCGATGAAACCGGCGATCGCGTAACCCAGGATCATCGACGGCCCCGCCGACTTGAGCACCCCGGCCGAGCCGAGGAACAAGCCCGTGCCAATCGCCCCTCCCAAGGCGATCAGCTGAATATGCCGGTTCTTCAGGCCACGCTTGAGGCCTACCGGGTTAACCATGTCATCCGCCATTAACATTCCCTTCTACTTGTTTTTCTCAGGGTTGATTGCACGCCGCACCCGCCCCCCAGAACTGCTGAGGGGTCAGATATTACTCTGCGTAAACTTTTCGTAATACAGCTGAACGCCATCAAGTGCCTGATCCGCCAGCCATTGCTGGATGGATTCGACCATTGGCGGGGGGCCGCACACGTACATATCGGCCGATCTGTCCCGCAATTCGGCCAGGTCGAAATGTTCGGTGAGGTAGCCGCGCTTGCCGGGCCACTCCGGCGACGGGTCACTGAGCACTTCGGTGTAGCGAAAATTCGGGATTTTCGCGGCGTAGCCGTGGATGCGCACCGCTTCGCATAAATCCTCGGCCCCGCGCACGCCGTAATACAGGTGTACGGGCTGCGTGCAGCCATTAGCCGCCAGTTCATCGAGCATGCCCAGCAGGGCCGACAACCCGGTGCCACCCGCCACCAGCACCAGCGGCTGGGTGACATGCCGTAGGTAGAAAGCCCCCAATGGCGCTTCCATCCGCACTTCATCACCGACCTGGCAACGCTCGCGCAGGTAGTTGCTCATCACGCCGTCCGGCAGCAGGCGCACCAGGAACTGCAATTGATTGCCCGGCCGATTGGCGAAGGAATAGGAGCGCCAGCTGTCCGTGCCAGGGACCGACAGTCGGGCGTATTGGCCCGGCAGGAAGTCCAGTGGGGCCTCCAACTGAACGTGCAAAATTGCCGTGCTGGCCGAAACCTGCTGCACCTCGCTCACCGTGCCACGCACCTGCACCGGGCCCGGTGCGTTGCACAGGCTTGAATCAAAATCGAAGTAGAACGTCGCGTCGGATTTGACCCGTGTCTGGCAACTGAGCATTTTGCGCTGTTGCAGGTCGAGGCTGGAGAGGGCCTCTTCGTCGACATAATCCTGGCTGTAATCGCCAGACTCGCAACGACCCTGGCATGTGCCGCACACGCCTTCGCGGCAATCCAGGGGGATTTTTATGCCGTTGCGCAGCGCGGCGTCCAACAGGATTTCATGGGCGCCCACCGGGAAAAACAGAGTCTTGCCGTCGGCAAAACTGAAGGCCACTTTGTGATTCATCTGCAGTGCTCCGGTGCTTTAGAGGTGATAGAAATCCAGCACCGAGTTGATGGTGTCGTTGAGCAGCAAGGCGTGTTTGCGCGTGATCAGCCAGCTGTCGCCATGAGGTTTCAGGTGATACGTGGCAGGCCCATAAAACTGCTCCGACGTGGCCAGCCGATAAAACAGCGTGTGCCAGTTCAACCGCACCTCCAGCGTGCCATCCGCCTGCTCGGCCACGCGCACGTTATTGATCAGGTGCAAGGTGCGTGGCATGGGCGTGGCCGACGCCGCCTTGCCGGTGCGCAGGCGGAACACGCGGTCTTCAAGGCCTGAACGGTTGGCGTAATAGATCAGTGACATCTCGCGCTTGGGGTCGCGGGTGTAGACGTGCTCGGAGTCCCATTGCGGCAGGTGGAATTCACTCTGCGGGTCGAACAACTGCACATAGGCGTCCCAGTCCTGGGCGTCACACAGTTCGGACTTACGGTAGAAAAACTGCTCGATCTGGTACTGCAATTGCGCATTCATCACTGCACCTCCCGCAGTTTCAGTGCTTGCAGGTCCAGGCCCTTGAGCAGGAACTGCTGCCAGTTGCGGTGCTGGTTGACGTACAAGCCTTCATGGGTAAATTCGGTGCCGGTCATGGCCGGTTGAATGCCGATGGCTTCGCTGTTCGGCGTGGGCCCGGTTGCCCAGCGATGGCTGCCGCGCGAGATATCGCTCCAGCGTTCCAGGCGGCCCTGGAAACCGCGCTGGGCTTCGCGGAACTCCACCAGGTCATCCGGCGTGCCCATGCCGGACACGTTGAAGAAATCTTCGAACTGGCGAATGCGGTTTTCGCGGTCGGCGTCGGACTCGTTCTTCACGCCCAGGCATTGGCTGATGATCTCGGTCTTGTTCCACGCCACCGGGCGGATGATGCGCAGCTGCGAGCTGATCTGGTCGAGGAAGAACAGGCTCGGGTAAATATTCAGGTTGCGCAGGCGGTGCATCATCCACTCGGCCTTTTGCTGGCCGTGTTCTTCCACCAGGCGCGGCATGATCGTGGCGTAGCCGGAGCGCACCGTCGGGTTGGGCATGTCGCTGAACAGCAGGCTGTGGCCATTATTGAAAGCGAACCAGCCGTCATCGGTATTCGCGTCGCCGGCGCCGAGCTTGCTGTAGTCCAGCGTGGTGCCCGAGCCCGTGCCGTTTTCAGTATTGACCTGCTGGCGATGCTGCACGGTGGCGACGTAGTTGTAGTGCACGGTGCTGACGTGATAACCGTCCAGGCCGTTTTCGTTCTGCAACTTCCAGTTGCCGTCGTAGGTGTAGGCGGATTTACCTGGCAGCACTTCCAGTTCACCGGTGGCGGACTGCGCGACCATCATGTCGAAGAACACCTTGGCGTCGCCGAGGAAGTCTTCCAGGCTGTCTGTGCCATTCACGTCCAGGCTGATAAACACAAAGCCCTTGTAGCTGTCGATACGCGCCTTTTTCAGGCCGCGGGTGGCTTTATCGAAGCCCTCTGGGTATTCCCCCGGCGCCTTGACCTTCACCAGCCGGCCGTCGCTTTTGTAGCACCAGGCGTGGAAAGGGCAGGTGAAGGTGGATTGGTTGCCCTTGCCGACGCGCGTAAGGGTCGTGCCGCGATGCTGGCAGGCGTTGATCAGTGCGTTGAGTTTGCCCTCGCCGTCGCGGGTGATGATCATCGGCTGGCGCCCGGCGCGCATCGTCACGAAATCGTGGTTATTGGCCAGTTCGCTTTCGTGGCAGGCGTAGATCCAGTTCTTTTCGAAGATCAGTTCCATCTCCAGGTCGAACAGTTCGGGCTCGGTGAACATGCCCCGGGCGATGCGGAACACTTCATCCGCCGGGCGAAAGTCCAGGCAGCTTTCGATAAACGCTTTCCACTGCTCGACGCTTCTTGCACCACTCATGGGAGGCACCTTGTTTGATAGGGGCTAATCGGTGGTTTATTAGAGGCAGCATGGCCGGGTGCGGGCTATCCGCTTAATGGGGGAAGGTGGGCCGGAAAGTTGGGCAGCAAATACTCACAACGGTGCAGGGCGGTCGCGCAATGCGCTACTGTCATACAAGGCAAGAGGTGCAAAAGCCTGCCCGTTATCCACATAGTCGACGGTTGCTATCCACTGGGTTGTAATACGGCTGGCGTGGCTTGGAACTTGCTGTCGATCCATACCGACGCGCCGCCAGAGCGCGCAACAGCCTAACCGCCGTGGGTGCACCCTGATGAGTAGCCATACACGCGATATCCATATTCAACGCTTCGACCTGGAGGGCGCCTGCAGCTGGATGTCCGGCATCTGCGGGCCGCATCGCCTGGCGACGGCGACGCCCGAGCGCCTGCGTTTTCACCACAGTGCCAATGTGTTCAAGTCCCGCGCCACCACCTTGGGCGTGATCGAATACGGCACTGATGTGACCATCGACATCGAAGACGCCGAGCATTTCAGCAGTTACAGCCTGAGCCTGCCGCTGGTGGGCGAGCAGGAGTTGAGCAAGAACGGTGTGAACCTGAGCTCCAATTGCGATCAAGGGGTGATCATTTCGCCCAACGAGCATCAGGTGCTGGCTATTTCCGGTGATTGCCGCAAGTTGCAGGTGGTCATTACGCGGGCGGCGATGAGCGAATCCCTTGAGGGCTTGCTGCAACGGCCGATTGAAGCGCCGCTGCGGTTTGAGTCGGTGATGGATGCGGTGGACGGCGCTTCGGCGTCGTGGTGGCGCATGGCGCGGTATTTCATTGCCGAGCTTGAACGCAGCAGCGAGTTGTATGAGCAGGCGGCGTTTACCCGGGATCTTGAAAGCTCGCTGATCAAGGGCTTGATCCTCGCCCAGCCGAACAACTACTCCGAAGAACTGCGCGACGTACTCGGCGTGAAGCTGCCGCATTACTTGATTCGCGCGCGGCAGTACATCCACGACAATGCCCGTGAGGCCGTGCACCTGGAAGACCTGGAAACCGCTGCCGGTGTGTCGCGGTTCAAGCTGTTCGATGCATTTCGCAAATACTTTGCGCTGTCGCCCATGGCTTACTTGAAGAAACACCGGTTGGGCGCCGTGCGCCAGGAAATCCTCGAACACGGCTCTACACGTACCATTTCCGAAATCGCTCTGGGGTGGGGGTTTACCCATTTGGGGCGGTTTTCAGCGGAATACCGCAAGCTATTCGACGAATCCCCCAGCCAAACCCTGCAACGCAAGCGCCTGCGCAGCCTTTGAAGACAATGAGGATCAAACTGTGGGAGCTGGCTTGCCTGCGATGGCGGTGGGCCAATCAGCAAAGATGCCAACTGATCCACCGCTATCGCAGGCAAGCCAGCTCCCACATTGGATATCCAGTGTTTGGGAGATATCAGATCAGCTCTTCCACCAATTGCAGACAATGACTCAGCCCGGGCGACTGATCATTCACCCGGCGGCTCAGAATAATCGGCGAGGTCGCGGTGGTTTCCACAATCGGCGTGTAGCCGATATCCGCGCGGTGCAGCACTTGCACCGAGGCCGGTACCAGGGTCACGCCCATGCCCGCGCCGACCAAGCCGATGGCAGTCTGCAATTCGTTGGTCCACTGCGCCACCTTGAGGCTCAAACCGTGGGCGTCGAACAGGGCGATCACATGGTCGGCATAGCTGGGGCGCGGGTTGCCGGGGTAGAGCACAAAGGGTTCGGCGGCCAACTGGGCGAGGCTGGCGGGGGCGTCGAGCAGCGGGTGGCCGGCGGGCAGCACGGCCACCAGTCGGTCCTCCACCAGCACGCGCTGGACGATGGCCGGGTCGTCGATGCGAATACGCCCGAAGCCCACGTCGATACGCCCAGCCTTCAGCGCTTCGACCTGCTGCAAGGTGGTCATCTCCGAGAGCCCCAATTCCAGCTCCAGCGCTTCATGGTTGCGCAGCCGCCGAATCAACTCCGGCAGTACGCCGTACAAGGTCGATGGCGCGAAGCCGATGCCCAGCCAGGTCTTCTCGCCCTGGCCGATGCGCCGCGTGTTGTCGCAGACCTTGCCCAGTTGCTCCAGCAGCACATTGGCGTGCTCATAGAAAAACCGTCCGGCCTCGGTCAGCCGCAGCGGTCGGCCGCGTTCCAGCAAAATCACCCCCAATTCTTCCTCCAGTTGCTGGATCTGCCGGCTCAACGGCGGCTGGGCGATGTGCAGGCGTTCGGCGGCGCGGGTGAAGTTGAGGGTTTCACCCAGCACCTGGAAATAGCGCAGATGACGCAGCTCCATGACGGCTCCTTTCATACCTTGAGGGTATTGTGCGAGACCCATTCTATATTGGATGCCAGGAAAAATACGGCACAGAATCGGCGCAAACCTATAAAGAACCCAACGGGTATAGCCATGCCGATTTGCGCCATCGAGTCGATCGAGACCATCATCGTCGACCTCCCCACCATCCGTCCGCATAAGCTGGCGATGCACACGATGCAAAACCAGACCCTGGTGATTATCCGCGTGCGTTGCGCCGACGGCATCGAAGGTATCGGTGAGTCCACCACCATCGGCGGCCTGAGCTACGGCAATGAAAGCCCCGATAGCATCAAGATCAACATCGACCGGCACTTCGCGCCGCTGTTGATTGGCCAGGACGCGAGCAATATCAACGCGGCCATGTTGCGTCTGGAGCGCAGCATTCGCGGCAATACGTTTGCCAAGTCCGGCGTCGAAAGCGCCTTGCTCGACGCCCTCGGCAAACGCCTTAACCTGCCGGTCAGCGAACTGCTCGGCGGCCGCGTGCGCGACGCTTTGCCGGTGGCCTGGACGCTGGCCAGCGGCAACACCGAACAGGACATTGCCGAGGCCGAAAAGATGCTCGACCTGCGCCGCCACCGCATCTTCAAATTGAAGATTGGCGCCGGTGAAGTCGGTCGCGACCTGGCCCATGTGATTGCGATAAAAAAGGCCTTGGGCGAGCGCGCCAGCGTGCGCGTTGACGTCAACCAGGCGTGGGACGAAGCCGTGGCCCTGCGTGCGTGCAAAGTGCTCGGTGAGAACGGCATCGACTTGATTGAACAACCGATCTCACGCAATAACCGCAGCGGCATGGCGCGGCTCAACCTGTCGAGCCCGGCGCCGATCATGGCGGACGAATCCATCGAGTGTGCGGAAGACGCCTTCAACCTCGCCCGCGAAGGCGCGGCCTCGGTGTTCGCCCTCAAGATTGCCAAAAATGGCGGCCCGCGCGCCGTATTGCGCACCGCCGCGATTGCCGAAGCCGCGGGCATTGGCCTCTATGGCGGCACCATGCTTGAAGGCGGCATCGGCACCCTGGCCTCGGCCCATGCCTTCCTCACCTTGAACAAACTGGCGTGGGACACCGAACTGTTCGGCCCACTGCTGCTGACCGAAGACATCCTCACCGAACCGCTGGTGTACCGCGATTTTGAGCTGCATGTCTCGCGCTTACCGGGCCTGGGCCTGACTATTGATGAAGAGCGTTTGGCGTTCTTCCGTCGTGACAAACATTAAGAGGCGCCTGCCATGTTGTTCCACGTAAAAATGACCGTGAACCTGCCCATCGACATGAACCCCGAACGCGCGGCGGCCCTGAAAGCCGAAGAGAAAGCGCTGGCGCAGCGCCTGCAACAGGAAGGCAAATGGCGCCACCTGTGGCGCATCGCCGGGCACTACGCCAACTACAGCGTGTTCGATGTCGACAGCGTGCAGGCACTGCACGACCTGCTGATGCAACTGCCGCTTTTCCCCTATATGGCCATCGAAATAAACGCCCTGTGCCGGCACCCTTCGTCGATCCGTGAGGACGACCGCTGAGCCTGTTTTGCACCCAATAATTACAAGATGAGGATTGCACCATGTCCATCCGACTTTCCCAGACTGCCCACGCCCAACAGTTTCTCGAAGAAGCCAGCGGCAACCTCAACGACGGCGGCAACCCGCGCACCAAGGCGTTGATTTACCGGATCCTGCGGGACGCGGTGAACATCATCGAAGACCTGGAGGTGACCCCGGAAGAGTTCTGGAAGGCGGTCAATTACCTCAACGAATTGGGCAAGAACCAGGAAGCCGGTTTGCTCGCTGCCGGGTTGGGCCTGGAACATTACCTGGACCTGCTGATGGATGCCGCCGACGAAGAGGCCGGCAAATCCGGTGGCACACCGCGCACCATTGAAGGCCCGTTGTATGTGGCCGGGGCACCGCTGTCGCAGTACGAGGCGCGGCTGGATGATGGCAAGGACGACGCGGTGCCGCTGTTTATGCGCGGGCAAGTACGCGACACCGACGGCAAGCCGTTGGCGGGGGCGATTGTCGATGTGTGGCAGGCCAATACCGGCGGCACGTATTCGTGGTTTGACCCGACGCAATCGGCGTTCAACCTGCGCCGGCGTATCGAGACCGATGCCCAGGGCAACTACCGTTTTCGCAGTATCGTGCCGTCAGGGTATGGCTGCCCGCCGACCGGGCCGACCCAGCAGTTGCTCGATCAACTGGGGCGTCATGGGCAGCGGCCGGCGCACATTCACTTCTTCATTTCGGCGCCGGGATATCGGCACTTGACCACGCAGATCAACCTGTCGGATGACCCGTACCTGCATGATGATTTTGCCTATGCGACGCGCGATGAGTTGATTGCCGAGATTCGCTTCAGTGACGATCAGCAACTGGCGCGGGAGTTTGGCGTGGAAGGGCGGTTTGCGCAGATTGATTTTGATTTTGAGCTGCAATCGTCGGGTGCGCCGCAGGAGCAGAAACGCATGCAGCGCGTGCGCGCCCTGGAAGACTGATTTTAACGCGGTTAAAAAATGTGGGAGCGGGCTTATGTGGGAGCTGGCTTGCCTGCGATAGCATTAACTCGGTGTACCTGATGCACCGAGGTGTCTGCATCGCAGCGGTCCGGCGGTCCGGCAAGCCAGTTCCTACAACGTTCTGTGGTGTTCTGGTTATTTGCGTACGACCAAGTCCAGCACCTCATCCCGATCCTTGATCTTCTGCAACACAATCTCCGAGCGAATATCCATCACCCCGGCCGTGCGGTTCAGGTGGTTCACGATAAAGTCCGAAAAGTGCTTGAGGTTGCGTGCCTGCACCCGCAACACATAGTTGCTGGCCCCGGTAATCACATACGCACTGGCCACCTCCGGCCAGCCTTGCACCTTCTTGATAAACGTCTCATGCCAATCCTCCACGTCCTGGCGTAATGACAGGTGGACGATGGCCTCCAGCTCGATTCCCAGCTGTTCGGCATTCAACACCGCGCGGTAGCCGCTGATGATTCCCTCGCTCTCCAGCAGGCGCAAACGACGCAGGCAGGCGGAGGGCGACAGGGCGACTTTTTCCGCCAGTTCCTGGTTGCTGATACGGCCATCCTGTTGCAAAAAATGCAGGAGGCGCAGGTCGGTGGCGTCAAGAATCATGCTTAGAATAAATCCGCGTGTTTTGGAGTTAAATTCGAATTTCCTACAGCTTAATTAGCCTGTTGCCCGTCACTTTGCACGAAAATTCTCTAAAGTTTCGTTCATTATTTTGTCCATCGTCACTTATAAGAATCAGGACAGACCATGACCACTCGAAGCCACTGCCAAGCCCTCGACGCCCAGGACCCGTTGGCGCCACTGCGTCGCCAGTTCGCCTTGCCCGAGGGCGTCATCTACCTCGACGGCAACTCCCTCGGTGCGCGTCCGGTGGCGGCGTTGGCGCGGGCGCAGTCGGTGATTGCAGAGGAATGGGGCAATGGCCTGATTCGCAGTTGGAACAGCGCCGGCTGGGCGGCGTTGTCCCAGCGCCTGGGTGACCGCCTGGCGCCTCTGATCGGTGCCCGCGACGGCGAAGTGGTGATTACGGATACCACCTCCATCAACCTGTTCAAGGTGCTCAGCGCCGCATTGAGCGTGCAGCGCCAACGTGCGCCTGCGCGCAAGGTGATTGTCAGCGAGGCGAGCAATTTCCCCACCGACCTGTACATCGCCGAAGGCCTGGCCGAGCTGTTGCAACAGGGTTATTCCCTGCGATTGGTCAACAGCCCGGACGAGCTGCCGCAGGCTATCGACCAGGACGTCGCGGTGGTGATGCTCACCCACGTCAACTACAAGACCGGCTACATGTACGACATGCAGGCGCTCACTGCGTTGAGCCACGAGTGCGGCGCGCTGAGCATCTGGGACCTGGCCCATTCGGCCGGGGCGGTGCCCGTCGACCTGCATAAGGCCGGTACCGATTACGCGATTGGCTGCACCTACAAATACCTCAATGGCGGGCCGGGCTCCCAGGCATTTGTGTGGGTCAACCCGGCGTTGGTGGACGTGGTGCGCCAGCCGTTGTCGGGCTGGTTTGGGCATACCCGGCAGTTCGCCATGGAAGCTCAATATGCCCCGAGCAGCGGCATCGCGCGTTACCTGTGCGGCACGCAGCCGATCACCTCGCTGGCCATGGTCGAATGCGGCCTGGAGATTTTTGCCCAGACCGACATGGCCAGCCTGCGCACCAAATCCCTGGCACTGACTGACCTGTTTATTGCATGGGTGGAAGCCCGTTGCGCCGCCCACGGCCTGGTGCTGATCACCCCGCGTGAGCACGCCAAACGCGGTAGCCATGTGAGCTTCGAACACCCTGAAGGTTACGCAGTCATTCAAGCCCTGATCGCCCGTGGCGTGATCGGCGATTACCGCGAGCCGCGCATCATGCGCTTTGGTTTCACCCCGCTGTACACAAGCTTTACCGATGTGTGGGATGCGGTGGAAATCCTCGGCGACATCCTCGACAACCACACCTGGGACCAGCCTCAATTCAAAGTGCGCAACAGCGTCACCTAAGAACACTGCAAGACCAATGTGGGAGCGGGCTTGCTCGCGAAAGCGGTGTATCAGAAACATATTCTGTAACTGACCCACCGCCTTCGCGAGCAAGCCCGCTCCCACAGTGGATCTGTGTCTATATCCAAACCGTGCAATCACAATAATAAAGGGGCACACCACGTGACCACGCCAGACAACGGCTTTGCAGAGATCACCCATCGCGAACTGGGCCTGAGGCGCCAGCTCACTTCCGGCCAGATGAGCATGATCGCCATCGGTGGCGCTATCGGCACCGGGCTGTTCATGGGCAGCGCCTATGCCATCGGCTATGCCGGGCCCAGCGTGCTGGTGAGCTACGCCATCGGCGCGTTGATCACTTTGCTGCTGATGGGCTGCCTGGCGGAGATGACCGTGGCGCATTCCACCTCAGGCTCCTTTGGCGCCTATGCCGAGTTCTATATCAGCCCGCTGGCCGGTTTCCTGGTGCGTTATGCCTACTGGGCGGCGATTGTGCTGGCGGTGGGCGCCGAGGTCACGGCGGTGGCGATGTACATGAAGTACTGGTTCGCCAACGTGCCGGAGTGGGTCTGGATCGTGTCGTTTTCCAGCGTGCTGGTCCTGCTCAATGCGATCAGCGTGAAGACCTTCGGTAATTTTGAATACTGGTTCTCGACCATCAAGATCAGTGCCATTGTCGGCTTTATCATCCTGGCGGTTTACGTGGTGTTCGGCTCCGGCAACCCGCAATACGGGGTGCAGAACTACACGGCCCACGGCGGCTTTTTCCCGCATGGCTTGAGCGGCATGTGGATCGCCGTGATCGTGTCGATCTTCAGCTACCTGAGCGTGGAGATGATCGCCGTGGCCGCCGGTGAAGCCGCCGACCCGGAGCAGGCGGTGAAGAAAGCCTTTCGCGCGACCATCGTGCGCCTCGTGGTGTTCTACCTGCTGACCCTGGCGCTGATGTTGGCCATCGTGCCGTGGAACCAGTCCGGGCAGACCCAGAGCCCGTTCGTTACGGTGATGCAGACCATCGGTATTCCCGGTGCCACCGGGGTGATGAATTTCGTGATTCTGATTGCGGCGCTGTCGGCGATGAATAGTCAGCTCTATATCACAACGCGGATGATGTTCAGCCTGTCCCGCGCCGGGTTTGCGCCTGCGTCCATGGGCGCCTTGAGCAAGAGCGGGATTCCGCTGAATGCGTTGCTGCTCTCCAGTTCAGGCATTGCCCTGGCGACCTTACTTAACGTGGTGTACCCGGAAAGTTCGTTCACCTTGATGATGGCGATCTCGATGTTTGGCGCGATCTTCACCTGGTTCATGATCTTCCTCACACACCTGTTTTTCCGTCGCTATCGCAAGCGTCACGGCGGGGCAAAGCTGTCGTTTCAACTGCGTCTGTTTCCCTACAGCACATCGCTGGGCCTGGTGCTGATGGGCGCGGTGATGATCACCACGTATTTAACCGAGGCGTTCAAAATGACCCTGGTGTTCGGCGTGCCGTTCCTGCTGATTCTGTCGGCGGTGTATTACGGGTTTTTCCGCAAGGGCAGGGCCAAGGCGTCGAACAAGGCCTTGGCATAACCGGGCAATTGTTCGAACGAACGCGCGCATAACAGCAGCTTGCGCCGGGCCCACTCTTCTTGCAGAGGCTGGACCTTGATCGGGCGCTCCCGTGGCCAACGCTCCAATGCCGCTTGGGGCACAATCCCCAGGCCCGCGCCCCGGGCGACCATGCGAATGACCCCATCAAAGCCATCGGCGCGAATGCGTGTTTGCAGGCGAAAGCCGCTGTGCAGCGCCTGTTCTTCCAGGTACACCGCCAGCGCACTGTTGGCGGCCAGGCCTACATAGTCGTGTTGCAGGCTGTCGATAAAACTCACCGAGCCCGTCGCCAGCGGATGCTCCAGGGGCATGATCAGCACCAGCGGGTCGTCGCGAAAGGGTGCGGTCTGCAAGCCGTGGGTGTCCACGGCGTCGGAAATAATCCCCAAGTCCGCCGTGCCTTGGCGCAAGGCATGGGTGATGCGCAGGCTCGGCAGTTCCTGCAGGTCGATCTCAAGGTTGGGGTGCTCGCACAAAAAATCCGCGAGCAGTTCCGGCAGGTATTCGCTGAGGGCTGTTGTGTTGCACAGCAGGCGCACCTGGCCTTTGACGCCATTGGCGTATTCCGCCAGTTCCTGTTGCAGGTGCTCGGCTTGTTGCAGCAGCAAGCGCGCGTGCCGGGCCAGCGCGTTGCCGGCGGCGGTGGGTGTAACGCCACGGCGGCCGCGTTCGAGCAACTCAATGCCCAATGACGCCTCCATCGCGCGAATGCGTGCGCTGGCGGCGGCCAGGGATAAATGGCTGCGGCTGGCGCCTGCGGTGATGTTGCCGGTGTCGAGGGTGTGCAGGTAGAGGCGCAGGTCGATCAGGTCAAAGTGCATGGCTGGAAATTTCCTGTGACTGGGCTGGCCCCATCGCGGGCAAGCCCACATTTTGATGTGTGAATACAGTAAATGTGGGAGCTGGCTTGCCGGCGATGGCTATCTAAGCCTCACGCAAAACAAGAGGCTGCCTCAGTATATGGCGAATTTCAGAGCCCATTGAAAAGCCCCACAATCGGCCCATGTCTACTGTCCTCGCGTTCTACCAAAACCTCGGCCCGGCCTTGACACTGCTGGTGATTGGCACCTTCCTGCTGGCCGGCACGGTCAAAGGCATCATCGGCCTGGGCCTGCCCACGGTCGCCATGGGCATGCTCGGCCTGGCTATGCTCCCGGCGCAGGCTGCCGCGTTGCTGATCATTCCTTCAACGGTGACAAACCTCTGGCAACTGGCATTCGGTGGACACCTGAGCGCATTGCTCAAACGCCTGTGGCCGATGCTGTTGCTGATTTTCCTTGGCACCGGGCTCGGCACCTTGTGGCTGGGCATGGACGGCGGGCATTGGGTGGTGCGCGCGTTGGGCGGCGCCTTGCTGGTGTACGCACTGAGCGGGCTGTTGTTGCCCACGCTCAAGGTGAAGCTTGAAGCCGAGCGCTGGCTGGGCCCGGTGTGCGGGCTGATCACCGGCATCATCACTTCGGCCACGGGTGTGTTCGTGATTCCAGCCGTGCCGTACCTGCAAGCCTTGGGCTTGAACCGCGATCAGTTGGTACAGGCCCTGGGGCTGTCGTTCACCGTTTCTACACTGGCGCTGGCCGCAGGGTTAGCCTGGCGCGGCACCTTGGGCGGCGGCGAAATAAACGCCTCGCTACTGGCGCTGGTGCCCGCACTATTGGGTATGTGGCTGGGCCAGGCGCTACGCCGGCGCATCAGCGCGGTGCTGTTCAAACGCGTATTTTTTATCGGCATGGCCCTATTGGGCGGTCATCTATTGATAAGCGGGTAAGTCAAAAGTACTGGTGCAATTCGTGCGTTTTGGTCAAATGTATTTTGCGGCGCCGCTGCTTATTCCGAGGGTTCAATGTCGATAGCCTGCCGGCAGACATTTTTAACCCTCTGGATTCCCTCCCATGAAAAAAGTCCTCCTGCTGAACGGCGGCAAGAAATTCGCCCACTCCGAAGGCCGTTATAACGCCACTTTGCATGAAGCCGCCGTCGCCGTTCTCGACCGTGGTGGCCTCGACGTCAAAGTCACGCATATCGACGAAGGCTACGACGTGGCCGAAGAGGTCGCCAAATTCCTTTGGGCCGACGTGATCATCTACCAGATGCCCGGCTGGTGGATGGGCGCGCCGTGGATCGTCAAGAAGTACCTCGACGAAGTCTTCACCGAAGGCCACGGCAGCTTGTACGCCAGCGACGGCCGGACCCGTTCCGATGCCTCGCAGAAATACGGCAGCGGCGGCCTGATCCAGGGCAAACAGTACATGCTGTCGCTGACCTGGAACGCGCCGCAGCAAGCCTTCGACGACCCGACTGACTTCTTCGAAGCCAAGGGCGTAGACGCCGTCTACTTCCCGTTCCACAAGGCCAATGAGTTTCTCGGCATGACTGGCCTGCCGACCTTCCTTTGTGTGGACGTGATGAAACGCCCGGCCATTGAGGTCGACGTGGCGCGCTACGAGCAGCACCTGGCGCAGGTGTTCGACCTGTCGGTGTAAGCTGCGGTTAACCGATAAAGAGGACCGCCTGTGAAAGCCCGATCCGATGAGCTACAGATCTTCGTCAGCGTGATTGAGTGCGGCTCGATTTCCGCTGCGGCGGAGCAGGTCGGGCAGACGCCGTCGGCGGTCAGCCGCACCTTGTCGCGCCTGGAAGCCAAGCTCGACACCACGCTGATCAACCGCACCACGCGGCGCATGGACCTGACCGAGGAGGGCAAGTACTTCTTCGAGCAGGCCAAGGTGATTCTGGCGCAGATGGATGACCTGGAAGAACGCCTGTCGTCACGCCAGAAAAAACCGGCGGGGCGCTTGCGCATCAATGCCGCCGTGCCGTTCATGCTGCATGGAATCGTGCCATATATCGCTGAGTTTCGCCGTTTGTACCCGGATATCCAGCTGGAGCTGAACAGCGATGACCTGATCATCGACCTGCTGGAGCAGAGCACCGACATTGCCATTCGCATCGGTGTCCTCGCCGATTCGACCTTGCATGCCCGTTCCCTTGGCTGCACACCGCTGCATATCCTGGCCAGCCCCGAATACCTCAAGCAATACGGTACGCCCAGCACGGTCGCCGAGTTGGCGGATCACACGTTGATGGGGTTCACGCAGACAGAAACGCTCAACCATTGGCCATTGCGGCACGTGGAGGGCGATCGGTGGCTGATCCAGCCCGGCATTGCTGCGTCCAGCGGCGAGACCCTGCGCCAGTTGGCGTTGGAAGGGCAGGGCATTTGCTGCCTGTCGAACTTCATGACGGTTGAAGATATCAACGCCGGGCGCCTGGTGCCGGTGCTGGAGGCGTTCAACAGTGGCTATCGCCAGCCGATTCACGCGGTGTTCTACCGCAACTCGCAGTTGGCGTTGCGCATTCAGTGCTTCCTGGACTTCATTCAGGCCAAGCTGGCGCGGTATGCCTACTGATTCGTGACCTGCGCGCAAGATTGAATTGGGCAACAGGGTCTTATTCGACACGGATGGACCCTTGATACTGGGATCATCACTTACCCAGTCAGGAGCACTCTCCATGAACGTATTCATTACCGGCGCCGCAGGTTTTATCGGTGGCTCCATCGCCACCGGCCTGGTCAACGCCGGGCACCACGTCACCGGCCTGGTGCGCAGCGCCGAACAAGCCGCTGAAATGACCGGCCTGGGTATTACCCCAGTGATCGGCACCCTTGACGACGCCGCGGTGTTGACCGAGCAAGCGCAGAAAGCCGATGCGGTGATCAACGCCGCGAGCAGCGATCATCGTGCTGCCGTGGAAACCTTACTGGCCGCCTTGAAAGGCTCGAACAAGCCGTTCCTGCACACCAGCGGTTCGAGCATTGTCGGTGATGCGTCGGGCGGCAAAGCCAGCGATGTCATCTACGTTGAAGACAACCTGCCGGAGCCGACCGTCGACAAGGCCGCGCGCGTGGCCATCGACAACCTGATCCTGGCGGCCGCCAAGGACGGCGTGAATTCGGCGGTGATTTGCAACACCCTGATCTATGGCCACAGCCTGGGTGTTAAGCGTGACAGCGTGCAATTGCCGCGACTGCTCAAGCAGGCGCGCAAGAGCGGCGTGGTGCGCCATGTGGGTACCGGGCAGAACATCTGGTCCAACGTGCACATTGAAGACGTGGTTGCGCTCTATCTTCTGGCGCTGACGAAAAACATTCCGGGCACGTTCTACTTTGTGGAAAGCGGCGAGGCGTCGTTTATAGACATGACCACCGCCATTGCTCAAGCGCTGCACCTGGGCGCGCCGCAGGATTGGCCGTTGGCTGACGCGGAAGCCGAATGGGGCTATGAAATGGCTAACTACGGCCTGGGTTCCAACAGCCGGGTACGGGGCAAGCATGCCCGTGAGCTGCTGGGCTGGGCGCCGAAGCGTACGTCCGTGGTGGAGTGGATTCGCAACGAAATGGTGTGATGTTCGCTTAACAGCGGAGTGCGGCCATCGCGGGCAAGCCCGGCTCCCACATCGACCGAGTCGTTCAAGCAACACGCGGTCAAAGTGGGAGCTGGCTTGCCTGCGATAGGGGCAACTCGGTCTACCTGACCTGACACTTCACTGGCCCCACCCGCCGCAATTCCGTACCATTCCCCGCCTAATTCCCCGCAACGCCCTGGTACCTCATGAACCTCACCCGTCTGCGCGCCGATGCCCTGGCCGGCCTCACCACGTCTTTTGCGCTGCTGCCCGAATGCATCGCCTTTGCGTTGGTCGCTCACCTCAACCCGTTGATGGGGCTCTACGGCGCCTTCATCATTTGCACCCTCACTGCGTTATTCGGCGGCCGTCCTGGCATGGTCTCGGGCGCGGCAGGTTCGATGGCAGTGGTGATCGTCGCGCTGGTGGTGCAGCACGGCGTGGAGTATTTGCTGGCGACGGTGCTGTTGGGCGGGCTGATCATGGTTGCGTTCGGCCTGTTGCGCCTGGGCAAGCTGGTGCGCATGGTGCCGCACTCGGTGATGCTCGGTTTCGTCAACGGCCTGGCGATCATTATCGCGCTGGCGCAACTGGAGCATTTCAAGAGCGGTGAACGCTGGCTCAGCGGCACGCCGTTGTATGTGATGACGGGCCTGGTTGTGCTGACCATGGCGATTGTCTACCTGTTGCCACGCCTGACCCGCGCCGTGCCACCCGCGCTGGTGGCGATCCTCGGGGTCGGCCTGGCGGTGTACCTGCTTGGCCTGCCGACCCGTACCCTCGGCGACATGGCTCACATTGCCGGTGGCCTGCCGACCTTTGCGTTGCCGCAGATTCCCTGGACCCTGGAAACCCTCACGATCATCGCGCCCTACGCGTTCCTGATGGCCATGGTGGGCCTGCTGGAAACCCTGCTCACCCTCAACCTCACCGACGAGATCACTGAGACCCGTGGCTACCCCGACCGCGAAAGTGTGGCCCTGGGCGCGTCGAATATGGTCTCTGGCCTGTTCGGCGGCATGGGCGGTTGCGCGATGATCGGGCAAACCGTGATCAACCTCAGCTCCGGCGGGCGCGGGCGCTTCTCCGGGGTATTTGCCGGGGTGATGATCCTGTTGTTCATTCTGTTTCTGTCGCCGCTGATCGAGCGAATCCCGCTGGCGGCGCTGGTGGGGGTGATGTTTGTGGTGTCCCAGCAGACCTTCGCGTGGGCGTCGCTACGGGTGATCAACAAGGTGCCGTTCAACGACGTGCTGGTGATTCTCGCGGTGACGGTGATTACCGTGTTTACCGACCTGGCCACGGCCGTACTGTGCGGCATTGTGATTGCGGCGCTGAACTTTGCCTGGCAACAGGCGCGTGAGCTGTATGCCGATGAACACCTGGAAGCCGACGGCAGCAAACTCTATCGCCTGCACGGCACGCTGTTTTTTGCGTCAACTACACCGTTCTTGAACCGGTTCGACCCGGCCAATGACCCGGCCGAGGTGACGCTGGATTGCCGTCACCTAAGCTTTGTCGACTACTCGGCGATTGCCGCGCTGATGACCCTGCGTGAGCGTTACAGCAAGGCCGGCAAACATCTGCGTGTGCTGCATTTGTCGGAGCGCTGCAAGAAGCTGCTCAAGCGCGCGAAGGTTCATCACGACTGATCGGGCTGAGTCCCAGCGAGTCCGTGTCATCGTTAAAGAATATCGCGAGCAAGCCCGCTCCCACCGGGATCACGGCCCGACCAGGTCTTCGAGTTCCTGGGCGCGGGTCTGCGTCATGTCCAGCAGGCAGCCGGAGCCATTGACCTGGTCGATGGTGCCGCCGGTGGCACTGCCTGCGAAGCCGCAATTGGCGTCGCGGTATTTGATCCACAGGCGCTGAACATCCTGCAATTGCTGCTTGCGCGCACCTTCCTGGGCGGCGAGGGCGGTTTTGTAGGCCTTGTTCAGGCGCTCGTCCTGCACTTTGGCTTCCTTGGCGTTGCAATTGACCATGTCGGCACTGGTGTTGGCGCCGTCCATGCATTTCTTCAAGGCAGCGTTGTCGGCGGCCGAGGCGTTGCCGCACAGGGCCAGCAGCAGCGCACTGGCGGCGAAGGGAACAAGCAGGGTCTTGCGATTCATTGTGGGGATTCCTGATCGTAGTTGAGGCCGCAATCTGAGACTCGGCCCTGGCCATTGAGTTTCCGCGCCGCACAAAACTTCATGTAAGAACGCCCTACGAATTTTCACGCGCCGGCGTAGGGCATATCCCCAAGCGACAGCGCTTATCTGTGGGCGAAAATTACTTTCATAAAAATTGAAAATACTCCTCGGTAATGATTTATGAGTTTCACAACCAATTCGACGTGACCCTTTCCGAGGAGTACCGCATGGCCGCACCACTGGGCTTGGGGCTGCTGGCATACGCTGCCATCGCCATCATTGCATTGATCGTGCTGATTGCACGTTACCGACTCAACCCGTTTATCGTCATCACCCTGGTGTCTATCGGCCTGGCGCTGATGGCCGGGATGCCCGCCGATACCATCATGGGCTCGTATGAGGCGGGTGTCGGCAAGACGCTGGGGCATATCGCCCTGGTGGTAGCGTTAGGCACCATGCTCGGCAAAATGATGGCCGAATCCGGTGGCGCCGAGCAGGTGGCGCGCACCTTGATCAACCGTTTCGGCGAGCGCAATGCGCATTGGGCGATGGTGTGTATCGCTTTCCTGGTGGGGCTGCCGCTGTTTTTCGAGGTCGGTTTTGTGTTGCTGGTGCCGATCGCCTTTACCGTGGCGCGGCGTGTGGGCGTGTCGATCCTGATGGTCGGCTTGCCGATGGTCGCCGGTCTGTCGGTGGTGCATGCGCTGGTGCCACCGCACCCGGCGGCGATGATGGCGGTGCTGGCGTATAACGCGTCAGTGGGGCAGACCGTGCTGTATGCGATCTTGATTGGTATCCCTACGGCGATCATCGCCGGTCCGCTGTACGCCAAGTTCATCGTGCCGCGCATTCACCTGCCGGCGGAGAACCCGCTGGAGCGTCAGTTCATCGAGCGTGAGCCGCGTACCCGTTTGCCGAGCTTTACGCTGACCATGGGCACCATCCTGTTGCCGGTGGTGCTGATGATGATCGGCGGCTGGGCCAACGTGATTTCTACACCGGGGACCGGTTTTAATCAGTTCCTGCTGTTTATCGGCAACTCGGTGATCGCGCTGCTGGTGGCGACCTTGGTGAGCTTCTGGACCTTGGGGCTGGCCCAGGGCTTTAACCGTGAAGCGATCCTCAAGTTCACCAATGAATGCCTGGCGCCGACGGCCAGTATTACCTTGCTGGTCGGCGCGGGCGGCGGGTTGAACCGCATTCTGGTGGACGCGGGCGTGACCAATGAGATCCTCGGCTTGGCCCATGCTTTCCATTTGTCGCCACTGGTGATGGGTTGGTTGTTCGCCGCGCTGATGCGGATCGCCACGGGCTCGGCCACCGTGGCCATGACGACGGCGTCCGGTGTGGTCGCGCCCGTTGCCATGGGCCTGGGTTATCCACACCCCGAATTGCTGGTGCTGGCCACTGGGGCGGGTTCGGTGATCTTTTCCCACGTCAACGACGGCGGCTTCTGGCTGATCAAGGAATACTTCAATATGACAGTGATCCAGACCTTCAAGACCTGGACCGTGCTGGAGACCCTGATTTCGGTGGTCGCCTTCGGTCTGACTTACGGTCTGTCCTGCATCCTGTAATTCGGAGACCTCATGGACATCCTCTACCAGATTCGTGCTCGCCAGGATTCCTTCAGCGCCGGCGAAGGGCGTATCGCCAGGCTGATGCTCGATGACGTGGGCTTTGCCGCGTCGGCCAGCCTGGAAGAGTTGTCGCAACGGGCCGAGGTCAGCACGGCGACCTTGTCGAGGTTTGCGCGCAGTGTGGGTTGCCGCGATCTGCGGGATTTGCGCCTGCAACTGGCGCAGGCCAGCGGGGTGGGTAGCCGGTTTCTGGACCCGGCAGGGTTGCCGGAACAGTCGGCGTTTCATCGGCAGATTCTCGGCGATGTCGAAGCGACGTTGCGCCAGCATTTGTCAGGCTTTAACCAGGCGAGTTTTGTCGATGCAGTCAGCCTGTTGGGCAAGGCGCGGATGATCCACGCCTTCGGCATGGGCGGCCCGTCGAGCCTGTGCAGTGAGGAGCTGCAGGTGCGACTGGTGCGTCTGGGTTACCCGATTGCCGCTTGCCGCGACCCGGTGATGATGCGTGTCACGGCCGCGACGTTGGGCCCTGAACATGCCTTGATCGTTTGCTCGCTCTCCGGCCTCACTCCCGAATTGTTGGACGTGGTGAGGCTGGCGCGCAACTACGACACGCCCATCGTTGCCATCACGTTGGCCGACTCACCGCTGGCCCAGTTGGCAGACGTGTTGTTGCCATTGCAGCCGGCCGAAACCAGTTTTATCTACAAGCCGACCGCAGCGCGCTACGGCATGCTGTTGGCCATCGACTTGCTCGCCACCGAGCTGGCGCTGGCCATGCCGGACGACAACCAGGAACGCCTGCGCCGGATCAAGCTGGCCCTGGACGATTATCGCGGCGGCCCCGATAGCCTGCCGCTTGGAGATTGATATGAAGTACGACACGCTGATTCGCCAGGCGCTGATCATAGATGGCAGCAACTCCCCGGGCTATGTCGCTGATGTAGGTGTGCGGGCAGGGCGGATCGAAACGATTGGCGACCTGTCGACCGCGCAGGCTGAGCACGAAATCGATGCGAATGGCCGTGTGTTGGCGCCGGGCTTTATCGACGTGCACACCCACGATGACACGGTGGTGATCCGTCACCCGCAGATGTTGCCCAAGCTCAGCCAGGGTGTGACCACGGTGATTGTCGGCAACTGTGGCATCAGCGCGTCGCCGGTCAATTTACGCAGCGACCCGCCGGACCCGATGAACCTCTTGGGGTCGCGTGAAGCGTTCGTTTATCCGCGCTTTGCCGATTACCGTGCTGCCGTGGAAAGTGCGCATCCGGCGGTGAACGTTGCCGCGCTGATCGGCCATACGGCCCTGCGCAGCAACCATATGGACGACCTGCACCGCACCGCCACGCCCGACGAAATCGCCGCCATGCGCACGCAATTGCAGGAAAGCCTGGAGGCGGGTGCCCTTGGTTTATCCACAGGCCTGGCCTACGCCAGCGCATTCAATGCCGAGACCGATGAAGTGCTGCAACTCAGTGAAGAACTGACGGCCTTCGGTGCGGTGTACACCACCCATTTGCGCAGCGAATTCGAACCGGTGCTGGAGGCGATGGACGAGGCGTTTCTCATCGGCCGACATGCCAAGGTGCCGGTGATTATTTCCCACCTCAAATGTGCGGGGGCGGGTAACTGGGGGCGTAGTCCGCAGTTGTTGGCGTCGCTGGAAGCCGCAGCGAAAACCCACCCGGTGGGGTGTGATTGTTATCCCTATGCGGCCAGCTCTTCGACGCTGGATCTCAAGCAGGTCACCGATGCCTTTCGTATCACCATCACCTGGTCCACGCCGCACCCTGAAGTGGGTGGGCGCGACTTGCAGGCTATCGCCGCCGAATGGGACGTTTCGCTGATGGACGCCGCACGCCGTCTGCAACCGGCGGGGGCGGTGTACTACGGGATGGATGAAGCGGATGTGCGACGTATCCTGGCGCATCCGCTGTCGATGGTGGGGTCTGACGGGCTGCCTGAAGACCCGTTTCCTCACCCGCGTTTGTGGGGCGCGTTTCCCCGGGTGCTGGGGCATTTCAGCCGCGACGTTGGGCTGTTCCCGTTGCACACGGCGGTGCACAAGATGACGGGGTTGTCGGCAGCGCGATTTGGTTTGGCTGAGCGGGGCGAAATTCGTCAAGGCTACTGGGCCGACCTGGTGTTGTTCGACCCGCTGCGGGTGCGTGATGTAGCGGATTTCAAAGCGCCGCAACGCGCGGCTGAGGGCATTGATGGTGTGTGGATCAACGGAGTGTTGAGCTACATCGATGGCCAGGCCAATGGTCAGCGACCTGGGCGGTTTCTGGCGCGTAATGGGGATTTGCGCGGTGGTTTTTCGTCTCTATAGTGGGGCGCTCTCTTACACGGAGTTGTTGCCATGCACTTAGGAAAGGTCACCCCCATCTTGCGTATTTTCGACGAGGCCAAGGCGTTGGAATTCTACGTCGAGTTCCTCGGGTTCAAGGTCGACTGGCAGCATCGTTTTGAGGCGAATTTTCCGTTGTATCTGCAGGTGTCGCTGGGGGAATGCGTGCTGCATTTGTCCGAGCATCATGGCGATGCTTCGCCGGGGGCGGCGGTGCGGATTCAAACGCACGGGGTGGACGCGTATCAGCAGCAGTTGTTGGCCAAGGATTACCGGTATGCCAAGCCTGGGGTTGAGGAAACGCCTTGGGGCTCGCGTGAGATGAGTGTCAGCGATCCGTTTGGCAATCGGCTGGTGTTTGTTGAGGAAGGCGACGGCTGATTGGCAAATCGCAGGCAATAAAAAACCGCCTTAGTAGGGCGGTTTTTTTTTGCGAACCCAGTTTGTGGCTGGGGTTGCTATCTCATTGGAAGCAATGATGTGCAACACGGATACTACTGCCGGTTATTGCATCAGGCAAGACTTGACGACGGTCGGTGCTTTTCATTTTGTATGCACAATTAGCAGTAAAGTTTGGCAATGAATTTGCTGATCTTGAAGTAGGTTTTATCATCGCTCGTCACACCTTTTGCCGGGATGTTGGTTAGTATCAGCTCCGTTCCAAGTGCGTCGTTTTGTAGGTGGCTGGGTACGCGCGCAGAATAATGGACCGAACGCCACGGGCTAGTAATCCGTGCCGGATTCATGCGGGAGGAACCAAAGCCCGGCCGCCTCAGAGGAAGCAGTGATGTGCATCCCAAGGCTCACGTGTTCCGGTAAGTGCGCTGGAGGTAAGGCCCAACTCAGGGAGGGCCGAGTATGTCCAAGTTTGTACGACGTACGTGGAACCTCGTAGTGAATGCCTTGCGTGTTTATCACGTGTGGACATTCCTACGGGACAGCTTTGATGACCTGTAAGGTCTGAGAAGTGGAGCCGCCTCGGCTTAAGTCGAGGCGGCTTTTTTGGTTTTTTAAACCCGGAAGTGGCTGACCATCTGCTGCAACTGGCTGCCCAAACGCGCCAGTTCCACGCTCGACTTGGCCGTCTCGTCACTCGCGGTGGCGGTCTGCTCCGACACATCCCGCACGTTGACGATGCTGCGGCTGATTTCTTCGGCCACGGCACTTTGCTGTTCCGCCGCCGCTGCAATCTGCTGGTTCATCGACTGGATGTTCGACACCGTACGGGTGATGTTTTCCAGCGATACGCCGGCCTTACGGGTCAGCTCGACGCTGCTGTCGGTGAGGCTGCGGCTGTTGTTCATCACAGTGGCCACTTGCTGGGTGCCGTTCTGCAAGCCGGCGACCAGGCCTTCGATTTCTTCGGTGGATTTTTGGGTACGCTGGGCCAGGCCGCGTACTTCGTCGGCAACCACGGCAAACCCACGACCGGCTTCACCGGCACGCGCCGCTTCAATCGCTGCGTTGAGCGCCAGCAGGTTGGTCTGCTCGGCTACGGCCTTGATCACGTCCATCACGCTGCCGATCTTGTTGCTCTCTTGTTGCAGGTGCGTCATGGCGTCGGTAGAGCGCGCCACTTCGGCGGCCAGGCGCTCGATCTGGGCGATGGCCTCGGCCACCACTTTGTCACCTGCGCGGGCTTGACCGTCAGCGTCGGCAGCGGCCAGGGACGCCTGCTCGGCGTTGCGCGCAACTTCTTGCACGGTAGCAGTCATTTCATGCATCGCTGTGGCGACTTGATCCGTCTCGATCTTCTGGCTGTTGACGCCGGCACTGGTCTGCTCGGTAACGGCTGACAGTTCTTCGGCGGCGCTGGCGATCTGAGTCACGCCGTCGCGAATACCGCTGATCAATTCACGCAGGGTGGTGCCCATGCGCTGGATGCCTTGTTGCAACACACCCAGTTCATCGCGACGGGTCACCTGGATGTTGTGGCTCAGGTCACCGGAGGCGATGCGTTCCACCACGGCCAGGGTTTCCTGGATCGGGCGCGTGATCTGGCGGGTAATCACCAGTGCAGCAATGATGCCGACCAGCAGGGCGAGCAATGTGCTGATCAACTGCAGACTGCGGGCCTGGGCGCTTTCGGCGTCGCGGCGATCAAGCTGAATGTCATACAGCTTGTCGCTGATGGTGACGATATCGGCGCCTTGTGTGGTCATTTCGGCACGGGCGCTGACGATGTTGGCGTTGGCTGCCTTGTAGCTCTGCACAGCGCTGCGATAGGCACCCAGCGCGGTTTCCAGCGAGGTCAATGCGCTTTGTTGGCTGGTGCCGAACGCGGCGTTGAGGCCTTTCAAGCCACCGATGGCTTTCTCGATTTGCGCAGCGGCGCGGGCTTCGGTCTCTGCGTTGACCGTGTTGGTATAACCGCGCACTTCATAGCGCGCCAGCTGGAATTCTTCCTTGGCGTGGGTGATGGCCTGGTATTGGGTGTAGCGCTCCGGGCTGTCGGGCATCTGCTGCACGCTGGTGTCCAGTGCGTCGATCTGGGTGTTGGCAATATCAGCCTTGTCGCCCATGACCTGGCGTGCGGCGTTGCCGTTACGGTAGGCCTCACGCATTTTGTTCAGCGACTGCTGGTAGGCGGTGATGACGGCTTTTTGCTCAGTGAGCAGCTTGAAGTTTTCCGGGCTTTTGAAACTGTCCAGCAGCTTCTGTTGCTGGGCTGCAAAGGCGTCCAGGCTAGTCTGTACGTTCTGTGCCACGGCTTCATCGCCGTTTGCCAGCATGTATTGCAGGCGCACGATACGCAGCTTGGTCAGGGAGGCGTTGAGCTGGGTGATGTCGCTCATCCAGTTGCTACGGTCGATCAGGCTGCCCAGGCTGGTCCAGCCGGTCAGTGCCAGGATCGAGGTGAGGACCAGCACCAGGCCGAAGCCCAGGCCGAGTTTAAGGTTGACGCTGATGTTGCCGAACCAGCTATTCATCGAATGCTCCGCAAGAATGATGTTTGTCTGCTGGGCGGTGTTGTTGTTTGAGCCAGCCAAAGTGTGTAGGGCTGTATCGGCGGCGGGGGATGAATCTGAAATACTTTTCTTACCGGTTCGACGAAGGGTGGCTATCACCGTATGGCAATGCTGACCTGTCGGGTTTGCGGCGCGGGGCAGGGGGCTCATCACGGGCCGGTCTTGTGTGCTAGTCTGCGGGCCCTTTTAGTTTTGGATGGCACGGGAAATCGTGCTGTCCTACAGCGGAGCCTCTTCATGTCCGAAGTTAATCTGTCCACCGACGAAACCCGCGTCAGCTACGGTATCGGCCGTCAGTTGGGCGACCAGCTGCGCGACAACCCGCCACCGGGCGTTAGCATCGACGCCATCCTGGCTGGCCTGACCGACGCTTTCGCAGGCAAGCCAAGCCGCGTTGATCAAGAGCAAATGGCTGCCAGCTTCAAAGTTATCCGCGAAATCATGCAAGCCGAAGCGGCTGCCAAGGCTGAAGCGGCTGCTGGCGCTGGCCTGGCGTTCCTGGCTGAAAACGCCAAGCGTGATGGCATCACTACCCTGGCTTCCGGTCTGCAATTTGAAGTGCTGACCGCCGGTGATGGCGCCAAGCCGACCCGTGAAGACCAAGTGCGTACTCACTACCACGGCACTCTGATCGACGGCACTGTGTTCGATAGCTCCTACGAGCGTGGCCAGCCTGCAGAATTCCCGGTTGGCGGCGTGATCGCCGGTTGGACCGAAGCCCTGCAACTGATGAATGCCGGCAGCAAATGGCGTCTGTACGTGCCGAGCGAACTGGCTTACGGCGCTCAAGGCGTTGGCAGCATCCCGCCGCACAGCGTTCTGGTGTTCGACGTTGAGCTGCTCGACGTTCTGTAATACTCGGTAATGTCGGCCCCGGCTTTGTGTGGGAGCTGGCTAGCCTGCGATGGCATCAACTCGGTAGCCGGTATGACCGAGTCATTGGTATCGTGGGCAAGCCCGGCTCCCCCATAAAGCCGGGGCAATCAGTTTTTGCGTGGTGTCTCATGGATGGAACTTGCCATTGAGCTCCGTGGCCGGGCGCAACGCTCGGGCATAGCAGAACAGAAACAGATTGCGCACCACCTCCTTAAGCACTCCAGGTTCACTGGAACTCAGGCCGCTCACGTCCAGGTCGCCCTGGTCCTGCAGCTCATTGAGCGCTTCTTCTTCCAGCACGGCACAGACTTCACCGGTTTCCCGATGCAGGATCCGCAGGTAAGGGTGTGGTCGGTCCAGCCAGGCATCTATCAAATAAGTCATGGTCATTCTCCTTGAGGGATTCAATGAGAATAATTATTATTAGCAGAATAGCAAGTGCCTATTGGCGATTTGCTGATTTTTCTGTGGGGATAGTGCGTTCGATCAACGGGGAGGGCGAAACGCCATCCCGCGGCGGGCGCGGGATGGATGTAGCAGATTCAGACTTTGCGGACGAACTCTGACTTGAGTTTCATCGGGCCGATACCGTCGATCTTGCAATCGATATCGTGGTCGCCGTCGCACAGGCGGATGTTCTTGACCTTGGTGCCCACTTTGACCACCAGGGAAGTGCCTTTGACCTTGAGGTCCTTGATGACAGTGATGGTGTCGCCGTCTTGCAGGACGTTGCCTACAGAGTCTTTCTTCACGGTTTCATCACCGGCCGCTTCGGCCTCGCCATTGGCGGACCACTCATGGGCGCATTCCGGGCAGATCAGCTGGGCGCCGTCTTCGTAGGTGTATTCGGAATTGCATTTCGGGCAGGGTGGCAACGTGCTCACTAAAGCTCCTTGAAAGTCAGGATGGCTAAAAGTCGCACATTATATAGGGATTTAGAGTGTGGCGGGGGCTTGGATCTAATGGGGGAGCTGGCTTACCTGTCATGCTATCCACTCGGTGTGTCTGTTGTTCCGAGTTGACGCTATCGCAGGCAAGCCAGAAGCGGAGCAGAATCAGTGAGTACGCGCGACCGCAAACTCACTCAGCTCAACCAGGGCATCCCGGTATTCGCTGGCGGGGAGTGCTTCCAGGCACTGGATGGCACGGGCGACGTAGTCACGCGCCAACTGTGCGGTGTAATCCAGGGAGCCCGAGGCTTCCACGGCAGCGCGAATGCTTTCCAGGTCTTCAATCCCGCCTTTCTGGATCGCTTTGCGCACCAGTGCAGCCTGTTCCGGCGTGCCTTCGCGCATAGTGTAGATCAGCGGCAAGGTCGGCTTGCCCTCGGCCAGGTCGTCACCGACGTTCTTGCCCAGGGTTTCGGCGTCGCCACGGTAGTCGAGCAGGTCGTCCACCAGTTGGAACGCTACGCCCAGGTGATCGCCAAAGGTGCGCAGGGCTTCGGCCTGTTCGGCAGTGGCGCCACACAGGGCGGCGGCACTGTGGGTGGAGGCTTCGAAAAGCATCGCGGTTTTGCCGCGAATCACTTCCATGTAGGTTTCTTCGGTGGTGCTGGCATCGCGGACCTTCGACAGCTGCAACACTTCGCCTTCGGCGATGATGCGCGTGGCTTGTGAAAGAATCTTCATCACCGGCATCGAGCCCAGTTCGACCATCATTTCGAACGAGCGTGAATACAGGAAGTCGCCTACCAATACGCTAGGGGCATTGCCCCACATGGCATTGGCGGTCTCACGGCCACGGCGCATGCCCGACATGTCGACCACGTCGTCATGCAGCAGGGTGGCGGTGTGCAGGAATTCGATAGTCGCTGCCAGCAGGCGCAAGTCATCGCCTTCGCGGCCCAGGGCCTTGCCGCACAGCAACACTAATAAAGGACGCAGGCGTTTGCCGCCCGCCGACGTAATGTAGTCGCCAATTTTGGAGACCAGCGGCACTTTAGACGTCAGCTGCTGCTTGATAATGCCGTCGACGGCGCTAAAATCGTCCGCGACCGCGCGGTAGAAAGCTTGGGGTTGCATCAGCGACAGTCGCTCCAGAAGGGTTGCGCGGCATGCTAGGACCCTCACCCGCGGGTGTCAAGGCGCGCCCAATCACCGTGAAAGCTACTGCAGGCTGGGAGCCTTCGGCTCTACGCGCGTAATCCTGCGTCAAAAACAGGCTCGGAATGCTCATTTACAGCCAGTAAACTCCGCTTCCTCGCCTGTTTTTTCCTTGTCTTCGCTTCGCTCGCTACGCTTTCACGGCGATTGGCGGCTACTTGCATCACCCATTTACCTTGCGTACAATCGCGCACCCTGAACTTCCTGGGCAGCACCTGCCTTACGCAATTGCATTCGGGACGTCCATCCCATGCAGCCATGCCAGCCAATACCTCTTCTTATAAAGCGCTGGGTGAGCAGGATTATCGGAGAAATACCATGTCGTACGCAGTAATTGTTACTGGTGGCAAGCAATACAAGGTCGCCCCAGGTGAATACCTGAAGATCGAAAAACTGGAAATCGCTACTGGCGAATCCGTTACTTTTGATCGCGTTCTGTTGGTCGCCAATGGCGATGACGTGAACATCGGCGCTCCAGTGGTTGCTGGCGCTACCGTTGTGGCTGAAGTGATCTCCCAAGGTCGTCACGATAAAGTCCGCATCATCAAGTTCCGTCGTCGTAAGCACCACATGAAGCGTATGGGCCACCGCCAGTGGTACACCGAGATCAAAATCACCGGTATTCAGGCTTAATTTCAGCCTAATTCCTCACTAGGAGAATTGACTCATGGCACACAAAAAAGCTGGTGGTAGTACCCGTAACGGTCGCGACTCAGAAGCCAAACGCCTTGGCGTTAAGATGTATGGCGGCCAGAAAATCATTCCGGGCAACATCATCGTGCGTCAGCGCGGCACCCAATTCCACGCCGGTTACGGTGTTGGCATGGGTAAAGATCACACCCTCTTCGCGAAAATCGAAGGCGTGATCAAGTTTGAAGTAAAAGGCGCGTTCAACCGCCGTTACGTGAGCGTTGTCGCCGCTTAATTGCGCGATCGCTGGAAAAGCCCTGTCTCGCGACGGGGCTTTTTCGTTTGTGGAGTGAGTCTCTTGCAAAGCTGTTTGTAATGGGCTCAGGCGCTGGATTTGCGGTCGTTATTGAGGTCGCTGCGCTCATTTTTGCAAGAGTCTTATGTCTTGGTTTCTTAAGCTCGTCCATGCGACGAGAGGCGTTTTGTTATGAAGTTCGTTGATGAAGTTTCCATCCGAGTAAAAGCAGGCGACGGCGGTAACGGTTGCATGAGTTTCCGTCGCGAAAAATTCATCGAAAACGGTGGCCCCAACGGCGGTGACGGCGGTGACGGCGGTTCCATCTACATGATGGCCGACGAAAACCTCAACACCCTGGTCGACTACCGTTACACCCGGCACTTCGATGCCGAGCGTGGCTCCAACGGCGGCAGCACCGACTGCACCGGTAAAAAGGGCGAAGACCTGGTACTGCGCGTACCGGTCGGCACCACGATCATCGACTCCGCTACCCAGGAAGTGATTGGCGACCTGACCAAGGCCGGCCAAAAGCTGATGGTTGTGCAGGGCGGCTGGCACGGTCTGGGTAACACCCGATTCAAGTCCAGTACCAACCGTGCACCACGCCAGACCACGCCGGGCAAGCCGGGCGAGCAGCGTGACCTGAAACTCGAAATGAAAGTATTGGCCGACGTAGGCCTGTTGGGTTTGCCGAACGCCGGCAAAAGTACCTTCATCCGCTCGGTCTCGGCCGCCAAGCCGAAAGTCGCCGACTACCCGTTCACCACCCTGGTGCCGAACCTGGGTGTGGTCAGCGTCGATCGCTGGAAAAGCTTCGTGGTCGCCGACATTCCTGGTTTGATCGAAGGTGCTTCCGACGGCGCAGGCCTGGGGATTCGCTTCCTCAAGCACTTGTCGCGTACCCGTTTGCTGCTGCACCTCGTCGACATGGCGCCGCTGGATGACACCAGCGCACCGGACGCCGCCGAAGTGATCGTCAGCGAACTGACCAAGTTCAGCCCGGCCCTGGCCGAGCGTGATCGCTGGCTGGTACTGAACAAGTGCGACCAGATCCTGGAAGAAGAGCACGAAGAGCGCGTCAAGGAAATCGTCGATCGCCTGGAGTGGGAAGGTCCGGTCTACGTGATCTCGGCCATCGCCAAAGAAGGTACCGAGCGTCTGTGCCGCGACATCATGCGCTACCTGGAAGACCGCGCCGACCGCTTGGCGGCTGACCCGGTATTCAAGGCCGAACTGGCCGAACTCGATCAGCAGATCGAAGACGAAGCCCGCGCTCAGTTGCAGGCTCTGGACGACCAGCGTGCCCTGCGCCGCAGCGGCGTGAAGTCGGTCCATGACATCGGCGACGATGATTGGGACGAAGAAGACGTGGATGATGAAGACGGTCCGGAAATCATTTACGTGCGCGACTGATTCGTTGCAGTAAACTTAAGCGCCGCTCACTCGAGCGGCGTTTTGGTATCTGGGTTTTATGCAGTCAGGAATGTAGTCACGAATAACGTTATGGGCGGCGCTGGGTCGCGCGGCCCTCACTCTAAGGTTGAAGATGATGCGGAGCAAAGTGACAGGTGCGCAGCGCTGGGTCGTAAAGATCGGAAGTGCGCTGTTGACGGCAGATGGCAAAGGTCTGGATCGCGCAGCCATGAGCGTCTGGGTCGAGCAGATGGTGGCCTTGCATGAGGCCGGTGTCGAGTTGGTGCTGGTGTCGTCCGGGGCCGTTGCCGCCGGGATGAGCCGCCTCGGCTGGACCGCGCGACCCAGCGCGATGCACGAACTGCAAGCCGCCGCCGCCATCGGCCAAATGGGCCTGGTGCAAGCCTGGGAATCCAGCTTCGCCGAGCACGGCCGCCACACGGCGCAGATCCTGCTGACCCACGACGACCTGTCCGACCGCAAGCGCTACCTCAACGCTCGCAGCACCTTGCGCGCGCTCGTGGAGCTCAAGGTGATCCCGGTGATCAACGAGAACGACACCGTGGTCACCGACGAAATCCGTTTTGGTGACAACGACACCCTGGCCGCACTGGTGGCCAACCTGGTGGAGGCTGACCTGCTGGTGATCCTCACCGACCGTGACGGCATGTTCGACGCCGACCCGCGCAACAACCCCGACGCCCAGTTGATCTACGAAGCCCGCGCCGATGACCCGGCGCTGGACGCCGTGGCCGGCAGTGTCGGCGGCGCCCTGGGCCGTGGCGGTATGCAGACCAAGCTGCGTGCAGCGCGCCTGGCTGCGCGTTCCGGCGCCCACACCATCATCGTCGGTGGGCGCCTGGAGCGGGTGCTGGACCGCCTCAAGGCCGGAGAGCGCATCGGTACGCTGCTGTCGCCGGAACGCGGCATGTTGGCGGCGCGCAAGCAGTGGTTGGCCGGTCATCTGCAAACCCGTGGCACGCTGGTGCTGGACGAAGGCGCCGTGTCGGCGTTGTCTCAAGGCAACAAGAGCCTGCTGCCGGTGGGCGTCAAATTGGTGCAGGGCAGCTTCCGCCGTGGTGAGATGGTGGTGTGCGTGGCGCCGGACGGTCGTGAGATCGCCCGTGGCCTGGCCAACTACAGTGCCCTGGAAGCGCAGAAAATAATTGGACAATCGTCTGAAGCGATTGTCGGACTCCTGGGTTACATGGCGGAACCGGAACTGGTGCACCGCGATAACCTGATCCTGGTCTAAACAAAGGAAATATACGATGCGAGTCATGAAGGGTTTGCTCGGCCTGCTGCTGGTCATGCCGCTGCTGGCCAGCGCTGAAGAAATCGGCCAGGTTTCAACGGTATTCAAATTCGTCGGCCCCAACGACCGGATCGTGGTCGAGGCGTTCGATGACCCCAAGGTCGACGGCGTGACCTGCTACCTGTCGCGCGCCAAGACCGGCGGCGTGAAAGGCGGGCTGGGCCTGGCCGAAGACCGCGCCGAAGCCTCGATTGCCTGCCGCCAGGTTGGCCCGATTCATTTCAAGGGCGAACTCAAGGATGGCGACGAAGTGTTCAAGGAGCGCACCTCGCTGGTGTTCAAGACCATGCAGGTGGTGCGCTTCCTCGACAAGAAGCGCAATACCTTGGTGTATCTGGTCTATAGCGACCGTCTGATCGAAGGCAGCCCGCAGAATGCGGTCACCGCTATTCCAATTTTGCCCTGGCCAACGGCGCAGTAACCGGCGGGCGAGTTTTTCAATCGGCGTCTATGATTGCAGGCTTGCGGTCTGTAATCTCGAACTGCCGCAATGCGAAGAACATGGGATATCTGGAGTTCGTCATGAGTGCTTTCCACGATCTGAAACTCAAAGCTTTAGACGGACAAGACCTGCCGCTGGCGCCCTACAAAGGGCAGGTTGTGCTGGTAGTCAACGTCGCCTCCAAATGTGGCTTGACCCCGCAATACGCGGCGCTGGAAAACCTCTACCAGCAGTACAAAGGCCAGGGTTTTACCGTGCTTGGCCTGCCCTGCAACCAGTTTGCAGGCCAGGAGCCGGGCAGTGAGGAGGAGATCCAGGCGTTCTGCAGCTTGAATTATGGCGTGACGTTCCCGTTGGGCAGCAAGCTTGACGTCAATGGCCACGACCGTCATCAGCTCTATCGCTTGCTGGCTGGCGAGGGCGCCGAGTTTCCAGGGGATATCACCTGGAACTTCGAAAAATTCCTGCTGGGCAAAGACGGGCGAGTGCTCGCGCGATTCTCGCCCCGCACGGCGCCGGATGATCCAACGGTCGTCCAGGCCATCGAAAAAGCCCTGAGCTAAATCGTTCCTGCCGAAGGTGAGGGAGCAAACGCCCTCGCCGCAGGTTAGCGGCACCTGACTTCCCTCGCTTTTACCCCTTAATCACCCAGATCAATAGTGCTACCCAGCACTGTGCACTCTCCATATTATCCACATCATAAACACCTCTTCTGTGGAGTGCTCCCATGCCTGTCCAAGCCTTGTTCAAACCGTTCCAGCTCGGTGCACTGCAGCTTTCGAGCCGTGTGGTGATGGCGCCGATGACCCGTTCGTTCTCGCCGGGTGGCGTGCCGAATTCCAAGGTCATCGAATACTATCGCCGCCGCGCCGCCGCCGGCGTAGGGCTGATCATCACCGAGGGTACTGTGGTCGGCCATCAAGCCTCCAACGGCTACCCGAACGTCCCGCATTTTTACGGTGAAGCCGCGTTGGCCGGCTGGAAGAAAGTGGTCGATGCCGTGCACGCAGAAGGCGGCAAGATTGTCCCGCAGTTGTGGCACGTGGGCAGCGTGCGCCGTATTGGTACCGAGCCTGATGCCAGCGTGCCGGCCTACGGTCCAATGGAAAAGCTCAAGGATGGCAACGTGGTGGTCCACGGCATGACCACCCAGGACATCAAGGACGTGATCAACGCCTTTGCCCAGGCCGCCAAGGATGCTCAGAGCATCGGCATGGACGGCGTGGAGATCCACGGCGCCCACGGTTACCTGGTCGACCAGTTTTTCTGGGAAGGCAGCAACCAGCGCACCGACGAATATGGCGGTAGCCTGGCCAATCGTTCGCGCTTTGCCATCGAGTTGATCCAGGCCACCCGCGCTGCCGTGGGCCCGGATTTCCCGATCATCCTGCGTTTCTCTCAGTGGAAGCAGCAGGATTACACCGCACGCCTGGTGCAAACCCCTGAAGCCCTGGGGGAATTCCTCAAGCCGCTGTCTGACGCCGGTGTCGATATTTTCCACTGTTCCACCCGTCGTTTCTGGGAGCCGGAGTTCGAAGGTTCAGACCTCAACCTGGCGGGCTGGACTCGTCAGCTCACCGGGAAACCGACCATCACTGTCGGCAGTGTCGGTCTGGATGGTGAGTTCCTGCAGTTCATGGTCAACACCGACAAGGTTGCGCAGCCGGCCAGCCTGGAGAAACTGCTGGAGCGCCTTAACAACGACGAATTCGACTTGGTGGCTGTAGGCCGTGCCTTGCTGGTGGACCCGGACTGGGCCGTGAAGGTGCGTGAAGGTCGTGAAGGCGACATTCTGCCGTTCAGTCGTGAGGCGTTGACGACGTTGGTGTAAGTGGCGCCCGCGAGCGTGATCTGACAGCCAACACCCTGTCAGATCAAACGCGACTGTGCGGCAATCACCGGCTGCTCGCCGCACACCCCGCGCAGGTGGCGCTCGAACTGCTCAATAATCGCCGGCCAGCCCTGGCGGCTGGCATGTTGGCGAGCATTCAAGCGCATGCGGCGCAAGCTCTCGGCATCCTCCAGCAGCCAGTTGGCGGCATCGCAAAACGCATCCTCATCCCCAGGCATCGCCAGCACGCCGTTGTAGCCATGGCGAATATGCTGGGTCGCGGCTGCCTGGTCGTAGGCCACCACTCCCAATCCCGAGGCCATGGCTTCCAGCACCACGTTGCCGAAGGTTTCGGTCAGGCTGGGGAACAGGAACACATCACCGGACGCGTAATGCCGGGCCAGTTCTTCGCCGCGCAGGGCGCCGCAGAAAATCGCCTCGGGCAATTCCTTTTCCATCATTGCCCGCTGCGGGCCATCACCCACGATGATCAGTTTCATCTGGCGCAGTGGGTAAGTGTCTTGCAAGGTTTCGAAGCAGCGTTTGAGCAACCCCAGGTTCTTTTCCTGCGCCAGTCGGCCCACATGCAGCACGGCGATTTGATCACTGTTAAGTACCCAGCTTTCACGCAGCGCGTTATCGCGCTTGGCGGGGTGGAACAATTGGCTATCGACCCCGCGAGACAGCATCCCCAAACGCTCGAAATTTCGACGCTCCAACTCCAGGCGTTGGCTGGCACTGGGAACTAGGGTCAGGCTCGAGCGGTTGTGAAACCAGCGCAAGTAGTGGGTCACCATACGGCTCAACATGCTCAAACCGTATTGGTTCGAGTACTGCTGGAAATTGGTGTGAAAACCGCTGACCACGCTGATCCCCAGACGACGCGCTGCGCGCAACGCGGATAAACCCAGTGGCCCTTCCGTGGCGATGTACAGCACGTCCGGGCGTTGGCGAGTCCAGCGTCGCAGCAATTTGTGCATCGACGACTGGCCCCATTGCAGGCCGGGGTAGCCTGGCAGCGGCCAGCCGCGGCACAGCAGCAATTCGTCGTCGCTGGGGCGGCTCTGGTCGGCACCCTGGCGCGGGCGCACTAACTCCACCTGATGGCCGCGCGCGCGCAAACCCTCACACAGGCGGCCAAGGGTATTGGCCACCCCGTTGATTTCCGGCGGGAAGGTTTCGGTAATCAGGGTGATGTGAAGCGAAGCTGTCGTCATGACCCACAGTGTCACTGTGGGCCATGTCGTCATTGTGTCACTGGGATGATGGATTTATGACGTGGCCACATTTTGCCGTGCCATGGCCTCAGCACCTTGCTCGCGCACCCAGAACAGTGTGGCCCCGGCCACCGCCGCCGGCATCATCAGCAGGTTCACCACCGGCACCAGCAGCACCAGATAGACGATGCCGCCGAAGCTCATGCTCTGCCAGCGTTTCTGGCGCAGCCAGGCGAGCATTTCGTTCCAGCCCAGCTTGTGGTTGTCCGCCGGGTAGTCGATGTACTGGATCGCCATCATCCACACGCCAAACAGCAGCCACAGCGGTGCGGCGATCAGGTTGACCACCGGAATGAACGACAGGATAAACAGGCCGATGGCCCTGGGCAGGAAGTAACCCAGCTTGCGCATTTCCCGCGCGAGGGTGCGCGGGACCATGGCAATCAGCTCACCCCAACTGAAGGGCGGGAAGTCATCGGTGCCGCGTACTACGACCTCAACCTTCTCCGCAAGAAAACCGTTGAACGGTGCGGCAATGACATTGGCGAGCATGGTGAAGGTGAAAAACACCATCAACACCACCAGCACGACAAACAGCGGCCACAAGATGTAGCTGAGGAAGCTCAGCCAGCCAGGCAGTGTCGGCATCAAGGTGTCGACCCACAGGCTGAACTGATGGCCGGCGAAATAGATCAAACCGACGAACAGCACCAGGTTGATCGCCAATGGCAGCAGCACAAATAGACGCAGGCCAGGGCTCAACACCAGTTTGAGGCCTTCACGCAGGTATTGCGGGCCGGAAAGAGCAGGGGCAGGCATGGAGAACTCCGAGCAGGATGACGAACGGGCCGACCTTACCGGCTTTGCATTCAACGCGAAAGCGCGGTCGGTGTGACGACATCAAAGGTAACAAAGGTGTCGATTAACCGAGCCGACTGCATAGAGACCGCCTATGAGCTGGATTGTTATTCCGTATTTCCTTAATCTTGCCCCCCTCGATACGCTGCACCCATTATTTTTCAGGACCTGCGAGTTCAAGCCTTCCCCAAGTGCTTCGCGGTCCTTTTTTATTCCAGCCGCCTTGTTGTCCGGGTGGTCGATAGGAGTGAGTCATGTCTGATACCCGTCATTCGCGAGTGATTATTCTCGGTTCCGGCCCTGCCGGTTACAGCGCTGCCGTCTACGCTGCCCGGGCCAACCTCAAGCCGCTGCTGATCACCGGCATGCAGGCGGGCGGTCAGTTGACCACCACCACTGAAGTCGACAACTGGCCGGGCGACGTCCACGGTCTGACCGGCCCGGTGCTGATGGAGCGTATGAAAGAACACGCCGAGCGCTTTGAAACCGAGATCGTTTTTGACCACATCAATAAAGTCGATTTCTCCAAGAAACCTTACAGCCTGACCGGTGACAGCGGCGTCTACACCTGTGACGCGTTGATCATCGCCACCGGCGCCAGCGCCCGTTACCTGGGCCTGCCTTCCGAAGAAGCGTTCATGGGCAAGGGTGTTTCGGCCTGCGCGACCTGCGACGGTTTCTTCTATCGCAACAAGCCGGTCGCCGTGGTCGGTGGCGGTAACACCGCCGTCGAAGAGGCGCTGTACCTGGCCAACATCGCCAGCACCGTGACCCTGGTTCACCGCCGTGAAACCTTCCGCGCCGAGAAGATCCTGATCGACAAGCTGCACGCCCGTGTCGCTGAAGGCAAGATCATCCTCAAGCTCAACGCCACCCTGGATGAAGTCCTGGGCGACAACATGGGCGTGACCGGTGCTCGCCTGAAAAACAACGACGGCAGCTTCGACGAGTTGAAAGTCGACGGCGTGTTCATCGCCATCGGCCACACCCCGAACACTTCGCTGTTCGAAGGCGTGCTGGAAGCCAAAGACGGTTACCTGGTGGTGCAGGGCGGCCGTGAAGGCAACGCCACCGCCACCAACATCGAAGGTATCTTTGCCGCCGGTGACGTGGCCGACCACGTCTACCGCCAGGCCATCACCTCGGCCGGCGCCGGTTGCATGGCGGCCCTGGATGCCGAGCGTTACCTCGACGGTTTGAAGGACGCTGCGTTCTAAATCCGTTGAAATAAAAAAACCGGCTGAGAGGCCGGTTTTTTTATGCGCAGGATTTAGCTGGCGGCGTAAACCCCTGTGGGAGCTGGCTTGCCTGCGATAGCTGTGTGTCAGTCACCATCGCCATCGCGGGCAAGCCCGGCTCCCACAGGGACCGCGTTTCCAGATTGGATCAGCGGCGGGTCAGTGGCTGCGCAGCAAATTTCACACCGGCCAAACCATGCGCAATCAACGCGCGAATATTGCTGTGATCACTGCCCTCAGGCGTCGCCACCACTGAACGGTAATGCTCACCAAATGCCAGCAACGCTTGCTGATCGCTCAAGCCTTCCAGCAGCGCCAGCCCCAGGGTCTTGCACGAGCCTTCGTTTTGACCGGCGGCGTTTTCCACGCTGCCGTTGGTGAAAGCTTGCGGCTGGTAGTCGTAACCGGCGGCGATAAAGGCCAGTGTGTCGGCAAACAGGTGTTCGCCGCTGTCGAGGCTGGCGCGCAGGGTGTTCAGGTCAGTCATGGGGTTTTCCTTTGGCAAACGCCGCCTGTTGGTCGGCGTTGGCTTCTTTCTGGTATTGGGCTTTCCACTCGGCGTACGGCATGCCGTACACCACTTCACGGGCGTCATCGAGGCTCAGCTCGATGTGGCGCTCGTCGGCCTCGGCCTTGTACCACTTGGACAAGCAGTTGCGGCAGAAGCCCGAGAGGTTCATCAGGTCGATGTTCTGCACATCCTTGCGGCTGTCCAGGTGCGCCACCAACCGGCGGAAGGCGGCGGCTTCGAGTTCGAGGCGTTGTTGGTCGTTCATAGAGGTCTCTTCGAGACAGCTTTCAGCGCACAAGCTTCAAGCTGCAAGTTGGAATGCGTATGGCTTATAGCTTAAAGCTTGCGGCTAGCGGCTTGCAGCCAGGGTTATTGAAACCGACTCGGCAAAACGCAGCGCGTGGGGCTTGTCCACTTCGACTTCGGCGTACAGCACCGATTCGTTGCTCATCACCAGGTCCAGCAACTCCTGGGTCAGGCGCTCCAGCAGGGCGAAGCGGTTGCCTTCCACGTGGGCGATAATGGCCTTGGTGATGGTGCGATAATTCAGCGCGTGGTCGATATCGTTGTCGCGCACGGCTTCCTGAGCGGCATACAGGATGGTCAGGTTGATCAGCACGTCCTGCTTGTTGAGGATCTCATCCTCGTTGATACCGATAAAGGTGCGCAGGCACAGGTCTTTGACCCGGATGCGCGCCATGCCTGGTTGAAGTTGTGGCATTGCTACTTGCTCCGTCCGATCAGTTGCAGGAACTCCATGCGCGTGGTGTTCGACTCGCGGAAAGCGCCGAGCATCACCGAGGTGTTCATGGTTGAATTCTGTTTTTCCACGCCGCGCATCATCATGCACATGTGCTTGGCTTCGATCACCACGGCCACGCCGGCGGCCTGGGTGACCTGCTGGATGGCGTCGGCGATTTGCCGCGTGAGGTTTTCCTGGATCTGCAGGCGCCGCGCGTACATGTCGACAATGCGCGCCAGTTTCGACAGGCCGAGCACCTTGCCGGTCGGAATATAGGCTACATGGGCCTTGCCGATAAAGGGCAGCAGATGGTGCTCGCAGAGTGAATACAGCTCGATATCCTTGAGGATCACCATCTCGTCATTGTCGGACGCGAACAGCGCGCCGTTGACGATTTCGTCCAGGTTCTGCTCGTAGCCATGACACAAGTACTGCATGGCCTTGGCAGCGCGCTTGGGGGTGTCGAGCAAGCCTTCGCGTTCCGGGTCTTCGCCCAGGCCTTCGAGGATTTCACGGTAGTGTTGGGGCAGGGACAAGGTCATACAACATCCTCAAAAACGGCTTACTTGATATGCCGCCCGCCGTTGACGGTCAGGGTGGTACCGGTGACATAGGGGTTGTCCAGCAGGTAACGCACGCTCTGGTAGATCACCTCCGGCCCAGGCTCGAGGCCGAGTGCCGATTTGGCCAGGACCTTGGCGCGGTAGGTCGCGTCATCGCCTTCGTTGAACATCACCATCGCCGGGGCGATGCCGTTGACCTTGATCGTTGGCGCGAACTGCGCGGCAAATGACAACGTGAGGCTGTCCAGGCCTGCCTTGGTGGCGCAATAGGCGATGTGTTGGCGGCTGCCCTTGCGCACCACGTCATCGCTGATATGCACGATATCGGCGGGTGAAGAGCGTTGCAGCAAAGGTGAACAATGCAGGTTGATCAAGTACGGCGCAAGCATGTGCACGCTGAACATGTCGGTAAACGCGCGGCTTTCGTCGCCGGGCGTTTCTGCGACCCACGCCGAAGCGTTGTGGATGATCGCGCGCAGGCTGTCGGTATGGGTTTTGAGTGCGGCGATGAAGGCCAGGATCCCGGCTTCACTGGAGAAATCGGCAAACACGCCGAGCGCACCACGCTCACGCAAGGCCGCAACGCCTGGGCGTTCGCTGCGGTAGCTGAAAATCACCGAATGGCCCTCGTCCAGCAGGCGTTCGGCGCAATGCAGGCCGACACGCTGGCCGGCACCGGTAATCAGGATCGGGGCGTTCGTTGCAGTCATGGGAGGCTCAAGTCGCTGGCAGATTGAAACTATACCAGCGACCGGCCAGCCCTGTACTCACGCAGCAGCTTCGGTGACCTTACGCGGCGGCGCGGGGTGCAACCAGCTCGCCAGCAGGTGCGTCGACAGCGGAATAAAGAAGTAAACCATCAGGGGCGTGAGCGCGAGTGTGCTGACCAAAACGCGGCTGAACAGGTCAAGCTCGCTGAGCAGCGGCTCCAGGCCGAAGTTGAACAGCAGCGACACCGGGAAAAATGCCAGCCAGATCGCCACGGCCTGTTTCCAGCGCGGTGGTCGCGCACCCACGGCGCCGAACCAGCCATCAATACCACTGACGCGATGCTCGGACGGGTCGGCAAACAGCTCGCTGCCACGGCTTAGCCAGGCGCCGCGCGACGCGGAGAACTCCCAGGCGTGCAGGGTTTTTTCGTCGGCGAAGCGGAAGATAATCTGAAACTCATCATCGTTGGGCGGCGGTGCAAGGACGCCGGAGCCCAGGTAACCGGGGAAGTCGGTGGCCAATTGCTCGCCTTCGCGCAGCCAGGCCATCAGTTCTTCATAGCGCCCTTTGGCCACGCGGCGCGCAACCATCAAGGTGACGGGTGAGGTAGACATTGTGTATCTCCAAATATCAGGTGCGCTGAACCGGGTAGGTAACGCGCAAAGATGGCGGCCGGGTTAGGCCACCACCTGAAAAACAGGCAAGGATTATTCCTGTTTTGAAAAATTACGCCAGTGACATTGGTCCGAAGATCCAGGCCCTTGAAAAGGACAAGTATTAAGGCGTTAAATGGGCTCCAAATTCACGCGGACGTTTTCGACCTCTGATGCCCGAAATTACTGCGCCTACTCACGAAATTGCCTCTGAAAACCGCGCTGATTCCGCAGCGTTGTTTCCGATTCGTGAAGTCTCAAGATTGACAGGTGTGAACCCCGTCACATTACGTGCATGGGAGCGTCGTTATGGCCTCATCCAGCCTACGCGCACCGAAAGTGGGCATCGCCTCTACTCCAACGCTGATATTGAGACCGTCAATCGCATTCTCGATTGGATTGAGCGAGGCGTGGCCGTGAGCAAGGTCGGCAAGATTCTTGCGCGCGATGATCAGCAGGCCAGCGCCGTTCGCGCAGAGCGCGATGACGTCGAGGAAAGCGAATGGCCGCAGTGGCGGGCGCGGTTGGTGCAGGCTGTCAGTGCCTTTGACGATCGTCAGTTGGAGAGCCTGTACGGGCAGATTCTTGCGACCTACCCGCTTGGCGTGGCGTTCCAGGATATCCTCATGCCTCTGTGGAATGACCTGCTACGCCATCAGGGCCGATTCGGCCAAGCCAGCGAGTGGCTTTTTTACGATTCCTTCCTGCGCATACAGACCTTTCTGCGCCTGCAGGTCGCGTGTGTCTCACCTGCGCCCCGGGTATTGCTGACAGCCATGCCTGGCGAGTGCCGTAAATTGGAGTTGCTGGTGGCGGCGTTGCTGATGAGTCGCGATGACCTGTCGGTGAAGGTGCTTGGCATGGGCCAGCCCTTTGAAGAATTGACGCTGGTGTGTGAAAGAATGCATCCCCAGGCGCTGATTATTTTCTCCAACCATTCACACAATCAGGATCTGGCTGGGCGCTTGAGTCGCCTGGCGTTGACCCTGGATTGCCCGCTGTTTCTCGCCGGTGTCGCTTCGGACTTGTCCGAGAAGGATTTTGCGGGTTCCTCCGTAGGCAGCCTGGGCAATGAAGGCAGCTTGATGCGGCGCCGCTTGCAGCAGTTTCTCAGCGGCGGGCTGGATACCTGATATCAGGCGTGTACATGCGGGTGGACCAGTCGGTGCTGGTGCAGGATGAACTGGCGCAGGCGTTCGATCTCCTCCGCATCGCTTTGGCTCAGGCGGTAGGCGAATAAACCTCGGGCGGTCTCCCGCTCCAGCGTGCCACGCAGCGCAATACGCTCGTAACCGGACGGGCTGAACCACAGGGAAAAGGTTTTCGGCGGTTTGACCCGGCCGCGAACCTCCACCAGCACGCCTTTGAATGACACCTCATGCACCCACAGCGCGCCGGGGTTGCCCTTGGCGGTCTCCATCACCACCGGTGTTTCCAGCGCCAGGCGCCACGGGCGGATCATCGGGCCGTCTTCAAAAATGCTCGGTACCCCCAAGCGCAAGTGAACCGCATGAAACTCATCCTCCACCAGGTGCAAAGGGAAGGTGAGTTGCTGGTTGTCGAACTGCGCTTGGATGGTGACGTGGTCGTGAGCGGCCAACCGCGTGAGCAAGTCGCGAATCTGTGCACCGCCGTTGACGGTCAGGCTCGACCATGCGTCCCGCAGATTGAGCTGCGGGTTGTGCTGCATGTCCTGGATAAAATCCAGTTCGTCCTGCGTCAAGAGAGCGTCGCGGTGCATGGATGTAGCTCAAGGATGAGGTACTAAAAAGCCATTATCCCTCTAAAGGCCTCGTTTACTACAACTTGTTATTTCCGCTCGTCGTTTCAAGTGCTGCCAACTGCGCTTTAAGCTGAGCCACTTGCGCCTCCAGCTGCGCGACGCGTTGTTGCGCTTTCACCTGCGCCGTGACGTCTTTTTGCACGCCGACGAAATACGTCTGCTTGTCCGCCTCGTTATAAACCGTCGACAGCGACAGCTCATTCCAGAAATGCGTGCCGTCCTTGCGGTAGTTGCGCAGGATTTCCCGGCAGGATCCACCGCTGTCGAGAGCTTCGCGGATGGCCATCAGCGCCGGCTGATCGCGATCACCCGCCTGCAGGAAGCGGCAATCCTGATAAAGAATTTCGTCCAGGGCATACCCCGTCAGGCGCTCGAACGCCGGGTTAACGTAGATCAGTGGTTTGTCTTTGCCTTCTCGTTCGGCGACGACGATGCCGTCGTTGGAAGCAGCAATCACCATTTGCATCAGCTTGGCGTTAATCATTGAGCAGTCCATGGCTGGTTTTTCAGAGCTTGGAGTTTATGGCAAGTTTTGAATGTTGCACCGTGCGCACTGAAATATTTGCGTCAGCTGCTAATATCCCACCCTTTCGCTCAACTACAGGATCAGATTGATGAAAGTCGCCATCCTTTCCGGCTCGGTCTACGGCACGGCTGAAGAAGTTGCCCGCCACGCTGAAGCCATCCTCAAAGAGGCCGGTTTTGACGCCTGGCACAACCCTCGCGCCAGCTTGGCCGACGTGCAGGCCTTTGCCCCTGAAGCCTTTCTGGCGGTGACCTCGACCACTGGCATGGGTGAGTTGCCCGATAACCTGCAACCGCTGTATTCGATGATTCGCGACCAACTGCCCGCCGCCTGGCGTGGCCTGCCCGGTGCAGTCATCGGCCTGGGCGACGCGAGTTACGGCGACACGTTCTGCGGTGGCGGCGAGCAAATGCGCGAGCTGTTTGGCGAGCTGGGCGTGCGCGAAGTGCTGCCGATGCTGCGTCTGGACGCCAGCGAAAGTGTCACTCCGGAAGCCGACGCCGAGCCTTGGCTGGCCGAGTTGGTCACTGCACTGCGCGGTTGACCGGGAATTCGCGCAGCAACGCCAGCCAGGCTTGGGCGGCTTTGGACAGATAAGCGCCCTCACGCCAGATAAAGGCAATGTCCCAGCGCAGGTAGTCGGGCGCCTTGAGTGTCAGGCGCACCACGCCTGGCCGCACCAACCCGCGGGCGACCACACTGGGCAGCAACACCACGCCCTGGCCGGCCGCGACCAGGGCCGCCAGAAAGTCCGCCTGGCCGCTGCGACCGATTTCTTTGGGCGTGAAGCCCAATTGCTGACATGCCTGCATCAGCCGGTCATTGAGTACAAAACTGCGCTGGTACATCAGGAACGGCGTGTCTGCCAATTCTTCCAGGCGCACTTGGGCGTTGTCGGCCAGGGGATGATCCATCGGCAACAAGGCATCCAGCGGTTCATCGCAGAAGGCCTGCCAGGCAAACGCCGGGTCGCTGGGCATCAGGCTGCCGCCCACATCCAGCTCGCCGTTCAAAATCGCTTGCTCGATGGTGCGACTGCCACCCTCCAGCAATTGGATGGTGACCTTCGGATAACGCCTGCGGTATTCGGCGAACAGCCCCGCAAACAACGAATCGCCGGCCAATAGCGGCAGGCCCAGGCGTAACTCGCCACGGGTCAGTTGCTGCATATCATCCAGTTCACTGAGCAATTCGTTTTGCAGGCGCAGCATGGCCTCTGCGCGCTGCAATACCACCGTGCCGGCAGCCGTCAGGCGGATGTGTGAGCCGTTGCGTTCCAGCAGCGCCGTACCGAGGCTCTGTTCCAACTGTGCGACCTGCTTGCTGACGGCGGATTGGCTGATATGCAGGGTTTTCCCGGCTTGGGTAAACCCCCCTCGGTGGATCACTTCGACGAAGCTGCGCAGCTGTTTGAATTCCATTATCAGGATTCCAGTTTGGAATAGCATGCAGTCTAACAATTCGCTGTGGGGATGAGGGCGGCCTCTTTAAAATGGCGGCCTGCGAGGACCCAAAGCTCATGAAACGTTTTACCTTCAAACATCTTGGCCGCCTGCTGACGGAGCTGGTCGTACTGCTGGCTATCTATCTGCTGGGCACTCAACTGTCGGTCTGGTTCGCCTGGCCAATCCCGGGTGGCGTCGTGGGCCTGGGGCTGTTGCTGGCGACATTCGCCAGTGGGCTGGTCAAGCCGGCCGCCCTGCAGCTGGGCGCCGGGGTGTTGATGGCAGAAATGCTGTTGTTCTTTATCCCGGCCCTGATGAGCCTGCTCGACTACGGTGGCCTGGTGCGCAATGACGGCTGGCGCATCCTGCTGGTGATTGGCTTCAGTACCTTGTCGGTGATGCTGGTGACTGCCTTCACCGTGGAAATGGTCTGCCGCTGGAGCATGCGCCGTGAAGCTTGAGCTGATGCCGGTGTTCTGGCTCGCCCTGACCCTGGGCGCCTATATTTTCAGCCGCTGGCTCTACCGCCGCACCGGGCGCTACTTGCTATCACCGTTGATCCTGGTGCCGGCGCTGCTGCTGGCGGTGGCCGTGCCGATGAAAACCGCCTACGCCGAATACGCCACCGACACGCACTGGTTGATGCTGGTGCTGGGGCCGGTCACCGTGGCGTTTGCCGTGCCGATCTGGCAACAGCGCCGCTTGTTGGCGCGCCACTGGTCGGCGTTGCTGCTGGGGATGGTGGCGGGCAGCGCGGCCTCCATCGGCACCTCGTTCGGGCTGGCCAAGGCATTGGCGTTAAACAGCTCGGTGACCCTGTCCTTGTTGCCGCGCTCGATCACTACGCCGTTTGCCATGCCGGTATCCTCCGACCTCGGTGGCGTACCGGAACTCACTGCCGTGTTTGTGATGTTCACCGGCGTGTTCGGCGCCATGCTCGGTGGTGTGCTGCTCAAATGGTTGCCGCTGCGCACACCCCTGGCGCGGGGTGCGTTGTTTGGCGTGGGCGCCCACGGCGCGGGCGTCAGCCGGGCGCAGGAAGTGGGCGGCGAAGAAGGTTCGGTCGCGGGGCTGGTGATGGTCTTGACGGGTTTGCTCAACCTGTTCGCCGTGCCTTTATTGGCGGCGCTTCTCTGACGCGAGTTGGACTATTCTCATGACTGACTCGCTCAGTCATCAAGCTGGCTGCGAAGGCAACTACTTGCGCCACGGCGTCTGACTAGACTGGCCCTTCATTCAAAAAAACAATAAGAACGTGAACCAAGGAGGTTGTTACCGTGAGCCTAGCCCCCGTTCCATCGTCACAGAATGTCAAAGACCAGGTCAGCGCTGCCGAATGGCAAACCCGCGTCGACCTGGCGGCCTGCTATCGGCTGGTGGCGATGCATGGCTGGGACGATCTGATTTTTACGCATATTTCCGCCAAAGTGCCCGGCACCGATGATTTCCTGATCAACCCTTATGGGCTGATGTTCCACGAGATTACCGCTTCGAGTCTGGTCAAGGTCGACCAGGCGGGCAAAAAGCTGATGGACAGCCCCTACGAGATCAACCCTGCGGGCTACACCATCCACAGCGCCATCCATGAAGTCCGCCATGACGTGGTCTGTGTCCTGCACACCCATACGGCGGCCGGCGTTGCGGTGTCGGCGCAGAAGCAGGGCGTGTTGCCGATCAGCCAGCAAGCCACCTTTGTGTTGTCCAGCCTGGCGTACCACGCCTATGAAGGTGTGGCGCTGAACCACGAAGAAAAGGCGCGCTTGCAGGCGGACCTGGGCGACAACAACTTCCTGATGCTGCACAACCACGGCCTGCTGACGTGCGGTGGCACCATCGCCGACACGTTCCTGATGATGTTCACGTTTCAGCGCGCCTGCGATATCCAGGTATTGGCGCAAAACGGTGGCGCCGAATTGATTGCGATCGAGCCGCAGATTTTGGCGGGCGCCAAGGCGATGGTGGCAGCTGTCACAAAGAGCGCCCAAGGTATGGGCGGTGCACTGGCGTGGCCGGCGCTGTTGCGTAAATTGGACGTGCAAGATCCCGGGTATAAAAGCTGATGCCTCTCGCCGAAATCCCGCTCAGAGCCTGGCGCAAACGTGCCCAGACGTTCGTGTTTCGTGGCCACACGGTCCGTTACTGGGTGGCCGGGCAGGGCGAGCCGTTGCTGTTGATTCATGGTTTTCCCACCGCCAGTTGGGACTGGCATTACCTGTGGCAGCCCCTGGCCCAGCGTAACCTGGTGATTGCGTGCGACATGCTTGGGTTTGGCGATTCGGCTAAACCGCTGGATCACGCGTATTGCCTGTTGGCGCAGGCCGACCTGCAACAGGCGCTGCTCGACTACCTGCGCGTGGAGCAGCCGGTGCATGTGTTGGCCCATGACTACGGCGACAGCGTCGCTCAGGAATTACTGGCTCGCCATTACGAAGCTCGCTTCGCGATGGCCAGCTGTGTGTTCCTCAACGGCGGGCTGTTTCCGGAAACCCACCGCCCGGCCCTGGTGCAGAAACTGTTGCTTAGCCCCATCGGCTGGATGATCGGCCGCGCCTTCGGGCGGAATGCCTTGTCGGATAGTTTCAGTCAGATTTTCGGCCCGAATACGCGGCCCAGTGAAAGTGCTCTGGATGACTTCTGGAGCCTGATCAGCTGCAATGACGGCCCGCGCATCCTGCACAAACTGATCGCTTATATTCCCCAGCGCCGCCGCCTGCGTGAGCGCTGGGTGACGGCAATGCAGCGCGACGGCGTGCCAATGCGGGTGATCGACGGCGAAGTCGATCCGATCTCCGGTGCCCATATGGTGGAGCGTTATCATCAGTTGGTGCCCAACGCCGACACGGTGTTGCTGGCCAATATCGGCCACTATCCGCAGATCGAGGCGCCCGTGCTGGTGCTCAAGCATTACCTCGAGTTTCGCGAGCGAATGGGCCAGCCGGCGCCGTGTGTTGCCTATTCCTGAGCGGCCTGCTGTTGTGGGGTAATCATCCCGCTGCCTTATCGAGCACCATTCAGCCTCGGCTGACTTTATTGTGACCAGAGGCTGCGTGCCTGACACTCACCCCATTCCCATTGTCGCCAGCGGAGTTCGGTATGAGTGAGTCAGTGCAGTTCCAGGATAAGGTCGTGATCGTCACCGGTGCCGGCGGCGGGTTGGGCCGGGCCCATGCGCTGCTGTTTGCCAGGCACGGGGCCAAAGTGCTGGTCAACGACCTCGGCGGTTCAACCCAGGGCGAAGGCGCCAGTGCCTCGGCCGCCGACCGGGTGGTGAATGAAATCCGCGAGGCTGGCGGCATTGCCGAGGCCAACCATGACTCCGTTACCGACGGCGACAAAATCGTGCAGAACGCGCTCGACGTCTTCGGTCGTGTTGACGTCGTGGTGAACAACGCCGGCATCCTGCGTGACAAGACTTTCCAAAAAATGGACGACAGTGACTGGGACCTGGTTTACCGGGTGCATGTCGAAGGTGCCTACAAAGTCACCCGCGCTGCCTGGCCGCATATGCGCGAGCAAGGTTATGGCCGTGTGATCTTCACCGCGTCCACCTCGGGCATCTATGGCAACTTCGGCCAGTCCAACTACGGCATGGCCAAGCTTGGCCTGTATGGCTTGACCCGCACCCTGGCGCTGGAAGGGCGCAAGAACAACATCCTGGTCAACGCTATTGCCCCCACCGGCGGCACGCGCATGACCGAAGGCCTGATCCCGCCGCAAGTGTTCGAACGCCTCAAGCCGGAACTGGTCAGCCCGTTGGTGGTGTACTTGGGCAGCGAGGCGTGCCAGGAAACCTCCGGGCTGTTCGAAGTCGGCGGCGGCTGGATCGGCAAGACCCGTTGGGAACGCAGCCTGGGTGTGGGGTTCGACCCGGAGGCCGGGTTTTCGCCGGACGATGTGGCGGCGCACTGGGCGCAGATTTGTGACTTCGAGGGCGCGGTGCACCCCAAGGACACGATCGAAGCGTTGGCGCAGATGATGGCCAACTTGCAGAAGTTCAGCCTCTGATCGTTGCTTGAACACTGTTTAATCTTACGGGGCGCTAAGGGCGCCCCGTTTTTTTGGCACATAAAAAAGGCCGCTGCAAAGGCAGCGGCCGAAGTAAGACGTTGGATCAAGGAGCGATAAATCAACGTCAGTGAACACAGGTAACAGATTGAATACATTGACCAATCTATTGAAATTCGACTTTTCTCCCGAAGTCGGGAGCGGGCGGTTTGCCCTGAAAGCCCGGTAAGAATAGTCGGTTGTAACAAAATGAGTAATAGCGGTTCATGACAAGGACTGTTACTTAATTTGCAACAGTCTTGAAGCGAGCGATCCATCCCCCTGATAACCCGCCATCCACCTGATCCATAGCCCCGCCCAAACCCCGGCCAGAGCCCCTGCTAATCCTTTCGAGCGACAGTGCGAATACCCCTTTGGTGCGCTTATCGCTCCTGACGAGCGGCAGTAGGGTGGGGCCTTCTGTCACTCACCGGGGAAGACGCATGACAAAAACAACAATGCGCGCCATCTTCACGCCACAGGCGCTGGCCACTGCGGTTGCGCTGGGCTGCTGCGCCCAGGCACAGGCTGTGTCGTTCAACATTGGCGAAATCGAAGGGCAATTCGATTCCTCGCTGTCGGTCGGCGCCAGTTGGGGCATGCGCGATGCCGACAAAAAACTGGTGGGGATTCCCAACGGCGGAACGGGGCAGGCGTCCACCGGGGATGACGGGCGGCTGAACTTCAAGAAGGGCGAAACCTTCTCCAAGATCTTCAAGGGCATTCACGACCTGGAGCTCAAGTACGGCGACAGCGGCGTGTTTGTGCGCGGCAAATACTGGTACGACTTCGAACTGCAGGACGAAAATCGCGAATTCAAGCAAATCAGCAATAACCATCGCGACGAGGGCGCGCGCTCCTCCGGTTACGAGCTGCTCGATGCGTTCGTCTATCACAACTATTCCATCGGCGACTTGCCGGGCAACGTGCGTGTCGGCAAGCAGGTGGTGAGCTGGGGCGAGAGTACGTTTATCGGTAACTCGATCAACAGCATCAACCCGATCGACGTGTCGGCTTTCCGCCGCCCGGGTGCCGAGATCAAGGAAGGCCTGATTCCGGTGAACATGCTGTTCGCCTCCCAGAGCCTCACCAATCAGCTGTCGGTGGAAGGTTTCTACCAACTGAACTGGGAAAACACCGTGGTGGATAACTGCGGCACATTCTTCGGTAACGACGTGGTGGCCCATGGCTGCAACGGCAACTACACCGTCGGTAGCCCGGCGATTGCGCCATTGCAACCGGTGGCCGCAGCGTTCGGCCAGGGCTTCCAGGTGACGCGCGAAGGTGTGGTCGTGCAACGTGCATCGGACCGTGAAGCCCGCGATGGCGGCCAGTTCGGCGCGGCGTTGCGCTGGCTCGGCGATGACACCGAGTACGGCCTGTACTTCATGAATTACCACAGCCGCACACCCACCGTGGGCACGATCACCGCCAACACCAACCTGGCCACCATCGGGCGTATCGCGGCGACCGCCAACGCCATCGCACCCGGCAGCGGCTCGGGCCTGGCCCAGAGCACCATGCTCGGCCGTGGCCAGTATTACCTCGATTACCCGGAAGACATTCGCCTGTACGGCGCGAGTTTCTCCACCACCTTGCCTACCGGCACGGCCTGGACCGGCGAAATCAGCTATCGCCCGAATGCGCCGGTGCAACTCAACACCACCGACCTGACCCTGGCGCTGGTCAACCCGATTGCCGGCCAAACCGCCTCGCCGATCCGCAGTTCGTTCGGCTCGGATAACTCAGGCTACCGCCGCAAGGAAATCACCCAGATCCAGAGCACCATGACCCAGTTCTTCGACCAGGTACTGGGCGCCGAACGCCTGACCCTGGTGGGCGAGGCGGCCTTCGTGCACGTCGGCGGGCTGGAATCCAAAACCAAACTGCGCTACGGCCGTGATTCGGTGTACGGCGCCTACGGTTTCGGCGGCGACACCGATGGTTTCGTCACGGCCAACTCCTGGGGTTATCGCGCCCGGGCAATCCTTGACTACAACAACGTGTTTGCCGGGGTGAACCTCAAGCCCAACCTGTCCTGGTCCCAGGACGTCAGCGGCTATGGCCCCAACGGCCTGTTCAATGAAGGCGCCAAGGCGATCAGCGTCGGCGTGGATGCGGACTACCGCAACACCTACACCGCCAGCCTCAGCTACACCGACTTTTTTGGCGGCGACTACAACACCCTCACCGATCGCGACTTTATCGCCCTCAGCTTCGGCGTGAACTTCTGACTTGGTTTAAGGAAGGACAAGAACCTATGCGTAAGCTATTTGCAGTGATGGCCCTGAGTATGCTGGCTGCCCAAGTCTTGGCCGCCGTGTCGCCCGAAGAGGCCGCCAAGCTCGGCACCAGCCTGACGCCGGTCGGCGCCGAAAAAGCCGGCAACGCCGACGGCTCAATCCCGGCCTGGACGGGCGGCATCCCGAAAAACGCCGGCGCAGTGGACAGCAAGGGCTTTCTCGCCGACCCATTTGCCAATGAAAAACCGCTGTTCGTGATTACCGCCGCCACGGTGGACAAGTACAAGGCCAAACTCTCCGACGGCCAGGTGGCGATGTTCAAGCGCTACCCCGAGACCTACAAGATCCCGGTGTACCCGACGCACCGCACGGTCAATCTGCCGCCGGACATCTATGAGTCGATCAAGCGCAGCGCCCTGAATGTGCACGCGATCAACGACGGCAACGGCCTGGAGAATTTCACCGGCAACCGCTACTACGCGTTCCCGATTCCGAAGAATGGCGTGGAAGTGCTGTGGAACCACATCACCCGTTACCACGGCGGCAACCTGAAACGCATCATCACCCAGGCCACCCCGCAGACGAACGGCAGCTACACGCCGATCCGCTTCGAGGAGGAAGTGGCGGTGCCGCAGGCTATCCCGGATATCGACCCGGCCAAGGCGGCCAACGTGTTGAGCTTTTTCAAACAATCGGTCACCGCCCCGGCGCGGTTGGCGGGCAACGTGCTGCTGGTGCACGAGACCCTCGACCAGGTGAAAGAACCGCGCCTGGCCTGGATCTACAACGCCGGCCAGCGCCGTGTGCGCCGAGCGCCGCAAGTGTCGTATGACGGCCCGGGCACTGCCTCCGACGGCCTGCGCACCACCGATAACTTCGACATGTTCTCCGGCGCTCCCGACCGCTATGACTGGAAACTGGTCGGCAAAAAAGAGATGTACATCCCTTACAACAGCTACAAGCTGGACTCGCCGACCCTCAAGTACGACGACATCATCAAGGCCGGGCATATCAACCAGGACCTCACCCGTTACGAGCTGCACCGGGTGTGGGAAGTGGTCGGCACCGTCAAGCCGAGCGAGCGGCATATCTACGCCAAGCGCCACATGTACATTGACGAGGACAGCTGGCAAGTCGCGCTGGTGGACCACTACGACGGCCGTGGCCAGCTGTGGCGTGTTGCCGAAGGCCATGCGCAGTTCTATTACGACCACCAGGTGCCGGCCTACACCGTGGAAACCCTGTACGACATCATCGCCGGTCGCTACATCGCGCTGGGGATGAAAAATGAGGAGAAGAGCAGCTTCGTGTTCGGCTTTGCGGCCAAGGCGGCGGATTACACGCCGGCGGCGTTGAGGTCTACGGGCGTTCGCTGATCTTCCATTTGAAATGCAATCAACCTGTGGGAGCTGGCTTGCCTGCGATAGCGGTGGGTCAGCCGGCCCACCTGTCACTGCTACATCGCCATCGCAGGCAAGCCAGCTCCCACAGTGACCGTCTTCCACTTTAGGGTGAAGTGGAATCCCGGCTCTTTTATGCCTGCCAATCACCCCGCTGAATACTTCTTCAACAACCGCCGACCACAGGACTAGGGTAGGCGTCAGGTTGCATAACAATAAAAAGCAGGATGCAGCAATGACCGCCATGACACGCTGCCTGGACCGTCCTGGATTCATGCCACGGCTGTCCGCTCACCATCTGTTGCGCCCGCGCCTGACCGAGCCTTTGCTCGCAGCGCCCGTCAGGGTCAAGTTGCTCTGCGCGCCGGGCGGCAGTGGCAAGAGTGCGTTGCTCGCAGAGTGTGCGTTGCAGGCGCCGAAAGGCTGCCAGGTCTATTGGCTGCCGCTCAATGGCGCGGTCCTCAGCCCCTACGAATTTTGTGAGCGTCTGGCGCACAACCTGGGGCTGCCCTTTGTCGATGAAGCCAGCTTGTTGCTCGACCTCAGCCGCTGGCAGCACGCGGCTTGGATATTTCTGGATGACTTCTGCCGTCTGCCCGCGCCTGGGCTGGACGCGTTGCTCGATCGTTTACTCAACGTCGCCAACCCCGCACTGACCTGGTGGCTGGGCGCGCGACGCCGGCCGGTGTGCAACTGGCCACGGCTGTTGCTCGACGATGAGTTGTTGGAATGCAGTGAGTTGGCATTCAGCCCCGCGCAGGTCCAGCAATTGCTTGGCCCCGGGCTGACTGTCGACAGCGTGATGCAGTTCAGCGCCGGTTGGTGTGCGGGTGTGCGTATCGCCCTGCTGGGCGACGGTCATCCGGACAAGACCCTGCTCGACTACCTGCAGCACGAGCTATTCAGTACCTTGCCGGTCGAACTGGCGGATGCCTGGCGTGTGCTGGCGCATCTGCCGCGTTTCAACCCGAGCTTGTGTGAGCACCTGTTCGGCTCTGGCGACGGCGATCAGTACCTGCGGGAGTTGCAGGCACTGGGTGCATTTATCCAGCCATGGGAAGGCACCACCGATTGGCTTCAAGTGTTCCCGCCGCTGGCGCGATTGCTATGCGATGAGCCCTGGCCGGCCAAGCGCTCCTGGCATCGGCGTGCCTGCCAGTGGTTTATCGGTGAGCGCGACTGGCAAGCCGCGTTTGAACAGGCCTTGCTGGCCGAAGAGTACGAAGTGGCGGTGAGCCTGTTACAGCACTTCAGTTTTGAAGACCTGTTCCGCCAGCAGAACGCGCTGCTGCTGTTGCGCCTGCATGAGCAGCATGGCGATGACTTGATGCTCGGTTCCGCGCAACTGGTGGGGCTGTTGACGGCGGCGCTGCTGTTTGCCGGGCGTTTTGACCAGGCGGGCGTGTGCATCGACCAGCTTGCCCGATTTGCCCCGCAACCCAGCGCAGCGCAACAGCGCCATTTGTTGGCCCGCTGGCAGGCGCAATGGGGTTGGCTGTTGCATCTGGGCGGCGATGCCGAGCGTTCCCGCGAGCATTTTCTGGAGGCCTTGCAAGCCTTGCCCGATAACGCCTGGACGTCGCGGGTGATGTGCCTCTCGGGCCTGACCCAGCAAGCCTTGCTGCGCGGTGAATTGGACGTCGGCCAAACGTTGAACCGCGAAGCCCTGTGCCTGGCGCGGGCCCACGGCTCGTTGGTACTGGAGGCGTTGCTGGAGCTGGATCACGCGCAATTATTGGAACAACGCGGCGCCCCGTATCGGGCGCAAAGCCTGCTCGAAAATGTGCAGGCGATGCTGATGCAGCAGCGGCTCAAGGCCGGGCCATTGGTGGGGCGCATCGCCCTGCGGCGCGGGCATTTGGCGCTGCGCCAAGGGCAGGACGCACTCGCCGGCGAGTGTTTCGAGGCCGGGCTGACGATGTGTCTGCACAGCCAGGACAAACGCGTGCTGTACGGGTTTCTCGGCCTGGCACTGCTGGCGGCCAACCATGGCGATTACGCCCAGGCCTTTATTCAACTGCGCGAAGCCGAGCGCTTGATGCAGCAACGCCAGGTGCCGGACTCGGTGTATCGCGCGGTGTTGCTGCTGGTCAGTGGGCACTTCTGGTTGCAGCAGGGCCGCGCCGACTTGACCGTGGAGGCGGTGCGCCGGGTGTTGCGCCACTTCCGTGGGCCGCAGGCCCGACAGGCACCGCCGGCCACGCTGGAATTGATTCCACGCCTGGAGTATTTGCTGGTGCTGGCCGAGGTTCGGCTGGGCTGCGCCGACCAACCCATGGTGCGGCTCAATGCCTTGCTCGACACCGCCCGGCAACGCGGCATGCTGTGCCTGGAAACCGAATTGCACCTCGTGCTGGGCGAAGTGGCCTGGCGCCTGGGCGATACGGCCCTGGCCCGTCACGCCCTGCAAACCGGCTTGGAACTGGCGGCGCGTTGCCAGGTACAGCAAGCCATTCGCGAGCTGCGCTTGCGCGCGCCCGGGTTATTGAGTGAGCTGGGGTTGGAGACACCGGCGTCGCCCGGCGGCGTGGCGGAAAACCCCCTGAGCCAACGCGAGCTGGAAGTGCTGCATTTGATCGCCCTTGGCAACTCCAACCTGGAAATCGCCGATCGGCTGTTTATTTCGCTGCACACCGTCAAGACCCATGCGCGGCGTATTCACAGCAAACTCGGCGTGGAGCGGCGTACCCAGGCGGTGGCCAAAGCCAAGACGTTGGGCTTGATGCGGGGCTGAAGGTTCAGGCGGTGCAGAAGGCCTGGCGGTATTCACCGGGCGTCGCGCCCATGGCTTGGCGAAAACGATGGGTGAAGTGGCTGGCGCTGGAGAAACCGCACATCCAGGCAATGTCACCGAGGGGCAGGGCGCCACCGCGCAATAGGGTTTGTGCACGAACCAGTCGTCGCGCCAGCAGGTATTGATGGGGCGGCAAGCCGAAGCTTTGGCGGAACATCCGCGCGAAATGGTATTCCGACAGCGCGCACAGGCCGGCCAGTTGCCCCAGGCTGATCGGGTCCTCCAGGTGGTGGTCGATGTAGTCCACCAACAGCCGCCGCTGATGCGCGGCCAACCCGCCTTTGAGGCGCAGGCCGTCGCGCGCGCCTACCTGGCTGAGCAAGGTGTGGCTGAGCATTTCATGGGCCAGGCTGCTGGTCAGCAGGCGCTCGGCGGGCTCGTGCCAGTTGAGGGCGATCAATTGGTGAAAGCGCCGGGCCTGGCTTGCGTCTTCGAGAAACGTGCTTTCGCGCAGTTGCAGTTCGCGTGGTTCGCGGTCGAGCAGGGTGACGCAGCCGAGGGCGAATTGTTCCGGGCTGAAATACACGTGGGCCAGGCGGATCTCGCCGTTAATCACCCAGGCTGACTGGTGTTCGGCCGGCAGGATACACAGCTTGTCGGGGCCGCCCTTGGTGCCCGGCTGGTCGCGGCGAAAGGTGCCGGTGCCGCCGCCGATGTAGCAGGACAAGGTGTGATGGCTGGGCGCCTGGTAATCCTGCGAGTCGTGATGGTTGCTCCACAAGGCCGCAGACAAGCCGTCACCGAGCTCGGCGCAGGCTTCCAGGCGAGCGTTGGGCGAGCGGTTGAGGGCTTGAAAGACTTGCAGGGATTCCAGATCAGGCATGGCGTGTGCTCTCCGACGCCTTGCATCCTACTCCGCGCCGCTGGCGCTGTGAGCCCACTGCCCGACAAAAGCGCAAGAATGTGCAAGAGCGCTCCCGGGTTGGCGGGTGACACTGTGGCTCAATCGACGGAGCCCGCTATGAACCTTTTCCTGTATTTACTCACCGTGCTGATCTGGGGCACCACGTGGATTGCACTCAAGTGGCAGCTGGGCGTCGTGGCGATTCCGGTGTCGATCGTCTACCGGTTTGGCCTGGCGGCGCTGGTGCTGTTTGTACTGTTGCTGCTGAGTCGCAAGTTGCAGGTGATGAACCGTCGCGGGCACCTGATCTGCCTGGCGCAAGGGCTGTGCCTGTTCTGCGTCAACTTCATGTGCTTTCTCACCGCCAGCCAGTGGATTCCGAGTGGCCTGGTCGCGGTGGTGTTCTCCACGGCCACGCTGTGGAACGCCCTCAATGCCCGGGTGTTTTTTGGCCAGCGGGTTGCGCGGAACGTGTTGATGGGCGGCGCGCTCGGGTTGATGGGCCTGGGTTTCTTGTTCTGGCCGGAATTGGCGGGGCACACCGCCAGCCCACAGACCTTGCTCGGCCTGGGCTTGGCCTTGTTGGGCACGATGTGTTTTTCGGCGGGCAATATGCTCTCCAGCCTGCAACAGAAGGCCGGGCTCAAGCCGCTGACCACCAATGCCTGGGGCATGGCGTATGGCTCGGCGATGCTCGCAACCTACTGCGCGGTGCGCGGGATTCCGTTCGAGATGGATTGGAGTGCGCGTTATGTCGGCGCATTGTGGTACTTGGTGATTCCGGGGTCGGTGATTGGTTTTACCGCCTACCTCACGCTGGTTGGCCGCATGGGGCCGGAGCGCGCGGCGTACTGCACGGTGTTGTTCCCGGTGGTGGCGCTGAATGTGTCGGCGTTTGCCGAGGGGTATCAGTGGACGGCCCCGGCGCTGATGGGGTTGGTGCTGGTGATGTTGGGGAATGTGCTGGTGTTTCGTAAGCCCAAGCCTGTGACCCCTGTCTACAAGGCGAAGGCAATCTAATGTGGGAGGGGGCTTGCTCCCACATGGACCGAGGTGTCTACCGCCGCTTGGCAACCCCGTTGGTTTATTTGAGGCCCAGACGCTTGGCCATGCGGCCCAGGTTGGCGCGGTCCAGGCCGAGTTCGCGGGCGGCGCTGGCCCAGTTGTGCTGGTGGCGTTCCAGGCAGGCGCTGATGATTTGGCGTTGGTAATGCTCGGTGGCCTGGCGCAGGTCGCCGGTGACAACCGGGACTGCCTCGGCCTGGGCTTCGATCTCCGGCGGCGCGCTGACGTCGGGCAGGTCCAGGTCTTGCGCATTCAAGCTCAAAATTTTCGGACGCTCGCGGCAGTTACCCAGGGCCTTGAGTGCGCTGCGTCCGATCAAATGTTCCAACTCCCGCACGTTGCCCGGCCAGTTATAGGCCAGCAATGCCGCCTGGGCATCGCTGCTCAGGCGCAGGCTGCCCAAGCCCATGCGCGAGCGGTTCTGCTCCAGGAAGAACCCCGCCAGCAGCAGTACATCGCGACCGCGTTCGCGCAACGCCGGCACTTGCAGCGGGTACACGCTCAGGCGGTGATAGAAGTCGGCACGGTAGCGGCCATTGCGCACTTCTTCGGCCAGGTCGCGGTTGGTCGCGGCGATCAGGCGCACATCCACCTGATGTTCCTTGTCCGAACCGAGGCGCTGCAACTGGCCACTTTGCAGCACGCGCAGCAGCTTGGCCTGCACGGTCAGCGACAATTCGCCGACTTCATCCAGAAACAAGGTACCGCCGTTGGCCAGCTCGAACTTGCCGCGACGCTCATTCAGCGCGCCGGTAAAGGCGCCGCGCACATGCCCAAACAGTTCGCTCTCCACCAGGGTTTCCGGCAGGGCGGCGCAGTTGAGGCTGATCATCGGCTTATCCGCGCGGGGCGATGCTGCGTGAATGGCTTGGGCCACCAGCTCCTTGCCCACGCCGGTCTCGCCGGTGATCAGCACGGTCAGGTCACTGCCACCGACCAGTGTGATTTCCTCGACCAGACGCTTGTGCGCCTTGCTCTGGCCGATCATTTCCTTGTGCTGCTGGCCGCTGGCCTGGCGGTAGATCTCGGCACGCTGATGCTCATCTTCGGCGCGCAATGCCAGGCGCTCGATACGTTCGGCCACGGTGACCGTGGCCGCCGCCAGGCTGGCGAAGGCTTGCAGGGCATCCAGTTCGACGCGCTCGAAACGCTCGGTGTCCAGCGCGTCGAGGGTCAGCAGGCCCCAGGGTTTGTCGTCGATAAACAGCGGGCAGCCCATGCAGTCGTGCACTTGCAGGTGCCCATGCAGGCCATCGACCAAACCGTCGTAGGGGTCGGGCAGTTCGCTGTCGCTGTCAAAACGGGTAGGCCCGGGGCTGCTCAGCAGCACGGCGAAGCGCGGGTGTTCGCTGACCTTGAAGCGCCTACCGAGGGTGTCGAGGCTCAAACCATCCACCGCCAGGGGCACCAGCCATTCACCGTCCAGGCGCAACAACGCAGCGGCGTCGCATGGCAGCAGGGCGCGCATGGCTTGCAGCAGGCGCCGATAGCGCTCGCTTTCGGGCAGTTCGCGGGACAGGTCGGCGACGAGGGGCAGCAGGGTGGTGAGCAGCGATTGCGCAGTCATAATGACTCCTTGTAGTCCTTGTGACTATATTGCGTAGGAAGTCATATTGACTACTTAATATTTAAGTCATTGAAAAATAAACAATAATAAGTTGGCATGAATACTGAGTAAGTAAAGGCATTCAGTAATAAGACCCAGGAGTCTGCCATGCTTAGTGCCCAAGACCGTGCCATCGTCAAATCCACTGTGCCCCTGTTGGAAAGCGGCGGCGAAGCGCTGATCACGCATTTCTACCGCATGATGCTCAGCGAGTACCCGCAGGTTCGCCCGCTGTTCAACCAGGCCAATCAGGCCAACGGCGACCAACCCCGCGCCCTGGCCAATGGCGTACTGATGTACGCGCGGCATATCGACCAGTTGGACCAACTGGGCGACCTGGTCGCCAAGATCATTAACAAACACGTGGCCTTGCAAATCCTCCCGGAGCACTACCCAATTGTGGGCGCCTGCTTGCTGCGTGCCATCTCCGAAGTGCTCGGCAACGAAATTGCCACGCCTGAGGTGCTGAGCGCTTGGGGCGCCGCCTATGGCCAGTTGGCCGACATCCTGATCGGCGCCGAAGCCGCCATCTACGACGAAAAAGCCCAGGCCCCGGGCGGCTGGCGCGGTGCACGGCCGTTCCTGCTGGTGAAGCGGGTGGAGGAGAGTGACGAGATCATCTCGTTCTATTTTGCCCCGGTGGACAACGGCCCGATCCTGGCCGCCGCGCCGGGCCAGTACATTGGCATGAAGCTGGTGGTTGACGGCGAAGAAGTGCGCCGTAATTACTCCTTGTCAGCCTTGAGCGACGCGGGCCTTTACCGCATCAGCGTCAAACGCGAGGCCGGTGGCCGGGTGTCCAACTTCCTGCATGACCAAATGCACGTCGGCGCGACCATTGACCTGTTCCCGCCGTCGGGTGAGTTCACCTTGGTCGCCAGCGATAAACCGCTGGTGTTGATCAGCGGTGGCGTGGGCATTACCCCGACCCTGCCAATGCTCGAAGCGGCCTTGGCGACTGAGCGCCCGGTGCACTTTATCCACTGCGCCCGTAACGGCGGGGTGCATGCGTTCCGTGATTGGGTGGACGCCCTGGCGGCCAGGCACCCGCAACTCAAACGCTTTTACTGCTATGCCGAGGACGACGGCGTAAGCCCTGCGGCGGACAAGGTCGGGATGCTGAGCCAGGAGCAACTGGCGGCATGGTTGCCCGAACAGCGCGACCTGGACGCCTACTTCCTGGGCCCTAAAGGCTTCATGGTGGCGATCAAACGCCACCTCAAGGCTCTGGGCGTTCCCGAGCAACAAGCCCGTTACGAGTTCTTCGGCCCGGCTGCGGCGCTGGAATAATTGTCCGGAAACGACGCTGCCCAATTGTGGGGGCGGGCTTGCTCGCGAAAGCGGTGGATCAGTCACTTTAAATGTCGACTGACACGCCGCCTTCGCGAGCAAGCCCGCTCCCACATTGCTCCTCCATTTCCCCCTGATTAATCCGCTGTTAACCCCCTTCTGTTTTAACCATCCCCTGTGTGTAAACTTGCGGCCATCAGGCATAAACCATAATCAGGTAAAGGGAAACGGGGATGAGTGACGAATTGCGTATAGGCAGGGAGCAGCGCTTTCTGGTGTTGCTGGGCATCATCTGCCTGGCGCTGATCGGCGGTGCGCTGTACATGCAAGTCGTGTTGGGCGAGGCGCCGTGCCCGCTGTGCATCCTGCAGCGCTATGCCTTGTTGTTGATTGCAGTATTTGCGTTCATCGGGGCTGCAATGCGCCGCAAAGGCGCAGTCACGCTGTTTGAAGGGTTGGTCGTACTCAGTGCGCTGGGCGGCGTCGCTGCGGCCGGCCACCATGTGTACACCCAGTTCTTCCCGCAAGTCAGCTGCGGCATCGATGTGCTGCAGCCGATTGTTGATGACTTGCCGCTGGCCAAGGTGTTCCCGCTGGGGTTCCAGGTTGATGGCTTCTGCAGCACGCCGTACCCGCCGATCCTCGGCCTGTCGCTGGCGCAATGGGCGCTGGTGGCGTTCGTGCTGACGGTGATTCTGGTGCCACTGGGCATTTACCGGAATCGTCGACCCAACGCCTGAGCCCGTTCACTGAAACGCCCCGGCCCTCCTTGAAGGAAGGCCGGGGCGTTTTTGTTTGTAGGGATTTGTGAAAGCGCTGTGACGAGGGGCAACTTGAGGTGCGCGCAGCGTGCGACATGTTGTCACACGGAAGCCGCCGCAGGACGTTTCTGGTGCGTCGGGCCTGCCCTTAAATTTGCGCCACACGGCCAAATTGTGCTGTCAGTTCGTGGTTTGAATGATGCCGCGAGTGCCGCATGGTTCGAGCCGTTCGGTGATGTCCGAATGCCTTGTATTATGGGGACTTGGATGCGTTTTGCATGCCCTTACAGCGTGTAAGGGTTGAGGGGCTGTGCTCAATAACACGGCAATTTTTGTGGTTTTTGTGGAGAATCGAACACGATAAGATCGCGAACCTTTGCAGGAATGGTGAAGGATTGTTGCTGGAATCGATAAAAATTATTTCTTTATAAGACATGGTTTATACATCGCTAGCTAACTACAATCGCCCGCACTGGATGTCCGGTGCTGTTCAATATTTGAGCATTGGAGCGGTCGAGGGGCAGAGGGATGGCTCTGTGCGACCCCAGGTTCCGGCAGCCTTTCAACTTTCCGCACCAAATGGAATTGGTCTGTAACAAGGCCTTTAACCACGAAATCGAATAAGAACTCACCGCAGGTCCGTGAAACGTCCATTTATGGCGTGCCGGGCAGGCTCTTATTCAATCGAAGAGAAATGCCAACCCTTGGCAGGGTGAAGTGTTGGCGATCAAAACCCAACTGCATTGCGCAAGCTGCTTTAGAGGTCGTGAGATGAGTAAAAACAGGTACCCCCGATTACTAGGCTTTTTGCCGCTGCTTGGCATGATGTTAATGCTGGGAGGCTGCAAGTGGACCTTGCTCGACCCAAAAGGACAGGTCGGTCTGGATGAACGAAACCTGATCATCACCGCCACCCTGCTGATGCTGCTGGTCGTGGTCCCCGTGATCATCATGACCTTCGCCTTCGCCTGGAAATACCGTGCGTCGAACACCAGCGCGACCTACGCGCCGAAGTGGTCGCACTCCACCAAGATCGAAGTCGCAGTGTGGCTGGTGCCGATCCTCATCATCATTGCCCTGGGTTATGTGACCTACAAGTCCACCCACGCACTGGACCCGTACCGTCCGCTGGAATCCGACGTCAAGCCGATCAACATCGAAGTGGTTGCGCTGGACTGGAAGTGGCTGTTCATCTACCCGGACCTGGGTATCGCCACTGTTAACGAAATCCAGTTCCCGGAACACACTCCGCTGAACTTCAAGATCACCTCCGACGCCGTGATGAACTCGTTCTTCATCCCAGCTCTGGGCGGCCAGATCTACGCAATGGCAGGCATGCAGACCAAGCTGCACCTGATCGCCAACCAGAAAGCTGAAATGGAAGGCATCTCCGCCAACTATAGCGGCGCTGGCTTCACCGGCATGAAATTCAAAGCGATCTCGACAAGCCAGGAAGATTTCGACGCCTGGGTAGCCAAAGTCAAGGCCGCACCTAAACAGCTTGATCAAGCTGAATACGATGCCCTTGCCAAACCAAGCCAGAACAACCCAGCCGCTCTGTACTCCGCGTACACGCCGGACCTGTTTCAGAAAATCGTCGACAAGTACGAAGGTATGAAGCCAGGCAAGCCGGTCAAGCACGAGAAGAAAGAAGTGGCCGCGGTTGAAGGTTCTGACACGGGCTCGCATTCAACTGCTGGGGCAGAGGAGTAAACGATGTTTGGTAAATTAAGTTGGGATGCGGTCCCGTTCCACGAGCCGATCGTGATGGTGACCATCGCCATGATCGCGCTGGGTGGTCTGGCACTGTTTGCTGCAATCACGTATTTCAAGAAATGGACCTACCTGTGGACCGAGTGGTTGACGTCTGTCGACCACAAGAAAATCGGTGTCATGTACGTCATCGTTGCCATGGTCATGCTGCTGCGTGGTTTTGCCGACGCCATCATGATGCGTACCCAGTTGGCCATGGCCACCGAGGGTTCGCCTGGCTACCTGCCGCCTGAACACTATGACCAGATCTTCACCGCTCACGGTGTGATCATGATCATCTTCATGGCGATGCCATTCTTCACCGGCTTGATGAACCTTGCCTTGCCGCTGCAGATCGGTGCGCGTGACGTTGCCTATCCGTTCCTGAACTCCCTGAGCTTCTGGCTGCTGGTGTCCGGCGTTGTGCTGATCAACCTGTCGCTGGGCGTCGGCGAATTCGCCAAGACCGGTTGGGTTGCGTATCCGCCATTGTCGGGTATCCAGTACAGCCCTGGCGTAGGTGTGGACTACTACATCTGGGCGCTACAGTTATCAGGACTCGGGACGACACTGACGGGGGTCAACTTCCTGGCCACCGTCCTGAAAATGCGCGCCCCTGGCATGAAACTGATGGACATGCCGATCTTCACCTGGACCTGCACCTGGGCCAACGTCCTGATCGTGGCTTCGTTCCCGATCCTGGCCGCTACCATGGCGCTGCTGTCGCTTGACCGTTACCTGGATTTCCACATTTTCACCAACGAACTTGGTGGCAATCCAATGATGTACGTGAACCTGTTCTGGGCATGGGGTCACCCTGAGGTGTACATCCTGATCCTGCCAGCGTTCGGTATCTTCTCTGAAGTGATCTCGACCTTTACCGGCAAGCGCCTGTTCGGTCACCACTCGATGGTCTACGCCTCCGGCGCGATCTCCGTACTGGGCTTCATGGTTTGGCTGCACCACTTCTTCACCATGGGCTCGGGGGCGAGCGTCAACGCCTTCTTCGGCCTGGCGACGATGCTGATTTCCATCCCGACGGGGGTGAAGCTATTCAACTGGCTATTCACCATCTACCACGGCCGTCTGCGTATCACCAGCCAGGTTCTGTGGACCCTGGGCTTCATGGTGACCTTCGCCATCGGCGGCATGACTGGCGTACTGCTGGCCATCCCGGGTGCTGACTTCGTACTGCATAACAGCCTGTTCGTGATCGCTCACTTCCACAACGTGATCATCGGTGGTGCTGTATTCGGTTACATCGCTGGTTTCAGCTTCTACTTCCCGAAAGCGTTCGGCTTCAAGCTGCACGAAGGCTGGGGCAAGGCTGCATTCTGGTTGTGGATCTCGGGCTTCTTCGTTGCGTTCATGCCGCTCTACGCTCTGGGCTTCATGGGCATGACCCGTCGTCTGAACGCTACGACCAACCCTGAGTGGGTGCCGTACCTGTACGTCGCCATGTTCGGTGCGGTGATGATTGCTGCGGGTATCGCCTGCCAGCTGATCCAACTGTATGTGAGCGTGCGTGATCGCAAGCAGAACATGTGCGAATCCGGCGACCCATGGAATGGCCACACCCTGGAATGGTCGACTTCGTCGCCACCGCCGTTCTACAACTTCGCTGTGATTCCTACTGCGAACACGATCGATGCGTTCACCGAAGCGAAGGAAGACGGTACTGCGTACCAGCAGCCCAAGCACTACGAGCCGATCCACATGCCAAACAACACCGCCACTGGCGTGGTGATGGGTGCGCTGTTGACCGTGTTCGGTTTCGCGATGATCTGGCACATCTGGTGGCTGGCAATCGTGGGCCTGGTTGGCACTATCGGTTACTTCATCATTCACGCTGCCCGTGATGATCAAGGCTACATGGTGCCGGTCGAAACGATCGAGCGCATCGAAGCCGAGCAACACGCTCGCCTGGTAGCCGAGAAGAAAATCCCGGCCAACCGTGTAGAAACCTCGTTGGAACAGGCTTAAACCATGTCGAACTTAGTGACCAATGCTGGACACGCCCATGTCGATGACCATGGGCACGATGACCATCACCACGACTCGGGGCCGATGACCGTTTTCGGTTTCTGGCTCTACCTGATGACCGACTGCATCTTGTTTGCGTCGATCTTCGCGGTGTACGCGGTACTGGTAAACAACGTAGCGGGTGGCCCGTCGGGCCACGACATCTTCGAACTGCCTTACGTGCTCGGCGAAACCGCCTTGCTGTTGTTCAGTTCGATCACCTACGGCTTCGCCATGCTGGCCTTCTACAAGGGCAGCAAGAAAGGCGTCCTGAGCTGGTTGGCACTGACCTTCCTGTTCGGCCTGGGCTTCATCGGCATGGAGGTCAACGAGTTCCACCTGCTGATCTCCGAAGGCTACGGCCCGCACCGTTCCGGCTTCCTGTCTGCGTTCTTCACGCTGGTAGGCACCCACGGTCTGCACGTATCTGCCGGCCTGCTGTGGATGGCGGTGATGATGTATCAGGTCAATAAACACGGCCTGACCAACACCAACAAGACCCGCCTGAGCTGCCTGAGCCTGTTCTGGCACTTCCTGGACGTGGTCTGGATCTGCGTATTCACCGTCGTCTACTTGATGGGGACCCTGTAATGGCTAATGCACACTCCCATGACCATGACAGCCATGATGCGAGCCACGGCAGCGTAAAGTCTTACGCTATCGGCTTCATCCTGTCGGTAATCCTGACCCTGATCCCGTTCGGCCTGGTGATGTACCCAACCTTGCCGAAGTCGATCACCTTGATGATCGTTCTGGCGTTCGCGGTGATTCAGGTTCTGGTTCACCTGGTGTACTTCCTGCACCTGGATCGCTCCAAAGAGCAGCGCGATAACGTGATTGCATTCGTGTTCGCAGGTCTTGTGATCCTGCTGCTGGTTGGCCTGTCGATATGGATCATGTTCAGCATCCATACGTTCATGATGGCGAAGTGAGGTAAGACCCGATGTCGCTTAAGCACTTTATCCAAATCACCAAACCGGGGATCATTTTCGGTAACGTGCTTTCTGTGGCAGGCGGTTTCTTCCTGGCCTCCAAGGGACATGTCGATCTGGCCATCTTCCTGGCGGCAATGATCGGTACGTCCCTGGTGGTAGCTTCCGGTTGCGTGTTCAACAACTGCATCGACCGCGACATTGATATCAAGATGGAACGCACCAAGAATCGTGTGCTGGTCCAGGGCCTTATCTCCCTGAAACTGGCACTGATCTACGCGACCGTCCTGGGTGTTGCCGGTGTGGCACTGTTGTACAAGGTGGCCAACCCGTTGGCGGCGCTGTTTGCCGTGATCGGCTTTGTCATCTACGTCGGCCTATACAGCCTGTACCTCAAGCGCAAGTCGGTTCACGGCACGCTGGTGGGCAGTCTGTCGGGGGCGATGCCGCCGGTGATTGGTTATGTGGCTGTAACCAATAGCTTCGACATGGCCGCGCTGGTGCTGCTGGTGATGTTCAGCCTGTGGCAGATGCCGCATTCATATGCCATCGCGATCTTCCGCTTCAATGACTACCTGGCTGCTTCGATTCCGGTCCTGCCGGTCAAGCGTGGCATTCAGGTCGCCAAGAAACACATCTTGCTCTACATCCTGGCCTTCCTTGTGGCGACCTTGATGTTGACCTTCAGTGGCTACGCCGGCATGAGCTACCTCGCCGTCGCCGCCGCCATGGGCATGTACTGGTTGTACATGGCCTGGACCGGCTACAAGGCAGTGGATGACACTGTCTGGGCGCGCAAGCTGTTCGTGTTCTCGATCTTCACCATCACCGCGCTCAGCGTGATGATGTCCCTGGATTTCCAAGTGCCGAAAGAGCTGTTGCTGACCTACGCTCACTGATCGTTCAAGCATTAAAAAACCCCGCCTTCGCAAGAAGCGCGGGGTTTTTTATGGCATGCCCTTTAAACTATTCCCACCTTCTACAAATGCAGGAAGCAACGTGATGAGTAAAAAAGCCGTTATGGTCTTCAGTGGCGGGCAGGATTCGACCACCTGCTTGATCCAGGCGCTGCCGCTGTATGACGAGGTGCACTGCATTACCTTCGATTATGGCCAGCGTCATGTGGCGGAAGTTGAAGTCGCACAGCGCTTGGCACAACAACTGGGGGCAACCGTTCATAAAGTGATGGACGTGTCCTTGCTCAACGAGTTGGCCATCAGCAGCCTGACCCGCGACAACATTCCCGTGCCGACCGTGAACAGCTCAGGCGAAAGCCTGCCAAGCACCTTTGTGCCGGGCCGCAATATTCTGTTCCTGACCTTGGCGTCGATCTACGCCTATCAGGTTAAAGCTGAAACCGTGATTACCGGCGTGTGCGAAACCGACTTCTCGGGCTACCCCGATTGCCGGGATGAGTTCGTCAAGGCGCTGAACAAGGCACTTGAACTGGGTATGGATTACACGCTGCGCCTGGACACCCCGCTGATGTGGCTGAACAAGGCCGAGACCTGGGCGCTGGCTGACTACCACCACCAACTGGAGCTGGTTCAGCACCAGACCCTGACCTGCTACAACGGCATCATTGGCGCCGGTTGCGGTAATTGCGACGCGTGCAACCTGCGCGCGCGAGGCTTGAGTGACTACCTGCAGAACAAGGCGGATGTCATGCAGAGCCTGAAGCAGAAGCTGCAGCTGAGCTAAATCAGCCGACACCTGCCTCGTCATACTCCTTTGTACGTGCTGTGCGAATTCATCACCCGCCTACAAGGAGTAGCCCCATGGTCAGTGTCAGTCGCCGGTCCCTTCTCGCCTTCGGTGCCGCTTTGCCGGTGCTGGGGCGCCTCGATTGGGCGGTTGCCAGCCCGTCACCGGCAGCGGCTGACACGGTGCGGCTCAACTATAACGAAAGCCCCTATGGCCCCTCGGACGCCGCTCGCGAGGCGATGCAGCGCGGCATCGGCAGCTCCGGGCGTTACCCCTACGGCCACATGTATGCCCTGGCCGGCCTGTTTGCCCGCCAGCAAGGCATTGCCGAAGAACAGGTCGCGGTATTTGCCGGTTCCATGGCGGCCTTGCGCTATGCCGTATTGGCGTTTACCAGCCCGAGCCGCGGGCTGGTAATGGCCACGCCGTCCTACGAAGTGCCGCGCCAGGCGGCCGAGTCGTGGAAGGCGCCGGTGCGGGAAGTGAACCTCGATGCGCGTCACGCCCATGATGTGCCAGCCATGCTCGCCGCCGATCCCCAGGCGGGCATGCTGTACCTGTGCAATCCCAACAATCCGACCGGCACCGTGACGCCCACCGAAGTGATCCGCCAGGCATTGGCGAACAAGCCCAAAGGCAGTGTGCTGGTGGTGGACGAGGCCTACATCGACTTCTCCGACGCCCAAAGCTGTGTCAGTTGGGTCAAGGACCACGACGATTTGCTGGTGCTGCGCACCTTCTCCAAAATATACGGCATGGCCGGCGCACGCCTGGGGCTGGCAATCGGCGCCCCGGCACTGCTGGAGCGTCTGGCAGTGTTCGGCGGCGACAACGTGCCGGCTGCCTCGACGTTGCTCGGCGCCCGGGCGAGCCTGGAAGACCCCAAGCTGCCGGCGCAACGCAAGGCGCTCAACACCCTGTTGCGCGATGAAACCGTGGCGTGGCTCAAGGGCCGAGGGTTTACCTGCACCGCGTCGCAGAGCAACTGCTTCATGATCGATGTGAAGCAACCGGCGGAGCAGGTCATCGAGAAGCTGGCTGCACACGGCGTCTTGATCGGGCGGGTGTGGAAAAACTGGCCGCAGTGGGTGCGGGTGACGGTGGGGAACAAGCAGGAGATGGCGCGTTTTCGCGAGGTGTTTGCAGCGACTGTTTGAGCTGATGCAGCTGTTTGAGCAACCCACATCAAATGTGGGCGCTGGCTTGCCTGCGATGCAGGCACCCCGGTGTATCCGTCACACCGCGGTGATGCTATCGCAGGCACGCCAGCTCCCACATTTTTAGTCCAGCTGTGTTGCAGATACCGGGTTACTGCTGCGCGATGCTGTACCCATCAAACGCAGTCTGTTGCTGCAGTGCAGTAATCACGCTCTTGCGGCTCAACGGCTGCTCAGCGCCGGCGTTATCCACAAAGCTTTCGACGTCGAGCTCCGCTTCATCGCCTTCACCCACAAAGCTGAAACCCAGGAACTCGAACGCCTCGCGGTCAACGTTGAGCTTGGAGCGCGGTGTGCGCAGCGGCAGCGTGACGCTGATGCCGTCCTTGCTGATGACAAACACTTCGGCTTCTTTCTTGGGCCGTGAAGCTTTGCTCTTGCCGGCGCTCGGGTTGCTGATGGCCTGGTGGGACTGGTTCAGCACCTTGAGGGCCAGGCCGTAGACCAGCTCCTGGAACTCGGGGTCGTCCTTGAAACTGGACAAGAGGCGGCTGATCGAGAATTTGCTGCTGAGGTCTTCCAGGGCGATGTTGTCGGCGGCCTCGGCATCTTTGAGTTGCTTGAGCTGGCCCATCAAGTCGTAGGCCTTGTCGTCGTCAAAGGCGTCGTGGGCTTGGCGGATCGCCACGCGCAATTCGCGGATCTGGTCGCTTTCCTTGGAGGTGTGAAACGCGTCCAGCACCATTTCGCTGATGATCTTGGCGGCAGGCACATGCTGTGAAAGATTGATGGCGTTTTCGTATTCAGCTTTGGATTGCAAGGCGACTACGGACTCTTCGGCGGATTTTTCAGTGTAAGAATCGGACATTAAAATTTCACTACTTCAATAAACGGAACAAAAAAGCGTCGCGCATTTTCAGTGGGTAGAGGGATCAGGTCAAGGCAGCACAATGCCCTTATCGCGGCGCAAGGCAGCCAGCGCCCGCTGCAGCCGTACGGCCCGCCCGCAGAACAGACCGACGGTAAACCCGGACACCCCGCCTACCGCCACCAGCATCTCGTGCGTGCTCAATAGCAGTGGGTGCACCGCCTGCTGGTAGCCGAAGTAGTACTTCACGGCAAAGAACAGTTGCGAGATCAGCAGGGTCTTCCAGGTGCCCGCCAGTACCAGGGTTTCGCCATTGGCATCAAGCCGCGCGCCTCGTGCGTTGAACAGCCACATTCCCAGCAGGCTGCCTGCGAGTGCGCCGGCAACCCAGGCGCTGCTCGACAGGATCGAAGGCGCCAGCGACATCAGCGACCACACCACCAGCACCACCGGCAGGATCATCAACGAACGACGAGTCTCGCGCCCGCCCAGGCAGGCCTTGATGCCGTAGTAACAAATCCACAGGTAAATGGCGTACACCCAAAGGGGCGTGCCTTGGAGGATATCGAGCATGGGTGCTTCCGTGCGGTGTATGGGTAGGCGCTGAATAGTCGTTGAGCCGCTACGGGTTTGTCCATCGAATTGGGGCTGGCGCGCAGCAACACGCCACGCCGGACAACGTCAACGTGGCCTACGCCAAACAATCCACGGTATTAAGCCAACTGCTTGAGGCAGTCCTCCAGGATATCCAGGCCTTCCTCCAGCACGGCGGGCTCGATGGTCAGCGGAGCCAGCAGCCGGATGATATGCCGCGACTTGCCGCTGGGCATCAGCAGCAAGCCGGCGTCCCGCGCCAGGCTCAGCAGTTGGGTCAGTTGCCTGGACGCGGGCGTGCCGTCGGCGTTGGCCAGTTCGATGCCGCGCATGGCACCGACGCCGGTCAGTCGGCCCAAATAGGGTGACAGGCGCTGTTCGCGCCAGGCGGCATACCGGCTGACGATGGCTTCTTCCTGCTGTGAACCCCAGGTGCTCAAGTGTTCATCGGTCATCGCATCCAGCGTCGCCAAGGCGGCCGCGCAAGCAATCGGGTTGCCGGAATAGGTGCCGCCCAAGCCGCCTTTGGGCAAGTTGTCGAGCAGCGCTTTACGCCCGACCACCGCGCCCAATGGCACGCCACCGGCGATGCTTTTGCCGAGCAGGATCAGGTCCGGTTCGATACCCAGGCGCGAGAAGGCAAAACGCTGGCCGGTACGCCCGAACCCGGACTGGATTTCATCGGCGATCAGCAGGATGTTTTTCTCGTCACAGAAGCGGCGCAAGGCCTGCGCGAACTCGATATCCAGGGCCAGAAAACCGCCTTCGCCCTGCACCGGTTCGATGATGAAACAGGCGACATCGTCGACGTCGATTTCAACGCTGAACAGCCGGTCCATGGCCTTGAGTGCCTCACCGCAGGTCACGCCGTTGTCGGCGCTGGGGTAGGGCAGGTGATACACCGGGCCGGGCAGCACACCGATTTTTTGCTTGTAGGGCGCCACCTTGCCATTGAGGTTGAGCGTGGCCAAGGTGCGGCCGTGGAAGGCGCCGTCAAAGGCGATTACCGCCGTACGGCCAGTGGCGCCGCGTACGATCTTCAAGGCGTTTTCCGCCGCTTCCGCGCCGCTGTTGGTGAGCATGCCGCTGACGGGGTAGCCCACCGGGATAAACGCGGTCAGGCGGTCCATCAGTTCGATATAGGGCGCGTGCGGCGCGGCATTGAACGCGTAGTGGGTGAGCTTGGTCGCCTGTTCGCGAATCGCCGCGACAACGCCCGGATGGCAATGCCCGAGGTTGAGCACGCCGATGCCGCCGACAAAATCGATGTAGCGCTTGCCCGTGGTATCCCAGACTTCAGCGTTCTTGCCATGGCTGAGGCTGATGGGGTGAACGATGGAAATCGACTGGCTGATGGTTTCGCGGCTCATGAATCTCGGACTCGGCAATGGCGGGCTTCTTTTTATCTAAGCCGCGCGCCATGCCCTGTCGCAAACGAAATAAAGTCGCCGGGTCATTATTAAAAGTCGGGATGTGCGTGTGTGTAGTTCACCATCCAGTTCAGGAAGGCTTTCACTTTAGGGACCTCACCGGCATGTTCGGCGTGGGCGATAAAGTGGGCGCCGGCGCTGGGCATGGCGTAATTCCAAGGGGTCATCAGGCTGCCGTTGGCCAACTCGTCGGCCACCAGGTACTGCGGCACCAACGCCACGCCGTAGCCCGATTGCGCCGCGCGGATGCACATGTAAAACGTATCGAAGCGCGGCCCGTGGTAGCTGTTCTGCGAGTGCAGGCCCTGTTCCAGAAACCACTCATGCCAGGCTTCCGGGCGCGACGTGCATTGCAGCAACGTGTGGCGTGACGAAGCATCGCTGCCCTCGGTGACAAACCCGGGCGCACACACCGGCACCACGGCTTCGCGAAACAGCTCGATGCAGGTTGCTCCCGGCCACGAGCCCTGGCCGAAGAAAAACGCGATATCGGCCTTGGCCTGCAGCACGTCAAAGGGCTCCAGCTCGTTGCGCACATCGAGGTGGATATTCGGGTGCTTGGCGGCGAAATCCTTGAGCTTGGGCACCAACCAGCGGTCGCCGAACGTCGGCTGGGTGGCGATGCGCAGCACCTCGGTCTCGCCACCATAGGTGAGGATGTAGCGGCTGGAGATGTCCACCTGGGTCAGGATCTTGTGCACCTCGGCGAGGTACAGCGAGCCCGCCGGCGACAGATATAAACGCTGGCGCACCCGTTCGAACAGGTTGTGGCACAGCATTTCCTCGAGCTGCGCCACCTGCTTGCTCACGGCACTTTGGGTCAGGTGCAGCTCTTCGGCGGCGCGGGTGAAACTCAAGTGGCGGGCGGCGGCTTCGAAGCATTGCAGGGCGGTCATCGAAGGGGTCAAGCGTTTTGAGATCATGCAGTTCATTCCAAATCGGAAGGAGCCTTTGCCTAAAGGTCGTTTGTGACAGGGGAGTAAAGCCGTCGATACTGCGCGGCAACACTATAAACCGGCGCGGGCTGTGCGGCGCCGAATAATAAAGTTCGACAGGGAGTGCCTCGCATGAAACACCTCAAAACCACTTTGGCCGCGCTCACTGCGGCTGCGGCCGTGGGCCTGGCGGGCAGTGCCCACGCGGGCGTCACCCTGGATGCGATCCAGAAGAAAGGGTTTATCCAGTGTGGCGTCAGTGATGGCCTGCCGGGCTTCGGCGTGCCCGACGCGAACGGCAAGATGACCGGCATCGACGTGGACGTGTGCCACGCGGTCGCCGCTGCCGTGTTTGGTGATGCGTCCAAGGTGAAGTTCAGCCAGTTGACCGCCAAAGAGCGATTCACTGCGCTGCAATCGGGTGAAATCGAACTGATCTCACGCAACACGACGTGGACCAGTTCCCGCGATTCCGGCATGGGCCTGGTGTTCACTGGCGTGACCTATTACGACGGCATCGGCTTTCTGGTGAACAACAAGTTGGGCGTAACCGGCGCCAAGCAATTGGACGGCGCGACCGTCTGCATCCAGGCCGGTACCACCACCGAGCTCAATGTTTCGGATTACTTTCGTACCAACGGCATGAAGTACACGCCGATCACCTTCGACACCGCCGACGAAAGCGCCAAGGGCCTTGAAGCCGGGCGTTGCGATGTGCTGACCACCGACCAGTCGGGCCTTTATGCGCAGCGCATCAAGATGGCTCACCCGGATGAGTTTGTGGTGCTGCCCGAGGTGATCTCCAAGGAGCCGCTGGGGCCGTTGGTACGCAAGGGCGACGATGAGTGGTTCAGCATCGTCAAGTGGACCCTGTTTGCCATGCTCAATGCCGAAGAGATGGGCATCAATTCTCAGAACGTCGAAGAGCAGGCCAAGTCCACCAAGAACCCTGATGTCGCCCGCCTGCTCGGTGCCGACGGCGATTACGGCAAAGACCTGAAGCTGCGCAAGGACTGGGTGGTGCAGATCGTCAAGCAAGTGGGCAACTACGACGAAGTGTTCGAACGCAATATCGGCCAGGGCAGCGTGTTGAAGATCAAGCGTGGGCTCAATGCGTTGTGGAGCAACGGCGGCATCCAGTACGCGCCGCCGGTACGCTGAGGTGAGTGCTGTCGAGTTTTAGCGAGGCTGCGACGCAAGCCCTGCAGTGCATCGGGGCTTGCGTTGTTTGAACAGGTGGGCGCGCGCTGTTTTAGCTTAGTGGCGATAGGCACTTACTTGCGTGGGTGGCGCTCGTTCCATCGTGTTCACTTGGCCTGACTTTTACGCCATCAGCGGTCTTGCGTTGCAATTGGGCACAAGGCGCACTTCGACTCTTTGGCCCAAAGCCCTTGCCGCGCTCGCCAAGGTTGCCAGTGTCATGCCTGCATCGTTTTGGTCCAGCGCCCGATCTACCGCTGTGCGGCTGGTGTGCATACGTTCTGCCAACGCTTTTTTACTGGCCTTAAAGTCGGCGGTGGCCGACGTCAGCCAGAAACACATGGCTACTTCAGCCCATCCCTAAGCAGCATTGATTTATTTTGCTGTTTTCAGGGCACTCGATAGTTAACGTTACTCACGTTTTACCCCGACCAGTTGGGTTTGAATAGGCTGAAACAGGAACGATGCCATGTGACCTACCAAATCTTGTAGTTGAGCATTTGGGGGGGGGCTATAAAAAGGTTTCTGCTCTTTTAGGGCGCGTCACATTGCCGCATTTATTTAATGAATGCCTCAGTACCTAAAAGAATACTGGCCGATAACGGCACTCACTAGCTCAAGGATATTCACATGAATCAAGCAACTAATGAATCGTTCGCCCTCGACGCTTCTGCTGTCGAAGCGTTTGCTGACATTCTGAATGACGAAGGCCAAATGCGCGCTGGGTTTGTTATTCACGAGTCCAATAATATGATCACCGCTGATGTTGAAGAAATCAGCAAGTAATAAAGTGCGTGCTATTCGTTTATTCGGATAGCACGCAGTGCGTGTGCTCAATACTTCAACGGGTTCAAACATGTTTCGCATGACCTCAAGTTTGCGTAAGGCATCACTGTCCGACACCTTGGCCCATGCCAGAACACTTGCACGGCAGTTTGGTATTACCCGTGTTACCAATACGACGTGGCTGGACAAGATCGGTATTCCGGTGTTCGCCAGTATTCGTCCTGATGCCGTTGAAGGCTCCTTGTGCGTGAGCGCGGGTAAGGGCATGCGTGCGGCAGAAGCGCAGGTCGGTGCCTACATGGAAGCGATTGAATTTGCCATCGCAGAATATCGGAACAGAAACATTGAGGTGTTCCTGTCCACCCCGCGCGAGGTCGCGGCTCAAGCAGGCTTTGATTACGATTTCGTGGATTTTTGCCCAATCCTTGGCGTGCCTATCGACCCTGATGGGCCATTGGTGTGCGTCCATGCTCAGGACATTGCCAGCGGAAAAACCTTTGCCGTACCTGCCGAGCTGATTTTCTCGCCGTTCAACGAAAACCAGGGCCAGCGAATTTTCGGCACCAGCACCAACGGGCTCAGTTCCGGAAACACTTTGGATGAAGCAAGCGTTCATGGCATCGCGGAAATCGTCGAGCGCGATGTCCAGGCTTTTAACTTTATGAAAAACACCTCCCGTCTGGTCCGGCGTGACTGCGTGGTCGAGACGCTCGACCCGTTGTTCAACCGTGTCGAGCAGGCCGGGTTGAGCGCGGTGGTCAGGTATACCCCCAGCGTGATTGGGCTGCCTTATTTCCAAGGGTTCATCCTGGAGCCGTCCGACGATGCGCCCATTGCGATTTCGTGTGGGTCGGGTTTGCACTTGTGCCGAGACATTGCGGCTGTGAGGGGCCTTGCAGAGGCGGCGCAATCCCGGCTGTCTTACATTCATGGCGGTCGGGACGACTTGATTGAGCGATTCAAGTACTTCAGCACCGATGGTCGCGAAGCTGAACTCGACGCTGTTGCCCGCTTGCGTCGGGACGTCAACGACACTCGCGAGTCGATAGCCTACTCATCGATTGAGGATGCCAACTCGGAAATCCACAGCATCGAGTCAGCCTTGGAGTGCCTGCTACAGCGCTTGAGAAGCAATGGTTTCAGTCAGGTCTTGCGGGTGGTACTGAGTAAAAACGATTCGCCGTTGGCAGTGGTCAAGATCGTCATCCCGGGCATGGAATCGTTCCAACCGGCACTCAAGCGCGCAGGTCCTCGCCTGTCCCGCTACATCACACGCTAGGGCAGGGGGAAATATGAAGCTGCATTTATTCGTCGGGCCGACGGCGTCAGGCATGGAACAGACCTTGGCCGAACTGAATGAGGTGGTGGTGCATCCTCCCGCCAAGCGCGGCGACATCCAGGCGCTGGTTGCCCAGCATAGTGTTGCGGGCAACATCGCTATTGTGGATGGCACTTTCCACAGCTTCCCTTCTGTCGGTCATATCGAGATCCGCAAGGCGATACTGAAGGGCTGGAAGATATGGGGCCTGGCGTCCATGGGCGCCATCAGGGCGAGTGAAATGCGCCTGCTGGGCATGCAGGGTCATGGAGTGGTCTACGGGCAATATCGCGACGATCCTGAGTTCGACGACGACGAGGTGACGCTGGTTCATGAGATTGACGCTCCCTATCGAGCGATGTCTGAGCCACTGATCCATATTCGCGGCTTTGTCAGTGCATTAGAGGACCAGCAGCACATCTCGGCGGGCAACGCCCAGTCGGTTATCAAGGACCTGAAGGAGCGCTGGTACGCAGAACGCACCTTGCCCAGGCTGAAAAAGCTGTTGCAGGCCACCGGCGAGATGACGCTGCAGGAGATTGATCAAGCGCTGTCCGGCTTCAAGGAGTTTCGCATCAAGGGTCATGATCTGAAGGACTTCTTGGCATCTCGTTGCTGGCGCTCCGAATGCGTGGATTGAACTGCTCATGAAGCCCGCAGCATTTTTCGACACTATCGGCGGCCTGCCTTTCATTGACGATGGCGTACGTCCCGCGAGCTTGTTGGCCGCCGTTGCCTGTGGCCGGCGTAACTCGGCCCCGGATGCACATGAAGCATTGACCGATTATCTGGACCCGGAAAATGCGCGGGCGCTGTTCAAACGTCTGGCCAGCAGTCAGGTTGATGAACTCGACTCGACACAGTGCTCGGCTGTGGAGCAACGAAAGATTGCAACGGCCACCGCCCGAATTGGTATGACAAGCGAAGCATGGCGTGGCTTTTTTGCCATCCCCATTCGCTACCGAAAGCTGTTCCAACCTATGAGCAGCTCAACCAGCGCGTTGATTCCCCAAACCATTTATTTGGGTTGGCGTGCCTTTGACTCGCCCGTACCTTTGGAAGAAACACTGGTGCATGAGCACGCGCACATCTGGTTGAACTTCGTGATGGAGGTCTACGACCTGCAAACACAAGAGGCGCCAATGGACTATGTACTGCCATCGGGTACCAGTGGCAAGACCCTGCGAGGCGTTATGGCTGCGGCTCATTTTGCTGCGGCTGCCTTGAAATATTACCGCTGTCAGCGCAACCCGCCCCCTTCACAGCAGCGTCAGGCTTACTTGCACAAGTATTTGGCCGGTTGCCTGGATATTGCCGCCCAACGACCTTGTTTTACCCCGATGGGGCGTCTGGTGTTTTTCTCACTGAATGACTTCTATCAGGACCTCACTGTGTGCCCGGAAGGAAACTAACGCATGACGCAAATCATAATCGCCAGCCAGTTCTCGGAACTTACCAATGGCCGTAAGTCCTGGACGTTGCCTTGCTCGAATGCTCAACAACTGTTGGAGGGACTGTGGGCGGGCGAGCCGCTGTTGTTCAGCGCTATTGTGCAAAGCGAGTACCGGCTGAAACCTTTTGTCAGCCTGGTCATCGACGACATTCCTTATTCTGATGAAGAACGTTGGCAGGATATTCCGCTCACGGCTCATTCCACTGCACTGATCATCAGCGCGGTCGCGGGAGGCTGATATGGATGACGAACTGTTCAGCCATGATGAAAAGGTCCACTACGCCAGGCACGTTCTGATCAAAGATTTCGGTACCGAAGGCCAGGCCCGACTTAAGGCCGGTAAAGTGCTGGTAGTCGGGGCCGGTGGTTTGGGTTGCCCAGCCCTGATGTACCTGGCCGCTGCGGGAGTCGGCAATATCGGTATCGTGGAAGATGACACCGTAGACGTCAGCAACTTGCACCGCCAGTTGCTATTTGGGGTTAACGATATCGGTCAACCCAAAGGCGCTGTGGCGCGGCAAAAGCTGCTCGCCAACAACCCTTATGTCGACATCGAACACTTCAACCTGCGGATCGATGAGAGCAACGTCCTGGCTTACATGCAACGCTACGATGTAATTCTCGATGCGACTGACAATTTCGCTACCAAGTACCTGTTGAATGATGCGTGCCACCTCGCAGGCAAGCCGTTGATCTATGCCTCGATCAGTCAGTTCGAGGGGCAAATCGCAGTATTCAATCTGCTCGACGCGAGTGGTCGGCGCTCTGCCAACCTGCGCGATATTTTCCCCGAACCTCCCCCGGCAGGCCTGTCCCAGAACTGCGGTGAGGCCGGAGTGCTGGGCGTCTTGCCGGGCATTGTAGGGTCGATTCAGGCGCTCGAAGCGATCAAGATCCTGACCGGTCTGGGAGAGCCCTTGGCCAACCGGATGACACTGTTTGATGCCTTGGGCATGCAGGTGCGCAATGTCACGATACGCCACCGCGCCAGTAACCCCCTCAGTGGCGATCAACCGTCCATTCACCATCCCCAGGTCATCGAGGTGCGTTGCGCGGTAGCGGTCGGCGAGCAGTATTGCATTTCGCCCCAGGCGCTGGAGGAGCGCTTACGCAATGGCGAGCCGTTGCAACTGATTGATGTACGGGACGGTGACGAACATCGGGCGGTTTCGCTGGGTGGGATCAATATTCCATTAGGCGAGCTGTCCCGACGCCTGCCCCAAACGGTGGTCACCACCGACACCGTGGTCTACTGCAAAAGTGGCGTACGCAGCTTGAAAGCGTTACACGCGATCAATGCCATCGTCGGTGAGGGGCGTTGCCGCACGTTGACCGGAGGCCTGGATGCCTATGTCGCGGCCGGTTGCCAAGAGCGTTTGAATACTTGCCAGGGGCTGCCATGAGTAAATCGTCGCTGAAAGGATTGGGGCGCGACTTTTACCTGATCCAGGTCGCCGCGTTTTTAAACGCCGTGGGCGCGCGTTGCGGGCAGTTTGCAATCGCCTGGTGGGTACTGGGCAAGATCGGTGACCCGCTGGTCTTTTCCACCTTCGTTGCGGTTGCAACCTTGGCGGATGTGCTGTCCCGGGCGGCGTTTGGCTGGCTGGGCGATCAATACGATCGTCACCGCTTGCTGGTCGGCTGTTACGCAACCAGTGCGGTAGCGACGCTAGTGTTGGCGAGTCTGAGTTCGATGGATTTCTACCAGCCTCTGTTGATTGGCGTATGCCTGGCTGTTTCCGGTATCAGCATCGGTATTCGTGATCCGATCCAGATGAGCCTGACGCCCGCCTTGGTCGCTTCCGAGCGGGTCAGCGACGCCGTGCGCCTGAGGAGTATTGTCGGCTCGTCGTCTGCCCTGATGGGGCCTCTTGCCGCCGGCATCCTATTGGGCCCCTTGGGGGTGTTGGGCACCCTGTGGCTCAATGCGCTGGCTGTGGTGATTGCGCTAGTGTTGATTGTGGTCGTCAGGGCGTCGCCCGCCACCCATACACCTGGCGTGCGGCAGGCTTCCTATCTGGCTACTTGGTATAAACGCACCCACGAAGGGTTTACAGCGCTCTATCGGGTGAAACCCGAATGGAACCTTAGCTTGTTAGCGTTCGTCGTTAACTTTTCGCTGTATCCCCTGTTCGCGGTGTTATTCCCTGTTTTGATCAATCGCTATTTCCCCGCAGACTTATGGTTGATCGCGGTCACTGAGGGGGCGTTTGCGCTAGGTCTTCTGGTGGGCAGCCTGTTTTTGGTCAAGCGCGCCAATCAGCGCTGGGGCCGGCCGAACGTGGTGTTCGCGGGGTTCCTGCTGCTGGGACTGGCCATGTTCAGTTGCGGGATCTTCAGTCACTTCTTCCATACCCAACCGTGGTGGTTTGCCAGCGTAACGGTGCCGCTGCTGTTTATTGGCGGTGTGGGCCTGGTGATGGTCACAGTCAATACGTCCACGGTGCGTATGTTGGCCACGCCCGACAACTACAGAAACCGGATCGGATCGGCGACCTCGTTCATTTCCGGTATGGTCATCCCTTTTGGAGCCCTGGTCGGCGGGGCGTTTTCCGGGACCCTGGGCGTGAGTTACGCCATGGCGATCCTGGGTCTGCTCATTGTCCTGGCGGCGGTGCCCTGCATGTTCAGTGCTGTGCTGGTGCGGGTTTTAGGCCTGAGTGATGAGCAGATAAAGAACGCTTATAAGGACTTTTACCCTGATGCTTTTCCGGATTGAAGGTAATGAACGATGACAGCCACGACCACTGCACGCTTCACCGAAAAAAACACACCTGTGGTTCCCGCTTCTTTTTGGGATCGGTTTGTCAGCCTCTCAAACAATAAGTCGCAACCGGTAGTGATTGAAAACGGCGCACTTATCGAGCCATTGTTGACCTTGCAGGACGTTTTTCAGTTGGCAAGAAACGTCGTTGAATCGGGTGACCTGACCGTCAACGCTGACGGCAAGATGCTTGACCAACCGACGGTGCCGGCTTTTCCAGAGCACTTTGGAGGGTTCGAACAGTTTGTCAGGGACTTCGCCGCGCTCAACGACGCCGAAGGAATAACGTTCACGCGTGACTATTGCCTGAAGCACTCCAGTACCGTGGCCACCAAACTACGCGCGTTCACCCATGGCTACATTGAGCGTTATGGCATGCCGTATCCCGGCGCCAACGCGGTATTCATTGGTGGTAGGTATCGCTCGACCTGGATAGGCCTGCATAACGATTCCTGCGACACCTTTCTGTTTGCGTTGTATGGCCGCAAACGCATGATGATATGGCCGCCAGCCTATTTCGACAGCATGGCGCTGGAGAAAAAGTCCGCGCTCAACGGCGTCTGCTTTGGGCACATTGATGTCGGCCCCTACGCGGATGATGCGGTTATTTACGAAGTAGCAGCGGGCGAGATTTTCTTCATTCCCGCCGGTTGGTGGCATTACAACAAACTGGAGGAGTTGGAAACGACCCTGACCTTATCGGTGGGCATGTTCAGCCATGGCACGGCCCAAGGGTTCTGCGAAAATCCGATTAAAGCCTCGATGGCCTCCAAGGCGGGCAGCGCTTCGATGGGCGCTATCAAGCAACGGCCCAGCATGGTATTCGAGTCGCTTGCCGAGGTTGAACTGCCTGTGCAAGCAGTACGGTTTGTCGACACGATCCGCGATAACAGCAAGATCCAGATGCTGCTCAAATTGTCTGCCAACGGTATTATCCGTGATCGTACCTTGGATCGTCCTGACACGTTGTATTGGCCAGATCTGATCGTCGGTGCAAGGGTCGACAGCCCGATCTTTTTGCTGGCACTGGACGAGGAGGCAGGGCTTTTGTTCGCTGGTGGGGCGATGCTGCGTGTAAAGCAATTCCAGGCGGTTCGTGTCCTGGTCGAGCTGTTGCAGCGGGCCGATCCTCTGGCGATGGCGCAGGTACTGCGTGGGCAATACGGCGACGAGGAGATCCTCGGTGTCGTGCGGTGGCTATATGCCCAGGCTGCCATCGACTTGATTGCCTGAGCGCTTCGCGCCTCGTCGCAGTCGGCAGCGACGAGGTGGGTGTGGGATATTCGCTTTTCGCTGGCCTATATATGGCCTTGCGCAACCGCATAGGTCACAGCTTGAACCCGATTACAGGCGCCGATCTTCTTTTGGATATTACGCAGGTGGAAGTTCACCGCGTCCGCGGTAACGCTCAGTATGCGACCTATTTCTTCTGAGGTTTTACCATCAGCGGTCCACCTCAAGACTTCTTTCTCTTTTTCCCTGAACTCGATATCCGGTGCCGTGAGAAGTGTGTCATCAAGTTCGAAAATCCGGCAACCCATGGTCTCGGCGAAAGCCTTGATCAAAGGTTTCAACGCTTCAAGTTCGTCATCGTCAATTGGGTTGTTTTCCCTGGACAAAGAAAGCAGTCCGACACTGCCGCGGGTATTGAAAGAAGGCTGTACTACACCATTATTCAAATGGTGGCCGCTGGCCTCTAACCACAGCTGGGGGCAACCTTCAAATAACTCTTTACTCCAGCGCAGAGGTTCGATAGAGCATTTGCAATGGTGGACAGTCGGGTCAATCATTGCGTAGTTTTTTTCTTTGTAGCGCTTTAGCCACAGGGCAGGGTAGTTGCCAAAAATATGTGTCCGGGGGCGTGTAAAGGGTGTGGGCTCACAGATGGAATAAGCAAAGAAATCAAAATTTATTTGGCGGGTAAAGAGGGCGGATAATTCAATGAGTTCTTCCAGGCTCTGTGAACTCTTGATGCCGTGATCAAGCTGTCTTCTCCATGAAAAATAGTGCTCCATATAACCATGCTGCCATTATTCAATGAGTGCGGTTTAGTATAGGTGCATTTTGCAATATATGTAAACTTGTCTGTTTGCCTCCTGTATTAGGTTCTGTACGAAATCCCTCCTGAAATATCGATTTCTGTAGAATTCCCGCCATCACAGCCAGGAGGCCACGATGGCAAATCGATATGAACTTCCCGATGCAGCCTGTGAGTTGGTCTCATTAGCAGCATGCCGTACTTAAGTACCTTAGAAAGAGGGCGGTGGGACATTACTTTGGAAAACGCTTCAGGCCTAGGGAAAGTACTGAAGTACCCGCCGATTTTTCATGCCCTCGCTACTTGAGGTAAAAAAGACTTCGGTCGAAAACAGGCCTTTCCTGTCCTTAACTCATGGTTCTTTCCTCTAATCGCGCGGCTTCAGGGCGATCAGCCTGTATTACAGACGCACTTCGCCCCGACCCATCAACCGCTTTCGCACCCTCCACAGATTCGACAACGCGAACAACGTCGTCTGCTGCGCGATGTTTTTAGACAGACCTCCAAAGCGTACTTTCGCGTCGCCGAACTGGCGCTTGATCACACGAAACGGATGCTCAACCTTGGCACGCACCTGCGCGTTGGCGTATTCGATCTCGCCTCGCATACGCCCGATCCAACTCTTCTTGGCGTGCTTTTTATAGCGGCGCGGACGCGCAGGCAACGCGGCGTGCCCGCTGAGCGGCGTTGTTGCGTCAAAGCAGCCGGCCGTGTCCGAGGGAATCCAGAGCAGATTGATTTGAGTGCTGCTGCTGCTGCTGCTGCGTTTGCCCCGACAGGTTGCCGTCGCCGGTCGAGGGTTTTTCCGCCGGTTTGACGGGGGGGCTGGACGGGTTGTATGGCGTGGTTGAGGCTATAGGTGTGGAACGTGTTACCAATAATCATGGGTAGACCTCTTGCTCAATTGAAGGATCGCTGATCGCATCAATATTCCCTTTGAGTGCGCACTGAGTCAGTGGTATTGGCCGGTGTCTACGTTCCCGGCCAATGGTGTCCGCGTGTTTTGTCAGAGGGCCGAGGGCGTTTCAGTCCGCCTTAGGCACCGTAAACCTGAACTCACTGCCCCGCCCCAACTCACTTTCAGCTTCGATCCGCCCCCCGTGGGCCTGAACGATGCCCTGGGTGATGTACAGCCCCAGCCCGCTGCCGGTGGGGTTGTTTTCGGTCTGGGTCCAATAACGATCAAACACCTGCGGCAACTGTTCAGGCGCAATGCCTTCGCCGGAATCGCGCACCGAAAACACGATTTCTTCGCCGTTGCTCGCGGCGCTGACGTTGATGTTGCCCAAGCGCGGGGTGAACTTGATGGCATTGCCGATCAGGTTCGACAGCACTTGGAACAGGCGCTCCGGGTCGCCGTTGATCTGCAGGCCCGGCGCTGTGTTGAACGACAGGTCGATGCCTTTTTCCATCGCCAGCGGCGCGAGCAAGGCATAGGCTTCTTCAAACATCTGGCTGACGTCCAACACCACCGGCTTAACCACATAACGCCCGGCCTCGATTTTCGAAGTGTCGAGCAAGTCCTCCAGCAGCACATTCATGCGCCCGGCAGCTTGTTGCATGGTGTCGATGGCCTTGGAAATCCGCCGCGAAGTATGTGGGCCGTCGGAGCTGAAGGTCTTTTGCATCATGCCGCAGAGCATCGAGATAACGGTCATCGGGTTGCGCAAATCGTGGGACACCACCGCCACCAGTTCATCACGCGCACGCACCGCTTGCTGCTCACGCAACACTTGGCGCGCGAGGTCATTTTCCAGGGCGGAACGGCGCAGGTCGTTGGCCGCAAACAGGTCGCCATGGCTCCACTTGGTGGAGATGCCGGCCATTTCCACTTTCCAGATTTCAAACGAGGTGCGTGGGCGAAGATGCAAGCCAGCGTCGGAGTTTTCCAGGTTCAGCGGCTTGTTCGGGTTGCCGCTCCAGTTGATGCTCTCTTTCACATCCGGGCGAAACCACAGCACGCCATTGTCCACCGGCTTGGGCAGGCTCATGGCCAGGACGCCGCTGGCCACTTGCTGATACTCGGCGGCGGGCGGGTACACCGACGCCAGCTTATGGCTGGCAAACACCGGTTGGCCGCTTGCTTGCAGCCATTTGTGTAAAGCGCGAATCTGCTCCGGCTCAGGGCAATTGCCGTAACGATGCAGCTGCTTGTCTTCGATGATCGCCACGCCACCCGACAGCGTCAGTTCCATCAGCACCTGCGGCTGCTGGGCCAGGGCATCGAACACATTTTGCTCAGAGGCTTTCATCGCCCGGTCAAGCAGGGCCAGTGCCTCGACTTTCTCATCGCGCTGACGGCTCACGTCCAGGGCTTCCATGGCGCTGATCTGCAACGACAGCACCTGGCCGATGGTTTGGCAGGTGATGCGCAGATCATTGGGCACCAACAGCGGCTCGCGGTTGCCGCAACTGATCAGGCCCCAGAGCTTGTCACCCGCCATCAAGGAGATGCTCATGGACGACAGCACGCCCATGTTTTGCATGTACTGGCAGTGAATTGGCGACACGCTGCGCAGGGTGGCAAAGCTCAAATCGAGCGGCTGGCCAGTGTCCGGGCGCAGCTTGGGCAGCAGCGGCACCGGCTCGTAGGCGGCATTCGGGATGATGCGTAGCCAGTTGGTGCGGTACAGCTCGCGGGCCTGCTCGGGGATGTCGGATGCGGGGAAGAACAGACCGTTGAACAGCTCCATGGATGGCGCCGACGCTTCAGCGATGACCTGGCCATGGCCTTCATCTTCAAAGCGATAGATCAGCACCCGGTCGTAACCGGTGATGGCCTGGATTTCATTCACGCTGATTTCGTACAGCGCTTGCAGGGTTTTCGCCGACTGCAGGCGTTGCAGCATTTTGCCCAAGTTGCTGGTGCGGCCATTCAGGGCGCGGGGTTTGAAATCGTCGAGGCGCGGTTCGAATTCCAGTATCAGCACGTCGTTATGGCGATGCAGCAGGCCCTCAAATTGCGCACCGTTGAAGGTGACATGCAGCGCGGGTGCTTCGAAAAACGTGCTGTGTTCAGCCATGGCTTGTACGGTTTGGGCATGTTCTGCGCCAATCAAGGTGTGCAGCGGTTGGCACAACAGCGACTCTGGCGCGTGGCCGAACAATACGCCTACGTTGGCGCTGACCTGGATGATGTTCAGGCCTGGCTCCGACAGTGTCAGCAACACACCGTGGGGCTGAATCGCCCCCGGGGTGCGGATGGGTTCGTCGGCGCAGTTGGCAAGCAGTTCTTCAAAATCTTCAGGTTTCATAGCAGTACTTCCTGGCTGGCGAGCCATTGCTCAAAGCCGCTGAATGTCGAACAGGCCGCCTCCACTGCGCGCTGTTTGGCTGGCGCATCCAGTGACTGACCGCTCAGGTAATCGAGAAAGTCTTTCCAGCGCCGACCGGTCTCGGCGCCGTAGACGTTGAGAAACGCGCCACCGTTATCCGCATCGATATCCAGGCGCTTGCCCATTTCTCGGCGCAATACCTGGCCGCCCAGGGTCGCACCTTCCAGTACGTACAAAGCACCGAGGCAGGCGGCGGGGTTATCGAACGTTGGGCGTTGACTGCAACGGGGGAGGGCGCTGACGTCGGCGCCAGTCAGGCCAAGAGCGTAGAGATCGCACAGCAATGTTGGTGTTTTCACCCGCAACGCAGTATCGAAACCATCGGGGATCAAACCACTGTCATACAATGCCGCTTCCATCGGCCCATAAAAGCCGTAGTACGCCTGAAGCAGGCGTTGGTACCAGTCGGCATCCAGACGTTCGGAGAAAAACGGCAGGCGTTTTTCCAGCGCTACATGCAGCAGGCCGGTGCCTGAGCGCAACGCTTCCAGCAATGAGGGCGCAGCAACGTCAGGGGCCTGCAAATGCATTCAATGAGCTCGAACTGTGGGCCTTTCGGCCATGAATGACGCGAGTAACATGGCGACGATTCTACACAACGCATTGTCGTCAACTACACGCAGTAGGCGAAAAGGCTGACCGGCAGATCAGAAAAGTCGCTCCTTGCGTGATTAATGACCACAGGGCGGCGCATCAAGTTCGGTTTGGGTGATATTGCGGTGCTATCAATGCAGGGATGAACCCTGTTGGGTCAGTGCGTTTTGCACGCACTCAACCAAATGTTCGGCACTCCACGGCTTGGGCAAAAAACGTACGGAACCGCCCAGTTGCGCCGCCAGTCTGGTATTGCCGGAGGTCAGCACCACCGGCACTGATGGCCAACGATGCGCCACCACCTTGCTCAGGTCATACCCGTTGAGCAGGCCGGGCATTTGGATATCGCTGACAATCAGGTCTACCGGGTCGTCGCCGCGTTCCAGGTAAATCATTCCTTCATCCGCCGAAGGAAACGAGGTGACATGAGCCCCGAAATCCTCCAGTACGTCGACCATTAACGAACGAATAATCTCGTCGTCTTCCAGCACTAAAATCGATGGCTGGGCCATGATCCTTACTCCACCATCAGGGTTCAGTAAGGTGGAGTGGGGCGGGCGTGAATAGGTTCGATTGGATATGTGCGGGGCGATGGGTGGTCGTTTTAGAGCGGTTGCGCGGTGGTGGGCCGCAGCGGCACAGTAAGGTTGATACAGGCATAATCGACTCACCGTTGCCCGCTGTGGAGCCATAAATGAAGTACGCCTTGTTGACCCTCGCCCTGATCCTCAACACCGGCCCGGCCTTTGCGGCGGGTGACGCCGAGGCGGGCGGCAAGCTCTTCGCCAAGACCTGCGGCGGCTGCCACAGCATCGGCGAAGGTGCACGCGGCGGTTTTGGGCCTGAGCTTAACGGCATCATCGGCCGCCCCGCCGGCACCACCACTGACTATCAGTACTCCGACGCGATGAAAAATTCCGGCGTGGTCTGGACCCGCGACAAACTCGCCGCCTATATCGAGGCGCCGAAGAAGGTGGTCAGCGGCACGCGCATGATCTTCTGGGGAATCAGCGACCCGGAAAAAATTGAAAACATCCTGGCGTACCTGGAAACCTTCCAGCCCAAGTAATCATTCGCGCACGTTCCTGAACAACATCAACCGCGCACTCTCATGCAGCCCGCGCGTCAGCCCCTGTAAGCGTTGAAACTCTTCAGGGTGCTGTTCGGCCACATCCTCCCTCGGCGTTTGCGAGGCCAGGTCATGCAGGGTCGGCGAGCTGCCGTCATGTTGCATCTGCAGCAGGAAGTCCTTGGTCACGCCGCCGATAATCGGGAACGTGCCCTCATGCAGCACCAGCGGCACCACGCGTTCGCCTTCCGGCGCTGGTTGCTGGATGTCGCGGCCCATCGCGCCGTTGCGAAACGGTATGCCCGCCATGCCGGCGACTGTCGGCAGCAAATCCGCCAGGCCCACGGCTTCTTCAATCACCCGCGGTGGCAGGCCCGGGGCGTGGATCAGCAGCGGCACATTGTTGCTTTCCAGGCCCAATTGCTCGAAGGCGGGCGCCATGTGCGGGATCTGGCTGATGCGGGTGTTGTGGTCGCCGAAAAACACAAAAATGCTGTTGTCGTACCAGCCACCGGCCTTGGCGATGTCCATCAGGCGGCCGATGTTGTAATCCAGCAGGCGCACCGCGTTGTATTGCTCGACGCTGCGTGAACCGGCGGCCTGGGCTTGCTCCAGCGTCACGTTATTGAGTTGGAAGCCATCGTTTTGCTTGGGGATGGTAAACGGGCGATGGTTGCCGGAGGTTTGCACGTAGGCGAAGAAAGGCTGGTCTTTTGGCACCGCGCGCAGCAGTGAGTCGCCTTCCTTGAACAGGTCCAGGTCGGAGATGCCCCACACGTCCACCCGTGGCGAGCGCCAGTGGCTTTCGTCAAACAGCTGCACGCCGTCGATGCTCTGGCGGATCAACGCATTGATATTCGCCCAACCGGCGTTGCCGCCGATCATGTAGAACTTCTGGTAGCCCTCGAACGCGTTGATCAGCGTGTGTTGCCGCGTGATCAGCGGGTTGCGTGTGGCGGTCTCCTGGCGCGTGACATCGGGCACGCCGGTGATGCTCGCCCAGACGGTTTTGGCGGTGCCGGTGACGGGCACGTAGAAGTGTTTGAAGAACCAGCTTTGCGTCGCCAGTTTATCCAGGTTCGGCGTGGGGTTCAGCGGGTTGCCGTAGGCGCCGACGGCGCTGGTGCCGAGGGATTCGAGCATCACGAAGATCACATTGGGCGGGCGCTCGCCTTGCAGGCGATAGGGCTGCACGCCTTGCTCACGGGTGAAATTCAATTGCTTGGGATCGGGCTGATCAACGCCCAAATACGCGGCCACCTGCGGGTAGTGCTCGCGCACTTTGGCCTCATCGAATTGCGCTTGGCCGACCTTGAGTGTCTCGTATAAAAACAGCACCGGGTTCAGGCCCACGGCGGCGACCTGGCTATTGCCGGAAAAGAACGCATCGCTCCAGCGCAGCGGCACCGGGTTTTCCAGGTTGAGGTTGGCTACGCGGCCGAGCAGCGCCAGCAGCACGGCGACAACGCCGACCACGGCCACAGACGCCACCGCCCATTTGCCGATGGTGTTGGGTTCGCGGTCCAGGGTCAATCGCTCCAGGCACACCAACGCCCACACCCACATGGCGACTGCCGCCAGCCAGCAGGCGGTTATCCACAGCACCGGGTAGGTTTCCCACACCATCTGTTGCGAAATCTGTGCGTCTTGCAGGTAGCGCAATACGGTCGCGTTGATACGCACACCGAGGTAGGCGTAGTGGCCGAAGTCGATGATGTACACCAGGCCGACCCCGGCCAGCGCCACCACCAGATAGCCGCGCGCCAGCCAGCGCAGCGCGGACGAGGTCGTGAGGTTCCAGCGCGGGAACCAGGCCAGCAGCGCCAGCGGCAACAGGATCAACACCGCCAGACGCAGGTCGAACCGCAGGCCGATGCCCAGGGTTTCCAGCAGCGCCGGGGTGTTTAACTCAAGGCCGGAAAAGCTGATTAAAAACACCAACCGCAACGCGGCCAGCAACACAAACACCAACCCGATCGCGCCCACGCCGTAGCGCAGGCGGCGTGATTGCAACGCACCCATCATTGACCCTTCCCAATGTTCAAAACGACGCCGATCAAATGTGGGAGGGGGCTTGCTCCCGAAAGCGGTGTATCAGTGCCAGAGTTGTTGCCTGACACGCCGCATTCGCGAGCAAGCCCGCTCCCACAGTTTGCATTGCATTAATCCTGCGACTACGCAGTAGCCCGCCAACAGTGGATCAACCAGGTAATCCCAATAGTTCTCCGAAGCCTTCAGCCGCAACGCGAACGCCAGGGTGCCGATCGCCAACATCCACACCGCCAATGCATTGCGCAGCCACAGCATCAACAGCGCCGCCGCCCCCACCAGCACAATCATCGGCCGAGGGTTAAAGCCCCAGCGGTAAGGGTCGAAATACGTCAGGCCCATCGTTGCCGGGTACAACAGCAGGCTCAGCACGCCAAACAGCACCAGCAATTGCACCAAGTGTTGACGGCCCAGCGGCTGCACCACGCCCAACCGGCACAGCCCCACCCACGCCAACAACACCAACGTGCTGATCGCCAGGTCATCGGTAAAGCTGCGTACGTACGCCGCCAAGGGCAGTTCATTCACCGGGATAAAACTCACCACCACCAGCACGGGCAGCAACCACGGCCGCCACGGCGCGGTAAAGCGCAGGGCACACAGCGCCACAAACCCCAGCAACACAAAACTCAAATGGGCTTGCCACACAGAAACCATCACAGACGCTCCGCCAGCCAGGCTTCGTTGAAGCTGACATGTTTGATAAAGGTGTTATTCCACGAGTACACCAAGTGATACATGCCGTCCGGGCTGCGGCTGAAATACGGGTACTCGTACTCGAAATCGCAGCCACGGGGTTTGCACACGCGATAATCCAGATTGCTCAGGAAACGTTGTTCCAGCGGCAGGCGTTTGGCGCCGCTGGACGCGCGAAAGCCTTCGCCGATGATCGCTTTATAGGCCTCGGGGGAAAACGGTTGGCCCAGCGGGTCGGGTGATTGGTCCAGCTCCACCACCGTGCGCCATTGGCTCAGCTTGGCGTCGGTGCCGTAAAGGCTGAGCTTGAAGCGGCCGTCCTGCAGGTCGTTGAGGGCGACCAGCAAACCGTCGTCTTCGGTGCCCACCGCCGCCAGCGATGAATTGGGGTTGGCCGGTTCCAGCGGGTACGGCTCGCTCCAGGTTTGCCCGGCGTCCTCGGTGCGGCTGGCGAGCACGCGGTGATGGGTTTCGCCGGCGTAACGCAACATCGCCACGGCGCGCTGGCCGTCCTGCGGCACGATGGTCGGTTGCAGGGAATGCTTGCCACGGCTGATGCGGAATTTGTCGATCACCGCACCGTCCGCGCTCAAGTAGAGGTATTCGGCGAACTTGCCCATGAACTCGTGATACACCGGCAGGCCGATCGAGCCGTCGGCGTGAAACACCGGCGCGGCGCGTACCAGCGTGCTGATGTTGAAGAACGGCGAGGTCACCAATTGCCGAGGTGCCGACCAGTTCGCGCCAAGGTCCTCGGAGACCATCACGTTGATCGCACTGGTGGCCCAGCCGCCGACCGACACCGACACGTAAAACATCCACAGGCGTTTATCCGGCCCCAGCGCAATCACCGGGTTGCCCAGTTTACGGATGTAACGCTGAGTGCCGTCCCGCGTGCTTTCCCGCGTCGCCAGCACATGCTCGGCGCCCCATTCGCCGCTGCGCGCATCAAACCGTGCGGTGCGCACCTGCACATCGGCGGCGCCTTCGCGGGAACCGGCAAACCACACGGCCATCAAGTCGCCGCCGGGCAGCGCGGTGACGGACGAGGAGTGCACAAAGTCGGTGAGTTGCGAGGACACGAAGCGGCTGGTGTAGTGCGGCGCCGTCGCGACCTTGGCGGTGTTCGGGCTCGCTTGCGCAAACGGTGCGAGCACGTGCGGCGGATGGCTGAGCCAGGCGGCAATAAATACCCCTAGCAGGCTGCAGATCAGTAGGGCGGAGCGCATAGAGAACCTGTCAGAGAAAAGGATTACTGCGCACGATCATCCGGCAGGCGCTTCCTGCGACCGGTGAGCATGGATAACGGCAGGTTGTCCTTCACCTGGAGACTTTCATACACGGCGGCCAGTACATGCACACAGACCAGGGCCAGCAGCACATTGGCGGCGGTCTCGTGGACTTGCAGCGGCCAATCGGCGCCCCATAGCGCGTCGACTTCCTGCATCAGGAAGCCGCTGATACCGAGGGTCAGCAGCGCCGACATCATCAACAGCATCACCAGCGCGCCGATGGGCGAATGGCCGAGGCGATGCAGTGCTCGCCCGGTGAAAACCCTACGCACGTGGTTACCGAGGCGCGCAGGCGATGGCCAGAAATCCGACCAGCGCGCACTGCGCGGCCCTACAAACCCCCACACCAACCGCACCAGCAGCCAGGCCATGGCGTAGTAGCCCAGCCACACATGCCAGTCATCGCCCGCTTCGTTAAAGAAGTAATTGGCGATAAAGACCCCGGCGACAGACAGATGAAACAGCCTCACCAGCGGGTCCCACAGGCGCAGGGATTCGCCTGGCATCAGCCCTTGATCTCAGTCTTCACGGCCTTGCCGGTGACCGGGTCGTGGTAGATCTCGACCTTGCGCTTGTCCTTGTCGAAGCCGTAGATCTCGTAGCAGTTGCCGTCAGTGACCTTGAACTTGCTGATGGTGTAACCGTCGGCCTTGAGCTTGTCCTGAAAGGCCTTTTCGTCTTGCCATTGCGAACGCTCGGCGGTGGTGCACTGCGGGCCGGCGAGGGCCATTGGGCTGGCGATAAGCAGAGACAGCAGGAGAATTTTGCGCATGAAAAAGCTCTCAGCAGATGTGGGAGATTTCACAGTGCAAAACCAACCTTAGTGCAACCTTAGTTGGCAACGCGCCGTAACATCTTTCCCGGAATGACCCACCGTAGAACCGGCATGATTCCGCCGTTTCCTACAGAGATTTCGTTATGCGCCTACTCCTTGTCGAAGATGATCGTGCCCTTGGCCAGGGCATTCGCGTGGCATTGAGCGCTGAAGGCTACACGCTGGATTGGCTGCAAGATGGCCTCAGCGCCTTGCACGCGCTGCGCACTGAAAGCTTCGATTTGCTGCTGCTCGACCTCGGCCTGCCACGCCTGGATGGCCTCGACCTGTTGCAGCAACTGCGCGCCGGGCAGCATGACCTGCCGGTGCTGATCCTCACCGCCCGCGACGGTACCGCCGAACGCATCGCCGGGCTGGACGCGGGCGCCGACGACTACCTGATCAAACCCTTCGACGTCGAAGAACTCAAAGCCCGCGTGCGCGCCCTGTTGCGCCGCAGCCAGGGCCGCGCGCAACCGATGCTGGAACATGCCGGCGTCAGCCTCGACCCGGCCACCCAGCAAGTGCGTTACCAGGATGAAGAGATCATCGTCACGCCGATGGAATACCAGCTGCTGCACCAACTGATGGTGCGCCCCGGCAAAGTGGTGACCCGCGAGCGCCTCGCCCGGGCGTTGTATGGCTGGCAGGACCGGGTCGAGAGCAACACCCTCGAAGTACTTATCCACAACCTGCGTAAAAAACTCTCCACCGACCTGATCCGCACCGTGCGCGGTGTTGGCTATGTGCTGGCGCTTAAACCATGACCTCGGTTCGCGCGCGCATCCTCATTCCGGTGCTGGTGTTTATTTTGCTCGGTGATGCCCTGATCAGCTGGCTCGTGCTGCGCGACAGCCACCACGAAATCGAAGAAGTCTACGACGCCCAACTCGCCCAAAGTGCGCGCCTGCTGCAAGGTGTGCTGCGCCAACGCGACCCCGGCGAAGCCGACTGGGACCGCTTATATCAGGCGTTCGACCAGGCCATGAGCCGAGTGGGGGAGGAGGGCGTGGCCCACCCGTACGAAACTCGCCTGACCTTCCAGGTGTGGCGCAGTGACGGGCAATTGCTCGTACGTTCCGCCGAAGCCCCCGTGCTGACTGCACCGCCGGCCACCCTCGGCGCCCACGACATCATGGACAACGATAATGACTGGTGCGCCTACCTCCTCGCTGACCCGCAACAGGGACTGCTGATCTGGGTGGGCGAGCGCGACGACATTCGCCAGGACCTGATCGAGCGCATTGTGCGCCATACCCTTTGGCCCACCTTGATCGGCGTGCCGCTGCTGACCGTATTGATCTGGCTGACCATCGGCTGGGGGCTCACCCCGTTGCGCGCCATGGTGAGGTCGATTCGGGGGCGCAATACCGACACCTTGCAACCGCTGAACCTCAAGCCGTTGCCGACTGATCTGGAGCCTATGCAAACCGCGCTCAACCGGCTGTTGGTGCAAATGGATGACCTGTTGGAGCGCGAACGCCGTTTCATCGCCGACGCCGCCCACGAACTGCGCACGCCATTGGCGATCCTGCGCATCCATGCACAAAACGCCCAAAGTGCTGCGACCGAAGCGCAACGGCGCGAAGCCTTGGACTTCCTGGTCAACGGCGTGGACCGCGCCACACGCATTGGCAGTCAATTGCTGACCATGGCGCGTATCGAGCCGCAACTGAGCAACCCCGTGCGCAAGCCTGTGCAATTGACGGAACTGGTGCGCGAAGAACTGGCCGAATTGACGCCGCTGGCCATGGAGAAAGGTGTGGAGTTGGTGCTCGAAGGCGAAGAAGAGTGTTGGGTGCAAACCGAGCCGGTAGCCCTGGCCATTGCGCTACAGAACCTGGTAACCAATGCACTGAATTTTTCCCCGGCGGGCAGCGAAGTGAAAGTGGTGATTGGCCTTAACTGCTTGAGCGTGGAAGACCAGGGCCCGGGGATTGATGAAGCGGAAATGGAGCGTTTGTTTGAGCGGTTTTATAGCCGGGATAACGCCAATGGTGCGGGGTTGGGGTTGGCGATTGTGGAGATGATCGTGGGCAAGATCGGCAGTGCGTTGACGTTGCAAAATTTGCAGCAGGGCGGCTTGCGCGCGCGGCTGAGCTTCACGGCTTGCGCGCAAGCGCCTGCGGGAATACCACACCGTTGAACGTGTGGGTGCAGCAGTCACAACTGGGCTTCATCTGTTCGGGCGTCAATTGGGGGTTAACCTTTTGCAGCAGGCCTGCCGCGTCGACCCACAAACCGCTGTAATAGCTGAAATCACCCAATAGCACATAGTCGTCTTTGTCATTTTCATGCAGAGCAACCATCCAGAACACGGGCTCCGGGCGATCCAGGCGAGCATTGGCTTCGCTGAACACCTTGTCCCATGGCTGACCAACGTTGGACAGGAGAAATCGGAATAGCGGCGTGTAGTCAAAACCGTGTCGTTGACGGCTGTGCATTGAACCGCGGGTGGACAGTGAACGCTGTGCACTTTTTGTATGTCGTTCATAGCGATAAGCGAAACCGCTACCGTGGCGCACGCCATGGGTTCGGGTATTGACTGAGCGGTAGAGGAGGGGCTTTTTCATTGCATCAAGACTCTGTACGGGGTTGTTTTGGAGGGGGCGGCCAAGCGCCCTGGTAGCGGAAGGAAATTTGGTAGTCGAAAAGGTTGGGCTGTATTTCATGTTGGAAGTGTGGCCGGAGAATTGTTATCCAGGTAGGGAGAACGTTGAAACCCCCGGCATATATTGCGGTTTCTTCGCTCAACCCCAGAGCTTCAAAAGAACTGTCTGCGTCATGGATATCCGCTGAGTACTCATTTTGTTTTAAGTCATCACTGTTCTTTTCGTACCAGCACAATCTGATTTTCATGACCACTTTTGCTAGTCCTCTATATCGGTAAATTCGACGCTCAGGTTGCGCCGTTCCTTGGTATTGCGGACCCTGCGAGTCGGGTGAGAACCCTGAGATGCCAGGGGATCTTTCGGAGTCTTTTCCCTGAAAGTGAGCGTCGGCGAATGAGGTTTCGACTCTTTAAAATGGTTACGCGTCGCATGCCAAATACAGCGACACATTTTTTGGAAAGACCAATGAGGTAAGGTTTTCGATACCTTCGATTTGTTGCGGAGTAAGTAGGTAGTCATAGACACATTCGTGTTCGTCCTCCCAACCCATAATTGGCAGCAAATCGGCAGCTTTCAGGTTGAGCGGTATTTCAGTCGAAATATTCTCGCTTCCCGCTGGGACTACGTAGATCAGGTGTTTCATGGATCTATCCTTCTCGTGTCTTTTGCGTCTTTGGTTCGTTCACCTGTTATAGGATCGAATTCGCCCAAGTGCTTACCTCGCTTGTTGTACTTCTCGACCTTGCCTCGTTCGAAGTCCCATTCGTAGATATAGCCATGGGGATCCTTCCAGCGGGGCCTAAGATGACCTCCGCCCCTGACGCTGGATTTGGAAGGCGCGCGTACGGCTTCTGGAAACGCAGTTAAAAACCTTGGACTCGGTTGATATTTGTGATCCCCAGCCCGAACGCTAACCACCACATACAGCGGCCGAACCCCCGACTCCACCGGGAACACCAGAATAAAATCCCGATACTCCGGCGGATAAATCGGGTTCACCAGAATCTGCGCGGCTTTCTCCGTCGGCGGGTAAATCCAAATCACCGGCGCTTGCGGCGCAGCCTCCAATGCCGGAATACCCAGTGTATCTCCAGGATCAACCGCAGGCGTCCAGATCAGTTCCACGCCCTCACCCAAATCCGCCACAAACTGATCGCCACGGCTTTGGAACTGCACCACATCAATCATCTGCCAATCGGCAGTGTTGCCTGTGTAAAACCCGTACCCCTTGAGCGTGCCGTCCCCACTCTGTTCGACATGCAAACGCATCTGCGACCGCGCCCGTTGCAGCGAACGCAACTGCTCCTCGCTGTAGAGCGCGCTATCACCCAGCTCCGACGGCCAAGCCAGCGCCACCAAACCCGCCAATAAGCCACCGGCTACAGTGCCAGCGGCGGTAGCTGCGGATTCCACCACCGCCGAACGCAACGCCAACTGCCCCAAGCCAACAGGCAGGGCGCTGCCGCTGATCTTGTGCAAGGCGACTGCGCCTCGGTTGTCCACCTCGCGCCCACCCAACAGGCTGAAATGGCCGTAATCCTTGATCAGCTCCAACGGTACGTAACCGGTGGGGTCGTTGTAGCGAATGATGCCGTCGGGCAGTTGGCAGGGTTTGGTGAACACGCAACCGGGAAGTTTTGCGGGCGTAGGCGCCGGTGCTGGTGTTGGGTCGAGCAACACCATGGGCGGCGAATAGGGCACCCGCTTCGGCTGCGGAGTCAGGATTCGCCGTTTGAGTTGTTCTTCTTCGGTGATGGGGTAAAAGCGCTCTGACATGACCGGCTCACTTCCTTGTGCGAGGGAGTGAGCGTACGAGGGGGAATCAGAGGTTGATGTCGGCTCTGCTCGATGGTGTATGTGGGAAAAGTCATCGCTGTTAGCGACGATAATTAAAAAGGGGCGATGGGACTTTTCTACTTAGCTATCTTCAGCATTTTAAGTAGTGCGCTTTGGACATTTCGCGTCACAAGGCTCGGCTTTGCCTGTCCAGTTTTTAAAGCTAAGTTCTCGCTCGTCGCTGTCTATACGGCGACCGGGCCTGGAAACCCGTGGGTATAGGCGCACAGGCGCCACCATTTATCACGACCGCTGGCGCCACTTTTGTGCCAGCATATGCGTGTTATGGCGGCTGTGCGTGGGAGGCTTTCGAGTCTGCCGGGTTTGCCTATTCCCCGGTTTCCAGCCTGCGCACAGCTACCACCCATTCGCCTGGAAACGAATGCGGCAGCTCTCTTCGAAGAATGGGAGCTATACCAATGAGCGTTTCTGAACGGTTTTATCCTCGCAATACCGCAGTCCACACCTCTACGCTGTCCGGAGGTGCCCAATGATCAACCTACCCCTAAACAAAACCCTCGGCGTCATCACCTTCTCCCCCTGCGGGAAACAGCCCAACCCCCACCGTCTATTCCGCGTCAATGCCCGCGTGCCCATTCGCGATGCCCTGGAGCATGCCTCCGAGCTGCTGCACTGTTCCAAAATGCTCGCGTTGGATGCCGCCATGGACAAGAGCGCGGACCGTTACGCCTGGGCGGCGCATTATTTGGGGGAGATGGCGAAGGCGGTAGTGGATGATTTGGCGAATGGGATGTTGCCGAATGGGGTGATGGAGGAGGGCGAGGCGGTTTCGGTGTAAGCGGGTGATTTGAGGGTGTGGCGGCTGGCGTCTTCGCAGCGATGCGGCGACCCGACAAGCCAGCTCCCACGTTTGGATCGAGGCGCACCAGCTAAACCGTGTAGGCAGTAAAAAAGACCTTGGGACGCCAAGGTCTTTTTTTGCCTGCTGATCGAGGTGAGCAAGTGCTTGATGCCCTGCGTGCGTCAAGTGGGGCGGTATCGCTTGGTCAGGGATTATGTTGGCTCATCGGGGTGCCACTTAAGCAACGCTTGGCAAAGAGGCGCCGGCGCAGGTGGCTTCGGCATGGGGTAAGCCTGTTGCATTTGGGCGATATCGCCGTCGCTGATGTCCCAGGTTTCCGATTGACCCCAACTGCCATCTGTCCAGTCGGGGCTGACCTCGTAATGCATTATCGAATCGCCGTCGTAAGGTTGGTAGCTGTGCTCATCGCGACGCTCTAGGGGTAAGATATTTTTGTCGACGAGGTACTGGGTCCAACCATAGTGCTTGAGCATGTGGTCATACGCCTTCTGCTTGTCCCAAGGAATGCCTGAATTAGGGTGTTGGTGAGCATGCAGCGCGCCCAAGCCATGCCCGAACTCATGCAGCACCACGAAACGGAATCTGGGTGAATGGATATCGCCCGGCAGGATCATCGTGGGCAGGTGTGGCGGTTTTTTTTTCGCGCCTGTCCCTACCGCAGAGCCGAAGGTGTCATTGATATGGTTGAGAGCGATACGGATGTCGCCTTCTTCGCCCAGGACAAAATTGAACTTGAGATTGACGTAAGGCAGCCATTCGTTGATCACGTCCTTTATCGCTTTTGCCTCCTCTTCGTTAACGTCATATAGCGCTATCGTGATCGTCGAACCATTGGGCCAGAGCTGGGTTTTGTCGATCACGTTGCGCTTGGTTCGTATCGGGCTGACAGACTGCGCATCAGGGCTTGAGGCGTTGTCCGCGTAGGGGGCGGTATGAAACGGTTGAAGGAGACTGGGAGCATTGATCATAAGACATATCACCCAAAGGCTATAGGAACCTTTGGGTGTTGCCGGTGAGGTCTACAGTTCCCTGTGCAGGCTTGTTTCAGTCAATTATTTTATCTGTCGCTGGCCTCCAAACGACCGAGCTCGAGCGGCTGATAAACAATTAAGCGCATAAGGGGTCAGCTCAGCAGGTGCTTGGAAATGATCCGCGAAATTTCCACAATCGAAGTCTTCCCAGTGAATTCAAACTTCACTTTCCCCAGCGACGAAAAGTAAATCTCCAACTCCGAATCCAGATCAAACGTGCCGGATGTTTCCACCGAGTACGCGACGATATTTTTGTACGGCAGCGAGGTGAAGTCCTTTTTGCTGCCGGTAATCCCCTGCACGTTCACCGCGATGATGCGCTTGGTGGTGAAGACCACGCCGTCGCGCATGGCTTTGTAGGCGTCGATCACTTCTTCGCCGTCGAGCAGCAGGGCGGAGACGCGTTCGGCGTATTCGTTGTTTTGTTTGAGTTTGAAGAAGCCTTTGTTGTTGAAGTCGATCATGTGCCTGTCCTGGGTGAGTGGTGCGGCAAACGCCCGTGAGTGTGTATGACGTTTTGCTTGCGGATCTGTATCTAACGCCCGGCTTTTCAACGCCCTACCATGGCGTCCAACACACTATTTCTGGAGCGACACCATGCCCGAACTGTCCAGCTGGCTTGCCTATGGCCTGATCTCACTCGGCATGGTGCTAACGCCCGGGCCGAACATGATTTACCTCATTTCCCGCTCGATTTGCCAGGGGCGTAAGGCCGGGTTGATTTCCCTGGGCGGTGTTGCGTTGGGGTTTGTGGTTTACATGCTGTGCGCGGCATTGGGCATCACCGCGTTGGTGATGGCAGTGCCGTTTGCCTACGACGCGCTGCGGCTCGGCGGAGCGTTGTACCTGGTGTATCTGGCCTGGCAGGCGGTCAAGCCGGGTGGCCGTTCGCCGTTTCAAGTGCGGGATTTGCCCCAGGACAGCCCGCGCAAGCTGTTCATGATGGGCTTTGTGACCAACCTGCTGAACCCCAAGGTAGCGGTGATGTATTTGTCGTTGCTGCCGCAGTTTATCGACCCGAACGGCCATGGCAGTGTGCTGACACAGTCCCTGGTGCTGGGCTTTACACAGATTGCCATCAGTGTGAGCGTTAACTCGGTGATTGCCATCATGGCGGGCTCCATCGCGGTGTTCTTTGTCACCCGCCCGGGTTGGCAGGTGGTGCAGCGCTGGGTGATGGGCTCGGTGTTGATGGGGTTGGCGGTGCGTATGGCGGTTGAAGGGCGGCGGTGAGTGGCGTGTTACAGGATGGCTTTCAGGTAGTCCTTGAGTGCGTTGAGCGGGGCATCGAGTTCTTCGAATGTCGACGCTTGGCGCACGTCCACCGCAAGCCGTTGCAGCTCGCGGCCCATCACGGTATTGGCGCCGCCCAAGGAGTTGAGTGCCTGGGCAATACACTCATCAAGCTTCACCTGAATCGTGGCCAAATCCCCCTGGCGCACCAACAACCCGAACACTTCCCGCTCATACCCGTCCATGACCAAATCATCTCGCAGAATCGGGCTCGCGCCTTCGGTCTCATGCACCAGCTTGAGAGCAAAAAGCGCAACAGCTTCCAGCGTCAATTCCATGGTCCCGGCTCCTCAACGTCTGCGTTCGCCCGTGCATACGCACTTTTCTACAGGCGAAAAAAAGACCTTGAATTTCAAGGTCTTTCTTTAAGATGGTGCCCCGAGGGAGACTCGAACTCCCACTCCTTTCGAAAACGGATTTTGAATCCGCCGCGTCTACCAATTCCGCCATCAGGGCTCAATGGCGGCGAAGTATAGAGATGAGATTACCGTTGGTCAATCACGTTTCATGGTCTATTTTCACTATTTCCGCTAGACTTCCCGGCCCTGCTAGACGAACCCCATCATGCGCGTTGCTGACTTTACTTTTGAGCTCCCTGATTCGCTGATCGCTCGCCACCCTTTGGCCGAGCGTCGCGCCAGTCGACTGCTGACCCTGGACGGGGTGAGCGGTGCCCTCGCACACCGTCAATTCACTGATTTGCTTGAGCATTTACGCCCAGGCGATTTGATGGTGTTTAACAATACCCGGGTGATTCCGGCACGGCTGTTTGGCCAGAAAGCGTCCGGCGGCAAGCTGGAAATTCTGGTGGAGCGGGTGCTGGACAGCCATCGCGTGCTGGCCCATGTGCGCTCCAGCAAGTCGCCGAAACCGGGGTCGAGCATCCTGATCGATGGCGGTGGCGAGGCCGAGATGGTCGCGCGCCATGACGCGTTGTTCGAACTCAAGTTCGCCGAAGAAGTGTTGCCGCTGCTGGAGCGTGTCGGCCATATGCCGTTGCCTCCTTATATAGACCGCCCCGACGAAGACGCGGACCGCGAGCGCTATCAGACGGTGTACTCCCAGCGCCCGGGTGCGGTGGCTGCACCGACGGCCGGGCTGCATTTCGACCAGCCGTTGCTGGATGCGATTGCCGCCAAGGGCGTCGAGAGCGCTTATGTGACCCTGCACGTGGGGGCCGGTACGTTTCAGCCGGTGCGTGTGGATAACATCGAAGACCATCATATGCACAGCGAGTGGCTGGAAGTCAGCCAGGACGTCGTGGATGCCGTGGCGGCGTGCAAGGCGCGCGGCGGTCGTGTGGTGGCGGTGGGCACCACCAGCGTGCGTTCACTGGAGAGTGCGGCGCGTGATGGCGTGCTCAAGCCGTTCAGTGGCGACACCGATATCTTTATCTTTCCGGGCCGGCCGTTCCATGTGGTCGATTGCCTGGTGACCAACTTCCATTTGCCGGAATCCACGCTGTTGATGCTGGTGTCGGCATTTGCCGGTTACCCGGAAACCATGGCCGCGTATCAAGCCGCCATCGCCAACGAGTACCGTTTTTTCAGCTACGGTGATGCGATGTTTATCACCCGTAACCCGGCGCCGACTGCTCCTAAAGAAGCGGGCCCTGAGGAACCACTATGAGTCGTATGTCGTTTGAATTATTGGCCACTGACGGCAAGGCTCGTCGTGGTCGCCTGACCTTTCCACGCGGCACCGTCGAAACCCCGGCTTTCATGCCAGTGGGCACCTACGGCACCGTCAAGGGCATGCTGCCGCGTGACATCGTCGCCACCGGCGCCGAAATCATCCTCGGCAACACGTTCCACCTGTGGCTGCGCCCGGGCACGGAAGTGATCAAGAAGCATGGCGACCTGCATGACTTCATGAAGTGGCAAGGCCCGATCCTTACCGACTCCGGTGGTTTCCAGGTGTTCAGCCTGGGCGCCATGCGCAAGATCAAGGAGGAGGGCGTGACCTTCGCCTCGCCGGTCGACGGTTCCAAGGTGTTCATGGGCCCGGAAGAGTCGATGCAGGTGCAGCGTGACCTGGGCTCCGACATCGTGATGATTTTTGACGAGTGCACGCCGTACCCGGCGGATGAAGACGTGGCGCGCATTTCCATGGAGCTGTCGCTGCGTTGGGCCCAGCGCTCGAAGAATGCCCACGGCGACAACACCGCGGCGCTGTTCGGTATCGTCCAGGGTGGCATGCACGAAAGCCTGCGCAAGCGCTCGCTGGAAGGCTTGGACAAGATCGGCTTTGACGGCCTGGCCATCGGCGGCCTGTCGGTGGGCGAGCCCAAGCACGAGATGATCAAGGTGCTGGATTACCTGCCGGGCCTGATGCCGGCTGACAAACCTCGTTACCTTATGGGCGTTGGCAAACCGGAAGATCTCGTAGAGGGTGTGCGCCGCGGTGTGGACATGTTCGATTGCGTGATGCCAACCCGTAATGCCCGCAATGGGCATCTGTTCATCGATACAGGCGTGCTGAAGATCCGTAACGCGTTCCATCGCCATGATGATTCGCCGCTGGATCCCACCTGTGACTGCTACACCTGCCAGAACTTCTCGCGTGCTTATCTGCACCATCTGGACAAGTGCGGGGAAATGCTGGGTAGCATGTTGAATACCATCCACAATTTGCGTCACTACCAAGTCCTGATGGCTGGTTTGCGCGAGGCTATTCAACAGGGTACATTGGCCGCCTTCGTCGATGCCTTCTATGCCAAGCGCGGGCTCCCTGTGCCGCCCTTGGACTGAGTTTTCCGACCCTAAGATTCACTATTTGCAACTGGAGTGCTAAATGAGCTTTTTTATCTCTAATGCCATGGCTGACGCCGCTGCGCCTGCCGCTGCCGGCCCAATGGGCGGTGGTTTCGAGTGGATTTTCCTGGTCGGCTTCCTGGTCATCTTCTACCTGATGATCTGGCGTCCACAGGCCAAGCGCGCCAAAGAGCAGAAAAACCTGCTGGGCAGCCTGCAGAAAGGCGACGAAGTTGTGACCACTGGCGGCATCGCCGGCAAGATCACCAAGGTTTCCGATGCTTTCGTGATTCTGGAAGTCTCCGACACCGTCGAAATGAAGTTCCAGAAGGGCGCCATCGCCGCCACGTTGCCAAAAGGCACGCTCAAAGCGATCTGAGTAACAACTTTTACCAATCGACGGGGCGCGCAAGGCGCCCCGCGTTATAAGCGGGCGGCGTGATGCTGAACAAATACCCTCTGTGGAAATACGTACTGATCCTGGCGGTGCTGGCGATCGGTTTTATTTATTCCGCTCCCAATCTTTATCCTGATGACCCTGCGATCCAGATCACGGGCGCCAGCACTTCGCTGCAGGTCAATCAGGCTGACCTGGAACGCGCGAGCAAAGCGCTCAACGACGCGGGCATCCAGGTTAAAGCGGCAACATTGGCGGCTGATGCTAAGGGCGGCTTGTTGCGCCTGACCAAGGCAGAAGACCAACTGCCGGCCAAAGACGTTGTGCGCAAGGCCATGGGTGACGACTACGTTGTCGCGCTGAACCTGGCACAGACTACGCCAAAATGGCTGCGCAGCATTGGCGCGCACCCGATGAAGCTGGGTCTGGACTTGTCCGGTGGTGTGCACTTCCTGCTGGAAGTCGACATGGACAAGGCCCTCGACGCACGCCTGAAAGTCTACGAAGGCGACGTGAAGAGCCTGCTGCGCAAAGAGAAGTTGCGTTATCGCAGCCTGCCGCAGCTCAACGGTGCCATCCAGCTGGGCTTCGCTGACGAAGCTTCCCGCGAACAGGCCCGTGCGCTGATCCGCAAGAATTTCAATGATTTCGACATCGTACCGGCCGACCTGAATGGTCAGGCTGTACTGCGTCTGGCGATGAGCCCGGCCAAGATCGCGGAAATCCGCGAGTACTCCATCAAGCAGAACTTGACCACGGTACGTAACCGCGTCAACGAGCTGGGTGTAGCCGAGCCAATCGTTCAGCGTCAGGGTGCCAACCGCATCGTGGTTGAACTGCCGGGCGTGCAGGACACTGCTGAAGCCAAGCGTATCCTGGGTAAAACGGCCAACCTGGAATTCCGTCTGGCCGCTGAGCCGGGAGCTTCACGTGCCACTGCCGAAGAATTCGAGTTCCGTGAAGGCAACCGTCCTCCAGCGTTGATCGAGCGTGGCTTGATCATCACCGGTGACCAGGTGACCGACGCCAAGGCGGGTTTCGACTCGCAGCACGGTACGCCTGAAGTGAACATCCGTCTGGATGGCCACGGCGGCGACCTGATGAGCCGCGCCACGCGCAGCAACGTCGGCCGCAGCATGGCGGTGATCTTCATCGAGCAACGTCCGGTTACTACCTACACCAAGCAAATGGTCAACGGCGTCGAGAAAGACGTGCCGGTGCAGACCTTCAAGGAAGAGAAGAAGATCATCAGCCTCGCGACCATCCAGTCGCCGCTGGGTGCTCAATTCCGCATCACTGGCCTGAACGGCCAGGGCGAATCGTCCGAACTGGCGCTGTTGCTGCGTGCCGGTGGCCTGGCGGCGCCGATGTACTTTGCTGAAGAACGCACCATTGGCCCGAGCCTGGGTGCCGACAACATCACCAAGGGTATCGATGCGGCCTTGTGGGGCATGCTGTTTGTGTCGCTGTTCATCATCGCCATCTACCGCTTCTTCGGCGTCATCGCCACCGTGGCCCTCGCGGGCAACATGGTCATGCTGCTGGCCCTGATGTCGCTGCTGGGCGCTACGCTGACCCTGCCAGGTATCGCCGGTATCGTGCTCACCATGGGCATGGCGGTAGACGCCAACGTACTGATCTTCTCGCGGATTCGTGAAGAGATCGCGGCGGGCATGACCGTACAACGTGCAATCAACGAAGGCTTCGGCCGGGCATTTACCGCGATTCTCGACTCCAACTTGACCACCTTGCTGGTCGGCGGGATTCTCTTTGCCATGGGCACCGGCCCGGTCAAAGGTTTTGCGGTGACCATGTCCCTCGGTATCTTTACCTCGATGTTCACGGCCATCATGGTGACCCGCGCAATGGTCAACCTGATCTTTGGCGGGCGTGACTTCAAGAAGTTGTGGATTTAAGGGGCTGCCATGTTACGTACAATCAACTTCATGGGCGTTCGCAACGTTGCGTTCGGCTTCACCATGGTCCTCACCGTTCTGGCGTTGTTCAGCTGGTTCCATAAGGGCTTGAACTACGGTCTGGACTTCACTGGCGGTACGCTCATCGAGCTGACCTACGAGAAGCCGGCCGACGTTACCCTGGTGCGCAACGAGCTGGTCAAGGCCGGCTATCACGAAGCCATCGTGCAGAGCTTCGGTGCAACCACCGACCTGCTGGTGCGTATGCCGGGCGAAGATCCACAACTGGGTCACCAGGTAGCCGAGGCCTTGCAGAAGGTCGGTGGCGACAACCCGGCGTCGGTCAAGCGCGTCGAGTTCGTGGGCCCGCAGGTCGGTGAAGAGCTGCGCGACCAGGGCGGCCTCGGCATGCTGATGGCGCTGGCCGGCATCATGATCTACCTGGCGTTCCGCTTTCAGTGGAAGTTCGGTGTCGGCGCCATTGTGTCGCTGATCCACGACGTCATCGTGACCGTGGGTATCCTGGCGTACTTCCAGATTACCTTCGACCTGACGGTATTGGCGGCGGTGCTGGCGATCATTGGTTACTCCCTCAATGACACCATCGTGGTATTCGACCGGGTTCGTGAGAACTTCCGCGTACTGCGTAAGGCGTCGCTGATCGAGAACATCAACGTTTCCACCACTCAGACCCTGCTGCGGACCATGGCGACGTCGATCTCCACCTTGCTGGCGATTGCTGCGCTGATGATCTTCGGTGGCGACAACCTGTGGGGCTTCTCCCTGGCGCTGTTCATCGGCGTTCTGGCGGGCACCTACTCGTCGATCTACATCGCCAACGTGGTGCTGATCTGGCTGAACCTTAACAGCGAGGATTTGATCCCGCCTGCCACTACCGGCAAGGAGGTCGACGACCGCCCTTGATGGGCGCTTGTTGACACGCTGTTACAAAGAAGGCGCGAGTATTGAACTCGCGCCTTTTTTTTCGCTCCAAGGCTGGGTATAGCGCGGACGTTTCGGTCCGTTTGTGATGGTCAGGAGGTTCACGTGAACAAGTCGTTGCTGGTTGGTGCGGTATTGGGTGCTGTCGGTGTGACTGCCGGGGGTGCTGTTGCCACCTACAGCCTGGTAAAAAGCGGCCCTGAGTATGCGCAAGTGCTGGCGGTGCAGCCGGTGAAAACCCAGATTAAAACCCCGCGCGAAGTCTGTAAGGACGTCGCCGTGACCCGGCAGAAGCCTGTGCAGGATCAACATCAAATCGTCGGTACCGTGGTCGGTGCGCTGGCGGGTGGCCTGTTGGGCAACCAGGTCGGTGGCGGTAATGGCAAGAAGCTGGCGACTGTAGCTGGTGCGGTGGGTGGCGGTTACGCGGGTAACAAGGTTCAGGAAGGCATGCAGAACCGCGATACCTACACCACTACGCAAACCCGTTGTAACACCGTCAACGACATCAGCGACAAAGTTGTCGGCTATGACGTGCGGTACACCCTGGATGGCAAGGAAGGTTCGGTGCGCATGGACCGTGATCCCGGTGGCCAGATTCCAGTCGATAAAGAAGGTCGTCTGATCCTGGGTCAGAACCAGCAGTAATTCCAAGTCGGGTGCGGTTCAAAATGTGGGAGCGGGCTTGCTCGCGAAGGCGTAGTGTCAATCAACAGATTTATTGACTGACCCACCGCTTTCGCGAGCAAGCCCGCTGCCACATTGGGTATCGGTTGTAGCTGGAATTGCCGTATCGCCCAAATCCCAGGCATAAAAAAAGCACCCCTCGGGGTGCTTTTTTGTGCTCGCTCGCTTAACGCTTCAGCGAAGCCGGCAGGTGCGGCTGGATCGCCGTCAATACTGCCTTGAAGCATTTGGTGTTACCGGCAACGACGTGGCCTTTCTCAAGGAAGTCGTGACCACCGGTGAAGTCGCTCACCAGGCCGCCAGCTTCCTGGATCAGCAGGGCGCCTGCCGCCATGTCCCACTCGGACAGGCCCGACTCCCAGAACGCATCAAAACGACCGGCGGCAACGTAAGCCAGGTCCAGGCTGGCAGCACCGGCGCGACGGATGCCGGCGGTTTGGCCAACCAGGGCGCGGAACATGCCCAGGTAGTTTTCCAGGTTGTCCATCTGGTCGTCACGGAACGGGAAGCCAGTGCCCAGCAGGGCGCCGTCCAGGCTGGTACGACCGCTTACACGCAGGCGACGACCGTTCAGCTGGGCGCCACGGCCACGGCTGGCGGTGAATTCTTCCTGGCGAACCGGGTCGAGCACGACAGCGTGTTCCAGGCGGCCACGGTATTTGCAGGCAATGCTCACGGCAAAGTGTGGGATGCCGCGCAGGAAGTTGGTGGTGCCATCCAGTGGGTCGATGATCCACAGGTAGTCTTCGCCTTCGCCGCTGCCTTTGTGCAAGCCGGTTTCTTCGCCGAGGATGCCGTGGGTAGGGTAGGCCTTGCGCAGCGCGTCGATGATTTTCTGTTCGGCGGCGCGATCCACCTCGGATACATAATCCTTGGCGTCTTTTTCGTCGACCTTGATGGTATCCAGGCGCTCGATGGAGCGGAAGATCAATTCACTGGCGCTGCGGGCGGCGCGCAGCGCGATATTCAGCATGGGCTGCATGGATGTGTCACCTAAGGTTGTTAAAGAAAGCCGGGCATTCTAGCAGAAACTTTCTTCAGGTGAAGGACGACGTTACCTTTCATGGCATAACCTTAGGCTGTTCTGTAAGATTTGCTCCCCTTTCCCGTGTCCGAGAGCGCCTCCCTTGCTGCAAAACATTCGTGTCGTCTTGGTCAATACCAGTCATCCCGGCAACATCGGCGGGGTGGCGCGAGCCATGAAAAACATGGGGCTGACGCGCCTGGTGCTGGTCGAGCCGCGCCTGTTCCCGCACCACGAGGCCGATGCCCGTGCGTCCGGCGCCAATGACATCCTGGAAAAAGCCCAGATTGTCGCCACGTTGGAAGACGCGTTGGTCGGCTGCAACCTGGTGCTCGGCACCAGCGCCCGCGACCGTCGTATCCCTTGGCCGCTGCTGGATCCGCGCGAATGCGGCACCAAAGTGGTTGAAGAGGCCGCCGGCGGTGCCGAAATCGCCCTGGTGTTCGGTCGTGAAGATTCCGGCCTGACCAATGAAGAGCTGCAGCGATGTCATTACCACGTGCACATTCCATCCGACCCTGAGTTCAGCTCGCTGAACCTCGGGGCAGCGGTGCAGGTGTTGAGTTATGAAGTGCGCATGGCCTGGCTGGCCGCTGAAGGTCAGCCGAGCAAGGTTGAGAAGGATGAAGTCGCGTCGACCAAAAGTGGCGAGTTGGCCACCATGGACGAGCTGGAGCGGTTCTATGAGCACCTGGAGCAAACCCTGGTGGCCATCGAATTCCTCGATCCGGAAAAACCACGGCACTTGATGGCGCGCCTGCGTCGCCTGTACGGGCGCAGCTCGGTCAGCCGAGCGGAAATGAATATATTGCGTGGCATCCTCACGGAAACCCAGAAAGCGGCCCGTGGCGAGCTTCTTAAACGGAAGGATTAAAAATGTTCGAGCGTTTGCGAGAAGATATCCAGAGTGTTTTCCACCGAGACCCGGCGGCGCGCAACGCCTTTGAAGTGCTGACCTGCTACCCGGGCATGCACGCGATCTGGATTCACCGCCTGTCCGGCGCCCTGTGGGGTATGGGCTGGAAATGGCTGGCGCGGCTGGTGTCGAACTTCGGTCGCTGGCTGACGGGGATCGAGATTCACCCGGGGGCCAAAGTGGGCCGTCGCTTCTTTATCGACCATGGCATGGGCATTGTGATTGGCGAGACCGCCGAAATCGGTGATGACGTCACCCTTTATCAGGGTGTGACCCTGGGCGGCACCACCTGGAACAAAGGCAAGCGCCACCCGACACTGGGTGATGGTGTGGTAGTGGGGGCGGGCGCCAAGGTGCTTGGCCCGTTTACCGTTGGTGCGGGCGCCAAAGTCGGCTCCAATGCCGTGGTCACCAAGGCCGTGCCGCCTGGCGCCACCGTGGTAGGTATTCCTGGGCGCATCATCGTCAAGCCGGAAGTCGGCGACGAGCAGGAAGCCAAGCGCAAGGCCATGGCGAAGAAGATCGGTTTCGATGCCTACGGCGTCAGCGAAGACATGCCCGACCCGGTGGCGCGCGCCATTGGCCAGTTGCTTGACCACTTGCAGGCAGTCGACGGCAAGCTGGACGGTATGTGCGGCGCGCTGAAGGAGCTGGGCAGTAGCTACTGCGCCAAGGACCTGCCTGAGCTGCGCGAAGAAGACTTCGCCGAGATCAAGAGCGAGGCGGCCACCACCAAGGCTGGCTGAGGTCTCGCAATCACCGCAAGACCCTGTGGGAGCGGGCTTGCTCGCGAAAGCGGTGTGTCAGTCGCTGAATATACTGGCTGACCCAGCGCCTTCGCGAGCAAGCCCGCTCCCACATTTGATCTTCGTTGTGTCTGGCAGTGCTGGTTGTCCGTTCCCGCTGTTCCATCCCACCCCACCCTGCTATGATTCGCGCGCCCTTTTTACGGGTAATCCCGACTAAAGCACTAGGTCTTATAGTTGACTTAAATACTCGGGAATCGCATACTTGCTCCCATTCTGAAACACCTTGGTACTTGTCCATGAGACTGACTACAAAAGGCCGATACGCGGTAACCGCCATGCTTGACCTGGCCTTGCACGCGCAAACTGGGCCGGTGTCCCTGGCCGATATCTCCGAGCGCCAAGGCATTTCCCTGTCCTACCTCGAGCAGCTGTTCGCCAAATTGCGCCGTAGCAACTTGGTTTCCAGCGTACGTGGGCCGGGTGGCGGCTACCAACTGTCCCGCGACATGCAGGGCATCCAGGTAGCCCAGGTGATCGACGCGGTCAACGAATCCGTCGATGCCACCAAATGCCAGGGTTTGGGTGATTGCCACGCTGGCGACACCTGCCTGACCCACCACTTGTGGTGTGACTTGAGCCTGCAGATCCATGAGTTTTTGAGTGGTATCAGCTTGGCTGATCTTGTGACTCGCCGTGAGGTGCAAGAAGTAGCCCAGCGTCAGGACCAGCGCCGTTGCAACACCAAGGCGCCGCGTCTGGACAAGATCGAAGCGTCCGCCGTCGAGTGACAGCCGCAGAGCTAACGGCACGCCAGCCAGCCTGATTAGGAGAAAGTCCATGAAATTGCCGATTTACCTTGATTACTCAGCGACCACCCCGGTTGATCCGCGTGTCGCGCAAAAGATGAGCGAATGCCTGCTGGTCGACGGAAACTTCGGCAACCCGGCCTCCCGTTCCCACGTATTCGGCTGGAAAGCCGAGGAAGCGGTCGAGAACGCTCGTCGCCAAGTCGCCGACCTGGTCAATGCCGACCCGCGCGAAATCGTCTGGACCTCCGGTGCCACCGAATCCGATAACCTGGCAATCAAGGGTGCGGCGCATTTCTACGCGACCAAAGGCAAACACCTGATCACCACCAAGATTGAGCACAAGGCTGTCCTCGACACCATGCGCCAACTGGAGCGTGAAGGTTTCGAGGTTACCTACCTCGAGCCAACCACCGACGGTATCGTCACCCCGGCCATGATCGAAGCCGCGCTGCGTGAAGACACCATCCTGGTTTCCGTGATCCACGTGAACAACGAAATCGGCACCATCAACGACATCGCAGCCATCGGCGAACTGACCCGTTCCAAGGGCATTCTGCTGCACGTCGACGCTGCTCAGTCCACCGGCAAGGTCGACATCGACCTGTCGAAACTGAAAGTCGACCTGATGTCCTTCTCCGCCCACAAGACCTATGGCCCTAAAGGCATCGGCGCGCTGTACGTGAGCCGTAAGCCTCGCGTGCGTATCGAAGCCACCATGCACGGCGGCGGTCACGAGCGCGGCATGCGTTCGGGCACCCTGGCGACCCACCAGATCGTTGGCATGGGCGAAGCCTTCCGTGTAGCCAAAGAAGACATGGCTGCCGAAAATGTGCGCATCAAAGCGTTGAGCGACCGCTTCTACAAGCAGGTCGAGAACCTTGAAGAGCTGTACATCAACGGCAGCATGACTGCCCGCGTACCGCACAACCTGAATTTGAGCTTCAACTACGTCGAAGGCGAGTCGCTGATCATGGCGCTCAAGGACCTGGCAGTTTCGTCCGGTTCGGCCTGCACCTCGGCTTCCCTTGAGCCTTCGTACGTATTGCGCGCCCTGGGCCGCAACGACGAACTGGCACACAGCTCGATCCGCTTTACGTTCGGCCGTTTCACCACCGAAGAGCAAGTCGATTACGCCGCGCAGAAAGTCTGCGAAGCCGTCAACAAGCTGCGCGTTCTGTCGCCGCTGTGGGACATGTACAAAGACGGTGTCGACATTTCCAGGATCGAGTGGGCGGCACACTAACTATAGAAGCCGCCACCCAAGCTCTGTAGAAACGTGGCGGAAAACGCAGGCGTTTTTACAGGGTTCCAGAGCGGCCCTGATGAGTGAGGATTCAGTACCATGGCTTACAGCGAAAAGGTCATCGACCACTACGAAAACCCGCGCAACGTCGGCAAGATGAACGCGGAAGACCCTGATGTCGGCACTGGCATGGTCGGCGCTCCGGCGTGCGGCGACGTTATGCGCCTGCAGATCAAGGTCAACGACGCTGGCGTTATCGAAGACGCCAAGTTCAAGACTTACGGCTGCGGTTCCGCCATTGCCTCCAGTTCCCTCGCTACCGAGTGGATGAAAGGCAAGACCCTGGATGAGGCTGTGACCATCAGCAACACCCAGCTGGCCGAAGAACTGGCACTGCCGCCAGTGAAAATTCACTGCTCCGTACTCGCCGAAGACGCTATCAAAGCGGCCGTTCGCGACTACAAGCAGAAGAAAGGCTTGATCTAAGCATTTGGCGACGAGTAAGGAGTCAACGATGGCTATCAGCATGACAGAAGCGGCTGCGCAGCACATTCGCCGCTCCCTGAATGGGCGCGGTAAAGGTGAGGGGATTCGTCTGGGTGTTCGCACCACGGGCTGTTCCGGCCTTGCCTACGTGCTGGAGTTTGTCGACGAGGTGGTTGAAGAGGACCAGGTGTTCGAAAGTCACGGCGAGAAAGTGATCATCGACCCTAAGAGCCTGACCTACCTGGACGGCACCGAACTCGATTTCGTCAAGGAAGGGTTGAACGAAGGCTTCAAGTTCAACAACCCCAACGTGCGCGGTGAATGTGGCTGCGGCGAAAGCTTCAACATCTGAGGCTATTTGTGGGCACTCCTTGTCATTTCGCTTTATTCGAGCTGCAGCCAAGCTTTCGGCTGGACCTTGAGCAGCTTGCCACGCGCTACCGAGAATTGGCGCGTGGGGTGCATCCGGACCGCTTCGCTGACGCTTCCGAGCGTGAGCAACGCCTGGCGCTGGAGCAATCGGCCAGCCTCAATGAAGCCTATCAGACGCTCAAAAGCCCCCCGAAACGCGCGCGCTATCTGCTCGCGATGAACGGTGGTGAGTTGCCGATTGAAGTCACGGTGCACGACCCGGACTTCCTGATGCAGCAGATGCAATGGCGCGAAGAGCTCGAAGACTTGCAGGACGAAGCCGATGTGGCCGGTGTCGCCGTCTTCAAGCGTCGTCTGAAAGTGGCTCAGGATGAGCTCTACGAAAGCTTCGCAGCCTGTTGGAATGATGCCGCGCAACGTGAACAGGCCGAACGCCTGATGCGGCGCATGCAGTTCCTCGACAAGCTCACCTACGAAGTGCGCCAGCTAGAAGAGCGCCTCGACGATTAACCCAGTGCTGCCCGTGTTGCACGCCTGATAGACAGATAAGACCTGATTACCATGGCTCTACTGCAGATCGCCGAACCCGGCCAAAGCCCTCAACCGCACCAGCGTCGTCTGGCGGTCGGGATTGACCTGGGCACCACCAATTCCCTGGTCGCCGCCTTGCGCAGCGGCCTGTCCGAGCCGCTGCCCGACGCCGATGGCCAGGTTATCCTGCCGTCCGCCGTGCGCTATCACGCTGATCGCACCGAAGTCGGTGAGTCGGCGAAGCTGGCGGCGTCTTCCGACCCTTTGAACACCGTGCTGTCGGTCAAGCGCTTGATGGGTCGTGGTCTGTCCGACGTCAAGCAACTGGGCGAGCAACTGCCGTACCGCTTTGTCGGCGGCGAATCCCATATGCCGTTCATCGACACCGTCCAGGGCCCGAAAAGCCCGGTGGAAGTGTCGGCTGATATCCTCAAGGTGCTGCGCCAGCGCGCAGAAACCACCTTGGGCGGCGAATTGGTCGGCGCGGTGATCACGGTTCCTGCGTATTTCGATGATGCTCAGCGCCAAGCCACCAAGGACGCGGCGAAGCTTGCCGGCCTGAACGTGCTGCGCCTGCTCAACGAGCCGACTGCCGCCGCTGTGGCTTATGGCCTGGATCAACACGCCGAAGGCCTGGTTGCTATTTATGACCTGGGTGGCGGCACCTTTGATATTTCGATCCTGCGCCTGACCGGCGGTGTGTTTGAAGTGCTGGCCACCGGTGGCGACACCGCCCTGGGCGGCGATGACTTCGATCACGCGATTGCCGGCTGGATCATCACCAGCGCAGGCTTGTCCGCCGACCTGGACCCGGGCGCGCAGCGTAAATTGCTGCAAACCGCCTGTGTGGCCAAAGAAGCACTGACGAACGCCAATTCTGTAGACGTTTCCTACGGTTCCTGGTCGGCTCAACTGACCCGAGAAGCTTTCGATGCGCTGATCGAGCCGATGGTCGCTCGCAGCCTCAGGGCTTGCCGTCGCGCCGTACGTGACTCCGGTGTCGAGCTGGAAGACGTAGCCGCCGTGGTCATGGTTGGCGGTTCGACCCGTGTGCCACGCGTTCGCGAAGCCGTTGCAGAAGCCTTCGGTCGCCAGCCGCTGACTGAAATCGACCCGGATCAAGTTGTCGCCATTGGTGCTGCGATCCAGGCCGACACCCTGGCCGGCAACAAGCGCGATGGTGGCGAATTGTTGTTGCTCGACGTGATTCCGCTGTCCCTGGGGCTGGAAACCATGGGTGGCCTGATGGAGAAGGTGATTCCACGCAACACCACCATCCCCGTCGCCCGCGCCCAGGATTTCACCACTTATAAAGATGGCCAGACGGCCATGATGATTCATGTGCTGCAAGGCGAGCGCGAGCTGATCAGCGACTGTCGCTCCCTGGCGCGCTTTGAATTGCGCGGCATTCCGCCGATGGTGGCGGGTGCAGCGAAGATTCGCGTCACCTACCAGGTCGACGCCGATGGCCTGCTTAGCGTGGCTGCGCGTGAACTGGCCTCGGGCGTTGAAGCCAGCATCCAGGTCAAACCGTCCTACGGCCTGACCGACGGCGAAATTGCCAAGATGCTCAAGGATTCGTTCCAGTACGCCGGTGATGACAAGGTCGCCCGTGTACTGCGCGAGCAGCAAGTCGATGCCCAGCGCCTGCTTGAAGCGGTGCAGGGTGCCCTTGATGCTGATGGCGAGCGTCTGCTGGACGCCGAAGAGCGCATGGTCATCGACCTGCAGATGCAGGAGCTGGCCGAACTGATGAAAGGCAACGATGGTTATGCCATCGAGCAACAGACCAAGCGTTTGTCGCAAGTGACCGATGCTTTTGCCGCCCGTCGTATGGACCAGTCGGTAAAAGCCGCCCTGGCGGGACGCAATCTGAATGAAATCGAGGAATAATTAATGCCGCAGGTCATTTTTCTGCCACACGCCGAGCATTGCCCGGACGGTATGGTTGTTGAGGCTGAGACCGGCAAGTCCATCCTCGAAGTTGCCCATGACAACCACATCGAGATCGAGAGTGCCTGCGGCGGTGTCTGCGCCTGCACCACCTGCCACTGCGTGATTCGCGAGGGTTTCAACTCTCTGGAAGAAGCGGATGAGCTGGAAGAGGACTTTCTTGATCGCGCTTGGGGCCTGGAGGCGACTTCTCGCCTAAGCTGTCAGGCAAAAGTCGGGACTGAAGACATCACCGTCGAAATTCCGAAATATTCGCTCAACCATGCGGCCGAAGCGCCGCACTGATGGGTAGTATTGTCATGAACTATGGTTGGAATGATGTACAGCGCATTGCTGAAGAGCTCGCTGAAGCCAAGCCGGATGTGAGTCCGTTGACGGTCAACTTCGTTGATCTGCAGCGCTGGATCATGGAGCTGCCTGATTTCGACAATACCTCTGGCCGTTGTGGCGAGAAGGTATTGGAAGCGGTCCAGGCGCTCTGGATCGAAGAAATCGACTGATCATCCCCGCAGGTTAGGCAATACCCAATAACCCGCGTATAATTCGCGGGTTTAATTTTTCGTAAATTACCGTTTCTGGAGTTACACCATGGCTGTTCAACGTACTTTCTCCATCATCAAGCCTGACGCTGTTGCAAAAAACGTCATCGGCGAGATCACCACTCGTTTCGAAAAAGCCGGCCTGAAGGTTGTAGCTTCGAAACTCAAGCAACTGTCCAAAGCTGAAGCTGAAGGCTTCTACGCTGAGCACAGCGCTCGTGGTTTCTTCGGCGACCTGGTTGCCTTCATGATCTCCGGTCCTGTTGTTGTTCAGGTTCTGGAAGGCGAAAACGCTATCGCTCTGAACCGTGAGCTGATGGGCGCTACCAACCCTAAAGAAGCGGCTGCCGGCACCATCCGTGCTGATTTCGCTGAATCGATCGACGCCAACGCTGTTCACGGCTCGGACTCCGAAGCCGCTGCTGCTCGCGAAATCTCGTACTTTTTCGCTGCTACTGAAGTAACCGCTCGCTAAGCATCGGCTTAAAGAGTGAGGGTGAATCCATGACTACATCGACTGTTAAAACCAACCTGCTGGGTCTGACTCAACAGGAAATGGAAAAATTCTTCGACTCAATCGGGGAGAAGCGTTTCCGTGCCGGTCAGGTAATGAAGTGGATTCACCACTTTGGCGTCGACGACTTCGACGCCATGACGAACGTCAGCAAGGCCCTGCGCGATAAGCTCAAGGTCATTGCTGAGGTCCGTGGTCCCGAAGTGGTCAGCGAGGATATCTCCAGCGACGGCACCCGTAAGTGGGTGGTGCGCGTGGCGTCCGGCAGCTGCGTCGAGACCGTTTACATTCCCCAGGGCAAGCGCGGCACATTGTGCGTTTCGTCCCAGGCTGGCTGTGCCCTGGACTGCAGTTTCTGCTCCACCGGCAAGCAAGGCTTCAATAGCAACCTCACCGCCGCCGAAGTCATTGGCCAGGTGTGGATTGCCAACAAATCCTTTGGCAGCGTCCCGGCAACCGTCGACCGTGCCATCACCAACGTGGTGATGATGGGCATGGGTGAGCCGCTGCTGAACTTCGATAACGTCGTTGCCGCCATGCATTTGATGATGGACGACCTGGGCTATGGCATCTCCAAGCGCCGTGTGACCCTGTCGACCTCAGGCGTGGTGCCGATGATCGATGAGCTGGCCAAGCAAATCGACGTCTCCCTGGCGTTGTCGCTGCACGCACCCAATGACGCATTGCGTAACCAATTGGTGCCGATCAACAAGAAGTATCCGCTTAAGATGCTGCTCGAATCTTGCCAGCGTTACATGGCGACCTTGGGCGAGAAGCGTGTGTTGACCATTGAGTACACCATGCTCAAGGACATCAACGACAAGGTCGAGCACGCGGTCGAGATGATCGAGCTGCTCAAGAACACCCCGTGCAAGATCAACCTGATTCCGTTTAACCCGTTTCCACATTCTGGTTACGAGCGGCCGAGCAACAACGCCATCCGCCGTTTCCAGGATCAACTGCACCAGGCCGGCTACAACGTCACCGTACGCACCACGCGTGGTGAAGACATCGACGCCGCCTGTGGCCAATTGGTAGGGCAGGTGCTGGATCGCACCCGTCGCAGCGAACGTTATATCGCCGTGCGCGAACTTAACGCCGCCGAAGATTTGCCGCAAATTGCTGTGAATCGAATCTGAGAGAGGATCTCTATGCCCTTGCGCCTTGCGCTGCTTTTACTTTTTACCGGCCTCGTGGCCGGTTGTGTTTCATCGGGCCATGACAGCCCTTTGCACACCGATAAAGGCCGTGATGAGGCGCGAGTTGCCTATGTGCAATTGGGTTTGGGGTATCTGCGCCAAGGCATGAGCGAGCAGGCCAAGGTGCCGTTGAAAAAGGCCCTGGAGCTGGACAGCGCCGATGCCGACGCGAATGCCGCACTGGCTTTGGTATTCCAGGCGCAGGCCGAGCCCGAGCTGGCTGATCAGTATTTCCACAAGGCCTTGTCCGTGCGTCCCGCCGACCCTCGGCTGCTGAACAATTACGGCAGCTTCCTGTTCGAGCAGAAACGTTATGACCAGGCCTCCCGTTATTTCCAACAAGCCAGCGCCGATACTCTTTATCCTGAACGCTCGCGCGTGTTCGAGAACCTTGGGGTGACCTCAATGCGTCTTGGCCAGCGCGACAGCGCCCGTCGGCAGCTGGAAAAAGCCCTGCACCTGAACGGTAGCCAGCCACGCGCGTTGCTCGAAATGGCTGAGTTGTCTTACGAAGACAGGCATTATGTGCCGGCACGTGACTATTACGAGCGTTTTAGCCTGCTCAGCGGGCAAAATGCACGTAGTCTATTGCTCGGTGTGCGGCTGGCGACGGTTCATGAAGAACGCGACACGGCCGCACGTTTTGGCCAGCAACTCGAACGACTCTATCCCGGTACGCCGGAATATCAGCAATACCTGTCGGAGCAATGATGAAAGCGGCGCACCCGGAAGTTGTAGCAGCTAATCGCGTAAACCCAGGCGAGACCTTGCGTCAGGCCCGCGAAAGCAATGGTTGGTCGCTGGCAGAAGTGGCCCTCAAGCTCAATTTGACCGCCACGTCCCTGGGCAACCTGGAAGCCGGCGCGTTCGACAAGCTGCCTGGGCACACCTTTGCCCGCGGCTATATTCGCGCCTATGCCAAGTTGCTGGGCATTGACCAAACCGTACTGGTCCAAGCGTTCGACCAATTCACCGGCACCGACTCCCAGGGCAGCAATGTGCATGGCCTCGGTCGCATCGAAGAGCCGGTGCGGGTTTCCCACACGATTTTGCGTATTGTCAGCCTCTTGCTGCTGATCGCCGTGATCGGCGGAGGCTTCGTCTGGTGGCAGGATCAGGCCTCCCAGCGCACGAAGGACCTGACCAGCAACGCCCTGGAGCATGTCGAAGTCGAAAGCGCCGACGGCACCACCCAGATTCATCCGCTGGATGAGCCGGAAGACCAGGCCGTTGCTCAAGGCCAGGCCGTGCCGGAAGCGCCAGCCACTGCCGAGCAGCCCGTTGCGGAAGCCGGCACGGCACCTGCTGCGACCGCCGTTGTGCCAGTACCGGCGGTGCCTGCCACTCCGGTGGCCCCCGTTGCCCAGGCGCATGCTCCAGTCGCTCCGGCACAGGCTCCAGCGACCACTGCTCCAGCTGCACCGGCAACGCCGGCAGTCTCGCCGCCCAGCACACCCGCATTGGTGGCCGGCGATGGGCATATCCAGATTACCTTCATCTCTGACTGCTGGACGCAAGTCACCGATGGCAATGGCAAAGTGCTGTTTAGCGGTTTGAAGCGTAAGGGAGATACGCTTGACCAGGGCGGCAAGCCTCCTTTGACGCTGCGTCTGGGTTATGCCCGTGGCGCGCAAGTGGCCTACAACGGCCAGCCTGTGGACGTGGCGCCGTTCACCAGTGGCGAGACCGCTCGCCTCAAGTTGGGACAATAGTCATGCACGGCGAATCTCCAATCAAACGTCGCGTATCGCGCAAGATCTGGGTCGGCTCGGTGCCGGTGGGTGGCGATGCCCCTATCGCGGTGCAGAGCATGACCAACAGCGACACCAATGATGTCGCCGCCACCGTCGCCCAGATCAACCGTCTGGAAGCTGCCGGTGTGGACATCGTGCGGGTTTCCGTGCCGGACATGGACGCTGCCGAAGCATTTGGTCGCATCAAGCAACTGGTCAAGGTGCCGCTGGTTGCCGACATTCACTTCGACTACAAGATCGCATTGCGCGTGGCCGAACTGGGCGTCGACTGCCTGCGCATCAACCCGGGCAACATCGGTCGTGAAGACCGTGTACGCGCAGTGGTGGATGCAGCCCGTGACCGCGGGATTCCGATCCGTATCGGCGTCAACGCCGGTTCCCTGGAAAAAGACCTGCAGAAGAAATACGGCGAGCCGACTCCGGCGGCGCTGGTTGAATCGGCGCTGCGCCACGTTGAGCACCTTGAACGCTTGAATTTCCAGGACTTCAAGGTCAGCGTAAAGGCCTCCGACGTGTTCATGGCGGTAGAAGCCTACCGCCTGCTGGCCAAGGAAATCGTGCAGCCGCTGCACCTGGGTATCACTGAAGCGGGCGGTTTGCGCTCAGGCACAGTGAAATCTGCGGTGGGTCTCGGTATGCTGCTCGCCGAAGGGATTGGCGATACTATCCGCATCTCCCTGGCGGCAGACCCCGTAGAGGAAGTGAAAGTCGGCTACGACATTCTCAAATCCCTGCGTTTACGTTCCCGTGGCATCAACTTCATTGCCTGCCCGAGCTGCTCGCGGCAGAACTTCGACGTGGTGAAAACCATGAACGACCTGGAGTTGCGCCTTGAAGACCTGCTGGTGCCGCTCGATGTTGCGGTGATCGGTTGCGTGGTCAACGGTCCGGGTGAAGCCAAAGAGGCGCACATCGGCCTGACTGGCGGTACGCCAAACCTGATTTACATCGACGGCAAGCCGTCGCAGAAGTTGACGAATGAGAATCTGGTGGATCACTTGGAAAAGCTGATCCGCCAGAAAGCGGCCGAAAAGGTCGCGGCTGACGCAGCGCTGATCGCGCGCGGCTAAGAACGAATTTAAGGATTAGATGTGAGCAAGTCTCTGCAAGCCATTCGTGGCATGAACGACATCCTGCCGGAGCAGACGCCACTGTGGCGCTACTTCGAGAACACGGTCGCGCGCCTGCTGGATAACTACGGTTACAAGCAGATCCGCATGCCGATCGTTGAATTCACCGAGCTGTTCAAGCGCTCCATCGGTGAAGTGACCGACATCGTCGAAAAAGAGATGTACACCTTTGAAGACCGTAACGGCGACTCCCTGACCCTGCGTCCGGAAGGTACCGCTGCGTGCGTGCGTGCCGTGCTTGAGCATGGCCTCACCGGTGGTGGCCAGCCGCAGAAGTTGTGGTACATCGGCCCGATGTTCCGCCACGAACGCCCGCAGAAAGGCCGTTATCGCCAGTTCCACCAGATCGGCCTCGAGGTGTTTAACCTCGACGGTCCGGACATCGACGCCGAGCTGATCGTGCTGACCTGGCGCCTGTGGGGCCTGCTCGGCATCCGCGACGCGGTCAAGCTTGAACTCAACAGCCTGGGCACCAGCGAATCCCGGGGTCGCTATCGCGTCGCCCTGGTCGAGTATCTGTCTGCTCACTTGGACAAATTGGATGAAGACAGCCAGCGCCGTCTGAAAACCAACCCGTTGCGCGTCCTCGATACCAAAAACGCCGACACCCAAGCCGTACTGGTCGACGCGCCGAAAATGGCCGACTACCTGGACGACGAATCCCGCACGCACTTCGAGGGCCTCAAGGCTCGCCTGGATGCGGCCGGTATTCCCTACGTGATCAACCCTAAGCTGGTTCGCGGCCTCGATTACTACAGCAAGACCGTATTCGAGTGGGTCACCGACAAGCTTGGTGCCCAAGGCACCGTATGTGCCGGTGGTCGCTACGACGGCCTGGTTGAGCAAATGGGCGGCAAGCCGACCACGGGCGTAGGGTTTGCGATGGGCATCGAGCGGCTGATCCTGCTGCTGGAAACCCTGGAGCAGGTCCCGGAAGAAATCTCCCGTCAGGTGGACGTGTACCTCTGCGCCTTTGGCGAGGCCGCCGAACTGGCAGCCCTGGCCCTGAGCGAAAAAGTGCGCGACCAGCTGCCGAACCTGCGCCTGCAGATCAATGCCGGCGCCGGCAGCTTCAAGAGCCAGTTCAAGAAGGCCGACAAGAGCGGTGCGCTGTATGCACTGATCCTGGGCGATGACGAACTGGCCCAGCAAGTGATAGGTTTCAAACCCCTGCGTGGTCAGGGCGAGCAACAGAACATTGCCTTTGATGCGCTCGCCGCGCACTTGGCCACCTGCGTCGTGCAGGGTTGAAGCTGTCGAACAGCCGAATTTAGCGATTAAGGAGTATTGGGGTGTCGAGTACTGATGATGAGCAGATGGCCGAGTTCAAGGACTGGTGGCAGCGTAACGGCAAGCCCCTGGTTACTGGCGGCCTGCTGGCTTTAGTGGTGGTGTTCGGGTGGCAAGCCTGGCACAAGTATCAGGCCAACCAGTCCCAAGGCGCCTCGGTCCTCTATCAGCAATTGCTGGAAACCACCCTGACGCCGGACGGCAAGCCCGATCCTGCCCAAGTGGCGGACCTGGCCGGCAAGCTGAAAAGCGAATTTGGCGGTAGCACTTACGCCCAGTACGGCAGCCTGTTCGTCGCGAAAGTCGCGGTCGACACCGGCAAACTGGACGACGCGGCCACTGAGCTGAAGGCCATCGCCGACAAGCCGACGAACCCGACCCTGGGTGAAATCGCACGTCAGCGCCTGGCCCAGGTATTGGCGGCACAGAACAAGGCTGACGAAGCACTCAAACTGCTCGACGGCGATGCTGACAAGGCATTCGTGGCCACTCGCGAAGAGCTCAAGGGCGACCTCTTGGTCCAATTGGGTCGTACCGACGAAGCCCATGCTGCGTACCAAAAAGCCAAGGCGGCGCTGTCTGATGAAGCGGCGGTCGGTGGCTTACAAATCAAGCTGGACGACTTGGCCAAAGGGGATGCGTGACGTGATCCGTTGGAAACATGCAGCATTGCTGGCTCTGGCCGTTCTGGCCGCGGGTTGCAGCAGCAACAGTAAAAAAGAACTGCCTCCTGCCGAGCTGACCAGCTTCAAGGAAGAAGTGGTCCTGCAAAAGCAGTGGAGCCGCTCCGTGGGTGATGGCCAGGGCGACCTGTACAACCTGTTGCAGCCGGCAATCGACGGCGACAACATCGTGGCCACTGACTCCACCGGCGTGATCATTGCCATGGATCGCATGAATGGCGACGTCAAGTGGAAGAAAGACCTCGAACTGCCGGTTTCCGGTGGCGTGGGCGTCGGCTACGGCATGGTGCTGGTGGGTACGCTCAAAGGCGACGTGGTTGCTCTGGACTCCGCAACGGGTGAAGAGAAATGGCGCGCTCGCGTGACCAGTGAAGTGCTCTCCGCGCCTGCCACCAACGGCGATATCGTCGTGGTGCAAACCCAGGACGACCGTGTGATTGGCCTGGACGCCGCCACCGGCAACCAGCGCTGGTTGTACGACAGCACCCCTGCGGTGTTGACCCTGCGCGGCACCAGTGGTCCGATTGTGACCAACAACCTGGCCATCGCAGGCCTGTCGACCGGTAAAGTGGTCGCCCTGGATACCCAGAACGGCGTGCCGGCCTGGGAAACCCGTGTGGCAATCCCTCAGGGTCGTTCCGAACTGGACCGCGTGGTGGACATCGACGGCGGCTTGCTGCTGTCGGGCGAAACCATCTACGTCGCCACCTACCAGGGCCGCGTTGCTGCGCTGGACCTGCAAAGCGGCCGCATCAACTGGCAGCGTGATGCTTCCAGCTATGCCGGTGTCGCCCAAGGGTTTGGCAGCGTCTACGTAAGCCTGGCGTCCGGCACTGTTGAAAGTGTCGACGAGCGTTCCACCACTGCACTGTGGAGCAACGACTCCCTGGCCCGCCGTCAACTGTCGGCACCGGAAGTGTTCTCCAGCTACGTAGCGGTAGGTGACTTCGAAGGTTACCTGCATCTGCTGAGCCAGGTGGACGGTCGTTTTGTCGGCCGCGAGCGTATCGACAGCGACGGCCTGCGTGCGCGTCCGCTGGTTGTGGGTAACATGCTTTACGTGTTTGGCAACAGCGGCAAGCTGGAAGCCCTGACCATCAAGTAAAGAATTATGCTTGGGGTAAAACCCAGGCGGCCCCGCTTCGGCGGGGCATGCGGCATTTGAATATGCTGCCCCGAGCACCAGCCGCTGCCTTGCAGCGGCTTTTGTATTTTCTGAAATAACGAAGTGGAGAGCCGCATGGTTCCCGTAATCGCCCTGGTGGGCCGACCTAACGTCGGCAAGTCCACCTTGTTCAACCGCCTGACCAGGACTCGCGACGCCATCGTCGGCGACTTGTCCGGTCTGACCCGTGATCGCCAATACGGTGAGGCAAAGTGGCAAGGGCGCTCCTACATTATTGTCGACACCGGTGGTATCTCCGGTGACGAGCATGGCATGGACGAAAAGATGGCCGAGCAGTCGCTGCTGGCCATTGAAGAAGCCGATGTTGTGTTGTTCCTGGTGGACGCCCGTGCGGGCTACACCGCTGCCGACCAGATGATTGGCGAGCACCTTCGCAAGCGCAACAAGCGGTCCTATTTGGTCGCCAACAAGATCGATAACATCGATCCTGAGGCTGCCCGCGCCGAGTTCAGCCCGATGGGCCTGGGCGACGCGATCCCGGTCGCCGGTGCTCACGGTCGCGGCATCACCCAGATGCTGGAAATCGCCCTGCGCGACTTCCCCAAGGATGACGAAGAGGAAGAAGAGGGCGAAGCAGAGATCGTCGCCGAAGGTGAGGAAGCCAAGCGCATTCCTGGCCCGAGCGAAAAAGACGGTATCAAGATCGCCATCATCGGCCGCCCGAACGTCGGCAAGTCGACGCTGGTTAACCGCATGCTCGGTGAAGACCGGGTTATCGTGTATGACGAGCCCGGCACCACCCGCGACAGTATCTACATCCCGTTCGAGCGTAACGACGAGAAGTACACGCTGATCGACACCGCTGGTGTGCGCAAGCGCGGCAAGATCCACGAGGAAGTTGAAAAGTTCTCGGTGGTCAAAACCCTGCAGGCGATCAAAGACGCCAACGTGGTGATCTTCGTGATGGACGCCCGCGAAGGCGTGGTGGACCACGACCTCAACTTGCTGGGCTTTGCCCTGGAAGCCGGTCGCGCCCTGGTGATCGCGATCAACAAGTGGGACGGCATGACGCCGAGCGAGCGCGATTTCGTCAAGATCGAGCTGCAGCGTCGCCTGTTCTTCGTTGAGTTCGCCGATATCCACTTTATCTCGGCCCTGCACGGCACCGGCGTGGGTAACCTCTACGCCTCCGTACAGAACTCGTTCAAGTCCGCGGTTACCCGCTGGCCGACCAACCGTCTGACCCAGATCCTGGAAGACGCCGTCGGCGAGCACGCGCCGCCGATGGTCAACAACCGCCGCATTAAACTGCGTTACGCCCACTTGGGTGGTGCCAACCCGCCGATTATCGTGATTCACGGTAACCAGATCGAGAAGGTGCCAAAGTCCTATGTGCGTTACCTGGAAAACACCTACCGCCGTGTCTTGAAACTGGTCGGTACGCCGATCCGTATCGAGTTCAAGGGTGGCGAGAACCCATACGAAGGCAACAAGAACACCTTGACTGACCGTCAGGTGAACAAGAAGCGTCGTTTGATGACTCACCACAAAAAGGCCGACAAGAAGCGTCGAGATAAAAAGTAAGCAGTAGTGAGTGGCAAGCTACAAGCGGCAAGTAGAAGCGGGATTGCTTTTAGCTTGAAGCTAATAGCTTGCCGCTCAAATCGCCAGGTACAACGGGGGCTCTGACTGAGCCCTTTTTTGTGCCTGGCGGTTTGTCGCTTGACCTGCTTGCAGCTTGCAGCTTAAAACTTGCAGCTCACCCGAAGGGGGCTCCTATGATCACCAGCAAGCTGCCGAATGTCGGCACGACCATTTTCACCACCATGTCGCAACTCGCTGCCGAAACCGGCGCGCTCAACCTGTCCCAGGGCTTTCCTGATTTCAATGGCCCTAAGGCGTTGCTGGATGCGGTGGGCAAACACGTTGCCAGCGGGCATAACCAATATTCACCGATGACCGGCTTGCCGGCCCTGCGTCAGCAAGTGGCGGCCAAGATCGCGCGCAGCTATGGCGCCACGGTCAACCCCGACAGCGAAGTGACCATCACGCCTGGCGCCACTGCTGCAATCTTCTGCGCAATTCAGGCGGTGATTCGCAGCGGCGATGAGGTCATTGTGTTCGACCCCAGCTATGACAGCTATGAGCCCTCGGTTGAGCTGGCCGGTGGTCGCTGCGTGCACGTGCAACTGAGCCTGCAAGGCTTCGCCCTGGACGTTGAGAAGATCAAGGCCGCGCTCTCACCGCGCACGCGCATGATCATCCTTAATTCCCCGCACAACCCCACCGGTGCACTGATCAACCGTGCCGAGCTGGACCAATTGGCCGAACTGATCCGCGACCGTGATATTTACCTGGTCAGCGATGAGGTCTACGAACACCTGGTGTTCGACGGCGTGGCCCATGCCAGCGTGCTGGCCCACCCAGAGCTTTATCAGCGGGCGTTTGTGGTCAGTTCCTTCGGCAAGACTTACCACGTCACCGGCTGGAAAACCGGGTATGTGGTTGCGCCTCCAGCGCTGACCGCTGAACTGCGCAAGGTGCATCAATATGTCAACTTCTGCGGGGTGACCCCTTTGCAGTACGCGTTGGCTGACTTCATGGCCGAACACCCGGAACACGTCGAAGAACTGCCGGCTTTTTACCAGGCCAAGCGTGATCTGTTCTGCGACCTGCTGACGCCATCGCGCTTCAGCTTTACCCGGGTGGCCGGCACCTACTTCCAACTGGTGGATTACTCACAGATTCGCCCGGACCTGGATGACGTCGCCATGTCGCTGTGGATGACCCGTGAACACGGCGTGGCGACGATTCCGGTGTCGGTGTTCTATCAGCACCCACCCGAAGGCCAGCGCCTGGTGCGCCTGTGTTTTGCCAAACGCGAGGAGACGCTGCAACAAGCGGCGGAGAAACTATGCGTGATTTGAGTACATTGCCCGACCTGAATATCGCCCTGGTCCAAACCAGCCTGGTGTGGCATGACCGTCAGGCCAACCTCGAACATTTTGAGCTGCTGCTGGAACAGGCCAGGGGCGCCGATCTGATTGTGTTGCCGGAGATGTTTACCACCGGTTTCTCAATGGAATCGCAGACCCTAGCAGAGCGGGAAAACGGCCCGACCCAGCACTGGCTCCAAGCTCAGGCGGCGAAATACAGCGCTGTGGTCACCGGCAGCGTGATCATCCAGGCCGCCGACAGCAGCCACCGCAATCGCCTGCTGTGGGCGCGGCCGGATGGCGAAGTGCTGCATTACGACAAGCGCCACCTGTTCCGTATGGCGGGCGAGCACGACCATTACACGCCGGGCGAGCGTCAAGTGCAGTTTGAGTTGAGGGGCTGGCGTATCCGTCCGCTGATTTGCTACGACCTGCGCTTCCCGGTGTGGAGTCGAGATGCTCAGGACACGGATTTGCTGCTGTATACCGCCAACTGGCCGGGCGCGCGGCGCCAGCATTGGAATCGGCTGTTACCGGCGCGAGCCATCGAGAACCTGTGCTACGTGGCTGCAGTGAATCGGGTGGGTACCGATGGCAAAGGCTTTGCCTACACCGGGGACAGTCAGGTGCTGGATTTCCAGGGTGAGACACTGCTGAGCGCGGGGGAGGCGGACGGGGTGTTTCAGGTGTGCCTGAATGCTGCGGAGTTGGCGGCGTATCGCACCAAGTTTCCGGCGAATCTGGATGCCGATGACTTTCAGTTTGTCTGATAGGCCGCTATCGCGGGCAAGCCCGCTCCCACAGGTGAATGCATTCCAAATGTGGGAGCCGGGCTTGCCCGCGATGAGGCCCTAGTAGACACCACAAATAAAAAGGCCCCTGGATTCTCACCCAGGGGCCTTTTGCATTTCAGCGGTAAGGCTTACGCCGCTTTCGCTTCCAGCTGGCTCAACGAGCGGTTCAGCGCACTGAACACCGCTTTAAAGCTGGCCGTGGTGATGTTTTCATCAATCCCCACACCGTGCACCGGACGCTCGCCATTCACGCGCAGTTCGATGTAAGCCGCGGCTTTGGCGTTGGTGCCGGCGCCGATGGCGTGTTCGTTGTAGTCCATGATCTCGACCTTGATCGGCAGCGCGGCAACCAGCGCTTCGAGGGTGCCGTAGCCCTTGCCGTGCCAGCGCAGGTTGGTTTCGCCCTGGCCTTTGCCCGAGACTTCCACTTCCACCGTGCTGTTGCCGTTCTCTTCCTGCAGGCGATGGCTGACCAGCGCATACGGCGTATTGGCTTGCAGGTATTCACGCTGCAACAAGGCGTAGATCTGTGGCGCGGTCATTTCCAGGCCGACGCGATCGGTCTCAGCCTGTACCACTTGGCTGAATTCGATCTGCATGCGGCGCGGCAAGCTGATGTCGTATTCCTGCTCCAGCAGGTAGGCGATGCCGCCTTTGCCGGACTGGCTGTTCACACGAATCACCGCCTCGTAGCTGCGGCCGATATCGGCCGGGTCGATCGGCAAGTACGGTACTTCCCACAGCGCGTCGGCTTTTTGCTGGGTAAAGCCCTTTCGGATCGCGTCCTGGTGGGAGCCGGAGAACGCGGTGTGTACCAGGTCGCCAACGTAGGGGTGGCGCGGGTGCACCTGGATCTGGTTGCACTCCTCGACGACTTTGCGCACGCCGTCGATGTCGGAGAAGTCCAGTTGCGGGTCAAGGCCTTGGGTGTACATGTTCAAGGCCACGGTGACCAGGTCGACGTTGCCGGTACGCTCGCCGTTGCCGAACAGGCAGCCTTCGACACGGTCGGCGCCGGCCATCAGGCCCAGCTCGGTGGCGGCCACGCCGGTGCCACGGTCGTTGTGGGTGTGCAGGCTGATGATCACGCTGTCCCGGCGGTTGATATGGCGACCGAACCACTCGATCTGGTCTGCATAGATGTTCGGCGTGGCGCATTCAACCGTGGCCGGCAGGTTGAGGATCATCTTGTGCTCTGGTGTCGGGTTCCATACCTCGATCACCGCGTCACAGACTTCCTTGGCGAACTCCAGCTCGGTAGCGCTGAAGGTTTCCGGGGAGTATTCGAAGGTCCACTGGGTTTCCGGCTGCTGCGCGGCATATTTGACGAACAGCTTGGCTGCGTTGACCGCGATGGCCTTGATGCCGTCCTTGTCCTGGTTGAACACGATGCGGCGGAACGACGGCGAGGTCGCGTTGTACAAGTGCACAATGGCTTTTTTCGCGCCGCGCAGCGATTCGAAGGTGCGTGCGATCAAGTCTTCACGGCCCTGGGTCAGCACCTGGATGGTGGTGTCCTCGGGGATGTGGTTGTCTTCGATCAGGGTGCGCACGAAGTCGAAGTCGGTTTGCGAAGCGGCTGGGAACGAGGCCTCGATTTCCTTCACGCCGACGGCGACCAGCGTCTTCCAGAAGCGCAGCTTTTTCACCGCGTCCATCGGCTCGATCAGCGACTGGTTGCCATCACGCAGGTCGGAGCTGCACCAGATCGGCGCTTCGGTGATGGTTTTCGACGGCCAGGTGCGGTCCGGAATATCGATGGTCGGGAACGCACGGTACTTCGAAGACGGGTCTTTGAGCATGCTCATCGGGAAATCCTTTGTGGTAAGGGCCGAGAAAAGGCGGCCTGCCGTAAAACTGTTATTGGGGGCGAAGCTGGGGACGAGGCAGAACGATTCAGCCTGGCAGTCGTGCGCTGACGAGGCACAGGCTGCGGTGCTGGCGGAGCTGAATGAGGGTGTGAGAGGTTTTCATAAGCCCAACCCTAACCGCCGGGGTGAAAGATGGCAAGCAGTCGAGAAAAATTGAGAGAAGTTCTGCTATGGGTGTGGAAAACGAGATTTTATGGTTGGAAACAACTGGGTTGCTTGTTTTAATTGCGCGCCCTTTAAGGTGCGCGCAATTGCGTCATTCAGGGCTGGAAAGCGCCGATAAAGATCGCCGGGTCGACCCGTGCGTCATTGAGGCTGATGTTCCAGTGCATGTGTGGCCCGGTCGCACGGCCTGTTGAACCGACCTTGCCCACCACCGCGGCGCGCGCCAGTTGATCACCGACCTTCACGTCGATCTTCGACATATGGCAGAACATGCTGATAAAGCCTTGGCCATGGTCGACAAACACGGTATTGCCGTTAAAGAAGTAATTACCGGTGAGGATCACCTTGCCTGCCGCCGGGGTCTTGATCGGCGTGCCGGCACCTACGGCGAAGTCCAGGCCAGAATGGGGATTGCGTTCTTCGCCATTGAAGAACCGACGCACGCCGAACTTGCTCGACAGCGGCCCGTTGACCGGTTTGTCCAGCAGCAAGTTGCTGGGCGTGTTCGGGCTGAAGCTGCGGTAGGCCTTGAGCTGAACGGCCAGTTCGCCCTCGATGCGCTTGAGTTGCGCCGGATCCGGGTTCACCTGGCTTTTGTTCTTCAGGGTGATGTGCTGCTCGGGGTACTTCTTGAACCCCACCACAAACGGCAGGTTTTGCCCGCCACTGCTGATGCGTTGCGTGCCAGGTTTGACCGTCAGCGGTATCCCGACAATCGCCAGCCAGTTGTTCTGTTCCTTGACCACTAACACTGGCCGGTTCTGGTAGGTGGCTTTAGGCGCTGCCGCTGAAGTACCCAGGTCAACCACCGCGACGCCACCGGGCACCGGCTTGTTCAGCAGCCGAGTGATGTAGCTGTCGGCATGGGCGGTGAAGGTGAGGCACAACAGCATCAACAAGCTCAATAAACGTGGCATCAATCAATCCAGTAACGAAAGGGTGACGGGCGTCAGGTGGTTATCTTCCACCCGCACCTGCAGTTGGCCTTCACCGAGGCGTGCGGTCAGGCGCTGGCCGGTGTGGGTTTGCGCGGCGTTGCGGATCGCCTGGCCACGCTCGTCCAGCAAGATGCTGTAACCACGGCCGAGAGTCGCCAGCGGGCTGACCACTTGCAGCGTCTGCACCTGGCTTTGCAGTTGCAGGCGACGCGCCTTGAGACCTTCGCGCATGGCGCGGGGCAGGCGTTCGGCAAGGCTGTCCAGGCGTTGGCGCAGCAGGGCCAACTGACGGCCGGGGTGCTGGCCGGCGAGGCGGGTTTCCAGGCGGATCAAGCGTTCGCGACGGGTATTGAGGCTGCGCTCGAAAGCACGGCGCATCCGCATGTCCAGGTCATCCAGGCGCTGGGCCTGCTGGCGCAGGCGTTCGCCCGGGTGGCGCAGGCGGCGAGCCATGCCTTCCAGGCGCAGGCGGTCGTGGGACAGCCGGTTGCGCATCAGCATCACCAGCCGGCGGTGCAGGTTTTCGACTTGGCGCACCCAATGGCTGGCGTCGGGTGCGAGCAACTCGGCGGCAGCGGAGGGTGTAGGCGCGCGCACGTCGGCGACGAAGTCGCAGATCGATACATCGGTCTCATGGCCGACGGCGCTGACGATCGGCGTTACGCAGGCATCCACCGCGCGCGCCACGGCTTCTTCGTTGAAGCACCACAGGTCTTCCAGCGAACCACCGCCACGGGCCAGGATCAGCGCATCAAAGCCTCGCGCATCGGCCAGCTTCAGGGCGCGCACAATCTGCGACACGGCTTCGCGGCCTTGTACCGCCGTAGGGATCAGTGTCAGTTCAACGTTCGGCGCCCTGCGGCCGAACACGCTGATGATGTCGCGGATCACCGCGCCGGTCGGCGAACTGATAATGCCGATGCGCCGAGGGTGCGCCGGCAACGGCACCTTGCGTTCGGCACTGAACAGGCCTTCGGCGCTGAGCTTTTCCTTTAATGCATCGAAGGCCAGGCGCAGCGCGCCATCACCGGCAGGCTCTACAGTGTCGAGGATCAACTGGTAGTCGCCACGGCCCTCAAACAGCGAGACCTTGCCACGCACTTTAACGGCCAGGCCGTCCTTCAATGCCTGGCGCACCCTGGCGGCATTGTTGCGAAACAACGCGCAACGCACTTGGGCGCCGCTGTCCTTGAGGGTGAAATACACGTGGCCAGAGGCCGGGCGGGCGAGGTTGGAGATCTCGCCTTCGACCCAGATATTGGTGAACACGTCCTCCAGCAACACCCGCGCGCGGCCGTTGAGCTGGCTGACAGTCAGGACTTCGCGGTCCAGGCCCAGACGGGCAAAAGGATCTTTAATCATGGGCGGCAGTTTATAGGCATTCGTGCAAGGTTTGGCAGAATTGCTCGACCAGCGCGCTCGGCGCTTGGTGGCAGGCGAGGGCGACGGTGCTGAGGCTGTCCGGGTCGGCCAGGGGTAAAAAGTGCAGATTGGCAGGGGCGATGTCCTGCATGGATTTTGGTAACAAGGCAATACCGAAGCCGGCCTGGATCAATTGCAGCTGGGTCGTCTTGCGCGACATCACTCGCGCCGCCTTGGGGAAAAAACCGGCACGCATACAGAGCTCGGCTGACAGGTAACTCAGGCCACCGCGTTGCGGGTGAGGGATAGAGATAAACGCTTCGTCCCTGAGCTGCGCCAATTCCACCGGTGTGTCGCTGCGCGCCAAGGGGTGATCCGGCGGCACCGCCAGCAACAGCTGCTCGCTGTATAAAGGCACCACACGCACACCTTCGCGCTGGCGCAACACCGGCAAGCGCAACAGCCCAACGTCCAGGCGGCCGTCGGCAATGTCCTCCAGTTGCGCTTCAGAGGACAGTTTGACGATGTCCATCGACACGCCCGGGCAGCGCGCCAGCCAGGTGCTGATGCCGTGCAGCAACGGCCCGCTCATCGGCACGGTGCTCGAATGGCTCAGGCGCAGCGTGCCAAGCTGGCCATTGCCCACCTGCGTGGCCATTTCGCTGGCTTTGAGCAACTCGCTCAGCAGGTTGCGCGCCCGAGGGTAGAAGGCTTCACCGGCCGCCGTGAGCCGGGGTTGGCGCGCGGTGCGTTCGAACAAGGGAGTTTGCAGCTGTTTTTCCAGCGCCTTGATCTGTCGACTCAAGGCTGACTGCGCCACAAACAAACGTTCGGCCGCGGCGCTGAAGCTGCCGCTGTCGGCGATTTCGACGAAGTAGCGCAGTTGGCGAGTAGAGATCACGCGTCATGCCTTTTCGAGATGGGTGGAGGACTTTGAAGATATTAGTCGCAACGCTCGACGATGGCTAAAGTGACGGCCATCTCTTTCAAGGAAGTGCCCATGAGCCCGGTTGAGCTGATGAGTCAGTGGTCGTTTGGCAGCGTTGATTGGCTGGTGATCGGCCTCGGTATTGTCGTGGCCTACATCGTGTTTGGTATCGCCGGGTTTGGCACGGCGCTGGTCGCGGGGCCGATCCTGATTGTGTTTATGCCATTGTCGAAGATCATCCCGCTGCTGGTGCTGCTGGATTTTGTCGCCGCCTTTGGCAACCTGCTGCAATCGCGGCGGGACGTGAACACGCCCGAGCTGTTGCGATTGCTGCCGTGCATGGCGATGGGTTGCATACTCGGCGTGATCTTCTTGCTCAACCTGCATTCAGACCTGTTGCTGCTATTGATGGGGCTGTTTATCAGCGCCTACGCGATCTACAGCCTGGCGGTAAAAAACCGGCCGACACAGCTGGCGGCGGGCTGGTCGATTCCCATGGGCACCGTCGGCGGGCTGTTTGGTGCGTTGTTTGGCAGTGGCGGCTTTTTATATGCGATCTACCTGAACAGCCGTTTACCCAAGGACGCGGCGCGCGCTACGCAAAGTGCGCTGATCAGTTGCAGCACGGTGGTGCGCCTGAGCCTGTTTCTGATTGCCGGGGTGTATGCTGACGTGCCGCTGTTGATGTTGGCGTTGTGCCTGTTGCCAGCGATGGCTCTGGGGCTGTGGTTCGGGCGCCGGTTGACGATGCGAATGTCGCGTGAAGCCTTTGTAAGGCTGGTGACGTGGCTGGTGTTGGCCAGTGGCATTGCGTTGATCGGTCGGTACTTGAGCACTTGACCTGATTTCTTCAGGGATTAAGCTGCCAGGCTTTAGGGCCTCTTCGCGAGCAAGCCCGCTCCCACATTTGAATGTATTCGCAAATCAAAATGTGGGAGCGGGCTTGCCCGCGATGGGGCCAGTAGCCACACCGCAGGACTCTCATGAACTCGCAAAGCATCCTTGTCCCGAAAATCTCCACCTTGCCCGTCCACGAACCCCGCGCGCGGGCGATCGTGCGCTGGCTGGTGCGCAAGAACATCATCAAGGAAGAGCTGACCACCTGCGGCCGCACCGGCAACCGCATGGCTTACGCGCTGGCCGATGGCGCCCGCGCCGTGGTGCTGCACCCCGAAGCGCTGCCGTTCAACGAGCCGGTCAACGGCCTGGAGATCATCTACAAGCGCTGCATCTATACCCCGGCCAAGGGCTTTCTCGAAGAGGCCGGCTGCCCGGAATGCCTCAAGGAAGTCGGCGAGGCGCTGTTCGAAAGCCTCGAAGACTGGATGCCCGGCCACACCGACAACTTCACCTGCCCGCTGTGTGGGCATGAGGATGACATCAACGGGTTTCTGTTCCTGCAGGAATGCGGGTTTTCCAACCTGGGGTTCATCTTCAACAATTGGGCGGAGGCGGGTTTCAAGCAGAGCTTTATCGACGAATTTGCCGACTGGCTGGACCAGAAGATGAGTTGGGTCAAAGTCGAGCTTTAATCCATCTATCAGTATTACCAAGTTTGTCAGAGTTTTACATTGAGCCTGACCGGGTGCATGTATATAATGGCGCGCTTCCATTTTCCCGCTCGGGAGCCCCCGCGATGCTGCGTATCAGCCAAGAAGCTCTGACATTCGACGACATTCTCCTAGTGCCCGGTTATTCCGAGGTGCTTCCTAACGAAGTCAGTCTCAAGACCCGCCTAACCCGTGGCATCGAGCTGAATATTCCCCTGGTTTCTGCTGCCATGGACACCGTCACCGAAGCCCGTTTGGCAATCGCCATGGCTCAGGAAGGCGGCATCGGCATCATCCACAAGAACATGACCATCGAGCAGCAAGCTGCCGAAGTGCGCAAGGTCAAGCGTTACGAAGCGGGTGTGGTGAAAGATCCGATCACCATCGAAGCCGACGCCACCGTCCGTGACCTGTTCGACCTGACCCGCCTGCACAACATCTCCGGCGTTCCGGTGCTGCACGATGGCGACCTGGTCGGCATCGTCACTTCCCGTGACGTGCGTTTCGAGAACCGCCTTGAAGTCACCGTCCGCGAAGTGATGACGCCTAAAGAGCGTCTCGTCACGGTCAAGGAAGGCGCCGACAAGAACGATGTGCGCGAGCTGCTGCACAAGCACCGCATCGAGCGCGTGCTGATCGTCGATGACAAATTCGCCCTCAAAGGCATGATGACCGTCAACGACATCGAAAAAGCCAAGGCTTACCCGCTGGCCAGCAAGGATGACCAAGGTCGTCTGCGTGTTGGCGCGGCAGTCGGCACCGGTAAAGACACCGGTGACCGTGTTGCGGCCCTGGTCGCTGCCGGTGTTGACGTGGTGGTGGTCGACACTGCCCACGGTCACTCCAAAGGCGTGATCGACCGCGTTCGCTGGGTCAAACAGAATTTCCCTGACGTGCAGGTGATCGGCGGCAACATCGCCACCGGCGCAGCCGCCAAGGCTCTGGCCGAAGCCGGCGCCGATGCGGTCAAGGTTGGTATCGGCCCTGGCTCGATCTGCACCACGCGTATCGTCGCCGGTGTGGGCGTGCCGCAAATCAGCGCCATCGCCAACGTTGCCGCTGCCCTTGAAGGCACTGGCGTTCCGTTGATCGCCGACGGCGGCATCCGTTTCTCCGGTGACCTGTCCAAGGCCATCGTTGCCGGTGCTTCCTGCGTGATGATGGGCTCGATGTTCGCCGGTACTGAAGAAGCGCCGGGCGAGATCGAACTGTTCCAGGGCCGTTCGTACAAGGCTTACCGTGGCATGGGTTCGCTGGGCGCCATGTCCCAGGCACAAGGCTCCTCCGACCGCTACTTCCAGGACTCCTCGGCAGGCGCCGAGAAGCTCGTTCCGGAAGGCATCGAAGGCCGTGTTCCTTACAAGGGCACCCTGAGCGCGATCATCCATCAACTGATGGGCGGCCTGCGTTCCTCGATGGGCTACACCGGCAGCGCCGACATCGAAGAAATGCGCACCAAGCCAGAGTTCGTACGGATCACCGGCGCCGGCATGGCTGAATCCCATGTCCACGACGTGCAGATCACCAAGGAAGCGCCAAACTATCGGGTCGGCTGACGCCGACAGCTATAAGCCACAAGTTATAAGCTGCAAGCGGTGCTGTGCTAGTGCAGTTACCGCGCAGCTTCCGATTACTTGCAGCTTGCAGCTTGAAGCTTGCAACTGCTTTTCAGAGTTTCTTTCATGGCCCTCGACATTCACGCCCACCGCATCCTGATCCTCGACTTCGGTTCCCAGTACACCCAGCTGATCGCCCGCCGCGTGCGTGAAATCGGCGTGTACTGCGAACTGCACCCGTTCGACATGGACGACGAAGCGATCCGCGAATTCGCACCTAAAGGCGTCATCCTCGCCGGTGGCCCCGAGTCCGTGCACGAAGCCAACAGCCCGCGCTGCCCGCAAGCCGTATTTGACCTGGGCGTGCCCGTCTTCGGTATCTGCTACGGCATGCAGACCATGGCCGAGCAACTGGGTGGCAAGGTTGAAGGTTCCGAGCTGCGTGAATTCGGTTATGCCCGTGTCGACGTGGTCGGCAAAAGCCGCCTGCTGGACGGCATCGAAGACCACATCGACGCCGACGGCCTGTTCGGCCTCGACGTATGGATGAGCCACGGTGACAAGGTCACCAAGATGCCGCAAGACTTCCACATCCTGGCCAGCACCCCGAGCTGCCCGATCGCCGGCATGTTCAACGACGAGCGCGGCTATTACGGCGTGCAGTTCCACCCGGAAGTGACCCACACCAAGCAAGGCGGCCGCATCCTGTCGCGCTTCATCCTCGACATCTGCGAGTGTGAAGCCCTGTGGACCCCGTCGAAAATCGCCGAAGACGCGATCGCCAACGTGCGTGCCCAGGTCGGCACCGACAACGTGCTGCTCGGCCTGTCCGGCGGCGTTGACTCCTCCGTGGTTGCCGCGCTGCTGCACAAAGCCATCGGCGACCAGCTGACTTGCGTCTTCGTCGACAACGGCCTGCTGCGCCTGCACGAAGGCGAGCAAGTGATGGCCATGTTCGCCGAGAACATGGGCGTCAAAGTGATCCGCGCCAACGCTGAAGATCAGTTCTTGAATAACCTGGCCGGCGAGTCCGACCCGGAGAAGAAGCGCAAGATCATCGGCCGCACCTTCATCGACGTCTTCGATGCCCAGGCCAAACACCTGGACAACATCAAGTACCTCGCCCAGGGCACGATCTACCCTGACGTGATCGAGTCGGCCGGCGCCAAGAGCGGCAAGGCCCACGTGATCAAGTCCCACCACAACGTGGGCGGCCTGCCTGAGGAAATGAACCTCAAGCTGGTAGAGCCGCTGCGCGAACTGTTCAAGGACGAAGTCCGCCGTCTGGGCCTGGAACTCGGCCTGCCGTACGACATGGTCTACCGCCACCCATTCCCAGGCCCGGGCCTGGGCGTGCGCATCCTGGGTGAAGTGAAGAAGGAATACGCCGACCTGCTGCGTCGCGCCGACCACATCTTCATCGAAGAACTGCGCAAAGCCGACTGGTACCACAAAGTCAGCCAGGCGTTCGTGGTGTTCCAGCCGGTGAAATCGGTTGGCGTTGTAGGCGATGGCCGTCGTTACGCCTGGGTTGTGGCCCTGCGTGCCGTAGAAACCATCGACTTCATGACCGCACGTTGGGCGCACCTGCCGTACGAACTGCTGGAAACTGTCAGCGGCCGTATCATCAATGAGATCGAAGGTATTTCGCGCGTGACGTATGACGTTTCGAGCAAGCCGCCGGCGACGATTGAGTGGGAATGATCCTGCCAAAGCAGGTGAGTGCTAAATAACAAAACCCAAAAGTCTTATACCCTAACGGTACATAGTTCAGGGGCGATTAGCTCAGAGGCCAATCCCGATAAGGGGTTGGTCAATCTGCGCTAGCGATGTATTGCTACATAAAAATACATCTTTACTCTCAAGCGCTGGCGACAACGTCGGCGCTTTTTCATTTCGACGGTCAGTCGCCAAGTACCTTGCGTATTGCACGGGCGAACCCTACCTCGAACATCGGCCGACCGCGCTCATTTACGATTTCGCCGTGGCTACCTTCTCGCAGGCCTCGTTCCTCAAGATATTCGGCGGATACTGCTTTCTTCAAGGCTTCGCGCTCCGAAGGCGTGAGCTGCGCACTCAAAGCAAGCACGGTTACTGACTGCGAGTCAGACCCAAATGCGACTTTCGCTCCGAGTGGGCGCCGGTCTGCGGTCACTTGGGCATTGGCTTTCAACACGTTCAGTTGCGCCCTGAGCCTGTCACGCTCTGCAATGATGGTCTGCATAATTGATCGGATAGCCGGGTCGTCGATACGCATTAGGTATTCATGGCTTGCCAGCGTCTTCTGCGGCTTTGGTGTAGGTGGGCCGGAGTAGGCAGCCCAGCTCTCAATGAGCATCCGGTAGTCAGCAGACTGGGCGTTGTAGAGCACTCGGCCCTTCATGATTCCTTCGGCTTCCGCCAGACGGCCGATGGATGGTAGCGAGAACTCCCGTGAGCAGGTCTCGTGTTGCTTGCGGCAAAGCTCGTGCATCTTTGTCAAGTTTGCGCGCCGATTTGAGCGCCCACCTTTTGTGAGCAACGCCTCTAGAGTTGCGTTCGGATGGATGTCCGTTTTGCCACTCATACTTCATCTCCGGTGGGGATCTGGCGCCTGTCGGAAAACGCTTTGGCGAGATTTGTCGTAGTCAGCTTGGAGAGGTCCATTTCAAAGTACTGGCTAAGGCTCACGCCTGCATCGATCAAATGAATTACCTGGCGTTGACCTAGCACGGGATTCGCCGGGTTCATCTGCTGGGCAAGGTTCCGCATAAATGCATTGCCAGCAAGCAATTGCTCTTCCTCGTTCAACAGCATGAACACAGGCGATATATCGTCGCGGTAGAGCATAGAGTCGAGCAGTTGACTGCGGCGGAATACAGCTTTGCCAGGTTCAAGGTCCGGATAGATCTCAACGCTTTGGCACACGCTGTCGAGCTGGAGCAATTCCGACTTCGTTTCTTCAAAAGCGACCTGCACGTCGAGAGTCGTGCCGGCAGCCACCAGCAGTTTACTGTCGCCCTGTGATACTTCGAGCGTTGCTTTGCAGCGCTCGATGAGACGCCAGCAAGCTACGAGGTCTTCGGCGAAGTCGCTAAAGCGCTTCATGGAGCTTTCCCATATCCGCTCGGCCTGCCGGTAAGCGTCAAGTTGGGTGAATGGCTTTCCGGCGTCCTCATTGTCGACTTTCTGCCTCTTCAGGTCCTGAAGTTCGTTTTCACGACTGAGGCAGACGTTGCGCGCTTCGTCGAAGTAATAGGCGAGCGTATTGAAGTGTGCGACCAGTGCGGGCAGGTAACGCGGCTCGGTCACGAACCAGCGACAGCGCACGCAATTGCGGCTGCCACCCGGAACGGGCCCGTACTTGGGATTAGTACCTTGAAAACCTTTGGTAATTAACGATCCCCCGTTGTAACAGCCACCCACTGCACCGTTGCCCTCGACCTCACTGGTGTTGCCACCAACCAGGCAAAAACCGTGATGCATTGGCATCCAGCCTGCCGGGTTGCGGGCGGCCGGATGTTGCGGGATGACTGCGGCGAAGCTGGTCACGCTATTGCAGATGGCACTTTTCTGAAGTTCTTCGTATTCAGTCTCGAGAAGGAAGTTCTGAATACTCGCCTCCTTATTTTCCTCCAGGCGTTTTGCCGCTTTGAGCAGCACATCGTGGACGTATGACGCGCCTGGCTTAACGTAGTAGAGAGTCATCAAAAGGCGACTATGGCCGACAAGTTTTTGCAGAAGTGGGAACGGCATCTGTCCCTCCAAAGCCAGTGCCGTGATGAGTGAGACGCGTAGGCTATGCAGGGGAAAGAGAGTTGTCGTAGCATTGTTTTGCTTTTCGGGCGACGGAAGGAAGCGAATTGGCGTGCCGTTGCGATGGCATTCGCCTCGGGCGGCGAGCCGCAATTCTAGTGCTTTTAGTAACATGAACCAGCAGCCATCCAGGACCCTGTTCTGGATAGGCAAGTGGCGCTCGCCTTCTACTGCTTCTGGCCGCCTAAAGATGAAGCAGGCGTCAGGATAGCTAGCAAGCTGCACATCACTTTTCACCCGAGTGTGGCGACCATCCAGTTCCGCCCAAGCCGTGCGGCGCGAGACAGGATTATACTTGTACTGCCAGTTGCGAAGCCTCTCCAGCAAGTAGTAGGCGTCCTGATGCACCGGTCCGCCAAAGGACCAGGGCAGCACGTAACCTTTTTCGGCACCGGACGTGGCAATATCGGCAGTTTTATTAGTATTGATGTACAGCACAGTTGAGACCATCTCACCGTCTGTTATCGGGCGGCTACGACGAAACATTCCTTGTTGCAGAGGCCGACGTTCGCTGCCCTGCGCAAGGCGACTCGTGTTCAGCGCCCAGGTACCAGCTTCGTAGCGCCAGGTGTCGGCTTCACCTGAGTCAAGCATGCGGACCTGTGTGGTTCGAAGTGGCAGGATGAGTTTTACGAGCAGTGCCACCCAGCGAACAGGGCTCCACATTTCAAGTCGATTGCCATTACGCTTCGGACGCTTACGCCATACACAATCCGGGTCATTCCGATCAATCAGGTCTTCAGTGACCTCAAACCAGTCGTGTCCTGTTGAACCCCGCTGACCAAGTTCAACATCTGGCGAGGCCTGTGCCCACCGCCAATCACAGAAATGCGCTCCTGCTGCAAGCATCTGCCGCAGCTCGTCAATGTAGCCGTATGGTAGTGGTGGATACACACTTTCGTCATGCTTGGGCAGGCCGCTTTTGGTCAGGCGGGGGACAGGGTTGCAAAAGGCCGATGAGACCACAGATTTGCCGTCATCGGATTCCTCGCTGAACTCGCGCAGCAATACGAAGCGCAGGAAGATATGGATGCTGTTGTTGTATTCGATACCAGCTTTGGAGTGTGGGCAGACCGTTTGGTAGAAGTCGGGGAAAACTTTGCCCTGCGCCAAGAACTCTGCAGGGTTGAGTGGTAGCCCTTGCTTTATGAGGTAGCGTTCAAAGAAGGTTACCAATGCTTGTAGCTTCACGCGGATATCTCGCGTTTCCCCTTTTAACCACTCTATCGCCAGGTCACGCCAGGCATTGAGTTGCGGATAGTCGCGCTCAACCCAGCCTAAATTCACGTCCGACTCGCGCGACACTTTCACTTTGAGAGGGGGAGACACGGACGTCTTTGGAACTGCCATGATCTTTTTTTCAAGCATGGGAATTCTCAGTCGATGAGTTCAATGCCAGGTAGCGACAGGCCAAATGCAGATTGTGTGCTGATGCATTTGTCCCGCAGCCGCTGGGCAGCCGCTTCGAGCGCTTCTAAGGCTTCGCGGGTGTTAGGCTGAGTATAAGTTTCTTGGCTTTCCGGCGATGAGTGATGCATAAAGCGGCGAATGAGCATCTTGTCGATGCTGGCGTTGCGAAGCCGGCGGCCATATGCGTGACGGTGGCCGTGCGGCGTCGTCCCCAGCGCCTTGCCGACTGTGAGACCTATACGCTCGCAGGCAGCGGCGTGCGCCTTGTTGTACTGGGTGAGCGTGTACATCGCGCCCACGGGCTCGCGGCTCAGGTTAATGAAAGCGAAGGGGTGGTCGCGCTCGACAAGCGCAACCTGTTCGAGATAGCGGTGCCATACTTGCAGGAACCACTCACCATACTCCGGCAGGAACCAGTACGCCTGCTTGTAGTAGGGGCCATCGTGCGTGCCACCCTTCCAGCCAGCATGTGCTTTTGGCTGAGCGTAGCAAGCCCCAACGCAGTTGCCCTCTACTTGCCCCCCCCATTGAATCGGAGTTGACCAGCACGCTTCGCAACCATGAAAAGCAAAACTCTGCCTAATCCTGACTGTTGCGACAGGCCTCGATTGACCAGAGCCGTCATCCAGATGTAGGAACAAATTCAAGTACGATTGATATTGTTTACAAAATCTGGCGTGATATTCTCGTCTCCGGCGGGCTGTGTGGACGGCGCTTTGGAGACATTGAGCCGACAGATTCTAGATTGCTAGACCAAGGGGGTTCGACTCCTCCCTCGCCAACCCAATGAAGGTCTGAATTGTGTCCTACCAAGTCGAATTAGGTTGGAAAATTTTCTCCAACCTTTCCCCTCAAGGGACTGAAACAACTAGTCTGTCTAGCTCGCTTTTCAATATCAAAGGGGCGAGCTCTTTTTTGCGTACGCTTGGAGGCAATCCACGCGCACCTTACGCGCCAAAAACACTCGAGCCGACAAAAAACTTTCATCACGCATTGCGGGCTTCGAAGAGTGAGCTGGGTGTTGAAGGAAAGCAATTTACCTTTACGATTTTTTTTGAGAAGGTGCAGCAGCGCCTACAAGTAACGATAGGTCTACGAAGATACTTATCTTGCATATGCGCCTCAGTAAAAGTTCAGGCGTTTAGTGTCGATTGCCTTGCTGTAATTGCCGACCTGCAAGACTTTAAATCTCATAAGGGGCTGTTTAGATTCGTTTCAGAAATTCTTGCCGTCACTACCTCAGGCACCACCACCATAAAAAAGCTTTCCGCGCGTCCTAAAATATTCCCAATAACTCAAATTGCGAATTTAGATAGCCAGGCGGAAGACACATTACATCGCCTTGTGGAAATCCTAACGCGTCACACTATCGAAGAATCAGGCATAGTTGATTCGGTTATTCAAAAAAATAAGACCCATCAAATTGACAAAACGTTAGTGCTAATTGATAGGCAAGGAGTTCTCTCCTACTTGCCACCTCGCTGTGGCGCTCATCAAATTGAAGGAAACCTTCAGCGCTTTAAGAATGCCTCCTCATTGATGGAGTTTGCATGCGCAATTAAGCGAGACTTAAAGTCTGGTTCTGTCTCTAGCAAGCTCGTTACTCCAATCATTAATGATGCAAAATACTTTTTGCCCGATAGTATTTCTGCTCAGCGAATGTGGGGGCTATTAATGAGCGAGTTTAGTATGCAGCATGAGCTTGAACAGGGAAGTGAATTAAGTATGGCTCCAATTTCAGAAAAAATCGCCCACCATAATTTCTCGCTCCCGCATCCTAAACAGTTTATTTTGCAGCAGAATTTTTTCAACGACCAATACAATGTATCGGGACAAGTCGGAGCAGTTGGCCCCAACGCCAGAGCTGCAAACAATACTTTTACCCAAGTATTAGAACAAGCGGCATGCGATCTCGATCTACCGGAACTTGCTGCAGAGCTTGCGACACTTCGCAATTCGATGCGTAATGAAGCTACCGAAATCGAACACGACCAAGCAGTTGCTAGCATTGGTGCCGCAGAGAGTTCAGCGAGGAAACAAGATGGCGCAGGCGCATTGGGGCATCTGAAATTCGCTGGGAAGTGGGCATTGGGTGTGGCAACGAAGATTGGGGCTAGTGTGGCTGCTAAAGCAATTCAAACAGCAATTGGTCTGTAGCAAATATCTATAGTTAGATTTTTCCAGGACATTCGCGATGCCTATCACAGTTCCTGATTCTTCATGGTACATAAGCAAAAGCGCAGAGAAAAATGCTCCCGCCTCGTGCCCTTATGCAAATGTGCATAAATGCCCGAGGTACTATGCAAGCATATATATGCTAGGCAAAGCTAGAATCATCACCTCTATAGCCGATGATAAAGAACAATCTTTGGATGCTTTTTGGACTTCCTCTGGACTGCTACCAGTTATAGCAGAAGAAGACACTGGTGTAAGTGGCACACAAGGAAATTGGAGCGCTTTTTCAAATTTTTGCCCTGAGGTGACCTTCGCTTATCTTCATTACTACGCAAGCTACTTAGCGAAATACGTAGATGAAATTGATAGCGACTGTGGGCGCAGAATTGCTGAAAGGGAAAAAAGACCAAACGATTGGCGATATGAATGGGGCTTTATATCTCCCTGCCATTTTTTGGATTGTAGTGTATATAATCAAGTCCATGATTTTAATTCAAGAGAAGACGCCAACAAGCGTTTGCTTTCGCACCATAATCAAGTTTTTGTCCAGCAGTTTTTTTCTAAGGAGATTTCTATGGGTGACCAATACAATGTAACAGGGCAGATTGGAGCGATCGGCCCCAACGCAAAAGCAGAGAACAATACCTTTAACCAAGTAATACAACAGGCGGCATCCAATCTCGATCTACCTGCGCTTGCTGCGGAGCTTGCGACACTTCGCAAGTCAATGCGTGATCAAGCTACCGAGATCGAACACGACCAAGCAGTTGCTAGCATTGGTGCTGCGGAACGTTCGGCTAAAAAACAAGATGCCGCAGGGGCATTGGAACATCTGAAATCCGCCGGGAAGTGGGCGTTTGATGTGGCAACGAAAACTGGAACAATTGTCGCAGCTAAAGCAATTCAAACAGCTATAGGCCTGTAGTAACTATCTAGCCAAACACCTCAGCGAACTGCCTCGGCAGTCACTGAGTTTGAATATTAGTTTGCGCAATGGATCGTTTGCTGTCATCCCTGATAGACAGCAAACGGCCCAGGCTGTTTGAAAATGCATGTACCGTTTCAAAGTCTGCTTTGCTATGTACACTCTGCCAGAGTTTAGTTGATCAGCAGACCTGAAATTTCCGTAGGAACGCGATTCCCGTCGCGATTCTGACTGTCAAACGCGCTATAAAACGGTTTCACACAGCCTGGGCCGTAAGCAGTCGGACGTAGGCAGCTAGGTTGAATGAGGTCAGCACGTAGACAGCGTGCCGGCTAAATAGTAGCGTTCAAGTTTGCCCGCGCGATGCATGCCATCAAGCGGAGGGTTTGATCGGGTTTCCATGAAACTGGTAATTATCAGGTCTCACTAGGGGTTCATGAGTGGCAGTCAAATATAAACGAGTCGCAGCCACCGATCCGCAAGACGCCATACGCGTTGGGAGCGTTCGGACTTTTCTCGATGCACTTGAAAAGCTAGAAAAGCCTAGTGGCACGACCTTCTTCTATCGCGGGCATCCTAGCTTTACCTACGTACTTCAGCCCAGCGTTTATCGTGAAGCGAGATGGGTCAACAACGAAGACATCATGTTCAAGGAACTCATCCTTAGGTGCCCGAACGAGTTCACCTCACTCGCGTCCACTTTTCAAACCCTCGTGAAGATGCAGCACTACGGTCTTCCAACAAGGTTGCTTGATTTGACTGCGAATCCACTTATTGCGCTCTATTTTGCAAGCGATCCCGCTGATCCGCCAAGCGAGAGCGGGGAGGTACTCGCCTTTGGGGTACCTACTGGTGAGGTGAAGTATTATGACAGCGATACGGTAAGCGTAATCGCGAATATTGCGCGCAGGCCTATTTCTTTTGCGGTACCTCCGGCGAATTTGACTAAGGTCAAGTTCAATAAGGATTCAACAATTCGCTATCTATTGCACGAAATCAAGCAGGAGAAGCCTTACTTTGAGCCGGAGATCGTGCGCGAGCATCTTGAATCGGTTGTCTGTGTTAGGCCTAAGCTTGAGAACCCACGCATCATTAGACAGGACGGAGCATTCTTTCTATTCGGTGTGACTGGATTAAAATCCAATGCCGCGTCGGTCCCGGAGCGTTACATCGCGACTTCGTCGTCAAAACGAATACTGATCATCGGTTCTGAGAAGCGACGTATACGCAGTCAGTTGGAGTCACTGGGTATCTTCCAAGGTACTGTGTATCCGGAAATTGATCGCGTAGCTGAGTTCCTCAAACAACACTACGCGCCTGCAAGCGAAAACTAGCAGTGCAATGAATATCGTTCGCTTAGCTCACTGGGTTCGCGAAAGTTACGCTTTTGCTTGCCTGCGAGTTAAATCGGAATCCACAGCAAAGGAGAGATTAATGACAACAGACTCAAATACGAACGATGCAAAAAGCAGCTCATGGACATTTTCAATTGAAGGCCCATTTGCAATAGTGTTAAGCCTAATCGGTATTGGCGGCATTGCATACGCGATATATACGCGCGGTGCGTTCGACTTTCTTCCTTCTCCTATTTTAATTTCATCAGCACTAGCGTGCATTTTGTTTTCGCTGTTGTCACCCTCGCCGGGAACTACAAAAAAAAGCTTTCGCACGGTGTGGGGTAGTTTTAAAACTCTGATAGTCCTGTGGGCACTTAGCGCCCTCGCTTGTCTAATGTTATTTGGCTTCGGAGTATCTCTGTTTGATGTCTGCGAACACTTATGGGGGGTCATGACATATGAGGGTCGATTCTCTCTGATAGTTGGTTTCATTACGTTCCTCGCGGGCGCAGTCTTTTTTTGGATGCGAACGAAGTGGCGAGTTACGTATGGCATTTCTGAAGCTTTTGCAGGAGTGGCGATTGCTTCACACCGAGCATATGGGGACACGACATTATGGACAACAAACGATTTCGGCTTCTACGCGGCAGTCTTGACCGCCGGGGTTTATTTGGTTGTCCGTGGTCTTGATAATGTGAATCAGGGGCGAGACCTTCACCGCGATCCAGTTATGAGAATAGCGAACTGGATCAAGGCGCAAACTTTCACAACGGACCCCGAAGAAGTGAGAAAAATGTACGGTGAACCAAGTGCTGAGTCGACTGAAAAAAGCTGATTCGTCACGCACCCATTCGCGAAATGAAAACTGGCTAGACGGTACGGCGAGCACTCAATAGTCATGTGATTCTTGGAGCATTTTGACTGCGCGGACCAACGTCCGCTTTCGGCGCAGAGTGTGTAAAAACTCCTACAGTAGCTCGACTGGCCAAAAAGATCTGAAAATCGCGCTTCTACGTAAACTCTAGATCTTGAGTAGCCGCGTTTTTTTGAGAATTCATGTAGGAGTGCGCACTTCGACTTTGCGTCGGAGCTTTACGCAGTCTGGACCAGAAGCGGAGAGTCGCCGGCCACATCAGTAGGAAAACAGCACCATGCTGATGGGATTAAGTACCTGAACGAAAATCTTCCACCATCTCAGCCGGGAAAGTTCCGTAACTCAAGGGCTACACTGGGAGGAGATGTCAGATTATTTCTATTCCGGCACTTAGCATGTAGCGCCTTGAGCATTAAAGTGGTTGTTGGTAATCTCAATGCTTAGATGGCACAAGTGACAAGGGCTACTCATAGCGGAGAGCCATTTGGTCGAGCCATTGCAACCGCCGATCCAGCTCGATGCTCGGCTTGGCTTTGATCATGCGCTCTAGAATCTTGGGCACTCCAAAAAGATTACTAGTACAGCCTGGTCCGAATAGCCTCCAGAGCAAAGTCAAAGTCTCACTTGGAAACTTTTCAGGCGCCTCTGACGACTCAATCGCGTAGAGGCTGCCACGGCCATGTAGTTGGGTTAAATAAGGCAGCAATTGATTTAGAGCCTCAGGAAACGCGTCTGCCGATGCAATCGCAAGTTCGGCGAAATGTTGCGTCAGCTCCTTTTCGTACAACTCGCGGTCACGCGACCACCTGGCTAGTAAAGGACCGATGCTGGTACGCCATGCCTCAGCTGGGCCGCCTTCAATCTCATGAATCCATTGCACGAGCAGGCGTACAGCTCCCTCACGCAACGCAGGAGGGCCCTTTTTGAGCGCCAAATCTGTTTGCTCAAGTGAGATTCCCCAATGGTCGGCATCTTGTTCTCGACGAATGATCGATAAGGCTGGGGCCATAATTTTAGCGGCTGCTGTCCTCGAGCTTCGATCACGGCCTCCGATTTCAGTAACACCCTGCAAGATGTGCTTACAGAATACCCGCGACGTAGTAGAAGACAGGTTTGCCCGGTTGACCAGCACTGAGCGCAGCGCCGCTGCCTCTGCAGATTCGCCAGTAAGTGCAGCATCGATTAATCCGGCCACAGTTTGTCCATCGATTGATAGAACAAACGCTGCATCGCGTATCAGGACTGCACGCGCAAATATGCCTTGGCGGCCCTCTGTCGAGGCTGCATGAGCGATATTCTTCAGCAGATCGGGCCTAGTAAGCTCGCGTTGCTGGCGGCACCTTTCAACGTCCGCCAACAGCGCTTGGGTGAGTCGCCCGGCTGGCGAATTGATCGCATCTTCAGCAAGTTCGCAGCTCGCATCGAAAGGTTCGATATCATGATCTACGGCAATGGCAAACAACCGTGGCCACCAATCCGCGAGTGCCAGCGCCGATTGTCGAGGGGTCCTGAAGTAAAGGTCTGCTAAGCGGTCGATTATGAGCTCTAAAAAGGTTCCGTTCGCAGGCTTAATCACCTCGAAAATGCTGATGACGAGTTTGCTGCGGTGTTCATCAGGGGCTTCTTGCGCAAATGAAAGGGAACCGATGAGAGTGTTCCATAACGGGGCGTTTGAAGCATCGAGCTCCGCTTGTGCAAGCGTATCGAAGGCCCCGCTCGGGTCAGTCCGGCAATAGACGCTCCAACCAAGCTGCTTTCTTATGTCAGGGCTATGGATGACTTGGCGGGCCACCTCCAGCCTTTCACCATCTCCTGCGTCGATGATTGGCTGGGCGTCTCCGACAACTTCCTGAACGCCGTAACTATAGGATCCGAAGAAATCCCGCTCTTCCACGTCTCGATCCAGATATTCCCGCGTCCTCTTGATAGAGGCTAACTCGGTGGCGCCGCGTCGCGACAGCATGCCAGCAATATTGAGCATGTTGAGTCGTAACCACACTTCGGAATCCCGTGCATGACCGCGCCAATCGGCCTGGCCGTCCTCAATTGTGTAATGCTCGTAGTAGGCCTTTCCTTCGATGAGGATGCGCTGTTCTACCTGGGCGACCAGCTTCTCATCAGCGTCGGCCGCACGGTCGCGCAGTACAAGTGCGAGCTCGCGCCGAACATGCCAGAAGACATTAAGTGGGAGGTCTGCTAGCCCAGCGATTGCTTCGTCTCCTGTAAAAAGCGCCTTGTTACGCAGCGCGTGTAACCATAGCCTGCACCCCAAGAACCCGGACATTTTACGCCACGTCGTTACCAATGAACGGGTTGTCGCTTTATCCAGTTGGGTGGCTGCGGGAAGTAAGCGCGCAAGAAGCTGGACGAGAAAGACAGGTCCTTCATGATGGTCGTTCTGTGTGTGAGGCTCAACAGACGGCACTGAGTAGTCGTTTTTATCGAAATATTCGTCGATTGCATCAAGGTCGACAGTTACTCCAACAACCTCTTGAAGCTTCGCCGTAGCGATTGCGATGATCACATGTGATTGCGGCACTTCGACAAGAGCGTCAACCAGTTCGGTAGCTTCACCTTGCCCCCGTACTATCCAGCGCGCCCCAAATATATCGGCGAGACGATTAGGAGAATCGCCTTCAGCTAATTCTCGAGCTGTCAGTTTGAACACTGGGGTGATCAATCCTACCGCGTGATGAAGGTCTTTATTCAGGACAACAGAACCACGAAGGATCTTCAGCATGGCATAGAAATGGAGATCTAAGTCCTTGCTAAAGCGCGGCTGACTGGCTGCAAGGAGGCGCCAGGCTCGAAGCCACAAATCTGGTAAATCCTTGCTCTGATCAACATGCCTAATGAGCGCGTCGGAAAATGGCTTTCCGAACCGTTCCAACCATTGGATGGCGCCCCTGAACCGATCAACTGACTGTAGGTTTCGAGCAATCCACGCAGCAAGGATCCAGGCTACATCTTGGTCACTCCAAACCTTGCGCTCGACCAGAAAGTTAAACCAAGCGACATCCTCAATCGATCTGATTGCAACCGGCCAAAGGTCTCGGCGCCCTTGAAGTAGCCACAAGATGCGATCACGTTCGGCTAGGTCAGCCGCATCGAAGCTTTTTACCAGGATCGTTTGAGCCCAAGCATGCCTAGTCGTTCGTGGTCGTACAACGAGCTCGGCAAGTTGATCAAGATCACGCCATAGTGCGCTGTGATCTTCGTTGCCATTCGCAGCATCGGTAGTAAATTCGTACGCAATCGGTTCGACAGCCAGTGTGCTCCAGCGAGCGTCGGGTAGCTCCCGCGCCTTGACCCCATCTAGTGCATAGACAGGGAGTACGTCAGGGAATCGCTGCCGATCAGCTTCGAGGACATTCAGGAAATAGCGGACCGGTGCATCGCCTGCGCTATAGCCGACGAGAACGACTGTCTTGCAGCGACACAGGTCGAACAAAAAACGAGATGCCCAACCCGAGCGCATGTAAGCATCACCGTAATCCGCGCTTGTTACGACGAGTGGAGTCTGTTTTAGACCGATCCGTTCGTCGGCGATACGGCCGTGGAGGTGAATGATGCCACCGAACTCCGTGCTACCCGGCGATGGCAGATCCTGGCCAGCAAAGCTAAGCTCCTGCGCCTGCTCGATACCCTCCACATCCCACAATGCTTTCTCGAGCATTGTGTCAAAGTTAGTTGTGATGACGGTCGGCCGGTTATCAAGGCTGCGAGATAACCTGAGAATGGTGTGGTGGTGAGCCAAATCGGCATTTTCCGAGCGCTCCCGCAGTATATTCACTACCGCCCGGATCACATCGCCTGGGTCTACAGTCCGACGACTTAACGATCCAAGCACCTCTTCGAATCTGTAATTTTTAAATGACTCCGTCTCAGATGCATTTTTTTCCAAACCTAGCCGGCCAACGCACTCTTCGACTAAACCCGAAAACAATGGTAGCTGGGGCGCGCTTATGCCCGCACCACATAAAAAAACGACGTCACCGGTAAGCAAAGCATCAACAAGCTGCTCCGGAAATGCTGGACCTTCGTTCGAAAAGCGAAGACTCAAGATTGCGCTCTCTTGTTCAGAAGTAATGATGCCGCTTAGGGCGGGGTGCCAGACGATTTGAAAAACATGAATCTCGGTGCATCGCTGCGTCAGATTACCAGTTACGAGCGCCCAATCTCCGTTGATCTCGCTTAAGTCGCCAGAACCAACCTGTACGCACGATCGACTGCGCTGGCCCCCGTAGATTCATCAACAGAATTTCGATCAGAAGGGGAGTGATCAGCACCTCTATGGAGTCAGGGGAAACTCACTACCTTGTAATCCTATTTTTTGCACCGTAAACCACGAGAGTTAACAAGTGAAAAAAGTGGTTTACACGAATCGATGAGGTTCTTTTCCATCAATAGTGGGTAGTTTTGTGAGCCTACGCACTGCGGCACGTATTGTTCAAGCCGAATGCGAGCGGATTGGCCTGTACGAGCGCAATTGGTCGGTGGTGAAAAAAAGGGGGCAAGCGCCAAGCGATTACATACATGGATAAGTCTGAACAATTCTGAATTGCTGCAGGGGGCCAGAGCTTATGCATCAAATGTAATTTGATGCATAAGATGTATCGATACCGTAAAGCTTCAGCTTTATTAAAGGCAAAAAAACACCCCAGCAGGAGGGGTGTTTTAACCGAATCGACTCAGAAGCCCCGAACTATGTATTCCTTACTGGGGGGAATAACCCCATGTGCCGGGGTTTTGTGTTTCTGGAATACGCTAAATCAAACACCACGGATCAAAATGTGTGGGCGGGCTTGCTCGCGAATGCGGTGTGTCAGTTAATGAACAGGTGACTGATACCCCGCATTCGCGAGCAAGCCCGCTCCCACATTTGATCTTCGCTCGGGCCTCAGCGCCGGGCAATGTCCGAAAAATAAAACTTATCCAACGTATGCCGTGACTCGGTGTACTCGAACTGCCTTCCATCCTGCAAAAACGTCTGGTTACTCACCACGATCACATGGCTTTGCCCATCCAGGTCCAGATGCGCCTGGTCGTCTTTGCTGCGGGGCAGGGCTTCGATGGTGCGCTGCGCGTAGCTGATCTGCAGCTGCAAGGTGTCTTCGATAAACGCATAGATCGACTGCTCGGCAATCGAGCGCTCCAGGCCTGGGATCAGGTCGGCGACGAAGTGGTTGATGTCGAGGATCACCCGTTTGCCGCCGATGCGCCGTACCCGTTTGATCCGCGTGATCAACGTGCCGGGCTCGGCTTCGATGTGTTGCAGCAGAGAGCCTTCCAGCGGGAACTGGCTGAATTCGACGACGTCGGTGCGTACGTCATCGCCCAGGTCGGCGTGGGTTTCGTGGAAGCTGACGATGCCACCCAGTTGGAACTCGATCGGGTTGGGCGACAGCACGAAGGTGCCCTTGCCGTGGATTTTTTGCGCAAACCCCCGTTCCTGCAGCTGCTCGATAGCGCGGCGCACGGTGCCACGGCTGGCTTGGTAGGCGTCCATCAGTTCGGTTTCGGAGGGAAGGCGCGTGCCGCGTTGCAGGCGTTCAGTGGTGATGTTGGCAAGCAGATCGGTATAGATCTGGTTGTATTTGCTCATGGCGATGGCTCTGTGCCCGACGTGATGAAGGGTGAACGGTGTTCAAGGCAGGAACCTTAGTGGCAGAGGTGGGCTTTGTCCATTGGACCCAAATGGAATAAGAGAAATGTCTGACTTAAAACTCAGAAAAATAAACATTTCTTAACTCGTACAGACGAGTTGTTGCTTTAACTCGTACAGACGAGTATTTTTGCTCTCGGCGTGCTGCCAATGACTGCCCCCAAATAAAAAAATCAAAGTGGATACCAAGCATGAGCCACGATTATTCGAATATCGCCCGCGAGATTCTCGAGAACCTCGGGGGCAGCGACAACCTTGAGCAAGCTGCCCACTGCGTGACGCGTCTGCGCCTCGCGCTCAAGGACCCGAGCCTGGTCAAGAGCAGTGCGTTGAACCAGGTCGATCTGGTCAAAGGCTCGTTCTTCACCGGTGGTTTGTTTCAGGTGGTGATCGGCCCGGGTGAAGTGGAAAAGGTCTACGCCGCACTGCGCGAACAGACCGGCCTCGCCGCCGCCACCATCGCCGACGTGAAGAAGAAGGGCGCCGACAAGACCAACGCGATGCAGCGTCTGGTGCGGGTGTTCTCCGATGTGTTCATGCCGATCCTGCCCGCACTGATCATCGCCGGCCTGCTGATGGGCGTGAACAACCTGATGGGCGCCAAAGGCATGTTCATCGAGGGCAAGACGCTGCTGGAGGCCTATCCGAACCTGGACGGCCTGTGGAGCCTGATCAACCTGATGGCCAACACCTCGTTCGTGTTCCTGCCGGCGCTGGTGGGGTGGTCGGCGGCCAAGCGCTTTGGCGGCAGTGAAATCCTCGGCATCGTGCTCGGCCTGATGCTGGTGCACCCCGATCTGCTCAACGCGTGGAACTACGGCAAGGCAGTCGCCGGGCTCGATGGCCAGAGCCTGCCCTACTTCGATATTTTCGGCTGGTTCAAGATCGAAAAAGTCGGCTACCAGGGGCAGATCCTGCCAATCCTGATGGCGGCCTATGTGATGAGCGTGATTGAAAAATGGCTGCGCGCACGGGTGCCGAATGCGATTCAACTGCTCGTTGTGCCCATCACCACCATCGTCGTCACCGGCGTGCTGGCCCTGGCAATCATCGGCCCGGTCACCCGCCACCTCGGCATCCTGATCACCGAAGGCGTAGTCACCCTGTTTGACCTGGCGCCGATGGTCGGCGGAGCGATTTTCGGCCTGCTGTATGCGCCGCTCGTTATCACCGGCATGCACCACATGTTCCTCGCCGTGGACCTGCAGCTTATCTCGACCCAGGGCGGCACCTTTATCTGGCCGATGATCGTGATGTCCAACCTGGCCCAGGGCAGCGCCGCGCTTGGTGTGTTCTACATGACCCGCAACGCGCGGGACAAAAGCATGGCTTCCACCTCGGCCATTTCTGCTTACTTCGGTATCACTGAACCGGCGATGTTCGGGGTGAACCTGCGCTTCAAGTTTCCGTTCTATGCCGCGCTGCTGGGCTCGGCGCTGGGCAGCATTTTCCTGTCGTTGAACAAGGTGACCGCCTCGGCGATCGGCGTCGGTGGTTTGCCGGCGTTTATCTCAATTCTTCCGCAGTACATCCCGGTTTTTGTCATCGGGATGGTCATCGCGATTGTGGTGCCGTTTGTTCTGACCTGTGCGTTGAGCATGAAGATTGTGCGGCCGGGGTATCGCGTCGCTTGATCGATCGCTATCGCAGGCAAGCCAGCTCCCACATTTGAATGTGTTCACAAATCAAAGTGGGAGCCGGGCTTGCCCGCGATGAGGCCTTCAAGGCCAACACACAACTTAATTGAAGGAGTCCACCATGCAAAACTGGCAACACTCGGTGATCTACCAGATCTACCCAAAAAGCTTTCACAGCCACGCGGGTAACGCCACCGGTGACCTGCTGGGCATCGTGGACAAACTTGATTACCTGAAATGGCTGGGCGTGGACTGCCTGTGGATCACCCCGTTCCTGCGCTCGCCGCAACGCGATAACGGCTACGACATCAGCGACTACTACGCTATCGACCCCAGCTACGGGACCATGGCCGATTGCGACCTGCTGATCAGCGAAGCGGCCAAGCGCGGCATCAAGCTGATGCTCGACATTGTGGTCAACCATACCTCCATCGAGCATGAGTGGTTCCAGCAGGCGCGCAGCAGCCTCGACAACCCGTATCGCGACTTCTACATCTGGCGCGACCAGCCGAATAACTGGGAATCCAAGTTCGGCGGCTCGGCCTGGGAATACGAGGCGCAAACCGGCCAGTACTTCCTGCACCTGTTCGACCACACCCAGGCTGACCTCAATTGGGACAACCCCAACGTGCGCGCCGAGGTGTACCAGTTGATGCGTTTCTGGCGTGACAAAGGCGTGGGTGGCTTCCGTCTGGATGTGATCAACCTGATCTCCAAGCCTGCCGATTTCCCCGAAGACAACACCGACGGCCGCCGCTTCTACACCGATGGCCCGAACGTGCATGAGTACCTGCAGGAAATGCACCGTGAAGTCTTCGAAGGCCATGACCTGATCAACGTCGGCGAGATGTCGTCCACCAGCCTGGAACACTGCATCCGCTATTCGAATCCTGCATCGAAAGAGCTGTCGATGACCTTCAACTTTCATCACCTGAAAGTGGATTACCCGAACCTGCAAAAGTGGGTGAAGGCTGACTTCGATTTCCTGCAACTCAAGCAGATTTTTTCCGACTGGCAGTTGGGCATGCAAGCCGGTGGCGGCTGGAACGCGCTGTTCTGGTGTAACCACGACCAGCCGCGGGTGGTCTCGCGGTTTGGTGACGACGGTGAGTACCGCGTGGTCTCGGCCAAGATGCTCGCCACTGCGCTGCACTTTCTCCAGGGCACGCCGTATGTGTACCAGGGCGAAGAGCTGGGCATGACCAATCCAGGGTTCGACAAGATTGATCAGTACCGAGATGTCGAGACGCTGAACATCTTCCGGCTCAAGCGCGATGCCGGTGAGTCCGAGGCGTCGAGCATGGCGGCGATCATGCAGAAGTCGCGCGACAACGGTCGTACGCCGATGCAGTGGAGCACGCAGGCCAATGCCGGTTTCAGCAGCGGGGAACCGTGGATCGGTATTCCGGCCAACGCGGCGCAGATCAACGTCGAAAGCCAACTGGATGACCCGGATTCGGTGCTGCATCACTACCGCGCGCTGATTGCGTTGCGTCGTCACGAGCCGCTGATCCAGGAGGGTGTTTATCGCCAACTGCTGCAAGACCACCTCCAGGTCTGGGCGTACCTGCGCGAAGGCGATGGCGAGCGCTTGTTGGTGCTGAACAATTTTTACGGCACACCCTGCGAAATCCAACTGCCGGAAGGCGTCATCAGTGCGGCGAACGAGCAACGCCTGCTGATCAGCAATTACCCCGACTGCCCATTGCGTTCGAGCACGGTGGTGTTGCGACCTTATGAGTCGTTTGTGCTGCACCTCAAGGACTGAGACCCGCTTCAACCCCTGTATGGGAGTGCAGGGGCGCTTCACCAAAACATAATAAAAATATTGGAGTGCTTCATGAAAACAACAATAAAGCTGGGCCTTATTGCGTCGTGTCTCACCGCCCCTTTTGCCGCTCAGGCCCTCGAATTTGCCGGTTACTTGCGCAGCGGCGCGGGCACGTCGACGGGCAGTGGCAAGCAACAGTGTTTCCAACTGCCGGGAGCGCAATCGAAATACCGTCTGGGTAACGAATGCGAGCAGTACGCTGAATTTGAATTGCGCCAGGACCTGCTGACCCTCGACGACGGCTCGGTGCTCAGCGTCGATGCCATGGCGTCCCTGTACAACAAGTACGACCGCGCCCTGAAATTCCAGGGTGAAGACAACGGCTCGGCGCGCATGCCGCAGATGTATGCGCAGTGGTCCAACCTGCCCAGTCTCAATGGTGGTTCGTTGTGGGCCGGCCGTCGTTACTACAAGCGTAACGACATCCATATCTCCGACTTCTACTACTGGAACCAGAGCGCCACGGGCGGCGGTATCGAGGACGTGTTGATCGGTGACCTCAAATACAGCTATGCCCTCTCGCGCAAGGACAACCTGTACCAGAAGGAATACGCCACCCGTCACGACTTCAACGTCGCAGGCTTCAAGACCAACCCCGGCGGTGAGCTGGAGTTCGGCTTGAGCTACATCGAAAAAGCCGGCGGGCGTGACGCCAACAGCGGTTGGGCGATCACGGCGCAGCATGTGCAAAAACCTTTCCTTGGCGGTAAGAACAAATTCGCCTTGCAGTACGGCGAAGGCCCCGGCACGGGCTTGGGTTATACCGGCGACACCGCGCTGGACAAGAGCAGCAAAAGTTACCGCGCCGTGGAATTTTTTGACTGGCAGGTGACCCCGCGATTCGGCGGGCAGATCGAGGCGGTGTACCAGAAAGACATCCGACCTGGCAGCCAGGACCAGACCTGGATGTCCATCGGCGTGCGCCCGGCGTACGCCATCAGCGAGCAGTTCAAACTGGTCACCGAACTTGGGCATGATCAGGTTGAGGCCGCCGGTGGTACGCGCAAGTTGAGCAAATTTACCTTCGCCCCGACCTGGTCGCCCAACGGCCCGGATTTCTGGGCGCGGCCGGAAGTGCGTTTGTACTACACCTATGCAACCTGGAACGAAGCGGCCAAGCGCGCGGCGAATGAACTGGCGGCAGGTTCGGCGTTGTCCGACACCGGCGCGTACGGTACGGCGCGGCACGGGTCGAATGTGGGTGTGCAGGTCGAATACTGGTGGAAGTAAATCTGTAAATGTACGCGGACTAAATGTGGGAGCGGGCTTGCTCGCGAAAGCGGTGGGTCATCCAATACATGTGTCGCCTGATACACCGCATTCGCGAGCAAGCCCGCTCCCACATTTGATCTTCGTCATCCCAGGACTCACATCCACCCTATGATTTTTACAGAACAAAACAGCAGGTGAAGTCATGACCACAACTCAACCCCTGGAACTGCTGGCGCCCCTGTCCGGGGTGCTGCTGGCGCTGGATCAGGTGCCCGACCCAGTGTTCGCCAGTCGCGTGATCGGCGACGGCCTGTGTATCGATCCCACCTCGCAAACCCTGTGCGCGCCGTTGGCCGGGGTGATCAGCAATATCCAGGACAGTGGTCATGCGGTCAGCGTGACCGACGACAATGGCGTCCAGGTGCTGATGCATATCGGCCTGGACACCGTGAACCTGGCGGGTCAGGGCTTCCGCCGACTGGTGCAGGAAGGCCAGCGGGTGGAGGCCGGGCAGCCGCTGATTGAGTTCGACGCCGACTACGTGGCGCTCAATGCGCGCAGTTTGCTGACCTTGATGCTGGTGGTCAGTGGCGAACCGTTTACGCTGCTGGCCGAGGACGGCGGTGTGGTGGATGCAGGCCAGCCGCTGTTGCGAGTATCACCGGGGGAGGCCGCTTCCGCAGCGGTCGAGGAGGAGGGCGATGCGCGGTTTTCCAAGCCGCTGACCTTGCCCAATACCAACGGTTTGCACGCCCGTCCTGCGGCGGTCTTTGCCCAGGCGGCGAAAGGGTTCAGTGCCAGCATTTACCTGCACAAGCAAACCCAGAGTGCCAACGCCAAGTCGCTGGTGGCGATCATGGCGCTGCAAACCGTGCAGGGCGATACCTTGCAGGTGAGTGCGGCGGGTGAGGATGCCGAGGCGGCGATCGAGGCATTGGTCGCGCTGCTGGCTGAAGGGTGTGGCGAGACGATCGCGGCACCGGCTGAGGTGGCCGAGGTGGTCGAGGCCGTTGCGCCGGTATCGTCGGCGACCTTGCTGCGGGGCGTATGTGCGTCCCCGGGGTCGGCATTTGGTCAGGTGGTGCAAGTGGCCGAGCCTGAACTGAAGATTACCGAAGCGGGCGCAGGAGAGGCGACCGAGCGGGCCATATTGGCACGTGGCCTGCTGGCGGCAACCGAGGCGCTGCAAGCCTTGCAGGCCAAGGCGGCCGGCAGTGCCCAGGCGGAGATCTTCCGCGCCCATCAAGAGCTGCTTGAAGATCCAACCCTGCTGGAGCAAGCCCATGCCATGCTGGCCAATGGCAAAAGCGCTGCCTTTGCATGGAACCGCGCCACGGTAAACACCGCCACATTGTTCCAGGGCCTGGGCAACGCGCTGCTCGCCGAGCGCGCGGCAGACTTGGCGGATGTCGGCCAGCGCGTGCTTAAACTGATCCTCGGTGTCCAGGAGCGTGCCTGGGACTTGCCTGAGCAAACCATCCTGATCGCCGAGCAACTGACCCCGTCACAGACCGCCAGCCTGGACACACGCAAGGTCCTGGGCTTTGTCACGGTCGGCGGCGGCGCGACCAGCCATGTCGCGATCCTCGCCCGGGCACTGGGTCTTCCGGCTATTTGCGGTGTGCCAGCGCACGTGCTGGCGCTGGCCAACGGCAAACAAGTACTGCTTGACGCCGACAAAGGCGAGCTGCACCTGGACCCGGACCTGGCCGAAATTGAACAACTGCAGGCAGCCCGGCAGCAGCAGGTGCTGCGCTGTCAACGCGAAGTGGCACAGGCTGCCTTACCGGCCATCACACGCGATGGTCATCACGTTGAGGTCACGGCTAACGTCGCGTCGTTGCAGGAGGTGGAGCAATCCCTGAGCCTGGGCGGTGAAGGCGTCGGCCTGCTGCGCTCGGAGTTCCTCTACCTGGACCGCAATCGCGCACCGAGCCCCGAGGAGCAAGCCGGTACTTATAGCGCCATCGCCCGCGCCCTGGGCACCGAGCGCAATTTGGTCGTGCGCACCTTGGACGTCGGTGGCGACAAACCATTGGCCTACGTGCCGATGGAGAGCGAGACCAACCCCTTCCTCGGTTTGCGCGGTATTCGCCTGTGCCTGGAACGCCCCGCGTTATTGCGCGAGCAGTTCCGTGCGATCCTGGCGAGTGCCGGGTTTGCGCGGCTGCATATCATGCTGCCGATGGTCAGCCTGCTGTCGGAGCTGCACCTGGCGCGCAAGATTCTTGAAGAAGAAGCGCTGGCGCTGGGGCTCTGCGAACTACCGAAGCTGGGGATCATGATCGAGGTGCCTTCTGCCGCGTTGATGGCGGACGTTTTCGCGCCGCATGTGGATTTCTTCTCTATTGGCACCAATGACTTGACCCAATACACGCTGGCGATGGACCGCGACCACCCAAGGCTGGCCAGCCAGGCCGACAGTTTTCATCCGTCGGTGCTGCGGTTGATCGCCACCACGGTCAAGGCCGCCCATGCGCATGGCAAGTGGGTCGGTGTGTGCGGCGCGTTGGCGTCCGAAGCGCTGGCGGTGCCGGTGTTGATCGGGCTTGGCGTGGATGAATTGTCAGTGAGCGTACCGCTGATCCCGACCATCAAGGCCACGGTGCGCGAGCTGGACCTGGCCGACTGCCAGATCATCGCCCGCCAGGTGCTCGGCTTGGAAGAAGCTGCCCAAGTGCGCGAGGCCCTGCGCCTCTATCACGCGGCCACCGTTGAAACCTCACCTGTCGTGGAGCACTGAGCATGTTCGAGAAATTGCAGCGGGCGTTCTGGAAAGCCCTGACCCCGGATCTGATTGCCGAGACGGTGGTGGCGCCGCCACCGAGTTTGTTGTCGGCCGAAATGCTGAATGCGTTGGGTGGCGCGGATAATCTCAAGTCGCAGCAGCGCGTGGCGCTGACGCGGGTGCGCGTGCAGCTGCAGGATGCCGGGCGGTTGGATGCGCAGGCGCTGAAGGCGGCGGGTGTTGCGGGGGTGATGGTGTTGACCGGCGGCGTCGTGCATCTGCTCACCGGCCTCTAAGCCAGGCGGAGATCAAAAATGTGGGAGCGGGCTTGCTCGCGATAGCGGTATGTCAGGCAACGCATGTGTCGGCTGTAAGAATGCCATCGCGGGCAAGCCCGGCTCCCACAGGATTCTGCAGTGTTTGCGAGTCTGGTGTTAAAGCTGCGGGGTGTCTTCAGGCGGCTTGGTCTTGTCGATACCCGGCACATGCAAGTTGCCTTCGACCACCTGGTTGCCTTCCAGCTGCGGCTGGGTCACCCACGTGAGGATGTCGTAGTAGCGCCGGATGTTCGCCACAAAGTGCACCGGCTCACCGCCGCGCGCATAGCCGTAGCGGGTCTTGCTGTACCACTGCTTTTGCGCCAGGCGCGGCAGCATCTTCTTCACATCCAGCCACTTGTTCGGGTTCAGGCCTTCTCGCTTGGCCAGCGTACGCGCATCTTCCAGATGGCCGGTGCCGACGTTGTAGGCGGCTAGGGCGAACCAGGTGCGGTCCGGCTCGGCGATGCTGTCGTCCAGCTCATCCTTGATCTTGGCCAGGTACTTGGCGCCGCCCATGATGCTTTGCTTGGCGTCCAGGCGGTTGGACACGCCCATCGCCTGGGCGGTGTTCTGGGTCAGCATCATCAGGCCGCGCACGCCGGTCTTGGAGGTGACGGCCGGCTGCCACAGCGATTCCTGATAGCCGATGGCTGCCAGTAATCGCCAATCGACTTTTTCTTCCTTGGCGTAGGCTTTGAAGTGCTTTTCGTACTTGGGCAGGCGCTGCTGCAAATGCTGCGCGAAGGTGTAGGCACCGACATAGCCGAGTACATCAACGTGCCCGTAATAGCGGTCTTTAAGGCGCTGCAGCGTGCCGTTCTTTTCTACCTTGTCCAGGTAACTGTTGATCTCGTTGAGCAGGCTGTTGTCATCCCCCGCCGCCACGGCCCAGCTCTGGTTACTGGCATTGCCGAGGTCGAACGCCACGCGCACGTTGGGGAAGTACACCTGGTTCATCGCGACTTCGTTGGAGTCCACCAGGGTCAGGTCGATTTGCCCCTCGTCCACCATGCGCAGCAGGTCGACCACTTCAACGGCGTCGGACTCTTCGTATTCAATCGCAGGGTTCTGCTTTTTAAGCTCGGCCAATTGCTCGGCGTGGGTGCTGCCCTTAAGCACCATGATCTTCTTGCCCACCAGGTCCGCCGGGGTGGTCGGGCGAGACTGGCCATTGCGGTAGATGATCTGCGGCGTCACTTCCAGGTACGGATGGGAGAAGCGCACCTGTTGCGCGCGTTGCTCGCTGCTGACCAGGCCGGCGGCGGCCAGAACCGGGCCCTTGGGTTTGCCCAATTGGCCGAAAAGGTCATCGAGGTTATCAGCGGTCTCGATCTCCAGCTTCACACCCAGGTCATCGGCAAAACGCTTGACCAGTTCGTACTCGAAACCGGTTTCACCATTGCGGTCCTGGAAATACGTCGCCGGGCTGTTCCGGGTGATCACCCGCAATACGCCATCCTCCTTGATTCGCTCGAGCGTGCTGGGCTTATCAACACAGGCGCTGAGCATCAGGAAGAGTCCGGTTGCGATGAGCCATTTGGCGCATCGCGGGCGTAAAGCAGTAGGGGAGAACATCTGCGCAGTATACGCAAACGACCCTCGGCGCCATATCTCGACAGCAGGGGACTTGTCTGCTAGCGCCCGCAAAACCGGGCTGAAGCCCGCAGAAACGTGGGTTGACGAGGGTTTGTGACGGTTAAAATAACTGCGCGCAAACCCTTGGAAAACGCTCCGATACCGTGCAATCAGTGCCAACTGACGTTCGGCAGCCGCCAGCCGTGCCGTTTCGGGTGCCGTTGGCGGCGGTTTACGCTAGAATGCACGGCCTCAAAGCACACCCCTTCCCGAGGCTGTCCCGAAGATGTTGATCCTGCGCGGCGCTCCTGCCCTTTCTGCCTTTCGCCACAGCAAACTCCTTGAGCAATTGAGCCAAAAGGTTCCAGCGGTTACAGGCTTGTATGCTGAATTTGCTCACTTCGCCGACGTTACCGGCGTGTTGACCGCCGACGAACAGCAAGTGCTCGCACGCCTTCTGAAGTACGGCCCCAGCGTTCCCGTTCAAGAGCCGACCGGCCGCTTGTTCCTGGTTCTGCCGCGGTTCGGCACCATCTCGCCCTGGTCGAGCAAGGCCAGTGATATCGCGCGTAACTGCGGCCTGGAAAAAATCCAGCGCCTGGAACGCGGTATCGCTTTCTACGTCGCCGGCCAGTTCAGCGATGCCGAGGCCGAGCTGATCGCCAGCAGCTTGCACGATCGCATGACCCAGATCATCGTCAGCCAGCTGGAACAGGCTGCCGGTCTGTTCAGCCACGCCGAGCCCAAGCCGCTGACCGCGATTGACGTGCTGGGCGGTGGCCGCGCCGCCCTCGAGAAGGCCAACACCGAACTGGGCCTGGCCCTGGCCGAAGACGAGATCGACTACCTGGTCAACGCCTTCATTGGCTTGAAGCGCAACCCGCACGACATCGAACTGATGATGTTTGCGCAGGCCAACTCCGAGCACTGCCGTCACAAGATCTTCAACGCCAGTTGGGACATCGACGGCGAAAGCCAGGAAAAAAGCCTGTTCGGCATGATCAAGAACACCTACGTGATGCACAGCGAAGGCGTTCTGTCGGCTTATAAGGACAACGCTTCGGTGATCGTCGGCTCCGTCGCCGGGCGTTTCTTCCCGGACCCTGAAACCCGCCAGTACGGCGCGGTGCAGGAGCCGGTGCACATCCTGATGAAGGTTGAAACCCACAACCACCCGACCGCGATTGCCCCGTTCCCGGGCGCCGCCACCGGTTCCGGTGGCGAAATCCGTGACGAAGGTGCTACCGGCCGTGGCGCCAAGCCAAAGGCGGGCCTGACCGGTTTTACCGTGTCCAACCTGCAGATCCCGGGCTTCGAACAGCCGTGGGAAGTGCCGTACGGCAAGCCTGAGCGCATTGTTACCGCGCTGGACATCATGATCGAAGGCCCACTGGGCGGCGCCGCGTTCAACAACGAATTCGGGCGCCCGGCGCTGACCGGCTATTTCCGTACGTTCGAGCAGTCCATCACCACCCCGCGTGGCGATGAAGTGCGCGGCTACCACAAGCCGATCATGTTGGCCGGCGGTATGGGCAACATCCGTGAAGAACACGTACAGAAAGCCGAAATCCTGGTCGGCTCCAAGCTGATCGTACTCGGCGGCCCGGCGATGTTGATCGGCCTGGGCGGCGGCGCAGCTTCCTCCATGGCCACCGGCACCAGCTCGGCTGACCTGGACTTCGCTTCCGTACAGCGCGAAAACCCTGAAATGGAACGCCGCTGCCAGGAAGTCATCGACCGTTGCTGGCAGTTGGGTGACAAGAACCCGATCAGCTTCATCCACGACGTCGGCGCCGGCGGTTTGTCCAACGCCTTCCCGGAACTGGTCAACGATGGCGACCGTGGTGGCCGTTTCGAGCTGCGCAACATTCCAAACGACGAGCCGGGCATGGCCCCGCACGAAATCTGGAGCAACGAATCCCAGGAACGCTACGTGCTGGCCGTCGGCCCTGAAGACTTCGCGCGCTTCCAGGCCATCTGCGAACGCGAGCGTTGCCCGTTCGCCGTGGTCGGCGAAGCCACTGCCGAACCGCAACTGACGGTTACCGACAGTCACTTCGGCAACAGCCCGGTCGACATGCCACTCGAAGTGCTGCTGGGCAAAGCCCCGCGCATGCACCGTTCGGCGGTACGTGAAGCCGAGCTGGGCGATGACTTCGACCCAAGCACGCTGGAACTGGCCGACAGCATCGAACGCGTGCTGCACCACCCGGCCGTGGCGAGCAAAAGCTTCCTGATCACCATCGGCGACCGCACCATCACCGGCCTGGTTGCCCGTGACCAAATGGTCGGCCCATGGCAAGTGCCGGTGGCCGACGTTGCCGTCACCGCCACCAGCTTCGACGTCTACACCGGTGAAGCCATGGCCATGGGCGAGCGCACGCCGCTGGCGCTGCTGGACGCTCCGGCGTCGGGTCGCATGGCCATTGGTGAAACTCTCACCAACATCGCCGCTTCCCGCATCGGCAAGCTGTCCGACATCAAGCTGTCGGCCAACTGGATGTCCGCTGCCGGTCACCCGGGTGAAGACGCGCGCCTGTACGACACCGTCAAGGCGGTCGGCATGGAGCTGTGCCCTGAACTGGGTATCACCATTCCGGTGGGCAAGGACTCGATGTCCATGGCTACCCGTTGGAACGAAGACGGCACCGACAAGAGCGTCACCTCGCCGCTGTCGCTGATCGTCACCGGTTTCGCACCGGTTACCGACATCCGCCAAACCATGACCCCGCAACTGCGCATGGACAAGGGCACCACCGATCTGATCCTGATCGACCTGGGCCGTGGCCAGAACCGCATGGGCGCCTCGATCCTCGCGCAAACCCATGGCAAGCTTGGCAAGCACGCGCCGGACGTGGATGACGCTGAAGACCTGAAAGCCTTCTTCGCCGTCATCCAGGGCCTGAATGCCGACGGCCACCTGCTGGCGTACCACGATCGTTCCGACGGTGGTTTGCTGACCAGCGTTGTGGAAATGGCCTTCGCCGGTCATTGCGGCCTGAACATCGTGCTCGACAGCGTTGCCGAGGACGCCTCCGAGATCAACGGCATCCTGTTCAACGAAGAGTTGGGCGCCGTGATCCAGGTTCGCCAGGACGCTACGCCGGACGTACTCGCACAATTCAGCGCCGCTGGCCTGGACGACTGCGTGGCCGTGATCGGCCAGCCGATCAACAATGGCGAGATCAATATCTCCTTCAACGGCGACACTGTGTTTGCCGGCCAGCGCCGTCTGCTGCAACGCCAGTGGGCTGAAACCAGCTACCAGATCCAGCGTCTGCGCGACAACGTTGAGTGCGCCGAGCAGGAATTCGACGTGATCCTGGAAGAAGACAACCCGGGCCTGAGCACCAAGCTCAGCTTCGACGTCAACCAGGACATCGCCGCGCCTTACATCAAGAAAGGCATTCGCCCACAAGTTGCGGTACTGCGTGAGCAGGGCGTCAACGGCCAGGTGGAGATGGCGGCCGCGTTCGACCGCGCCGGCTTCAATGCGATCGACGTGCACATGAGCGACATCCTCGCCGGTCGCGTTGACCTCAACGAGTTCAAAGGCCTGGTGGCCTGCGGCGGTTTCTCCTACGGCGACGTGCTGGGTGCCGGTGAAGGCTGGGCCAAGTCGGCCCTGTTCAACAGCCGTGCTCGCGATGCGTTCCAGGGTTTCTTCGAGCGCAACGACAGCTTCACTCTGGGTGTGTGCAACGGTTGCCAGATGATGTCCAACCTCCACGAGCTGATCCCGGGCAGCGAGTTCTGGCCGCACTTTGTGCGTAACCGTTCCGAGCAGTTCGAAGCCCGTGTCGCCATGGTGCAGGTGCAGGAATCCAACTCGATCTTCCTGCAAGGCATGGCCGGTTCGCGCATGCCGATCGCCATTGCCCACGGTGAAGGTCACGCTGAGTTCTCCAGCGAAGAAGCCTTGCTCGAAGCCGACCTGTCCGGCTGTGTGGCCATGCGTTTCGTCGACAACCACGGCAAGGTCACTGAAAGCTACCCGGCCAACCCGAACGGCTCGCCGCGCGGGATCACCGGCCTTACCAGCCGCGACGGTCGCGTGACCATCATGATGCCGCACCCGGAGCGTGTATTCCGCGCCGTGCAGAACTCGTGGCGTCCGGAAGAGTGGAACGAAGACGGCGCCTGGATGCGCATGTTCCGCAACGCCCGCGTGTGGGTGAACTAAGGCGGTGTACAAGCTCAGCTTCTTTGTGCCCGACAGCCATGTGGAGACGGTGAAAACCGCCGTCTTTGCCGCTGGCGGCGGGCGCATCGGCAATTACGACAGCTGTGCCTGGCAAGTGCTGGGCCAGGGCCAATTTCGCGCGTTGGACGGCAGCCAGCCGTTTATCGGGCAAGTCGGCCAGGTTGAAGTGGTTGAAGAATGGAAGGTTGAGCTGGTGGTGGCGGATGAGTTGATCGTGGCGGTTGTGGCCGCGTTGAAACTGAGCCATCCCTATGAGACACCGGCGTATGAGGTGTGGCAGTTGGCGGATTTTTGATTCGCAGATTGTAGAAACAAGAAACCCGCTGGGCCAGTTTGGTCAGCGGGTTTTTTGTTGTTTGCAAGGGCCTATTCGCGAGCAAGCCCGCTCACATATTTGACCGCATTGCCACGTCGGGCACCGATCAAACGTGGGAGCGAGCTTGCTCGCGAACGCGCCGGGACAGGCGCCTGAGATCTTTCCCACAGGCCTTTCAGGTTGTCCCTCGGAACCCGCCTCAATAGCCTTGCTCGGTCACTGAAAAGTCAGTGATCGGGATTTGAGCTCAATACCCGTTCAACAACGTTGCACCGGCTTGAGATTCAATAATGGGTTTTCCAGATGTCGTCTCTCCCCGACTCAATACGAATACCCCACTGGGCCAGGCTTTGATTTCAATGTTCAAGTCCATCGAGGTGGAGTTGATGGTTGAGGGCGCCAAGCCCGGCGCGGTAAAGGTTATTGTCTTTGGCGGTTGTGCTGTCCATTTGTATACGCACCATCGAGTTTCCACTGATGTGGATGCAGAAATTTATTGCGCGAATGCGCGAGACACATTGCGTCTACGGACATTGCTGGCGGAGTTTCCAGAAACATTTTTCGATGAGCAATCCGGCCGCGTCATGGAGCTGAACTACGATCTTCAATACAACACTGCATTTGGCCCGCTTCATGAAGACTACTGGGAACGAAGTATTCCCCTCGAGGCGTTTCCTGATAAATCTTCACTGCATCTGCACATAGCTGCGCCTATCGATATTGCGATCTCCAAATTGGGCAGAGCTACTGATCAGGATATAAGCGACATCATGGCGTTGCTCAGGGCAGGCTTCATCGTTACCACTGAGTTCCGTCGATTGGCATTGCAGGCGATTGATATGTATGTTGGCAATAAAGAATCACCTAGATCCATTCTGACCAATATTCTGCACGACTACTTGGAGACTGAAGTTGACGAAGCCTTTTAACGCTCCCGTCCTCTCATCCGCCTTGGATACGCTGGTCAAAAGCCCTTTGAATCAGGCTGATGACGCTGCGCTTGTCGTTGCAGCGAAGGCGGTTTGGTATTCGGACGCGAACCTTGTGGGCGAGGTGAGGGCTTTTCTGAAGGCGCACTCCAGTGAAGTGGAGCTTCGCCGCGCAGGTTACTTGCTTGAGCGCTTCACGCGCTTTTCATGTGCGACGGATTCCCGGGTATTGGAAGCGTTGAAGGCGCTTGAATTGTTTTCGGGTTCTGCTGCCAAGCACAACGTGCAACCGCAAGGCGCTGTTGCGCTGCGCAGCCGTCGTGATGAACTGGCGGTGTCTTGGGGGTTGAGTGAGGGGCTGGGTTTGAAGGTTCAAGCACTGATGCCTTTCCAGACTCGCCATTACGAAGCTGAGCAGCGTGCGGCGTCTGCTTAGGCGTAGATTGCAAACAATGAACCCGGCTTAGGCCGGGTTTTTTATTGTCTGCGCTATCTTCAGGTCTCGGAGATTTCCCACAGGCCTTTCAGGTTGTCCCTCGGAACTGGCCTCATTAACCTTCGCCAGTCGCTGCCAATTCAGCGATCGGGACTGCAAGCCTGCCGAAATCATGTTGGGAGCTAAGAAGCGCCGCTATAATCGTGGCGTTTTTCATGGTCATCGTTTTGTGGTGGCTGTGCGTGGGAGACCTTCGGGTCTGCCGAGCTGCTCCTGACTCGGTCTTGCAGACCCGCGCACAGCTGCCTCCCATCATCTGCAAGTGATGTTGGCAGCTCCTATTTTTCAGGAGATTTACCATGATCAAAGACAGTCCCAATCCTCCATCTGATTCTCAATCTACCGACCATATTTTCACCGTACTGCCCAACCTGAACAGCGAAACCCTGCTCGCCAACGCCTCCCAAGACCTGGCATCCGTGCAGGCGCTGGCGGGCAATCTGGCGTTTGATATCGACGGCCCGCAGCGTGATGCGGTGCTGGGGATTCATCGGATGCTGGAGGGTATTCAGTTGATGGTGGATCGGGTGTTGGATTTAGTTGAGGTGCCTGAACAGAAGTAATCGGGCGCCTGTCGGGCCCAATCGCGGGCAAGCCCGCTCCCACATGTTGAACTGTGAATACAGTCAAATGTGGGAGCCGGGCTTGCCCGCGATGAGGCCAGAACAGCCGCTACAGCGCTAAACCCTGGCGCCGACCTCACGGCCACTGACCAACCGCTCCAGCGCCTCGCCCAACCCCAAGGCCTTGTCACCAATCAACAGGTGCCAAACCCCGCTGTCCAACTGGCTCACACCCTGGCAACCCAGCGCAGTCAAGTCGGCCTCGGACAGCACCGAGTCATCCCCCAATTCCACGCGCAACCGGGTCATCGCCACGGCTTCCAGCTGCCGCACATTCCCGCGTCCGCCCAAGGCGCTCAGCCATTTCTCGGCCTCGTGCACATTCACCGCAACCGGCTTATCCACAGGCGCAGCCGCTACCGGTGCAGTGGCAACAAATGACGGCATGGCCAAGCGAATCTCATCAGCAATGCTGTCGGCCATCGGCCCCACCACCACCTGCAAACTCCCGCCATTGCCCGGCCGCACCACGGCCATCGCGCCAAGCGCTTTCAGTTCCGCGTCCACTGCCTTGTTGCGATCCACCATGTCCAACCGCAGGCGCGTGGTGCAGGCGCCGACACTCAACAAATTAGCCGCACCGCCCAGCGCACGGATGTACGCACCGGCCCGCTGGTTCTCACTCATCGCCTCGGCCTGCACCACCGGGATATCTTCGCGACCCGGTGTCTTCAGGTTGAAGCGACGGATGCAGTAGTTGAACACGCTGTAGTAGATCACCGCGTAAGCCAACCCGACCGGGAACACCAGCCAGCCATTGGTGGACTTGCCCCAGCCCAGCACCATGTCGATAAAGCCGCCGGAGAAGGTAAAGCCCAGGTGGATATTCAACAGGTCAGTGACCGCCATCGACAGGCCCGTCAGCAGCGCATGGATCAAATACAGGAACGGCGCGAGGAACATGAAGGCGAACTCAATCGGCTCAGTCACACCGGTCAAAAACGAGGTCAGCGCCATCGACAGGAAAATCCCGCCCATCACTTTGCGGCGTTCCGGCAGCGCGTTGCGGTACATCGCCAGGCACGCGGCGGGCAGGCCGAACAGCATCACCGGGAACATACCGGTCATGAACTGGCCCCCTTTCGGGTCGCCGGCGAAGTAGCGGGTCAGGTCGCCGGTGACCACTGCACCGGTTACCGGGTCGGTGAAGCTGCCGAACACAAACCACGCCATGTTGTTGAGGATATGGTGCAGGCCGGTGACGATCAGCAGACGGTTAAACACGCCAAATACGAAGGCACCAATGCTGCCGCTTTCCATCAACAACACACCGAAGCTGTTGATGCCGTGCTGGATCGGCGGCCAGATCAAACCAAAGATCACCCCCAGCGCAACGGCCGAGAAACCCGTGGCAATCGGCACAAACCGCCGCCCGCCGAAGAACGCCAGGTACTCCGGCAGTTTGATGTCCTTGAAGCGGTTGTACAGCCCGCCGGCCATCAAGCCGCTGGCGATACCGGCGAGCATGCCCATGTTGATGGTGGTGTCCATCACCTTGAGCGTGGAGACCATCACCAGGTAACCGATTGCGCCCGCCAGGCCCGCTGTACCGTTATTGTCGCGGGCAAACCCCACGGCGATGCCGATGGCGAAGATCAGCGCGAGGTTGGCGAAGATCGCTTGCCCGGCATCGTGCATCACGGCGATGTTGAGCAGGTCGGTGTCGCCCAGGCGCAGCAAGAGGCCGGCGATCGGCAAGATCGCGATCGGCAACATCAGCGCACGGCCGAGGCGTTGCAAGCCTTCGATAAAGTGTTGGTACATGGCGTGTCTCCCTATTCTTGTTGTTTTCAGCTCAGCGGCCAGTGGTGTTGACAGGCTTGGCGAACGGCTTTGGCGTTGCTCAGGTCGAGCAGGCGTTGGCTCAATTGCCGGCATTGAGCCGCGTCCAGGTGGCGGACACGGTCCTTGATTTCTCCGATTTGCGGCGGGCTGACGGACAGTTCGCTGACACCCAGGCCGATGAGTACCGGCGTGGCCAGCGGGTCGGACGCGAGGGCGCCGCAGATGCCGACCCAACGCCCGTGTTTGGCAGCCCCCGCGCAAGTCTGGGCGATCAGCCGCAGCAAGGCCGGGTGCAGCGCATCGACCCGGGCGGCGAGGCCGGCGTGGTCGCGGTCCATGGCCAGGGTGTACTGGGACAGGTCATTGGTGCCAATGGACAGGAAGTCCGCATGCTGGGCCAACTGCTCGGCCATCAGCGCGGCGGCGGGGACTTCGATCATCACCCCCAGCTCCGGGCGTTGGGTCAATTCCAGCTCCACGCACAATTCATCCAGGCGCTGACGGATCTGCAGCAATTCGTCGACCTCGCTGACCATCGGCAACAGGATGCGGCAACGTTCCAGCGGGCTGACTTGCAGCAGGGCGCGCAATTGCTGGTCGAGCAGTTCAGGCCGCACCTGAGCCATGCGAATCCCGCGCAGGCCCAACACTGGGTTGGCTTCGACGGGCAGCGGCAGGTAGTCGAGCTGTTTGTCGCCGCCCACGTCGATGGTGCGGATGATCACTGACTTGTCGCCCATAGCGTCCAACACGGCTTGATAGGCCTGGCGCTGCTCCTGCTCATCCGGCGCGGTGCGACGGTCGACAAAGAGGAATTCGGTGCGCAACAGGCCGACGCCGTCGGCGCCGTTTTCAAAGGCCACTTGGGCTTCGGCGCTGGAGGCGACATTGGCGGCGACTTCAATGCTCATGCCATCGGTGGTGCGGGCCGGTTCCTGCGCGTGGGCCTGTTGCTGTTGGCGGCGCAGTGTTTGTGCGTCGCGAATCTGGTGCACTTCGGCGTGGCGCGCCTCGCTGGGAGCCAGTTCCAGGCGACCGTTGGCCGCATCCAGCACCACGCGTTGGCCTTGGGGCACATCGAGCACTTCGGCGCCCAATGCCACGACGCAAGGCAAGCCTTTACCGCGGGCCAGAATGGCGACGTGGGACGTGGCGCCGCCTTCGGCCATGCAAATGCCTACGGCGTTTTGCGCACTCAATTGCAGCAGGTCGGATGGCGTCAGTTCATGGGCGCTGACAATTGAACCGGCAGGCAATTCGAAGTGCCAGGTTTCCCCCAGCAGTGCGCGCAGCACGCGTTGTTGCAGATCCCGCAGGTCATTGGCGCGCTCGGCAAACAGCGGTTTGCCCAGCGCCAGTAACACGGCGCATTGCGCCTGGATCGCATCACGCCAGGCGTGGGTGGCGGCGCTGCCGTGTTCGATGGCACCGGTGGCGGCGTCCAACAGCGTCGGGTCTTCCAGCAGCGCGAGGTGGGCGGCGAAGATCTCTTCTTCCTCGACGGCTTTGCGTTGGCGTGCCTGGTCCAGCGTAGTGCGGATCTCGCCGCGCACGTGCTCAAGGGCCGTATCCAGCCGTTGCAGTTGTTCGTCGGCACGATGGTTGCCGGTGTCTGCCGGCAGCTCGATACCGGTCAGGCGAAACAGCGGCCCGCACACCAGGCCGGGCGCTGCACACACGCCTTGTAATACACCGGCTTCGGTATTTGCCTTGCGTGGCGCGACGGCAACCGGCGCGTGCGGTTCTTCGCTGATGGCGACAGACAGTGCCGCAACCAACGCCTGCAACGCGGCCTCGCAATCCTTGCCGCGGCAAGTGACACGTACCTCGTCGCCTTCGCCGATACCCAGCCCCATCAGGCCGATCAGGCTGTCGCACGCCGCCGATTTACCGGCGAAGTGCAGCTGCGCCTGGCTGCTGAAACCTTGGGCGGTCTTGCGGATCAACGCGGCGGGGCGCGCATGCAAACCACCCCGGTGAGTGATACGCACGCTGGCACGGACTTCGGTGAACGCGTTATCCACAGGCGTTTGAGCCGGTGCTGCCGAGCGCGCCACGATGTGTAGCAACGGCTCACCAAGCTTGACGATTTTTCCCGCCACCGGCCGCAGCTCAAAGTGCTCGCCATTAGTCAGAATGATCAGGCTGATCAGGCTCTTGCACTGGCGCGCAATCCGGTCCAGATCGAACTGCACCAGCGCCTGGCCCTGACTCACCCGTGCGCCTTCCTTTACGAGCAGCGCAAACCCTTCGCCATTCAGCTCCACGGTGTCGATGCCCACATGCATCAGCACCTCCGCACCGTTTTCGGCACGAATCGTCAGCGCATGCCCGGTGCGGGCGACATGGATAATCACCCCGTCACAGGGCGCGTGCAGGCAGTCGTTCAGCGGGTCGATGGCAATACCGTCGCCCATGGCGCCGCTGGCGAACACTTCGTCGGGAACGTTGCCCAGGGTCAGCACCGGGCCACAGAGTGGGGCGCTTAGGGTCAATTCATTATTGTTGTAAGACATGGGCACGGTACTCATCAGGAAAACGCTACTCAGTGAGTGCGGGTAACTTTGCTCAGGTGACGCGGCTGGTCCGGGTCCATGCCCCGCGCTTCAGCCAGGCCAGCGGCCATTACGTAAAAGCTTTGGATCGCCAGGATCGGGTCAAGGCTTGGGTGTTCGGCGCGGGTCAGGGTCAGGTCGCGCTCGCTGATATCGTCCGGCGCGGCCAGCAGCACGCGGGCACCGCGTTGGCGCATGTCGGCGGCCAGGCTCAGCAGGCCAGCTTGCTCTGCACCGCGTGGGGCGAACACCAGCAACGGGTAGCCTTGGTCGATCAAGGCCATCGGCCCGTGGCGCACTTCGGCGCTGCTGAAGGCTTCGGCCTGGATCGCCGACGTCTCCTTGAGCTTGAGCGCAGCTTCCTGGGCGATGGCAAAACCGGCGCCTCGGCCGATGACAATCAGCCGTTGGCTGGTGCGCAAGGCGTCGATGGCGGCGGTCCAATCCTGTGTGGCGGCTTCACGCAGGCCGGCGGGCAACGCCTGGCAGGCTTGCAGCAGCAACAGGTCCTGGTTCCAGTGGCCGATCAACTGCGCGCTGGCGCTGAGGGTGGCGATAAAGCTTTTGGTGGCGGCCACGCTTTGTTCCGGGCCGGCGCACAATGGCACATGGAATTCGCAGGCGGCTTCCAGCGGCGAGTCCTCGGCGTTGACCATCGAAATGCTCAAGGCGCCGCGTTTGCGCAGCAAGCGCAGGCTGTTGACCAGGTCCGGGCTTTGCCCCGACTGGGAGAAACCGAACGCGACCTGGCCGCTGACTTTCAGCGGCGCCTGCAACAGCGTCACCACCGACATCGGCAACGACGCCACCGGAATGCCCACATGCTGCATGGCCAGGTAGGCGAAGTAGCTGGCGGCATGGTCCGAACTGCCACGGGCAATGGTCATCGCGACTTGCGGTGGCTGGCGGCGCAGGCGCCCGGCGACTTCCTCCAGCATCGGGTTCAGGCGTTGCAGTTGCGCCGCGACGGCGTCACAGGAGGCCAGGGCCTCTTCAAGCATTTTTGAAGTCAATGGTTTCTCCTTCGACCATTACGTCGGTGAGGTGCAGGGAGCGGTCCAGCCGCACGCAGTCGGCAAAGCTGCCCGGTTGCAGGCGCCCGCGTTCTTCCAGGCCCAGGTAATCCGCAGGAAATTGCGAGAGGCGTTGTGAGGCTTCGCTGATGGGCAGACCGATTTTCACCAGGTTGCGCAGCGCCTGATCCATGGTCAGTGTGCTGCCGGCCAGGGTCCCGTCCGCCAGGCGCACGCCGCCCAGGCATTTGGTCACGGTGTGGCTGCCCAGCTTGTATTCACCGTCGGGCATGCCGGCGGCGGCGGTGGAATCGGTGACGCAGTACAGGCACGGGATCGAGCGCAGGGCCACGCGGATGGCGCCGGGGTGTACGTGGAGCAAATCCGGAATCAACTCAGCGTATTTGGCGTGCGCCAGGGCGGCGCCAACGATGCCCGGTTCGCGGTGATGCAGCGGGCTCATGGCGTTATATAAATGCGTGAAGCTGGTGGCGCCGGCAGCGAGGGCGGCGACGCCTTCTTCATAACTGCCCAAGGTGTGGCCGATCTGCATACGCACACCGCGTTGGCTGAGCGCGCGGATCAGGGCATCGTGGCCAGCGATCTCCGGAGCAATGGTGATCACCCGGATCGGCGCCAGGCGCAGATAGGCTTCCACTTCTGCCATCAGTGCGGTGTGGGCGAAGTTGGGTTGGGCCCCGAGTTTGCCGGGGTTGATGTACGGCCCTTCCAGGTGCACGCCGAGTACACGGGCGCTGCCGGTGGGGCGCTGCTCGCAGAAAGTGCCGAGCTGGCCAAGCACGCGGGAGATTTCGTCCACCGGTGCCGTCATCGTGGTGGCCAGCAGCGACGTCGTGCCAAAACGCACGTGGGTGCGGGTGATGGTCTCGAAGGCGTCGACGCCTTCCATGATGTCTTTGCCGCCACCGCCGTGCACATGCAGGTCGATAAAGCCCGGCAGCAGGTACGGCAAATCGTTTTCAGCGGGGTCGCACGGCGCGCCTTCAATGGCGACCACCTTGCCGTGTTCGTGCACCAGGCGGCCGCGAATCCAGCCGTGGGGCGTGAGGATATTATCTTCGGACATGGGCAGTTCTCTAAGGCCGCAATTCAGCGGCAAAATCGTAGCGGCGCAGCTCTGCGACAAAGTCGTAGTAATCGTTGCGGCAGTAGGTGTCGGTGATTTCAATCGGCGTGTTGTCGGCGGTGTAGCCGACGCGGGTCATCAGCAACATGGCGGTGCCGGGGGCGATGCCTACCAGCTTGGCGAACTCATCCGAGGCATTGATCGCCTGGATATGTTGCAGGGCGCGCACGATGGGCTTGCCGATGCTTTCTAGGTATTCGTACAGCGAATTGCCGATGGCTTGCGGGTGCGGCAGCACTGAGGCAGGCATGGCGGTCATTTCAATCGCCATGACGGTGTCGTCGGCTTTACGCAGACGCTTGAGGCGCGCCACTTTGTCGGTGGGCGACAGGCCCAGGCGGATCAGCTCTTCGTGGGTTGGCTGGGTGATATCGCGCTCCAGCCACTGGGAGCTCGGCACAAACCCCTTGAGGCGCAACATTTCGCTGAAGCCTGAGAGGCGTGACAGCGGTTGTTCCAGGCGCGGGGTGATAAAGGTTCCAGAACCTTGGCTGCGGCGGATCAGGCCTTGGGCAAACAACACTTCCAGCGCTTTACGGGCGGTGACCCGCGAGATGCTTAATTGCTCGCTGAGGGCGCGTTCCGATGGCAGTGCCTGCTCGGATTTCCACTGGCCGGCATGGATCGCCGCTTCGAGGTTGCGGGCCAGTTGCAGGTACAGCGGCGTGGATTGTTTGTCGTCGGGGCGCAGCGTCAGGATAGGGTTCATCTGTGAAGTTTCCGATGCGGTTATTGGAGTGTTGTCGCCCGGTAATGGCCGGAAATTAATACCACTTAAATACCATGTCAATGCTGCCAAAACGGTGCGAGTGCCGGTTTCAGGGCGCCTTAATGGTGCCTGGTATCAAGTGGTATTAGAGAGGTCTTTATGGCGCGCACAAGTGCGCAGCCCGCGCGGTGAACTGGTATTCACCGGCAGGTGCTGCCGCGGGCAGGAAATTATTTTTGAATTATTTTACGAGCGGTACCACTTTACGGCCGAATCTCGATCATGGTGCCGTCTTTGACCAGGTTCCAGACTTCGCGCATATCCACATTGCGCATGCCGATGCAGCCGTCGGTCCAGTCCAGGGTGTGGAACCACTGCTCCGGGTATTCCTCGGTGTCGGGCGTACCGTGGATCATGATCATGCTGCCTGGCCTCACGCCTTCGCGGCGCGCACGGGCGGAGTCGCTGATATTCGGGTAGGAGATGTGCATGGCCAGGTTGAAGCGGTCGCTGGTCTTGCGCCAGTCGATCCAATAAAAGCCTTCCGGCGTGCGGCGGTCACCTTCGAACTGCTTGGTGCCTTTAGGGTTTTTACCCAAGGAGATGCGATAGCTCTTGAGCGGCTTGCCGTCGTTGATCAGTTGCAACTGATGGGCGGACTTGAGCACCAGGATTTTCTCGACAGGTTTGCCGCCGAGGGTTTCCACCGAAGAGGCCGAAGACAGGGTAGCGAACGACAGGCAGATAAGAGCGAGCAACCAACGCATTAAAACGGTTTCCCTAGTAAAGGTGCTGCCTGGAGTGTTGTTATTTGGCCGGCCGCGTCATGGGCGGCACCGACTCGCTGCGAACCGGGAACAGCTGTTGCTGACGGTCAGCGAAGAAGCATTCTAAGGTACGCCCGACTGTGCGGAAAGCCAGCTCTGACCAAGGGATGTCGGCTTCATCGAACAGCTTCACTTCAAGGCTTTCGGGGCCGGCGGCAAAGTCCAGGTCGACCAGCTCTGCGCGGTAGAAGATATGCACCTGGCTGATGTGCGGCACATCGATCAGGGTGTAGAGGCTCAGGTTGCGCACGCGGGCGCAGGCCTCTTCCAGGGTTTCGCGCATGGCGGCCTGTTCCACGGTCTCGCCGTTCTCCATGAAACCGGCTGGGAGTGTCCAGTAACCCAGGCGGGGCTCGATGGCGCGGCGGCACAGCAGCACTTTATCGCCCCACACCGGTACGGTGCCGGCGACGATATTGGGGTTCTGGTAGTGAATGGTCGAGCAGTGATCACACACAAAGCGCAGGCGTGCGTCGCCTTCGGGAATGCGCTGGGTAACCGGTTTACCGCACTGGCTGCAGAAGTTCATGCTGGGGTTCCTGGAGAGTCGGCACATCTTGGCTCGGTGCCAGGCTTTCCTGCAAGTTGTCGTTTCGCGACATGCACCGGGTTTTGGGGTTGGGCACCCGCACGCTTTGGTGCATGATGCAAGGTAGCCAACAGACCGAGATGACTCATGCTGGACGAGCTACTCCGCCGGGTAAGCAATCACACCCCTCACACGCTGGAGACTGACGGGCGTTTTCCCGAGGCCGCGGTGTTGGTGCCGATTACTCGCAGTGACGAACCTGAGCTGATCCTGACCTTGCGCGCCAGCGGCCTGTCGACCCACGGTGGCGAAGTGGCGTTTCCGGGCGGGCGACGTGACCCCGAAGACCCGGACCTGATCTTTACCGCACTGCGCGAAGCCGAAGAAGAAATCGGCTTGCCGCCCGGCCTAGTGGAGGTCATCGGCCCGTTGAGCCCCTTGATTTCCCTGCACGGCATCCGTGTAACGCCCTATGTCGGGGTTATCCCCGATTACGTCGAATACCTGGCCAATGATGCGGAGATCGCTGCGGTCTTCAGCGTGCCCCTGGAGTTTTTCCGTCAGGACCCGCGCGAACATACCCACCGAATCGATTACCAGGGCCGCAGTTGGTATGTGCCCAGCTATCGGTTTGGCGAATACAAGATCTGGGGGCTGACGGCGATCATGATTGTCGAGCTGATCAACCTGCTCTATGACGACGCGAAGATCAGCCTGCATCAGCCGCCCAAGAGCTTTATCAATATATAAGCCATCGCTTGAATGGCCAGCCGTGAGGAAAAACCATGAAATACCGCCTGGGCGACGCCCGCGTCGAGACTCATCCACGCAGCTGGGTGGCGCCGAATGCCACGCTGGTTGGCAAGGTCAAGCTGGAGGAGGGCGCCAACGTCTGGTTCAACGCGGTGTTGCGTGGCGACAACGAACTGATCCTGATCGGCAAGAACAGCAACGTGCAGGACGGCAGCGTGATGCACACCGACATGGGCTATCCGCTGACCCTGGGCACCGGTGTGACCATCGGTCATAACGCCATGCTGCATGGCTGCACCGTCGACGACTACAGTTTGATCGGCATTAACGCAGTCGTCCTTAACGGCGCCAGGATCGGCAAGCATTGCATCATCGGCGCCAATTCGTTGATCGGCGAAGGCAAGGAAATTCCCGATGGCTCGTTGGTGATGGGCTCGCCGGGCAAGGTGGTGCGGGAACTGACCGAGGCGCAAAAGCGCATGCTCGAAGCCAGCGCTGCACACTATGTGCATAACGCGCAGCGGTATGCGCGTGATTTGGCTGAGCAAGAAGAATGAACCCGGTAGAACGGCCTGTCGCCTCACCGTGCGTGAGTATTTGCGCGTTGGATGATGACGATATTTGCACCGGCTGCCAGCGCACCGTGGATGAGATTACGCGCTGGAGTCGCATGGACAACACCGAGCGCCGAGTGGTGCTGGGGTTGTGCCATGAGCGGGCGAAGGCGAGTGGGTTGGTGTGGATGATGCCCGGTAAGTCGGGGGCCTGATAGACCGCTTTCGCGAGCAAGCCCGCTCCCACATTTGATCGTGTTTATCCTGTAGGAATAGGGTCAAAGTGTGGGAGCGGGCTTGCTCGCGAAGAGGCCCTGCCAGACGATATCCCTTTATTTGTGTACCCTGTTGCGCATTACCCACAGGCCAATCCCCTCATGTTCTTCCTGATCGCCTACATCAGCAGTGTCGTGCTGATTAACTTCGCTTTCTCCACCGCCCCGCACCTGGACGTTATCTGGTCCGCCTGGGGTGGCCTGGTGTTTATCCTGCGCGACATGGTGCAAACCCGTTTCGGCCACGGCGCGATCATTGCCATGCTGGCGGCGCTGGTGCTGTCGTATATCACCTCCGACCCGTCCATTGCCCTGGCCAGCGCCACGGCATTCGCGGTGTCCGAGTGCATCGACTGGCTGGTGTTCAGCATCACCAAGCGCCCGCTGCATGATCGCCTGTGGATAAGTTCGGCGCTGAGCATTCCCATCGATACCTTTATCTTCTTTGGCCTGATCGGCGCGCTGACGCCAGCGGTGGCCGGCACGGCGTTGGTGTCGAAATTCGCCGGGGTCACGGTGGTGTGGCTGATCATGGCGTGGCGTTTGCGCAAACGGGCCGTCGCCAACTGAGGCCAATTTTTACAGTTCATGTAAAATGCCGGCCTTTCTCCCCATGATCCGCTCCCCTGAGGACCTGAGATGACCCGAATCGGAACTCCATTGTCGCCAACCGCGACCCGCGTTTTGCTGTGTGGCTGCGGTGAGCTGGGCAAGGAAGTGGTAATCGAACTGCAACGCCTGGGCGTTGAAGTGATTGCCGTGGATCGCTACGCCAACGCGCCGGCCATGCAGGTCGCCCACCGTAGCCATGTGATCAACATGCTCGACGGCGCCGCCCTGCGTGCCGTGATCGAAGCGGAAAAACCGCACTTCATCGTGCCGGAAATCGAAGCCATCGCCACCGCCACCCTGGTGGAGCTGGAGGCCGAAGGCTTCACCGTGATCCCGACTGCGCGCGCCACGTCGCTGACCATGAACCGTGAAGGCATCCGTCGCCTGGCCGCTGAAGAGCTGGACCTGCCGACTTCGCCGTACCACTTTGCCGACACCTTCGAAGACTACAGCAAGGCCGTGCAGGACCTGGGCTTCCCGTGCGTGGTCAAGCCGGTGATGAGTTCGTCGGGCAAGGGCCAGAGCCTGCTGCGCAGCACTGATGACGTGCAGAAAGCCTGGGATTACGCCCAGGAAGGCGGGCGTGCGGGTAAAGGTCGCGTGATCATCGAAGGCTTCATCGACTTCGACTACGAAATCACCCTGCTGACCGTGCGCCACATCGGCGGCACCACCTTCTGCGCGCCGGTCGGCCACCGTCAGGAGAAGGGCGACTACCAGGAATCCTGGCAGCCGCAAGCCATGAGCCCGATTGCCCTGGCGGAATCCGAGCGCGTGGCCAAAGCGGTCACTGAGGCGCTGGGTGGTCGCGGCCTGTTTGGCGTGGAGTTGTTCATCAAGGGCGATCAGGTGTGGTTCAGCGAAGTGTCGCCGCGCCCGCACGACACTGGCCTGGTGACCCTGATTTCTCAGGACTTGTCGCAATTTGCCCTGCACGCTCGCGCGATTCTGGGCCTGCCGATTCCATTGATCCGTCAGTTTGGGCCTTCGGCGTCGGCGGTGATCCTGGTGGAAGGGCAGTCCACCCAGACGGCATTCGCCAACCTCGGCGCCGCCTTGAGCGAGCCGGACACGGCGTTGCGTCTGTTTGGTAAGCCAGAAGTGAATGGTCAGCGTCGGATGGGTGTGGCGTTGGCGCGGGATGAGTCGATTGAGGCGGCTCGGGCTAAGGCTACGCGTGCTTCGAAGGCTGTTGTAGTAGAACTCTAAACCGAGTCGCGTCTATCGCAGGCAAGCCAGCTCCCACATTTGATCGGGTTCACAAAGTTTGATGTGTGAATACATTTCAAATGTGGGAGCTGGCTTGCCTGCGATAGCAATCTATCAGGCGACCTTGTTCAAATCATTATCCCGCGTCTCTTTCAGGCACAGCACAGCGATCAAGCTGAGCAGCGCTGCCGCCGACACATACCCGCCGACATAACTCAGCCCGCCCATCGCCACCAGCTTGGTCGCGAAGAACGGCGCCGCCGACGCACCGACAATCCCACCCAGGTTATACGCCGCCGAAGCGCCGGTATAACGCACGCGCGTCGGGAACAGTTCCGGCAGCAAGGCGCCCATCGGCGCGAAGGTCACGCCCATCAGGAACAGCTCCAGCGCCAGGAACAACGCCACCGCCCAGGTCGAGCCGTGGGTCAGCAGGGGTTCCATGGTGAAGCCCGACAGAATCGCCAGCACTGCGCCGACGATCAGTACCGGCTTGCGCCCGTAGCGGTCACTGGCCAAGGCTGCCAATGGCGTGGCCAGGCCCATGAACAGCACGGCGAAACACAGCAAGCCCAGGAACGTTTCGCGGCTATAGCCCAGCGTCGATACGCCGTAGCTCAGGGAAAACGCAGTGGTGATGTAGAACAGCGCATAACACACCACCATCGATGCCGCGCCCAACAGTACCGGCAGCCAATGCTGGCTGAACAGTTCCACCAACGGCACTTTCACCGGTGCTTCTTTGGCCACGGCGTTGGCGAACACCGGGGTTTCATGCAGTTTCAAGCGCGCATACAGCCCGACCATCACCAGCGCCGCGCTGAGGATGAACGGGATGCGCCAGCCCCAGCTGCGGAATTGCTCGTCGTTCAGGCTCATGGCCAGGATCAGGAACAAACCGTTCGCGGCCAGAAAGCCAATTGATGGGCCCAATTGCGGGAACATGCCGAACCAGGCGCGCTTGCCCTTTGGTGCGTTCTCGGTCGCCAGCAATGCTGCGCCGCCCCATTCCCCGCCCAGCCCGAGGCCCTGGCCGAAACGCAGCACACACAACAGAATCGGAGCCCAGGCGCCGATGCTGTCATAGCCCGGCAGCAAGCCGATCAATGTGGTGCACACACCCATCAGCAGCAACGAGGCGACCAGGGTTGATTTGCGCCCGATACGGTCACCGAAATGGCCGAACAGCGCTGAGCCCAATGGGCGGGCGATGAAGGCGATGCCGAAGGTCAGGAACGACGCCAGCATCTGCGCGGTGCCGGACGTCTGCGGGAAGAACACCGGGCCGATCACCAGCGCAGCAGCAGTGGCGTAGATATAGAAATCGTAGAACTCGATGGCGGTGCCGACGATGCTCGCGGTCGCGACCCGTGCGGTCGAGTTGAGCGGGGCGGCGGTTGCAGCCTCGTTATAGGTGGTGCTCATGGCGGTATCCCTGACGGTCATTGCGCGTTTGGACGCGGATTATTATTGGTCGAACACCCAAGGATCAGGGGCGTAGGCGGGGCGGCTCGGGATGGGAGCAAACACCGGTCAGACACGGTAAAGCGGTGCCTGGACGCGCTGAGTGCGGGTAGCACGCGGTCGGGCGGGGCTTGGGTAAGCCGAGCCGATTATAGGAAGGGGGTTGAACAGACAACAAGGGGCTCAATCACGATCTATCAAACGCTGCAAATCAACTGTGGGAGCGGGCTTGCTCGCGAAAGCGGTGGGTCAGGTCTAGATGAGCTGACTGATCCACCGCTTTCGCGACCAAGCCCGCTCCCACATTGGATTGTGTTATGCCAAGAGGTTATGCGGCGACCGGCACGCGGCTGGTGTGCCAGATCAGCACTTTGCTGACGCGGTTGTCCTCGGTCTCGAGGATTTCCAGGCGATAGCGGCCGATTTTGAGGCACACCGCGCAATCCGGAATGGTCTCCAGTGCTTCGGTCACCAACCCGTTGAGGGTCTTGGGGCCATCGCTGGGCAGGTGCCAGCCCAGGCTCTTGTTCAGTTCGCGGATCGAGGCGGCGCCGTCGATGATGAAACGGCCATCGGGTTGCGCGTCGATATGCGGGTTATCCACCGTCTGATCGTTTTCGAATTCGCCAACGATTTCTTCGAGGATGTCTTCCAGGGTGACGATGCCGAGCACTTCACCGTATTCGTCCACCACCATGCCCAGGCGTCGCTGCTGCTTGTGGAAATTCAGCAGCTGCAGTTGCAGCGGGGTGCTTTCCGGAACGAAGTAAGGTTCGTGGCAAGCGGCGAGCAAGGCATCTTTGGTCAGGCTGGCATCAGGCAGCAGGTGTTGGATCTGCCGGGTGTTGAGCACCGCTTCGACTTGGTTGATGTCGCTGTGGAATACCGGCAGGCGCGTGCGCTGGGAAGCGCGCAATTGCTCGATGATTTCTTCAACCGGATCGTCCAGGTTGATGCCGTCCACTTCGCTGCGCGGTACCAGAATGTCGTTGACCGTGATGTTGTCCAGGGCGTGAATACCGGGCATGCCGGGGGTGCGGTTGTCGTCGGACTCGGGCTCCGGTTCATCATCGTGATCGGGCAGCGGCTCGTCGCTTTTTTTCACCACACCGGTTTTGCGTGCGAAGGGGCGCAGCACCAGCACGCTGATGCCATTGAGCAGCCACGCCAGCGGATAAAGAATTTTCAGCGGCACGCCCAGCAGCGTATTGCCAAAGCCCAGTACGGCCTGGGGATGGCGAACCGCGAGGGCGCGGGGCAGGTAGTCGGCGAGCACCAGCAGGATTGCGCAAGAAATCAGCCAACCGAGCCACGGGCCGTTCTGCGCCCAGGCATAGATCGCCAGCAAGGTGCAGAGAATAACCACTGCAGCGCGACACAAGCTGTTGCACAGGATCAGGCTGTGACGCGGGAAGTTCAGGCGGGCGGCCGCCTTGTCACCCTGGCGTGTACCAGGGCGCAGTGCCAGCAGGTGTTGTTGTGCGGCTTCGATGGCGGTAAACAGCGCCGCCCATAACACCAGCAAGGTGATTACCGCGAGCATCGGCCCAAGGGGCAAGTTGTCCATGATCGCTGCCCGTCAGATATGCAGGATGTATTCGCGAACCAGCTTGCTGCCGAAATAGGCCAGCATCAGCAGGCAGAAACCGGCCAGGGTCCAGCGGATCGCTTTGTGCCCACGCCAGCCGAGACGGTTGCGACCCCACAGCAAGACGCTGAAAACGATCCAGGCCAGGCACGCCAGCAAGGTTTTGTGCACCAGGTGCTGGGCGAACAGGTTTTCGACGAACAGCCAACCGGAAATCAGCGACAACGACAGCAGTGTCCAGCCGGCCCACAGGAAACCGAACAGCAGGCTTTCCATGGTTTGCAGTGGCGGGAAGTTCTTGATCAGCCCGGACGGGTGCTTGTTTTTAAGCTGGTGGTCTTGCAGCAGCACGAGCAACGCCTGGAACACGGCGATGGTGAACATGCCGTAGGCGAGAATCGACAACAGAATGTGGGCGAGGATGCCCGGTTCCTCGTCGATGACCTGCACGGTGCCGGTCGGGGCAAATTGCGCCAGCAGTACCGTCAGCATGCCCAGCGGGAATAGCAGCACCAACAGGTTCTCGACGGGGATTCGATAGCAGGCCATCAGCGTCAGCGCGATGACGGCGGCGGCGATCAGGCTGGCGGCGCTGAAAAAGTCCAGGCCCAGGCCGACCGGCGTCATCAGATGCGTGAATAGGCTGGCGGCGTGGGCCAGCAGGGCGATGACGCCAAAGCCTACCAGCAGGCGTTTGTCCGCTTTTGTGCCCTGGGCCAGACGAGTGCCCTGATAGAGAGTCGCAGCGGCATACAAAAGGGCGGCGGCGAGGCTGGGTAGCAAACTGGGTGACAAGGGGACCATAAATCCTGATAGACAAGCCCGAAAGGCGCTGAGTTTGGCACACACCTGCGCTCCACGAAAGACTCCCGGGCCAGACAGCGGGTGTGCACAGGCGCAGTCTTCGCTATAATCCGCGACCTGCCCACGCCGCAGGCTTGCTGAGCGCTGTTTTTAATAGCGATTTACCACAGCCTGGGCCGCCATTACCTCGGTCACCACTGCATTTCGATGAATAGGGCCTGAAAGGATCGCGCATGTTTGAAAACCTGACTGACCGTCTCTCGCAGACGCTGCGCCACGTAACCGGCAAGGCCAAGCTGACCGAGGACAATATTAAAGACACCCTGCGTGAAGTGCGCATGGCGTTGCTGGAAGCCGACGTGGCCTTGCCTGTGGTCAAGGACTTCGTCAACTCGGTCAAAGAGCGCGCGGTCGGCACCGAAGTGTCCCGCAGCCTGACCCCGGGCCAGGCCTTTGTGAAGATCGTCCAGGCCGAACTCGAAAGCCTGATGGGCGCGGCCAACGAGGATTTGAACCTCAGCGCCGTACCGCCAGCGGTTGTGCTGATGGCTGGTCTGCAAGGTGCGGGTAAAACCACCACCGCCGGCAAGCTGGCGCGCTTCCTTAAAGAGCGCAAGAAGAAGTCCGTGATGGTGGTATCGGCCGACGTGTACCGTCCGGCGGCCATCAAGCAACTCGAAATGCTTGCGGGCGAAGTGGGGGTGACCTTCTTCCCGTCTGACCTGAGCCAGAAGCCGGTCGACATCGCCAACGCGGCTATTAAAGAAGCCAAGTTGAAATTCATCGACGTGGTTATCGTCGATACCGCCGGTCGCCTGCACATCGACGAAGAGATGATGGGCGAGATCAAGGCGCTGCATGCCGCGATCAACCCGGTCGAAACGCTGTTCGTGGTCGACGCCATGACCGGCCAGGATGCGGCCAACACCGCCAAGGCCTTCGGTGACGCACTGCCGCTGACCGGCGTGATCCTGACCAAGGTCGATGGCGACGCCCGTGGCGGTGCCGCGCTGTCGGTGCGCGCCATCACCGGCAAGCCGATCAAGTTCATTGGTATGGGCGAGAAGAACGACGCGCTCGAGCCGTTCCACCCAGAGCGGATCGCCTCGCGCATCCTCGGCATGGGTGACGTGCTCAGCCTGATCGAACAGGCCGAAGCCACCCTCGACAAAGACAAGGCCGACAAACTGGCCAAAAAGCTGAAGAAGGGCAAGGGCTTCGACCTCGAAGACTTCCGCGACCAGCTGCAACAGATGAAAAACATGGGCGGCCTCGGCGGCCTGATGGACAAGCTGCCGAACATCGGCGGTGTGAACCTGGCGCAAATGGGCAATGCCCAGGGCGCGGCAGAGAAGCAATTCAAGCAGATGGAAGCCATCATCAATTCCATGACCCCGGCCGAGCGCCGCGACCCTGAGCTGATCAGTGGTTCGCGCAAACGTCGGATCGCCATGGGCTCCGGCACCCAGGTGCAGGACATCGGTCGCTTGATCAAGCAGCACAAGCAGATGCAGAAGATGATGAAGAAATTCTCCGCCAAAGGCGGAATGGCCAAGATGATGCGCGGCATGGGCGGTATGTTGCCCGGCGGTGGCATGCCCAAAATGTAAAGTATTCGAGCGCAAGCATGCTTGCGCTCCGACCCACAGGGACGTGGGATCTCCAGCAAACCCGCGGTTAGCGGGAGCTGACTCGCCGTTTTAACCGACGGCTCTATAGCAGATCTGAGTGGCACGCTGATAGGCGCCAGAAAAAGACATTTGCAAAAGTCCGGATATTCCTTAGAATATGCGGCCTTTCGGGCACCTATGCCCGCTGTGCATTTAGATTTGCAGCACCGACTACAGGAACGATGTTCACATGCTAACAATCCGTCTTGCCCTTGGCGGCTCCAAAAAGCGCCCGTTTTACCACTTGACCGTAACCGACAGCCGCAACCCGCGTGACGGTTCGCACAAGGAACAGGTTGGTTTCTTCAACCCTGTTGCTCGTGGTCAAGAAGTTCGTCTGTCCGTGAACCAAGAGCGCGTAGCCTACTGGCTGAGCGTTGGTGCACAGCCATCCGAGCGTGTTGCCAAGTTGTTGAAGGACTCGGCTAAGGCCGCAGCCTGAGCAATATGAACGCGACGCCAGCTGTTGCTGATGATTTGATCGTTATCGGCAAGATTTACTCTGTTCATGGCGTTCGCGGCGAAGTGAAGGTGTATTCCTTTACTGATCCGACTGAAAACCTGTTGCAGTACAAAACCTGGACGCTCAAGCGCGAAGGGAGTGTGAAACAGGTCGAGCTGGTCAGTGGACGCGGGAGCGATAAGTTCCTGGTCGCAAAGCTCAAGGGTCTTGATGATCGTGAAGAAGCTCGTCTTCTGGCCGGTTATGAGATCTGCGTGCCGCGCAACCTGTTCCCTGAATTGACCGACGGCGAGTACTACTGGTACCAGCTGGAAGGTCTGAAGGTTATTGATCAACTGGGGCAATTGCTCGGGAAAATCGATCATCTTCTGGAAACCGGCGCCAATGATGTAATGGTGGTCAAGCCTTGCGCTGGCAGCCTGGATGATCGCGAACGCCTGTTGCCGTATACCGGGCAATGCGTGTTGGCCGTCGACCTGGCAGCGGGCGAGATGAAGGTGGAATGGGACGCGGACTTCTAAGCGTGGCTAATTTGCGCATTGAAGTGATCAGTTTGTTTCCCGAGATGTTTTCCGCCATCAGCGAGTACGGCATCACCAGTCGGGCGGTGAAACAGGGGCTGTTGCAGCTTACCTGTTGGAACCCGCGAGACTACACGACGGATCGACATCACACTGTGGACGATCGCCCATTTGGCGGTGGCCCGGGCATGGTGATGAAGATCAAGCCCCTGGAAGACGCGTTGGCCCAGGCCAAGGCAGCTGCCGGGGAGAAGGCGAAGGTAATTTACCTGTCCCCTCAAGGCCGTCAGCTGAAACAGGCTGGGGTTCGCGAACTGGCGAATGAGGAAGCATTAATCCTGATTGCCGGTCGCTATGAAGGCATTGACGAGCGGTTTATTGAAGCTCATGTCGATGAAGAGTGGTCGATTGGGGACTATGTCCTGTCTGGCGGCGAGCTGCCGGCGATGGTCCTGATAGATGCGGTTACACGACTGCTGCCTGGAGCTTTAGGGCATGCGGACTCCGCGGAGGAAGATTCCTTCACGGATGGTTTGCTGGATTGCCCGCACTACACCCGACCGGAGGTGTATGCGGATCAGCGTGTTCCCGACGTATTGCTAAGTGGCAATCACGCACACATCCGGCGTTGGCGTTTACAGCAGTCCCTTGGTCGGACCTATGAACGACGCGCCGATCTTCTGGAAAGCCGCTCGCTTTCTGGAGAAGAGAAGAAGCTGCTCGAGGAATACATCCTCGCGCGGGACGATAGTTAACAACGTATCGATGGTAGGTCCGATGACTTACCTTAGGAGCACAGCATGACTAACAAAATCATCCTTGCACTCGAAGCAGAGCAGATGACCAAAGAGATCCCTACCTTTGCCCCGGGCGACACTATTGTCGTTCAGGTGAAAGTGAAGGAAGGCGACCGTTCGCGTCTGCAAGCGTTCGAAGGCGTGGTAATCGCCAAGCGTAACCGTGGTGTGAACAGTGCTTTCACTGTTCGTAAAATCTCCAACGGTGTTGGCGTAGAGCGTACTTTCCAGACCTACAGCCCGCAAATCGACAGCATGGCCGTTAAGCGTCGCGGTGACGTACGTAAAGCCAAGCTGTACTACCTGCGTGACCTGTCCGGTAAAGCAGCTCGCATCAAGGAAAAACTGGCTTAAGTCCAGCTTCCCGATGCAGAAAAAAGCAGCCTACGGGCTGCTTTTTTGTGCCTGAAATTTGTCAATTTGCCGGTATTTTCCCATGACCACCCGCCTCGAAGAAATCCAGCGTCGTACCGACCTGTCCGTGACCCATGTGACCAAGGCCGTGTTCCCGCCGACCACCAACCACCACAACACCCTGTTCGGCGGTACGGCGCTGGCGTGGATGGATGAAGTGTCGTTCATCACGGCCACGCGTTTTTGTCGTTTGCCGCTGGTGACGGTCTCCACTGATCGGATCGACTTTAATCACGCGATCCCGGCCGGCTCCATTGTTGAGCTGATCGGGCGCGTGGTCAAAGTCGGTAACACCAGCCTCAAGGTTGAAGTTGAAGTGTTCGTCGAGAGGATGAGTGCCGATGGCCGTGAGAAGGCGATCCAGGGTGTGTTCAGCTTTGTCGCGATTGATGCCGATAAGCGGCCGGTTCCGGTATTGCCTGGGTTTGTAGACTGATCTGAAACCGAGTCGTGGCCATCGCAGGCAAGCCAGCTCCCACATTTGATCGATGTTGATCATGAGATCAGGCATGACACAAAACCCATGTGGGAGCTGGCTTGCCTGCGATAGGATCTCCCCGACACTACATTCATTCGCTTGAGCCCCTATGCCCGCCATTGACCATCCCCTGATCGACCGCTTCCTTGATGCCCTGTGGCTGGAAAAAGGCCTGTCGGACAACACCCGCCAGGCCTACCGCAGTGACTTGGCCCTGTTCAACGGCTGGCTGCAGGAGAAAAACCTCGAACTGATCAATGCCGGTCGCGAGCTGATCCTTGATCACCTGGCCTGGCGCCTTGAGCAGAACTACAAGCCTCGCTCCACTGCGCGATTTCTATCTGGCGTGCGTGGTTTTTATCGCTACCTGCTGCGGGAAAAGCTGATCGCGGTCGACCCGACCCTGCAAATCGATATGCCGCAACTCGGCAGGCCATTGCCCAAATCCCTGTCGGAAGCCGACGTCGATGCCTTGCTCGCCGCGCCCGACCTGAGTGAAGCCATCGGCCAGCGTGACCGCGCCATGCTCGAAGTGCTCTACGCCTGCGGCCTGCGGGTGACTGAGCTGATCAGCCTGACCCTGGAGCAAGTCAACTTGCGTCAGGGCGTGCTGCGCGTCATGGGCAAAGGCAGCAAGGAGCGACTGGTGCCGATGGGCGAGGAGGCGATTGTGTGGGTTGAGCGCTATATGCGTGATGCCCGTGGCGAATTGCTCGGCGGGCGGCCCAGCGACGTGCTGTTCCCCAGCCTGCGCGGTGAGCAGATGACCCGCCAGACCTTCTGGCACCGTATCAAGCACCAGGCCAAAGTGGCTGGGATCGGCAAGGCGCTGTCGCCACATACGTTGCGCCACGCGTTTGCCACCCATTTGCTCAACCACGGTGCGGATTTGCGTGTGGTGCAAATGCTGCTGGGGCACAGTGACTTATCCACAACCCAGATTTACACCCACGTCGCGCGCGCACGTCTGCAGGAGATGCACGCCAAGCATCACCCTCGCGGATAAAATTACGTCGGAAAAGGCCCAATTTGCCTGCCGCAGTCTGCCCCCCGGCCCAACTGTGGTAGGCTTTGCCGGTTCGCAAAGGGGACGGCGCCCAGGCTCGTATTGACAGCCCCGTGTTTCCAGATCGGTGTTCTTGCGCCCGTCCCTGCATCTGCCTTCAGGAGTTCCCATGCGCTTGACCCAGATTATTGCCGCCGCAGCCATTGCGTTGGTTTCCACCTTTGTTGTCGCCGATGACGCCGCCGAGCAGACCATTCGCAAGAGCTTGGCCAACCTGCAACTCGACACGCCGATTGAAAGCATCAGTGCCAGCCCGATGGCCGGGCTGTATGAAGTCAAGCTCAAGGGCAGCCGTGTGCTGTACGCCAGTGCCGACGGCCAGTACATCGTCCAGGGCTACCTGTTCCAGTTGAAAGACGGCAAGCCGGTCAACCTGACCGAGAAAGCCGAGCGCCTGGGCGTTTCCAAGTTGATCAACGGCATTCCTGTGGCTGAAACCGTGGTTTACCCGGCCATCGGCGAGACGAAGACTCACATCACCGTGTTCACCGACACCACCTGCCCGTACTGCCACAAGCTGCACGCCGAAGTGCCTGCGCTGAACAAAATGGGTATCGAAGTGCGCTACGTCGCGTTCCCGCGCCAGGGCCTGGGCTCGCCGGGTGACGAACAACTGCAAGCCGTATGGTGCTCGACCGACAAGAAAGCCGCCATGGACAAAATGGTCGATGGCAAGGAAATCAAGTCGGCCAAATGCGCCAACCCGGTTTCCAAGCAGTTCGCCCTGGGCCAGTCGATTGGTGTGAACGGTACACCGGCCATCGTTTTGGCTGATGGCCAAGTAATTCCGGGCTACCAGCCTGCGCCACAAGTTGCCAAACTGGCGCTGGGTGCAAAGTAAGCAGTCATCGTCGAGCCTTTGACGATCATGCCCCGCCGAACAGTCGACGGGGCATTAATTGAGAGCCGCAGTTGTGCGGCTGTTTACCACGGCCGACCTTGAGTCGGCCGTTTCATGGGGAGTTCTTCAGTGAAACCGGTCAAAGTAGGCATCTGTGGGTTAGGGACCGTCGGTGGCGGCACCTTGAACGTACTTCAGCGTAATGCTGAAGAAATTTCTCGCCGTGCAGGGCGTGGGATTGAAGTGGCGCAAATTGCCACGCGTACGCCAAAGCCTCAGTTCCAAACGACCGGTATTGCGATTACCAACGATGTCTTCGCCGTGGCCACCAACCCTGAAATCGATATCGTCATCGAGCTGGTTGGCGGTTACACCGTGGCCCGCGAGTTGGTGCTCAAGGCCATCGAGAACGGCAAGCACGTGGTCACCGCCAACAAGGCGCTGATCGCCGTGCACGGTAACGAGATCTTCGCCAAGGCGCGCGAGAAGGGCGTGATCGTTGCGTTCGAAGCGGCTGTGGCCGGTGGCATCCCGGTGATCAAGGCGATCCGTGAAGGCTTGTCCGCCAACCGTATCAACTGGGTCGCCGGCATCATCAACGGCACGGGCAACTTCATCCTCACCGAAATGCGCGAGAAGGGCCGTACCTTCGAAGACGTGCTGGCCGAAGCCCAGGCGCTGGGTTACGCCGAAGCCGACCCGACCTTTGACGTGGAAGGCATCGACGCGGCCCACAAGCTGACCATCCTGGCCTCCATCGCCTTTGGTATCCCGCTGCAGTTCGACAAGGCCTACACCGAAGGCATCACCAAGCTGACCACTGCCGACGTGAACTACGCCGAAGCCCTGGGCTACCGCATCAAGCACCTGGGCGTGGCGCGCAGCACTCCGGCCGGTATCGAGCTGCGTGTGCACCCGACGTTGATCCCGGCCGACCGCCTGATCGCCAACGTCAACGGCGTGATGAACGCCGTGATGGTCAACGGTGATGCGGCCGGCTCCACGCTGTTCTACGGCGCCGGTGCCGGTATGGAACCGACGGCCTCCTCGGTCATCGCCGACCTGGTGGACGTGGTCCGCGCCATGACCAGCGACCCGGAAAACCGCGTGCCGCACCTGGCCTTCCAGCCGGACTCGCTGTCGGCCCACCCGATCCTGCCGATCGAAGCCTGCGAAAGTGCCTACTACCTGCGCATCCAGGCTCAGGATCATCCGGGCGTGTTGGCCCAGGTTGCCAGCATCCTGTCGGAGCGCGGCATCAATATCGAGTCGATCATGCAGAAGGAAGTCGAGGAGCAAAACGGCCAGGTGCCGATGATCCTGTTGACCCACCGCGTGCTCGAACAGCGCATGAACGATGCCATCGCCGCCCTCGAAGCCCTGCAAGGGGTGGTTGGCCCGGTGGTGCGGATTCGCGTCGAACACTTGAACTAACCGATTTGATCCAGGGGCCCCGTGTGTTCGGCGGCCTCTGTTCGAGAATGTTTTAGAGGAGCCAGTCATGCGTTACATCAGCACCCGCGGCCAGGCACCGGCCCTGAATTTCGAAGACGTTTTGCTGGCAGGCCTTGCCACTGACGGCGGCCTGTATGTGCCGGAAAACCTGCCACGTTTCACCCAGGAAGAAATCGCGTCCTGGGCGGGCCTGCCGTACCACGAGCTGGCGTTCCGGGTGATGCGCCCGTTCGTCACCGGCAGCATTCCGGATGCGGATTTCAAAAGGATTCTGGAAGAGACGTATGGCGTGTTTTCCCACAGCGCCATCGCCCCTCTGCGTCAGCTGAACGGCAACGAATGGGTGCTGGAGCTGTTCCACGGCCCGACCCTGGCGTTCAAGGACTTCGCCCTGCAATTGCTGGGTCGCCTGCTCGATTACGTGCTGGAAAAGCGCGGCGAGCGTGTGGTGATCATCGGCGCTACGTCCGGTGATACCGGTTCGGCCGCCATCGAAGGTTGCAAGCACTGCGAAAACGTCGACATCTTCATCCTGCACCCGCACAAGCGCGTGTCGGAAGTGCAGCGTCGCCAGATGACGACCATTTTCGGTGAAAACATCCACAACATCGCCATCGAAGGCAACTTCGATGACTGCCAGGAAATGGTCAAGAACAGCTTCGCTGACCAGAGCTTCCTGAAAGGTACGCGCCTGGTGGCGGTGAACTCGATCAACTGGGCCCGGATCATGGCTCAGATCGTCTACTACTTCCACGCGTCCCTGCAGTTGGGCGGCCCGGCGCGTTCGGTGTCGTTCTCGGTGCCGACCGGCAACTTCGGCGACATCTTTGCCGGCTACCTGGCGCGCAACATGGGCCTGCCGATCAACCAGTTGATCGTCGCCACCAACCGCAACGACATCCTGCACCGCTTCATGAGCGGCAACCAGTACGTCAAGGAAACCCTGCACGCCACATTGTCGCCGTCCATGGACATCATGGTGTCGTCGAACTTCGAACGCCTGCTGTTCGACATGCACGGTCGCAATGGCGCCGCCCTGGCTGGCCTGATGGACAGCTTCAAGCAAGGTGGCGGTTTCAGCGTCGAACAAGAGCGCTGGACCGAAACCCGCAAGCTGTTTGACTCCCTGGCCGTGGACGATGCGCAGACCTGTGAAACCATCGCTGAGGTCTACGCCCAGACCGGCGAACTGCTCGACCCACACACCGCCATCGGTGTGAAGGCCGCACGCGAATGCCGTCGCAGCCTGGACATCCCGATGGTGATTCTGGGCACTGCCCACCCGGTCAAATTCCCGGAAGCGGTGGAGAAGGCTGGTGTTGGCAAAGCGCTGGAGTTGCCCGAGCACCTGGCTGACCTGTTCGAGCGTGAAGAACGCTGCACGGTGTTGGCGAACGATCTGAAAGCCATGCAGGCGTTTGTCAGCCAGCACGGCAATCGCGGTAAGCCGCTCTGATCCACAGGTTGCTACGCGGTAGGTCAAGCCCGTCTTCGTGACGGGCTTTTTCATTCTGGCGAGCCATACTTGCGCGGGCGGCCAACCAGCAAACTCAATCGGTACGTGTAGTGATTCAATGGGCGGTGCGGCTGGCTTGCGTGCTGTTGCTCGGCCATCTGTCTATAGGCCAGGCGGCTGTCAGCCTGCCTTTCAAGCGGGTGCCGGCGTTTATCCCGCTGCAGCCTTTGCCCCTGGCACCGGCGGAGCAGCAATGGTTCACCGCTCATCGGACATTGAAGGTGGGCATTTTGATTGATGATTATCAACCGATTGATTACCCGCGACCGCAATCGCTAACAGGGCATCAGTGCCGATTACCTGAGCCTGGTCGGCGCGCGTCCAGGACGGCGCGCAGTGGCTGTTCAGACGCGGCTTTCAAGGCAGGCTCCCAGGGTAATCCAGGGATTCTAGCCTGTCGGTGGATGTTTTCTCTCTGTCATCTTTGCCGTGCATGCTCGCTTGACTCGGGCAGGAGGCTACACAAAAGGTCGAACTTTCTGCTTTGAGTACGGGTCACTTGAATGTAAGCACCTTAATGACATTTTTGTTTTTCGAACCTTATTCGAATGATTGAGTGGTGATCGAGATGGAAAGTATCAGCCTATTGCTCGAAGAAGCACTGAGCCCTTATCAGGTTACGTTGACCACCTCGGGCCTACAGGGCGAGTGCCTGGTGACCGTGAAGAACCCTGCTGGCGCTATCGTCGTCGAGCGTGAAGTCGATCGGGCCCAATTGACCGATAAGCGTGTACTGGTGGATGTGGTGGATTGCTTGCTACGCGATCTGAAAATCGCTGAAGGGCGTCTGGAACCCTCGGTTATCGCAGCATTGCGTAACGCAGCCCAAACCCGTGGCGCCGCCCTCGCATGAAGAATTGTTTAATGATGGAAACTTCCTACCGCATGCCCGGTCAGATTTTATAACAGCAAGAGCGAACATTGTGCTCCGGTGTTTGTGGCTTGTTGTACTGGTCTTTGTAGGCCACGTTTAACCCCGAGTTGTCTCCCCACTGCTCGGGGTTTCTTTTGCCTGCGATTTGTCAGCGCTCAGGGAAATTCTGGAAAAAACTCGGGTTGTCCAACAAATACTGCGCGCGCATCACGGGGTCCAACCATGACGCGTAGGATTGCTGGACCCGCGCCTGTGGGATATCCCGTATCGCCTGATCGATTCGCTGCATGGCCTGACGGCCTTGAGGCGTATCCGAGCAACCAATATGCGAACGTTGATAACGCGCTGAGCCCTTGATGGGATAGAACATCAGGTCCTGGGCAGCGATACCCTGTTGCCGGGCGTGATAGCGGATTTCCGGCGGGTAACCCAACACCGCTTCCAGCCGCCCAAGACGCTGCATTTGCAACAGGCTGCCAAGGGCGTCATTGCCGTAATGCAATGCCAGGGTGTGGGGAGCAGCGTGCTTGAGCTGTTCGTCGATGGCGGGGCCGTAGCTGCGTTCGGCGGTAGCGCCAATGCGCGCTTTATGGGATTCGAGAAAGGCTTGCAGATCAAATTGGCCCTCGGCAATAAAGGGTGCCATTGCCTCCTGCTGGCTGCGTTGGATCGTCACCCCGTTGCTGACCACCACGAATGCCTGGGCCGAAAACACAATGTACTTCGCGCGCTCCGGCGTCCACAGCAGCGAGGGGTCGCAGGTCAGGGACGGCGAGCGCAGCATTTGAATGCCGCGAGCGCGGTTGACGTGCATCACGGTGTGGCGGTATTGCGGCAGGCGCTTGGCGAGTATCGGCAACAACTCATCCAGTGCCCCCTGGCCTTTCTGAGGCCCTTCAAAGATGGTGATGGGCGGCAGGTCGCGCAACAGCCAGATCAGCGTGTCCTCGGCATGCGCCGAGAGCGGCCACACGCCGAGCATCACGCTCATGAGGCACAGAGGGATAAACCGGCATTGGTACGGGCGAGCCATCAGATCGCGCCAACCTCGCGCAAACGGGTGATGGCTGCGGCGTCGTAACCCAGTTCATTGAGGACCGTGCTGTTATGTTCGCCCAACTGCGGCCCGACCCACTCACAACTACCCGGTGTTTGCGACAGCTTGGGCACGATCCCCGGCATCTTGAAGCCCTTGCCGCCCGGCAACTGAGCCTCGAGAAACATTTCCCGCGCCAGAAACTGCGGGTCGCCCAACATGTCTTCGGCGCTGTAGATGCGGCTGGCGGGCACCTCGGCCTTGTTCAGTTGCTCAATCACGTGGTCCAGCGGCAGCGAGTTGACCCAGCGATCAATCACGCCGTACAGCTCATCACGGCGGCTATCGCGCCCGTCATTGCTCGCCAGCTGCGGGTCATTGGCCAGGTCTTCGCGGCCGATGGCGCTCATGAAACGCTTGAAGATTGCATCGCCATTGGCGCCGATCTGCACATGCTTGCCGTCGGCAGTGGTATGAATCGATGACGGCGTGATGCCGGGCATGATGTTGCCGGTGCGCTCGCGAATAAACCCGAACACGTCGAACTCCGGGATCATGCTTTCCATCATCGCGAAGATGGCTTCGTACAGTGCCACATCCACGACTTGGCCGAGCCCGCCGTTGACCTCGCGATGACGCAGGGCCATCAGCGCGCCGATGACCGCCCACAAGGCGGCAATCGAGTCGCCGATGGAAATCCCCGTGCGTACCGGCGGTCGGTCTTCGAAACCGGTGATATAGCGCAAGCCGCCCATGGACTCGCCCACCGCGCCGAACCCCGGCTGGTCTTTCATCGGGCCGGTCTGGCCAAAACCCGAGAGCCGCACCATCACCAATTTCGGGTTCAGCGCATGCAGGGTTTCCCAGCTCAGACCGAGTTTTTCAAGGACGCCGGGGCGGAAATTCTCAATCAGGATGTCGGCATTCGCCAGCAACTGCTTAAGGATGGCCAAACCCTCCGGGTGCTTGAGGTTCAGCGTCAGCGACTGCTTGTTGCGCGCCTGCACGAACCACCAGAGTGAGGTGCCTTCATACAGCTTGCGCCATTTGCGCAGCGGGTCGCCGCCGTCCGGGGATTCGACCTTGATCACCTCGGCACCGAATTCGGCGCAGATGCGTGACGCAAACGGGCCGGCGATCAAGGTGCCCAGTTCGATGACTTTCAGGCCGGCCAGCGGTTTGGCATTAAACGACATGAGGATCCTTATCAAGCGTGGAACGGTGGTGTGATGCCTTTTAACATAGGCGAGCGGCCCAGGGATAAGGATGATGCAGCGCAGTATTCGTTGAATGGCCGCGCCATCGGTTAGACTGGCCGCCTTTCCCTGTCTCTAGAAGCCCGTTCATGGCCCAGCCGTCCACGACCTACAAATTCGAACTCAACCTCACCGACCTTGATCGCTCAGTGTACGAGAGCGTCAAACAGACCATCGCCCGCCATCCTTCGGAAACCGAAGAGCGCATGACCGTGCGTCTGTTGGCCTACGCACTTTGGTACAACGAGCAACTGTCGTTCGGCCGTGGTCTGTCAGATGTGGACGAGCCAGCCCTGTGGGAAAAAAGCCTGGATGATCGTGTTCTGCACTGGATTGAGGTCGGCCAGCCTGACGCCGATCGTCTCACCTGGTGCTCGCGCCGTACCGAACGCACCAGCTTGCTGGCCTACGGCAGCCTGCGTGTGTGGGAAGGCAAAGTGGTGCCGGTGGCAAAAAACCTGAAGAATGTACACATCGCCGCTGTGCCTCAGGAAATCCTCGAGACCCTGGCCAAGGACATGCCGCGCGTTATCAAGTGGGACGTGATGATCAGCGAAGGCACGATCTTCGTGACGGATGATCGTGGCCAGCATGAAGTGCAGTTGGAATGGTTGGTCGGCGAGCGTGATTAAACATGCGGGAGCTGGCGTGTGTGGGAGCGGGCTTGCTCGCGAAAGCATCACCACAGCGTAACTGACTTACCAAGGTGTCTGCATCGCCGGCAAACCAGCCCCCACATTTGTTCTATCTCGCTGTGAATATCTTTGTTTAACCGTCGTACCAGAAGAGAAGCTTCCGTCACCCCATGCGTATTGATCCTCGCCCGTTGCCCGCTGTCCTGCCGTTTCTCGGTGAATTGCCACCGCTGTTGACCCGTCTCTACGCCGCACGCGGGGTGCAGTCGGAAGCCGAACTGGACAAGAGTCTGGCGCGGTTGATTCCCTACCAGCAGCTCAAGGGCATCGACGCGGCGGTGGACCTGCTGGTGACCGCCCTCGAGCAGCGCCAGCGCATCCTGATCGTCGGTGACTTCGACGCCGACGGCGCCACGGCCAGCACCGTGGGCACCCTTGGACTGCGTTTGCTCGGCGCGGCCCATGTCGATTACCTGGTCCCCAACCGTTTTGAGTACGGTTATGGCCTGACGCCGGAAATCGTCGCCGTGGCGCTGCAGCGCACGCCGCAGTTGCTGATTACCGTGGATAACGGCATCTCCAGCGTCGAAGGCGTGGCGGCGGCAAAAGCGGCGGGGTTGAAGGTGTTGGTCACTGACCACCACTTGCCCGGCGATGAATTGCCGGCGGCGGATGCCATCGTCAACCCGAACCAACCCGGCTGTGAGTTCCCGAGCAAGGCGCTGGCGGGTGTCGGCGTGATCTTTTATGTGTTGATGGCCTTGCGCGCGCGTTTACGCAGCCTGGGCTGGTACGACAACACGCCGCAACCGAACATCGGTGAATTGCTCGACCTGGTCGCCCTGGGCAGCGTCGCCGACGTGGTGCCGCTGGATGCCAACAACCGCATCCTGGTCCATCAGGGGCTGGAGCGTATTCGCGCCGGTCGCGCCCGGCCGGGGATCAAGGCGATCCTTGAGGTCGCCAAGCGCGACCATGCCCGTATCACCTCGACCGACCTGGGCTTTATTCTTGGGCCACGGCTGAATGCCGCCGGCCGCCTGGATGATATGAGCCTCGGCATCGAATGCCTGCTCACCACCGACTTCGCGGCGGCCCGGGAAATGGCGGCGCAACTGGACGGCATGAACCAGGACCGTAAATCCATCGAGCAGGGCATGCAGCGCGAGGCGCTCGCCCAGCTCAAGGACTTGCCGGTGGAATCGATGCCCTACGGTTTGTGCCTGTTCGACCCGGAATGGCACCAGGGCGTCATCGGCATTTTGGCGTCGCGCATGAAAGAGCGGTACTTCCGCCCGACCATCGCCTTCGCCGACGCCGGTGATGGCCTGCTCAAGGGCTCAGGGCGCTCTGTGCAGGGTTTCCACATCCGTGATGCCCTGGCGGTCGTCGCGAGCCAGCATCCCAACCTGATCGCCAAATACGGCGGTCATGCGATGGCGGCCGGTTTGACCTTGCCCGAGGCGAATTTCCCACTGTTTGCCGAGGCCTTTGATGCTGAAGTGCGTCGGCAACTGCGCGAAGAAGACCTCACCGGGCGGCTGCTGTCCGACGGCACCTTGGCTGTGGAAGAGTTTCACTTGGAACTGGCGCGCGCATTGCGGCATGCCGGGCCATGGGGCCAGCACTTTCCTGAGCCGCTGTTTCACGGTGTGTTTCAGTTGGTCGAGCAGCGCGTAGTAGGGGAGCGGCACCTCAAGGTGGTGCTCAAGAGCGAATGCGGGTCAGTGAAGCTCGATGGCATTGCGTTTGGCGTGGACCGAGAGGTCTGGCCTAACCCGACGGTGCGTTGGGTGGAATTGGCCTACAAGCTGGACGTGAACGAATTTCGTGGGCAGGAAACCGTGCAGTTGATGATCGCGCATATCGAACCGCGCTAAATCTGACCAGCGCCGCAAAACCAAATGTGGGAGCTGGCTTGCCTGTGATAGCAGCACTGCGGTGTGACTGACACACCCAGGTGATGCCATCGCAGGCAAGCCAGCTCCCACACAAGCCAGCACACCGTTTTTTGGCGTACAGCTCGGGATTACTCGGCTTTATCCTTGGCCTGGTGCTTCACGATGATGTCCACCAAACGCTGGGCCAGCGCCGGGTAGTTCTCATCAAAGTGATGCCCGCCCGGCAGCTTCACGGCTTCGCCCACAGCGGTCTTGTCGGTGCAGCCACTCTCGTCGACTTCTTCGGCACCGTAGATGCACACCACCTTGTCGGCGGGCAGCTTGGCCATTTCCGGGCCGGTAGCGGCCTCTTTGCCTGCGTTGCCCAGCCAGCCTTCCACTTCGATTTCAAAGCTGCCGGTGCGCGCGAAGGCGAGCAGGATAATGGCGTCGACACGCTGCTGTTCGTTTTCCGGCATGCGGTTGTAGATGGCGGGCAGTACGTCGGCGCCGAACGAGTAGCCGGTCAGTACGAAGCGCTTGGTGCCCCACTTCTGCCGGTAGTGCTGCATCAGTTCGCTGAGGTCTTTGGCGCTTTGTTCCGGGGTCTTGTGCTGCCAGTAGTAGCGCAGCGTGTCGATGCCGACCACCGGGTAGCCGATCTTGGCCATTTCACCGGCCACGTCGCGGTCCAGGTCACGCCAGCCACCATCACCGGAGAGGAACAGGGTGACGGTATCTTTGGCTTGGCCAGCCGGTACTTCCACTACAGGAATCGCCAGGCCGCCGTTGTCCGAACCGACCAGCTGCTTACGCAGTTCGTTGTTCAACACTTGCGGGTAGTGAATGTCGTAGTCGCTGATGCTGGTGGTTGCGCGCGGGGTGTCGCGTACGAAACTGGCGCTTTCGTCGTCAGGGTTGTCGTTCCAGGCCACCAGCCAGTTGCCATGGGCGGAGGTTTTCGGCAGCGGGTCCTTGCAACCTTCCTGTACCAGAGTGAAGCCGACGGAGATGGCGTTGGCTTTGTCATCGCTCTGTGTGGCCAGCCAGCGCCAGGCGAGCGCAGCGCCAGGGCCAATGCCGCTGACCAGGGTCGCCGGGCCTTTAAGCTGGCCCAGGGCGCTTTGCAGAGCTTGTTCCTGCAACTTGCAGTCATCCTTCGGCAGGATCACTTGAACGATTTGCGCAGCGCCGCCTTGGCTCAGTGCAATCAGCTGGCTGTCGGTCAGGGTTTCATCAGCCATCACGGCCACGGCCACACGGGCTTTTGCCGAGCCGTTGGGTGTCACACGGGTCATAACCGTGCCATCAGCCTGTGGCAGTTGTTCCAGGGTCGGTTGCGGGGCAGGGCGGTTCCAGAACCAAAAGCCGCCGCCTGCGATCAGGGCGAGCAGCACTACAAAGGCCAATACATACCGCCAGGAGCGTCGAATCATCAGCGTTTCACCAATCCAGTCAAGCCGCCCGCAATCAGGGCGGCGGTATCGGCCAGTGCCACCAGCGGATCAAGTCCTGCGGGCACGGCCATATAACGGGGTTCCCAGTCAGGCTGGAACTTGTCTTTGAAGCGGCGCAAACCTTGGAAGTTATACAGTTGCTCGCCACGGCGGAACACCATTGAGCCCAGGCGTTGGGTCAGCGGGGCGCCACGGCGTGGTTGCAGGCCCGACAACGGCACCATGCCGAGGCTGAAGCGGGCGTAGTCATGGTTCTTATAATGTTGAATCAGGCCGACCATCATGAACTCCATGGTCAGCTTCGGCGCGTCCGGGTGCGCACGCATCAGGTCGAGACTGGCCAGGTCATGGTTGTAGGTCTCGAGCAGGTTGGCGAAGGCCACCGGGCGCCCTTCGAAGCGAATGATCGCAATGCGAAAGTGCTTGAGGTAGTCGTCGCTGAAACGGCCCAGGGAGAAGCCCTTTTCCCGTACGTTCTTGCCGGTCAGCCAGGCATCGGAGATGACTTTGAGTTCATCCATCGGCGCCTGGCCCGGTTCGCAGATCTCCAGGGACAGGCCGTCCCGGGTGCCACGGTTCCAGGTGTAGCGCAAATCCTTCATCTCTTTGCCCTTGGCTTCCAGGTCAAAGCGTTTCAGGTCGACGCGGGCTTCTTCGCCCAGCTTGATCGCGGTGAGGCCGATGTCCATGTAGTACGGCAGGTTCTCGGCGCGTACCTGGTAGAACACCGGGCGGGCGTGATGGATGTCGCACAGGTCGCGGAACTGCCAGATCATCTCGGCGCGGGGCTGGGTCGGGCCGATCGGGTCATACAAGGCCACCAGGCTGCGCCCACGACGGGCGTACATCAGGAAGGCTTCGTCGTTAGGGTGGAATAGCAGCGCCTTGTCGCCGGTCAGCGCGAGGCCGCCGTCGGGCTGGGACGAGGCCATCAGAATCTTGGTGGCGCGCTCCAGTTCGTCGGGTGTCGGCAAGTGGATCACCGGCCGCGCAGTGCGCAGCAGCCAGGTCAACGACACGATCACCAGCAACACTGCCGCACCGAGCAATGAGCGCAGGCCGCGAGGGGCGTTGGCATCCAGGGTGAACTGCCACCACAGTTGATGGCTGTACGGCACGTCTTGATAGGCAAACAGCAGCAGCCAGATCGAGGCGCCCAGCACGCAAACGCTGGCCACCAGGTACAACGGCGAGAACGGCAGTTCGGTCAGGCGGCTCGCGCGGTAGAACGAGCGACGGAAGATCGCCAGCAGCACCGCTGTCATGATCATCAGGCTGGCTTCTTCCCAGTCGAAGCCTTTGAGCAGCGAGAGCAGGGCGCCGGTCAGCAGCAACACCATGGTCAGCATCCACGCAGCCGACAAGCGCCGACGCAGGCCCTGGGCGAGCAACAGGCAGAGCACGCCGATCAGGCTGGCGCCAAAGTGCGAGGCGTCAATCAGGCGGTGGGGAATCAGAAAGCCGATGTTTTCCAGGCGTGTGTCGATTTCCGGCGTTGCGCCGGAAAACAGCAGGACCACGCCGGACAAAAAAACCAGTACGGCCAGCACGGGTGCGGCCAGGCCGGATGCCACCCGCAGGCTCTGCTGGGTCTGGAACAGGCGCTGAGCTTCGTTGACCAGCAGGAATACGCAGGCGATCAGCAGCGGCAGGACCACGTAGATCATCCGGTACAGCAGCAGGGCCGCGGCCAAAGGCGCGGCACCGAGCTTGTCGGCGAAGGCGGCGAGCAGAATCGCTTCGAATACACCCACGCCGCCCGGAACATGGCTGAGTACGCCGGCGGCCAGGGCCAGCAGATACACCAGCAGGAAGGGGCCGAACGGCGGCGCTTCCGGCAGCAACATATAGAGCACAGTGGCGGCAGCCGCCACGTCCAGTGCGGTGATGATCAACTGCAGGAAGGTCAGGCGCCGGCCCGGCAGGCGCAGCGTGCGGCGCCCGGCCTTGACCAGCAGGTTGTCCGGGTAGGGTTGTTCCGGCAGGCGGCGACGATAAATGCCGATGCACAGCGCGACCGACAACAGCAATACCACGCCGGCAATGCTGCCGAGCAAACCTTGCGACAGATGCAGGTAGGTGGACGCAGCCGGCAGGTTACTCAGCGTGGCCAGTGCGGCCAGCGGCGGCAGGGCAGTGCCCAGGGCCAGGCTGGCGAATACGGTCATATGGGCAACTTCCGAGGCCCCGATGCCATGGCGTGCATATAAGCGGTAACGCACCGAGCCGCCGGAAAGCATCGACAGGCCTATGGCGTTGCCAATCGCAAAGGCCGTGAACCCACCCAGAGCCAGCGTCTTGGCAGGCAGTTTCACCCCGGCATAGCGGGCGCCGGAGAACTCGTAACCCAACAGAATGATGAAACCGGCGACCGCCGCCGCAAACGCGCCCAGCAATGCCGGTTTGGGCACTTCCAGGATCGAGTCGTGGAGGGCGTACAGGTCCAGTTCCAGCAGCAGGTGTCGGCAGGCGATCAGGGCAATTGCGAACAGCAACAGGGTGACGGCCAGCCCGATGGGTTGACGGTATTTGCTCAACAGATCCAGCCAACGCAAACGGGTGGGAGTAATCGGTTGTTCCGCTGTGACGGTGTCTTGTGGTTCAGACGAGTTGGCGCGCATCAATCACCTCGTGGATTGTGCGCGACAGGATGGAGGTATCCAGCCAAGTTACCAATCCCTATGGACAAAATAATTACAAATATTAACGCTTATCGCCGGGTGGGGCGAATGCGGCCATTGGTCGTAGAGGGTCGTGCTTGAGTACTGAGCATAGCTTGCAATGACATGGACTCTGCAAACCGTATACGGTTTCATGAAAGATGCCATGCCATTGTTTCAGAAGAACTTTTTTAACCGGATACAAAAAAGGCCACTCTTTCGAGTGGCCTTTCTTGATGTTTGGTTGCGGGAGCCGGATTTGAACCGACGACCTTCGGGTTATGAGCCCGACGAGCTACCAGACTGCTCCATCCCGCGTCTGTGGCCGGCATTCTACAGCCCAGCGGCGGGGTGTCAACCGTTAATCGGCCGATGGGTCAAATAAGTGTGAATTAGTCGCTGCGTGTTGCCTATGTGCGGTAAGTCCGCGATGGGGAAAGAGTTTTTTGTCTTACAATTTTCATACAGGGATAAAACAGAGGCGCACAAAAAAGGCCACTCTTTCGAGTAGCCTTTTTTGATGTTTGGTTGCGGGAGCCGGATTTGAACCGACGACCTTCGGGTTATGAGCCCGACGAGCTACCAGACTGCTCCATCCCGCGTCTGTGTGTCGGCATTCTACAGCGGAACGCAGGTGTGTCAACCTGTGAATTGAAGAAAAGCGCTTGTGGTTCAATCGGTTAGCTCTCCAAAGCGCTGGCAGAAACGCCTCCGGGCCAGTCTGGCCGAGGGTTTCAGCTCTATCGGTAGGCTGATTTCGATTGAAAAAATAAATTCATCGCGGCGTTTTCCTACCGCTCGAACGGAAGATTCAAACTACTGGTGCTATATACAGGGGTGAGTGCGATACTGGCCATCCGTTGGATTACACCCTCTGTTTATATGACGCAGCGCAAAATCATCCACGTCGACTGTGATTGCTTCTACGCCGCCATCGAGATGCGCGACGACCCGAGCCTGGCGCAAAAGCCGCTGGCGGTCGGCGGCTCGGCGGATAGAAGAGGGGTGATCGCCACCTGCAACTATGAAGCGCGGGCATATGGCGTTCGCTCGGCCATGTCCTCGCGCCACGCCTTGAAGCTGTGTCCGGACCTGACCATCGTCAAGCCGCGCATGGATGCCTATAAAGAAGCGTCGAAGGAAATCCAGACGATCTTTCGCGAATACACCGACCTGATCGAGCCACTGTCGCTGGACGAAGCCTACCTTGATGTCTCCGACAGCCCGCATTTTGGCGGCAGCGCCACACGTATCGCCCAGGACATTCGCCGTCAGGTCTCCAACCAGTTGCACATCACCGTGTCCGCAGGCGTGGCGCCCAACAAGTTTTTAGCCAAGATTGCCAGCGACTGGAAAAAGCCCAACGGCCTGTTTGTGATTACGCCGGATCAGGTCGAAGATTTTGTGTCGCAGTTACCGGTGAACAAGTTGCACGGCGTCGGCAAGGTCACGGCCGATAAGCTGGCGCGCCTGGGCATTGAAGACTGCCTGCAATTGCGCGAGTGGAACAAGCTGTCACTGGTGCGCGAATTCGGCAGCTTTGGCGAGCGGCTCTGGAGCCTGGCCCGTGGGATTGATGACCGCGTGGTGCAGAACGACAGCCGGCGGCAATCCATCAGCGTGGAAAATACCTACGATGTAGACCTACCGGATCTATCAAGTTGTTTGGCGAAACTTCCCGAGCTGATGGAAACCCTGGCCGGGCGCATGGCGCGCATCGACAGCAGTTACCGCGCGGGCAAGCCGTTCGTCAAAGTGAAGTTTCATGACTTTACCCAGACCACCCTGGAGCAGGCCGGGGCAGGGCGGGACCTGGAGAGTTATCAACAGCTGTTGAGCCAGGCGTTCAATCGTGGCGGTAAGCCGGTGCGGTTGTTGGGGATTGGGGTGCGGTTGCTCGACCTCAGCAGCGGCAATGAACAGCTGCAGTTTCCCTGGTAAAAACCGGAAACCAAATGTGGGAGCGGGCTTGCTCGCGAATGCGCAATGTCAGTCGATACATTCATCACTGATACATCGTATTCGCGAGCAAGCCCGCTCCCACATTTAGATCTATAGCGTTTTCAGAATCTCAGCGTGCCCCAGGATCTGCGACAAGCCGCCCCGCATCCCTGGTCAGCGCTTGCAGGAATTCCTGCTGCAACTCGGGATCGTTACGGGTCAGTTCGATCAGGCTTTGTTCCAGTTCGCTGGCTTCTTCTTCCAGGCCCAGTTCCGACAGGCGCTTGACCCGGTGGACCCACTGGTTGACTTCGTCGTCTTCCAGATCGTCGTAGATCAGGCCATGAGCTTCCAGCAACTTGCCGCGCAAAGTGGTGCTGATCGCCAGGGTCGAGTCCGAATGCACGTCGTCCTGGCCATCTTCCACACTGATTTTCAAGGTGGTGATGCGGTTCAGGTCCTGCTCGGCAAATGGGCTGTCCAACAGGTTCAGGCGCAGTACGCCGTCGCGGTCGGTGGTCAGCTCATGGGTTTGCTTGCCGGCGGTGACCTGTACCGGACGCTCGCTCCAGGGCAGGCTCGAATACTCCGTGCGCTTGTCGCGCTGGACCTCATCGATACCGGCCAGGTTCTGTTGCGCTCGGCCATGGGATTGCACGTTCATGAACGGGTTGATGCCATCCACACCGTACGTCAGCCAATCGCGCGTCATGCTGGTGGGCAAGTTGCCGAGGGCGAAGATATTCGCCACGTTGGCGCCTGCGCCCGCCACCAGGGCGACCGCACCCAGGGGCATTTCATAGAGTTTGCGCCAGGGTTGGTAGGGGGTGTAGCGATCGTAACGGCGGGTGACTTCGAATTCGGTGACCTCGAAGGTCTTTTGCTCGTGAATGCGCACCCGGCGTTGTGGAAGCTCCAATACTTTGGGTTCGCCTACATCGATTTGCAGGCTGTGATCGAGCAACTTACGCTCGACCCGCTCCTCGTGCTCACTGCGTTGCGACATCTGGTTGGCGCAGCCGCTGACCAGCAGGGCGCCGCACAAGGCGGCGCCCCCCAGGGCTCTGGTGTTTCGCTTGAACATGACTTCTCTTGATCTGGTTTTCAGCGACGAATACGCGCCTGAAGGAAAGACAGCACGTCAGCCACCGGCAACGGTTGGGCTTCGGCTTCGGTCCGGCTCTTGTATTCCAGATTGCCATCGGCCAGGCCGCGGTCACTGACCACGATCCGGTGCGGGATGCCAATCAGTTCCATGTCGGCGAACTTGATGCCCGGGCTGGTTTTCTTGTCCCGGTCATCGAGCAACACTTCAAAACCGGCAGCCGTCAGTTCGGCATACAGTTTGTCGGTGGCTTCGCGTACTTGCTCGGTTTCATAACGCAGCGGTACCAGGGCAATCTGGAACGGCGCCAGGGCGTCGCTCCAGATGATGCCTTTCTCGTCGTTGTTCTGCTCGATCGCAGCGGCAACCACGCGGGACACGCCAATGCCGTAGCAACCCATTTCCAGGGTGATCGGCTTGCCGTTCTCGCCCAGCACTTCGCACTTCATCGCCTTGCTGTACTTGTTGCCCAGCTGGAAGATGTGCCCGACTTCAATGCCGCGCTTGATTTCCAGAGTGCCCTTGCCATCCGGGCTTGGATCACCGGCTACCACATTACGCAGGTCGGCCACGGTCGGAACCGGCAGGTCACGCTCCCAGTTCACGCCGAAATAGTGCTTGTCGTCGATGTTCGCGCCGATACCGAAGTCGCTCATCAGCTCGACCGAACGGTCGATGATGATCGGCAACGGCAGGTTCAGTGGGCCGAGCGAACCGGCACCGGCGCCAATGGCGTCGCGCAGCTCGGAGTCGGTGGCCATGACCAGCGGGCTGGCCACGCCTGGCTGCTGGGCTGCCTTGATTTCGTTGAGCTCGTGGTCGCCACGGATGACCAGGGCGATCAGCTTGCCTTCTTCTTCGGCGCGCACGATCAGGGTCTTGATGGTCTTTTCAATCGGCAGATTGAATTTTTCCACCAGGGCCGCGATGGTCTTGGTTTCTGGCGTGTCGACCAGGCGCAGCTCTTCGCTTGGCGCCGGGCGGGACGTTTCGCGTGGTACGGCTTCGGCTTTTTCGATGTTCGCCGCGTAGTCGGAGCCGTTGCTGAACACGATATCGTCTTCGCCGGAGTCGGCCAGTACATGGAACTCGTGGGAGCCGGCGCCACCGATGGAGCCGTTGTCCGCTTCAACCGGGCGGAACTTCAGGCCCAGGCGCGTAAACACGTTGCAGTAGGCGGTGTGCATGCGGTCGTAGGTGGCCTGCAGCGACGCCTGGTCAGCGTGGAACGAATAGGCGTCCTTCATGATGAATTCGCGGCCGCGCATCAAGCCGAAGCGTGGGCGGATTTCGTCACGGAATTTGGTCTGGATCTGATACAGGTTCAGCGGCAGCTGCTTGTAGCTGCTCAGCTCGTTGCGCATCAGGTCGGTGATGACCTCTTCGTGGGTCGGGCCGGCGCAGAAATCGCGGCCATGACGGTCCTTGAAACGCAGCAACTCAGGGCCGTACTCTTCCCAGCGCCCGGATTCCTGCCACAACTCAGCCGGTTGGGTACTTGGCATCAACACTTCCAGAGAGCCGGCGGCGTTCATTTCTTCGCGAACGATCGCTTCGACCTTGCGCATCACCTTCAAGCCCATGGGCAGCCAGGTGTACAGGCCGGAGGCCAGTTTGCGGATCATGCCCGCGCGCAGCATCAGCTGATGGCTGATCACGACCGCGTCGGAAGGCGTTTCTTTCTGTGTGGCGAGCAAATATTGACTGGTACGCATGGTAGGCCGTTGTCGGTTGCTTGGACTTGAAATGACTTGGGATTGTACGGGCGCAAACTGCTGGAGTACAGGTATCAGAATGCAGAGGGGTATGTGTGACCGAGTGGTGTCAGTCTTCCTGTGAAGGGCTCAAACGAGCCCGCCGACTTTCCTGAAACCAGTGCAACGCAATCAGGAACAGCGTCGGCACACCCAGCAGGCAGGTGATGACGAAGAAGTTGTGGTAACCGAACTTCTCGACCATCACGCCCGAGTAGCCACCAATCAGGCGCGGCAGCAGCAGCATGATGGAGCTGAGCAGCGCATATTGGGTGGCGGAGAACTTGAGGTTGGTCAGGCTCGACAGGTAGGCGACAAAGGCCGAGGTGGCCAGGCCTGAGCTGAAGTTATCCAGGGAGATGGTGAAAATCAGCATCTGCAGGTCCGGGCCCATGTCGGCGAGCATCACGAACAACAGGTTGGTGGCCGCCGAGGCTACGCCGCCGATGAACAGGATCGGCAGGATACCGAACCGCACAATCAACAGACCGCCCATACCGGCGCCGAGCAGGGTCATGATCAGGCCGAAGATCTTGCTGACCCCCGCAATCTGGTCCTTGGTAAAGCCCTGGTCGATGTAGAACACGTTGGCCATCACGCCCATCACCGTATCGGACATGCGATAGGTCGCAATCAGCCCGAGCAGCAGCAGCGCCTGCCAGCGGTAGCGCAGGATAAAGTCATTGACCGGCGTCAGCACCGGCGCCAAGCCACGCCGGCCCATGGCCGAGAGGCACAGGGTGGTAAGGATGATGTACAAGATGGCGCGCAGGAAGGCGCGGTCTTCCATCAGCAATTCCCACAGGCTTACACCGTGGAACAGCACGCTGGCGAAATCCGTGTTGTACAACTGGGTGAACATCGCGGGGACCGACACCAGCAGTACGATCAGCACGAACACCGAGACCAATTGGTGCGCGAAGCTGTAGCGGCCGGCCTGCAACTGGGTGCGCAGTGGCACATCGGGTTCACGCATGAAGAAGGTGGTCAGCAGTGCCGGGATCATCAGCAAGCCGAACAGCACATAAGTGCCGGTCCATGCCGAGTGCTTATAGTTGAAGCCGGTCGAACCGAAGCCTTCGGCAAAGAACAGCGCGCCAGCCGTGGCCAGTAGGGCGGCGATGCGATAACCGGACATGTAACTGGCGGCCAGAGCGGCCTGGCGGCTGTCGTCGGCGATCTCCAGGCGATAGGCGTCTACCGCGATGTCCTGAGTGGCTGAGGCGAAGGCAACGATGACGGCAATGGCGATCAGCCAGGACAGATGTTTTTGCGGGTCGCAGAAGCCCATGCCGATTAACCCGAGGATCACCAGCGTCTGGGCAAGTACCAGCCAGGAACGACGACGTCCGAGTTTACCGAGCAGCGGCAGGCGCCATTGGTCGAGCAGCGGCGACCAGACCCATTTAAAGGCATAGGCCAGGCCGATCAGGCTCGCATAGCCGATGGTCTCGCGGGCCACGCCGGCCTCGCGCAACCACACAGAAAGCGTCGAAAACACCAACATGTAAGGCAAGCCGGCGGCAAAGCCGAGCAACAACAGCACTAACGTCGAGGGGCTGGCATAGGCGGCGAGCGCGGCGCGCCAGGTTTTACGGGGCATGGGCTGGAGTCTGCCTCAGATTTGCGGAAACAAAGCGCGCACTCTAACCGCTGTGCTCTACCGGGCGCCAGCCATGACGCTGAATATCAACGCGATTGTTCAGGATACTGACGCCTTCACTGCGCAAACGCGCACGTTGTTCGTCGCCTGACGCACTACCCGCCGGCAGACTTATCCGACCACCGGCACCCAGTACCCGGTGCCAGGGCAACCGGGTGTCCTCGGGCAGTTGGCTGAGCGTGCGGCCGACCCAGCGGGCGGCACGGCCCAGCCCGGCCAACTGCGCCAGCTCGCCATAACTCACCACGCAACCTTCGGGCACTTGCGCCAATGTCAGGTACAACGCCGTGCGGCGCATTTCGGCGGGGCTTTGTGGTGTCTCGGCAGGTTGATTCACTGTAGGTATCGTCGGTTGATTTGTAAGAAACGTCTGTAAGCTTTGTGGTGAGCATTGAACTCATCATAAATACTTGAGTCAGTCGTACCTATCTAACACGATAGCGCCCCTTTTTTCGCCAATCCTGAGCCACGAATCCGCTTATGTTGTCCAGAACCCTGCTGTGCCTTGCTGTTTTCAGCGCCTCCACGCCCTTGCTCGCCGACACCGTCTGGCTGAAGAACGGTGACCGCCTGACCGGCAAGATCAAAGTCTTCGACGGTGGCAAACTGCTGATTCAGACCAGCTACGCGGGGGCGATCCCGGTGGATTGGAAGCAGGTCAAGACCCTGGAGAGCGATCAGGAACTGCTGGTCAAGCAGGACGCCTACAGCGGTGAAAAAGCCAAGTCCCTGAAAGCGGCGGAGGACGGCAAGGTCGTTCTCGCCAATGGCGAAGCGCCCAAGACTGTGGACTTGGCCAGCATCCAGCAAATCATCAAGCCCAAGCCGGTCATCGAAGACCTGGTGTGGAAGGGCAACGTCGACCTGGCGCTGGATTACAAGCGCGCCGACAAAGACACCAACGACTACGACGTTGACTTCAAGACCTCGGCCCGTCACGGCCAGTGGCGCCATACCGCGAAGGGTGAATACAACCGCGAGTTCCAGGATGACGTGACCACCACCGATAACTGGGCGCTGGAATATGACCTGGACCGCTTTATTACCGAGCATTGGTTCTGGCAGGGCCGTCTGACCTACAAACGCGACAAAGTCGAAGACTTGTCCCGCCAGCGCACCGTCGGTACCGGCCCGGGCTACCAGTTCTGGGACGATGAGCTGGGCGCGTTCTCCCTCGGCTCGCTGGTTAACCGCACCGATTATGAATATGCCGACGGCGGCAAGACCAACTTCTATTCACTGGCCATGAAGTGGAGCTACAACCGCTACCTGGTGGGCAAGACCGTGGAGTTCTTCACCAATGGTGAATTGGGCAAACCACTTGCCGGGCCGTCCGAATACTCCCTGGATGCGGAAATGGGGCTGCGTTACAAAGTCACTGAATGGGCTTCGCTCAACCTCAAGGCTGAGCGCGACATCATTAATGGCGAATCCCAGAGCAGCCTGGACAAGACCCGCTACACCGCAGGGTTCGGCGTGGCCTGGTAAAAGCTGCATCGGTCACTCTGGCAACCTGCGCGGATATTGATTACCTTGTGTTGAGATTCATTCCCATAGACGTCGTACGCTGTGGGCGGCTGAACACCCGAGGAGTTATACATTGAGCGCGCAGGTTGCCAAGAACGCCCGAGAGCTGTTGCTCAAGGAATACCGTGGGGCTCTCTCCACATTGTCCAAAGCCATGCCCGGGTTTCCCTTCGGCTCGGTCGTGCCCTATTGCCTCGACGAGCAGGGCCGCCCGATTATCCTGATCAGCCGTATCGCCCAGCACACCCATAACCTGCAGAAAGATCCCAAGTGTTCGCTGCTGGTGGGGGAGCGCGAGGCCGATGATATACAAGCGGTAGGGCGCCTGACCTACCTGGCCGAAGCTGAAAAGCTTGAGGATGAGGCTGCGATTGAAGCGGCCGCCGAGCGGTATTACCGCTACTTCCCGGATTCTGCCAACTATCACAAAGCCCACGATTTCGACTTCTGGGTGCTCAAGCCCGTGCGGCACCGCTATATCGGCGGGTTTGGCGCGATTCACTGGGTCGATCAGCTGACCCTGGCCAACCCGTTCGCCGGCAAGACCGAGCGCAGCATGATCGAGCACATGAACAGCGACCACACCAAGGCCATTGCGCATTACGTCGAACTCGCCGGCTTGCCTGCACATGAACCGGCGCAATTGGCCGGTATCGACAGCGAAGGCATGCACCTGCGTATCGGTCAGTCCCTGCACTGGCTGCCCTTCGCAGAGCCTTGCAACACTCCGACACAAGTACGCGAAGCCCTGGTTTCATTGGCTCACGCCGAAGTTTGGCCGAAAAAAGAACCCGCCGACGCTTGAAATCACGAAACGGCGACGTCATCTAAGGTGAACTGGCAAGGCATTCTTGCGTTGAGGAACCATTTGATGCGCCCTTTTTTATTGCTCTTTCTGCTGTTTCCGGTGTTGGAGCTGTTCGTATTCGTTCAAGTCAGCAGTGCGATCGGGTTCTTCCCGGCACTGTTGCTGATAATCGCGGGCTCGATGCTCGGCGTCCTGGTGCTGCGCGTCGCCGGCCTGGCAACTGCGTTGCGTGCCCGTGAAAGCCTGAACCGTGGCGAACTGCCCGCGCAGACCATGCTTGAAGGCCTGATGATGGCCTTGGCGGGTGGCCTGTTGATCCTGCCGGGTTTTATCAGCGATGTGGTTGGCCTGGTCATGCTGTTGCCGTTCACCCGCAAGCTGCTGGCCGGCAAGATGCGCCAGCGTGCCGAGGAGGCTGCGATTCGCCAGCGTGCATTCGCCGATGACCTGCAACCTCGTGGTGGCCCGGCTCCGCGCCAACCGTTGGGGCGTGAAGGTGATGTGATCGAAGGTGAGTTCGAGCACCGCGACAGTAAATAACCGCTTAATCGGCACGGCACCTTCGGGTGCCGTGTTGCGTTTACCGCCCGGCACACGCAAAAAATTTCCGCCGCGGCCCCTTGAAATAAGCTTATGCGCCCTTATGTAACGGTCACCGCAAGGTTTCTGGTGGCGACACCAGACAGACTTCCGCGTCTTGCTTGGCGAGGCGCGACCGGCACAGCCGGAATACAACCCGCCGGTACCAATACCGGCCGATGAAAAACACAATTAGGAGAGATCGACAATGAGCAAGCTTCGTCCTCTGCACGACCGCGTCGTTATCCGTCGCAGCGAAGAAGAAAAGAAAACCGCTGGCGGTATCGTTCTGCCAGGTTCGGCTGCTGAAAAAGCCAACCACGGTGTGATCGTCGCTGCAGGCCCAGGCAAGACTCTGGAAAACGGTGAAGTGCGTGCGCTGGCCGTTAAAGTCGGTGACAAGGTTGTTTTCGGCCCTTACTCCGGCAGCAACACTGTGAAAGTTGACGGCGAAGACCTGCTGGTAATGGCTGAGAACGAAATTCTCGCTGTACTGGAAGGCTGATTTTCCCGCTCATTTTTCCGTTACTCCAAAGAATTTAAGGAATATCGATCATGGCTGCTAAAGAAGTTAAATTCGGCGATTCCGCCCGCAAAAAAATGCTCACCGGTGTTAACGTCCTGGCTGACGCAGTAAAAGCGACCCTGGGCCCTAAAGGCCGTAACGTGATCATCGAGAAGAGCTTCGGCGCTCCGACCATCACCAAGGACGGCGTTTCGGTCGCTAAAGAAATCGAACTGGAAGACCGTTTCGAAAACATGGGCGCGCAGCTGGTCAAAGACGTTGCCTCCCGTGCCAACGATGACGCAGGCGACGGCACCACCACCGCTACCGTTCTGGCTCAGGCAATCGTCAACGAAGGCTACAAGGCCGTCGCTGCCGGCATGAACCCGATGGACCTCAAGCGCGGCATCGACAAGGCGACCATCGCCGTTGTTGCTGAGCTGAAAAACCTGTCCAAGCCATGCGCTGACACCAAGGCTATCGCTCAGGTAGGCACCATCTCCGCCAACTCCGACAGCTCCATCGGCGACATCATTGCCGAAGCCATGGAAAAAGTCGGTAAAGAAGGCGTGATCACCGTTGAAGAAGGCACTGGCCTGGAAAACGAACTGTCGGTTGTAGAAGGCATGCAGTTCGACCGTGGCTACCTGTCCCCGTACTTCGTCAACAAGCCAGAAACCATGGTTGCCGAGCTGGACAGCCCGCTGATCCTGCTGGTCGACAAAAAGATCTCGAACATCCGCGAAATGCTGCCAGTACTGGAAGCCGTTGCCAAAGCCGGCCGTCCGCTGCTGATCGTTTCCGAAGACGTTGAAGGCGAAGCCCTGGCGACGCTGGTTGTGAACAACATGCGTGGCATCGTTAAAGTCGCAGCCGTCAAGGCTCCAGGCTTCGGCGACCGTCGCAAGGCCATGCTGCAGGACATCGCTGTTCTGACCGGCGGTACCGTTATCTCCGAAGAGATCGGCCTGAGCCTGGAAAGCGCCACCCTGGAAAACCTGGGCAGCGCCAAGCGCGTGACCATCTCCAAGGAAAACACCATCATCGTTGACGGTGCTGGCGTAGAGCAGGACATCCAGGCTCGCATCACTCAGATCCGTGCCCAGGTTGCTGAAACTTCCTCGGACTACGACCGTGAAAAACTGCAAGAGCGTCTGGCCAAGCTGTCCGGCGGCGTTGCAGTAATCAAGGTTGGCGCTGGTTCCGAAGTTGAAATGAAAGAGAAGAAAGCCCGCGTTGAAGACGCCCTGCACGCAACCCGTGCAGCCGTTGAAGAAGGCGTGGTACCTGGCGGTGGCGTTGCGCTGATCCGTGCTCTGGAAGCTTTGGTTGACCTCAAAGGCGACAACGCTGACCAGAACGTGGGTATCGCTGTACTGCGTCGTGCTGTCGAAGCACCCCTGCGTCAGATCGCTGCCAACTCCGGCGACGAGCCAAGCGTTGTGGTCAACGAAGTCAAGAACGGCAAAGGTAACTACGGTTACAACGCTGCAACTGGCGTCTACGGCGACATGATCGAAATGGGCATCCTGGACCCTACCAAGGTGACTCGTTCGGCATTGCAAGCAGCAGCTTCCATCGGCGGTCTGATCCTGACCACCGAAGCGGCAATCGCTGATGCACCGAAGAAAGAAGGCTCGGCTGGCGGCGGTATGCCAGACATGGGCGGCATGGGTGGCATGGGCGGCATGATGTAAGCCAGCCTTACCCGGCTAATAAAAACCCCGCCTGCAGCGATGCAGGCGGGGTTTTTTTATGGGGCTTGATGATGAATCAGCCGAGGGTGCGCCGTCGCAACAGCTTCCTGAAGGTCATTCCCCGCGCCAAGGTCACTTGGGCAGTCGGCATAAGTGCCAGGGGTTGCGGTGCAGCAACTTCCTTGAGTGGGCGAGGGACAGGCAGGTGCGCGAGTTTTTCAGGGGCGGTGGGCCTGGGCCGCCTCCCAGGCGCGGGTGTGACGACCAGACCCTGGGTTTTTGCGGGGCGCGCCGTATTCGCGGTGTGGTCGCCAGCGTGTTTGTCTTCCATTCGTGGCGATGGCGAGTCTGTGACCGCCAGGCGCGAGGCCGACGCATTGCCGGGCAAGAGTGAACCGGAAACGATGCACAGCGACAGCATCAACGTGGACAAATGCTTCTTACGGGGACGCATGAAAGAGCTCTCCAACCTGGGATTCAGTTGGTGAGGTTACGAGCAATGCGAAAGCTTCACTGTCACAGGCTGTAACACGCAGGTTACATCGGCCTTAGTGGCAGAATAAGGCTCAGGCGTGCGCCGCCCAAAGGGCTGCGCGATACCGACAATTCACCGTGATGCCACTGGGTTGCGCGCTTGGCCAGTGCCAGGCCAAGGCCCGAGCCAGTAGGCTCATCGCCGCCCAGGGCAAGCCGCACAAAGGGCTCGAAGATCTTGTCGCGGTTCTCCGCCAATACGCCGGGGCCATCATCGTCTACATGCAGCACCAGGTGATGTTGGCCGTGGTAAGTGGCACTGACGCACACCTGATCGCGTGCGTAGGTGATGGCGTTGCTCAACAGGTTGCGCACGATCAGGTGCAGCAGGGCACGGTCACCGATCAGTTCAAGGTGGGCGGGCTCGGTTTCCAGGCTCAACTGGCGGTGGTGCCCGTCGAGCAAGGCAAACTCCTGGTGCAGCCATTCTCGCAGGTTGATCGGCTCATGCTGCAGGTCGGTCGGTGCGCCCGCCAGTCTCGCAAAGGCGAGGCTGGCGCGAACCAGGGCTTCGAGCTCTTCGACATCGGTGAGCAAGCGTTCTTGCAGGCGTGTACGGGTGAGCGGGTCTTCGCTTTTACCCAGAAGCGTCAAGGCAAAACGCATGCGTGCCAATGGCGTACGCAGTTCGTGGGACACGGCCTGGGAGACTTCGCGGTGGCGTTCGTTCATGGCGCTGATATCCCGCGCGTGTTGCTGCAACGTCATCAGCAACGGCGTCCATTCCTTGCCCATGGCAGGCAACATCACATTCGGGGTGCGTGCCAGTGTGCCAAGGCAGGTCTTGAGGGTGTTCAGGTCAGTGGTGCGACGGCGGTGCAGGCGTAAACCGATCCCGAGTAGCAGTAGCACCGGCAGGCCTGCTACACCGGCGGTGATCCAGTAAACCGGGAATTTCAGCAGATCCTTGACCTCGGCACTGCCCCACATAGGGCCGAATTGGATCACGGTGTCGTCATCCAGCGGAAAGTAGCTGATGTCTTCGTCGCTGCTCAGTGCAGGTTGTTTATGTTCCAGCATGACCAACGCTTCCGGCGGCAACTCGACCTCGTCCAGCGTGATCAGATTTACCGGGTACTGGAAGTGCGCGCGCAGGATGTCCATGCGTGCTTCACGTTGGTCGGCCGGCAAGGCTCTGAGCTGTTCGGCTACCAGGTAGGCCGGCCCGGCCATCAGGCGCAAAAAGCTGTCTTCGCCGACAAACACCGAGGCGTTGGCGCATAGCCACAACAGATAAAACGTCAAACTCGCCCAGCCCGCGCCTGCTACGGCGACCATCCAGGGCCGCACCTTAGTCAACATGTCGGGCCTCCTGCGGGCTTTCCACGAACAGGTAGCCTTGGGCGGTGATGGTCTGGATGGTCACCGGGCATTCCAGGCTCATCAGCTTTTTACGCAAGCGCGACACACGCATATCGATGGAACGGTTGAGCCCGTCGTATTCCAGGCCGCGCAGGCTCTGCAGGAGTTTTTCCCGCGTCAGCAACACCCCGCAATGGCGCGCGAAAATCGCCAGTAATTCGAACTCGGCAACCGAGAACTGTAAAGGGGTCTCGTCGAGCCAGGCGAAATGGCTGTTCAGGTCCAGCCGAAAGGCGCCCCACTGGTAATAAGCACGCGGGGCTTGAGGATGGCGACGCAGCAACGAGCGAATTCTGGCCAGCAACAGCAGCGGGTCGACAGGCTTGACGACATAGTCATCCGCGCCGACGTTGAAGCCGGTCAGTTGCTCGGCGTTTTCATCCAGCGCGGTCATCATCAGGATCAGCCCGGGGTACTGATCGCGAATCTGTCGGCACAGGGTAAACCCGTCGATGCCCGGCAACATGACATCGAGGATCAACAGCGCCGGCTGTTCGTCAAGAATGCGCTGTGCGGCGCGATCGCCACGGTGCTCAACCGCCACGGTAAACCCTTCGGCACGCAGGAATTCGGCCGTCAGTGCGGCCAAGGGGCGGTCGTCTTCAATCAGCAGCAGGGTGTCGGACATGAGAGGGCGCCATCGCCGGAGAATGGGCGCAAGTGTTACGCCCTTGCCATGGGGAGGCAAGGGCTCACGAGGGCGTCAGCGCACGCTGATTGCAGGCGCCGCGTCCTTGGGCGCTTTCCAGCTCAATAATTGCTGTGTGAACCCATAACTGGCGGCCTGATAGTAAGTAATTGCGCGTTGGATCAACGGGTCATCCGTGCCCACGCGTAACTCCTGGCTCTCGCCCAGGGCCTGATCGTGGCGACGCAGGCCTTGGCGCGGGCTGAGGATCGCCAGGTCTTTGCCATCAAACAACCCCAGGTGCTGGTAGTTGCCGACCACTACGCGCGGTGGCAGCGGGCTGTCTTGCAACAGGTTGCGGCCGAAGAAGGTGGATTCGTAGCTCAGGTTGATCAAACCCAGCAACGTAGGTGCCAGGTCGATCTGGCTGGCCAGTTGCGCGGTTTCCCGGGCCTCGATCAGCTTGGGTGCATAGATAAACAGCGGGATCTGGTAGTTGGCGATAGGCAAGTCTTCCTTGCCTGCGCTGCCGGCGGTGTGGTCGGCGACGAACACGAAAATCGTGTTATCGAACCACGGCTTCTGGCGTGCCGCGTCGAGGAACTCGCCGATGGCGTGGTCGGTGTATTTCACCGCGCCGTCACGGCCGTTGCCGGATTTGATATCGATGCGACCTTCCGGATAGGTGTAAGGGCGATGGTTGGATGTGGTCATCAGTTGCAGCAGGAAGGGCTGCTGCTTGGCGTAGTCGGCATCGGCCAGTTTCAGGGTTTGCCGGTAGAGGTCTTCGTCGGCCATGCCCCAGGCATTTTTGAACGAGATCTCCGATTCCGCCACGCTGCTCTGGTCCACGACCCGATAACCGTTGCCGCTGAAAAACGCGTTCATGTTGTCGAAGTAACCGCGTCCGCCGTAGACAAAGACACTGTCGTAACCGATGGCGCCGAGTTGTTGGCCGAGGCTGGCGAAACCGCTCTCACGGCCGATGCGCTTGACGATTGAACGGCCGGGCGTGGGAGGAATCGCCAGGGTGATCGCCTCCAGGCCACGGTCTGTGCGGGTGCCGGTGGCATAGAAGTTATTGAAATACAGGCTTTGTTTACGCAAGGCGTCGAGGTTGGGTGTGAGGTTGCGGTTGTCGCCATTGCTGCCCATGTATTTGGCGCTGAAGCTTTCGATGGTCACCAGCACGATGTTGGGTTTGCGCAACGTGCCGGGGTTGGTGATTGCACGGCGGATGTCCAGCGGGTCGGTGCCGATGAAGCGCGCATTGGGCTCGCTGAGTTCAGCACGCAATTGCTTGGCGACAACCTCGGTGGGCAGGCTTTTATAGAACTGTGTGTAATCCAGCTCGTTGTTGCGGAACGCGGCAAAAAACTGATACGGGCCGTTGCTCGCCAATTCATTCTTGTAAGCGTTGCCACCCGAGGAACGTGGGCTGTCCTGACTGATCAGTTGCATGAAGAGACCGGCGACTACCAACAGGCACAGGGCATTCAACAAGCGACCACGCAGGGGCGGCAGGGGCGCGTTCATGGCGCTGTTGAACGGCTTGCGCAAGGCCAGGCTCAGCACAATCGCGAGCATCGCCAACAGGCTGAGCAGCTTGCCGATCGGGTAGGATTCGAGCAGGTTGTTCATCACCTCGTTGGAATACACCAGGTAATCGACGGCGATAAAGTTGAAGCGCACGCCGAATTCATCCCAGAACAGCCACTCGGCCACCGACGTAAACAACATGGCGAACAGGCTGACGGTCAGCACCGCCTGCAGGAACCAGCGATGGCCACGACGGCGCCACAGTGCGGGTGGGCAGAGCAGCAGATACAGACCCAGCGGCAAAGCGGCATAGGCCAGGAAAGCCAGGTCATACAGCAAGCCAACGCCAAACACGGGCAGCAGGTTGCCACCGACTTCATCCAAATGCGTGATCAGCAGCACACTGCGGGTGAGCAGGAAAATAACCAGCCATGCGCCGGTTACGAGCAGCAGAAAGCGCATCGGCGCGGTGTTGAAAAACCCCATGTCCATATTCCTTATATCAATGGACGCCGATATTCGGCCTGTCACTGTAGCCAGTTTGTGAAGCTATAGTGAAAAACTTGTTGGTTTGTATAATTGGTTGAAAACCTATATCGACGTGGCGTCCAGCTCTATCCCTGAGCCTCGCTTGGCCTTAAGCTGCGCGAGCCAACACGGCCGTTACCGCGTACGGAGACACTGCCCATGCGAATTTTATTGGTTGAAGACAACCGCGATATTCTGGCCAATCTGGCCGATTACCTGGGGCTAAAAGGCTATACCGTAGACTGTGCGCAGGACGGTTTGTCGGGCTTGCACCTGGCCGCCACCGAGCATTACGACCTGATCGTGCTCGACATCATGCTGCCTGGCATCGATGGCTACACCTTGTGCAAACGCCTGCGTGAAGACGCTCGTCGCGATACGCCGGTAATTATGCTCACCGCGCGCGACCAGTTGGATGACCGGCTGCAGGGCTTCAAATCCGGGGCCGATGATTACCTGCTCAAACCGTTCGCCCTGTCGGAATTGGCCGCGCGCATCGAAGCGGTTCTGCGCCGTGCCCAAGGGGGCGGCCGTCGCGCGCTGCAAGTGGCCGACCTGCATTACGATCTTGATACCCTGGAAGTGACCCGCGAAGGGCGCCTGCTCAAGCTCAACCCGGTGGGCCTGAAATTGCTCGCGGTGCTGATGCAAAAGAGCCCGCACGTGTTGCGCCGAGAAATTCTCGAAGAAGCCCTGTGGGGCGACGACTGCCCGGACAGCGACAGCCTGCGCAGCCACGTTCACCAATTGCGCCAAGTGATCGATAAGCCCTTCGCCAAGCCGTTGCTGCAAACCGTGCACGGTGTGGGTTATCGCCTGGCCGAGGGGCGTGATGGAGTTTAAGCAAAGCCTCGCCCAGCGGATCATCATCGCCTTTGCCTTGATGAGCGCACTGGTGGCGGGGGCGTTCGCCATGGGCATCGTTGCGACCGTGCACCTGGTGGAAGAAAAACTGATTTCGGCCGGCCTGGGCGGCGACCTGCAGCGCCTGTTGCTGATGGACAGTGTCGAGGACTGGAGCCATCGCCCAGAGCCGGATCAATTGTTCTATTTCAGCGGCGGGCCCGGGGATTTCGAACTGCCCAAGGATTTGCGCCATCTGGAGCCTGGCTTTCATGAGGTGTTTCGCGAGTCGCTGTCGTACCACGCCATGGTCGAAGTGGTCGATGGCCGGCGCTACGTCCTGCTGCAAGACCAAAGCGATTTCGAAGAGCGTGAGCGCGTACTGTTTGCCGTAGTGCTGGTGGGTTTTGTACTCAGCCTGGCGCTGGCGGTGTTCCTCGGTTGGGTGCTGGCCCGCAAGGTGATGGCGCCCGTGGTGCGTCTGGCGCGCCAGGTTCGTCATCGTGACCAGTTGCTGGGTCTGGCGCCGCCCCTGGCGCCGGATTACGCGGCCGATGAAGTCGGTGAGCTGGCCGTGGCCTTCGACGCCACCCTGGGCCGGTTGCGGCAGGCATTGTCTCGTGAGCAATTGTTTACCAGCGATGTCAGCCACGAGTTGCGCACCCCCCTGATGGTGTTGGCCAGCTCCTGTGAGCTGCTGCTGGAAAACCCCGCCATTGATCAGCGCGGCCGCAATCAGGTGCTGCGCATTGCCCGGGCCTGCGAAGAAATGCGCGAGCTGGTGCAAACCTTCCTGATGCTGGCCCGTGCCAAACACGATGATGCGGCCATGTCGCCCCAGGTCAACCTGACCCAGGTGGCCGAAGATTTGCTCGGCATCTGGCGCGAGCCCATCGAGCACAAAGGCCTTGAATTGATCTACCTCCCGGGCAATCCCCTGGATACCCGCTACAACACCACCTTCTTGCATGCAGTGATGGGCAACTTGCTGCGCAACGCGCTGCACTACACCGAGCGGGGCTTTATCCGGCTGACACTCGAACCTAGCGGCTTTGTTGTGGAAGACTCCGGCGTCGGGATTCCCGAAGACAAGCGTGAAGCGATGTTCGAGCCCTTTGTGCGCGGCAGCGAAAAGCGCGGTGAAGGCCTCGGTTTAGGCTTGTCGTTGGTGCAACGGATCTGCGAGAGCCAGGGCTGGAGCGTCAGCCTGAGCACCATGGAGCCCAATGGCTGCCGCTTTCATGTGCAGTTGAGCCAGGTCAAACCCTGAGCACCCTCCCTGCCGCTATCCTGCGGCAGGTACCCCGCTTTTCGGCGAAGATGGCCCCATGCCACTGATTGTGTCTGTAAAGTCTTGAAATGTATGGGGCTGGACAGGACAAGTTTTTCACAACGGGTTGACCTGTTAGTCACACTTCGCTGCTTAAGGTTGTAGGCATCAGCAACTGGAGAACCGTTGATGTCTACCCCGATCAAGCTCGATTTTTCTGAAAAGTACGACGATCAGCACGCGCAGGAATATTTGCTCAAACATCAGGACAATCTGGCTCGCCGGTTGTCCCACAAACGCGACGAGCAATTGGCGCGCGGCGCGTTGGCCATGGCCGGCGAGCCAGGCTTGGTGTTGGACCTGCCCTGTGGGGCTGGACGTTTCTGGCCGTTACTGGCGGAAAAGCCCAATCGGGTGATTATCGGGGCCGACAATTCGGCATCGATGTTAAACGTCGCCACTATTGCCCAACCGGCTGACGTGGTGAAACGGGTACGTCCTTTGCAGACGTCTGCGTTCGATATTGATTTACCGGATAACTCGGTCGACAGCATTTTCTGTATGCGCCTGCTGCACCACATTGGTGATGCGGAACACAGGCTGGCGATACTGAAGGAATTTCAACGAGTTACCCGCGACAGCGTGATTGTTTCGCTGTGGGTAGATGGCAATTTCAAGGCCTGGAAACGCAAGCGCCTCGAAGCGAAACGTCGCGAGAAAGGTGAGCAGGAAGGTTATCAAAACCGGTTTGTGTTACCGGCTGCTACTGTTGAGGCAGAGTTTGAGCAGGCCGGTTTCCGGGTTCAGGAGTCCCTGGACTTCATGCCGCTCTACGCCATGTGGCGAGTATATGTATTGCGTAAGAGGTAACAGGATGGCAGTTGAGTGCGTATCAGGCAGTCACGTAGCTCCCGAAGAGCGATTTGATTATTTCTGGCGCCAACGGGGCGAGTGGGTCGAGGAGCCCAACCGTCGACGTGGGGGGGAAAGTGGTGTGCAACGGGTGATCAGCCCTAATGGCCGCTTGCTCTACAGCAAGCGCCAGACCGGGCACATCTACCGCAGTTGGCTCCACCCGTTTGGACGTCCGACCGTGTTGCGCGAGCGCGATGCCCTGAAGGGCCTGCGCTCGTTGGATGTACGCGTACCGGAACTGGTGTTCTGCGGCGCGCGCCGTGATCCGGAGCACCAGTGGAAAGCGCTGTTGGTGACCGCGTCATTAGACGGATTCGATGAAATCGAAAACTGGTACGCCGCCGGTGGCCGCGAGCAGTACGGCGAGTTGGTTCACGAACGCGTGCTCAAGGAGTTGGCCTACACCCTGGCACGCATGCACAAGGGCCGCTGGCAGCATGGTTGCCTGTACATCAAACACATCTTTGTACGGGTGACTGGCGAGGGCGACTCGGCCAATGTGGAAGTGGCGCTGCTGGATTTCGAAAAGTGCCGCCAGCGTTTGACCGCTTATCGGGCGGCTTCCCATGACATGCTGCAACTGCGGCGCCATTCGTCGTGGAGCAGTACCGACTGGGAAAAACTCAGCTACTTTTACGAGACGGCGTTTGGCAGCGCTATCAAGGGTTTAACCAGATGAAGCTAGAAATAGCACGAGGTTTGTTCCTGGTCGGCGCGTTGGGTATTGCAGCCCTGGCGCTGGCTGCGTGGGAACAACCTCGCACACAAGTGCTGAGCGCGGTGCAGGGTAGCGGGCAATGTCTGTTACCACGTGTTGCCAAGGCCAGTGTGGCGGTCAAGCCTGATCATGATTTGCTGTTATTCATGTTCGGGATGTCCCAAGGGATGAGACCGCAGAGTTGAATACATCACAGCCAACGTAAAAGGCCCCGCACTGCGGGGCCTTTTACGTTACTGAACGCGCAGATACCCGCCGAAAGACGTCCGTTCCAATGACTCACCTTGTTTGAAAATTGACGCCTCTAGCGTGCATTGGTGCAGGGAGCCCTTAGGAAATGTCTGACAGGCGTGTCGGAATTTTCCTGTTTCAAGCGCTCGAATTCCTGCGCGCTATGGTGTCTTCGCTCTCCTTTTTTCCAGCGACTGGGGCTTCTGTCGACGCTTTGCGTATTGCAGAAGGGGGGGAGAAGGATAATCGACCGGATATCGGTAGCTGAAGGAACGGGTGAATTTTGATGAACGTTAATAGCTCAAGATGAACGCTTGCAGTGGTAAACATGAAGAATAGGTACCTGCGGCTCTTATGAGGGTTGGAACGCAGTGGTCTTTAACTGCAAGTTTTGTTTTTTTTGGGGTGGGTCAATGATTTTTAGCTCTTCTATATTCATATTGGTGTATTTGCCAATAGTGTTTGCCGTGTACTTTCTTTTAAATAAAGCCAGGTTGGTATCAGCCGGGAAGATCTGGTTGGTATTGGCCAGTTTGTTTTTTATGGCTACTGGAGTGTTGCCTACCTGCCGCTGTTGCTGGGCTCAATTGTCTTTAACTACGCGGGCGGCTGGTTAGTCTCGCCGTATACAAAGGCTCTTCAAACGGCGCGGGCCAAAAAGTGGGCGCTGGCCGGTGCGATTGCGATAAACCTTTCGTTGCTTGCCTATTTCAAATACACAAACTTTTTGATTGATAACTTTAACGCGCTGGCCGGTGGTCATGTCGGGTTTGAGCAAATCATCTTGCCACTGGGCATCAGTTTTTACACCTTTACGCAAATCGCTTTCCTGGTCGATAGCTACCGCGGCGAGGCGAAAGAATATGACTTTATTAACTACGCCTTGTTTGTGACGTTCTTTCCGCATCTGATTGCAGGCCCGATTCTTCACCACAAAGAAATGATGTCCCAGTTTGAATCGCGCTGGACGTTGTTTGTTCGCCACAAAAACATTCTGATGGGCATCTTCATTTTCAGCGTGGGCCTGTTCAAAAAGGTCATTTTGGCAGACACCTTCTCGGTGTGGGCGGACGCAGGCTATGCACCCGGCGCTCATCATGACTTCTACAGCACCTGGGCCACCAGCCTGTCGTATACGTTCCAATTGTATTTTGACTTCAGTGGCTACTGCGACATGGCGATCGGCGCGGCGCTGTTATTCAATATCTGGCTGCCGATCAACTTTAACTCGCCGTATAAGTCCCTCGACATCCAGGATTTCTGGCGTCGCTGGCACATGACCTTGAGTCGCTACCTGCGTGATTATCTGTATATCCCGTTGGGCGGCAACCGCTGTTCATCCCCGCGTATCTACATGAACCTGATGTTGACCTTCATTCTCGGCGGCCTGTGGCACGGGGCGAGCTGGATGTTTGTCATCTGGGGCGCGTTGCACGGTGGTGCACTGGTTATCCATCGAGTCTGGAAGCAGTTGGGCATGAGCATGCCGAACCCGCTGGCCTGGCTGGTTACTTTTCTGTTTATCAATATCACCTGGGTGTTTTTCCGCGCGACCTCGATGCAGGACGCGAATAACATCATTATCAAAATGTTTGATTTCGGCTCCATCACCGGTACACCGGTCAGCGCCATACCCACCGCCAACCTGGCGTGGGGCGGCGTGCTGTCGGATCACTTGCTGAGCCTGCTTCCACAGGGTATCGCCGTGAACGCGATTTGCTTCGCGATGATTCTGATTGGTTTCATTATCACCCCGATGAAGAACTCGTTCACGTTGACAGTCGAAGGCGCATTTGGTTGGAAAAAAACCATCTGGATGACGCTGGTATTTGCGATTGCCATGTATTCCACCCTGAAGACGACCAGCACCGTCTTCTTGTATTTTAACTTTTGATCGGTGTCGTGATGAAAAATAAAATAGCGGTCTTTTTCATTTCTGCATTTCTGATCCTGATGATTTCGCCGGTCTTCAATCTTGCAACACGCTTGCCCGGCCATACCGATGAAAATGTGAAATGGTGGGAACTCTCGTTCCTCTATAACGTTGATTTTGCGATGCCGTTGTTGGGCAGCCTTTACAGCATGGTCGGGGTTTCTATCGATCCGGGTGAAGTGATCCTGGGCAAGGATGGCTGGCTGTTCCTGGGCGATGACTACATAAAGTCTATTTCGGTTAAACGCACCGGTATGACGCCGCAAGAGGCCAGCACTGTCGAGAAAGTCGCGGACACGCAGGCCAAGTGGGACAAGTGGTACAAACACCACGGCGTTAAGCAGTACCGCGTGCTGATTGGCCCCGATAAAGATTCCATTTACCCGGAATTCTTGCCCGCTTGGGCGGCCCATTCGGCCAACCCTGTGACCGCGCAGTTGCTGAAAGTTGCTCCGCAAGGGGTGTACGTCGATGCGTTCACACCGCTCCTGGCAGCGAAAGACAAGAACCCACCGCTGTACTTCAAGACCGACACTCACTGGAACAACCTGGGTGCCTGGATCGCCTTTACCGCCTTGGCGGATAACTTGCGCAAAGCTGAGCCGAAGCTAGTTTGGCCGGATCCTGCCGACGGTAAAGTGGCTTCTATTCTCCCGCAGGGCGGCGGTGATTTGGCCAAGTTCCAGCGCGTGCAAAACTCGACGCGTGATCAGAGAGTTGTCCTGAGCTTTGACGAAAAATACAAAATCAAGGTTGATCGTTACGACTACGACTCGGGGAAATTGCTGGGTACGAGCCAGAATATGCCATCAGAGCCACCGCATCACGCTGAGCTGTTTGTCTCCAAGGACGCTCTGAATGATAAAAAGGTCCTGTGGCTGCGCGATTCGTATGGCATCGCGATGTCTTCCTTCATGGCCGCAACCTTTTCCAATGTGGTTCAGGTGCACCACGATGCCCTCGACAGTGACAGCCTGACCAAATTGGTTGAGCGCTTCAAACCTGACTACGTTGTGTATTCCGTGGTAGAGCGCGGGTCGCGAATCGGCTTGTTCGTTTCGCCGCCTGAGCTGTATGCGATGTCGCCCAATAGCGATGAGTTTGTGCCGTCCGCCAAGGGCACGGTCTCGCTGATCAACGACGTCAAAACCACGAAAACGGCAGGGCGCTATGACATTACTGGCCCGGACCCTTTCATCGTGTTCACCATGGCCCCACAGGCCACGGGTTCAAAGTCGCATCAGTTGACCTTCGATGCAGAATGCTTCAACCCAGCGGAAAAACTCACGCCTGTGCAGATTTTCTGGTCCACGCCCACTGAAGGGTTCATGGAAAGCCACAGCGCCCGGTTCTTTATTAACCAGGGCACTACGTCTGTGGACCTGTCCGGCGCGCCTGGCTGGCCGACCACAGAGCAGGTCGTCAATGTTCGCTTTGACATCGACAGCACCACTGCCTGCTCAGGGTTTTCACTCAAGAACCTGGCTACCGGCGTGAACGCAGACGTAGTTAAAAAGAAGTAACAAAGACGCTGCCACCGCTATAGGGCCATACGTGGCCCTATGCATGACGGCGATCAGATCAGGTGCAGATGGTTATCCCAAAGCCCGGCCGGCAATTCCAGTGGCTTGGCGACCAACTGCTGCTGGCGGCAATCGTAGAAGCGGCAGCGCCCCTGGCCTGACGTGACGACGAACCCATCCGCCACCGCGCCCACGCCGGCACAGTCCGGCAAAGGCCCGTCCAGGCGCAGCTCACCGCTGTCCATGTCCCAGATAAAAAAGCGATTGCCCCGTGGCGCGGTCAGTGCGACCAGGCGCAGCTCGCTGTGCACTGCGACACTCGCGGTGTAATGCCCCATCGCCTGCAATTGCTCATCGGCCACCGGGAACGCCACGAACGGCTGCCCCGGGCGCTTGATCGCGAGCAACTCGGAACGCTCCTGGGAAGGCCCCATGAACTGCTGCCCGGTGAGGATCGTGCCATCGCTGGCAATCCCCATATGGCGCACGCTGTTCATCTGCTGGTCGAGGGTTTCCTTGCTGATCAGGCTGCCATCGCGGCGCATCAACACCAGGCTCGGCTCCATGGCGTTGAGGTTCATCTCCACACGGCTTTCGGCTTCGGTGCGAATGCCGCCGTTGGCCACCACCAGGGTTTCGCCGTCGGGCATCCATGACACCTGATGCGGGCCGATACCATGGGTGGAAATTTCGCCGCTGTGTACCAGTCGCTCGCCTTCGAACGTGTACACGCCAAGCAGGCCGAGGCCCGGATCGGAGGTGTCGTTCTCGGTTGCGTACAGCCAGTTGCCGCTTTTGTGAATGACCGCATGGCCATAAAAGTGGCGATGGGCGTTCGACGTGATGGTTTGCAGGAGCGCGCCATCACGCAGGTCGATCAGGTAACTTTCGGTGCCCGGGCGACGGGCGACGAACAGCGCAATCGACAGCGTCGGGTGGTTGATGATGTCGTGGCAGCGCTGGCCAACCTGCGTGGCAAACACCTGCTTGCCGTCCAGGCGATAGCCTACGGCGTAGTGCTTGCCGTCCGCATCATCGCGCGCCGACAGCAGCAGCGGCCCTTTGTCCTTTTGCTTGAACAGCGTCCAGCCACCCAGCGTGATCGCACTGAGCAGCACGCTGCCAACCGCCAAAGCCTGTCGCCTGAGCATCATCAGTCACCGTCGTTGGCGTTAAAGCCCAGTTGGATGCCCAGCGCTTTGGCCAACTCGCCTTCGTGCAGGCGATGGACGACGTTGAGGCTGTCGTAAATATCGTTGAGCTGCTGGCGCCCGGCATCGTCGGCCAACAGTTCATTGAGGGTGCGCGGGTTGCCGGCGAACAGTTTCAGGGACGCGGCATAGGCGGCGTCGATCTTGTCGGCCAACGGCTTCTGCTCCGACGGCAACAAGCCACGCAGGCCTTTGTTGTCGACACCGACCCACACGGTCTGGGCCGCCGCGAGGCTGGCCTGCAGGCTTTGCAGGGACGACTGGCTGCGCCAGGCATCGGCCTGGAACGGTTGCGGGATGCCTTTGGTCTGGCGACCCATTGGCGTGCCGAGTTTTTTCTTCAGGGTGTCCAGTGCTGTCACTTGCGCGCGCAGCAGGTCGGCGATGGCTTCATGGGAATCAGCGTAGCGCTGGTTCGGAAACTTGGTCATCTGCGCAAGCATGCCGTCGGTGCTGTTCCAACTGGCCAGGATCTCTTCGGCCAGGGCCTTCTGGCGCTCGCCGATGGCGACCAGCAGCGGGCAGTAGCGGGCTTTCTGGGTTTCGTCGGCGACGTCAGTCCTGGCGTCGTAGAGGATGTATTCATAGGCCGAAAGGCCCTGCACCACGACACTGGACTTGGCCAAGGCGGCGGCGTCGATCTGCGGCTGGGCGGTGACCAGTTGCTCGACCTGGCGACCCACCAGGTTTTTCTTGTCCGGCCAGAACTGCACCTGCCACGAACGGTTGCCCTCGGCCAGTGGGCCGATCAGCAGCGGTTGCAACTCGGCCCAGGCTTTTTGCGCGTGGAGGAAGTCGGCACGGGCGGTCTCCAGGCTTTCCTTGCCCTGGCAGTAGGCAAGGGCGCTGACGGCCAGTTGGCGGTCGGCGTCAACCCAGCGGCTGTAGGTCGGCAGGATCACTTGCTTGGCGATGGCCGCCGAGGTCACGGCTTGCGGGTCCTGAGGCGAGCAGGCGCCGAGTGCGAGGGCGGCCAGGCTGGTGAACAACAACTTGGGACGAAACATGTCGAGCTCCCTTCGGTAAGTGGGGCAAAGCTTATAGAGAATTCAGGAACGCCAGCAACGCAGCCCGCTGCTCGGCATTAAAGGACAACACATGCTGCTGCGCCGCCTGCGCTTCGCCGCCATGCCAGAGCACGGCTTCAAGCAGATTGCGGGCGCGGCCGTCATGCAAAAACTGAGTGTGGCCACTGACGGTTTGCGTCAGGCCAATGCCCCACAACGGCGGTGTGCGCCAGTCGCGGCCACTGGCCTTGAATTCGCTGCGGTGGTCGGCCAGGCCTTCGCCCATGTCGTGCAACAGCAGGTCGCTGTAGGGGCGAATGACTTGGTTGGCCAGCTCGGGTTCGGCAGCGTTGGCGGCCGTGGTGAACGTTGGCTTATGACAACCCTGGCAACCGGCCTGGTAGAACAGGTTTTTCCCGGCCAGCACCTGCGGCGTGTTGACGCCACGGCGTACCGGCACGGCGAGGTTGCGGGTGTAGAACAGCACCAGGCGCAGGATGTTATCGCTGACTTCCGGCTCGCCGTCGGGGCCATTGCCGTTAGGGGCCTGTTTGCAGGCGACTTGCGCGTCGGTGCAGTCATCGAAGGGTCTGAGCGACGTGGTGAGGCCCATGTCACCGGAGAACGCGTGAACATTCTGTTGATTGAGGTTGGGTTGCCCGGCTTTCCAGCCAAAACGCCCGAGGACGGTGGTGTGCCGGGCGTCATCCCAGACCTGGTTGGCTCGGCCGACGATGGCGTCTTTGTCGGCGGTGTTCGGGTCGGTGTTTTTCAGAATGTCGGCGTCGCTGATCGCTTCGAGCAGGCCCAGGCCGATCATCGGCGGGGCGATTCGCGCCGAGAACAGTGTATCCGGGTGCATCGGACCGTAGCCGAGCTGGGTGATTTGCAGGGCGGGCTTGCGCAACTCGACCTGCGTGCCGTCCTTGAACGTCACGTTGACGGGCGTGTAGTTGACCCGCACCTTGCCTTCGGGGGCTACGCCCGGCACCGCCATGTCTTGCAGTTGCCCGCCGTACACCGGCTCTGGCACCACGCCGATCTGTTCAATGAGCTTGGCGTAGGCCGGCAGGTCTGAGGTAGGCGCGGGGATCGACAGGCGCACCAGCATCGACACCGCATTGGGCGCATCGAGCAGCGGCGGGTGACCACGGCCATCCTTGATATGGCAGTTCTGGCAGGCGTTGGTGTTGAACAGCGGGCCCAGGCCATCGCGCGCAGTGGTGGTGGACGGCGCAATCACCCAGGGGCTGCGAAAGAAGCTGTTGCCGACGCTGAAGTCCAGGCGGCGGCTGGGTGCAAGGTTGGCCGAGGGCAGGGAAAACGCGTTCTGGTCGCGCTTGTTGACCGTCGTCGCGCCGCCAGCTCGCGCTTCACCGGGCTCAGCCTTGGTGAAGCGTGGGGCGTCATCGCAAGCAGTCAGGCTCAAGGCCATCAATGTTGCGCACAGGCGAAGAAACGAACGGAACATCGAATTCCCTGAACGAAGGCGGAAAATAAGGCCGCAAAGTCTAACAGGGCAGGGCGGATTGAATAAGAGCAATTATCGTTTGGTGGATTCCGATTCATTACCGCTAGAATGGCCGCACATTTTTATCTGGAGGTGGCCAATGCAGGCTCTCGACGCTTTGCTCAACCGTGTTTCCGTGCCGCGTTTGCTGGAACCGGCACCGACCCAGGAGCAGCGCGACGTGCTGTTCGCCGCCGCCATGCGCGCGCCCGACCATGGCCAACTGCGCCCATGGCGTTTTCTGACCGTGGAAGGCGCGGCCCGGGAGCAAATGGGCACGCTGCTGGCCGAAGCCGCGCGACTGCAGGACGCCGACGCGCCGCAAGCCGCCATCGACAAGGCCCAGAACGGCCCATTGCGCGCACCGCTGGTCGTTGTGGTGATTGCCCGTTTGCAAGAACACTTCAAAGTGCCGAAGTCCGAACAACTGCTGGCGGCCGCCTGTGCGGCCCACGGCATTCTGCTGGCGGCGTACGCTCAGGGGATTGGTGCCGTGTGGCGCACCGGTGAATTGTCCTACTCGGCTCACGTCGCCAAAGGCCTGGGGCTGACGGCAGATGAGGAAGTGATTGGCTTCCTCTACCTGGGCACCCCGCAGAACCCGCCGCGCACTGCGCCGAAAGAAGACCTGGCGCCGTTTGTTACAGCCTGGACTGGTCTGTAAGAAAGCGCAGATCTGCTTTATGTGGGAGCGGGCTTGCTCGCGAAAGCGGTGGATCAGTCAATACATCCAGTGACTGTCACACCGCATTCGCGAGCAAGCCCGCTCCCACATTTGCTCATCATCATTTTCAAGTCAGGCGTTACACCTTGAACTGATCCATCAACTTCATCTGCTGGCTGGCTAACGCGTTCAGTTGGCTGCTGATGGCCGCCGACTCGGTGGCCTGGCTGGTGAGGGTTTCGGTCACGGTGCGGATTGCCGAAACGTTGCGATTGACCTCTTCGGCCACAGCGCTCTGTTGTTCGGCGGCGCTGGCGATTTGCAGGTTCATGTCGCTGATTACTGTCACCGCATCGCTGATCTTGCCTAACGCTTGCGCCGCTTGATGGATCTGCCCGGCATTGCTCTGGGCCTGGTGTTGGCTGGAATGCATAGTCGCTACCACGCCCCGCGTTCCGCTCTGGATGCGTTCGATCACCAGGCGAATCTCTTCCACCGAATCCTGGGTACGTTTGGCCAGGTTGCGCACTTCGTCGGCCACCACCGCAAAGCCACGCCCGCTTTCCCCGGCGCGCGCGGCTTCGATGGCGGCGTTGAGTGCCAGCAGGTTGGTCTGCTCGGCAATGCTGCGGATCACTTCCAGCACCGAGCCGATCTGCTCGCTGTTCACCGCCAGGGCTTCGACTTCACTCACCGCTTTGCTGACTTCGTCGGCGAGGGTGGTGATATCACGGGTGCTCTGTTCAATGATCGACATGCCATCACGCGCCGACTGATCCGCCCCGCGCGCCGCGCTGGCGGCGTTGGAGGCGCTGTTGGCCACTTCATGGGCGGTAGCGCTCATTTCATTGGAGGCGGTGGCGACCTGGTCGATTTCGCGGAACTGCACCTGCATGCCTTCGCTGGTCTGGCGCGCGATGGCTGAAGACTGATCTGCCGTGCCACGTGCTTCGGTGATGCTTTGCTTGATCTGTGCGATGGTCGGCTGCAGCTTGTCGAGGAAGCGGTTGAACCAGTTTGCCAGCTCGCCCAATTCGTCTTTCTTGGCATAGCTCAGGCGCTGGGTGAGGTCACCTTCGCCGCTGGCGATGTTCTTGAGCATGGCGGCGACGGTATTGATGGGGCGGGTGACGCCGGTGGCAGTCAGCCAGATCAATAGCAAGCCGAGCAAGGCGGCGGCCGCGCCGACCAGCAGCGCTTTGAGCGTGGAGGCGTTTTGGGCCTTGTCGAGTATCCCTTGCAGTTTCAGTGCGTCGGCCAGCATCACTTCTTTCGGCAGTTTGATGACCACACCCCAGGATTTTGCATCGGCAATGGGTTTCACCGGGTACACGGCGCGAATCGTGTCGTCCTGTTCGCGGATCATGCGGGTTTCACTGGCCAGCAGTTGCACGATGTCTTTGCCTTCGGCGCCAATGGTGTCGATCAGGTTTTTGCCGACCTTGTCCGGTTGGCCACTGAATGCCGCAATCAAACCGGTGCTGGAGAGGATTTCCAGGTAGCCGGCACCGTTGAACAGGTCTTTTTGCGCCGCGTCCGTGGCGGCTTGCAGGGCATTCAAGGCCAGGTCGATGCCCACCACACCGATGACTTTACCGTCCACGATTAACGGTAGCGAAATGGTGGTCATCAGCACCTGCTTGCCGGCGACTTCGTCGGCGTACGGGTCCAGCAGGCACACAGTGCGCGTGTCTCGTGGGCAGGTGTACCAGATGTTGTAGGGCGTACCGCTGAGATTGGGCGTGGTCTTGATCAGGTCGTCTTCGACCATCACGGTGTTCAGGCCATCGCCGCCAGCGCGGCTCCAGTAGCTGGAGAAGCGACCTTTTTCGTTGGAAACGCGGGCTTTGTCGTCGACGAACTCGCTGTCCTTGCCATCCAGGGCGTTGGGTTCGAACGACAGCCAGATACCCAGCACTTTGCTGTTGCGCTCGAAGGCGGTCTTGAGGCTCTGGTTGAGTTCTTCACGCAGGGCACTCGCGTCCAGCCCGCGCTTGGCGGCCGTGTTGCGCAGGCCCTTGATCTGGTCGGCCAGCGCGGTGACGACGACCAGGCTTTCGCCGAAGGTTTTTTGCAGTTGTACGGCCTGTTCAGCGGCCTTGGCCTGCAACAGGTTCTGCACACTGTTGGTGAGCATTCGCGAGCTTGATTCGCTGACCAGTCGGTTGTTCTGGTCGGCCTCGTAAAGGTTGATGCCGACGATCAGCGCGATCACCCCCAGGAGGCAAAGGCCCGACAGCAGCACTATTTTCAAGCGGATGGAGAGGGTGTCGAACATAGGTTCACTCGCGATTGGACTTGTTAGAAAGCAAGCAGGGCGAGCCAAGTCCATTCGGCGCTATGTCCGGAACATCGGCGTAACGTGATGTTTCATGAGGCGGAGGCGATGAGCGGTAGGCAAAAGCTTGAACGCGGCGTTATACGGGGGTTGCAAGCCGTTCCGGGCGTGACCAGATCCACAGGTTGCCCAGGCTCATCCCGGCAATTGCCAGGTAGATCGGCCAGCCGTGGTCGAGCATCACCAGCATCAAACCGGCACATAGCAACATGCTCACAGTGGCGCTGACTTTGGCCCTGCGCGCGATGATCTTGCCGTTGCGCCAGTTGAACAGAATCGGCCCGAACAGCCGGTGGTTTTCCAGCCAGGCACTCAAGCGCGGCGAGCTTTTGGTTGCGGCCCAGGCGGCCAGCAGGATGAATTCGGTGGTGGGCAAACCCGGTATGACAATCGCCACCAACCCAATGCCCAGGCTGACGTAGGCCAGCAGGCCGAAGAGGATCTGCGCGATTTTTGAGGTGGCTTGGGTTTTGCCGGTCATGGTGACGCTTATCTGGTGAGAGGGTTACACATTATCCGAACTGAAATGCGCTCAAATGTGGGAGCTGGCTTGCCTGCGATAGCGGACTGCCTGCCTGCACATCGGGGGCTGGCCCACCGCCATCGCAGGCAAGCCAGCTCCCACATTGAACCGGTTTCTACCGGCGTATTTACGCCAGTTCAGGGGCCGTAGCGTACGCCTGTTCCAGCAACACGGTGAAGCGCACAAACGCATCGATCGCACCTTTTTCGACCGCGGCTTCTTCTTCTGCGCTGAACGCCAGGCCGTCGAGGGTGCGGGTGAAACGCTTCCAGCCTTCGGCGCGACCGCCGGCCGGCTCGCCGAGGTGGCGGGCCCCGAAGGTTTCGCTCAGGCCCAGGCCTACGGCGCGCTTGATCAGGAACGCAGCGTCCAGCTTGGAACCTTCGGACACGAACAGCCAACCCAGGGCTTCGGCCTTGCTCGGGTTTTTCACGGCGCCGGCGACCGGTGCTGGCACTTCAGTGTCGAGGTCTCCGAGGTCCAGCTTGGCGGCATCGGCGCGGCAGCGCTCGGCCAGGTCCGGGACGATCTTGATCAACTCGGGGTCGTTGTACAGGGCTACCAATTCTGATTGGAACAGGTATTGCGCGACCACGAAGCGGGCGAAGTTGGCTTGGGTTTCGAACGGGGCGTGGGCTTTGACCAGCGCATCGAGCTGGGTGTGCGGCGCGTGAGTGATCTGGTTCAGGCGCTGGGAGCGCAGGCTTGGGCGTTCTGCGGTAGGGGAAGCGGTCATCGAAAAAAGTCCTTGAGAAGAGTAGCGCCTGGGTGCCCTAAAGAGAGCGGTTATCAACTAGACGAACAAGAAGACGCGGCACAGTAAAAAATCCTCACCTCGCCGCTGTTTAATCGTGGCGAGGTAAGGAGGACGTGGTCAGATGTCCCAGATCAGGTTGATCGCAAAGTTGCGGCCGGGCTGGGTCAGGCGATCGAGGTTGGCAGGCGCTGTAACACCCGCTTCGCCGACACCGTCGTAGCTGCGCACGTCATCCCAGTTCCAGTATTTCTTGTCGGTGAGGTTGTAGAGGCCGCCGTTGATGGTCACGTCGTTGGTAACTTTGTAGTAGCCGGTCAGGTCGACGATGCCGAAGCCAGGCGTTTTGAACGGGGCACTGGTGCTGCCATCAGGTGCGTGGAAGGTGGTGCTGTCGACGCGATTCTGTTTCTTGACCAGCGTCCAGCTGACCAACGCACCGTATTGCTCTTGCTCGTAACCCAGGCCGAATACGCCTTTAAGTGGGTTGACGCTGTTGAGCGGCTCGCCGTTGTCGTCGTTGCGGCCGTAGGTGTAGCCAACCGAGCCTTGGGTGTAGAGGCCTTGCGGTGCGCCGAAGGCGTCGAGGTTCAGGCGACCTTTGGCTTCAATGCCCTTGATGGTGGCGTGCTTGATGTTGTTGGCTTCGAACTGTTGCACGGTGCCGCCGGCAACCGAGGCGTCCTCGTCGATGAAGTCGCGGTACTTGTTGTAAAACACAGCGATATCGAACGAACCTTCGTCGAAGTTGCCACGAATCCCGGTTTCCACGCCTTTACTGCTCTCAGGCTTGAGATTCGGGTTGGGCTCGACGGTGTAGCCCTCATTCAAGTTTTCAAAGCGGCCATACAAGGCTTTGGCCGACGGTGTGCGGAAGCCTTCAGCGTATTGGCCGAACCAGGTGTAGTGATCGGTCAGCGCGTAGGTCAGGCCGAATTTAGGGGTGACACGGTGCCAGGTTTTTTCCGCATTGCTGTGATCGTAGATCCGGTTAGGATCGACGGTGTTGAGGAATTCCTGGGTCAGCTTGGGTTTGAGCTGGGTGTAGTCGTAGCGCACGGCGGGCAGGAAGGTCCATTTGTTCCAGGTGATCTGATCCTGCGCAAACAGCGAGTAGGTGTTGATGGTCGGGTCCGGGAAGTCGCTGGACTTTTTCACGCTGTCGCCGGCCATGGGGCTTGGGGCGCCGACGGCCGTGCAACCCGAGCCAACGGCGAGGCAGGAGGCTGAACCTTCGCGGGAGCCGGTCACTTTTTGCTGTTTGAGTGTGGTGCCATAGGTCACCTGGTGATCGGTTTCACCGATGCTGAAAGCCTTGTCCAGTTGCGCGTCGAAGACCCACTGCTTTTCTTCGTAAAGCGTGTCACGGGTGCGTAATACGCGACGACCCGCCTGGTAGATTTCGGCGGTGGTCTGGTCGGTCTTGGCGATCTGGTAGTTCAGGCTGGTCTTGATGCGATCGGCAACCGGCGACTCGAGGGCAAAGGTGTTTTCCAGGCCGAAGCGCTCACGGGTGATGGTGTCGTTGCCTGAGCGGGCGCGGTACAGATTCATCCCACGACCACCGATGAACGGTCCGCCCACGGCATTCTTCAAGTTAACGTCGCGATCGTCCTTGAACTTCTCGTAGGTCAGGCCCAGGCGATTGTCGTCACCGTAGTTCCAGCCCAACTTGGCGAGGATATTGGTGGTGCGCGCATCCTCCGGGTTCGCCCCGGTGCGGGCCAGGCCGGTGGCGTTGTTGCCGTCGTAGGATTCCATTTCATGGCCATTGCGCTGGCTCAGGTGCAGCAGGCCGTCGACGTCCTGCACGCGGCCGGCGACGGTGCCGGAGGTCAGCCAACTGTCGTCGGCGGAGCTGTAGCCGGTTTTCAGGCGGGCGCCGACGTCCTGGCCGGGCTTGATGATGTCGTCCGGATCGAGGGTGAAGTAACTCACTGCGCCGCCGATCGCGCTGCTGCCGTAGAGGGCCGAGGCCGGGCCACGGAGGATTTCCACGCGCTTGACGATTTCCGGGTCGACGTAGTTGCGGCGCGTCTTGGCGTAGGGGCCGTTGAAGAAGTTGTCCGGCACTTCCACACCGTCTACCTGAGTGAGGATGCGGTCGCCGTCGATGCCACGAATGTTGTAGCCCGCGTTGCTGGCGCGGGTGCCTGCGCCGCCGACCGACACGTTGGGCTCGTAGCGCACCAGTTCACGGATGGTGTTGACGTTCTGGCGGTCCAGCGCCTTGCGATCCTGAACAGTGACGGTGCTTGGCACGCTGCTGACGTCCTGCTCGTTACGGGTGGCGCTGATGGTCACCTGTTGCAGGTTGAGCACGCTGCCCGCCGCACGTTTCTCCAGAACGATGGTGTTATTGCCCAGTTTGCGATAGCTCAGGTTGGTCCCCACCAACAGCCGGTCCAGGGCTTTTTCCGGCGACAGTGCACCGCGCACGCCGGGGGACGATACGCCCTGGCCCAACTCCGCGGGCAGGCCGACTTGCCAGCCGGTCACGGCGGTAAAGGCATTCAATGCCGAAACCAGAGGTTGCTGCTCAATGCTGAAACTGTAATTGCCGTGACTGCGCGCGGCAGGTTCGGCGGCGGTGGCGGCCATGGCCGGCGCGCTGGCCAGCAGGAGGGCAGCGGTCAGCAAGGACAGGACGGGCGAAGAAGACCGGCGGTTGAAACGAGAGTACATCGAGAGCGCTCCGGAGATACGAATCTTATAGTTGCGAACCGAATCAAATAGGAATCAGTTGCATTGGCTATAACGAGACGTACCGCCGGTTACTATCGAGTAAAAATAATTCTCATTTAGTTCAGGATCACCAGCGCCGGGTATTCCGAAAGCTTGGCCGAGGTGATGTGCGCCAGCGATCGCACCACGTTGAGGGGCTGGTCGAGGCGATAGTTGCCGGTGACGGCGGTGCTTGCAAGCTTGTCGTTGTTGTTGACGATCCAGCCCGGGTAATAGCGGCGCAGCTCGGCGAGCACTTCGCTCATTGGGCAGTTTTCGAACACCAGCCGGCCCTGGACCCAGGCCAGCTCCTTGCTGGCATCCAGCTTGGCGGGTTGGCCGAAGCCCTTTGGGCCGATACGGATGCTCTCGCCGGCGCTCAGGCGAACGCGGGCATCATCGAACGTGTTGCTCAGGTCGACATCACCGCGCTGCACCTGCACCTGGGCCTCGCCGTTGAGATAGCGTACGGCGAAGTCGGTGTCGCGCACGCTGGCGCGCACGGGGCCTGCGTCAATCTCCAGGGGCAGGCCACGATTGGGCGTCACTTCGAAAAACGCCTCGCCCTGGTACAGGCGGGCGACGCGCTGCTGGTCCTTGATGCTGCTGGAAAACGCCGAGTTGGTGTTCAGCAGCACTTTGGAGCCGTCGTCCAACTGCAGACGCTGGCGTTCCCCGACCACCGTGAGGTGATCGGCTTGCAGGCGAACGGGCAGGTTGCTGAAGCTGAACAGGCCGATCAATAGCACGGCGGCGGTGGCTATCGGTTTCCAATGGGGTTTGATACGGCGCCAGACCGTCGGCTTGCGCGGCGCGGCCAGCGCCACAGCGGCGCTGTACACCGGCGCGCCACCCCAGGCGGCCTGGGCTTTGCTGAATGCGTGCGGGTGCGCCGGGTCGCTGGCCAGCCAGGCGTCGAACTCGGCTTGCTGCCCGGGTTGTGGGCACTGCAAGGCGATCAGCCAGTCGAGAGCCTGGTCCATAGCCGTGTCTTGCAACACCTCATGAGCCAGCTCATGGGGACGCAGTTTATTCGGGGCCGTCACGGTGTTCCTCGGGTCTTCGCCACGTTCTATTCATTTTTCCTGCAATCTGGATCGACACTTCTGTCGGGTGAAGCTTAAGGCTGATCCAGACGTTCGGCCACACCTACACAGATGGCCATGATCAATTTCAGTTCCTTTTGCACGGTGCTCAAGGACACTTGCAACTGGTCGGCAATCTCCTGATAGCTGCAACCGTGCAGGCGGCTGAGGATGAAAATCTGCTGCTGGCGGGCGCTCAACTGGCCGAGGCTGACGCTCAGGTGCTCGAGCAGTTGCTCGGCCTGGGTCGCGTCTTCGGGTGTGCTGATGGGATCGGCGACGCTTTGCAGCACGTCCAGCGGGACATCTTCCTGCAGCGTGCGCGCCTGGATCCTGCGCGAGCGCAGATGATCCAACGCAAGATTGCGCGCGGTTTGATAGACGAAGGGTTCGAGGTGGTCGATCGGCCGCTCGCTGAGGGCCCGGGTGACGCGCAGATAGGTTTCCTGCAACAGGTCCTCGGCGGTGCTGGGGTTATTCACCATCCGCTGCAAAGTGCGTAGCAGAATCACCCGTTGGGTGAGAAAGACTTGGTTGAAGCGAGATTGGCTCACAGTGACACCAGACCGATAGGCAGTTAATGATAATGCTTATCATCAACTGAAATGGCAAGTGGCTATTGCTGTGAGCCAGCACCGATCAAATATGGGAAAGGTTTTTTGTGGGCGCCGGGCTTGCCCGCGATGCAGGAACCTGGGTATTTCAGTCAAACCGAGGTGATGCTATCGCAGGCAAGCCAGCCCCCATAGAAGCCAGCTCCCACACAGGCCGAGCATTACTCGGCGTTGCACAGCGCCAGGCAGTTATCCAGCATACGGTTGGAGAAGCCCCATTCGTTGTCGTACCAGGCCAGCACTTTCAACAGCTTGCCGCTGACCTTGGTGTGATTGGCATCGAAGATCGACGACAGCGGGTTATGGTTGAAGTCACTGGAAACCAGCGGCAGGGTGTTGTAACCGAGGATTTTCGAGTGCTGGCTGGCTTCTTTGAGCAGGGCGTTGACTTGCTCGGCCGTGGCGTCTTTTTTCAACTGCACGGTGAGGTCCACCAGGGACACGTTGATCACCGGTACACGCACCGCCATCCCGGTCAGTTTGCCCGCCAGTTCCGGCAGCACCAGGCCTACCGCTTCAGCGGCGCCGGTTTTGCTCGGGATCATGTTCTGGGTCGCCGAGCGCGCACGGTACGGGTCGGTGTGGTAGACGTCGGTCAGGTTCTGGTCGTTGGTGTAGGCGTGAATGGTGGTCATCAGGCCGCTTTCAATGCCCAGCTCGCGGTGCAGCACCTGGGCGACCGGCGCCAGGCAGTTAGTGGTGCACGACGCGTTGGAGATGATCTGGTGCGATTGACGCAAAATGTCATGGTTCACACCGTAAACCACGGTGGCATCGGCGCCTTTGGCCGGGGCCGAGATGATCACCTTGCGTGCGCCAGCAGTAATATGGGCGGCAGCCTTGTCACGGTCGGTAAACAGACCGGTGCACTCGAACACCACGTCGATCTTATGCGCAGCCCACGGCAGGTCGGCCGGGTTGCGAATGGCACTGACGGCAATCCGGTCACCATTGACGGTCAGGCTTTCCTGATCGTGGGCGACCTCTGCTTCGAAAGTGCCATGTACGGTGTCGTATTTGAGCAGGTGGGCGTTGATCGAACTGTCGCCCAAATCGTTGATGGCGACGATCTGCAAATCCTGGCGATAGCCTTGGGTATACAGTGCGCGCAGGACATTACGGCCGATACGGCCAAAACCATTGATTGCGATACGAAGAGTCATTGGAAAGTGCCTGTCGTCGATTTGTTGTAAGAATTACAAGATTATTCGCATAAAAATAGAAAACAAGCCTTTTTAGTGGCAATATTTTGTTCAATCTACAACGAGTGACCTGAATCAACTGGTCCGATGATTCAAACGACACCCTGCCATCCCATGAGCTGCGGGCGTTTGATCAGCATAGGAACGCAGGTCGCCACATCCGTTAGCCTGGAGTTCTACACATGCATCCCCGCGTTATTGAGGTCACCGAACGGCTTATCGCCCGCAGTCGTGCAACCCGCGAGGCTTACCTTGCGCTCATTCGCGGCGCCGCCAGCGACGGCCCGATGCGCGGTAAGCTGCAATGCGCCAACTTTGCCCACGGCGTCGCCGGCTGCGGCACTGAAGATAAAAATAGTCTGCGCATGATGAATGCCGCTAACGTGGCAATTGTTTCTTCATATAACGACATGCTCTCGGCGCACCAGCCTTACGAACACTTCCCTGAACACATCAAGAAAGCCCTGCGCGAAGTCGGCTCGGTCGGCCAGTTTGCCGGTGGCACGCCTGCCATGTGCGATGGCGTGACCCAAGGTGAGCCCGGCATGGAGCTGAGCCTGCTCAGCCGCGAAGTCATCGCGATGTCCACGGCGGTAGCGTTGTCCCACAACATGTTCGATGCGGCGCTGATGCTGGGCATTTGCGACAAGATCGTGCCGGGCCTGATGATGGGCGCGTTGCGCTACGGTCATCTGCCGATGATCTTCGTACCGGGCGGCCCCATGCCGTCGGGCATTTCCAACAAGCAGAAAGCCGATGTGCGCCAGCGCTATGCCGAAGGCAAGGCCACCCGCGAAGAGCTGCTGGAATCGGAGATGAAGTCCTACCACAGCCCCGGCACCTGCACCTTCTACGGCACCGCCAACACCAACCAGTTGCTGATGGAAGTCATGGGCCTGCACTTGCCGGGCGCCTCGTTCGTCAACCCGTACACGCCGCTGCGTGATGCGCTGACCCGCGAAGCCGCGCACCAGGTCACCCGCCTGACCAAGGCCAGTGGCAGCTTCACGCCGATCGGCGAGATCGTCGACGAGAAATCCATCGTCAACTCCATCGTGGCGCTCAATGCCACCGGCGGTTCCACCAACCACACCCTGCACATGCCGGCGATCGCCATGTCGGCAGGCATCATCCTCACCTGGCAGGACATGGCCGACCTCTCCGAGGTGGTACCGACCCTGTCCCACGTGTATCCAAACGGCAAAGCCGACATCAACCACTTCCAGGCAGCGGGCGGCATGTCGTTCCTGATCCGCGAACTGCTTGAAGCCGGCTTGCTGCACGAAGATGTCAACACCGTGGCCGGCAAGGGCCTGAGCCGTTACACCCAGGAGCCGTTCCTGGTCGACGGCGAGCTGATCTGGCGCGACGGCCCGATCGAAAGCCTCGACGAAACCATCCTGCGCCCCGTGGCCCGCGCGTTTTCGCCGGAAGGCGGCCTGCGCGTGATGGAAGGCAACCTTGGTCGCGGCGTGATGAAAGTCTCCGCCGTGGCACCGGAGCACCAGATCGTCGAAGCCCCGGCGGTGGTGTTCCAGGATCAGCAGGATTTGGCCGACGCGTTCAAGGCCGGCCAACTGGAAAAAGACTTTGTCGCGGTAATGCGCTTCCAGGGCCCGCGCTCCAACGGCATGCCGGAACTGCACAAAATGACGCCGTTCCTCGGCGTGTTGCAGGACCGTGGTTTCAAAGTGGCGTTGGTAACAGACGGGCGTATGTCCGGCGCGTCGGGTAAGATCCCCGCCGCGATTCATGTCAACCCCGAAGCTCAGAGCGGCGGGCCACTGGCACGGGTCCAAGATGGCGATATCATTCGCGTCGATGGCGTGAAGGGCACCCTGGAGCTTAAGGTGGACGCCGAAGAATTTGCAGCGCGCACGCCTGCCACGGGCCTGTTGGGCAATAACGTGGGGGCCGGTCGCGAACTGTTTGCATTTATGCGCATGGCCGCAAGCTCCGCAGAGCAAGGCGCCAGCGCCTTTACCTCTGCCTTGGAGACGCTTAAGTGAAGCTTGCGCTGGTCGGTGATATTGGTGGTACCAACGCCCGTTTTGCGTTGTGGCGGGATCAGGAACTGCATTCGATCCGCGTGCATGCCACTGCGGATCACCAGAGCCCTGAGGAGGCCATCAAGGTCTACCTCAAGGAAGAGGGCCTGGAAAGCGGGGACATCGGTGCGGTGTGCCTGTCGGTCGCCGGGCCGGTGAGTGGCGATGAATTTAAATTCACCAACAATCACTGGCGCCTGAGCAAAACTGCATTTTGCAAAACCTTGCAGGTGGATGAGCTGCTGCTGGTCAATGACTTCACGGCGATGGCCCTGGGCATGACTCGCCTCAAACCCGACGAATTCCGCGTGGTCTGCGAAGGCACGCCGGAGCCGTTGCGCCCTGCTGTGGTCATCGGCCCGGGCACTGGCCTGGGCGTTGGCACCTTGCTGGATTTTGGCGAAGGTCGCTGGGCGGCGCTGCCGGGGGAGGGCGGTCATGTCGACCTGCCGCTGAGCAGCCCGCGTGAAACCCAACTGTGGCAGCACATCTACAATGAGATCGGCCATGTCAGCGCCGAAACGGCCTTGAGCGGTGGCGGCCTGCCGCGTGTGTACCGCGCCATTTGTGCAGTCGATGGGCACACGCCGGAGCTGGACACGCCGGAAGCCATTACCGCGGCTGGCCTGGCCGGCGACCCGGTAGCGATTGAAGTGTTGAACCAGTTCAGCATCTGGCTGGGCCGCGTGGCGGGTAACAACGTGTTGACCACCGGTGGACGCGGTGGCGTGTACATCGTGGGCGGGGTGATACCGCGGTTTGCCGACTTCTTTATCAACAGCGGCTTTGCCAAGAGTTTTCGCGACAAAGGCTGCATGAGCGATTACTTCAACGGTATTCCGGTGTGGCTGGTGACTGCGCCGTATTCCGGGTTGACCGGGGCGGGAGTGGCACTTGAGCAGGCTTTTGCGTAGGGGCTGATGGCCTCATCGCAGGCAAGCCAGCTCCCACACTTGACCGAGTTCCAACCTTGGAATGCAGTCAAGTGTGGGAGCGGGCTTGCCCGCGATAGGGCCTCAAGGGCAACAAATGACTTAAGCTTGGCCATAACAACAAGGAGGACCCCGTGAGCGTAATCAGTAAATCGATTCTCCTCGTCGACGACGACCAGGAAATCCGCGAATTGCTGCAAACCTACCTCAGTCGCGCCGGCTTCCAGGTGCGTGGCGTGCCGGATGGCGCGGGGTTCCGCCAGGCGATGAACGAGGCGCCGTGCGACCTGGTCATCCTCGATGTGATGTTGCCGGACGAAGACGGTTTCAGCCTCTGCCGCTGGATTCGCCAGCACCCGCGCCAGGCGCAGGTGCCGATCATCATGCTCACCGCCAGTTCCGACGAAGCCGACCGTGTGATCGGCCTGGAGCTGGGCGCCGACGACTACATCGGCAAACCCTTCAGCCCTCGCGAGCTGCAAGCGCGGATCAAAGCCCTGCTGCGGCGTGCCCAGTTTGGCCAGGAACGCAGCATCGGCGGCGATGTGTGGGTGTTCGATGAATGGCGCCTGGACATGATCAGCCATCGCTTGTTTCACGTTGACGGTGAAGAGGTGATTCTCTCCGGCGCCGACTTTGCCCTGCTTAAATTGTTTCTCGACCACCCTCAACAAATTCTCGACCGCGACACCATCGGCAACGCCACCCGTGGCCGCGACCTGATGCCGCTGGACCGCATCGTCGACATGGCCGTCAGCCGCCTTCGCCAACGCCTGCGCGATACCGAAAAACCTCCAAGGCTGATCCGCACCGTGCGCGGCAGCGGTTATCAACTGGCAGCCAGCGTGGTTGCCGGCAATGCCCACTGAGCCGTTGACCGAGCGTCGCCGGCGCTTCCCGGTACCGCGCTCACTGTTGGGGCGGATGTTGCTGCTGACCTTGCTTGCGGTGCTGTTCGCCCAGGCGCTGTCCAGCGTGATCTGGGTCTCGCAACTGCGCGCCACCCAGCTCGAAGGCCTGGTCACCAGCGCCCGCAGCCTGGCGCATTCGATGACGGCCAGCGTGAGTTATTTCCGCTCGTTGCCAGTGGCCTACCGCCCGTTAGTGCTTGATCAACTGCGCAGCATGGGTGGCACCCGCTTTGTGGTGACGCTCAACGATCGCCCACTGGATATGCAGATATTGCCGCAGACCCCGCGCAAGCAGGCGGTGTTGCAAGCGGTGGACGAAGTGCTGCGCCAGACCCTGGGCAGCGACGTGCATATTTCGGTGGAATTCGTCAGCGCCGAGGACCTGCGTATTTTCAATGCCGGCTTGAAGCTCGATGAACTGCCGCGCTCCTGGGCGCATTACGCGCTGACGCTCGAACCGGTCAACCCGCCCGTGTTGGTCACTCAGATCCAGCTTGCGCCGGGCGAGTGGTTGTACATTGCCTCGCTGTTGCCCGAACCCTACACCAGCCTTGAAGAACAAGGCCTGCCTTCGCAGCAGGTGTGGTTCATCGTGTTGACCAGCGGCTTTTTGTTGTTGTTTATCGGCCTGCTGGTGCACTGGCAGAGCCGGCCGCTCAAGCGCCTGGCACGGGCGGCACGCGACATGTCCCTGGGCGCGGATGTGGAGCCGGTGGCCGAAGGCGGCGGCAGTGAAGTGGTGGAAGTGGGCCGTGCATTCAATGCCATGCGTGAACGCATCAGCCGCTACCTGACCGAGCGCAGCCAATTATTCAGTGCAATATCCCACGATTTGCGCACGCCGATCACGCGCCTGCGCCTGCGTGTGGAACTGCTTGAAGACGAGAACCTGCAAAACAAATTCGGCCGTGACCTGGATGAGCTGGAGTTGTTGGTCAAGGGCGCGCTGCAATGCGTGAAAGACACCGATATCCATGAAAACATCGAACCGGTCGACCTCAATCACGTGCTCGATTGCCTGGTAGAACCCTACCTGGCGCCCAACGGCAACGGCCGCATCACGCAGCAAGGCCGCGCCCTGGCACCGTACCCGGGCAAGCCGCTGGCGCTTAAACGCTGCATCGGCAACCTGATCGATAACGCGTTGAAGTACGGGCAGAACGCCCACTTGCATATCGAGGACGATGGCGCGGAATTCATCCTGCACGTCGATGACGAGGGGCCAGGCGTGCCGGAGCAGCGGCTGGAGCAAGTGTTTGAACCGCATTTTCGTTTGGCCGGCCAGCAGCAGGGTTATGGCCTGGGCTTGGGTATCGCACGTAACATCGCCCACAGCCATGGCGGCGAAGTGAGTTTGCAGAACCTGCGCGAGGGTGGTTTGCGGGTCACCTTACAGCTCCCGCGAACCCTGGACTAAAGCACACAGAGGATCAAATGTGGGAGCGGGCTTGCTCGCGAATGCAGAGTGTCAGTCACCGAAAACTTTGACTGATCCACCGCTTTCGCGAGCAAGCCCGCTCCCACATTTTGAACGCCTTTGGGTCAGATGCTTTGGCGCAACCGGGCCAAATCTCTCAGCGGTGGCGCCCCAAACAACCGGCTGTATTCCCGGCTGAATTGTGACGGGCTTTCATACCCCACCCGATACGCCGCCGCCGAGGCCTCAAGCCCTTCGGCGATCATCAACCGCCGCGCCTCCTGCAAACGCAACTGCTTCTGGTATTGCAACGGGCTCATGGCAGTGATCGCCTTGAAGCGGTGGTGCAAGGTCGAGACACTGAGGTTCACTTCCTTGGCGAGGTCATCAATACGCAGCGGCTGCTCATAGTTGCCGTTCAGCCACTTGATCGCCTGGCTCACACGATGGCTCTGACTGTTGGCCACGGCAATTTCATACAGTCGGTAGCCTTGCGGACCACGCAGCAACCGGTAGAGGATTTCGCGGTTGATCAACGGTGCGAGCATCGCGATGTCTTTGGGGGTGTCCAGTAAGCGCGTCAGGCGCAGCACGGCGTCCAGCAACTGGGCGTCGATGCGGTCGACGTACATGCCGCGAGAAGTCGGACGCGATGGCACGCCCATCGGGCCGGCCTCGGCAATCAACGCGGTCAGTTGCGCCGGGTCGATATTGATCCGCACCGACAGGTTAGGGTCTTGCGGCGTCGCGTCGATGATCCGGCCGGCCACCGGCATTGCGACCGAAAACACCAAATAGTTGAGGGGGTCGTAGGCAAAAATCTCGTCTGCCAGGCGCACTTCCTTACTGCCACTGGCAAGGATGCACAGGGCCGGTTCGACCAGCACCGGCATGAAGTCGCGCGGTGTGTTGTGGCGGTTCAGGAACAACGAGGTGATCGCCGTGCCGTAGGAGCCATCTTCCCAAGTATGTCGGTGCACGATGCTGGCGAGTTCGACGCGCTGTTTTTCCGTCTCGGCATCGAGGGGAATGGACGTATGTTCCGGCGACGACATGGAGTGTCCTCTACAAGCTTCTTTGATGGGCTCAGCTTAGCGGTGACGTTTCAAAAAGTGTTACGTCGATTCTGCACAATCCTTGCCTGATCCTGCGATACGTCGTGAATCAGGCAAGCGCGATGCCTGTCATCTGCTTGAAACACTGAGCCTGTGCATGGAATAAATGCCGGGTGCCAAACGTCTTATCTACGCTTCTCGCAGGATTGTGCAATAAGCCTGCAGGAATTGACTAACCACGCCCACACCTGCGCCGCTATCTTTGATCCTGTGGCAACACGCCCTCACAGTGTTTGCCGAGCATCACTTCTCAACGGGAGAGTCGAACATGTCCACCCCCATTCCCGCGAGCCATATGGCCTTTATCCGCGCCCGTACCGGGTGCAGCACCGAACTCGGTGCACGCTTGAGCAGTTTGATCGAACCGGGCCGTCAGGCTCAGGGTTGCCTGCAGTTTTCATTGCAGCATTCCCAGGTCGATCCCGATGTATGGCTGGTCTCTGGCTTCTGGAGCAGCGAGCAGGCGATGAGCGCCTACTTCAGTTCGCCGGCCCTGATGATCTTTACCGAGCTGTTGAACGACATGGTCGTGCGCAGCATGGACTTCCAGACCTTTACCGAGGCATCCGCTGCGCATGCCTACGGCGAGTACCTGCAACTGGCCGGTTAGTGCTTTAGAATGGCCGACTTTCCCATTGGCCAGGACTTGCAACATGGCACGTAAAGAGTTTGCCCACCACGAAGCCGTTTCCGCCTTGGTGCGAGAAGAAGAGGGTGGCTACAGCGCTGCCATTGCCGTCAAGGCACTGGATGGCATGGGCGCACCGCGCTTTCACAAGGTCCTTGATGGACAAACGTTCAAGACCGCTGACGACGCCGACGATGCGGCTGCCGCGCAATTGGTGCGGCTGGTGGATGTGGACGAAGAGGGTCAGTTGACCTGGTCAACAGCCGCCAACTAAACAACACCGCCGATCCAAATGTGGGAGCGGGCTTGCTCGCGAATGCAGAGCGTCAGTCACTGGAAATATTGACTGATCCACCGCTTTCGCGAGCAAGCCCGCTCCCACATTTTTATTGCATTCCAATCAGCGCGCAGTGGCGCCTGGACGATACATCTTGAACAGTGCCTCCGGCCCCAACTGGAAGTAATCCGCCGGGCCACCGCCACGCAATATCGGCTCGGCGGCGGCGGTGTCGTAAATCCCATCCTTGAGCAGCCACTTGGCGATGTGCACGGCAACGACCTCGCCGAGCACCAGCCAGCTTGGCACCAACTGCTTGTCGGCGCGCTGCAGCTGAATAATCTGCGTCACCTTGCATTCGAACGACACCGGGCTCTCGCCCACACGCGGCACGCCGACGATTTTCGAGGCCACCGGCGTCAGGCCGGACAGTTCGAACTCATTCACCTGCGGCGCTACCGCTGCGCAACTCTGGTTCATCTGCTCGGCCAGCGGGCGAGTGGCCAGGTTCCACACAAACTCGCCGGTCTGCTCGATGTTGTTCAGGCTGTCTTTGCGCCCGACGCTGGAAAACCCAATGATCGGCGGGATGTAGTTGAACGCATTGAAGAAACTGTAGGGCGCCAGGTTCAGACGGCCTTCGCTGTCGTGGGAGGAAATCCAGCCGATGGGCCGTGGGCCGACGATGGCATTGAACGGGTCGTGTGGCAGGCCGTGGCCATTGGCGGGTTCGTAAAAATGGATATCGTCAGACATGGCCGGGGTTCCTGCTGTTGGGTTCGGTGAAGGCGCCATACTGCAATTCATGGCGGCGAATTTCCATCGGCTGTATGGAATTTTCATTTAGTGCCCACCTATTTTTCACAGCGCCACGTTCAGTCTGCGCGCCAGGTCGACACCCCTCTAAGTCGGCCCATTGAAAGACTGAGCTTCGGAGCCTTCTGCACCATGAACAAACTTCCTCAGATCACCCTGGCGTTCTGGGTCATGAAAATCTGCGCAACGACCCTGGGCGAAACCGCCGGGGATTTGCTGTCGATGACCCTGAATGTCGGGTACGCCATCAGCTCGATGATCCTGATCAGTGTGTTTCTCGTCACCCTGGTGACACAGCTCTGGTCGAAAACCTACAACCCGGTGCTGTACTGGATCGTGATTCTGTCCACCAGCACGGCGGGCACCACGATGTCGGATTTCATGGACCGTACCCTGGGCCTTGGCTATGCGACGGGCTCGATGATCCTGATCGCGATCCTGATGATCATCTTTGCCCTGTGGCATGTCAGCGGTGATTCGCTGAACGTGAACAAGGTCCAGACTTTTCGGGGCGAACTGTTTTATTGGATGGCGATTCTGTTCTCGAACACCTTGGGCACCGCGTTGGGCGACTTCCTCGCGGATGATTCCGGGTTGGGTTTCGCTGGCGGCGCTTTGCTGATCGGCTCGGCTATTGCGGTGGTAGTGGCACTCAAATACTTCACCAAAATCTCCTCGGTGCTGTTGTTCTGGGTGGCGTTTGTATTGACCCGGCCGTTTGGTGCGACCCTGGGCGACTTCCTCACCAAACCTCATGAAAAGGGTGGGCTGGATTTCGGCACCATCGGTTCATCGGCGGTGTTGGCGGCGGTACTGGTGGTGATGATTGCCGGGGCGTCGTATGCGCAGCGCCGGTATGGTCGTCAGCAGTCCGTAGAGCTGACCTGACACTGTTTAAGAAACCCTACGCAACGAAATGTGGGAGCGGGCTTGCTCGCGAATGCAGGGTTTCAGTCAACGGACATACTGACTGATCCACCGCGTTCGCGAGCAATCCCGCTCCCACATTTTTTACTGCGCCCAGCCTTTAGTCCGTGGTAATCCGCGAATGCTTGCGGGTGTCTTTCATGGTCACGTAGACCACCAGCGACACCGCGATACACGCGGTCACATACCAGTAGTAACCGGTCTCCATGCCAATGCTCTTGAACCACAGTGCGATGTATTCAGCGGTGCCGCCGAAAATCGAAACGGTCAGTGCATACGGCAGGCCCACGCCCAGGGCGCGGATTTCCGTAGGGAACAGCTCGGCTTTTACCACCGCATTGATCGAGGTGTAGCCGCTGACAATGATCAGCGCTGCCATGATCAGAAAGAACGCGCCCCACCAGCTTTGGATGGTGTGCAGGGTGGTGAGGATCGGCACGGTGAACAGCGTGCCGAGGATACCGAACGCGATCAGGATCGGCCGCCGGCCGACTTTGTCGGACAGCCCGCCGACCAGGGGTTGCAGGCACATGAACAGAAACAGCGTGGCGGCTGAAATGGTGGTGGAGTCGGAGATGCTCATGCCGACGGTGTTCACCAGGTATTTCTGCATGTAGGTGGTGTAGGTGTAGAACGCCAGGGTGCCGCCCATGGTCAGGCCGACCACGGTCAACACTTCCTTGGGGTGGCGCATCAAGGTGCGCATCGCGCTTTCCTTGGCTTTTTCCTTTTTGGTGAACGACTCGGTTTCTTCCATGCCGCGACGCAAGAACAGCGCGACCACTGCGCACAAGGCGCCGATGGCGAACGGGATGCGCCAGCCCCAGGCATACAGCTGCTCGGTGGTCAGGGTTTGTTGCAGAATGATCAATACGGCCAGGGCGATGAGCTGGCCGGAGATCAGGGTCACGTACTGGAAGCTGGAGAAGAAACCGCGACGTTCCTTGGTCGCCATTTCACTCAAATAGGTGGCCGAGGTGCCGTACTCGCCGCCGACCGACAGGCCTTGCAGCAAGCGTGCGAACACCAGCATGATCGGTGCGCCGATGCCGATGGTGTCGTAGCCCGGGGTCAATGCGATCAGCAGCGAGCCGAAGCACATCAGCAATACCGAGGCCATCAGTGCGGCCTTGCGGCCCTTGTAGTCGGCGTAGAGGCCCATCAGCCAGCCACCGATCGGGCGCATGATGAAGCCCACGGCAAAGATGGCGGCGGTGTTCATCAACTGGGCGGTGGAAGAACCGGCGGGGAAGAAGGCTTTGGCGAAGTACAGCGAGAAGGCGGCGTAGACGTACCAGTCATACCACTCGACCATGTTGCCGACGGAGCCGCTGAAGATCGATTTGATCCGGCTGGACGTACTGCGTTCTTTTGCCGGCGCAGCCGCCGACCCCAGAGGCAAGGTGTTGGAGTTATCCATTGAAGGATCCTTCATCTAATTGTTTTTGTGGAGCGGCGCGAGCGCAGCCTGGTTCGGGCTATAGCAGGAGCTGTGCCAAATAGTTGAAGGCCCGGTTTAGAAGGGTTTGAAGAATTTTCTGAGCGGAAAGTCGCTGATAGTTTGAGGGTGATGAGCGAAAATCCGCTTATGGCTCTACTGGCTCCTTCGCGAGCAAGCCCGCTCCCACATTCGATCCCATTCCAACTGGAGGGATGCGGTCGAATGGGGGAGCGGGCTTGCTCGCGAAGGCGTCCTGCCAGGCAATAAAAAATTCAGCCTACAGAAACGTATCCCGCACCAACCCATGCCGCTGCATCTTTTCATTGAGGGTTCGACGCGGCAGTTGCAACTCGGCCAGCACCGCCTTGATATCGCCTTTGTGCCGAACCAGCGCCGCTTTCAGGCAATGAGCCTCGAAGGCTTCCTGCTGCGCTGCCAGGGATTGCCCCGCTTCGATACCATCCGGCTCCGGTTCGCCAAGGCCCAGCACCTGGCGTTCGGCGACGTTGGCCAACTCACGCACATTGCCCGGCCAGTCATGGCTGAGCAGGCGCCCCAGTTGCGCGCCGCTCAAGGGTTCTGCGCTGCGGCCCAGGCGCTCGGCGGCGCTGTGTGCAAAGTGCTCGAACAGTAGCGGAATATCTTCACGGCGCTCGCGCAACGGCGGCAGGCGCAGTTGCGCGACGTTCAGTCGGTAGGCCAAATCTTCGCGAAAACGCCCGGCGCGGGCCTCTTCGAGCAGGTCGGGCTTGTTGGCGGCGATGATGCGCAAGTCCACGTGAATACTTTGATTGGAGCCCAGACGCTCGAGTTTCTGTTCCTGCAACACGCGCAACAGTTTCACCTGCTGGGCCAACGGCATGCTTTCGATTTCATCGAGAAACAGTGTGCCGCCATGGGCGTACTCCAGCTTGCCGATGCGCCTGCCCTGGGCGCCGGTGAACGCGCCGCTTTCGTGGCCGAACAGCTCGGCCTCAAACAACTGCTCGGGGATCGCTGCACAGTTGAGCGCGACAAACGGCTTTTTCGCGCGCGGGCCAAAATCATGCAGGCAGCGGGCGACCAATTCCTTGCCGCTGCCGGTCTCGCCACGAATCAACACGTTGACGGGCAAGCTGGCCAGATCAAGTACCTGGCGCCGCAGGTTCTGTAAACTCCGGGACACGCCCAGCAGGCTGGATTCCAGCTGCGCCCGATGGTCGGCCTGTTGATGCAGGCGGCGGTTTTCCAGGATCAGCCCGCGCTTGTCCAGCGCGCGACGCAGGCTGTTGAGCAAGGCATCCGGGCTGAAGGGTTTTTCCAGAAAGTCGTAGGCACCGTCGCGCATGGCTTCCACAGCCATCGGCACGTCGCCATGGCCGGTGAGCAATATCACCGGCAAGTCGGCATCGCGTCGTTGCACTTCGGCCAACAGCTCCAGGCCGCTGAGCCCCGGCATGCGCACGTCGCTCAAGATCACCCCGGGGAAATCCTTGGGCAATTGCGCCAGGCATTCTTCAGCGCGGCTGAACAACTGCACGTCAAACCCCGACAGGCTCAGCCATTGCTCGACGGCCGTGCGAATGCTGGCTTCGTCATCGACCACAATCACCGCGTTCAACATAGCTCAGGCGTCTCCAGCACAATCGGCAAGGTCAGGGTAAACACCGCACCGTCGCCACGGTTGCCGGCGAGCAGGCGACCGCCGAGTTCGTGCACGATGGCATAGGAAACCGCCAGCCCGAGGCCGAGCCCATCCCCCACGGGTTTGGTCGTAAAGAACGGATCGAAGACACTGTTCAAGTGCTCTTCGGCAATCCCGCCGCCGCTGTCGCTGACGGTCAATTGCCAGAGTTGCTGGTCGGCGTGCAGGCGGATTTCCAGGCGTTTGCGCGGTTTGTCCGCCATGGCGTCGAGGGCGTTGCGCAACAGATTGATCAGTACCTGCTCCAGGCGGATAGCATCGCCGCGGACCCAGGCAGGGCGGGTCAGGTCCAGCACCACGCCGATGGCCTCATCGCGCAACCGCGCGTCGAGCAGGTGCAAGGATTGGTCGACGACTGTCGCCAGGTCCAACCTTTCGCGCAGGCCGCTGGGGCTTTTACGGGCGAACGTCTTGAGGTGGCCGGTGAGTGCGGCCATGCGCGTGAGCATGTCGTCCAGCGGGGTGAGCGCCTTGTAGGCATCGTCCACGCGGCCATGGTCCAGCAGCAGCCGCAAGGTCGCCAACTGCATGCGCTGGGCGGTCAGTGGCTGGTTGATTTCATGGGCGAGGGCGGCGGACATCTGGCCCAGTGCCGCCAGCTTGGCTGATTGCACCAGGCCATCTTGCGCCGTGCGCAGGGCCTGAGTGCGCTCCTCGACAAGCTGTTCGAGCTCTTCGCGGCTGCGTTGGCGCAAGCGGGCTAGGCGCCAGCGTTGAGTCAGGAACAGCACCAGGAACACCAGCGCCAGCCAGGAGCCGGCAGCCGCAAGCCCGGCATTGCGTTGGTCTTCAAAGGCGAACTGCGGCTTGCGCAACAGGTGCAAGGTCCAGCCTTCGGCCTTCAGCGGCAGGGATTCCCAGATGTAGTTGGCGCTGCCGTCGGGGCCGTTGACGCGCATCAGGTGGCTGTTCTCGTCGAAGCGCTGCAACGTCTGGGTGTCCAGCGGCCGCAGTTGTTTTTTGTCGTATTGGCGGGTGGCTTTGAGTTCAGTGAGGTCGCTGGCCGACAACGGACGCAAGTTGCGGTAACGCCAGCCCGGTTGATTGGCGATAAACACGATGCCGCGCGCGTCGCTGACCAGCAGCAGGTCATTGCCTTGGGCCCATTCGCGTTCGAGTTCGGGAAACTCCAGCTTCACCACCATAGCGCCGAGGAACTGTTCGTGTTCATCGACCACCGCGCTGGAGAGGAAGTAGCCCGGAATGCCTGTGGTTACCCCCACCGCATAAAAACGCCCGGTGCCCTGGCTCAGGGTCTGGCTGAAATAAGGCCGAAACGCGTAGTTGTGCCCGACATAACTGCTGGGCAGGTTCCAGTTACTGGCCGCCACGGCCAGGCCGGTGCGGTCCATCAGCTCCAGGGTGGAGGATTGCGCGGCACCGTTGATGCGCGCCAGCTTGCGGTTAAGCAGGTCCTGGGTGGTGGCATCCAGCGGGCCTTTCAAGGCGCTGATCATTTCCGAGTCCAGTGCCAGTACGGCGGGCAGGGCGCGGTAGCGTTCGATCAGGGTGTGCAGGGAGTTTGCGTACAGCGCCAGCTGTTGGTTGGCGCGAGCGGCGTCATCCACCAGGGCCTGGCGCTCGGCATGGCGGGTGGCCAAGGCGGCGGCCAGCACCGCACCGGCGATGATCAACAGTGAGTAGAAGGTCAGGCGCAGGGGGCGTGGGATCACGATCATACGGTGATGGGCAGGCACAGTAAGGGGTGAGCACCATAGCATGGGCTGCTTGGATCTTGTGGCATGCAGGCTTGTGTGGGAGCTGGCTTGCCTGCGATGGCATCACCTCGGGGTCACTGAAAAACCGATGTGCCTGCATCGCAGGCAAGCCAGCTCCCACATGATCGTGTTTGTCATTGCAACATTGCCAGTCATAAAAAAGGCGACTGGGCCATGGGGCCGCAGTCGCCTTTATCCTTGCGAGGGAAGTGCTTACTGCACCTCTACCGCCAAGCTTTCACTGATCTTTTTCTGCCAGATGGCAGGACCGGTGATGTGGACGGATTCGCCCTTGCTGTCCACCGCTACGGTGACCGGCATGTCTTTCACGTCGAACTCGTAGATCGCTTCCATGCCCAGTTCGGCAAACGCGACCACGCGCGACTTCTTGATGGCTTGCGCCACCAGGTAAGCGGCGCCGCCAACGGCCATCAGGTACACGGCTTTGTGGTCCTTGATCGCTTCGATGGCGGTCGGGCCGCGCTCGGATTTGCCGATCATGCCCAGCAGGCCGGTTTGCTCGAGGATCTGACGGGTGAACTTGTCCATCCGCGTCGCGGTGGTCGGGCCTGCCGGGCCAACCACTTCTTCGCGCACCGGATCAACCGGGCCGACGTAGTAGATGAAGCGACCCTTGAGGTCCACCGGCAAGGTTTCACCCTTGTTGAGCATCTCGACCATGCGCTTGTGCGCAGCGTCGCGGCCGGTGAGCATCTTGCCGTTGAGCAAGACGGTTTCGCCCGGCTTCCAGCTCTGCACGTCTTCCGGGGTCAGGGTGTCGAGGTTGACGCGACGGGCCGACGGGCCGGCTTCCCAGACGATTTCCGGGTAAGCGTCCAGCGGTGGCGCTTCCAGCGACGCCGGGCCCGAACCGTCGAGCACGAAGTGCGCGTGACGGGTGGCGGCGCAGTTGGGGATCATGCACACCGGCAGCGAGGCTGCGTGGGTCGGGTAGTCCATGATTTTTACGTCGAGCACGGTGGTCAGGCCACCCAGGCCCTGGGCACCGATGCCCAGTTGGTTGACCTTCTCGAACAGCTCCAGGCGCATCTCTTCGATACGGTTCTGCGGGCCGCGCTTTTTCAGCTCGTGGATGTCGATGGATTCCATCAACACTTCCTTGGCCATCACGGCGGCTTTCTCGGCGGTGCCGCCGATGCCGATGCCCAGCATGCCCGGTGGGCACCAGCCGGCGCCCATGGTCGGAACGGTCTTGAGCACCCAGTCGACGATCGAGTCGGACGGGTTGAGCATGGCCATTTTCGACTTGTTCTCGGAACCACCACCTTTAGCGGCCACGTCCACTTCCACGGTGTTACCCGGGACGATGGAGTAGTGGATGACTGCAGGGGTGTTGTCCTTGGTGTTTTTACGCGCGCCAGCCGGGTCGGCCAGGATGGATGCGCGCAGGACGTTTTCCGGCAGGTTGTAGGCCTGGCGCACGCCTTGGTTGATCATGTCGTCCAGGCTCATCGTGGCGCCATCCCAGCGCACGTCCATGCCTACACGTACAAATACGGTGACGATACCGGTGTCCTGGCAGATCGGGCGATGGCCGGTGGCACACATGCGCGAGTTGATCAGGATCTGCGCGATGGAGTCACGGGCTGCCGGGGATTCTTCGCGCAGGTAGGCTTCGTGCATCGCCTGGATGAAGTCAACGGGGTGGTAGTAGGAAATGAATTGCAGGGCGTCGGCAACGCTCTGAATCAGGTCGTCTTGCTTGATCACGGTCATGAGTCGCGCTCCTCTATAAGACGGGAACATTCAATAAAGGTGGCTTCAGTGGGGTACATCGGTCGGCTGAAGTCACCTTTCCAAGGCACGCCGAGTGCAGCAGGCGCGACGCTAAAAAGGCGCGGCAGTATAACCCGGCGCGGTGGCCGATACACCCGACTATGGTCAAACTGTGTCGGGCGTGATTCCCTGTACGCAGCCCCTTCTGATTGAGACCTTATATGCCTGAACTGCGTGTCGGCGAACGCCACTGGTCGGTCGCCACCGGCAGCAACCTGCTGGATGCCTTGAATACGGCGGGTGTGGCTGTGCCTTACAGTTGCCGGGCGGGCAGTTGCCATGCGTGTCTGGTGCGGTGCCGGGGTGAGGTCGAAGACAAGCAACCCGATGCCCTTACCCCGGCGCAACGCCAGGATGGCTGGCGGTTGGCCTGCCAGTGCCAGGTCATCGCAGATGTGCAGGTCGACGCGTTTGATCCGCTGCGTGACGGTTTGCCGGCCAAGGTGGTGGGTGTTGATTGGTTAAATGTGAATGTGCTGCGCCTGCGCCTGCAACCGGAGCGTGGCCTTCGCTACCGGGCCGGCCAGCATCTGGTGGTGTGGGCGGGGCAGGTGGCGCGTCCGTATTCGTTGGCGAGCTTGCCCCAGGAAGATGCATTTCTAGAGTTTCATCTCGATTGCCGTCAGCCCGGCCAGTTCAGCGATATCGCCCGGCAGTTGCAGGTAGGCGACGTGTTGCAGTTGGGCGAGTTAAGGGGAGGGGCATTGCACTACGATCCCGACTGGCAATCGCGGCCGCTATGGCTGTTGGCGTCCGGCACGGGCCTGGGCCCTTTGTGGGGTGTGTTGCGTGAGGCGTTGCGCCAGGATCATCAGGGCGCTATTCGCGTGATTCACCTGGCCCATGATGGCGAGGCGCATTATTTGGCTGAGCCCCTCGCGCAGCTGGCTGCGCAGCATCCGAACCTGACGGTTGAGCTGTGGACCTCGGCTGAGCTGGACCCGGTATTGGCGCAACTGCGGCTTGTTTCGCGGCAAACTCTGGCCTTACTCTGCGGGCACCCCGTCAGCGTAGAGGCGTTTTCCAAGCGCCTGTTCCTGGCCGGGCTGCCGCGCAATCAACTGCTGGCCGATGTGTTCCTGCCTCGTGGTTGAGCGCTGAATTCTACAGCCGCGAGATTCGCCATGACTGACGCCATCCTGCTGCAACGCGAACGCGGGCTGCTGACCTTGCAGCTCAATCGTCCCGACAAGAAAAACGCCCTGACGCGCGCCATGTACACGCAACTGGCCGAGGCGCTGGAACAGGCTGATGCGGACTCAGGCGTCAGTGCCGTGTTGATCCAGGGCAGTAGCGACTGCTTCACGGCCGGCAACGATATTGCCGACTTCCTCGAACAGCCGCCCAGTGACCTCGACAGCCCACCGTTCCACTTCATGAAAAGCCTGCTCAACTGCCGCAAACCGGTCATTGCCGCTGTAGCGGGCGCGGCAGTCGGTATCGGCACGACCCTGCTGCTGCATTGCGACCTGGTGTATATCAGTCGCGATGCACGCTTGCGCATGCCATTCGTTAATTTGGGGTTGTGCCCCGAGTTTGGCTCAAGTCTGATCCTGCCGCGTCTGTTGGGGCATGCGAAAGCGGCAGAATTGTTGCTGCTAGGCGAAGGTTTTACGGGCGAGCAGGCGGCGGCATGGGGGATTGCGACCGAGGCGTTGGGCAGCGGCAAAGCGGCGTTGGCCAAAGCGCGAGAGATTGCCGAGCGCTTTGAAACCCTGGCGCCAGGGGCGGTGCAGGTCAGCAAACACCTGATGAAAAGTGTTGATCGCGAGCAGTTGCGGCAAGTGATCGAGGAAGAGGGGGCGTTGTTTACTCAGCGCTTGAAATCGCCGGAAGCGATTGCGGCGTTGTCGGCCTTTATTTCTCGGCGATGAATGTGCGTTGACGGGGCCGACGTATTCGCGAGCAAGCCCGCTCCCACATTCGACCGAGCTCCTTCAGGGGTGTACGCAGTAAAATGTGAGAGCTGGCTTGCCTGCGATGAGGCCCTCTAATTTAACCCGTCACCCTGCCTTGAAATGCAAAAAGCCCCGCCATTCACATGGCGGGGCTTTTGTTTTTCAGCGTGTCACTCAGACCATTGGGTCGCCAACGTGCAGGATTTTCATGCCGTTGGTGCCGCCGATGGTGTGGTAGCTGTCGCCCTTGGTCAGGATGACCCAGTCGCCTTTTTCCACAACGCCACGTTTAAGCAGTTCGTCGATAGCCGCCTGGCTGACTTGGTTTGGCGGCAGGGATGCCGGGTCAAACGGGACGGTGTACACGCCACGGAACATGGCCGCGCGGGCCTGGGTTTCGCGGTGCGGGGAGAACGCGTAGATCGGGATCGAGGAACGGATGCGCGACATGATCAACGGCGTGTAGCCACTTTCGGTCAAGGCGATGATCGCTTTAACGCCCGGGAAGTGGTTGGCGGTGTACATGGCTGCCAGCGCGATGCTCTGGTCGCAGCTTTCGAACACTTTGCCGATACGGTGGCTGGAGGTCTTGCTGGTCGGGTGCTTTTCGGCACCGACGCAGATACGCGCCATCGCCTGGACGGCTTCGAGCGGGTACGGGCCGGCAGCACTTTCAGCCGAGAGCATCACGGCGTCGGTGTAGTCGAGCACGGCGTTGGCCACGTCAGACACTTCGGCACGGGTTGGCATCGGGTTCTGGATCATCGACTCCATCATCTGGGTCGCCACGATCACCGCTTTATTGTGGCGGCGTGCGTGCAGGATGATCTTCTTCTGGATACCGATCAGCTCGGCGTCACCGATTTCCACGCCCAGGTCGCCACGGGCAACCATGACTGCGTCGGACGCCTTGATCAGGCCGTCGAGGGTTTCGTCATTGGCCACGGCTTCGGCGCGTTCGATCTTCGCCACCAGCCAAGCGGTGCCGCCGGCTTCGTCGCGCAGTTTACGGGCGTATTCCATGTCGGCGGCGTCGCGCGGGAAGGACACGGCGAGGTAGTCCACTTCCATTTCGGCGGCGAGCTTGATGTCGGCCTTGTCTTTTTCAGTCAGGGCTGGCGCCGTCAGGCCACCGCCGCGGCGGTTGATGCCTTTGTGGTCGGACAGCGGACCACCGATGATCACGGTGCAGTTCAGTTCGGTGGGGGTCGCTGTGTCGACGCGCATGACCACGCGACCGTCGTCCAGCAGCAGTTCGTCACCGACACCGCAATCCTTGACCAGGTCCGGGTAGTCGATACCTACGACGTCCTGGTTGCCTTCGGTCAGCGAATGGCTGGTGGAGAAGTTGAACTTGTCACCGATCTTCAGTTCGATTCGCTTGTTGGCGAATTTGGCGATACGGATTTTCGGGCCTTGCAGGTCACCCAGCAATGCCACGAAGCGGCCGTGCTTGGCGGCCAAGTCACGCACCAGCTTGGCGCGAGCCTTGTGCTCGTCCGGGGTGCCGTGGGAGAAGTTCAGACGGGCAACGTCCAAACCAGCCAGAATCAGCTGTTCGAGGACTTCCGGCGAGTTACTGGCCGGGCCAAGGGTGGCGACGATTTTGGTACGACGGACGGACATGCACAGACTCCTGAGTTCAAGCGCTGGGGAAGGCTACTATGCTCTTTGGTTGTAGTCATTGTTCGTTTGCACTACTTATCGATGATTCGCTTGTTTTCGCTCCAATCGAATAGACGAACATCCTTGAAGATTTTCGACGAGGGGTCGATACACTGCACAAGACAGGAGAACCCCATGCGAATTTTGCTCATTGCTGCCTTGGCCGTCAGTGTCGTCGGCTGTACCCGCTGGTCGATGGACCATCATTTGAACAATGCTTACCGTGCCTATGGGGTGGGTGATTGCGAGCGCGTTACCCTGGAGTTGTCCCAGGTAGACCGCGAGAGCCGTACCCGTCGCTATGTGCAACCGGAAGTCTCGATGTTGCGCGGGCAATGCCTGGAACGGCAAAAATTGTTTGTCGATGCGGTGCAAACCTACCAGTTCATCATCAATCAGTACCCGTCCAGCGAGTATGCCTACCGTGCCCGTGCCCGGCTCGACACCCTGCAGCAACTGGGACATTACTCCGGCGCGAGCGTTGCGCAACCACGCCCGGCGTCACTTTGATGATATTTGTCATTCTATAGCTCGCCCGGCGCCAGTCTTGAGCTATTCTTTGAGTGTTCGTTTGTACAAGGTTATGTTCAAACGAATGGAATGCTTGGGGTTGGCAGCTGTAGAGCGACAAAGCGCATGCTGTAGTCGCGCTGATCCCCAGGGAGAGCGGGCCCTATCGCCCGTTCCGAATCACTGGCGCGGCCAGACTCATGGCCAATGGATGGCGATTTCAACATGTTTACCGACCGACGGATTGAGCGGCACCAGTTGTCATGTTTCCTGAAAGTGTTCAACCGGCTTACGGACAAGCCTATTGGCTACTTGGGTAACGTGTCCAAAGACGGGCTGATGTTGATCAGCCAATTACCCATGATGGTCGATGTGGCGTTTGAGCTGCGTTTGAAAATTCCTACAGCTGACGGTGATTTCCAGGCAATTGACCTCACCGCAACCTGCTTATGGAGCCATGAAGACGTCAACCCGCAACACTATGACTCAGGGTTCAGTGTGGTCGAAGCGCCCGAGGCATATGAGCAATTGATCAATGCCCTGTGGCATTACTTCAGTTTTGATCCTTTGCAGGCTTCCGCCTAGACATTGCGCGCTGTCGCCCCGGCCCGGGTGTGATTAACCAGGCCGTGGTGGTGCGCATGTTTCACAATACGCCCGCTTTTTTCCAGCCCAAATAACGCGTCACCAAGGCCGCTCCAAGCCCTGAGGGCAGCGTATCCAGTACCGACAAGCCGTGCGCGCTCAAGCGCTCATGCAGATCGTTTCTTTTATTGAGGTAGTCGATGGTGCCGCTGTAGGCCAGCGCTTCGGGCAAGGTTTGCACGGGGGATTGGCGCAGTTGGTCGAGCACGTCTTCCCGCAGGCTGGCGACCAGTACCCGGTGTTGCCGACCGATGCGTTTAACCGCCGTCAGCAGTTCTTCATCGTCTTCATCCCGTAGATTGGTGACCACAATGACGAGCGCCCTGCGTTTTTGTCGGGCCAGTAACTGGCTGGCGGCGGCTTGGTAGTCGGCGGTGCGGCGGGTGGTGTCGAGGTCGTATACGGCATTGAGCAACAGGTTCAGTTGGCCGGTGCCCTTGACGGGCGCCAGGTAGCGGGGCTGGTCACAGGCAAAAGTGCATAGCCCCACCGCGTCGCCTTGGCGCAAGGCGACATAGCTGAGCAGCAAACACGCATTGAGGGCGTGATCGAAGTGAGAGAGTTCTGCGTCCTGGCTGCGCATGCGCCGGCCACAATCAAGCATGAACACAATTTGCTGGTCGCGCTCGTCCTGATATTCCCGGGCGATTGGCGTGCGCTGGCGCGCGGTGGCTTTCCAGTCGATCTGCCGCAGGCTGTCGCCTTCGCGAAACTCGCGTAACTGATGAAACTCCAGCCCGAGCCCTCGCCGCTGGCGTTGACGTATGCCCAGTTGGCTCAACCAATTGTCCACCCCCAATAACTGTGCGCCATACAGATGGGCGAAATCCGGGTAAACACGGGTCGTATCGCGGGCCTCAACCAGACGCCTCGCGGACCAGAGCCCCAAGGGGCTGGGCAGGTGAATCTCACAACGGCTGAAACTGAAGTGCCCGCGTCGTAAGGGGCGCAGGCGATAGCCCAGTTCGCTGCTTAGACCGGGGCGCAGTTCGATGGATTGGGGCATGTTCTCCATGCTCAGGCCGTCAGGCGCATGGTCGAATACCTGTACCGTCAGCGGCTGTGGGTAATCGTGTTCGAGCGTCAGACGCACATCGCCCCAACGACCCAGGGCCAGGCTACCTGGCATCTGCCGCCGCACGCGAGCACACGGCAGGCGGCTTAAGCGCAAGGCGTCCAGCAGCGCCAGTAGAAACAGCGCAAGCAGCAGGCCCCAAGCCACCGAATACAGGGTGTCGGGCACCTTGAACTGTAAGGCCGCAGCGGCACCCAGCAGGGTGTTCAAACCCAGCAGTACGCCGAGCCAGATCAGCAGCAGACGAGTCGGCTTCATGGACGGGTCATTGCCGAGGTGCCGGAATCTGGTCCAGCAACTGCTTGAGCACCTGGTCCACTTCCAATCCGTCGATGTCCAGTTCGGGAGCGATACGAACCCGGTGGCGCAGCACCGCCAACGCGCAGCCCTTGATATCGTCTGGAGTGACGAACGCGCCCCCGCGCAGCAAAGCACGGGCGCGGGCGCCGCGTACCAGGGCGATGGAGGCGCGAGGGCCTGCACCGATGGTCAGCCCCGGCCAGCTGCGAGTAGCCCTGGCCAGGCGTACGGCATAGTCGAGTACGTGTTCATCCAGTGCCAGTTCGCAGGCAATCCGCTGTAACTGCAGCACATCCTCGGCTTGCAGCACGGTGCGTAATGGCTGCACGTCCAGCATATCGGCCCGGGATGAGCGCGTTACTTCGCGCACCATATCCAGTTCCTGCTGTGAATCGGGGTAGTCCATGCGCACTTTGAACATGAACCGATCCAACTCGGCCTCGGGCAGCGGGTAGGTGCCTTCCTGTTCAATGGGGTTTTGCGTCGCCAGCACCATGAAGGGTTGGCCGATGGGCAGTGCCTCACCTTCAAGGGTGACTTGACGCTCCTGCATGGCTTCAAGCAGGGCGGCCTGAGTCTTGGCCGGGGCGCGGTTGATTTCGTCGGCCAGCAACAGGTGAGTGAACAGCGGCCCCTTGCGCAGCTTGAATTGTTCGGTGTGCAGGTCGTACACGGCGTGACCGGTGACATCGCTGGGCATCAGGTCCGGCGTGAACTGGATGCGTGCGAAATCGCCACCGAAACAACGGGCCAGCGCGCGCACCAGCAGCGTTTTACCAAGGCCGGGTACGCCTTCAAGCAGTACATGGCCGCCTGCGATCAGTGCGGTGAGCACGTCGTCGATCACCTGATCCTGGCCAATCACTGCCTTGCGCAGTTCAACGCGCAGGGCCTGTGCCTGTTGGCTGGCGTGTTGAAGGCTTTCGGCAGTCTGGTCAGTGGCCGTTGGAAAATCGCTCATAGGGCGTTCCTCAGAGTTTGCAGGCATGCTACTTCCCGGCTGAAATCGGCGCTGGAGAGCCGTTTTGCCGGGAGTGGGCCGAGGGCCTGGCGGATGACGTGGGAGGGTTGGCGCGTCAGGCGTTCAAGTACCTGCCACTGTTCAGCGGTTTCGAGGTGTTCAAAGCCTGGGTGGCGACGCCTTGCAGCACGCTGGACATCACCCTGTAACGCTTGCAACAGCGTGCCTTGGCCACTGCGTCGCAGCAGGAAGTCGGCACTGGCCTTCAAGTGTTCCTGTAACTGCCGGCGTGCTTTGGGTGCTGGTGTACGGATTGGCCCTTGGCGCATACCGGCCTGCCAGAGTGCCAGGGCAATCAGCGCGATGAGCGCCACCAGGGCCTGGGGAAAGTTGCGTATCAACAGGGTCAGTAGATTGTCCACATCGCTGTTGAACAGCAAGGTTACGTCCGTGCCCTGGTTGAGGTACCACAACAGCCAGGCGTTATCGTGTTTGCCGATACTCGGGGTTTTCCACAGATCGCTGTCGGTCACAACCGTTACGGTGCCGTGCCCGAAGTTGCGTTGCATCAAATGGCTGGACCTGGCGCTGTTGGCGGAAAACTGCGCCAGGTGCTTGGGATCGGTGAGGCTGAAGTCGGTATCGAAGCTGAAGTAGGCCGGTGCAGTTTCATTGTCGACATACAGTTTGGTCAGGTCCGGCGCTGTCTTTCTGCGCGAGGAGGTAGGTTCGTCAGCGGCCTCACTCAATGTTTGGTGGATGTTCAACCGATCAAGCAGCAGGTCGCCGCTGTTGCCTGTCTCTTCATCCCATAGCGCTTCGGCGACCAGCAGCAAGTGGCCACCGGATTTTGCCCAGTCCAGCAATTGGTCCACCTGGCGTGGCGTCATGTTGCTGCGCTCACCCAGCAGCAACAAGCTGTGCCCTTTGGCTGGCAGGTCGGCAAGCCTTTCAAGACTGTTGGCATGCTCCACTGCAAGGCCTTGCTGGCGTAGAAAGTATTCGGCCGCCAGGTAGGTGTTTGCCATGACTTGCGGCGACGGGCCACGGTCGACTACCTCGTCGTAGGGCGTTGCGATATGCCAAACATAAAGGCCTCCGGCTCCCAGCAAACATACCAGCAGCAGGCCGACCCACAGCATTGGCCGGTTCATTGGGTGGCTCCCGGGCTGAAGAGGGCACGCCAATCGCGACACAGTTGCTGTTGTACCCAGGTGGGGGGAAGACGGTGGCCATAGGCGAGGTTTTGCCAGTGGTGAGTCAGTTCATCGCTGAAGGCCAGTAGCTGCGGTTGTTGCAGTTGATGAACGCGTTCCAGGACCTGGCCTTCGGTGTCCGCGCTTTTCAGAGGCAGGTTGAAGTCGTGCAGCAGTCGGTTGAGCAGGCCGCGATACAACAGGCCAAGGGCTTCCCTTGGTTGGGTAAGCCATAGCTCTTCGGCAGCGCTGGCGACGTCCTCAGGCAAGGTGTCGGTGCCCAGCTCCAGGCCGAATAAGTGTGTGGGTGCCGGTTTGGCAACGTTGGGTTTGAGTGACCCGCGTCGGCTGACAAAGGTGCGCAGCCAGTCGCGATAGTGCCAGACCAATAGCGCCACGCAGCCCGCGAGCAGGCTCCATAACAGTATTTCCAGGCCAAAGGCTGCGTGTTTGAAAGTATTGCTGTTGAAGGTGTCCAGCAGCGACTGAAGCCAGGCCGGAAGCTTGCCGTCACCGCGCGCCTTGTGTTTCGCAGTGAGAGGGTCATCGCCAAAACGGTAACGGGTGACGGTTTCCCGATTTTTGAACGGGGGAGTGTCCAGCAGCGTCTTGATCGATTGGCTGGCGGCCTGGGTCGTGACCTGCCTGGGAGATTCCGGGGCGTCGGCCATGGCAGGGCGGCTGAACGGTAGAAGCATCAACCCGGCCATCAGCAGCAACGGTACGATACTGCTCAGGCGTTGGCGCATCCGGCGGAACACCAATTCCAGGTCCCAGGCCTCCAATACAGTGCGGCGGTTGAGGTACAGGCTGAAACCGCATGCGACATAGATGGGTTCCCAGAACACCAGGATCAACGCGTAAAAGGCGTTGCCCAAATGCTCCAGCCACAACCCCTCTGAACCGGTTGCCAGTGCCAGCCGTTGCCAGTCCCAATCCAGTTCCAGTTGTTGCGGAATGAATAGATAGAACAGTGCCATGCAACCGAACCAAAGGCCTATTTCCAAATGCACCCCGATGGTGGTCAGCCAGCGTGCAGCACCGGCGTTGCGCTGCAGGAGCACTCCTAAGCGTCTTTGGCGGGCTTGGCCGTCCAGGCCTTCGAGTTGGCTCACCGGCATCACAAAGCTGCGACTCAGGCTGAATCGCCTCCAGGTCAGGCTGGCCAGCAGTTGACCTTTGAGCAGGCGCGGCCAATGGCGTACTGCCTGCTTGAGGCTGGGTGTCTCGCCAAACAAGGCCGCTGACAGGATGTACAACGGTAGCCGGTCAAAGGCCGGTTTTAGCCACCAGAACAAAAACATGGCCGTGGAAGGGTAATTCCACAGCAGGGCGGTCAGCACAATGAAGATCGGCAGGGTCACCATTGCCCAACTGGTCATCAATAGCAGGCGATGTTCCCGAGCCATTAATACGCCCAGGTCCATGGCTTCCCAGGGAGTGCGAGGTCGAATCACCACGCTGGCATCACTCAGGCGCATGGTGAGTCCGTCCGGCAAGGGTCAGGTAAGCGGCCATCAGCAGCCACAGCCCTGCGCCTGTCAGGTATTTGATCCAGGGGGCGATTGTGCTGGAAGAAGACCAGTAGGCTTCAATAAATGCCGCTATCAACAGGAATAACATGACCCCGCAGAGCATCTGCACGCTCTTGCGTGCCGCCAGGCGCAGAGATTCGCCGCGTGTCAGTTGCCCGGGGGCGATCAATGCCCAGCCCATCTGCAGACCTGACGCGCCGGCCAGCGCAATGGCACTGAGCTCGAAAGCACCATGGCCGATGACAAATGACCAGAAGGTCTGGCCATAGCCGATCTCTGTGAGGTGCCCGGATACGGCGCCGATGATCAGGCCGTTGAAAATCAAAAAGAACACACTGCCCAGGCCGAACAGCAGGCCGGCGGCAAAGGTCTGGAAGGCAATACCGATGTTGTGCATCACGTAGTAGCCAAACATCATCCAGTCTTCACTGGATGCACGATCGGCGGCGCGCCCCAGGCGGCCGGCATCCGGGTCATACATGCTGTGCATCTCGGCCACTTGCTGGGGGCTGACGATGCTGTAGATCAGGTCTGGAAACAGGTAGACCAGCAACCCAACCCCGACCAGGCTGCCGAAGAACAGCAGGCTGGCGATCAAAACGAAGCGCCACTGTTCACGTACCAGACGAGGAAAGTCAGCCAGGACGAAGCCCAATACGTTCGCCCCCAATTGGCTCCGATGGCGGTACAGCTGTTGGTGGCCGCGTAGAGCCAGTTGTTGCAATGGGTCTATCAGGTAGCTGCTGTAGCCACGTTCCTGGGCCAGCGCGAGGTGCTGGCACACGCGTCGATAATGGTGTGGAAAGTCAGCCACTTCGCTGGCTTTGGTCTTGCCTTGCTCCAACTGCTTGAGTTGTTCGGCAAAGGCTTGCCACTGCGGCTGATGGCGGCTTTCGAACAGGCTCTGCTTCATGTCGGCCCCAGCAAGCCGCGAGCCACGCCATTGAGTTGCTCCACGGCGCGAGCTGGCGAGACCTGCAGCGGCGTTGCAAGGATGGAAGCGAGTTCCTGTACCCGCTCGGCGGAGAGCTCACTCTGGCGTTCGGCGAAGCCAAGGATGGCACGTTGCTCGCTGAGCTCCAGTGTAAAGGGCAGGCGCAGGGCGACGGCCTGAGGCACCTTGGGGCGAGCCAGTGGTTGTTCGCGGTAGATCACCAGCGTGCCGGCGGCAAGGTCGCCAAGCCGTTTGAAATGGGGGTGTTGCAGGCAACTGATGGCGCCGAGGAAGTAGCCGAAAGGCAGCATGTCGACAAAACGCAGCAGGTTGCGAATGAGTGAGGCGGACCAGCCAATGGGTGTGCCGTCATCCTGTACTACCCGCAACCCCATGACCTGCTTGCCCGGAGAGCAACCCTGGTTGAGTACCTCAAAGAGCACCATGTACCACCAACTGATCAGGAACAGCAGCAGCGAACCCAGGCCGAAACCGATATTGCCGAGCAGCGCCAGCGGTACGAGCAGGATGCCCATGACCAGGCCGCGCAAACCCAAATCGAAAGCAAAGGCCAGTGCACGTGGCATCAGCCCGGCCGGGCGCAAGGGCAAGTCTATGCCCTCCGGGGTCTCGATCTGGTAATGGGTATCCAATGGAACTGATGGCATCGCGATCCTTGGCAGTGCGTGCGGCTCGAATGCACGGATGCTAGCAGTGTCGACGGTGGAAGCAACCATTCAAGGTTTTGCTGGATATTTGTACAGGTCAGGTATCGCTGGCCCCGGACGTATTACAGCGCCTAGACTTTGCCGATCTTCAGGACAGGAACAGCCCGTGACCACCATCTTCTGGTACGACTATGAAACCACCGGCATCAACCCGCGCAGCGATCGCCCGCTCCAGGTCGCCGGTATTCGTACCGACCTCGAACTCAACGAGGTCGGCCCGCCGGTCAACCTTTATTGCCGGCCGAGCGATGACATCCTGCCGCACCCGGCCGCCTGCGCGATAACCGGTATTACCCCCGGCATCCTGGCGGAAAAGGGCCTGGCCGAAGCCGACTTCATGACCCGCGTGCACGCCGAGTTGGCCGCGACGGGTACCTGTGGGGCCGGTTACAACACCTTGCGTTTTGATGATGAAATGACGCGCTACAGCCTGTACCGCAACTTTTTTGACCCCTACGCCCGTGAGTGGCAGGGCGGCAACAGTCGCTGGGACTTGATCGATGTGGTCCGCACAGCCTACGCGCTGCGCCCCGAAGGCATTGTCTGGCCCGAGCAGGACGGTCGTGTCACCCTCAAGCTTGAGCGGTTGACCGAAGCCAATGGCATAGACCATGGCCAGGCCCACGATGCCTTGTCGGACGTGCGAGCCACCATTGCCTTGGCCCGTTTGGTCCGCGAGAAACAGCCCAAGCTGTATGACTGGCTATTCCAACTGCGCAGCAAGCAGCGTGTGATGGATCAGGTTCGCCTGTTGCAACCCATGGTGCATATCTCAGGTCGTTTTTCCGCCGCGCGTCATTACCTGGGCGTGGTACTGCCCCTGGCCTGGCACCCGCGCAATCGCAATGCGTTGATTGTCTGTGACCTCGGGCTCGACCCGCAGGGTTTACTGGACCTGGACGCCAATACCTTGCGCCAGCGGCTCTACACGCGCCGTGAAGACCTGACGGACGGTGAACTGCCGGTGCCGCTCAAGTTGTTGCATATCAACCGTTGTCCGGTCGTTGCGCCCTTGAATGTGCTAAGGGCGCAGGATCGTGAGCGGCTTCAGTTGGATATGGCTGTCTGCCAGTCGCGGGCGCTGCGACTAACTGACGCACAGGAAGTTTGGCGCGACAAGTTGGCGGCGATGTATGCCGAGGAAGATTTTGTGCCGAGTCAGGACCCTGAGCAGCAGCTCTATGACGGTTTTATAGGTGACCGCGACCGGCGTTTATGCGAACAAGTCCGGGCGGCAGAACCTTCACAGTTAGCACATCAGCAGTGGCCTTTTGATGATCATCGATTGCCGGAATTATTATTCCGCTACCGCGCACGTAACTTTCCTGACACCTTGAACAACGAGGAGCAACAGCGCTGGAAACTTTTTTGCCAGCAGCGTTTGTCAAACCCGGAATGGGGCGCGCCGAATACCTTGTTGGCATTTAAGCAGGCACGTGAGGAGTTGGCCGTTAGTGCTACATCGGTTCAGTGCCAGGTGCTGGATCAATGGCAGGAATATGCCGACTCTTTAGCGGCTCGCCTGGACCTGTAGTCAGGTAAGTGGAGAATATTCGGACAATAAAAAACGCCAGCAAGCTGGCGTTTTTAATGTGTTGCATATCAGGCGATAGCCCGACCAGGCTTAGCCCAGCAGGGTAGCCCAACCTTCAACGACGTCGCCGCCCCACTTGGCTTTCCACTCTTTCAGCGTCTTGTGGTTGCCACCTTTGGTTTCAATCACTTCGCCGTTGTGCGGGTTCTTGTATTGCTTGACCTTGCGAGCACGCTTGGTGCCGGTAGTTTTCACAGCGCCACGGGGTGCTTTGATTTTCGATTCCGGATCCAGCAGCGCGATGATGTCACGCAGGGATTTGGAGTATTCACCCATCAGGGTGCGCAGTTTGCCTTCGAATTCCAGCTCGGTTTGCAGCTTGTCGTCTTGGGACAGGTTCTTCAAACGGGCTTGCAGCTCTTTGATAGCTTCTTCGGTGGCGCGGTATTCGTTGATCAGAGACATGGGGACTACCTTATGTAGAGCACTGATTGACAGGAGTGGCCCAATAATAGTCAGGCAATTTCCCCAAGTAAACATTTAAGGAGACATTTATGTGAATTACGTTGAATGTTTGTGGCAAAGCTATGCAATCGAGTTAATTAGTAGGTGGTGGGTGTAAAGATAATCCCGTTTTATTTTTGATAACTGCCTGAGTGTGAGGTGGCACCGTCATATAGCGGCGCTAAAACCTTACGCTATTAAGGGATGTCGCCAGGCCATGTGTGCAGATTAAGCCGCAAGGAATACTGCAGTTTTTCTGCGTAATCGCTAGAATGGCGACCTTTGCGAAGTTCTGGAGTTTTCCCCTAATGCGCACTTTTCGGCTGGTGATTGCTTGCCCGGACCGGGTTGGCATCGTTGCCAAAGTCAGTAACTTTCTGGCCTCCCACAACGGCTGGATCACCGAGGCGAGCCATCACTCGGACGATCTCAGCGGATGGTTTTTCATGCGTCACGAGATTCGTGCCGACACGCTGCCCTTTGGTCTTGAAGCTTTTCGTGAGGCGTTTGCGCCGATCGCCGAAGAGTTTTCGATGACCTGGCACATCACCGACACGGAGCAGAAAAAACGCGTCGTACTGATGGCCAGTCGTGAGTCCCATTGCCTGGCTGACCTGTTGCACCGCTGGCACAGCGATGAGCTGGACTGTGAGATTGCCTGTGTGATTTCCAACCATGACGACCTGCGCAGCATGGTCGAATGGCATGGCATCCCGTATTACCACGTGCCGGTCAACCCACAGGATAAAGAGCCGGCGTTCGCCGAGGTCTCCCGCCTGGTCAAGCAGCATGAGGCTGACGTCGTCGTGCTGGCGCGCTACATGCAAATCCTGCCGCCGGAACTGTGCCGCGAGTACGCGGGTAAGGTGATCAATATTCACCATAGCTTCCTGCCGTCGTTTGTGGGTGCCAAGCCCTACCACCAGGCCTCCCTGCGTGGCGTGAAGCTGATTGGCGCAACCTGCCACTACGTCACCGAGGAGCTGGACGCTGGCCCGATCATCGAGCAGGACGTAGTACGCGTCAGCCACAGCGATAGCATCGAAGACATGGTGCGTTTCGGCCGTGACGTCGAGAAGATGGTCCTGGCCCGTGGCCTGCGTTACCACTTGGAAGATCGCGTGCTGGTGCACGGCAATAAGACCGTCGTGTTCTGATAGCGACGTGCTTATTGAAGAATAGAGGGCCTGGGCGTTAAATCGTCCCAGGCCCTTTTTCTTTGCCCGTCATTGAGGATTGATTGATGAGCGATCCGCTGGACAAAGCCACCTCCAAAGCCCCAGCGACGCTGGGGGAGGGGTGTTTGAGCCGGTTCGACCCGGATGAGCTGGACGCAGAGGACGGCACCGAGTTTCCCGGTGCGGTCGAGTTATGGGCGCGCGAACAGGCTAAAGCCGAACCCAAGGAAGAATAGTGGCCCGCCGCCATGCCAGGCGGCGGGCTCCTTGCATCAGATCCGGAAACTGCCCACCAACTGCTTCAGGCGTGCTGCCTGTTGTTCCAGGTCGGTACAGGCCCGCAGGGTTGAGTGCAGGTTTTCCACACCCTCCTGGTTGAGTGTGTTGATCTCGGTGATGTCCATGTTGATCGACTCCACCACCGAGGTCTGTTCTTCGGTAGCGGTGGCCACTGACTGGTTCATGCCGTCGATCTCGCCAATGCGCTGGGTCACGCTGTTGAGGCGTTCGCCGGCCAGGTTGGCGATGTCCACACTCTCGAGGCTGTGGCGCTGGCTTTCGCTCATGGTGCTGACCGATTCCCGGGCGCCGACTTGCAGCTCTTCAATCATCTTTTGCACTTGTTGCGCCGATTCCTGGGTGCGGTGGGCCAGGTTGCGCACTTCATCGGCCACTACCGCAAACCCGCGCCCGGCTTCCCCTGCACGCGCCGCTTCGATCGCGGCGTTAAGTGCCAGCAGGTTGGTTTGCTGGGAGATGCTGGTGATGACTTCCAGAATTTGGCCGATATTCACGGTCTTGCTGTTGAGCGCTTCAATATTGCTGCTGGAAGCGCTGATCATCGCGGATAACTTGGTCATCGCCGTGATATTGCGATCAACCACTTGCTGGCCGTCTTCGGCCAATTGCCGCGCATCGCTGGCCTGGCCGGAAGCCTGCGCAGCATTACGGGCGATCTCTTGTGCAGCGGCGCCCAGTTCGTTGATGGCGGCGGCGACACTGTTGGTACGGTTGGCCTGCTCGTCGGAATTGACCATGGACGAGTTGGACGCACTGACCACGCGCAGGGCGACTTCGTTGACCTGCTCGGTGGCCGAGGACACTTCGCGAATGGAGGTATGAATCCGTTCCACGAAGCGGTTGAATGCATTACCCAGCGTGCCGAATTCGTCGTGATTCTGGATGCTCAGGCGGCGTGTCAGGTCACCTTCGCCATCGGCAATGTCCTGCATGGCACGGGTCATCACGTGCAAGGGTTGCAACAGCACTCGGATCAGCATGCCGAGCAGCGCGATGATGATCACCACGGCAATGATCGTGGCAATCACGGCCGAGGTGCGGAATTTGCTGAGCATGGCGAAGGATTTGTCTTTATCCACCGAAACGCCCAGGTACCAGTTCACCGACGGCAGGCCCTTGATCGGTGTAAACGTGACGATGTTGTCCTTGCCGTTGGCTTCAACTTCGCTGAAGTCCCCGCTGATTTTCGGTGTGTTTTTCGGGTACACGTCAGCCAGGGTTTTCATCACCAGGTTTTTGTCCGGGTGCACCAGCACTTTGCCATCGGCACTGACCAGGAAGGCATAGCCCATGCCACCGAAATTCAGTGCGCCGATGTTATCCACCAGGGTTTGCAGGCTCAGGTCGCCGCCCACCACGCCGATGCTCTGGCCGGTCTTGGTGCTGCTGGGGGTGGCAACAGAAATGATCAACTGCCCGGTAGCGGCGTCGATGTAGGGTTCGGTCAGGGTCGAGCCGTTGCTGCTCTGGGCGCCTTTGTACCAAGGGCGAACCCGTGGATCGAAGCCATCCGGCATCTTGGTGTCGGGGCGGATGGTGAAGGCGCCTTTGCTGTCACCCACGTAGGTTGCCATGAACGAGGAGGTCAGCGCTTTCTGCTCGAGCAGGCTGGCAACCACACTGGGTTCAGGATTGATGGCGATGTTTTGTGCCGCATTCTCCACCAGGGCAATGCGACCGGTAAGCCAGGTTTGAATATTGCTGGCGGTGACATCGCCCATTTCATGCAGGTAATTATTGAGGTCGTCGCGAATCGCGTTGCGTTGCAGGTAGTCGTTATAGAGGGTAAACAGCGCGAAAGCGGCGATGACGATAAGGGAGGCTGCAAGCAGGATCTTGTGGCTGAAGCGCAGGTTTTTATTCATGGCTTGTAGGGTCCGCTATGGTCTTAATATCCGAAGCGCATCCTCTTGGGATACGCAAAATGACAGCGTCAAAAAAGGTGTGATATTTCTTGTGATAGCTCTGTGGGTCCCTTATAGGAGCTATCTGACCTATTTTTAGACTTTGTGGGTCGTACATCCGTCTGTATCGACCTGGCGGCACTAAAGATTAACCAAAGGTGACGAAATGCCTGATTCCTCGCAACTCCTTATCGGCGCCGGCCTTGACGGCCAACCCATCGCCCAGGCCATGCGTCTGGCCAACCGTCACGGGTTGATTGCCGGCGCCACCGGCACGGGCAAGACCGTCACGTTGCAGCGCCTGGCGGAAGCTTTCAGTGATGCGGGTGTGGCGGTGTTCGCCGCGGATATCAAGGGCGACCTATGTGGTCTGGGGGCAGCGGCCAACCCGCAAGGTAAAGTGGCCGAGCGCATTGCGGGTATGCCCTTCCTTAACTATACGGCCAAGGCTTATCCGGTGACGCTGTGGGATATCCACGGGCAGTCCGGTCATCCGCTTCGCACCACCATCAGCGAAATGGGGCCGTTATTGCTCGGTAGCCTGTTGGAACTCACCGACAGCCAGCAGTCGGCACTCTATGCCACGTTCAAGGTGGCTGACCGCGAAGGCTTGTTGCTGCTCGACCTCAAAGACCTCAAGGCATTGCTCAACCACTTGCGTTATCACCCGGAGCTGCTGGGCGATGATGCGGCGCTGATGACCACCGGCTCCAGCCAGGCGCTGTTGCGGCGCCTGGCCGTGCTGGAGCAGCAGGGCGCCGAAGCCTTGTTTGGTGAGCCGGCCCTGCAACTTGAGGATATTTTGCAGCCGGCCAGCGATGGCCGTGGGCGCATCCACCTGCTCGACGCCAGCCGATTGGTGCATGAAGCGCCAAAGGTCTACGCGACCTTCCTGCTGTGGCTGCTGGCCGAGCTGTTCGAACAGTTGCCTGAACGCGGTGACGCCGATAAACCGCTGCTAGCGTTGTTTTTCGACGAAGCGCATTTGTTATTTGCCGATACACCCAAGGCGTTGCAGGATCGCCTGGAGCAAGTGGTGCGTTTGATCCGGTCCAAAGGGGTGGGTGTGTATTTCGTCACTCAGTCTCCAGGTGATTTGCCGGACACGGTATTGGCGCAATTGGGCTTGCGTATTCAGCACGGTCTGCGTGCGTTCACGACTAAAGAGCAGAAATCCTTGCGCGCCGTGGCGGACGGTTTCCGGCCCAACCCGGCGTTCGATGCCTTGTCGGTATTGACTGAGTTGGGCACCGGTGAGGCATTGGTGGGCACGTTGCAGGAAAAGGGCACACCGGAAGTCGTCCAACGCGTGCTGGTTGCGCCTCCACAGTCGCGAATCGGGCCACTGAGTGAGGCCGAACGTGCGGCATTGATCGCCAGTTCGCCGTTGCTGGGGCGGTATGACAAGCCGATTGACCGGGAGTCGGCCTATGAAGTGCTGATGGCGCGTAAAGAGCTTGGGGTGACCGAAGCGGCGAAGCCCGCGGCCGAAGAGCCGAGCTTTACCGACAAAGCGGGTGCCTTTCTGGGCACTACGGCTGGCAAGGCACTCAAGTCGGCGATGCAGCAGGCCGCCAATCAGATGGGCCGGCAGTTGGTGCGGGGCTTGTTGGGGTCGTTGCTGGGCGGCAGCAAGCGCAAATAGGGGTTCAGGATTTGGGTTTGCCGTGGGCGGCCAACCGCTCGAGCGCCGCGCGCAAGCCCGGATCACTGATCCCGTCAGCCGTAGCCTGAATGGTTTCGGCTGCATTCTCCGAAAGGTCCATCGTATGCCCCACCGCGCCTTGCTGTACGGTGGGTGGCTGCACCTTGAACTGGATACGGGTCAAACTGGCAAATACATCAAATGCCATCAATTGTCGCTGCAGGCGTTTTTGCTGGTAGCGCAAACGGGTCGCCCAATGGCCATCGGTGACAATTAACAGCAAATTACCCTCGCGCCAGGACGCCACATGGCAATGCTCGCGGGCGGCAGGTTGCAGCTGGCTTTCTACCAGGCGTTGCAAATGGCCCAAGCGTTGCGCGTGGCCGAAGATGGCTTTCAACGGCTTGGCTTCGCGAAGCAACACGCTGGGAGCGCGGGCTGTAAGAGGGCGAAATGCCATGTTTAGACACCTTAAGTAACAGAGCGGCCATCTTAGCAGAAAGCGCCTGAGCGGCCCCAGGCAATGCGATAACAGGGCAATGCCCGTGAAATCAATAGTTAACTTCTGCGTTCAATGGGTTGAAGTTCCAGCAAAAGCCCTTATTTTAAACAGGCCCTCTCACAGCACCATGCCAGCATCGGGGAACAACGCCACTTTCCTCACCCACGATTCCGGGTAGAATGCGCGTTCGCATGCGGCCGTGAGGGCTGCTCGGGCCACTCACGGTGCGCCCTCCATCCCTATGTGTGGAAGAACCTGCCGATATGTTTGCGCCTTTGTTAAAGAAACTTTTTGGAAGCAAGAATGAGCGCGAAGTCAAACGCATGCTCAAGACGGTGCAGCTGGTTAATGCCTTCGAAGAGCAGATGGTTGCCCTTTCGGACGAGCAATTGCGCGCCAAGACCCAAGAGTTCAAGGCCCGCATAGCCAAAGGTGAAACCCTCGACAAGCTGCTTCCCGAAGCCTTTGCGGTCGCCCGTGAAGCCGGTAAGCGTGTCATGGGCATGCGCCACTTCGACGTCCAGTTGATCGGCGGCATGACCTTGCATGAAGGCATGATTGCCGAAATGCGTACGGGTGAAGGCAAGACCCTGGTGGCAACCCTGGGTGTTTACCTCAACGCACTGTCCGGCAAGGGCGTGCACGTTGTGACGGTGAACGACTACCTGGCCCGCCGGGACGCCAACTGGATGCGCCCGCTGTATGAATTCCTCGGCCTGACCGTCGGCGTGGTAACGCCGTTCCAGCCGCCGGAAGAGAAGCGCGCCGCTTACGCTGCCGACATCACCTACGGCACCAACAACGAATTCGGTTTCGACTACCTGCGCGACAACATGGCGTTCAGCATGGAAGAAAAATTCCAGCGCGAACTCAACTTTGCCGTGATCGACGAAGTCGACTCCATCCTGATCGACGAAGCCCGTACCCCGCTGATCATCTCCGGCCAGGCCGAAGACAGCTCGCGCCTGTACACCGAGATCAACAAGTTGGTCCCGCGTCTGGAGCAGCACATCGAGGAAGTGGAAGGCGTGGTGACCAAAGAAGGTCACTTCACCATCGACGAGAAGACTCGTCAGGTCGAACTCAACGAAGCCGGTCACCAGTTTGTCGAAGACATGCTGACCCAGATCGGCGAGCTGGCCGAGGGTGAAAGCCTGTACTCGGCGCACAACCTGGGCCTGTTGACCCACGTGTATGCCGGCCTGCGCGCCCACAAGCTGTTCCATCGCAACGTTGAATACATCGTCCAGGACGGCCAGGTCGTACTGGTTGACGAACACACTGGCCGTACCATGCCGGGTCGTCGTCTGTCCGAAGGCCTGCACCAGGCTATCGAAGCGAAGGAAGGGCTCAACATCCAGGCTGAAAGCCAGACGTTGGCCTCCACTACCTTCCAGAACTACTTCCGTCTGTACAACAAGCTGTCCGGCATGACCGGTACGGCCGACACCGAAGCGTTCGAATTCCACCAGATCTACAGCCTGGCCGTGATGGTGATTCCACCGAACAAGCCGCTGGCGCGTAAAGACTTCAACGACCTGGTGTTCCTGACTGCCGAAGAGAAATACGCGGCAATCATCAACGACATCAAGGACGGCATGGCCCAGGGTCGTCCGATCCTGGTAGGTACCGCCACCATCGAAACTTCCGAGCACGTGTCCAACCTGCTTAACAAGGAAGGCATCGAGCACAAGGTCCTCAACGCCAAGTTCCACGAAAAAGAAGCCGAGATCATCGCCCAGGCCGGTCGCCCAGGCGCACTCACCATCGCCACCAACATGGCCGGTCGTGGTACCGACATCCTGTTGGGCGGTAACTGGGAAGTGGAAGTGGCCTCGCTCGACAACCCGACCCCTGAGCAGATCGCCCAGATCAAGGCCGACTGGCAGAAACGCCACCAGGCTGTGCTCGAATCCGGCGGCTTGCAGGTCATCGCGTCCGAGCGTCACGAGTCGCGCCGTATCGACAACCAGCTGCGTGGTCGTGCCGGTCGTCAGGGTGACGCCGGTTCCAGCCGTTTCTACCTGTCGCTGGAAGACAGCCTGATGCGTATCTTCGCCTCGGACCGGGTGAAGAACTTCATGAAAGCCCTGGGCATGCAGTCCGGTGAAGCGATCGAGCACCGCATGGTGACCAACGCCATCGAGAAAGCCCAGCGCAAGGTAGAAGGCCGTAACTTCGACATTCGCAAGCAACTGCTTGAGTTCGATGACGTCAACAACGAACAGCGTAAAGTGATCTATCACATGCGTAACACGTTGCTGGCCGCCGACAACATTGGCGAGACCATTGCCGATTTCCGTCAGGACGTGCTCAACGCCACCGTCAGCGCCCATATCCCGCCACAGTCCCTGCCTGAGCAGTGGGATGTTGCCGGCCTGGAAGCCGCGTTGAAGAACGACTTCGGTGTCGACTTGCCGGTTCAACAGTGGCTGGACGAAGACGATCACCTGTACGAAGAAACCCTGCGCGAGAAGCTGATGACCGAGCTGCTCGCCGCGTACAACGAGAAAGAAGAGCAGGCGAGTGCGGAAGCACTGCGTACCTTCGAGAAACAAATCGTACTGCGCGTGCTGGACGACCTGTGGAAAGACCACCTGTCGACCATGGACCACCTGCGTCACGGTATCCACCTGCGTGGCTACGCCCAGAAGAACCCGAAGCAAGAGTACAAGCGCGAGTCGTTCACGCTGTTCTCCGAGCTGCTGGATTCGATCAAGCGCGATTCGATTCGTGTGCTGTCCCACGTTCAAGTGCGTCGCGAAGACCCGATCGAGGAAGAAGCTCGCCTGCGTCAGGAAGCCGAAGCACTGGCCGCGCGCATGCAGTTCCAGCATGACGAAGCACCAGGTCTGGAAGCGCCGGAAGTCTTGGGCGAGGAGGTCGATGTGGCCTTGGCTCAAGCCCCGGTTCGCAATGATCAGAAGCTGGGTCGCAACGAACTGTGCTGGTGCGGTTCGGGCAAGAAGTTCAAACACTGCCACGGCGAAATCAACTAAGATTTTTGCCTGACGCTGCAACACCCCGCGCCGCGACCGGCTTTTGCCGTCGCGGCGTTTTGCCATTAATTCACCGTCGATAGCGACGGCACACACATCACCTATTTTTAAGGAGCGCATTCATGGCTGTTGGTCTTGGTCCTTTGCCCACATTGCACCCGGTTGCCGGTTTTGAACTCGGTATCGCTTCGGCCGGCATCAAACGCCCGGGGCGCAAGGATGTGGTGGTGATGCGCTGTGCCGAAGGCTCGACTGTCGCGGGTGTGTTCACCCTTAATGCCTTCTGCGCTGCACCGGTTATCCTGGCCAAGCAACGCGTTGCCGGCCCGATCCGTTACCTGCTGACCAACACCGGCAATGCCAACGCCGGTACCGGCGAGCCTGGTCTGGTCGCCGCAGCCCGCACCTGCGCCAAGCTGGCGCAACTGGCCGGCGTCGACGCCAGCCAAGTGCTGCCTTACTCCACCGGCGTGATCGGTGAGCCGCTGCCTGTGGAAAAGATCGAAGGTGCATTGCAAGCGGCACTGGACGACCTGTCTGTGGATAACTGGGCTGCCGCGGCCACCGGCATCATGACCACCGACACGCTGCCCAAGGGCGCGAGCCGTCAGTTCGTGCACGACGGCGTGACCGTTACTGTGACCGGCATCAGCAAGGGCGCGGGCATGATCCGTCCGAACATGGCCACCATGCTCGGCTATATTGCCACCGACGCCAAAGTCTCCCGCGACGTGCTGCAGCGCCTGATGCTGGACGGCGCCAACAAGTCGTTCAACCGCATTACCATCGATGGTGACACCTCGACCAACGACTGCTGCATGCTGATCGCTACCGGCCAGGCCAACCTGCCGCAAATCACCTCCACCGAGGGCCCGCTGTTCGCGGCGCTGAAACAGGCGGTGTTCGAGGTGTGCATGGACGTGGCCCAGGCCATCGTGCGTGACGGTGAGGGCGCGACCAAGTTCGTCACCGTTGAAGTCAACGGCGGCGGTAATCACCAGGAATGCCTGGATGTTGGCTACACCGTGGCGCATTCGCCGCTGATCAAGACCGCTTTGTTCGCCTCCGACCCGAACTGGGGCCGTATCCTCGCAGCCGTTGGCCGTGCCGGCGTGCCTGACCTGGATGTGAGCAAGATCGACGTATTCCTCGGCGACGTGTGCATTGCCAGCCGTGGCGCTCGTGCCGAAACCTACACCGAAGCCCAAGGCTCGGCAGTGATGCAGCAGGAAGAAATCACCATTCGTATCGAGCTGGGTCGCGGTGAGTGCAGCGAAACCATCTGGACCACCGACCTGTCCCACGAGTACGTGAAGATCAATGCGGAATACCGCACCTGATAGCCAAGAGGATAAGCGCGGTGAAACGAGTGCATGTAGCAGCAGCAGTGATCCGCGGTGTCGATGGCAGAATCCTGCTGGCGCGCCGCGCGGATACTCAGCATCAGGGCGGCCTTTGGGAGTTCCCCGGCGGCAAGGTGGAGGCTGAGGAATCGGTCGCCACTGCGCTGTCCCGCGAGTTGAAGGAAGAGCTGGGCATTCAGGTCACCACAGCGCGACCGCTGATCAAGGTGCAGCATGACTACTCGGACAAGCAGGTGTTGCTGGATGTCTGGGAAGTATCGGCCTTTACCGGCGAGCCCCATGGTGCCGAAGGGCAACCGTTGGAATGGGTTGCTCCTCGGGATTTGCCCAACTATGAGTTCCCTGCGGCCAATGCCCCGATCGTTGCGGCGGCACGGTTACCGGCCGAGTACCTGATTACCCCGGGTGAGCTGGAGACCCCGACGCTGTTGCGCGGTATTCAAAAAGCCATCGCGGGTGGCATCAAGCTGATTCAACTGCGTGCGCCCAATGGTTACGACCCTAAATACCGTGACTTGGCGGTGGACGCTGTAGGCCTGTGTGCCGGCAAGGCGCAGTTGATGCTCAAGGGGCCGTTTGAATGGCTGGGGGATTTCCCGGCGGCGGGCTGGCATATGACTTCAGCGCAGTTGCGTAAATATGCGAGCAAGGGCCGTCCGCTGCCGAAGGATCGCTGGTTGGCGGCCTCGTGCCATAACGCCGAAGAACTGGCGCTGGCGCGAATGATGGATGTGGATTTCGTCACGCTGTCGCCGGTGCAACCGACCCAGACTCATCCTGATGCCCAGCCACTGGGTTGGGAGCAGGCGGCAGAGTTGATACGTGGGTTCAGCAAGCCGGTGTTTCTGTTGGGTGGGGTTGGGCCTGCCGAGCGGGAACAGGCTTGGGACGCCGGTGCTCAGGGTGTGGCGGGCATTCGGGCGTTCTGGCCTGAGGTTTAATGTTGTTCTGACGGGCTTCTTCGCGAGCAAGCCCGCTCCCACACTCGACCGAGTTCCACCCTTGGAATGCAGTCAAATGTGGGAGCGGGCTTGCTCGCGAAGGGGCCAGGTCAGTCACCAAAAAAACATCAGTGTGGCTTAGCAGCCGCCTGCCAAAGAATTTCAGCAACACCCTGGCGCTTGGCAATCACCCTGGCCGCCACAAACAACAAATCCGACAGCCGATTGATATACGCCAACCCCAAGCCTTCCAACGGCTCAACCGCATTCAAATGCTGACACCGCCGTTCCGCACTGCGCGCTACGCTGCGGCACACGTGGGCCTGGGCAATCAGCGCTGAACCACCGGGCAGGATGAAGTTCTCCAAAGGCCCGACTTCCTCGTTCCAGCGATCAATCGCGGCTTCCAGCCGATCGATTTCGGCCGCATTCAACGCCTTGTACACCGGCATTGCCAGTTCACCGCCGAGGTCGAACAAACGATGTTGGCAAGGGGTGAGCACCTCAATCACATCCGTCAGTGCCGGATGTTTGCCGCTCTGTTCTTCAAGATTGGCCAGCAGCAAACCCAACTGACTGTTCAGCGTGTCGACCTCGCCAATCGCTTCCACCCGAGGGTGGTCCTTGGGGACGCGGCGGCCGTCGCCGAGGCCCGTCTCGCCCTTGTCGCCGGTGCGGGTGTAGATCTTCGACAGGCGAAAGCCCATGGTCATTGCTCCAGTTGAGTCAGTTCATTGGATGGCATTTGGCTGCCGGCCAAAGGCAGGCGCAGCGTGAAGCAGGTGCCCTGGCCGAGGGTGGAGTGCACCTCCATCTGGCCCTTATGGTTGTTGGTGATGATGAAGTACGACACCGACAGCCCAAGCCCGGTGCCTTGGCCAATTTCCTTGGTGGTGAAAAACGGCTCGAAGGTGCGTTTGCGCACGTTTTCACTCATGCCGATGCCGTTGTCTTCCACCTGGATCTCCGCCCACGGCGGATTGAGGCGGGTGCGCAGGATGATTCGTCCCGGCTCGCGGTCGTCTTCGCGCAGGTGAATGGCCTGGGCGGCGTTTTTCAGCAAGTTGAGCAGCACCTGTTCCAGTTCGTTGGCAGTGCCGGGAACCGGGCCCAGTTGCGGGTCGAACTGGCGAATGATCGCCTGGCCTTTGAAGTCGAAACCGATCGTCAGGTCGAAGTCATTACCGGCAATTTCCACGGCCTGATCGATCAGTGCCGGCAAATCGCAAGGCGCCATCTGGCGATTACTGCGGCGGCTGAAACTGAGCATGTGGGTAACGATTTTCGCCGCCCGGGCGCCGGCTTGCTGAATGCCGTCGAGCAGTTGCGGTACTTCGCGGCTTTGCAGGTAGTGGTTGACCGTGTCCAGCTCGAGGCCCGCCTGTTCGGCATACTCCAGGTTCTTGGGCAGGTCGGGGGATAGGCGGCGGCGGATATTCTGCACGTTATGCAGGATAGCCCCCAGCGGGTTGTTGATCTCATGGGCCATGCCCGCGGCAAGGCCGCCGACGGAGAGCATTTTTTCCGACTGCACCATCATTTCTTCCAGGGACAAGCGCTGGGTGATGTCGTCGATACGAATGACCACGCCGCGCCCGGCGCCGCCCATCAATGGATAGAAGGTCAGGGCGTAATGCTTGGGCTCGTCATCCTTGACCCACGTGACCCGCTCAATGCGCTCCACCGTGTGCTGCTCAACCGTCGCCTTGATTTGCGGCAGGTAGGGCTTGAGCGGCTGGAACGCAAGGAAGATCGGTTGATTCAACGCTTCATCCAGGCGCGTGCCGGAAAGGGCCGTCGCTTCCTGGTTCCACTGAGTGACATAAAGCTGTTCGTCCAGCGCGATCAACGCCGAGGGCATCGAGTCGATGATGCTGTTCAGGTAGTTCTGGAAACCGGTGAGTTTTTTCTCGATCTTGCTGCGAACCTGGACTTCGAGTTCCAGCTTGCGGTTGGTATGGCGTGTCTCCTCGGCCAGGCCTTGGGCCTGGTCGTACGCAGCCTGTGAGTCGTCGCGCGCACGTTTGAGCTGCTGCTCGCGGGCTTCGATACGCGACAACATGGTGTTGAACGCTTCGGCCAGGCTGCCGATTTCATCATGGTTGCCACGTCCGGCGCGCAGGGCGTAGTTCTCCTCGCGAGTCACCTGGCGCGACAGTTCTTCCAGTTCGTGGATCGGGCGAGTGATCAGGCGTTTGATCTGCCGGGCGATGACCAGCCAGAGCAACACACTGAAAATCAGGATGCCCAGGCTGGCGGTCAACGTGCCGGTATAGAAGGCCATCGGTAGCTCACTGCTTGCCACCAACAGTAAATGCCCGGAAGGCTGGCCGGCACGGGGCAGGGTGATGACCTGGTTGCTGCGAAACTCGGTCAGGCGCCACGCCTCGATATGCCGGTAGTTGTCCGGCAGATGCAGGCGATTGCCATGCTGCATCTGCGCCAGGCGGGTGCCCTCGCCGTCGTACAACGCCGCCGCGCGCAACGGCGAATAGCTGGTCAGCTCATTGAGCAGGGCGTCGGCCTTGGCTGGGGACTCGAGGGCTTCGGCGGCAAGTGACGGGCTCGAAACCAGCCGACCGATGGCCTGCAGTGCCTGGGGCGCCATGCTTTCCTGGGAGATCCAATAGGCGGCACTGATAAACGTCAGGTTGGCCACCAGCAATACAGTGGTCAACAGCACCAGCAGGGCGGCCAGCAGTTTCTGCCCTACCGGTAGATTTTCAAGACGCTGGCGCAGTGGCATCAGGGTTTTCCCAGGTGATAGACAGGTAGGCAGGGTAGCGCGTGCCTCAGTCGCTGGCCAATCCGCGTGCGTGCAAGTAGTCGACCAGGCGCGCCTGCACCTGTTGCAGATGCGGCAGCACCAATTGATGGCGGGCAGCCGCCAGGCAGGCATAACCCAGCAGGTAGCTGATTTCGGTGCGCCGGGCGTTGGCCACGTCCTGATACATGGAGGAGTAATTGGCGGCAGTGGCCTGAATCACCCTTTCCACTTCGCTGTGCAAATGCTCGGCAGCGGCCGGTTGACCGCAGCATTCAAGCAACTCGGCCAACTCGGCGCACAGGGTCGCGACTTCACACTGATGGGCTTGCAAGCCGCCGTTGCGGCACTGGTAAAGCACGGTTAACGGGTTGATCGCGCAATTAAGGGCCAGCTTGCGCCACAGACGGGTGAGGATATCGGTGCTCCATTCGTGGGGGATGCCGGCGGTGTGCAGGTCTTCCAGCCATAGCGGCGCAGTCGGGTGGCTAACGTCCCCCAGCCAGGTGTAGCCATGGCCCGCAAACACTACGCGCCAGTCGCCGTCGCGGAATGCGCCTTCGGTACTGGAGGCAAAGAGGCAGCGAGCCTGGGGCAGTTGCGCGGCTACCGCGTCCTGGCTGCCGAGGCCGTTTTGCAGCAGGATCAGTTCGGCGTTCGGCACCAATCGGTGTTGCAATTGTGCGATGGCGCTCTGGGCATCGTAGGCTTTGCACGCCACCAGCAGCCGATGAATCGGCTCGGGGCTGTCAGGTGTTTCGCCGATCACTGGGTAGGTGCTTTCTACTCCTTGCTCCACCAGGGTCAGGCCTTTTGCCGTCTGATAGCTGGCCAGGCGGGTTTGATCGCGCAAGATCAGCCTGACGGGCACGCCCGCGCGCGCCAGTCGTGTGGCCCACAGTGTGCCCAGGCTGCCGGCGCCGAGAATATGCCAGGTGGTCGACATGAGTTTGTGCTCCGTAGGGTCGCTCACAGTGAACGGGGCGAAAGAACCGCTATAATGCCTGCGCATTTTAGCTCGGGCGCGCTCCATCTCTACTGAGCCCGCCCCTTATATTGGAGAAATGACATGCCTTCGTTCGACGTGGTATCCGAACTGGACAAACACGAAGTCACCAACGCCGTCGAGAACGCCGTCAAGGAACTGGACCGTCGCTATGACTTGAAAGGCAAGGGCAGCTTCGAATTCAAGGAAAAGGAACTGACCGTCAACCTGACCGCTGAAGCCGATTTCCAGCTGGAAGCGATGATCGAGATCCTTAAGTTGTCCCTGGTCAAGCGCAAGATCGACGCGCAGTGCCTTGAAATCAAAGAAGCCTACGCCTCCGGCAAGCTGATGAAGCAGGAAGCGGTTCTCAAGGAAGGCATCGACAAAGAGCTGGCGAAGAAGATCGTTGCTCATGTGAAGGATGCCAAGCTGAAAGTCCAGGCCGCCATCCAGGGTGAGCAGGTTCGCATCACTGGCAAGAAGCGTGATGATTTGCAGGAAGCAATCGCTGCCCTGCGCGCGAAGACCTTCGACATGCCGCTGCAGTTCAATAACTTCCGCGACTGATGGCACTTTGTGGAACCTGTGGGCGTTTTTGACGTCCCACGCCCCAGAACCTGCGCCTACACTTGAGCCCTACGGGGCTCAATTGCGTTTTCAGGTAGTCAATAAAGCCGCACATCCGCAAAACTGGAGAATGTAGATGGATTTGAATGCTGAAGTGGATCGCCTGATCAAGACCTCGCAGTCTTGGATCCCGATGATTATGGAATATGGCAGCCGGGTGTTGCTGGCGGTAATCACCCTGGCCATCGGCTGGTGGCTCATCAACCGACTGACGCACCGGGTGGGACGCTTGCTGGCGCTGCGTAACGCGGACTTGGCACTGCAGCATTTTATTACCAGCCTTGCGAATATCGCGCTGAAAGTCATGCTGATCGTCAGCGTGGCCTCGATGATTGGCGTGGCAACAACCTCGTTCGTCGCCGCAATCGGCGCGGCTACCCTGGCGATCGGCCTGGCGCTGCAAGGCAGCCTGGCCAACTTCGCCGGTGGTGTGCTGATTCTGCTGTTCCGCCCGTTCCGCATCGGTGACTGGATTGAAGCCCAAGGCACTTCCGGCACTGTCGACAGCATCCAGATCTTCCATACCGTGCTGCGTACCGGTGACAACAAAACCGTGATCGTGCCGAACGGTATCCTCTCCAACGGCATCATCACCAACACCAACCGTCAGCCTACCCGCAAGGTGGTGTTCGACGTGGGTGTCGACTATGAAGCCGACCTGCAGAAAGCCCGTGAAGTGCTGCTGGAACTGGCGAAAGACCCGCGCGTAATGGCTGACCCGGCGGCAGTGGTCGTGGTGTCGACCCTGGGCGACAGCTCGATCACGGTGTCGTTGCGTTGCTGGACCAAGACTGCAGATTATTGGGACGTTGTGTTCATGCTGAATGAACTGTCGCGTGACCGCCTGAAAGGCGCGGGGATTGATATTCCGTTCCCGCAGCGAGTGATTCGCGTGATGCAGGAACCGGTTGCAAAATAACTAAGCAGCAGGACGTCGAACTTGGCCGATAGGTCAGGTTCGATGCAAGCGTTTAATCTCGTTAGTTAGCTTGCTAGTTATGTCGCCATTGAAATAAAACTGCAATAAAAAAGCCGCTCCTTTGCATGCAAGGGAGCGGCTTTTTAGTTAAGGCCGAAGCCTTAAGTCATCGTTGTAATCAAACAGCCAATTACAAGATGTTCAGCGGGTATTGCGCGATCAGACGCAGCTCGTCGATAGACGCCGAACCGTAGTACACGCCGTCAGACGAACGATAGGTCGCTTGACGTACGCGCAGGCTCAGGTCTTTCGCTGGGCCGCTCTGGATCACGTATTTGGCTTCGATATCACGTTCCCATTCTTTGGCATTGGTGGTGGTGCCGTTGTCGGCGCCGCTGCCAGTGACATAGCGGGTCATGAAGCTCAGGCCTGGAACGCCGAATTTGGCCATGTTCAGGTCGTAGCGAGCTTGCCAGGATTTTTCACCCTCGGCGTTGAAGTCGGAACGTGCAACGGAGTTAGCCAGGAAGATCGAGCCGCCGCCGTCTACGCCGTAGCCGTAGTCGCCATCACCGCTAACCTTCTGATAGGCCAGGGTAAAGGTGTGAGCGTCGAGGGTGTACGCGCCTTGCAAGCTGAATGCACGGTTGTTGAGCTTGGTGGTGTTGTCTTTTTCAGCGCGTTGCAGGCCGGCGCCATCGCTTTTGGTGTCGTAGATGTTGAAGTCAACGGCCACCGACTGGTTGTCGGTAAGCGCGTGGGTCCAGTTCACGTTGGCGTAGAGTTTCTTCCAATAGTCTTCGACTTTCGAGTAGTAGAGGCTAGTGGTGAACTCAGGGGTCCAGGCGTAAACGCCACCCACGAAGTTAGCATCTCTCAGGCCGCGACCGGTGTTGGGTTCGGAGCTGCTGATACTGTCTTTGTAGGTGTGGTCCTGGGCAACGATCGAGGTGAAGTGACCGGCTTCAAGTTTCAGGTCTTTGATTTCGTTGCTGGTCAGAGAGAAGCCTTGCGGCAGCTCTGGAAGCAGACGGCTGTCATCGGAGGCGAACACCGGTGCGGTGGTGTATTGATCACCCACTTTCAGCACGGTGTTGGAAATACGGAACTTAACCGCAGCGCCGCCTTTGGAGTAATCGTCTTCGGAGCGACCGTCAGAACCGGTAGGGAACAGGCCGGTACCGGCGCGACCCTTGCCGCTGTCGAGCTTGACGCCCAAAAGGCCAATGGCATCAACACCGACACCAATGGTGCCTTGGGTAAAGCCGGATTGGTACAGGCCGTTGAAACCAAGACCGGTTTCTTCGGTGCGGCTTTGGCCGGAGTCGTTGTTGCGCTTGTCACGGCTGAAATACAGCAACCGGGTGTTGATGCTGAAAGTGCTGTCTTCAACAAAACCCTTGGCGTCGTCTTGTGCGGACGCCATTGCGTATTGCGAGGTGCCTGCTGAAACAGCCAGGGCGATCATGCTCCACTTCATCACGCGCATCGTGATTTGCTCCTTTGGTTTTAGGAAGAGTACTGCCGTCCCACCTGTATTTTTATCTGGGCGGCTCTTTCTTTTTTGTGTCGGCGCAAAGTTATATCACGCAGACCCTATTGACGATACTTACCCATCTATCCTTTCAGCTTCTTTACGAGGCTGTCGTAAATTGCTAGTTCCATGTCGCAAATTCACAGCCCGAATGTAACAAGGCTGACAACTTAAGTGCTGTTTTCAGACCGCTTTCGAAGTTTGAATTCGTCCTTGGTGTGCACTCAAACGCTGCTGATTTTTATCGCGAAACACCTGCTTCCAGGCGGGTGCCCTTGCCGACTATACGGGTGTCAATGCAACAAGCGTGCACAAAGCGGTAACCGAATGTCATTTTTTCGTGAAAACCGTTACGGCAGTGTAAAAACCGCATAAGCACGGGCTTCTTACGTCGTTTGGTTTGGGCTTGACGCCCGGGCATGTCACCGGTGAGGAGGTACATAAATCCTGCGCCAGAACAAAACGTTACCGGTTCACCCCCTTGAGTGGGTAGTTGGCGGATCTCTTTGAAGCACAGGTGGGTCATTTTGGTGCACCCCGTTAAGGCCCGAATCAGCGTAGCTCAATTATTCGGCTGCCTCGAAAGGGTGCAGGTTTTTTATTAGGTTGCATCACGGCTTCCCTGCATTCGCTGTGAAGCCTCAAGCATTCAAAGGTATGCTGGGCACCTGATATCGACCTGCCGAACGGAGTGCCCGCGTGTTCGCCTTAGATCAACGCCTGCAACAAGACACACTGGCCATTGGGGACTTTCCGCTCTGTCGCCTGCTGCTGTCCAATGACTCGAATTACCCCTGGTTCATCCTGGTGCCGCGCATTGAGGGTATCAGTGAAGTGTTTCAGCTGGATGTCGCAGATCAACAAACACTGTGGCAAGAAACAACGGCCTTGGCGCAACTGCTCAATGAAGGCTTTGTGGCCGACAAGATGAACATTGGCGCCTTGGGCAACGTTGTCAGCCAACTGCATGTGCATGTGATTGTGCGCAAACGGGATGACGCCGCGTGGCCCGCACCGGTCTGGGGCAAACACCCGGCCCAGCCTTATACCGAGGAGCAAGTGGCGGCGATCCGCAGCCGACTGCGCGTGTTATTGCCCGCCGGCTTCATCTTTACCCAGGACTGAATCATGGACCTGCAAGAACGCGTCACCGACCTGGAAAGCCGCCTGGCTTTTCAGGACGACACCATCGATACCCTCAATGGCATCCTCGTCGCTCAGCAGCGTGCGGTTGAGCGCCTGCAACTGCAGATGATGGCGCTGCTCAAGCGCCAGGAAGAAATGGGTGGCCAGTTCGAGTCATCCGAAGAAGAGGCGCCGCCGCCTCACTATTAATAAGCACGCAATAAAAAACCGCGACCCAGCCAAGCTGGATCGCGGTTTTTTTTGCGCTGCGGGTGGGAATCAGCGACGCGGTAATGCCGCAATCACGTCTTCGGCCTGCAGGCCCTTGTCGCGGTTCATGACGGAGAACTCCACGCGCTGGCCTTCAACCAGAACGCGGTGGCCTTCGCCACGGATGGCCCGGAAGTGGACGAAGATATCGTCGCCCGAATCGCGGGAAATAAAGCCGAAGCCTTTGGAGGTGTTGAACCACTTGACGGTCCCGGTATCCCGGTTGGTCATGTCGTAGTTTTGCGACGCAGCGGCAGGGGACGAACGGTAGAAGCTGATGGCCAGGTGAAGAACGATGGCGACCACAGCAATCACCAGGCTGAGCAGGATGGCCGGGTGGCCGCCCACTTCAGGCATCGGTGCCAGGAGGGTGAGGGTTTGAACGACAACGGTCAGTACCAGCAACGCGCTGACCAGGTTTTGCAGTTGATGACGCGTGCCTTTGTTCCAGTAAGGGATTACCGGTACCAGCGTCAGGTTAAGAAGGCCGAACAAGGCCAGGTACAGAGCGTCGTGTTGTTCCAGGTAGGGAGGGCTTCCCTGTTGCAAGCTCGGTATAAAGGACAGCAGCAACGCTGCAACGCCCGTTAGCAGGTGGACGATTTTCAACATTTTGATTAACTCACGTTAAGAAGGATCACAAGGAAGAGCTGACTGGCACGGTTCGCTTCTGAACAATGGGAGGCGTTGAGCACGTGCGCGGGTATCAGCCTATGTGGCGGCCGCAGAAATAAACGGCTAGCCACACGACGTCTATTTAACAGCAAAGGCTGTGCCTACTCAAATCAAGCATTTCGGGGCGTTAAAGCCAGCGGAGCATTTGTGCAGCAAACGCTTGTCCTAGACAGGTGCGGGCTGTTCGGGCGACATTTTGAATGTTTCCTGACCGGCGCAAAGGCTTGCCCGCCGGTCGCAGGCGAGCGACCGCGTTGGGGTAGCGGGGCGATTTGTCGCACGGCACCTGCGTGAGGTGGGCTGCACACAGGCGGTACTCTTGCTAGAGTGGTCCTGCACCTGATCAATGAATATTCGTCAATTGAAGGGGAAAAACATGGCAATCGATATTGGTATCAGTGAAGAAGATCGTAAATCCATCGTCGATGGGCTTTCACGACTGCTGTCCGATACCTATGTACTGTATTTGAAAACCCACAACTTCCATTGGAACGTCACGGGCCCCATGTTTCGTACGCTGCACTTGATGTTTGAAGAGCAGTACAACGAACTCGCACTGGCCGTGGACTCCATTGCCGAGCGTATCCGCGCCTTGGGCTTCCCGGCACCGGGGGCTTATTCGATCTATGCCCGCCTGTCTTCCATCAAGGAAGAGGAGGGTGTGCCTAGCGCCGAAGAAATGATCAAGCAGCTGGTGGCCGGCCAGGAAGCAGTGACACGTACCGCACGCGGGATCTTCCCATTGCTGGACAAGGTCAGCGATGAGCCCACGGCGGACTTGTTGACCCAGCGCATGCAAGTACACGAGAAAACCGCGTGGATGCTGCGTTCCCTGCTCGAAAATCAATAAGCTTCGTGCCTGAGTGGCGCCTTCCTGGCGCCGCTCGCTTGTTTCTCTGCGCTTCCTGGCGTTGTCCTACGATTATCAACGCCCCGTCTTCTGGCTGCCCCTCTCGTCCTGCTGTTTTATAGAGCCACTGTCCAATGGGAGAAACCCGTGGGCTGCTGTTTGGCAATGGAGTGTCAGGTGTATGTCACGTGGTGTGGGTAATGGAGTGATGGAAGCCGGTGGTTTTCATAAGATAAAGGTCGACCCCTTTGCAAAAGGGTTCGACATGGGGCTGGCCAAGCCATTGTCCCGGTCAGTCAGGCTCAACGGGTTTTCGACCTGCCTGCGGCTCGAACAGATCTACTGGAATATCCTCACGGAGATAGCCGGGATCAATGCCTGCTCGGTCAGTGCGTTGCTGTCTTACGTCGACCGGGAAGTGCATTTGAGGTACGGAGGGGTGAAGAACTTCAGCGGGCTGGTCAGGGTGGTGTGCGTGGTTCACGTATTAAAAGGGCGTGTCAGCGCCCTTGACCTCGATTAATACGGCCGTTGCGAAGCGGGTCCACCGTCAAGGCGGGCCAGGCTTCGGGCAGAAAGCCGGCTGCACTGCCTCGATTTACCAGATATAATCCCGCGCTTTGCTGCGCATGCCTGGGGTTTATCCACAGGGCAGGGCGTGGCGCAGTAACGATCTGATCGCCGAGACATCTCCATGCCCATGTACGACTATCAATGTGCTTCCTGTGGTCATCAGTTGGAAGCCATTCAGAAGATCAGCGCAGCGCCGCTGGTCGATTGCCCTGCCTGCCAGGCTCCTGAGCTGAAGAAGATGTTGTCCATGCCGGGCTTCCGCCTGAGCGGCGGCGGCTGGTACGAGACCGACTTCAAGACCGGCGCCAAGAAGAACCTGGCGGGCGGCGACAAAGCAGACTGAGTTGAACTCTACGCGCAGGCTCCTGCATTATCCGTCCCCTGCTTAAATGTACGGTGACGAGGCGAGCCTCCACCGAATTTCGAATTACGAGAAGTGAAACCACTACCATGATGCGCAGCCACTATTGCGGCCAACTGAACGAGACCCTGGAAGGTCAGGAAATCACCCTTTGCGGATGGGTTCACCGTCGCCGCGACCACGGCGGGGTGATTTTCCTCGATATCCGTGATCGTGATGGTCTGGCCCAGGTGGTGTTCGATCCGGACCGCGCCGAGAGCTTCGCCGCCGCCGACCGCGTGCGCAGCGAGTACGTTGTCAAGATCACCGGCAAGGTTCGCCTGCGTCCGGCCGGTGCCGTGAACGCGAACATGGCCTCCGGCGCCATCGAAGTGCTGGGCTACGAGCTGGAAGTGCTGAACGAGTCGGAAACCCCGCCGTTCCCACTCAACGAGTATTCCGACGTGGGCGAAGAAACTCGCCTGCGCTACCGCTTCCTGGACCTGCGTCGTCCGGAAATGGCCGAGAAGCTGCGTCTGCGTTCGCGCATGACCACCAGCATCCGCCGCTTCCTCGACGAGAACGGCTTCCTCGACGTCGAAACGCCGATCCTGACCCGGGCCACCCCGGAAGGCGCGCGTGACTATCTGGTGCCAAGCCGTACCCACGCCGGCTCCTTCTTCGCCTTGCCGCAATCGCCGCAGCTGTTCAAACAACTGCTGATGGTGGCCGGCTTCGACCGTTACTACCAGATCGCCAAGTGCTTCCGCGACGAAGACCTGCGTGCCGACCGCCAGCCTGAATTCACCCAGATCGACATCGAGACCAGCTTCCTCGATGAAAAAGAGATCATGGGCCTGACCGAACAAATGATCCGCAACCTGTTCAAGGAAGTGCTGGACCTGGAGTTCGGCGAGTTCCCGCACATGACCTTCGAAGAAGCCATGCGCCGCTACGGTTCCGACAAGCCAGACCTGCGTAACCCGCTGGAACTGGTGGACGTGGCCGACCAGCTCAAAGCAGTCGACTTCAAGGTGTTCAGCGGCCCGGCCAACGACCCTAAATGCCGTATCGCCGCCCTGCGTGTACCAGGCGGCGCGAGCATGCCGCGCAAACAGATCGACGACTACACCAAGTTCGTCGGCATCTACGGTGCCAAAGGCCTGGCGTACATCAAGGTCAACGAGCGTGCTAACGGTGTTGATGGTCTTCAATCGCCGATCGTGAAAAACATCCCGCTGGACAACCTGAACGCGATCCTCGATCGCGTTGGCGCGGTTGACGGCGACATCGTGTTCTTCGGTGCCGACAAAGCCAAGATCGTCAGCGAAGCCCTGGGCGCGCTGCGGATCAAGCTGGGCCACGACCTGGACCTGCTGACCTGCAAGTGGGCACCGATGTGGGTGGTCGACTTCCCGATGTTCGAAGAGAACGACGACGGCAGCTTCAGCGCCTTGCACCACCCGTTCACTGCGCCGAAGTGCTCGCCGCAAGAGCTGGAAGCCAACCCCGCTGGCGCTCTGTCCCGCGCCTACGACATGGTGTTGAACGGCACTGAGTTGGGTGGCGGTTCGATCCGTATCCACCGCAAAGAGATGCAACAAGCGGTCTTCCGCCTGTTGGGCATCAACGAAGCGGAACAGGAAGAGAAATTCGGCTTCCTGCTCGACGCCCTGAAATACGGCGCGCCGCCGCACGGTGGCCTGGCGTTCGGTCTGGACCGTCTGGTGATGCTGATGACCGGCGCCCAGTCGATCCGTGAAGTGATCGCCTTCCCGAAAACCCAGAGTGCTGCGGACGTCATGACCCAGGCTCCGGGCGTGGTGGATGCCAAGGCCCTGCGCGAACTGCACATCCGTCTGCGTGAGGCGCCGAAGGCTGAGTAAGGCCGCTGCGTGAACGCGCACTGAGGTTTACGCAGTCTAAAAAGGCGCATCTTCGGATGCGCCTTTGCGTTACAAGGGTTGTGCTTTAAAGAGAGAAGTCCGGCCTGGGGCTGGATCGATAAGGTTTCTAGAGAATTTCGGAGTTGTGTTATGGCTGGCCATTCCAAGTGGGCGAACATCAAGCACCGCAAAGAGCGTCAGGATGCCAAGAAAGGCAAGATCTTCACCAAGTGGATTCGCGAGCTGACCGTCGCTGCTCGCCAGGGGGGCGGTGACCCGGGCTCCAACCCGCGTCTGCGCCTGGCGCTGGACAAGGCGTTGGGCGCCAACATGAGCCGCGACATTATTGATCGCGCCGTGGCGCGTGGTGCCGGTGCAGCTGACACCGACGACATGGTCGAGCTGAGCTATGAAGGCTATGGCCCGGGTGGCGTGGCGGTGATGGTCGAGTGCATGACCGACAACCGCAACCGTACGGCGGCAGCCGTGCGCCATGCGTTCAGCAAATGTGGCGGCAACCTCGGTACCGACGGTTCGGTGGCCTACCTGTTCGAACGCAAGGGGCAGATCTCCTTCGCACCGGGCGTGGACGAAGACGCACTGATCGAAGCCGCCATGGAAGCGGACGCCGACGACGTAGTCACCAACGAAGACGGCTCCATCGACGTATTCACCTCGTTTGCCGGGTTCTATACCGTGCGTAACGCGTTGGAAGCGGCCGGTTTCAAAGGCACTGACGCGGAAATCGTGATGCTGCCGACCACCAGCGCCGAGCTGGACCTGGACGGCGCGCAGAAAGTGCTGAAGATGCTCGATATGCTCGAAGACCTGGACGATGTGCAGAACGTTTATTCCAATGCCGACATTCCAGAAGAAGTCGCAGCACAGCTAGTCTGAAAAATGATGTAGATCAACATGTGGGAGCTGGCTTGCCTGCGATAGCATCACCTCAGTTTAGAAGACGCACCGAGGTGCCTGCATCGCAGGCAAGCCAGCTCCCACAGTTGATCGATGTTGGCCGCAAGAATTGTGTTTCCCCCACCCCGCAGGCGTTATGACTTTAATCCTAGGTATCGACCCCGGTTCGCGCATTACCGGTTTTGGCGTGGTGCAACACACCCCGCGTGGCTGCGTCTACGTCGCCTCGGGCTGCATCCGCACTGGCGCGGGCGAGTTGGCCGAGCGCCTGCAGATCGTCTATCGCGGCGTGCGTGAAGTGATCCAGACCTACGGGCCGGTCACCATGGGCATCGAAAAAGTCTTCATGGCCAAAAACGCCGACTCCGCCCTGAAACTCGGCCAGGCCCGTGGCGCCGCGATCGTCGCCGGTGCGGAAGAGGGCATGGAAATCGCCGAATACACGGCGACCCAGGTCAAGCAGGCCGTGGTGGGCACCGGTGCGGCAAACAAGGAGCAGGTGCAGATGATGGTCATGCACATGCTCAAGCTCACCTCAAAACCGCAAATCGACGCCTCCGACGCCCTGGCCATTGCCATTTGCCATGCCCACACCCGCTCCAGCCTGTTGCCACATGGCCTGGGCACGGCACGCAGTCGTGGCGGGCGGCTGCGTCTCTGATAGCATCAGCGCAATCGTTATTTCCGGTCAGGCCTTGTTCTGACCCCAAGCTTTAAGGATCTGAACCGTGATTGGACGCTTGCGCGGCACCCTGGCTGAAAAACAGCCGCCGCACCTGATTCTGGATGTAAATGGGTTGGGGTATGAGCTGGAAGTGCCCATGACCACCCTCTATCGCCTGCCGTCGATCGGCGAGCCAATAACGCTGCACACACATCTGGTGGTGCGCGAAGATGCGCAATTGCTCTATGGTTTCATAGGCAAGCGCGACCGCGACTTCTTCCGCGAACTGATTCGCCTCAATGGCGTGGGGCCCAAGCTTGCGCTGGCGTTGATGTCGAGCCTGGAAGTGGATGAATTGGTACGCGCTGTTTCGGCCCAGGACACCTCCGCGCTGACCAAGGTGCCGGGTGTCGGCAAGAAAACCGCGGAGCGCCTGCTGGTGGAACTCAAGGACCGCTTCAAGGCCTGGGAAGTCGTACCGAGCATGTTTGCCCTGGTGCCGAACCAGCCGGATATGCCGGTGGGGCAGGTTGCCAGTGCCGAAAGCGATGCCGTCAGCGCGTTGATCTCCTTGGGCTACAAGCCGCAGGAGGCCAGCAAAGCGGTGTCGGCCATCAAGGACAAGAACCTGAGCAGCGAAGACATGATCCGCCGAGCCCTGAAGGGAATGATTTAAGTGATTGAAGCTGATCGTCTGATCGCGGCCACCGGCCCGCGCGACCGTGAAGAGGTCCAGGACCGCGCCATCCGCCCCCTGAGCCTGGCCGACTACATTGGCCAGCCCACCGTGCGCGAGCAGATGGAGTTGTTCATCCAGGCCGCGCGCGGGCGCAGTGAGTCCCTCGACCACACGTTGATCTTCGGTCCGCCGGGGCTGGGTAAAACCACGCTGGCCATGATTATCGCCCATGAAATGGGCGTGTCGATCAAGTCCACCTCCGGCCCGGTGTTGGAGCGTCCGGGTGACCTGGCGGCGTTGCTGACCAATCTTGAACCCCACGACGTGCTGTTTATCGACGAGATCCACCGGCTGTCGCCGATCGTCGAAGAAGTGCTGTACCCGGCCATGGAAGACTTCCAGCTCGACATCATGATCGGCGAGGGCCCGGCGGCCCGCTCGATCAAGCTCGACCTGCCGCCTTTCACACTGGTCGGCGCAACCACCCGCGCGGGCATGCTGACCAACCCGCTACGAGACCGTTTCGGCATTGTGCAACGTCTAGAGTTCTATAGCACCGCTGACCTGGCGACCATCGTCAGCCGGTCCGCAAGCATTCTCGGCTTGCCCCTGGACCCGGAAGGCGCCTTCGAAATCGCCCGCCGGGCCCGTGGCACGCCACGGATCGCCAACCGTTTGTTGCGTCGCGTACGCGATTTTGCCGAGGTGCGGGCCAAGGGGCATATCACCAAGGCCGTGGCTGACCTGGCCTTGAACCTGTTGGATGTGGACGAGCATGGCTTCGATCATCAGGATCGACGTCTACTCTTGACCATGATCGAGAAGTTCGACGGTGGCCCGGTGGGCGTGGACAGCCTGGCAGCCGCCATCAGTGAAGAGCGCCATACCATTGAGGATGTGCTGGAGCCGTACCTGATCCAGCAGGGCTACATCATGCGTACGCCACGGGGGCGAGTGGTGACGCGCCACGCCTATTTGCACTTTGGGTTAAACATTCCGTCACGATTGGGCGAGATGCCTGTAGTAGACGAATTCCTCGATGCAGTGGACGATTAAAAAGGTCACGCCAGTCGATTTATCTGAAGTTTGTGCTGTCCTAGTGGCTGGTGTCGTCATTCAGTCGTTAGAAATGTTGCTTGGAATGAAAAAACAGTTGCCTGGCCGGATTGGCAACCTGAGGAGTAAGCACTAGAGTATGCGCGCGCAAAACGGGGATCAGTCGTTCGTACATCGCTGTCGCGTTTATTACGAGGACACCGATGCTGGCGGCATCGTGTATTACGTCAACTACCTCAAGTTCATGGAGCGGGCTCGAACCGAGCGGCTACGGGAGTTGGGCTTTGCCCAATCCACGCTTGCGGGGGAAGACCTGTTGTTTGTCGTGCATTCCTGCGAGGCGCGTTACCACGCGCCGGCGCGGCTGGACGATGAACTGCTGGTCAGCGCGCAAGTAATCGAATTGAACCGTGTCAGCCTGCGCTTTAAACAGCAAGTCAGGCGGGCAACGGATGCAACGCTGCTCTGTGAGGGGCAGTTCCTGGTGGCCTGTGTGCGCACCAATAGTTTGAAACCCCGGGCCATTCCCGAAGCTCTACGTGCGGCCTTTGCCGGCGTAAGCGGCGCGGGTAAACAATCAAAGCAGGAGATTTAGCGTGGAACCTACCGTCGTCGACCATTCCTCCATGTGGAGCCTGGTCAGCAATGCCAGTGTTGTGGTTCAACTGGTAATGCTGATCCTGGTAGCCGCATCGGTTACCTCTTGGGTCATGATTTTTCAGCGCAGCAACTTGCTGCGTGCCGGTCGACGTGCCCTGGAGAGCTTCGAAGAGCGCTTCTGGTCGGGTATCGACCTGTCCAAGCTGTACCGTCAGGCGGGCAGCAACCCGGACCCGGATTCGGGCGTCGAGCAGATCTTCCGCGCCGGTTTCAAGGAATTCTCGCGCCTGCGCCAGCAGCCGGGCGTCGACCCTGAAGCGGTCATGGAAGGTGTGGCCCGTGCCATGCGCGTCGCGATTTCACGCGAAGAAGAGAAACTGGAGCAGAGCCTGCCGTTCCTCGCTACCGTCGGCTCCGTCAGCCCGTACATCGGTCTGTTCGGCACCGTCTGGGGGATCATGAACTCCTTCCGTGGCCTGGCTCAGGCCCAGCAAGCGACCCTGGCCACTGTGGCCCCGGGTATCGCCGAAGCCCTGGTCGCTACCGCGATCGGCCTGTTCGCTGCTATCCCAGCAGTGATCGCTTACAACCGTTTTGCCGCACGCGGCGAAACCTTGATCAGCCGTTACTACACCTTCGCCGACGAGTTCCAGGCGATCCTGCACCGTAAAGTGCACACCAGCGAAGAATAAGCAGGTAATTCCCAATGGCTTTAATCGCTCGAGCTCGCAAAAAGCGCAAGCCGGTCGCCGAGATGAACGTAGTGCCCTACATCGACGTGATGTTGGTGCTGCTGGTCATCTTCATGGTGACCGCGCCGATGCTCAATCAGGGCGTGAAGGTTGATCTGCCCAAGGTTTCCAGCGAAGCCTTGCCGCAAGACAACAACACTCAGGTCCTGACCATTTCGATCAAGGCTGACAAGACCTATTACTGGAACCTTGGCAGCGAAGTCGACACTCAGAAACAGCAGGACAAGGCCATGACCTTGCCGCAGATGACCGACGCCGTGACCAAGATCATCCGGTCCGGCAACGAAGGCGGCAAGCACACGCAAGTGTTCATTCGCGGCGACAAAGTGGTCGACTATGGCTCCGTCATGGGCGCCATGGGTGGGCTGCAGAAGGCCGGCGTCGGTAACGTTGGCTTGATTACCGAGGCGCCCTGATGCACCAACAGCGAGAGCCGTCCGCCTCGGAAAGCTTCTTCTGGCCTAGCGTCTGGGCAATTGCCCTGCACGTCCTGGTGTTTGGCATGCTGTTCGTCAGCTTTGCCATGACCCCGGACCTGCCGCCAGCCAAGCCGATCGTGCAGGCGACCCTGTATCAGCTGAAATCGAAAAGTCAGGCCACTACCCAGACCAATCAGAAGATTGCGGGTGAGGCCCAGAAGTCGGCTGCGCGCCAGACCGAAGTCGAGCAGATGGAACAGAAGAAGGTCGAGCAGGAAGCGGTGAAGGCTGCTGCGGAACAAAAGAAAGAAGAGGCGGCTCAAAAGGCCGAGGAATCGAAAAAGGCTGACGAAGCCAAGAAAGCTGACGAGGCGAAAAAGGCTGATGAAGCCAAGAAAGCCGACAAAGCTGCCGAAGCTAAAAAGGCTGAAGAGAAACAATTGGCTGATATAGCCAAGAAGAAGTCTGAAGAAGAAGCCAAAAAAGCGGCCGAAGAAGAGGCCAAGAAAAAGGCCGCTGAAGACGCCAAGAAAAAGATAGTCGAAGACGCGAAGAAGAAAGCCGCCGAAGACGCCAAGAAAAAAGCTGAAGCAGACGAGGCGAAGAAAAAGATCGCCGACGACGCGAAGAAGAAAGCTGCCGCCGACGCCACCAAGAAAAAGGCCCAGGAAGCAGCACGTAAATCCGCCGAAGAGAAAAAGGCCCAGGCCTTGGCAGATTTGCTTTCCGACACGCCGCAGCGTCAGCAAGCCTTGGCCGATGAACGTGGTGATGAAGTCGCGGGCAGTTTCGACGACCTGATTCGGGCACGGGCAGCGGAAGGCTGGACACGTCCACCTTCGGCACGCAAAGGTATGACAGTAGTGCTGCAGATCGGCATGTTGCCGGACGGTACGGTGACTTCGGTCAGCGTGGCCAAGTCCAGTGGTGACGGTTCGTTCGACAGTTCGGCGGTTGCCGCGGTCAAGAACATTGGCCGGTTGACCGAGATGCAGGGAATGAAACCAAGCGACTTCGCTCCCTATCGTTCATTCAAGATGACATTCACACCTGAGGATCTAGCCTTGTGAGAAACCTTCTTCGAGGAATGCTTGTCGTTATTTGCTGTATGGCAGGGATAGCGGCGGCGGATGAAAAGAACATCCTGGTCACCAGCGGTAGCGATCGGGCCACCCCGATCGCGGTAGTACCGTTCGGCTGGCAGGGCGGCAGCGTGCTGCCGGACGACATGGCCCAGATCGTCAGCGACGACCTGCGCAACTCCGGCTACTACGCGCCGATTCCGAAAGGCAACATGATCAGCCAGCCGAACCAGGCCAGCGAAGTTGTGTTCCGTGACTGGAAGGCCGTTGGCGCCCAGTACCTGATGGTCGGCAATATCACGCCAGCCGGTGGTCGCCTGCAGATCCAGTACACGTTGTTCAACGTGGCTACCGAGCAGCAGGTCTTGACCGGCAGCGTATCGGGCACCGCCGAACAACTGCGGGACATGGCCCACTACATCTCGGACCAGTCGTTTGAAAAACTCACCGGTATCAAAGGTGCGTTCTCGACACGCCTGCTTTATGTAACGGCTGAGCGTTTCTCTGTAGACAACACTCGTTATACGTTGCAGCGCTCGGACTACGACGGTGCACGCGCCGTGACCTTGCTGCAGTCCCGTGAGCCAATCCTGTCGCCGCGCTTTGCGCCGGATGGCAAGCGTATTGCCTACGTGTCTTTCGAACAGCGCCGTCCGCGTATCTTCGTCCAGCACATCGATACTGGCCGTCGTGAGCAGATCACCAACTTCGAAGGCCTCAACGGCGCACCTGCATGGTCACCGGATGGTTCGCGCCTGGCATTCGTGCTGTCCAAGGATGGCAACCCGGATATCTACGTGATGAACATGGCTTCGCGCCAGATCAGCCGAGTTACCAGCGGCCCGGGCATCAACACCGAACCGTTCTGGGGTAAGGATGGTTCGACCATCTATTTCACCTCTGACCGTGGCGGCAAGCCTCAAATCTACAAAACAAGCGTAGGTGGCGGTGGCGCAGAACGCGTGACCTTTATTGGTAACTACAATGCCAACCCTAAGCTTTCGGCTGATGAAAAGACGTTGGTGATGATTCACCGTCAGGATGGTTTCACTAATTTCCGGGTTGCGGCCCAGGATTTGCAGCGTGGAACGGTAAAAATCCTCACAGACACCAACCTTGATGAGTCAGCTACTGTTGCGCCCAACGGCACCATGGTAATCTACGCCACCCGCCAGCAGGGCCGGGGAGTCTTGATGCTCGTGTCCATTAATGGACGCGTAAGGCTCCCGCTTCCTACCGCACAAGGCGAAGTCAGAGAACCGTCCTGGTCCCCTTACCTGAACTGACGCGGCGCTACAAAAAGATTTGCTTAACACACTGGGGTTCATTAGGAGTTTCACGATGGAAATGCTGAAGTTTGGTAAGTTTGCTGCTCTGGCTCTGGCTCTGTCCGTAGCCGTTGGTTGCTCGTCTAAAGGCGGCGACAATGCCGGTGAAGGCGCAGCTGTTGATCCAAACGCTGGTTACGGCGCTAACACTGGTGCAGTTGACGGCTCCCTGAGCGAAGAAGCTGCTCTGCGCGCTATCACCACTTTCTACTTCGAATACGACAGTTCGGACCTGAAGCCAGAAGCCATGCGCGCTCTGGACGTTCACGCGAAGGACCTGAAAGCTAACGGCGCTCGCGTTGTTCTGGAAGGTAACACCGACGAACGTGGTACTCGTGAGTACAACATGGCACTGGGCGAGCGTCGTGCGAAAGCCGTTCAGCGCTACCTGGTACTGCAAGGTGTTGCTCCGGGCCAACTGGAACTGGTTTCCTACGGTAAAGAGCGTCCAGTTGCTACTGGCCACGACGAGCAGTCCTGGGCTCAAAACCGTCGCGTCGAACTGCGTAAGTAATTCGTCATGCGAACGTGCCGTCGTGCTCTAACTGTATTGGCTCTCAGCTTCGCACCGCTTGCGGTGTGGGCTGCGGTTCCTGTGGAAGATAGCAACTCTGGCTATAACAATAGCGGGAGCAGTTATCCGCCAGCGGGTTATGGCACGAACGGCGCCTATGCTGGGGGGGCGGCTACGTCCGCTCCCTCGGCACAGGGCGAACTGTTCAACCAGCTGCAACGCATGCAGGATCAATTGTCGCAGCAACAAGGCACCATTGAAGTTCTGCAGAATCAAGTGAACCAGCTGAAGCAAGAAGGCCTGGAGCGTTACCAGGATCTTGATCGACGTATTGGAGCCGGCGTAACACCTGCCGCAACTCCTGATAATTCTTCTGCCGGTGGCGCGCCAAGCGCTGCTGCCGGTGGTGCCGCAGCAGGGGCAGCGGCTGCTGGCCAAGCCCCTGCCGCCAGCAGCGAACCGGGTGATCCGGCGAAGGAAAAACTGTATTACGATGCAGCCTTCGACCTGATCAAAGCCAAGGATTTCGATAAGGCCAGCCAGGCTTTTACCGCATTCCTGCGCAAATACCCGAACAGCCAATACGCGGGCAATGCCCAGTACTGGTTGGGTGAGGTGAACCTGGCAAAGGGTGATTTACAAGCGGCGGGCCAGGCATTTGCCAAGGTCAGCCAGCTGTACCCAAAGCACGCCAAGGTGCCTGACTCGCTGTACAAACTGGCTGACGTAGAGCGCCGCCTGGGTCATACCGATAAGGTCAAAGGCATTCTGCAGCAAGTGGTTGCCCAATATCCGGGTACGTCTGCTGCCCAGTTGGCCCAGCGGGATCTGCAGCGCTTGTAAGCGATGTAGCCCGTTTAGAAGAAACCCGCGCCTGGCGCGGGTTTTTTCGTTAGAATCCACGCCCTTTTATGAAACACGCTTCCCGGGGTTGGCGCGTTGGCGCAATCCCTTGAAGTGCCTGACGGAGGCGGACAGCCTGTTTAGCTGTTACGCCCGTGGCGACTATGCAAGACACATTACGTATTACCGAAGTTTTTTACTCGTTGCAGGGTGAAACGCGAACCGCTGGCCTGCCCACCGTATTTGTACGGCTGACCGGCTGCCCGTTGCGTTGCCAATACTGTGACAGCGCCTACGCTTTCAGTGGCGGCACTGTGCGCACTCTCGACGATATCCTTGAGCAGGTTGCCGGCTTCAAGCCGCGCTACGTCTGTGTGACCGGTGGCGAGCCTCTGGCCCAGCCCAATGCCATCCCGTTGCTCAAGCAACTGTGTGATGCCGGTTACGAAGTCTCGCTGGAGACCAGCGGTGCCCTGGACATCTCTGCTGTGGATTCGCGCGTAAGCCGAGTGGTCGATCTGAAGACGCCAGGCTCCAAGGAAGCGCACCGTAACCTTTACGAGAACATCGATCTGCTGACGGCCAACGATCAGGTCAAGTTCGTGATCTGTTCGCGTGACGATTATGACTGGGCGGCTTCCAAGCTGATCCAATACGGCCTCGACCGCCGTGCCGGCGAAGTGCTGTTCTCGCCGAGCCATCATGACCTGAACGCCCGCGACCTGGCCGACTGGGTCGTGGCGGACAACCTGCCGGTACGCCTGCAATTGCAGTTGCATAAATACCTGTGGAATGACGAGCCGGGGCGCTGACATGACGGATCAAAAACGCGCCGTCATCTTGCTGTCCGGCGGCCTTGACTCCGCCACCATGGTTGCCATGGCGCAGGCGCAAGGCTACCGCTGCTACACCATGAGCTTCGACTACGGCCAACGCCACCGCGCCGAGCTGGACGCCGCCGCGCGTGTCGCCCGTGACCTGAGTGTGGTCGAGCACAAAGTGATCGGACTCAACCTCAATGGCATCGGCGGCTCGGCCCTTACCGACAGCAGCATCGATGTGCCCGAGGCGCCCAGCGAAGGCATCCCGCTGACCTACGTGCCGGCGCGCAATACCGTGTTCCTGTCGCTGGCCCTTGGTTGGGCCGAAGTATTGAATGCCCGTGACATCTTCATCGGCGTCAATGCACTGGACTACAACGGTTATCCGGACTGCCGTCCAGAGTACGTCGAGTCATTCGAGCGCATGGCCAACCTGGCGACCAAGGCTGGTGTGGAAGGGCAAAGTTTTCGTATCCAGGCCCCGCTGCAGAACATGAGCAAGGCAGACATTGTGAAGGCTGGCGTAGGACTTGGCGTGGATTACGCGCTGACTGTTTCCTGCTACCAGGCAGACGATGCTGGCCGCGCTTGTGGGAAATGTGACGCTTGCCGACTGCGTGCAGAAGGCTTCCAAACGGCCGGAATTACAGACCCAACGCGTTATTTCTGATTTATTTCAAATAAGGTGTTGAATAATCCTTAGAAATCAGTATTATACGCGCCACAACACAGCGGGTCGTTAGCTCAGTTGGTAGAGCAGTTGGCTTTTAACCAATTGGTCGTAGGTTCGAATCCCACACGACCCACCATTTTTGGCGGTTTAGAAAATCCGGAAGGCCCACGCAAGTGAGGATTTCCGGGTTTTTTTTTGCCTGGGATTTGGTTGAGAAGTAGAGCCTGGGTGAGGGGTTACCACTAAAGCCGGTGCAGGGGGCGTGCCGTCGCGGCGTTCGCTACGCGAGGTTTCAATAGAATGTCTTGAGTGATGGGCAACTCAGATATATCTCCCGCAATTGTCAGTTATAGACCTTATCTGCTTTAGGAAAAGTCCACGCCGTCCGAGCGCTCTTTCTGATAGCGCGGTTTGGTGTCAGCCATTTACTGTCATATCGTGAAATGTGCGTACAAGTCGTCAGTTGCCTTGATCGAAATCAGCAATTATTTACAGCCGACAATGACGACGTTCACACCGCTAGGGCATTCATCGGTGTCAGCACTATGGATGCGTGTGAGGCCTTATAACCATGCCTATGAACGGGCATTGCATTGACGCCTATTGATGGCTGTTCCAAAAGAGGGCTGTGGTTGTTATGAATATCTACCGTTCGCAACTTTCTCCACAAGCAATACATGTTCAACTGCCAACACAATCGCCAGCGAGTGTGACGGTAAAAAAATCTGAAGACAGTGCTTCGCGTACTCCGCTTATTTCCGATGCCTCAGTGCTCGATAAAGTAAGCGATCCAAAATTTGAAATGAAGAAAGAGTTCACATCCCCCAACGGATTGTTTGGTGTGAAGTACTCGCTTGCCGCTCCGCGCCCTGGGTTGAGCAACATTACGTTCCCTATCATTATCGACGAAGGTCTTCAAAAAAAGGCTGATAAGGACGCAGGGATTTACTACGCGATGATGTTCGGCGTCAATACTGAGAAAGGTACAGCCCTTGGTCGTGGCTATATCGGGATGCAACCCCGAGGGGATGGCAAGGCGCTGATTATTTTTTCCGGATATGGCCCGCATTTCAATGCGCCCAAAGGGCGTGCTGAATTTGATGGGGTAACAGGCGCGAGCAATAGCACCTTGGTGGACTTTAAGTTTGGCAATAAGTATGAACTTACTGTCGAACGAGACCCCGCAGCCCCGCGAATGTTGAGCGCCTATGTTCAGGATGTTACGGATCCTGATTACCCTGGGCCAAAACAACATGTCAAAGATATACACGTCGATCAGAATGTTGCGCTAGCGGGTAGTGACGCTGGCTTCGTCGAACAATACGGCGCGAAAATAAATAAAAGCTCGCAGATAGCGCCTACCCGCGGTAGTTTTTTTGCACCCTTTACTACTGATGACAAGGGGGATGTAAAGGTGGGTGAAATCATGAGCACAGGTCTGTATGGCAGGTATAAAAATTCGACGGTAGGTAAACAGCATATTGTCAAAGAACAGGGCATAGGTAAGGAGTTGGAGTTCTCTTTGCAAGGTGTTGGCTCTTAGGCGCAAACTGACGGCTGGCAGTATAGGTAGTGTTTTCGAAGGGCCTGTAAAACTTTATTCCCACCGCCTTATGGCGGTTTAGAAAATCCGGACGGCTCACGCAAATGAGGCGTTCCGGATTTTTTGGTTAAAGAGTATTGGCGTCCGCTCAACCAAACCGCCCGGTAATATAGTCCTCCGTCTGCTTCATCTGCGGCTTGGTGAAGATCTCGTCCGTATTCCCATACTCAATCAATTCCCCCATGAACATGAACGCGGTGTTGTCCGACACCCGCGCGGCTTGCTGCATGTTGTGGGTCACGATGATCACCGTGTACTGCGTCTTCAACTCTGTAATCAACTGCTCGATACGCCCGGTCGAGATGGGGTCGAGCGCTGAGGTCGGTTCGTCCAGCAGTAACACCTGCGGTCGCAGGGCAATGGTGCGCGCGATGCACAGTCGCTGTTGCTGGCCACCCGAGAGGCTCTGCGCGCTCTGGTTGAGTTTGTCTTTCACTTCATCCCACAGGGCGCCGCCGCGCAAGGCTTGCTCGACGCGGTCATTCATTTCACGCCGGGACAATTTTTCATGATGGCGCACCGCGTAGGCGATGTTGTCGAAGATCGACATTGGAAACGGCACGGGCTTCTGGAACACCATGCCCACATGGCTGCGCAGGCGGTTCATCGAGTAGCCGGGGGCGAGGATGTTTTCGCCATTGAGCAGCACTTCGCCACGCGCTTCTTGCTTGGGGTACATCGAGTAGATGCGATTGAACACCCGCAGCAAGGTGGACTTGCCGCAGCCCGAGGGACCGATGATGGCGGTGATGCGCTTTTCCGGAATGTCGATGTCGATGGATTTCAGGGAGCGTTGGTTGTTGTAGAAAAACTCCAACCCGCGCACCTGGATTTTGGTTTTTTCGTGAGCAATGCCGGTGGCGTCCATCAGTGAGACCTATTGCGTAAAAGAATCAGGCGGGATGCCAGGCTGAGTACCAGCACGAACAGCGTGAGGACCAATGCACCGGCCCACGCGAGCGCATGCCAGTCGTCGAACGGGCTCATGGCGTACTGGAAAATAACCACAGGCACACTGGCAATCGGCTTGAGCAGGTTGCTGCTCCAGAACTGATTGCCGAAGGCGGTGAACAGCAGCGGGGCCGTTTCCCCGGTAATCCTGGCCAGCGCGAGCAGGATGCCGGTGACCACGCCGGCTTTGGCCGCCCTCAACACGATCTGCAGCGTCAGCTTCCATTGCGGCACACCCAGTGCCAGGGCCGCCTCGCGCATGGTCGAGGGTTGTAGCTGGAGCATTTCATCGGTGGTGCGTACCACCACCGGAATTACCAGCAGGGCCAAGGCCAATGCCCCCGCGATGGCAGAAAAGCCGACCTGATGATTGGTCAGCAGGTTCAGCGGCAAGATGACGCCGGTGTAGATGAACAGCCCCAGCACAATTGACGGCGCGGACAGCAGAATGTCGTTGATGAACCGCACGGTAGTTCCCAGGCGCGAGTGTCGTGCGAACTCTGCCAACCAGATGCCCGCCATCAGCCCGATGGGTGTGCCGATCAGCAACGCGATAGCGGACATCAATGCGCTGCCATAAAACGCATTGGCCAGGCCGCCTTCGGTGCCGGGCGGTGGGGTCATCTGGGTAAACAGGCGCAGGTTGAGCGCCTGGAAGCCGTTGATGATGGTCGTCACTAAAATCCACGCCAGCCACAGCAGGCCAAAGGCCGTAGCGCCGCAACTGAGGAACATGGCCACGCCGTTTTTAAGCGCGCGTGTTCGATAAAGGCGTTCGTTCGCGTTCATAGCCCTTCCTTACGCGACAGGCGCATCAGCATCAACCGCGCCAATGCCAGTACGATGAAGGTCACGATAAACAGCAGGAAGCCCAAGGCGATCAGCGCCGAGCGATGCAGGTCGGTGTAGGCCTCGCTGAACTCGTTGGCGATGACGGACGCGATGGAACTGCTGGGCATCAGCAACGAGGCGGAAAACTGCTGGGCGTTACCCAGTACGAAGGTCACGGCCATGGTCTCGCCAAGGGCACGACCCAGGCCGAGAAAGATGCCGCCGACCACCGCCGACCGGGTGTAGGGCAAGACGATGTCCCACACCACTTCCCACGTGGTGCTGCCCAAGGCGTAGGCGGATTCTTTCAACTGTGTCGGCACACTGCGAAACACCTCATGCATCACCGACGTGATAAACGGCATGATCATCACCGCCAGCACGATGCCGGCGGTCAGCATGCCAATCCCCAGCGGTGGGCCCTGGAACAGCGAGCCGACAAAGGGCAGGGCGCCCAGGTAGTCATTGATCAAGGGCGACAGGTGTTCGGCCATAAACGGCCCGAAAACGAACAGGCCCCACATGCCATAGATGATCGATGGAATACCAGCGAGCAATTCAATGGCTGAGGCGACCGGCATCTTCAGCCAGGGCGGCGCGACTTCCGTGAGAAAAATCGCGATGCCGAAACTGACCGGGACGGCAATCAGCAAGGCCAGAAACGAGGTCACCAGGGTGCCGTAGATCGGCACCACGGCGCCAAAGTGGTTATTGACCGCATTCCACTCGGTGCTGGTGATGAAATCGAAACCAAAGGTCTTGAACGCCAGTGCGCCTCCCCAAAGCGTCGAGGCTGCAATGGCTGCCAGCAGCAGTAAGACCAACATGGCTGCGCCGAACAGTGTGCGTTTGAACCACAGATCGTGGCGTTGATCGCGGGCCGCGCGGCTGTCGCTCCGTGAGTCGCCCGCGTGAGTTGTCATAACCAGGGTTTGGACGCTTTCGTTCATATCAGATGTGCTCACCGCCTTCCTCAACCAATGAGGAAGGCGGTCATAGGGCGAATCAGTTGGTGAAGTCAGACTTCCAGTAACCTTCGATTCGCGTCACCAGAGAGTCCGGCAATGCTACGTAGTCCAGTGCCGCTGCCTGTTGCTGACCTTTTTCCAGTGACCACTTGAAGAAGCTGAACGCCGCCTGGCTCTGCTCGGCGTTCTTGGGCTGCTTGTACATGATGATCCAGGTGGTGGCCGTAATTGGCCACGCGCCTTCGCCTGGCGCGTTGGTCATGATCAGGTTGAAGTCTTTGGCGTTGGCCCAGTCGGCGGTGTCAGCGGCGGCCTGGAACGCCTTGGCGTCAGGTTTGACGAACTTCCCCGAAGCATTCTTCAACTGGGCGTACGTCATCTTGTTCTGTAAGGCGTAGGCGTATTCCACAAAGCCGATGGAGTTTTTGATCTGCTTCACGTAGGCAGAAACGCCTTCGTTACCCTTGCCACCCACGCCGACCGGCCAAGGCACGGTGGTGCCGAAGCCGATCTTGGTTTTCCAGCTCTCGCTGACTTTGGACAGGTAGTTGGTGAAGTTGTACGAAGTGCCCGAGCCGTCGGAGCGGTGCACCACGGTGATGTTCGCCACCGGCAGGTTCAAGCCGGGGTTGAGCGCAGCAATTGCCGGGTCGTTCCAGGCCTTGATGTCACCGAGAAAGATCTTCGCCAGGACGTCACCATCGAGTTTCAACTGGCCTGCGGCCACACCTTCGACGTTCATCACCGGCACGATGCCGCCAATCACGCTGGGGAACTGGCCCAGGCCGCCGGCTTTGAGTTCATCGGCGGACAGCGGCGCGTCAGAGGCGCCAAAGTCAACGGTGGCCGCCTTGATTTGGGCGATACCGCCGCCGGAGCCGATTGACTGGTAGTTGATGCGGTTGCTGGAGTTCTTGCTGTAGTCCTGTGACCACTTGGACAGCACCGGGTAGACGAAGCTCGACCCGGCACCGGTAACGTCAGTGGCGTGGGCCACGCCGCTCAGGCACAGGGCGGTCAACAAAACGGACAGACTTTTTTTGCTCGGCAACATCACGACAACACCTCAAGGAAGGGGTAAGTGGATAGGTCCACCTGTCTAAGACGTGACGATTTAATTCCTGGGATGTGTCTGTTTAATGACGGTTTGGCTTTATGAAGAAACATTTAGAAATGTATACCCCGGTGAAAACGGGCTTAACCTTTTCCACCGGGGCATTGCTGCTTAGTTGACGTCCTGATCAATCCCCGCCTGCAATTGCTGGCTGTCACTGTGCCCGCCTACCCGCAGCGGCCCAAGGTTGATGGCTTGATCCTTACGTGTGGCGTCGTCCTGTTTCTGGGTTAATTCGTCCTTGGCGCCCAGCACCAGGTTGACCGGTGATTTTGAAACGTTCAGCCCGACATCGACGCGATAATCGCTGCCTGCCAACGTCGTTGCCTTCACCTTGGAACCGCCCAAATCGACGTTGCCTGCCGGCGCGCTGATCCGTGCGCCGGTCAGGTGCGTTTCACCGCTCACCTGCAGATTGACGCCCTGAGTACCCCGGATACCGGACGCTTGAGTGACGCTGTCTTTGGCGACATGGCTGACATCCAGGTTCAAGGTCGGGGTGTAGGTGGTTTTACCGCTCTTGTCACCGAACAGCACGCTTTCTGCGGTATCAGCCACCGAGCTGCCAGGGGTGTTCTTGCCACTGACGGCAACGCTGTCACTGGTTTTTGGCCAAACCTTATCCTTGAGGTTGGACAGGTGAGAGCCCAAAGCATCCTTCTTGTCCGCGAGGTACGTCTTGGCCTTGTCGACGCGGGTACCGATCGCTCCACGGGGTTGCGGGTTCACGTCGTAGCTGTCGCTACGGGTGAGTTTCTCGCCCAGGCGCTCCTTGGCGTTGGCCACGTTTTCCTTGGCTGAAGCGAGGTGTTCGGTGCCCTTGTCGACGGCGTTCTCCAGCTTTTCGCGGTGCTTGTCGAAGGCGCCCTCGGCCTTGGCTTGCACCTTGTCCTTGAGCGGCCCGGTGGTCTTGGCCAGTTTGTTGACCACGCCGGGCTGGTTTTTCTCGACGTCGAGCTTGGCATCGACATTGACCTGAGTACTGCTGATGTGGTCCTGGCGACTCTCGACCACCAAGTCTCCGCCAACCTTGCCGCTCACCTGACCCGCTTCGATCCGTGCGCCAGCCAGGTGGGTATCGCCGGCACTGTTGATCGTCACGCTATCTGCCTTGATCAGGCTGTCGTGCTGCGCAGTGCTTTGCAGGTGATCCACGTCGACCTTGGCCCGGGCATTGATGCCAAGTTGGGTCTTGGGTGTGTCGTGCTCACCGGCATCGGCCAGGGTGGTCTTGCCGCCACTGCCGCCCGCGCCGAGGGTGACGCCCCAGCTGTCATGGGCCTGAGTGGACTGCGCCGACTCTTGCAGGACGCCGCCTTTTTGCGCGTCGAGTTTGACGTTGGCGGCGGTGATCTGCGTACCTTGCAAGTGGATGGCATCCTTCGCATCCGCGCCGCTGGCGAGGCTGACCTTGCCGTTGCTGTGCAACTGCCCAACGACTGCAGTCTGATCGTTTTCGGCGACCTTGCCGATGTTGAAGTTGGCGCTCAGGTTGCCGGTCTTGCCGCTGCTTTCGGCACTGCTGGTCTTGCCGGCACCGACGGTCAGGCCGCCGCCCAGGTTGCTGCCGTTACTCACGTGGGTGTCGGTTGCCGCCTGCAGGTCCAGCTTGCCGCCGGAAGTCAGGTTGATATCGCCGGTGTTGGCGGTGCTGCTGCCGAACTGGGTGCCTTGCAGGGTCATGTCGCCGCCGCTGCTGAGTGCGATGGGCCCGCTGCCCTGAAGCGTCGCGACACGTGCCTGGCTGTCGCGGGTGTCCAGTTGCTTATGGTCCAACTGCACACCGGCACCGAGGTTGACGTTTGTGCCGTTCGCGCCTGGCGCCGTGCCCACGGTCAATGAACCATTGCCGCGCAGACTGCTGCTGGTTTCGCTCTGGGTATCGTTGGCCTGATTGAGCGCCAACTCACCCCCCGCCTTGAGGTTGATGCCCGCCTGGCCACCGTTGAACTGGCTGCCCTCATAACGTGCATCGCCCTTGGCCTCGATGTTCACGCCTTGGGTGGCGGCGTAGCTGCCGACCACCGCCGTGCTGGTGGTTTGGCGCACGTCGCTGCTGCCGCCTGTGCCGCTGCCGCGTAGGTTCAGGTCTTCACCGGTGGTGGTGTAGACCCGCACGCCCGCCTTGGCGTCCACGCCTTGCTCGCTGCTGCTGTGGGTATTGGCCGCCGCCGTGGCGACATGCTCGCCGGCATCGATCTTCAGGCCGCCATCGGTGGCGCGGTATTGAGTGCCTTCATCCTGCAACTTGCCGGCAACATTGACCTGCACCGTGGCACCACTGAACTGGCTGACCACGGCCGTGCTGTCCTGCTGTGTGCGACTTTTGCTGGTATGACCGACTTCCACATCCAGTCCGACATTGGGTTGCTCGAAGGCATCGAGCAAACCTGGCTGATGGAATTTGGCCTGGGCCATGCCTTCGATCGCTTTTTCGATAGGCCGGGTGACACCTTTGTATTCGACATTGGCGCCGACATCGGCGGTCCAACCGTTCTCCTTGTGGGTGCTGGTCTCGCTGTTATGCGCCGCCTGGTTATCGACCTGACCTGCATTGACCACTAACTCGGCACCGGCCTGCACCTGCGCGCCCTGGCTGGTGAGGGTGTTGCCGGCGTTGAGGGTCAGTTTGCCGGCCGCCGCGACGTTGCTGGTTTGCGCGGTGGTTGTACTGCGGGTGTCATTGCTGCTCTGGTGGCTGAACTGCGCGCCGTTGCCGGCGCGGTCAAGGCCTGCGGTGTAGTAGACGCCGCCGCCGATGGTGGTCTGGTCGGTGTCGCTGTGAGTGCTGTCATGGGCCGACAGCAGTTCGACGTTTTTGCCGCTCAAGGTCGCATCGCCCTCGGTGGCCTTGAGGTCGGAGCCCTTGATGCTTACGTCGCCACCGGCCGTAACGGCCACGCTGACGCCGCTGAGGCTGGACGCCTGCTGTTGCGTGGTGTCGGTCTTGTTGGTGTGTTGCTGGTCTTCGTAGCTCACGCCCGCGCGGTACTGGCGGGTGCCATCGGCGGTTTCCCTGGCGTAGCCCTCAAAGCCTCGGGTGTGGGTGCTGGTGGTGTTGTGGGAGGTGTTTTCAGCAGCAGTGACCTTGATATCACCCTTGGCATCCGCCTGCAGTTCACCAGCGGCGGACACCTGTGAGCCGCTGACGTGGATGTCCTTGGCGCTTTGCAGCTTGAGGTTGCTGTCCGAGCGCAGGTTGCTGGCAACCACGGTGCTGTCCTTGAGGTTCTGGCGGCTTTCATCCTTGGCGATGCCGAAGAATTTGCTGTCCTTGCTGTAGCTATTGTCGTGGGACGTGTCTTGTACGCCGTCGATCACCAGCGAACCTTTGTCGCTGATCACGCTGGCCTGTTTGCCGCCACGGGCCTGGCTGCCGCTGATGCGCACTTCATCCGCCTTGACGATCAGCTTGCCGTCGGCGTTGACCTTGCTGCCGGTGTTCAAGGTTTTGCCTTTATCCCCGTCGCCGTTTTTGCCGAAGAAGCTGCCACCTGTCAGGTCGCCGGAGTACGCCGTATTACTGCTGCGTTGAGTGCGGCTGGCGCTGGTGATCTCCACTTGGCGGGCGGCCAATTGGAGGTCACCCGGTGTTTTCAGCTCGGCACCTTGCAATTGCAGTTTCTGCTGGCTGGTCAGCTCCAGGGCCTTGCCGGCCTTGAGGCTGCTGGTGACGCTGCGCTGTTCGCTGCTGGAGGTGTCCCAGTTGGCTTTCCACAGGTGCTTGCGATGATTGCCCTGATCGCGCGTTTCATGGGTTTCGGTGGCAGCGATCACCTGAAGGTCGGCGCCGCTGTTGACGTGTAAAGCAGCCCCCGCTTCCACGTTGCTCGCTTTGATCTCGGTTTTGGCGCCGGACGACAGCGCTGCGTCCTGTTGCGCTACGACCTTGTTGCCGTGCTGGCGCGAGTCCTTGTCGGTGGTGGTGCGGTCATAGGTTTCATAGGTGAACAGGAAGTTGCTGTTGTCCCACTGTTCACGCTTTTCCTGGAGCTTGCGGCTTTCCAGGCTGCCAAGCGTCAGGTTGCGGCCGGCGTCGAGTTTGACGTTGCGCGCGCTGACATCGGTGGCGGCCAGGCTCAGGTCCTTGGCGCTGTGCACGTCGACATCGCCCTGGCGGCTTTGCACGCTCGCGCGGGTGGCGTCGAGGCTGTTGGCGTGGACTTGGCCGCTGATATCGAGGTCGCCGGCCGAGCTGATCTTCACCCCATCACGCCCCTCCACGTTTACGGCACCCACGCGCACGCCGGCGCCGTCGGCGGTGCTGACGATGTTGATGCGCCCGGCCTGCATCGCCCCGAACAGACGGGCGTCGATACGCTGGTCCTGGGTTTTGCTGGCCGGGTCTACCTGGCGCACCTGGCCGCTGGCGTAGTCGACCTGGTTGCGGCCGACGGTGAGGTTCAATTGATCACGCGCACTCAGGCGACCGTCGCTGTCGATGCGCGGCGCGATCAGGTTGATCGAACCCTCGCGGTTTTGCAGGCCTTGGCCTTGTACCGTCAGCTGGCCACGGGCATCACGGGTGTTCAAGGCTTGCAGCTTGCCGTCGTTGAGTTCAGGGCGGCCCACCACCAGGCTGGCATTCGGGGTGTTGATGAAACTGCCGCCGTTGACAGAGATGCCGTTAGGGTTGGCCAGCACATAGTCGGCCGCCCGGCCAAAAATCTCCTGGGCGCCGTTGAGGGTTGAGGCGTTGCGGCTGATCACTTCGTTGAGGATCACGCTTGCCGCCTGGCCCTGGAACTGCGGGTTGGCTGCCAACTGCCCGGCGAGTTGGGATTGGCCGGCCTGCAAGGCGTTGTTCAGCACGACGCCCTGGCGGTCGACGTTGTAGTCCAGAAACTGGTTATGGGACAGGCCACCGGCATTCGGCGCGACGATGTTGATGATCGGCACGCCCCCCTGGTTTTGCAGTTGCGGCGTACCGCCGGGCCCTTCGACGACGGTCAACCCTGCGGCCACCACCAGTTGCGGCAGCAGAAACAGGCTGGCGATGGCCCAGCGCAGTCTGCCTTGAGGTGAAAGGTGAAACGTATGTGTGTCAGTCGGCATAAATAATTTCGCTCTGTGTTGGCTGATCCGCGACGTGCGTTGTTCGTTGCAACGCTGCTGTGGTGGTCAGGGATTACGGTTAATTCAGGCTAAACAGATATCGGCTCATATTTGCAGGCTCAGGCGCGTCAGCCACACATCCGGCTCCTGGGCAAAACCTGCGGGGGTGTTGAGGTTGCGTTGGTAATCGAGGTCGAGCTGCACGTTCTTCCAGCTCAGGTTGAGCCCGGCACTGGCAGCGCTCAGGCGTTGGCCTTGGGCGCCGTGTTCGCGTTTGACCCAGCCGTTGTCCAGGCCCAGGCGTGGCGTGATCTTGACCGCCAGGTCGCTGTTGAGCGGCAGGCGCAAGGTGTTGCGCCATACCGCGCCGATGGCTCCCGACGCGCTGTTTTCGCGGTAGCCACGCACGGCCGAGTCGTCGGTGCCCAGCAGTTGTTCAATGGCGGGCAGCGTGTCCGGGCTGTATTGCGCCGACAGCTGGCTCTGCCACTGCCACGGTTGGCCCAGCCATTGGCCGTTGCGCCATTGAGTCAGGTTGGCGCGGTACTTGTGGAATTGCGCCTGAGGCAGGTTTTTCTGCACGTGGTCGGCATCGCGATCGGCGCCGAACCAGGTCAGGCCTTGGGCGTAATTGACGTCGAGGTTCCACACCGCGCTGTTGAGCCAGAACAGATTCACGCCGGCCTCGGCCACGGTCAGCGTTGGGCTCTGGATGCCCAGGCGAACCTTTTGCAGGTAGCTGTCGACGTCCTTGTAGGCCAGTTGCAGGTTGGCGCTGAGTTGATGGCCCTGGTCGCGCCACAACACCCGGTCGGTGCGCAAGCTGACCTGATCGGTGCGGCCGCTGTTATAAAACGTGGCGCTGCTGAGCTTGAAGGGCGAGCGGTATTCGGCATGGCTGGCGAACAGGCTATAGGTCCAGTAGCCGTAAGGGATGGAATAAAACAGGCTGTTGCTGCGGCTGTAGCGCGGGCCGTGATTGAGCGTGTCGCTGAAGCTCAGGTTGAGCGAATCGTTGAGTTCCAACGGGCTGTCCAGGCTCAGGCTGATGGCATTGCGATCACGGCCGGTGCCGGCGCTGCCGAGGTTATCCACACCCAGTCCGAGCCCCCAACGCGAGGCTGTGCTGCGCGAGTGCAGGATGATTCGCGATGCGCCAGGTTCGCTGCCAGGGGCGATGTCGGCGGTGAGGTCCACCGAGCGCAGGCGATTGAGCTGGTCCAGGCCTTGTTCCAGGTCGCGCAGGTTCAGCGGCTTGCCGAGCATCCCGGGAAACGCTCCGCGTAACGACACGGGCAAGCTCTGGTCAGTCAATTCGACGGCTTCGACGTAGCCTTCTTCGACGTGAATATCCAGCGGGTGCCCAGCGGCCGGCGTGCTGATCAGGTACGGACGGCTGGCGATGTAGCCGGCCTCAACGTACAGGCGGGTAATCTCGGCCAACAGGCGGTTGATCTGGGTGACGCCCATGCAGGCGGCCACATAGGGTTCGACGTGTTTGTTCAGCTCAGCGTTACTGAACAAGGTCACACCGGCCACGCGTGTACCGCGCAAGGGCCAGCAGCGTTGGTCTTTGGCGACCCCCTCAGGCAAGGCCGGTGTGGCCGGTTGCGCGCCGAAACTGCCTCTTTGTATCTGCCGCTGGCGTTGCTCGAGTTGCAGTTGTTGCAAGTCGCGCTGCTGTTGTTGCTGCAGGCGCAGGGCTTCCTGACCGAGCTGCGGTCCCTCGGCGGCGGCCACCGGCAGCGCACACAGGCAGAGCAGGGCGGCGCCTATTTTCTGGATACAACACGGGCGATTGGTTGAGGGCTGATTCGGCACTCGACATCCTTAACGTAGAAATACACTCGATTCATGCCCATCGAGCCAAACCATCAACTCGGGGACTTGCCGCACTTGAGTTATCAATAAACGGTTTGTTACATCGTCTGTAGGATTTATTACGTAAAACGTGAGGAATGCCGCGTTATTCAGCAAAAAAATGCACAAAGGTGGTGCGCAGGTGCCCTGTGGGCACCTGATGGGGTTGGCTTTGCGGGTTCTTTCGTATTAACGGAGTGGTGCGAGGTTTTTGATTGTTGCGAAATAACGGTTTAATCGGCGTGTTTATACAAGCGGCTCAGGCTCAGTCTTGTGGAATCAGGTTCAGGCGGCTCTTGACCACTTTGTGCAGCTGCACTGCCAACGTCTCGGTGGAATAGGGTTTTTGCAGCAGCACAAAGCGTTGCGCTTCTTCCTGGGCGATGCGTGCGTATTCATCGTTGTAGCCTGTGGTCAGTACCACGGGGAGCCACGGGTAGAGGGCTTCGATCGCGTCGAGCAATTCCAGCCCGCTCATGCCTGGCATCGAGATGTCGGAGAACACCACTTGGAAGCTCTCCGGGTTGGGCGCCAGGGCGTCGAGTGCACTGTTGGCGTCGGGCACCCACAGCACTTTAAAACCCATTTGCTCCAGAGTCTGCGAGGTGTAGAGGCCGACGTCGGCGTTGTCCTCGACCATCAGCACGCACAAGTCGCAAGCAATCGGGGCGCACTGGTTTTCCGGGGTGGCTGACGTCACGCCCGCCTCGACTTCAGGCAAGTACAAAACAAACTGGCTGCCTTTGCCGCATTCGCTCTGCACCAGGATTTCACCCCCCGATTGTTTGGCAAAACCGTACACCTGTGACAACCCCAAGCCGGTGCCCTGGCCGATGCCCTTGGTGGTGTAGAACGGTTCGAAGATGGCGTCGAGCTTTTCCGGCGCGATGCCTGAACCGGTATCGCTTAGCTCAATGGTCACGTAGTCGGCGATACGTACCGGATGGGCACGCACCGAAGGGAGCCAGTTGGCCGTCGCCACTTTGATCGACAATTGGCCATTGCCAGCCATGGCATCGCGTGCGTTGACCACCATATTCACCAGGGCGGTCTCGAACTGGCTTTCATCGGCGTTGATAAAGCGCGGTTTCTGCGGCACCTCGATAGTGACCTTGATGCGTGAACCGGTCAGGCTGTCCATCATTTCGCCCACCCGTAATACGCTGTCGCCGACGTTGAAGACTTCCGGGCGCAGGGCCTGGCGGCGGGCGAATGTCAGCAGCTGCGCCGTCAGGCGGGCGGCACGGTCCACGGTATTGGCGATGGCTTCCACATACTTGATGCGCCGTACTTCGCTCAGCGAAGGCGTTTTGAGCAAGTCGGCACAGGACTTGATCACTGTCAGCAGGTTATTGAAATCGTGTGCGACGCCGCCGGTGAGTTGGCCAATCGCTTCCAGTTTCTGTGATTGACGCAGGGCGTCTTCCGACAAGCGCAAGGCTTCCTTGGCCTCTTCCTCGGCCTGGATATCACGGCCGACCGCGTGGATGTAGTCGCTGTCGGGCACAGCGGTCCAGGCGATCATGCGGTAGCTGCCATCCTGGTGGCGGTAACGATTCTTGAAGTTGGGAAAGTTCTTGCCATCTCCCAGGCGGCTGACCGCCGATGACGAGACGGCCAGGTCGTCCGGGTGCACCAGGGCCAGCAATTGACTGCCCACCAGGTCGTGTTCGGTGTGACCGAGCATGCGTGTCCAGGCCGGGTTGACGGCAGAGATAACACCGTCGAGCTGAGCGACCAGCATCAGGTCCGGCGACAGACGCCAGATACGGTCGCGATCACGGGTACGCTCCACCACCCGCTGCTCCAGGGATTCATTGAGTTTACGCAGTGACTCTTCGGCTTCACGCAGGGCGGTGATATCACGGGAGACGCAGAGGATCTGCTCCGGCCGGCCGTCGCTGTCCAGGATCGGACTGACCTGCACATGCCACCATTTCAGGTTGCCGGCCAAGGTTTGGGCGGGGCCGATAAAGCTCGCGCTGTCACCGTTTTCGGCAGCCTGCACGGCGGCCTTGGCATCCAGGTTTCCCTGGTCCTGCCAGAAGTCGGGCCAGGGGCAGCCGCGGATGCTGTTGAAGTCACTGACTTCCATGATTTTCTGGCCACCTTCACTCATGAAGGTGAGGCGGGCGTCCAGGTCCAGGACTTTGATGCAATCGTTGATGCTGGCCAGCACGCGCTCGGTGAACGCTTCGTTTCTACCCAAGCCAGTGGTGGCCAGCTCGCTTGCGCCGCCTTTGATGGGATTGGGCGCGTGACTTGCCTCGGGGCCCATCCCGACGGTGCTATTCATTTGAGTTTGGCCGAATGCGTTAAATGGCCTTCATCATGTCATTACGATACCTATCCCACCAGCGACTTGAGCGTGATTACACGGGCGCGTGCTCAATAAACCGCGGGCAGACTTGAAAGAAGAACCGATCAAGGTTCGCCAGATCCCACCAGCATGTGGCCTGACCTGCGACGCCAGGTATGAAAACAGCGCCAATGGTCTTGGCGGTTAGGTGACTTACCGGTTCTGATCTGCGCAATACGGCAAAGAGCCGGTTTTTTGGCATGGATCTTTGTTATTTATTTCGGCTTCAATGCTGTCAATGCCGATGCGTCTTGGTTAAATTGAACGCTACTCAGCTTTCAAGACACGGACTGTCATGACTACGCTAACGCCTATCATCGCTACCAATCCCCTCATCGTTCGCGCGGCCACCACGCCGTCGCCGGCCACCGTGGCGAACACTGTCGATGTCTCTCCGGTTCGGCCCTCTGCGGTGGTCAGCCTCGGCAATCCAGCGGCTGATGTCGTCGATATCTACTCTCGAGACGGGCAGATGCCCGGCCAGGAAACGGTGCGGGCCTGGGAAAACAGCAGCCAGGATGCAGTGACCAAGGCCATCAACAGCAGCTTTAATTCGATCTCCACGGCCAGTCGCTACAGCGGCCTGGGCGCGGCGTTGGTGGATCAGTTCACCCAGGGCGGCGGTGTCGGTATTTCACAGTCCGTGCTCAACACCACGGCTGCCCGGGCCGGGGACGCCGGCGCGATCAAGACCGACCAGACGGTACTGCACAACAAGGCCGACAACCAGGTCAGCCTCAGCATCAAGACCGCCAGCGGCAAGACCGTCACCTTCAGCCTGTCCAGCCAGAAAGATGGCCTGGGTGTGCAGGCCACGGTAGAGGGCGGCGACTTGACGGCTGATGAGCTCAAGGCCGTCGGTCAATTGGGCAGTGCCTTCCAGGCCTCGGTGGACGGGCTGACCGCCGTGCCACCAAAACTCGATCTGAGCAAGTTGACCCAGTTCGATACCCAGGTGCTGGCTTCCGTCGACCTCAATGCCAACCTGAAGGCCCTGGACGGCAAGGACCTGAGCCTGGCTTTTCACGCCGACAGTCAGAGCCGTACCACACGAATGAGTGGCCCGGCCGGTAACATTGACCTGGCAGTGGACCTCAAAAACGCGACGATCCTTGGCGATGCCAAACAACAAGCCAATGCGCTGAAAACCTACCTTGCCCAATTTGACCGGGTGCAACAGCGCGGCAGTGCCAATGCGGACTTGATGGCAATGTTCAAGGACGCATTCAGCGCCATGAACAGCAATTATCCACAAGGCACGACCGCTCCCGCCGCCTTGAGCAACAACCCAAGCGACAAAGGCCTGTTGACTGGCCTGGCTGACTTCAAAGCCTCGATCCAGCAGGCTGTTGACGGCACCAACCCAATGCGCCCGTCGGAAGTCGATAGCTTTTCCTACAACGTGTCGCAGAAAACCCAGGTCAACGGGCGCAGTACCGCAGATCGTAGCGTTACCCAGCACCAGCAGTCGGCGCTTTCTGCGAACTTCCACACCAGCCTCAACGGTGGCAAACCGCCGGTTTTTGACGGCAACCGTGAATCGCAGAACTACCTGTATGTGCAAGTGCAGGACAAGGCCAGCAGTACGGCGAGCTTCGCCTACAAAGACGGCCAACTGGCCCGCGCGTCTGTCTCGCAAACGGCTGTACAGAACACCCATACGCAGAAATATGTGATGGCCAAGCTGGTAGAGGACACCGTGGTGCCGAAGGAGGGCTCATCCAGGCGCGACTACCTGGCGTTGCTTGAGCACGCGGCCCAGGAAAGCAAAAAATCCAAGGATGCGCTGGAGCAGTCAACGCTAAAGGATGCGTTGGCGAGCCTGCATGACTCGGTGATGCTGCAGGAAGACCCTTCCGTACTGCAGCGCTGACACCGGTTGGAAAACGGGAAACCCCTGCGTCGGGTTTCCCGTTTTTTTTTGCCCAACCGATGCACCTGTGAATGCCAGATTAGGCTTTTGAATCCATTCGATATTCTGTAGCCTTGCGCAGCTTCACCCGTGCTTGATGAACACAATCACTTCGTCCGGCGGCGCCCGAAGGGCTCCAGAGCCGGTGGTACACTCGACTTTCGCGCAACTGCGCCTGCAGGTCTTGCGAACATGACGCAAATTTCCGAACGCCTACTGGTTCAAGCTCACCTCGACGCCAAGCAGCCCAAGGCCCTCAGCGCCGAAGAAGAGGCGAGCCTGCGTGTCGCCATCGCCGCCGAGCTCAAGGCTCAAGACGCGGTGCTGGTTGCCCACTTTTATTGCGACCCGGTGATTCAGGCCCTGGCCGAAGAAACCGGCGGCTGTGTCTCCGACTCCCTGGAAATGGCGCGCTTCGGCGCTGCCCACCCGGCCAAGACCGTATTGGTTGCCGGTGTGCGTTTCATGGGCGAGACCGCCAAAATCCTCACCCCCGAAAAACGCATCCTCATGCCCACCCTGGAAGCCACGTGTTCCCTGGACCTGGGCTGCCCGGTGGATGAGTTTTCGGCATTTTGCGACCAGCATCCCGAGCGCACCGTGGTGGTCTACGCCAACACCTCGGCGGCGGTCAAAGCCCGGGCGGATTGGGTCGTGACCTCCAGCTGCGCACTGGAAATCGTCGAAAGCCTGATGGACAACGGCGAGACAATTATCTGGGGCCCGGACAAGCACTTGGGCACCTACATCCAGCGCCAGACCGGCGCGGATATGTTGCTGTGGGACGGGGCGTGCATCGTCCACGAGGAGTTCAAGTCCAAGCAGCTTGAAGACATGAAGGCGCTGTATCCGGACGCGGCGATTCTGGTGCACCCGGAGTCGCCGACCGGGGTGATCGAGCTGGCGGACGCGGTGGGCTCCACCAGCCAGCTGATTGCCGCCGCACAGCGTTTGCCGAACAAGACGTTCATCGTGGCGACCGACCGCGGCATTTTCTACAAGATGCAGCAGTTGTGCCCGGATAAAGTCTTCATCGAAGCGCCTACTGCCGGCAACGGCGCGGCGTGCCGCAGTTGCGCGCACTGCCCGTGGATGGCGATGAACACGCTGGAGCGCACACTGCAGTGCTTGCGTGAGGGCAGTAATGAGATCTTCGTCGAGCCGTCGGTGATTCCACACGCCGTGCGCCCGTTAAAGCGCATGCTGGACTTCACCCAGGCTGCGCGCTTGAAGCTCGCCGGCAACGCTTAATTTAATTGTAAACGCGGTCAAAATGTGGGAGCTGGCTTGCCTGCGATAGCATCACCCTGGTCTGCCTGATAGACCGAGGTGCCCGCATCGCAGGCAAGCCAGCTCCCACAGTTGTTTTGTGCAGTTTGGAATTATTTCTTCTGCTTCGGAATCCGCACCAGTTGGGTATCCGAATAAATGTCATGCCAGCTGCGTTTCTGTTTATCAAACAGCGACCAGATAAACCCCAGCCCCACGCACAACCACGACGCAATCGACACCACAAACCGCAACAGCGCCTGCCACAGGCTGATGCGTGAGCCGTCGGCGTTCTGTACGCGCACGCCCCACACCTGCATGCCCAGCGTCTGCCCGGAATGGGTCCAGAATTTGGCAAAAAAACCAAACAATACAAAAAACAAAATCGTCGACAGCAGCGGGTCGCCGTCCAGCGCGCCGGATTCGGTGAGCGTGCGCATCTTGGCTTCGCCGATAAACGCCATCCACACCATCTTGTAGATAAACGCCGTGACGATCAGCAGGGCCGTGCACAACAGAAAGTCATAGAACATCGCTGCCAGACGACGGCCCAGGCCGACGGCGGGAAACTCGCCTTGGGGGCTCAGCAGGGGTTTGGACATGGCAGTTTCTCTTAAGAAAAAAGCCATTTTACGGATAAACGCTTATAAAAAAGCCCCTGATGTCACCATCAGGGGCTTTTTGTCGCAGCAGGGATCAGCCTTCTGCTTGTACTTCGTCAGCCTGCATGCCTTTCTGGCCCTGCACGGCGATGAAAGTCACTTTCTGGCCTTCTTTGAGGCTCTTGAAGCCGTTGCCCTGAATAGCGCGGAAATGGACGAACAGATCCGGACCGCTTTCTGGAGTGATAAAACCAAACCCTTTCTCGTCGTTAAACCACTTGACGGTACCGCTCTGACGATCAGCCATTTTCTTATTTCCTTGACGCTAAAAATTAATGACAGCCCCTTTCACATGAAAGAGTACTGGGCTGGGTTGCAGGAAAGTAAGAGACGTCGAACGGGTTGTAGCAAACTTTGGCTACTGCCCAGGTCCAGGTTCAAAGCGACCCATGCAAACACAGTGAGCAAACTCTACGCCAACTAATGGAGAAAAAACAAGCCCTGCCAAAAGCCCAGCGTTTGCTTGGCTTCATGACTGTTTGATCAACAATATGGAACCCGCTTATTCGATAGAGTTGATCACTTGTTATCGGTGGGCCCCTATTACATTGACTATCGCGGATGCACTGTTTTATGGCGGTTGCGTTACAGTTTAGTGCACGTTAACGCAACCGCGTTACTTATAGGAACAGTCAATCAGCCACGATAGTAACGCTGCGGTACAAATGGCATTTTACTTACACGCAGTGGCACCTTTTTCCCACGTACCAACGCAGACACTTCGGTGTCGAGTGCAATAAACGCACTGTCCAGGTAACCCATGGCAAGCGGGCCGCCCAACGTCGGGCCGAAGCCACCGCTGCACACGCTGCCGATCACGGTGCCGTGTTCATCGACGATTTCGGCGCCTTCACGCACGGGCGTGCGTTCCTGTGGCAGCAGGCCGACACGCTTGCGGCTCACACCGGCTTGCTGTTGGCTGAAAATGCGCTCGGCACCCGGGAAACCACCGGCACGTGCGCCGTCGGCACGGCGGGCCTTGGAGATCGCCCACAGCAGGCTGGCTTCGATGGGGGTGGTCTCGGTGTTCATGTCGTGGCCGTACAGGCACAGGCCCGCTTCCAGGCGCAGCGAGTCGCGGGCGCCCAGGCCGATGGCTTGCACTTCGGCTTCGGCCAGCAGGCTGCGCGCAAGGCTTTCGGCGTTGGCGGCCGGCACCGAGATTTCAAAACCGTCTTCGCCCGTGTAACCGGAGCGGCTGACGTAGCAGTCCACACCCAACAGGCGCAGGCTGGCGAACTGCATGAATGTCATCTTGGTCACTTCAGGGGCCAGGCGCGCCAGGACCTTCACGGCCGCCGGGCCTTGCAGGGCCAGCAAGGCGCGCTCTTCGAACAGCGACTCAATGGTGCACTGGTCGCCGATATGTTTGCGCAGGTGCGCCAGGTCCTGGTCCTTGCAGGCGGCGTTGACCACCAGGAACAGTTCGTCGTTACCCAGGTTGGCCACCATCAGGTCGTCGAGAATGCCGCCCTGGTCGTTGGTGAACATGGCGTAGCGCTGCATGCCGACCGGCAGGTCGATGATGTCGACGGGCACCAGCGTTTCCAGGGCTTTGGCGGCATTGGCGCCGGTCAGGCGGATTTGGCCCATGTGGGACACGTCGAACAACCCGGCGTGTTCACGGGTGTGCAGGTGTTCTTTCATCACGCCCAGCGGGTATTGCACCGGCATGTCGTAGCCGGCGAAGGGCACCATGCGCGCGCCCAGTTCGAGGTGCAGGGCGTGCAATGGGGTTTTCAACAGGGTTTCGGTGGACATGTTCAGCTCCTGAAAAACGTGCGGACGCGCTTGTAGGCGTCAGCACTCGATAATGTTGACCGCCAAACCGCCACGGGCGGTTTCCTTGTATTTGCTTTTCATATCGGCGCCGGTCTGGCGCATGGTGCGGATGACTTTATCCAGCGAGACGAAGTGCTGCCCGTCACCGCGCAAAGCCATCCGCACCGCATTGATCGCCTTGACCGAGCCCATGGCATTGCGCTCGATGCACGGCACCTGCACCAGCCCGCCAATCGGGTCGCAGGTCAGGCCGAGGTTGTGCTCCATACCGATCTCGGCGGCGTTTTCCACTTGGGACACGCTGCCGCCCAGCACTTCGCACAACGCGCCGGCCGCCATCGAGCAGGCCACGCCGACTTCACCCTGGCAGCCGACTTCGGCCCCGGAGATCGAAGCGTTTTCCTTGTACAAAATGCCGATGGCGGCGGCGGTGAGCAGAAAGCGCACCACGCCGTCCTCGTTCGCGCCGGGGATAAACCGCATGTAGTAATGCAACACGGCCGGCACAATCCCGGCTGCACCGTTGGTGGGCGCGGTCACCACGCGGCCGCCATTGGCGTTTTCTTCGTTGACCGCCAACGCGTACAGGTTGACCCAGTCGAGCACCGACAGCGGATCGCGCAGCGCCGATTCCGGGTTCTTGCACAGCTGGCGATGCAGGGCGGCGGCGCGGCGCTTGACCTTCAAGCCGCCGGGCAAAATCCCTTCGTTGCGACAGCCGGCGTCGACGCAGTCCTGCATCACTTGCCAGATTTTCAATAGACCGGCGCGGGTTTCCGCTTCCGGGCGCCAGGCACTTTCATTGGTCAGCATCACTTGGCTGATCGACAGCCCGTAGGTGGCGCAATGCCCCAACAAGTCCTTGGCGTGCTTGAAGGGAAAGGTCAGCGGCGTGGTGTCTTCGACAATGCGGTCGGCGCCGGCGGCATCTTCATCCACCACAAACCCGCCGCCGACCGAGTAGTACTCGCGGCTGCGAATCTGGATACCCGCCGCATCGAAGGCACGAAAAATCATGCCGTTGGGATGGTAGGCAAGGGGTTTGCGAATCATCGCCAGGTGTTCTTTCTCATTGAACGCAATGCTGTGTTCGCCGAGCAGGTTCAAGCGACCGTCGCTGCGCATTTGCGCGAGGCGTGCAGCCACGGTTTCAGTATTGACGGTGTCCGGGTGTTCGCCTTCCAGGCCCAGTAGCACGGCCTTGTCACTGCCGTGGCCTTTGCCGGTGGCGCCCAGCGATCCATAGAGTTCCACCTTGATGCCGGTGGTGGCGCTCAGCAGGTTATCGCGCTTGAGGCCTTCGACGAATCGGGCGGCAGCGCGCATCGGGCCAACAGTGTGGGAACTGGAGGGGCCGATGCCAATCTTGAACAGGTCGAACACGCTTAAAGACATTGTTGTTCTCCGGTTTCTTGTTATAGGGGCAGCGGCAAGCCGCAAGCCGCAAGAATGAGCCACTCGGCTCTTAACTTGCCGCTTGAAGCTTGCAGCTTATGGCTGCTTTTTTATGACTGCTTTACGCGTAAAGCTCGATCGACGGGCACGCACACACCAGGTTGCGATCGCCAAACACGTTGTCGACCCGGCCAACCGGCGGCCAGTACTTGCCTTCGATCAACGACGCAACCGGGTACACCGCTTGTTCACGGCTGTACGGGTGGCTCCATTCGCCCACCAGTTCGGCCGCCGTGTGCGGGGCGTTTTTCAGTGGGTTGTCTTCCTTGTCCAGGGTGCCGTTTTCCACCGCGCGAATTTCCTCACGGATGGCAATCATCGCGTCACAGAAGCGGTCCAGCTCTTCCTTGGATTCGCTTTCGGTCGGCTCGATCATCAGCGTGCCCGCTACCGGGAACGACATGGTCGGCGCATGGAAGCCGAAGTCGATCAGGCGCTTGGCCACGTCGTCCACGCTGATGCCGCTGCTGTCTTTCAATGGGCGCAGGTCCAGGATGCACTCGTGCGCCACCAGGCCGTTGCTGCCGGTGTACAGCACTGGGTAGTGCTCTTCGAGGCGACGGGAAATGTAGTTGGCATTCAGGATCGCCAGCTGCGAAGCACGCTTGAGGCCCGCGCCGCCCATCATGCTGATGTACATCCAGGTGATCGGCAGGATGCTCGCGCTGCCGAATGGCGCCGCGCACACCGCGCCTTCCTTACGTTCCATGGCTGCGTGGCCGGGCAGGAATGGCGTGAGGTGGGATTTGACGCCAATCGGGCCAACACCCGGGCCGCCACCGCCGTGGGGAATGCAGAAGGTCTTGTGCAGGTTCAGGTGGGACACGTCGCCGCCAAACTTGCCCGGTGCGCACAGGCCGACCATCGCGTTCATGTTGGCGCCGTCGATGTACACCTGGCCGCCGTTGTCGTGAATGACGCCGCAGATTTCGCGGATGCCTTCTTCGAACACGCCGTGGGTGGACGGGTAGGTGATCATCAGTGCGGCGAGGTGTTCGCGGTGCTCGATGGCCTTGGCGCGCAGGTCTTCGATGTCCACGTTGCCACGTGCGTCGCACGCGGTCACGACCACGCGCATGCCGGCCATGTTGGCGGTAGCGGGGTTGGTGCCGTGGGCCGACGATGGGATCAGGCAGATGTCACGGCGTTCTTCGCCACGGCTCTGGTGGTAGGCACGGATGGCCAAAAGGCCGGCGTACTCGCCCTGGGAACCGGCGTTCGGTTGCAGCGAGATGGCGTCATAACCGGTGGCTGCGCAGAGCATGGCCTCCAGCTCGGACGTCAGTTGCAGGTAGCCGGCACTTTGCTCGGCCGGGGCGAACGGGTGCAGGGCACCGAACTCGGCCCAGGTCACCGGAATCATTTCGCTGGCGGCGTTGAGCTTCATGGTGCACGAGCCTAGCGGGATCATGGTGCGGTCCAGTGCCAGGTCCTTGTCGGCCAGCTTGCGCAGGTAGCGCATCAGCTCGGTTTCCGAGTGATAACGGTTGAACACCGGGTGGCTGAGGATCGGCGATTGGCGCAGCAGCGCGGCCGGCAGGGTGCTGTCGACCTTGGCATTGAAGTCCGGCAGTGTTTTGCCGTCGGCAAAGAGGGTCCACAGGGTTTCGATATCGGCCTGGGTGGTGGTTTCGTCGACCGACAGGCCCAGACGCTGAGCATCGACCACACGCAGGTTGATGCGCTGGGCGCGGGCCTTGTCGTGCAGGGCGGCCGTGTGGGCGCCAGTGTTGAGGGTCAGGGTGTCGAAGAAGTGTTCCTGCTCGACCTTCAAGCCCAGGGCGGTCAAGCCTTTGGCCAGGATCGCAGTCAGCTGGTGAATGCGCTGGGCGATCTGGGTCAGGCCTTTAGGGCCGTGGTACACGGCGTACATGCTGGCGATGTTGGCCAGCAATACCTGGGCGGTGCAGATGTTGCTGGTGGCTTTCTCGCGGCGGATATGTTGCTCGCGAGTCTGCATGGCCAGGCGCAGGGCCGGCTTGCCGAAACGGTCGACAGACACACCGACCAGACGGCCCGGCATGTCGCGCTTGAACGCATCCTTGGTGGAGAAGTAGGCCGCGTGCGGGCCACCAAAGCCCAGCGGCACGCCGAAGCGTTGCGCGCTGCCGATGGCCACGTCGGCGCCGAACTCACCCGGCGGAGTCAGCAGGGTCAGGGCCAGCAGGTCGGCAGCCACGGCGACCAGCGCGTTGGCGGCGTGGAAGCGTTCGGTCAGCTTGCGGTAATCAAACACGTCACCGTTGCTGGCCGGGTATTGCAGCAGGGCGCCGAAGAACGGGCTGACGTCGGTCAGTTCGCGCTCATCGCCCACCACCACGTCGATGCCCAGCGGCTCGGCACGGGTGCGCAGTACGTCGAGGGTTTGTGGGTGGCTGTGCACGGAGGCGAAGAACGCGTTGCTGCCTTTGTTCTTGCTCAGGCGCTTGCAGAAGGTCATGGCTTCGGCGGCGGCGGTGGCTTCGTCGAGCAGGGAGGCGTTGGCGATCGGCAGGCCGGTGAGGTCGCTGATCAGGGTCTGGAAGTTCAGCAGCGATTCCAGGCGGCCTTGGGAAATCTCTGGCTGGTACGGGGTGTAGGCGGTGTACCAGGCCGGGTTTTCCAGCAGGTTACGCAGGATCGGCGACGGCGTGTGGCAGTTGTAGTAGCCCTGGCCGATGTAAGTCTTGAACAGTTGGTTCTTGCCGGCGATGGCCTTGATCTTGGCCAGGGCCTCGGCTTCGCTCAGGCCGTCTTCCAGGCCGAGCACGCTGGTGCCCTTGATGCTTTCCGGGATCACGCTGGCGCTCAGGGCTTCCAGGGAGTCAAAGCCCAGGCTGGCAAGCATGTGCTGCTCGTCTTCCTGGCGCGGGCCGATATGACGGGCGATGAATTCGTTGGCGGTGCTCAAATTGATAGTCATGGCGCGCTCCTCAGGCTTCAGCGTTGGCTTTGATCAGGCGGTCGTACGCATCCTGATCCAACAGCTTAGCCACTGCATCGGCATCGGCGGGTTTAAAGCGGAAGAACCAACCTTCGCCCATCGGGTCTTCGTTGACCAGCTCGGGGCTGCCATCGAGTTGGACGTTGACTTCGAGGACTTCGCCGTCCAGCGGCATGTAGACGCCACTCGCGGCCTTGACCGATTCAACGGTGGAGGCTTCTGCGCCCTTCTCGTAGGACTGCAACTCCGGCAGTTGCACGAAAACCACATCACCCAACGCGTTCTGCGCGAAAGCGGTGATACCCACGGTGACGCTGCCATCGGCTTCGGCGCGCAGCCATTCGTGATCTTCAGTGAAACGCAACTCGCTCATGGAAACTCCTCAGGGCCAGATTCGTCTGGTGGACGGGATTGGAATAATGGGGAGTTGCTTAGCAATATCGCGGCCAATCTCATTAAATCGTTATAAATCAACTAGTTAATTAGATTGGTTATGAGGTTATGCGTTCTGGCTGTAGCGATTTCGCTACAGCTGGGCGAGCGAAAAAAAGCCTATGTGGATCAAAGCCTTGCATGGCGCGCAAAAAACAGGGTTGTAGCGATATCGTTACGCTGTAGCGCTTTCAGTACAGCGGATGTCGTTCTCAGACCAAATTCGCAATGCAGTCCCCTGTGGGAGCTGGCTTGCCTGCGATGCAGGCAACTCGGTCTGTCAGCTGAACCGAGGTGATGCGATCGCAGGCAAGCCAGCTCCCACATTTAGATCGGGTGCGTTCAGGGCTTGTTGGGGATGCCGTATTTGCGCAGCCGATGGGCAATGGCGGTATGAGAGGTTTGCAAGCGGCTCGCCAGTTGGCGGGTCGAGGGGTAGCTGGCGTAGAGCTTTTCCAGCAGGCTACGCTCGAAGTCTTCCACCGCCTGTTCCAGGCTGTCGACCTCGCCGTCGTTTTGGCGGGCTACCGAGGTGCCGGCGATGTCCAGGTCGCCGATGTCCACCAGGCTGCTTTCGCAGATGGCGGCGGCGCGGAAGATCACGTTCTGCAACTGGCGCACATTGCCCGGCCAGCGGTTGCCCAACAGCGCCGGGTAAGTGCCCGGTGCCAGACGGCACACGGGGCGCTGGATCTGTGCACAGGCCTGCTGCATGAAGTAGCGGGCGAGCAGCAGAATGTCCTGGCCGCGTTCACGCAACGGCGGGACTTCGACGTTGAGCACATTGAGGCGGTAGAACAGGTCTTCGCGAAAGGTGCCCTCGCTGACCATCTTTTCCAGGTCGCGGTGGGTGGCGCTGAGAATGCGCACATTGACCTTCACTTCGCGGTCACCGCCCACGCGGCGGAAGCTGCCGTCATTGAGAAACCGCAACAGCTTGGCCTGCAAGTATGGCGACATTTCGCCGATTTCATCCAGGAACACGGTGCCCTGGTTGGCCAGTTCCATCAGCCCAGGTTTGCCACCGCGTTGCGCACCGGTAAAGGCGCCCGGGGCATAACCGAACAGCTCGCTTTCGGCGAGGTTTTCCGGCAATGCCGCGCAGTTCAGGGCCAGGAACGGCGCACTGTGGCGTGCGCTGATGGCGTGACAGGCACGCGCCACCAGCTCTTTGCCGGTGCCGGTTTCGCCCTGGATCAACAGCGGGGCATCCAACGCCGCCACCCGTTGCGCACGCGCCTTCAGGGTGCGAATTGCTGGCGACTCGCCCAACAGCGCGTCAAACCCTTCGGCATGGTCGTGGTGCAGCGCCGACAACTGTTCGCCGATCCGGTTGGGTGGGTACAGGGTGAGCAGGGCGCCGGCGTCGGTGATCGGCGTGGCGTCGAGCAGCAGGGTCTGGCCATTGACGCTGATCTCGCGCAGAGGCAGGCGAAAGCCTTGCTCCAGCAAGGTGTCCAACAGCGCCGGGTCGTTGAACAGTTCGCTGATGCTTTCCCCGGCCGGCTCGCGGCCGTACAGGGCGATCAGCGCCGGGTTGGCCAGCAGGATCTTGCCCGCGCTGTCCACGGCCAGCACCGGGTCCGTCATAGCGGCCAGCAGGGCATCGAGTTGCAGGTGGCGGCGTTGGCCGGGGAGGATATCCACCACGGTGACCGCCTGCACGCCGTGCACGCTGAACAACGCGTCGCGCAGTTCCTCCAGCACCTCGGCGCTGAGGGTCGGCGCGTCGATGTAGACGTTGGGCGGCACCATCTCCACCGCATCCAGGTTGAGATTGCGCCCACCGAGCAAGGCCAGGACTTCCTGGGTAATGCCGACGCGGTCGATGAAGCTGACGTGGATACGCATGGGGCGGATCTTGATTCTGGAGTGCGGAGGGTGGCCAGTATGCCTTGGCGCTGATGGAGATCAAAATGTGGGAGAGGGCTTGCTCGCGAATACGGTGTGTCAGTCGGCACATAGATGGCTGATACACCGTATTCGCGAGCAAGCCCGCTCCCACATTGAGGGTGTTGTGTCAGTGCAAGCAGGTTACCCCAGGTGTTCCGGCTTGATGGGGTCTCCCGCCTTCACATCCAACTGATGCCGCACATCTTCAAACATCAAGTCGTACTGTTTATGCATCGTGCCATTGAGCGTCGCAACCTTCGGCATCCCATAGTTCTGCGCGATTTTCATTGCGTGCCTGGCGAAGTCGAAAGATTGATCCTTGGGCAAGAAGAACTCCTCCTTGAGCTCCTTGCCTTGCACCGAGCCGTGCATCTTGAAGAGCATTCCCTTGCCTTCCTCTGGATCCTGGCTGACTTCGTAGTCGATACACAGGTTGTAGCTGTAGTCGTCCTTGTTGAGCGCGTGGCGTTCGATGTGCAGGTGACCAGGTTCAAAGGTGGCCATAGGCATTTCTCCTCTACTTCACAGGTAACTGATCCCGGGTTTGGCTGTGCTGATGCGTGTGCCGGCGCTGCCCTGGACGATGGCTTCGATGTCCGAGAGTGAACCGATGACGGCGGTTTTGCCAGTCTGGCGGGCGAACTCACACGCCGCTTGCACCTTCGGCCCCATGGAGCCGGCGGCGAAGCCGAGTTTTTCCATTGCGTCGGGGTGAGCCTGGGCGATGGCCTTCTGGGTTGGCTTGCCGAAGTCGATAAAGGCCGCGTTGACGTCGGTGGCGATCACCAGCAGATCGGCGTCCAGTTGCGCGGCCAATAGCGAGGAACACAGGTCTTTGTCGATGACCGCCTCAATGCCGCGCAGTGTGCCGTCTTCGCCATACATCGTTGGAATCCCGCCGCCACCGGCGCAGATCACGATGGCGCTTTTTTCCAGCAACCACTTGATCGGGCGAATTTCGAAGATGCGTTTCGGGCGCGGGCTCGCCACCACGCGGCGGTATTTATCGCCATCGGGGGCGATGGCCCAGCCTTTTTCGGCAGCGAGCTTTTCGGCTTCGGCTTTGGTGTACACCGGGCCGATAGGCTTGGTGGGGTTCTTGAAGGCCGGGTCTTTGGGGTCCACTTCCACTTGGGTGAGCAGGGTCGCAAACGGCACTTCGAAGTCCAGCAGGTTGCCCAGTTCCTGTTCGATGATGTAGCCGATCATGCCTTCGGTTTCAGCGCCCAGCACGTCCAGCGGGTAAGGCGAAACCTGGGTGTAGGCCGCTGCCTGCAACGACAGCAGGCCGACTTGTGGGCCATTGCCGTGGGCGATCACCAGTTCGTTGCCGGGGTGGATCTTGGCGATCTGTTCGGTGGCGATTCGGATATTGGCGCGTTGGTTGTCCGCGGTCATGGGTTCACCACGGCGGAGCAGGGCGTTACCGCCCAGTGCAACGACGATACGCATAATAAATGTCCTTCTAGAATTCAGCGAGGTCTCCGAGCGAAGAGCAATCAGTGTGGGAGCCGGGCTTGCCCGCGATGGCATCACCCAGGTATTCCTGAGAAACCGAGGTGCCCGCATCGCAGGCAAGCCAGCTCCTACACCGACTGTGTTTCGACAGTGAGGGTTAGATATCCGCGAGCGCCGACACCAGGATTGCCTTGATGGTGTGCATGCGGTTTTCCGCTTGCTCAAACGCGATGTTGGCCGGCGACTCGAACACGTCCTCGGTCACTTCCACACCATTGGCCAGGTTTGGGTAGCGCGCAGCGATGTCCTTGCCGACCTTGGTTTCGCTGTTATGGAACGCCGGCAGGCAGTGCATGAACTTCACGCGAGGGTTGCCCGAGGCTTTCATCATCTTGGCGTTGACCTGGTACGGCAGCAGTTGCTCGATACGCTCGTCCCACGCTTCCACCGGCTCGCCCATCGACACCCAGATATCGGTGTGGATGAAGTCGACGCCTTTGACCGCCTCTTTCGGGTCTTCGGTGATGGTGATGCGTGCGCCGCTTTCTTCGGCAAACGCCTGGCACTGCTTGATGAAATCTTCATGCGGCCACAACGCTTTCGGCGCGCCGATGCGCACGTCCATGCCCAGCTTGGCGCCGATCATCAGCAGCGAATTGCCCATGTTGTAACGCGCGTCGCCCAGGTAGGCGTAGCTGATGTCATGCAGCGGCTTGTCGCTGTGTTCGCGCATGGTCAGGGTGTCGGCGATCATTTGCGTCGGGTGGAATTCGGCGGTGAGGCCGTTGAACACCGGCACGCCGGCGAACTTGGCCAACTCTTCGACGATTTCCTGCTCAAAGCCACGGTACTCGATGGCGTCGAACATCCGGCCCAATACGCGGGCAGTGTCTTTCATGCTTTCTTTGTGGCCGATTTGCGACGACACCGGGTCGATATAGGTGACGTGGGCGCCCTGGTCATGGGCCGCCACTTCGAACGCGCAGCGGGTGCGAGTCGAGGTTTTTTCGAAGATCAGCGCGATGTTTTTGCCCTGCAGGTGCGGACGCTCGGTGCCAGTGTATTTGGCGCGTTTGAGGTCGCGGGACAGGTCCAGCAGGTAGTTGAGCTCGCGAGTGGTGTGGTGCATCAGCGAGAGCAGGCTGCGGTTGCGCATATTAAAAGCCATGATGGATCTCCTTCCCCGACACTGTGAAAGCTACTGCGCTTGGAAATTCTGCGTTAAAAACAGGCTCGGAATGCTCATTTACAACCAGTAAACTCCGCTTCCTCGCCTGTTTTTTCCTTGTCTTTCCTACGCTCGCTACGCTTTCACAGCGCCGGGTCGTAATAAGTTAAAAGTTAGGTTTAGTAGTCGATTGGGTCGCGGATGATCGGGCAGGTCATGCAGTGGCCGCCGCCACGGCCGCGGCCGAGTTCACCGGCGCTGATGGTGATGACTTCCACACCGGCCTTGCGCAGCAGGGTGTTGGTGTAGGTGTTGCGGTCGTAACCGATCACCACGCCAGGCTCCAGCGCCACCACGTTGTTGCCGTCATCCCATTGCTCGCGCTCGGCGGCGAAGCTGTTGCCGCCGGTCTCGACCACACGCAGCGCCTTGAGGTTGAGCGCTGCGGCCACGGTTTCGAGGAAGTTGGTTTTTTCCCGTTGGATATCGATGCCGTGTGGCTTGCTGTCATCAGGGCGCAGGGTGAAGGGAATGATCTGGTTGACCACTTCGGGGAAGATCGTGACCAGGTCGCGGTCGCAGAAGCTGAACACGGTGTCCAGGTGCATCGCCGCGCGGGACTTCGGCAGGCCGGCAACGATCACGCGTTCCACGGCTTTGTTTTTGAACAGGTTGCGTGCCAGTTGGCCAATCGCCTGGTGGGACGAACGTTCGCCCATGCCGATCAGCACGACACCATTGCCAATTGGCATGACGTCGCCGCCTTCCAGCGTGGCGGCACCGTGTTCCTGGTCGGGGTCGCCGTACCAGATCTGGAAGTCTGCGTTAGTGAACTCGGGGTGGAATTTGTAGATGGCCGAGGCCAGCAGGGTTTCCTGGCGTCGCGCCGGCCAGTACATAGGGTTCAGCGTCACGCCGCCGTAGATCCAGCAGGTAGTGTCGCGAGTGAACTGCGTGTTCGGCAGCGGCGGCAGAATGAAGCTTGCGTGGCCGAGGAAGTCGCGGAACATCTCGATGGTCTTGCCACCGAAACTGCTCGGCAGGTCATCGGCCGACACGCCACCAATCAGGAATTCGCTGATTTTGCGCGGCTCCAGGCTGCGCAGCCAGGAGCTGACTTCATCGATCAGGCCCAGGCCAACCGTATTCGCGGTGATCTTGCGTTGCAGGATCCAGTCCAGGGCTTCGGGGATGGTGACGATATCGGTCAGCAGGTTGTGCATTTCCAGCACATCAATGTCCCGCTCGCGCATCTTGGTGACGAAGTCGAAATGATCGCGCTTGGCCTGGGCGACCCACAGCACGTCATCAAACAGCAGTTCATCGCAGTTGTTGGGGGTCAGCCGCTGGTGGGCCAAACCTGGGGAGCACACCATGACTTTACGCAGTTTGCCGGCTTCGGAATGTACGCCGTACTTCACTTTTTCCGTGGTCATTACAGATCCTCCAGTGAGAACAATTACAGTGTCAGGAAGCCGGCGTAGAGCCCGTAGGCCGCCACCAGGGCGCCCACGACTACCGCGGCGAATATCAGCTTCTCGACGTTGGTGAAAATCGGTTTGCCCAGTTCATGCTTGGCCTTGGCGAACAGGATCGCGCCAGGCGCGTAGAGCAGGGCGGACAGCAGCAGGTACTTGGTGCCACCGGCGTAGAGCAGCCAGATCGCGTAGATCAGGGCGACGGCGCCGATGAACAGGTCTTTCTTGCGTTCGCGCAGCGCGTTTTCGTAGGTCTCACCGCGCACCGCCAGCAGCAAGGCGTAGGCTGCCGACCACAGGTAGGGCACCAGGATCATCGACGTGGCGAGGTAAATCAGCGACAGGTAAGTGCTGGCGGAAAACAGCGTGATCACCAGGAACACCTGCACCATCGCGTTGGTCAGCCACAGGGCGTTGACCGGCACATGGTTGGCATTTTCCTTACGCAGGAACTCCGGCATGGTGTGGTCCTTGGCGGCGGCGAACATGATCTCCGCGCACAGCAACACCCACGACAGCAGCGCCCCCAGCAGGGAGATGATCAAGCCGACGCTGATCAGCACCGCGCCCCAGTGACCGACTACATGCTCCAGCACGGCGGCCATCGACGGGTTCTGCAATTTGGCCAATTCCGGTTGGGTCATGATCCCCAGGGACAGCACGTTCACCAGCATCAGGAACAGCAGCACGGTGATAAAACCGATGACGGTAGCCTTGCCCACGTCGGAGCGTTTTTCCGCACGGGACGAGAAGATGCTCGCGCCTTCGATGCCGATGAATACCCACACGGTAACCAGCATCATGTTGCGCACCTGGTTCATCACACTGCCCAGGTCCGGGTTTTTCACGCCCCAGATATCGGCGGTGAAAATGTCCAGTTTGAACGCGAACACGGCGATCAGCACGAACAGCACCAGCGGCACCACCTTGGCGACGGTGGTCACCAGGTTGATGAACGCGGCTTCCTTGATCCCGCGCAGCACCAGAAAGTGCACGGCCCACAGCAATACCGAGGCGCCAATCACCGCCGCAGGCGTATTGCCTTCGCCGAAGATCGGAAAGAAATAGCCGAGGGTGCTGAACAGCAACACGAAGTACCCGACGTTGCCCAGCCAGGCACTGATCCAGTACCCCCAGGCGGACGAGAAGCCCATGTAGTCGCCGAAGCCGGCCTTGGCATAGGCATACACCCCGCCGTCGAGGTCAGGCTTGCGATTGGCCAGGGTCTGGAACACGAAAGCGAGGGTCAGCATGCCGATGGCGGTAATCACCCAACCGATCAGCACCGCGCCGACATCGGCACTGGCCGCCATATTTTGCGGAAGTGAGAAGATCCCGCCGCCAATCATTGAACCCACGACCAAGGCAACCAGTGCGCCCAGTCGAAGTTTTCCGGGAGATTCAGACATTGCATGACTCCAATGCAGGAGAAGAGAGACCACAGAATAATTCTGTGCGCTGATCAAACAGCTGACTTAGATCACGTCATTGGCACATTTCATTGTGAATTAATGACTTAGGGGGGAAGCACTTGAGGGGTACTTTTATCGGGAAGACGCTTTCTAGAGCGGTCTCTGCGTGATGACTAATGATTTAGTCCGTGTGATGGACGTTTGAAACTAGTCTGTTTTGCAGAATATGCAAACTTTTAAACAACGCGCCGAGAAGCTCGCTAGATAGCGGCCAAAGGCCTGCGTCTTTAAATTGTTAATAAGCCTAAACTTTACAAACTTTCATGCCGTTATGTTATGAGCCTGTGGGTTTTATTACCGTCTTAAATAAACGTTGCACTCGCTGAATGAATTAGTTGAGTACACGGTTGTCCGCTCAATTATTGTTTCTGTAGGAGTTGTTATGTCTGAATCGGTCGAGAAACTCCGTCTCAGCGCGCTGATCGCCCTGGTGGTGGGCTCGATGATCGGCGGTGGGATTTTCTCCTTGCCACAAAACATGGCCGCGCGCGCCGGAGTGGGCGCCGTGTTGATCGGCTGGGCGATCACCGCCGTCGGCATGTTGACCCTGGCCTTCGTGTTCCAGACGCTGGCCAATCGCAAACCTGAACTGGATGCCGGGGTGTATGCCTACGCCAAAGCCGGTTTTGGCGATTACATGGGTTTCTCGTCCGCCTGGGGGTACTGGATCAGTGCCTGGATGGGCAACGTCGGTTATTTCGTGTTGCTGTTCAGCACCCTGGGTTACTTCTTCCCGGTGTTCGGCCAGGGCAATACGCCGGTCGCTATTGGCTGCGCGTCGCTGTTGTTGTGGGCTGTGCATTTTCTGGTGCTGCGCGGCATCAAGGAGGCGGCGTTCATCAACCAGATCACCACCGTGGCGAAGATCGTGCCGCTGGTGATGTTTGTGGTCATCAGCGCCGTCGCGTTCAAGGCCGATATCTTCACCCGCGATATCTGGGGCTTGGGCAATCCGCAATTCGGCAGCGTGGTTGATCAGGTGCGCAACATGATGCTGGTCACCGTGTTCGTCTTCATCGGCATTGAGGGCGCCAGTGTGTATTCGGCGCGGGCCGAGAAACGCTCGGATGTAGGCCGGGCCACGCTGATCGGGTTTCTTGGGGTGCTGGCGCTGCTGGTGCTGGTGAATGTGTTGTCGCTGGGGATCATGAGCCAGCCGGAACTGGCGCAATTGCAGAACCCATCCTTGGCTGGTGTGCTGGAACATATTGTCGGACCTTGGGGCGCGGTGGCGATCAGCATCGGCCTGGCGTTGTCGTTGCTGGGGGCTTTGCTGTCCTGGGCGCTGCTGTGCGCAGAAATTCTTTACGCCACGGCCCATGACAAGACCATGCCGGCCTTCCTGAAAAAGGAAAACGCCAACCAGGTGCCGGCCAACGCGTTGTGGCTGACGAACGTAATGATCCAGGTTTTCCTGGTCATCACGCTGTTTTCCCACAGCACTTACACCAACCTCATCTACCTGGCCTCGTCAATGATTCTGGTGCCCTACCTGTGGTCGGCAGCCTATGCAGTGCTGTTGAGCGGGCGCGGCGAAACCTATGACGGCGCCCCGCGCCAGCGCTGCAAGGATTTGCTGGTCAGCCTGATTGCCCTCGGCTACGCGGTATGGCTGCTGTACGCAGGCGGCTTGAAGTACCTGCTGCTCTCGGCACTGCTGTATGCGCCCGGTGTGATTCTATTTGCCCTGGCCAAGCGCGAGCAGGGCCAGCCCTTGTTTACCCACATGGAAAAAGGCATTTTCAGTTGCGTGGTCGCGGGCGCGGGGCTGGCGGCGTATGGGCTGTACAGCGGGGTATTGTCGTTGTGAGACTGGCGTATCAGCCACCCTATGACTGGGCGGCGATGGTGGACTTTTTATCCTTGCGGGCAATCAGCGGGTTGGAGATTGTCGAGGCCGGTGTGTATCGGCGCAGCATCAGCGTCGCAGGTTCCCACGGCTGGATCAGTGTTGCGCCGGGGGCCGGGGATTGGCTGGAGGTCGACGTCGAGTTTCCGGACACCGCCGCGCTTCCCGAGATCGAGCGGCGCTTGAGGGCGATGTTCGATGTGGATGCCCAGCCGCAATTGATCAATGCGCAACTGGCCGCCGACCCGTTAATGGCGCAGCTTGTTGCTGGCCGTCCTGGCCTGCGCGTGCCGGGTGCGTGGGACGGTCTGGAACTGGCGATTCGTGCCGTGCTGGGGCAACAGATCACGGTGGTGGCGGCCATTCGCCTGGCGGGTAAATTGGTGGCGCAGTATGGCCAGCCGTTGCACACGCCACACGCCGGTATCACCCATGTTTTCCCGACGCCCGACGTCTTGGCAGCGGCGGACCTGGCGACGTTGGGCATGCCCAAGGCTCGGGGTCGCACCTTATCGGGTGTTGCCCAGGCTTTATTGGATGACCCGCAGTTATTTGAGCCCAAAGCCAGCCTGAAGGAGGGCGTGGCGCGGCTGGTGGCGTTGCCGGGAATCGGCGACTGGACTGCGCAGTACATCGCCATGCGCCAGTTGCGCGAGCCGGATGCGTTTGCCTCGGGGGATATCGGATTGATCAATGCGCTGGCGGCGTTGGAAGGTGGGCCGGTAACCGCGCGCGCATTGTTGGCGCGGGCTGAGGCGTGGCGGCCTTTGCGGGCGTATGCCGCGCAGCATTTGTGGACGTCGTTGAGTCGGGCGGATTGATAGCGTCTGCCAGGGCCTCTTCGCGAGCAAGCCTGCTCCCACATTTTGACCGTATTCCAAAGGATGTACTCGGTAAAGTGTGGGAGGGGGCTTGCTCGCGAAAGCGGTTTTCAAATCACCACTGTGGCCGGTGAGACCCCAATTCCCCCGCTGGCAAATCCCACTGCAAAGGCGTGCCACTGATGGTCACCGGCGCGAGCAAACGATGGGCCTGGCCCCAGGCCGTTTGCTCCACCAACACACCCTGATCGCCCGCGTCTTCAGCCCGCAACGCCGGTTGCTCCGGCACTTGCCCGGCCTCCACCAACAGCTTCGCGGTGCGTGCCAACGACAACCGCGCCGAACCGCCACGCCCGGTTTTCAAGCGCTCGCTTAACGCCTGAATCGCACTGGCCGCCATCAAATACCCGGTGGCGTGATCCAGCGCCTGCAACGGCAGCGGCACCGGTTTATCCGACTGTTTCCAGGCCATGCCCGCGTCGGCAATCCCGCAGCTCATCTGCACCAGGCTGTCGAAGCCGCGACGATTACGCCATGGGCCGCTCCAGCCGTAGGCATTGAGGCTTACGTCGATCAAGCCGGGGGCGACGGTTTGCAGGTCATCGGCGCAGTAGCCGAGTTGCTCCAGGGCATCGGCGCGGTAGCCGTGGAACAGGATGTCGGCCTCTTTGAGCAGGCTTTCGAAAATCTGCCGGTCCTGGGGGCTTTTCAGGTCCAGGCGAGCGCAGCGTTTGCCCAGGGTCATTTCCGGCACCACGCCCGGCTCGTTCCAGCTGGGTGAGTCGATGCGCAGGACATCGGCGCCTAGGCCGGCGAGGAAACGACTGGCCACGGGGCCGGCCAGTACGCGGGTCAGGTCCAGCACCTTGATGCCGGCCAACGGCCGCGCCACGGAACCGAGCCAGGGTTTGTCGGCCGTGGCATCGAAGGTCCGGCGCTGCACCAGGTCCTGCGCATTGACCGCCAACCCCTGCGGATGGGTTTGCCAGGCCTGCCACGAACGCATCTGCGCTGCGCAGCCGCCTTCATCGACAATCGCCTGCTCCAGTTCTGCCGCGTTCCACGTTGCGACGTGGCTGGCCATCTCGGCACGGTCATTGACCTTGCCGAGTACGCGCTCGGCGGCCGCGCGGTGATGGGGCGCATTGGTGTGTAAACGAATCCAGCCATCGGCGCAGGCATAGTCGCCGGCGACCGGGTCCCACAGCGGCGGTACTTGCCAACCCACCGGGCGAATCGAGGACGAGAACCAGAAGGAGGCTAGGCGCCGGTCCACGCTGACGCTGGGCAAGCGCCCGGTCTGCTGCTGAATAAGTTGGGCGACGGCTTGGCCGGCGGCACCGAGACTGGCGGCCGCCAGTTCGGTCACGGCGAAGGTCGAGGGCAGGGCGCCGGCTTCGGTAAAGGTCAGCGCGACTTGCGGTAAATCGAGTGCGGCTTGGATGGGAGTCAGCAGGTCAGTCATCAAAGGCCCTCCGTAAGAGAAGGGCCACTATAGAAGATCCTCACACGGGTGTGACAACTCCGGGCACCAGCGGCAGGTCGATGCTGGCGATAAAACCGCCGTCGGGGTGATTGGCCAGGATCAGGCTGCCACCATGGCGCTCTGCTGCGCGACGCGCAATCGCCAGGCCCAGGCCGTGGCCTTGGGCCGTCTGGCCGGGCGCGCGGTAGAACGGCTCGCCGAGTTGGCTCAGGTGTTCGGCGTCAACGCCTTGGCCATGGTCGCGCACGCTGATCAGAATGCGCTCGCCCTGGCGTTGGGCCTTCAACTCAATCGGCTGGCCTGGCGGGTTGAAACGTTGGGCGTTGCGCAGCAAGTTATCCACTGCGCGTTCGATCATGGTCGGCCAGCCCTTAAGGTGCAGCTCGTTGTCAGCCGACAGCTGCACCGTCTGGTCCGGGGCACCGAGTTGGGCGTCCTTTTGCAGGGTTTTGAGCAGTGGGTTGAGGTCCACCTCTTCCGCACTGGCGTTGTCGGCATCGACGCGGGCCAATACCAGAATTTCGCTGATCAGCGCTTCCAGGCGGTCGCATTCGCGGGTCAGGCGCGGCCAGAGCTTTTCCCGTTCTTCGGGGCTGGCGCGTTCGGCCAGGGCCAGGGCGATGCGCAAGCGGGCGAGGGGCGAGCGCAGTTCGTGGGACACGTCCCGCAGCAACTGGCGCTGGCTGCCGATGAGGCTTTGCAGGCGCGCGCCCATGCGGTTGAAGTCAGTGGCCAGCACGCCGAACTCATCGCGCCGGTTAGCCAGCTGCGCCAGGCTGTTCTGCTGGTAGGTGGCTTGGCCAAGGTCATGCACCGCGCCGCGCAGTCGGCTGAGCGGGCGGGTAATGGACAGCGTCACCAGCAAACTGAACAGTGTCAGCACCACCAGCGCAATCGCCAGCGCGCTCAAGGGCCAGGTCAGGCTGCTGCGGTGCCATTCGTCGAGTTCCGGGTGCGGAATGCGATAGATCAGCAGGTAGGTGTCGCCGGTTTTTTCACTGGTGTACTCGGCGGTCAGCCGGCGCCAGGGCAGGTGGCCGTCCTTGCTGTCATTCTGCCGAGCTTCGAAGGCGGCGGCGCGCTTCGGGAAGGTGCCACGCACTACCGGCTCGCCGCTTTCATTCAGCACTTGCACGTCGATGTGATACTGGCGCTTGCGCTGTTGCAGTAAGTCCTGGGCGGCGTCTTCGCCTTGCGCTTCGTAGAGTTGGGTCCACTCTTGCGCCAGGTTGTTGAGGCCGGGGTGGCGGCTGAGAATCCAGGCGTCCTGGTTGAGCATATGCCCAAGCAGGATCGACAACCCGGCAACCAAGGCGATGGCCAGCCAGAAACTGGCCAGGATGCGCCAGAACAATGAACGCACAGGAAACCCTCAAACAGGAAAAGCCCAGCGGCGAGGGCCACTGGGCTGGGTAGGTAACGCTAGAGCATTATTGCGCTTTTTGCGGCTGTTGCGCTTTCCAGGCCTGGAATTCCTTCCACTCGGCGCGGCGCTCGGCCTGTTTCTTGACGATCTCGTCGAATTTCTTCTGTTGATCGGGTTTCAGCACGGCACGGATGTCAGCCTGGGTTTTCTGTTTGCCGGCGGCGATTTCATCCTGCATGGCTTTCTGGTCAGCGGCTGGCAGCTTGTCCAGGTACTTTTTGACCAGGTCTTTGCGGGCGTGCCATTGGTCACCCATCAATTTGCCGATTTGCTGGCGCTGTTCCTTGGTCAGGTCCAACTGGCTGAAGGGGCCGCCTTTGCCACGCGGACCGTGTTCACCGCCGTGGCCCGGGCCACCCATCATGTGGCCTTCTGGGCCGCCCATCGGGCCTGGGCCTTCTGGCATTGCGGCCATGGCAACGGTCGGCAGGGCAGCGGCGAACATCAGAGCGATAAGGGTCTTGCGCATGGTGATTCTCCTGTCTCTATTCCGGTGAGTCCGGATGTGAGTAGATTACGGAGATCAAGGTCAGCGGCGGTCAGGGGACGGTAAAGCTTGGGTAAAGAGGGGTTTGGGGTGAACTGACAAAACCGGGAGCCACAGGCTCCCGATTTCAGAGGCTGTAGTAATAGCCCCGGCTACGCAGTGCCACGATCCGTGGCCGGCCATCCGGGTGCGGGCCGATTTTCTTGCGCAGGTTGCTGACGTGCATGTCCAGGCTGCGATCGTAAAGGGTCAGCTTGCGGCCGAGGGCAATTTGCGCCAGTTCCTGCTTGTCCAGCGGTTCGCCGGGCTGGCGCAGCAAGGCTTCCAGCAGGCGGCTTTCGGAGACGGTAAGGGCAAATTCCTGCTCATCGATGGTGACCACGCCACGCACCGGGCTGAAGCACAGATCACCCAGCTCCAGCTGGCTCGACACGGCAGCCGGGTGGCTGCGGCGCAGCACGGCGCGCAGGCGGGCGGTGAGCTCGCGTGGGTCGCAGGGTTTGGCCAGGTAATCGTCCGCGCCCAGTTCCAGGCCGAGAATCCGGTCCAGTGGCTCGCCTCGGGCCGAGAGCATCAACACCGGCAATTCCGGGTGGTCGCTGCGCAATTGTTTGAGCAACTCCAGGCCACTGCCATCGGGCAGCATCACGTCGAGTACCACCGCCGCGGGGGCGCTGTCGGCCAAGGCTTTGCGGGCGCTCAAGCCGTCGTGGCAGGCGCGCACCTGGAAACCTTCCTGGCTTAGCCAACTGGTCAGCAGCTCGCAGAGCTCCTGGTCATCATCTATCAGTAACAGCTCGCTCATGACTCACTCAATTTAGCCATTGTCGACGGCGACGGTGCCCACCGCTGGCGAAGATCCCGCACAGCAACGCGATCAGTGCGACGGCACCGCCGGTGACAAACCACTGCTGTTGCTCGGTCAGCCATCGGGTCAAGGTGCCGCCCTGTGTTTCTTTGAGTTGCTGGGCCAGGCGTTGGTTCTCCTGACGCAAGCGACTCAGTTGGGCGCTTTCACGCGCAGTATCTGCGCTTTGCAGTTGTTTGCTCAGTTCTTCACGCAGCCGTTCGCTTTCTTTCAAGCGTTGCTGCAACTCGGTGATCTGGCTGCCGGCACTCAAGGACAGGGGCGTGGAGCTGCCGGTGTTCGAGGTTTCTTCAGCGTGGGCGGTAGCCCCGATCATTAACACTGCCAACAAACACAACTGACGTAAGCGCATCGGAACTCCTGATTCCACACGAATATTCAGAACGTTGTCGGCAGGTTACCGAGAATAATGAGCAATTAGGAGCGCGCCGAATGCAATTGGTTCGGCGCGATCCAGCTCACGAACGGTAGGTCAAGGCAGGACTTGCTTGAACGGCTTTATCACCACGTCAGCGTAGACGCCCGCCGCCACATACGGGTCGGCTTTGGCCCAGGCCTGGGCGTCGGCGAGGGAGGCAAATTCGGCGACGATCAGGCTGCCGGTGAAACCGGCGTCGCCCGGGTCATTGCTGTCCACTGCCGGATGTGGGCCAGCCAGTACGATGCGGCCTTCGGCTTGCAGCTGTTTCAGACGCTCGACGTGAGCCGGGCGTACAGACAGGCGTTTTTCCAGCGAGTTGGCAACGTCGGTAGCAATGATGGCGTAAAGCATGTCAGTCCTCGGTTTTTGGCGTAGTAGAGTCAGTGTCATGCAGGTGGCGCGACAGGTAGATACCCTGGCCGACCAGGAACAAGACGGTCATGCCCAGGCTGCCGAACACCTTGAAGTCGACCCAGTAGTCCTGGAAGGTAAAGGCCACGAACAGGTTGGCGGCGCCGCAGAACAGGAAAAACACGATCCAGGCCACGTTCAAACGCGTCCATACCGGTTCGGGCAGGGTCAGTGCGTGGCCCATGATCCGCTTGATCAACAGGCGGTCACCGATGAAATGGCTGCCGATGAACGCCAGGGCGAACAGCCAGTTCACCACCGGGGCTTTCCATTTAAGGAAGGTTTCGCTGTGGAAGGCCAGGGTCAGGCTGCCGAAGACCAGGCAGGCAACCAGGGTCAGCCATTGGCTTTTCTCGAGTTTGCGCTGGGAGATGAAGATGGCGCCGTAGACCACTACCGAGCTGATGATCAGCACGGCGGTGGCACTGTAGATGCCCCCGATTGTCAGCTCATGGCCGGCGAGATCGATGACCCTGGGGTCGAGTTTGTAAACGATGAAAAACAGCAACAGCGGGATGAAGTCGATGAATTGTTTCACAGTAAGAGCCAGAAGCTGGATGTGGCGGCATAATAACAAACATCCTTGGTAGCGAAAGCGCCAGCTGACTTGAGGTTACACACTTCCGTGAATGTTGATTTGCACTGCCACAGCACGGCCTCCGACGGCGCCCTGGCGCCCGCGGTACTGGTTGCGCGTGCGTTTGAAAAAGGCGTGCGAGTCCTTTCGTTGACCGACCACGACACCCTCGAAGGGCTCGATGAAGCCCGCGAAGCGGCCCATGGCCTGGGTATGCAATTGGTTAACGGCGTGGAATTGTCCTGCACCTGGGGCGGCGCCACCATTCATGTGCTCGGCTACGGCTTCGATCAAAACGCCCCGGCTTTAGTGGCAGCCATTGCTCAATTGCACGATGGCCGCTGGCTGCGGTCCGAAGAAATAAGCCGCAAGCTCAGCCTCAAAGGCATGCCCAATGCGCTGGACGGCGCCCGCGCCATCCAGCAAGAACTGGGTGACAGCGGCAACGCACCGGCCCGTCCGCACTTTGCCGATTGGATGGTGCGTGAAGGTTTTGTCAAAGATCGCGCCGAAGCCTTTCGTAAATGGCTGGGGGCCGGCAAGTTGGGCGACGTCAAGCAACACTGGCCGACGCTGGAAGATACCGTCGGGACCCTGCGAGCCTCCGGGGCCTGGGTCAGCCTGGCGCATCCCTGGCATTACGATTTCACCCGCAGCAAGCGCCGCAAGCTGATTGCCGACTATATTGGAGCGGGCGGCCACGCAATTGAAGTGGTCAACGGGCATCAACCCGCCGAACAGGTGGGTAGCCTGGCGATTCTTGCGCGCGAATTTGGTCTGCTGGTCAGCGCCGGCAGTGATTTTCATGGCCCAGGCGGCTGGTCCGAGATTGGCGAATATCGCCAGGTCCCGGACGACCTGCCGCTTTTGTGGGGGCGATTCAAGCATGACCCCATTATTGCCACCGTCTGAACAGGTAGAACACGTGAGTCAATTCTTCCAGATTCATCCGGAAAACCCTCAAGCGCGCCTGATCAAACAGGCCGTGGAGATCATTCGCGCCGGTGGCGTGGTGATCTACCCAACGGATTCGTCCTACGCAATTGGTTGCCAGATCGGCGACAAGAGCGCGGTAGAGCGCGTAAGACGCCTGCGTGACCTCGACAAGAACCACAACTTCGCGTTGATCTGCAGCGACCTGTCCCAGTTGGGTCTGTTCGCCAAGGTCGACACCGGCACGTTCCGCCTGCTCAAGGCCCACACGCCGGGGCCCTACACGTTCATTCTGAATGCCACCCGCGAAGTGCCGCGCCTGTTGCTGCACCCGAAGAAGCGCACCATCGGCTTGCGGGTGCCGGAGCACCCGATTGCCCTGGCATTGCTCGCTGAACTGGGCGAGCCGTTGATGAGTGTGTCGTTGATCTTGCCCGGTGAAACCGAGCCGCTGTACGACCCGCACGAAATGCGCCGCCTGCTGGAAAAACACGTCGACCTGATCATCGACGGCGGCTACGGCGGCAACAAGGCCTCCACCGTGATCAACCTCGCTGACGGTGAACCGGAAGTGGTGCGAGTGGGCTGTGGCGACCCAACGCCATTCATGGTCGAGGCCTGAATGTCGGTCGCGGAAACCGTCGACAGCCAGGCCGGTGCCCAGCAGGAACTGCCATTTGCCATGGTCTACGGCCAGGCGGTCATGGAAATGCCGCTGGACTTGTATATCCCGCCCGACGCACTGGAGGTCTTCCTTGAAGCCTTCGAAGGCCCGCTGGACTTGCTGCTGTACCTGATCCGCAAGCAGAACATCAACATCCTCGACATCCCGGTGGCGGAAATCACTCGCCAATACATGGGCTATGTCGAGCTGATGCAGTCGGTGCGCCTGGAGCTGGCCGCTGAATACCTGGTGATGGCCGCCATGCTGGCCGAGATCAAGTCGCGCATGCTGTTGCCGCGCTCGGAAACCATCGAAGCGGAAGAAGACGACCCGCGCGCCGAACTGATCCGCCGCCTGCAGGAGTACGAACGCTTCAAGGCGGCCGCCGAAGGCATCGACGGCTTGAGCCGCGTTGGCCGTGATGTGGTGGTGCCCAAGCTCGACGCCCCGGAAGCCCGGGCGCGCAAGTTGTTGCCGGACGTCAGCCTGGAGGAGTTGTTGATGTCCATGGCCGAGGTGCTGCGCCGTGGCGACATGTTTGAAAGCCACCAGGTCAGCCGTGAGGCCTTGTCGACCCGTGAGCGTATGAGTGATGTGCTCGAACGCCTCAAGGGCGGCGGCTTTGTGCCGTTTGTTGAGCTGTTTACCAAAGAAGAAGGGCGCCTGGGGGTGGTGGTGACCTTTATGGCGATCCTTGAACTGGTCAAGGAGTCCTTGGTCGAGCTGGTCCAGAATGAGCCTTTTGCGGCTATCCACGTGCGGGCGCGAGCCGAATAAAGAGCTGAATCGATGAATTTGACTGAACCCCGCGAACTGGCCCCGTTGCTGGAAGCCTTTCTCCTGGCCTCGGGTAAACCGCAATCCCTGGAGCGCTTGTTCGAACTCTTTGAAGAGGCTGAACGTCCTGAGCCGCCGGTGTTCAAGAAGGCGCTGGAGATTTTGCGCAAGTCCTGCGACGGCCGCGCCTTTGAGCTGCGCGAAGTAGCGTCGGGTTATCGCCTGCAGATCCGTGAGAAGTTTTCCCCGTGGGTCGGCCGCTTGTGGGAAGAGCGCCCGCAGCGTTATTCGCGGGCGATGCTCGAGACCATGGCGCTGATCGCCTATCGCCAGCCGATCACGCGCGGCGAGATCGAAGATGTGCGCGGCGTGGCGGTCAACAGCCATATCGTCAAGACGTTGCTGGAGCGCGAGTGGATTCGTATCGTCGGTTACCGCGATGTGCCCGGCAAACCGGCGATGTTCGCCACCACCAAAGTGTTCCTCGACCATTTCAACCTGAAAAACCTCGACGACCTGCCGCCGCTGGCCGAGCTGCGCGAGATGGAGCCGGACCCGGTGCTGGACTTCGACGACGCGCCGGTCCCCGCCAGCCTGCAAGAGCTGGCCGACGCCACGGCCGAGCCGGAAGAGCCGAAGGACGAAACCAGTTTCCACACCTTGTTGCTGGAATTGGACGACATGGAGCAGGGAATCAAGACCGACTTCGACGACTTGTTGCGGGATGGGGCTGCCGAGCCTGAAACCCAGGTGAACGTTGAAACGGTGCCTGAGGTCGACATTGAAGTTGAGTCTGAGCCCGGGCCTGAGGTCGACATTGAAGTTGAGTCTGAGCCCGGGCCTGAGGAAGACATCCTCGGTGTCGCCGAGGCCCGTGAGAAACTCCTGGCTGCCGTCGCCGCCCTCGAACAACCGCCGTTGAGCGACGAGGAAGACGAAGCCCGGGCGCTGGCTGAGGCCATCGAGGCCGAGCGGCGTCAGTTCGAAGACTGACGCCGCGTCAAAATGTGGGAGCTGGGTTGCCTGCGATACAGGCGACTCGGTCTTTGTGTTTCACCGAGGTGACGCCATCGCAGGCGAGCAGCTCCCACAGAAAACCCGTTGCCTGGGAGGATTCAAATGAGTTCAACCAAAGACCCCTGCATCAGCATCTGCAAGTTCAGCGATGACATCTGCGTCGGCTGCGGCCGCAGCAAGCGCGAGATCCGCGCCTGGAAGAAACTCGACAAGGTCCACAAACGCACGGTTTTGGCCGAAGCCGAGCTGCGCCTGCTGGCGCTGGGCGCCACCGGTCGGCGGAAAAGCAAATGACTGCGCCCTAATCGACTAGTCTCTGATGCGCAACGCGCGCCATGCGCGTATGATTCGCGACCCTTTGGCGAGGTATTCGCCCAAAGCCCCGCTTTCAACACTCTTCAGGCCACGCCTGAATCGACCCACCGGGAGGTGCTTAAGATGAACGACCAAGACCAGAACGACAGCCAGGAAATCGGCCCAGCAGGTGAAAAACTGCAAAAGGTGCTGGCACGTATCGGCGTGGGCTCACGCCGCGACGTCGAAGCCTGGATCACCCAGAAGCGCATCAAGGTCAACGGCGTTGAAGCCACCCTTGGCCAGCGCGTCGACCTGCACGATGCAATCACCATTGATGGCAAGGTCATCAAGCGTGAAGAGGCCGCCGAATCGGTGCGCCGCGTCATCATGTACAACAAGCCCGATGGCGAGATCTGCACCCGTGACGACCCGGAAGGCCGTCCGACCGTGTTCGACAAGATGCCTAAGCCCAAAGAAGGCCGCTGGATCAACATCGGTCGTCTGGACATCAACACCACCGGCTTGCTGATGTTCACCACTGACGGTGAACTGGCTAACCGCCTGATGCACCCTTCCTACGAGATGGACCGTGAATACGCGGTGCGTGTACGTGGCGAAGTCGATGACGAGATGATCGAGCGCTTGAAAGCCGGCGTAGTCCTTGAAGACGGCCCGGCCAAGTTCACCGACATCAAGCAGGCGCCAGGTGGCGAAGGTTTCAACCACTGGTACCACTGCGTGGTGATGGAAGGCCGTAACCGTGAAGTACGTCGCCTGTGGGAATCCCAGGGCCTGGTGGTCAGCCGCCTGAAGCGCGTGCGTTTCGGCCCGGTGTTCTTGAACTCCGACCTGCCGATGGGCCGCTGGCGCGAAATGAGCCAGTACGAAGTTGACATCCTCAGCGCTGAAGTTGGCCTGACGCCGGTCGCGATGCCGCAGATGAACGCCAAGAGCAAAGACAAGCTTGAGCGTATGCAGCGTAAATCGTCGCGTCCTGTGGCCCGTACCGAACGCGTTGCCCGTACCCTGCGCCCGGCGCTGAATGCACCGGCCACCGGCGGTCGTATCTCCCGTGAGCCGCAGATCGAAGGCGAGCGCCGCCCAACCGCGCCGTCCCGTCAGGAAGGCGAGCGTGCTCCACGCGCACCGCGTCCAGCGGGCCGTGGCGAAGCGCCAACCGGCGGTCGCGGTAACCGTGGCGAAGGCCGTGGTGCTCCGGCATCCGATCGCCCAGCCGACAGCGCCAACACCAAGCGTCCAGCCAAGCCAGCGCCGAAAAAGCGCCCAGGCCTGAAACTGGTTGCGGACGAGCCGTCGGGCAAGCGCCGTGGCGCCCCGGCCGGTTCCGGCCAGCGCCCGGGTTTTGGTCGCAAGAAGCCGCAGTGATGTAAGTGCTGCACAAAAACGCCAACCTTAGGGTTGGCGTTTTTTTTTGCTCTGAATTTGCAATGCGATCCACTGTGGGAGCGGGCTTGCCTGCGATGGCGGTATATCAGTCGACAAATAGATAGGCTGACCCACCGTCATCGCGGGCAAGCCCGGCTCCCACAGGGATCTCTGTGATTCTGACGCTGCTCTAGAACGCAAAAGTCCCGTCAAACACCGGCTTGTCATCCAGCGCCAACACCCCGCTGGCAAAGATCAGGTCCAAGTGATGGCTGCCTTTCTGCCCGCCGCCCAACCCCAGGTGCAAACCGCAATGGCGCTCCTCGAAGCCTGCATTGCGCGCATACAAATCCTTGACCCCTTCATTGGTGCCAATCCCCAACTCCTCCACACGCCGGTTGGACGGGTTGGCGTTCAGGTATTTGTTGAAATCCTCTGCCAGCCCCGGCACGTCACTGGCCACGCTGCAAATCGTCGAATTCTCGATCCACAGTTCCAACGGCGATTGCAGCACGCCGTATTTGCGCGCAAACGGGATGGTGCTGAGGAAGGTGCCGACAAACCGCACCTGGCCATTGATGGCTTCGCTGTGGGTGGCAATTTCGCCCGGCGCCAGGTCGTGGTTGCCGACGCCGTTGATGTTGGTCCACTTCTTGATGCTGCTCATCGGCGCTTCAAGGCGTGAGCCGTGTTTGTCGGTGAAGCTCAGCACGTTGGCTTGGGACATGCGGCGGATCAGCGTGGCGTTGAGGTCGGCAATGCGCTGCGGCTCGACGCTGAAGGTGTCGTAGAAGTAGTCGCCGTAATCCTTGAACAGCAGGGATTTCTTCCAGTGCTCCGCCATCACGCCTTGCAGGGCGCGGATAAAATCCGGGCCTTCGGCGCGTGGGTTGGGCAGGGTCGAGGAATCGTAGAGAAACAGGTACAGGTCGCAGGCTTCGATGGCCTGGGCCAGGGTGTCGCTGGCGGCCAGGTCCAGGCGCTGCACCTGGAAATTGAATCGGGCGGCACTGCCGTGGGTAATTGCCTGGGCGATGGCGTTGTAGCGTTCGGTATGGCCCAGTAGCACGGTAGGGCGGCTCAGGCCGTTAAGAGCCGGGTGGTGCGCGAGGTAGTAGAGAAAGTGTTCGACGGCGCGGGCCTTGTCCATGACGGGTGTCCTTCTGTGCCTTGGGTAAGGGGGCAGGTGCCGTGCACAGCACCTGCCGGATGCCTGCCGGGTGTTAGAAAGGCCACATCGCAGTGCCAAACGGCACAACGGCATCGGCTTGCATCATTTCAACGGCGGCCTCATGGGTCGGCGCTTCAAACCAATCGTCGAGTTGCAGTTCGGTTTCCAGGTCGTTTTCCAGTGCTTGCATGGTGTATCTCCTAGAGGACGTTGTTTGAGAACGGCTTGCCAACGGGCTTCGCTGGCAAGTGAAAGAACCTAGGAGAGTGTGTTTCGGAATGCAAAATATTTATTGACACGGTCTCATTTGGACTTTTTCTTCTGTTTTTTTGACGCTGTCTTTTATTTAGAAAAAACAACGGGCTGGAGCGGGTAACCGACCGGAAATTTCCGACTGACATTTTTCCGTTTTCAGACAGTTGAAGCTTGGCTGTAACGCTTATTTTCCGTGCTGTAACGATTAATTTACGAGAAAGGCGCGCAATGATTGAGGCGTAAGAGGCTGTAAGGAATGCCTGACAGATTGTCACAGGCGTCTTCCGGGGTCGGCCCGAAGCTGTCGAGCGGTGTACAATGCGCCGCGTTTTACTGTGACCCCCTTGCGTACCTACGCAAAAGGCCAAGACCTCAGGGTTTACCCACCCTGATCACTCCGCCTGGCCACGAGCCGGACGGGTTCGATTTCGTCACAGATAAAAACAAACAGGTGACGCATGACCGTTAGAAAGACGCTGTACTCCTGGTGCCTGCGCTGGGGTTTGAGCAGCGCTGCTTGAGTCGAGACTCAAGGCAGCAACGTGCATTCAACATCATCAAACCTTGCGTGAGACCCTTTTCATGAGTGGACCCCATTCCTCTTCAGGCGAGCTGAAACGCGGCCTGAAAAATCGGCATATCCAGTTGATCGCCCTCGGGGGCGCCATCGGCACCGGCCTGTTCCTGGGCTCGGCCGGGGTGCTCAAATCCGCCGGCCCGTCGATGATCCTGGGCTATGCCATCTGCGGCTTTATCGCCTTCATGATCATGCGCCAGCTCGGCGAAATGATCGTCGAAGAGCCGGTCGCCGGCTCCTTCAGCCATTTTGCCCACAAGTACTGGGGCGGTTTCGCCGGCTTCCTGTCGGGCTGGAACTGCTGGATTCTGTACATTCTGGTCGGCATGTCGGAGCTGACCGCTGTCGGCAAGTACGTGCACTACTGGTGGCCGGAGATTCCGACCTGGGTTTCGGCAGCGGCGTTTTTCGTGTTGATCAACTTGATTAACCTGGCCAACGTCAAAGTCTTTGGTGAGGCCGAATTCTGGTTCGCCATTATCAAGGTAGTGGCCATCGTCGGCATGATCGCCCTTGGCAGCTATTTGCTGGTCAGCGGCACCGGCGGCCCGCAAGCCTCGGTGAGTAACCTGTGGGACCACGGTGGGTTCTTCCCGCACGGTGTGGGCGGATTGGTGATGGCCATGGCGATCATCATGTTCTCGTTCGGCGGTCTGGAAATGCTCGGTTTTACCGCCGCCGAAGCCGACCAGCCACGCACTGTGATCCCCAAGGCGATCAATCAGGTCATCTATCGCATCCTGATTTTCTACATCGGCGCTCTGGTGGTGCTGTTGTCGCTCACGCCTTGGGACAGCCTGCTGGCAAGCCTCAACGCGTCCGGCGATGCCTACAGCGGCAGCCCGTTCGTGCAGGTGTTCTCGATGCTGGGCAGCAACACGGCCGCGCACATCCTCAACTTCGTGGTGCTGACCGCAGCGCTGTCGGTGTACAACAGCGGCACCTACTGCAACAGCCGCATGCTGCTGGGCATGGCTGAGCAGGGCGATGCGCCCAAGGCATTGGCGAAGATCGACAAGCGCGGTGTGCCGGTGCGTTCGATCCTGGCCTCGGCGGCGATCACCCTGGTGGCGGTGCTGATGAACTACCTGATCCCGCAGCATGCGCTGGAACTGCTGATGTCGCTGGTAGTGGCTACGCTGGTGATCAACTGGGCGATGATCAGCTTCTCCCACTTCAAGTTCCGCCAGCACATGAACCGCACCGGCCAAGTGCCGCTGTTCAAGGCACTGTGGTACCCCTACGGTAACTATATCTGCCTGGCATTCGTCGCGTTTATCCTGGTGATCATGCTGATGATCCCGGGGATTCAGGTGTCGGTGTACGCCATCCCGGTGTGGGTAGCGTTCATGGGGCTGTGCTACTGGATCAAGAACAAGCGCAAGGCGCAAACGGTTCAGAACACAGTTCGGACGGTTCTGGAGTAGGGCGTTTCGCGTAAATAGAAAACCCGGCACTTTGCCGGGTTTTTTGTTGGCGTGGGCGGGTTAGACTCGCCCCCTCGTTTTAAACAGACCCTTGCCCGGAGGCCCCATGCAGCACACAGATATCGACGGCGGCACCTTGCAGCGCTCTGATCTGGAAGACCTGATCGACCAGCACAACGGCCCGTTGCGGCTGATGGGCGTCGACTTGAGTGGTGCCGATCTGTCGCGAATGGTGCTGGACCACTGGGTGTTCGAACGCTGCATTCTGGTCCAGACTTCTTTTCTCGGCTCGCGCCTTGAAGGCACTCAGTGGATCAGTTGCCGCGCGGCCCATGCGGTATTCGAAGCGGCGAACCTGCTGGAAGCGCAGTTCAACAGCTGCGACCTGAACAACACCCGCTGGCAGCGCAGCAAATTGTCCCAAGCGAGTTTTGCCCACTGCAAGCTGACCGGCGCCAACTTCACTCACTGTGCGTCGCTGGGGCTGAGCTTCAGTGAAACCCGGCTCAACAGTGCATTTTTGTCCGGTTTGTCGTTTGCGCGAACCGTGCTGAATAACCTGGATTTCTCCGACAGCGACTTGTCGGATGCAGACTTTCGCAAGGCGCAATTGATCGAATGCAGCCTCGCTCACGCCCGTATCAACGGCGCCAATTTCGCTGGTGCCGACTTGCGCGGTGCGGATTTAAGCGGCTTTCGCCTCAATGATGCCAAACTGTTCAAAGGCGCCGTGATTTCCAAAGCCCAGGCGTCGATGTTGTTGTCCGAGTTAGGCTTGTCCGTTGCCTAAGGTTTTTGAGTGATGCTGGTAATTTCCAACAACGTGCACCTGCCCGATGCCGAGATCGAGCTGACCGCCATTCGCGCCCAGGGCGCCGGTGGGCAAAACGTCAACAAGGTGTCGAGCGCGGTGCACCTGCGGTTTGATATTCCGGCGTCATCGTTGCCGGAGTTCTACAAGGAGCGGCTGCTGGCGCTGCGTGACAGCCGTATCACCAGTGACGGCGTGCTGGTGCTCAAGGCCCAGCAATACCGGACTCAGGAACAGAATCGCGCGGATGCGCTGGAGCGCCTGGTGGAATTGATCCTCAGCGCCACCAAGGTCGAGAAGAAGCGCCGCCCGACCAAGCCCACCCTGGGCTCGAAAAAGCGTCGCCTGGAGTCCAAGACCAAGCGCGGCAGCATCAAGGCCGGGCGCGGCAAGGTGGATTTCTAAGCGTCGCGTGCTTCGCGGGCCTTGGGCGCTTGCCGGTACAAATACACACTCAGCAGCAAACCGCCCAAGGCGGCGAGGGCGGCGAACAGGAAGATCGACGCAAAACCAAAGCCTGCCGCCACCGCTCCCGCCAGCGGGCCGGTGATACCCAGCGACAAGTCGATAAACAGTGAATAAGCCCCTACCGCCGCACCGCGGCTGGAGGCTGGCACCAGGTTGACGGCCTCCACCCCCAGCGCCGGAAATACCAGGGAAAAACCAAAGCCGCTCAACGCCGCACCGGCCAAGGCCAGGTGGGCGTCCGGCGCGAGCCACAGCAGCAGTAGGCCGAAGATTTCCACCGACAGGCAGGCAATCGCCACGCGAAAGCCGCCGATACGGTTGATCAAATTGCCGAACAGCAGGCGTGCACCGATAAAACTGGCGCCGAACAGGCTCAGTGCCCACACCGCGTTGTCCCAATGTTGGGTGGTGTAATACAGGGTGATAAACGTGGCGATGGTGCCAAAGCCGATCGAGCCCAGCGCCAACGCGCAGCCGTGGGGCAGCACCCGGCCCAGCACGTTCATGAACGGCAGGCGTACGCCGGCCACGATGGGCGCCGCTTCCTTGTTCCAGGCCAGCAGCACGCCGACGACCGCCAGCAGGATGATGCTGACGCCCATGCTCCACAGCCCGAAGTGACTGACCAGCAGCACCCCCAGCGGTGCGCCGACGGCCAGCGCGCCATAACTGGCGATGCCGTTCCACGAGATAACCTTGGCCGTATTGGCGGCGCCGACGCGGCCGATCCCCCAGCCGATGGCGCCCGAGCCCACCAGGCTTTCCGCGCTGCCGAGTACCAGTCGCCCGATCAGCAGGCTGATCAGGCTGAAGGCCGGCAAGCTGGAAAACCACGCCGCCAGCAACATGAACACGCCACTCAGGCCGCAACCGACCAAGCCGATCAGCACTGCGCGCTTGCTGCCCAGGTTGTCGATGATTTTGCCGGCGTACGGACGGCTCAGCAGCGTGGCCAGGTATTGCACGCTGATCACCAGCCCGGCAATCACTGCGCCATAGCCCAGTTGGCTATGGACATAGCCCGGCAAAACGGCCAGGGGAATGCCGATGTTCAGGTAGCCAATAAAGGTGAACAGCACGATGGAAACGACTTGCAGCGTGACCGCCATGGGGCGCTGGGTATCTGGCATGGGAGAGGTCCACTGTCGCAGCAGGTAAAAGATAGGCTGCTAATGATACCGGCGCTGGGGCCGGGCCGGGCGGCAAAACGTCAAAAACTTCAGATCACAACCATCAGGATTTGGCGGGCGCCAGCATTTGCGTGGTCACCAGGGCGGCCAAGGCATTTTCCTGGGTGCCGAAGCGCTTGAGCAGCAGGGCTTGTTTGTCGGCGCTGAGGCGGTTCCAGACTTCGATCATCTGCAAGGCAGCGTCGAGAACAGCAGCATCCGGGGTATCGGAAGGGGTGTTGGGGGAGTCATCGGTCATGGCGGGTATCTCATCATTCAGGCAGTGTGGAAAGCGCTTGAAGGGGCGCTTTCCACACGGTCTGGTACGGCGTCAGTCCTGGCTTTTGCTGTCGACTGGTTTTGCTTCTTTGGCCTCAGGCTGTTTGTTGCTGGCCTGCTGCGGTGTTGGCTGCTCAGTTGGGTGCAGGCTTGGGAAGGGGAGATTAGGTATCTCGTGCATCGTCGTCGCTCCTCGCAAGATCTGTTTTTTCAATCGCAGGTGATTCCGCGCTCTCAAAAAGCCTTGGCAGGATACAGCACTGAAAATGACAAAAAGAATTTTATGTCAGCTTATGTACGAATTTTCATGCTTTTACACAAGTGACAAGAGGTCACACCCTGAAACGGCACCTTCCTCAAGAAAGGCACCTTTAGCGGTTAGAAAGGCACCTTGCCCACAATCATGTCGCGGTACATCACAAAATCGCCCAGCAAGCTGTAGAACGGGTGTTGAAACGTGGCCGGGCGGTTCTTTTCAAAGAAGAAGTGGCCGACCCAGGCAAAGCTGTAACCCGCGATTGGCAACGCCAGCAGCAGGCCCAATGAGCCGCGGCCGATGGCATACGCCAGAATGCCGATCACGAGGGTGGTGCCGATAAAATGCAGGCGCCGGCAGGTGCTGTTGCCATGTTCGCTCAGGTAATAAGGGTAGAACTCGGCGAAGCTATTGAATTGTTTGAGGTTTTCCACGGTGGCCGGCCCTTGGGTGGTTGTGCCGCCCAACAGATGTTCGGCGGGGAGCTTATTTGAGTCTAGAGTGAGCACTGGTAACAGCCAGTGACAATAGATGCCACTTTAGTATCCTTGGCTTCCTGGCTGCCGTTTAAGCCTGCTTTTTTAAGAAGACGCCATGAGCGAACGAACAACTTCTGCAAGCTGGGCGCTGGGGATAGTCAAGGCGTTGGAAATGGACGGGCTGGATTGCCGCGTCTTGTTCAAGCAACTCGGCCTGGACTACGCCGCCCTCAGTGACCCCGATGCACGTTTCCCCCAGGACTCCATGACTCGCCTCTGGCAACGCGCGGTGGAGCTGTCGGGCAACCCGGCGATTGGCCTGAACATGGGCAAGGTGGTGCGCCCGGCGTCGTTTCATGTGGCCGGTTATGCCTTGATGTCCAGCAACACCCTGGCCGAAGGCTTTATGCGCCTGGTGCGCTATCAGCGGATCATTGCCGAAAGCGCCGACCTGAGTTTCCGACTGTTACCTGAAGGCTATGCGCTGATTCTGACGGTGCACGGCGATCACCTCCCGCCCACCCGACAAAGTGCCGAAGCCTCGCTGGCCAGTGCACTGGCGCTGTGCGGCTGGTTGACCGGCCGCACCCTGCAACCACGCAAGGTGATGTTACAAGGTGAGCAACCGGCAGACCTCGCGCCCTACAAGCAAGCCTTCCACGCCCCCCTTGAGTTCAATGCGCCCTATGACGCGCTGATTTTCGAGCAGGCTGACATGGATGAACCGCTGCCCACGGCCAACGAGGCCATGGCGCTGTTGCACGATCGGTTTGCCGGTGAGTACCTGGCACGGTTTTCCGAGAGCCGCGTGACCCACAAGGCGCGCCAGGTGTTGTGCCGCCTGCTACCCCAGGGCGAACCCAAGCGCGAAGTGGTCGCCCAGACCTTGCACCTGTCCCAGCGCACCTTGCAGCGGCGTTTGCAGGAAGAGGGCACCAGTTTCCAGACGTTGCTCGACGACACGCGCCGCGAACTCGCCGAGCAGTACCTCGCGCAGCCGAGTATGACCTTGCTGGAAATTGCCTACCTGTTGGGCTTTGCTGACCCGAGCAATTTCTTCCGCGCCTTTCGCCGCTGGTTCGACGCCACGCCCGGCGAATACCGGACGCGGCTGCTGCGAGCGCCGACGGTCAGTGGCGCCAAAACGCCGGAATGCACAGAACAAAGACTGTAATAATCTCCAGTCGCCCCAGCAGCATGCCGAGCGACAAGATCCACTTGGCCGCATCCGGCAGGCTGGCGAAGTTACCGGCCGGGCCGATGGTTTCGCCCAGGCCCGGGCCTACACCCGATACGGTACTGGCGGCGCCCGTCAACGCGGTCATCCAGTCCAGCCCCAGCAGCGAAAGGGCCAGTGCGATTGCACAAATGGTGATGGCGAAGAAAAACGAGAAAGTCAGAATCGACCGCACGATCTCTTCGTCGAGACGGTGGCCGTTGTACTTCTGCTTGATCACGGCACGCGGATGAATCAACTGGTTCAAGTTGGCCTTGAGCAGGATATACGCGACCTGGAACCGGAAGATCTTGATACCGCCCGCCGTAGAGCCCGAGCAGCCGCCGACAAAGCCCAAGTAGAAGAACAACATCAGTGAGAAGTTGCCCCAGATGCTGTAGTCCCCCAGCGCGAAGCCGGTGGTGGTGACCACTGAGGTAACGTTAACCGCTACATGGCGCAGCGCGTCGAGCCAATGCAAATCGGTGGTCCACCAGTACCAGGTACCGAGTACCAGCCAGGTCACGACCAACAGCCCGAGCAAGCCTTGCACCTGCTGATCCTTGATCAGCGCCCGGCGATTGCCGCGCAATGTCGCGACATACAAGGTGAACGGTAAGCTGCCGAGGATCATCACAACCACCGCTACCCAGTGCACAGCCGGTTGTTTCCAGTGGGCCAGGGATTCATCGGAAGTCGAAAAACCACCGGTGGAAATTGCTGACATCGCGTGGTTGATCGCATCGAACAGGCCCATCCCGGCCCACCAGAATGCGAGGCTGCCGAGGATGGTGATGCCCACATACGCCGCCACGATCAGCCGCGCCACCATGTGCGAGCGTGGCATGACCTTTTCCGAGCGGTCCGAGGATTCGGTCTGGAACAGGCGCATGCCACCAATGCGCAGCAGCGGCAGGATCGCCACCGCCATGCCGATAAAGCCAATGCCGCCAAGCCAGTGCAGCAGCGAGCGCCATATCAGAATGCCGGGAGACATGCTGTCCAGCCCGCTCAACACGGTGGAGCCGGTGGCGGTGATGCCCGACATGCTTTCAAAGAACGAGTCGGTGTAGCTGATGTGCTGGGTCAGCAAAAACGGCAGCGCGGCGAAGATGCATACCACCAGCCAACTGCTGACGGTCAGCAGGTACATGTCCCGGGGGCGCAGGTGTATGTGCTCGGGGCGGCCGGGGAGGACCAGGGCCAGGCCGGCGAGGAAGGTAATCAGGCTGGCCCAGAGGAATGAGGGCAGGTCGCTGGTGCGTTCGAATATCACCAGGGTGGCCATCGGGACGACCATGGCGATCGCGAGTGTGATCAGGAAGATGCCGAGGATAAAACCGATGATACGTAGGGTCGGCAACGCCATGAAATTTGCTCGGAGTGACGGTTAAAGGCGCCATTCTACCTGCGTAAACCGAGGGCTCAAAGGCGACGCGGTAAAATGTGGGAGCGGGCTTGCTCGCGAAGGCGGTGGTTCAGTGAGAAATCAATTGGCTGACACGCCGTATTCGCGAGCGAGCCCGCTCCCACACAAGCTCTGTGGCGTTTGACGAGGCCTGGAAGGCAGGCACAAAAAAGGCGACCCGAAGGCCGCCTCATTTAATCCAGCACTGATCAGAACTCGTGATCAGCGTTATCCGGGTTCAAGTCGCTGATGCCCAGCTTGCCCGCAGCTGTTTCAATCGCCCCGGTCTGCTTGACCAAGGCCGCAATCGCGTCACGCACGATCTGGTTGCCTGCATCGTTACCCGCAGCAATCAGCTGGTCGTAATGCTCGCCGTTGTTGGCGTGGTCCACCATGACCTGAATCTTCGCTTCAGTGGCCGCAAGGTCAGCCTTCAGCGCCGCGTCGGCCGCCGGGTCAGCCTTGGCCACCAGGGACGACAGGCTGGCGCCGGTCATCTTGGTGCCGTCGGTGCGGGTGTACTCGCCCAGGTAGACGTTGCGAATGCCCTTGGCGTCGTAGAAGTGCGAGTTGTGGGTGTTATCGCTGAAGCAATCCTGTTCGTCTTCCGGCGAGTTGGCTTCCAGGGACACCTTCATGCGCTCACCGGCCAGCTCGCCCAGGGACAGGCTGCCCATGCCGAACAACATTTTGCGCAGGCCGTCGGTGGCAGGTTCTGCCTCCAGGGTGGCGCGGTAGTTGTCTTCGACGTTGGGCTTCCAGTTGCCGACCATTTCTTCCAGGTCGCTGACCAGCAACTGAGTCACGGCACGCAGGTAGGTGCGACGGCGCTCGTTGTGACCGCCGGTTGCGCCGTCGCCGGTCATGTAGTCCGACGCCGGGCGGTTGCCCGCGCCAGGGCCGGTGCCGTTGAGATCCTGGCCCCAGAGCAGGAATTCAATGGCGTGGTAGCCGGTGGCGACGTTGGCTTCGGAACCGCCCAGTTCATTGAGGCTGGCGAGTTTTTCCGGGGTGATTTCCTTGACGTCGACCTTGTCTTCGCCGACCTGGATCTCGTTGTTGGCGATGATGTTGGCGTTGGCACCGGGGTTGCCCAGCGCGTGCTCGTAGGATTTGTCGACGTAGTCGATCAGGCCTTCGTCCAGGGGCCAGGCGTTCACCTGGCCTTCCCAGTCGTCGATGATGGTGTTACCGAAACGGAACACTTCGCTCTGCAGGTACGGCACGCGAGCGGCGATCCAGGCGGTACGGGCCGCTTTCAGGGTTTGGTCGTTCGGGTTGGCGAGGAAGGTGTCGATTGCGGTTTGCAGGGTTTTCGCGGTGGATTCCGCGTCGCTGTACACCGCGAACACCATGTCAGCGTAATGCGCGACCACGGCCTTGGCGGCAGCTTCGTCGACCTGGCCTGCAGGCGTGGCAGCCGCTGGAGCGGTGGTGCTGGCAGCCGGGGTCGGCGCGGCGGCCTTGTCTTTACCTTCGCCGCAACCAGCGAGAGAAATGGCAATGGCCAGCAGACTGGCGGTGGCCAGGGGCATACGAATCATGGCGAACATCCTGCTTCGGTTGTTGATAGGGCGCGCGGGGGAGCGCAAAAACTGCGACATAATGCGAAAGATTTGCATTTTGTGTAAAGGTTTATACGAGGGAAATATTTAGTATCGTTTTGTCAGGTCAGAGAATCGCCGCGTTGTCGCGTTCGGACTGTTTCAAATAAGCCGCTAACTCGCGGGCCTGCAGCGGTTTGCTGTAGTGGTAACCCTGGCCCTCATGGCAGCCCTCGGAAATGATGTAAGCCTCCTGCTCGGCAGTTTCCACGCCTTCGGCAATCACTTGCATGCCCAGGCTTTTGCCCAGTTGGATGATGGCGCGCACGATGGTTGCGTCGTCGTCATCATCCAGCAGGTCCTGAACGAAGCTCTTGTCGATCTTGATCTTGTCCAGAGGCAGGCTTTTCAGGTAGCTCAGGGATGAGTAGCCGGTACCGAAGTCATCAATGGCGATCAGCGCCCCGGAACGACGCAGGCTCAGCAAGTGCTGGGCGGCGGTGCTGATGTCTTCCATCAGGCCGGTCTCGGTCACTTCCAGCTCCAGGCTGCGGGGTGGCAAGCGGTAGATCTGCATCAGGTTGTTGACCACCCGCGGCAACTCGGTGTGGTGCAACTGCACGGTGGACAGGTTGACCGCCATGCGCAACCCGGTAAAGCCCAGGTCATGCCATTCGCGCAACTGTCGGCAGGCCTGGTCCAGCACCCATTCGCCAATAGGGATAATGGTGCCGTTCTGTTCCGCCAGCGGGATAAACAAGTCCGGCGGCACCAGGCCATGTTCCGGGTGCTGCCAGCGAATCAGCGCTTCCACACCGACCACGCGGTGGTCGCGGTAGCTGATTTGCGGCTGATACACCAGGTGGAACTGGTCACGGCTAAGGGCATCGCGCAGGTCTTTTTCCAATTCGCGGCGTCGGCGCATTTCACTGTCGACGCTGGCGATGTAGAACTGATAGCGGTTGCGGGAGCGGCTCTTGGCCAGGGTCATGGTTTGTTCGGCTTTTTGCAGCAGCTTTTCGGTGCTGTCGCCGTCTTCCGGGAACAAGGTGATGCCAATGGTGGCGCGCAGGCGAATGTGATCCTGATCGAGGGCGAATTCCGCTTCCAGGTCGTCCAGGATGCTTTGTGCCAGTTCGGCCGCTTCGTAAGGCTGGTCGATATCGGCCTGCACCAGGGCGAACTGGTCGCCGCCGAGGCGGGCGAGGGCGCCGAGACGACCGCTGTGAGCGCGCAGACGGTCGGCCAAGGCCAGCAATAACTTGTCGCCGGCCTGGTAAGTGAACTGTTCATTGACGCTTTTGAAGTCGTCCAACCCTACGCATAACACTGCCACACGACGTTGCCGGCGACCGGCGTCGATCAGGATCTTGTCCAATTGCTCCTGCAACTTCTGACGATTGGGCAAGCCGGTGAGAAAGTCGTACTGGGCCATGCGCAGCAGGCTGGATTCCGCCTCATGGCGCAGGTGGGTATTGCGCTCGATGGATTCGAGCAACTGGTTGGCCGTGTTGATCCACAGCCCCAGTTCGTTGCGTTCGTGACCTTTGATCTGGGGGATCTTGTGTTCGCTGGGCCGGTCCGGGTTGATCGAGGTCAAGTGCTCGATAATCCGCGACAACGGTTTGGTCAGCAGCCAGTGGTAGACCAGGTACAGCACCAGGCCCATGGCCAGGGCGCGCAGCACGCCGGAAATAAAAATGATCACCGAGCTGACAATAAAGCTTTTGCCGTAGGTGGCGGTGTCCAGGGTAATGCTCAGGTCGCCGTAATATTCGCTGTAGGGGCCCTTGCCGACCAGCGCCGTGGTAAATGTACGTTCCTGGCCAAGTATCAGGTCGGTCAACCAGCGGGTGGGCGATTGCTGCAACGCGCGGCTTTTTTCTGCGAGCATGGTTTCGTTGGGATGGCCGATGGAGGCCAGGCGCACGGCGTCGTCCTGAAACAGGCCTTCGATCACCTGCATGCCCATTTCGCGATCCAGGCTATAGACGGCCTGGGTAGACGGGTCGCGAAACATGTCGAGGATGCGCTGGGCATCACCGGCCACGGCCTGGCGCGTCTTGTAAGCATCAAACACGATCTGCGCCACGCTCAGCGCAACGCCCACGATCAATGCCGACAGCAGCACAACCCGTAGCAACTTCACCGACAAGCTGTTTTTGAGTTCCAGCTTCAAAGGGTCATTCCTTGTTCCATGCGGGTGGCCTCAATATGCCATGAGTATTGGCAATCTCGTGATGGCAGTCAAAGGGACATTGATGGCGAAGGGGGCGAGGGCGTTGGCGGGCGTTGTTGGAAGGGCGACGGATCGGTGTCCGCCGCTCTGGGACCGATGGGGGCTTACTGCTTAAAACGTTATCTGCGAGCCGTGATTTAGTGCTTCCTTGGCAAATTCCACTGTTTTACTCGCTACGTCGCTTGCGGCCTTGATACCGGCCTCTGCGGCTTTTGCGGCCAGTGGCAGGGCTACTGCGGCGACGGGGGCCATGGCACCCAATGCTGCTAATTCGATCATGCTGAAATCTCCGAGGTGGATGGAAAAGAGGCGACAAGCCTCTCGACACCTGAGTGGCGAAGCCTGCTGGGCAGTTCCATGTGTCCTCAGCGGTTACCGGAAATTTCCCATAAAAAAAGCCCGGCAATCGCCGGGCTCTTTCTACTGCAAGTGCTACTTAGGCAGTGAAGGTCTTGCCTTCGAACTGCTCAGCCACGAACTTCCAGTTGACCAGGTTCCAGAACGCTTCCACATACTTTGGACGCACGTTGCGGTAGTCGATGTAGTAAGCGTGTTCCCAGACGTCGCAGGTCAGCAGCGGGGTATCGCCGCTGGTCAGCGGGTTGCCGGCGCCGATGGTGCTGGCCAGGGCCAGGGAACCGTCAGCTTTTTTCACCAGCCAGCCCCAACCGGAACCGAAGGTGCCGACGGAAGTCTTGGTGAATTCTTCTTTGAACTTGTCGAACGAACCGAATGCAGCGTTGATCGCCTCAGCCAGTGCGCCGGTAGGTTGACCGCCGGCGTTTGGCGCCAGGCAGTTCCAGTAGAAAGTGTGGTTCCAGACCTGAGCGGCGTTGTTGAAGATGCCGCCCGAAGAAGACTTGACGATCTCTTCCAGGGTCTTGCCTTCGAACTCGGTGCCTGGCACCAGGTTGTTCAGGTTCACGACATAGGTGTTGTGGTGCTTGTCGTGGTGATACTCCAGGGTTTCCTTGGAGATGTGCGGCTGCAGGGCATCGTGTGCGTAGGGCAGCGGCGGCAATTCGAAAGCCATGATGATTCTCCTAATCAGGTCAGTTGCGGTGAGCGCAAGGCCGATCACGGGCGGCCAAACAAGCGCCGGGGAGTTTGTACTCTTTGCGGCGCAGGGTCCGGATCATAGCACCGGGGGTGCGGCAAAACCACGCAACAACTGTGTGGGATAGAGGTTCCAGAGCGTTTTGGAATATTCATCAAGCACTGATCAGTTGATAGGCCACGCTGAACATCATCACCGCCACTAAAAGGTCCAGCAGGCGCCATGTCGCGGGGCGTGCCAGCCAGGGCGCCAACCACGCCGCGCCGAGTGCCAGCGTGGCAAACCACAGGAACGAAGCGCTGGCGGCGCCTGCCACGTAAGCGCCGGGTTCGGTTTGTTGAGCGCCCAGCGAGCCGATCAACAACACGGTGTCCAGATAGACATGGGGGTTGAGCAGTGTCACCGCCAAGGCGCTGAGCAGTACGGCGCGCAATGAACGCACCTTGAGGTGTTGCCCTTGTCCCAGGCTTTGCCTGGAAAACGCCCGACGCAGCGCCAAGGTGCCGTACCACAACAGGAACGCCGCGCCGCCCCAGCGGGCAATCGCCAGCAACAGAGGGTTTTGCGCCAGTACCGTCGCCAGGCCAAATACCCCGGCAGCCACCAGAATTGCATCGCACACGATGCACAATGCCGCGACCGGCAGGTGATGTTCACGGCGCAGACTTTGCGCCAGTACGAAGGCGTTCTGGGTGCCAATCGCCATGATCAGGCCCAAAGCCACCAGCAGTCCGTTCACATAGCTTTGCCACATAGGATTTACTCCGCGTCCGCTGCCAGTTGGCGCAAGACGTCCATGGCCCGCTCGGCATCGGCGCGGCCGACAAACAGATGGTCGTGGTAATAGCCGGCAATCACGTTGCAACTGATACCGGCGTTGCCCAGTGCACTGGCGAACGCCGCCGTCAGGCCTACGGCTTCAAGGGCGGAATGCACATTCAAAGTGATCCATGCGGCAACGTACTCGAACGCCAGACCGGCCTGCTCCGCCTGCTGACGCTCCAGAATCAGCGTCAGGCCTTCGTGCTCGCGAAAGCTGCCAATCACCTCGCAACCTGCCGGAATACGGTGGTCGGGCAGGGTGCAGAACACATAGTCGCCGTCATTGAGCTGCGGGCTCATGCTGCGCAGCAAGGTTGCCAGGGCGGTTTCGCCAGCCATGTGAAAGATCCTTAATAAAGAGAGAAGCCATGCTGGTCATTCTCTCGGGCTACGCTGTATAAGAAAAACAAATATTGCTGATCGCCCATTAGAGAAACTGATGTTCGACTATAAATTGCTTTCTGCCCTGGCCGCAGTGGTGGAACAAGCCGGCTTCGAACGAGGTGCCCAGGTGCTGGGCCTGTCGCAGTCGGCGATTTCCCAGCGCATCAAGTTGCTCGAGGCGCGCATTGGCCAACCGGTACTGGTGCGGGCCACTCCGCCGACACCCACCGATATTGGTCGGCGCCTGCTCAACCATGTGCAACAAGTACGCTTGCTCGAGCGCGACCTGCAAAGCCAGGTGCCGGCGCTGGACGAGGAGGGCATGCCCGAGCGCCTGCGCATCGCCTTGAATGCCGACAGCCTCGCCACCTGGTGGGCCGAGGCCGTCAGCGGCTTTTGCGCCGAGCAGCATTTGTTGCTCGACCTGGTGGTGGAAGACCAGACCGTCGGCCTCAAACGCATGCGCGCCGGGGAAGTGGCCGCTTGTATCTGCGCCAGCGAGCGCCCGGTGGCCGGCGCGCGTAGCCTGCTGCTCGGGGCCATGCGTTATCGGGCGCTGGCCAGCCCGGCCTTTATTGCCCGGCATTTTCCGCAGGGTGTGCGTGCCGATCAATTGGCCCGAACGCCGGCGCTGGTGTTCGGCCCGGATGATTTCCTGCAGCACCGTTACCTGGCTTCTTTGGGTGTGGATGGCGGTTTCGAGCACCATTTATGCCCATCGTCTGAAGGCTTTATTCGTTTGACCGAAGCCGGCCTGGGCTGGGGCCTCGTGCCCGAATTACAGGTGCGCGACCAACTGCAAACCGGCGTATTGGTGGAGTTATTGCCAGATAAGCCCATCGATGTGCCGCTGTACTGGCATCATTGGCGCAGTGGCGGGCAATTGTTGGGCCTGTTGACCGACCATCTGGCCCAGGCGTGTGGCCAGTGGTTGGTGCCCTATCAGCAGTAACAAGCGTCAAGCTGCAAGCTGCAAGAGAAAAGCTTGCGGATCGTTTTTAACTTGTGGCTTGAAGCTTGACGCTGGCAGCTGCATCCGTAGGAGGCTACATGAAGATTCTGGTCACCGGCGCAAGCGGCTTCATCGGCGGACGCTTTGCGCGTTTCGCCCTGGAGCAGGGCCTGGACGTGCGGGTCAACGGGCGACGCGCCGAAGGTGTAGAGCACCTGGTACGGCGCGGCGCCGAGTTTATCCAGGGTGATTTGAGTGATGCCGACCTGGTGCGCGAACTGTGCCGTGATGTCGAAGCCGTGGTGCATTGCGCCGGTGCCGTCGGGTTGTGGGGCAAGTATCAGGACTTCCATCAGGGCAACGTGCTGGTCACCGAAAACGTCGTCGAGGCCTGCCTCAAGCAGCGCGTCGGGCGCCTGGTGCACTTGTCCTCGCCGTCGATCTACTTTGACGGGCGCGACCACCTGGGGCTGACCGAAGAACAGGTGCCCAAGCGCTTCAAACATCCTTACGCCGCCACCAAATACCTGGCGGAACAGAAGGTGTTCGGTGCCCAGGAATTCGGCCTTGAAGTGCTGGCCCTGCGCCCGCGTTTTGTTACCGGGGCCGGAGACATGAGCATCTTCCCGCGGTTGCTGAAAATGCAGCGCAAGAACCGCCTGGCCATCGTCGGCGACGGCCTGAACAAGGTCGACTTCACCAGTGTGCATAACCTCAATGAAGCGTTACTCAGCAGTTTGCTGGCGACCGGTTCGGCGCTGGGCAAGGCCTACAACATCAGCAATGGCACGCCGGTGCCAGTGTGGGATGTGGTGAACTACGTGATGCGCCAAATGGACATGCCCCAGGTTACCCGTTATCGGTCCTACGGCCTGTCCTACAGCGTGGCCGCGTTGAACGAGGCATTCTGTGCGATGTGGCCGGGGCGTCCGGAGCCGGCCTTGTCGCGCCTGGGCATGCAAGTGATGAACAAAGAATTCACCCTCGACATCAGCCGCGCGAGGCATTATCTCGACTATGAGCCCAAGGTCAGTCTGTGGGCTGCCCTCGACGAGTTTTGCAGTTGGTGGAAAGCGCAGGATCCCGGGCTTAAGTAAGCTCACAACCGGCAACACATCGGGAACCGAATTCGCGGTTCCGGGTCGATCAGTGCGGCGCGAACGCGGTTTATACTCACGTCGCTCGGCTTTTCAGGTCGCCATCTCACCGATTCAGGGTTGATTCATGCGTAACGATGCTAAAGACGATTTCGACAATGTTCCCAGCCTGCGGGCCGATCTTGGGGACGACGATGATTTCGAGCCGTCTCCCGCCACGTCCGTGCGCTCGCGCAATACGCCAGTGGTCAAGGTCAAGAGCGCCAGCACCGGCCCGCTGTGGGCATTGGTCGGCGCACTGCTGATCGCCTTCGCGGGCCTTGCCTGGTGGAGCTTCCAGCAAATTTCCCTGATGGGGCAGCAGTTGGTTGCCACCCAGGAAAGCTTTGCGCGTATCAGCGAAGAAGCGGCAGGGCGCCTGCAGGACATTTCCGGCAAGGTCGTGGCCAGCGAAGCCAACGTGAACAACGGCAGCGAAGCGCTCAAGCTGCAGATCAAGCAGTTGGAGACCCAGTTGCTGGAGCAAGGCAAGCAACAAGTCGGCGTCGCCGGCCAGGCGACCGCACTGGATCAGCGCCTGGCGCAAATGAGCGCCAGCACCGCCGAACTGTCGAGTGCGAACGCCAAGCTACAGGGCCAGGTGCAGGCCCTGACGGACGCCGTGGCTGGCCTCAAGGCGGCACAAGGCGACGTCAAGGAGTTGTCCGCCGACGTGGCTGCGCTGAAGAAGCAAGGCAATCCGAGCGCAGCCATCGCGCGCCTGGAGCAGGACCTTGTAGTCCTCAAGAGCGCGCAGGACAACCCGTCTGCCAATAGCGATGCGCCGACCAATAAAGAGTTCGACGTGTTCCGTATCCAGACCACGCGCAACATCACCACGTTGCAGAGCCAGGTGCAGAACCTGAATCAGCGTCTGAATACACCGGCAGCCATTACGCCGCTCGGTCAGTAAGCACTGCGCGGGAAATGTCACCGGGTGGTGACATTTCCCATCCCCTTCGTTACTTGCCCCTACCTCGCCCTTGTTTAGACTCCGGTCATCCCACAAAAAATAAAAAGGGCTACCCATGACTACGCAACCACTGCCTGCCAGCAGTTGGCTGAACGCACCTGCCCATCACGCTTGGCTCGCCAATGAAGGCCAGCGCCTGCTGTCATTCGCCAAAGCCTCCCGCCTGCCGGACGGCTTCGGCAACCTGGACGACAAAGGCCAATTGCCGGCCGACGCCCACGCCGAAACCATGAACACTGCCCGCATGACCCACAGCTTCGCCATGGCCCACGCCATGGGCTTGCCCGGTTACGCCGAGTTGGTCGCGCACGGCGTTGCGGCCCTGAGTGGCCCGTTGCGCGATAGCGAGCATGGCGGTTGGTTCGCGACCCCCAACGCCGTCGATGGCAACCGTGGCAAGGCCGCGTACCTGCACGCTTTCGTGGCCCTGGCCGCGAGTTCTGCGGTGGTGGCCGGTGCTCCCGGTGCACAGAGCCTGTTGAATGACGCCGTGCACATCATCGACCAGTTTTTCTGGAGCGAGGAGGAGGGCGTGATGCTCGAGTCCTTTGCCCAGGACTGGAGCGCGGTCGAGGCTTATCGCGGCGCCAACAGCAACATGCACGCCACCGAAGCTTTCCTGGCCCTGGCTGATGTGACCTGCGACACGCGCTGGCTGGACCGCGCGTTGCGCATCGTCGAGCGCGTCATCCACACGCACGCCGCCGGCAACCGGTTCATGGTGATCGAGCATTTTGACGCGCAGTGGAAACCCTTGCTCGGTTACAACGAGGACAACCCCGCCGACGGCTTTCGTCCCTACGGCATCACCCCGGGCCACGGCTTTGAGTGGGCGCGGTTGGTGCTGCATCTGGAAGCGGCGCGCCAGCAGGCCGGGCTGGCAACGCCAGAGTGGCTGTTGAACGACGCCAGGGGCTTGTTCGCCAGCGCCTGTGAATACGCCTGGGCGGTGGATGGCGCTCCCGGCATCGTCTACACCCTCGATTGGAGCCAGCGCCCGGTGGTGCGCGAGCGCCTGCACTGGACTCACGCCGAAGCCAGCGCCGCTGCCCAGGCGTTGCTCAAACGCACGGGCGAACGGCATTACGAGACCTGGTATCGGTGTTTTTGGGAGTTTTGCGAAACTCACTTTATCGACCGAATACACGGCAGTTGGCACCACGAACTCAGCCCGCACAACCAGCCCAGCAGCAAGATCTGGGGTGGCAAACCGGACCTGTACCATGCCTGGCAAGCGGTATTGCTGCCTGCGCTACCCTTGGCGCCAAGCATGGCCAGTGCAATCGGAGCTGGCATGAATGTCACCAGTTGGTGACATTTGTGCGTCCCTTTGTTACCTGCGTCTTAAAAATCCATGTTTAAACTCCGTGCAGCGCAAGCTCTAGACTTGCATGCATAACAACAAGAAAAGGTACTCAGATGAACGCGATTAATCGCCTCGCCGTTGCTATTTCCATTGCCTCGTTGTTTCCCCTCAGTGCATTTGCCGCCGACTCGAAAGGGACGGTTGAAGTTGTGCATTGGTGGACCTCTGGCGGTGAGAAAGCGGCAGTAGATGTCCTGAAGGCCCAAGTTGAGAAAGACGGCTTCACCTGGAAAGACGGTGCCGTCGCAGGTGGCGGTGGCGCCACTGCCATGACTGTGCTGAAAAGCCGCGCAGTGGCTGGCAACCCGCCAGGCGTTGCCCAGATCAAAGGCCCGGACATCCAGGAATGGGCGTCCACCGGCTTGCTCGACACCGACGTACTCAAAGACGTCGCCAAAGAAGAAAAGTGGGACTCTCTGCTCGACAAGAAAGTCTCCGATACCGTGAAGTACGAAGGTAACTACGTTGCCGTACCGGTCAACATCCACCGCGTGAACTGGCTGTGGATCAACCCGGAAGTCTTCAAGAAAGCCGGTATCACCAAGAACCCGACCACCCTCGAAGAATTCTACGCAGCGGGCGACAAGCTCAAGGCCGCGGGCTTTATTCCGCTTGCCCACGGTGGCCAGCCTTGGCAGGACAGCACCGTATTTGAAGCCGTCGTTCTGTCGGTGATGGGTGCCGATGGCTACAAGAAAGCCCTGGTCGACCTGGATAATGACGCGCTGACCGGCCCGCAAATGGTCAAGGCCCTGACCGAGCTGAAGAAAGTCGCGACCTATATGGACGTCGACGGCAAAGGCCAGGACTGGAACCTCGAAGCCGGCAAGGTCATCAATGGCAAGGCCGGTATGCAGATCATGGGTGACTGGGCCAAGTCCGAATGGACCGCGGCCAAGAAAGTCGCCGGCAAAGACTACGAGTGCGTAGCCTTCCCGGGCACCGACAAAGCCTTCACCTACAACATCGACTCCCTGGCGGTGTTCAAGGTGAAAGACAAGGGCACTCAGGCGGGCCAGCAGGACATCGCCAAAGTCGTGTTGGGTGAAAACTTCCAGAAAGTCTTCAGCATCAACAAAGGCTCGATCCCGGTTCGAAACGACATGCTCCATGAAATGGACAAGCTCGGCTTCGACTCCTGCGCCCAGACCGCGGCCAAGGACTTCCTTGCCGACGCCCAGACTGGCGGCCTGCAGCCAAGCATGGCGCACAACATGGCCACCACGCTGGCGGTACAAGGTGCGTTCTTTGATGTCGTGACCAACTACATCAACGACCCGAAAGCCGACCCGGCCGACACCGCCAAGAAACTGGGCGCTGCGATCAAGTCTGCCAAATAAGCTACAAGCTGCAAGTTAACAGCTGCAAGTGGCGTGCTGCCTGTCTTGCCGCTTGTAGCTTGTAACTTGCAGCGGCCTTTATTCTTCTATTGGATTTTCCCATGAGTTCTGTTGCTGTGTTCAGCAAGGCCTCGCCGTTCGATGCACTGCAGCGCTGGCTCCCTAAACTGGTGCTGGCGCCCAGCATGTTCATCGTTCTGGTGGGCTTCTACGGCTACATCCTGTGGACGTTCGTTCTGTCGTTCACCACGTCCACGTTCCTGCCAAGCTACAAATGGGCAGGCCTTGCGCAATACGCGCGGTTGTTCGACAACGACCGCTGGTGGGTAGCGAGCAAGAACCTGGCTGTTTTTGGCGGCATGTTTATCGGCATCACCCTGGTGATTGGCGTGACGCTGGCGATCTTTCTCGACCAGAAAATCCGTCGCGAAGGCTTTATCCGCACCATTTACCTGTACCCGATGGCGCTCTCGATGATCGTGACCGGTACGGCCTGGAAATGGCTGCTCAACCCGGGCATGGGCCTGGACAAACTCCTGCGTGACTGGGGCTGGGAAGGCTTCCGCCTGGACTGGCTGATCGACCCCGATCGCGTCGTCTACTGCCTGGTGATTGCTGCTGTATGGCAAGCCTCCGGGTTCATCATGGCGATGTTTCTCGCCGGCCTGCGCGGCGTTGATCAGTCGATCATCCGTGCCGCCCAGATCGACGGCGCCAGCCTGCCGCGCATCTACTGGAGCGTGGTGCTGCCAAGCCTGCGTCCGGTGTTCTTCAGTGCGGTGATGATCCTGGCGCACATTGCGATCAAGAGCTTTGACCTGGTCGCCGCAATGACGGCCGGTGGCCCGGGCTACTCGTCCGACCTGCCTGCCATGTTCATGTACTCGTTCACCTTCAGTCGTGGCCAGATGGGCATGGGCTCGGCCAGTGCAATCCTGATGCTCGGCGCGATCCTCGCGATCATCGTGCCTTACCTGTACTCCGAGCTGAGGACCAAGCGTAATGACTAGTCTCGCCTCCAAACCGTCCATCAGCCTGAGCCGCATCGCGATTTACGCGGTGCTGATCATCGCTGTTCTGCTGTACCTGGTGCCGCTGGTGGTGATGCTGCTGACCAGCTTCAAGACCCCGGAAGACATCAGCACCGGCAACCTGCTGAGCTGGCCCACCGTGGTCACCGGCATTGGCTGGGTCAAGGCCTGGGCCACGGTAGACGGCTACTTCTGGAACTCGATCAAGATCACCGTTCCGGCCGTACTGATCTCCACCGCCATCGGCGCGTTGAACGGCTACGTGTTGTCGTTCTGGCGCTTCAAAGGCTCGCAGCTGTTCTTCGGCCTGCTGCTGTTCGGCTGCTTCCTGCCGTTCCAGACCGTGCTGCTGCCGGCGTCGTTCACCCTCGGCAAGATGGGCCTGGCCAGCACCACCACGGGCCTGGTGTTTGTGCACGTGGTCTACGGGCTGGCATTTACCACACTGTTCTTCCGTAACTACTACGTCAGCATTCCAGATGCGCTGATCAAGGCGGCACGACTGGACGGTGCAGGTTTCTTCACCATCTTCCGGCTGATCATTCTGCCGATGTCGACGCCGATCATCATGGTCTGCCTGATCTGGCAGTTCACCCAGATCTGGAACGACTTCCTGTTCGGTGTGGTGTTCTCCAGCGGCGACTCGCAGCCCATCACGGTGGCGCTGAACAACCTGGTCAACACCAGCACCGGTGCCAAGGAATATAACGTGGATATGGCGGCGGCGATGATCGCCGGGCTGCCGACCCTGCTGGTCTATGTGATCGCAGGCAAGTATTTCGTGCGCGGCCTTACGGCCGGCGCGGTCAAGGGGTAATCATGGCTACGCTTGAACTTCGCAATGTAAACAAGACCTATGGCGCCGGCCTGCCCGACACCTTGAAGAACATCGAACTGTCGATCAAGGAAGGCGAATTCCTGATTCTGGTCGGCCCTTCGGGGTGTGGTAAATCCACACTGATGAACTGCATCGCCGGTCTGGAAACCATTACCGGCGGCGCCATCATGATCGGTGATCAGGATGTGAGCGGCATGAGCCCCAAGGACCGTGACATCGCCATGGTGTTCCAGTCCTACGCGCTGTACCCGACCATGAGCGTGCGCGAGAACATCGAGTTCGGCCTCAAAATCCGCAAGATGCCTCAGGCGGATATCGACGCCGAAGTGGCGCGCGTGGCCAAGTTGCTGCAGATCGAACACTTGCTTAATCGCAAGCCAGGCCAGCTGTCCGGTGGCCAGCAACAGCGTGTGGCAATGGGCCGTGCCCTGGCGCGTCGGCCGAAGATCTACCTGTTCGACGAACCGCTGTCCAACCTCGACGCCAAGCTGCGGGTCGAGATGCGTACCGAAATGAAACTGATGCACCAGCGCCTCAAAACCACCACCGTCTACGTCACGCACGACCAGATCGAAGCGATGACCCTGGGCGACAAAGTGGCGGTGATGAAGGACGGCATCATCCAGCAATTCGGTACGCCGAAAGAGATCTATAACGACCCGGCCAACCTTTTTGTGGCAAGCTTTATCGGTTCACCACCGATGAACTTCATTCCGCTGCGCCTGCAGCGCAAGGATGGCAAATTGGTGGCGCTGCTCGACAGTGGCCAGGCCCGTTGCGAGCTGCCGCTGGGTATGAATGACGCCGGCCTTGAAGATCGCGATGTGATCCTGGGGCTGCGCCCGGAGCAAATAGTGCTGGCCACGGGCGAAGCGAATGGTTCGTCGAGCATTCGTGCCGAAGTCCAGGTCACTGAGCCGACCGGTCCTGACACGTTGGTGTTCGTGCAACTCAACGACACCAAGGTCTGCTGCCGTCTCGCGCCGGACGTTGCACCGCAGGTCGGTGAGACCCTGACCCTGCAATTCGACCCGGCCAAGGTATTGCTGTTCGACGCCAAAACCGGCGAACGCTTGGGCACTGCTGCCTCATTGCCTGCACACGGGCATGCCGACAACGTGGCCCAATTCAAAGGCCGCTGAAGCAGATAACTTGTTGTTTTGGTTAAAAAAAAGTAACCCGCGTTAGATAAAAACAGTTAAATAACAATAAAGACGAGGATGTAGGGATGAAAAAGCAACACAACAACACTCGGCTGATCTGCCAACTGTCAGCAGCAGCAGCCCTGGTATTGTCCGCCAATGCGATGGCGGCCGATGCATTCAGCGCCGACTCCAAATGGATGACCGGTGATTGGGGTGGCGAGCGTACCAAGCTGATCGAGCAAGGTATCGACATCAAGGCTGACTACGTAGGGGAAATGGGCGCCAACCTGCACGGCGGCTATAACGACGACAAGACCGGCCGTTACTCCGACCAGTTCGGGTTGGGCGTAGCGCTGGATCTGCAAAAACTGTGGGGCTGGGACAACACCCAGGCCAAGATCCAGTTGACTAACCGTAATGGCCAAAACATCTCCAACGATCGTATTGGTGACCCGCGTGCCGGCACGCTGAGTTCGTCGATGGAAGTCTACGGTCGTGGCCACATGGTGCGTCTGACCCAGTTCTGGATTCAGCACCAGATGTTTGATAACAAGCTGGACGTGAAGCTCGGCTACTTCGGTGAAGGCGAAGACTTCAACACCTTCCCTTGCGAATTCCAGAACCTGTCGTTCTGCGGTTCCCAAGTGGGTAACTACGTCAATACCTGGTACAACTGGCCGGTGGCGCAGGCCGCTATCCGCGTGAAGTACAACATCACGCCTGAGCTGTATGCACAAATCGGTGCGTACAACCAGAACCCGTCGCAGCTTGAGCACGGCAATGGCTTCAAGCTCAGCGGCAGCGGCACCAAGGGCACTGTGATTCCGGTGGAATTGGTCTGGTCGCCGAAGGTCAATGGCCTGCCAGGCGAATACCGCGTGGGTTACTACAAGAGCGCCGCGGATGCCAGCGACGTACGTGAAGACGTCAACGGCAACGATGCTGCCACCACAGGCTTGGCTTACCGTACCCGTAGCAGCAAATCCGGCTATTGGGGCGTTGTGCAGCAGCAACTCACCACCCATAACGGCGACGCTTCGCGCGGCCTGAACATCGCGGCCAACGCCACCTTCCACGACAAGGACACCAACCTCGTCGATAACTATCAGTCGTTGATGCTGGTGTACAAAGGCCCATTCGATGCGCGTCCAAAAGATGACGTCGGTATCGGTTTCTCCCGTATCCATGTCAACCAGGACGTGAGGAAAAACGCAGAGTTGCTGAACGCAGCCGGTGGTTTCACCGACTACGACCAAGCGGGCTACGCGCCGCTGCGTGACACCGAGTACAACACTGAAATCAACTACGGCTTCCACGTCACTAACTGGCTGACCGTGCGTCCTAACCTGCAATACGTTACCCACCCAGGTGGCGTCGATAAAGTCGACAACGCGTTGGTAGCCGGCCTGAAAATTCAGTCTACGTTCTAACGCTGTTGCGATAAGCTCCTTCTCTCTGTGCGCATTTTGCGGGTAGCCATGGCTATCCGCTTTTTTTTGGGCAGCACTGTGAAGTTATTCAGGACCGTGGCACATGCATGAGCATCCGCTGCAACGCTTTTTCAAATCCCTGCGTGAACGCCCTGTGTTTGCCTGGGAGCGCTTTCAGATGCGCGATGTGTTGGTGATCGACCATCCGCTGTGCCAGGCGGTGTTCAGCCGTCAGGGCGCGCAATTGCTGCACTTTCAGCCGCGCGGCCAGAAACCCTGGCTGTGGTGTGCGGCCAAGTGGCCGCAAGTCGGCGCCATCCGTGGTGGCGTGCCGGTCTGCTGGCCGTGGTATGGGCGCCATCCGAGCGAAAACGCGTGGCCGTCCCATGGTTGGGCGCGGCTGATCGACTGGAAACTGCTCGACAGCAGCACCGACGACGATGGCGTGCGCCTGCACTGGCAATTGCAATTGTGCGACTGGCAGGTCGACCTGCACGCGCACTTGGGCGACACCCTGGAATTGCGCCTGTGTACCGAGCACCAGGACGAGTTGCCGTGCCAGTTGAGCCATGCGTTGCACGCCTATTGGCGTATCGGCAACGTCGGTGAGGTAGCGCTGTCTGGGCTCGACGGGGCGCAAGGTTATGATCAGCTCAATCGCCAGGTGTGCCAGCAGGACGGCGAGTTACGGGTGGACGGCGGGTGCCAGCGGGTGTTCCAGCACGAGGGTGAACTGCACCTCAAGGACCATGCCTGGCAGCGCGAATTGTGCATCGACACCGGCGACAGCGCCGACACCGTGGTGTGGCACCCCGGCAGCCGGCCGTTACTGGGCGTGAGCTTTAACGAGGCGTCGGGGTTCGTGTGTGTGGAGTCGGCGATGGCCGGGGCGAGCCTGGCGCCGGGGGAGAGGGCGCACTTGAGTCTGCAGGCGAGGGCGGGTGTTTAGCGGTGTTGCTGATGGCGCCATCGCGGGCAAGCCCGCTCCCACATTTTGACCGGGTCACACTTTGGAATACGGTCGAATGTGGGAGCGGGCTTGCTCGCGAAAGGGTCGGTACTGTTGGTAGAGATTCCTGCTAGTTGAACTCATCCCCCACCGGATACCGGCTGTCATTCAAGCTCTCTTTAATCTTGCGCAAGTGCGGCTGGAAATCCACGCCACGGCGCAAGGTCATGCCCGTTGCCAGCACATCCAGCACCGTCAACTGAATGATCCGCGAGGTCATCGGCATATAGATGTCGGTGTCTTCCGGCAGCGGAATGTTCAGGCTCACCGTGCTGGCCTTGGCCAGCGGCGAGTTTTCGGCGGTGACGCCCAGCACCGAGGCGCCGTTTTCCCGCGCGATACGCGCCACTTCCACCAACTCACGGGTACGCCCGGTGTAGGAAATAATCACGAACAGCTCGCCGGTATGCGCCACCGACGCGATCATGCGTTGCATCAGTACGTCGGCATGGGCGGTGACGGACAGGTTGAAACGGAAAAACTTGTGCAGCGCATCCATGGCGACCGGCGCCGACGCGCCCAGGCCGAAGAAGTGGATCTGCCGCGCCTGAATCAACAGGTCCACGGCCTTGCTGATCAGGGCCGGGTCCAGGGCCTGACAGGCGCTGTCCAGCGAGGCAATGGCGCTGCCAAAGATCTTCTGCGTGTAGGCCTCAGGGTTATCATCGGCTTCCACGGCGCGGCTGACATACGCCGCACCGCTGGCCAAACTTTGCGCCAGCTGCAATTTAAGTTCAGGGTAACCGCTGACACCGAACGAACGGCAGAAACGGTTGACCGTCGGTTCACTGACCGAGGCGGCTTGGGCGAGGGCTGCGATAGAGAAGCGGGTCGCCTGCTGCGGGTTGAGCAGGATGACCTCGGCGACTTTTTTCTCAGCCTTGTTCAATTCTTCGAGGCGGTTCCGGATTTGTTCCAGAAGATTTCGCACGCGGTCCATTCAGTCTTTCCTTCGGGCGACGATGCAAATAAAGGGCGGTAACCCATCGACGAGTGGCCCTTTGCGGTGGCCTATCCTACTGAGGGTAGCTGAACACCACCACTCGGAATGCGTATTTTGGGAAAATGTTGTGGTTATTACTACATTTTTCCTTGAGTGATGCCTTGAAAAAAGGTATTTGTAGCTTAACTTGATAAAAGAACAAACATCATGCCTTTGATAACCGTAGAACCCTGCACCTTTGCCCTGTTTGGCGCCTTGGGTGATCTGGCGCTGCGCAAGTTATTTCCTGCACTCTATCAACTCGATGGCGCCGGGCTCCTGCACGACGACACGCGCATCCTGGCATTGGCCCGTGAAGCCGGGTCCGAGCAAGAGCACCTGGCCCATATCGAAAAAGAACTGCGTAAATACGTCGGCAAGGAACTGGATGAAGCCGTGGCAGCGCGCTTCCTCGCACGCCTGGCCTACGTGCACGTCGATTTCATGAACGCCGATGACTACGTCATCCTGGCCGCAAAAGTCGGTGCCGAACAACGTCTGATCGCCTATTTCGCCACGCCTGCGGCGGTGTATGGCGCCATCTGCGAAAACCTGGCCAAGGTCGGCCTGGCGGAAAACACCCGAGTCGTGCTGGAAAAACCCATCGGTTCGGACCTGGAATCCTCGCGCAAGGTCAACGACGCCGTGGCGCAGTTTTTCCCGGAAAACCGCACGTACCGCATCGACCACTACCTGGGCAAAGAGACCGTCCAGAACCTGATCGCCCTGCGTTTCGCCAACAGCCTGTTCGAAACCCAGTGGAACCAGAACTACATCTCCCACGTGGAAATCACCGTGGCCGAGCAAGTTGGTATCGAAGGCCGTTGGGGTTACTTCGACAAGGCCGGCCAACTGCGGGACATGATCCAGAACCACCTGCTGCAACTGCTCTGCCTGATTGCCATGGACCCGCCGGCCGACCTGTCCGCCGACAGCATCCGTGACGAGAAGGTCAAGGTACTCAAGGCCCTGGCGCCGATCAGTCCGGAAGGCTTGACCACTCAAGTGGTGCGCGGCCAATACATCGCCGGCTACAGCGCCGGCAAGCCGGTGCCGGGTTACCTGGAAGAAGAAAACTCCAACACCCAGAGCGACACCGAAACGTTCGTCGCCCTGCGTGCCGATATTCGTAACTGGCGTTGGGCCGGGGTGCCGTTCTACCTGCGCACCGGCAAACGCATGCCGCAAAAACTGTCGCAGATTGTCATCCACTTCAAGGAACCCTCGCACTACATCTTCGCGCCCGAGCAGCGCCTGCAGATCAGCAACAAACTGATCATTCGCCTGCAGCCGGACGAAGGTATTTCCTTGCGTGTGATGACCAAGGAGCAGGGCCTGGACAAGGGCATGCAACTGCGCAGCGGCCCGCTGCAACTGAATTTTTCCGACACCTATCGCAGCGCGCGGATCCCCGATGCCTACGAGCGGTTATTGCTGGAAGTGATGCGCGGCAATCAGAACCTGTTTGTTCGCAAAGATGAAATCGAAGCCGCGTGGAAATGGTGTGACCAGTTGATCGCCGGGTGGAAAAAATCCGGTGATGCGCCCAAGCCGTATGCGGCCGGGTCCTGGGGGCCGATGAGCTCGATTGCACTGATCACGCGGGATGGGAGGTCTTGGTATGGCGATATCTGAATTGAAACTGCCTCAGGGTGTAACAGCCCATGAGTACCGCTCGCCCACGTTGCTGGCGGACGGCTTGGCCCATGACGTGGCGGGGCAATTGCGCACGGCCATCAGCGCCCGTGGCGCGGCCACGTTGGTGGTGTCCGGTGGTCGCAGCCCCGTGGCGTTTTTCCAGAACCTGGCCAAGCAAGACCTGGACTGGTCCAACGTCACCATCACCCTGGCCGATGAGCGCTGGGTGCCGGTGGAGCATGCCGACAGCAATGCCGGCCTGCTGAAGAAATACCTGCTGCAAGGGCCGGCGGCCAAGGCCACGTTCCTCAGCCTGTACAACGTTGCCGCAAATCTGGAAGACGCCGCCGAACTGGCCGATCGCCAGTTGGCCGAGCTGCAAGCCATTGATGTGCTGGTACTGGGCATGGGCGATGACGGCCACACCGCATCGCTGTTTCCCAACAGCCCGAACCTGAGCGAAGCATTGAAAGCTGATGGCTCCCGCCGTTGCTGGCCGATGCTGGCCCCGAGCGTGCCGCACCAGCGCCTGACCATGAGTCGTGCACTGCTGGCCACGGCCCACTACACCGTGCTGTCGATTTCCGGCAGCTCGAAATTGACCACCTTGAGCGCCGCGCTGGCCAGTGACGACGTTGCTGCCATGCCGATTCGCGCGTTTTTGCAACCTACTTTAGAGATTTACTGGTGCCCATGAGCCAAGGATCAGCCGCTATGAAAAGCCCTCAATCGACCGTGTCCATGGCGGATAAAGTTGCCCTGATCGACAGCCTCTGCGCCAAGGCGCGGATCCTGCCGGTGATTACCATCGCCCGCGAACAGGACATCCTGCCGTTGGCCGATGCCCTGGCAGCCGGTGGCTTGACCGCATTGGAAGTGACCCTGCGTTCCGAGTTCGGCCTCAAGGCCATTCAGGTACTGCGTGAGCAACGCCCTGAACTGTGCACCGGTGCCGGCACCGTACTCGATCGTCATATGCTCGAAGCGGCGGAAGTGGCCGGCTCGCAATTTATCGTCACCCCAGGCATTACCCGCGACCTGCTGGAAGCCTCCGTGCACAGCCCGATCCCGTTGCTGCCAGGCATCAGCAATGCCTCAGGCATCATGGAAGGCTATGGCCTGGGTTATCGCCGCTTCAAGCTGTTCCCGGCTGAAGTCAGCGGCGGCGTGGCGGCCATCAAGGCCCTCGGCGGCCCTTTCGGCGAAGTGAAATTCTGCCCGACCGGCGGCGTGGGTCCGGCCAACATCAAACACTACATGGCGTTGAAAAACGTAATGTGCGTGGGCGGTAGCTGGATGCTGGACCCGGAATGGGTCAAGAACGGCGACTGGGCACGCATCCAGGAAGTCACCGCACAGGCGCTGGCGCTGCTGGACTGATCTGATTTACCGAATCGTTGTTGCTGTGCTTAACGGCATTTTTGCGGTGCACTTGGTCGGTGTGCCGCTTTTTTTTGCCTGCGAAAAACTCGAATCCGACACCGATTAATGTGGGAGCGGGCTTGCTCGCGAATGCGCTGGTTCAGTTGGCATATTCGTTGACTGACACACCGTATTCGCGAGCAAGCCCGCTCCCACACAAGCCAGCTCCCACATTTTTAATCCGCGTTTAGTTCAGTGATCGCTTTGACCAGTACACCGATATCCGCCGCCGAAGTCACCATCCCCGGCGTCACTCGAATACACGTGCCAAACGCTGCCCCGACACGGGTAGTGGTGAACAGGTCGTACTCCTTGAGCAACCGGTCCGCCATCGCCTGCTGATCCCGGCCAATGAACTTGAATGCCGTGATCCCGCAATACAGCCGTGGGTCATCCGACGTCAGCACCTCTATCCCGGGCAATTGACGCACCTGGCTCACCCATAAGTCGCGCAGGTAATTGACGCGCGCGCCCTTGGCCGCCGAGCCACCCAATGAGCAGTGTTCCTCCATCACCAGCGGCAAGGTCATCAGGGCTGGAAAGTTCGGCGTGCTGTAGGGCGTACGAGCGCGCACGTCGTTGGCGGGATAGTGGAACTCGCCCATGTCCGGGTCGATATCCGCCAGGCGCTCAGGGGCTATATAGAGAAAGCCCAGGGTCAGCGGTGCGCCGATCCATTTATGCAGGTTGAAGCCGGCGAACTGAATGCCCAGTTCGGCAAGGTTGAACTCGATCTGGCCCAGGGCATGGGCACCGTCGAGTATCACGTCGACGCCATGCGCGCGTGCGGCGCTGGCGATTGCCGCGACCGGCATCACCAGCCCGGTACGGTGGGTGACGTGGGTGAGGGCCATCAGTTTGAGGCGCGGGTACCGCGCGAACGCATCGCGATACGTCTGCACCAGGCTGTCGACAGTGGCCGGGTGCGTGTGGGACACCTCGATCACCTCCACGCCCCGATAGCCAGCCAGCCAGCGCATCGCACCTTTGACCGTGTCGTATTCGAGGTCGCTGATCAGCACCTGGTCGCCCGGTTGCAGGCCGTTGTAGTTGCGGATCAATGACTGCAACGCTTCGGTGGCATTGCGGGTGAAGGCAATCGCCTCTGGGTCGGCGTCAATCAGCCCGGCCAGTTGGCCAAGGATCTCGACGTTTTGACCTTGCTCGAACCGTTGGCGCACATACAACGAGTTGCTGCGATTGATAAATGCAACGTGCTCCAGGTACTGCGCTCGTACTGCGCGGCTCATGCGCCCGAAATAGCCGTTTTCCAGATTGATCGGGCCAGGCTCCAGCTCATAGTGCTGGGCAATGGCCTGCCAGTGGCGTTCGTTATCTGCGTTCCTTGGCATGGCATTGGCTCTTAATGGCGAGGGGCGGGTTTGCCGTGTTTTACGCGTAGCGGTTCCAAGAGTTCGGACAGGCCGTTGTGGTCGATTTCCTGCATCAATGCCAGCAAACCGCCCAGCTCGCCGTGGGGGAAACCTTCACGGGCAAACCAGTTCAGGTAGGGGCCGGGCAGGTCGGCGATGATCCGTCCCTTGTATTTGCCGAAGGGCATTTCACGGGTGATCAGCAGTTCGAGTTTTTCGGGGTTCATGGGCTTCAGTGTTTGAGTCGAGACCTTGGAAAATACAGGCATTCTGCATGAAGGCCAAATGACAGATCATGCAAATAACGTACATACAGATGGTTCATTAATTTTTAAGTCATTGAAAAATAAAGAAAAATACTTTTTTAAAAACTTGGCACGGGCGCTGCAATCATTAAGACACGTTTCTTAACCCGCACAAGGAATTGAAAAATGACTGACATCAATAAAGAATCGATCTCCGTACTGAACGACCTGATCGAGACCAGCAAAGACGGCCAGAAAGGCTTCGCGACCTGTGCTGAAGACATCAAGCACCCAGAGCTCAAAGCCCTGTTCGTCAAGCGCTCCACCGACTGCGCCACCGCTGCCGCCGAATTGCAGACCGCTGTTAAAGCCCTGGGCGGCGACCCGGAAAAATCCGGTTCGGTTGCCGGCGCCTTGCACCGTGGCTGGGTCGACGTGAAGTCGCTGGTTACCGGTAAAGATGAAGAGGCTGTCCTGAACGAAGCCGAGCGCGGTGAAGACCACGCACTGAAGGCTTACAAGGAAGCGATCGAGAAGATCAACAAGCACAACCTGCTGGGTATTCGTGACCTGGTAGAGCGTCAGTTCCACGGCGCACAACGCAACCACGATCAGGTGAAAGCCCTGCGTAACCAGGCTCGCGCTCAGTCGTAAGACCTGCTGTGTAACAAATGTGGGAGCGGGCTTGCCCGCGAAGACGGTGGGTCAGTCAACCTCTCAGGTGACTGACCCACCGCTTTCGCGAGCAAGCCCGCTCCCACATGTGCTTGGTATTAACCTTGACGCTGCAATCAGCCGATGCTGATCGGCGGCAACTCGGTCAAGGTCACGACCTGCTGCTTGCGTGGCGCGAGGATTTCCGCCTCGCCATCGACCACCAGCTCATCGCGCTGGTTGAATACACGGGTGGCAATGCGCACGCGAAATTTTGGCAGCTTTTCGAGGATTTCCAGACGCACGGTCAGGGTGTCGCCGATTTTTACCGGCTTCTGAAAAGTCATCTGCTGGCCGATATAAATGGTGCCCGGCCCAGGCAACTCGCAGGCAACCGCCGCACTGATCAGGGCGCCGCTGAACATGCCGTGGGCGATACGCTCCTTGAACATGGTTGCTTTGGCGTACTCGGCATCCAGGTGCACGGGGTTATGGTCGCCGGACATGGCGGCGAACAACTGGATATCGCGCTCCTCGACGGTCTTGCTGTAGCTGGCGGTCTGGCCGACTTCGAGGGCTTCGTACGGGGTGTTGGTAACCTGAGTCATCTAAAGGTACATCCTGTGGCTAATCGCTAATTTAATTGGCTGATTCTAAAATCTTGATTTTAAACGTAAATTTATTCGCAGCGGGTCGGCCTGTGCAGCGCCAGTGTCTGGTCGAGCCACGTCAGTACATCCGCTGTGACTTCATCGCGGTTGGTTTCGTTGAACACTTCATGACGCGCCTGCGGGTAGATATTCAGTTGCAGGTTCTGGCAGCCGGCTTCGCGCAGTGCGTGGGCCAGGTTTTTGAGACGCTTGCCTTCACTCACCGGATCACATTCTCCGCCCATCACCAGGATCGGCAGGCCTGGGACGATCTGTTCGAGATTGGACGCTTTGCTGATTTGCTGCAAGCCGCCCAGCAAGTCGATCCATAGCTGGTTGGTGCAGCGGAAACCACACAGCGGATCGTTGATGTACTTATCGACTTCATTCGGGTCGCGGCTGAGCCAATCAAACGCCGTGCGGTTGGGCTTGAACGCCTTGTTGAACGAGCCGAATGACAGGAACTCGATCAGTGCGCTGCGCCCGCGCAAGCCCTGGCGTGCCCGTTCGAGGCGAGCGATCACCCCGGCGGCGCGGTACAGCGCCACCGGCTGGAAGTTTGAACCGCTGAGAATCACCCCCTTCAAGCTGGCGCTGTGGTGCAACAGGTAGGCCTGGGCGATATAGCTGCCCATGCTGTGCCCCAGCAGAATGATCGGCAGCCCCGGCTGCTGTTGGCCGATGTGCTGGTTGAGGCTGGCAAGGTCGCCGACCACCTTGTTCCACCCATCCTTCTCGGCGTAGAGCCCCAGCGTGCCCTCGTCGGCGGTGCGGCCATGACCGCGCTGATCCAGCGCATACACGCCATAGCCGGCTGTGCACAACGCGTCGGCCAGGCCTGCATAACGCCCGCTGTGCTCGGCCATGCCGTGGGACAACATGATCATGGCCTTGGCGGGGCCTTCCGGCAGCCATTGATTGACGTACAGGCGGCTGCGGTCATTCGCGGTCAGCCAGAAGGTGCTGTGGTTCATGGCGCTTCCTTTGCTCGAGGTCGTTGCAGTGTATAGCTCATCCCCAGGCTTGCATCTGATCTGTGCAGGCCCTTGTAGGAAGATTCACGCAATTGATGACGCTGTTTCCTGTATTTGCCTGATTGGCCATAGCTGCTAACGTCCCCAAAGCTCCGCTTTTTATAGCAGCCTGCTTTTTACAGCTGCAGCGGCCGGACACACTCAGGTAAGAGGACAAGAATAATGCAACCTGATTTCTGGAATGACAAACGCGCGGCGGGCGTTCCCAATGACATCGACCTCAGCACCTACAAGTCGGTGATCGAAGTCTTCGAACGTTCCTGCAAGGCCTTTGCCGACCGTCCGGCATTCAGCAACATGGGCATCACCCTGACCTACGCTGAGCTTGAGCGCCAGAGTGCGGCGTTCGCCAGCTACCTGCAACAGCACACCGACCTCAAGCCTGGCGAGCGCATTGCGGTGCAGATGCCCAACGTGCTGCATTACCCGATTGCGGTGTTTGGCGCGTTGCGCGCCGGGCTCATCGTGGTCAACACCAACCCCTTGTACACCCCGCGCGAGATGCGCCACCAGTTCAAGGACGCTGGTGTGCGTGCGCTGGTCTACCTCAACCTGTTCGGTTCGCGCGTGCAGGAAGTGTGTACCGATACCGAGATCGACTACCTCATTGAAGCCAGGATGGGCGACTTCATGCCGGCCGCCAAGGGCTGGCTGATCAACACCGTGGTCGACAAGGTGAAGAAAATGGTCCCGGCCTACCACCTGCCACGGGCGGTATCGTTCAAGCGCGCGTTGCGCATGGGCGCAGGGCAGGGCCTGATTCGGCATCCGGTGACCCTGGATGACATCGCGGTGCTGCAATACACCGGCGGCACCACTGGACTGGCCAAGGGCGCGATGCTCACCCATGGCAACCTGGTCGCCAATATGCAGCAGGCGCGGGCGTGCATGTCCCAACTCACCGACGACGGCCAGCCGCTGGTGAAAGAAGGCCAGGAGGTGATGATCGCGCCGCTGCCGCTGTACCACATCTATGCATTCACGGCGAACTGCATGTGCATGATGGTGACCGGCAACCACAACGTGCTGATCACCAACCCGCGGGACATCGGCGGTTTTATCAAGGAACTGAAAAAGTGGCGGTTCTCCTGCCTGTTGGGGCTGAACACGCTGTTTGTAGCGCTGATGGACCACCCGGACTTCAAGACCCTGGATTTCTCCCACCTCAAGATCACCAATTCCGGCGGCACGGCACTGGTCAAGGCCACCGCCGAGCGCTGGAAAGCGTTGACCGGTTGTTCCATCGGCGAAGGCTACGGCCTGACCGAAACCTCACCGGTGGCCAGCACCAACCCGTATGGCAGCCAGTCGCGCCTGGGCACCGTGGGTGTTCCAGTGCCGGGCACGGCGATGAAAGTTATCGACGACGAAGGGCGCGAGCTGCCTTTGGGTGAGCGCGGCGAGCTGTGCATCAAGGGGCCGCAGGTGATGAAGGGCTACTGGCAGCAACCGGTAGCCACCGCCGAGACCCTGGACGCTGAGGGTTGGCTGAAAACCGGTGACATCGCGGTGATCGATGCCGATGGGTTCGTGAGCATTGTTGATCGCAAGAAAGACCTGATCATCGTCTCGGGCTTCAACGTGTACCCCAACGAGATCGAAGACGTGGTGATGGCCCACCCGGCGGTAGCCAACTGCGCCGTGATCGGCGTACCGGATGATCGCACGGGGGAGGCGGTGAAGCTGTTTGTGGTGGCGCGTACGCAGGGCGTCAGCCTTGAGGAACTGAAGGCATACTGCAAGACCAATTTCACCGCGTACAAGGTGCCCAAGCATATTGTGTTGCGCGAGTCGTTGCCGATGACGCCGGTAGGCAAGATTCTGCGGCGGGAGCTGCGCGACATCGCTTGATATGAAGTGCGTTTAAAAAATGTGGGAGCGGGCTTGCTCGCGAATGCGGTGTATCAGTCACCAGATGTATCGACTGAAGCACTGCATTCGCGAGCAAGCCCGCTCCCACATTGTTATTTATTGTGCTGAAAGGCGCATTCCAGAGCGATTTTAAGCGTTATAGAATCTTTGCTCTAAAAATGACTACTGCATATTCTTGAGTCATGTTTATGACTGTAGGGCCCTCTTTTGGCTCTAGGCGGCCTTTGGCAAAGCTGCTACTCTCGGCGCGCTTTGTGACTTCTCGGCCTGCTTGAAAGCGCCAGACTCACCTTAAAAAAACATACACCAATAATAATCGCATCAAATGCGATGATGAATTCGCGTCGCTGAGGAGTGGGCTTCCATGAACGAAGACTTTTGGAAGGATAAGTACCCCGCCGGGATTGCTGCAGACATCAATCCAGACGAGTATCAAAATATTCAGGCGGTACTGAAACAGTCCTGCCAGCGCTTCGCCAACAAACCGGCTTTCAGCAACCTGGGCAAGACAATCACCTACGGTGAACTGTACGAATTGTCCGGCGCTTTCGCCGCCTACCTGCAACAGCATACCGACTTGAAGCCTGGCGATCGAATCGCCGTGCAACTGCCCAACGTCCTGCAATACCCGGTCGCCGTGTTCGGCGCCATTCGTGCGGGCCTGATCGTGGTCAACACCAACCCGCTGTACACCGCGCGGGAAATGGAACACCAATTCAATGATTCCGGAGCCAAGGCTCTGGTTTGCCTGGCCAACATGGCGCACCTGGCTGAAAAAGTCGTGCCCAAGACCGCCGTCAAGCACGTGATCGTCACCGAAGTCGCTGACCTGTTGTCGCCGTTCAAGCGCCTGCTGATCAACAGCGTCATCAAGTACGTGAAAAAAATGGTCCCGGCGTATCACTTGCCCAAGGCGATCAAGTTCAACGACGTGCTGGCCAAGGGGCACGGCCAACCGGTCAATGATGCCAGCCCGGCCAGCGGCGATGTCGCCGTGCTGCAATACACCGGCGGCACCACCGGCGTGGCCAAGGGCGCAATGCTCACCCACCGCAACCTGGTTTCCAATATGTTGCAGTGCAAGGCGCTGATGGGCTCCAACCTCAATGAAGGTTGCGAGATCCTGATCACGCCGCTGCCGCTTTACCACATCTATGCCTTCACCTTTCATTGCATGGCGATGATGCTGATCGGCAACCACAACATTCTGATCAGCAACCCGCGCGACTTGCCGGCGATGGTCAAGGAACTGTCGAAGTGGAAGTTCAGCGGCTTTGTCGGCCTGAACACTCTGTTTGTGGCGCTGTGCAACAACGAAGGCTTCCGCAAGCTGGACTTCTCCGCGCTCAAAGTCACCCTGTCCGGCGGTATGGCGCTGCAACTGGCAGCGGCCGAGCGTTGGAAAGACGTGACGGGCTGCAATATTTGCGAAGGTTACGGCATGACCGAAACCAGCCCGGTGGCGACGGTCAACCCGATCCAGAACATCCAGATCGGCACCATCGGCATTCCGGTGCCCTCTACCGTGTGCAAAGTCATCACCGATGACGGCGTCGAACTGGCCCTGGGTGAAATCGGCGAGCTGTGCGTCAAAGGCCCACAGGTGATGAAAGGCTACTGGCAGCGTGAAGACGCTACCGCCGAGATCCTCGACAGCGAAGGCTGGTTGAAGACCGGCGACATCGCGATCATCCAGCCGGATGGCTACATGCGCATTGTCGACCGCAAGAAAGACATGATTCTGGTCTCCGGTTTCAACGTCTACCCGAACGAGCTGGAAGATGTGCTGGCGACCCTGCCGGGCGTGCTGCAGTGTGCGGCCATTGGCGTGCCTGACGAAAAATCCGGGGAGCACATCAAGATCTTCATCGTGGTCAAGCCAGGGGCTACCCTGACCAAGGACCAGGTGATGGAACACATGCGCGCCAATGTCACCGGCTACAAGGTGCCCAAGGCCGTTGAGTTCCGTGATGCGTTGCCGACCACCAACGTGGGCAAGATCCTGCGCCGTGAGTTGCGCGATGAAGAGCTGAAGAAGCTGGGCCTCAAAAAGTAACCCAATAAAAAACCCCGCCATGCGGGGTTTTTTAATGCCTGGATTGGAGCGCAATCCAGTGTGGGAGCGGGCTTGTCTGCGATGGCGGTACATCAGTCACTACCGGGCTGGCCGACCCACCGCTATCGCAGGCAAGCCAGCTCCCACAGTCTTTGACCGAGTTGCTACACGGCAAACTGCGCGAAGCTCACACCCGCACCGGCCGGGCGCACATCTTTCAGGAACGAATCCTTGTCGGCGCTCAGCTCCAGGGTGATCTCCGGCTTGCGCTTGTTCGCATTGCGCACCACCAGCCCTTCGAGCTTTTCACGCAGGAACGCAGTCGGCACCTTCAGGTGCAGCAACTGGTCAGTCTCGGCGTTGTGCATCAGCAGGTGAATCCACTCGTACTGGCCCACACCAATACGCACGACCGGCAGGTCGAACCACCAGATGTTGCGTTTGCTGTCCAGGTCGGTGAAGTGGCAGTTGTTGACGCCGAGTACGGCACCGCCCAGTTCCTGGTTTCTGCGGGCGATGGCCTGTGCTTTATTGAGTTTCATAACCTTCCTACGGGATCTGTTATTCAGCGATATAGCCTGAATGTGCCGGGCATTCTCGTGGGTTGGCGGCAAAACATAAAGCCAAACCTGCAACGGATGCGCAAATGCTCGATGAAATACCCACTGAAAAATAATTGAAACTCTGTGCAACCGCTTCGGGTCAATCTTTACGTAATGACCCAAACCCTTGATTGTTCTTTCGGAGAAATACCATGAGCAGCACATCGGATAAGGCAAAAGGTTTGAAAGATGAACTCGTCGGCAACATCAAGCAAGGCGCCGGCAAAGTCACCGGCAACGACAAGCTGCGCGCTGAAGGTGTCGTGCAGGAGAAGAAAGGTCAGGTCGAAAAAGCCATCGGTGATACCAAAGATGCGGTAAAAAAAGCCGTCAAGTAACCCTGAATCGCTGGCTGTGTTCGTGCAGCCCGACGGCCATCCACGGATGGCCGTTTTTATGTCGTACGTTGCAACTAAAATCTCGTCATTGTTTCAAAGTCGCCAAATAGGCTACTTTTGATGTAGAAAACGGCCCCTGAGTCGCCCACGACCTCACCCTTTTATGCGGCGAAAGGAGACGCTATGATTTTTCCGGTACTAGACGGCCTCAAGCTCCACAAAGTGTTGATGCGCACCGTCACAGAGTTTATCGATGACGAAATGCCCACCTACGCCTCGGCACTGGCCTACCAGATGCTGTTCTCGTTGTTTCCCTTTTTGTTGTTCCTCATTGCCCTGATCGGTTTCCTGCACCTGCCGGACTTCTTCACCTGGCTGCGTATGCAGTCGGAACTGGTGTTGCCGCCCCAGGCCCTTGAACAGGTCAACCCGGTGATCGACCAGTTGCAGCAATCCAAGGGTGGCTTGCTGTCCGTCGGTATCGTGATCGCCTTGTGGACCGCTTCGGCCGGTGTGCGGCTGATGATGAGTGCGATGAACGCCGCCTACGACGTGGTCGAAGGCCGGCCGATCTGGAAGCGTTTCCCGCTGTCGATTTTCTACACCATCGGCATCGCCGGCATGCTGCTCGCCGCCGCTGCGCTGATGGTGCTCGGCCCGCAGGTGATGGGGTGGCTCGCCGGGCAGATCGGCATGCAGGAATTCGTGGTCACGTTATGGACCATCCTGCGCTGGCCGCTGATCGTGATTTTGCTGATGTTCTCCGTAGCCCTCATGTACTACGTGATGCCTGATGTGCAGCAGAAATTCCGCTTCATCACACCCGGCTCGGTGCTGGCCGTGGTGGTGTGGATTATCGCCTCCCTGGGTTTCGGCTACTACGTCAAAACCTTCGCCGACTACAACGCCATGTATGGCAGTATCGGCGCGATCATCGTCCTGCTCCTGTACTTCTATATTTCCGCCGCCGTGCTGTTGCTCGGGGCCGAGATGAATGCCGTGATCGAACACATGTCGGCCGAAGGCAAGGACCCGGGGGAAAAGGAGTTCGATGAAAACACGCACACGGATGAAAAACAGCACGTCTCAGGCCTAGGCCGGGACCACTCCAAGCCCACTACCGACGAAGTCTGATCGATGATCCGTGAAATCCTGAAAATGGGCGACGAGCGCCTGCTGCGCATCGCGCCACCGGTTCCGCCGGAAATGTTCGACAGCCCCGAGCTGTGGCAATTGATTGATGACATGTTCCAGACCATGGAAAGCGTCGGCGGCGTCGGCCTGGCCGCCCCGCAGATCGGCGTCGACCTGCAACTGGTGATCTTTGGTTTCGAGGCCAGTGAACGTTACCCGGAGGCGCCTCCGGTGCCGCAGACCATCTTGATCAACCCGTTGATTACGCCGCTCAGCCCGGTACTGGAAGAAGGTTTTGAAGGCTGCCTGTCCGTGCCCGGTCTGCGTGGCGCGGTGGACCGTTACCAGCAGATCCGCTACGAGGGTTTTGATCCCAAGGGGGCACCCATCGTGCGCGTCGCCGAGGGCTTCCACGCGCGGGTGGTGCAGCATGAATGTGACCACCTGATCGGCCGTTTGTACCCGTCGCGGATTACCGACTTCAGCAAGTTCGGGTTTATCGAAGTGATGTTTCCGGACATGGACCCGAATGCTGACGAGTAACGCTCAGCCATACTGAGATCGAAAATGTGGGAGCGGGCTTGCTCGCGAAAGCGGTGTATCAGTCACCGAATACATTGACTGACACTCCGCTTTCGCGAGCAAGCCCGCTCCCACATTGGGATAGCATTTCAAACCGAACTATTTGACAGGTTTAACAAACCGCAACGTCATCCGATCCGACTCGCCAATCGCCAGGTACCTGACCTTGTCCTGCTCCCCCAACTTCAATGTCGGCGGCAACGTCCAGACGCCACCCGGATAATCCTTGGTGTCCTTGGGGTTGGCGTTCACTTCGCTCTGCCCAGCCAGCTTGAACCCGGCATCGGTCGCCAGTTTCACCACTTGGGCCGTGGTCAGGTAACCACTGTCCTTGATCGCTTCCAGGTCCGCCCCGTCCTTGGCCCGGTGATCTTCCACACCCAGCACGCCGCCCGGTTTGAGCACCGTGTAAAACGCACTGAACGTGGCGTCTGCGGTATCGGCCGCTACCCAGTTATGCACGTTGCGAAAAGTCAGCACGGCGTCGGCCGAAGCAGGTTTGCCGAACACTGGCGCCTTAGGGTCGAACTCCACCACTTGGGCCTTGGCATAGCGCGTCGGGTCGGCGGCGAATTTCTTTTTCAGGTTCTCTTCGGAGGTACGTGCATAAGCGCTGCTGCTGGCTGCCTGCACGGCGGCGATGTAATGCCCGTGGTCCTTGAGCAGCGGCGCCAGCACTTCGCTGTACCAGCCGGCGCCGGGGGTGATTTCGATCACCGTCTGCCTGGCGCCCAAGCCGAAGAACGCCAGGGTTTGCTGCGGGTGACGATAGCCGTCGCGCGCGCTGTTGGCCGAGGCGCGCCAACTGCCGGCAAGCACGCTCGTGTATTGCTCGGCGGTAATCGGCGCATCAGCTGCCTGGCTGAAGGTGGGCGCGAGGAGAGCGGTGAGGGACAGAGCTGCAAGCGTCGTTTTCATGATCATCCTGTAAAGGGCCACTGTGCCGTCGAGGCTAGCATGGGCTCTGGACCGGCTGATCACACATTATTCGAGGTCGACCTTTGCGTTGGTTATAAGCCCCATCGCGATCATTGGCTTGTTACGTTTGTAGCGCACCAACCGCTCGCTGAGGGATTGCGGCAGCAGCGTATCCTGAGTGAACCCCATGCGCTGATACATACCTTCCAGGTCGGGATGGCACAGCAGCCAGACGCACCCCTGCACATCGGCCACCGCCTGCAGAATCAAGCGCGCCGCCAGCCCTTGGCCGCGATAAGCCGGGTCGACAAACACCGCGGTCAGCCACTGCCCACCCACCACAGGCGAGAGGCACAACCCGGCCACAATCTCGCCGTCCCGCGCTACCCATAAACGCCCACCTTTCATGGCCTTCATCGACGAATCATGGCGGCGGTAAAACTTGTTCAGCAGCGGCCACAGCGGCTCTGCCAGCGGTTCGATGTGCAGTTCAGGCATGGTGTTTGGGCAACATTCTCAAGGGCCGGGGATTATAAGCGCCTTCTGCCGCGCAATAGGTGGTATACCCAGTGTTACATCCCCTTTCAGTGGAGCATGCATCATGGCCAAAGGTATGGATTCAAAGAAAGCCGCGAAGAAAAAACCGGCAAAAACCGCCGATGAAAAACGCGCGGACAAGAAAACCAAGAAATCCGAGTCAGGCCTGTTCGGTCACTGAGTTACAAGCTTAGAACCAAACGATCTGCAAGATTTTCCCGCCTCAAGGCACAGAGCAGGAAACACCTGCTCTGAGCTGCCGATGGCCAACTACCTTGATCTGACCCAGCGCCGGGAAATCGAAGCCCTGGCGCAAAGTTTTACTGCAAAAACCGAATGGCCGACCTGGCTGCTGTTGATCGGCGTGTATACCGGCTGGTTCGCCGTGATACTTGGCAGCCATTGGCTCGGCCTGTGGCTCAGCACCCTGTTGCTGATTCCTTTGGTGACGCTGTGGCTGTCGGTGCAACACGAGCTGCTCCACGGCCATCCCACCCGTTCCCTGCTTGTGAACAAACTGCTCGGCTACGCGCCCTTTGCCGTGTGGTATCCCTATACGCTGTATCGCAACAGCCACCTGCTGCACCACAACGATGAAGACCTGACCCTGCCGGGTATCGACCCGGAAAGCCGCTACCTCAATCAACAGCAATGGGACGCCAGCTCGTTGTTCGAACGAGGTGTGCATTGGCTGACCAAAACCGTGCTCGGCCGCTTCGTGTTGGCCGCGCCGCTGGCCATTGGCCGGTTGGCGCGTCATGAGTTCCAGCGCCTACCGCAGGTGTGGCCGATGTGGCTGGCCCACGGCGCCATGACCGTCTTGATGCTGAGCTTTATCGCCCACTACAGTGCGCTGCCGGTGTGGCATTACCTGCTGCTGGTCACCGTGCCGGCCTTGTCCCTGGCGTCGATCCGTTCCTACTATGAACACCGCCCGCACCTGCAACCGGCGCAGCGCACCGTGCTCAACGAAGCGGCGTGGCCGTGGACGTGGCTGTTCCTCAATAACAACCTGCACCTGGTGCACCATGACTTGCCGAAATTGCCCTGGTACTGGCTGCCCACGGTCTACCGCGCCCGCCGCGAACAGTGGGTGGCGCGCAGCGGCGGCTTTCTGGTGCAGGGTTATGGCCAGTTGATCAGCCGCCACGGCCTTAAGGCCATCGACAGCCCCCGGCACCCTTTTGCGTGAGAGACGACCATGAGTGACCACTACGCCGAGCTGCAAATGTACGTCGCGCCCGAAGCGGTGCAGCACGCCAACCAGCGCTGGCTGGCACGCATCTTCGAGCGCCTGAACCTGACCCGTCGTAACGCCGACCACCTCGACCTGCCCAGCCTGTGGCTGTCCCCTGATTTGCTCGTCAGCCAAACCTGCGGCTACCCGTTGATAACCCAACTGCGCGGCAAGGTGCGCGTGATCGGTCGCCCGCGCTATGAGTTGGACCACAGCAGCCATGGCGAGCATTGCAGCCTGCTGCTCACCCGCAACGCCAACCCGCACACCCAACTGGCGGACTTCTACAACAGCCGCGGCGTGATCAACGGCCACGATTCCAACAGCGGCATGAACCTGCTGCGCGAACGCCTGGCGCCGTTGCAACGCGACGGTCGTTTCTTCGCCAGCGTCGGCATCAGCGGTGCCCACCGCGAAAGCTTGCGCTGGCTGCGCGAAGACCGCGCTGATCTTGCCGCCATCGACAGCGTCACCTACGACTACCTCGCCCGTTTCGCCCCGCAGGAAGTGGCGGGGCTGCGCATTGTCACTCACAGCGCGCCGAGCCCGACCTTGCCCTACATCGGGCCGTTGGGCCTGAGCGATGAGCAGGTGATGCGAATTCGTGAGGTGATGAACCTGGCATTGCAGGATTTACCGGATGTCGTCAAAACGCTGGGGATACAGGCAGTCCTGCCGGCCAGCGAAGATCACTATCAGGTGCTGCTGGACTACCAGCAACGAGCCGCTGACGTCGGCTATTCAAAGCTTCAATAAGGTTATATAAAAATACCTTTTAAATATTATTAAAGAATAAGCAGCCTTGCTAGGATCGCTCCACCGGAACACCGGACATAACGTGCAACCTACTCAGATGGAGCCACTATGTCCGGCGCCGATATTTCTCACAGCGATTACGTGGGCGGATTGTTCCGCAGTCATTACGACTGGCTGTGCAGCCGTTTGCACCGCCACCTCGATTCGCGTGCACACGCCGAAGACATCGCCGCCGATACCTTTACCCAGCTCCTGAGTGCGCCGGGCGTGCTGCCGATCCGACAGCCCCGCGCCTTGCTCACCACCATCGCACTGCGGCTGATGTACCAATTGTGGCGTCGCCGCGACCTGGAGCGCGCCTACCTCGCCGCCCTGGCTAACGACGAAACTTGCACCGCGTCGTCGCCCGAAGACCTCGCGCAAATATTCCAAGCCCTGCAAGCCATTGACCAGTTGCTCGACGGCTTGCCGGCCAAGGTCAAGGCGACCTTCCTGCTGTCGCAACTCAATGGCCTGACCTACCCAGAGATCACCGCCGAACTGGGGATTTCCCAGCGCTCGGTCAGCGACTACATGGCCCGTGCGTTCAACCGTTGCCTGCGGCTGGGCCTGGAATGAACCGCCGCACCGGCCTGTGGGTGACCGTCAATGCTGCCTGAACACTTCACTCGTTCCCTGTGGAAGCTGGCTTGCCTGCGAAGGTATCACCTCGGTCCCCCTGAACAACCGAGGTGCCTGCATCGCAGGCACGCCAGCTTCCACATTGTCCGTGCCCACTTTGAATACGTTGTGAATCGAACCTCCAAGAGGCTACTCATGAGAAACCTAAAAAACCTGCTCGGTGGCTCGCTGCTGGCGCTCGCTGTTCTGACACAGCCAACCCAGGCCGCCGAAGCGGTCAAACCGATCCACTTCGGTGACATCACCTGGGAAAGCGGCAACCTGATCACCGAAGTGCTGCGCCTGATCGTCGAGAAAGGCTACGGCTTGCCCACTGACACTTTGCCCGGCAGCACCGTGAGCCTGGAAGCCGCCCTGGCCAAGGACGATATTCAGGTGATTGGTGAAGAGTGGGCCGGGCGCAGTCCGGCGTGGGTCAAGGCTGAAGCCGAAGGCAAAGTCTTCGGCCTGGGCGACACGGTCAAAGGCGCCACCGAAGGCTGGTGGGTGCCCGAATACGTGATCAAGGGCGATGCCGAGCGCGGCATCAAACCCCTGGCGCCGGACCTCAAATCAGTGGCCGACCTGGCGCGCTACAAGGATGTGTTCCGCGACCCCGAAGACCCAAGCAAAGGCCGCTTCCTCAACAGCCCCACCGGCTGGACCTCGGAAATCGTCAACAGCCAGAAGCTCAAGGCCTATGGCCTGACCGACACCTTCGTCAACTTCCGCACCGGCTCCGGTGCGGCGCTGGATGCCGAAGTGGCGTCGTCGATCCGCCGCGGCAAACCGGTGTTGTTCTACTACTGGTCGCCGACCCCACTGCTCGGTCGTTTCAAGCTGATCAAGCTGGATGAACCGCCGTTCAACGCCGACGCCTGGAAAACCCTGGCCGACGCCAACAACCCGCACCCCATCGGCACCCGCTCGATGCCGGCGCACTTGGCGATTGGCGTGTCGGCGCCGTTCAAGGCGCAGCACCCGCAACTGGTCACGTTCTTTGAAAAAGTCGACCTGCCGATCGACTTGCTCAACGGCATCCTCGCGCAGATGAGCGAGAAGCGTGAGCCGCCGCGCCAAGTCGCGCTGGCGTTCCTCAAAGAGCAGCCGCAAGTCTGGCAACAGTGGGTGCCAGCGGATGTGGCGGCCAAGGTCAAGGGAGCGCTCTGATGCTGAAAGTCCTCGCTGCGGTCGTTCTCTCGCTGGTTGCCGGTCACGTGTTGGCAGCCGAACCCTCCACGTTGCGCATCGGTTACCAGAAAAGCTCGGTGAGCATGGTGCTGGCCCGTGAGCACAAACTCTTCGAAGAGGCGTTGCCTGGCACCCAGGTGCAGTGGGTCGAATTCCTCGGTGGCCCGCCGCTGATCGAAGCGTTGAACGGCGGCAGCCTGGACATCGGCAATATCGGTGACATCCCGCCGATCTTTGCCCAGGCCGCCGGCATTGATTTGCAGTACTTCGCCGTCGAGCCGAACGACGGCAAGACCGAAGCGGTATTGGTGCCTCAAACCAGCACGATTCAGCACGTGGCCGAACTCAAGGGTAAGCGTGTGGCGCTGCTCAAAGGCTCCAGCGCACACAACCTGTTCCTCAAAAGCCTGCTGCGCGCCGGCTTGCAATGGAAGGATGTGGATGTGGTGTACCTGTCGCCCTCCGACGGCCGCGCCGCGTTTGAGCAAGGTAAGGTGGACGCCTGGGTGGTATGGGACCCGTACTACTCGGCCGCGGTAGTGGACGGCTCGGCCCGCGTATTGGGGGACGGCCAGGGCCTTAATCCGGCCGGCAGTTTCTTTGTGGTCAGCAGCCCGTTTGCCCGGCAGCACCCGCACGCGATCGCCGCGATTATCAAAACCCTGGCCAAGGCGCAGCGTCTATCCCTGGACCAACCCGAGCAAAGCATCGCGTTGATGGCCAAGACCCTGGGCCTGCCACCGGCCGTGGTCAAAAGCTACTTCGAACACCGCTCGCCCGCGCCGATTCGCCCATTGGAAGCCATCGACATCGCTAACCAGCAGCGCACTGCCGACCTGTTCTTCGCCAACGGCCTGATCCCGAAAAAGGTCGATGTGCAGCAAATCGTGCTCAAGGCGCCATAGCCTCTTGATCGACGCTAGCGGTATGAAACGCTTTCTCTAAAACAACGCCGTTCAACTGTGGGAGCGGGCTTGCCCGCGAATGCGGTGTATCAGTCGAAACATTCGTTGGCTGACACTCCGCTTTCGCGAGCAAGCCCGCTCCCACCTGTCTATTTGCATTTCAGATCATGGATTCTCGGCAGCCACCGCAGCAGCCTCGACACCAGCGGTGTGAAACGCTTTCTCTAAAACAACGCGGTTCAACTGTGGGAGCGGGCTTGCCCGCGATAGCGGTGTATCAGTCGAAACATTCGTTGGCTGACACTCCGCCTTCGCGAGCAAGCCCGCTCCCACCTGTTCATTTGCATTTCAGATCATGGATTCTCGGCAGCCACCGCAACAGCCTCGACACCAGCGGTGTGAAACGCTTTCTCTAAAACAACGCGGTTCAACTGTGGGAGCG
>NZ_CP168079.1:310632-311257 GCF_050915955.1 Pseudomonas sp. UBT | reverse complement strand
TATCAGTCGAAACATTCGTTGGCTGACACTCCGCCTTCGCGAGCAAGCCCGCTCCCACCTGTTTATTTGCATTTCAGATTATGGATTCTCGACAGCCAACGCAGCAACCTCGACGCTAGCGGTGTGAAACGCTTTCTCTAAAACAACGCCGTTCAACTGTGGGAGCGGGCTTGCCCGCGATAGCGGTGTATCAGTCGAAACATTCGTTGGCTGACACTCCGCTTTCGCGAGCAAGCCCACCTGTTTAAGTGCATTTCAGATCATGGATTCTCGACAGCCAACGCAGCAGCCTCGACGCTAGCGGTATGAAACGCTTTCTCTAAAACAACGCCGTTCAACTGTGGGAGCGGGCTTGCTCGCGAATGCGGTGTATCAGTCGAAACATTCGTTGGCTGACACTCCGCTTTCGCGAGCAAGCCCACCTGTTTAAGTGCATTTCAGATTATGGATTCTAGGCAGCCAACGCAGCAGCCTCGACGCTAGCGGTGTGAAACGCTTTCTCTAAAACAAAGCCGTTCAACTGTGGGAGCGGGCTTGCTCGCGAATGCGGTGTATCAGTCGAAACATTCGTTGGCTGACACTCCGCTTTCGCGAGCAAGCCCACCTGTTTAAGTGCATTTCAGAT
>NZ_CP168079.1:283755-310532 GCF_050915955.1 Pseudomonas sp. UBT | reverse complement strand
CGGTGTATCAGTCGAAACATTCGTTGGCTGACACTCCGCTTTCGCGAGCAAGCCCGCTCCCACATTTGTAATTGCATTTCAGGCCATCAGGCTTCGGCGGCCAGGGCCGCGATAACTGTTTGCCGCTCGCCAATCCGCTGCTGAAACGCAGCCAGCGCCGGCCACTGTTGCAGGTCGATAGCGTGAAACCCCGCCCAGCGCAGCACCACGAACAGGTACGCATCTGCCACCGAGTACTGCGCGCCCAACAGATAATCCTGGCGCTCCAGGGTCTGCACCAGAATCGCAAAACGCTTGTACACCTTGGCCACGAACATCGCCCGCACATCGCCCTGAATCGCGCCGTTAAAGAAAATCGCCAGCCCGCCATGAATCTCGCTGGCGATAAAGTTCAGCCACTCCTGCAAGCGCACGCGCTCCCAACTGCCATTGGCCGGGGCCAGGTGCGCGGCGGGTTTCAGGTCGGCCAGGTATTGCAGGATCGCACTGGCCTCGGTCAGCACTTCGCCATTGTCCAGTTGCAGCGCCGCCACGTAGCCCTTTGGGTTGATCTGCAGGAAATCGTCGCCGTCGGCCGTGGTTTTAGCCTGGTTATCGACCCGCACCAGGTCGAATGGCAAGGCCAATTCGCGCAACACGATATGGGGGGCGAGAGAACAGGCATTGGGGGAAAAGTACAGTTTCATGAAGAGTGGTTCCTGATCGGTTGTCGTTCATTTGCGCCAGTCTCGCGGGCATGGCACCTTGCGTAAAATTAAACCTTCAGATCCCACCCATAAGGACAGCTACTGCCATGATGAACCTGATGCACTGGCGTTTGCTGGTGGCCGTGGCCGACCACGGCAGCATCACGGCAGCCGCCGAAAAGGTAGGCATGACCCAGTCCGCTGCCAGCCAAGCCATGGCAACCATGGAGGCAGCATTGGGTGCGCAACTGTTCACCCGTGAACCGCGCAAGACCTTGCCTACCGCCCTGGGTATCAGTGTGATTGAGCACGCGCGGGTGATGATGGGCGCGTTACAGGCGATTCGTACCACCGTGGATGAGTCTCGGCCGCTGCTGCGTGGGAGCATTCGCATTGCCAGTTTTCCGATGGTGCTGGCGACCTTTCTGACACCGTTGCTGCAACGTTTTCGTCAGTTGAACCCGGGTATCGAGATCACCACCCTGGATGTCACCGACAGCGAAGTGCACACCTTGCTCGACGCCGACCTGATCGACCTGGGCGTGGTGCTCAACCCCGAGCCCGCGCGCAACGCCACGGTATTGGGGCGCGACTTTTGGATGGCCGTGCTGCCGATCAACCATCCCATCGCGCAGCGCCCGGCCGATGCCACGGTGTCGCTTGAGGAATTGCTCCAGCAACCCTTCGTGCTGGCCACCGGTGGCTGTACCGCCAATGCCCGCAGCCTGGCGACATTGGCGGGGCTGACCCTGCGTGATATCCGCGTGGAAGTGCGCGAATGGAGCAGCGCCTATAGCCTGGTGCGCGAAGGCGTCGGCGTCACACTGGTGCCTCAAATGGCCTTGCCGGCCCCGCACAACGGCCTGCGTGTGATGCCGTTGAGCGTCCCGCTGCACCGCGAATTTGCCTTGGTCGGCTCGCCAACCCGTTCACCCTCAGCCGCCGTCAGCGCATTGTTAAAAATGCTGGCTGATTAGTGGCCTTGCATAGCGCCAAGCCCTGTCTATGCTGATCCTGAACCGTTGATGACGTTTGGCATATAAAGCGTTTCGGATGGTTATTTCCCCATGAAGGTTAGCTAGCACTATCCAACAAATGAATGGAATGCGCCTTTCAGGCGCCGGGAATCAAGGGTGATCTGATCATGTTCAACCGCCATCACAAATCCGACCTGCAAGAAATCCAACGTTTTTCCTGTGCGCTCACCGAAGCCAACGCCAAACTCGCGGCCATCAGCCGCTCCATGGCGATGATCGAATTCGACCGCAACGGTGTGATCCTCGACGCCAATGACAACTTCTGCAAAACCATGGGCTACAACGTCGAGGAGATTCGCGGCAAACATCACCGCATCTTTTGCGAAGAGGCCTACACCCACACCGAGCCTTACACTAAGTTGTGGCGCGACCTGGCGCGCGGCGAAGCCCTGAGCGGCACCTTTATGCGCCTGAATAAGCGCGGCGAGGAGGTGTGGCTCGAAGCCAGCTACATGCCGGTACTGAGCAGCGATAATCAGGTGCAGAGTGTCATCAAAGTGGCCTCGGACATTTCCGCACGGGTTCACCATGAACACGAGAACCAGAGCCTGATCGACGCCATCAGCCGGTCCATGGCGGTGATCGAATTTACCCCTCAAGGCCAGATCATCAATGCCAACGATAACTTCCTGCGCGCGGTGCAGTATTCGCGCGAAGAAATCATCGGCCAGCACCACAGCATGTTCTGCCAGCGCAGCGAAGTAGAGTCCCCGTCTTACAAGGCCTTCTGGGCCTCGCTCAACCGTGGCGAATATCACTCCCATCGCTTCGAACGAAAAAACAAATTCGGCAAAACCCTGTTTCTGGAAGCCTCCTACAACCCCATCTTCGACACCAACGGGCGCCTGTACAAAGTGGTGAAGTTCGCCAGCGACATCACCGAGCAGGTCACCACCCTGCGCACCGCCGCCGATTCGGCCCACTCCACCTCGGTACAAAACGACGCCTGCGCGCGCAAGGGCTCGGAGGTGGTGCAGCAAACCGTGCAGATCATTGAAGAGATTTCCAGTGACCTGAATCAGGCGGCCCAAAGCATCGACGCGGTCAACAAACAGTCGGACATCATCGGCGCCATCGTGCAGACCATTCGTAGCATTGCCGAACAAACCAATATGCTCGCGCTCAACGCGGCGATTGAAGCGGCGCGGGCCGGTGAGCATGGGCGTGGGTTTGCGGTGGTGGCCGACGAAGTGCGCAGCCTCGCAGCGCGCACCAGCCAGGCAACGGAGGAGATTGTGGAGGTGGTGCGCAAGAACCACGACCTGTCGCTGAGCGCGGTGTCGAGCATGCAGTCGAGCCTGAGCCGCACAGGGCTGGGGGTGGAGCTGGCGAATGAGGCGGGGCAGGTGATCCTGGAGATTCAGGAAGGGTCACGGCATGTGGTGGATGCGATCAGCCAGTTCAACTCGACCCTGCAATTGCAGTAGATACGTTACCGCCGTGGTAACCCGATCACTGTGGGAGCAGGCAAGCCAGCTCCCACATTTGATCAGCGTGTCTATTAAATCGCCGCCAGGGTTTCTTTAACCGACTGCGCCGGGTCAGTGGCTTTCGCCGCTACTTGCTGATCTTGCTGCTGCTTCACACGATCAGCCACTTGCTTGGCAATCGCGTCCTGTTTTTCCTGCGGCATTGCCTGCACTTGGGCTTCGGTCAAACCCTGCTCCTTGAGCAATTGCTCACGGATGCGTTCAGCCGGGGATTTGCTCATGTAGTCGGTGAAATCAGCACGCGCGGTGCTGGTGGTCGAGCCCGTCGCCGGCACATCGGTTGCCGCCGTAGGTGCCGCCGTCGTGGCTTGCAACTGCACACGGGTCTTGGCGAAGGCTTCGTCGATACGATCACTGGCCTTGTTCAGGTCCTGCTGCGCGGCCGGCACGGTTGCGCTTTGCTGCGCCGCTTGCAGGGCACCGCTGTACAGCGTGCTGGCGGCAGCGTTGGCGGGGTCCATGTCGGAGCGCTTGAGCTTTTGGACGGTCGACACGGCTTGAGCGTTGTTGTTAACCAGCATGTTCGGTCACCTGCGGATATGTGTTCGGTGCGACAGCACGAGCAAATAGCATGCCGAGCGCCAAATCCCCGGCTTTATTGGGGATGGCGCGGCCGTCGCGGCAAGTGTTGTCCCGCAGGCGGCCAACCGTTGCCGTCAGTGGGCGATATTTTCCAGCGCCAGGTTACGCGTACGCGGCCCGAACCAACTGATGGTGATCATCACGATCAACATGCTGCTGGCAATAAACGCCAACACGCCCGGCGTGCCCAGATGCTCAAGAATGAACCCGATCAACAGGCTGCTGAACACCGTGGACAAGCGGCTGAACGAATAGCAGAACCCCACCGCCCGCGCGCGGATATTGGTCGGGAACAATTCGCTCTGGTAGGAGTGGTAACTGAAGCTCAGCCAGGCATTGCAGAACGTGATCATCACCCCGCAGATCACCAGCCCCACCGCCGTGGTTTGCAGGGCGAACAGGCTGCCGAAGATCATCGCGCCCATGGCCGAACCGACGATCTGCCATTTGTTTTCAAAACGATTGGCCACCTTCACAAACAGCAGCGGCCCCAGCGGGTAGGCGAGGGTGATGATAAAGGCGTACATCAAGCTATGGGTCACGCTCACACCCTGGCCCGACAACAACGCCGGCAACCAATTGCCGAAGCCGAAAAAACCGATCGCCTGGAACACATGAAACACGATCAGCATCAGTGCCCGGCGGCGGTAGGGCGGTTGCCAGATATCGGCAAAACGCCCGCTGCCCTGCACGCTGACGGCTTCGGGTTCGGGCTCATCCAGCGGTTTGCCATGATCCTGTTGGCAGCGTGCTTCGAGGCTGTCCATGATCTGCCCGGCTTCGTCAAAGCGGCCCTTTTGCGCCAGCCAGCGGGGTGATTCCGGCAGGCGCTTGCGCAGTTGCCAGATAAACAACGCAAACACTGCACTGCTCAGCACCACCCAGCGCCAGCCGGAAACCCCGAATGGCGCCTGGGGCACCAGCCACCACGACATCAACGCCACCGCCGGCACCGACAGAAACTGGATGAAAAACGCAAAGGCAAACGCTGAACTGCGCATGCGCTTGGGCACCAGTTCCGAGAGGTAGGCGTCGATGGTCACCAGCTCGATGCCCAGGCCGATGCCCACCAGGAAACGCATGCCGATGATGCCCAGCGCGGACGTCTGAATACCCATCAGCACGGTGGCCACGGTGTACCAGATCAGCGCAAAGGTAAAAATCGCCCGGCGCCCAAAACGGTCGGCGATGGGGCTGAGCAGGCTGGCGCCGAGGAACAGGCCCAGAAAGGTCGCAGAGGCGAACGCCGCCTGGTCAGAGAAGCCAAACACGCCTTCGCTGCCGGTGTGGAAAATCCCGTCGCTGATCAAACCGGGGCTGATATAGGCTGTTTGGAACAGGTCATACAGCTCGAAAAAGCCGCCGATCGACAGCAATGCCACCAGGCGCCACAGAGTGGCGACGGCAGGTAGGCGGTCGATGCGCGCGCTGATATGGGCGGCACGGATCGGGTCGAGGCCGTCCGTGGCTGAGGCGGTGAGTGTCGACATGGGCAGATTCCAGGGGCAGTGACCTGGAATCTTAGCGGGCTAACGGAAATCGGCGCTTGTGAAGTTGCGTGCGGCAGGCCACACATTCGCCGATTTATTGCGCCTGGGCGTCGGGTTTCAAGCTTTTATGGCGCAGGGGCTCAGTAGGTGATGGGGATCTCGAAGGTCTGAAAGGCGTCATCCACCGGTTGATAGCCCAGCACCCGTGTGGTTTCGCTCAGGTCCAGGCGCTTGAAGCGGTTATTGGAAATGCCATGGGCGATCAGGTGCTTCACACCCTCAGCGTCCACCGAACGTTGCAGCAGTTGCACGGCATCACGTGGGCTGAGCCAGGCGCTGAGGTCGCGGGCGTTGTTCAGGTCGTGGGTTTCGGGGAACTCAAAGGCGCCGATGCGCAGGGCAATCGTGGAGAGCGGAGTTTTCGCCGCGTAATAGCCGCACAGTGCCTCGCCGTAGCATTTGCTCACGCCATACAGGTTGGCGGGCATCACTTGCATGCCTGGGGTGACTTGGCGATCTACGGGGTAGCCTTCGATGGTCTGCGCGCTGCTGGCGAACACCAGGCGTTTGACGCCCGCCGCCACGGCGGCTTCGAACAGGTAGGTGGTGGCGAGGATATTGTTCGGCAGCAATTCGTCGAACGACGCGCTGGCGTGGGGGATGCCCGACAGGTGCACGATCACGTCGATGCCGTCGAGCAGGGCCGCGAGGGTGGTTTTATCGCTGAGGTCGGCGTGCACGAAACGGTGTTCGCCCACATCGAAAGCCGGCGCGAGGCGGTCGGTGAGGGTGAAGCGGTAGCGCTCCTTCGAGGCTTCGAAAAAGGTCTTGCCGATTCTTCCGCAGGCGCCGGTCAGCAGTACGTTGAGTCCGTTCACGGTGAGTCCTTGTTTTAGTTGTGGCCGTCGAGGGCGAAGGTCTTGAAGCCTTGGCGCCCGCTGAGGCGCTGGTAGTACGCCGCAATGGCGGGGTAGGGCGGGCGCTCCATGGGCGTGTTCTGCCAACGGTGCACCGAGAGGCCGATGAGGATATCGGCGAGGGTAAATTCATCCCCGACTACATAAGCGCCGGTTTTGGCCAACTGCTGTTCCAGCAGGCCCATCTTGTCGTTCCACACCTGCACGGCGGCGGCAATCTGCGCGGCGTCCAGGCCGTCCGGGTTGTTGCGCACCAGCGCGGTGAAGGCATCGCCCCAGGCGCGGTTGAGTTCGCTGGCTTGCCAGTCCACCCATTGCTCGACCCGCGCGCGTGGCGCGGGTTCGGCGGGCAGCAGGTCTGTGCGTTGGTAAAGGCCGATGAGGTAGCGGCAGATGGTGTTGGATTCCCACAATACACCGTGGTCGTCGATCAGCACCGGCACTTGGGCGTTGGGGTTCAGGGCGAGGAATTCGGGTGACTGGGTGGGCTTGAAGCCAATGCCCCAGTCTTCGCGTACATAGTCGATGCCCAGTTCCTGACAGGTCCAGAGCACTTTGCGCACGTTGATGGAGGACGTGCGGCCGAGAATTTTCAGTGAGTGTCCCATGGTACTTCCCTGACGATGGTGAGTGGCCAATCTAGCAGGGGGCGTAGATGACAGCGAGGGTCTTAAGCGGGCACGGTCAAAATGTGGGAGCGGGCAAGCCCGCTCCCACAATTTTGACCGAGCAGGGCTTTAGGTTCGTGGTGTGTGCTGGTCCATGGCTTTGCCGACCATCAAGACTGATAGCTCGCTCAGTTGATGAATGGCGAGGGCCACATCGCGGTGTTTGCCGGTGAGGTCGTCGGACAGGTCGAGCAACAAGGCGCTGATGGAGCACACGGTTTCGTAGCTGTTGGCCATCAGGCTTTCGGGACTGGCGTCGGGGCTTACGGTGAACAGCGCGTAGGGTTCTGGCGCGGGTTCGGTCGTGGGTTTGAGGTAGTGATCAATTGCGCGATGGGCGGCTTGATTGAGTTTTGTGTCGTTAAGCGGAGGGTTCGGCGTTATTTTGAACATAAGTATGGCTCGATTTGGGCCGTAACCAGATCGCTACTAAACGAAAGGGTGGCGGCTGCACGCAGGTTAGTAGACCGGTAGCCACACCAAACCCGGCGCACCACAAGGGCGCCCTGCGCACAGCCACCATCAAGCGCAGACAGATAAGTCTGATAGGTGGCACTAATGCTCGATTTGTATGACCGCTCAGGCTACTAAACCCGATCGCCGAGAAATTCAGCGACCGGCAAACCTTAATGACCACCACACAAGCGCACAAGCCGGCGGATTCTGACGTAAGCGTAGGCAGCCGGGCAAGCCGCTTACCGCATTGTCAGCCGCGTCCTACAGGCCTCCTACAGCTCAAGCGGGCACGGTAAAAAATGTGGGAGCTGGCTTGCCTGCGATGGCATCAGCTGGTTATGCCTGATGTACCGAGGTGTCTGCATCGCAGGCAAGCCAGCTCCCACCGTTTGATTGTGTTTGGCCTTTAGAACATCAGGTGCTCTCGCGCACCTGCAACTCAAACCCCATGTCCACCACCGGCTTGGCAATCTTGTTGCCCGCCATGATCGTCAGCAAATGCTCCGCCGAACGCCGGCCAATCGCTTCACGCGGGGTACTGATGCTGCTCAGGCGCGGCACCATGAAGGACGACGCCGGCAAATCGTTAAAGCCCAGCACCGCCACCCGCTCCGGTACTTTGATGCCGTGGCGCATGGCTTCCAGCAGCGCGCCCTGGGCCAAGTCGTCGTTGCCAAAGAAGATCGCATCCACATCCGGGTGCGCCGTCAGCAGTTGCAAAAACAGCTCGCCACCGAGGCCCACGGAGGAGGGGCGCGGCGTCAGCAGTTCCAGCGCCGGGTCGTACAGGCCAGCCTGTTGCAGGGCGCGGCGGAACCCTTCACCGCGCAGCAACGTGCGTTGGTCCAACTGCGCGCCGATATAGGCCAGGCGCTTGCGCCCTCGGGACAGCAAATGCGCCGCCGCTGTTTCGCCAGCGCTCAGTTGCGAAAACCCCACGCAGTTCACGCCGGCGTTAGGGTCCAGGTCCATCATGTACACACACGGCACATTACTGGCCTCGACCATCCGCCGCGCGCTTTCGGTGCGGTCAAACCCGGTCAGCAGCAACCCCCGTGGCTGGTAGGCCATGTAGTTGCGCAGCAGGTTTTCTTCTTCGTCGCGCGAATAGTGCGAATTGCCGATCAGCACTTCAAAGCCCTTGGGCCGCAGCACTTGGTGGATGGCTTCGAGGGTTTCGATAAACAGCAGGTTGGACAGCGACGGCACGATGACCACCACCGAGTGGCTTTGGGCCGACGCCAGTGCGCGGGCCGCCGGGTTGACCACGTAGTTGAGTTCGGCGGCGGCCAGTTGCACTTTTTCCACCAGTTCGGTGGCCACCGTGCTGACGCCGCGCAGGGCACGGGAGGCGGTAATCGGGCTGACGCCGGCCAGGCGCGCCACTTCATTGAGGGTCGGGCGACCGGTAGTGCGGGTATTTTTATCGTTCTTGGAGGTCATCAGGCGGTTGCCAAACAAAAATCGAGGCACTAAGGTAGCGCTGTCTCCAAAAGGCTGCAAATGCTTGAACATTGGGTTGCCTGATCCGGTCTGTTCTTGTGTAAGCCGTTTGGCGAGGATGCACGCGTCACTCCATAAAAAAAGACAAGTCGGCGCGGGAAAAGCCTGTTTTTGCACTAGCCTTACAGCGTGCGAAGGTAGCGCTATCTGCGTCCTGAGGTGTTTCATGAGTCAACCTGTTACCGCCCTGGTCATCATGGGTGTTTCCGGCTGTGGCAAGTCCAGCGTCAGCGAAGCCTTGTGCCTCCTGAACGGCGCCACCGCCATTGAAGGCGACAGCTTTCACCCTGCCGCGAACATCGAAAAGATGAGCGCCGGCCACCCCCTCAACGACGACGACCGCGCCGGCTGGCTCGACATCCTGTGCGATGAACTGCGCCGCGCGCTGAAGGCCGGCGAACACCCCGTGCTCACCTGTTCGGCCCTCAAGAAGAAATACCGCGACCACCTGCGCGAAGCCGCGCCGGGCCTGGGCTTTGTATTTCTGGAGCTGACCCGTGAAGTCGCCGCCGACCGTGTGTCCCATCGCCCCGGCCATTTCATGCCGGCAAGCCTCATCGACAGCCAGTTCGCCACCCTTGAATCGCCCGTGGGCGAGCCGCTGACCCTGGCGCTCAACGCCAGCGAAGACAGCATCGAGGAACTGGCCGAGCAAACCAATGCCTGGTGGCTGCAACACGGCTTTGAACCAACCCACTGATTTTTTGCCGGAAAGATAGCGCTATCCCCGGCGAGAAATTCAATACCCGCTTTAATAACAACAACAAACAGGAGAGACCCCCCATGTTTGGCATGTCCCACGAGTCCTACCTGCTGCTAGATGCAGTGGTCACTATCATCGGGCTGATCTTTTTGATCACCAAGTTCAAGGTGCACCCGTTCATTGCACTGATCATCGCGGCCGGTTTTCTCGGCCTGACCTCGGGCATGCCCGTGGACAAGATCATCAAGGCGTTCCAGGACGGCTTCGGCGGCGTGCTTGGCTTTGTCGGCATCATCCTCGCGCTGGGCACGATGCTCGGCAAGATGATGGCCGAATCCGGCGGCGCCGATCAGATCGCGCAGACCTTGATCCGCGCCTTCGGCAAAGAGAAAGTCCAGTGGGCCATGATGTTCGCCGCGTTCCTGGTGGGCATCCCGCTGTTCTTCGAGATCGGCTTTGTGCTGCTGATCCCGCTGGTGTTTATCGTCGCGCGTCGCACGGGTGTGTCGCTGATCAAAATCGGCATCCCGTTGCTCGCCGGCCTGTCGGCAGTGCACGGCCTGGTGCCACCGCACCCGGGCCCGCTGCTGGCCATCGGCGTGTTTGGCGCGGACATCGGCAAAACCATCCTGTACGGCCTGATCGTCGCACTGCCGACCGCCATCATTGCCGGCCCGATCTTCGGCACGTTTATCGCCAAGTACATCCCGGGCAACCCGTCCCAGGAACTGGTCGACCAACTGGCCCGTGAGCCAGAGTCGAAAACCTTGCCGAGCTTCAGCATCACCCTGATCACCGTGCTGCTGCCGGTGTTCCTGATGCTGCTCAAAACCTTTGCTGACGTCGCGCTGCCGGACGGCCATGCCATCCGTAACTGGATGGACATGATCGGCCACCCGATCACTGCATTGCTGCTGGCTCTGCTGCTGTCGCTGTACACCTTTGGTCATCGCCAGGGCATTCATTCCAAGCAAATTCTCAAGCTGCTCGACGCGAGCCTGGCACCGACTGCGGCGATCATCCTGATCATTGGCGCCGGCGGTGGCTTCAAGCAAATGCTGGTCACCAGCGGCGTGGGTGATGTGATTGGCCATATGGCCGTGAACGCGCAGATCAACCCGATCCTGCTGGCGTGGCTGGTGGCGGCGGTGATTCGCGTGGCCACCGGTTCTGCGACCGTGGCGACCATTACCGGCGCGGGGATTGTGGTGCCGGTGGTGGGCATGATTCCGGGCGTGAACCGTGAGCTGCTGGTGTTGGCGACGGGGGCGGGGTCGTTGGTGTTGTCTCACGTCAACGATGCAGGGTTCTGGCTGGTGAAGCAGTACTTCAACATGACCGTGGCCGAGACCTTCAAGACCTGGACGGCGATGGAAACCATTCTGTCGGTGGTGGCGTTGATCTTTATTATGTTGCTGTCGATGGTGGTCTGACAGGCACACCTTGAAACTGGGGTGAAAACCCAATCCAAATGTGGGAGGGGGCTTGCTCCCGATAGCAGTGGGTCAGTCACCAGACGCGGTGACTGACACTCAGCAATCGGGAGCAAGCGCCTCCCACATTTCTTTAGCGTATTTCTACTGCTGGATCGGGTCAGGCTTTAGTCACTAGGCCATCCGCCCGGAACATCCCGCGAATACCGCGCACCGCCTGGCGAATCCGGTCCTGGTTCTCGATCAGCGCAAAGCGCACATGGTCGTCTCCGTACTCACCAAACCCGATCCCCGGCGACACACACACCTTCGCCTCCAGCAGCAGTTTCTTGGCAAATTCCAGCGAGCCCATGGCGGCATACGCCTCGGGAATCTTCGCCCAGACGTACATCGACGCCTTCGGATTCTCGACCATCCAGCCCAGCTCATGCAGGCCTTTGACCAGCACGTTACGGCGTTGGCGGTACTGCTCGGCGATGTCTTTCACGCACTGCTGATCGCCTTCCAGCGCCGCAATCGCCGCCACTTGCAGTGGGGTGAAGGTGCCGTAGTCGTGGTAACTCTTGATCCGTGCCAGGGCGTTGACCAGCTCCGGGTTGCCGACCATGAAACCGATACGCCAGCCGGCCATGTTGTAGCTCTTGGACAGGGTGAAAAACTCCACCGCAATGTCCTTGGCGCCGGGTACTTGCATGATCGACGGGGCTTCCCAGCCGTCGTAGACGATGTCGGCGTAGGCCAAGTCATGCACCACCAGCACGTCGTATTGCTTGGCGAGGGCGATCACCCGTTCGAAGAAATCCAGCTCCACGCACTGCGCAGTGGGGTTGGACGGGAAGCCCAGAATCATCATCTTCGGCTTGGGGATCGAGCCGCGAATGGCGCGCTCCAGCTCAGCGAAAAAGTCCACGCCGGGAATCAGCGGCACCGAGCGCACCTGGGCGCCGGCAATCACGGCACCGTAGATGTGAATCGGGTAGCTCGGGTTGGGCACCAGCACGGTGTCGCCCTGGTCCAGGGTGGCCAGCATCAAGTGCGCCAGGCCTTCCTTGGAACCGATGGTCACGATGGCTTCGGTTTCCGGGTCGATGTCCACTGCATAGCGGTCTTTGTACCAGCGCGAAATCGCTCGGCGCAGACGCGGAATGCCTTTGGAGGTGGAGTAGCCGTGGGTGTCTTCACGCTGGGCGACGGTGACCATTTTTTCCACGATGTGCGGTGGAGTGGCGCCGTCAGGGTTACCCATGCTCAAGTCGATGATGTCTTCGCCGCGCCGACGCGCAGCCATCTTCAGCTCGGCAGTGATATTAAAAACGTAAGGGGGGAGTCGATCTATGCGCGCAAAGCGGCGCGGCGAACCTTGGTCTGCCATTGTTGCCTCGAGGTACGTAAGCGCCCGGAACCGTCCGAGCGACGTCGGCCACTGCGGTGGCCTGCGGGGCAGACAATACGGTCGATAGTGGCCAGTTGTCCAGATGGCGCAGGAAAAATTTCTGCTTGGGGCACAGCGCGGATATGCCCCTATACTCGATGCGGGTTTGTTCCCTTATAAGAAGGAGACTGTTCAGATGGATCAGCAAACAACACAACCGTTGCAGCCACGCATGGAAGACGGCAAGGCCCTGGTGATCGCGGGCGTGAAAGGGCGATATTCGAAGGCCACCGTGGGTGATATTCCCAAATTGTGGGAGTTGTTTGATACCTGCTTCAAAGAGATCAAGCGTCGCGTCGGCGGCGTGACCTACGGGGTTTGCCATAACCCCAGTCATGGTGAATTCGATTACATGGCCGGGGTTGAAGTACCGAGCAAGGGCGATGTGCCGAGTAACTTCGAGTCCATAGAAATCCCGCCCCATCATTACGCAGTGTTCCCGCACTATGGGCCGGTGCAAGCACTGGAGCAGACGTACGAGCGGATCATGTTCGAGTGGTTGCCACACTCCGCCTACAAGGTCGCCGGGGCGGATTTCGAGCGCTACAGCGCGGATTTTGATGTGCGCAAGGGCACGGGCAGTGTGGAAATCTGGTTGCCGGTCGAGGCCAAGGCCTGAACCTTGTCCGAAGATGTTTTATGCTGTTCGGCCAATTGCTTTGCGAGTGTTACTCCGATGATCAAGCGCTGCACCTGGCTCGACCATGCTGGCTGGCTACCTTTGCGCGAAGCCCTGTGGCCGGGTTCGGCAGCGGACAATGAGCGCGACACACTGTCGATGCTCAACGCGCCGCATCGTTACTTGGTCCTCACGTGCGTTGATGCCAACGGCCAAACCCAAGGTTTCGCCGAAGCCTCGATTCGCGAGGACTATGTGAATGGCACCAGCACCTCGCCGGTGGCGTTTCTTGAAGGGCTGTTGCGCCCGGCAGCCGTAACCGAGGCATCGCACGCCAGTTGGTCGCGGGTGTTGAACAGTGGGCCAGGGACATGAACTGCGCCGAACTGGCGTCCGACGCGTTGTTGGACAACCACGCCAGCCACGCCATGCATGAAGCCCTGGGCTTTGCCGAAACCGAGCGCGTGGTGTATTTCTTGAAACCCCTGGCGACACTCAAGCATTAACCCCTGTCACGTAAACATGAAATGGGCTTCAACCGGCGTGTTTACGTGACATTTAGCGGGTATCAGGCGCGTGTGGGTTGAAGACCCAGCTCAACCTGCGCTCATAGCCGATACGGCCTTTATAGGCCTCGCCGCTGTCCACCCAACCGGCGGCCAAATACAAGCCCATTGCCGCCACATTGTCGGCGTCCACCGACAACTCCAATCCCTTGATTTGCGGCCATGCCTGCTTCGCCACCGCCGGCAGCGCCTGCAAACACGCTTTGCCGAACCCACGCCCTTGCTGCTGTCGATCCACCTGCAACGCATGCAGCGTGGCGCTGTGTTCACTTGCCCAATGGGGCAGGCAAGGCGGGCGTTTAAGCAGCAGGAACGCCACGGGCAGTTCATCGGCGAGCAGGGCGAAGCCTTTGATAGCCGCAGGGTTGGGATTGACCAGCAGGCTGTTCAGCGCGCAGTAGATATCACCGGAGAACGCCAGTTGCGCGGGATGCACTTGCAGTGTGTCGAGTTGCTGTTTTTGCACAAGGCTCAGCGTCTCATAGGGGACGAGGCGGGTTTCCATCGGTGGCGCATCCGAAATCCTACAAAGAAGCGTGGATTCTAGCGGCTTTGCCGTGGGCGAAATTATTTTTCAATGGGCTGTCGATTGGCGGATGAGGCATTCGACTAAGGGTGTCCTTGTGATTTTCCAACCCCCAGGAGTATCGCCATGAGCACCGCAATCAACACCCTGATCGATCAATGGAAGCACGCTGTGCTTGCCCGGGATGTCGACAAAATTGTCAGCTTTTACGCCGATGATATCGTCTCGTTCGACGCCGTTACCGCGCTGCAATTCAAGGGCAAGGCCGCCTGCCGCGCACACTGGGACGAATGCATGAAGCATTGCCCCGGGCCCGGTATTTTCGAGTTTCATGAGCTGCATGTGGTGGAGGCGGCGGACAGCGCGTTTGCCCACTGGCTGGCGCATTGCGGCGGGGCCGGGCCGGACGGTGTCGTGAAGGCGTGCTGGATGCGTGTGACCGCCGGTTACCAGCGAATCAACGGCCAATGGCGTGTGGTGCATGAGCATTGGTCGGCACCTTTCGATATGGAAAGTGGTACCGCACTGTTCGCGCTGGAACCCTGATCGCCGGGAACTATAGTGGATAAGCCGAAAACGGAGACTGCCATGAAATACCTCTGCCTGATTTACAGCAACGAACAGGTGCTGCACACCTCGCCGGACAGCCCCGAAGACCCGGAATGTTTCGCCTATGCCCAGGCTATCCAGGCCAGCGGGCGGATGCTTGCCGCCGAGCCGCTGGAGTCGGTCAGCACCGCCACCACCGTGCGCAGGCGCAATGGCAAGCTGTCGATCACCGACGGGCCGTTTGCCGAAACCAAGGAGCAGCTCGCCGGGTTTTACCTGATCGAGGCCAAGGACTTGAATGAAGCGATCCAGGTGGCCGGCGGCATTCCGGCGGCCAGGGTCGGCAGTGTGGAAGTGCGCCCGGTGCGCGAATTGAATCTCTGACGACAACAACCAAAAGACGTGAGGAGGTTGACCCCATGAACACCCAACCCGCCGAATTTGAACTGCGCATCAGCCGTTTGATCGACGCGCCCCGCAGCAAAGTGTTTCGCGCCTGGACCACCCCCGAGCTGTTGCAGCAATGGTGGGGCCCACACGGCATGACCACCCCCGAGTGCGAAATGAACCTGTGGGTCGGCGGCGTGTTCCGCACGCTGATGCGCGCGCCGGATGGCGCCGAATACCCGACCCAGGGAGTGTTCCTGGAGATCCAGGCGCCGAGCCGGCTGGTGTTCACCGATGCGTATGCGCCGGGGTGGATTCCGTCGGGCAAGCCCTTCATGACCGCCGAAGTCACCTTCGAAGAGGTCGACGGCAAAACCCTCTATACCGCCCGCGCCATGCATTGGAGCGAAGCCGAAAAACAAGCCCACGAAGCCATGGGCTTTCATGACGGCTGGGGCCAGAGCCTGGATCGCCTGGTGACGTTGGTGACCCAAGGCATGCCCGATTGACGCCCCAGCTTGAAGCGATTTACCGCAGCGAATCGCGGCGCGTGCTGGCCACGCTGATTCGCCTGCTCGGTGATTTCGACCTCGCCGAAGAAGCCTTGCACGAGGCGTTCTTCGTCGCGGTCGAGCGCTGGCAGCAGGACGGTGTGCCGAGCAATCCTCGGGCTTGGTTGGTGTCGACCGGCCGTTTCAAAGCCATTGACCGCCTGCGCCGACAGGCCCGCTTTACCCCGTTGCTGCAGGAGCAGGCCGACGCGCTGGAAGCGGCGCACTGGAGTGAGGAAGACGTGGAAGACGACCGCCTGCGCCTGATCTTCACCTGCTGCCACCCGGCACTGGCGCCCGACGCCCAGACGGCGCTGACCTTGCGTGAGATCTGCGACCTCACCACCGAGGAAATCGCCCGCGCCTTTCTCACCACGCCCACCACCATCGCCCAACGCATCGTGCGCGCCAAGGGCAAGATCCGCGAGGCGAAGATTCCCTATCAAGTGCCGTCCCTGGTCGAGTTACCCGAGCGTTTAGAGAGTGTGCTGCGCGTGGTTTACCTGGTGTTCAACGAGGGGTATTCGGCGTCCATGGGCGCGGACCTCACCCGGGAAGAGCTGACGCGTGAAGCCATCCGCCTCGGTCGCTTGCTGCTGGCGCTGCTGCCGGAACCTGAAGTCATGGGCTTGCTGGCGCTGATGCTGCTGCACGAATCCCGCCGAGCGGCGCGCACTTCGGCGGGCGGTGAGTTGGTGCTGCTGGATGAACAGGACCGCGCCCTGTGGGATGCGTCCCTTATTGCTGAAGGCTGTGCGTTGGTAGAGCAAGCACTGACCACAAGGCGCTTTGGGCCATATTGCCTGCAAGCGGCGATTGCGGCGGTACATGCCGAAGCCCCGAGCGCCGGCGAGACGGATTGGCCGCAGATAGTCGGGCTTTACGATGTATTGCTCAGGGCTGTGCCATCGCCGGTAATCGAATTGAACCGCGCCGTGGCGGTAGCCATGTGGCAAGGGCCATTGACCGGTTTGGAGCGGGTGGACAGCATTTTGCGGCGAGGGGAGTTGCTGGATTACCACCTGGCGTATTCGGCACGCGGCGAGTTTTGTCGGCAGCTGGGGCGTATCGAAGAGGCCCGTGAGGCGTACGAAAAAGCCCTGTCACTGACCCGGCAAACCCCAGAAAAACGCTTTTTAGAGCAACGCCTGGCCGAACTCAAATAACCGGCCAACGAAGATCAACTGTGGGAACTGGCTTGCCTGCGATAGCGGTAGGTCAGCCTCTACATCGGTTGGCTGACCCACCGCCCGCTCCCCCAGTTAGACCTTTAGGGTGCCTGGAAACATCATTCCAGCATCTGCCCCAACATCCAGCTCCCCGCCGGCCCCGGCGGGTGTTGCCGCGACCACAGCGCATCCACCGCCACCGAACGCGGCCAACTGCGCACGTTGAGTTCAACCAGCCCGGCATTGCCGAAGCGCTCCACCAACCAGCGCGGCAGCGCTGCCCAGCCGAAACCCAGTTGGGCCATTTCCATCAGCATCAGAAAACTCGGCGCCGACCACACGCGGCCTGCAGGCCTGGTTTCATTGGGGCTGATGATGCTCGCCAGACGCAATTCACGGTGTTGCTGCAAGGCGTGCTGGTCGATGTTTTGCAGATTGGCCAAGGGATGGCCAGGGGCGACGAACAGGGCGATTTCCGTGCGCTCCGCCACGGGCGCGCGGGTCAGGTCGGGCGGGTAAACCTCTTGGGCTTCGATCAACGCAATCTGCGCCCGGCCGCTTTGCACCAGGGCGATCAGGTCTTCGCACTCGGCGATCAGCCATTCCAGCTCCAGGTCCGGGTAGCGTTGTTCAAAGGCTTTGAGGGCCAGTTCAAAACGCTCCGACTGGTACGTATCGGACATGGCGATACTCAGCTTCGGCTCCAGGCCCTGGGCCAACTGGCTGGCCGCCAACTCCAGACGACTGCTGGCCTCCAGCACCTGTTCGGCGCGCTGCAACAGCACATGGCCGGCGGGGGTGAGCGTCGGTTTGCGGCTGCTGCGATCAAACAACACCACATCCAGGTCAATCTCCAGGCTCGCCACTGCCGCGCTGACCGTGGACTGGCTCTTGCCCAGTTTGCGCGCCGCCGCCGAAAACGAACCTTGGGTCGCCGCCTGCACAAACGCCTGCAGCACTTCATTAGAGGCCATGACTATCGCCCTGATCGATGGTTATTGGTTATGAAGTATCGGTTCGAAGGGTAATGATGGCAACCCTAGTCATTCACGGAGCCGGGTTATGAACCCTACCAAATCGATTACTGAACGTGTTTGCCAGGCCCTGGGCTTTGAGGGGTTGGCCTTGTTGATCTGTACGCCGCTGCTGGTCTGGATCACCGGCAGGCCGGCCCTGGAAATGGGCGCAGTCACCTTGGGTGTCAGCGTGCTGGCGCTGACCTGGAACATCATTTTCAACAGCCTGTTCGACCGCCTCAAAGCGCGGCTGCAACTGGCCAACGGCGGGTGGACCCGGGTGCTGCATGCCCTGTTGTTCGAAGGCGGCCTGATCATCGTGGCGGTGCCGCTGATTGCCGCCGTGTTGAAGATCAGCCTGTTGGACGCTTTCATCCTCGACATCGGCGTGCTGCTGTTCTTCCTGCCGTACACCTATGTGTATCACTGGGGCTATGACGTGATTCGGGAGAAAATCGTCCAGCAACGTCTGCCTAGCCAAGCTTGAGCGACGCGACAAACTCCAGAAATGCCCGCACCTTCGCGGCGGGCAAATGCCGCGATGGGTAGTAGGCGTACAACGGAAAACGCTCGTCCGGCCAGTCTGGAAACAACTCCACCAGGCTGCCGGCCTTGAGCGCCGGTGCCAGGCCCAAATCGAGCATTTGCGCCACCGCGTGCCCGTGCTCACACACGCTGTACAACGTGCTGGCGTCGTTGACCACCAGGCGGCCATTGGTGTGCACGATGACTTGCTCGCCAGCTCGGTGGAATTCCCAGGCAAACGGACGCCCGGTTTGCGAGTCGCGAAAATCCAGACACATATGCCCGTGTTCCAAGTCTTGGGGAATGGCCGGTCGGCCGTAGTGTTCAAGGTAGGCGGGGGAGGCCACGGTGAGCACGCGCACTTCCATCAGTTTGCGTGCGATCAGCGAGGAGGATTGCGGGATGCCGAAGCGAATGGCCAGGTCGAAGCCATCGGCGACCAGGTCACCGAGTTGGTCACGGGTGTGCAGGTCCAGTTGCAGTTGCGGATAACTGCGCATGAAGTTGCCCAACACCGGGCCCAAAACCAATCGCGAGAAGTACGGGTCGATATTCACCCGCAAACGCCCACGTACGGTGAGCGCACTGTCGGCCGCCGCGTTGGCGGCCTCTTCGAGACCGGCCAGCAACGGGGCGATTTGCTGGTAGAAGCGCCGCCCCTCATCGGTCAATTGCACCGAGCGGGTGGTGCGGTCGAACAGGCGAATCCCCAAGCGTTTTTCCAGGCGGGAAATCGCCCGGCTGACCCCCGAAGGCGTCATCTCCAGGCTGTCGGCGGCGCGGGCAAAACTGCCACTATCGACCACCGCGGCCAATACGCCCATGCCGCCGGCCAAGCCTGGATCAAAACTCATCGGTGATTGCCTGTCAGTGATCTGAAGGCATTGATGCTAGCGCAGAATGCCTACAGAAACATGCCGCCCGAGGCTTCGATGCGCTGCCCGGTGATCCAGTTGCTGCCATCGGCCAACAGGGTCGAAATCGCCCCGCCAATATCGTCCGGTAAACCGGCTCGGCCCAGCGCGGTGTTGTTGGCAACCATTGTATTCAGCGCCGGGTTATCGCGCACGGCGCCGCCGCTGAAGTCGGTGGCGATCGCGCCGGGTGCCAGGGTGTTCACGGTGATACCGCGCGGCCCCAGCTCCTTGGCCTGGTAGCGCGACAGCACTTCCACCGCGCCTTTCATCGAGGCATACGCCGCGTACCCCGGCAGGCTGAACCGCGCCAGGCCGCTGGAAATATTGATGATGCGCCCACCATCGCTGATCAACGGCAGCAGTTTTTGCGTCAGGAAAAACGGCGCCTTGAAGTGGATGGCCACCAAGCGGTCGAACTGTTCTTCGGTGGTCTCGGCAAAGCTGGCGTGGGCGCCGATCCCGGCGTTGTTGACCAGAAAGTTGAAGTGATCCTGTGCGAACACATCTTTCAGCACCGTGGCGATTTCGCCGACGAAGTCATTGAACGTACCGCTCTGGCTCACATCCAGTTGCAGCATGGCGGCGCGGCCACCCAGGGCTTCAATCTGTGCCTTCACCGCTTGGGCTTCGCCCGCCGCGCTGTGGTAAGTGCCGATGATGTCGACGCCTTGTGCCGCCAAATGCAGCGCAGCGCTTTTGCCCAGTCCGCGGCTGGCGCCGGTGATCAATGCGATTTTACGGGTCATGGTCAGTGCCTCTGAGAGTGATCGTGCGAGCCAGTGTATTTGTCCGCTCATAACGTGATAAACAGAGGTAAGTCGGAATCACTGGCCGGATAAGGCGAACAATCCAATGAACAAGCTTGAGCTTTTGCGGACCTTCGTGCGGGTCACCGAGTTGTCGAGTTTCACCCAGGCGGGCGAGAGCCTCGGCCTGCCGCGCTCCACCGTGTCCGAGCATGTGCAAGCGCTGGAACAACTGCTGGGTGCGCGCCTGTTGCAGCGCACCACGCGCAAGGTGCAAGCGACCCAGGACGGGCGTGTGTTGTATGAGCGCAGCAAAGATTTGCTGTCACACATGGAGGAGCTCGAAGGCCTGTTTCGCCAGGATGAGGCGCAATTGAGCGGGCGTATTCGCGTGGACATGCCCAACGTCATGGCGCGGGATTTGATCCTGCCGCGCCTGCCCGAATTTATGCACGCACACCCGTTGATCGAGCTGGAAATCAGCACCACCGACCGCCAGGTCGACCTGCTCGCCGAAGGTTTCGACTGCGTGTTGCGGGTGGGCGCGCAGCCTGATCAGTCGGTGGTGGCGCGTTGGTTGTGCAGCATGCCGATGATCAACTGTGTCAGCGCCGGGTACCTTCAGCGCTATGGCATGCCCGAGACCCTGGCCGATCTGGCGCATCACCAGTTGGTGCATTACGTGCGGCCATTGGGGGCACGCTCGGCGGGTTTCGAATACCAGCACGGCAACAAAGTGCACCGTGTTCCGATGGCCGGGCGGGTCACGGTCAACAGCACCGATGCGTACAAGTCGGCGTGCCTGGGCGGTTTCGGCATTACCCAGGTTCCCGTGCTGGGCATTCGCGATTTACTCGACAGCGGCGAGCTGGTGTCCGTGTTGCCGGACTATCCGGCGCCGGCGCTGGACGTGTCGTTGCTGTACGCCGGGCAGCGGCATGTGCCGCAGCGGGTGCGGGTCTTTATGGATTGGCTGGCCGCCACGTTGCAATCGCAGCTCTAACGCCGTGCCGACAATTGTTGCGGCGCGAGGAAGGCGTCGTGGAAGTAGTCCCGAAAGGCCTGCATGGCGGGGGTAAATGCGCGTTCGCGGTGCCAGGCCAGGCCGACGCTCATGGGCGCTACCGGGTCGGTCACGGTCAGGGTTTCGATGCGTTTGCCTTCCAGGGACCACGGCCTGTGCACCAGGTCCGACAGAATCGCCACGCCGCTGCCGTTGGCAACCATGCTGCGCACGGCCTCCACCGAACTGGTGCGCAGCCGCACCTTGGGCGTTTGCCCGGCCTGTTCCCAGTAACGCATGGCGCTGTGTTCGGCTTCATCGACGGTAAGCAGGATGTAAGGTTCTTGCGCCACATCGGCCAGGCTGACGGCGCCGCGCTCGCACAAGGGATGGTGGCTGGGCAGCCATAGGCGGCGTTCCGAATTGAACAGGATTTCGGAAACGATATCCGGGTGAGTGAGGTTGGCGGTGAGCACCACGGCCATGTCGAACTGGCCGTCGAGCAGGCCGTGTTCGATGGCCTGGCGTTCCTGTTCGAACACCTCGATGGTCACGTCCGGGTGCCAGTGTTCCATGCGCTGCAAATGGTGGGGCAGGAAATAGCCGAGCACGGTGTAGCTGGCGGCGACACGCAGCACGCCACTGGCGCGGTAGTCCGGCAGCGGGCTGTTCAGTGCGTCATCCACGCTGCGCACGATCACGTAGGCGCGGTTGAGAAAGTGCCGCCCGGCGTCGGTCAGGTTCATGCCCTGGGCCGAGCGCACAAACAGCTGCACGCCGAGCATCGCCTCCAACTCCTTGATCGCCGTGGTCACCGCCGACTGGGAGATGTTCAGATGAATCGCCGCCTGGGAAATCTGGCCGATTTCGGCGGTGGCGATAAAGTAGCGGACTTGGCGCAACGTCAGGGACATGGCTTTATCTGTTTTTCAGAAGATAGGCCATCTGATAATAGATCTTCCCAAGGGGTCAAGCCCCAGCCTACTTTCCTGGCATCACCTTTGGCGGAGCAATTCCCGATGCAGGCAGTGGATTTCAATTCAGACATGGGCGAAGGCTTCGGCCCCTGGACCATCGGCGATGGCGTTGACGCGGAGCTGATGGCCTATATCAGCTCGGCCAATATCGCCACCGGTTTCCACGCCGGCGACCCCGGCACCATGCGCCGTACCGTTGCGCGCGCCAAGCAACTCGGCGTGGCCATCGGCGCGCATCCGGGCTTTCGCGACCTGGTGGGTTTTGGCCGCCGGCATATCAATGCACCGGCCCAGGAGCTGGTGGACGACATGCTCTACCAACTCGGCGCCCTGCGCGAAATCGCCCGCGCCCAAGGCGTCACGCTGCAACACATCAAGCCCCACGGCGCGCTCTACATGCACCTGGCCCGCGACGAAGAAGCCGCCCGGCTGCTGGTGCAAAACCTGCAAATCATTGAGCCCACACTCTTGCTGTACTGCATGCCCAACTCGGTCATCTGGCGCGTTGCCAAGGAGCTTGGGCAACCGGTGGTGCGCGAGTTTTACGCCGACCGTGAGTACGATCTGAGCGGCTCCATTGTATTTACGCGGACTGTGCGCGCGCTTGATCCTGCCACCGTCGCGGCGCGGGTCCTGCGTGCCTGTCAGACCGGGCGCGTACGCACCGTGGAAGGCGAAGACCTGTTGATCGAATTCGATTCCATCTGCCTGCACAGCGACACCCCCGGCGCCCTCGAACTGGTGGAGGCCACTCGCGAAGCCCTGGACCAGGCGGGCATTGTCGTCAGAACGCCTCAATAAGAAGGTCCAACCTGTACTTTTTGCCTGCCTTTCTACAATGATTCCAAGAGGAACAGACATGGCTCAAACGTCCCCCATCCGCTACAGCTTCGGCGGTGATGAACACCTGTTTGCCGAGGTCAGCGACAGCATGTCCCTGGAGGCCTTTTTCAAAGGCATGGCCGTGACCCGCGCCGTGGAGCGCCTGGCGCTGGAAGGCGTGCTGGACGTGTGCCTGGCCAATGCGTCGTTCCAGATTCGCTTCGATCCTGACCGTATTGCCCCGCATGTGCTGCTCGACGCCGTGCAGAGCGCTGAAGCCCAGGCGGTGGCCGAACGCACCTTGCACACGCGGATCATCGAAATCCCGGTGCTCTATAACGACCCGTGGACCCATGAAACCCTGATGCGTTTTCGCGACCGGCATCAAGACCCCACAGGCACTGATCTGGAATACGCGGCGCGCATCAATGGCTTGGCTGACGTCGACGCGTTTATCGCCGCCCACAGTGGCGCGCCGTGGTTTGTGTCGATGGTCGGCTTTGTCGCGGGCCTGCCGTTCATGTTCCAGATGGTCGAGCGTGAACGGCAATTACAGGTGCCCAAGTACCTGCGCCCGCGCACCGACACGCCCAAATTGACCCTCGGCCATGGTGGCTGTTTTGGCTGCATCTACTCGGTGCGCGGCGCCGGTGGTTACCAGATGTTTGGGGTGACCCCGGCACCGATCTACGACCCGGCCCAGCAGTTGGCGTACCTCAAGGAACACATGGTGTTCTTTCGGCCCGGTGACATCGTGCAGTTCAAACCCATGGACCGCGAGGCCTATGACCTGGCAGTTGCCGAGGTGGACGCAGGACGTTTCGACTTGCGCATCCGCCCGGTGGAATTTTCCCTCGACGCCTTTCTCGCCGACCCCGTCGGCTATCCGAAAACCCTGCAGGAGGCGCTGGCATGATCAAAATCCTCAAACCCGGCCTCGCCACGTCCGTGCAGGACCTCGGCCGTGAAGGCTATTACCACTTGGGCATTCCGCCGTCGGGCGCGTTGGACCAATACGCGTTGAGTGCGGCCAACCATCTGGTGGGCAATCCGAGTGGTGCGGCGGGCCTGGAATGCACCTTGATCGGCCCCGAACTTGAGTTCCGACAGGACGCGCTGGTGGCACTCAGCGGTGCACTCATGTCGCCGCGCCTGGACGGTGAAGTGGTGCACCAGGACACCGCGTTCCAGGTGCGCGCCGGGCAGGTCTTGCGCTTTGAGTTTCCCAAGGCCGGCGCACGGACTTACCTGGCAGTGGCCGGTGGCATTGATGTGCCGCGGGTGCTCGGCAGTCGCTCGACGTACACCCTCGGTGCACTCGGTGGGTTTCAGGGGCGGCGCTTGCAGGAAGGGGATGAACTGCCAATCGGTGAGCCGAGCGGCCAGGGCCGTGCGGGCAACAGTTTGCCGATGGCGCTGCGGCGTTCAGTTGGTGGTGACGTGACGTTGCGCGTGGTGCCGGGCCTGTATTACGAACGCCTGACAGACGCGGCCAAGAGCAGTTTTTTTGCCGAGCCGTGGACCGTGGGTTCCGAGGCGGACCGCATCGGCTATCGCTTCAAAGGCGGCAGCGCGTTGAGCTTTCAGCCCCGTGAGCAACCGTTTGGCGCGGGCTCCGACCCGTCGAATATCGTCGACAGCTGTTACCCGATTGGCTCGATCCAGGTGCCGGCGGGGTTGGAACCGATTGTGCTGCACAGGGATGCGGTGTCGGGCGGTGGCTACGCGATGATCGGCACGGTGATCAGTGCAGACCTGGACTTGATCGGGCAGATGCAGCCGAACCAACGGGCGGGGTTTGTGGCGGTGACGTTGGAAGAAGCGCTGGAGGCGCGGCGGGTGTACAAAAAACGGCTGAAGGCAATGGCTGGACTGTTCACCTCCTGACACACCATAAACTCTTGTGGGAGCTGGCTTGCCTGCGATAGCGGTGGATCAGTTAACAGATAGGGAAGCTGACCCGCCGCCATCGCAGGCAAGCCAGCTCCCACATTTTTAAGCGGGGTTGTGTCAGAACAGTTTGGTGAACAGCCAGTACAAACTGCCCGACAACAAGATCGCCGCCGGCAAGGTCAGCACCCAGGCCATCAGCAGGTTGCGGATGGTCTTCATCTGCAACCCGCCGCCATTCGCGACCATGGTCCCGGCCACACCCGACGACAATACGTGGGTGGTCGACACCGGTAGCCCGAACATATCCGCTGCACCAATCGTCAGCATCGCCACTGTCTCGGCCGACGCACCTTGTGCGTAAGTCAGGTGGGTCTTGCCGATCTTCTCACCCACGGTCACCACGATGCGCTTCCAGCCCACCATGGTGCCCAGGCCGAGGGCGATGGCCACGGCGATCTTCACCCACAGCGGAATAAAGCGCGTGGAATTGTCGATCTGTTGCTTGAACAATTGCAGCTTGCCTTGGGTGTCAGCGTCGAAATTGCCGACCTTGTCCTTGTCCATCAGGCGAATGGTCTCGCTGGTCAGGTACATGTCGTTACGCACGTTGCCGACGGCTTCGGCAGGGACTTTGGCCAGGGAGCCGTAGCCTTTTACTTCATCACCGATCTGGCCGGCGAGGGCGGCAAGGGCCGGAATCAGGTCCGGCGTGGCTTCCTTGGTGCGCACGTAGGTCGAGAGAATCGGGCGCGGGTCGCCCGGCAATAGTTGCGGCGCGTTTTTTACCAGGGCGACCTGGGTCACCTCGGCCACCGCCGCAAACTGCAAGGACTGCTCGGCGGGCATGGTGCGGTTCAGCGCATAGGCCATCGGCAGGGTGCCGACCAGAATCAGCATGATCAGGCCCATGCCTTTCTGGCCATCGTTGGAACCGTGGGCGAAGGACACGCCGGTGCAGGTGACGATCAGCATGCCGCGAATCCACCATGGCGGCGGGGTGTCGCCCTTCGGCGCTTTGTACAGCGAGCGGTTTTTCACAAAGGCGCGCAGGGCCAGCAACAGCAAGGCGGCAAAGGCGAAGCCGATCAACGGTGACAGCAGCAGGGCATAACCGATCTTGAGCGCCTGGCTCCAGTCCACGCCGCTGGTGCCGTCACGCCCGTGCATCAAGGCATTCGCCACGCCGACGCCGATGATCGAACCGATCAGGGTGTGCGACGACGAGGCTGGCAAGCCCAGCCACCAAGTGCCCAGGTTCCACAGGATGGCAGCAATCAGCAGGGCGAAGATCATCGCGAAACCGGCGGATGAGCCGACCTGCAAGATCAGCTCGACCGGCAGCAGGGCGATGATGCCGAACGCCACGGCGCCGCTGGAGAGCAGCACGCCGAGGAAGTTGAAAAAGCCCGACCACACCACCGCAAAATGCGGCGGCAGCGAGTTGGTGTAGATCACCGTCGCCACTGCGTTGGCGGTGTCGTGGAAGCCATTGACGAACTCAAAGCCCAGCGCGATCAGCAGCGCTACGCCGAGCAGCAGGAATGGCGTCCAGGTGGTGACCACCGTGCCGAGTTCGTGCATGTCGTGCATCAGGCTGTAGGCGGTGAACAACAGGCCCATGGCGAGCACGGCGAAGAACATGATCACCGTCAACAGGCCGGGTTTCTTGTCCAGCCTGGGTTTGGGGTCAGCGTGTGAGGCGGTGGAGGAGGCAGTCAGGGAAGGGGTGGCCATGCCGGAGCATCCAGTGTGGGAAGGATGGCATTCATGATCATTGCAGAATGTTACAGAGATGCTGCGGTAGGTCAGTGTTTAGAGGAATGAGGCTGCCGCTGGTCTGCAAACCCCGGCAAACTAATGTCATAGTGAGATCAGTGTGGGGGCTGGCTTGCCTGCTATAGCCATAGGTATCTACGCAACTCTTTGGGTCGCTTTAAGCCTGTGAGGGGGGTAGGTAGATTGAGTACATATCCGTTGCTGCGGTAACGGCTGTTTGGGGTTCCGCCCTTACGGCGGGTCACTTCTGGCAAACGCCCGGAATGCCGGCCCAGCCAAAAGTAACCATGGACTTGCTCCCTCAAAACGTACGCCATAAAGCGAGCGTTATGCAGTCT
>NZ_CP168079.1:283559-283655 GCF_050915955.1 Pseudomonas sp. UBT | reverse complement strand
CAGCAGATCAAAAGCAGAGCACGGCGGCCTGGTAGCCGACCTGAGTGGTTGAAGCAAAAGCAGATCAATAGCTGGGCAGAGCGACACTACTGCTAC
>NZ_CP168079.1:283305-283459 GCF_050915955.1 Pseudomonas sp. UBT | reverse complement strand
AGCCGACCTGAGTGGTTGAAGCAAAAGCAGATCAATAGCTGGGCAGAGCGACACTACTGCTACCTGATGTAATGAGATCCAACTGTGGGAGCGGGCTTGCTCGCGAATGCGGCGTGTCAGTCACAAATAAGTTGACTGACACACCGTATTCGCG
>NZ_CP168079.1:252000-283205 GCF_050915955.1 Pseudomonas sp. UBT | reverse complement strand
GCCAAGGATGGCCCATGGCGGCGGCCCACGGTCCAAAGCCTGCGTGAGGGCACACCGAGCCTAAGCGAGGTGCCGAGTGGTGGGGCAAGAGCCCTTTTGGTCACTTTTGGGGCTCTTTTCCAAAAGTGACCCGCCGTAAGGGCGGAACCCTAAGCAGCCGTGACCCAAACAACGGATATGTACTCAGCGCCACCCGACAACCACAGCACTCAACCCGTAAAAAAAGATGTGTAGATACCTATGCTGCGATGACGGTGGTTCAGTCAATATATCTGTCGACTGAAACTCCGCTATCGCAGGCAAGCCAGCTCCCACACTTGATCCCCTTTCAGGTCGAGATGGGGGTCAGTAATCTTTGCGTTTGCGGAAAGCCCAGCGCCCGGCAATCAAGGTAAACGTTGCCACCAACGCCACCAGAATCCAAAACCCTTCCGGGTCAGTCGACAGCGGTACTCCCCCCACGTTCATGCCGAAAAAACCGGCAATGATATTGATCGGCAGCGCCAGCACCGTCACCACCGTGAGGGTGAACAGCGTGCGGTTGCTTTGCTCGTTGAGGTTGGCGGCGATCTCTTCCTGCAACAGCTTGATGCGCTCGCCCAAGGCCATCAGGTCGTTAATGATCAGTGCAAACTCCTCGGTGGATTTGCGCAATTCCTTCACGTCTTCTTTTTGCAGCCACTGCGGCGGGCGATTGAGCAGGCGCAGCAGCGACCCCGGTTCCAACGCCAGCAGGCGTTGCAGGCGCACCAGCACGCGGCGCGCAGCACCGAGTTCGGCGCGGTTGGTGGAGAGGCGTGAGGACAGCAACTGGTCTTCGATTTGGTCGACGCTGAGGCTGGTTTTACGCACGATCTGCGTCAGCACTTCGCCCTGGTCGCGCAACAAATGCACCAACAATTCCAGCGGCGAACGGAAGCGTTCACCGGCCTTCACCGACGAGCGCAATTTATCCACCGAGTGCAACGGTTGCAGGCGCGCACTCACCAGCAAGCGGCTGCGGGCGCACACCCACAGCGTGGAGATATCCGAGGAGACCATGCTGCTGAAGTTGAACACCACGTCGTTGACCACCGCCAGCAGGGCCGAGTCGACATGCTCGATACGGGTGGAGCGCGAGCCCTCGTGCAGGGCTTCGAAAAACTCATCCGGCAATGCCAGGTTGGCCTTCATCCAGCGCTCGCACGCCGCGTGAGCCAGGTTCAGGTGCAGCCAGAGGAACTCTTCCGGGTCTTGCGGTGCTTTCAACGCCGCCAGCGCAGTCGCTGAGTCAATCTGCTCACCTTTTTCACCGGGGCGAAAACGAAAACCGTAAAGCAGGCCAAACAGATCGGGATCCTGATGGCCGTGGTCGATGCTGTGGTTCATGGAGGCTCGCAGAGAAAGCGCCTGTAGGACGTTTCACAGGTTCGCGTGGGCGAATCATTGCAAGGAAATTTGACAAAATTGTGACGGTTTGCGGTTTATTTCGCTGAAATGACATTTTGTTGACCACCTGTCAGAAATCGTTCAAGAAGCCTCTGGGTCGGCCGATTCAAGGGATAAGGACCGCTGCGAATGGGCTAAGTCTTGATGACAGGGACGTTATGGCGTGCTTGCACCTTTTTCCTTGTTTTGAGGCTTCTCCCCATGAATATTTTGCGCACTTCCTTGAGAGCACAAATTTTGTCGCTGCTCAGCGGCAGTCTGCTGGCGATTTTGTTGATCGCACTGGCTTGTTTCAACTTCCTCTCTAACGGCGTGCAAAGTTATCGCAGCCTGATCGATGGGCCCTTGCTCACCTCTCAATTGATTGACGAAGCCAACCTGCAATTCAAGGTGCAAGTGCAGGAGTGGAAAAACGTATTGCTGCGCGGCAAACAGCCCCAGGACCTGGAAAAATACTGGGGCCAGTTCCAGGACCGGCAACGCGATGTGCAGGGCATTCTCACTCGGCTGGTCAGCCAGACTCAGAATGACCCCGGCCTGAGCCGGCGCATTGACAGCCTGCGCCAGGAACACTTGCAGTTGGGTGTGGCTTACCAGAAGGGGCGTGATGCCTACATGGCTGCCGGTGCCGACCAGACTGCCGGCGACAACGCTGTCAAAGGTGTGGACCGTGCCACCAGCGAGCAGATGAGCACCCTGGTCAGTGACCTGCGCGCGCAGGGCAGCCAGCAGTCCCAAGCCATCAGCGCCTATACCGAACGCACGGTGATGGCGGGGCTGGCAATCATGTTGCTGTCGGGTGTGGTGATCGGTCTGTTCAGCTTGTGGCTGATCAACCGCAACCTGATCCTGCCGATTCGCGGCCTGATCGACTACGTGACCCAACTGAGCCACGGTCGTTTTGCCGAACGTGTCGCCAGTCGCCGTCAGGATGAACTGGGCCATCTGGCCGCCGCTGCCAATACGCTGCGTGACTTCCTCGCCGAAACCTTCAACCGCTTGCAGCGCAGCGCCACTGACCTGGTGAGTGCCAGCGGCGAGTTGAGTTCGATCGCCGGGCAGATGGCGAACGGTACCCATGAACAATTCAACCGCACCGACCAGGTGGCCACCGCCATGACCGAGATGTCAGCCACCGCCCAAGAGGTTGCACGCCACGCGGCCAGTGCCTCGCGCGCCGCCGATGAGGCGGATCATTCGGCCCGCGAAGGTGGCGAAGTGATGAAGGTCACCATCGCCACCATTGGCCAGATGCGCAATGAAATCCTCAACACCGGCACCATCATCCGTCGCCTGGAAACCGACAGTGTACGCATTGGCAAAGTGCTGGAAGTGATCCGCGGCATCGCCGAGCAGACCAACCTGCTCGCACTCAACGCCGCCATTGAAGCGGCGCGGGCAGGCGAAGCGGGCCGTGGGTTTGCGGTGGTGGCCGATGAGGTGCGCAGCCTGGCGCAACGCACGGCGGCGTCGATCATCGAGATCAACCAGATTATCCACGCGGTGCAAACCGGCGCGGTGGATGCGGCCGAGGCGATTGTCAGTGGCCAGTCGTGCAGCGATGAGAGTGTGGAAAAAGTCTCCCAGGCCGGTGCGATGCTCAATCACATCACGCTGGCCGTAGAGGCGATCCGTGACATGAATCGCCAAATCGCCACGGCAGCCGAGGAGCAGACCTCGGTGGCCGAAGATATCTCGCGCAATATCACGCAAATCACCACTGTGGCCACGGCGAACATGGACAATGTGCAGCGCACTGAAGCGGCCAGCCAGAACCTGCGAGGTTTGTCGGCGGAGCTCAATCAAGTGACGGCGCGTCTGGGCGCCTGATCAGAGGAGCGGCAGGCTGAAGCTGAACACCGTGCCCTGCTAGGTGGACACGCTCAGTTCACCACCGTGGGCCTGGGTGTTCTGCTCGACGATGTATAACCCCTGGCCAGTCATGATCACTGATCACTTGGCGAGCGCCCATAAAAAAACCGCGCCACGTTAAACGTGGCGCGGTTTTTTTGGCAGTTGACTCAGGTGTCTTGCTTGTTTTCCAGCACGGCGCCGGTCTTGGCGTCGAGCTTCACTTCAAAGCGCTTGCCAGCAGTGTCGGTCAGGTCAACTTCGTAAACCAGTACACCGTTTTTGTGGTCCAGCTCAGTGTCGGTGATGCTGGCGCCGGCGTGGGTGGCCACGGCGGCGGCATTGAGTTTCTCAAACGGCATGACGGCGCCGGACTTGAGCAGGCCTTCAATGTGATCCGGACGAACGTCAGCCTGGGCCAGGCCGGCAGTCAGGGTCAGGGCGGTTGCGGCGAACAGGGCGGTCAGGGTTTTCATGGTGTATGTCCTTCTGGGTGAGCTGTTTAAGTGGCGCCAGATTAACCGGCGCAACTTAACTCATCCTTAATGGCGCACTGACACCAAGGCCCGACTCACTCAGTAGCCGTTGTCCTTCAGCAAATCCTGCACACTCGAGGACGGCCAGCGCTTGTAGAACTTCAGCAGTTCGGCGGCGCGGTTGGTGAAAATGCCATCGACGCCGGCTTTCATCACTTTTTCGAAGTCCACCGGCTCATCGACGGTATAGACGTGCACCAGCAGGCCCTTGTCGTGGGTCAGCTTGTTCATCTCAGGCTTCACCAGGTCGGTGTAGCTCTGGTCGCCATGGTTGGTCAGCTCGGCCGAAGGGCCAGTGCCGATGGCGCCGAGGCTCTTGGCTTCATCGACCCATTTTTCGAACTCGGCCGCGTCTTTCGGCTCTTGCTTGGCGTAGTAAGCAGCTTTGGTCGGCTCGCCGGATTCAGCGAAGGTCTGCGCGGATTTCGGCTCGATGCTGCCTGGGCCCACCCACAGCAACAGGATTTTCGGGGTGTTGGGCATTTCTTTCTGCAGCTCTTTCAAGCTGTCTTTTTCAAACGTTTGCAGCACCACACGGCCTTTGCCCTGGCCCACACCCGTGTTGCTCTTGCCCAGCTTGGAGCCGGCGGAGCTCAACCAGCCCTTGTCCAGCAGCTTGTTTTTCAGGTCGGCTTCGATGCCCGGGAATTGCTTGGGCTCCTTGGTCTCAATGTACAGGCCGGGTTTGTGCTGCGGGTTGCCTTCGGCGATCTTGATGATTTCGTCCAGGCTCTGGATTTTCAAGCCAACGAACGCCGGGCGGGCGCGGTCCGGGTAGGCGGCGTTGAACCAGCTGCCGGCGTCCAGGGTGCGTAATTCAGCCCAGGTGAATTCGTTGGCGGTAGCGTCTTTGCGCTCCGGGAATTTGGTGGCCACGTCGGTGGTGCGCTGCAGGTTGTTGTCGTGCAGGGCGAACAGCACGCCGTCCTTGCTGCGTTGCAGGTCCATTTCCAGGTAGTCGGCACCCAGGTCGCGTGCGAGCTTGTAGGAAGCGGCGGTTGATTCGGGGGCGTCGTAGGAAGCGCCACGGTGGGCGATGACGGCCGGGTACGGAATGCCTTCGTTTGTCGCCAATTCAGCCGGGCTGATCGGGTCGGCAGCCTGTGCCTGGCCAAGGCCGAGCATCAGAGCGAGCAGCAAGGCGCTCTTGGAAAACGTGACAGGCATATGCGAAGTCCTTTCGTGGAGGTAACTTTGAGAAGGCGTCCTTTTTAACAATTGATTGCGAAAGGCGCTATCACCAAACCGACATTAACGTGCGCAGTGGCCATTTTTCTGGGTTTTTTTGTGCTGCATTGCAGTATTCTTGGCCCAAGCTGCCCCATTAGAGGGCGGTATTTTCTGCCACGCGTGTAAACCATCTTTCCAGTCCCAGTGGGACTTTTCAGTGAGGTTTACCATGCGCATCACGTCCGAACTTATCTGCCAGGCGGCCGACCACCTCCATGGTTTTGTCGGCCTTAATCGCAAAACCGGCCAGTACATCGTGCGTTTCAGCGAAGACTCTTTTGGCATGGATGTGGCCGATGACGGCATCATTCCCACCGCTGAGTTTGTCTGGCTACCCGCCGCCGACGACACCATGACCCTGTCGCGCGAACGCCTTCAGTTGTTGCTGGACCAGAACATTGACGACCGCATTAACATCACCGAGCCGTTGCGCGTGTACATGCGCCGGGTGGAAATCCCGCAGATCAGCGCATTGCGCAGTTTGGTCAGCTAAGCGAACGCTGCTCTACAGACGTTGAAGATCAAAGGTGGGAGCTGGCTTGCCTGCGATCGCGGTGGGTCAGCCTCTACATCGGTTGGCTGACACACCGCCATCGCAGGCAAGCCAGCTCCCACAGGGGTACATTTTCAGCGCTCAAACAGGTAGGCCCGCTCCACTTTGCACACGCGCGTGTGGCATGCCGAATACCAGGTCGCACGCCCTTGCTCGCGCACGGCGCGATGTTCGGCTTGCTGTTTCCAGGCCAGGATCGCCGCCTCGCTGTTCCAGTAGGACACGGTGATCCCCAAGCCGTCTTCACGTGCCGATTCCACCCCCAGAAATCCCGGTTGTTCGCGCGCGAGTTCCAGCATGCGGGTAGCCGCCTGGCCGTAGCCTTGATCACCCTCGGTGCGCAATGAGCTGAAAATCACCGCGTAATAGGGGGCAGCGGGCGTGTTGGCGATCATCGGTACACAGCCTGGCAGGCCTTGAGCAAGGCAAGCGCCAACGGCGGAGTGACGCCCTTGAGTGCTGCGCGTTCCGGCTGGAACAGGGTGGCGACGAAAAACGGGTGGTCCAGCAGTTCTACGGCGCGTAAATCACCCGCCGAGTCATGGCCGCTGGGGATCAAGTCGCCTTCGAGCAAGGCGCTGGCGAAGTCCGGGTTCACGCCGTAGCGGCAGCGATAGCCTTCGTGGATATCCAGCGTACCGTAGGCCTCGGCGATGCAGGTGTAGGGGGCCAGACGCACAGTGTCGGTGGCCTCAACCAGCGTGCAGCTCAGTGGCGTTATCACCGCGCGCTTGGCCTCGGGCGCCAGCTCGCCATGTTCCGCATCCGCCCAGCCCAGCACGTGGCGGGCATATTCCAGCACCGCGTGTTGAAAACCACCGCAAGTGCCGAGGAAAGGGCGCCGTTGCTCGCGGGCAAAACGGATCGCGCGCAATGCGCCGTCGGTGTCGCGGTAGGGGCTGGCGGGCACACACCAGAAGCCGTCAAAGCCATGCAGTTCGCGGGTGGGGGTGATCGAGTCGGTATCGAGCCATTGCACGTGAACGCTCAAGCCCAAGGTGTCGGCTGCTTGTTGCAGCGCCACGGGTATCGCCTGGTGTGCAATCACGTCGGGGTTGTAATCGCCGATCAGGGCGAGGTGCAAGGTTGTGGCTTTCATCGTGTACGTCCCATGGCTTGTTGTGTCCTGGGTCACACTATAGATTGGCGCTCACGCAATCAAAATTGGCGTTTGCCCATATGCTCAATGCAGCCACGCACTATCAAATTGACTACTCCGACCTGTCGCTGATCCTCGCCCTGGTTCGCGGCGGTACCCTGGCACGGGCGGCGGCACTGTTGCGGGTGGATGTGTCCACGGTGTTCCGCGCGGTGCGGCGATTGGAAGCGGCGCTGGGCCAGACCTTGTTTGAAAAAAGCCGCGCCGGCTACCTGCCCACCAGCTTGGCCAGCAATCTGGCGCAGCAGGCCGAGCATGCAGAACAAGCGTTGGAGGCGGCGCGCATTGGGGTGGAGCAGGGCGGCGAAGTGATCAGCGGTACCGTGCGCCTGACCTGTACCGATTCGGTATTGCAAGGCCTGCTGTTGCCGGCGTTGGCGCGGTTCATGCCCGATTACCCGGCGTTGACGCTGGAACTGAGCACCTCCAACGATTTTGCCAACCTCAGCCGTCGCGATGCGGATATCGCCCTGCGCCTGACCAAGACACCGCCGGAACATCTTGTCGGCCGCTGCCTGGGCACGGTGGCCTATCAGGTGTGCGCCAGTGCAGATTTCGTGCGGCGGCACGAAGGGCGGGAGCTGGCCGATTTGGCTTGGATCGCACCGGATGACTTCCTGCCCGACCACCCCACTGTCGCCTGGCGCCGCGAGCACTTGCCGGGTGTGCGCCCCAGTTATCGCTGCAACAGCATGCTGTCGGTCACCGAGCTGGTGCGCGCGGGGCTGGGGGTGGCTGCGCTGCCGGATTTTCTATTGGCGGATGGTTTGCAGCCCCTGGGCCCCACTCTGGCGGGACGTGACACGGCGCTGTGGTTGTTGACGCGCCCGGATTGCCGGGCGCTGCGTTCGGTGGTCGCGTTGTTTGATGAGTTGGGAAGGCATGTGCGCTGGTCGCGTCGTTAGGGTTTTCGCACGAAGTGTTCATGCATTTCGCACGTCAGGGTCTCAATACGCTCGGTGAGCTTCTTGGTCATTTCCGTCAGCCGCGTGTTCTGTTCCAGCAAATCCAGCAGTTGCTGGGTGGTCTGTTCGGCCTGGGCCTGGCGTTCGGTGTTGGCGATGGCGATGGCTTCGCGGTGTTGCGCGTCTGCGTCGGACTGGGCTTTGTCGCGGGCGGCCTGACGCGTCTGGGCCAGCAGGATCAACGGCGCGGCATAGGCGGCTTGCAGGCTGAAAGCCAGGTTGAGCAGGATGAACGGGTACACGTCGAATTGGGTGATGCCGGTGATGTTCAGCACGATCCACACCAGGACGATCACGGTTTGCGCGCCGAGGAACGTCGGGGTACCAAAGAAGCGCGCGAAGGCTTCGGCCTTCAGGGCGAAGGTGTCGTTGCCGAAGGTCGTCGCCAGGTGGGCGTGGCCTCGGTGGAAACGCAAGTGGTCGACGGGCGCAGCTTGCGGCTTTGCAGGGGGCGTGACGTCTGGGGTCATGGCGGGCTCGAATCCTAAGCGTTAAGACAAGCAAGCACTATAGACCGAGCCCCCAGCCAGGCACATGAAGAACCGGTCAGTGATTGCCCCGCTCGTTGGCAAACGCGCTCACCGCTTGCACCGCCTCGGTAGTGCCCTCGCGAATTTGCAGGATGACCGTGCCTGCACGGTTGGCCAGGTCGACCCCAAGCGCCGCACGGTCGCGGGTGCTGTCCATGCTCTCGATGGCTTGGCGGGTTTCGTCCTGGATCATCGCGATCATGCTGGAAATTTCCGCCGTCGAGCCGCTGGTACGTGCCGCCAATTGCCGTACTTCATCGGCCACCACGGCAAAGCCACGGCCTTGCTCACCGGCGCGCGCCGCTTCGATGGCCGCGTTCAGCGCCAGCAAGTTGGTCTGGTCGGCAATCCCGCGAATGGTGTTGACGATGGCGGTGATTTGTTGCGAACGCTCGCCCAGCTTGGCGATCAGTTGCGAGGAACCGTCAATGTCGGCAGCGATCGCGCGCATGCCGCTGGCGGTTTGCTGAATCACGTCGGCGCCTTTTTCGGCAATGTCCCGGGTGTTCATGGAGATGTGGTACGCCTGGTTGGCGCTCGCGGCGTCGGCGGCATGCTGTTGCACCCTGGCGGTGACGTCGGAGGCGAATTTGACCACTTTGCACAGGCGCCCGCTGGCGTCGTAGACCGGGTTGTAGTTGGCTTCGAGCCACACGGTCTGGCCGTTTTTATCAATGCGCTCGAACTGGCCGCTGAACAGCTCGCCCTGGTTCAAACGTTTCCAGAACTCGCTGTATGCCGAGCTATTCGCCAGCTCCGGTTTGCAGAATACGCGGTGATGCTGGCCCTGGATCTGCGACAGGGTGTAACCCATGCGCTGCAGGAAGTTTCCGTTGGCCGTGATGATGGTGCCGTCGAGGTTGAACTCGATCACCGCCATGGCGCGGTCGATGGCGCCCAGTTTGGCGTTGGCTTCGCTTTCGGTTTGCAGGCGCGGTGTGACGTCCATGGCGTACTTCACCACTTTGATCACCTGGCCCGTGTCATTGCGCACCGGGTTGTAGCTGGCCTCCAGCCACACCGACTGTCCGCTGCCAGCCACCCGTTCGAAGGTGCCGGACTGAAATTGGCCATTGCGCAATTGCGTCCACAACTGGTTGTACTCGGCGCTGCGGGCGAAGGCGGGCGTGCAGAACATTCGGTGGGGCTGGCCCACGATCTGTTCGGCGCGGTAGCCCATGGTCTTGAGGAAGTTGTCATTGGCCCGCAGCACGACGCCCTGCAGGTCGAATTCGATCACTGCCATGGAGCGTTCGATGGCATCCAGCATGCTGGCTTGCTGGGCGTTGGTGTGTTGCAGGGTACTGATGGTTTTTTTATGGGCGTTGAATAGCATGTTCGAGGGCTCGGGGAAGCACGCGTCTAAAGTATCCATGAATGTGCGCCTGACCCCGTACGGCCCTGGGCCTTACGGTTGACTTGCTCATTGTCAGCTTCCTGATGCTGACAGAGGGGGTTGAACAACGGACTCAGAGTGATAAGCCTGCCAAGAAGTTCGCTGCCAGAGCAGGACCATCATGGGGCAGGCGACCAATGGAGGCATTATGCTATCGCTGTGGGGTGCTGACAGAAGATTCAGACGAGATGTTGTATGACAACTTAGGCGGAATGAGCGATGACGTAGTCGCTGACAGTAACCCGGTTACGGCCTGTGTCCTTGGCCGCGTACAGCGCGCGATCCGCGGCGTTGAGCCACATGGCGGCATCGCTGTAGACAGGGCGGAAGTCTGCCAGGCCGATACTCAGGCTCACGCGCAGCTCAGGGATCTGCGGATTACGATAGTTACTAAATAGTTCGCGTATGTGTTCCATGACCTGCGCCGCTTCTTCAAGCGGCATTTGCGGAAGAATCACACAGAACTCGTCGCCGCCATAACGGCCAGCCAAGTCGTTTTGTCGCAGGTGCAGGCGTAATTTCTGGCTCAACTGACGCAATACCGCATCCCCGACGATATGGCCGTAAGTGTCATTGATCTGCTTGAAGTGATCGATATCGATCAGGGCGATCGTGGCTTGGCCGTGTTGCTGCTGGCACTTATGGAACTTGAGGTTCAGCAGGTCTTTCCACGAACCATGGTTGAGCAGGCCGGTCAGGCTGTCGATGCGGCTCTGGGCGCTGAGGGCGCGCTTGTGTTCCGACAGCTTGATCGCCAACTGATAGCAGACCATGCCGATGGCCACCGGGTAGAGCGCCAACATCGGCAGGCAGGTGTAGACCTGGATGAGGCTGACGCTGGGGTTGAACTTGATGCCGAACAAGCCCCACGCCATGCCGACGCCGGCGGCCTGTGCCAGCAGCCCGCGCAGAAACAGGCGCTTGCCGCCGGCGGCGACGTTGTTCATGGTCATCATTGACATAATGGTCACGGCCGTCAGAGGGCTGAACTGGGCAGCGGCGGCCCAGAAGCCGACGAACAACGAGTCATAAAGCAGGTTGCGCTGTTCGGCTTGGTACGGAAACGGCGAGTGAACGGACAGTTGGTACGCCACATGTGCCCAGGCAAAACCATTGAATAGCAGGAACGCCCAGACCCAGCCTGGCATCGCCAGAGGGTAAAGAGCGCCGACGACACTGATACAACCAACCCCCAGGCCGATGATTCTTGGCTTGTAGATACGTCTGGCAAATGACAGCCCTTTGCCTAATCTGTTTTCCATAGTGTTCCGGGTCAGCTCTTTTGTGCAGATGCAACAGCGTGCGTCAGCGGTTAGAGCCGTTGCTCGAATAATAAGTGTGAATATTGTCAGTTATTCGAGTGGGAATAATCAGTGTCCTTCCAAGCCATTTGCGCGGCACAACCGGTGAATACGCAAAAAGAGCCTGGAATGTGGTTCATGCAATCGGGTTTTACTGCGGGCGGGAAGCGCTGACTTCATAACCCGCCAGGAACAGATCGATAGCCGATTCGATCACGTTGGCTTGGCTGGCGGCATCCAGGACAGGTTGGCCCAGGGTGATTTGCGGCCAAAAGGCGAAGGCTTTGAGCAGACTTTGTATCTGGTGGGCGGCGAAGGCCGGGTCGGTGCAGGAAAGTCGGCCATCGTCCTGTGCGGCACGTACCCATTGGGTGAAGCCTTCTTCGCGTTTGCTCAGACGGTTGACCATGTCTTGCGCGCGTTCCGGGGAATGGATAGTGGCGGCAATCGCGACACGGGCGAGGTCGAGGAAATTGGTGTCCGACATCATCTGCATCTTCGCTTGCAGTAACCCGCGCAATTGATCGCGCAGCGGTCGGTCGCTGGCGTAGCTCACGTCCAACTGCGCAACGCTGCTGGCCCACAATTGGTGGAGGATTTCTGCGAACAACTCTTCCTTGCTGGGGAAGTGGTTGTACACCGTGCGCTTGGAAACACCTGCAGTGGCGGCGATTTTGTCCATGCTGGTGACCTCGAACCCGTTAGCCCGAAACTCGGCGATGGCAGCTGCCACGATGGCTTCGCGTTTACGGTCGGTGAGGCGCAGGGGAGCAGTCATGGGGGGCGTTCGGCTCTTAGAGGAAATTACACTCGGCAGTTTACTTGCTTCGCGTTTTGTTGCAATCTAGAAACTACACTGTGCAGTGTAGTTCATGAGCGGACCGTAGGAGTCACTCTGCAATGGCCACGATATCAACCCGTCTCGACCCAGCGCCTGCGGCGCTCAAGCCTGCCGAGCAGGCGCAAGGAAATTTCAGCAACGACGCCCCGGTTCAGCATGGCGGCTTTGGCAAGACGTTGCGTATTTTCTGGAACATGCTGTTTAACAAGCCGCGCAGTACGCGCCCGGTGGGCAAGATCCCGGTGCAAGCCTTGACGCGTGAGCTGCTGTTGGCCGCTCCCGATCACAGCGTGTTCCGCCTGGGGCACTCCACCGTACTGCTGAAAATGCGCGGTAAATTCTGGGTCACCGACCCGGTGTTCGCCGAACGTGCCTCACCGTTCAGTTGGGCCGGCCCCAAGCGCTTCCACCAGCCGCCTATCAGCCTTGAAGACTTGCCGCCGCTGGAGGCGGTGATTCTTTCCCACAATCATTATGACCACCTTGACCGCAACGCCGTGGTCCAACTCGCCGACAAAACCCGTTACTTTCTCGCGCCGTTAGGCGTGGGCGACCTTCTGGTCAAATGGGGCGTGGATGCCAGCAAAGTCCGGCAACTGGATTGGTGGGAAGGCACCGAGGTCGATGGCATTCGGTTTATCGCTTCGCCGGCGCAGCATTTTTCTGGGCGCGGCCTGTTTGATGGCAACCAGACCTTGTGGTGTTCCTGGGTAATGATCGACGGCGCGCGGCGGATCTTTTTCAGCGGCGACACGGGTTACTTCGATGGCTTCAAACGTATCGGCGAACAATATGGCCCGTTTGACCTGACGTTGATGGAAACAGGCGCTTACAACGTCGACTGGCCCCACGTGCACATGCAGCCGGAACAGACCCTGCAAGCCCATATCGACCTCAAGGGCCGCTGGCTGCTACCGATTCACAATGGCACCTTTGACCTGGCGTTTCACGCCTGGCACGAACCGTTCGACCGCATCATGGCCCTGGCCTGGGAGCGCAACGTGTCGATTACCACGCCGGCGATGGGGCAGGCGTTCAGCTTGAACCAGCCCGAACGCGGGCATGCCTGGTGGTTGGACGTAGAAACTCAAGGCGCGCAAGAGCACGCTGCGGGCTGAGGCAAGGGGCTTTTAAAAAAGGTCTTTTCAGGGTGTTTCCGCCCTGCGACAAACGCCAGATGGGAGTGCGATCATCCCGGGAAAGTTATTCCCGGGGTGCAGGTTTTGATGGAAAAAGATTGTAGGACGCATTGGCAATTGGGTATGCCCTGTCACCTGGAGCCATTGACTGGCGAAGAGATGAGCTCGGCGCATGTGCCCGTTCATTCTCACCCCGATAAAGCGAACCTGGCGGGTGTCGTCTTCGCTGCCGAGCACTCCAGGGGCGTCGCGCCCATTCCTGGCTATAACACCCTGGCGCCACTCATGCGAGCCGTGCGGGACCCTGCCTTATCCCTCATCGCTGTGAGTGATGTCGACCCCACTGGGCCGGTGATGGTGGAGGTCCCCCTGGTGCTGAACAACACCACCTTCACGCCTTCCCAAATGCTGTCGGGGTGGCGCATCGGGTTTGCGGATCGGTATGTGTGCGGCGATCATCGCGAACCCGTCGAACACAGCGCGGCTTTGCGCCGTGCCTTTGAGGTTCTGCGTCAGGCCGGTGCGCAATTGGTGCCGGTGGACGCCCGACGTGAGAATTACAACCTTCAATTCAGCCTGCAGCGTTCTAATGAAATTGATGAGCTGGTGACAGCGCATCGCCTGGACGCCTTGGTATCTGACGAGCAGAGCGCCGCGTTTCACGGGGCTTGTACAAACGGGTATCCCTCGCTGTGCGAACCTTTGGAAGAGGGCGCCAAACTCTGGGTTTATGGCGCCCGGTGGGCGCGTGATGCGCTGCCCACGCTGCTGTGCGCGTTTCGACAGATGAGCGCTTGCGTGTCAGGCCATCCCTAGCAACTACGTGGCGCGCTGAACTCTCCTACGATGTGAGTGGCGAGGGTCTTAACGTCTTAGGGGCTGCAGTTCTTAGACTGGCGTCGAGCAGGCGGCTCAAATCAGCGCGAAACCTGGGCTTTAAATGTTGCGCCGGGCGCGGCAAGCCTGAGTGATGACACTCAATGCCATTGAGGGAAGCCATGACCTACAGAGTCCATATCCTCGGCGCGGCGGGTGCCGGTACCACAAGCTTGGGAAGGGCTTTGGCCGAACGCCTGAATGTCGCTTATTTTGACTCCGACGACTTCTACTGGCAGCAAACCTCGGAGCCCTTCACCGTCGCTCGGCTGAGGGATGAACGCACCCGACTGCTGGTGGAACAGAGTGCCGACCTCGAGGGCTGGGTGGTGTCCGGCTCACTGTGCGGCTGGGGCGATGCCATGATCCCGCAGTTCACGCATGTCGTATTCCTGCGTGTGGACCCGCAAATACGCCTGAGCCGCCTGCGCCTGCGTGAAGTGCAACGCTACGGCGACCGGGTACTGGCGGGAGGCAGCCGCCATGAAAACAGTGTGGCTTTCCTCGCCTGGGCCGCCCGTTACGATGAGGGCAATCACAGCCTACGCAGCCTGCGTCGGCATGAAAGCTGGCTGAAACCATTGACCTGCCCGGTGATCCGGCTGGACTCTACGCACCATTCGGTTGCGGCGTTGGTGAATCAATTGATGCCGCTGTTGAGCCCATCAGTCGCGAAATGATGCCTTGTGCGCTGGGCTCGGCCTGGGGGCGGTCAAACCTGCGTGCACTCATGCCCCACCCCGGCGCAAACCCCGGGAAAAACACCAGCCCTTCAGCCTCCAGCCGAAATGCCAATGCCAAGCGGGTTTCATCAGCCGCATCGGCCTGGCTTTCAAAGCGTTGAACCGCTTCCACCGCCAGCCCGGCCTGGCGGGCCAGGTCTTCCCGGCTCCAGCCCAGCATCGCGCGGGCCTGCACGCTGTGCTTGGCGGTGAATTGATGCAGGACGATCTGTTGTTCTACGAAAGAGCTCATTGCCAGAGAGGACATGGGGTTTCTCCAGGATTCGACGGGGGAGGGCAAACTATACTGTGTTTTTGTACAGTTGTTTTGACCGCTCATCAACTGGATTTTTTTATAGCGTTTCAGCTATCCCTCATTCCACCCCTGGCGCCTCCCGAATGATCAGGTGATCGAGGTTTTCGATATTCGCGCTGAACACCCCGAACGTCTGCTCGGGGTTCTTCTTGCTGGGCACCTGTTTCAACGCCGGCGTTACGCCGTAGAAGAAGCAGTACAGCGGCCGCTCACTGTCCACCGCCGCCTTGATCTGCTCAAGGAACGCCTTGCGCTTGCGGTAGTTCTCGATGAGTTTTTTGCTCAGGTAGACATTGACCGAGTAGGGCTTCTTGTCGAGCCACACCTTCTTTTCGAAGTCGATGCGAAAGCTGCTGGTGTAGTCCTTGATCGCCTTGATCCTGCCCCAGTAGATCAGGCCGTTGTTGTCCTGCAGGTATTCGATTTTCTTGAAAAACGTCCAGTAGGTCGCGGTGTGCTCGCCGATCTTCAGCGGCATGGCCTTGAGCCTGTCCTTGTCGTCGATGTTCGACACGTAGCATTCCACCGGGTGGGCGAATACGCTGGTTTTGTCCGGGGTTGAATCGCTTGCTCTGTGGGATGGTTCGGAGCGGGTTGAAGGCGCTTTCGTTGGCTCTTGTGGGGCGCTGGCCTCGGACCCAACCCGTGGCGTTTTACGTTCGTACTGACGCCGTGTCAGCACAAATTCCGATGGGAAATTGTCCTCGCGCTCGTCGTCACTTTCGCCGGCTGCGGTCTTGTGCGTGCTGGCATAGCGGCAGCCGTCGATATGCCGGGTGCTGGTCTTGTTCTTGAAGTGCGGTGTGCGCAGGTAATTGACGTTTTTCGCGTTGAATGTGCTCAACGTATTGCCCGTATCAAATGCCGCGCGGCATTCATCGTTGGGGCACAGGAAACGGTCCTTGTCGGAATCGAAGTCGGCCGTTTCGTCGAAATTCAGGTCTCGTACGTCGTAGATCGACAGCTTGTCATCGAGACTCAGGCTGTAGGCCGTGTCGAATTTCATGGGGCTCGGGTCCGTGAGATGAATTGCTGGATATTACGCAAAACTTCGCCGTTAAGGAGATCAAAAGTGTGGGAGCGGGCGTGCTCCCACATTTAGATATGAGGCGTGCTGGCTACACGCCGTCCACTCAGGAAACACAAGGTGCCGCCCACGGCGGTCAGTGCGCCGAGGGCATAAAACATGCTGACGGGTGCCGCATTGATCAGTAGATAACCGCAAATCACCGGGCTCATCGCCCCGCCAAACGCCGCCAGATTCTGCGCGCCGTAGTAGCTGCCGCGCAGGGCATCCGGGGCGATGGTGTCGATAAACAGGAACTCCGAGGGGTAGATGATCATCTCGCCCAAGGTGAACACGAACATCGCCAGGCACCACGTGAGCAAGCTGTGCGCCTGGCTGAAGCCGATCAGCCCGGCAATGAACAGCAGGGTGCCCAGCACGATCCAGTAGCGCAGTTGTTCGCGCTTGAGGAAGCGGCCGATCTGGTACTGCATCAAGATCACGGTAATGGCATTGCAGGCCAGCACCGCCGACAGAATCTTCAGCGCCTCGGCCGGCTTGTAGGCCACCAGCAAAAACTGCGACAGATAAAGGGTGTAGCGCCCGTGGACAATGGTGCTCAACAAACTGCCGCTGGTGAACAGGATCAGCGTGCGGTCGTTGCGCAACGTGCGCAGGGTGGTCAGAAAACTTAAGGGTTTGTTGCTGTCGTCCCGCTGGGTGGGCGGGATGCCGATCATCAGGAACAGGCTGCCAAACGCAATGGCGCTGGCGATCAGGAACGGCGCCAGTTGCATGTGGCCGGCGATCACCACGCCGACCATCGGGCCGGTGGCATAGCCGACGTTGGTCAGTGTGTAGCGTAAGGAAAACACTTTGGCCCGATCACCCACTGGCAAGTTCTCGCTGATGATGGCTTTGGAGCCGATCAGGAATAATGCCGACGCGGCTTCGGTGATGACCAGGGTCAGGGTGGTGAGGTAGAGGTTGCTGGCAAAAGTCAGTAACAGAAAGCCGATGGAGCTGGAGAGCATGGCCAGGATCAGCAGCTTGCGCTTTTCCAGGCGGTCGATGATGTAGCCGCCGTAGAGGCCGAGCAGTGTGGCGATGAACACCGCGATGCCCATCAGCAGGCCGATGTCCTGTTGATTGAGACCCAGTCGGGTGCTCAGCAGCAAGGCCAGCAAGGGACTGGTCATGGCGCGGCTGACCACGATGGTCACCGAGCAGATCATCAGGCGGCGGATTACCAGGGAGTAGGTGGCCACGGTGGGGTGGATGTCCTTGTCATAAATGCGCAGCCGAGCCGAGCACTGTTCTAAAGCTCAATGGAGATCCCCTGTGGGAGCCGGGCTTGCCCGCGATGGCGGTGAGTCAGGCGATGTAGATGCAAGCTGATCCACTGCTATCGCAGGCAAGCCAGCTCCCACAGGAGTTTGTGGTGTTTACTGGCCGGCGTTGATGCTGATTTTCTCGACCGCACCCTGCTCCAGGTCCCATTTCTTCAGGATCTTGCCGTACGTTCCATCCTCAATCATGCCCTGCAACGCTTCACTGATCGCCGTGACCAATTCGGTGTTGCTCTTCTCAATCCCCAGCCCCGTGAACTGCTTGGAAATCGCCAGGCCCACCGGCTTGTACTTGCCCTTGTCCAGCGACATCAGATAAGGAATCGTCTCGCTGCCCTGCATCGCCGCATCCAGGCGGTTCTGCTGCAACTGCGCCCGTGCATCCGCCGAGCCTTCAGTGCCGATCACCACGATGGCCGGCTTACCCGCCGCTTCGCAGTTTTCCTTGCTCCACGCGGCAATTTCCGACGGCCAGGTGGTACGGCGGCTGGTGCCGACTTTTTTACCGCACAGGTCAGTCAACTCCTTGAGGTCTTCACGCTTGGCCAGGGTGTACAGTTGCGGGCCGCTGGTGAAGTAGTCGATGAAGGTCACAGCCTTTTGGCGTTCGGCCGTGTCGCTCATGCCCGACAGCACGATGTCCACACGCTTGGTGGTCAGGCCGCTGAGCATCTGCTCGAAGCCGGTCTCCTGCCACTTGATCTTCACGCCCAGGCGCTCGGCCAGGGCGTTGCCCAGGTCGAAGTCCAGGCCGGTGAGCTTGTTGGTGGCGGTGTCTTTGAAATCCATCGGCGGGTAGTTCGGCACGATGGCCGCGCTGATCTCGCCTTTTTCCTTGATTGCTGCCGGCAATGCCGCCAATACACAGGTGGAAGCCATCAGGCCTGCGAGCAACGTTGGGATAAACAATGTTTTCATGGGGGCGTTCTCGTTAGTTTTTTAGTTAAGTGCGAACGGCAGAAATAAAGCTTTGGGTACGCGGGTTTTGTGGGCTTATTAGAATTTCTTCGGGGCTGCCGGCTTCCACAATCTGGCCGGCGTCCATAAACACCATGCGGTTGGAGACTTCGCGGGCAAAGCCCAACTCATGGGTGACCACAATCATGGTCATGCCGCTGGTGGCCAAATCGCGCATCACCGACAGCACTTCGCCTACCAGTTCCGGGTCGAGGGCTGACGTGGGTTCGTCAAACAACATCAACTTGGGGCGCATGGCCAACGCACGGGCAATGGCCACACGCTGTTGCTGGCCGCCGGACAACTCCACCGGGTAGGCATTGCGCTTGTCCGCCAGGCCAACGCGGGCCAGCAACTCCAGCGCATCTTCGATGGCTTCCTTGGGCGAGCGCTTGAGCACCTGCACCGGGCCTTCGATGATGTTCTGCAGCACGGTCATGTGCGGGAACAAATTGAAGCGTTGGAACACCATGCCGGTCGCCAGACGCTGGCGGGCGATCTGTGATTCATTCATCTCATGCAGCTTGTTGCCGACGACGCGGTAACCCACCAGTTCGCCGTCGACCCACAGGCCGCCCTTGTCGATTTTTTCCAGCTGGTTCACACAGCGCAACAGCGTGCTTTTACCCGAGCCGGACGGGCCGATGATGCACATCACTTCGCCTTGCTCGACCTCGATATTGATGTCGCGCAGCGCGTGATATTCGTCGTAATACTTGTTCAGGTTGACGGCCTTGACGATGCTTCTCATGGGGCAAATCTCCTCAACCCAGGCTTACGAACGCTTGCCGGCGCCGCGGGCAAAACGACGCTCGAGGCGGCTTTGACCAAATGAAAGAACAGTCACCACCGCCAGGTACCAGATGCCGGCCACAATCAGCAGCTCCATGACCCGGGCGTTGGCGTAGTAGATGTTTTGCGCGTTGTGCAACAGCTCCGAATACTGGATCACGCTGGCCAGGCTGGTCATTTTCACCATGCTGATGAACTCGTTACCTACCGGCGGAATGATCACCCGCATGGCCTGCGGCAGAATCACCCTACGCAGCGCTTGCAAGCTCGGCATACCGATGGACTTGGCCGCCTCGTACTGGCCGGTGTCGACCGACAGCAAGCCGGCGCGCACCACTTCGGCGGTGTAGGCGCCCTGGTTGATACTGAGGCCGAGCAGGGCGGCCACGAAGGGCGTCATCAGGTCGACGGTGTCGATGCTGAACAGGCCCGGAATCGCGATCACCGGGAAAATCAGCGCCAGGTTGAACCACAGCAGCAGTTGCAAAATCAGCGGCGTACCGCGAAACAGCCAGGTGTAGGTGATGGCCACATACCGCAGGATCGGGTTGGCCGACATGCGCATGATCGCCGTGATCACCCCGATCACCACACCCAGCGCCATCGCCAGAATCGACATGACGATGGTGTTGACCAGGCCCCACAGGATGGCCTCAGACGTGAGGAACTGCCCGATGTAGGACCATTCGATCTGGCCATTTGCAAATGCGCGCAACAACGCGGCCAGGGCGATCACGATCAACGTGGCAAAAAACATCCGCCCGTAATAGCGACGCGGCACGTGCTCGTACTGCGTGATATCGAACTGGTTCTCGGACAACTTGCGCTCGGCTTCCAAGCGCTCCGCCGGGGTTTGGTTCATGGTGTTACTCCAAAACTAATAACGCTCTAACTGCTGTACGCGGTCTAACGGTTGAAACCCGGTCAAATGTGGGAGCTGGCTTGCCTGCGATAGCGCCAGTGAGCTCATCACACATGCCCAGACTTAAATCCGAAACCCCTGATAACTCTCAGCCCACTTTTGCTGCTCAGCCAACGCCACCTTCAACCGCCCAATCTGCTCGCGAACCCGCTCCGGCGCCGTCCCACCCCAACCACTGCGCGCCGCAATCGCTGCCTCCAGGGTCAAGCAGTCACGCACTTCGGGCAGCAACCGAGCATCCACCTCCGCCAACATCGCCGGCGAGGCTTCCCACAATTCAATCTCATGCTTCTCACAGGCCTGCACCAAGGCGCCGGTAATCTCATGCGCCTCCTTGAACGGCACACCGCGCGTGGCCAGCCAATCCGCCACCTCGGTCGCCAAGGTGAAGCCCATCGGCGCCTGGCGCCGCAGCTCTTCCACCTGCACCTTCATCGTTGCGACCATCCCGGCCATCGCCGGCAGCACCAGCAGCAAGGTGTCGACGCTGTCCAACACGCTGTGTTTGTCTTCACTCAAATCGCGGTTGTACGAGAGCGGCAACGACTTGAGCGTCGACATCAGCCCGGTCAGGTTGCCAATCAAACGCCCAGCCTTGCCCCGCGCCAGTTCGGCAATGTCCGGATTCTTTTTCTGCGGCATGATCGAGCTGCCGGTGGCGTAGGCATCGTCCAATACAACCCAGCGAAACTGGCGCGACGACCACAAGCAAAACTCCTCCGACAGGCGTGAAATGTTCACCCCGAGCATGCCCGCCACAAACAGAAACTCCGCCACATGGTCACGGCTGGCGACGGCGTCGATCGAGTTTTCACACGGCCCGGTGTAGCCCATTTCCTTGGCCGAATGCTCCGGCTGGCGCGCAATCGCCGAGCCTGCCATTGCGGCAGCACCCAACGGCGACAACGCCGTGCGCGCATCCCAATCCACCAGGCGCTGCACATCACGCAACATCGACTGCGCGTGCGCCAACAAGTGGTGGGCAAACACAATCGGTTGCGCCTGCTGCAAGTGAGTGAAGCCTGGGCAAATGCTGTCGACGTGCTGCTCAGCCTGCTCCACCAGCGCCTGCTGCAAACCCAGCACCTCGGTGGTGATGGTGCGCGCATGGTCACGTAGGAAAAGGCGCAGGTCGTTGGCCGTTTGGTCATTGCGCGAACGCCCGGCGCGCAGCTTGCCGCCCAAGGCGCCCAGGCGCTCGGTCAAAACGCGTTCGATAAAGGTGTGTACGTCCTCGTCATCCAGGGTTGGATGCAGGCGCCCAGCGGCGAAGTCCTCACCGATACGGTCCAGGGCCTCGACGGTGCGCTGGGTCTCTGACTCATCCAGCAAACCGGCGCGCTGTAACTCACGGGCATGGGCACGCGAACCGGCCAGGTCGTAGGGCGTCAGGCGGAAATAGTGCTCAGGGCAACGCGACAACGCGGCCAGTGCAGCAGACGGACCGGTCTTGAAACGAGCGCCCCAAAGGCGGTCGGTGGGCTGGGACATGGGTGTTCCTCACGCTTGTTTTTAGAAGAGTCGGAGGCAGTCAAAAAGTAAAAAGTCCTGATCGTAGTGTCAGGTTTTGCGAGGTGTTAAATCAGCCTCTGTGTGCTGTTCAACCCGCTATATTCAAGGTTGCCAAGGGCGGATGTTTATGTTCATTATCGCCGCCTGGCTATGTTCAAGGATTGGGTTGAAGCCTGTTGAATATGGCACTTGAGGTCAACGCGTATTATGGAAACCCCACTTTCCACTTCTGGAAACATGCCGCCCAAACCCGGCACACGACCGCCGCTGCAACTGAGCGGGCTGGACTTCAAATTGCTGCGCGTGTTCATGGCCGTGGTCGAAGCCGGCGGCTTCAGCGCCGCGCAAAACGAGCTGAACGTGGGCCTGGCGGCCATCAGCAAACAGATCTCCGACCTCGAAATCCGTATCGGCATGCGCCTGTGCACACGGGGCCGCGAAGGTTTTGGCCTGACCGAAGAAGGCAAGTTGGTGTACCAGGCTTCCATCGAGTTATTTACCTCGGTGGACAGTTTTCGCGACAAGCTTAGTTCGGCACAAAACGAGCTTATTGGTGACCTTAGTGTCGGCGTTATTGATAACACCGTCTCCGATGTTAATTCGCCGCTGATTACCGCGCTGGGGAAACTGTATAGCGAATCGCCGAAAATTAGATTGCGCCTACAGGCCTCGCAACTGGACGAAGTTGAACGCGGCGTGGTGGAAGGGCGGCTGATCGTCGGCATCGTGCCGGTGTACCAACGCCGCGAAGAATTCGATTACTTCCCGCTATACGAAGAAAAAGCCCACGCCTACTGCGCCGTAGGACACCCACTGTTCAATGCGAGCGACATTACGCCGGAAGTGCTGCGCCAATACGAAGTGGTCAACCACCGGTATGCGATCCACCGCGACAAGGCCAACTTCGTCACCTACGACAGCCAGTCCGCCTCGGCCTCACAGGTTGAAGCCGTCGCCATCCTGATCCTCACCGGCCGCTTCCTCGGCTTCCTGCCGGAACACTACGCCGCGCCACTGGTCAGGGAAGGGCGCCTGCGCGCACTGTGCCCGGAACAGGTTCACCTGAGCACCGCGTTCAACCTGATCCTGCGCCACAACGCGCCAAGAAGCCCGATGGTAAAAGCCTTCGCAACAGCCCTGGGCGTAGACCTCAAGGCCGCGACATAAAGCGCATGCCAAGCGCCGATCCCCGAGCCACAGAGATCAAATGTGGGAGCTGTCGAGCCCCAGCGAGGCTGCGAAGGGATCACCTCGGTCTACCTGCCGAACCCATCCATCTGCATCGCCCCCAGCACCCCATGCTAGTGCGCTATCCATCTGGCACCGCTCAAAATGTGGGAGCTCTCGAGCCCCAGCGAGGCAGCGATGGGATCGACTCGGTCCACCTGCCGACCCCATCCAGCCGCATCACCGCTGCAACTTGCCCTGCTTTTTCTTCGAATGAAAATGCCGAAAATGCGCATCCTGCGCCGCCGCCAACAACTCCCGATCCCCACGCGTATCGCCCCAGGCCCGCAGCCGATACTCGCCCAAATCCCCATACACCGCCTCAAGCCGCAGCACCTTGTTCTCACAGCGGCAATTATTCCCCGTGAGCTTGCCCGTCAACACCCCGTCGACCACCTCGAGCTCAGTGCCGATCAACTTGATCCCCAGCCGATTTGCAAACGGCTGCAACACCAACGCCGGCGACGCCGAACACAAGGTCACCACCGCCCCGGACTTCACCTCATCTTCCACCGACTGCAAGCCCTTGGGGCGCATCAGCTTGGTCCAATAGCGCTGGCAATACGCCTCAGCCTGCTGCTGAACCCACGCCTTCTCCACACCGGTCATAAAGGTGCGGATCAACTGCGCCTTCAACTCATCCCGGCTGATCTGCCGCAGCAAAAAGCGCAGCCCAGGCACCGCCAGTTTCGCCATCCGGCCGTAGAACTCACCGGTACCAAAGGCAAACTTGAGGAATGGCACGAAACTGTCGTGATGGGTCAGGGTGCCGTCGAAGTCAAAGACGGAAAGTACTTTGGCGTCTACGGGGCCGGCTTCGAGCATGTCTGGGTTCACGGGTGGTCCTTGATCGTTTGGAGCGGGTTCTCATAACTGTGTGACTGGTGCCCACTGCATGGGTTCAGGCTGATAACGGTTATGCAATTCAGATCAGCCAGAGGTAGTGATGTTGTGCTTTTACTGGCAATGATCAAGGGAGTTTACCCGGTCGGACATAGGAATGAACGTCGGAAGGCATCCGGCATTGTTACAGCTTGGATTGGGAAATGCGCGTTGGTGGCCCGTCCGAGCATCAGCCCGGACGGACTATCCTCGAGGTTTCAGCGTGTCGAATGGCTTGATGGCTGGAAATACTCTGCCATCTTTTGAAACCAAGTCTTGCTCGGCGGTGCTCGCCGGCGAGTCCTGTTGAGCAACAGATACGGCATATCACGTAACCGAATCCAGCCTTCATCCTGCCAATGCAGAAGACTCAACGACATCTCCGGCCAATCCAGCAAGCTCAGCATCGGGCGGTCTTTAGATCGTGGTTGATGCTTGTCACGCAAGGTTGGTACGACTTGATGGGTCAACCATTCACGCAACAGGCGATGCCCTGGTGAGTAGTGATACACCAGCAATGCATACACGCCGGATTCGCTGATCATCAGCATGTTTTCTGGCTGACCGTGATAGCAGATTTCCAGCGTTTGCCGCTGGTCCTCATCGAGCTTGCTGACAATTCGTTCATGCAGATACAGCCCCATCAGGCGACCAAGGTCGCGAGCACAGAACCATGGTTGGTTCTCCAATAATAGGGCGTGCAGTTGCAGACTTTGGCGGGTGAAGACGGTAGGTTCATTCATGACACACCTCCGAGCTGGAGCGTGTTTGAGAAATGGTGCGGGTGCTGCGAATGACCTTCGCAGGGGATGCAAAGTATCCAGGCATTTCCGTTACCTCTGGTTGCTTTCTTAGGGCAGGCGTTATGGGTGTCGGGAGCTAAGAAACCCACCAGAGACGGGCCGGACATATTCCCCTTTCGGGTCTTGTATTCGCCCACTCCCGACATAACGGGGATTTTTCACAGGCGTAGAGAAACCGCTGGCGAAAAAAAGCCGCATGGCTGTCGGGTGCGGAGGGCCGCTCTGGTTAAAGCGTTTCTTAGGCGCCGAGTCGAGAGGGTAGGTGGGTGGTTGATGGCGGTCAAGCCCGCAAGATTATTCATTCTGTTTCAGCGGGGCTCGTGATTGAATGGGGGTAATAAGTTTCAATTTCTTTCCTTTTGGCGGCTTTATCTTATCTGGCTTGTGTGAGTGTTCGATACGTAAAAACTAGGGCTCCAATGGTGGAGTTTTAGTTTTCAGGAGAGTGATTGGATAGGGGTTGTTTCGCGACTCGTGGAGACTATTCAGGGGGAGATATCTCCTCATTCTCCCCCTTTTCTTGATCCTATTTAGGCTTCTTGAGGGAAATAAGGAGCGCTCCAGCGGTGCTTTGAGGTATTAAGCCTTGTGCAATTTTCTTCTGTAAATAGGCAGGGAACTTTTGAGGCAGATACGTGTTTTCCAGCCAAATTCTAAATTCCCCTAGAGAGCTGAGAGGGTAGATGTTAGCTTCTGTTTTAGCCGCTGACTGTGGGAAGTAATCTGGGTACTCATGTGGGAATTTTTTTCTTTCCCCATGAGTTTTTTCGAGACCAGCAGAAGCCCAATGTTTAGCCCACATCTGGCTAACACTAATGTCTGGTACAGTATGAGTGTCTATTATTAATCCAGACTCGATTGCAGATATGACTATGTCTGCGATCTCTCTAAAAACGCTGAAATAACCTGCTGGTAATTTGTTTAGGAGTATTCGGTCGTGATAATGTCTCCATGAGTCGAGCTTTAGTGCTTGTGGTGAGAATCCGACGGCTTCGTATATGAATACTCTTAAAGTTTGACGAGCAAGAAGTCGAAAATTTCTTTGCGCTATTTGAGCGTCAGTGTTGTCAGAGTCGAATGCATAGTACTCAAGTATTGCCATGCATACGGTGTCAGGGTATGCACTGATTTTTTGGCCGTTCTGCTCTGTTTTTATGACTATTCGATCGGACGTGAAGTTCTGCTGAGTCAGCAGTTGCTTTATTTTTCTGCCGCGAGGCTTGAAAGTTTCATCATGCCAGTTGTTGGCTAAGTCACTGATAGTTTTTGGGTTGACACCGCATAGTCTGGCTAGCCCCCTCTCTGTCAGATACGGTGTGGTATCGTTTAGAACTCCCATCTGTATACCATCAATTTCTCCAAATGATGCAGATGGTAACTCTAACGGTAACTCTGATTGCGTCAGCTCATTCATGGCTAGTTCCGAATTATTTTGATTGCTTCATTAATAATTGGCGCAGGGTAAAGATTGTCCATAGGGATGTCGGATTTTTTCTTTACTTGTGATATCCCTTGTTCCAAGCACAGCTTGGCGCACATTGCTCTAAGGTGCTTTAGGTCTATATTTATGCTGTAGGTTTGGCAGTGGGTTTCTACATCTACTAGCTCAACATTTCCACTGGGTAACGAAATCGTATCAATTTTTTGAGAGATTTCCTGCAATTGTCTTTCGGTTTCTTCGAAGCGAAGTCTAGTCTCTGTTGCGAGTTTCTCCCGTTCTGCTATTTCTCTTATAAGTAGGTTGGTATGTTGTGCTAAATTTTGTGCTAGTGACATTATCTCGGAGTCGCCCTGTTTGGTTGGGGCGGGATAAGTGCCGAATTTTCGTACCGCGGGTATTACTTCGTGGAACATCCAGCGTTGAAACGACTTACTCGCTGGAGAGCTGTCTCTTGAGATTATTCTGTATAGGCCTGGCTCAGTTATAAAAACTTCTGTTCTAGGAGAGCTTGAGTTGTCTCCGGCTACGGGAAAGTGCTGATGTTCATCGCTATCTAAGACTTCAAGCTGAGCTTTGATGAGTTGTCCTAGTCCGGTTTTATTATCTTTGTTTAGATTTGTATTCGTTTTGGCGAGAGTTAATACGACATCCTCAAGTGCTATATATAATTTTTCTGCTATATAAAGACTTCTTATTCTTGAAATGCCATTTTCTGCATGATAGTCAAGCAAGATAGGTGTATGCATTTTTCTTCCCTATAAAAAAGCCCCGCTTTAGCGAGGCTTTAAATTTATTCAGCTAAGCATCCATTAGGCTTTAGCTGTTATAGCATGGCGCTTTGACATCAATCAATCCCAGCTCAACGCGCCGCCGGTTTGATACTCGATCACGCGGGTTTCGAAGAAGTTTTTCTCTTTCTTCAAGTCCATAATCTCGCTCATCCAAGGGAACGGATTCGTCGTCCCCGGATACTCTTCCTTCAAGCCAATCTGCGACAAACGACGATTCGCGATGAACTTGAGGTAATCCTCCATCATCGCCGCATTCATGCCCAACACCCCACGCGGCATGGTATCGCGAGCATATTCAATCTCCAGCTGCGTCCCTTGCAGGATCATCTGGGTCGCTTCTTCCTTCATCTCGGCATCCCACAAGTGTGGGTTTTCGATTTTGATCTGGTTGATCACGTCGATACCGAAGTTCAGGTGCATCGACTCGTCGCGCAGGATGTACTGGAACTGCTCGGCCACGCCGGTCATTTTGTTGCGGCGGCCCATGGACAGGATCTGGGTGAAGCCGCAGTAGAAGAAGATGCCTTCGAGGACGCAGTAGTAGGCGACCAGGTTGCGCAGCAGTTCTTTGTCGGTTTCGACGGTGCCGGTTTCGAACTTCGGATCGGAGATCGAACGAGTGTACTTCAGGCCCCAGGCGGCTTTTTTAGCCACCGATGGGATCTCGTGGTACATGTTGAAGATCTCGCCTTCATCCATGGCCAGCGATTCGATGCAGTACTGGTAGGCGTGGGTGTGGATCGCTTCTTCGAAGGCCTGGCGCAGGATGTACTGGCGGCACTCCGGGTTGGTGATCAGGCGGTACACGGCCAGCACCAGGTTGTTCGCGACCAACGAATCAGCAGTGGAGAAGAAGCCGAGGTTGCGCATGACGATGCGGCGTTCGTCGTCGGTCAGGCCTTCCGGGTTTTTCCACAGCGCGATGTCGGCGGTCATGTTGACCTCTTGCGGCATCCAGTGGTTGGCGCAGCCGTCGAGGTACTTTTGCCAGGCCCAGTCGTACTTGAATGGCACGAGTTGGTTGAGGTCGGCGCGGCAGTTGATCATGCGCTTTTCGTCAACGGCGACGCGGGCGGCGGAGCCTTCGAGCTCAGCGAGGCCTTCGGCGACGTCGAGTTTGTCCAGGGCGGCCTTGGCGCGGATGATCGCAGCGGAGTCGTTGGCAGTCACATTGCGTGCTTCCAGCGCAGCAGCGGCGCCGGCACCGTCGAGGCGGTCCATGTTGGCTTCGGTGGCGTGGCCGGCGTTGGCGCCTTTAGCGGCTACTTCGCCTTCTTCTTCTTTGTCGAATTCGTCCCAGCTCAGCATGACGTGTCGTCTCCTGCGTGAGGGCTCAAAGGTGCCCGTGTGAAACCGGATGGTTGGGTGTTCACACGGCCCTCGGGCCGCGGTGGATCTTAAGGAATCGTTTGTTGCAACCGCTAGCGCAGGCATTAAACGCAATTGGGTGAACGGGTGCTCTGCGTGAGGCTTGAGGGGGGAGCGACAGATGCATGCTCCTGCGGAGGCCTCAGGTCTGGCTCTTCATCCCGGTGTAAAGGGATATTGCAGGCCCGATTTACCCGCGCATTATAGGGAAAAATTCGGCTTTGTGTTGCGGCGGATGGTCACGACAGAGCGCCAAAATGGTGTGGTTTTCGGCCAAGGCGTGTGTTTGCAAGGCTTTGCTGGGCTAGGATTTTTTTGACGGGCGGTGGGATGTTTTTTGTAGGGCGGGGGAAGTGGGCTTCCGGGGAGTAAAAATGCTGGGAAGGGTGCAGGGTTTTGAGGTGTTGGTGTGGCGGGTATCGCCTTCGCGAGCAAGCCCGCTCCCACATTTGGACCCAGGTGTGTCAGCTGGCTCTTTGCCGCAAGAACGATTTCTTGCGGCGAATAAGATCAGGGTTTAACGCCTTTATAAGAAGTTATTATCCGTTAGAGCAACCGTTGCCCATTACCTGGTAATTAAGAATATGGCGTTTACCTTGTGAGTCTTCATATTCCATTTGTACCGGTACAACTTGGCAGACTTCCGGAACCGTGCTCATTGACAATACTTTGGCCACATCCAAGTGCGTGCTGTACGTGTAGTCTTCAACAATCGGGGTGTTCTGGCCAGCCAGCTCAGTCGGGGCTTCGTCGGCCAGGGCGGCGGTTGCGCACAAGCTGCTGAGGGCCATCACTACTAAAGCTTTCATTTCTCTTTTTACCTTCTTCGGGGCGAAAGGGGTCACGGGGCCCTTATGAGGCCGCGTGTGTAACTTAGGGTGGGTGAGTTCGGATTAACGTTGCCTTCGTGGGGGCTGTTACGTTGTTAATCACAGTGCCGTGTTGGCGGAGCTGATTTTAGGCGTGCGGGTTATATTCATATACCCGTGCTTTTGATAAACACTATTGGCGGTTTTTGTAACAATCCCGTGGTAAAGGTTTTTTCATGCAGCGCCAAAGCCACGCAGGCCGCGGGCCAGAGCCATAAATGGGGATAGCTGGGTATTTTGTAGGGTCTTGTTACTACCATCGTCGAATGGTTCTATAGGCCCACCCCGGCTACAACAGGGGCCATACAACAACAACTATGTCACCGAGGTAAGAAAGATGAGTGCGGCTTCCCTGTACCCCGTTCGCCCCGAAGTAGCAGCCAACACGCTGACCGACGAGGCAACCTACAAGGCCATGTACCAGCAGTCGGTGGTCAACCCCGATGGCTTCTGGCGCGAGCAAGCCAAGCGCCTTGACTGGGTCAAGCCTTTCACCGTGGTGAAGCAGACCTCTTTCGACGACCACCACGTCGACATCAAATGGTTTGCCGATGGCACCCTGAACGTTTCCTACAACTGCCTGGACCGCCACCTCGCCGAGCGTGGCGATCAGGCAGCGATCATCTGGGAGGGCGACGACCCTGCCGAAAGCCGCACCATCACTTACCGCGAGCTGCATGAAGAAGTCTGCAAGTTCGCCAACGCCCTGCGTGGCCAGGACGTGCACCGCGGCGATGTAGTGACTATCTATATGCCGATGATCCCCGAAGCCGTGGTCGCCATGTTGGCCTGTACCCGCATCGGTGCGATTCACTCCGTGGTGTTTGGCGGTTTCTCGCCTGAGGCCCTGGCCGGTCGCATCATCGACTGTAAGTCGAAGGTAGTTATCACCGCCGATGAAGGCATTCGTGCGGGTAAGAAAATTCCGTTGAAGGCCAACGTCGACGACGCCCTGACCAACCCGGAAACCAGCAGCATCCAGAAGGTCATTGTGTGCAAGCGCACCAATGGCAACATCAAGTGGAACCAGCATCGCGACATCTGGTACGAAGATTTGATGAAAGTGGCGGGCACTGTGTGCGCGCCGAAAGAGATGGGCGCCGAAGAAGCGCTGTTCATCCTCTACACCTCCGGCTCCACCGGCAAGCCTAAAGGCGTGCAGCACACCACCGGCGGCTATTTGCTGTACGCAGCCCTGACCCACGAGCGCGTGTTCGATTACCGCCCGGGCGAAGTCTACTGGTGCACCGCTGACGTCGGTTGGGTCACCGGCCACACCTATATCGTCTATGGCCCGCTGGCCAATGGCGCGACCACGCTGCTGTTCGAAGGCGTGCCGAACTACCCGGATATCACCCGTGTCGGCAAGATCGTCGACAAGCACAAGGTCAATATCCTGTACACCGCGCCAACCGCGATCCGCGCGATGATGGCTTCCGGCACCGCCGCCTGCGAAGGTGTAGATGGCAGCAGCCTGCGCTTGCTCGGTTCGGTGGGTGAGCCGATTAACCCTGAAGCGTGGGACTGGTACTACAAGAACGTCGGCCAATCCCGTTGCCCGATCGTCGACACCTGGTGGCAGACAGAAACCGGCGCCACCCTGATGAGCCCACTGCCGGGTGCTCACGCCCTCAAGCCGGGTTCCGCTGCACGGCCGTTCTTCGGCGTGGTGCCGGCGCTGGTCGACAACCTGGGCAACATCATCGAGGGCGCTGCCGAAGGCAACCTGGTGATCCTCGATTCGTGGCCAGGCCAGGCGCGCACGCTGTACGGCGACCATGACCGTTTCGTCGACACCTACTTCAAGACGTTCCGTGGCATGTACTTCACCGGTGACGGCGCCCGTCGCGATGAAGATGGCTACTGGTGGATCACCGGTCGTGTGGATGACGTGTTGAACGTGTCCGGCCACCGCATGGGCACCGCCGAAATTGAAAGTGCCATGGTTGCTCACCCTAAAGTCGCCGAAGCGGCGGTGGTGGGTGTGCCGCATGACATCAAGGGCCAGGGCATCTATGTGTATGTCACCCTGAAAAACGGCGAAGAGCCAAATGAAGCGTTGCGCCTGGAGCTGAAAAACTGGGTGCGCAAAGAGATCGGGCCGATTGCTTCGCCGGACGTGATCCAGTGGGCGCCGGGCTTGCCGAAGACGCGCTCGGGGAAAATCATGCGCCGTATCCTGCGCAAGATTGCCACGGCTGAGTACGACGGGTTGGGCGATATCTCCACCCTGGCGGACCCGGGTGTGGTGGCGCATTTGATTGAGACGCACAAGACCATGAACGTCGCGTAAGGCGAGGTGGGTGGTACAAAGCCCCATTCGGCGTAAGCCGGGTGGGGCTTTTTTGTGGGTTCTGAAAACCGATGCAAATCACCTGTGGGAGCGGGCTTGCTCGCGAATGCGGTGGGTCAGCTATACATCTGCTAACTGATACACCGCATT
>NZ_CP168079.1:200741-251900 GCF_050915955.1 Pseudomonas sp. UBT | reverse complement strand
CGAATGCGGTGGGTCAGCTATACATCTGCTAACTGATACACCGCATTCGCGAGCAAGCCCGCTCCCACATTTGGACGGTATTTCAAGCTGGCTGAAGTGGTGGGCTGACAGACCTGCATCACCCTCAAACCAATAAATATCGACTTCTCTCGTAGGACGTTTCTGAATGTTACCGAGAAGCCTAAATGTGTAACCCCAGGCCCAAACCTGGGGCAAAGTGCTACGCCAACGCCCCTAAAAACCGCGTTTTAGACACCCCAGGAAATAAGATTAAACGCCAGACTTGCCGTGCTAGAAGGGTTTGCGAATAATAGGCCCGCAATTTGCAGCATCAACAGGTTTAATATCTTTTGTCTCTGCATAAAATTCAGAGGCTGTCAATGTGCTGGAACCGCTTTCTCAGTGCTTCTGTAAATTGTTGTCGCATTGAGGAAATATCGGCTTCCGGCCTGTCGTTAGAATGCCGATCACTCGCTCGTCGTCTCCAGTGTTGAAACGGGGTAGGACGCAGCACCGCTATTCGGTTTCACTTAAGTCGCATCGTGGGCCACGGCTCATACTGCTTTTTTGCCCTATACCGATGGAGTCCCAAGATGAAGAAACTTGTGCTGTTGGGCGCCCTGGCGCTGTCCGTGCTGTCCATGCAGGCCTTCGCTGATGAAAAGCCCCTGAAGATTGGTATCGAAGCGGCTTACCCTCCGTTTGCCTCGAAGGCGCCGGATGGCAGCATCGTCGGTTTTGACTACGACATCGGCAACGCCCTGTGCGCCGAGATGAAGGTCAAGTGTGTGTGGGTCGAGCAAGAGTTCGACGGCCTGATCCCGGCACTGAAAGTGCGCAAGATCGATGCGATCCTGTCGTCCATGTCCATCACTGAAGACCGCAAGAAGTCCGTGGACTTCACCAACCGCTATTACCTGAGCCCAGCGCAGCTGGTGATGAAGGAAGGCACCACGGTCAGCGACAGCCTGGATGAATTGAAAGGCAAGAAAATCGGCGTGCAACGCGGCTCGATCCACGATCGTTTCGCCAAGGAAGTCCTGGCCCCTAAAGGCGTCACGGTTGTTCCTTACAGCTCGCAGAACGAAATCTACCTGGACGTGGAAGCCGGTCGCCTTGATGGCACCGTGGCTGACGCTACCTTGCTGCAAGACGGTTTCCTGAAAACTCCGGCCGGTAAAGGCTACGCGTTCGTGGGCCCACAGTTCACCGACGCCAAGTACTTCGGCGACGGCATCGGCATCGCTGTACGCAAAGGCGACAAGGCTGAGCTGGACAAGATCAACGCGGCCATCGCGGCGATCCGTGCCAACGGCGAATACAAGAAAATCCAGGACAAGTACTTCGACTTCGATATTTACGGCGCTGACCCTAAGTAACTCGACGCAGCTGTCTGTCCAGAATGGCGCAAGCAACAGAATTCCTGCGGTTTGCGCCATTTTTTCATCCCCCTTTTCGAGGACCTGAATCATGTTGAAAGGCTACGGGGCCGTCATCCTCGATGGCGCATGGTTGACGCTTCAGCTCGCCTTGTCGTCCATGGCCTTGGCCATTGTTCTGGGTCTGATCGGGGTCGCGTTACGCCTGTCGCCGGTGCGCTGGTTGGCCTGGCTGGGTGACTTGTACTCCACGGTGATCCGCGGGATCCCCGACCTGGTGCTGATCCTGCTGATTTTCTACGGTGGTCAGGACTTGCTGAACCGCGTCGCGCCGCTGCTTGGCTATGACGACTATATCGACTTGAACCCCTTGGCCGCCGGGATCGGCACCCTGGGTTTCATCTTTGGCGCCTACCTCTCGGAAACCTTCCGTGGCGCCTTCATGGCCATTCCCAAGGGCCAGGCCGAGGCCGGCCTTGCGTATGGCATGAGCAGCTTCCAGGTGTTTTTCCGGGTGATGGTGCCGCAGATGATTCGGCTGGCGATCCCCGGTTTCACCAACAACTGGCTGGTATTGACCAAGGCCACTGCGTTGATTTCGGTGGTGGGCCTGCAAGACATGATGTTCAAGGCCAAGCAGGCGGCAGATGCCACCCGCGAGCCTTTTACCTTCTTCCTCGCAGTGGCGGCGATGTACCTGGTGATTACCAGCGTGTCGTTGTTGGCGCTGCGCTATCTTGAGAAGCGCTACTCGGTAGGCGTAAGGGCGGCTGATCTATGATCTTCGACTACAACGTCATTTGGGATGCCATGCCGCTGTACCTCGGCGGCTTGGTGACCACCCTGAAATTGCTCGCCATCTCCTTGTTCTTTGGCCTGCTCGCCGCCTTGCCCCTGGGCTTGATGCGCGTGTCCAAGCAGCCGATCGTCAATGGCGCTGCCTGGCTCTACACCTACGTGATCCGCGGCACGCCGATGCTGGTGCAGCTGTTTTTGATCTACTACGGGTTGGCGCAGTTCGAGGCCGTACGCGAAAGTTTCCTGTGGCCGCTGCTGTCCAGCGCCACCTTCTGCGCGTGCCTGGCCTTTGCGATCAACACCAGTGCCTACACCGCCGAGATCATTGCCGGTAGCCTCAAGGCCACGCCCAATGGCGAGATCGAAGCGGCCAAGGCCATGGGCATGTCGCGCTACAAGCTGTACCGCCGCATCCTGCTGCCGTCGGCCCTGCGCCGTGCGCTGCCGCAGTACAGCAACGAAGTGATCATGATGCTGCAGACCACCAGCCTGGCCTCCATCGTCACCTTGATCGACATCACGGGTGCCGCGCGCACGGTGAACGCCCAGTTCTACCTGCCGTTCGAAGCCTATATCACGGCCGGCGTGTTCTACTTGTGCCTGACCTTTATCCTGGTGCGCCTGTTCAAGTTGGCCGAAGGCCGCTGGCTGAGCTACCTGGCTCCAAGGAAGCATTGATATGGAACGTATCGATCACCTGTTGCCCTGGGGTCACCTGGGCTGCGAGCGCCAACTGAGCGTGTTTCGTTTTGGCAGTGGCGAGCGCAAGGCCTATATCCAGGCCAGCCTGCATGCCGATGAATTGCCGGGGATGCGCGCGGCGTGGGAGTTGAAAAAGCGCCTCACCGAACTGGAACAGCAAGGCGCGCTCAACGGCGTGATCGAGCTGGTGCCGGTGGCCAACCCGATGGGCCTGGGCCAGTTGCTGCAAGGCAGCCACCAGGGGCGTTTCGAGATTGGCAGCGGCAAGAATTTCAATCGCGATTTTGTCGAGCTGAGCGAGCCGGTTGTCGAGTTGCTCAAGGGCGCGTTGGGCGATGATCCGCATGCCAACGTGCGCTTGATCCGCCAGGCGATGACCGATGCTCTCGACGCGTTGCCCGAGCCGAGCAGCCAGCTGCAAGGCATGCAACGGGTACTGCTGAGCCACGCGTGCACCGCCGATATCGTCCTCGACCTGCATTGCGACGCCGACGCCGCGCTGCACATGTACGCGCTGCCCCAGCATTGGCCGCAGTGGCGTTCGCTGTCGGCGCACTTGAATGTGAAAGTCGGCCTGCTGGCGGAAGATTCCGGCGGCAGCTCGTTTGATGAAGCCTGCTCGTTGCCGTGGTTGCGTCTGTCCCGGGCGTTCCCCGAGGCGCAGATTCCGCTGGCGTGTTTGGCGACGACCCTGGAATTGGGCGGTCAGGCCGACACCGGTCGCGACGAAGCCATCTTCCACGCTGAAGGCATTCTCGCGTTCCTCGCAGAACAAGGCCTGATCAAGGGCGAATGGCCTGCGCCGCAACACGAACCCTGCGAAGGCTTGCCCTTCGAAGGCACGGAGTTGTTGTTTGCGCCCCACGCCGGCGTGATCAGTTACCTGCGTAAAGCCGGTGACTGGGTCGATACCGGCGAGCCGATTTTTGAAGTGATTGATCCCCTGACCGACCGCGTCAGCATTGTCTGCGCGGGCACCTCAGGGGTGTTGTTTGCCGTTGAACGGCTACGTTATGCCCAAGCGGGTTTCTGGCTGGCCAAGGTGGCGGGGCGCGATGCGCTGCGTCACGGGCGCTTGCTCAACGACTGACCACCTGTTTTTGTGAGAACCGACCGCATGTACAAACTTGAAGTCCAAGACCTGCATAAACGCTATGGCAGTCATGAAGTGCTCAAAGGTGTGTCCCTGGCCGCCGCGGCCGGCGATGTGATCAGCATCATCGGTTCCAGTGGTTCGGGCAAAAGTACCTTTTTGCGCTGCATCAACCTGCTGGAGCAACCCCACGCCGGCAAGATTCTGCTCAATAACGAAGAGCTGAAACTGGTGGCCAACAAGGACGGCGCCATGAAGGCTGCCGACCCCAAGCAACTGCAACGCATGCGTTCGCGCCTGTCGATGGTGTTCCAGCATTTCAACCTGTGGTCGCACATGACCGCGCTTGAAAACGTGATGGAAGCGCCGGTGCATGTGTTGGGCATGTCGAAAAAAGACGCCCGTGAAAAGGCCGAGCACTACCTGGCCAAAGTCGGCGTGGGCCATCGCAAGGATGCGTTCCCGGGCCACATGTCCGGCGGTGAGCAGCAGCGCGTGGCGATTGCCCGTGCCTTGGCGATGGAGCCTGAGGTGATGCTGTTCGACGAACCCACCTCGGCCCTCGACCCCGAGCTGGTTGGCGAAGTGCTCAAGGTGATGCAGGACCTGGCCCAGGAAGGCCGCACCATGGTGGTGGTGACCCACGAAATGGGCTTTGCCCGTGAAGTGTCGAACCAATTGGTGTTCCTGCACAAAGGCATCGTCGAAGAGCGCGGTAACCCGCGCGAAGTGCTGGTTAACCCGCAGTCCGAGCGTTTGCAGCAGTTCCTTTCGGGCAGCTTGAAATAGTCAAGACTGCTTTTGTGCACTGAAGTAGTGCATGCTTCGCAGTCTTAAGATAGGCCCCAATTCCTTGTGGGAGCTGGCTTGCCTGCGATAGCGGTGGATCAGTTGGCACATCTGTTTCTGATGCACCGCTATCGCAGGCGAGCCAGCTCCCACATTGGATCTCCATATGTTTTGAGATTTGTGTTCGTTTACGGGCTAGCATTGGCCTTTGTCTCCATTACTGTTACTCGCTTCGGATAGCCCTCCATGACCGCCCATCGAATTGGTTTCCTGATTTGGCCCAGCACAAAAGCCCTGACGCTTTCGCTGGCTGAGGAGGCTTTGCGCGTTGCTCAGCGGGTGCATCCGGACGTGGTGTACGAACTGTCTTTTTTGCTGGCGGAACCGCGCACCGATGGCGCTTGGCAATTACCCGGTGAGCCGTGGGCCGGCAAGCTTGAGGGCTTCCAGAAGCTGTTCCTGCTGGCGGATGAGCCGCCCACCGTCATTGCTTCGCAACTGAGCACCGCGCTCAAGCAGTTGGTGCGCGCCGGTTGTGTGATCGGTGGCCTCTCGGCCGGTGTGTATCCATTGGCCCAGCTCGGACTGCTCGACGGCTATCGCGCCGCCGTGCACTGGCGTTGGCAGGACGATTTTGCCGAGCGTTTCCCCAAGGTCATCGCCACCAGCCATCTGTTCGACTGGGACCGTGATCGCCTGACCGCCTGCGGCGGCATGTCGGTGCTCGACCTGCTGCTGGCGGTGCTGGCCCGTGACCACGGCGCCGAGTTGGCCGGTGCGGTCTCCGAAGAACTGGTGGTGGAGCGGATCCGCGAAGGCGGCGAGCGCCAGCGCATTCCGCTGCAAAACCGCCTGGGCTCCAGCCATCCGAAGCTGACCCAGGCGGTGTTGTTGATGGAAGCCAACATCGAAGAACCGCTGACCACCGACGAAATCGCCCAGCATGTGTGCGTGTCGCGACGACAACTGGAGCGGATCTTCAAGCAATACCTCAATCGCGTCCCCAGCCAGTATTACCTGGAGCTGCGCCTGAACAAGGCGCGCCAGATGCTCATGCAAACCAGCAAGTCGATCATCCAGATCGGCCTGTCGTGCGGCTTCTCCTCGGGGCCGCACTTCTCCAGCGCCTACCGCAACTTCTTCGGTGCCACCCCGCGTGAAGACCGCAACCAGCGGCGCAGCAGCAGCCCGTTCGAATTATCGTCGGTGCCTTCCGAGCGCGGCTGATCATTCTTCCATCGGCTGCGGCCCCACTACGACGATGGGCACGCCTTGCTCATCCACGGTGGCGGCATCTACCTGAAAATCAATGCCGGTGCGCGCGTAGTGCTGCCTCAGATAATTCAGGCTTTGTGGCGACAATGGGTTGCGGCTGAAATCGCAATCCTGGCCATAGGCCGTGGTCGCTTCCAGCAGGTCGGCGGGAATGTCGCTGATCAGGTTGTCGCTCAGGTCCAGCGTCTCCAGTTCCGGAAGGCTGAACAGCCCGCGGGGCACCTGGTTTATCCCGGTGTTGCGTAGATGAAGCGCGCTCAACTGATGCAGGTTACTGATGTCAGGTGCCAGGCTCAGCGGGTTACTGGTCAGGCTCAGGTACTCGAGTTGGGTCATTTCGCCCAGCAGGTTGATGTCCGGCGCAGCCAAGGTGATTCCGCATTCTTCAAGGTTCAGGGTGGAGAGCTTCGGCATGTGGGCCAAGGCCACCGGCAACTTTCCGAGCCTGCAATGGCTGAGTGTCAGTGTTTCCAGTTTGGTGAAGCAGCGCAAAGTGCCATCGACACCGTTAGTCACGCCATTGCCGTCGATTTCAAGGTTGGTGACATAATCGAACGAGGCGTTCAGTTCCGGCAGGCGGCCTATGATTGATGTTTCGATGGTCACTGAATGGGTCAGGTCATCCGACAGGCTTTCCTGGTCCACCTCGCTTTCACGACGCCAAGCCTCTTCCAGCAAGGTCTTGACGCGCTGGCGCGCCAGTTGCTCCTGGGCGATGGTCTGATCATCTAGCAGGATGCCGAGGACGGGATGGCGGTCAGGTACGTTCAGGGCCCATTGTTGAAGGTCGGTGCCCAGTTGAGCGTACTCGGCTTCAAGCAGGGTCAATGCCGGGGCAACGGCGTCCATGTCGCCGGGCAGGCGGAAGATCGCGAGATCAGCTTCGGCGTCCGAAAAGGTCGGGTACAGGCTCATGACTCTGGCACGTTCTGTATTGGGGGCTTGGGCGCTGAAAGACTCGCCGTGGGTCTGGCAGTAGGTCTTGATCTGGTCCAGTGTCTGCCGTGAAAGCGGGTTGCCGGAAAGGTCGAACTTTCTTGCGGTTTCGGGCGTCACGCTGAATAGGGCCGGGGGGAGCTCGGTCATTTCATTGTCATTCAGCATAACCGCCTGCATCTGAGGGCGATCAAGCACGCCGTTGGGCAAGCGGTCGATACCGGTGGCCGACAAGTCCAGCAGGGTCAGCTCGGGCATGGCCTGGACATCGGGTATGAGGCCCAGTGGATTGTTGTGGAGGTCCAGCGCGTGCAAGGCACTGATTGCGTTTAATCGGGCATGGCTCTGCGGGGTGAGGGTGATGTTGCAGTCGTTCAGGATCAGGCTGTTCAACGTGGAGAACGTGCTGATCTGTGGCGGCACGTCTCCCAATGGGATGGCCCTGAGTTCCAGGTGGCGCAGCCGAGGGAAACCCTGCAAAAAACTATCGACGCCCAGTAGGCGGTGGCTGCCGGTTATAGACAGCAGTGAGACATGGTTCAACGTTGAGCCCGGATCCGGCAGGTCGGCTAACCCTTCGGCCTGAAGTCTGAGGCTATAACCGTTGGCATTGGGGTCCATGAAGTACTCGTCGCGTTCGGCTTCCCTGCGCCAGCACTCTTCCAATTGTTCGGCTACCAGGCGGCGCGTTCTTTCCTCGTAATCGCGTCGCTCAGGGGTCATGACACGCTGGGTTTCGGGGTCGATGGTGGGGATGGCTTCCTGCCAGGTTTGCAGGTTTTGGCGCAACATCCGGCGTTCCTCTCGCAGGCGCGCAAGTTCATTGCTGGCGCCGCCGGGTTGCGTTTGCAGGTAGGCCAGTGTGGTCTCTACCTGAGCATCGTCAAGTGCGGGAAACAGCTCGCGTACCTGCGCCGCCAGCGGCGGCGGGCCCTCACCGTAAGGCGTCTGGGCCTCATAGCCATCCATGCCGCCCAGAAGCTTCATGAGGGTCGGGTCATACGTCGGTTTACGGACTGGGTCTGCGCTGAGCAGTTCGCGCAGTTGATTGCGCGCCACTGGGTGTTGGCGAATGCGCTGGCGCAGGCGTGAACCTTCACCGACATCCACCTGAAGGGCCTGGCGTTGGCTGTCGGGCAGCGCACTGAGAAGGGCCGAGTAAAAATCGGTGGGGGCGTTGAGCGTACTGAGGGTGTCGTGGAGCGTGTAGTCGCCGGTTTCGCTACGCACCAACGTACGCACAATCGGCGCCTCGGCAGCGCCGACCTGGTCGCGCAGGTTGCCGGTGGCGGAGTAGTCCCTGAGCTCCAGGCGCACCTGGTCTGACCAGCCCGGCAGTGAGGGCAGCGAGTGCATGGCCGCACGTTGGGTGTCCAGGCTCTCGCCGCCAAAATGCAGGCCTTCATAGGCCCGGCTCAGGCGTACCTCTTCGAGGGCGTTGCGCGCGAGCTGGTTCAGGCGCGGTGGCGTGCGTTGGTTATCGAGTTCTTCCAGTTCCTGTGCGGTGGCGCGCTCCAGCAGTTTCTCCGCAACGCTGGCGGGCAGGTCTGGGGCGGTGTCCATGAGGCGTTGTGCCCGCGGGTTGCGGGTGGCTTGCAGGGTTGCGTAATGTGATTCGAACAAGGAAACGCGCTTTTCCTCGGCAATGGCCGCGAGTTTTTTTCGCAGATGAGCGGCGCGTGTGTCCAGGCTCAGGCGCGAATCACCCACCGCTGCACCAAACGCACGGGCTGCCTCCTCAGGTGGCAGTTGGGTGAGTATTGCCTTGAGCAGGCCGCCATTGTTCAACAGGCTTTCGGGTATTTGGATGGAGGGCAGTGAGGTGTCGCCAAACGTCCAGGCGGTTTTCCCTTGGGTATCGATAAATTGCAGGCGCCGGGTTTCAGGCCAGTAGCTGTAGCTGGTCAGTAACTGCAGGTTGGTCTGAGGGTCCACCTTGCCGTATGCCTGGGGGTCGTCGCTATCAAGCCGGTCGATCAGCGTTTGAATCTCCCGGTCGAGCCGCAAGCGGTCCAAGGCATCCGTGAGCAGGGCGGGAGGCGTCTCGCTGTTGACGTGCATTTTGCGTAGCGCGTTTTCGTCAACGCCGCTGATGTTCAGTGCCAGCGCCTGGTCTGCTTCGCTGATGCCTTCCACGCTGTACCCCAGACGGCGAAGCAGCGTTTGCCGGTCCCATTGCAGCGGATGCTCCAGTTCTGTGTGCCAGGCGCCATGGCCGTTGTGATGCACGGTTGGACGGTAGGCGTCGGGACGCGAAGGGTGCTCGATGAGCAGGGACCTGGAGGCCGGGGCTTTTTCCACGGCATAGACCCCGGTGCCCACGGGCAACAGGCTTTGCTGGCGATGCTGGAACAGGCCTGCCTTGTCACGATAGGTTCCGGGAGGCACGCTGATCGGCTGTTCGTACACCGTAAGGTCGGGTTTCCAGTAGAGCGTGCGGCCATTGGCGAGCGTTACCGGTTTAAGCCGGTCGATGAAGGCGACCAGGCGCTTGGGTAAAACCCTGCGGAACTCGCTGAGGGCAATGGTGCTGCCGACGGCGAAGGCCCCCAATTGCAGCAGCGCTTCAACCGCGCCCACCAGATGCTCGACGGCCTCACTGCCCACGCCTTCGCTCCAGTCGATGATCCCTTCGAATACCTCGTCGAGCAGTTGATAGGCCATATAGCCCATCATCAATTCGCCGGCAAACGGCACAAACGGCGCGATGATCAGCGCGGCAGCTTCCAGGATTGACGACGCGACGTTGACCCATGAATCCCACCGCGCCCATCGGGCATTGCGGTCGACGGTTGCCGTGGCGATTGCGGTGGTACGACCGTCGTTGATGAGTTGATTGAGTTTGCGCTGGTACTGATGGCGCTTGAGGTCGCCGCTGCGTGGTGTCGCAACAAAGCGCAGCCGTGGATTATTTGTGGGCGTCTCCCGCCAGGTCGGCAGGCTGCTGCCCTGGACGTAAGGGTGCCAGGTCACCTTGTTCAGCAACTGACCCAGGTTGGCAAAGAAAAAACCGCGCTGATCATGGGCCACAAAACGGCTGAAGAACTGTTGATAGCGTACGTCGCGCAGTTGGCGCACCAGCTCTTTTTGCATCGCCTGGGAGGAGGGGTATTCCTTGATCGGGTGATCGGGGTCGCCAGGTATGTAGGCCACGACACGCGCCGCTGAACGGGTGGTCTCCAGGTTGGGGGCAAACACGATGATGCCGGGCAAGTCCGCGCCCATCAGGCTCAGGTCGTGGTAGTGCAGCGCCTGGCCGTCCAGGCGCATGCCGGCCAGGCCATCGAGCAGGCCCTGGATCAGGCGCAAATAATCCGGCTGGATGTCGCCGGTGATCAAGGCCCACTGCAGTGCAGTCTGTAATTCGGTTTTCTGGCTGTGTTCAACCTTGCTGCGCACGACGGCCTTGGCGACGGGCTCGTTCAGGCCGAGCTGTTCGCGCAGGTAGGTGGCGTACAGTGCGCCGATGTCCAGATCGCGGCAGAGCTGGGCAAAGGCGCTGATGGACAGTGCGCGCTTGATGGCCGGCAACGTGTCGAAATGGCCCCTGGCGTCGGGGCGAGTGATGAAGGTCGACTCCGCTTCATAGGCATCTGCCTGGGTTTCCTCGGGTTCAAAGTTGTGCAACACGGCGTCCAGCAGCGACACCGTCCAGGTGCGCGCCGCGCCCGAACGGATCGGGAAGCCGGGAATCGTCTGCGGAATGTAGAGGCGCAGGAAGGTGTTTTTGACGTCCAGGTCCAGGTCGAACCGTGTCTTCAGTGCCAGGGTGAGGATCGGCTCGGCAAAGTCTGGGGCATCGAGCACATTGGCCAGGGCGTGTTCGACTGTGTTCTGGGCGTCCCAGTGGGCGCTGGCCAGGCGTTTGAGTTCAGCGCGGTTGCCCGGGCTCGCATCGCGCACGGATTGAGGCAGGCGCGCAACGTTGCTGCTCAAGGCTTGGCGGTGGCGCGGGGAGGTTTCGCCCAGCCAGCGCGGCACGGCGTTTTGCAGCGGTTGGTAGTGGCTATCAGGTTGGTTCGATAGGGTGGCTTGCGGCGTTTGTTGTGCAGAGTCGAGCATGTTGCCAATCCTTGAGCGTCATAAAAGAGCGCCAGTAAATCGGCAAGCGATGGTGCGGCGGCGTTATTGGGTTATTGCAATGGGCATGGGTTGTTCTGATCCCGGGGCGTTGTGCCGAAAAATCTGCCGCTGGTTTACACTGCGCCATTGCGACGCTATTTGTCGCATTGCCGTAAACCCGCGTAAAACCGGGGTTGGCGCTATAAGAAGTTGTCGCTTGGCGGCAAGGCCGCACTGAAAACTGTCCTTACAATCCCTGCATCGCCCGCCAGTTCCAGGCAGGCGTTCCTCTTCAGGAGACTCCGATGTCCGTTGAGCAAGCCCCGGTGCAACGTGCCGATTTCGACCAGGTCATGGTTCCCAACTACGCACCTGCCGCCTTCATCCCCGTGCGTGGCGCAGGTTCGCGCGTATGGGACCAGGCGGGCCGCGAGCTGATCGACTTTGCCGGCGGCATCGCGGTTAACGTATTGGGCCACGCCCACCCGGCGCTGGTCGGTGCGCTGACCGAACAGGCCAACAAGCTGTGGCACGTGTCCAACGTCTTCACCAATGAGCCGGCCCTGCGCCTGGCGCATAAGCTGATCGACGCCACCTTTGCCGAGCGGGTGTTCTTCTGCAACTCCGGCGCCGAAGCCAACGAGGCCGCCTTCAAGCTGGCCCGTCGCGTCGCGTTCGACCGTTTCGGTACTGAGAAGTACGAGATCATCGCTGCGCTGAACAGCTTCCACGGGCGCACCCTGTTCACCGTTAACGTCGGTGGTCAGTCGAAGTACTCCGATGGTTTCGGGCCTAAAATCACCGGCATCACCCACGTTCCTTATAACGACCTGGCGGCGCTGAAAGCCGCTGTGTCGGACAAGACCTGCGCCGTGGTGCTGGAACCGGTCCAGGGCGAAGGCGGCGTATTGCCGGCCGAACTGGCTTACCTGCAAGGCGCCCGCGAGCTGTGCGACGCGAACAACGCGCTGCTGGTGTTCGACGAAGTGCAAACCGGCATGGGCCGCAGTGGCCACCTGTTCGCCTATCAGCACTACGGCGTGGTGCCGGACATCCTCACCAGCGCCAAGAGCCTGGGCGGCGGTTTCCCGATTGCGGCGATGCTCACCCGTGAAGACCTGGCCAAGCACCTGGTGGTCGGCACTCACGGCACCACCTACGGCGGCAACCCGCTGGCCTGTGCAGTGGCGGAAGCAGTGATCGACGTGATCAACACCCCAGAAGTGCTGGCCGGTGTGAACGCCAAGCACGACCTGTTCAAGGCGCGCCTGGAGCAGATCGGCAAGCAATACGGCATCTTCACCGAAGTGCGCGGCCTGGGCCTGCTGATAGGTTGTGTGCTCAGCGATGCCTTCAAAGGCAAGGCCAAGGACGTGTTCAACGCGGCCGAAAAACAAAACCTGATGATCCTGCAAGCCGGCCCCGACGTGGTGCGTTTCGCCCCGAGCCTGGTGGTGGACGACGCAGACATCCAGGAAGGCCTGGACCGTTTTGAACGTGCTGTGAAGACGTTGACGCAAGCTTGATACGCCGTTCGGTGCTCAATCGATTGGGCATCGAACCTAAATTTTTGTGCCGGGCCTCTTGATTGGAGCCGTGAAGATCCAATGTGGGAGCGGGCTTGCTCGCGAAAGCGGTGTGTCATTCAACATTTCAGGTGACTGAACCACCGCATTCGCGATCAAGCCCGCTCCCACACTTGTCCTTCGCTGGTTTCAAATTCGTGCCTGGCATTTTTTCCTGTGAGTTTTTCGAGTTAAGGAGTGACACCATGCTGGTGATGCGCCCCGCGCAAATGGCTGATCTGGGCGAGGTACAGCGTCTGGCTGCGGACAGCCCGATTGGTGTCACCTCCTTGCCGGATGATGTGGAACGCCTGAGCGACAAGATCGCCGCCAGCGAAGCGTCCTTCGCGGCCGAGGTCAGTTTCAACGGTGAAGAGAGCTACTTCTTCGTGCTCGAAGACACCGACACCGGCAAGCTCGCCGGCTGCTCGGCCATCGTCGCGTCGGCCGGTTACTCGGAGCCGTTCTACAGCTTCCGTAACGAAACCTTCGTGCACGCCTCCCGCGAGCTGAAAATTCACAACAAGATTCACGTGCTTTCCCAGTGCCACGACCTCACCGGCAACAGCTTGCTCACCAGTTTCTACGTGGTGCCGGAGCTGGTCGGTTCAGCGTGGTCGGAACTCAATTCCCGTGGTCGCCTGTTGTTCGTCGCCAGCCACCCCGAGCGCTTTGCCGACTCGGTGGTGACCGAGATTGTCGGCTACAGCGACGAGAACGGCGACTCGCCGTTCTGGGACGCCATTGGCCGCAACTTCTTCGACCTCAACTACGCCGCCGCCGAGCGCCTGTGCGGGCTGAAAAGCCGCACGTTCCTCGCCGAGCTGATGCCGCATTATCCGATCTACGTGCCGCTGCTGCCGGACGCAGCGCAGGAAGCCATGGGCCAGGTGCACCCGCGTGCGCAGATCACCTTCGACATCCTGATGCGCGAAGGCTTCGAGACCGACCATTACATCGACATCTTCGACGGCGGCCCGACGCTGCACGCGCGGGTTTCGGGTATTCGTTCGATCGCGCAGAGCCGCGTGGTGCCGGTGAAGATCGGCGAGATGCTCAAGGGTGTCGGCCGCCAGTACCTGGTGAGCAACGCGCAGTTGCAGGATTACCGCGCGGTGATGCTGGACCTGGACTACGCGCCCGGCAAACCGGTGACCCTGGACCTGGACACCGCTGAGGCCCTGGGCGTCGGTGAAGGTGCCAGCGTGCGTCTGGTTGCGGTTTAAACACAGAGTTTCGCGGGTGGCTGGCAACAGCGGCCTGTTTGAGGAGATAGCATGATCGTTCGTCCCGTACGCAGCAGCGATTTACCGGCCCTGATTGATCTGGCGCGCAGCACCGGCACCGGCCTCACCACCTTGCCGGCCAACGAAGAGCGCCTGACCCACCGGGTTGGCTGGGCGGAAAAAACCTTTCGCGGCGAAGCCGGGCGGGGTGATGCCGACTACCTGTTCGTGCTGGAAAACGACGAAGGCCGCGTGGTGGGTATTTCTGCCATCGCCGGTGCCGTCGGCCTGCGTGAGCCCTGGTATAACTTCCGGGTGGGGCTGACCGTCAGCGCTTCCCAGGAGCTGAACATCTACCGTGAGATTCCGACACTGTTTCTGGCCAACGACCTCACCGGCAATTCCGAGTTGTGCTCGTTGTTCCTGCATGCCGATTACCGCAACGGCCTCAACGGCCGCATGCTGGCCAAGGCGCGCATGCTGTTTATCGCTGAATTCCCGCAGCTGTTCGGCAACAAGATCATTGCCGAGATGCGCGGCGTGTCCAACGAAGCCGGGCGTTCGCCGTTCTGGGAAAGCCTGGGCCGGCACTTCTTCAAGATGGAATTCAGCCAGGCCGACTACCTGACCGGCGTGGGCAATAAGGCGTTTATCGCCGAGCTGATGCCGAAGTTTCCGCTGTACAGCTGCTTCCTTTCCGAAGACGCGCGCAATGTGATCGGTAAGGTCCACCCCGATACCGAGCCCGCGCTGAGCATGCTCAAGAGCGAAGGTTTCAGCTACCAGGGCTATGTCGATATCTTCGACGCCGGCCCGGCGGTGGAATGTGAGACCAGCAAAATCCGTGCGGTGCGCGACAGCCAGTCACTGGTGTTGGCCATCGGCACGCCGGGGGACGACGCCACGCCGTTCCTGATCCATAACCGCAAGCGCGAAGAGTGCCGCATTACCGCCGCACCGGCCCGTCTGGCGGCAGGCACCCTGGTGGTCGATCCGTTGACCGCCAAACGCCTGCAACTGGTGGTGGGTGATCAAGTGCGTGCTGTTCCGTTGTCTGCTGCCCGGGAGTCCAAGTAATGAATTCGCTGTATATCGCAGGTACTTGGCTGACCGGCCAGGGTGAACTGTTTGAATCGCGCAACCCGGTGACCCAGCAGGTGCTGTGGACCGGCAATGGCGCCACCGCCGAGCAGGTCGAGTCCGCCGTGCAGGCTGCGCGCCAGGCATTCCCGGGCTGGGCCCGGCGCCCGTTGGAAGAACGCATCAGCGTGCTGGAAACCTTCGCCGTCACGCTGAAAAGCCGTGCCGATGAAATCGCCCGTTGCATCGGTGAGGAAACCGGCAAGCCACTGTGGGAATCGGCCACCGAAGTCACCAGCATGGCCAACAAGATTGCGATCTCGGTGCAAAGCTACCGTGAACGTACCGGCGAAAAGAGCGGCCCCCTGGGCGACGCCACCGCCGTATTGCGCCACAAACCCCACGGCGTGGTGGCGGTGTTCGGCCCTTATAACTTCCCGGGCCACTTGCCGAACGGGCATATCGTCCCGGCGCTGCTGGCGGGTAACACCGTGCTGTTCAAGCCGAGCGAGCTGACCCCTAAAGTCGCCGAGCTGACCGTGCAGTGCTGGATCGAAGCCGGTTTGCCGGCAGGTGTGCTGAACCTGCTGCAAGGTGCGCGGGAAACCGGCATCGCGCTGGCGGCCAACCCGGGTATCGACGGTTTGTTCTTCACCGGTTCGAGCCGCACCGGCAACCACCTGCACCAGCAGTTCTCCGGGCGCCCGGACAAGATCCTGGCCCTGGAAATGGGCGGCAACAACCCGCTGGTGGTCGACGAAGTGGCCGACGTGGATGCGGCGGTCTACACCATCATCCAGTCGGCGTTTATTTCTGCTGGCCAGCGTTGCACCTGTGCACGCCGCTTGCTGGTGCCGGAAGGCGCCTGGGGCGATGCGTTGCTGGCGCGTCTGGTGGCGGTCAGCGCGACGATTGAAGTGGGCGCATTCGACCAGCAGCCAGCGCCATTCATGGGCTCGGTGATTTCCCTTGGTGCGGCGAAAGCCTTGATGGACGCCCAGGAACTGATGTTGGCCAATGGTGCTGTGGCACTGCTGGAAATGACTCAGCCGCAGGATCAGGCCGCGTTGCTGACCCCAGGCATCATCGACGTGACCGGTGTGACCGAGCGCGAAGATGAAGAGCTGTTCGGCCCACTGTTGCAGGTGATCCGCTACGCTGATTTTGCCGCGGCGATTGCCGAGGCCAACAACACCCAGTACGGCCTGGCCGCTGGCTTGTTGTCGGATTCCGAAGCGCGTTACCAGCAGTTCTGGCTGGAAAGCCGTGCCGGTATCGTCAACTGGAACAAACAGCTGACCGGCGCCGCCAGCACCGCGCCGTTCGGTGGGGTAGGGGCCTCGGGCAACCACCGCGCCAGTGCCTATTACGCAGCGGATTATTGCGCGTACCCGGTGGCGTCCCTGGAAACGCCAAGCCTGGTGGTTCCAGCCACGCTGACGCCAGGTATAACGCTGAAGTGAAGCTGACACTGATCTAAATGTGGGAGCTGGCTTGCCTGCGATAGCGTCACCTCGGTTTTACTGAAAGACCGAGTCGCCTGGATCGCAGGCAAGCCAGCTCCCACAGTTGAATGGGTTTACAGCTATAGATCTGCACCAGATGCCTATAAAAACAGATGTTCGTGGAGCCTCGCCGATGAAATCCTATGAAGTCAATTTTGACGGTCTAGTGGGGCCGACCCATAACTACGGCGGTTTGTCCTACGGCAACGTCGCGTCCCAGAGCAACAGCCAGCAGTCTTCGAACCCGAAGGAAGCGGCGTTGCAGGGCCTGCAGAAAATGAAAGCCCTGATGGACATGGGCTTTGTGCAAGGGGTGCTGGCGCCGCAGGAACGACCTGACGTGGCCGCCTTGCGTAACCTCGGTTTCAGCGGCACCGACGCCCAGGTAATCCAGCAAGCAGCCAAGCACGCCATGCCGCTGCTGGTTGCCAGTTGCTCGGCGTCGAGCATGTGGGTGGCCAACGCCGCCACTGTCAGCCCGAGTGCCGATACGGCGGATGGCCGCGTGCATTTCACCGCCGCCAACCTCAACTGCAAATACCACCGCAGCATCGAACACCCGACCACCAGCCGCGTGCTGGGGGCGATGTTTGCCGACCAGAAGCACTTTGCCCACCACGCCGCGTTGCCGGCGGTGGCGCAGTTCGGCGACGAAGGCGCGGCCAACCACACGCGCTTCTGCCGTGACTATGGCGAAGCCGGTGTCGAGTTCTTCGTGTTCGGCCGCAGTGCGTTCGACACCCGTTACCCAGCCCCGCAGAAATACCCGGCGCGCCAGACACTCGAAGCCTCCCAGGCCGTCGCACGCCTGCACGGCTTGGAGGATGACGGCGTGGTCTACGCCCAGCAGAACCCGGCTGTGATCGATGCCGGCGTGTTCCATAACGATGTGATCGCCGTGGGCAACGGCGAGGTGCTGTTCTATCACGAGGATGCCTTCCTCAATACCGAACAGATGCTGGGCGAACTGCAAGGCAAGTTGGGCAAGCTGGGCGGCAACTTCCAGTCGGTGTGCGTGCCTCGCGCTCAAGTCAGTGTCGAAGACGCGGTGCGTTCCTACCTGTTCAACAGCCAGTTGCTGACCCGCGCCGACGGCTCGATGCTACTGATCGTGCCGGAAGAGTGTCGCGCCAACGAGCGCGTCTGGCAGTACCTGCAAGGCCTGACCGCATCCGGTGGGCTGATCCGCGAAGTGAAAGTCTTCGACCTCAAGCAAAGCATGCAGAACGGCGGTGGCCCGGCGTGCCTGCGGCTGCGTGTGGCGTTGAACGAAACTGAACTGGCGGCGGTGAACCCAGGCGTTATCATGACCGCGCCGTTGTACGAAACACTGACCCAATGGGTCGACAAGCACTACCGCGACAGCCTGCGTGAAACCGACCTGGCTGACCCGCAGTTGCTGCTTGAGTGCCGGACGGCACTGGATGAACTGACGCAAATCCTTAAACTGGGCTCGGTTTATCCTTTCCAGATCAATTAACGCCACCTCTTTTTACACCCTAGGGCTGAGAACTATTTTATGACCACCGACACCCTGAAACTGATCCTTGAAGACACCGATGGCACCCAGCTGGAAACCTCCTGCACCCGCGTCGCCGTGGTCTGGCAGGGCAAGGAAATCTGGATCCAGCACGACGGCCGTGGCCAGTTGCTGATCGGTGTGGATGTGGAAGAAGGCGACGCCGAGTACGCCAACCTGCTGATGCGCCCATTGGCCACCAACCTGATGAGCCTGCAACTGGAAATGGAACCGGCCGACGTCGAAGGTGACGACGACGATCACGTCCACGGCCCAGGCTGCAACCACTAAGGAAGCTGCTTATGCTCGCCCTCGGCAAATTGCTTGAACTGACCCTCGCCGGTCGTGAACCGGCGCAAAAAATTCAACTGACTGTCGACGGCGTGCAGATGCGCTGGCTCAGCGAGGGCGCACTTGAAGTGCGCCCGCCGCAGGCCCTGGACAATGGCAGCGACGTGCTGCTGTCATCCGGCATCCATGGCAACGAAACGGCGCCGATCGAACTGCTCGACCGCCTGTTGCATGGCATCGCCCGTGGCGAGATCAAGCCCCGCACCCGTATTCTGTTCCTGTTCGGCAACCCCGAGGCCATGCGGCGCGGCGAGCGTTACCTGGAACTGGACGTCAACCGGCTGTTCAACGGCCGTCATGAACAAAACATCGGCCCGGAGGCCATGCGCGCCGCCGAGCTAGAGCAACTGGCCCGCAGCTTTTTCAGCCTGCCCGGCCGTTCGCGCCTGCATTACGACCTGCACACCGCCATTCGCGGCTCGAAGATCGAGCAGTTTGCGCTGTACCCGTGGAAAGACGGGCGTCAGCATTCGCGCCACGAACTGGCCCGTCTGTGCGCTGCCGGCATGCAAGCAGTGCTGCTGCAGAACAAGACGTCCATCACCTTCACGGCGTTTACCTACGAGCAGCTGGAGGCCGAAGCCTTCACGCTGGAACTGGGCAAGGCGCGGCCGTTCGGGCAGAACCAGGGTGTGGATGTGTCCCGCCTGGAAACCCGGCTCAAGCAGATCATCGAGGGCACCGAGCCCGAGACCGTGAGCCTGGATGGCTTGCAGCTGTTTGCCGTGTCCCGTGAAGTCATCAAGCACAGCGATGCGTTCCTGCTGCACTTGCCGGCGGATGTGGAAAACTTCTCGCCGTTGGCGAAGGGGTATCTGCTGGCCGAAGACGTGGCCAAGACCCGTTGGGTGATCGAGGAGGAGGGTGCTCGCATCATCTTCCCGAACCCGAAGGTGAAGAATGGTTTGCGCGCGGGGATATTGATTGTGCCGACCACGGATGCCGGGTTGGCCTGAGCCTGCGAGACGGGCTCCGTCAAATGTGGGAGCTGTCTTGCCTGCGATAGCATCACCGCGGTGTGGCTGACACACCGAGGTGACTGCATCGCGGGCAAGCCCGACTCCCACACAAGCCCGCTCCCACATTGGTTTTGCGCTGTAGCTTAAACGGCTAAGGCGCGTGGCTCACTGCGACGGATCGCACGGACCTTGTGCAGGGTGTCGGCGCAGGTGCGCGCAGCTTCCTGGCCCTTGTGCACGAAGTGCTCGTAGAAGAACGTGTGGTGTTCGCTGCCAGCGTGGAAATGGTGCGGGGTCAGGGACACCGAGAACACCGGCACTTCGGTTTCCAACTGCACCTGCATCAGGCCGCTGACTACCGATTGGGCCACGAATTCGTGGCGGTAGATCCCGCCGTCCACCACCAGTGCGGCGGCAACGATACCGGCGTAACGGCCGGTCTTGGCCAGCAGCTTGGCGTGCAGGGGCATTTCAAAGGCGCCGCCGACTTCGAAGAAATCGATGTCCGATTCCTGGTAGCCCTGGGCGATCATTTCGGCGAGGAAACCTTTACGCGATTGGTCGACAATATCCTTGTGCCAGCAGGCCTGGATAAACGCGAGGCGCTCGCCGTGGTGGTTTTTGCTTTTGCTGTCGATTGCGGTGGGTTGCATGTTCTGACTCCTGTTTAAGAAAAAAACAGGGCGTTATGAATCGAATGGGATTTAAGGGTACGAACAGCCACGCCATGCAAGCATGAACCCGGCGCGCGGCCCTTAGGTGCCAATCCCGTTCTCTCTTCATCCGGACTATGACCGTCGGCCCCGGGATCACACCGGGTCTGCTGACCTTGCCGCCGTCCTGCGTGAGCAGTTCAAGGCGCCAAGCGCTCGCGGGCTATGCACGTTGCGTGCAATTACCGCCGGTGGGGAATTACACCCCGCCCTGAGAACGTTGCCGCCAGAACCCTGGCGGCGGAGAGTTTTTAACATGGTTTTTCAAAAACTGCACGATCGCCTTATCGATAACCTATATCGGTTTGTTTGGTTGGTATTCGATTGATGCTAACGGGGGCTTGATATTCCGTGGCTTTACCCGCAGTAATCATCCATAAAAGGAACTTACATACCCGTTAGAGGCTTGTTTCATGTCTGTGATCGACCTGCGTAGCGACACCGTGACCCAACCCACCCCCGGCATGCTCGACGCGATGGCCAGTGCCGTCAGTGGCGACGATGTCTACGGCGAAGACCCCAGCGTCAACCATTTGGAGGCCGAGTTGGCCAAGCGCCTGGGCTTCGAGGCAGCGTTGTTTGTGCCCACCGGCACCATGAGCAACTTGCTGGCGTTGATGGCCCACTGTGAGCGCGGCGAGGAATACATCGTCGGGCAACAAGCCCATACCTACAAATATGAAGGCGGCGGCGCGGCCGTCCTCGGTTCGATCCAGCCGCAGCCGCTGGAGGTGCAGGCGGACGGCTCCCTTGACCTGAATCACGTGCTGGCGGCAATCAAACCCGATGATTTCCACTTCGCCCGCACCCGTCTGCTGGCCCTGGAAAACACCATGCAGGGCAAAGTGCTGCCGCTGGAGTACCTGGCGAAGGCGCGAGCGTTCACGCATGAACACGGCCTTGCGCTGCATCTGGATGGCGCGCGTATTTATAACGCGGCGGTCAAGCTTGGGGTGCCGGCGCGGGAGATTGCCCAGCATTTCGATTCCGTATCGGTGTGCCTGTCCAAAGGCCTTGGCGCACCGGTGGGTTCGGTGTTGTGCGGTTCCACGGCCTTGATCGCCAGGGCGCGCCGCTTGCGCAAGATGGTCGGCGGCGGTATGCGTCAGGCCGGTTCCCTGGCGGCAGCGGGGCTGTATGCGCTGGATCATCAGGTGCAGCGCCTGGCCGATGACCACGCCAATGCCCAATGGCTGGGGGAGGCGTTGCGCAAGGCCGGTTACGCGGTGGAGCCGGTTCAGACCAACATGGTGTATGTGCAGATCGGCGACCAGGCACAGGCGTTTAAGGCGTTTGCTGCTGAGCGCGGGATCAAGTTGAGCGCCGCGCCGCGCCTGCGCATGGTCACTCATATGGATGTCAGCCGGGCGCAGATCGAGCAGGTCGTGCAGACATTTGTCGAGTTTTCCCGGAAATGACAGTGCAGACCGTCTAATTGACTGTTTCTATCACATAAACACGCTGTACCACTGGCAAAGGGCCGATATAATGCGGCCCTTTGCCGTCGCTCCGTCTGATGATGTTGCGCACTGGCCTTTGGCCGCAGACTCCGTGGAAGAACCTAATGAAAAGCGCAGAAATCCGTGAAGCCTTCCTTCGCTTCTTCGAAGAGCAAGGTCACACCCGTGTAGCCTCCAGCTCCTTGATCCCAGGCAACGACCCAACCCTGCTGTTCACTAACGCGGGGATGAACCAGTTCAAGGACTGCTTCCTGGGCCAGGAAAAGCGCGCTTATACCCGCGCGACCAGCAGCCAGAAGTGCGTACGCGCCGGCGGCAAGAACAGTGACCTGGAAAACGTCGGCTACACCGCTCGCCACCACACTTTTTTCGAGATGCTGGGTAACTTCAGCTTCGGCGACTATTTCAAGAAAGATGCGATTACGTTCGCCTGGACCTTCCTGACCGGCGTGTTGAAGCTGCCGAAGGAAAAGCTGTGGGTCACCGTCTACGCGACGGACGACGAAGCGTATGACATCTGGACCAAAGAAGTCGGCGTACCGGTCGAGCGCATGATCCGCATCGGCGATAACAAGGGCGCGCCCTACGCTTCCGACAACTTCTGGACCATGGGCGATACCGGCCCGTGCGGCCCCTGCACCGAGATTTTCTACGATCACGGCGCCGACATCTGGGGCGGCCCACCCGGCTCGCCGGAAGAAGATGGCGACCGTTACATTGAAATCTGGAACAACGTGTTCATGCAGTTCAACCGCACCGCCGATGGCGTGTTGCATCCGCTGCCGGCGCCGTCGGTCGATACCGGCATGGGCCTGGAGCGGATCAGTGCGGTGATGCAGCACGTTCACTCCAACTACGAAATCGATCTGTTCACCAACCTGCTGAGTGCTTCGGCGGCGGCCATTGGCTGCGCCAACGACAACCAGTCTTCGCTCAAGGTGGTGTCGGACCATATCCGTTCCTGCAGCTTCCTGATCGCTGACGGTGTACTGCCGTCGAACGAAGGTCGCGGCTATGTGCTGCGCCGTATCATCCGTCGCGCCTGCCGCCACGGTAACAAGCTGGGCGCCACGGGTAACTTCTTCTACAAAATCGTTGCTGCGCTGGTGGCCGAGATGGGCGATGCCTTCCCGGAACTCAAGCAGCAGCAGGCCAACATCGAGCGCGTGCTCAAAGCTGAAGAAGAGCAGTTCTCCAAGACCCTGGAACATGGCTTGAAGATTCTGGAGCAGGACCTGGCCGAGCTCAAAGGCACCGTGGTGCCGGGCGATGTGGTGTTCAAGCTGTATGACACCTATGGTTTCCCGATGGACCTGACCGCCGACATCGCCCGTGAGCGTGAGCTGACCGTCGATGAGGCCGGTTTTGAGCGTGAGATGGAGGCGCAGCGTGTACGCGCCCGTTCCGCCAGCTCCTTTGGCCTGGACTACAACACCTTGGTCAAGGTTGATGTACCTACCGAGTTCGTCGGCTACCAGGCGACCGTTGGTTCGGCCAAGATCGTTGCTCTCTATAAAGACGGTAAATCGGTCGACGTGTTGAATGAAGGCGAGGAAGCGGTGGTGGTCCTCGACCAGACGCCGTTCTACGCCGAGTCCGGTGGCCAGGTGGGTGATTGTGGTTTCCTGAGCTCGACGTCGGGCCGTTTTGAAGTGCGCGATACCACCAAGACCGGCGGTGCATTCCTGCATCACGGTGTGCTGGTACTGGGCAACCTGACGGTCGGTGCGCCGGTCGATACTCAGGTCGATGCCGACGTACGGCATGCAACCGCTTTGAACCATTCGGCCACTCACTTGCTGCACGCCGCATTGCGTCAGGTGCTGGGTGAGCATGTGCAGCAGAAGGGTTCGTTGGTCGATAGCCAGCGCCTGCGTTTTGACTTCAGCCACTTTGAAGCGATCAAGCCTGAGCAGATCAAGGCGCTGGAAGACATCGTCAACGCTGAAATTCGCAAAAACACGCCGGTGGAAACCGAAGAAACCGATATCGAGACCGCCAAGAAAAAAGGCGCCATGGCGCTGTTTGGTGAGAAGTACGGCGACGAAGTGCGCGTACTGAGCATGGGCGGCAGCTTCTCCGTGGAGCTGTGTGGCGGTATCCACGCCAACCGCACCGGCGACATCGGCCTGCTGAAAATCATCAGCGAAGGCGGTGTGGCGTCCGGTGTACGTCGTATTGAAGCGGTGACCGGCGCTGCGGCCCTGGCCTACCTCAATGCGGCTGAAGAACAACTCAAGGAAGCGGCCGGCCTGGTCAAGGGCAGCCGCGACAACCTGATCGACAAGCTGTCGGCCGTTCTGGAGCGCAACCGTGCGCTGGAGAAACAGCTGGAGCAGTTGCAGGCCAAGGCGGCCAGCGCGGCGGGCGACGATTTGTCGGCTTCCGCCCTGGACGTCAAGGGTGTGAAAGTTTTGGCGGTGCGCCTGGACGGTCAGGATGGCAAGGCGCTGTTGGCCTTGGTCGATCAGTTGAAGAACAAGCTCGGCCGCGCAGTGATCCTGCTCGGCGGTGTCCATGAGGAAAAGGTCGTTCTGGTTGCCGGTGTAACCAAGGACCTGACTGGCCAACTCAAGGCCGGTGATTTGATGAAGCAAGCCGCCGCGGCAGTGGGCGGGAAGGGCGGTGGTCGTCCGGACATGGCACAAGGCGGTGGTGTAGACGCCGGTGCCCTGGACGCGGCCCTGGCCCTGACCGTGCCGTTTGTCGAGGCTGGCATTTAAGGCACTGTTAACGAGCCCATGGTCTAGTCATGGGCTTGCTTAGGTGCTGGACGATTTGTTTATTGGGCGCCCCTTTACGGGCTGAGGCGGCTTAGAAATGGCTTTGATCGTACAGAAATTTGGAGGCACCTCGGTCGGCTCTGTCGAAAGAATCGAGCAGGTCGCCGACAAGGTTAAGAAATTCCGCGATGCCGGCGACGACCTGGTGGTGGTGCTGTCGGCCATGAGCGGCGAGACCAATCGCCTGATCGAACTGGCCAAGGCAATCAGTGGTGATCAACAGCCACTGCCGCGTGAGTTGGATGTGATCGTGTCCACCGGTGAGCAGGTGACCATCGCGTTGCTGGCCATGGCGCTGAACAAGCGTGGTGTGCCGGCGGTGTCCTACACTGGCAGCCAGGTACGCATCCTCACCGACAGCGCGCATACCAAGGCGCGCATCCTGCAGATTGACGATCAGAAAATCCGTACAGATCTGAAAGCCGGGCGCGTGGTAGTTGTAGCTGGCTTCCAGGGTGTGGATGAGCAGGGCAACATCACCACCCTCGGTCGTGGCGGTTCGGACACTACCGGCGTGGCGCTGGCAGCAGCCCTCAAGGCTGATGAGTGCCAGATCTATACCGATGTGGACGGCGTGTACACCACCGACCCGCGTGTGGTGTCCGTGGCCCAGCGTCTGGACAAGATCACCTTTGAAGAGATGCTGGAAATGGCCAGCCTCGGTTCCAAGGTGTTGCAGATCCGCGCGGTGGAATTCGCCGGCAAGTACAACGTTCCGCTGCGCGTATTGCACAGCTTCAAAGAGGGTCCGGGCACCCTCATTACTATTGATGAAGAGGAATCCATGGAACAGCCGATCATTTCCGGCATCGCTTTCAATCGCGATGAAGCCAAGCTGACGATCCGTGGCGTGCCAGACACCCCGGGCGTGGCCTTCAAGATTCTCGGGCCTATCAGCGACGCGAATGTTGAAGTCGACATGATCGTGCAGAACGTTTCGCACGATAACACCACCGATTTCACCTTCACCGTGCACCGCAACGAGTACGATGCGGCTCACAAGATCCTGGAGCACACTGCGAGCCAGATTGGCGCCCGTGAAGTGATCGGGGATATCAAGATTGCCAAGGTGTCGATCGTGGGTGTGGGCATGCGTTCCCATGCCGGTGTTGCCAGCCGTATGTTCGGTGCCCTGGCCAAGGAAAGCATCAACATCCAGATGATCTCCACTTCGGAAATCAAAGTCTCGGTGGTGATCGAAGAGAAGTACCTGGAGCTGGCTGTGCGCGCGCTGCATACCGCTTTTGAGCTGGACGCTCCGGCCCGACCGGGCGAGTGATGCGATGCCAGGAAGGCGCGGTTTACCGCGCCTTTCATTTTTTGTGGAGCGCATGGTCTTTTGCGTGCGCTCGACGATACTTAGGCCGTTAGGGCTATGGCCATCAGGCTGTAGGTCGAACGCCTTTTTTTTGCAGACTGTTGTTCCTGAACTGAAATGCGTGAGGAGAAAGGTATGCTGATTCTGACTCGTCGGTGCGCAGAAAGCCTGATTATCGGTGATGGCGAAATCACCGTGACCGTGCTCGGCGTCAAAGGCAATCAAGTACGTATCGGGGTTAACGCTCCGAAAGAGGTAGCTGTCCACCGCGAGGAAATCTACCTGCGGATCAAGAAAGAGAAGGACGAAGAACCAAGCCTTTAATTTTTATCGTTTTTTATGTTTGCAAACGGGGATGAACGTGGTTAATATACGCCCCGTGTTGCGGAGAGCTGGCCGAGTGGCCGAAGGCGCTCCCCTGCTAAGGGAGTACACCTCAAAAGGGTGTCGGGGGTTCGAATCCCCCGTTCTCCGCCATTATTTGCTTAGTACGTTGCAATCTGGTTTTTTCGGTAAGTTGTTGAAATTAATCGAAAAAATAGCTTTACATAGAGATTGAACGGCCTATAATGCGCGGCAACAAATGCACTCGTAGCTCAGCTGGATAGAGTACTCGGCTACGAACCGAGCGGTCACAGGTTCGAATCCTGTCGAGTGCACCATTTAAGAGTCAGTTGCAGTAATGCAGGTGATTCGGCTTCAACCAGTTGTGATCTGGTCTAAAAACACAAACTGCACTCGTAGCTCAGCTGGATAGAGTACTCGGCTACGAACCGAGCGGTCACAGGTTCGAATCCTGTCGAGTGCACCATACAAACAAAAAGCCCGCCTAGTGCGGGCTTTTTGCCGTCTGGGGTTTGTGTAGGATTGATCCTGGGCTTCATCTTTTCTTGCGTCCCATGTGTTTTCCCTTCGCGCTGTGTCGTCGCAGTTCATAAGTGCGGCCGATGTTCAGTTTTGGCTCGCAAGCGCTTGTTCTTTCCAGTTTTTTAGCGTTAAGGCGCACGCAGCGTGTATCATTGCGCCCGTCAGCCCCGCCGGGGCTTGTGGAATACCTCCATGGACTTACCCAGTAGTTACTCAGTACCCCGCTTTACCAATCATGAATTGACTGATTGATCCTTCCGGCGTGCCCCGCTGCTGGGAGTGGAGTTCGCCTATGACCGAAGTAGAAGTAAAGAAAACACAAGACAGCCTGCAGGATCGCCTGGCTCAAGTCATCGAGCTGCTGCAGCGTCAGCGCGTGGTCGAAGACCTCACGCACCGCCAGGAAGGTCCGCACCACGACCGCGTTGAAAACCTGGTTCACCGGCAAAACCTCGTCGAGCTGCAACGCAAGCTCGATGACCTGCACTCTGCCGACGTCGCCTATATCCTTGAAGCGTTGCCACTGGGTGATCGACTGACCCTCTGGCAGTTGGTCAAGGCTGACCGTGACGGCGACATCCTCCTCGAAGTATCCGACTCGGTCCGTGAAACCCTGATCGCCGACATGGACGATCATGAGCTCCTGGCCGCCGCCAGGGAGATGGACGCCGACGAACTGGCTGACCTGGCCCCTGAGCTGCCTCGTGATGTCGTCCATGAGCTGATGGAGGCCCTCGACAGTCAGCAGCGTGAGCGCGTGCGCTCTGCGCTGTCCTATGACGAGGACCAGGTCGGTGCGCTGATGGACTTCGAGATGGTCACCATCCGCGAAGACGTCAGTCTGGAAGTGGTACTGCGTTATCTGCGCCGCCTCAAAGAGCTGCCCGGCCATACTGACAAATTATTTGTGGTCGACTACGAAGGCATTCTCAAGGGGGTGCTGCCGATCAAGCGCCTGCTGGTGAATGATCCCGAGAAGAAAGTTGCGGATTTGATGGCCAGCGATACGGTGAGTTTTCACCCGGATGAAGACGCCTACGAGGCCGCGCAGGCGTTTGAGCGCTATGACTTGATCTCGGCCCCTGTGGTCGACAAAAACGGTAAGCTGATAGGCCGTTTGACCATCGATGAAATGGTCGACCTGATTCGTGAAGAGAGTGAAACCGAAGTCCTCAACATGGCGGGTTTGCGTGAAGAGGAAGATATTTTTGCATCGGTCTGGCGTTCCCTGCATAACCGTTGGGCCTGGCTGGCGATCAACCTGATCACGGCCTTCATCGCCTCGCGCGTGATCGGGCTGTTTGAAGGCTCTATCGAGAAGCTGGTGGCCCTGGCGGCGCTGATGCCGATTGTGGCCGGTATCGGCGGCAACTCCGGTAATCAGACCATCACCATGATCGTGCGCGCGATGGCACTGGACCAGGTGAGTACGGCCAATTCCTCGCGCTTGCTGCGCAAAGAGTTGGTAGTGGGGCTGATTAACGGCTTGGTGTGGGGCGGCGTGATCGGCGTGGTGGCCTACTTGCTGTATGGCAGTTGGTCGCTGGGCGTCGTGATGACGGCCGCCATGACCCTCAACCTGCTGCTGGCTGCGCTGATGGGGGTGCTGATCCCCATGACGCTGGCCCGCCTCGGGCGCGACCCGGCCATGGGTGCGAGTGTGATGATTACGGCCATGACCGACAGTGGTGGGTTTTTCATCTTCCTGGGGTTGGCGACCATCTTCCTGCTCTGATCCATTACAGCGGGAGCAGATCTGCTCCCGCTTTGCTTGCTCTTTCTGACGTTCCTTTCCCAAATCGCAGGCAAAAAAAAGCCAGCACATGGCTGGCTTCGGCTTTCAACTGCAGATTAATTGGCTTCTGCGGCCGCCTCAACGTCGTGCGCGATAAGCGAGACGAGAGCATTTTGCTGGCGGTGGGAGAGCTGACGAAAACGCTGCAGCAGTTCGCGTTCGTGCAGTGACAGCTCTGGGCTGTCCAGGCGCATGCTCAACTCTTCGCCCAGCGCACCTTCCTGAATAAGGCTCTGTTCCAGGCGCGCGATGATTTCGGAGTTCATGCTGCGGTGATGATTGCGAGCCACCTCGGCAATGCGTTCCCGCATTCCGTCTGGCAGACGTACGACGAACTTGTCAGCCGTACGGCTGGAATAAATTGCCTGTTTCAATGGGCGCATATATTTAACCGGTTAGTTCAGGGGAGCGGTTTTTGGAATTGGCCGCAAGATGAGTGTTATGACAAGGCTCACGACCAAAGTTCAACCCGAATTGCAAAGAGATCGCATCATGCCTCAGATTTGACAGTTCCTTGGCGTCAATTCTGTGACAAATATTGAACTGCCTAAAGGCGTAATGCCAGCACTCATTTGCATTTTTGCGGACTGGTTGGAAAACTTTTCGACGAGCGATTCTTCAACGGAACTTCCCGTAAGTCCAAGTCTGCTCAGGGGTTGAGGCCGCACATCCTATCGCAAAGTGGCATTTTGCCCTTACCTTTAAGACTAGTGGCAATTTGCTAATTTACTAGGACGGGGCGACATAAGGTCGGGAGAGATGGGGCGCAGGCGGGGTCAGCGTAAAACCGGGTCGAATTTGATTCTGCGGCCCACGATGAGCGTCAGCAGGAGCAGGCTGGCAAACACGCCAGCGGCAACATAAGCGGTCGTTTGTCCATCTTCCGAACGGGTACCCAGGCCCAGGATGCCGGCGGCAATGGTCAGGCATAAAAATAGCCAGGCGGATTTGGTCACGAGCGGTTTCCTCAGAATACCCAATGTTCGGATGCGGGCGCGGCCTGGGTGCCTTGGGTCAGGCGTACCGGCGATTGCGCGTCGGGCGTCATCACCGCCAGTTGCGGGCGCTGTTGCAGATGGTGCGGCACTGCCTGGCTGATCTGGGCCGGATCGTTGCTGCCAGTCGACTGAAAATGGAACATCACCAGTGCAGCCAGGGCTATGGTGTTGAGGGCTAACAGAAGTGCACTGTTCATGGTCATGTTCTCCGCTTAACGCCGTGGCTGAATGGGTCTTGTAGGAGAAGTATTGCAGGTCTCGTGCCAATGTATTATTTCAATAAAATCAATGGCTTGAGTCTACTTCAAAGGATCGACAGGTTGCAATTTGCAATGATGGCATTTTGGGGGAGTGCATTTTGCACGATGGTGCCCAGGTGCCCGTGGTTACGGGGCGAAGCAGGCATTCTGCGAACAAGGATCGGCCTACACTCAAAAAGCCTACGGACGACATGACAAAACCCACCTCGGCCGTTAACATGCACGCCGTCCGTCGCTGCGCCGTAGGCCGGATGGCTGTCATTTGTCCCAGTAGCTCAATTGGATAGAGCATCCCCCTCCTAAGGGGAAGGTTGGCCGTTCGAACCGGCCCTGGGACACCAGATTCGTGGCCCGTATAAAAAGCCTCGCACATAAAGCCCCGTACAGATTGCTCTGGCGGGGCTTTTTTGTGCGTGCTTGACGAACACCGGTCGAACCTTGCCGGTGATCAGCGTTCACAGCAGGTGCGTGGGTATTTATCGCAACCTTTGTACCTTGCAACCGGCCAGGCAGCGTCTGAGCTATTAAGTAAAATATTCCCGGAAAACAGCCTATATCGCCTGTCCGGGCCTGGTCACACCGGACTATCATGCCGATAGCCCTGTCCCTCACTGCAAGGAGCCGCTCGGAACGCCGATGCGCCAAATCTGGAAATCTTTTCGAGCCCTTTATTTCGCCTCCTTGATGATGTTGATCGGGTCCGGCCTGCTCAGTACTTACCTTGCCTTGCGCCTGGCGGCCGACCATGTCGACAGCCTGTGGGTGGGTGCGCTCATGGCCGCCAACTACTTTGGCCTGGTGCTGGGTGGCAAGATCGGGCATCGCCTGATCGCCCGGGTCGGGCACATCCGTGCATATGCCACCTGCGCCGGGATTGTCGGCGCGGCGGTGTTGGGACATGGCCTGATCAACTGGCTGCCAGCCTGGATCGTGCTGCGGATGATCGTGGGTCTGGGCATGATGTGCCAGTACATGGTCATCGAAAGTTGGCTCAATGAGCAGGCGGATGCCAAGCAGCGGGGCGTGGTGTTCAGCGGCTATATGATCGCGTCCTATCTGGGGTTGGTGTTGGGTCAGTTGATCCTGGTGATGCACCCCGAGCTCGGTCTCGAATTGCTGATGCTGGTCGCTCTGTGCTTTGCGTTGTGCCTGGTGCCGGTGGCCATGACTCGGCGGATTCACCCGGCGCCTCTGCATCCTGCTCCGATGGAGCCGCGCTTCTTTATCAAGCGGGTGCCGCAGTCGCTCAGTACGGTGTTGGGCGCGGGTTTGATCGTGGGTTCGTTCTACGGTTTGGCGCCGCTCTATGCCTCTCAGCAGGGGCTGACCACCGAGCAGGTCGGTCTGTTTATGGGTAGCTGTATTTTCGCGGGGCTGCTGGTGCAATGGCCGTTGGGCTGGTTGTCGGACCGCTATGACCGAGCTTTGTTGATTCGCTGCTTTGCCTTGTGCCTGGCGGTGGCGGCGTTGCCGTTGGCCGTGATGACCCACGTGCCTTTGGAAGTGCTGTTCGTGGCAGGGTTCTTGTGTTCGCTGGTGCAATTCTGCCTATACCCGCTGGCGGTAGCATTTTCCAACGACCATGTGGAGGGTGATCGCCGAGTGTCGCTGACGGCCATGTTGCTGGTGACTTACGGGGTCGGTGCGAGTATCGGGCCGCTCTTGGCCGGTGTGGTCATGAAGCTGTTTGGCAGTCACATGCTGTATGCGTTTTTCAGCCTGTGTGCGTTGATTCTGGTGTGGCGTATCCGGCCAAAAGCGGTGACCAACCTGCATCAAGTGGACGATGCGCCACTGCATCACGTGGCGATGCCCGACAGCATGTCCAGCTCGCCGCTGGTCGCGTGCCTGGACCCACGCGTGGACGAGGCGGTGGTGCAAGAGCAGATGCAGAACGCCGTCCCGGACCCGGAGCCTGAAACTGATCCGCAACCGCCAGTGGATGAGCCGGCTTTCGAAGGGCCACCGGAGCCTCTGGGCCCGGACGACCACCCCCACGATTTGAGCAGGGCGCGCCCCTGATAGCAAAAACGGGCAGATCCCATCAGGATCTGCCCGTTTTTTTACCGCGGTCGTTAAGGCTTAAAGATCGTCATCCTTGTCGAACCGCCGCGCTTCGCGCTGCAGCTGGTACACAAAACGTTCCACCTGGCGCTGCACCAGGCCGCTCATGTTGTGGAAACGCACACCGGCGAAGGTGGTGTTGATCTTGTCTTCGAAGTGCAGGTAACGCAGCTCGACGGAAGTGGTCATGCTGCCGAAGGGCAGGGCGGCGATAAAACGGTCGTAGACCTGGCCCAGTTGCAGGCGCTCGGAAATATCACCTTCAAAGCGCAACTTGCAGCCAGTGGCGGATATATCCAGCAGCTTGCCGCTGATGGGGGCCTTGAGCTTTTCGCCGCCCAACTCGATGCTGACCAATTGCGCCAGCTTCAACGCGGCGCGGAAGGCATTGCGGCGCTGATGGTAGACCACCTCGGCAGGCATGCTGCCGGTGTAGATGCGATGACCGTCTTTTTCGCTGATGGTCAGCGTGCCGTTGCTTTCCCAAGCGACCCGCACACCGTCATGGAAGCCTTCGATACGAAAGGGTTCACCATTCTCGAGATAGCGTTCACCGTCGCGGGGAATCATTTCGTCCAGGGCCAGCGTCTTGCTGTCCCGGTCAACGTCCACCAGGTAGCTTTGGAAGCGCTGGCTGCGTTCGTGGAAGGTGATGATCAGCGGATCATGACTTTCTTGCAGCATCCGCAACGTGCTGGCGATTTCCAGAGGCGTGGTGAGCACCTTGGGTGGCTGCGGAGCATCTTCCGCGTTAAGGGCGTTGAACACGGTTCTTCCATCTCCAGACAAAGTACGACTACACGCAAGAACCGGCATTTTGCCAGTATGTTGCGCGCCTTGGATAGGGCGCGCTGTAAACCGGCGTCAGGCTTGGCTGCGGGTGCTTGGCTTGACCAGCCGCGAGGTGGAACCTTGGGCGTTGTACAGCGCCGGAGGCTCTCCGCCGTGAAGTATACGCAGCTGGTTGGCGGTCGTAGCTTGCTGAAGCTGGATCGACTGGCCATTGAGCAGGTTGGCTTCCTGGCACTGGGCGAGTAATTGATTGAGTGCGGTGCTCTGCGCCAGCAACTGATCGCCGACCGAAGAATGGCTGGCGAGCTGTGCGAGGCCGTCGTGATCAGCCGGCAGGCCGAGGCTGATCAGAATTTCGCTGCGCTTCTTGCCATGCTGCTCCAGCAGCACAATCAGCGACTGCTTGCGCGCCAGAATTTCTTCCAGCAAGCGCATATCCCGACCATACAGGGCCAGGGATTCTTCTTTGAGCAGCTCGAGCAAATGTTGCGTCGGCGCCAGATCATCAATGATCAGTTGAAGCAAATGTTCGTCGTGGTGCATGGCTGGCCTTGGGTTTTAAGCGTCCAAAAGCCCTGCGCAGGCCTTTGCCTAGCGCTCGGCTTCGAAGTTAAGCAGCTTGCTGGCTACACGGTTGCTGTCGACTTTATAGCTGCCATCGGCGACGGCCTGCTTCAATTCGGCCACGCGGGCTTTATTGACAACGGGTTGATCGCGCAGCGAGTCAGTGACCTTCTGCAACTGTTGAGCCTCATTGCTCAGGTGTACCGATTCCCCACTCTGGCTGGCGCCGGCCTGTTCTGCCTTGACGGGCACGGGCTGGGCTTTGGCTTCTACGCTGTCCTTGGCACCGCTGGTGCGCGTATTGCCGGGCAAAGCCGGGGTGTTATTTAAACGACTGAAATCAATGACCATGATAAAAAAACCTCTGGGTATTTGGACGCTTGCCATGTTTTCGGCCATACCCGGACAAACTTTAGGTTCGTTTGACAATAAACCTGTACAGGCCGACATCCAACGCACAGTGTAGGAAAAGCTGGCGTTTGACACCAGTGATCTATAACGCGACCTCAACTTGGCCAGGCGCGGTCACTTGCGCCTTTATCACCCGGTTGGAGTTGAGGTTCTTGACTCTAATCTGTTCGCTCATGCCGCCGTTGGACAGCGCCTCGCCCGGCATTTTGACGGTCAGCCCGCCACTGCTGGCGGAAATCACCACCTGATCACCCTTGCGAATCACTTCAGCCTGTTCCAGATGAACCAGTGTGATGACCTGGTCGGTGACCATTGGTCGGGTAAGTTTCTGCCCGACGGCCTGATCCAGCGAGGTGAGGTAGCCCTGATTGATCAGGCTGATATCCCGCTCGCGCAGGGCGACGTCTTCAAAACCGATGATGCCCGTGCGCTTGAGCGGGCGCGTGACCACCACTACATCGCGAAACAGTTTGACCTGCGCCGGCACGAACACGGTCCAGGGCGATGCGCCCTCGCAGCGCACCTTTACCGTCACGCGGCCGATGGGCTGGGCGGGGCTTTCCAGTGAGGCCGTCAATTCCTTGTCGCACATTGGCATGCGCAGGCGCGGGTCTAACTGGTTGACCTGGATTTCATAACGCCCAGGTGTCTGGGTGGTCGTCAGATAATCTTCTACAGTGAACTCAAGAAAGCCTTGAGTGACGCCGATAAGGAGATCAGGCAATGTGACGTTATCTGCACGTGCCGTGATGCCCGAGCCCAGGGCGAGCAGTGCCATCGAGACGCAGAGCAATCTGCGGTACCGTGGGAGGCGAAGGCGTCGGGAAACTGGCGTTTTAAGATTCATAAATCAATAAATAGCAAAGCTCGTGCCGTTTAGTGTTGGGTACGCGCTGCCCTGTAGGTATCGCCCCAGGTTTTAGCGTAGGAGTCATGGCATGGCAGGAGTAATGGATTCAGTAAACCAGCGCACACAGCTGGTAGGGCAGAATCGCCTGGAGTTGTTGCTTTTTCGCCTTGATGGCAAGCAGCTGTATGGCATCAATGTGTTTAAAGTGCGGGAAGTGCTGCAGTGCCCCAAGCTCACCATAATGCCCAAATCCAGCCCCGTGGTGTGCGGCGTGGCCAACATTCGTGGCGCGACCATACCCATTCTTGACCTGGCCTTGGCCACAAGTTCCGCCGGTCTGCAGGATCGCCAGAATCCGTTCGTGATCATCACTGAGTACAACACCAAGACCCAGGGTTTCCTGGTGCGCTCGGTGGAGCGCATCGTCAACATGAACTGGGAGGAGATCCATCCGCCACCCAAGGGCACCGGGCGCGATCACTACCTCACGGCGGTGACGCGGGTCGATAACCAGTTGGTGGAAATCATCGACGTGGAGAAGATCCTCGCCGAAGTGGCCCCTACCTCGGAATCGATCTCGGTGGGTGTAGTGGACGCCGAGACCGCGCACAAGGCGATTTCCCTGCGTGTACTCACGGTGGATGATTCCTCGGTAGCGCGCAAACAGGTGAGTCGCTGCCTGCAAACCGTCGGTGTGGAAGTCGTGGCGCTCAACGATGGTCGCCAAGCCCTGGATTACCTGCGCAAGCTGGTGGATGAGGGCAAGAAGCCGGAAGAAGAATTCCTGATGATGATTTCCGACATCGAGATGCCGGAAATGGACGGTTACACCCTGACGGCCGAGATACGTAACGATCCACGCATGCAAAAATTGCATATCATCCTGCATACTTCATTGTCGGGTGTATTCAATCAGGCGATGGTCAAGAAGGTCGGTGCTGATGACTTTTTGGCCAAATTCCGCCCTGATGACCTGGCATCCCGGGTAGTCGACCGGATCAAGGCAGCAGATCACGGCTAGGGGGAGTTCCTCCTGGCGGTCACACGATTAAAGAGGCGGTATCCTTGTCTACGGGTAATTTAGATTTCGAACAGTTCCGGGTCTTCCTGGAAAAAGCCTGTGGCATATTGCTTGGTGAAAACAAGCAATACCTGGTATCCAGCCGTCTCAACAAACTGATGGAGCAGCAGGGCATCAAGTCCCTGGGTGAGTTGGTTCAGCGCATTCAGGGTCAACCGCGCAGTGGGCTCAAGGAAATGGTGGTCGATGCCATGACCACCAACGAAACCTTGTGGTTTCGCGACACCTACCCCTTCGAAGTGCTCAAGAACAAGGTGCTGCCGGAGGCCATCAAGGCCAGCCCGGGCCAGCGACTGCGTATCTGGTCGGCCGCCTGCTCTTCGGGGCAGGAACCGTATTCGATTTCGATGTCCATCGACGAGTTCGAGCGGACCAACATGGGGCAATTAAAGGCCGGTGCGCAAATTGTGGCCACGGATTTGTCCGGCACCATGCTCACCAATTGCAAGACTGGCGAGTACGACAGCCTGGCCCTGGGCCGTGGTTTGTCCCCGGAGCGACTGCAACGTCACTTCGACCCGAAAGGGGCCGGGCGTTGGGCGGTCAAGGCGCCGATCAAGAGCCGGGTGGAGTTTCGTTCGTTCAACCTGCTCGACAGCTACGCCAGCCTGGGCAAGTTCGACATGGTGTTTTGCCGCAACGTGCTGATCTACTTTTCGGCCGAAGTGAAGAAGGACATCCTGCTGCGTATTCACGGCACGCTCAAGCGCGGCGGTTACCTGTTCCTCGGTGCGTCGGAGGCGTTGAACGGCCTGCCGGATCATTACCAGATGGTGCAGTGCAGTCCCGGCATCATTTACCAGGCCAAGTGATTGGCGTCTAAGCAATAAAAAACGGGAGGCCCGAAAAAGGCCTCCCGTTTTTTATTGGCGCAACGTATCGGTGCTGCTTCGTTGGCCGTACTCAGGGCATGAGCGTGATACTGATATTGTCCAAGGCCAATTGATGAATACCCCTAGGTACCGCTTCGTTGAAAATACCCAGATGCACGCTGCCGGTAATCGGCGCGATGAACATCCCGCTTTCTAATAGCGTGAAGCCTGGCAGGAGCGGTGCCGCGCGGCCGATCGATTTGCCATTCATCGTCATATACAAGCGTGAGCCGTCGGCAGCGGGCAAGTCTGTTCGGGCGTTGAAGCTGCAATTATAGGTGCGCCCTGCGATCACCGGCACTGAGCGGGTAATGATGTGGGAGGCACCCGGCACACTGTTGGGCAAGTTTGCGACCACTTCATTATTGATAACACGTAGTAATCCCACGTAGCTCTCTTGAGGCACCCAGCCCTGGAGCGTGCCGTCGTTGAAATCCCAGACTGTATCTGGCGTCGGCGTGACAACCGGGCGACGGTTGATGGTCACGGTCGCGTCATTTGCAGGTGTGGAGACCCCGTTACGCCTGATGGTCAGCCGTAGTCGCACGCTGTTGCCCTCATTGGCTTCAACACGGTCTCGGGGTATCAGGGCAGTGAGAGAGGGTGAGGCTTGGCCAATTGAAAAGCTTTGGTTATGGTCGCCGCCCAGGATGCTGCTGATCATGTTTATATTTACAAAGTCCATGGGCAGCAGGGGGAAATTACAGCTGACTTCTGCGCAGTTGCCAACCAGCAGGTTGGTATTCAGGTTTGGAATCGGCTGTGCGGAATCTTGCAGTGTGAAACCGAGCGGCGGTACGTTCATCGTTGTGAGCCTCTGCCTTGAGTGAAGTGATTTCCGCTCCAATAAGGCTTCGAAGAAGCGGTGCTTCACAACTGTTAGAAATGACAGTGCAGACGGACGGTAAGAAACTCCGGTAACGGGCTCACCGTGTTTATGCTCGTTTGCCGCCACTGCGTAAAAGCGGCAAACACGGTTGCCGCTTTCCTGGCGCAACGCGGAAGTTCGTTGCCGCTTTTCTGGCAATGCCGCAGGCGCTCCCCTCGCAAACCCTTGAATTAGGGGCTTTGAACGAATTGGCATGCGCCTTGCTATAACCCAGATACGAAAAGCAGGTCAGCCTAAAGGTTTCCGCCATGAGCATCAGCTTCGATAAAGCGCTCGGTATCCACGAACAAGCCCTGGGCTTCCGCGCCCAGCGTGCTGAAGTCCTGGCCAACAACATTGCCAACGCCGATACCCCGAACTACAAGGCTCGGGACCTGGACTTCTCCGCTGTGCTCGCTGCACAGCAGGACAAGACCAAGAACGGCACCTTTGCCTTGAACATGACCAACAGCCGTCATATTGAAGCGCAAGGCCTGGGCAATAGTGACGAGTCGCTGCTGTATCGCACGCCGATGCAACCGTCGATCGATCAGAACACCGTCGATGCCCAACTTGAGCAATCGGCCTACGCCGAGAACTCGGTGAACTTCCAGGCCAGCTTCACCCTGCTCAACAGCAAATTCAAAGGGCTGATGTCAGCCCTGCGTGGAGAGTAAGCCATGTCCCTAGCCAGTGTTTTCAATATTGCCGGCAGTGGCATGAGCGCGCAGACCACGCGTTTGAACACCGTCGCCAGTAACATCGCCAACGCCGAGACCGTGTCTTCGAGCATTGATCAGACTTACCGTGCCCGTCACCCGGTGTTCGCCACCATGTTCCAGGGCGGCCAAGGTAGCCAGAGCGGTAGCGGCGATTCGCTGTTCCAGAATCAGGATGCCGCAGGCCAGGGCGTGCAGGTACTCGGTGTGGTCGAAGACCAGAGCAACCTGGAAGCCCGTTACGAGCCTAACCACCCTGCCGCGAACGAAAAGGGGTACGTGTACTACCCCAACGTCAACGTGGTCGAGGAAATGGCCGATATGATTTCCGCCAGCCGCTCGTTCCAGACCAACGCGGAAATGATGAATACCGCCAAAACCATGATGCAGAAGGTCCTGACCCTGGGTCAGTGATAAGGGGCGCCAAATAATGGCCATCGTTGATACCACTTCTACACCCAACACGGCGGTTCAGGACCTGTTCAACACCAAGGTCAAGACCGCGACGGACAACAGCAGCCTCAGCTCGGCTGCCTCGGCGGCCACGGGTAACCAGGCGCTGGGCAAGGATGCGTTCCTGCAACTGCTGGTAACCCAGCTGAAAAACCAGAACCCGCTGTCGCCTCAGGATAACGGTGCGTTCGTGGCGCAGCTGGCGCAGTTCAGCAGCCTGGAAGGCATTAACACCCTGAACGACTCGGTGAATGCGATCTCCAGCAACTTCAGCTCTTCGCAAGCGCTGCAGGCGTCGTCGCTGGTCGGGCGTTCGATCATCACCCAGACCAACACGGCCATGGTGGATACCAGCAAGAGCATGACCGGCTCGGTGGCGGTGACGGCGGCGACAGGCAACGTCTCCGTCAAGATCACCGACAAGGACGGCAATGCGGTGCGCACTATCGACATGGGCGCCCAAAGCGCCGGCGATTCCAGTTTTATCTGGGACGGCAAGAACGACAACGGTGAGGTCGCGCCAGCCGGGACTTACACCTTCGCGGCCAGCACCAAGAATGACAAGGGCGACGCGGTTGCCCTGCTAACGTCGCTGCCGGCAACGGTGACCAGCGTGACGTTGAGCAAGACCGGCGGCGAAATGCTCCTGAATCTTGCAGGCGGTATGGGCAGCGTCAAGCTGTCGCAAATCCAGACTATCGGTACATAGAGCCGCCTAAATACGGCAGAGGGAGAGAAACATGTCTTTTAACATCGGCCTTAGCGGCCTCTATGCGGCCAACAAACAACTGGACGTAACCGGCAACAACATTGCCAACGTTGCGACCACCGGTTTCAAATCGTCCCGCGCGGAATTTTCGGACATTTACGCGGCGTCCAAGCTGGGCACCGGCCAGAACAGTGTCGGCAGCGGTGTGAACCTGGCGGCAGTGTCACAGCAGTTCACCCAGGGCGACGTCAACAACACCGGCGGTCTGCTGGACATGGCGATCCAGGGCGGCGGGTTCTTTGTGCAGAAGGGCAGCGACGGTTCGCTGGAATACACCCGCAACGGTGCCTTCCACTCGGATAAAGACGGCTACATCACCAACAACACCGGCACCTCGCGCCTGCAAGGCTACGCGGCGGACGGCGATGGCAACATCGTCAAAGGCGCGCTGACCGACCTGCAATTGAACCTGTCGAACCTGCCGCCGAAGGCTTCCAGCAAGGTGGATTCCACCAGTAACCTGAATTCCTCGTCGCCGGTGATCGACCAGACGGTCAAGCCGTTTGATCCGACCGATTCCACCACCTTCAGCACCCAGTACAACACCACTTTGTATGACACCCAGGGTAACGCTCACCCAATGGTGCAGTACGTGGTCAAAACGGATTCCAACACCTGGAAGTCCTACACCCTGATCGATGGTCGTAACCCTGACGGTTCGGCGCCTACCGGCACGGGTTCGACGCCTCCGGTTGCATCGACATTGAGCTTCGACGGTTCTGGCAAACTCACCGGGATTATCACCGGTACAACGTCCAGCACCACCTTGCAGCTGACCGGTTGGGTGCCGGGCACCGTGACCAACGGCGTATGGACCAAAAACGGTGCGAACGCCAACCCTGGCGGGATTGCCATTAACATGGCCAACATTACCCAGTACAACTCGGCCACATACCGCAACCCGCCGGTCACCGATGGCTACGCCACCGGCCAGATCACCGGCCTGAGCATTGACGGTAACGGCGTGCTGTTCGCTACCTTCAGCAACCAGCAGAGCAAGGCCATCGGCCAGCTTTCCCTGGCCAGCTTCAACAACGAGCAGGGCCTGCAGCCGGCTGGCGGCACGGCCTGGAAAGAAACCTTCGCGTCGGGCCAGCCGGGTTACGACACCCCGCAAGCCGGTACGCTGGGTTCGATCGTGTCCAAATCCCTGGAGAACTCCAACGTCAACCTGACCAACGAACTGGTGGACCTGATCAAGGCCCAGAGCAACTACCAGGCGAACGCCAAGACGATCTCCACCCAGAGCACCATCATGCAGACCATCATTCAGATGACCTGATGCTGTAGCCCTGACGCGCAAGCGAAGCGAAAGCCCCTCAGTCGAGGGGCTTTTTTTTGCCTGTCATTTGGCATTTAGCCCTTTTCCCACCACCTGCCCGTTCGCGAGATGACACGCGCTGATTGGAACTGACTACACCGTTCTTTCCACATATCAAGCCGAAAGGCGTTGGATCCTGTCTTTAAAAGGGGCTTGGTATGTGGAATTCATCGGTGCCTGGCCATGGGGCTGGGGGTGTGCGTTATGACGTGGGTGGGGCAGGGCAGCACCTGGGGCGCGTAAGTCGCTCTGAGGACAAAAAGGACGACGTAGATGCCAATAAGGATGTTGTCGGTAAGCTTCTCAGAGAGCTTGATGATGCCGAGAAAACGTCCAAGAGCCAGACCGTCAAGGATCTGCGAGACAAGCTGAATGAACAGCGGAAAGCGCTCGGAGATGAAAAATTCAAAGAAATCCTCGAGCAGCTGAAAAAAGAAATATTTGAGGATTGGCTCACGCGGATGAAGAGGCTGTTTCCGGATCTTTTTCCGGAAGAGGCGATTCCGTCTCCGGCGCCTTCTCCAAAACCATCGCCGGGCGGTGGTGGCGGTGGTGGAGGCGGTAGAGTTAACCCGAAGAATTTTGGCTCCGTAGAGTCCATGAGTAACAAGCCGTTTACCAAAGGGGCTAATTTCACTGACTACAAGCCTGACAATAGCAATCCTGCAAAAAAACCGGGTATGGGCAGAGAAGCCGGCAATATCTGGAGTGGTTTCAAACAGGGGCCGGACGGAAACTGCATCACTGTTTCAGCCATAAAGAGCGCAATGATGAAGTTCGGCCAGAAGCCCACCGATGTTTTCAAGGACGTGAAAGCGTCAGGCGATGGCTATGATGTGCAGATGCGGGACGGGTTTCAGCTCCATTTGAGCAAGGGGCAATTACAGCAGGCGGCACAACAGGCTCGGTTCATGGGGGACGATCCGGCCATGATGACCGACGCCAACTTCATGTACGCCGCCAGCGCCATGCGGGCTCATATGGAAGGTAATAACGGGCAAGGTTACGGTAACGATCATAACGCTCGCCGAAGCTACATGGATGCGTTGGTGAGCTTGAACGACGGTGAACACGCCAATGAGGGGCTGGATCGTCTGGGCCTCAAAGGCCTGTACCGGCAGACGACGAGCGATGAGCTTGCCAGCGGTGCGTTGGGCGTTGTGAACTACGGCGGCCATTCGATGGCGGTCATTGGCGGCCAGATAGAGCTATGGGGCGGGCGAGGCGGTCGGCCTCAGCGGGAGGATCACGGGGAGGCGTACGCATTTATATAGCTATACAGCGGCAGGTGAAGCGGCATTTCACGCTGCAATAAAACGAAAAAGCCCGTTAACCTCTTATAGGGTTAACGGGCTTTATTCACTCGCTTAGCTTATTGGCAAGCTTCGCAATCCGGCTCATCAATCGCGCAAGCCTTTGGCACGGGGGCCGGGCCGGCTGGGGCGGCGAGTACCGAATCATCACCGTGGTTGCCGCTGGAAACAGCGTTCAGCTTACCGGTGTTGATGGTCGACTTCTCGGTGCTGGTCGCAGCCAGGGCACGGAGGTAGTAAGTGGTTTTCAGGCCACGGTACCAAGCCATGCGGTAGGTCACGTCCAGCTTCTTGCCCGAAGCGCCGGCGATGTACAGGTTCAGCGACTGAGCCTGGTCGATCCACTTCTGACGACGGCTGGCAGCGTCAACGATCCACTTGGTGTCCACTTCGAAGGCGGTCGCGTAGAGCTCTTTGAGTTCTTGCGGGATGCGTTCGATCTGCTGCACGGAACCGTCGTAGTACTTAAGGTCGTTGATCATGACCGAGTCCCACAGGTCGCGGGCTTTAAGGTCGCGAACCAGGTACGGGTTGATCACGGTGAATTCGCCCGACAGGTTCGATTTCACATACAGGTTCTGGTAAGTCGGTTCGATCGACTGCGACACGCCAGTGATGTTGGCGATGGTGGCGGTCGGCGCGATGGCCATGATGTTGGAGTTACGAATGCCTTTCTGCACACGGGCACGTACCGGTGCCCAGTCCAGGGATTCGTTCAGGTCAACGTCGATGTACTTCTGGCCACGTTGCTCGATCAGGATCTGTTGCGAATCCAGCGGCAGGATGCCTTTGGACCACAGCGAGCCCTGGAACGTCTCGTAGGCACCGCGCTCATCGGCCAGGTCGCAGGAAGCCTGGATCGCGTAGTAGCTGACCGCTTCCATCGACTTGTCGGCGAACTCGACAGCAGCGTCGGAACCGTAAGGAATGTGCTGCAGGTACAGTGCGTCCTGGAAGCCCATGATGCCCAGCCCGACCGGACGGTGCTTGAAGTTGGAGTTCTTCGCCTGTGGCACCGAGTAGTAGTTGATGTCGATAACGTTATCGAGCATGCGAACGGCGGTGTTCACGGTACGTTCCAGCTTGGCGGTGTCCAGCTTGCCGTTGGTGATGTGGTTCGGCAGGTTGATCGAGCCCAGGTTGCAAACGGCGATCTCGTCCTTGTTGGTGTTCAAGGTGATCTCGGTGCACAGGTTCGAGCTGTGGACCACGCCCACGTGCTGCTGCGGGCTGCGCAGGTTGCACGGGTCTTTGAAGGTCAGCCACGGGTGGCCGGTTTCAAACAGCATGGAGAGCATTTTGCGCCACAGGTCTTTGGCCTGGATGGTCTTGAACAGCTTGATCTTGCCCGGGTACTGGGACAGGGCCTCGTAGTACTCGTAACGCTCTTCGAAGGCCTTGCCGGTCAGGTCGTGCAGGTCCGGTACTTCGGATGGCGAGAACAGGGTCCACGGGCCGTCATCGAAGACGCGCTTCATGAACAGGTCCGGGATCCAGTTGGCGGTGTTCATGTCGTGGGTACGACGACGATCATCACCGGTGTTCTTGCGCAGCTCGATGAACTCTTCAATGTCCATGTGCCAGGTTTCCAGGTAGGCACAGACAGCGCCTTTGCGCTTGCCGCCCTGGTTGACCGCTACGGCGGTGTCGTTCACCACTTTCAGGAACGGTACAACGCCCTGGGACTTGCCGTTGGTGCCCTTGATGTACGAACCCAGGGCACGTACCGGGGTCCAGTCGTTGCCCAGGCCGCCGGCGAATTTGGACAACATGGCGTTGTCGTGGATCGCGTGGTAGATGCCCGACAGGTCATCCGGCACGGTGGTCAGGTAGCAGCTGGACAGCTGTGGACGCAGGGTGCCGGCGTTGAACAGCGTCGGGGTCGACGACATGTAGTCGAAGGACGACAACAGGTTGTAGAACTCGATGGCGCGGTCTTCTTTGTGCTTCTCTTCAATCGCCAGGCCCATGGCCACGCGCATGAAGAACACTTGCGGCAGTTCGAAGCGGATACCGTCCTTGTGGATGAAGTAACGGTCGTACAGGGTTTGCAGGCCCAGGTAGGTGAACTGCTGGTCGCGCTCGTGGTTGATCGCCTTGCCGAGTTTTTCCAGGTCGAAGGTGGCCAGGATCGGGTTCAGCAATTCGAATTCGATACCCTTGGCGATGTAGGCAGGCAGAGCCTTGGCGTACAGGTCGGCCATTTCGTGGTGGGTAGCGCTGTCGGCGACGCCGAGGAAGCCCAGGCCTTCGGCACGCAGGGTGTCCATCAGCAGGCGCGCGGTCACGAACGAGTAGTTCGGCTCACGTTCAACCAGGGTGCGGGCGGTCATCACCAGTGCGGTGTTGACGTCGGTCAGGGCCACGCCGTCGTACAGGTTTTTCAGGGTTTCGCGCTGGATCAGGTCACCGTCGACTTCTTCCAGGCCTTCACAGGCCTCGGTGATGATGGTGTTCAGGCGGCCTAGGTCCAGCGGCGCAAACGTGCCGTCAGCCAGGGTGATACGGATCGACGGGTGAGCTTGTACGGCAGCTTCTTCAGCCGGGGTGCGTACAGCGCGTTCCTTGGAACGGGCGTCACGGTAGATCACGTAGTCGCGCGCCACTTTCTGCTCGCCGGCACGCATCAGGGCCAGTTCGACCTGGTCCTGGATTTCTTCGATGTGGATGGTGCCGCCCGATGGCATGCGACGCTTGAAGGTTGCGCTGACTTGTTCGGTCAGGCGGGCAACGGTGTCGTGGATGCGCGACGAGGCAGCAGCGGTGCCGCCTTCAACTGCAAGAAACGCTTTGGTGATGGCGACGGTGATTTTGTCATCGGTGTAAGGAACGACAGTGCCGTTACGCTTGATCACGCGCAATTGGCCAGGTGCGGTGGCGGACAGATCCAGGTTCGAATCAGCGGCCTGCGGCACGGAGCCCTGCGGGTTCTCGCGAGTTGTGTCGGTTTGCATGGGGGGTTGTCTCCACATTCTATATTTATTTGGGCACCATCACGGTGCCCACCGTTCCGTCCTGAAGCACTTACAACAGGCCTTGGCCTGGCATAACAACTTCGGGACAGGAGGAAGGGAGCTCATCGCGCCGCTTCCATGCCGAAGTCTTCGGCTCGGGCCTTTAAAGAACCCTGCGCCGTATTCCTGTTGGGTGACAGTTGCTCGCTTCAAGCACTGCAACACCCGTACCGTTTTTCGCCCTTGTGGCTGGAAAACGGCTGCCATCCGCGTGCGCGGTTTGGGCTTTCAAAAAATGCTTTGGTTCAACCAAACGGGAGCAAGAAAGCACTTGAGTTTCTTGTCTGATCTGTGTTTGGTTTTTCGCTTGAAACCCTACATGTAGGGTTTTTTTAGCGCCGAGGTACAAGATAATGCGTTTTGGGGGTCTTAGCAACGCACTACCTGTGGATAACGCTGTGGGTAAAATGTGTATGAAACATGGAACGCCCGTGTAGGCCGCAGTGCGGCTGGATTGCGCCGTTTGTCACTGAATATTCCAAGGTAAAAACAGCCGATTGGAATTTTGGGGGCGCGAACCCTATCACAAAAAAACGTGATCACCGAATGGATTTCCCGGCTTGTGCTGGAGGGCTGGCCCGTGGCTACAATCGGCCTACTTACAGTCGCTGTTATGCCCGTACAACATTACAAATAGGGTATGACCGGTGAAGATCAAAATGTGGAAGCCGGGCTTGCCCGCGATAGCATCACCGCGGTCTATCAGTTACACCGCGTTGATGCTATCGCAGGCAAGCCAGCTCCCACATTCGGTCGCAGTTTCATGACGACTCTCTATAGCGCGACGAGGATCACCCGTGGAGCAAGAAGCCTGGCAAATATTGATTGTCGAGGACGACGAGCGATTGGCCGAGTTGACCCGTGAATACCTGGAGAGCAACGGCTTGCAGGTGTCGGTAGAAAGCGATGGCGCCCAGGCTGCGGCACGCATCATCGCCGAACAGCCTGACCTGGTGATCCTCGACCTGATGCTGCCCGGCGAAGATGGCCTGAGCATCTGCCGCAAAGTCCGCGAGCGCTATGACGGCGTGATTTTGATGCTCACCGCACGCACTGACGACATGGACCAGGTGCTTGGCCTGGACATGGGCGCCGACGACTATGTGTGTAAACCCGTGCGCCCGCGCTTGTTGCTGGCACGTATCCAGGCCTTGTTGCGGCGCAGCGAGCCCGCGGAACCTGCTGCCGTGGAAAACCAGCGCCGCCTGCAATTTGGCCCATTGGTGGTGGATAACGCCCTGCGCGAAGCCTGGCTGCACGAGGGCGGCATCGAGTTGACCAGCGCCGAGTTCGACCTGTTGTGGCTGCTGGTCGCCAATGCCGGGCGCATTCTGTCGCGCGAAGAAATCTTTATCGCCCTGCGCGGTATTGGCTACGACGGCCAGGACCGCTCCATTGACGTGCGTATCTCACGCATTCGGCCGAAAATCGGCGACGATCCGATCCACCCACGGCTGATCAAGACCATTCGCAGCAAGGGCTACCTGTTCGTCCCCGAAGCCGCCGCCGATATGCCGCTGTGAACTCGATCTTTCTGCGCATCTACGGCGGTATGTGTGCTGCCCTGGTTTTAGTCGCATTACTGGGCGTGCTGGCCTTGCACCTGCTCAATGAAGTGCGCAGCGGCCAGTACCGTGAGCGCCTGGCCCACGGCACTTTTGCGCTGATGGGCGACAACCTGCAGCCCATGAGCCCGATCGAGCGCCAGCGCGCCCTGGCGGTGTGGGAGCGTTTGTTGGGCATCCCTCTGGAATTGCGCCCGCTGGCCGATGCGCAGTTGGACCTGGGCCAACGCACTCGCCTGCAACGCGGCCAGGTGCTGGTGGAGCAGACCGGGCCGCATGCGGCGCGCGTGCTGCGTCTGGTCAGTGAGCAGTCGCAACTGGTACTCACCGGCGAAGTCCAGCAGATCAGCGAACAACTGGCCCGCGCGACTATTTACCTGCTGGCGGACGAACTGGTGCGCTTCCCTGTCGCCGAGCAGCCGCAGAAACTGGCAGATATCAAGGAAGCCAAGGGTTTTGGTTTTGACATGCACCTCATGACCCTGGATGCGGCGGACATGGACGACGACCAGCGCCGCCGGGTATCAGAAGGCGATACGGTGATGGCCTTGGGCAAGGGCGGCGATTCAATCCGTGTGTTTGCCGGCATGGTCGGTACGCCGTGGGTACTGGAAATCGGCCCGCTGTATCAAATGAGCCCTTACCCGCCGCAATGGCTGATCCTGATCGCGCTGATCAGCCTGACCTTGATTGGCTTGATCGTCTATTTACTGGTGCGTCAGCTTGAGCGACGCCTCAAAGGCCTGGAGGCGGCGGCCACCCGCATTGCCAAAGGCAACCTCGAGGTTCGCGTACCGGCTCGGGGTGCCGACTCGGTGGGGCGCTTGGCGGCTGCCTTTAATGGCATGGCCGAGCACTTGCAGCAATTGCTGGCGATCCAGCGCGAACTGGTGCGCGCGGTCTCCCACGAGCTGCGCACCCCGGTGGCACGCCTGCGCTTTGGTCTGGAGATGATCGGCGACGCCGCCACCCCTGAGGCGCGGCGCAAATATCTGGAAGGCATGGACAGCGACATCCAGGACTTGGACGGCCTGGTGGACGAAATGCTCACCTACGCACGCCTGGAGCAAGGCGCACCGGCGCTGAATTTCCAGCGGGTCGACCTCAATGCGTTACTGGATCAGGTGATCGGCGAATTATCGCCACTGCGCCCGCAGGTCAGCGTAGCCCGAGGCATCTGCCTGTCTTCGGCACATTGGGATGACGCCTGGGTCGACGCCGAGCCGCGCTACTTGCACCGGGCCCTGCAAAATCTGGTGAGCAACGCCATGCGCCATGCCCAGGGCCAGGTGTTGATCAGCTATCAGGTGGGCCAGGTGCGTTGTCGCATCGATGTGGAAGACGACGGGCCTGGCGTGCCGGAAAGCGCCTGGGAGCGGATCTTTACGCCATTCCTGCGTCTGGACGATAGCCGCACCCGTGCGTCGGGCGGGCATGGCCTGGGGTTGTCGATTGTGCGACGGATTATCTATTGGCACGGCGGGCGGGCGTTGATCAGCAAGAGCAATAATTTGGGCGGGGCATGCTTTAGCCTGAGTTGGCCGCGGGATCAGGATAAACCCTGACACTGCTATCGCGGGCAAGCCCGCTCCCACAGTTGGAATGCATTCTCCTGTGGGCGCTGGCTTGCCTGCGACAGCTATCTATCAGGCGCTGATAGCGACCACGCTCAACAACTGCTCCCCGTCCACCACAAACTGCCCCTCCAACTCCGTGCCATGGCACCACTGTGCAGACAAATCCGTCAGCAACCGCAGCCGCACATACCCAGCCGCCGACCACTCCAACACCTCGGCATGCTCAAAGTAGAAGCGCTTTTGCACGATCGGGTAGAGCGCCTTGAACAGGCTTTCCTTGACCGAGAACGTCAGCGTCACCAGCAAGGCGATCTGCTCGCGGGGCAAGGCGGCCATGCGCTGCAATTCATCGGCAGTGAGAATTTCCCCGGCCAGGCGTTCCGCCCGTTCCAGTGTCAGCACATTCTCCAGGTCCATCCCCAGCCCGCGCCATTGCGCCTTGTGCGCGACAATCGCCGCCGCATGACCGGTGCTGTGGGTGATCGAGCCGCTGATATGCCCGGGCCACACCGGCGCCCGGTCTTCGCCGATGGCCGGCACGCAATCGAGCTGATCAAGCTGTAGCAACGCCGCGCGGGCGCACACGCGGCCGGCGAGGAATTCTGCCTGACGCTTGGCCACCGAGCGCTGGATGCTCGCCGGCGGCGGCACGGCACTGCGCTGGAAGTCGTCGGCGATCAGTAAGGCCGGGTCGAATCGAGTGCTGAGAAACACCGTGCCCGGTAACGGAACGGGCAGCGGCCAGTGGGCATCGAGTGGGGTACAGCAAGCGGGTAGGGGCGTCATGTGCGGTATTTTGCCGAGTTGCCACGCCAGTGGATAGCCCGCAACGATTCAGGCCAGGTTCAGAGCCCGTTCAGGGGGAGTTCAGGGGCGCCTGCGTAGTCTGGCTTCAACAGCCAAACGCGTAGAGGTAAGCACCATGACTGCGATCAAAAAGCTGATGTTGGCGTTAACCATGCTCAGTGCTACGGCCGGGGTCCAGGCTTCGGACGGCGCATTTGCGGCATTTGGTAGCGAAAAAACCAAAAAATCCAGCAACCTGATCCAGCGTGTCAGCTTCGACGATGCGGGCAGTCAGGCCGCGCCGTGGGGGCAGTCGCTGGGGCAAGTCACGCCTCAACCCGCTTATCGCACCGGCTACGAACACCTGACGGGCCAATACAATGGCATTAAACTGCGCCCGCAAGACTTGCAGGGCCGCTATGATATTCCCCTGTCGGACAGTTGAATCGCCTTGGAGAGCCTTATGAAATTGCTGGTCGTGGAAGATGAGGCGCTGCTGCGTCATCACCTGTTCACCCGCCTGACTGACAGTGGTCATGTGGTCGAAGCCGTGGCCAATGCCGAGGAAGCCCTGTACCAGACCGGGCAATTCAACCATGACCTGGCGATTATCGACCTGGGCCTCCCCGGTATGGGCGGCCTGGACCTGATCCGCCAACTGCGCAGCCAGGCCAAGACCTTCCCGATCCTGATCCTGACCGCGCGCGGCAACTGGCAGGACAAGGTCGAGGGCTTGGCCGCCGGCGCCGACGATTACGTGGTCAAGCCGTTCCAGTTCGAAGAGCTGGAAGCGCGGATGAACGCCTTGCTGCGCCGCTCCAGCGGGTTTACCCAGTCGACCATCGTCGCCGGGCCGCTGCTGCTGGACCTCAATCGCAAGCAAGCCTCTCTGGATGAGCAACCGCTGGCGCTGACCGCCTACGAGTATCGGATTCTCGAATACTTGATGCGTCACCATCAGCAGGTGGTGGCCAAGGATCGCTTGATGGAGCAGCTCTACCCCGATGACGACGAGCGTGATCCGAATGTGATCGAAGTGCTGGTCGGACGCCTGCGCCGCAAGTTGGAAGGCCCGGCCGGGTTCAAGCCGATCGACACCGTGCGCGGCCTGGGCTACCTGTTCAATGAGCGCTGCCGTTGATTCGCTCGTTACGTGTGCGCTTGATGCTCGCGGCCACCACCCTGGCCGTGCTGTTTATGCTGGGCTTGTTGCCCGCCATGCAAGGCGCGTTCAGCCTGGCGCTGCAGGATTCCATCGAGCAGCGCCTGGCGTCGGACGTCACCACCCTGATATCCGCCGCGCGGGTCGAAAACAACCGCCTGCTGATGCCGGCGCAGTTGCCGGACGAGCGCTTCAACCTCACTGACAGCCGCCTGCTCGGTTATATCTACGACCGAGAAGGTCATCTGGTCTGGCGCTCGCGGGCGACCCAGGAAGAAAACATCAACTACAAGCCGCGCTATGACGGGCGCGGCAACGAGTTTGCGCGTATTCGCGAGGCCAGTGGCCAGGAGTTCTTCGTGTATGACGTCGAGGTCAAGCTGCTGGGCGGCAAGAGCGCGGCGTTCAGTATCGTGGCGTTGCAACCGGTGCGCGAATACCAGCTGACCCTGGAAGGCCTGCAGGAAAACCTCTACCTCGGGTTTGGCGCGGCCTTGCTCGTATTGTTGACCCTGCTGTGGCTGGGGCTGACCTGGGGCTTGCAAGCCCTGCGGCGCCTGAGTCAGGAACTTGACCAGATCGAAGGCGGCACCCGCGAAAGCCTTACCGAAGAACACCCCCGTGAACTGCTGCGTCTGACCGGCTCCCTCAACCGTTTGCTGCACAGCGAGCGTGAGCAACGTGCGCGTTACCGCGACTCCCTTGACGATTTGGCCCACAGCCTGAAAACCCCGCTGGCCGTGTTGCAGGGTGTGAGCGAAGACATGGCCCAGCGGCCGGAAGAACGCGGTCAGGCCTGGGTATTGCAATCGCAGATCGAACGCATGAGCCAACAGATTGGCTATCAACTGCAGCGCGCCAGCTTGCGCAAAAGTGGCCTGGTGCGTCACCAGGTACGTATCGAGCCGGTGTTGCAAAGCCTGTGTGACACCCTGGATAAGGTTTACCGCGACAAGCGCGTCACCGTGTCTTTTGACTTGCCGCCCGAGTGCGATGTACCGATCGAGAAGGGCGCCTTGCTCGAAATGCTCGGCAACCTGCTGGAAAACGCTTATCGCCTGTGCCTGAGCGAAGTGCGCATCAGCCTGGTGGAGAATCTCGAAGGTATCGAGCTGTGCATTGAAGATGACGGCCCAGGCGTACCGCCTGATCAGCGTGCGCGGATTCTGCAAAGGGGTGAACGGCTGGATCGCCAGCACCCGGGGCAGGGGATCGGCCTGGCGGTGGTCAAGGACATCATTGAAAGCTATAGCGCGCGCCTGACCCTTGGGGATTCGCCATTGGGTGGTGCGGCGTTCAAGATTCACTTCCCGGCTGTTTGATGTGCAGTGGCTGTACCAGCCTCATCGCAGGCAAGCCAGCGCGCACATTTTGAAGGTATGCACGCATCAAAGGTGGGAGCCGGGCTTGCCCGCGATGAGCATAGGTATCTACGCACCTCTTTGTGTCGCTTTAAGCCTGTGAGGGGGTTAGGTAGATTGAGTACATATCCGTTGCTGCGGTAACGGCGGCTTAGGGTTCCGCCCTTACGGCGGGTCACTTTTT
>NZ_CP168079.1:200545-200641 GCF_050915955.1 Pseudomonas sp. UBT | reverse complement strand
CAGCAGATCAAAAGCAGAGCACGGCGGCCTGAAAGCCGACCTGAGTGGTTGAAGCAAAAGCAGATCAATAGCTGGGCAGAGCGACACTACTGCTAC
>NZ_CP168079.1:200353-200445 GCF_050915955.1 Pseudomonas sp. UBT | reverse complement strand
GCCCGCTCCCACATTTGATTGGGTTCAGCTTCCAAGATCAGGTCGGCTGTCAGGCCGCCTCGGTTTTGCTTTTGATCTAACCACTCAGGTCG
>NZ_CP168079.1:200169-200253 GCF_050915955.1 Pseudomonas sp. UBT | reverse complement strand
TAACCACTCAGGTCGGCTACCAGGCCGCCGTGCTCTGCTTTTGATCTTGATCTGCTGTTGATCTTAGGCGCCCCGTTAACCACG
>NZ_CP168079.1:199925-200069 GCF_050915955.1 Pseudomonas sp. UBT | reverse complement strand
CCGGCAGGACGCCGGGTTAGCCGCGATGGGCCAAGGATGGCCCATGGCGGCGGCCCACGGTCCGAAGCCGGAGTGAGGGCACACCGAGCCTAGGCGAGGTGCCGAGTGGTGGGGCAAGAGCCCTTTTGGTGGACTTGCTCCCTC
>NZ_CP168079.1:0-199825 GCF_050915955.1 Pseudomonas sp. UBT | reverse complement strand
GGTTACTTTTGGGGCTCTTTTCCAAAAGTGACCCGCCGTAAGGGCGGAACCCATGTCAGCCGTAACCCAAACAACGGATATGCACTCAGCACACCCCGACAACCAAAGCACTCAACCCGTAAAAAAAGATGTGTAGATACCTATGCCGCGATGAGGCCCACCCAGGTAACCCCCTCTAACTCTCTTGCGCCCGATACGCCCCCGGCGTCAGTCCCGTCCACTTCTTGAACGCCCGATGAAACGCCGACGGTTCGGAAAAACCCAACTGCTCGGCGATCTCCTGCAAAGACAAATTTGCTCGCCCCAAATGGTAGATGGCGATGTCTCGCCGCAACTCATCCTTGAGCGCTTGAAAGCTGGTGCCTTCTTCACGCAAATGCCGGCGCAGGGTCTGCGCACTGATATGCAGGTGCTGCGCGACGGCTTCAAGGTCTGGCCAAGGGCTGCGGTCGCGGCTGAGCAAGCGGCGTAACTGGCTGCTCAGGCTGTCGCCTTCATCCGGCCGGGACAGCAGGTCGGCGGGGGAATGCTCAAGAAAATGCTTGAGGGTCCGCTCGTCCTGCAGCAGCGGCAGGCTCAGGTAGCGACTGGGAAATACCAGGCTGCTGTGCGGCGCACCGAACACCTGAGGGCAGGGGAAGAGCAGATCATATTCGCCGGCATGCGCCGGCATCGCGTAGCTGAATGTTGCCTGATGCAGCCGGATGCGCTGGCCGATCAACCAACTGCCCAAGCGATGCCAGATCACCAATAGGCATTCAGTGAGGAAGTGATCCGGGTCCCACAGCTGCGAATCGTCCAGGCTCAAGCGGGCCATGTCGCCTTCTTTTGTCAGCTGCCAGCGCGGACCCTGTGGGAATAGGCTATAAAATAATAAGCCGCGTTCCAGAGCCTTCTCCAGGGTGCGGCAATGAATCAGCGCGTGGCACATCATGGCGAAGGTGCCGCGCTTACTCGGGCCTTCGGCAAACCCCAGGTATTCGTCATCCAGCGCCAGCCACAGCATTTGCAGCAGCCGGGTGAATTGTTCCGGGGCGATGCGGGCGCGGGGCTCGGTGAGCAACTCCGGGGTAATGCCTATCTGGAGCAACAAACCCGAATAGTCGTAACCCGCCCGGCGCGCACCACCGAGGGCGGCTCGGGCGTAGTGGCTGGCGATGGTACGTTCACGCATGTGAGGGCCTCGTCCATGGAGTGACGGATGTTAGTCATCACCAAGACGGGCGACAAGGCGGATATCCGCCAAATTGTAGGACGGGATGGGGTGAGTGGGCGGATTTCCGCCATGTTGCCCGTGGCCCCTGTGGGCCCACATAAACCCCCGGCCCTGATGTCTAAAGGCCTTCAGGAATTTTGAGCAAAGTGGCACGGCGTTTGCGATAAAGATTACAGCGCAGGCTTGTTCCTACAGACCAGACCTCGCAAACAACAAATCCCTCCAGTGCAGGAGGGTTCGCAATTCAAGTGTCGTGGGCATGGCGGATATTTGCCACACGGTGCGATTGAGGAACTTTGCAATGACGACTCGTCAGCCACTGTACAAATCCCTGTATTTCCAGGTGATCGTTGCAATCGTTATCGGTATTTTGCTCGGTCACTTCTACCCGCAGACCGGTGTGGCCCTCAAGCCACTGGGTGACGGCTTCATCAAGCTGATCAAAATGGTCATCGCCCCTATCATCTTCTGCACCGTTGTCAGCGGCATCGCTGGCATGCAAAGCATGAAATCGGTCGGCAAAACCGGCGGCTACGCGCTGCTCTACTTCGAAGTTGTTTCCACCATCGCGCTGCTGATTGGCCTGGTCGTGGTCAACGTTGTGCAGCCGGGCGCCGGCATGCACATCGACGTCGCTACCCTGGACGCGTCCAAAGTCGCTGCCTACGTGACTGCCGGTGCAGACCAGAGCGTGGTTGGCTTCATCCTCAATGTGATCCCGAACACCATCGTCGGCGCCTTCGCCAACGGCGACATCCTGCAAGTGCTGATGTTCTCGGTCATCTTCGGTTTTGCCCTGCATCGCCTGGGTGCGTACGGCAAGCCGGTGCTGGATTTCATTGATCGCTTCGCCCACGTGATGTTCAACATCATCAACATGATCATGAAGCTCGCGCCACTCGGTGCCCTGGGCGCCATGGCGTTCACCATCGGCGCCTACGGTGTAGGTTCCCTGGTGCAACTGGGCCAGTTGATGATCTGCTTCTACATCACCTGCATTCTGTTCGTGGTCGTGGTGCTGGGCGCCATCTGCCGCGCGCACGGTTTCAGCGTGTTGAAGCTGGTTCGCTACATCCGTGAAGAACTGTTGATCGTACTGGGTACTTCCTCCTCCGAATCCGCACTGCCACGCATGCTGATCAAGATGGAGCGTCTGGGCGCGAAGAAATCCGTAGTAGGCCTGGTGATTCCGACTGGCTACTCCTTCAACCTCGACGGTACTTCGATCTACCTGACCATGGCTGCCGTGTTCATCGCCCAGGCGACCGACACCCACATGGACATCACCCACCAGATCACCCTGCTGCTGGTGCTGCTGCTGTCCTCCAAAGGCGCTGCAGGCGTGACCGGTAGCGGCTTCATCGTGCTGGCTGCGACCCTGTCGGCCGTTGGTCACCTGCCGGTTGCCGGCCTGGCGCTGATCCTGGGTATCGACCGCTTCATGTCTGAAGCCCGCGCACTGACCAACCTGGTGGGTAACGCCGTTGCCACCCTCGTTGTGGCCAAGTGGGTCAAGGAACTGGACACCGACAAGCTGCACAGCGAGTTGGCGTCCGGCGGTACCGGCATCTCCGACACCCGTCCGGAAGATGACCTGGGTGTGGCCGAAGGTCCTGCCCCTGCTGCTGTAAAGTAACAGGCTGATGGCGTGAACTGACGCCGAAGCCACTCGCAAACGCCCCGACTTGTTCGGGGCGTTTGCGTTTGTGCCCGGCCACTTTTGGAATCTTTTGCTTTACAGTCAATCAATACGTCATCAATAACGCGGCGGAGGTTGGATGGATAGCGTGGATCTGAATGTCCTGCGCAGCGTGCTCCAATGGCGCCGCGCCGGGCAGCGAGTAGTGTTGTACAGCGTGGTCCAGACCTGGGGCAGTGCGCCGCGCCCACCGGGGGCGATGTTGGCCTTGCGCGGCGATGGTGTGGTAATCGGGTCGGTGTCCGGCGGCTGCATCGAGGATGACTTGATCGCGCGGTTGCAGGACGGCCGATTGGTGGATGACGGCCCGCCGGTGCAGTTGGTGACCTACGGCGTTACCCGCGATGAGGCGGCGCGTTTTGGCCTGCCTTGTGGCGGTACGTTGCGCCTGACGGAAGAGCGCGTGGACGACTGGCGTTGGGTCGCTGAACTGCTGGAGCGTTGCGAGGCGCATGAAGTCGTCGCCCGAGAGCTGGACTTGGCCACCGGCACGGTGAGCTTGAGTGCTGCGAGCAAGACAGATGCGGTGACCTTCGATGGCGAACGCTTACGCGCCATTTACGGCCCACGCTGGCGCTTGTTGTTGATCGGTGCGGGGCAACTGTCGCGTTATGTGGCGGAAATGGCGCGGTTGCTGGATTTCGAAGTGTTGATCTGCGACCCGCGCGAAGAGTTCGTCCACGGGTGGGAAGAGCAACATGGCCGTTTTGTGCCAGGCATGCCCGATGAGGCGGTGCTGAATATCCAGACCGACGAGCGCACGGCCATCGTCTGCCTGACCCACGATCCGCGGTTGGACGACATGGCGTTGCTGACGGCGTTGAATTCCAGTGCGTTCTATATCGGCGCGCTCGGTTCGCGGCTTAATAGCCAAAAGCGCCGCGAGTACTTGGCTGCGCTGGGCTTGTCGCCGGAGGCGATCGCACGATTGCATGGGCCGATCGGTTTGCATATCGGCAGCCATACGCCTTCGGAGATTGCGTTGTCGTTGATGGCGGAAATTGTCGCGATCAAGAATGGCGTGGCGCCAGTGCAAAAAAAGCCACTGCCAATGGCGGTTGAATGACGGTCACAGCGATTGTGCTGGCGGCCGGGCAGGGAAGTCGTTTTCGGGCTGAGGCGGGCGCGGATCAGGATAAATTGCTGGCTGATTGCTTGGGGCGCGATGGCGTGACACGGCCGGTGATCGAACAGGTGCTGGTGAATTTGCCTGAGCACGTGGTGAAGCGCTGGGTCGTGACCTCGCCGGATCGCCTGGAGGTGATTCGCCTGGCGCAGGCCCATGGCTGCGACGTGTTGCTGCTGCACTCGGCCGGCATGGGTGACAGTCTCGCGGCAGCCGTTGCGGCCAGCGGTTCAGCGGAGGGTTGGCTCGTGGTGCTGGGGGATATGCCATTTATTCAATCCTCGAGTATTGAGCGGGTGATTGACGCGCTGGAGGAGGGTGGTATCAGCGTGCCCGTACATGCGGGTGAATATGGGCATCCGGTGGCGTTTGATCGTGCGTTTGGGCCGGGCTTGATGGCACTGGTCGGTGACCGTGGCGCCAAGCCGTTATTGGCCGGCGCGAAGGTTGTGGAGGTTCAGGTGCATGACCGTGGCGTGCTTTGGGATGTGGATCTGCCGCACAGGTTGAGTTTCAGCGCGGACTAAACGCGGGGGCGGGCTGCTCGCGAATGCGCAGTGCCAGTCAATGAGTCTGGTGACTGATCCAGCGCTTTCGCGGGCAAGCCCGCTCCCACAGGGGGATCTTCACAAGGCTCACGTTAATCGCTCATAAAAAAGCCCCGCCTGATCACTCAGGCGGGGCTTTTTAGTGGCGGATGGAATCAGACGAAGGGTTTAGGTTCGTGCTCTTCTTCCAAGGCCTTGTGCTCAACCACAGCTTCAACGACCGGGGCTGGCGCCTCGACCACTTCGGCAGCAGCCGGTGCGGCAGCGGCTGCAGCAGCGGCTGCTTCAGCTTCCTTGCGACGACGACGCACTTCACGTGGGTCGTTCGGCGCGCGGCCGTTATCGGTCAGGGCGCTGGCAGGAGCGGCTTCAACCACCGGAGCGGCGACCTCGGCAACCACTGGCTCAACCACTGGCGCTTCAACCACTGGCGCAGGCACCACGACCGGGGCAGCTTCAACCACGTCGGCAACCGGGGCCGGTGCCTCTTCTGCCACTGGGGCAGGGGTTGGCGCTTCAACCGGTGCGGCTGGCTCGGCAGTCCACTGGAAGGCGGTCTGTTCTTCGCGAACTTCACGCACTGCCGGGGCTGCTTCTTCGACAACCGGTGCTTCAACGGCGGCTTCAACCACTAGCTGAGCTTCAACCACCGGTGCAGGCTCAACAGCAGCCACTTCCACTTCTGGTTGGGCTTCGCGAACCGGCGCAACTTCCACTTCCGGAACCGCTGGGGCTTCGATCGGGGTGATTGCTTCGACGACAGGGGTTTCAACTGCCGGGGCTTCAGCGACTGGCGCTTCTACAGCTGCTGTCTCTTCGACGGCAGCAGTAGCGCGTTCAGCTTGCTCGTAGGCCTGGGCTTCAGCCGGTGCGCTGATGACGGTGCTGGCAACGGCAGCCGTCACAGCCAGGCCGGCAGCCAGTTCGGCGCCGGTCGGTTCTGCGGTTGCGGCTTCAGTGTGCTCGCCGGTCTCTTCCGAGCCTTCGATCACATTGCCATTGGCATCACGCTGACGCTCACGACGGTTGCTGCGACGACGCTGGCCACGGGAGCGGCGGCGTGGACGATCGCCTTCGGCGTTGTCCTGGCCATCTTCCTGCAACTGCTCTTCGCCGGTCAGCACTTCTTCATCTTCTTCGCTGGCGGCAGCGGCTTGCTCGGCGCGTGGTTGACGCTCTTCACGCGGTGGGCGCGGCTGGCGCTCTTCACGTGGGGCGCGTTCTTCACGCGGCTGGCGAGCCGGACGTTCTTCGCTGGCAGCTTCGGCAGCAACGGCCGGTGCGGCGTCCAGCGGCTCGCGCAGTTCACGCACACGTTCTTCGCGCTCGCCACGTGGCTTGCGATCTTCACGCGGTGCGCGCGGAGTACGTGGTGCGCGCTCTTCACGCGGTGCACGTTCTTCACGGGCTACGGTTGGGGTTTCTTCACGGGCTTCGCGAGGTGCACGCTCTTCACGTGGCGCGCGCTCTTCACGCGGTGCACGTTCTTCGCGAGGCTTGCGCTCTTCGTCACGGCGACCGTTGCGGTTACGGCTTTGCTGGCGACCGTTGCGACGTTCTTCGTTACGGGCCGGACGCTCGGCGGCTGGTTTTTCAACCACAACCGGAGCCACAGGCTCTTCTTTGGTGGCGAACAGGCTCACCAGCGACTTCACCAGGCCTTTGAACAGGCTTGGCTCAGGCATGGCGGCAGGGGCGGCAACCGGTGCAGCCACTTCGGTCGGAACCGGTGCATTGGCACGCGCCGGTGCAGTCTTCACGGCAGCTTCCTGGCGAACCAGTGTGCGGGTTGCGGCGGCCGGCTGGACTTCTTCGACTTCCGCAGCGGCAGCAGCGATTTCGTAGCTGGACTGGCCGCTGTGAGCTTCCGGGCTGTCATCGCGCAGGCGCTGCACTTCGAAGTGCGGCGTTTCGAGGTGATCGTTCGGCAGGATGACGATACGGGCACGGGTGCGCAGTTCGATCTTGGTGATCGAGTTGCGTTTTTCGTTGAGCAGGAAGGCTGCAACCGGGATCGGCACTTGCGCGCGGACTTCAGCGGTGCGGTCTTTCAGGGCTTCTTCTTCGATCAGGCGCAGGATCGCCAGGGACAGCGATTCAACGTCACGGATGATGCCGGTGCCGTTGCAACGCGGGCAGACGATGCCGCTGCTTTCACCCAGGGATGGGCGCAGGCGCTGACGGGACATTTCCAGCAGACCGAAGCGCGAGATACGGCCAACTTGTACGCGGGCGCGGTCAGCTTCCAGGCATTCGCGGACTTTCTCTTCCACGGCGCGCTGGTTCTTGGCCGGGGTCATGTCGATGAAGTCGATCACGATCAGGCCGCCGATATCACGCAGGCGCAGCTGGCGGGCGATTTCTTCAGCCGCTTCCAGGTTGGTCTGCAGGGCGGTTTCTTCGATGTCGCTACCTTTGGTAGCGCGCGCCGAGTTGATGTCGATGGACACCAGGGCTTCGGTCGGGTCGATAACAATGGAGCCGCCGGAAGGCAGTTCGACGACGCGCTGGAAGGCGGTCTCGATCTGGCTTTCGATCTGGAAACGGTTGAACAGCGGAACGCTGTCTTCGTACAGCTTGATCTTGCTGGCGTACTGCGGCATCACCTGGCGGATGAAGGTCAGGGCTTCGTCCTGGGCTTCAACGCTGTCGATCAGCACTTCGCCGATGTCCTGGCGCAGGTAATCGCGGATGGCGCGGATGATCACGTTGCTTTCCTGATAGATCAGGAACGGCGCGGAACGATCCAGGGACGCTTCTTTGATAGCGGTCCACAGTTGCAGCAGGTAATCGAGGTCCCACTGCATTTCTTCGCTGCTGCGGCCAAGGCCGGCAGTGCGAACGATCAAGCCCATGTCGGCCGGTGCAACCAGGCCGTTCAGCGCTTCACGCAACTCGTTGCGCTCTTCGCCTTCGATGCGACGGGAAATGCCGCCGGCACGTGGGTTGTTCGGCATCAGGACCAGGTAACGGCCAGCCAGGCTGATGAAAGTGGTCAGGGCTGCGCCCTTGTTGCCACGTTCTTCTTTTTCGACCTGAACGATGACTTCCTGGCCTTCGCTCAGGACGTCCTTGATGTTCACGCGGCCTTCAGGGGCTTTCTTGAAGTATTCGCGGGAGATTTCTTTGAGGGGCAGGAAGCCGTGGCGCTCGGAGCCGAAATCGACAAAGGCAGCCTCAAGGCTTGGTTCGATGCGAGTAATACGGCCTTTATAGATGTTGGCCTTCTTTTGCTCGCGTGCACCGGATTCGATGTCCAGGTCGTAGAGGCGTTGGCCATCTACCAGTGCAACACGCAACTCTTCGGGTTGAGTTGCGTTAATCAGCATTCTTTTCATGTTGTACCGTCGGTTTCCGGGCTGCCGGAAACGGCGTTCGGCACACACGACTTCTCACGGTCGGTGTCAGGTGCGTCAAGAGTGGTTGGCCACTCCAGTGTCCAGCAATACCCGCCAATGTGGGCCGGTATCGCGACGGACGCGTCCTGCTTGTTAGCGGTGGTGACAAAGGCACCACTTCAACAAAAGCTAAGGTCAGGAGGAGGAATCAACCGGCGACTGTGGACGAGATGAAGCGTCTAAATATAAGCCTAGTGCTACACGGTCCGACGGTTGTGCATCTCCACCCTACACGTATCCCTGATAATTCGGGTGCTGCCGCGCGCAGAATCCGCAGCGGGTTGGCATTTACCGTGTTCTCCAATGGGGAGTCCACGCTCATGGCTAAACAAGACTAGGTGTGGGCGATTGCGCTCTCACTCAGCTCTTAACAGGCGTTGTTTCCGAAGTATTCGCCATGGTCTGGCTCAAGACTGACTGCACTTTGTGAACTGGCCGTAAATATCGGCGCAGAACGCGAGTATTCACTCTGCTTTCTGCACTCGCTTCAGGCCTCATGTCACCTGCGCTTGTTACAATCTTGAGCCTTCCAAGGTGGCGAAAGCCCCGTAGGACGGCCTCGCGTCCTGATGAATTGCGATGGTCAGGGCCGGCAATTTGCCGCAAGTCCTCTGTCCAGGCCGCTTTTGGCGGCGTTCGCGACTATAGCAGCAATGATTAAGTGCTTCAATTCCATAAAAAATTGTTATCATCGCCGCCATGACGACTACCGCCCCCCAGACCCCCAGCGTCCAGCTGCTTGAGGTCTCGCCGGAATATGCCGGCCAACGCATTGACAACTTTCTCCTGGCCAGGCTCAAAGGCGTGCCCAAGACCTTGATCTACCGCATCTTGCGTAAAGGCGAAGTGCGCGTGAACAAGGGTCGGATCAAGCCCGAGTACAAGCTGCAGGCGGGCGATATCGTCCGTGTGCCGCCCGTGCGCGTGCCTGAGCGCGACGAGCCGGTGCCACTGGCCCAAGGCCTGTTGCAGCGCCTTGAAGCCTCGATTGTCTTCGAAGACAACAAACTGATCGTGATCAACAAGCCCTGCGGCATTGCGGTTCACGGTGGCAGCGGCCTGACGTTCGGCGTGATCGAGGCCTTTCGTCAGTTGCGTCCGGATGCCAAGGAGCTGGAACTGGTTCATCGCCTTGACCGTGACACGTCCGGCCTGTTGATGATCGCCAAAAAACGCAGCATGTTGCGCCACCTGCACACCGCCCTGCGTGGCGATGGCGTGGACAAACGCTACATGGCGTTGGTACGGGGCAATTGGGCCAGTTCCATCAAGAGCGTCCGCGCGCCGTTGCAGAAGAGCAACCTGCGCTCCGGCGAGCGTATGGTCGAAGTGGACGAGGAGGGCAAAGAAGCCCTGACCCTGTTCAAGGTGCTGCGCCGCTTCGGCGACTTCGCCACCTTGGTCGAGGCCAAGCCGGTGACCGGTCGTACCCATCAGATTCGCGTGCATACGCTGCACGCAGGCCACTGCATTGCGGGCGACACCAAGTACGGCGACGAGGATTTCTCCAAGGAAATTCGCGACCTGGGCGGCAAGCGCCTGTTCCTGCACGCCTACATGCTGACGGTGCCGTTGCCCGATGGCGGTGAGCTGAAGCTGCAGGCGCCGGTCGATGAGATGTGGGCCAAGACCGTGGAGCGTTTGAGTGTCGCACCTTGATTACAAGCTGCTGATCTTCGATTGGGACGGCACTCTGTGTAACTCCATCGGTCGGATTGTTGAAGCGATGCACATGGCCTCGACCCGTTCAGGCTTCGAGCTGTGCAGCGATCTGGCCGTCAAGGGCATTATCGGCCTGGGTTTACCTGAGGCGATCCGCACGTTGTACCCGCAAATCGGCGACGAAGAGCTGGTAGCGTTTCGGCAACACTACGCTGATCACTACATCGCGCTGGAAGCTGAGCCTTCGCCGTTGTTTGAAGGCGTGCGGCAATCCCTGGAGGCGTTCCGCGCCGAGGGGTATCACCTCGCAGTCGCCACCGGCAAGGCCCGTCGCGGTCTGGACCGGGTGCTGCAGGCCCATGGCTTTGAAGATTATTTCGACATCACCCGTGCGGCGGATGAAACCGCCAGCAAACCCCATCCTCTGATGCTGGAGCAGATCCTGGCTCATTGCGGCGTCGCGCCGCGCCAGGCATTGATGGTGGGCGATGCTTCCTTCGACCTGATGATGGCTCGCAATGCCGGCATGGACAGCGTGGCGGTCAGCTATGGTGCCCAGGCGGCCGATGCCTTGCAGCAATATGAGCCCAGGCTGACGATTGATCATTTTTCTGAACTGCAGGCCTGGCTCAGCCGGGCCCAATAAGTCTTTGCTGGGGTTAATGGCATGAGTGACGAGTGGAAAGCGCCCGAAAAGGCCGAGAGCGGTGATGACAAAAGCTGGAAGCTGCTGGAGAAGACGCTTCTGGCCAGCGTCCAGGAGCAGCGCCGTTCCAGGCGTTGGGGGATTTTCTTCAAGCTGCTGACCTTTGTTTACCTGCTTGCTATGCTGGCGCTGTTCAGTCCGCTGATGGACATCGAGAAAGGCGCCACCCGTGGCAGCAACTACACCGCTTTGATCGAAGTTCGCGGGGTGATTGCCGACAAGGAGTCCGCCAGCGCCGACAATATCGTCAGCAGCCTGCGTGCTGCGTTTGAAGACCCCAAGGTCAAAGGCGTGATCCTGCGCATCAACAGTCCGGGCGGCAGCCCTGTGCAGTCGGGTTATGTGTATGACGAGATTCGGCGTCTGCGCGCATTGCATCCGGACATCAAGCTGTACGCAGTGATTTCTGACCTGGGCGCCTCGGGCGCCTATTACATCGCCAGCGCCGCTGACCAGATCTATGCCGACAAGGCCAGTCTGGTCGGCTCTATCGGTGTAACGGCGGCCGGTTACGGGTTTGTCGGCACCATGGAGAAGTTGGGTGTGGAGCGTCGCACCTACACCTCGGGTGAGCACAAGTCATTCCTGGACCCGTTCCAGCCGCAAAAAGCCGACGAGACCCAGTTCTGGCAGGGCGTGCTCGACACGACCCACCGTCAGTTCATTGCGAGCGTGAAGCAAGGGCGTGGGGATCGTCTGAAAGATAAAGACCATCCGGAGCTGTTCTCCGGGTTGGTGTGGTCGGGCGAGCAGGCGTTGCCGCTGGGTTTGATCGATGGCCTGGGCAGTGCCAGTTCGGTGGCGCGGGATGTAATTGGCGAGAAAGAGCTGGTGGATTTCACTGTTCAGGAGTCGCCGTTTGACCGCTTCTCCAAGAAGCTCGGCGCCAGCGTGGCAGAGAAACTGGCCTTGTACATGGGCTTCCAGGGCCCGACGCTGCGCTGAAATCTCAAGGTCTGTGTCGATAAATGTGGGAGGGGGCTTGCTCCCGATAGCAGTGGATCAGCCAGCTTATCTGTAACTGACCCGCCGCAATCGGGAGCAAGCCCCCTCCCACATTTGGTTTTGCGCTGGTTTTAAGGGATTTGCACGCCTTCAGCCAGCAGCATGTCCACCAGTCGAATCAGTGGCAGGCCGACGAGGCTGGTGGCATCCGCCCCTTCGGTGCTTTGAAACAGGCTCACACCCAGTCCTTCAGCCTTGAAGCTACCGGCGCAGTCGTAGGGCTGCTCAATGCGCAAGTAGCGCTCGATGCGCTGGGCGTCCAGTACACGCATGTGCACGGTAAATGCCACGCAGTCCACCTGGCAGTGCCCGGTCTCGCTGTTAAGCAGTGCAAGGCCCGTCAGGAAGCTCACACGCTTGCCGCTGGCGGCAAGCAGTTGCTCACGGGCGTTCTCGAAAGTATGCGGCTTGCCGATGATCCTGCCTTCCAGTGCGGCGACCTGATCGGAGCCAATAATCAAATGTCCGGGATGGCGGTCGGCGAGGGCGCGGGCTTTCTCTTCGGCCAGGCGCTTGACCAGCTCAATCGCGGACTCATTTGCACGATGGCTTTCGTCGATATCCGGCGAGCTGCAAATGAACGGCAGGTGCAGGCGGCTCAGCAATTCCCGGCGATAAACCGAGCTGGATGCGAGTAATAAAGGCAGCATTAGCGTCTCCTCAAGGCAGTCAGGGATTCTAGCGGGGCGACCAGCTGACGCACAGGGCTGAATTTCCTTTGACATGGCTGGGTGCATCCCTATAATGCTGCGCCTATGTTGAATGACCCGATTCCACCTCACGTTGACCCGCGCAAATTGGCAGATCGTGGCACTTCCCTTCAAGGTGAATTGCTGCTGGCCGATTTGGAGAGACTCTGCGACCCGCTTTCCGACACTGTCGGTACGGTGCAGGCCAAATTTGTTTTTGAACGAGATGAACGTAAATCTGTGGTAATCCACAGCTTTATCGACACCGAAGTCAAAATGGTTTGCCAGCGTTGTCTTGAGCTGGTCACCCTGCCGATCCACAGCGAATGCAGTTATGCCGTGGTGAAGGAGGGTGCGAATACCCAGTCGTTGCCGAAAGGTTATGACGTGCTGGAACTGGGCGAAGATCCTTTGGATCTGCATGCACTGATCGAGGAGGAGCTTTTGCTCGCCTTGCCCATTGTGCCTGCTCATCATCCGGAAGAATGCCAGCAGCCGGAGGGTCTCGATGACGAGGCCGAACCGAGCGAGGACGAGGTAACGCGGTCCAACCCGTTCAGTGTATTGGCGCAGTTAAAGCGTGACCCAAACGTTTAGGAGTTAATCAATTATGGCTGTTCAGCAGAACAAAAAATCCCGTTCCGCCCGTGACATGCGTCGTTCGCACGATGCCCTGACGGCGAGCACTCTGTCTGTAGAAAAAACCACCGGTGAAATTCACCTGCGTCACCACGTATCGCCAGAAGGCGTATACCGTGGTCGTAAAGTGATCGACAAGGGCGCTGACGAGTAATCACTTGTCTGCTCAAGTCATCGCGATTGACGCAATGGGCGGGGACTTCGGTCCCCGCAGCATTGTTCAGGCTTGCATCGCCAGCCTGTCTGCAACGCCCTCGCTGCACCTGACCCTCGTCGGTCAACCCTCCCTTCTTGAAGAATTGATTGCCAGCCATCCGGCGGTGGATCGCGCGCGCCTGACTGTTACAGCGGCCAGCGAAACCATCAGCATGGATGAAAAGCCGGCGGTCGCCCTTCGCGGCAAGCCTGATTCTTCAATGCGGGTGGCGCTTGAGTTGTTGCGTGATGGCAAGGTGCAAGCCTGTGTCAGTGCCGGCAACACCGGAGCGTTGATGGCATTGTCGCGGCATGTGCTCAAGACGCTGCCCGGTATCGATCGGCCAGCGATGGTCGCGGCGATTCCCACGCAGAAAGGCTATTGCCAGTTGCTCGACCTGGGTGCAAACGTCGATTGCAGCGCCGAGCACCTGTTCCAGTTCGCTGTGATGGGCTCGGTGGCCGCTGAGGCGCTGGGTGTGGCTCGTCCGCGTGTGGCCCTGCTGAATATCGGCACCGAAGACATCAAGGGCAACCAACAGGTCAAGCTCGCTGCCAGCCTGTTGCAAGGGGCTCGGGGCTTGAATTACATCGGTTTCGTCGAAGGTGACGGTTTGTACCGGGGCGAGGCGGATGTGGTGGTGTGTGACGGGTTTGTCGGCAATATCCTGCTCAAGTCCAGCGAGGGCCTGGCGACTATGATCGCCACGCGTATCGAGGCCTTGTTCAAGCAGAACCTGGCGTCACGTTTGGTAGGCGCCCTGGCGCTGCCGTTGATGCGCCGCTTGCAGGCTGACCTCGCGCCGGCGCGGCACAACGGTGCGAGTTTTCTCGGGCTGCAGGGCATTGTGGTGAAAAGCCACGGCTCGGCCGGTGTGCAGGGCTTTCAGAGTGCGATTGCGCGAGCGCTGATCGAGATTCAGGAAAACCTGCCGCAACGCTTGCGCGGCCGTCTTGAGGATCTGTTGCCTTAGGCGAATTGGCCTGGGAGTGCTTAAATGTGACCGGCCAGTTCAATAGACCATCCAACTTGTCAGTTTCGTGCGCTCCCACCGAAGGGGCGCGCATTTTTGACGACCAGATCATTAGGGGCTTGTTACATGTCTACATCCCTCGCATTCGTCTTTCCAGGGCAGGGTTCGCAGTCCCTCGGCATGTTGGCCGAGCTGGGCGCGCAACATCCGCTGATCCTGGAAACCTTCAAGGAAGCTTCCGATGCCCTGGGTTACGACCTGTGGGCACTGACCCAGCAGGGGCCGGAAGAGCAACTCAATCAAACCGATAAAACCCAGCCGGCCATCCTGACCGCTTCGATCGCCCTGTGGCGCTTGTGGCTGGCGGAAGGCGGCGCGCGCCCGGCTTACGTGGCCGGTCACAGCCTGGGCGAATACAGCGCCTTGGTGGCTGCGGGTAGCCTGACCCTCGCTGAAGCGGTCAAGCTGGTCGAGCGTCGTGGTCAGTTGATGCAAGAAGCCGTTCCGGCCGGGCAGGGCGGCATGGCCGCTATCCTGGGTCTGGACGACGCCGTTGTGATCGAGGCCTGCAGCGAGGCGGCCCAGGGTGAAGTAGTCAGCGCAGTGAACTTCAACTCCCCTGGCCAGGTGGTGATCGCCGGCGCCAAGGCGGCTGTTGAGCGTGCCATCGAAGGCTGCAAGGCCCGTGGCGCCAAGCGCGCCTTGCCATTGCCGGTGAGCGTGCCGTCCCACTGTGAGCTGATGCGCCCGGCCGCCGAGCGTTTTGCCGAGTCCATCGCCGCCATCAATTGGCAGGCGCCGCAGATCCCGCTGGTGCAGAACGTCAGCGCGGCCGTGGCCGTCGACCTCGACACCCTCAAGCGCGACCTGCTGGAGCAGCTCTACAAGCCAGTGCGTTGGGTCGAGTCGGTCCAGACCCTGGCTGCCAACGGCGCCACCGAGCTGGTTGAGTGTGGCCCGGGCAAGGTCCTGGCCGGCCTGAACAAGCGCTGCGCCGACGGCGTATCCACCGCCAACCTCAATACACCTGACGCCTTCGCTGCCGCTCGTGCGGCGCTGGCCTGAACCCTGAAATTAGGAGAAGCCTGCATGAGTCTGCAAGGTAAAGTTGCACTGGTTACCGGCGCCAGCCGTGGTATTGGCCAGGCGATTGCCCTCGAACTGGGCCGTCAGGGCGCTGTTGTGATCGGCACCGCTACTTCCGCTTCGGGTGCCGAGCGTATCGCCGCCACCTTGAAGGAAAACGGCGTGCAGGGCACCGGCCTTGAGCTGAACGTGACCAGTGATGAGTCGGTTGCTGCTGTATTGGCCCAGATCACTGCACAATTTGGCGCGCCGGCTATTCTGGTAAACAACGCTGGTATCACCCGCGACAACCTGATGATGCGTATGAAAGACGACGAGTGGTACGACGTGGTCGATACCAACTTGAACAGTCTGTTTCGCCTGTCCAAGGGCGTTTTGCGCGGCATGACCAAGGCGCGTTGGGGCCGAATTATCAATATTGGCTCTGTAGTGGGTGCCATGGGCAACGCAGGCCAAGTAAACTACGCAGCCGCCAAAGCCGGTCTGGAAGGTTTCAGTCGTGCATTGGCACGTGAAGTCGGTTCGCGGTCGATTACGGTCAACTCGGTAGCCCCAGGGTTCATCGACACCGATATGACCCGTGAACTGCCGGAAGCACAGCGTGAAGCTTTGCTGACACAGATTCCGCTGGGCCGTCTGGGCCAGGCTCAAGAGATCGCGAATGTGGTCACTTTCCTGGCATCCGACGGTGCGGCATACGTGACTGGGGCTACAATCCCGGTGAACGGCGGGATGTACATGAGTTAAATTGTGACGGATCGCTTCAAAAAAATGTCATACGAGCTGTCTAAAATCCGTTATAAAGCTGCAACTTAATTTATAGGCAGGTGGTCTGCCGGGTACAAGGGTGAAGCTTTCAGTTGAAAAGCTGAAAAGGCTTTCTATACACTTACCCACTGGCCAGCTGCCTGAATTTGTCCATTAGGAGTTAAACAAGGTATGAGCACCATCGAAGAGCGCGTCAAGAAAATCGTCGCCGAGCAACTGGGCGTTAAAGAAGAAGAAGTGACCAACACTGCTTCCTTCGTAGAAGACCTGGGTGCCGATTCCCTTGACACCGTTGAGCTGGTGATGGCTCTGGAAGAGGAATTCGAGACCGAAATCCCGGACGAAGAAGCTGAAAAAATCACTACCGTTCAAGCTGCTATCGACTACGTTACTGCCCACCAGGCGTAATAGTTTGTAGTCGTCGCTTGCTGTTAGGGAAAAACCGCACTGCTGTAACGGCGTGCGGTTTTTTCTTTAGCTCTGAAGCAAAGTGAGCTCTGAAGCAAAGTGTCGTCATCAAGAAAAAGGAGAGTGCTGTGTCGCGTAGACGCGTCGTAGTCACCGGTATGGGTATGTTGTCGCCACTGGGTACGGATGTGCCGAGCAGTTGGCAGGGCATTCTTGCTGGCCACAGTGGTATTGGTCTGATCGAACACACGGACCTTTCTGCCTATTCCACCCGTTTTGGCGGCTCGGTAAAGGGCTTCAATGTCGAGGAATATCTCTCGATCAAAGAATCCCGCAAACTCGACCTGTTCATTCAATACGGCCTGGCAGCCGGTTTTCAGGCGGTGCGTAATGCCGGCCTGGAAGTAACCGACGCCAACCGTGAGCGCATCGGCGTGGCCATGGGGTCGGGTATTGGCGGTTTGACCAATATCGAAGAAACCAGCCGCACCTTGCACGATTCCGGCCCCCGTCGAATTTCACCGTTCTTCGTGCCGGGCTCGATCATCAATATGATTTCCGGTTTCCTGTCGATCCACTTGGGCGCACAGGGACCTAACTACGCCATCGCCACGGCTTGCACCACAGGCACGCACTGCATCGGCATGGCCGCACGCAACATTGCCTATGACGAAGCCGACGTGATGATCGCCGGTGGCGCCGAAATGGCCGCCTGCGGGCTGGGCATGGGCGGCTTCGGCGCGTCCCGTGCGCTGTCGACTCGCAACGATGAGCCGACCCGGGCCAGCCGACCGTGGGACAAGGGCCGTGACGGCTTTGTACTGTCCGACGGTGCCGGTGCGCTGGTACTGGAAGAGCTGGAGCACGCCAAAGCGCGTGGTGCCACGATCTACGCCGAGCTGATTGGCTTTGGTATGAGCGGCGACGCCTACCACATGACCTCGCCGCCGGCCGACGGTGCCGGTGCTGCACGTTGCATCACCAACGCCTTGCGTGATGCGAAGGTCAACCCTGACCAGGTGCAGTACATCAACGCCCACGGCACCTCGACCCCGACCGGCGATTTGGCGGAAGCCGAAGCCATCAAGTCGGTGTTCGGCGAGCACGCGTACAAGTTGGCGGTCAGTTCCACCAAGTCCATGACCGGCCACCTGTTGGGTGCGGCGGGCGCGGTCGAAGCGATCTTCAGCGTGATGGCGATCAAGGACCAGGTCGCACCACCGACCATCAACCTTGATGAGCCGGACGAAGGCTGCGACCTGAACTTCGTGCCTCATGAAGCGCAGCCGATGCCGATCGACGTGGCGATTTCCAACTCGTTCGGTTTTGGTGGCACTAACGGTTCCCTGGTGTTCCGCCGGTTCGCTGAGTGATGCACAGCTGGGTCGACGGTCAGCCAGCGGACAGCGTGCCCCTGAAAGATCGCGGCCTGGCGTATGGCGACGGGCTGTTCGAGACCATTGCCGTCAAGGCCGGGCAGCCAGTGCTGCTCGACCGCCACCTGCAACGCCTCGCTGAGGGTTGCCGGCGCCTCGCCTTGGTTGCGGATCAAACGCTGATCCGCAGCGAAGTGTTGGCGTATGCCGCCGCCCTTGGCGACGGTGTACTCAAGTTGATCCTCACCCGTGGCGACAGCCTGCGCGGGTATGGCATCAATCCCGGCGCTCCGGTGCGCCGTATCTTGCAGGGCAGTCCGCCCGCTACCTATCCCCATGCTCACGGAACCGATGGCATCCGCCTGTTTCCGTGTGCTACTCGCTTGGCCGAGCAGCCGTTGCTGGCCGGTCTCAAGCACCTTAATCGTCTGGAACAAGTGATCGCCCGCGCTGAGTGGCAAGATGCCGAACATGCCGAAGGCTTAATGCTGGATATGTCCGGACGCGTCATTGAGGGCGTTTTCAGCAATCTGTTTCTAGTGCGCAACGGCTTGTTACTAACCGCTGATCTGAATCGTTGTGGCGTTGCCGGGGTGATGCGCGCGGAGGTTCTGGCACAGGCACAGGCGCTGGGCATCCCGTTGGCCGTGGCCGACATCAGCCTTGAGCAGTTGCAGCAGGCTGACGAAGTCTTCGTGTGCAACAGCGTTTATGGCATTTGGCCGGTGCGTGGTTGCGCTGCGATGAGCTGGTCGGTTGGGCCGCTCACCCGTAAACTGCAGGGCATTGTTCGCGCGCTATTGGATATTTGAGTTGATACGAAAACTGGTTTTACTGCTGCAGATCGGCCTGGTCTCGGCAGGCTTGCTGCTGGGCTTCTCGGCCTGGAAGCTCGACTCTGCCTTGAAGCAGCCCCTGAATCTGACCCAGGAACAATTGCTCGATGTGCCTGCCGGGTCGACCCCGACGGGTACCTTCAATCGCCTTGAAGCCGACGGTGTGCTTGATGGCGCTTTCTGGTTACGCCTTTACTGGCGCTTCAACCTCGATGGCCAGCCGCTGCACAGCGGCGAATACCGCATGACGCCTGGCCTGACCGCTGAAGGCCTGATCGGTTTGTGGCAGCGTGGCGAAGTGGTGCAATACAGCCTGACGCTGGTGGAAGGCTGGAACTTCCGTCAGGTACGGTCGGCCCTGGCCAAGCACGAAAAGATCGTGCAGACCTTGTCGGGCCTGAGCGACAGCCAAGTGATGGACAAGCTCGGCCACGCTGGCGTGTTCCCTGAAGGGCGATTCTTCCCTGATACCTATCGCTTCGTGCGCGGCATGACCGATGTCGAATTCCTGAAAAAGGCCTACAACCGCCTCGACGACGTCCTTGCCCAGGAGTGGAGCAAGCGCGCCGCCGATGCGCCGTACACCGACCCTTACCAAGCGCTGATCATGGCCTCCCTGGTAGAGAAAGAGACCGGCGTACCGGAAGAGCGCGGGCAGATCGCCGGCGTATTCGTGCGCCGCATGAAGATCGGCATGCTGTTGCAGACCGATCCGACGGTTATCTATGGCCTGGGCGAACGCTACACCGGCAAGCTGACCCGCGCTCATCTCAAGGAAGCCAACCCCTACAACACCTACATGATCGCCGGCCTGCCGCCGACGCCGATCGCGATGGTCGGCCGCGAGGCGATCCACGCAGCGCTGAACCCGGTGTCGGGCAGCAGCCTGTACTTCGTCGCCCGCGGTGATGGCAGCCATATTTTCTCCGATGACCTGGATGCGCATAATGCCGCCGTGCGTGAGTTTCAGCTCAAGCGCCGGGCCGACTATCGCTCCAGCCCGGCGCCGGTGGTAAAACCATTGGAAGACCCGGCGGCTCCGGCCGATGCGCCGACTCACGCGCCGGTGGTGAAACCATCGGAAGACCCGGCGCCACCTGCCGATGTGCCGACTCAAGCGCCGGTTGAAAAGCCGACCGAGCCTGCGCCGGCCACCGCCGCGCCGCAAAGCCCGCAATGACTCTGACTAAGGACTGCCTGTGACTGGCTTGTTTATTACCCTGGAAGGCCCGGAAGGCGCCGGCAAAAGCACCAACCGCGATTACCTGGCCGAGCGCTTGCGCGCCGAGGGTGTTGAAGTGGTGCTGACCCGTGAGCCCGGCGGCACGCCGTTGGCCGAACGCATTCGTGAAGTGCTGTTGGCTCCAGGTGAAGAACAGATGAACCCGGACACCGAGCTGCTGCTGGTGTTTGCTGCCCGTGCCCAGCACCTGGCTGAAGTGATCCGCCCGGCACTCGCGCGCGGCGCCGTGGTGATTTGCGATCGTTTTACCGATTCCACCTATGCCTACCAGGGCGGTGGCCGTGGCTTGTCCCTGGGGCGCATCGCTGCACTGGAAACCTTCGTCCAGGGCGATTTGCGCCCCGACCTGACCCTGCTGTTCGATCTGCCGGTGGAAGTCGGTATGGCGCGTGCCAGTGCCCGCGGTCGCCTGGACCGCTTCGAGCTGGAAGGGCATGCGTTCTTCGAAGCCGTGCGCTCTGCATTCCTCACGCTCGCCAAGGCTGAGCCGGCGCGTTACTCCCTGCTGGACGCGGCCCAGCCGCTGGCTCAGGTACAACACGCCATTGACGCTCTGCTACCCAAACTCCTGGAGCGCGCCCGTGGCTGAAGCCTATCCGTGGCAGGACAGTCTCTGGCAACAATTGGCTGGCCGCGCGCAGCATGCCCACGCCTATTTGCTGCACGGGCCGATCGGTATCGGCAAGCGCGCATTGGCCGAGCGGCTCATGGCCAGCCTGCTGTGCCAGCGCCCGGTCAATCTGGAAGCCTGCGGCGAGTGCAAATCCTGCCTGTTGCTTAAGGCCGGAAGCCACCCCGATAACTATTTGCTGGAACCCGAGGAAGCCGACAAGGCGATCAAGGTCGACCAGGTGCGTGACCTGGTCAGCTTTGTGGTGCAGACCGCGCAGATGGGCGGGCGCAAGGTGGTCCTGATCGAGCCGGTGGAAGCGATGAACATCAACGCCGCCAACGCCTTGCTCAAGAGCCTGGAAGAACCCTCGGGTGATACGGTGCTGTTGCTGGTGAGCCATCAGTCCAGCCGCTTGTTGCCGACCATTCGCAGCCGCTGTGTTCAACAGGCCTGCCCTTTGCCAAGCGAAGCCCTGAGCTTGCAGTGGCTGGCCCAGGCGCTGCCTGAGTGTTCGCAGGACGAACGGGTCGAGCTGCTGACCCTGGCCGCCGGTTCACCGCTGGCTGCCGTGAAGCTGCAAGCCCAAGGCGTGCGCGAGCAGCGCGCGCTGGTGGTGGAGGGCGTCAAAAAGCTGCTCAAGCAAGAGCAGTCCGCGACGCAACTGGCCGAAGGCGCCTGGAAAGACATTCCCTTGTTGTTGCTGTTCGACTGGTTCTGCGACTGGTCGAGCCTGATCCTGCGCTACCAGTTGACCCAGGATGAAAGCGGCTTGGGCCTGCCGGATATGCGCAAGGTGGTGCAGTACCTCGCGCAGAAAAGCGCGCAAGACAAGGTGCTGAATATTCAGGACTGGATTCTGGCCCAGCGCCAGAAGGTTCTCGGCAAAGCCAACCTCAACCGCGTGCTGTTGCTTGAAGCGCTGCTGGTGCAGTGGGTCGGCCTGCTCGGCCGCCGTTAATTTCAGTGGCCGACGGGTGTATCGTTGGCCGCATACTTTCCGTGACTCAACTTTCCGGACTCAAGTCGTAACTTCCTATGCTCGTAGATTCCCATTGCCACCTTGATCGCCTCGACCTTGCCCAGCACGGCGGCTCCCTCGATGCCGCCCTTGAGGCAGCGCGCCAGCGCGGAGTAGGGCACTTCTTGTGCATCGGCGTGAGCGCCGAAAACGCTGCCGATGTCAAAGCACTGGCCGATCGGTATGCCGATGTCGATTGCTCGGTAGGCATCCACCCGCTGGACCTCAAGCCCGGTGAAGCGCCGGCCCTCGATTGGCTATTGGGCGAACTCAACCACCCCCGTGTGGTGGCCATTGGCGAAACCGGCCTGGACTATCACTACGAGCCGGAGGCCGCCGAGTTGCAGCAGGCCTCGTTTCGCCTGCACCTGCACGCCGCGCAGCAAACCGACAAGCCGGTGATCGTCCACACCCGCGGCGCCCGCGCCGACACGCTGACCCTGCTGCGCGAAGCGGCGTTGCCCCAGGCCGGCGTGCTGCACTGTTTCACCGAAGACTGGGACATGGCCAAGGCCGCCCTGGACCTGGGCTTCTACATTTCCCTGTCCGGTATCGTCACCTTCCGCAATGCCGACGCCTTGCGCGACGTTGCGCGCCAGGTGCCTGCCGACCGCCTGCTGGTGGAAACCGACTCGCCGTACCTGGCGCCGATCCCCCATCGCGGCAAGCCGAACCTGCCGGAATATGTGCGCGACGTGGCGGATTACCTGGCAATGCTGCGGGGTGAGTCGTACGAGCGCTTTGCCGAGCAGACCACCGAGAACTTCAAGCGGTTGTTCCCGCTGGCCCATGTCGCCGGGTAAAGCAGGCAAATCGCAGGCAAAAAAAACCCGGGTTCTGGGGGGTGAATCCGGGCTAAGACCATTAGGAGTAAAACAAGGGCACGCAGTCCGTCGGTACCCAGGTCGACGCGTCACTTGGGGGAGATGCCACGTCGACAGTTCAAGTATTGATCAGTATCGGATTCAGTCCAGTCACATCTGATCGTTTTTTAAACAGATTTGGAATACGCGCGCTTCGCTTGAGTTCTCATTGCGCAGGTGCACAGGGGTAGTTGTTGCGTATTATTTCTGACTGATATCAAGCAAATCGTTGGCGTGCTGAAAGTAAAGTGCGTCGCGGGTTCACATAGACGTTGCCCAACGACCGTTCAGTCGGGATAATCCCTCGCACCGGGTAAATCGTATCGCCACGTATTCATGGCCCTGCGCAACCCTCCCTATTTCGACCTTTGCAGACCTCTTCCTCATGCACAAAGAACCCCGTAAGGTCCGTGAGTTTCGCCGCCGTGAGCAGGAAATTCTCGACACCGCACTCAAGTTATTCCTTGAACAAGGTGAAGACAGTGTCACCGTCGAGATGATTGCGGATGCCGTGGGTATCGGCAAAGGCACGATCTACAAGCACTTCAAATCCAAGGCCGAGATTTACCTGCGCCTGATGCTCGACTATGAGCGCGACTTGAACGAACTGCTGCATTCGGCTGACGTGGACAAGGACAAGGAAGCCCTGTCCCGTGCCTACTTCGAGTTCCGCATGCGTGATCCGCAGCGCTACCGCCTGTTCGACCGGCTGGAAGAGAAGGTGGTCAAAGGCCATCAGGTGCCGGAAATGGTCGAGGAACTGCACAAGATCCGCGCCTCGAACTTCGAACGCCTGACCTTGCTGATCAAGGGCCGCATCAGCGAAGGCAAGCTTGAAGATGTGCCGCCTTATTTCCACTACTGCGCCGCCTGGGCGTTGGTGCACGGCGCGGTTGCGCTGTACCACTCGCCGTTCTGGAGCAATGTGCTGGAAGATCAGGAAGGTTTCTTCCAGTTCCTGATGGATATCGGCGTGCGCATGGGCAACAAGCGCAAGCACAGCGCTGAACTGCCAGGCGCTGAGCCGAAGAGTGCCGACACCTCTGCTACTTAAGCTATTCCCGACAGTGATGGCGCAATGAATTACTGCCAGTTGCAGTACCCCAGGAATATACTCAGGCAAGGACCTTGCTAAAAGTTGATTTATAAGTCAGCTTTTAGCTCGCCCGTACAATCCTCTGCCGGAGTGATCCATGATCGTTGATCGTCAAGGCAGGCGGTTTCGCAATTTGCGGATCAGCCTGACCTCAGCCTGCAATTACGCATGTACCTACTGTGTGCCTAACGGCAAGCGGTTGGTGGCTGCCCAGGACGAACTCTCGGCCGAGGCCATGGCCCGTGGCGTGGCTTATCTGATCGAAGCGGCGGGCATCGAGCGCCTGCGCATCACCGGCGGCGAGCCGCTGGTCAGCCCCAAGCTGGAAGCCTTCATGGGCGCGGTGGGCGGGATGGGGCTCAGTGATATCAGCCTGACCACCAACGGCCAACTGCTCGCCCGCAAATTGCCACTGCTGGTGGACGCCGGTATTCGCCGCATCAACGTGTCCCTCGACACTTTGGACGCCGACGCTTTCCGCAGCATCGCCCGTGGCGGTGACTTGGCCACCGTGCTGGACGGTATGGACCAGGCCCGCGCTGCCGGGATCAAAATCAAAGTCAATATGGTGCCGTTGCGCGGGCAGAATCTCGACCAGGTGATGCCGCTGCTCGACTACTGCCTGGAACGCGGCTACGAGCTGCGTTTTATCGAACTGATGCGCATGGGCCACCTGGCCAAGGACTCCAATGCGTTCCTGCAACAATTCGTCAGCCTGCAGCAATTGCTCAGCCTGATCGGCGAACACCACGAATACCTGCAAGCCAATGCGCCGGTGGACGCCACCGCGGTGCGCTACGAAGTGCCAGGCAAGGGTTTTTTTGGCGTGATCGCCAACGAAAGCGTGCCGTTTTGCCGTACCTGTTCGCGCCTGCGGCTGTCATCCACCGGCTGGTTGCATGGCTGCCTGTCGTCGAGCAACCGTCACTACATCGGCGACCTGCTGGACAAACCGCGTCACCAGGCGTTGCCGGCCTTGCAAGGCTTGTTGGTGAAGGCGTTGGGCGATAAACAGGAAGTGGCCTTCTCCGGTGGTGCGACGATCATGAAGATCATCGGCGGCTAGCCAAAACTGGCTGAACCCTGTGGGAGCGGGCCCGCTCGCACATTTGTTGTGTGTTGTTCTTGAATGGCGCGGATTCTGCATCTTGTGCCCATTCGCCGGTTTTCCGTCACCGGCTTTTGGAGGATTGGGATGCGTAGTCTGGTTTTGTTGCTGGCGTCGTTGACGCTGAGTGGTTGCATGACCGTCAGCGATATGGCCGAAGGCACCCGCTATCAGATGAGCGACGCCGGGTTGCTGGACCACAGTGATACCCGCCGTACCGCGTCAGTTCGCATACAGCCGGACTCCTTTGTCTTTATCGCCCAAGGTGCTTTCGTACCGCCGGGCAGTGCCTACCCGCGTCCTAACGTGGTGGCCGAAGAAGCCTTTAACGGCTTCGTCGAATATTTCCCCATGGTGCGCCGCGCCCGCAAGCCTGAAGGCCTGGAACAGGCCATGGCCGAAGCCCGTGGAGCGGGTGCACATTACCTGCTGTATTGCCGTTTTGCGGCAGCCGATGACCGTATCGGCAATGCCGATGAGTGGACCGATCAGCAGGCATTGGACCGCGTGGGACTCGACAGCGGCGTCATCCAGATCATGTTGATCGAGACCAGCACCCAGTATTTGATTGATACTGCACGCATTCGCAGTCGTGGCGGTTTACTGACGTTCCACGACAACAAGCCAGAAGATCTGATTGCCCGCCCTCTGGCGAAGTACGCCCGAGGCCTGCTGGGCATGAGTGATCAGTAACCCAGCACGTAGATAAGGGAGAGCCCATGACCGATTCCGCCAAGGCCAATGATCTGTTGGCTCAACTGCCCAAGGGCAAGGGGCCGGCACCGGTGCATCTGTGGAACCCGGATTTCTGCGGCGCTATCGACATGCGCATCGCTCGCGACGGCACCTGGTTCTATCAGGGCACGCCCATTGGGCGTAAGCCGATGGTCAAGTTGTTTTCCAACATCATCCGCCGCGATGGCGATGAGTATTTCCTGGTGACCCCGGTGGAAATGGTCGGCATCACCGTCGATGATGCGCCGTTTGTCGCGCTAACCCTTGAAGTCGAAGGGCAGGGCGAAAGCCAGGTATTGCGCTTTACCACCAATGTCGATGAACAGGTCGAAGCCGGGCTTGAACACCCGTTGCGGGTGGTGATCGACCCGGTCACCCAAGAGCCCGCGCCTTATCTGCGGGTGCGCACCAACCTCGAAGCCCTCGTGCACCGCAACGCGTTCTACCAATTGGTCGAGTTGGCGGTGAGCCGTCCGATCAACGGTCAGAACTGGCTTGGCGTATGGAGCGGCGGGGAGTTTTTCCGCATTGGCCTTGAGCCTTGAGGCCGGTTTTTTCATCTTTCTGAAATAATTCGCTTGCTGCAGGTGGACGCTTTCGGTTATCAATTTGTACATGATTAGACATGTCCGATTTGATAAGAAAAAACGCGTCGTCGACGAGCTCATCCGCCGTATCGAGGGCGGAGTAATGGCCGACGGTTTCCTGCTGCCGGGCGAGCATCAGTTGGCCGAAGAGTTTGCGGTCAGCCGTGGCACCCTGCGCGAAGCCTTGGCTGAGCTCAAGCGGCGCAACTACATCGCCACCCAGAGCGGCGTCGGCTCCATTGTCACCTTCGACGGCATGGTGCTCGACCAACGCAGCGGCTGGGCCCAGGCCCTGGCTGATACCGGCGCACGGGTCATCACTGACATCCTGCGTTTGGAGGCGGTGACCCGTCCCGACCTGCTCAGCCGATTCGGCAGTGACCAATTCATCGCCCTCGACCGCCGTCGGCGCACCACGGACGGCACTGCTGTGTCCCTTGAGCGCTCGCTGATGCCTGCCGCCGGTGGCCTGGAAGGCTTGCCCCGTGTCGGCCTGATCGACGACTCCCTGACCATTACCCTGGCCGCTTACGGTTATGTCGGCGCCGAAGGTGACCAATGGATCGGCGCCGAGCCCCTCAGCGATGAAGACGCCGAGTTGCTTGGTCGCCCAGCCGGCACCGTGTTTCTCAAGGCTTCGCGCACCACCTACGACCGCCGTGAGCGCTTCATGGAGTACGTCGAAAGTCTGCTCGACCCTCTGCACTTTCGCCTGCACCTGCAGTTTGGAGCTTCAAAATGACCTCGGAAAATCGCGCCCTTGGCGCCTTCTACGGTCTGGCCTTGGGCGACGCCCTGGGTATGCCCACCCAGTCCCTGAGCCGAGAGCAGGTGCAACAGCGTTTCGGTGCCATCACCGCCCTGGAAGACGCCGACGCCGACCAACCCATCGCGCCGAACATGCCGGCCGGCTCCATCACCGATGACACAGAACAGGCGATCCTGGTAGGCGAGTTGCTGGTGGAAGGCCAAGGCAAGATCGAACCGACCGTGCTCGCCCAGCGCCTGATCGATTGGGAAGCCGTGATGCGCGCCAAGGGCTCGCAGGATTTGCTCGGGCCATCGACCAAGCGCGCAATCGACATGATCCTCGCTGGCCACACCCCGGAGGAGTCCGGGCGCTATGGCACCACCAATGGCGCTGCCATGCGCATCACGCCTGTGGGGATTGCCGCGGATGTCAGCGATCCGGCGCAGTTTATCCAGGCGGTGATTCAGGCGTGCCAAGTCACTCACAACACCAGTCTGGGCATTTCCAGCGCGGCGGCCGTTGCGGCGGTGGTCTCGGCGGGTATCAACGGTGTGGATCTGGGAGAGGCGCTGAACATCGGCACCCAAATCGCCCAGCAGGCGGAAGGCCATGGTCACTGGATTGCCGGCGGACGCATCGCCACCCGCATCAGTTGGGCGCGGACCTTGAGCGTCGGCAGCGGCGACAAAGCCCTGTTTGCCGACCTGCTGTACGAACTGATCGGTACCTCCGTCGCGTCCCAGGAGTCGGTAGTGGTGTCGTTTGCCCTCGCACAGCAAGTGGCGGTGGGCGCGATGAATGCCTTAGAGGCCCTGTGCCTGGCCGCCAGCCTCGGCGGCGACACCGACACCATCGCCGCGATTCTCGGCGCCATGTTGGGCGCGTGCCTGGGGATGCAGTGCTGGCCTGAAGAAATGATCGAACAGGTCAAGGCCGTCAATGGCCTGGATTTGCAGCCGTTGGTCCAGGGGCTGCTTGATCTGCGCTAAGTACCGCAGCTCAAAACCATGGGAGCGGGCTTGCCCGCGATAGCGACCTGTCAGTCACTGATGCACCAACTGGAAGGTCGCTATCGCAGGCAAGCCAGCTCCCACATTAAATCGTAGGTGAGTCAGGACGACCGGTTAAAGCTTTGAGTATCTGCCACAACCACAACAATACAGGCACCAGGAGCACCCCTCATGAGCACCCCTTCTTCCGGCCAAAGCGCCGGGCAATTGGAAACACGTGGTATCGAACCGGTCCCGGAAAGCGAGTGCAACGGCCATCCGCTGCAACTGTTCTGGGTGTGGTTCGCCGCTAACATCAGCATCCTCGGCTTGCCGCTCGGGGCTACTCTGGTGGCGTTTCGTGGCCTGGCAATCTGGCAGGCAATCATCGTCGCTATTCTCGGCGCCGCCGGCTCTTTCGCGGTGGTGGGCATCATCTCCATTGCCGGCCGGCGTGGTCGTGCACCGAGCTTGACCCTGTCGCGCGCGATCTTCGGCGTGCGTGGCAATATCGGCCCGACCATTGTGTCGCTGATGTCGCGCCTGGGCTGGGAAACGGTCAACACCACCACCGCTGCCTTCGTGCTGCTGTCACTGTGTTCGATCCTGTTTCATTCGCCGGTCGAGGCGAAAAGTGCACCGGTTCTGACACTGATATTCATCGCCATTTTCGTGCTGCTGACCTTGTCCGTGTCCGGCCTGGGTCACGCCACGCTGCTGGTGATTCAGAAGTGGGCCACTTACGTATTCGGCGGTTTGAATATTCTGGTGGGCGGCTTCCTCTGCGCAACCATCGACTGGAGCGCGGTGTTCAACGCCACCCCGGCACCGCTGAGCGCGATGATCATTGGCGTCGGCACCATGGCCGCCGGCACCGGTATCGGTTGGGCCAACGCCGGTGCCGACATGTCGCGCTACCAGCACCGCAGCGTCAAAGCTGCGCGCCTGGTGGCGTCTGCCGCATTTGGTGCGGGAATTCCGTTGGTGCTGCTGATCACCCTCGGCGGCCTGCTGTCGGTCGGCAACAACGACCTGGCCTCGGCCACTGACCCGATCATCGCGATCCGCGACATGCTCCCTACCTGGATGGCCGTGCCGTACCTGATCACCGCGTTTGGTGGGCTGCTGCTCTCCAACAACCTTTCGGTGTATTCGGCGGGTCTGACTACCTTGACCCTCGGCTTGAAGGTCAAGCGCGTACACGCGGTCATCGTTGATATTGTGGCGATCTTCGCCGGTTCGATTTACTTCATGCTGATCGCCGACAGCTTCTACGGCCCGTTTATTACCTTCATCTCGCTGCTGGCGGTGCCGATCACTGCGTGGGTCGGGATCTTCGTGGTCGACCTGATTCACCGTCACTACTACAGCGCCAAAGACCTGCTGGACGTGAGCCCAAGCAGTGCCTATTGGTACCGCGGTGGTGTGGAGTGGCGTGCATTCGGCGCCTGGGCTGTGGCGATCGTGTTGGGTTTCAGCTTCACCACCATCGGCACTACCGCCGAAAACATCTGGTTCGCCGGGCCGTTGTCCGACTCCTGGCTGGGCCACAACGGCCTGGGCTGGATTGTCACCTTCCTGGTGGCCGGCGGTATTTATGCCGTACTGGGCGGCGCGGCTGACCGTCGTTCAGCGTTAGTAGAGAGCCCCAATGTCTAGATTGCTGCACACCGGCCAGGTCATCGTCGACCTGGTCATGGCCCTCGACACCTTGCCCGCAACCGGTGGCGACGTACTGGCGCAATCCGCCAGTTTCGAAGCCGGCGGTGGCTTCAACGTGATGGCGGCGGCCCGGCGCAATGGTTTGCCGGTGGTCTACCTGGGGCGCCATGGAGCAGGGCGCTTCGGCGACCTGGCCCGCGCTGCCATGCAGGCCGAAGGTGTGGAGATAGCCCAGGATGCCAGCGACGATAAGGACACGGGCTTGTGCGTGTCGCTGACCGAGACCACCACTGAGCGCACCTTCATTTCCCACATCGGCGCTGAAGGTGACTTGAGGGCTGAGGATTTGGCGGGCGTATTACCGCGCGCGGACGACTATGTGTACGTCAGCGGCTACAGCCTGTTGCTCGAAGGCAAGGCCCGGGCCTTGCTCGATTGGCTGTTGGCGCTGCCGCGTGAAATCACGGTGGTGTTCGACCCGGGGCCGTTGGTCAAGGCGCCGGATTCGGCGTTGATGATTGCCTTGCTGCCGCGTATCGATATCTGGACCAGCAACGGCCCGGAAGCGCTTGCGTTTACCGGCACGGGTACGCTGGCCGATGCGCTGCTGGCGCTCAATCGCCACCTGCCTGCCGAAGCATTGCTGGTGGTGCGCGATGGGCCCAATGGTTGCTGGGTGAGCCAGCAAGGCAAGGCTGAGCATGTGCCGGGGTTCAAGGTGCAAGCGGTGGACAGCAACGGCGCGGGCGATGCCCATGCCGGTGTGTTTCTGGCCGGGTTGGCCAAGGGCTTGGCGCCCGCTGCAGCGGCACGCAGGGCCAATGCGGCGGCAGCGTTGGCGGTCACGCGCTGGGGCCCGGCGACTTCGCCCGGGGCTGACGAAGTGGATGCGTTGTTGGCAGAATAGGGCGTACTCAGCACGGAGCAACGCAATGACTCAGAATATCTACGACACGCCTGCCTTCTTCGAGGGCTACAGCAAGATGGGCCGCTCGGTTGAAGGCCTGGCCGGTGCGCCCGAGTGGCCTGCGTTGCAGGCACAGTTGCCGGCGATGCCTGGCTTGAACGTGGTGGACCTGGGCTGCGGCTACGGGTGGTTCAGTCGCTGGGCCCAGGAGCAGGGCGCTGCGCATGTACTCGGTTTGGACGTGTCACACAAGATGCTGGCGCGGGCCAAAGAGATGACCTCGGCGCCCGCTATCACCTATGCAGTTGCCGACCTGGAGCAGCTTGACCTGCCGGCGGCCTCATTCGATCTGGCCTACAGCTCCCTGGCGTTCCATTACATCGTCGACCTCAAGGGCCTGTTCGAGCGTATCCACCAGGCGCTGGTGCCCGGCGGGCGACTGGTGTTTTCCATTGAACACCCTATTTTCATGTCGCCGCGCAATCCAGGATGGCTGGTCGATGATCAAGGCCGAAAAAGTTGGCCGTTGGATGGCTATCAAATCGAAGGGCCACGGGTCACCAACTGGCTGGCCGATGGGGTGATCAAACAGCACCGTACGTTGGGCACGTTGCTCAATCTGTTGATTCAGGCGGGGTTTGCGTTGAGTCATATCGAGGAGTGGGGCCCAAGCGAGGCGGACCTGATTGCGCGGCCAGAGCTGGCCGAAGAGCAAGAGCGCCCTATGATGCTGCTGGTGTCGGCCCACCGCTGATCTCACTGGCAAATCGGATCAACCTGTGGGAGCGGGCTTGCTCGCGAATGCCGAGTGTCAGTCGACATCTCAGCTGACTGACCCACCGCATTCGCGAACACGCCCGCTAGCACATGGGTGTCGAGTGCCTGATCTGAGCCTGGTCTAACCCGTCTTTCTCAAGGCCTAGATACGCGCGGCCTTGCGCTTCTTTGCGGCGGTATATTTGGCTTTGCTTCCAAGAGGCATTTCACTAGTCCCACTGGCCCTGCTGCCAGGGCCAGGCCAGACAAAATGGATCAGTGACGGCTTTCACCTTCCAACTTGCGCGCCTCGTCCACGCCGGACGCGGTCAACTTGATCGGCAGGTTCAACGAATATTCACCGGCGTCGTCGGTGGTCACATGCCCATCCTTGATAAGCCCACGGTCCTGCAGGAATGCCAAGACACTGGCAACCTCCTTCTCGCCGCGGTAGTTATCCAGCACCTCCTTGCCCAAACCGTTCGGGTGGGCGTGCAACAGGCGGGTGAGGACTTCTTTTTCAAGGTTTCTATCGACGTTCATGTGTACCTCTTCACTGGGAAATGATCGGGTGTAAGTCGTGCTATCGCTGCATCAAGGCGCGGGTTGTTTCGGTGCGCCAGGGATGTTGTTGTCATCGCCTTTATTGACCTTCGGCTCGTTGCTGATACCTGGGCCCATTTTGCCGTTGCCCACCGCAGCCGGTGCCTGACGCTGGGTGTCGGCACCTTTGGTGCGTGGGTCAGCGCCGTTGTCGATAATCGCGCCACCATTGGTGTCGAGGCCGGTACCCATCGAATCCTGGGATTCCTGGGTGGCAGGGCTTGGCGGGCTGCCGACGGGGTCAGTCTTGCCGGTCGACGACGTCGCGGCGAAGGCGCTCAGCGAGGCGGCAGACAGCAGGCCGGTGAGGGCGAGGGCGGCAAACTTGGAATTCTTCATGGGGGTGTCTCCATATGATTAATGTCCTTACCCTTTATTGGTCCGCGCCCGTTTCTGGTTCGTGCCTTGATGGCGACGAACGGTATCAAGTTACCTGTAAGATTTTGTGTGCCGAGCGCTGGCGCCAGATCAATCGCGCCACCGTAATCAGCCAGTTGAGCACGGCCACGCCCAGCACACTCGCCAGCAGCGTCGGCAGGCCGTAGTCGACGATGAGCTTGCCGGCCAGCCAGGGAAACCCGAACACGCCGATAAAGTACGCCAGGCTGAACAGCAGCAGTGCCTGGGACGTAGTGCCGGACGGCGCCTCGCTGGCCACCAGTCCATTAATCACCGAATACGTGAGGCCATATCCAACCCCCAACATGGCAGCTGCCAGCAGGTAGCTGAAGTTACCGCTGACGCCAAAAGCAAACAGCGCGATCGACCCGAGCATGATCCCGGATAACACGCAGGCGGCCCGGTAGGCGTCACGCTTGACCACGTGGCCGGCGATCAACAGGCGGCTGGTGATGGCGGCACTCAGGAAACCCGCGAAGAACAGCGAATAGTCCAACCCATGGGCCGCTGCATAGCTGGTCTGGAACGAGGACAGCCCGCCAAATACACAGCCACCCAGGCCGACCATCAAGATCGCAAATGCCGCTTTGGATGACAGCACTCGGCGGCTGGAAGCCCAGGAAATTTTCGAGGTGGGCACATTCGCGTGATGTTTGAGGCGTGCGCCCATGCGCCAGAACATCACAACGCCGGCGAGGCTGGCCAACCCCGCAATATAGAAGGCCGTTGTAAGCGGCAGGTCCAATGCACTGGCGGCTCGCCCGAGCAAAGGGCCGGCACCGATTCCGCTCAACATGCTGCCCGACAGCAGCGCAAAGTATTTGGCCCGCTGGTGGGACTCCACCAGCAGTGTCACGATGATCGGACCCAAGGTGTAGAACACGCCCCAGCCCAACCCCAAGGACAGCCCGAACAGCATCAGGCCTTGACCAAAACCCGGCGTCAGCGCAAACCCCAGGCAGGCCACCACCAGCAACACGCCCATCCCCGCAATAGCCCGTGCAGCGCCCACGGCATCGGCCAAATGCCCGCAAAAAACCACCGCCACGAACGTGCTGAGCATCGCCATGGAAATCACGCTGCCGGCATCATGCTCGTTCCCCCCGCGCGAATGAATCAATAGCGACAGCAGAAACGTCGAGCCGTAGGACAGCGACAACAAGAAGCTGGCAAGGCAGAACAGCGCGAATGTCTTCGCGCCCACCGCAGGCGTGGTGTGCATGAACAAGTCTCGAATCGTTGGATTTATACGCTCTGTTTACCATGCACGACCCGGCGGATTGTTCTGTGGTTGGTGGTGCTCGGGTTACCGCGCGACGGAGTAAAGCACCCCAGTCACCGCGAAATTGCACTGCAATCCGTCATCAAACCGCCTTAATATGTGGGCTTTGAATTTGCCCAAGGCTCGCCCATGACCATCGAGATTCGCCCCGCCGTACCCAGCGATGCTGCGCAGATCCTGACGTTCATCACCGAGCTTGCCGAGTACGAAAAGGCCCGGCATGAAGTGATCGCCAGTGTGGTGGATATCGAGCGCAGCCTGTTCAGCGAGGGTGCCACCGCCCATGGCTTGATCTGTTCGCGGGACGGCTTGCCGATTGGCTTTGCGGTGTTCTTTTTCAGTTATTCCACGTGGTTGGGCAGCAACTGCCTGTACCTCGAAGACCTGTATATCAACCCCGAGCAACGCGGCGGCGGTGCGGGCAAGAAACTGTTGCGCCACCTGGCCCGGATCGCCTGCGACAATGGCTGCGGGCGTTTTGAGTGGAGCGTGCTGGACTGGAACGAGCCGGCGATTGCCTTCTACAAATCCATCGGCGCCCAGCCGCAGGAGGAGTGGGTGCGCTACCGCATGGAAGGTGACGCGCTGCGCGATTTCGCCATCGGCTGAAAACACTTCTCTTAAAGCACCCAAGATCAAAAATGTGGGAGCGGGCTTGCTCGCGAATGCGGTCGTTGAGCCAATGATTTATTGACTGACCCACTGCATTCGCGGGCAAGCCCGCTCCCACATTATTTTTTGATTTTATTCCAATATGTGGGATGCAAATTTATATATTGAGATATTTCAAATGATGGGTTTATAGTCGGCTGCATCAGCACTCACTACCAAAAATAAAACAGGTGAAGCGATGCAGCCCCAACCGTTGTCGTTACCCGCCGTCCCCGAGCCTACCTATGGCGAGCGGTTGAAGAACAAAGTGGTGATCATCACCGGTGCCGCTCAAGGCATTGGCGAGGCGATCGTCGCCTGTTTCCAGGCCCAGCAGGCACGCCTGGTGATCGCGGATATCCAGGGCGAAAAAGTCGAAAAAGTCGCCGCGCATTGGCGCGAACGCGGTGCGCAAATCGTCGCGCAAGCCGTCGACATCACCTCCAAAGAGCAATGGCAGTCGCTGGTCAACCTGGCCATTGAGCGCTTTGGTCGCGTGGATGTGCTGGTCAATTGCGCAGGCGTCAACGTGTTCCGTGACCCACTGCAGATGACCGACGAAGACTGGCGCCGCTGTTTCGCCATCGACCTCGACGGCGCCTGGTTCGGCTGCCGCACGGTGTTGCCATTGATGATCGAACAGGGCATCGGCAACATCATCAACATCGCCTCCACCCACTCCAGCCACATCATCCCCGGCTGCTTTCCCTATCCCGTCGCCAAGCACGGCCTGCTCGGGCTCACTCGCGCCCTGGGCATCGAATACGCGCCCAAGGGCATCCGCGTGAATGCCATCGCCCCGGGGTATATCGAAACTCAGCTCAATGTCGATTACTGGAACGGTTTTCCTGACCCTCACGCCGAGCGTCAGCGCGCCTTCGATTTGCACCCGCCCAAGCGTATCGGCCAGCCGGTAGAAGTGGCGATGACGGCACTGTTCCTGGCGACTGACGAGGCGCCTTTTATCAATGCAACCTGCCTGATGATCGATGCGGGCGTTCTGTGATGTACCACGACTAAATCCAACAAGAGGTGGTTCATGTTTAAGAAGACACTCGGCACCCTGGCACTTGCGATCGCTTTCAGCGGCTTTGCATCCGCCGAAGAGGTGAAGATCGGCTTTCTGGTCAAGCAAGCCGAAGAACCCTGGTTCCAGACCGAATGGGCCTTCGCCGAAAAAGCCGGCAAGGACCAGGGCTTCACCGTGATCAAGATCGCCGTGCCCGACGGCGAGAAAACCCTTTCCGCTATCGACACCCTCGCTGCCAACGGCGCCAAGGGCTTTGTGATCTGCCCGCCGGACGTGTCCCTGGGCCCTGCGATCATGGCCAAGGCCAAGCTCAACGGTTTGAAAGTGCTGGCGGTGGATGACCGTTTCGTCGACGCCAAAGGCAAGCCCATGGAAGACGTGCCCTACGTCGGCCTGGACGCCTACAAAATCGGCCAGAAACAAGGCGAGGCCATGGCCACCGAAGCCAAGCATCGCAACTGGGACTGGAAGGACACCTACGCCGTCATCAACACCTTTGACGAGTTGGAAACCGGCAAGAAACGCACCGACGGTTCGGTAGAAGGCCTCAAGGCCGCCGGCTTGCCGGCCGACCACATCCTGTTCAGCGCACAGAAAACCCTCGACGTGCCGGGCAGCATGGACGCCACCAACTCGGCCCTGGTGAAACTGCCCAGCGGCGCGAAAAACCTGCTCATCGGCGGCATGAACGACAGCACCGTGCTGGGCGGCGTGCGCGCCACTGAAAGCGCCGGGTTCAAGGCTGCCAACGTGATCGGGGTCGGCATCAACGGCACCGATGCGATTGAAGAACTGAAAAAATCCGACACCGGTTTCTACGGCTCAATGCTGCTCAGCCCTGACGCGTCGGGCTACAAAACCGCCAGCGCGATGTTCGCGTGGGTCACCAAAGGCACCGAGCCTGCCAAGTTCACCGCCCTGGATAACGTCACCCTGATCACGCGCGCCAACTTCAAGGAAGAGTTGAGCAAAATCGGTCTGTGGAAATGACCGGCGCGGCCCTGCGCTTCAACGGCATCGGCAAGGAATTTCCCGGGGTCAAAGCCCTGGCGCAGATCAGCTTTGAAGCGCGGCCGCACTCGGTGCATGCGCTGATGGGCGAGAACGGCGCAGGCAAGTCCACGCTGTTGAAGATCCTCGGCGGCGCCTACATTCCGAGCAGCGGCACCGTGCAGATCGGCGAGCAGACGATGGACTTCAAATCCGCCGCCGACAGCATTGCCAGCGGCGTCGCGGTGATCCATCAGGAACTGCACCTGGTGCCGGAAATGACCGTGGCGGAGAACCTGTTTCTCGGGCATCTGCCGTCGCGTTTCGGGGTGGTCAACGGCGGCCTGCTGCGCAAGCAGGCGTTGGCATGTCTCAAAGGCCTGGCCGATGAAATCGACCCGCAGGAAAAGCTCGGGCGGCTGTCCCTGGGCCAGCGCCAACTGGTGGAGATCGCCAAGGCGTTGTCCCGTGGCGCCCATGTGATTGCCTTCGACGAGCCCACCAGCAGTTTGTCGGCGCGGGAAATCGACCGGCTGATGGCAATCATCACGCGCCTGCGCGATGAGGGCAAAGTGGTGCTGTATGTGTCGCATCGCATGGAAGAAGTGTTCCGTATTTGCGATGCGGTGACGGTGTTCAAGGACGGCCGCTTCGTGCGCACCTTTGACGACATGGCCACGCTCACCCACGACCAATTGGTGACGTGCATGGTCGGGCGCGACATCCAGGATATCTACGATTACCGCCCGCGCGAACGCGGTGAAGTGGCGCTCAAGGTCGAGGGTTTGCTTGGCCCGGGCCTGCGTGAAGCGGTCAGCTTGCAGGTGCACAAGGGCGAGATCCTTGGGCTGTTCGGGCTGGTCGGGGCAGGGCGCACCGAACTGCTGCGCCTGCTCAGCGGGCTGGTGCGCAGCACGGCCGGGCAACTCGAACTGTGTGGGCAACCGCTGCACTTGCGCTCCCCGCGTGACGCTATCGCCGGTGGTGTGCTGCTGTGTCCGGAAGACCGCAAGAAGGAGGGCATCATTCCGCTGTCCAGTGTGGCCGAGAACATCAATATCAGCGCACGGGGTGCCCATTCCACGTTTGGCTGGCTGTTGCGTGAGGGCTGGGAGAAAGGCAACGCCGACCAGCAAATCAAGGCGATGAAAGTCAAAACGCCGAACGCACAACAGAAAATCATGTACCTGTCCGGCGGTAATCAGCAGAAGGCCATCCTCGGTCGCTGGCTGTCGATGCCGATGAAGGTATTGCTGCTCGACGAGCCGACCCGTGGCATCGATATCGGCGCCAAGTCGGAGATCTACCAGATCATCCACAACCTGGCGGCCAGCGGCATCGCGGTGATCGTGGTGTCCAGCGACCTGATGGAAGTGATGGGCATCTCTGACCGCATCCTGGTGATGAGCGAAGGCGTGCTGACCGGCGAGTTGAACCGCGAACACGCGGACGAAGCACAGCTATTGCAACTGGCACTTCCGCGTACGCGGGCTTGAAGAATTCGAGGTGAATGATGTCCCAGGTAAAAACTGCAAAAGGCTTCTGGCCGGGTTTCAACCAGCGCAAGTTTCTGGATGATTGGGTGATGCTGCTCGCCGCGTTGAGCATCTTTGTGCTCAGTGCGCTGTTTATCGACAACTTCCTTTCGCCGCTGAACATGCGTGGCCTGGGCCTGGCGATTTCTACGGTCGGCATTGCCGCGTGCACCATGTTGTTCTGCCTGGCGTCCGGGCACTTCGACTTGTCGGTGGGCTCGGTGATTGCCTGCGCCGGGGTGGTGGCGGGGATTGTGATTCGTGACACCGACAGCGTGGTGCTCGGCGTGTCGGCCGCATTGGCCATGGGCCTGGTGGTGGGGCTGATCAACGGGATTGTGATCGCCAAGCTGCGCATCAATGCGTTGATTGCCACATTGGCAACCATGCAGATCGTGCGGGGTCTGGCCTACATCTTCTCCAACGGCAAGGCTGTCGGCGTGATGGATGAGCGGTTCTTCGTGTTCGGTAACGGCCAACTGATGGGCGTGCCGGTGCCGATCATCATCACCGTGCTGTGCTTTGTGTTTTTCGGCTGGCTGCTCAACTACACCACCTACGGGCGCAACACCATGGCCATCGGCGGTAACCAGGAAGCGGCGTTGCTGGCCGGGGTGAACGTTGATCGCACCAAGATCATTATCTTTGCCGTGCACGGCTTGATCGGCGCTTTGGCCGGGGTAATCCTCGCGTCGCGCATGACGTCGGGCCAGCCGATGATCGGCCAGGGTTTTGAATTGACGGTGATTTCCGCCTGTGTGCTGGGCGGTGTGTCGCTGAGCGGTGGCATCGGCATGATCCGCCATGTGATTGCCGGCGTGCTGATTTTGGCGATCATTGAAAACGCGATGAACCTGAAGAACATCGACACCTTTTACCAGTACGTGATCCGTGGTTCGATCCTGTTGCTGGCGGTGATTATCGACCGCATGAAGCAGCGTTAGAAACCCGGTCTCAACAACACTGAAAATCCAATGTGGGAGCGGGCTTGCTCGCGAATGCGGTGTATCAGACGCAGATGTGCAAACTGACATACCGCATTCGCGAGCAAGCCCGCTCCCACATTGGATCTCCACTGTATTGAGGTTCAGCATTTGCCATAATGGCGCCGTTTTCGTACTTCCCAATAGGCCCGATATGCAGGAAAACGCCCACACCCCCGTCAAAGACGCCGCGCCCACCGGCACCCAGACCCTGCTGCGTGGCCTGGGCGTGGTGCAAGCGGTGGCGGCCGGTGCGCGGGATCTGAAAGAGATCGCCAGGCGCATCGGCACCACCCGCAGCACCACCCACCGCCTGGCCAGTTGCCTGGTGGAAGAGCGTTACCTGCGCGTGGTGCCGCAAGTCGGTTACCTGCTGGGGCCGAAGTTGATCGAATTGGGCTTCCAGGCCCGTGAAGAACTGCCTCTGGTGAGCCTGGCCGTGCCTTATCTGGACGAGCTGTCGGCGCTGACCGGCGACACCATCCACCTGGCCATTCGCGAATACGACGACGTGCTCTACCTGCACAAGAATCCCGGCCGCAACGGCCCGGAAATGCGCTCGCGGGTCGGCCATCGCATGCCGTTGGCGCGCACCGGTATCGGCAAGGCGTTGCTGCTGGATGATTCGGTCGAGGAGTGGCAGCGTCTGTACGAAGTCAGCTTGCCTGCCGGCGGGAAAAGCCTGCAATGGCCGCAGCACCCGGAGCAATCCTGGGCACAGTTCGAGCAGCGCATGCGCGAATACGTGGTGGGGGGTTATGCGTTCGATCTGGAAGACAACGAACCGTCGATCCGCTGTGTGGCGGCACCAGTGCGCGATGCCAGCCGGCGAATCGTCGCCGGCATCAGCATCGCCAGTACCGTGCCCTACATGCCGCTGGAAAAAATGGCCGAGCTGATTCCTGTGATCAAACAGGTCGCAGCCCGGCTGTCAGCGGAGTTGGGCGCAAAGGCCTGATCAGGCCTTCAGGGTCGCCATGTCGATGACAAAGCGGTACTTCACATCACCGGCGATCATGCGGGTGTAGGCTTCGTTGATCTGGCGGATGTCGAGCATTTCGATATCACACGTGATGTTGTGCTCGGCGCAGAAATCCAGAACTTCCTGGGTTTCGGCAATACCGCCGATCAAGGAGCCGGCCAGCACTTTACGACCCAACACCAGCTTGGCCGCATTCACAGGCGGGTCCACCGGCTCGATCAAACCAACCAGGATATGCACGCCGTCAAAGCGCAGCACGTCGAGGTAGGGGTTCAAGTCGTGCTGCACCGGAATGGTGTCCAGCAGGAAGTCGAAGTGCCCGGCAGCGGCTTTCATCTGCTCGGCGTCGGTGGACACGATCACGTGGTCGGCGCCCTGGCGGCGCCCTTCCTCAGCCTTGCTTGCGGAGCGGGTGAACAGCGTCACTTCCGCGCCCATCGCCTTGGCGAACTTGATGCCCATGTGGCCCAGGCCGCCCATACCCAGAATGCCAACTTTGTCGCCAGCCTTCACGCCGTAGTGCTTGAGCGGCGAGTAGGTGGTGATGCCGGCGCAGAGAATTGGCGCGGCGCTGGCCAGGTCGAGCTTGGCCGGAATCTTCACCACGAAGTGTTCGCTGACGACGATGCTATCGGAGTAGCCGCCCATGGTATTGCTGCCATCGACCCGGTCCGGGGTGGCGTAAGTCATGGTCGGGCCTTCGAGGCAATATTGCTCCAGGTCCGCATGGCAGGCGTCGCAGTGGCGGCACGAGTCGACCATGCAGCCGACGCCAACCAGGTCGCCGACTTTATGCGCGGTCACTCTGGCGCCGACGGCGGTGACTTTGCCGACGATCTCGTGGCCCGGCATCAGTGGGTAGACGGCAATGCCCCATTCGTTGCGAGCCTGGTGGATGTCGGAGTGGCAGACGCCGCAGTAGAGGATCTCGATGGCCACGTCATCGGCGCGCGGGCTGCGACGTTCGAAGGACATGGGGGCGAGGGGAGTGGTAGCCGACTGGGCGGCATAACCGATGGCGGTGTACATGAAGAAACCTCGCAAAAGGAATGACTAGGGAGGCGGCGCATTCTCCGCGCCCGGCCTGGCTGCGGCCATGGCGATTGCTCCGAACCTCATGCCTAAAGCTCCGGAGGAGCAGCTAAAAGCGTCAAGCCTTAAGCTGCACGCTATAAACTGCACGCTCTCTTGCTGCTTGAGGCTTGAAGCTTGCAGACGCTCAGATCTGAAAACTCCCGAGAACTGCTTTTATGTTATTGACCCGCCATCTCGACGCCAACGCCACGCTGGTGGCCTTGATAAAAGGGCTTACGCCCCGCGACGGTTTTTCCCCGACGAACCTGCCGGGCGTGCAGGTATTGCGCGCCAGTTGCGACGTGGCGCGCGGGCCACAGATTTATGAGCCGAGCCTGATGATCGTCGCCCAGGGCAGCAAAGTCGCCTATCTGGGCCCGCGTACGCTGGAGTATGGCGCGGGGCACTACCTGATCCAGGCGATGCCGGTGCCCTTCGAATGCGAGACCTTTGCCCTGCCGAATGCGCCGCTGTATGGCGTCACGGTTGGCATTGACCGCGTGGTGCTGGGCGAGTTGGTCATGGCCATGGGCATTCAGGCGGGGCCGCCGCCGACGGCGCAGACCCTGGAGTCGATGAGCTCGGTGGTGCTCGATGATGCGATGCGCGGGTGCGTCGAGCGGCTGTTGCACTGCCTGCACGATCCGCTGGAGAGCCGGATCATGGGCCCGGCACGGGTGCGTGAGTTGTTGTTCACGGCGCTGCGCGGGCCGCAGGCGGATGTGTTGCGCGCCTTGGTGGAGCAGCAGGGGCAGTTTTCGCGAATCGCCACGTCGTTGAATCACCTGCATGCCCATTACGCCGAGCCGTTGAATATCGAGACCCTGGCAGGTTATGCGCACATGAGTGCGTCGACGTTTCATGAGCATTTCAAACGCTGCACGCTGTTGTCGCCGGTGCAGTACCTGAAGCGTTTGCGCTTGCTCAAGGCTCAGCAATTGTTATTGGTAGAAGGCATGGGCGTGGCGCAGGCGGCGCACAGCGTGGGGTATCAGAGTACGTCGCAGTTCAGTCGCGAATATAAGCGCTACTTCCTGCGTAATCCGGGTGAAGAGCGCGCGGCCTAGGTTCTGTTGATACAACTCGGTCAATGTGGGAGCTGGCTTGCCTGCGATGGCATCCGCTGAGTTTTACTGACAGACCGAGTCGCCTGCATCGCGGGCAAGCCCGGCTCCCACAGAAAGCGGGTTCCACATTCGATTTATGCCGGCCACAAAAAAGGCCCCCGTCTGGGAGCCTTTCAGGTCAAGCAATCGACTTACATATTCGGATAAGTCGGCCCACCCGCGCCTTCCGGTGTTACCCAGGTAATGTTCTGCGAAGGGTCCTTGATGTCACAGGTCTTGCAGTGCACGCAGTTCTGGGCGTTGATCTGGAAGCGCTTTTCGCCGTCTTCCTTGGTGATCACTTCATACACGCCGGCCGGGCAGTAGCGCTGCGCCGGTTCATCGTAGAGCGGCAGGTTGGTGCTGATCGGGATGCTCGGGTCCTTGAGCTTCAGGTGGCACGGCTGTTCTTCTTCATGGTTGGTACCGGAGATGAACACCGAGCTCAGCTTGTCGAAGCTCAACTTGCCGTCGGGTTTTGGGTAGTTGATCTGCTTGCTGTCTTTGGCCAGCTTCAGGCAGGCGTAGTCCGGCTTGGTGTCGTGCAGGGTGAACGGCATTTTGCCGCCGAGGATGTTCTGGTCGAACCAGTTAAAGCCGGCGCCGATGATCGGGCCGAACTTGTGCATCGCCGGGCCGAAGTTGCGGCTGGCGAACAGTTCTTCGTAGAGCCAGCTGGCTTTGAAGCTGTCGACGTAGTTGGTCAACTCGTCGCCGCCTTCGGATTCGGCAAACAGACGTTCGGCCACCGCGTCAGCCGCGAGCATGCCGGACTTCATGGCCGTGTGGCTGCCTTTGATCTTGGCCACGTTCATGGTGCCCAGGTCACAGCCAATCAATGCGCCGCCCTTGAATACCATCTTCGGCAACGAGTTGATGCCGCCTTTGGCCAGGGCACGGGCGCCGTAGCTGATGCGCTTGCCGCCTTCCAGGTATTGAGCCAGAACCGGGTGATGCTTGAGGCGCTGGAACTCATCGAACGGCGACAGGAAGGTGTTGCTGTAGGACAGGTCGACGATCAGGCCGACCACCACCTGGTTGTTTTCCAGGTGATAGAGGAACGAGCCACCGGTGTTCTCGTTGCTCATGATGTCCAGCGGCCAGCCGGCGGTGTGCACCACCAGGCCTGGCTGATGTTTAGCCGGGTCGATTTCCCAGATTTCCTTGAGGCCGATGCCGTAGTGCTGGGCGTCGGCGTCGCTGTCCAGGTTGAAGCGCTGGATCAGTTGCTTGCCGATGTGGCCACGGCAGCCTTCGGCGAACAGCGTGTACTTGCCGCGCAGTTCCATGCCAGGGGTGTAGACGCCTTCTTTTGGATTGCCTTCGCGGTCGACGCCGAGGTCACCGGTGATGATCCCGCGGACCACGCCGTTTTCGTCGAACAGTGCTTCCTGGGCGGCGAAGCCTGGGTAGACTTCCACACCCAGGTTCTCGGCCTGTTGGGCCAGCCAGCGGCACAGGTTGCCGAGGGAGATGATGTAGTTGCCCTCGTTGTGCATGGTCTTGGGCACAAAGAAGTCGGGAACCTTGGTGGAGGTGTCGGCGCTGCGCAGTACATAGATGTCATCGCGCACCACGGGGGTGTTGAGCGGGGCGCCGAGTTCCTTCCAGTCCGGGAACAGTTCGTTCAGGGCACGTGGTTCGAACACGGCACCGGAGAGGATATGTGCGCCGACTTCGGAGCCTTTCTCGACCACGCAGACGCTGATTTCTTTACCGGCTTCGGCGGCCTTCTGCTTCAGTCGGCAGGCGGCAGACAGGCCTGCCGGGCCAGCGCCGACGATGACCACGTCGAATTCCATGTATTCGCGTTCCACAGGCTATCTCCTACTCAAGGCTCAACAGGCTTTTTTTCTAATGGGTGGAGGTTCGGTGTCGTGTCCGTCATCGCTGCAAAAGGGCAGGGGATGACCCACCTTTCTCTCTAGGTGGCGCATTATATCTACACCACTGGCAGCGTCCAATACAAACGTTTGTTTGAATTGCTTGGAAGCTAGGTAAATCAAAGCAACGCGGCTTATGACTGGCTATTTTGGCGTATTGACCAGAATAGGCGTTCCGGTCAATATACGGTCGGTTTTGCGCTAACCGTAGGCACACCGCAGGTTTCAAGAGCACGTCCAAAAGCAGGGCAACGGCAAAACAGGTGACGCGCGTTTAATTGATGGCGCGCAGTTTACACGCCGCGATAAGGAATGACCTCTCAGTCACTACTGACGAACGGTCATCAATCCCCCATCGCTGTGTCACACGCCGAGGTTTTTGGAGGTGCCCTTGTGTGCCGATGAGCATCAACCGCCAGGTTCGCCTAGGCGACTTTCTTTTCACCGGAGAGTAACGAGGAATCCATGAAGGTTCTTGTAGCTGTCAAACGCGTTGTCGATTACAACGTGAAAGTTCGCGTCAAGGCGGACAATTCCGGCGTCGACCTCGCTAACGTCAAAATGTCGATGAACCCTTTCTGCGAAATCGCTGTGGAAGAAGCCGTACGCCTGAAAGAGAAAGGCGTGGCGACTGAAATCGTCGTGGTTTCCATCGGCCCGACCACTGCTCAAGAGCAGTTGCGTACTGCCCTGGCACTGGGCGCCGACCGCGCCATCCTGGTTGAGTCCGCTGAAGACCTGACCTCCCTGGCCGTTGCCAAGTTGCTCAAAGCCGTTGTCGACAAGGAACAGCCTCAGCTGGTGATCCTCGGCAAGCAGGCCATCGACAGCGACAACAACCAGACTGGCCAGATGCTGGCTGCGCTGACCGGTTACGGCCAGGGCACCTTCGCCTCCAAAGTCGAAGTGAGCGGCGACAGCGTTGCTGTTACCCGTGAAATCGACGGCGGCGCACAGACCGTTTCGTTGAAACTGCCGGCTATCGTCACTACCGACCTGCGTTTGAACGAGCCGCGCTACGCGTCCCTGCCAAACATCATGAAAGCCAAGAAGAAGCCGCTTGAGTCGGTAACTCCAGAAGCTTTGGGCGTTTCCACCGCCTCCACCAACAAGACCGTTAAAGTCGAAGCGCCGGCTGCACGCAGCGCAGGCATCAAGGTCAAGTCGGTGGCTGAACTGGTCGAGAAACTGAAAAACGAAGCGAAGGTAATCTAAAAATGACTATCTTGGTAATCGCAGAACACGACAACAAGGTGCTGGCCCCGGCCACCCTGAACACAGTGGCTGCTGCTGCGAAAATCGGTGGCGACATTCACGTACTGGTAGCAGGCCAAAGCGCTGGCGCCGTGGCTGAAGCCGCGGCGAAAATCGCTGGTGTGAGCAAAGTACTGTCGGCCGACAACGCCGCCTACGCTCACCAACTGCCGGAAAACGTGGCTCCGCTGGTAGCAGAGCTGGGCGCTGGTTACAGCCACATCCTGGCTGCTGCCACCTCCAACGGCAAAAACATCCTGCCACGCGTTGCTGCGCAGCTGGACGTTGACCAGATCTCCGAGATCATCTCGGTAGAAAGCGCCGACACCTTCAAGCGCCCGATCTACGCCGGTAACGCCATCGCCACCGTGCAATCGACCGCGGCCATCAAAGTGATCACCGTGCGCGCCACCGGCTTCGACCCGGTTGCCGCTGAAGGTGGTTCGGCTGCCGTTGAAGCCGTCTCCGCTGCTCACGACGCTGGCACTTCCAGCTTTGTCGGCGAAGAGCTGGCCAAGTCGGATCGTCCTGAACTGACTGCTGCCAAAATCGTCGTTTCCGGCGGTCGCGGCATGCAGAACGGTGACAACTTCAAGCACCTGTACGCCCTGGCCGACAAGCTGGGCGCTGCGGTCGGCGCTTCCCGCGCGGCCGTCGACGCAGGTTTCGTACCCAACGACATGCAGGTCGGCCAGACCGGCAAAATCGTTGCGCCACAGCTGTACATCGCGGTCGGTATCTCCGGCGCGATCCAGCACTTGGCCGGTATGAAAGACTCCAAAGTGATCGTTGCGATCAACAAGGACGAAGAAGCACCGATCTTCCAGGTGGCTGATTACGGCCTGGTTGCGGACTTGTTCGAAGCCGTACCTGAGTTGGAGAAGCTGGTCTAATCCAGCCGCTTCACTTATAAAGAGCCCGGTCGAGTGACCGGGCTTTTTTTTGCGCGCCCTTTTTCAACCTGGAGAAATTGCCATGGATTTGCGTCCCGTATTGCTGGCTCTGTTGCTGCTGCCAAGCCTGGCGCTGGCCGCCGGCAAATGTGATCGCCTGGTGATTACCGGAAGCCCGGATGCACCGCCGCTGCTGTGGCGCGACCCCCAAGACCCGACCCACCTGATCGGTGCCACCGCCGAAGTGCTGCAACAAGTGGGCAAGGATCTGGGGCTTAAAATCGACCTGCTCTACGGTGGTAAACGCTCCCTGGCGTTGGATGAAGTGCGCAGCGGGCGCGTGGACATCCTCGCGGACGCACCGCTGAACCTCGGCGAACTGGAAACCCTCGACTACATCCACCCGGCGCTGGTACAGATCGATTACCTGGTCTGGACCCGCAAGGATTCGCCGTTGCCCTACACCACGGCCGCCGACCTTCACGGCCATAAGGGCGCGGTATCCGAACGCGCGCGCTTGAGTGCCGGCTTCGAGACCTTCGCCGCCCAGCAACTCAGCCTGCAACGCCTGCCCAGCTTGACGCCGGCCTTTCAGAAACTGCTGCTGGGGGAGGTCGACTATGTGCTTGCCGGACGTTATTCCGGGATGGCCATGGCCCAGACCTTGGGCATGAGCAACGACCTGATCGCGCGTGAAGTGCCCGTCGATCAACCTGGCCTGTACCTGGCGATTTCCCACAACTCCGCCTGCAATGATCCGTGGCTGCGCGGACAGCTGGCCAAAAAGATGACAGAATTGCCCGCGTCCGGTGCCGCGCAAGCCGCATTGCAGCGCAACCTCGAACGCTGGAAAGCGCAATTGCAGCAACCCGTCGGCACCCCAGCAAAGTAAGGATTTACAGTGACTCTTCGACCTCTTTTCGCGGCCCTCGCCGTTGTCGCTCTGGCGGGATGTGCAGCCGATCCTGCGCCGAATGAACAAATACGCCTCACCCAGCAAGCCTTGGAACAGGCCGGCGCCGTGGGTGCCAGCACCGATGAGTCGCCGGAACTGAAACTGGCCGAAGACAAGTTCGCCAGGGCCCAGGCCGATATGGCTGACCAATCCTACAAGCATGCGCGTATGCGGGCCGAACAGGCCGAGTTGGACGCGCGCCTCGCCGAAGCGAAAATTCTGACCCGCAAGAGCCAGGAGCAACTGAACGTGCTCAATACCCGCATCACTCGCCTGCGCAAGCAATTGCAGTTGGGAGAAGCCCAATGAGCCCGATGATCCGTGGTCTGAGCTGTGTGCTGCTGTTGAGCAGCGCCGCCCTGGGCGGTTGCGCCAGCCAACCCAATAGCGAGCAGGCGTTGCAGCAGGCCGGCAGTGACTTCCAGAAGGTCAAGGAAGACTCCAACGTGTTGCGCTTCGCGCCCAAGGATGTGATTCGCGCCGGTGAATCCCTGGCCCGCGCCGATCGCTTGTCCAGCTATTGGGGCAGCGGTGCCGACGTGGTGCATTACGCCTACCTGAGCCAGCGCTACAGTGCCATCGCCCGCGAACACACCGAGCAAGGCCTTAACGCAGAGCGCGGTACCAAGCTCGAACTGGAGCGCCAACGCCTGCAACTGGCCCTGCGTGAAAACAAGCTGGCCAGTGTGCAGCAGCAAGGCAAGTGGCTTGAAGAGCAAATCGCCAGCCTGACCACCACCCAGACCGATCGCGGCCTGGTCATGACCTTGGGCGATGTGCTGTTCGACACCGGTGACGCGCAGCTGCAAAACTCGGCCAACCGCACCGTGCTCAAGATCGTGCAGTTTCTGCAATTGAACCCCAAGCGCGTGGTGCGCATCGAGGGCTACACCGACAACACCGGCGGCGAACAGGAAAACCTCAAGCTGTCCCGCGACCGTGCGCAGGCCGTGGCCGACGTGCTGATGGACCTGGGGATCGACGAAAAACGCATCCAGGTTGAAGGCTACGGCGACCAGTACCCGGTGGAGGTCAACGCCTCCGAGCGGGGCCGCGCACAGAATCGTCGTGTGGAAATTGTGTTCTCCGATGAGAAAGGCCAGTTAGGCGCTGCGCGCTGAAGCCTGTCGCCGAATAAAATGTGGGAGCGGGCCTGCGCGCGAATGCGGAGTATCAGTCAACATTTCATTGGCTGACACACCGCATTCGCGAGCAAGCCCGCTCCCACATTTTTGTTCTGTATACACCTTACAGTTTTTTCTATCACTGCCGCTCGCGCTCGACTATTCTCGCAACTGTCCCCGTACACTTCTAAACTGTGCCGGTATGTTTCACACAAAAATAAAATACCCGTGAAATCGAGTGCTGCGTCATGACCAATCTGTTGCTTTACCAACGTATCGCCCAGCAACTGGCTGAGGACATCCGGCGCGGTGTCTATCAACCCGGTGAGCGCGTGCCTTCGGTGCGCAAGATGAGTTCACAGCTCAACGTCAGCCATGCCACGGTGTTGCAGGCCTACGCCAACCTGGAAGACCAGGGGCTGATCCGGGCGCGGCCGCAGTCGGGCTATTACGTGCACCAGACGCCCGCACTCACGGCGCCCACGCCGGACATCGCGCGGGTTGAACGCCCGGGGTTGGTCACCCGCAGCAGCATTATCCAGCAGGTATTGGTCGAGTCGCGCCGTGAAGGTGTGTTCCCACTCGGCGCGGCGGTACCGAGTGTCGACTACTTGCCGGTACGGGCGCTGCATCAACAGTTGGCCAAGGTCACGCGCTTTCAGAGCCCGCGGGCGTTCAGCTACATGTTCAGCCCCGGCTTTGAACCGCTGCGGCGCCAGGTGGCAATTCGCATGCGCGATGCCGGCGTGGTTGTGGACCCCTCCGAAGTGGTGATTACCCACGGTTGTGTCGATGCGTTGCAGATGTCCTTGCGTGTGCTGACCCGTCCCGGCGACTTGATTGCCGCCGAGTCCCCGACGTATTACGGCTTGCTGCAACTGGCGGATCTGCTGGGCCTCAAAGTCATCGAGATCCCCAGCGACCCGTCCACCGGCATGAGCCTTGAAGCCCTGCAACTGGCAGCCAACCAATGGTCGATCAAGGCGTTGGTGCTGACTACGCGCCTGAGTAATCCGCTGGGCGCGACCATGCCCGAAGAGCGCCAGAAACAGTTGCTGCGCCTGGCCTCGGATTTTGATATTCAGATCGTCGAGGACGATATCTACGGCGAGCTGATGTTCGAACTGGGCCGCACCAAGGCGCTGAAAGCCTATGACCGCCTGGACCGGGTGATCTATTGCTCAAGCTTTTCCAAGACCTTGTCCCCGGGTGTGCGCATCGGCTGGATGATCGCCGGCAAGTATCAACAGGAAATCCAGCGGTTGCAGATGTTCAGTACCCACTCGGCCTGCAGCGTCACCCAGATGGGGGTCGCGGCGTACCTGGAGAACGGTGGCTATGATCGGCATCTGCGCTACATCCGCCAGGAGTACCGCAAGAACCTGAGTGCTTTCCAGCTGGCGGTGCAGCAGTATTTTCCGGAGGGCACACAGATGACACGCCCGACGGGCGGCTTCATTTTGTGGGTCAGTTTGCCGGGACGGGTCAATACCCAGGAACTGCATGTGCGTGCACTGCAGCAGGGCATCAGCATCGCGCCGGGGGTGATCTTCAGTAATACGGAACAGTTCAATCACTGTATTCGTCTTAACTGCGGCACGCCGTGGAACCGCGAGGCAGAGCGGGCACTGATGACGCTGGGGATGTTGGCCAACCAGTTGTGTCAGGAAACTGCGGCCGGTTTTTGAAGGGGGGCAAGACGGGCTGGCGAATCACCAGACTTGTCATGCCACGCACAAAAAGCGAGCATATGGCTCTCTGCCGTTAATGCTGTTGGCGATATGACCTCTATTTTTCGCACTGTTGTGGTGATTGGCCTGCTAAGCCTGTGCAATGCCGGCTCGGTGCTGGCGGCGGCTCCCGTGACTGACGGCAAGCCCGCTGCCAGTACCGAACAGAAGACCCCTGCGAAGAAGCCGGCGCCGGTTAAAAAGGCTCCGGCAGCCAAGAAGAAACCTGCAGTAATAAAAAAACGCGCACCGGTCGCGAGCAAATCCAAGTCTGCCCACGAAATAGCCCAGACCAAACTGCCACCGGCACAGTTGGACTTGTCCCTGCCGACGGAAATGGTCAGGCATTTGCAGCCCATTGGCACCATGCCTAAACCGAAGAGCGTGCCGTTGTTACCGCCCATGTTTGCTGAAAAACCCACCGACGACAGCGCGTTCCAGATCAATGGCCGCCTGCTCAGCAACCAGATGCAGCTGCAACTGCGCAGTGAAGAACGACGCGATATTGAAGGCGCCGCGCTCGATTTCGAATTCAAGCAATAAATTTTCCCGCAAAGGTGACGCAGGCCATCGACCATTTGTCGCAGACTGGTCAGTCACTTTTGTTTTGTGCGAAAAACCCCTGTTAGACCATTTTAAAACGGCTGTTTAAGGGCGTACTCTAGCCCGGCCATCCACATTGAGTCGTCGAGGACCTGCTGGTCATGAAATGCCGTGAAGGCTGTGGCGCTTGCTGCATCGCCCCCTCCATCAGTTCGCCATTACCTGGAATGCCCCACGGCAAACCGGCAGGCGAACGCTGCCTGCATCTGTCGGTCGAACAGCTGTGCCTGCTGTTCGGGCAACCGGAGCGACCGGCGGTGTGCAGTGACTTCAAGGCAGACCTTGAGGTTTGTGGCAACGATCAAGCCGATGCGATCCGGTTGATCGGCTGGTGGGAGCAAATGACGGCGGCTTGATGGGCTTTACTATCGGAACTTCAACAATAAGGAATACAACAATGGGTTCGCTGAAACGAATGGCTGTGTTGTGCGGTTTTACGGTGTTATTTGCAGCCACTGCCCAGGCTGAAGATTGGCAAGTGGCCAAGGACGAAGACGGTATCAAGGTGTCCCTGAGCGAAATTGCCGGCTCCAAATACAAGGCATATCGCGGTGTGGCCCTGATCAAGGCGCCCGTCGCCAAGATCCAGGCCCTGCAGGAAGACGTGGCCGGTGCCTGCTCGTGGATTCACGAATGCAAATCGCAAAAACTGCTCAAGACCGAAGGTGACAAGAGCTGGACCTACACCCAGTTCAAGGCACCGTTCCCAGTGACCGACCGCGATTCGATCCTTGAAATCACCACGTCGAAGGCCGCCGATGGCACTGTGACCCGTAAACTGCTGGAAGTGCCGACCTACCAGCCGGAAGTCAAAGGCTACGTGCGTGTCGCCCAGGTAGATGGCTACTGGAAACTGGTGCCAAAAGGCGACAACCAGACCGAAGTCACCTACCAGGTGCACACCGAGCCAGGTGGCAGTGTGCCGTCGTGGCTGGCCAACAAGTTTGTGGTGGACGCGCCGTTCAACACCTTGAAAGCCTTGAAAGAACACGCTGAAAAATAAGCGCAGTTGATCAGGTGCCTCCGGCCTTGAGTGGAACGTTTGCCGGTCCCTCAAGGTCCAGATATGTGTAAGCCCACACACGGGTTTTATCGAGGAGGCACCGATGCAAAAGTGGCAGATTACCTTCGTTGATGATCACGGCGTACAGTCCGTGGAGCAGTTCACCTGCGCACAAAAACCCAGCCTCGAAGATGCGGCACACATGATTCGCAACAAGCTGGTGCCCGTAGCCGCCGAACTCGATCTTAATGACCTTGAGGGCCGCAAGCCCGAGCCTACGGTCAAGATCCTCAAGGATCAGAACAGTATTCAGATTCTCGACATCTCCCCCGCCGCCTGAATATTCCCTGTATGGCATCCAAACCACCTCTGGTGGAGGTGATAGCTTCGCGCTACTCTGCAACTGAGATCAGCGAATGAATCGCTAAGGTCTGGTCTTGTCAGCTACATGCTTGTTTTCCCGCGGTCATGTCATTGCCGTAGTACCCGCGCCAGTAGGGCGCGGGCTTCGGGAAGCACGGAAAGTCTATCCATCGGTTTGAGGAGGACGTTTCATGAGCACAGCCTATCAAGAAGACATCAGCACCAACGTACTGCGCCGCATGAAAGAGGGCGGCTTCGACTTCTCGCGTTTTCACCCCATCGAGTTCTACGCCATTTTCCCGGATGAGGAACGGGCGCGAAGGGCTGCGGGTCGATTTCGTGGGGAATCCCTGAATGCCCAGGTCAGCGCGCGCGATGATGGCGCCTGGTACCTGGAGCTGAGCAAAATCATGTTCGCAACCTACGACGGTATAGGAGACTTCGAGCAAGACTTTGAAGCGGTGGTCGAGCCGCTGGGCGGAATCATCGAAGGGTGGGGCGTCAAGCAGGAGGTGCGTGGGTTACCCATGTAGCTGGATTTTATGAGCAACACAGCGTATCGGCTGACCTTTGGGTCGGCCGATTTTGTTTGTGCTGTCTGAAATTTCCCGAACGTGCAGCGCACTTTTCGAGCAGCAAAAAAAAGCCACCCGAAAAGGGTGGCCCAAAGGGAAGAGAGGTTCGCTGAAATCTCAGGAAACAATCCTGTTCAGCCGATGTGGGTGATTATCCGCAGGAGGGGCCGGGCAGTGAAATCAACTCTGACTATGCTGTTGATAGTCAAAGCCTGCATTGCGATGAAGCGCGGGTCGTGAGCGCCAGCATTCTGCGCACCAGGAAGGTGCGGTCAGAATTAGCAGGTTATTTAACTGACTGATTTTTAAGTGTTTATGCCGATGGCACGGGCCTTGCGACAGTGCTTGCGCCCGGGTGACAAGGAGTACGGCATGACCCGCACTTATTACGATGAAATGTACGACGGGGCAGGGCAGGTTCGCCCCCATTACCGCGAGTTCGCCCGCTGGTTGGCCGAAACGCCGGCCGAACTGCTGGCGCAGCGCCGGCGTGAGGCCGACTTGCTGTTCCACCGTGCCGGTATCACCTTCACCCTCTATGGGGACGAGCAGGGCACTGAGCGTCTGATCCCCTTTGACACCATCCCGCGCAGTATTCCGGCGAGTGAATGGCGGATTGTCGAGCGTGGTTGTATTCAACGGGTCAAGGCGCTGAACATGTTTCTCGCCGACCTGTATCACGACCAGCGCATTATCAAGGCCGGCATTGTCCCCGCCGAGCAGGTGCTGGCCAACGAGCAATACCAACTGGCGATGCAGGGCCTGGACCTGCACCGCGATCTGTATTCTCACATCTCCGGGGTCGACCTCGTACGCGATGGCGATGGCACTTACTACGTGCTGGAAGACAACCTGCGCACCCCAAGCGGTGTCAGCTACATGCTTGAAGATCGCAAGATGATGATGCGGCTGTTCCCGGAATTATTCGCGGCGCAGCGCATTGCGCCGATTGATCATTACCCCAACCTGCTGCTCGATACCCTCAAAAGCTCCAGCCCGCTGGATAATCCAAGTGTGGTGGTGCTGACGCCGGGCCGCTTCAACAGCGCGTTTTTTGAACATGCCTTCCTGGCCCGGGAGATGGGCGTGGAACTGGTAGAAGGCGCGGACCTGTTTGTACGCGATGACCGCGTATTCATGCGCACCACCGACGGCCCCAAGGCAGTGGACGTGATCTACCGGCGCCTCGACGACGCATTCCTCGACCCGCTGGCCTTCAACCCGGATTCTATGCTGGGCGTGCCTGGCCTGCTCGCGGCATACCGCTCGGGCAATGTGGTACTGGCCAATGCGATCGGCACGGGGGTGGCGGATGACAAGTCGGTGTACCCCTTCGTCACCGAGATGATCCGCTTTTACCTGGATGAAGAGCCGGTTCTGAAGAACGTTCCGACGTTTCAGTGCCGAAAGCCCGATGAACTGTCCCATGTGCTGGCCAACCTGCCGGACCTGGTCGTCAAGGAAACCCAAGGCTCTGGCGGCTACGGCATGCTGGTCGGCCCGGCTTCCACGGCGGCGGAAATCGAAGCCTTCCGCGCCCGTATCAAGGCCAAGCCCCACGCCTATATCGCGCAACCGACCCTGTGTTTATCCACCTGTCCGACCTTCGTCGAAAACGGCATCGCGCCGCGACATATCGACTTGCGGCCGTTTGTATTGTCCGGCAAGGAAACCCGCGTCGTTCCCGGTGGCCTCACCCGTGTGGCGCTGCGCGAAGGCTCGCTGGTGGTCAATTCGTCCCAGGGCGGCGGCACCAAAGACACTTGGGTGGTCGAGGACTGATGCCATGTTGAGTAGAACTGCCTCGGATTTGTATTGGATGTCGCGCTACCTGGAGCGCGCCGAAAACCTCGCGCGCATGCTCGATGTCAGCTATTCGTTGTCGCTGATGCCCCAGGACGGGCGCGGCGATGGCTTGCATGAGTTGGCCATGCCGTTGTTGATCACCGGCACTCTGGAGGATTACCACGAACGCCACGGCGAACTGCACGCCGAACGCCTGTTGCACTTCTTTGCACTGGACGCGGCCAACCCGGCCAGCATCTACAGTTGTCTCGGCGCTGCGCGGGCCAGCGCCCATGCAGTGCGTGGGCGAATTACCGCCGACATGTGGGAAAACATCAACGCCACCTGGCTGGATATTCGCGATATTGCCCAACAAGGGCTGAGCCACTACGGCATGAGCCGGTTTTGTGAATGGGTCAAGGAGCGTTCGCACCTGTTCCGAGGCGCTACCTACGGCACCATCATGCGTAACGATGCGTTTCGTTTTATTCGCCTGGGCACCTTTATCGAGCGCGCCGACAACACCCTGCGCCTGCTCGATGCTCGCTACGAAATGGCCGGTGACCAAGCCGCCGCCGTCACCGACGGCACGGCCCACGCCTACTATCAATGGAGCGCCTTGTTGCGCGCCTTGTCGTCATTCGAGGCCTACACCGAGATCTACCGCGACGCGCCCGGCGCCCGGCAAGTGGCCGAGCTGCTGCTGTTACGCGCAGACGTCCCGCGTTCCCTGCGGGCCTGCAGCGAAGAGATCGACCAGATCCTTGCCAGCCTGCCCGGCCTCAATGGCCGCCCGGCCCAGCGCCTGGCCGCCGAGATGGACGCGCGCCTGCGCTTTACCGCCATCGATGAAATTCTCGAGGAAGGCCTGCACGCCTGGCTGACCGATTTTATTCCCTTGGTCCGCCAGTTGGGCGACGCCATCTACAGTTCCTACCTGGAGGCGGCATGAGACTCTCCATCAGCCACGAAACCACCTACCGTTACGAAGACCAGGTGCGCGCCAGCATCCAGTACCTGCGCCTCACGCCCCACGACAGCGAGCGCCAGCATGTGCTCAGCTGGCAACTCGACCTGCCGCGCCCGGTGCGGGCGCAGGTTGACCCGTTCGGCAACATCCTGCACGTGCTGACCCTGGATGAACCCCACGACGCCATCATCATTGGCGCCCGTGGCCAAGTGGATATCGACGAATTACGCGAGGCCGAACACGAGAGCCAGTCGGCCTTTCCGTTCCTGCGCAGCACGCGCCTGACCGAGCCCGACCAGGCACTGCGCGGCTTTGCCGAGCAACACTGCCAGCGCCGTCGTGACCGCAGCGCGCTGATCGACCTGATGCACGCCCTCAACCAGTCAATGGTCTACACGCCCGGCGCCACTGAAGTCGACACCTGTGCCGCGCAGGCCTTCGCCGGCCGCGCAGGCGTGTGCCAGGATCACACCCATGCGTTCCTGGCCTGCGCGCGCAGCCTGGGGATTCCGGCGCGGTATGTGTCGGGGTATTTGTACACTGAGGACAGCACGCACCTCGCCAGCCATGCCTGGGCGGAAGCCTGGCTGGATGACGCCTGGTACAGCTTTGACGTGACCAACCAACTGGCCCGGCCGGAACGGCATTTGAAACTGGCCGTGGGCCTGGATTACCTGGATGCCTGCCCGGTACGCGGCATGCGCCGTGGCGGTGGGCATGAGCAGATGCATGCCAAGGTGTGTGTGGCGCCGACGCCGGTGATTTCCGTGCAGCAGCAATAGGCGAGACAACTCTGGTGTGGGAGCTGGCTGGCCTGCGATTGCGCTGGGTCAGACAAATGGGTTAACTGAACGTCCGTTATCGCAGGCAAGCCAGCTCCCACAGTGGGCGCGGGTGTTTTCAGAAAAATTGCCAGGCTCAGGGCTGCTGTTTACGCCCCCCCATATGCTTCAAATACCCCACCAGCAAATCCAGCTCGCCATCCGGCAACACACTGGCCGTAAACGCCGGCATCTTCGCTTGTGGCCAATGCCGCAGGCTCTGCGGGTCGCGGATATAACGCTTGAGGAAATCCCCGCTGAAATACTCGGTGGGGCTGTAGGGCACGTTCAGGTCCGGCCCCATCTGTGCATCGCCGGCGCCATTGAGGCGATGGCAGGCCAGGCAGTTTTTCTGGAACAACGCGAAGCCCTGGTTGATCGGGTCATTTGCAGCCAACTTCGGGTCGGGCAACAGGGCCGGAAAACGCTCGGCCACCGTCTTCAGTTGCTTGATGGCGGAGAGTTGAAACGGCCACTGCTCCGGGCTGATATGGGCGGCTTGCGGGTCGGTCCACACCAGATAGAACGGCCCGGCACCGGGTTTGCCTTCCGCCAGCGCGGGCCACGGGTGCGCCGGGTCTTCAACCGCCAGCCAGGCACGTGCGCCGTGTTTCTCCAACAATGGCGCAGCGGTTAGCTCGGCGGCAAATCCATCCAGGGCCACGGCTTGAAGGTGGTTTTCAGGTTTCAAACCGGGCAGGAGATCTGCCAACGGCACTGCGCGATACGTCATATTGCGCTTGTAGGAAACGTCATCAACGATCTGCACCGTCTGCGCATCCGGGTGCTTGAGCAAGTCCTCGGTCTGCCAGGTTTTACTGGCGTGGTCCAACTCAATGGTCAATTGCGCCGCCGCAGCGGGCAGGGCCAACAGCAAGGCGAGGAAGGCAAGGATCGGTTTCAAGAGGGAACCCGGTTCGAAGTGACGGTTGCGCACACGATACCGGAAATCAGCACGCAAAAAGACAGCCCCTGCAACAGGACCGCTATACGCAATGCCCCGGCAGGTGCTGCCAAAAACTGCAGTCCTGGTGGACTGTGTGCACGCAATGTGAGGATCGAGTCGTCACCCAATAATCTTGGTTAAATTGGGCAAGATCAGAATCAGGGTGGTGGCGAAAAGAATAAGTCCCGCCTGACGTACTTTGGTGTGTTTGAACATGGCTGTCTGCCTTTTGTTGTTATTCCTGAACGTCAAATGCGTGCCGGTTAATTTCAGTATCGCAACGTGACGTGTCGCTTTTCTTACAGCTGCTCCAGCAAAACCCGGCAGCAACTTCTTACTGATTCAACCTTAGAGCCCTCGTTCTTTGCGGCTTAGATCCATTTCATATCAGCTAATCAGAAAATCCGCTAAAAGCGGCATGAGGCCTAAGGCCATCTTGGCGCCAGCCCCGAGGCTAGACAGCTAAAACGTTTAACCGACCGTTTTCCGTAGCTGGCTACCGTTCGTCCGAGCGTGGGTGTCAAAAGCAATGAGCGCATCCGTCATTGAAACCGTGTCAATCGGGCCTAAGGTAAGGGGCACACATGCACAGCGGTTCGAGGACGTCATGACCCAAGCTTTGATCTTTGATGCGATACGCACGCCCCGGGGCAAAGGTAAGGCCGACGGCGCCTTGCACAGCGTCAAACCGGTAAACCTGGTGGCGGGCTTGCTCACCGCGCTGGCACAACGCAGCGACCTCGACACGCGCCAGGTGGATGACATCGTCCTCGGCTGCGTCACCCCGGTAGGCGACCAGGGTGCCGACATCGCCAAGACCGCCGCGCTGGTGGCGGACTGGGACGTGAGTGTCGCCGGTTTACAGATCAACCGCTTCTGCGCTTCGGGCCTTGAAGCGGTCAACCTTGGCGCGATGAAAGTGCGTTCCGGCTTTGAAGACCTGGTGGTGGTCGGTGGCGTCGAATCTATGTCCCGCGTGCCGATGGGCAGTGATGGCGGCGCCTGGGTGCTCGACCCACAGACCAACATGCACAGCCACTTCACGCCCCAAGGCATCGGCGCGGATTTGATCGCGACCCTGGAAGGCTTCACTCGCCAGGACGTCGACGCTTTCGCCCTACAGTCCCAGCAGAAAGCGGCCAGGGCACGCGCACACGGTTCTTTCAACAAATCGCTGATTGCGGTGCAGGACCAGAACGGCATCGTACTGCTGGACCATGACGAGTTTATCCGTGGCGACTCCACCCTCGAAGGCCTGGGCAAGCTCAAGCCGAGCTTCGAGATGATGGGGCAGATGGGCTTCGACGCCACCGCGCTGCGGGTCTACAGCCATGTGGAGCGCATCAACCACGTGCACACGCCCGGCAACAGCTCCGGCATCGTCGATGGCGCGGCGCTGATGCTGATCGGCTCCGAGGCCAAAGGCCGTGAACTGGGCCTGCAACCGCGGGCGCGGATTGTCGCCACGGCGGTTACCAGCACCGACCCCACCATCATGCTCACCGGCCCGGCACCTGCTACACGCAAAGCCCTTGCCAAGGCTGGTTTGCGCGTGGAAGACATCGACCTGTTCGAGGTCAACGAAGCGTTTGCCTCGGTGGTGCTCAAGTTCATCAAGGACATGGGCATCGACGCCGCGCGGGTCAACGTCAATGGCGGCTCCATCGCCATGGGCCATCCACTGGGCGCCACGGGCTGCGCGATCCTCGGCACGTTGCTCGACGAGCTGGAAGTGCGCCAGCAGCGCTACGGCCTGGCCACCCTGTGTGTCGGCGGTGGCATGGGCATCGCCACCATTATTGAACGCCTCTGAGCCCAAGGAATTTGTCATGACCGAAGCCATTCGTTACGAAAAAGGCCAGGACCAGATCGTGGTGCTGACCCTCGACATGCCTGGCCAGAGCGCCAACACCATGAACAGTGTGTACCGCGAGGCGATGGCGGCCACTGTCGCGCGCCTGGAAGCGGAGAAGGACACGCTGGCCGGTGTGGTCATTACCTCGGCGAAGAAGACCTTTTTTGCCGGGGGTGATCTCAATGAATTGATCAAAGTCGACACAGCGCACGCCAAGGATTTCTACGCCGGTGTGTGGGTGTTAAAGGCGCAATTGCGCCGCTTGGAAACACTCGGCAAACCGGTGGTTGCCGCGATTAATGGCGCTGCCCTGGGCGGCGGCTGGGAGATTTGCCTGGCCTGCCATTACCGCGTCGCGCTGGACGACAAGTCGGTGCAGCTCGGCTTGCCGGAAGTCACCCTGGGCCTGTTGCCGGGTGGCGGCGGGGTGGTCCGCATGGTGCGCATGCTGGGGTTGGAAAAAGCCTTGCCGTATTTGCTGGAAGGTAAAAAAGTCCGTGCGCAGCAGGCGCTGCAGGCGGGCTTGATCAATGAGCTGGCGGTGGACCGCGACGAACTGCTGGCCAAGTCCCGCGCCTGGATTCTTGCCAATCCTGAGGCCAGACAGCCGTGGGACAACAAAGGCTATCAGCTCCCCGGCGGCACGCCGTCGAACCCCAAAGTGGCGCAGATGCTGGCAATTGCGCCGTCGATATTGCGCAGTAAAACCCAAGGCTGCTTCCCGGCACCGGAGAAGATCCTGTGTGCCGCCGTGGAAGGCGCCCAGGTGGATTTCGACACGGCGCACCTGATTGAAACGCGCTACTTTACCGAGTTGGTCACCGGGCAGGTGGCGAAAAACATGATCGGTACCTTCTGGTTCCAGCTCAACGAAATCAACGCCGGCCGTTCACGGCCCCAAGGCTTCGCGCCTTACGTCACGCGTAAAGTTGGCGTGCTTGGCGCGGGGATGATGGGGGCGGGCATCGCGTATGTCAGTGCCTGTGCGGGCATCGAGGTGGTGCTCAAGGACGTCAACCTGGCGGCGGCCGAGAAGGGCAAGGCCCATTCGGCCGCGCTGCTGGACAAGCAGGTCAGCCGTGGGCAACTGACAGCCGAACAGCGGGAAAGCACCCTGGCGCGGATTCATCCTACTCAGGATGACGCCGACCTGGCTGGCTGCGACCTGATCATCGAAGCCGTCTTCGAAGACCGTGAACTCAAAGCCAGGGTGTCGGCGGCTGCACAAAACGTGGTTGGCGCCGGTGCGGTGATTGCCTCCAACACCTCGACGCTGCCCATCAGCGGCCTGGCCAAAGCGGTGCCTGATCAAGGCAAGTTTATCGGCCTGCATTTCTTCAGCCCTGTCGACAAAATGCCGCTGGTGGAAATCATCAAGGGCGCCCTGACCAGCGACGAAACCCTGGCACGAGGTTTCGACTTCGTACTGCAAATCAAGAAAACCCCGATTGTGGTCAACGACAGTCGCGGCTTCTTCACCTCGCGGGTGTTCGGCACCTTTACCAACGAAGGCATTGCGATGTTAGGCGAAGGCGTGGCCGCGCCAATGATCGAGACCGAAGCGCGCAAGGCTGGGATGCCGGTGGGGCCGTTGGCGGTGTCCGATGAGGTATCGCTCAGCCTGATGAGCCATATCCGACAGCAAACCGCGAAGGATCTGCAGGCGGAAGGTAAGGCGGTACCGACGCATCCGGCGACGCGGGTGATCGATCTGTTGGTGAATGAATACAAACGCGTGGGCAAGGCGGCCGGGGGCGGTTTTTACGACTATCCCGCAGGCGGGCAGAAACACCTGTGGCCCGAGCTGAAAGCGCGCTTCGAACAGCCCGGCAATCAGATTTCGCCAAAAGATGTGCGCGATCGTTTGCTGTTTATCCAGGCGATTGAAACCGTGCGGTGTGTGGAGGAGGGCGTGTTGATGTCGACGGCCGACGCCAACGTGGGCTCGATCTTTGGTATTGGCTTTGCCGCGTGGAGTGGCGGCGCGCTGCAATTTATCAACCAGTACGGGCTCAACGACTTTATCGCTCGGGCACGCTACCTGGCCGAGCAGTATGGGGAGCGGTTCTCACCGCCGGCCCTGCTACTGGAAAAAGCTGCACAGGGAGCAATATTCGCCTGACCGAAACGCAATATTTTGGGTAATAGAGAACCCTTTTGGGAGCGGGCTTGCCCGCGATAGCGGTATGTCAGCCAATGCAAATGTTGGCGAATATGACGCCATCGCGGGTAAGTTGAATCGTCGCACCGCCGCTCCTGCAGGTAGGCACAGGGTGGGGCTTGCTTTGCAGGGGTATTTCAAGGCAGGCTCTGGGGTGTGCATTATTCCCATCACCGTGTCAGGTATTTTTTATGTCGCTACGCGTCTGTATCCTGGAAACCGATATCCTGCGTCCAGGCTTGATCGATCACTACCAAGGGTACGGGCAGATGTTCAAGCGCCTGTTCTCCAAGCAACCGATTGCCGCCGAATTTGTAATCTACAACGTCGTCCAGGGCGAATACCCGTCAGATGATGAAGTGTTTGACGCCTACCTGATCACCGGCAGCAAAGCCGACTCCTTCGGCACCGACCCATGGATCCAGACCCTCAAGACCTACCTGCTCGAACGCTATGCGCGCGGCGATAAATTGCTGGGCGTCTGTTTCGGTCACCAGTTATTGGCGCTGCTGTTGGGCGGCAAGACTGAACGCGCCAGCAAAGGCTGGGGCATGGGCATCCACGACTACACGCTGAATGCCAAGGCGCCCTGGATGAGCCCGGTGGTGGAAGAACTGACGTTGCTGATCAGTCATCAGGATCAAGTGACCAGCCTGCCGGAAAACGCCACGGTGATAGCTTCCAGCGATTTTTGCCCCTATGCGGCGTATCACATCGAAGACCAGGTGCTGTGCTTCCAGGGCCACCCGGAATTCATCCACGATTATTCCCGCGAGTTGCTGGAGATTCTTCAGACAACTCTTGGGGAAAAGGTCTACACCCACGGCGTGGCAAGCCTGGAACGCGACCACCACGGTGCCACCGTGGCGGAGTGGATGATGCGTTTTGTCGCGCACAAGCCAGAGTCTGCGGTTTAAAGCCAGCCCGAACGCTTGAAGCTCGCCCACAAACCGGTGCAGCCCGCCGCAATAAACCCGAGCACCGCAAAATAGCCGTAGTGCCATTGCAGCTCGGGCATGTTCTGGAAGTTCATCCCGTAAATCCCCGCCACCGCGGTGGGGAATGCCAGAATCGCCGCCCACGCGGCGAACTTGCGTTGCACCACGCTTTGGCGTGAGGCCTCCAGCAACACACCGATCTCAATGGTCTGGCTGGCGATATCGCGCAGGGTGGTCAGGTCTTCCATCTGCCGCGTCACGTGGATCTGCACGTCACGGAAATAGGGGCGCATGTTCTTGTCGATAAACGGGAAGCTCAGCTTCTGCAGTTCCTGGCTGATTTCGACCATCGGCGCCACATAACGCTTGAGCCGCAGCACGTCACGGCGCAGCCCGTGGAGGTTCTGGATATGGGTTTCATTGAGGGAGTTGCACAACACGTTGCGTTCCAGCTCATCGATCTCGGCATGGATCGCCTCGCTCACCGGCTGGTAATTCTCGGTGACGAAATCCAGCAGCGCATAGAGTACGAAATCTTCCCCATGCTCCAGCAACAGCGGCCGCGCCTCACAGCGCTGGCGCACATAGCCGTACGACGCTGAGTGCCCGTTGCGTGCGGTAATGATGTAGCCGTTGCCGGCAAAAATATGAGTTTCGATAAACACCAGTTTGCCGTTCTCGCGTACCGGTGAGTAGGTCACGATAAACAGCGCATCGCCGAAGGTTTCCAGCTTCGGTCGGCTGTGCTTTTCCAGGGCGTCCTCAATGGCCAGTTCATGCAGGTTGAACTGGCGTTGCAGGTTGGCCAGTTCCTGGGCGTTGGGCTCTTCCAGGCCAATCCACACAAAATGGTCGGGTTTGGCGGCCCAGGCCGCGCCCTCATCGAGGGTAATATCGGTGACTTTCTTTCCGCCGCTGTAAACGGCGGCCGCAACAACTCTACCCATGGTGCTGATCGCTTCTTATTAGGAGGACAGGTGTTGGGCAGCTTAGCTGGAAGCGAGTTCGATTGTTACGGCACTTTGCAGCTCACTGTCCATCGCGGCAATACATTCATCCATCTGCGTCTGACAGGTTTGCATCAACTGAGGGATGTCATCCGAAGTCAGGCCTGCGGTAGGAATCGGTGGCAACGAGCGTATGAGGACATCACCACTGTTCCACTGATTAAGTTGCATATGGGTGATGTAATTGCTGACACACACCTGCACGATCGGCACACCTGCCGCAATCGCCATATGGAACGCGCCTTTCTTGAACGGCAGCAGGCCTTTGCCGAGGTTGCGCGTGCCTTCCGGAAATACCCAGATCGACGTGTCCTGATGCTGCAAGGTATGCGTGGTCGTGAGCATCGCGCGACGCGCCTTGTGCGCATTGCCGCGGTCGATCAGCACATTGCCTGCCAGCCAGAACAACTGGCCGAACAGCGGCACCCATTTCAGGCTTTTCTTGGCAATACACACCGTGCGGTAAGGCACCACAGTACCCAACACAAACAAGTCATAGTTGGACTGGTGGTTGGCGATGACCACGCACGTGCCGGGCTTGTTGCGCAGCGAGTCAACATCCGTCTTCACGTTTAAACGCAATATCCACATGGCGGGCAGCGCATAGAGGCGCGCGCACAAGCGGCTGTTGTCGGGATTAAACGGCCGACAAATGCCCAACAGCACGCCCAACACACCGGCAACCATAAAGTGCAGGCTCATCAACAACATACGTAACAGAAAGAGCATCGACGCGGCCCATCGGGACAAAAGGTGGCGCAGTGTACGGATGTGCACTGTATTCGGCAATTGCCCCTACAGACGTAGGAGATAGGCGATGTTTAAGTACATGTTTCAACGTGTGCCGACAAGGCCTGACTAGAGCGGCTAAAGAGGTTTCGGATTTATCGGTAAGAAAAAGCCCGACTCTAGGTCGGGCTCTGGCGTTGCCGCTGCGGGGTGTTAGCTAAGGATATGGCCCTGATCCTGGATGATTGCATCATCCAACGCTTCCAGCAGTGCCTTACGCACCTTCAGCTTGGTGTGCTTGTGGGCGTTCATGTTGATCTTCTTCAACTGGCGGGCTGCTTCCAGGGCCGCCGCGTGCAACTCTTCCGGTGCGACCACCTTATCCAGGAAGCCCGCTTGCAGTGCGCCCTGCGGGTCAAACATTTCCGCATTGATTACCGAACGATGAAACGCCGACTTGCGCAGACGATCCCGCGCCAACTCGATACCGGCGTGGTGCATGGTCATGCCGATCGCCACTTCATTCAGGCCAATGCTGAACGGGCCTTCCACACCAATCCGATAATCTGCCGACAACAGCAGGAACGCACCTTTGGCCACCGCATGTCCGGGGCATGCGACGATGACGGGAAACGGGTGCGACAACAGGCGACGCGCCAACGTCGAGCCCGACGTCACCAGGCCAATAGCCTCTTTAGGGCCGGCCGTCATCACCTTCAAATCATAACCGCCCGACAGAATCCCCGGCGTCCCGGTGATGATCACCACCGCCCGATCTTTCTCGGCCTGATCCAGCGCCGCATTAAACTCACTGACCACCGCCGGAGAAATGGCATTCACCTTGCCGTTGCTCAAGGTCAGGGTCGCGATACCGTCTTCGAGGTGGTAGGCAATCAACTCACTCATGACGCGGTTCCTTGTAGGACTTGTTATAGATAGGCTGTTTATAGAAGAGCATGCGCAGACGTTACCCACCACGCCCGCCCCGGTAAAGCGCCGTGACTGACTACTCAGTCAGACTTTTCCAGCATTCCTTAGGTTAGACGGCCCAGGGCAGGGCGCAGCAGCCGCCCCAAGTGCGTGCCAGCGGTGCCCGAGAATGGCAGAATCACCGCCCTCGCCGGGCGGGTAACGGCATAACCGCCTAACCGCATGAAAATTCTGAAAAAAACCTTTGCCATCAGAAAGGCTTTCGACTACATTAGCGCGCCTCGACAGACTGAACTGGTTTGACGAGATACGGTGAAGTGTCCGAGTGGCTTAAGGAGCACGCCTGGAAAGTGTGTATACAAGAAATTGTATCGAGAGTTCGAATCTCTCCTTCACCGCCACATTCTACAAACACAAACCCCCGATTTTCCTAGAGAAAGTCGGGGGTTTGTGGTTTTTGGCGTTCAAAAAATAGCCTCATGGGACCACCATGGGACTGGCGCGCTATTTTGGTGCATAAAGTAAAGCCAGCGACTGAGTGTTCGGGGGCATTTCATCTGGCTGCTAACAGCGCGCCCAGAGAGTGGCTACCTTCGGCCATGAACAGACGATCGCCAATATTTTTAGGCGACCGCTTTTGCCAAATCGGACGACCGTGCAGGTAGTGGAATGACGGTTCGTGAACGTTCGTTGCAGGGGGGGTTACGAGTGAATTACAGTCTGACCAGGAATCTTGACACAGATATAGCCAACCCGAATAAGATTACCACTTCGCCTTTTCAATGATGCTGATCTATGACTATTGAACGCACGAGCACAACCAAAATACGTGAAATAGTCTCTGCACTGAACCGTGCCGATCTGACTGCTATTGATTACAACCATCTCCTGACTCAAGTGGGAATCTTAATCAAGGGCATTCCTTTGATAGTGCAATCTTTGCCTGTAGGGACCACGCTTTATCGGGGGAGAATTTGCTCCGAACGGCTCTGTGAAGTGAGCTATTTAGGTAGTCCACCCGCCGAACTTGTGACCAGTTTTCAACGTTGCAATGGTCCCGGTAAACCTATGTTCTATGCAAGTGTCGATATCGCTGCAGTATTTTCCGAACTAAATGCGGATGTTGGAAACATAGTTTATCTATCAAGCTGGATTGTTGATCGAGAGTTTTTTTACTTCCGAATTCCACCGGGTGCAGGCGAGGGAATGGAAGATGACGTCGCTTTCTCAAAAATTGAAACGTTTTTTGAGACGCGATTCGCTCAACCTGTTCATGAGACATTTTCAGCACAGTATAAACTGACTTCCGCCATTACCGAGAAATTATCCACTGGTAACGTCTTGGGCCCTCCTGAACAGCTTAAAGGGCGGCCCCTTGGAGCTGTTGTATACCCATCTGTTGCACATACCTCGCGCTCCGATAACATTGCAATTCAAACGTTAGTAGCACAGTCATGTCTGCGGCTTTCCGATGTCCGTGAAATGGAAGTTATGGAGCGGCAAGCTGAGTCACTAACCGTGCGAGAGATCAATTTCAGCAGCAACTTTGAAGATGAACATATAAAATGGCTGGGTCGCCCGAGGCAGTGGACTTTAAATTCCATGGAGACTCTCAGTTTTACCGTTGAGAACGGTGCGTGGGTAGCGCGTACCGAGGACGGCACTATCATAAATCCATCGTAGAAGACAAACACAGCGTAGGTAGCCTTCGATACTTTATTGAACGGAGTACGTAACTATGAACTCGCGCGGCCGTTGATGAATCCTTGTCGACGTAAAGGAAGATTGACCGCTAAGGCGTGATCTCCGGAGGTTCAGCTTTGTTTTCCAGTATGACCTCAATGGGCCAATTACGGCCGTTGAGTACAGATTGACTGAACGCAGGATGCGAATTACGCCGCTTATGTAAAAAAGCCCCCCACACCTAAGCCAGGCACGAGGGAGGCTTTTTTTGTGAGCATGAAAACCAAATCCCATAGGACTGGTATAGCACTCCCCCTTCACGGGTTAAATTTTGTGCGCCATTTGAAATACTCACTTTGTGGTTTTTGGCCTCTGAAAAAGGGCCATTTAGGTCCAATTTGCGACTTACGGTGTTTTATAACCTCTAATTTCAGACACAACGGCCCAGTGGGTTCAGAATTGGGTGGCGGGCGTCCTCGCCAGCAGCAGCGGCTGCTTTCGGCCAGGATGCGATACCAAGGGTGAAATCGTTTGTCATTCTCCCGCACACCCGGATTTTTTAATAATGACCACTCGACCGAAGCCTAAGCTCAACCTTCGCACGCTGATTCTTATCTTTGTACTGCTCTCTGCCTTTGCAACCCTGGTCAATAGTTTCTGGGTGACGTTCAAGATTCAGAAGCAGGAGTTAATTGAGAATGCCCTGGAGGTGAACAAGGCCTACGCTTCTCGGATCGCGCTGAGTGTGGAGCAGGTGCTTAACTCTGACCTGGACAAGTTAAAGTATGGCTCCGGGGTCATTGGTAAGGCGTTTGACGATAAGCGCTATTTGGCAGAGGAGGCCGATCGACTGTTTGGCCAGGACGCCAGCTTCAACTCTGTGCTGATCGCCGACGCGGGCGGATCAATCATTGCCTCAGCCCCGGAAAGCCTCCATCTCGATGGGCGCACGCTGCAACACAAGGAGCCGCTCAGCCTTCGTGTGCCAAGAATCAGCAATGCGTTCAGGTCCCTCTCCGGCAATCTGGTGGTGTTCATTACCCAGCCCGTATTTGACGCGAAAGGCGAATACCTGGGCCTGATAGGCGGCAGTGTCCGGCTTGAGCAGAGAAATACACTGCAGGCGCTGATGGATACCAATGTGCGCAAGGATGGGGCGCATGTCTATCTCATCGACAGCGCCCGCCGGGTGCTCTATCACACAGACCCCGAGCAGATCGGCAGCGTCACGGGTAAGGGCTTGATCGCTGATGCTGCGCTCAGTCAGGACGCCGGTACTTTGCAGGCGACGGATGCCAATGACGTGGAAATGCTCGCGGGCTTCGCCAGGGTGCCCAGTAGCGGTTGGGGGGTGATTTCGCAACAGCCACTGGAAAATATCCACGCCGTTCTGCGCCATACCATGGCCAAGGTCATGCAGGGTATAGCGCCACTGGCTCTGTTCGGAATCATCTTGATCTGGTGGTTGGGGACAAGGATCTCGGCGCCGCTGTCCAGGCTTGCCGAGTGCGCCAAACGACTGGATACACCCGACAGCTACGAACGCATCAGGGCAGTCCCGGCGCGTTATTTCGAAAGCTGGCAGATTCGCAGAGCACTGTTGCTGGGTGCCACCCTGCTGCAAGAGAAAATCGGCAAGCTCAATCAGCAAGCGCAAACCGATGCGCTGACAGGACTGGCCAATCGTCGAGCGATGCAGGACATCCTGGCGCGCTGGCAGGAGGCCGAAAAAGCGTTTGCCGTTGTTTCCATGGACATCGACCACTTCAAACGTGTGAACGACACCTTCGGCCACGGTGCAGGTGATGAAACACTGAGGGCTATCGCGCAGCTCATGCAACAGAACTCGCGGTCCAATGACTTGCCCTGCAGGGTCGGTGGAGAGGAGTTCGTATTGTTATTGCCCAATAGTTCGCTTCAGGCTGCAATGGATGTCGCCGAGCGACTGCGTGCCTCAATTGACGCAGCGGACATTGAAACTGTCGGGCACGTGACGGTTTCGCTGGGCGTCGCGCTATGGCACCCCGGCGCCGATTCGATAGCGGTTGTGCTTGAGAGGGCTGACCAGCTGTTGTACCAGGCCAAGCAAAACGGGCGTAATTGCGTGGTGGCTGAGCAGCCTTGACGGCCTAGGCTGTCAGCATGAGCGCCCGCCCTCAATGCCTGTGCCGATGATGCACATCCGGAAAATGCGCATGGCTATGCCTCATCGGGCTATGAACATGTACATGACTATGCGGCTGCGCCGGGTCCCATTCAAACCCATGCTCATGTTGATGATGCTCGTCATGCACGTGCCGATGTCCGTGCTCCGTCGCCTCGTGCAGATGCTCATGCGCATGCCGCTCCGTCAGGTGCAGCCACACACCCACGGCCATCAGCGCCGACGCAATCCAGAACGCCATGGTCACCGACTCGCCCATCACCAGCAACGCAACCGCGGCACCGAGGAACGGCGCGGTGGAAAAGTAGGCGCCGGTGCGCGCACTGCCTAGACCGCGCAATGCCAGCACAAACATGACCAGGCTGATGCCATACCCCAGAAAGCCAACCAACAAGATAGGCGCCAGCTGCGCAACACCCGGAATCTGCGCCCCGAGATACAGCGCCAAACTGCAATTCACCACCCCGGCAATTAAACCCTTGGCGCCCGCAATAAACACCGCGTCCGACGCAGACACCTTGCGCGTCAGGTTGTTATCAATCCCCCAGCACAAACAGGCCACCGCCACGGCAAGCGGCCCGGTCCAATCGTGGCTCGTGCCGCCACCGCCGGACCCTGACAACACCACGCCGCCCAGCACGATTGCGAGCATGCCCAGGACGATGCGCCGGTCGGCGTTCTCTCTGAACACCAGCCAGGCGATAACGGCGGTCAGCACCGACTCAAGGTTGAGCATCAGGGAAGCGGTCGCGCCTGCTGTGCGAGTCAGGCCGAACATCAACGCGACCGGCCCGAGGATACCGCCGAATGCGATGGCGCCGATCAGCCACGGCCATTCGGAACGGGTCAGCCCGCTGGGTTTCCAACCGCGATCACGGATAAGGCGCACGCCGGCCAGGCCGATTCCGCTGCCGAGGTAGAGCAGGCCCGCGAGCAGCACAGGCGAGAGGCCCAGGCCGAGGCTTTTGGCGAGCGGCGTGCTGGCGCCGAAGAGGGCGGCAGCGGCAAGTGCGTACAGGATACTGAGGTTCATGGGCCATCCTCGAAGGTCAGGCCCATGATACGTCGCGCGTAGGGGTTAATGCCCTGGCGATTTTGACACGGTCACACTTATTGCGCGGTTTTCAGCTTGATCACATCACCCGAGATCTTGGTGGTGTAACCGCTCAATACCCATGCCCAGAACCAGTTTTCCTGCACTTGGGTGTTGATCAGCGCGTCGCCGCCTTTGGCTTTGATGGCTGCATCCTGAGCGCGCACAAAACGGCTGTTCTGGCCGATAGGAATAACCCCGAACAACATGATGCCGGTGGCGCTGGCTTCACTGTGGCCCAGAACGGTGTACTGGCTGCTGTCGTACTGCGGGGATTTGATGGCGGTGCCGGTGCAGCCTGCCAGTGCGAAACCGAGAACTGCTGCTGCAACCACTTTACTGACGTACTTCACTGTGTAACTCCATGGACTAACCCTCGCGATTCAATTCACGAGGGGGGCGACACTTTAAACGCGGCCAGGGCGGATTGAAATCAATCAGCCCACATTTTCATCTTCACGCCTGCACGTACACCCAAGCTGTCAGCCCGGAAGCCAGCGCGACCGAGACCCGCTTATAGTCGGACACTTCATACGCATCCGCCGCCGCCAGTTCCTGTTCGTTGATCTGAAAGACCATGCCTTCAACGCTGGCAGCCTTTTCTGTGGTCGGTGCGACAATTGGGTGGTGGGTCTTGCCGCTGGTGGCCAGCACTTCGGGGTCGGTGATTTCTACCCAGCTTTGTGAATAGCCCAGCATCGCGTCCTGCTGGCCGACTAATTCCCGGCCGAAGTTGGCCAGTTGCACGACCTTGTCTTGCAAGGTGCCGTAGGAAAACAGCAGCACAGGAAATTGGGTGGAGTGTTCCATTTTGATTCCTTGGTGGGTCAGGCGAGTAAATCTTCGTAGAAGGCGCCGTACGGCTTGCTCGGGTGGGCGATCTGGATTTCCAGGATCCACAGTCCGGCATTCGGGTAGTGCTCGAAATCCCCCAGGTCGCCGCCACGGTGGATCGCGTGGGGGAAGTCGCTGACGCGGTGCCCCTTGATGTCGAGGTTCAGTTGCCAACCCATGGCCTGGGCCTGCTCCTCGGCGTAGCGGTAGAGCTCAAGGCCCACGACCTGGTGGTTTTTCCAGCGTGATTGTACGCGGTCGAAGAGTTCTTTGGCGGCGCTGGCGCAGGCGATCATCTGTGGGTCGCTGCCGGTGGTGAAGGTCGCACCGGCGTCGCCTTCGTGGCCTTGCCACACCGCGCCCATGTCGATGAAGAAGATATCGTTTTCAGCCAGTACCGGGTCGCCGTCGGAGCGTTGCTTGAACGTCTTGAGGGTGTTGGCACCGAAACGCACCAGCAGCGGGTGCCAGATGCGTTGCATGTCGAGCTCGGTGAGCACCTGCTTGCCCAGCTCGCGCGCTTCGGATTCGAGCATGCCGGGGCGAATACGTTGGGCAAGGTGGTCGATGGCTTGCCACGTCATGGCCTGGGCATAACGCATGGAGTCGATACTGTAGGCGGCGCCCACGGCTTCTTTGGGTTGTGCAGTCACCGGTTTTCCCTCGCGTTCAAGCTGTACTGGGCGCTATACGTTTTACTATATAGCGATACGATGCAGAGCCCAACTCTGAAAACCCCGAAGAGCACCTGTGGGCGCTGGCTTGCCTGCGATAGCGCGGGTTCAGCAAACAGTGATGCGGCCTGACCCACCGCCATCGCAGGCAAGCCAGCTCCCACTTTTTGACCGCGTTCGGTCAGTCAGAGATGCAGCCACGCCAGGCTGCCCAATATCACGGCCACGCCGCCAGCGGTGTATGACATCCGCTTCAACCACTCCTTACGCGTCAGCAACGTGATCGCCGCCAGCGAAATCGCGATCTGAATCGCCGTCATCGCCTGAGCCCATCGGTGATGCTGGTGCAGCGCCTCTTCGGACTTCTGATCCCAGTCCCGCGAAGTCGCCTCAAGCTTCTCGGCCTGCTTGCGCACTTCTTCCTTCTGGCCCTTGTAGCGTTCGATCTCATCCTTGTAATGCGCAGCATCCACACCGGGAATATGGGTGGCCAGTTCCGCCAGGTTTTGTCGGCTGGATTTGGCCTGGTAGTAGTTCCACTGGTTGGCGGCTTCGGTCTTGATGATGGCGGCGTTGTTTTTGTCCATTGCCGCTTCGCTTTCGGTCGAGCCTGCCTGGTAGCTGAGCATGGCGCCGAGGGTGGCCATCAGGGCGGTCATCACAGCGATGCGGCTGGCGAAATTGTCTCCACGGCCATGGGCGTGTTCGGTGGTGTGTTCGACGTGTTTTTCGTGGGGGCTGGGGACTTCGAAGGCTTCGGACATGGGGGCGTCTACGAACGGAATGAGGGAGTCTGATTCTTTACCAGTTCAGCTGTCTCAATCCTGTACGTAACGCTGTAAACCCTGCACCAGCGCATCAAATGTCACCCGGCAGCGCGGGCTGTTGCGCAGGTCTTCGTGCATGGTGACCCACGTGTCCATCTTGAACGCAAACGCGTCGGGCAGGACCCGGTGCAGGCGCGGGTCTTGCTTGGCCAGTTGCACCTGGCAGCCGCCGATACCGGCACCGGCGCGAATCAGCGCCAGTTGTGCCAGGTCGCTGTCGCTGCTGATGGCGAAGGTGCTGCGTTCAAAGCCGTTGATGGCCAGGCTGCGGATAAACGCGCTTTCCTGATCGAAGCCAATCACCGAGTGGCCGACCAGGTCTTGCATCAGCAGAGGGCTGCCGTGCTGTTGCAGATAATCGTCGCGGGCGTGCAGGCCGACTTCGATCAGGCCGACGCGCCTTGCCAGCAATTGCTCCTGGCTCGGTCGCACCATGCGTACGGCGATGTCGGCCTCCAGTTGCAGCAGGTCGATCAGGCGGTTGCTCAGGATCAGTTCAACCCGCAGGTGCGGGTGCTGGCGGCGCAACTGCGTGATGATCGGCGGTAACACTTCCACGCCGACCACTTCACTGGCGGAAATCCGCACCACGCCACGTACCTCGTCGCCTTGGGCTGACGCTGCGCGCTCCAGGGCGGCGGCCGTGCGCTCCATGGTTTCGGCGTGGGCGCGCAAGGTGTGGGCCACCGCCGTCGGCAACAGCCCGGTGGGCGAGCGAGTAAACAGCACCACCCCCAGCGCCAATTCCAGTGCAGCGATGTGCCGGCCGACCGTCGGCTGTGTGATGCCAAGCAGCCGCGCGGCCCCCGACAACGATCCTTCCTTCAGTACGCCGAGGAACGACCGGTAAAGCTCCCAACCAATATTCGCAGGCATGCATAAATGTATAGCGGCTCGATGCTCTTCGGCAATTTATCTATAGCTGACCCCGCCACACAATGGCCTCACCAACCAACGTGGGAGACGGTCATGAGCAAAGTTCTGGTACTGGGAGCGACGGGCGGGATCGGCGGCGAAGTGGCGCGGCAGATGAGTGCGGCAGGCTGGGAGGTGTGTGCGTTGACCCGGGATGTGGACAAGGCGCGACTTGCGAATGCCGCCTTCTCCTGGCTCCAGGGCGATGCACTCAATCGCCAGGAAGTGCTCGCTGCCGCGCGTGGCTGTGCGGTGATCGTCCATGCGGTCAACCCACCGGGCTATCGCAACTGGGCCGAGCAGGTGCTGCCAATGATCGATAACAGTATCGCGGCGGCCATCGCCGAGGGCGCGACCATCGTGTTGCCTGGCACGGTCTACAACTTCGGGCCGGATGCGTTTCCCGTGTTGCACGAAGACTCGCCTCAGCACCCGCAGACACGCAAAGGCGCGATTCGTGTGCAACTGGAGCAGCGTCTACAGGACGCTTCCCGCCAGGGCGCTCGGGTGGTGATCGTGCGCGCCGGGGATTTTTTCGGCGCCCGGGTGGCCAACAATTGGTTCGCCCAAGGCTTGGTCAAGCCCGGCAAACCGGTGCACGCCGTCAGCTACCCGGGCGCTCCCGGTGTGGCGCATCAATGGGCGTACCTGCCGGATGTGGCGCGCACCATGCTCGAGTTGATTGAGCGCCGGGCGAGCCTCGATGCGTTCGCGCGCTTTCATATGGCTGGGCATATGGACGCGGATGGCACGCAGATGGCCGAGGCGATCCAGCGCGTGGTGCTGCGTCGGACCGGCCATCAACCGCGCGTAGGTCGTTTCCCTTGGTGGTTGATGAAATTGGCAGCGCCCTTTGTCGTCACAGTCCGTGAGATGCAGGAAATGCGCTACCTGTGGCAAACCCCGTTGCGCCTGGATAACCAGCGCTTGCTGGATGCCTTGGGCCGTGAGCCGCACACGCCGCTGGAACAGGCGGTGGAGACTACCTTGGCCGACCTGGGGTGTTTGCCTGCGTCCGCCTGATCAAGCGCACATACACCGCCATGTTGATCAGCAACACCACGGCCCCGAGTACCCATTGAATGTTCGGGGTCAGCCCGGCCGGGTAGATCAGCGTGAGGATGTAATGCTCGACAAACCCGCCGCCATAACCGTCCTGCCCGGCGAGATGGCGGAACAGGTTCTCCCAACGGGTCAGCGGGCAGGGCAGGTGGAACACCTCGACGGCGACCCCCCAGGCCGCTGCGGGCAGGTGCAGCCACATGACAGGCCGCCACTTGAGGGCCAGCAATCCGCCGAACAGCACGAACAAGATGAAACTCAGGTGAAACAGCACCAGGCTGTCGGCGGCTACGCGATAGAGCATGTTGGGATTCGCTTATAAGGTGGGCCAGTGTCAGGCGCCGAATTCTTCTTGCGGGTAGGCGATAAACACAGGCAGTTTTTTCGACATATTACTGCGATTGCCGTCATACACCCGCCACGTACTATGGATGATCCCGTCGCCCAATACTTCTACCCACTCGCCGCTTTGCAAATAGGGCGCGAGGCTGGAGCGTCCAACATAGGCAAAGCCGAAGCCGTCCAGTGTGCCTGCTGCCGGGCAAGGCTACGTTGGGTTTTGCATGCACCCAGGTCAAGGGTGTTAAGCGCTGATTTTGAGGCGTGGGCTGAGACGACTGAAGGCGTGGACTTTGCGGAGTAAGGCGTGAGGGCGGGCTCAGGTTTGTGGCCGTGATGGTTGCTTGCAAGCAACCTGGGCCGTTATTGTGCTGAATCCTTTTAGTCCTTTCCCCAAGGTTCTGTTGTGATGAATGCACCGCGTACCGCAGTCGGCCCGATCAAGGCCGTGATTTTCGATATGGACGGGTTATTGCTGGATACCGAAGGCATCTACACCGAAGTCACGCAGATCATCGCCGAACGCTACGGCCGTACCTACGACTGGGGCATCAAGCAGCACATCATCGGCCGAGGCGCTCAGGACCTGGCCGATTACGTGGTCAAGGCGCTGGACTTGCCGATCACGCCAGCAGAGTTTCTCAGAATCCGTGAACCGCTGATGAGCGAGCGTTTTCCCAAGGCCTTGGGCATGCCCGGGGCCGAGGCGCTGGTGCGGCACTTGAAGGCGCATAACATTCCGATCGCGGTGGGCACCAGTTCGTCGCGCAATTCGTTTGGCCACAAGACCACCTTGCACCGTGAATGGTTTGGCCTGTTCGGCACCATCGTCACGGCCGATGACCCGGAAGTCGGCGCCGCGAAACCTGCGCCGGATATCTTCCTGACCGCTGCGCGCCGCTTGGGCGTCGCGCCACAGGATTGCCTGGTGTTCGAGGATTCGCCGTTCGGTGTGACGGCCGCGAAAGCCGCCAACATGACCGCTATCGCCGTGCCCGATGAAGCCATGGCCGACAGCAAATACCAACATGCCGACCAGATCATCCGCAAACTCGCGGACTTCGATCTCGCCGCCTATGGCTTGCCACCTTTTCCCTGACTGAACAGGGTCAAAAATGTGGGAGCTGGCTTGCCTGCGATGGCGTCCTCAAGACCGCCGTCGCAGGCAGGCTCGCTCCCACAATGGGTTAGGCGCTGAAACCACCATCAATGGTCAGGCTTGCACCGGTGATATACCCCGCTTCCGGCCCGGCCAGATAAGCCACAAAACTCGCTATCTCCTCCACGTGGCCATAACGCCCCACCGCCATCAACCCGATCAGCGTCTCGGCAAACTCACCGTTCGCGGGGTTCATATCGGTGTCCACCGGCCCCGGCTGCACGTTGTTAATGGTGATGCCGCGTGGCCCCAGGTCCCGTGCCAAACCTTTGGTCAGGCCCACCAGCGCCGCCTTGCTCATCGCGTAGGGGCCACCGCCGCCAAACGGCATACGTTCGGCATTGGTGCTGCCGATGTTGATCACGCGGCCGCCTTCACCCATGTGCTTGGCCGCTTCCTGAGTAGCGATAAACACGCTGCGCACATTGATCGCCAGGGTCTGGTCGAAGTCTTCCAGCTTGAAATCCTCCAGTGGCGCGATGGCCAATACACCGGCGTTGTTCACCAGAATATCCAGGCGCCCGAACGCTTCGACGGTGGCGTTGACCGCATTGCGAATCGCCGTGGCGTCGGCACTGTCGGCCTGAATGGCCAGGGCTTTGCCGCCTGCGCTGATCACGACGTTCTGCAGTTCTTCGGCCTTGGCGGCCGAACTGACGTAAGTGAAGGCGACGGCTGCGCCTTGTGCGGCCAGGCGTTTTACGATCGCAGCGCCAATGCCGCGGGAACCGCCCTGGATCAAGGCGACTTTGCCGATGAGGTTTTGTGTGGTCATGTCGATCTCCAAGTAGTTGATGGGCCGAGTATCGACCTCACCCACCCATGCCGGTAGACCGTGATTGCTATAGTCTGTGTAAACCAAAAGTTTAGAATGGTGCGATATGGAAAGCTTTGGAAGTATCGAATGCTTTGTGCGCAGTGCCGAAGGCGGCAGCTTCGCCGAAGCGGCCCGGCACCTGAGCCTGACGCCGGCGGCGGTCGGCAAGAGTGTCGCCAAGTTGGAAGCACGCCTCGGTGTTCGCCTGTTTCAACGCAGCACCCGGCGCCTGACCCTGACCGAAGCCGGCAAGCTGTTCCTCGAAGAAGTCAGCGGCAGCCTCATCACCATCCAGAACGCCGTGGCCAACCTGGCGAGCGCGGAAGGCCGCCCGGTGGGCACGCTCAAGGTCAGCATGGGCACGGTGTTCGGCAATCGTTATGTGGTGCCATTACTGGTGGAGTTCATGCGGCGCTTTCCGGATATCAGCCCGGACTGGCATTTCGATAATCGCCAGGTGGACCTGATCGGCCAAGGCTTTGATGCGGCTATCGGCGGCGGTTTTGAACTGCCCCAGGGCGTGGTGGCGCGCAAGTTGGCACCTGCGCATCGAATACTGGTGGCCTCGCCGGCTTATCTGGAGCGGCGTCTGCCGGTAAGGGCGCCCGAAGATTTATCGCGTTGCCTGGGCATCCTGATCCGCTCTCCGCAAACCGGCCGCGTGCGCACCTGGCAGCTCACGGGCCCGGAGCGTGAGCAACGCCCGCTGGTGCTCAAGCCGCGCATGACCATGAGCGATTCCGAAGCCGCCTGCTGCGCCAGCGCCCAAGGCCTTGGGATTGCGCTGGTCAGCATGCCGATGGCCGTGCCGTTCCTCGACAGCGGCGCGGTGGTGCGGGTGTTGCCCGATTGGTACGTCGACGACGGCAACATCTCCATTTACTACGCCGAACACAAGCTGCTGCCCGGCAAGACTCGGGCGTTTGTGGACTTCATCATTGAGCAGTTTTCCGAAAAGGGCTTGGGGCATCGGTTCAGCGCGATTTGACGACGGTTGCTCAATTCCAATGTGGGAGCCGGGCTTGCCCGCGATGCAGGCGACTCGGTCTACCGGCCCAACTTACCCGGCCAACCAATGACCCTCTTCGGCCTCGGCGTGGCATAGGTCCTGATCTTCGATGTCGACAACCCCAACCGAACCAGGGATTCGGCAATGGTCACCGCCGCCGTCACTCCATCCACCACCGGCACGCCGGTGCGCTGGCGAATTTGCTCATCCAGCCCGGCCATACCGCCGCAGCCCAGGCAGATCACTTCGGCCTTGTCCTCGCGGATCGCCAGTTCCGCCTGGCGCACGATGGCTTCCATGGCGGCCAGTGGGTCTTCTTCAAGCTCAAGCACTGCCATGCCACTGGCGCGTACCGAGGCGCAGCGTTGATACAGCCCGGCAAGTTTCAACCGGTCTTCGATCAACGGCACGGTACGGTCCAGGGTGGTCACCACCGAGTAGGCGTGGCCCAGGAACATCGCCGTGCTGGCCGCCGCCTCGGTGATGTCCACCACGGGCACATTCAACAACTCCTGCAAGCCTTCACGGCCATGTTCGCCATAGCCGGCCTGGATCACCGCATCAAACGGCTGATCGTAGGCCATCACCCGGTCCATCACGGCGATAGCGGCCAGGTAGCTTTCGAAATTGCCTTCCACCGACTCGGCGCCGAAATACGGCGTGAGGCCGACGATTTCGGTGCCGGGCGAGGCCACAGCCCGTGCCTGCTGGGCGATGGTTTCAGTGATGGATTCGGTGGTGTTGACGTTGACCACGAGGATGCGCATGGAATGTCCTTGGTTAATGACTGACGTTATCGACTGCAATGCTTTCGCCGCTGACATCGGCGTAGAACGGTTGGCGCTTGGCGATCAGCCGATACAACAGCCCTGCAATACCAGCGCCAAACAGCCAGGAAAAGGGAGCGACGCTGGTAAAACCTGGCAACAGCGCCAGTAGGATTGCGATCACCGCCGCAGGAATAAACGCCGCGACTGCGCGTAAATTGACGCCTCGGCTGTAGTAATAAACGCCATTCGGGTCTTCGCTATACAGCTGCAGAACGTCCACCTGGCTTTTACGAATCAGCCAGTAATCGACCATGATCACCCCGTACAGCGGCCCCAGCAGCGCGCCCAGTCCGGACAGGAAATACACGATCACCAGCGGGCTGTTGTAGAGGTTCCACGGCAGGATCAGCACCGCCACGGTGGCGCTGATCAGCCCGGCACGACGAAAGTTCAGGTACTTGGGCGCCAGGTTGCTCAACACAAAGGCCGGTGCGACGAAGTTGGCCATGATGTTCACCGCCACGGTGACGATCAGGAATGCCAGGCAGCCCAGCACGAGAAAGAAGGTGTTGGGGATCGCTGCGATGATTTCGGTCGGGCTTTCAATCACCCGTCCATTGAGCTGGAACTGCCCACCGCAGAGCAGCACGGTGATGGCGGCAAACACCAGGATATTCACTGGCAAGCCCCAGAAATTGCCGACCAGGATGGTCTTGCGGCACGGCGAGGACCGGGCAAAGTCGCAGAAGTTGAGAATCAGCGTGCCGTAGATCGTCAGCCACAACGCGCCGCCGGCAAAGATGTTGCGCCACATCTCGCCACCGCTCAGCGGCTCGCGGATCGACCAGGCGATATTGCCGCCGACCTGGAAATACATCCAACCGGCCAATGAGGCCACAGTCACCAGAATGACCGGCCCGGCAAACGCTTCGTAGCGGCGCACCATTTCCATGCCGTACGCCAGGATCGCCAGTTGCACAAACCAGATCGCCACGAAACACGCCCAACCCAGCGTCGACAGGCCGAGGATCGAGTTGTGATCATAGTCGGCAAACCCTGGATGAATTGCCGACAACAGCACGCGGAAAACCACTGACGCCAGGTAGGTCTGGATACCAAACCAGGCAATCGCAATCACCGCCCGAATCAGCGCCGGAATTTGTGCACCGTGAATACCGAAACTGATACGGCTGATGACCGGGAACGGCACGCCGGTCTTCTGCCCCATATACCCCGACAAGTTCATGAAGAAGTACACCAGCGCCGCGCCAATCCCGAGTGATAACAGAATCTGCCAACCGCCGAGGCCCAGCGCGTATAAGCCGATGGCAAACGAATAGTTGGCGATGTTGTGCACGTCATTGGTCCACAACGCGAAAATGCTGTAGCGACCCCAGCGACGACCCTCAACTTTGGTGGGCGCCAGGTCCCGGTTGTGCAGGCGAGGGCTGAGCACCAACGGGCCGGGGCTCGCGGCCGCCGGGTTCAGGGCGGAGGAGGGCAGATCCAGTGCGATGTTATTCGAGAGGCTTGTACGCATTCCGGCAGGCTCCAGCGCATCGGCGAGCAAGCCGCGGATGGCAAAGTGTATGTAGGTTTTGTATTTATTGTATACAAAGCGCATTTCAACTTAAGCCACATGCGTGCCAGTTTTTGAACTATGAAACGGGTGATTAATTTCTTTTTTATAGGTTGTCCAAGTAAATGACTGAATTTAAAGCGATATAAATTGACCGTTTGAACAGGTATTTATTTTTTATGCAGTAGAAGCTGTGTGGGAGAGAACGAAAAGAAGCGGGAAGAGATGTTACGTTATGGTGCGTCTTGAACTGGATTGCACACATAAATGGCACCGATGGTTACATCAGTGTGTACAAGATTTATACCCACCACAAAGCAAATGTGGGAGCGGGCTTGCTCGCGAATGTGAAGGGCCAGTCACTGAATGTGTCGACTGATCCACTGCATTCGCGAGCAAGCCCGCTCCCACATTTTTACTGCGCTAGCCCTCAGGCTTTGCTGATGATATTCCCGGCGTGCAGGCCACATTCTTTCTGCGTAGCTTCTTCCCACCACCAGCGGCCTTCGCGCTCGTGCTGGTTCGGCAATACCGGCCGGGTGCACGGCTCGCAGCCGATGCTGATAAAGCCGCGTTCATGCAGGCTGTTGTAAGGCAACTCGAGCATTCGGATGTAACCCCAGACTTCCTCGCTGGTCATCTGCGCCAGCGGGTTGAACTTGTACAGCGTACGTTCCGGGGTGGAGAAAGCGCTGTCGACCTCCAGTGCCGCCACCTGGCTGCGGGTGCCGGGGCTCTGGTCGCGGCGTTGGCCGGTGGCCCAGGCGCTTACGCCGGACAGTTTGCGGCGCAGCGGCTCGATCTTGCGCACGCCGCAGCATTCGCCATGGCCGTCCTTGTAGAAGCTGAACAGGCCCTTTTCCTTGACGAAGGGTTCCAGCGCGCGCTGGTCCGGCGAGATCAGCTCGATATCGATCTTGTAGAACTCGCGCACCTGCTCGATAAACCGGTAGGTCTCCGGGTGCAGACGGCCGGTGTCGAGGCTGAATACCTTGACGTTCTTGTTCAGCTTCCAGGCCATGTCTACCAGCACCACGTCCTCGGCGCCGCTGAAGGAAATCCACAGGTCATCGCCGAACTGACTGAACGCCAGCTTGAGAATGTCCTGGGCGGATTTGTTTGCGTAAGTCGCAGCGAGTTCAGCGACGTCGAAGGCTTGGTTCATCAGGACGGTTCCTACAGGTCAGTGGCGCTGAGCGCTCTATAGGGGAGCGATGGTATCAAAATCCGCCCCGCGTTGCGGGGCCGAGCTTGAGTCGCTAGAGTTCGGCAGTCCTTTTGCTCGCTCAACTTGAATAAGATAAATAGGGGTGTGTTGTGGAAATTGCCTGTCTCGACCTGGAAGGGGTGCTGGTTCCGGAAATCTGGATCGCCTTCGCTGAAAAAACCGGTATTGAATCCTTGCGGGCCACCACCCGGGATATTCCCGACTACGACGTGCTGATGAAGCAACGCCTGCGCATCCTCGACGAACACGGGCTCAAGCTCGCCGATATCCAGGAAGTGATCGCCACCCTCAAGCCGCTGGACGGTGCCATCGAGTTCGTCAACTGGCTGCGCGAGCGCTTCCAGGTGGTGATTTTGTCAGACACCTTCTACGAATTCTCCCAACCGCTGATGCGCCAACTCGGCTTCCCGACCTTGCTGTGCCATCGGTTGATTACCGATGAGAACGACCGGGTGGTGAGCTACCAACTGCGCCAGAAGGACCCCAAGCGCCAGTCGGTGCTGGCGTTCAAGACCCTCTACTACCGCGTGATCGCCGCCGGCGATTCCTACAACGACACCACCATGCTCGGCGAAGCTGACCGTGGGATTCTGTTCCATGCGCCGGAGAATGTGATTCGCGAGTTCCCGCAGTTCCCCGCGGTGCATACGTTTGAGGACTTGAAGAAAGCGTTCATCAAGGCGTCGAATCGGCCATTGAGCCTGTAGTTGATTGGTTGATGCTGTTGGCCTCATCGCGGGCAAGCCCGGCTCCCACATTTTGATTTGTGACCCTTAAAATGTGGGTGCTGGCTTGCCTGTGATGAAGCCGGTTCAGTCTGCGCCTAAACCCCGGCCAGCAACCGCTCATAAGGAATACTTAAACCTTCATGCAGGCGTTTGATCATCGCCAGGCTCAGCTTTCGCTTGTGATTCAGCACTTCGGACACTCGCCCGCTCGTACCGATAAAAGGCTCCAGGTCGCGGGCAGTCATGCCCAACTGCTCCATGCGAAATTTAATCGCTTCCACTGGGTCCGAAGCCGGCATTGGAAAATGTTCCGCCTCGTACTTCTCAATGAGTACGGCGAGGATTTCCAGCTCGTCACCCTCTGGCGAGCCGACTTGCGCTCCCCATAGCTGCTCGACGCGTGTGAGCGCCGCAGTCAGGTCTTCCTGGGAATGAATAGGTTTGATGTTCATCACACGGTCTCCGCGTTGATCTGGTCGTATTGCGCATGGGTCCCTACGAAACGGATGAAACCCAGCTGTCGTTGATAGTCGATCGCCATGATCACTCGGTACTTGTTGCCGCCCACGTTGAAAACAACCCTGCCGCCCTTGAGAATGCTCGCCGTTCTAAGCTCATCTTTGAGTGCCTGCGGCGTGGCGTAAATAGTCTTCTCCATGTGGCGATACAGCTCGACCAGCGGCGTTTTGGCCTCGATATACGCGGGATGGCTTTCCCAGAATATTCGTAAGGTAGAGAGAGCGATTATCCGCATCGTTGCAATCTCCCAATACGGGAGATAATAGATACGCTTGAGTGGATATGCAATCGCGGAAATAATTTCTGACGAGTAGACAGTCGCTTCATGTGATCCTTCACAAACGGCGGGTGGACGGTAGGGGCTGGACGCTATCCTCCCACTCACACGCCGTCCACGGCCATTCTGATTCAGGCTTTTTCGGCTACGGGGCTCTGCGTCCGAGCGCCAGGAAGATACGGAGCGCTACAGGCTTTCCAACGTGTGTAACAAAACTCGCACCTTGGTCAGCGACTCCTGATACTCCGCCTCCCACTGCGAGTCCGCTACGATCCCGCCGCCGCCCCAGCAGCACACCTGCCCATCCTTGACCAACAAACTGCGAATCGCGATGGAGCTGTCCATCTCGCCGCGTACGTCCAGGTACACCAGCGAGCCGCAGTACAAGCCGCGTCGCGTCGGCTCCAGCTCGTCAATGATCTGCATCGCGCGGATCTTCGGCGCGCCGGTGATCGAGCCGCCGGGGAAGCTGCCGGCGATCAGGTCGAGGGCGTCCTTGTCGTCGGCCAGGATGCCGGTGACGCTGCTCACCAGGTGGTGCACGTTGGGGTAGCTTTCCAGGCTGAACAGCTCGGGCACTTTCACCGAGCCCGTGCGGCAGGTGCGACCGAGGTCGTTGCGCAGCAGGTCGACGATCATCAGGTTTTCGGCGCGATCCTTGGGGCTGGCCAGCAGTTCGGCGGCGTGAGCTGCATCCTCTTCGGCGGTCAAACCCCGTGGGCGGGTGCCCTTGATCGGGCGAGTTTCGACGTGGCGTTCGCTGACCCTGACGAAGCGCTCCGGCGACAGGCTCAATACCGCGCCGTGATCCGGCAGGCTTTGAAAACCTGAGAAAGGTGTAGGACAGGCTTCACGCAGAGCGCAGTAAGCCACCCATGGGTCGCCGATGCACGGCGCCCGGAAGCGCTGCGCGAAGTTGACCTGATAGCAGTCGCCCGCCTGGATATAGTCCTGAATGCGCACGATGGCCTGGCGATAAGCCTCGGCTGTGAGGTCGGGCGCCATCGGGCCGTGGAGCTTGAAGGTGGCTGATGTTTGTGGGGCAGCCTGGCTGAACAGGTCGATCAGCCGTTGTCGCTCGCTGTTGGCCTGCGCCGGGTGGAAGACCAACTGACTGGTCTGTGCCTGGTGATCGCTGATCAGTGCCCACGCATACAGCCCGAAGCGTGCATCCGGCAGGTGCAGGTCATCCGTCGCCAGGTGTGGCATCTGTTCGAGGTGCCGGCCGAAGTCGTAGCTCAGATAGCCGATCAAGCCGCCGGCAAACGGCAGTTCCACACCTGCCGGCATTGCCGCCTCACCCAGCTGCGTCAGGTTATCGCGCAAGCGTTGCAGGAAATCACTGCCGCTTTCGTCAGGCCTTACGGTCAAGGTTGCTTGTGGCCAGGCGCTGAGCACGTCATAGCGCCCGCGTTCGGCAGCCGGGCGCCCGCTGTCGAGCAGCACCGCACCGGGGGCATGGCGAATCGCCGCAAAGTATTCGGCGGGGTTGGCCCGGTAGGGCAGCGAGTGTACGGAGCAGGTCGACATTGCGGGGCGGATCAGCGATTGGCGTGGGGAGGCGATTGTAGTCCCCCGTAGGATTTGGTCCTAGAGGGGATGTCGGCTATAGACAGATTGAAGCCCGGATCAGCCTTCGACGTGGGGTATATGCCCAAACATTTCCTGCACAAACTTCACGCGCTCTTGCGGGGTTTCCGTCACGCCGGCGGCTTTCAGCTCTTCCAGGCGCGCTTCCACGGCGTGGGTGCGCAGGGTCAGGCCGCAGTCGTTGGCGATTTGGATATTCAGCCCCGGCCGTGCATTCAGTTCGAGGATCAGCGGGCCTTTTTCCTGGTCCAGCACCATGTCCACGCCGATATAGCCCAGCCCGCACAGTTCATAGCAGCCGGCCGCCAACTGCATGAAACCATCCCAGTTGGGCAGTTGCACCCCATCCACTGCGTTGGTGGTGTCGGGGTGTTTGGTGATGATGTTGTTCAGCCAGGTGCCGCGCAGGGTCAGGCCGGTGGCCAGGTCCACACCGACGCCAATCGCACCCTGGTGCAGGTTGGCCTTGCCGCCGGACTGCCGGGTCGGCAGGCGCAGCATGGCCATCACCGGGTAGCCCATCAACACGATGATGCGGATATCCGGCACGCCTTCGTAGCTGATGCTCTTGAAGATCTGGTCGGGCACCACGCGGTATTCGATCAGCGCACGGTCGCGGTGGCCGCCCAGGGAATACAAACCGGTGAGGATGCTGGAGATCTGATGCTCGATTTCTTCATGGCTGATGATCTTGCCGGACACGGTGCGATAGCGCCCTTCAAAACGGTCGGCCACCACCAGGATGCCATCGCCGCCGGCGCCCTGGGCCGGTTTGATCACAAAGTCACTGCGCCCGCCGATGATCTCGTCGAGCTTGTCGATTTCCTTCTCGGTGGAAATGACCCCGTACATTTCCGGCACATGGATGCCGGCGGCAATCGCCCGCTCCTTGGTGATGATCTTGTCATCCACAATCGGGTACAGGCTGCGCTTGTTGTACTTGAGCACGTAGTCGGCATTACGCCGGTTGATGCCCATGATCCCCCGCGCTTCGAGGGCCTTCCAGGTCTTCCAGAAGCCGAACATTACGAGTCAGCCTTGAGGAAGGCCTTGAAGCGCACCAGCTCGGTCAGGCGGTAGCCGCGATAACGACCCATGGCCAGCATGAAGCCCACCAGGATCAACAGGATCGCCGGGAAGGTAAACACAAAGTAGATCAGCTCCGGCACGCTCATGATGATGTGCGCCAGGGAGGCAGCGAACAGCGTACCGATCGCCACTTTCAGCGCATGGTTGGCGCCGCGCTCCTCCCAGGTGATCGACAGGCGTTCGATGGTCATGGTCAGGATCACCATCGGGAACAGCGCCACCGACAGCCCGCGTTCCAGGCCGAGTTTGTGGCTGAACAGGCTGATGGCCGCAATCAGCACCACCACGAAGGTCAGCACCACCGATAGCCTCGGCAGCATCTGCAACTTCAAGTGTTCCAGATACGAGCGCAGGGACAGGCCCAGCGCCGTGATAATCGTAAACAGGACAATGCCGAAGCCCAGCTGCGTCTCCCGAAACGCCAGGGCGATCAGCACCGGGGTAAAGGTGCCGAGTGTCTGCAGGCCGATGAGGTTGCGCAGGATCAGAATCACCAGCACGCCAATCGGGATCATCACCATGATCATGAAGGTCTGCTGGGTTTGCAGCGGCAGGCCGTACAGCGAATATTCGAGGAAGTTGGCGTCGGTGTTTTCGTCGGTCAGCTTGGCCAGGCGAATGGCGTTCATTTCGCTGTTGTTCAGACTGAAGGTGACCATGGCTTTCTTGCCGCCATCGACCGTGATCAGGTTTTCATCGCCCGTCCACCACAACAGGCGGTCGGACGGCAGGCCTTGCTCGCCGGTTTCCGGGTTGAAGTACAGCCAGTCATTGCCGTTGAAACTGCGCAGCCACAGCTCGGGGGTTTGCGGTTGGTCGGCCACCAGGCGGATGGTGTGGACCTTTTCGATCGGCACGTGGGCGATGGACAGCAGCAGCTCGACGATCTTGGCCTTGTGCGGCGTCGACGGATCGCCGGCCAGCAGCAGCTTCACATTGTCGTCGTTGAGGTTGTTGGTGCGCTTGATGGCCTCGCCGATAAAGGTCTCGACGTCCGCCGAGTGCTGGCGTATCGGCGCCAGCAAGGCTTCGGCGGCGATCTTCTCCGGGCCGTCCACTGCGATGCTGTCGCGAAAGGTCGGGCCCTTGACCTTGACCTTTTCACCGCTGTAACGCTTGGTCAGCACCAGTCGGTAATACAGGGTCTGCTTGCCTTTGGCTCGGCGCGCCGACCACGTGACCTTACGGTTGCCGTCGGTGCGGTTGACGCTGACGCCATAATTATTGGAGATGAAACTCTCATTGAGGCTGACGAAGTCGCGGCTCAGGGGCGGCACGAACATCGAGATTTTCACCGGGTCCTTGGGGTTGGCGACGAACTCGACCTTGGCGTCGATGTTCCACAGGTCGTCGGTGGCGTCCTCGGTGACAGGAATCCCCAGCACGAAAATCTGGTAGGCGGTGACCGAAATACCCAACACCACCAGGATGGTGATCAGGATTTTCAGGTGCAGGGTCAGAGAGCGCATTCAGTTTACTCGGCGGTATGAGCGTCGGCGGCGCAGGCAGGTTTGCCCGCTGCGTATTTGAGACTGGGGTCGACCAGCGCATCAAAGCGTTTCAACGCTTCGGAGCCGATCAGCAGCGGGTATTGGAAGGCACTGCGGTCAGTCAAGTTCACTTCGATGCTGCGTAAAGCGCTGCCCATGCAGATTTCCAGCGCGATCACTGGGCGGGCGGTGTAGTTCTTGTCCTCATCGGGGTCGTAGTCACCGGCGCGGCGCTTGATCTTGCTGACGCGGGCCAACGGGCGTTCGATGGGGTGGGAATGGGCGGCGTCGATAGCCAGGTAGAAGCGCACCCAGGATTCGCCGTTGCGCTTGAAGCGCTTGATATCGCGGGCGCTCAACGAGGCGGTCTTGGCGCCGGTGTCGAGTTTGGCCGCCACTTCCAGGTCAATGCCGGCCAATTTGGCGTATTCATTCAGGCCATACACGGTCTTCTCGGCGGCAGCACTTAGCCCCGGCATGAGCCCCGGCAGGAACAGTAGGCAAATCAGAAGGAAGGGCTTGAGTCTCATAGATCCTGACGCGGTGCAGTGCGATGTTCAATTCATCAAGGCGACTGGCATTGCTGCGCAATCTCTAGTGCGCCGTTTCATCAAGTGATGTCAGGCAAAAGCGGCGGGCATTCTAACATGATGCTTTTTTGGCGCCAGCGCTGGCAGGCGGCCATGCCCTAGAGCGTGCAGAAGGGGTTATTAGACGATTGTCGACAATGTTGATTTATTCTTTGACTAATAAGGTCTGATTGGCTAGTTTTTGCGGCATTGCTTTTAAAGGTGTCGACAATATGCTGGATCAACTGGAAACCCCAGTGGTAGCGCAAGACGATTCCCAGACCATGTCAGAGAACGTCTTCCGGCGTATCCAGGCCGCCATCGTCAAAGGCGAAATCGCCCCCGGCAGCAAGATCTCCGAGCCGGAACTGGCGCGCACCTACGGCATCAGCCGTGGTCCATTGCGTGAAGCGATCCACCGCCTGGAAGGCCAGCGTCTGCTGGTGCGCGTGCCTCACGTTGGCGCGCGAGTGGTGTCCTTGAGCCATGCCGAGCTGATCGAGCTCTATGAAATCCGCGAATCTCTGGAAGGCATGGCCTGCCGCCTGGCCGCCGAGCGCATGACCGATGCGGAAATCGAGGAGCTACGCCAAGTGCTGCACACCCATGAACGCGACGAAGCGTTCCAGGCCGGGCTCGGCTACTACCAGCAGGAAGGCGACTTCGATTTTCATTACCGGATAATTCAAGGCGCCGGTAATCGCACGCTGACCCAAATGCTCTGCGGCGAGCTGTACCAATTGGTGCGCATGTACCGCATCCAGTTCTCCGCCACCCCCAATCGTCCACGCCAGGCTTTTGCCGAGCATCACCGCATTCTTGACGCGATTGCCGATCGTGACGGTGAACTGGCCGAATTGTTGATGCGCCGGCATATCGGCGCCTCCAAACGCAATATCGCCCGTCACTTCCCGGACGGCGCGCCCCAGACAGCCACTCAGCGAGGTGAGTCATGAGTTCCAACAATAAAACTACTCCAGGCCAGCGTTTCCGCGATGCAGTCGCCAGCGAACATCCCTTGCAAGTGGTGGGCGCAATCAACGCCAACCACGCGCTGCTGGCCAAACGCGCCGGTTTCAAGGCCATCTACCTCTCGGGTGGCGGTGTCGCTGCCGGCTCCCTCGGCGTGCCGGATTTGGGCATCACCGGCCTGGATGACGTGCTGACCGACGTGCGCCGCATCACTGACGTGTGCGACCTGCCGCTGCTGGTAGACGTGGACACCGGTTTCGGTTCCTCAGCCTTCAACGTGGCGCGCACGGTCAAGTCGATGATCAAGTTCGGCGCCGCTGCCATCCACATCGAAGACCAGGTCGGCGCCAAGCGCTGCGGGCATCGCCCGAATAAAGAGATCGTGTCCCAGCAGGAAATGGTCGACCGCATCAAGGCCGCCGTGGATGCGCGCACCGATGACAGCTTCGTGATCATGGCGCGCACCGACGCCCTTGCCGTGGAAGGGTTGGAGTCCGCCCTGGAACGCGCCGCCGCCTGCATCGAAGCCGGCGCCGACATGGTGTTCCCGGAAGCCATCACTGAACTGGAGATGTACAAGCTCTTCGCGTCAAGGGTGAAGGCGCCGATCCTGGCCAATATCACCGAATTCGGCGCAACCCCGCTGTACACCACCGAACAGTTGAAATCTGCCGATGTTTCCATCGTGCTGTACCCGCTCTCGGCTTTCCGTGCCATGAACAAGGCCGCCGAGAACGTCTACACCGCGATCCGTCGCGACGGCACCCAACAGAACGTGATCGACACCATGCAAACCCGCATGGAGCTTTACGATCGCATCGACTACCACACCTTCGAGCAGAAGCTCGACGCGCTGTTCGCCGCGAAAAAGTAACGAACGCGCCTCCCTGAATAACTACAAAATTGGAGAAGAACCATGGCTGAAGCAAAAGTACTGAGTGGTGCCGGCCTGCGTGGTCAGGTAGCCGGGCAGACCGCATTGTCCACCGTAGGCCAGGCCGGTGCCGGCCTCACCTATCGCGGTTACGACGTGCGTGAACTCGCCGCCGACGCGCAATTTGAAGAAGTCGCTTACCTGCTGCTCTACGGCGAGTTGCCGACCAAAGCCGAACTGGCCGCCTACAGCAAAAAACTGAGCACGCTGCGCGATCTGCCCCAGGCCTTGAAAGAAGTGTTGGAACGCATCCCCGCCGATGCCCACCCGATGGACGTGATGCGCACCGGTTGCTCGTTCCTGGGCAATATCGAGCCCGAGAAAGACTTCAGCGTGCAACGCGATGTCACCGACCGCCTGCTCGCCGCCTTCCCGGCGATCATGTGCTACTGGTATCGCTTCAGTCACGACGGCAAGCGCATCGACTGCGTGACCGACGAGCCCAGCATCGGCGGCCACTTCCTGCACCTGCTGCACGGCAAGAAGCCGAGCGCGCTGCATGAGAAAGTCATGAACGTGTCGCTGATCCTCTACGCCGAGCACGAATTCAACGCGTCGACCTTCACCGCCCGCGTGTGTGCCTCGACCTTGTCCGACCTGTATTCGTGCGTCACGGCCGCCATCGGCTCCCTGCGCGGCCCGCTGCATGGCGGCGCCAACGAAGCGGCGATGGAAATGATCGAGCGTTTCGGCTCGGCCGAAGAAGCCGTCGAAGGCACCCTTGGCATGCTGGCGCGCAAAGACAAGATCATGGGCTTTGGCCACGCGATCTACAAAGACAGCGACCCGCGCAATGAAGTGATCAAGGGCTGGTCGAAAAAACTCGCTGACGAAGTGGGCGACAACGTGTTGTTCCCGGTCTCGGAAGCCATCGACAAGACCATGTGGGAGCAGAAGAAGTTGTTCCCCAACGCCGACTTCTACCATGCCTCGGCGTACCACTTCATGGGCATACCGACCAAGCTGTTCACGCCGATCTTTGTGTGCTCGCGCCTCACCGGCTGGGCCGCGCACGTGTTCGAGCAGCGCGCCAACAACCGCATTATCCGTCCGAGCGCCGAATACATCGGCGTTGAGCAGCGCAAGTTCGTGCCAATCGAACGTCGCTGAGTGAAGTGACCGGCGATCCTGACGTGGTAACCGAATCAAAAATGTGGGAGCGGGCTTGCTCGCGAATACGGTGTGTCATTCAACACATCCGGCGACTGTTCCACCGCTTTCGCGAGCAAGCCCGCTCCCACATTTTGACCTCATTCCAATTCTGGATCTGCCTCGGCTCTTCTTTTGTAACTACCGTGACCGAGTCCTGACGATGAACACTGAATTTCGTAAACCGCTGCCCGGCAGCCGCCTGGATTTCTACGACGCCCGTGCGGCCGTCGATGCAATCAGCCCCGGTGCCTATGCCACCTTGCCGTACACCTCCCGCGTCCTTGCGGAGAACCTGGTGCGCCGTTGCGACCCGGCCACGCTCAATGCGTCCCTGAGCCAGATGATCGAGCGCAAGCGTGACCTCGACTTCCCGTGGTTCCCGGCGCGCGTGGTGTGCCACGATATCCTCGGCCAGACCGCCCTGGTCGACCTCGCCGGCCTGCGCGATGCCATCGCCCTGCAAGGCGGCGACCCGGCCCAGGTCAACCCGGTGGTGCCGACCCAACTGATCGTCGACCACTCCCTGGCCGTTGAAGCCGGTGGTGCTGACCCGGACGCGTTCGAGAAAAACCGCGCCATCGAGGACCGTCGCAACGAAGACCGTTTCCACTTTATCGAGTGGACCAAAAAGGCCTTCAAGAACGTCGATGTGATCCCGCCGGGCAACGGCATCATGCACCAGATCAACCTGGAGAAAATGTCCCCGGTGATTCAGGTGCGTGACGGTGTGGCGTTCCCCGACACCTGCGTCGGCACCGACAGCCACACCCCACACGTGGATGCCCTGGGTGTGATCGCCATCGGCGTCGGCGGCCTCGAAGCCGAGAGTGTGATGCTCGGCCGCGCCTCGTGGATGCGCCTGCCGGAAAGTGTCGGCGTGGAGCTGACGGGCAAGCTGCAACCGGGCATTACCGCGACCGACATGGTGCTGGCGCTGACCGAATTCCTGCGTCAGCAGAAAGTGGTGGGGGCATGGCTGGAATTCTTCGGCGAAGGCGCCTCGGCACTCACCCTGGGCGACCGCGCGACTATCTCCAACATGGCCCCGGAATATGGCGCCACCGCCGCCATGTTCTACATCGACCCGCAAACCATCGCCTACCTGAAACTCACCGGCCGCGAAGATGAACAAGTCACGTTGGTTGAGCAGTACGCGCGCCACACCGGCCTGTGGGCGGATGACCTCAAAGGTGCGCAGTACGAGCGCGGCCTGACCTTCGACCTGTCCAGCGTCGTACGCAATATGGCCGGCCCGAGTAACCCGCACGCCCGTGTCGCCACCAGCGATCTGGCCTCCAAAGGCATCTGCGGCCCGTGGGACGAAGTGCCGGGGCAAATGCCCGATGGCGCGGTGATCATCGCTGCCATTACCAGTTGCACCAACACCAGCAACCCGCGCAACGTGATCGCCGCCGGCCTGTTGGCACGTAATGCCAACAAGCTCGGGCTGGTCCGCAAACCGTGGGTCAAATCCTCGCTGGCGCCCGGCTCGAAAACCGTGGCGATGTACCTCGATGAAGCGGGCTTGACCCACGAGTTGGAGCAGTTGGGTTTTGGTGTGGTGGCGTTCGCTTGCACCACCTGCAACGGCATGTCCGGTGCGCTCGACCCGGTGATCCAGCAAGAAATCATCGACCGCGACCTCTACGCCACTGCCGTGCTTTCCGGTAACCGCAACTTTGACGGGCGCATTCACCCGTACGCCAAGCAAGCGTTCCTCGCTTCGCCGCCGCTGGTGGTGGCTTATGCGATTGCCGGCACCATCCGTTTCGACATTGAAAAGGACGTGCTGGGCCTGGATGCCGACGGCAAGGAAATCCGCCTCAAAGACATCTGGCCGAGCGATGAAGAAATCGACGCGGTGGTCAAGGCTTCGGTCAAGCCGGAGCAGTTCCGCGCGGTCTACATCCCGATGTTCGCGATTCACGAAGACACCGGCCCGAAAGTCGCGCCGCTATATGATTGGCGCCCGCAAAGCACCTACATCCGCCGCCCGCCGTACTGGGAAGGCGCGCTGGCCGGCGCCCGTCCGCTCAAGGGGATGCGCCCGCTGGCGGTGCTGCCGGACAACATCACCACCGATCACCTGTCGCCGTCCAACGCGATCATGCTCGACAGCGCCGCTGGCGAATACCTGGCGAAAATGGGCCTGCCGGAAGTCGACTTCAACTCTTACGCTACCCACCGCGGCGACCATTTGACCGCGCAGCGCGCGACCTTCGCCAACCCGAAACTGTTCAACGAAATGGTGGTTGAAAACGGCAAGGTCAAGCAGGGTTCCCTGGCGCGTATCGAGCCTGAAGGCCAGGTCACGCGGATGTGGGAAGCCATTGAAACCTACATGGAACGCAAGCAGCCGCTGATCATTATTGCGGGCGCCGACTACGGTCAGGGCTCGTCCCGCGACTGGGCGGCCAAGGGCGTACGCCTGGCCGGTGTGGAAGCGATTGCCGCCGAAGGCTTCGAACGCATCCACCGCACCAATCTGGTGGGCATGGGCGTGTTGCCGCTGGAGTTCCTGCCGGGCACCGACCGTCACACCTTGAACATCGACGGCAGCGAAACCTATGACGTCATCGGCCAGCGCACCCCGCGTGCGCAGTTGACCCTGGTCATCAACCGCAAGAATGGCGAACGTGTCGAAGTGCCGGTGACGTGCCGCCTGGACACCGCTGAAGAAGTGTCGATCTACGAGGCGGGTGGCGTGTTGCAGCGTTTTGCCCAGGACTTCCTGGAATCGGCGGCGACCGCCTGAAGAGGATAACCATGGCACACACAGCGCAAATCAAGATCCCCGCCACCTATATGCGTGGCGGCACCAGCAAGGGCGTGTTCTTCAGCCTCAAGGACCTGCCCGAAGCGGCGCAGGTGCCGGGTGCCGCCCGCGATGCCCTGCTGTTGCGGGTGATCGGCAGCCCCGATCCCTACGACAAGCAGATTGACGGCATGGGCGGTGCGACCTCCAGCACCAGCAAAACCGTGATCCTGGCCAAAAGTACACGCGCCGAGCACGACGTGGACTACCTGTTTGGCCAGGTCTCCATCGACAAGCCCTTTGTCGACTGGAGCGGCAACTGCGGCAACCTGTCGGCGGCGGTGGGCTCGTTCGCCATCAGCGCCGGGCTGGTCGACCCGGCCCGCGTGCCGCACAACGGTGTAGCGGTGGTGCGGGTGTGGCAGGCCAATATCGGCAAGACCATCATCGCCCATGTGCCGATCACCGACGGTGCGGTGCAGGAAACCGGCGACTTCGAACTCGATGGCGTGACCTTTCCGGCCGCCGAAGTGCAGCTCGAATTCATGGGCCCGGCGGCGGAAGAAGAGGGCGGCGGCGGCTCGATGTTCCCCACCGGCAACCTGGTCGACGACCTCGAAGTACCCGGTGTCGGCACCTTCAAGGCGACACTGATCAACGCGGGCATCCCGACGATTTTCATCAACGCCGAAGACCTTGGCTACACCGGCACCGAGCTGCAAGGCGCGATCAACAGCGACCCCAAAGCCCTGGCGATGTTCGAAACCGTGCGGGCCTATGGCGCACTGCGCATGGGCCTGATCAAACACCTCGACGAGGCCGCCCAGCGCCAGCACACGCCGAAGGTGGCGTTTGTGGCCAAGCCTGCGGACTACGTGGCGTCCAGTGGCAAGGCGATCAAGGCCGGTGATGTCGACTTGCTGGTGCGTGCGCTGTCCATGGGTAAGTTGCACCACGCGATGATGGGCACGGCAGCGGTGGCGATCGGCACGGCGGCGGCAATTTCCGGGACGTTGGTTAACCTCGCCGCCGGTGGTGTTGAACGTAACGCCGTGCGCTTCGGGCATCCGTCCGGCACCTTGCGCGTCGGCGCCGAAGCCCGCCAGGTGAACGGTGAATGGGTGGTAAAAAAAGCCATCATGAGCCGCAGCGCGCGAGTCCTGATGGAAGGCTTCGTACGCGTTCCCGGCGACGCTTTTTAAAACCCTACACCGTCACCTGGTGGGGCGGGCTTATGTGGGAGCGGGTTTGCTCGCGAATGCGGTGGTCCCGTCAACTTATGTGTAGCTGACACGCCGCCTTCGCGAGCAAGCCCGCTCCCACAGGGGTTCAACGCAATCCGCACTCCATTAGCAGGCAATCAGACCTGCCACACATGATCAACCCTGACCCTGAGGATGAAACAACCCTAACCCACTTTGGAGAACTGCCATGAGCGCCAACGTCGACCAGAACAACCGTCCCGACTACGACCAGGTCCTGCAGGACATCGCCGATTACGTCCTCAATTACCGGATCGATTCGCGGGACGCCTTGGACACCGCCCGCAACTGCCTGATGGACACCCTCGGTTGTGGCCTTTTGGCCTTGCGCTTCCCCGAGTGCACCAAGCACCTGGGGCCGATCGTGGAGGGCACGGTGGTGCCGTTCGGCGCGCGCGTGCCGGGCACGTCCTTTCGGCTGGACCCGGTCAAAGCCGCCTGGGACATTGGCTGCATCGTGCGTTGGCTCGACTACAACGACACCTGGCTCGCCGCCGAATGGGGCCACCCTTCGGATAACCTCGGGGGCATTCTTGCCGTGGCCGACCACCTTTCGCAAAAACGCGTGGCCAATGGCGACACGCCGCTGACCGTGCGCGCGGTGCTGGACGCGATGATCATGGCTCACGAGATCCAGGGTGTGATTGCCCTGGAAAACTCCTTCAACCGTGTCGGTCTCGATCATGTGCTACTGGTGAAAGTCGCTTCTACCGCCGTCACTGCCAAGCTGATGGGCGCCAACCGTGAGCAACTGCTTGCCGCCTTGTCCCACGCGTTTGTCGATGGGCAGGCGCTGCGCACCTACCGCCACGCGCCCAATGCCGGTTCGCGCAAATCCTGGGCGGCGGGGGACGCGTCGAGCCGTGGTGTGCGCCTGGCGGACATCGCACTGCGTGGCGAGATGGGCATCCCGGGCGTGTTAAGCGCGCCGCAGTGGGGTTTTTACGACGTGCTGTTCAGCCACACCAACAAAGACCTGGCGCTCAAACCCGAGGACAAGCGGGCTTTCAGCCTGTCACAACCCTATGGCACGTATGTGATGGAAAATGTGTTGTTCAAGATCAGCTTCCCCGCCGAGTTTCATGCGCAAACGGCCTGTGAGGCGGCGGTGACGTTGCACCCGTTGGTCAAGCATCGCCTGCATGAAATCGAACGCATCGTGATCACCACCCACGAGTCGGCGATTCGCATCATCTCCAAGGTCGGCCCACTGGCCAACGCCGCCGACCGCGACCACTGCCTGCAATACATGACCGCTGTGCCCTTGGCCTTTGGCAACCTGGTAGCCGAGCAGTATGAGGACGAGTTTCATGCGGCTCATCCGATCATCGATGAGCTGCGCCAGAAGATGGTCATTGTCGAAGACCCGCGCTACAGCCGCGAATACCTGGAGGCGGACAAACGCTCCATCGCCAACGCGGTGCAGGTGTATTTCAAGGACGGCTCCAGCACCGAGCAGGTAGCGGTGGAATACCCGATTGGCCATCGTCGGCGTCGGGTGGATGGCATTCCGTTGCTGGAAGACAAGTTCAAGGCCAATTTGACCACGCGGTTTACCGCGCAGCGCAGTGCGCAGATTTTTGCGTTGTGCAAGGATCAGGCACGGCTGGAGGCCACGCCTGTGAACCGCTTTGTGGACCTGTTCGTGATCTAAAAAATCACTGCGGTCAATGTGGGAGCCGGGCTTGCCCGCGATGCAGGCGCCTCGGTCTTGCAGTTAACCGAGGTGATGCCATCGCAGGCAAGCCAGCTCCCACATTTGTTCAGTGTTTCTGAATAAAAAGTGTTCGGCTTACATACTGCCTTCCACATCATCCAGGCTGAACGTCTCGGTGTGGTCGTCATAGGAGAAAATCTCCGCATAGCGCCCCCACGCCACCACGCTTTCCAGGGTTTTCTCCACAAATGCTTCGGTCATCGAGTCTTCCAACTCCTGCTCGAAGCGCACCCGTGGCGCCCGGTGCCCGCTGCGCTCAAGCAGCACTTGATGAATGCGTGCGGCCAACGGCACGTGCCGGATCAAATGCTCGGCGAACAGGGTTTTGCGTTCCTGGGTGCCGTAGTCGGCGAACAATTTGCCGGCGTCGGTCAGGGTGATGTCGGCGCCCTTGAGCTCAGCGAAGCCCAAATGCTCAAGCATCTCCGCTACCGGGAACAGGTCGTCGACTTCCAGCAAGCGCCGCTCGGCCACGGTCGGCAAGCCGGCATGACCGTTGTAAGGCTCGGCGGCCAGGGTTTCGATCAAGCCGGCCATCAGGTTGGTGGACACTTCCGGCAACAGGCTGCCCATTTTCAGCTCCGGCAGGCCTCGGCTGGCGTCGGCGCTGCGCCGGTCAGTCATCAGTGCGTAGATGTCGTCGACCATTTGCCGAAAGGTCGGGTCCAGCCGGTTGCGCGGGTGCGGGAACGGTACTTTGATTTCTGCGACCACGCGACCGGGGTTGGACGACAGCACCAGGATGCGGTCGCACATCAACACGGCTTCTTCGATGTTGTGGGTCACGATCAGGATCGACTTGATCGGCAGTTGTTTGCCGCTCCACAGGTCCAGCAAGTCCGTGCGCAGGGTTTCGGCGGTCAGTACGTCCAGGGCGGAGAAGGGTTCGTCCATCAGCAACAGGGTCGGGTTGACCACCAGGCCACGGGCAAAACCCACACGCTGGCGCATACCGCCGGACAACTCGCGAGGGTAGGCGTTTTCAAAACCGTCCAGGCCGATCAAGTCGATGGCCGCCAGTGCGCGCTTGCGGGTTTCCTTGCGCTCGACCTGCAAGGCTTGCAGGCCGGCCTCCACGTTTTCCAGCACGGTCAGCCAAGGGAACAGCGCAAACGTCTGGAACACCATGGCCACGCCTTCGGCCGGGCCGTTCAGCGGCGCGCCGTTGTAGCGGACTTCGCCCGATGACGGTTGAATAAGCCCGGCGATAATGCGCAGCAGTGTGGACTTGCCCGAGCCAGAGCGGCCGAGCATGCCGACGATTTCACCTTCGTGCAGGCTCAGGTTCACGCCACTGAGCACCTGCAGTTCGTCTTTACCTTTGCCGAACACCCGATTCACGTTTTTCAGCGAGAAGATTTCGGGGGTATCAGCAGTGTGTTCAGTGTTGGTATTCATCACAGCGAATCCCGTCAATTCAAGCGAAGTTTGTTTTCAGCCATGGCGTACATAGGTCGCCAGACCGCGCGGTTGAAGGCCACCACAAAGATCGACATCACCACGACGCCCAAGGCGATCTTCGGGAAGTCGCCGGCAGCCGTGGTCTGCGCGATGTAAGCCCCCAGCCCGTGGGCCACCACATTGTCCTGACCCCAGGACACGTACTCGGACACGATGCTGGCGTTCCATGCACCGCCGGACGCGGTAATCGCACCGGTGACGTAATACGGAAAGATCCCCGGCAGCATCACCTTGCGCCACCACAGCCAGCCGCGAATGCGGAAGTTGGCGGCGACTTCCTTGAAGTCATTGGGGAACGCCGTGGCGCCGGCGATCACGTTGAACAGGATGTACCATTGGGTGCCCAGCACGATCAGCGGGCTCAGCCAGATGTCCGGGTTGAGCTTGTAGTGCAGGATCACAATGACGAACACCGGGAACAGCAGGTTCGCCGGGAACGCCGCGAGGAACTGCGCGAGGGGCTGGATTTTTTCCGCAAGGCTGGGACGCAAGCCGATCATCACGCCCAACGGCACCCAGATCAGCGAGGCGATCAGAATCAGCCCGGCTACCCGTAGCAGCGTGATAAGGCCCAGTACAAACACATGGCCGACTTCGGCGAACGTCACCTCGGTGCCGACGTATTGCACGATGTGGTACAGCGCATAAGCCGCCATCAGCGCAATCAGAGTGCCCCACACCCAGTCGATCACCTTTGACGCCGCCGGTGTCTCTGCCGGCAAGGCCTTGAGCGCACCCCCCGCCAGGCTGAAACGCTTATTGCCGATGCGACTGACGGTGCGGGTGATAGGGCGCAGGATGCGCTGGACGATGCGTGTGCGCTGGATCAGGTTCAGCAGCCAGGACTGTGGCGCGGCGCCCTGGGAGGCGGTGGTTTCCATGCGGAATTTGTCGGCCCAGGCCACCAGTGGGCGGAACAGGAATTGGTCGTAGATCAGGATCACCACAATCATCGCCAGGATCACATACCCCACCGCATGCAGGTCTTTCTGGGCAATGGCCAAGGCCAGGTATGAACCCACGCCCGGCAGGGTGATGGTCTTGTCGCCGACGGTGATGGCTTCAGAAGCAACCACGAAAAACCAACCGCCGGACATGCTCATCATCATGTTCCACACCAGCCCGGGCATGGCGAAGGGCACGTCGAGTTTCCAGAACTTCTGCCAGCCGGAAAGCCGCAGGTTGGTGGACACTTCCACCAGGTCATGGGGCAGCATGCGCAGCGACTGGTAAAAGCTGAACGTCATGTTCCAGGCCTGGCTGGTAAAGATCGCAAAGATCGCCGCGAACTCGGCCCCCAGCACGCGCCCTGGAAACATCAGCAGGAAGAACGTCACCGTAAACGAGATGTAACCGAGTACCGGCACCGACTGCAGAATGTCGAGCACCGGCACCAGCAGTTTTTCGGCGCGCCGGCTTTTGGCGGCCAGGGTGCCGTACAACAGCGTGAAAACCAGCGATGCCACCATTGCCGCAAGCATGCGCAAGGTGGTGCGCATGGCGTATTCCGGCAGGTTGGCCGGGTCGAGGGAGATGACCTCACTTTGCAACGTGGCGATGGGGGCCCAGGTTTCCCGGGCGCCGATGGACAAGAACAGCAAAAAGCCGATCACCAGAGGCAGTGCGACCAAATCCCAGCGGTTGGGCAGCAGACGCAGCGTGGAGGCTGGCAGGTAGTGACGGAATACTTTTTTCATAGGCCGTGGTTCATAGGCAGTCAGTCCGGCAGCGTTCAGGTTCAAAGAGGTGCGGTGGGGTGAGCTTAGCTTCTATACAAATCACCCACCGAGAATGGGCGGGCGCTCTTTCTCCGTGAGTCTGGGGCGCATCGAATCTGAGGGAGATTCGCCGCTGGCGGGATTGTACGTTTCAAAATGTTACAAACGTATAAAATTACTGTCAGTTTTAGGTAAAAAAACACCGCCAGGGTGTCGACTGCCCTGGCAAGGCTTAACAATCATTCAAATTGCAGGGTGTGGCTGTTTTTCTAAGCGGACACAATCAGCTACCCACCTGTCATGCAGGCTCGGAACTGCTTTCAGAAAAGTGCCAATCAGGTAGTGAGACGACTGGCTATTGCATCGCTGCTGGCACGCGTCAGTTACGTATTAAAGACCTGAATCTGAGGCGGCACCCCATGACTAGCGTAAATACTCGGCAACCATCGCCCTGCACTGTCGGCCATGAGATCTCCCCGGCGCCTGCGCCCACGGGCCCGGAAGGCGACGCCGAAGCTTCCGGGAGATCCGACACACGGCCCGACGCGGCGCCTCCCCGCAACCCTGTGACACCCGAGCAGCGCGGTCAGTTTTCGAGCCACCATGCAATCGTCAACCCGAAGCCGCCAGAAACCGCAGAAACGCGCCTGCTGGCAGAATTGACTCAAAAAAATAATCAACTTCTCGCCAAACTAAACGCGCTGGTGGAAAAGTTTGAGCCGCAAGCCCAGGGTAAAGCAGCTCCCGATTCTGCCGTTGCACCGGCCAGTCAGCCGTATTACCGCCTCTTCGATGAACAGGATGAAACTTTCCTCCTGCAGGGCACGCTGGTGAACGAGTCAGGCTTGTCGCGCAGTCTGGATACGTTGACCCGTGAAAACGATGAGTTTCGCCATATGGTCAAGAAGGCATTCGAGCAGTTCCATAGGATGCTTACACGGCTGCAACAGCTGGTTGGGAGCCTGGCTCACCGAGTCGACACGATGGATCTCCCGCAAAGGCAAATACCTACAGGGACGGCGGCCTCCGCCAAACCGGTTTCGTCAGACGACGTGCAGCCTGAAGCACCCGCTTCCCGGCAAAACCAAGTGTCTGTCCCGGCGAATGAGTCAACAGCCTCGAGGGCCAGGACCGTTGAAGCGCTCAAGAAAGAAAACCAGGCGCTTGAGGACGGACTTGATGCGGCCACTGCTTACTACCACACGTTGATCTCACCGCTTCAACAGCAGATTGAGGCGCCGGTCAAGAACGCCGACAAGCAAAAGAAATAGGGCGCGCAAAACCGCTTCGGACAGGGTGGGGTGAGCCCCCATGCTGGACCGGGTCAGCCTCGATTTTTACTCAAAGCGCAGGATCACCCGACGGTTGTGCTTGCTCTTCTTCTCGATTTTTTCGCAAAACACCCGGCCGATTTCTTCGGTGTTGATCACGTGGGTGCCGCCGCACGGCTGGATATCGATCCCGGCGATCTCGATCACGCGGACCGAACCCTGGATGACCGGTGGTGCCACCGCCTGGGTGCGGGTGATTTGGAGCAGGGTCGAATATTCGGAGGCTGGCATCGACAGGGTTTTTACCTCGTGGGCCTGTTCGATCAAGGCGTTGAGGTCGCGGGTGATGCTGTCTTTGTCGAGGGTCATTTCCGGCAGGTCGAAATCCAGGCGTCCTTTGTCTGCGCTGATGCTGCAACCGGTGACCGGAGCATCAATGATCGAGCACAGCAAGTGCAGGCAGGTGTGCATCTTCATGTGCTGGTAACGCCGCTGCCAGTCCAGGCCTGCGTCTACTTGCACACCGGCCGTCAATTGCTCGGGGCAGTGTTCAACCTGGTGCCAGATGATCGAGCGCAGCACCGGGTCGCGCACGGTGCCGATCACCTCGACCCGCGTGCCATCGGCCAGGGTCAGATGCCCGGTGTCGCCCGGTTGCCCGCCGCCGGTGGGGTAGAACAGCGTGTGTTCCAGCGCGATACCGTGCTCGCTGACGGCAATCACCCGTGCGCTGAAGGCGTTCTGATAGGGCGCGCTGTCAAACAGCGCCAGGGTTTCCATGGTGTGCACGGACATGTTCAACCTCCGACGATCAGTGGGCTGGCTTGCAGCAGGTGGCGCACCATTGCACTCAAGCCAGGAGGGGAGAGCAGGGTGATTTCAAATTCCGGCCCGCAGACTTTCAGGTTCAGCGGCAGTCGCGGCAGGTGGTCGCCGACATCGAGGCGACGCAAGCGAAATTGCAGGTGATGGCGCTCTTTTACCGTTGCCTCCAGCATCAGCCCCTGCAGGGGGTGAAAGTCAGCATCCAGTACCGTGACCTTGTGGCTGGCACTGACCTCACCGACCACGTGTAAACGCTCATCCAGGGCGAACGCACCGAGGTAGTTGCTGTGGTCCGATTCGGCGTTTTTCTGCAGCTGAATCTGATTGACCACCTTGACCTTGGTGCCCGCCGGCACATCCTGGGTAATTACACAGGAAGGGCTGATAAACACGTTATCGCCGATCAGCACATAGCCGAGCACGCGCGCGCCGGCGCCCACCTCGACATTGTTGCCCAGGCGCGGGTGACGCTTGCCGTCCGGGTTGTTGGCGATACCCCGTGCGCCCAGTGTCACGCCGCAGAGGATGTAGCAGTCGTTGCCGATCTCGCAGGTTTCGCCGATCACCGTGCCGTAGCCATGGTCGAGTACGAAGCGCCGGCCGATGCGTGCGGCGGGGTGAATCTCGGCGCCGGAGAGCACTTTGCCCTGATTGCTGAGCTTGAGGGCGATGCGCGAAAACAGGCCGTTAGTCTGGTCGGGAAAATTCCACACCAGGTGCGCAAGCCGATAGAACAGCACGGCCTTGAACGAGGCATAGGACTCCAGGATCAACTCGCCACGCCCTCGGGAAGCCGGGTCGCGATAGGCATAGGCGATCAAGTCTTCGGCCACTGCCTGCGCGGCGTTCTGGATCAGCGGCGCCAGGTGCGGTTCCAACTGCTTCATCTGCGTAGGCGTCAGGGTCTTGATGAGGTGGGTAAGCAACTCATCGTGCAGCTGTTGCATGTCGATAAAGCCCCCCATGGAGGCACCCCCACATTCTGGATGGTTGGCAAACGGGTTACTCGAAATTGGGCAGGTAGCTGTCAGCATTGTCGTAGACCATGGTCAACACCACCGTTTCGGGCGGAAGTTCGGGGGCAAGCTGAGCGATGGCAACCATGTTGGCAGCCGAGGACAACCCAAGGCTGATGGCGTCGGTGCGCATGATGCGTTTCATCATGTCGATGCACGCCTGGCGCGATACCTTGAGCATGCCGTCCAGCACCTCGACATTGAGGATGCTTGGGATCAAGCCAATCGACAGGCCCTGTATATGGTGCGGCGCGTGCCGATCTTTTAGCAGGTCGCATTCTTCCGGCTCCACGCCCATTACCCGGATCGCCGGCCACGTGGCTTTGAGGGTTTCGCCGATGCCGGTGATGTGGCCACCGGTACCGATACCGCTGACGAAATAGTCAACGCGCTGTTCACCAAAGGCTCGGATGATTTCCGGCGCGGTGGTATCGCGGTGGGTTTGTGGGTTGGCGCCGTTGCGTTGCTGGTTGAGCATCACGAAGCTGGGGTTTTCCAGCTGCAGCTCCATACACTTTTCGCCATGGGAGTTATTGCCCAAACGGCTGTCCGACAGCACTACCTTGGCGCCGTAGAGGCGCAGCAGTTTCTGTTTTTCGGGGCTGTAGTTGTCGGGGATCACCAGCACCACTTTGTAACCCAGTACATTGCCTGCCATCACCAGGCCGATGCCGGTGTTGCCGCCGCTGGGTTCGATAATGGTTTGCCCGGAATCGCGGATCAGCACGCCGCGACGTTCCGCGTCGAGGATCATGCCCAAGGCGATGCGCGCCTTGTGACTGCCGCCGGGGTTGAGTGATTCCAGCTTGGCGTAGACCTCGATGCCGAGGTCCTCGGAAAACTGCTCCAGGCGCACGATGGGCGTATGGCCGATCACGTCGAGAATTGAGTTATGCAACATCAGGCTGTCCCCGAATCAGTACAAAGGCATATCGGGTTCGACGTCGCGAACCCAGTGCTTCATGCCGCCCTGCAGGACTTTGGTATTGGCGAAACCGGCCGCCAGCAAGGTGCTGGCCGCTTGCTCGGCGCGGGTCCCTGCGTAGCAGATCAGGTAATGGGTGTTGTCCCGGCTGAGGCTGTCGAGTTGCCCATCCAGTTCGGCGAGGGGGATGTGCACAACGCCTGGCAATTTGCACACTTCCAGTTCGCTGGCGTCGCGCACATCCAGCAGCACGTCAGCGCTGCGCGGGTGTTCGAGCAGCTGCTTGAGTACGCGCGGCTTGATGTAGCGCTCTTCGGCCAGGGAAGGTTGGCAGGGGAGGGCGTCCGCGCAAACCGCCGGTGCCACGGTTTCACTGTGGCGCAGTTCCGAGCAGCAGGGGCAATCGGCGCGACGCTTGAAGCGGATTTCGCTGAACTTCATTGCCAGCGCATCGAAACGCATCAAGCGGCCGGACAGCGGTTCGCCGATGCCGATCAGCAACTTGATGGCTTCGGTGGCCTGAATCATCCCGACCACTCCCGGCAGTACACCGATGACGCCGCCGGCGCTGCAGTTGGGGGCCAGTTCTGCGGGCGGGGCTGTGGGGAACAGGCAGCGGTAGCACGGCCCGCCTTTATGGTTGAGCACGCTGATCTGCCCGTCGAAGCGATAGATGGCGCCATACACCAAGGGTTTGCCCAACTGCACGCAAGCGTCGTTGACCAGGTAGCGCGTGTCGAAGTTGTCGGTGCCGTCGATCACCAGATCGTAGGCGCCCACCAGTTCCAGCGCGTTGTCGGCATTCAGGGCCGTGTTGTGGGCGTTGATCTGAATATGCCGGTTGAGGTCCTGTAGGCGTTGCTTGGCGGACTCGACCTTGGGCATGCCCAGTGTGCTGTTGCCGTGGACGATCTGGCGTTGCAGGTTACTGCTTTCCACCACATCGAAATCCACCAGGCCCAGTGTGCCGATGCCGGCTGCCGCCAGGTACAGGCTGATCGGTGAGCCCAGGCCACCCGTGCCGATGATCAAGACCTTGGCTTTTTTGAGGTTCAACTGACCTTCGCGGCCGACGCCCGGCAGCGTGATGTGGCGCACGTAACGCTGCACTTCTTCATTGCTCAGGGCGTCGACATCCATGCCGCCTGAGGTCGCGAGCAGCACTTCGATCCTGGCTTTTTCCGGCAATGTGTCATCTGCGCCGATCAGTTCTTCTTCGGCGGTGAACAGAAAGTGCTCCTTGAGCTGGTTGTTTTTTTCGTGGAACAGGTGCGGGCGCAGCTGTGGGTGGCTGCTGCAGAGGTTTTCAATGACTTCGCGCAATGTCGATCCAGTGCCCTCAAGGGTCGATTCCGGCAGCTTGGCCACGCGAACCAGAATATCGGGGAAAGAGACAGCGTTCATGGACAACTCCGTGTGCAGGTCGTTGAAGGGTTGAAGTGCGAAATGCTTGCCATCCCAGGCAAACAGCTTTGAGCCCAGGGCCTTACCCTGGCGAACGTCCACCACCAGGTAGCTGACGGGGTAGATCGGCTCACCCAGGAACAGCGCCTTGTCCTGGTCTTCGTCACTGAAATAGGCACCGACGTCCGGGTGGGAGTGGTAGATCACCACCACCGGGTTATCGCTGCGAAACGCCTTGTTCAGCAGCAGCGTGTCGGCCACGGAAAAGGTGTAGCCGTTGGCCGCGCTGCGCGAGTACATCTCGGGGTTCTTGCGGTGCAGCTCATTCTGGATATTGCTGCCCAGGTACACACTGCCGTCGGCGAAGACAAAACCACAGCACTCTTCGGGGTAGCTGCGGCTGGCGTGGGCGTAGATCTGTTCCAGGGCGGTCGGGCGGAGGACATCCATGTTTCTCTCGCGTGGCTGATGTTGATGGGGCAGGACAGTCAATTTTTCTTGGCCAGCAGTTTTTCAACCGGCAACTTGGTAATCGCAAAGCCGGCCAGCAGGATGGCCGAGTACAGCATCAGGTCACGGGAAATCTCCACGCCTTCGTACCAGGCGCCGATGATCACCGCGAACACCGGGAAGATGATGAACACGAACGACAAAATGATCGGGCTCAAGCGTTTTAGCAGCATGAAATAGACGATAAAGCCGCCCACCGACGCCACCAGCCCCAGGTAGAACAGTGCACTCCAGGAACGCAGGGTAATGTTTTCGAACGTGGGCGTTTCAAACCACAGCCCGGCGACGAACAGCATCAGCCCGGCAATGCCGATGGGCAGGGTGTTGTAGGTAATTACGCTGATGGCGCTGCCTTTTTGCTTGGTAATGACATAGCACAGTGCATGCATAATCGCGGCGGTCAGGATCGCCAGTACCCCGAAGAACTCGGCGTGATCCAGGTGCAGGCCCTGGCTCTTGATGATCATGTAGAGGCTGCCGAAACCGATGCCGATGCCGACCACCTGGGAAAAGTAGATGCGCTCGCGCAGGAACAGCGCGGAGAAAATCAGGATGAAGACGGGCATGCAGCTGAACAGCAGGGCAGTGAGGCCGGACGAGACGTGCATCTCGCCATAGTTGAGCAAGTAATAGGGAACGCTGAAATAGGACAGTGTTACGAATACGAAGAACCAGCGGCTTTCTCGCGGGAACAGGATCGGTTCGCGGCGCACCAGGGCAAAGCACAGAAACAACGGAAACGCGATCAGGAAGCGCAAGCCTGCAGACGTCAGCGGAGGCACGCTTTCGACGGCGATCTTGATCCCCAGCCAAGTGGTGCCCCAACTCAGGCACACGATAAGAAACATCACGCTGGTTACCAGGCCGGCCAACCACTGTTTCTGAGTTTTTGTTTTTGTAGTGTTTTCAAGAACGGCGGACATTGGCATCGTTTATTGCTTCCCTGAGCCGGAATTGAACTCTATATTGACTGTGTATTAAGTTGTTTCATTCGGTGATTGAACCCGTAAAAGCACACTATTAGGGCGAATGATGGCTGTCAAAACAAATATTGACATGGTGTCAATTATGCGTGAGGGGTTGTCCAGCGGTCAGGGCGTGAAGTACAAGCGCCTGTCTGACGTGATGGAACGCGGCATCCTTGAAGGCTTGATTGAGCCGGGGCGAAAACTGCCGCCCCATCGGGTTCTTTCCGACAATCTGGGCGTGACCATCGGCACCATCAGCCGAGCCTACGGCGAACTGGAACGCCTTGGGTTAGTGGTGGCACGGGTGGGTGACGGTACTTTCGTACGCAAGCGTGGGATGGAGCGTCAGCGTGATGAAGGCTTTCGCAACGTCAGCGAGGAGCCACGTCATTATTTCGATATGAGCCGTAACATGCATATTCCCGGGCAGGAGACGGTGTTTCTCGCGCAGAGCTTCCAAACCCTGTCGACCAATGCCAAGTTCCTTCAAGACATCAGTGCCTACACACCCGACGCCGGTTTGCCGCGCTACCGTGAGGCCGGTGCGCAATGGCTGGTGCAGCGCGAATTTCACCCGATTCCCGAGCAGGTCATCTGTGTCAATGGCGGCCAGCATGGCTTGCTTTGCGCCATGATGGCGCTGCTGCGGGCGGGCGATACGGTGGTCACTGAACAGCTCACGTACCCTGGGCTGATTACCGCTGCGCGGATGCTCGGCGTACGTCTGATCGGTCTGGAGATGGATGAGGAAGGCGTGCTGCCCGGTGCGCTGGATGAAGTTTGTCGTAATCACCGGGTTTCGGCGCTGTACTGCACACCGACCATCCAGAATCCGACCACGGCGGTGCTGTCTGTCGCACGCCGTGAGGCTTTGGTTAAGGTATGCCGTGAGCATAATCTGCTGATTCTTGAAGACGAAGCCCACGGCGTCCTGGTGGAAGATCGCCCACCACCGCTAAGCTTTTTCGCACCGGAGCGTACGATTTTGATCAGTAGCCTGAGCAAGGCGGTGTCTGCCGGGTTACGTGTGGGATATGTGCATGCGCCACCGGCGTTGGTCAGCCGTATTTCGGCAGCGTTGCGCTCGACGTGCTGGATGGCCACGCCGGTGACCCTGGAACTGGCAACCCAGTGGATCGAAAACGGCACGGCGGAATACCTGTTACGCCAACAAATCAATGAGATCAGCCGACGCAAAGCCCTGGTGCGTGACCTGCTGACCGGCTTGGAGTACCGCACCCACCTCAACAGTCCGCATTTCTGGATTGAAGTACCGGAGCCATGGCGAGCGTCGGAAATTGAGGCGGAGCTCAAGCAGAATAATTACCTGATCGCCACCGCCGAGGCGTTTGCCGTGGGGCAAACAGCAGTGCCGCAGTTTATTCGGGCGAGCATTTGTAATACGTCGGGGGATGACCAGTTGTTGCGGGCGGGGTTTGATGCGCTGGCGACGGCGTTGGGGCAGGGTGGGGACAGGTTTCATTTGTAGGACGGTAAACCGAGTTACCGTTCATCGCAGGCAAGCCAGCTCCCACATTTGCAGTGTATTCCGCTATGGGAGCTGGCTTGCCTGCGATGGCGTCAGTTCAAGCAACAGAGATTATTTAAAGCGTCGCTCTACGCCTTTCTCTACCAGAATCTTCGCCGATATCTCTTCCACCGAGAAATGCGTGGAATTGATGTGCGCAATATTCTCGCGACGGAACAGATTTTCCACTTCGCGCACTTCGAACTCGCACTGGGCATAGCTGGAGTAGCGGCTGTTGGGCTTGCGCTCATTGCGGATGGCGGTGAGGCGGTCCGGGTCGATGGTCAGGCCGAACAGCTTGTGCTGGTGCGCGCGCAGGGCGGCCGGCAGCGTCAGGTGCTCCATGTCGTCTTCGGTCAGCGGATAGTTGGCCGCGCGGATGCCGAACTGCATGGCCATGTACAGGCACGTCGGGGTCTTGCCGCAGCGGGATACGCCCACCAGGATCAGGTCGGCCTTGTCATAGTAGTGAGTACGGGCGCCGTCATCGTTGTCGAGGGCGAAGTTTACCGCCTCGATACGCTCCATATAATTGGAGTTGTGCCCAATGGAATGGGACTTTCCTACGGAATAGGAAGAGTGTTCACTCAGCTCTTGCTCCAGCGGCGCCAGGAACGTGGAGAAGATGTCGATCATGAAACCATTGGAAGTCGCGAGGATCTCACGAATATCCTGATTGACGATGGTGTCGAAAATGATCGGGCGACAACCGTCTTTTTCGGCCGCCAGATTGATTTGTTGTACCATGGCCCGCGCTTTATCCACGCTGTCGATATAGGGCCGCGTGAATTTGGCGAAGGTAATGTTTTCGAACTGCGCGAGCAGGCTCTGACCCAATGTTTCGGCTGTAATGCCGGTGCCGTCGGAGATAAAGAAAGCAGATCGTTTCATTTGAGCCCTGGGCCTTAAGCTGATGGCGAATCTTGGATATGATAGGCGCGATTTTGCCGTCCCGCAGTGGGCCGCATTCTCACTTATTTTCCAGGTCCAGGCCACAAGCGTCAGCGTTTGCTCCTACTGAGCAGCCGGCGTCCTGAGCTTTTCCAACACAGAAAGTGGAGAGATCACCTTGGTAGAGTACGTAGTTTCCCTCGATAAGCTCGGCGTCCATGATGTAGAGCATGTGGGGGGCAAGAACGCATCCCTCGGCGAGATGATCAGTAATCTTGCAGGCGCTGGTGTTTCGGTGCCCGGTGGTTTCGCCACCACGGCCCAGGCTTACCGCGATTTCCTCGAGCTGAGCGGGTTGAATGCTCAGATCCACGCCGCGCTGGACGCCCTGGACGTCGATGACGTCAACGCCCTGGCCAAGACCGGCGCCCAGATCCGTAAATGGATCATGGACGCCGAGTTCCCCGAGAAGCTCAACGAAGAAATCCGCACTGCTTTCGCCATTTTGTCGGCCGGCAACCCCGACATGGCCGTCGCCGTGCGCTCTTCTGCCACCGCTGAAGACTTGCCGGATGCCTCCTTTGCCGGCCAGCAAGAAACCTTCCTTAATATCCGCGGCGTGGAAAACGTTATCCGCGCAGCCAAGGAAGTGTTCGCCTCACTGTTCAACGACCGCGCTATTTCCTATCGTGTACACCAGGGTTTCGACCACAAGCTGGTGGCCTTGTCTGCCGGTGTGCAGCGCATGGTACGTTCGGAAACCGGCACCGCCGGCGTGATGTTCACACTGGACACCGAATCCGGTTTCCGTGACGTGGTGTTTATCACCGGTGCCTACGGTCTGGGCGAAACCGTCGTACAAGGCGCGGTCAACCCGGACGAATTCTACGTCCACAAACACACCCTTGAGGCAGGCCGTCCGGCCATCCTGCGCCGTAACCTGGGCAGCAAAGCCATCAAGATGATCTACGGCGACGAGGCCAAGGCCGGTCGCTCGGTGAAAACCGTTGATGTCGACAAGGCCGAACGCGCGCGTTTCTGCCTGACCGACGCCGAAGTCAGCGAATTGGCCAAGCAAGCAATGATCATCGAAAAGCACTACAAGTGCCCGATGGACATCGAGTGGGCCAAAGACGGTGACGACGGCAAGTTGTACATCGTGCAGGCTCGACCTGAAACCGTGAAGAGCCGTACCTCGGCCAACGTCATGGAGCGTTACCTGCTCAAAGAAACCGGCACCGTGCTGGTAGAAGGTCGCGCCATCGGCCAGCGCATTGGCGCCGGTAAAGTGCGGATCATCAAGGACGTGTCCGAAATGGACAAAGTCCAGCCAGGTGACGTACTGGTTTCCGACATGACCGACCCGGACTGGGAGCCGGTGATGAAGCGCGCCAGCGCCATCGTCACCAACCGCGGCGGGCGTACCTGTCACGCGGCGATCATCGCCCGTGAGCTGGGGATCCCTGCTGTGGTGGGTTGCGGCAACGCCACCCAACTGTTGAAAGATGGCCAAGGTGTGACGGTGTCCTGCGCCGAAGGCGACACCGGCTTCATCTTTGAAGGCGAACTGGGCTTCGACATCAAGCAAAACTCCATCGACGCCATGCCAGACCTGCCGTTCAAGATCATGATGAACGTCGGTAACCCGGACCGTGCCTTCGATTTCGCGCAGTTGCCAAACGCCGGTGTGGGCCTGGCCCGCCTGGAATTCATCATCAACCGCATGATCGGCGTGCACCCCAAGGCCTTGCTGAACTACGACGGTCTGCCGTTGGAGATCAAGGAAAGCGTCGACAAGCGCATCGCCGGCTACAACGACCCGGTAGGTTTCTACGTCGAGAAGCTGGTGGAAGGCATCAGCACCCTGGCGGCGGCCTTCTACCCGAAAAAGGTCATCGTGCGCCTGTCGGACTTCAAGTCCAACGAATACGCCAACCTGATCGGCGGCAAGCTCTATGAGCCGGAAGAAGAAAACCCGATGCTGGGTTTCCGCGGCGCCTCGCGTTACATCAGCGAAGCTTTCCGTGACTGCTTCGAGCTGGAGTGCCGTGCGCTCAAACGCGTGCGCAACGAGATGGGCCTGACCAACGTCGAGATTATGGTGCCGTTCGTGCGTACCCTCGGCGAGGCGAGCCAGGTCGTTGATCTGCTGGCGGAAAACGGCCTGAGTCGTGGTGAAAACGGCTTGCGCGTGATCATGATGTGCGAACTGCCATCCAACGCCATCCTGGCCGAAGAGTTCCTGGAGTTCTTCGACGGTTTCTCCATCGGCTCCAACGACCTGACCCAGCTGACCCTGGGCCTGGACCGCGATTCGGGGATCATCGCTCACTTGTTCGACGAGCGTAACCCGGCGGTCAAGAAGCTGCTGGCCAACGCCATCCAGGCGTGTAACAAGGCCGGCAAGTACATCGGGATCTGCGGCCAAGGCCCTTCCGACCACCCGGACCTGGCCAAATGGCTGATGGAGCAGGGCATCGAAAGCGTCTCGCTGAACCCCGATTCCGTGCTGGAAACCTGGTTCTTCCTCGCGGAAGGCCAAGCGCCCGCATAAGGTCGTTACGTCAAAAGTGCCGGTCACTCATTAAGGGTGACCGGCATTCTTATCTGTGCAGGGCGGAACTCCTTCCGGACGCCGCCCTTTTTTGTGCAAGAGCATTATGCAAAGCAGTAGCAACCTGTTTCCCGTCGCCCTGATCAGCGCTGAACGTCGCGGCGACCTGAGTGAAGATGTGTACCGCCTCAAACCCGGCAACAGCCCGGACGGCACCGTCGAGTTGGCCGTGACCCGTTTGGGCCTGGCGGATGTCCCGGAAAACCGGGGCACGCCGGTAATTTTAGTGCACGGTAGTTTTTCCAATCGGCGCTTCTGGTACTCGCCTAAAGGCATCGGCCTGGGCGCTTACCTGGCGCGCCAGGGATTTGATGTATGGATCCCGGAAATGCGCGGGCATGGCCTGTCCAAGCGCAATCAGAACTACGCCAGCAATCGCGTCACCGATTATGCGCGTTACGATTTGCCGGCCATCGGGGCGTTTGTGCGTGAGCAAAGTGCGCAAATCCCGCACTGGATCGGGCATTCCCTGGGTGGCACCGCTCTGGCGGCAGCCTTGGGCGGTCAGCACCTTGGCGCGCCAGCAGTGGCCTCAGTCGCGCTGTTTGGCTGCCAGGTCAGCCGCACCCACTGGCCGTTGAAAATTCCACCGCTGGAGTGGACGGGGCGTTTGCTCTTGAAGCGCTTTGGCGAGGTCTCCGGCTCCCGCCTCAAGCGCGGTCCGGAGGACGAGCCGGCGGGCGTGATGATCGAGGCCATGCGCTGGAATGGCCTGTTCGGTCGCTTTGGCGAGGGTAAGCAAGACTGGTGGAAGGGCTTGGCCGACGTTGACGTGCCGCTGTTGGCGGTGAGCGCTGCGGGTGATCGGCAAGACCCGGATTGGGCGTGTCGCAAACTGTTCGAGCAAGTGGGCTCTGTGCATCGCCAATACCTGTGCCTGGGGCGCGGGCAAGGTTTTACCGGGGATTTCGGGCATGTTGAAATGCTGGTCAGTAAAGCCGCCCAGGCCGAAGTGTGGCCGTTGGTGGCGCAGTGGTTGAACGATCCGCTCACACCTTTGTTCGGGGCGCAATCGCAGATTGCCGCAATGGTTTGACGCAAGCGCTCTACCAAGGGCGTTTCACTTGTGTGTGGTTGCGGCTAAGATATGACGCGTTATGGGCTTCTGGTCATATTCAGTCGCGCAATGGCTATTGCGTTGCGACAAAATGGGTTTGATCATGGCCGCCGTCAGCGGGTGAGCATGTAAAGATTGCCTGTCACGACGCGTTTTTCTGATGTACACCGTGGGATGTTCGACCTCTTCTTTCACGACAGGAGTTTCTCGATGAACCATTACGTGACGCCCGACTTGTGCGACGCCTACCCGGACCTGGTGCAGGTGGTTGAGCCGATGTTCAGCAATTTCGGTGGCCGAGACTCCTTTGGTGGCGAAATCGTCACCATCAAATGCTTCGAAGACAACTCGTTGGTCAAGGAGCAGGCCGACCAGCCGGGTGCCGGCAAAGTGCTGGTAGTCGACGGTGGTGGTTCCCTGCGCCGCGCGTTGCTGGGTGACATGATCGCCGAGAAAGCCGCAAAAAACGGCTGGGAAGGGCTGGTGATCTACGGTTGCATCCGTGATGTCGATGTCATCGCCCAGACTGACCTGGGTGTGCAGGCACTGGCCACTCACCCGATGAAAACCGACAAGCGCGGCATTGGCGACCTGAACGTAGTGGTGACCTTCGCGGGCGTGACCTTCCGCCCGGGTGAATACATCTATGCGGACAATAATGGTGTGATTGTCTCGCCAAGCCCGCTGAAAATGCCTGAATAAACTGCTGTAGCCATAGGGGTGAGGATGTTCGAGGAAGAAAACGCGCAGTGGGGGCTGGTGCATGCCCTGGTACTGGACGGTAAAGGCGGTGCGCGTTCGATTGCCCGGACTGAGCTCGACGATTTGCAACTGCAGCCCCAGGAAAGCCTGTGGTTGCATTGGGATCGCAGCCATCCGCAGACCCAGACCTGGTTGCGTAAATCCAGCGGCTTGAGCGAGTTCGCGTGCGACTTGTTGCTGGAGGAAAACACCCGTCCGCGCCTGTTGCCGCTGCCGGACGACGAATTGCTGCTGTTTCTGCGAGGGGTCAACCTCAACCCGGGGGCCGAGCCGGAAGACATGGTCTCGGTGCGTATCTTCGCTGCGGCCAGTCGCGTGATTTCCTTGCGCTTGCGCCCGCTGCGCGCCACTGATGAGTTGCTGGTGCAACTGGCGGAGGGCAAAGGCCCAAAAACCTCGTCTGAACTCATCCTTTATATGGCGCAGTACCTGACCCATAAAGTGCAGGATTTGGTGACCGATCTTTCCGAAATCGTCGATTTCGAGGAAGAAAAACTTGATGCCGACGAACGGTATACTCCGGAACATGGCAATGTTTTGCAGATCCGTCGACGAGCGGCTGGGCTGAAGCGATTCCTGGCGCCGCAGCGGGATATTTTTGCCCAGCTGACGCGGATCAAATTGCCGTGGTTCTGTAACGATGATGCTGACTATTGGAACGAATTGAACAACAGCCTGACCCGTTACCTGGAAGAGCTCGAATTGACTCGGGAGCGCGTGGGGCTTGTGCTTGAGACCGAAGACCGGCGCTTGAGCGTGCGCATGAATCGCACCATGTATCGCTTTGGGATCATCACGGGAATCTTCCTGCCGATGAGTTTTCTGACCGGTTTGCTGGGTATAAACGTGGGCGGAATACCCTTCTCCGGTGACCCCTACGGATTCGCGATTGCCTGCCTGATGATGGTGGCTGTCGCGCTCGGGCAATGGTGGCTATTTCGACGATTGCGCTGGGTTTGACCTGAATATGACCTGAACACAGGAAGGGTCGCATGTGACCCCAAGAATTTAACCCTCGTCTTTTAAAATACTTGCGAGAGGTCTTTATGCACGATCCGTTCGAACAGTCTTTGCGTGACATGCTCAATGCTTCGCCGTCCAACCGTGACGACGACGCTTGCCTGGGCCGCGTGTTGAAAACCGCCAACCGTCAGGTAGGGGCGGGTGACCTGTTCGGTTTGCTCGGTCGTTGGCTGCCTGCGTTGATGATGGCCCTGAACAATGGTTCGGCCCATGTATCGCCGGTTTCCCGTCGTAAACCTCTTGCTCGCACTGCTGATAAGGCTGATTGAATATGGAACTTGATCTCTGGACCCAGAGCCTGGTCACCGCGATGACCGCATTGTGGACCAAGGTGGCGAATTTCATTCCCAACCTGTTTGGTGCTCTGGTCCTGGTATTGCTGGGTTTTGTCGTGGCCAAGTTGCTCGACACCTTGCTGTCCAAATTACTCGCCAAGCTTGGGCTGGATCGCTTGATGGCGGGCACCGGTTTGACCAAACTATTGGGCCGTGCCGGGCTGCAAGTCCCGATCTCTACCCTGATCGGGAAGATCGTCTACTGGTTCGTTTTACTTATTTTTCTGGTTTCTGCGGCTCAATCCCTTGGACTTGAGCGAGTTTCAGCTACGCTCGACATGCTGGCGCTGTATTTGCCGAAAGTATTCGGCGGCGCGCTGGTGTTGCTGGTAGGCGTTTTGCTGGCGCAATTGGCCAACGGTCTGGTGCGTGGGGCAGCCGAAGGCGTGGGCTTGGACTATGCTGCGGGCCTGGGGCGAATTGCCCAGGGGCTGGTGATCATCATCAGTATTTCCGTCGCGATCAGCCAGTTGGAGGTCAAAACTGACCTTCTTAACCACGTGATTGTGATTGTTTTGATTACCGTTGGTCTGGCCGTTGCGCTGGCCATGGGGTTGGGTAGCCGGGAAATTGCCGGTCAGATTCTTGCGGGAATCTATGTGCGTGAGCTGTATCAGGTTGGGCAACAGGTCCGTGTGGGCGAGGTCGAAGGGCAAATCGAAGAGATCGGTACAGTCAAGACGACGGTGCTGACCGATGACGGTGACCTGGTGTCACTGTCCAATCGGATTCTTCTGGAGCAGCAGGTCAGTAGCCGCTAACCCGGTAAACCCTGCTAATGTACGCCGCCGCAAACCCGGGTGACCGGGCTGTAGCGGACATTGACCTGACTGTCGGCACGACTTGTTTTGAATAAAGCCCAAACGCTGTCTACGCGCTATGACCCCCGTGAGCTCTCTGATGAGGAGTTGGTCGCGCGCTCGCACACGGAGCTGTTTCACGTAACACGCGCGTACGAAGAATTGATGCGCAGGTATCAACGCACTCTGTTCAACGTTTGTTCAAGGTATTTAGGGAACGATAGAGACGCGGACGATGTCTGTCAGGAAGTGATGCTCAAGGTGCTGTACGGCCTGAAGAACTTCGAGGGGAAATCGAAGTTCAAGACATGGCTCTACAGCATCACGTACAACGAGTGCATCACGCAGTATCGTAAGGAACGGCGGAAGCGTCGCTTGATGGACGCTTTGAGTCTGGACCCCCTTGAGGAAGCGTCTGAAGAAAAGGCGCCGACACCCGAGGAGAAGGGCGGACTTGACCGTTGGTTGGTGTATGTGAATCCAATTGACCGTGAAATTCTGGTGCTACGATTTGTCGCAGAGCTCGAGTTTCAGGAAATTGCTGACATCATGCACATGGGTTTGAGTGCTACAAAAATGCGTTACAAACGTGCTCTTGATAAATTACGTGAGAAATTTGCGGGCAGTACTGAAACTTAGTTCGGTGCAAATATCTCTTACGTGTAGGCAAGTTCTGTTAGACTTGTCGCCGAGTTGTCCCCCGGTTTGTGGGACTGCTTTACAATCACCAGATGGGGATTTAACGGATGAAACTGAAAAACACCTTGGGCTTTGCCATTGGTTCTCTTATTGCTGCCACTTCTTTCGGCGCTCTGGCACAAGGCCAAGGCGCAGTTGAAGGCCAGCTGTTCTACAAGAAGCAGTACAACGATAGCGTTAAGCACATCGAAGACGGCTTCAACCCTGGCGCAAGCATCGGTTACTTCTTGACCGACGACGTGTCGATCAACCTGAACTACGACACGACCAACCACACCCGCTCCAACGGCGGTACTGGCAACCAGAAGATCAAAGGTGACACTGGCAGCGTGACTGCTCAGTACCACTTCGGTCAGGCCGGTGTTGACTCCCTGCGTCCATACGTTGAAGGTGGTTTCGGTCACCAGAGCCGTACCAACGTTGCTGCTGACGGTCACACTGGTCGTGACCAGTCGACCCTGGCTATCGCTGGCGCTGGCGTGAAGTACTACTTCACCAACAACCTGTTCGCACGTGCTGGCGTTGAAGCTGACTACGCACTGGACAACGGCAAGTGGGATTACTCCGCACTGGTCGGCCTGGGTGTGAACTTCGGCGGTAACGCTGGCGCAGTTGCTCCAGCTCCTACCCCAGCACCAGCTCCAGAGCCAACTCCAGAGCCAGAAGCTCCAGTTGCTCAGGTTGTTCGTGTTGAGCTGGACGTGAAGTTCGACTTCGACAAGTCGGTTGTTAAGCCTAACAGCTACGGCGACGTGAAAAACCTCGCTGACTTCATGAAACAGTACCCACAGACCACCACCGTTGTTGAAGGTCACACTGACTCCGTCGGTCCTGACGCTTACAACCAGAAGCTGTCCCAGCGTCGTGCTGACGCGGTCAAGCAAGTTCTGGTCAAAGACGGTATCGCTCCTAACCGTGTAAGCTCGGTTGGTTATGGCAAATCCCGCCCAGTTGCTGACAACGCAACTGAAGCTGGCCGCGCTATCAACCGTCGCGTAGAAGCCTCGGTAGAAGCTCAAGCTGCTCAGTAATTACTGAGTGGTAGAAAAAAGCCCGGCTTAGGCCGGGCTTTTTTTCGCCTGTGATTTGCCTCAAATGCTGGCTGAGACCGCAACCCGGATCGCCTGTGCAGTGGCGGCAACAGGGCCGATCACCAGGATCGCCGGGCTCTTCAGGGCAAACGCCTGCGCATCCGCATGCATAGACGCCAGATGACTGCGACATTCGCGCTGCTGGGGCAGCGATGCGTTTTCGATCATCGCCACCGGCATATCCGCGGCCATTCCGCCTTCCAGCAGTTGCTGACGAATCTCCTCAAGTTTCGCCACGCCCATATACACCACCAACGTCGTGCCACCCTCGACCAATGCGCGCCAGTTCAGGCTGCTGTCGTCCTGGGTATGCGCCGTGACCAGTGTTACGCCTCGGCTGACACCACGTAACGTCAGCGGGATATCGCAATTCGTTGCCCCCGCCAGCCCCGCTGTAATCCCGTTGACCAATTCCACCTCCACCCCGCGCTCACGCAACCACGTCGCCTCTTCGCCGCCTCGACCAAAAATGCACGGGTCACCACCTTTAAGTCGCACCACGCATTTGCCCTGGCGCGCATAACGCTGCATCAGGCGGTGAATGAAATCCTGCGGCGTCGAACGGCAACCCCCACGCTTGCCTACGGTGATTACCCGCGCGTTGACGCAGTGTTCCAGCACTGCCGGGTTGACCAAATCATCGATCAGCACCACATCGGCTTCGTGCAGGGCCCGCACCGCCTTGAGGGTCAACAACTCCGGATCACCCGGCCCTGCGCCCACCAGCCAAACCTTTGCGCTCATATTTTCCCCTCACACACGCATTGCGATTGGCTGCGGGTTGCTGGCCAAAAGACGTTTGATTTCCGGTACACAGGAGCCGCATTGAGTGCCGCAGCCGAGTTCCTGTTTGAGCCCGTCCAGGTTCAATCCACGGCCGATACCGGCGCACACCGCGCTTTCGCTGACGTTCTTGCAGTTGCACAAAGTCTTGGTGCTGGCTGTCGTGCCACCCGGTGGAGCACTGAGCGGCGCCAACAGCCAGCGACGCAGTTGTTCGTCAGCCCGTCCTTCCTGCCAGAGGTTTTGCAGCCAGTGCCGGGCCAGGGTTTCGCCTGCCAGGCGCAGCGCAGTAATGCGGCCTTTTTCAATTTTGACGCGCTTGCCGATTGAGCGACGGGGATCGTCATAGGCCATGACAGGGCCGTCGTTGAGGCCCAGCAGTTCGTCGATTCGGGTCAACAGTTGCAGGTCGGGCGCTTCGGTGTGCGCAGCGCGCACCAGCAGCGCCGGCCGTTCCCGCCCGGCCAGGCTGAGGCTGACGTAGGCAAAACCCTCGCACAGCGGGCGCAGGGCCTCAAAGTGTTGCTGTATATTTCCTTCGATCAGCGCGAACAGCTGCCATGGCAGTTGCACGGGTTCCAGGCGCACGCCGCTGTGCTTGAGTTCGGGTTGTTTTGACAGGGGATCGAACGCCGGTGGGGTCAGGACGTTGACGCCGCCTTTGAGAAAGCGATCGCCCCAATGCATGGGCAAGAACGCCTGGCCTGGGCGCACGCTGTCGTCACTGCTGACGGCGACGATCACGCTGCCGCGACGGCTTTTCAGGCTGACCAGGTCACCTTCTTTGAAGCGATGGCGGCGTAACTCTTCCGGGTGCAGGCTCAGTAACGCCTCACTGACGTGCCCGAATAACTGCGCCGCTGTGCCGGTGCGGCTCATGCCGTGCCACTGGTCGCGCAGGCGGCCGGTGATAAGGGTCAGCGGGAAGCGCGCGTCCCGCTGTTCCTTGGCGGCGCGGTAAGGGTCGGCGATAAAGTGCGCGCGGCCGGTTTCGGTGGGGAAGGTGCCATCGGTGTACAGGCGCGGCGTTCCCGTTTGCGCGCCCACGGGAAATGGCCATTGCTGCGGGCCGATCTGATCGAGCAGGGCATGGCTGAGGCCTGACAAGTCTAGGTCGCGGTCGCCGGTCAGTCCTTTGTACTCATCAAAAATCTGCGCAGGTTGTTCAAACGTAAACAGGCTGGTCGATCCCGGCCGTAAGCGACGCTCCAGCCGCCGTGCGAAATCCACCGTAATCGCCCAATCGGGACGCGCTTCTCCTGGTGGGACGATGGCGCGGCGCACGTGGGAAATACGCCGTTCGGAGTTGGTCACTGTGCCTTCCTTCTCCCCCCAACTGGCGGCAGGCAGCAGCAGGTCGGCATAGGCAGCAGTTTCGGTCGTGCGAAAGGCTTCCTGCAAGACCACGAACGGGCAGGCGGCCAAGGCCGCACGGACGCTGTTCTGGTCCGGCAGGGATTGCGCAGGGTTGGTACAGGCAATCCACAGTGCCTTGATCTTGCCGGCCTGGATTTGCTCGAACAGTTCGATCGCCGTTAGCCCGGTTGTCGCGGGCAACGATTCAACTCCCCAATAGGCGGCGACTTGCGCTCGGTGTTCGGGGTTGGCCGCTTCGCGGTGCCCTGGGAGTAAATTCGACAAGCTGCCGGTCTCGCGTCCACCCATCGCATTGGGCTGACCCGTCAGGGAAAACGGCCCACAGCCCGGTCGGCCAATCGTGCCGGTCGCCAGGTGCAAGTTGATCAGCGCGCTGTTTTTCGCACTGCCGGCGGTGGATTGGTTCAGCCCCATGCACCACAGCGACAGAAAACTGCTGGACGTGCCGACCCATTGCGCACACAGGCGCAGTTGCTCGACGCTGATCCCGCACAACTGCGTGACCATTTGCGGTGTGTAGTCATGCACCAGTCGCTTTAACTCGGCCAACCCATCGGTATGCGCCTGGATAAAGTCGCGGTCGATCCAGTCTTCCCACAGCAACAGATGCAAAATTCCGTGAAACAACGCGACGTCCGTGCCCGGCAAGATCGCCAAGTGCAGGTCAGCCAAATCGCAGGTGTCGGTACGCCGGGGGTCAATGACCACGACTTTCATCTGTGGACGCCGGGATTTAGCTTCCTCCAGGCGTCGGAACAATACTGGGTGGGCGTAGGCCATGTTGCTGCCGACGATCATCACACAGTCGCTGGACTCCAGGTCTTCATAACTGCACGGCGGTGCATCGGCGCCCAGGCTGCGCTTGTAGCCAACCACCGCCGAAGACATGCACAGCCGCGAGTTGCTGTCGATATTGTTGGTGCCGACCACCGCGCGGGCCAGCTTGTTGAAGCTGTAATAGTCCTCTGTCAGCAATTGCCCGGATATGTAGAACGCCACGCTGTCCGGCCCGTGCTCGGCGATGGTGTCGGCGAACACGTTGGCCGCGTGTTCGAGAGCCGTGTCCCAGTCGGTGCGGGCAGGGGCCAGGCCTTTGCCCAGGCGAAGCTCCGGGTACAAGGCGCGGGCAGCCAGGTCGCCGGTCAGGTGCAGGCTGGCGCCTTTGCTGCACAACTTGCCGAAGTTTGCCGGGTGGTTCGGGTCGCCTTGCACGGCCAGGATCTGCGAGCCGTCATGCTCGATCAGCACGCCGCAACCCACCCCGCAATAACAACAAGTGGATGCAGTGGTCTGGCGGTTCATCAACCCGCGTCCCGCAGGGCCAACATCACTCGGCCGTTTTCCACGCGGGCGGAGTGATGATGGGCGCAGCCAATATCCGGTGCCTGGGCTTCGCCGGACGCCAGGTCGATCTGCCAGTTATGCAGCGGGCAGGCCACGCGCTTGCCATAGATCAAACCTTGGGACAGTGGCCCGCCCTTATGCGGACAGCGGTCGTCGAGGGCGAAAACTTCGTCATCACTGGTACGAAAAATCGCGATATCGCCTTTGGGTCCATTGATGATGCGCGAACCCAGAGTGTTGATTTCATCGAGGGCGCAAATATCCAGCCAGTTCATGCCTGCACCTCCAGTTGCTTGACGGGAATAACCTCGAACTCCTTTTTCAGCAGCGGCTGCTCCAGGCGTTCCTTCCAAGGGTCTTGTTCGAATGACAGTGAGAACTGCAGGCGCTCATTGAGCGCCTGGCGCCTGGCCGGGTCTTCCAATACGGCCTTCTTGATATGTTCCATGCCCACCCGTTGCAGGTAATGCACGGTGCGCTCTAGGTAGAAGGCTTCTTCGCGGTACAGCTGCAGGAAAGCGCCGTTGTATTCGCGGACTTCTTCGGCGGTTTTCAGCTTGACGAAGAACGCTGCGACTTCGGTTTTGATCCCGCCATTGCCGCCGATATACATCTCCCAGCCGGAGTCGACACCGATAATTCCTACGTCCTTGATGCCCGCTTCCGAGCAATTGCGTGGGCAGCCCGACACTGCCAGCTTGACCTTGTGCGGCGACCACATATTGAACAGGTCATGCTCCAGTTCGATGCCCAACTGCGTGGAGTTCTGAGTGCCGAAGCGGCAGAACTCGCTGCCGACGCAGGTCTTCACGGTGCGGATGGATTTGCCGTAAGCATGGCCGGACGGCATGTCGAGGTCTTTCCAGACGCCGGGCAGGTCCTGTTTCTTGATGCCCAGCAGGTCAATACGCTGCCCGCCGGTGACCTTGACCATCGGCACGTTGTACTTGTCGGCCACATCGGCGATACGCCGTAGCTCCGAGGGATTGGTCACCCCGCCCCACATCCGGGGGACTACAGAATAGGTGCCGTCCTTCTGAATATTGGCGTGGGCGCGTTCGTTGATCAGGCGCGATTGCGGGTCATCCCTGGCTTCGCCGGGCCAGGTGGAAATCAGGTAGTAATTCAATGCCGGGCGGCAAGTGGCACAGCCGTTGGGTGTGCGCCAGTTCAGGTAAGTCAGGGTGCCGGCGATGGTCAGCAGGTGCTGTTCGCGGATAGCCTGGCGGATTTGCGCGTGGTTGAGGTCGCTGCAACCGCAAATAGCCTTTTCGCTTTTCGGTTTGACGTCCGCAGCGCCTCCCACGGTGTTGATTAAAATCTGTTCCACCAGCCCGGCACACGAGCCGCAGGAGCTGGCGGCCTTGGTGTGCTTTTTCACGTCGTCAACGCTGAACAGCCCATGTTCCTGAATCGCCTTGACGATGGTGCCCTTGCACACGCCGTTGCATCCGCAGACTTCGGCGTTGTCGGCCATGCTCATGGCCTTGTCCTGGCCTTGATGGCCTACATCGCCGAGAGTGTTTTCGCCAAACATCAAGTGATCGCGGATCTCGCCAATCGCGTGGTTCTCACGGATCTGACGGAAATACCAACCGCCGTCTGCGGTATCGCCGTACAGGCAGGCGCCGACCAGGATGTCGTCCTTGATCACCAGTTTCTTGTAAACGCCACCGATCGGGTCGGAGAGGGTGATGGTCTCGGTGCCTTCGCCGCCCATAAAGTCGCCAGCCGAGAACAAGTCGATGCCGGTCACCTTCAATTTGGTCGAAGTGACCGAACCCTTGTAGGTCGCAAAGCCCAGCTGGGCCAGATGATTGGCGCAGACCTTGGCTTGTTCGAACAGCGGCGCCACCAACCCGTAGGCAATCCCGCGATGGTTGGCACATTCACCGATGGCATAGATGCGCGGGTCATAGGTTTGCAGGGTGTCGTTGACCAGAATCCCACGGTTGCAGGGGATGCCGGATTTTTCCGCGAGTTCAGTGTTGGGGCGGATACCGGCAGCCATTACCACCAGGTCGGCGGGGATGATGTCGCCATTCTTGAATTGCACGGAGCCAACGCGGCCATTGCCGGCGTCGTGCAGGGCCTGGGTCTGTTCACACAGCCGAAACACCAGGCCACGGTTTTCCAGTTCGGTTTGCAGTAACTGGCCGCAGGTCTTGTCCAGCTGGCGCTCCAGCAGCCATTCGCCGATATGCACCACGGTCACGTGCATGCCGCGCAGCATCAGACCGTTGGCGGCTTCCAAGCCGAGCAGGCCACCGCCGATCACCACGGCGTGCGTGTGGGTCTTGGCGGTGTCGATCATGGCCTGGGTATCGGCGATGTCGCGATAGCCGATTACACCCTTTAAGGTGTTGCCGGGGATCGGCAGGATAAACGGCGTTGAGCCGGTGGCGATCAGCAGGCGATCGTATTCGGCTTCGCTGCCGTCTTCGGCAATAACGATGCGTTTGATGCGGTCGATCTGCACCACTTTGCGGTTGAGCAACAACTTGATGTTGTTATCCAGGTACCAACTGAGATCGTTGAGCACGATCTCTTCGAACGTCTGCTCGCCCGCCAGCACCGGCGACAACAGAATTCGGTTGTAGTTGGTGTGGGGCTCGGCGCCGAACACGGTGATGTCGTACAGGTCGCTGCTCAGCTTGAGCAATTCCTCGAGGGTGCGAACCCCGGCCATGCCGTTGCCGATCATCACCAATTTGAGTCTTTTCATGTCGTTCTCCGTAATGGCTCGACAAATCACGCGCAAACAAAAAAGGCGTCCCCGCTAGTTAGCTAGCGAGGACGCCTTTGTCCTGGTCCCGTTCTCTCGGGAAGCTCGGCCCTTCGACGTTGAAGGAGCGGCTATATGTGTGTTGTTGAAAAAGTTAATGCAGTGGTTGTGCCAAGTTACCCAGCGCCCGGTTTTATTGGGGAGAGTGCCGATATCCCTGAGTTTATTCGCCCTCTAGTGGTGCAACAGCCAGTAAGCCAGCACCAGATTGACCAGCAGCGATGCCAGCGCCACGGTTTGCCAGACCTTGAGCGGTTCGCGCTCCAGCAGCGGTTTGGGCCGCACGCTCAACTCACGGCGGTCGGCCTGCTCCAGCACCAGCAGCCATTCTTCGGCTGTTTCATAGCGTTGTGCGGGGTGAGCCGCCACCGCGCGTTCCAGGCTGAGGGGCAACCAGTCCGGCAGGTCGGGGCGATAGCGGCTGGCGCTGACGGGCTGGTTGAAACGGGGTCGTTGGAAGGCTTCGATTTCGCCGTAGGGGTAATGCCCGGTCAGTAGGTAATGCAGCGTGACACCGACGCCGTATAAGTCTTGTTGCGCCGTAGGAGGTTCGCCACTGAAAGCCTCGGGTGCGATAAAACTCGGCGTGCCGGGCAGCACGTGTGCGCGGTCCTCGGAGAGCCCCGGGCAATACGCCAGGCCGAAATCCAAGACGCGCAGTTCGCCATCGTCACCCAATAATACGTTCTGCGGCTTGATGTCCCGGTGCAGGATCTGCCGCCGATGCAGCATGCCTACCGCCCGCAACAAGCGCTCGGCGATGGACTGCCACTGCGCCAGGGGCAACGGGCCCTGATGCTGGAACAGTTCTGCAAGGGTGTGCCCCGGATATTCACGCATCACGTAGTACAAATGCTGACGCCCACTGGCCGCGTGGACTTCAGGAAACGCCCGCCCGGCCACTCGCCGCAGAAACCATTCTTCCGAGAGCAGCGCCTGGCCCGCATCGTTGTCATCCTCGCGGTTAAGCGGCAAGGTTTTCAGCAGCCAAGGCTGCTGCTGTGCATCGCGTACGCGGTACAACAAGGACTGGCGACTCTGCGCCAACACGCTTTCAACCTGCCAGCCCTCAAAGTGTTGCCCGGCTTTCAGGGCCGGTGGCAGCGGCCATTGCTGCAACTGCACCAGCGCATCGCCAAGGGTGGCGGCACCCAGTCTGTCGATACGCACCAGCAGCGCGCTGGCATTGTCCTGGCTGGCGGCCAGGTGTGCGGCGTTGACCAGGGTGTTGACCGCCAGATCCAGGTCGGTTTGCTCACGCAGAATCGCCCGGATGCTTTGATCGCCCAAGGTGGCCCACACGCCATCGCTGAGCAGCAGGAAACATTCACCCTCACGCAATTCGCCGTCGAGAAAATCCAGTACCAGGTGTTGATCCAGGCCAAGGGCGCGCTTGAGCACATGGTGCATGCCCGGTTGCTCCCACACGTGGTCTTCGCTGATGCGCTGCAATTCGCCGTCCAGCCAGCGATAGACCCGGCAATCGCCGACATGTGCGAGCGTGAAGCGTTGGCCGCGAAACACCAGGGCGCTGAGGGTGGTCAACAGTGGCTGGCCGCCGCCGTTGGCCTGTAGCCAGCGATTCTGCGCCAGCAGCAAACGTTCGAGCGCCTGTGCTACGCCCCAGGTTTGCGGCGTGGCGTAGTAGTCCAGCGCCAGCGCCTGCAAGGTCGAGCGCGCGGCCAGGCCACCGTCGGCACATTGGCTGACACCGTCGGCCATGGCGCACAGGTAACCCTTGCTTGCGGCCAGTTCCGCCACCGGGGTGACCACGCGCAGGGCATCCTGGTTTTCCGCTCGAGGGCCGATGGCGCTGGCGTGGGCGATGCTCAGTTGCAGGCTCATCAGACGCGTGCGGCGGTCACGGCGGCCGAGCCCCAGGTGGTTCTCCAGCGACGTTTGACGCCGTGCAGGCCAAACCAGGCCACCACGCCGAGGCTGGCGAACAACCACAGGGCCATCTGATAACTGCCAGTGCTTTGTTTGATCGCACCCATACCCGCAGCGAGGGCGAAGCCGCCGATACCGCCAGCCATGCCGATCAGGCCGGTCATCACGCCGATCTCGCGGCGAAAACGTTGGGGAACCAGTTGGAACACCGCACCATTACCCGCGCCGAGGCCGAGCATGGTGCAGACGAAAAGCGCCAATGCAGCGTAGGAACTTGGCAGGTTGAACCCGACCGCAGCGATGCAGATTGCCGCCACGCTGTACATGCCGAGCAGGGTACGAATCCCGCCGAAACGGTCAGCCAGGGCGCCGCCCAACGGACGCATCAGGCTGCCACCAAATACGCAGGCGGCGGTGTAGTAGCCGGCGGTCACCGGGCTCAGGCCGTATTGGTCGTTGAAGTAGCCGGGCAGGGCGCTGGCCAGTCCGATAAAGCCGCCGAAGGTCACGCTGTAGAAGAACATGAACCACCAGCTGTCGCGGTCGCCCAGGGCCTTGAAGTAGTCAGCCATGGATTTGGCTTTCGCACGTTCAGGGGCATTGCGCGCCAGCCAGGCGAAGACAATCAGGGTGAGGATCAGCGGAATCAGCGCGAAGCCGAACACATTGCTCCAGCCATACGCAGCGGCCAGCACCGGTGCCAGCAGCGCGGCAAACACGGTGCCGGAGTTACCGGCGCCGGCGATGCCCATGGCCTTGCCTTGGTGTTCAGCGGGATACCACTGGGACGCCAGGGGCAGGGCAACCGCAAAGGACGCTCCGGCCATGCCAAGGAACGCGCCGAGCAGCAGGGCTTGCTCGTAGCTGTGGATGCCAAGCTTCCAGGCCCCGAACAATGCTGCGATCACAATCACCTGACCGATCAGGCCGGCGGTCTTGGGCGACAGCTTGTCGGCCAGCATGCCCATTAAAAAGCGCAGTACCGCGCCGGCCAGGATCGGCGTCGCCACCACCAGGCCACGTTGCTGGGTGGTCAGGTGCAGGTCGGCGGCGATCTGTACCGCCAGCGGGCCCAACAGGTACCAGACCATGAAGCTCAGGTCGAAATACAGGAACGCGGCAAACAGGGTCGGGGTGTGCCCGGATTTCCAGAAGCTTGATTTCATCACGCACCTCAACGGTTGGGAGTCTTGTAAGAAGGCCTGGTGATGGAACAGCCGTTTAGGGCCGCCCCACCGGCCCCATGTTCTGGGGCCAAAACAAAAAAACGCCGCCACCGGGTTTGCGAGGGCAAACCGAGTGGGCGACGTCTTTGTCGTAGAAGGGGCAACCGCCGTTGGTTACCTGTGAGGATTCTTTAGCAAGAGCTGCGCCAGTTCAGCCGAGTAACTCGCTCATCGCAATAATCTGCTCCGCCACCTGGATCAGTTTCTGTTGGCGGCTCATGGCCTGGCGGCGCATCAGGGTGTAGGCCTCTTCCTCATTGCAGTGCTTCATTTTCATCAGCATGCCTTTGGCCAGCTCGATGCGTTTACGCTCGGCCAGTTGCTGATCCCGGGCCTGGAGCTGCGCGCGCAGGGCCTGGTCGCTTTCAAAACGCGCCATGGCCACGTCCAGGATGGGCTGGAGGCGTTGGGCCTGGATGCCTTCAACGATGTAGGCGCTGACACCGGATTTGATTGCCTGGCGCATCACATTCGGGTCGTGCTCGTCGGTAAACATCACGATCGGCCGGGGTTGGTCGCGGCTGACCAGCACCACTTGCTCCATCACATCGCGGCCGGGCGACTCGGTATCGATCAGGATCACGTCCGGTCGCACCGTTTCGACGCGCGCAGGCAGGTCAATGGTCAGGCCGGACTCATCGATCACCTCGAATCCTGCTTCGGTCAGCGCGGCCTTCAGGCGCCCGACTTTGCGCGGGGTATCGTTGATCAACAGGATTCGCAACATCGTGGTTCCTCCTGTCAACGCTGGGCGTGGCGGCTGGAAGGGTCGGCCATGGCGTGCAGGCGGAAACTGCGGGCATACGCGGCGGGGTTGGAGCCGTCCCAGATTTTGCCGTCGATTAACTGGCTGCTGCGCATGTCCTGGCCGTTTGCCGGAACGCCGACGGCAGCGGCCGCTTGACGATACAGGTCCAGTTGCTGCACCTGGCGGGCAACGCCGAGGTAGTCCGGGTCTTCGCGCAGCAGGCCCCAACGCCGGAACTGGGTCATGAACCACATGCCGTCGCAGAGGTACGGCAGGTTCACCTCGCCATCGGCAAAAAACCTCAAGGCATGCGGGTCTTGCCACTGGTTGCCGAGGCCATCGTCATAAGCGCCCAGCAGGCGTGGCTCGATGCAGTCGAGCGGCGTATCGAGGTAGTCGCGGGCGCTGAGCAATTGCGCCGTAGAGCGGCGGTTTTCCTGGCTTTCTTCGATAAAGCGGCTGGCCTCCAGAATCGCCATTACCAGCATGCGGGCAGTGTTCGGGTATTGATCGACGAACGCCTGGGTGCAGCCGAGTACTTTTTCCGGATGGTTCGGCCAGATCGCTTGCGTGGTCGCCAGCGTGAACCCCTGGTTTTGCTTGACTGCGCTGGCGCACCAGGGCTCTCCGACGCAAAAGCCGTCGATACGCCCGGCTTGCAAGTGCGCGAGCATCTGCGGCGGTGGCACCACCACGCTATTCACATCTTGCAATGGATGAATGCCTTGGCTGGCCAGCCAGTAATACAACCACATGGCGTGGGTGCCTGTGGGAAATGTCTGGGCGAAGGTCAGCTTTGTTCGGCTTTGGTGCACGTGACGGTCCAGTGCATCAGGAGTGACCACCCCCTGTTGTTGCAGATTGTGGGAGAGGTTGATGCTCTGACCGTTTTGGTTGAGCCCCATCAACACGGCCATATCGGTAGAGGCTACGCCGCCAATGCCCAGGTGCACGGCATAGACCAGCCCGTACAGGCTGTGGGCGGCGTCCAACTCACCGCTGACCAGTTTGTCGCGCAGGTTGGCCCAGGATGATTGGCGTTTGAGGTTCAGTGTCAGGCCGTAGGGCTGAGCGAATCCCTGGGTGGCGGCGACCACCAGCGAGGCGCAATCGGTCAGCGCCATGAAGCCCAGGTCGAGGCTGCTCTTTTCCGGGGCGTCACTGCCGTTTACCCAGGCCAGCGCATTGTTCACCGGGCTGTTGCCGACCGAATCGTTCATCAACACCTACCTTTTCTGTCAAAAAAAAGCGTCGTTTCCTTAGATGGCAGCGCGGTGATGCCTGCGCAGGCCATTGCGGGGTAACGACGCCTTTGTCTGTAGGCACGCTCCGACGTTGGTGCGCGCTCTGATGCAAAGTCCATAGCAAGGCACATGCCACGGGCAGATAGAGGTGGCCTGCCGTCAGCTTTCCATCAAGATTGAAAGTCGACGGCCTTTCAGTATGGCCGCTTCTTTGCGCCAGACTGCCAGGAACCCCTGCGTGTATATCGAACCCCCGGCAATGATGAGTTTCCACAGGCTGTGCCCTTGGCTGATGTGCCTTACGTTGTTGCTGGCAAACGCTCCCGCCCTGGGGGAAAGCTACCAGGCGCGGGATGAGAGCCTGCATACCTTTTTTACCGCGTTATCGGTGCCTTTGGGCCTGCCCGTCGTCGTCAGCCGCGACGTGGCGCGCAAGCGTATCTCCGGGGAGTTCGATTTGGGGGTGGCTCAGCTGACCCTGGAGGCGGTCGCCGCGCAACAAGGTCTGATCTGGTACAGCGACGGGCAGGTGCTTTATCTGTATGACGCCGGCGAAGCAAAAAGCTCGGCGGTGGCGCTGCGGCATATCTCGGTCGACAGGTTGCGAGGGTTCATGCGCCGCTCGGGGCTAGATGAATCACGTTATCCCCTCAGGGAGAGCGGCGGGCGGACGTTCTATGTGGCCGGGCCACCCAATTATGTGGATCAGGTGTTGCACCTGGCCCGGCTGATGGACAGGCAACGCACCGAGGTGCGCATGGGCAAGCAGATCTTCGGCGTGGTGCAGGTATTCAATACCCACGTGGCGGACCGTCAATACGCCATGGGTAACGAAAAGGTCAATGTGCCGGGCATGGCCTCGATAATCGAAAACCTGCTGGCGATCGAGCAGAAGGATGCCACGCAGCGCCAGCCGGGTTTACTGGCTGACAAGAGCTTGTTAGTGATTGCCTATCCTGACTCCAACAGTTTGTTGATCAAGGGCAAGCCTGCCCAGGTGAAGGTGATTGAGGACCTGGTGGCGGAGCTGGACAAGCCCAAACGTCCGATTGAAGTGTCACTGTGGCAGGTCGATGTGGACCGCGACGAACTCGAGAAGCTCGGCGCAGCCTGGGCCCGGGAAACCGACGGCGTGGCTTCCGTGACGCGCGTCATGGAACCCTTGGACGATAACCGCTTGATGGTGCAACTCAATGCGCTGGAGCGTCGCCGCAAAGCCAGGATCACAGCGTACCCGGTGATACTCACCCAGGAAAATGTACCGGCGGTGTTCCAGGATCAGCACACGTTCTACCTGCCCAACCCCGGTGACAATAAAGGCGAATGGCAGCCCGTACGCTATGGCACCGAAGCCAGTGTGCTACCGCGCTTTGCTCAAGCGAATCAGATCGAAATGCTGCTGAGTCTCGAGGATGGCCGCCAGATGGCGGGTAAAACCACGCCTGGCGCCGCAGGGGCGGCAGGCAGAGTGGGAATCAGCACGGTGGTGCGCGTGGCGCAGGGTAAACGCCTGTGGCTGGGCGGTTTTCGACGTGATGACGAGGGGGCGGGTCGCGGGCGACGCGCCGAGATCCGGTTGTTTGTAATCCAGGCGCGTGCGGTTGGGAGTGAGCCCAGGATGTTGGCTGGCGCTGTGGGGCCGCCGCCGCTGACGCAGGCTCAATATGAGCGCGTGCAACGTGCGTTTGTGCGCCAAAACCATGATGTCTCTGAATAAGATAGCCGTTTAAGCACGCTTGTTGACCGTAGTGGCGAAAAATCCTACGCGGTACCCGCCGAAAGCCTCGAATTCATCGGTCTTTTCCTAGCGCTGTCCCAGGTTCAGGTTTTTATAGTCGCGGGGTTGGCGTTTCGCCGTTTCTTGAAACAAGGAATTCAATGTCAGTAGTTGGATGCAGAGGTGTGTATGACCCTCACGAATGAAGGGCCGACGGCCTCATCGGTCTTTGCCGGGTGGACCTTGCATGGCGATGGACGGTTGACTAGCGATGGTGTGGACATTCAGTTGCCGCCCAAGGAGTGGCAGGTACTGCGGCTGCTGCTGGCGTCCGATGGCGCACTGATCACCAAGGATCGTTTGCTTGAGTGGGTCTGGCCACGGGGAGAGGTTGCTGAAGAGTCGCTCACCCGCTGCATTTATGCGTTGCGCAAACACTTGAAGATGGACAAGCGGTTTATCAAGACGATCTATGGCAGGGGCTATCGCTTTACCTGTGCCGTGAACGTCCGGCAACACGAACCTCGACAGACAGGGCTGGGACGTGCGCAGCGCATCTGTTCGGCTTGTGGCCAGGTGAGACATGATTAGGCGCCTGTGCAAAAGTTTACTGTTGAGCCTGTTGATGGGCAGTCTTCCAGCCTGGGCAAGTTGCTGGGATGAAGTAGCCCGTCGTTACGACATCGAACCGGAACTGTTGCAGGCCATTGCTGCCGTGGAGTCGGGGTACCAGGCGCAAGCCTTGAACGCCGGCAACAGCGATGGCTCCCGGGATATTGGCTTGATGCAAATCAACAGCATGCACTTGCCTCGCTTGCTCAAGCAGGGGATTACCCAGGAGCGGCTGCTGAGTGAGCCTTGTTTGTCAATTGAAGTGGGCGCCTCGATCCTCGCCGAGTTCATCCAGCGCTTCGGTTACAACTGGACAGCTATTGGCTCATACAACGCAGGGGCTGCGCCTGAGCGTGAGGCGTTGCGCTTACGTTATGCACAAAAGATCTGGGCTCGGTATGAGGTGCTGGTTGCGCAACGCCAATGACGATTGGACGGCACGCCTCGCACCTGGCGCGCCACCCCGGCTATAATCGGCGCCACCTTTCGCCGCCATCCGAGTCTAGCCCGCCCATGTATACCCTGGCCCGCCAGTTGTTGTTCAAACTCTCTCCGGAAACCTCCCACGATCTGTCCCTGGACTTGATCGGTGCCGGTGGTCGCCTGGGGCTCAATGGCCTGGTATGCAAGGCACCGGCAAAGATGCCGGTGACGGTGATGGGGCTCGATTTCCCCAACCCGGTCGGGCTGGCTGCCGGCCTGGACAAGAATGGCGCGGCCATCGACGGTTTTGCGCAACTGGGTTTCGGCTTTGTCGAAATCGGCACCGTGACGCCACGGCCGCAACCGGGCAACCCTAAGCCGCGCATCTTTCGTTTGCCGGAAGCCGAGGCGATCATCAACCGCATGGGCTTCAACAACCTGGGCGTTGATCACCTGCTGTCGCGGGTTCAGGCAGCGAAGTACAAGGGCATTCTCGGTATCAATATCGGCAAGAACTTCGATACCCCGGTAGAGCGCGCCGTCGATGATTACCTGATCTGCCTGGACAAGGTTTACGCCCACGCCAGCTACGTCACGGTCAACGTCAGTTCACCCAACACCCCGGGCCTGCGCAGCCTGCAGTTTGGTGATTCCCTCAAGCAATTGCTCGAAGCCTTGCGTCAGCGCCAGGAAGACTTGACGGTGCGCCATGGCAAGCGCGTACCGTTGGCCATCAAGATTGCTCCAGACATGAGTGATGAAGAAACTGCCCTGGTTGCCCAGGCGTTGGTCGATTCGGGTATGGATGCGGTGATTGCTACCAACACCACCCTCAGCCGTGTCGGCGTTGAAGGGTTGGCGCATGGTGATGAAGCGGGCGGCCTGTCGGGTGCGCCGGTGCGTGACAAGAGCACCCATATCGTCAAGGTGCTGGCCGCTGAGCTGGCGGGGCGTTTGCCGATCATCGCGGTGGGCGGCATCACCGAAGGCAAGCACGCCGCCGAGAAGATTGCGGCGGGCGCGAGCCTGGTGCAGTTGTACTCCGGCTTTATCTATAAGGGCCCGGCGCTGATTCGCGAGTCGGTGGATGCGATTGCCGCGTTGCCGAAGGCCTGAAAGTATCGGCCATTAAAAAGGGCTCCATTAGGAGCCCCCTGGGCCGAAGCCCGCCGCCCGGATAGGACGTGCGTGGTTAAGTCGTTACATAATCTTCTAGGTGGTATGTCGGATTAAGTGCCCTGTGTTAGCCGACGGCGTGAAGTTCGTTGAGTCTATGTATCCCCGCAGTGCCGGTCATACCGTCCCAATTGTCGCCGCGTCCTTCTCGCCAGCCGTTGATCCAGGCTTGGCGTACCGACGGTAGAGTAAATGGGCAAAGCTCACGGGATTTGCCATGAACGCCATACTGATATCCGCGTAAAAATGCTCTTTCCAACGGATCACGCTTAAGTCTTCTCATAGGGTGTTTCCCTCACTTGTTGACTGTGTAGATATCCTTCGGCCTCGTCTGAGGCCGGGCAGAGTTTTTCTGCCGTTGGTGGGCTCGCTGCCGGCGTGGCGAGCCAATGTGTCGGCGTCGTTACGGCGCCAACCTGTGTTGAGTTCTAACCAATAGGTCACATGGATTCAATGATCGTTTTGTCATAAGCACGTAACGATAACGATGCTATAGCCATAAGCTGGGATGGCTTTTCGCCCCATTTATTGGGCAAAGCCAGCTATGATGTGCCTTGCAAAGAGGATGGGTTTAATCCTTTAGTGAGAATGCCCGCTCGTTGCAGTCGGTTATTATTCGACGAAGGGTCGGAATATTTCTTTTTGTTGCAAACAATTGTTTATCTGCCCCGGAAATTTTGGCCGAAAGGCCCGGCAGCCGGGGTGGAACGGCACATTCGTGCCACGCGAGCACTCTTCAAGAAAAGTGCTTGATTGAAAACCGAGCCGGCGATGCGTCGCCCGTTCATTTATTGCTGAAAAGCCTGGAATGCCCATGTCGGACCGTTTTGAACTCTTCCTCACTTGCCCCAAGGGCCTCGAAGGCCTGCTGATCGAGGAAGCCGTCGGGCTTGGCCTTGAGGAAGCCCGCGAGCACACTTCGGCCGTGCGCGGCATGGCCGATATGGAAACTGCCTACCGCCTGTGTCTCTGGTCGCGCCTGGCCAACCGCGTATTGCTGGTGCTCAAGCGCTTCCCGATGAAGGACGCCGAAGACCTGTACCACGGCGTGCTGGATATCGAATGGGCTGACCACATGGTCTCGGACGGCACCCTGGCGGTAGAATTCAGCGGTCACGGCTCGGGCATCGACAACACCCACTTCGGCGCGCTGAAGGTCAAGGATGCGATTGTCGACAAGCTGCGCACCCCGACCGGCGAACGCCCGTCCATCGACAAGATCAACCCGGACCTGCGTATCCACCTGCGCCTCGACCGTGGCGAAGCGATTCTCTCCCTCGACCTGTCCGGCCACAGCTTGCACCAGCGCGGTTACCGCCTGCAGCAGGGCGCTGCACCGTTGAAGGAAAACCTGGCCGCTGCGATTTTGATTCGCGCCGGCTGGCCGCGCATTGCTGCCGAAGGCGGCGCGTTGACGGACCCGATGTGCGGCGTGGGTACCTTCCTGGTGGAAGGCGCAATGATCGCCGCCGACATGGCACCCAACCTCAACCGCGAACTGTGGGGTTTCACCACCTGGCTCGGTCACGTCCCGGCGCTGTGGAAGAAACTGCACGCCGAAGCCAGTGAGCGTGCCGCCATCGGCATGAACAAACCGCCGCTGTGGGTCCGTGGTTACGAAGCTGACCCGCGTCTGATCCAGCCAGCCCGCAACAACATCGAACGCGCAGGCTTGAGCCACTGGATCAAGGTGTACCAGGGCGAAGTCGGCACCTTCGAACCGCGCCCGGACCAGAACCAGAAAGGCCTGGTGATCTGCAACCCACCCTACGGCGAGCGCCTGGGTGACGAAGCCAGCCTGTTGTACCTCTACCAGAACCTTGGCGAGCGTCTGCGCCAGGCGTGTATGGGTTGGGAAGCGGCGGTGTTCACCGGCGCGCCGGACCTTGGCAAGCGCATGGGCATTCGCAGCCACAAACAGTATTCGTTCTGGAACGGCGCGTTGCCGTGCAAATTGCTGCTGATCAAGGTCAACCCGGACCAGTTCGTCACCGGCGAGCGCCGTACCCCGGAACAGCGTCAGGCCGAGCGTGAGCAAGCCGCTTACGATCAAGCCCCGACCGAGCCGCAAGAGCGCCAGTACAACAAGAACGGTAACCCGATCAAGCCAGCACCGGCTCCGGTGGTCGAGCAGGCGCGCCTGAGCGAAGGCGGGCAGATGTTCGCCAATCGCTTGCAGAAGAACCTCAAGCTGCTGGGCAAGTGGGCCAAGCGTGAAGGGGTGGATTGCTACCGTGTGTACGATGCCGACATGCCGGAATACTCCATGGCCATCGACCTGTACCACGATTGGGTTCACGTCCAGGAATACGCTGCGCCGAAGTCCATCGACCCGGAAAAAGCCTCCGCACGCATGTTCGATGCGCTGGCGGCCATTCCCCAGGCGCTGAACGTCGACAAGAGCCGCGTCGTGGTCAAGCGTCGCGAGCGTCAGAGCGGTACCAAGCAGTACGAGCGCCAGAGTGCCCAGGGCAAGTTCACCGAGGTCAGCGAAGGCGGCGTGAAGCTGCTGGTCAACCTCACCGACTACCTGGACACCGGTCTGTTCCTCGACCACCGCCCAATGCGCATGCGCATCCAGAAGGAAGCGGCCGGCAAGCGTTTCCTCAACCTGTATTGCTACACCGCCACCGCCAGTGTGCACGCAGCCAAGGGCGGTGCGCGCAGCACCACCAGCGTGGACTTGTCCAAAACCTACCTGGACTGGGCGCGTCGCAACTTCTCGCTCAACGGTTTTTCCGACAAGAACCGTCTGGAGCAGGGTGACGTGATGGCGTGGCTGGAAGCCAGCCGCGATGAGTTCGACCTTATCTTCATCGACCCGCCGACTTTCTCCAACTCCAAACGCATGGAAGGCATCTTCGACGTGCAGCGCGACCACGTGCAGTTGCTCGACCTGGCCATGGCCCGCCTGGCACCGGGTGGCGTCCTGTACTTCTCGAACAACTTCCGCAAGTTCGTGCTTGAGGAAAACCTCAGTGAACGCTATGCCGTAGAGGAAATCAGCGACAAGACCCTCGACCCGGATTTCGCGCGTAATGCGAAGATCCACCGTGCATGGAAAATCACCGCGCGCTGATCGCTGCACCACGACGCATCACGTTGCACCAAAAAGCCGCAAGCCTGGATTAAACCGGGCTTGCGGCTTTTTTGCGCTGGTCAAATACCGGCCTCATGGCTATAACTTAACGCCTAGCCAAAGTGACACCCCCGCACGCTGGCGTTGTGAGTGTTGCCTATGACGTTACAAGCTGTTCGCCCGAAAATCCTAGGCTTTATCAGTGAACAGGCGTCGGCTTGGCTGGTGGCATTGGCGGTATTACTGGCAGGTTGCACGCTGACGATCATCGTTGCCTGGGGGGCTGCCGACCTTTATCAGCAGCAGGTTCGCCAGCGTTTCCAGTTGCTGGTCAATGAGCGCTACGCCCGCCTTCAGGAACGTTTTGAAGACCAGGAGCAACGCCTGGCAAGCCTGCAACGTTTCTTCGTCAATTCCAGTGGTGTCTCCCGCGCCGAGTTTGATGGTTTCGCCCAACCCTTGTTGTTGCGCGCCCGCGCCTATGCCTGGGCGCCACGGATATCGCACGATCAGCGCAGCTCGTTTGAGCAGGAAATTTCCCGCCAGCGAGGCGTGCCCTTCGCGATCCGTGAATTGAGTGCGTCGGGTGAGCTGGCGCCTGCCGCGGAGCGCGATGAATACGTGCCGGTGCTGTACAGCCAGACTCAAAGCCTGCTGGGCTCACCCTTGGGTTTTGACCTGTTGGCCCAGCCGCTGCGTCGCTCGGCGCTTGAGCGTGCGCAAAAAAGCGGCAAGCCGTCGGTGTCTCAACCCATGCAACTGGTGGGTGTGGAGCCGGCTTATGCTGCCGGTGTGTTGCTGGTGGCGCCCGTCAGCAAGCCGGTTGGCGCAGAGCCTTTCGGTTTTGTGATGGCGGTGATCAGCATGCGCCAGCTGGTCGCCGATGGGTTGCCCAAGCCGAAGCGGGACAACCTGGTGATGCAGATCATCGACACCTCCGACACTCAACAGCGCGTGCTGTACGCGTCCAGCAATGCAGTAGGCGAGAGTGATCTGATTGCCGCGCGCCGTCTGACCCTTGGCGACCATGTGTACGCCCTGAGTATTCGCGCCAGCCAGGTCTTCGACCAGGCTAACCATTCTTCGAAGAGCACGATCCTGACCATGGGCGTGCTCCTCAGCCTGCTGCTGAGTGCTTTGTTGTATGTGCTGGTCAGCCAGCGCCAACGCGCGCTGGAACTGGTGGAGCAACGCACAGAACAGTTGCGCCTGCGTGAGCTGGAGTTGCGTGGGGCGCATGGGCAATTGCGCAGCGTGCTCAATGCCGCCACCCAGGTTGCGATCATCGCCACTGACCTCAGAGGCGTGATCAACACGTTCAATGCCGGTGCCGAGCAGATGCTTGGGTTCAAGGCCGACGAAGTTGTGGGGCGGTTGACGCTTGAGAGCCTGCACCTGACCTTCGAGCTGGAATCACGCGCCGCCAGTTTAAGCGTGGCCTTGGGCAAGCGTATTGCGCCGAGTCAGGCGATGCTGGTGGAAAGTCCGGACAACCTGCTCGAGGCGCGGGAATGGACACTGTTGCGCCAGGATGGCAGCCATTTGACGGTGAATATGCTGACCACTGTATTACTGGATGACTATGGCCTGTGGGTCGGGCACTTGGCGATCTACCTGGATGTCACCGAGCAGAAGCGCGCCTACGAAGCGCTGGCCGCGCGTGACCGCTTACTGAAAAAACTCAGTGCCCACGTGCCCGGCGGAATCTTCCAGTTCACCCTGGACCCCCAGGGAAACGGGCGCTTTATCTACGCCAGCGATGGCATGCGCGATATCTATGAAATCGAACCCGGCGTCTTGCAGCACGACGCGACGAAGGTTTTTGAACGTATCCACCCTCTGGACGTAGAGCGGGTACGACTCTCGATGCGGCTGTCGGCGTTGCAGTTGAGCCATTGGCGCGAAGAGTATCGCGTGGTATTGCCGCAACGGGGTCTGCGCTGGATTCGCGGCGAAGCCACTCCGGAGGAGTTACCCGGCGGCGGCACCTTGTGGCACGGCTACGTTTCGGACATTTCCGATCTCAAGCGGGTAGAGGAGGAACTGCGCGCGTTATCCATTACCGACTCGCTGACGGGGATATATAACCGACGCTATTTTCAGGATCGCCTGCAGGCCGAGATGCTCAGGCTCAACCGCACTGCGGGGGCGCTGTCGTTGATCATGTTCGATATCGATCACTTCAAGCGGATCAACGACCAGCATGGGCATGCGGTGGGGGATGGTGCCCTGCAGGAAGTGTGCAAGCGCATCAGCCAGCGCCTGCGTCGCACGGACGTGTTCTGTCGCCTGGGTGGCGAAGAGTTCGTGGTGCTGTGCCCGCACACCCATTGTGATCAGGCTTACAGCCTGGCGATGGAGTTGTGGCAGTCGCTGCGCACTACGTCGATGGACCCCGTGGGGGTCGTGACCGCCAGTTTCGGGGTGGCCAGTTGGCGGGTCGATGAAGGCGTAGATGAGCTGCTGCTGCGCGCGGATTCGGCGGTGTATGTGGCCAAGCAGGCGGGGCGCGACCGGGTGGAAGCCGAGCGCTTGCGTGCCTGAAGGTGGGAGGCTGGCTTGCCTGCGATTACAGAGTGTCAGTCGATGCATCTGATACTGATACACCGCTATCGCAGGCAAGCCAGCGCCCACACTTGATCTGTGTTGCCTTTAGAGTACCGGCGCCGCCGCCGTCAGCTTAGGCTGGCGATACAAATCCAGCAGCACCTGATCCAGCACCGACGAAGCACCCCAAGGCTTCGAGTCGTTGAGGATCGCCACCACCACCCAGCTATTGCCGTTGTTATCGCGGCTGAACCCGGCGATGGCGCGCACCGTGTTCAGGGTGCCGGTCTTGACGTGGGCCTCGCCGCGCAGGGCGGTGGTTTTCAGGCGTTTACGCATGGTGCCGTCGGTGCCGGCAATCGGCAGCGAGCTGATGTATTCCGCCGCATATGGCCCTTTCCAGGCGGCTTGCAGCATGGCGGCCATCTCGCGGGCGCTGACCCGTTCGGCGCGGGACAGGCCGGAACCGTTTTCCATCACCAGGTGCGGTGCGGTGATGCCTTTCTTCGCCAGCCACTGACGCACTACGCGTTGTGCGGCCTTGGCATCATCGCCATCGGCATCGTTTCGGAACTGCGCGCCGAGGCTCAGGAATAACTGCTGGGCCATGGTGTTGTTACTGTATTTGTTGATGTCGCGAATGATTTCCGCCAGGTCCGGCGAAAATGCACGGGCCAGCACCTTGGCGTCCTTGGGGACCGGCGCCTGGATATCACGGCCCTGGATGGTGCCGCCCAACTCCTGCCAGATCGCGCGCACGGCGCCGGCGGTGTAAGTGGCATGGTCGAGCAGCGACAGGTAAGTCTGCGAGCTGCAACCATCGCCCAACTGGCCACTGACGGTCACGGTGACGCTGCCATCGGCGGCAGTTACGGGGCTGTAGCGCACGTCGCCGGTGCATTGTTTGGCGTTGGACACCTTGACCTGATTGTCGATACGGATGCTGGCAATCGGCGGCTCGACCGACACGATCACCCGGCCCGAATCATTGCGGGTAACAAAGCGCAGGGCCTTGAGGTTGACCAGCAGGGCGTCGGGCTTGACCAGGAACGGCTTGTTCTCGTCGTTACCGTCGTCGTTGAATTCGGGCAATTGCGGCTGGTTGAAGAAGCTGCGGTCCAGCACCAGGTCGCCGGTGACTTGTTGCACGCCGTTGGCGCGCAGGTCGCGCATCAGCAGCCAGAGTTTTTCCATGTTCAGCTTGGGATCACCACCGCCCTTAAGGTAGAGGTTGCCGCGCAACACGCCACCGCTGAGGGTGCCGTCGGTGTAGAACTCGGTCTTCCACTGGTGGTTGGGGCCGAGCATTTCCAGGGCCGCATAGGTGGTGACCAGTTTCATGGTGGATGCCGGGTTTACCGAAACATCGGCGTTGAACACGGTCGGGGTGCCGGGGCCGGTCAGCGGCAGCATCACCAGGGACAGCGAAGTATTGGGGATTTTGGCTTTTTGGAGGGCTTGCTGAACATTGGGTGGCAGGGTGTTATTGATCGGCGCAGCGGTAACGGAAAAGGCCAGTGGCAGCAAAAAACCGGCAAACAACATTGAACGTAAAGAATGGGAACGAAAAGAGTTGATCATAAGGAATAAAACCCTACGGTAGAGGAGGGTGAAAAAGGCGAGGGGTATGGAAGAAAATCCCTCATTGGTCACGAAAGTGTCGGCATTATGCCCCAACCTGGAGCCACTTGTAGCTCAACGATAGCTGGTAATCGGCGTTTTTTTAACTGGCGCATAGCCGCCTGTCCCAGAGAGTCGGGCAATTGCCGCCTTAAACTGCTAAAGTGCCGCCCGTTATTACTTATGAGGATTGTTCCAATGGCGACTAACCGTTCCCGGCGTCTGCGCAAAAAACTGTGCGTTGATGAATTTCAAGAGCTGGGTTTCGAACTGAACCTGGACTTCAAAGAAGGTTTGGACGATGAAGCGGTAGACGCTTTCCTCGAAGCATTCCTGACAGAAGCAATGGACGGCAACGGCCTGGACTACGTCGGCGGCGATGACTTCGGTCTGGTTTGCAAAGCCACCCGTGGTTCGGTCAACGAAGAGCAGCGTGCAGCTGTTGAAGCGTGGCTGAAGGCTCGTCCAGAGCTGACCCGCGTTGAAGTCAGCGCCCTGTTGGACGCTTGGCACCCAGAAAAGCCGATCAATCCGGCAGTCTGATGTCATAAAAAAAGCGACCCTCCCGGGTCGCTTTTTCGTTGCGCGGTCTTAAACGATCAAGCCTTGCGCCCATTCAGAATCAGCAGCGTCAACACCCCCGCCACAATCCCCCAGAACGCCGAACCGATGGAAAACAACGTCAAGCCTGACGCGGTGACCATAAAGGTGATCAGCGCCGCTTCCCGTTCCTTTGGCTCATTCATGGCGATGCTCAAGCCATTGATGATCGAGCCAAACAACGCCAAGGCCGCAATCGACAGCACCAGCTCCTTGGGCAAGGCTGCGAACAACGCCGCCAACGTGGCGCCAAATACCCCGGCAATCCCGTAGAACACCCCGCACCACACGGCCGCGGTATAGCGCTTGTTGCGGTCTTCATGGGCATGCGGCCCGGTGCAGATGGCCGCACTGATCGCTGCCAGGTTGATCCCGTGGGAACCGAATGGCGCCAGCACCAGCGAGGCCAGGCCTGTTGCGGTGATCAACGGCGAGGCGGGCACGGTGTAGCCGTCGGCGCGCAGTACGGCGACGCCGGGCATGTTCTGCGAGGTCATCGCCACCACGAACAGCGGGATGCCGATGCTGATGGTCGCCGCCAGCGAGAAGTGCGGGGTGGTCCACACCGGCGTTGCCACTTCCAGATGAAAACCGCTGAAGTCCAGTAGCCCCATCAGGCCCGACAGCAGCGTGCCTATGACCAACGCGGCCAGCACGGCATAACGTGGCGACACGCGCTTGATGACCAGGTAGGTGAAAAACATCCCCAGCACCAGGCCGGTGCGATGTTGCGCGGCGACGAAAATCTCGCTGCCGATCTTGAACAGAATCCCCGCCAACAGTGCCGCCGCCAATGAGGCGGGAATGCGCTTGACCAGTTTTTCGAAGCTGCCGGTCAGCCCGCAGAGCGTCACCAGGACCGCGCAGGTGATGTAGGCACCAATCGCTTCGCCGTAACTCACGCCGCCCAGGCTGGTGATCAGCAGCGCCGCGCCGGGGGTCGACCAGGCAATGGTGATGGGCGTGCGATAACGCAGGGACAAGCCAATGCTGCACACCGCCATGCCGATCGAGATGGCCCAGATCCACGAGGAAATCTGCGCGGTGGTCAAGCCGGCGGCTTGTCCGGCCTGGAACATCAACACCAGGGAGCTGGTATAGCCGGTCATCATGGCGATGAAGCCGGCGACGACGGCCGACGTTGAAGTGTCGGCCAGCGGGCGCAAGGGCGCTTGGATGACGTCAGTCATGGAGGGGGTGTTCCTTTTACCTGGGTGTTTGCCGGTGAAGGCCCGGATTCAAGCCTAAACTCAAACGTAACGACTCATTGCAATACAGCCGAGGCCGCAAACAGCCGTACAGTGTGTTGGCGCACTCGGTTGTGTACAATGTGCCCTGTTTTTAGGTGATACTTGCCAGCGACACGCTGTTGCCGTATTACCGTTAATTCGCCGCCGTTCTCCCTACCCGAGTGCCCATGAACGAACAGTTGCAACCTCTCAAGAAACAACCGCGAGCCGGCAAGGCCGGTCGCAGCGGAACCCAGGACGATATCGTCTATGCGCATATCTTCGAGGCGATCCTCGAACAACGCCTGGCGCCCGGAACCAAATTGAGTGAAGAGGCACTGGGCGAAATCTTCGGCGTCAGCCGCACAATCATTCGCCGCGCGCTGTCGCGCCTGGCCCATGAGGGCGTGGTGTTGCTGCGGCCCAATCGCGGCGCGGTGGTGGCGAGCCCAAGTGTAGAAGAAGCGCGCCAGGTGTTCCTGGCCCGGCGTCTGGTCGAGCGGGCGATCACTGAATTGGCGGTGCAACACGCCACGGCTGAGCAACTGGCCGAGTTGCGCCAGATGGTCAACGACGAGCGCGACAGCTTTTCACGCGGTGATCGCGGTGCGGGTATCCGTCTTTCCGGCGAATTCCACCTCAAGCTGGCCGAAGCGGCGAAGAATGCGCCGCTGATCAGCTTCCAGCGCAGCCTGGTTTCCCAGACATCGTTGATCATCGCCCAGTACGAAAGCGGCAACCGCTCGCACTGTTCCTACGATGAGCACACTCAGCTGATCGATGCGATCGAAGCACGGGACGCGACGCTGGCGGTGAATCTGATGATGCATCACATGGATCACATCGACAGCAAGCTCAACCTCGATGAGGAAAGCGCGTCGGATGATTTGCATGCAGTGTTCTCGCATTTGTTGCAGACCAAGAAGCCAGGGCGTTCTTCAGTAAAACTGTAATTTTCCAGGTTCGCCTGGGACTAAAAATGTGGGAGCGGGCTTGTGTGGGAGCTGGCTCCCACACAAGCCCGCTCCCACATTGATTTATGGCGGCCCTGAAATTAGCGCTGGTGCACGAGCTGACCCGCTGCATACGTCTGCAACACCGCCCGATCATCCCCCAGCGTCATCAACACAAACAACGTCTCGGCAATATTATTGGCCTGCTTCAAGCGATAGCTCAGCAGCGGCGTGGCGTTGTAATCCAGTACCAAAAAGTCCGCATCGGTGCCCGGCTGCAAGGTGCCGATCTTGTCTTCCAGGCGCAGTGCCCGCGCACCGCCCAACGTGGCCAGGTACAGCGACTTGAACGGGCTCAACCGCGCGCCCTGCAACTGCATGACTTTGTAGGCTTCGTTCAACGTTTGCAGCAGCGAGAAGCTGGTACCGCCGCCCACGTCCGTGCCCAGGCCCACGTTCAGTTTGTGCTTCTCGGTCATCGGCAGGTTGAACAAACCACTGCCGAGGAAGAAGTTCGACGTTGGGCAGAACGCTACGGCCGAACCCGTTTCTGCGAGCCGCGCGCACTCGTCGTCACACAGGTGCACACCATGGGCAAACACCGAGCGCTCGCCCAGCAGTTTGTAGTGGTCGTACACATCCAGATAGCCTTTGCGCTCCGGGAACAGCTCCTTCACCCATTGCACTTCCTGCAGGTTTTCACTGATGTGAGTCTGCATGTACAGGTCCGGGTACTCGCCCAGCAGTTGCCCGGCCAGTGTCAGTTGTTCAGGGGTGCTGGTCGGTGCGAAGCGCGGCGTGACCGCGTAGTGCAAACGGCCCTTGCCGTGCCAGCGCTCGATCAGCGCCTTGCTTTCCTGGTAGCCGGACTCGGCGGTGTCGGTCAGGTAGTCCGGTGCGTTGCGGTCCATCATCACCTTGCCGGCGATCATGCGCAGGTCGAGTTTCTCGGCCGCTTCAAAGAATGAATTCACCGACTGCGGGTGCACGCTGCCGAACACCAGCGCGGTGGTGGTGCCGTTGCGCAGCAGTTCCTTGATGAAGATGTCCGCGACTTCTTCGGCATGGGCCTTGTCGGCGAACTGGCTTTCACACGGGAAGGTGTAAGTGTTGAGCCAATCCAGCAGTTGCTCGCCATAGGCGCCGACCATGCCGGTTTGCGGCAGGTGGATGTGGGTGTCGATCAGGCCCGGTGTGATCAGCGCATCCTGGTAATGGGTGACGTCGATATCGGCGGGCAGCGTCGGCAGCAAATCGCTGGCATGGCCCAAGGCACTGATCTGGCCGTTATCAATCACCAACAGGCCGTCTTCGAAATACTCGTAGGAGGCTTCGATCCCTACTTCAGCAGGGTCGGCGATGCTGTGCAGGATGGCGGCACGGTAGGCTTTGCGAGTCAAAGGCATGGTCATCTCAACTGATAGCTTGGCTGCGGCGTGATACCGGCAGCAGTTTGGCAATGGGTTCGGCGCTCGCGGTGTGCTGGCCGAAATTCGCGTTATAGGTGGCAATGATTTCGCCGGCGATGGAGATGGCGATCTCCACCGGTAATTTGCCCTTCACCTCGGTGAGGCCCATGGGGCAGCGCATGCGTTGCAACTGTGCGGTATCGAAGCCGCGGTCACGCAGGCGGTGTTCGAACTTGACCCGCTTGGTCTTCGAACCGATCAAGCCGAAGTAAGCAAAGTCATTGCGCTTGAGCAGTGCCGCGGTCAGTTCCAGGTCCAGCGCGTGATTGTGGGTCATGACGATGCAGTAACTGCCTGCCGGCAGGTCGGCAATTTCGTCGACCGGCTCTTCGCTGACGATTTTACGCACGCCTTGGGGGATATGTTCCGGAAACTCCTGGTCACGGGAGTCGATCCAGCGTACCCGGCACGGCAGGCTCGCCAACAGTGGCACCAGCGCGCGGCCGACATGGCCGGCGCCAAATACGGCGATCTGCGCCTGTACCTGGCCCATGGGTTCGAACAGCAGCACGGTCACGCCACCGCAGCACTGGCCAAGGCTCGCGCCGAGGCTGAAGCGCTCCAGATGGGTGTTCTGCTGGCCATGCACGAGCATGTCGCGGGCGATCTGCATCGCCTTGTATTCCAAGTGCCCGCCACCGATGGTGTCGAAGGTCTGAGCGGCGCTGATCACCATCTTGGAGCCGGCATTGCGCGGCGTGGAGCCGAGCTCTTCGATGATGGTCACCAGCACGCAGGGTTCACCCTGGTTCTGCAGGTCGGCGAGGGCGCTGATCCAGTTGTTCATAGTCACCTCTTGTGGTGTCTGTGAGGCCGCTATCGCGGGCAAGCCCGCTCCCACTTTTTTGAGTGTGAACACCGTCAAATGTGGGAGCTGGCTTGCCCGCGATGGCAGCACCTCGGTCCTAAAGCGAAGCCATCTCGGCGTCAGTCTCAACAGCCTTCGCCGCCTGCAACTGCCGCATCTGCTCACAGCCCCACAACACCCGCTCCGGCGTGGCCGGCGCATCAATCTTCGGCTGATGGCGATAGTCACCCAAACTCGCCACCGCATCCTTGATCGCACACCACGAGGCGATCCCGAGCATAAACGGCGGCTCACCCACAGCCTTGGAATGGAACACCGTGTCTTCCGGGTTCTTGCGGTTTTCCACCAGCTTCACGCGCAGGTCCAGCGGCATATCCGCCACGGCCGGGATCTTGTAACTGGCCGGGCCATTGGTCATCAACTTACCCTTGTTGTTCCATACCAGTTCCTCCATGGTCAGCCAGCCCATGCCCTGGATGAAGCCGCCTTCGACCTGGCCGATGTCGATGGCCGGGTTCAGCGAGGCGCCCACGTCGTGGAGGATGTCGGTGCGCAGCATCTTGTATTCGCCGGTCAGGGTGTCGACGATCACTTCGCAGCAGGCCGCGCCGAACGCGAAGTAATAGAACGGCCGACCCTTTGCCCGGCTGCGGTCATAAAAGATTTTCGGGGTCTTGTAGAACCCGGTGCTCGACAGCGAGACCTGGGCGAAATACGCCTGCTGAATCAGGCTTTCAAAGGTCAGGATCTGGTCGCGCACGCGCACATGGCCGTTGTGGAATTCCACATCCGCTTCGCTCACGTCGTACTTGCGCGCGGCAAATTCCACCAGCCGTTGCTTGATGGTTTCGGCGGCGTTCTGCGCAGCCTTGCCATTCAAGTCGGCGCCGCTGGAGGCCGCGGTCGGCGAAGTGTTGGGCACTTTGTCGGTGTTGGTGGCGGTGATTTGTACGCGGTCGATTTCCACCTGGAACACTTCGGCCACCACTTGCGCGACCTTGGTGTTCAAGCCCTGGCCCATCTCGGTGCCGCCGTGGTTCAGGTGGATGCTGCCGTCGGTGTAGATATGGATCAGGGCGCCCGCCTGGTTCAGGAAGCTCGCGGTGAACGAGATGCCGAACTTCACCGGCGTCAGCGCCAGGCCTTTTTTCAGGATCGGGCTATGGGCGTTGTACAGGCGAATCGCTTCGCGGCGCTCGGCGTATTGGCTGCTGGCCTCAAGCTCGGCGGTCATTTCCTCGAGCATGTTGTGCTCGACGGTCTGGTAATAGTGGGTGACGTTGCGCTCGGTCTTGCCGTAGTAATTGGCCTTGCGCACGGCCAATGGGTCCAGCGCCAGATGGCGGGCAATGGCGTCCATCACTTCCTCGATGGCGACCATGCCTTGCGGGCCACCGAAGCCTCGATAAGCCGTGTTGGAGGCGGTGTTGGTCTTGCAGCGATGACCATTGACGGTGGCGTCGCCCAGGTAATACGAGTTGTCGGCATGGAACATCGCGCGGTCGACAATCGAGTTCGACAGGTCTGGCGAACAGCCACAGTTACCCGCCAGTTCCAGGTTGATTCCATGCAGGCGGCCGCTGTCGTCGAAGCCCACGTCGTATTCGATATAGAAGGGGTGGCGCTTGCCGGTCATCAGCATGTCTTCGACGCGCGGCAGGCGCATCTTGGTCGGCTGGCCGGTGAGGCGCGCGACCACCGCGCACAGGCACGCCGGGCTGGCCGCCTGGGTTTCCTTGCCGCCAAAACCACCGCCCATGCGGCGCATATCCACGACGATTTTGTTCATCGACACGTCCAGCACTTCGGCCACCAGTTTCTGCACTTCGGTGGGGTTTTGCGTGGAGCAGTAGACGATCATGCCGCCGTCTTCGGTGGGCATCACCGAAGAGATCTGGGTTTCGAGATAGAAGTGTTCCTGGCCGCCGATGTGCAGCGTGCCCTGGATGCGGTTTTTCGCCGTGGCCAGCGCACCGGCCGAGTCACCGCGCTGGTGGGTGTGGCTGTCCAGCACGAAGTGCTTGTTGCGAAAGGCCTCGACCACGTCCAGCACCGGTTCCAGGTCTTCGTATTCGATCACGGCCGCCATGGCGGCTTTGCGCGCGGTTTCCAGGTCGCGGGCGGCGACGGCCAGTACCACTTGGCCAACGAACTGCACCGTGTCGATGGCCAACAGTGGATCGCCGGGCATCAGCGGGCCGATGTCTTTCAGGCCCGGTACGTCTTCGTGGGTGATAGCAATGCGTACGCCTTCAAACGCATAGCAGGGCGCGGTGTCGATGCTGATGATTCTGGCATGGGCGCGGTCTGACATGCGCGCATACAGGTGCAACTGGTTGGGGAATTCCAGGCGATCGTCGATGTACTGCGCTTCGCCGCTGACGTGCTTGGCGGCACTGTCATGCTTGACGCTGCGCCCGACGCCGGAGGTCAGGTCCTGGGCAAACAGCGCGGCGAGTTCGGCCTGGGTTTTAACGACGGCGTGATGGTTAGACATAAGCGGTCACCCGAGTCTCGATGTGCGGTGTTTGCAGCTCGATGAAGTATTTACGCAACAGGTTCTGTGCGCTTAGCAGGCGGTATTCCTTGCTGGCGCGGAAGTCCGACAGCGGGGTGAAATCCTCGGCGAGTGCGGCGCAGGCTTTCTCCACGGTGGCGGCGTTCCAGGTGGCGCCGACCAACACGGCTTCGCAGCTCTTGGCGCGTTTGGGCGTGGCGGCCATGCCACCGAAGGCGACGCGTGCTTCGTTGATCACACCGTTTTCGATCTTCAGGTTGAAGGCGGCGCACACGGCGGAAATATCATCGTCCAGGCGCTTGGAGACCTTGTAGGCACGGAACAGGGAATGGCCTTTGGGGACAATGATTTTCTCGATGAACTCACTGTCCTGGCGCGCGGTAACGCGGTAGTCGATGAAGTAATCTTCCAGCGCCAGGGTGCGGCGGGTATTGCCTTTGCACAGCACGATCTGCGCACCGAGGGCGATCAGCAGCGGCGGCGAATCACCAATCGGCGAGGCGTTGCCGATATTGCCGCCCAGGGTGCCCTGGTTGCGGATTTGCAGGGAGGCGAAGCGGTGCAGCAGATCGCCAAAGTCCGGGTACTCGTGATGCAGCGCGTTGTAGCAATCGGACAGCGCAGTGGCAGCGCCGATTTCCAGGCGGTCGTCGAAGTTTTCGATGCGCTTCATCTCTTCGATATTGCCAACGTAGATCATTACCGGCAGCGTGCGGTGGAACTGGGTGACTTCCAGCGCCAGGTCGGTGCCGCCGGCCAGCAGCCGGGCTTGTGGGTAGGCGTCGTAGAGGTCGGCCAGGTCGGCAACGGTCAGCGGCACCAGGCAGCGTTTATCACCGCTGTTGAGCTCGCCGGTTTGTGTCGGCGCAATGGCTTTGAGGCGGGCGATGGTCTCGGCTTGGCGGCTGTCGAACTGGTCCACCGGTTTATTGCAGCAGGCCTGTTCGGCAGCGGCAAGAATCGGGCGGTAGCCAGTGCAGCGGCAGAGGTTGCCGGCCAGGGCTTCGTGGGCTTTTTGGCTGTCGGGGGCGTCGCTGTTCTTTTGCAGGGCAAACAACGACATCACGAAACCCGGCGTGCAAAAGCCGCATTGCGAGCCGTGGCACTCAACCATGGCTTGCTGCACGCTGTGCAACTGGCCTTGATGCTTGAGGTCTTCGACGCTGATCAGTTGTTTGCCGTGCAACGACGATACGAAGGTCAGGCACGAATTGAGGCTGCGATAACGAATCTGCTCTGCGCCTTGCTCATTGGTATGCAGCTCGCCGACCACCACGGTGCATGCACCGCAATCGCCGCTGGCGCAGCCTTCCTTGGTACCGGGTTTGCCCACATGCTCGCGCAAATAGTTGAGCACGGTCAGATTGGGGTCCAGGGCGTGCTCGCTACGGAGTTCCTGGTTAAGTAAAAACTGGATCACGGAAGGCCTCGCAGACTCATTATTGTTGTTAACCGCTTTGCGCCGAATCTAGTCATATCTGACTTTTCGGTCAATGGTTTTCTGACCTACAGGTCAAGAAAATGCGATCGCAACACTTTCAATTATGGTCCAGTCTTCTGGAACCGGCGTTTTTGGCGGCTTCTGGCTGTTCATCGTTGCTTATTTCGTGCCAAATTCGCCACCGTGGGCGTAGCGCCATCAGCTAGCCAATGCGCTACACTGCCGCGCTTGTACCGATAGACGATTTTGAAGGAAAAACATGACGTTCAAGGCGCCGGACAGTCTCGCCGAGCAAATCGCTCACCACCTCGCCGAACGTATCATTCGCGGCGATCTCAAGCCTGGGGAGCGGATCCAGGAACAGAAAGTCACGCTGGCGCTCAATGTCAGCCGTGGTTCCGTGCGTGAAGCCTTATTGATCCTTGAGCGCCGCCACCTGATCGCGATCCTGCCGCGCCGTGGCGCCCACGTCACCGAACTCACCGCGCACAAGGTGCAGAGCCTGTGTACGTTGATGAGCGAGTTGTACATCCTGCTCGGTAATGCAGTGGCGGATGGCTGGCGGACTCAGGCCGACATGGCGCCGTTCCTGCAAATCCAGCAGCGACTGGTGACCAGTTTTGAACGCGAGGACATCCGTGCCTTCGTCGAAGAAAGCTTCAACGTGATGCGCGCCGCGTACCCCTTCGCCAACAACCCGTATTTGCAGGAAACCGTCGAGAACCTGCAGCCGGCGATGAACCGCGCGTATTACCTGGCGCTGGATCAACGCAAGGCGTCCATGAGCGAGTACCTGGCATTGTTCGAGCAACTGCTCGCCGCCGTGCTGGCCCGTGACCTGGCGCAGATTCGCCAGGTACTGTCGGCCTATGGCCAGCGCAGTTCCTCGCTGGTGATCGCTGCGTTGGCGGACGCCTAAGCGTGCGGCTCAAGTGCATCAAACTGGCGGGGTTCAAATCCTTCGTCGACCCGACCACGGTGAACTTCCCCAGTAACATGGCGGCGGTGGTCGGGCCCAATGGCTGCGGCAAGTCGAACATCATCGACGCCGTGCGCTGGGTGATGGGCGAGAGCTCGGCAAAAAACCTGCGTGGCGAGTCGATGACCGACGTCATCTTCAACGGCTCCACCAGCCGCAAGCCGGTGAGCCAGGCCAGCATCGAACTGGTATTCGACAACTCCGACGGCACGCTGGTCGGTGAATACGCGGCCTACGCGGAAATCTCGATCCGCCGCAAAGTGACGCGCGACAGCCAGAACAGTTATTTCCTCAACGGCACCAAGTGCCGGCGCCGTGACATCACCGATATCTTCCTCGGCACCGGCTTGGGCCCGCGCAGCTACTCGATCATCGAGCAGGGCATGATCTCCAAGCTGATCGAAGCCAAGCCCGAAGACCTGCGCAACTTTATCGAAGAGGCGGCCGGCATCTCCAAGTACAAGGAGCGCCGCCGCGAGACTGAAAACCGTATTCGCCGCACCCATGAAAACCTTGCCCGCCTGACCGACCTGCGCGAAGAGCTGGAGCGCCAGTTGGAGCGCCTGCACCGCCAGGCCCAGGCCGCCGAGAAGTATCAGGAATACAAGGGCGAGGAGCGTCAGCTCAAGGCGCAACTGTCGGCCCTGCGTTGGCAGGCGCTGAATGATCAGGTCGGCCAGCGCGAAGCGATCATTGGCACCCAGGAAATCAGCTTTGAAGCGCTGGTGGCCGAGCAGCGCAATGCCGACGCCAGCATTGAGCGCCTGCGCGATGGGCACCATGACCTGTCCGAGCGCTTCAACCTGGTGCAGGGCCGTTTCTACTCGGTGGGGGGTGATATCGCCCGGGTCGAGCAGAGCATCCAGCACGGCCAGCAGCGTCTGCGCCAGTTGCAGGATGATTTGAAGGAAGCCGAACGCGCGCGCCTGGAAACCGAATCGCACCTGGGCCATGACCGCACCTTGTTGCTGACCCTCGGCGAAGAGCTCGACATGCTCACCCCCGAGCAGGAAATCACCAGCGCTGCCGCCGAAGAAGCGGCCGCTGCGCTGGAAGAATCCGAAACCACCATGCACGGCTGGCAGGAACAGTGGGACGCTTTCAACCTGCAATCCGCCGAGCCGCGCCGTCAGGCTGAGGTGCAGCAGTCGCGTATCCAGCAGCTGGAAACCAGCATGGAACGCCTGGCCGAGCGCCAGCGCCGTCTGCAGGACGAACGTGTGTTGCTTGCCGCCGACCCGGAAGACGCGGCGATCATGGCACTCAGCGAGCAACTGGCCGAGAGCGAAATGACGCTGGAAGAGCTGGAAGCCAGCGAAGAACAACAAGTGGAGCGCCTGGAGCAATTGCGTCAGCAGTTGCAACAGGCGACCCAGGCCCAGCAGCAGGCCCAGGGCGACTTGCAGCGGCTCAACGGTCGCCTGGCGTCACTTGAAGCCTTGCAGCAAGCCGCACTGGACCCGGGCACCGGCACCGCCGAATGGCTGCGCGACCAGCATCTGGCCGAGCGCCCGCGCCTGGCCGAAGGCTTGAAGGTTGAGGCCGGTTGGGAGCTGGCGGTGGAAACCGTACTCGGCGCCGACCTGCAAGCCGTGCTGGTGGATGATTTTGGCGGCTTCGACCTGGCCGGTTTTGCCCTGGGCGATCTGCGCTTACTCAGCCCGGCAGCCGATGGCACCCGCGTGCCGGGTAGTCTGCTGGACAAGGTCGAGGCGGCGATTGATCTGTCGCCCTGGCTGGGCCAGGTCAAACCGGTGGATTCCCTGGAGCAGGCCCTGGCCCAGCGCGGTCAGCTGGGCGCCGGTGAAAGCCTGATCAGCCGTGACGGTTACTGGGTTGGTCGGCACTTCCTGCGGGTGCGCCGTGCCAGCGAAGCGGAAAGCGGCGTATTGGCCCGTGGCCAGGAAATCGTCAACCTGACCGCCGAGCGCGAGGAGCGCGAAGCCACCCTCGAACGCCTGGAAACCGAACTGCAAACCTTGCGCGCTACCCAGCGCCAGCAAGAGACCGGTCGCGAACATTTGCGCCGCCTGTTGCAGGATGAGGCGCGCCAGCAAGGTGAATTGAAAGCCCAGCTGTCGGCGAGCAAGGCCAAGGCCGAGCAACTGACACTGCGCCGCTCCCGCCTCGATGACGAAGTGGTCGAGATGGGCGAGCAGCGTGCCCTGGAACACGAACAAATCGGCGAAGCGCGCCTGCAATTGCAAGAAGCCCTCGACAGCATGGCCCTCGATACCGAGCAGCGCGAACTGCTGCTGGCCCAGCGTGACAGCCTGCGCGAGCGCCTCGACCGCGTGCGTCAGGAAGCCCGCCAGCACAAGGACCACGCCCACCAATTGGCGGTGCGCCTCGGCTCTCTGCGCGCCCAGCACGATTCCACGCGCCAGGCCCTTGAGCGCCTGGAGATGCAATCCGAGCGCCTCACCGAAAAGCGCGAGCAGCTGAGCCTCAACCTGGAGGAGGGCGAAGCGCCGCTGGAAGAGTTGCGGCTCAAGCTCGAAGAATTGCTTGATAAGCGCATGACCGTCGACGAAGAACTCAAGACTGCGCAGATCGCCCTGGAGGACGCCGACCGCGAATTGCGCGACGCAGAAAAACGGCGGACCCAGGCCGAGCAGCAGTCCCAATTGATCCGCGGCCAACTCGAACAGCAACGCATGGAATGGCAAGCCCTGACCGTGCGCCGCAAGACCCTGCAAGACCAGTTGTTGGAAGACGGCTACGACCTGCACGGCGTGCTCGATACCTTGACCGCCCAGGCCAACGAAAAAGACGCCGAAGAAGAACTTGAACGGATTGCTGCGCGTATTCAAAGGCTCGGTGCGATCAACCTTGCGGCCATCGACGAGTACCAGCAGCAGTCCGAGCGTAAACGTTATCTGGATGCTCAGAACGCCGATCTGGTGGAAGCCCTCGACACCCTGGAAAACGTGATTCGCAAGATCGACAAGGAAACCCGTAATCGCTTCAAAGATACCTTTGATCAGATTAATAGCGGTTTACAGGCGTTATTCCCGAAAGTTTTCGGTGGAGGCAGCGCCTACTTGGAACTGACGGGCGAAGATCTACTCGATACAGGGGTAACGATCATGGCGCGGCCTCCGGGCAAGAAGAACAGCACCATCCATTTGTTGTCCGGTGGCGAGAAGGCCCTGACCGCATTGGCTCTGGTATTTGCCATCTTCAAGTTGAACCCGGCGCCGTTTTGTATGCTCGACGAAGTTGACGCCCCGCTGGATGACGCTAACGTTGGACGCTACGCTCGATTGGTGAAAGAGATGTCCCAGACCGTGCAGTTCATCTATATCACCCACAACAAGATCGCCATGGAAATGGCGGACCAATTGATGGGTGTAACGATGCACGAGCCGGGTTGTTCGCGATTGGTGGCGGTGGATGTCGAGGAAGCGATGGCGATGGTGGACGCCTAGCGGCGTAGTTTTCAGTTGTAAGCTGTAAGCTTCAAGTGAGTGGGTTTGAGCTTGAGGCTTGTCACTTGAAGCTTGTAGCTCACAGTTGGCGCTAGCGTGTGAAAATGCTATTGGGGAGCGAAGATGCCAATCCAATACATCTTTCGCCAACTGTGCTAATTTAATGTCAATTTTTCGTATGCGTGGGCAAAACGTCAGTCAGAACATAGAGTTGGCGCCACGTTTTAAAGCGGTTTGCACGGTGCTAAACCCCTTATTTTTCAGCATTTTTTATTAGAGGCACGGGATTACATGGAAATCGGTCTGCGCGAGTGGCTGATCGTCATCGGCATTATTGTCATTGCCGGTATTCTTTTTGATGGCTGGCGCCGCATGCGCGGTGGCAAGGGCAAGCTCAAATTCCGCCTGGACCGTAACCTGTCCAACTTGCCCGACGACGACGGCAGCGCCGAGCTGCTGGGGCCGCCCCGTGTGCTGGATACTCATAAAGAGCCGCAGCTGGACGAGCACGACTTACCGTCGATGAGCGCGCCAATGCGTGAAGCGCGGGAGCCGTCCTCCAAGCGTGGCAAGCGCGGCAGTGCGCCGGTGGCCGAGCCGCATCAGGGCGACCTGAACCTCGACGTCGATGAAGGCCCGAGCTTCAGCAGCCGCGATGACGACTTCCCTGACGAGACCCCGACCAAAAGCGCGCCACGCCAATCGGTAAACGATCAGCCGGCCGCCGAAGAAGTGTTGGTGATCAGCGTGATCTGCCGCGACGCCGCCGGCTTCAAAGGCCCCGCGCTGCTGCAGAACATCCTCGAAAGCGGCCTGCGCTTTGGCGAGATGGATATTTTCCACCGTCACGAAAGCATGGCCGGTAACGGCGAAGTGCTGTTCTCGATGGCTAACGCGGTCAAGCCGGGCACTTTCGATCTGGACGATATCGACCTGTTCAGCACCCCGGCAGTGAGTTTCTTCCTCGGCTTGCCAGGCCCACGTCACCCGAAACAAGCGTTCGACGTGATGGTGGCCGCCGCCCGCAAGCTGTCCCAGGAACTCAACGGCGAGCTCAAGGACGACCAACGCAGCGTCCTCACGGCCCAGACCATCGAACACTACCGTCAGCGCATCGTCGAGTTCGAGCGTCGCGCCCTGACACAGAAACGCTGAGGTTCGATCTTAAGCGTTGTCTGTAGAATCCGTGCACTAACATATTGAGCAGCTTCGGCTGCTCTTTTGCTTTATGAGAGAACACCCATGACCGCCGCCCACACCCGCATCCTCGAACTGCGCGCTGAACTGGATCAGCACAACTACCGTTACCACGTCCTCGACGAGCCGAGCATTCCGGACGCCGAGTACGACCGGTTGTTCCATGAGCTCAAGGCCCTTGAGGCCGAGCACCCGGAATGGGTGACACGTGATTCGCCGACGCAGCGGGTCGGCAGTGCGGCGTTGTCGGCGTTTACCCAGGTACGCCACGAAATTCCGATGCTCAGCCTGGGCAACGCCTTTGATGAAACCACCATGCTCGAGTTCGATCGCCGGGTCACCGAAGGCCTCGACCTGCCGGTGGGCGATCTGTTTGGCGGTGGCGCGGCGGTGGAATACAGCTGCGAACCCAAGCTGGATGGCCTGGCGGTCAGCCTGTTGTATCAAGATGGCGAGCTGGTGCGCGGTGCTACCCGGGGTGATGGCACCACGGGTGAAGACATCAGCGTCAACGTGCGCACCGTGCGCAATATCCCGCTGAAGCTGCAGGGCACTGGCTGGCCCGCCACCCTGGAAGTGCGCGGAGAAGTGTTCATGTCCAAAGCCGGTTTCGAGCGGCTGAACGCCTCGCAGCTGGAAGTCGGCGGCAAGACCTTCGCCAACCCGCGCAATGCCGCGGCCGGCAGCCTGCGCCAGCTGGATTCGAAGATCACCGCCAGTCGCCCGCTGGAGTTTTGCTGCTATGGCATTGGCCAAGTGACCGCAGATATCAGCGACACCCATATCGGCAACTTGAAGCAGTTGCAGAAGTGGGGCATGCCGATCAGCCACGAGTTGAAGTTGGCCAAAGGCATCCAGGAATGCCTGGACTACTACCGCGATATCGGCGAGCGGCGTAATAGCCTGGGTTATGAAATCGACGGCGTGGTGTTCAAGGTCAACAGCATCGCCTCGCAGCGTGAACTGGGCTTCCGCGCCCGCGAACCGCGTTGGGCGATCGCGCATAAATTCCCGGCCATGGAAGAGCTTACCGAGTTGCTCGACGTGGAGTTCCAGGTCGGCCGCACCGGCGCCGTGACGCCCGTGGCGCGGTTGAAACCGGTCAAGGTTGCGGGTGTCACCGTGTCCAACGCCACCTTGCACAACATGGACGAAGTCGCGCGTCTGGGCCTGATGATCGGCGACACCGTGATCATCCGCCGGGCCGGTGATGTGATCCCGCAAGTCGTTTCCGTCGTGCCCGAGCGCCGGCCGGAAAACGCCCGCGCGGTGCAGATTCCCGAGCGCTGCCCGGTGTGTGGTTCCCACGTGGAGCGCACGCAGCTGGTCAAGCGCAGCAAGGGCAAGGAAACCGTCAGCGAAGGCGCGGTGTACCGCTGCGTCGGGCGCCTGGCCTGTGGTGCGCAGCTCAAGCAGGCGATTATCCATTTCGTTTCGCGCCGCGCCATGGACATCGACGGTCTGGGCGACAAGACCATCGAGCAACTGGTGGATGAAAAGCTCATCGGTTCGCCGGCCGATCTCTACAAGCTCAAGTACGAGCAGGTCATCGACCTGGAAGGCTTTGCCGATATTTCCAGCAAGAAGCTGATCACCGCCATCGAAAACAGCAAGACGCCGACCCTGGCGCGCTTCATCTACGCGCTGGGTATTCCGGACGTAGGTGAGGAGACCGCCAAGGTGCTGGCGCGCTCGCTGGCGTCTCTGGAGCGGGTGCAGAAGGCGTTGCCGGAAGTGCTGACGTACTTGCCGGACGTGGGCCTGGAAGTGGCGCACGAGATTCACAGCTTCTTCGAAGACAGCCATAACCAGGACGTGATTGGCGCCCTGTTGTCACCGGACGAATGCGCGCTGCAATTGCAGGATCAGGGCGACCTGAGCGCCGAGTTTGCCGCCAGCACCACGCTGGGCGGCCTGCTCGACAAGCTGCACGTACCCAGCGTTGGCCCGGGTGCCGCACAGAAACTCGCGGACAAGTTCGGCTCCCTGGAAGGCGTGATCAAGGCCGACTGGCTGGATATGCGCCAGGCGCTGCCCGAGAAGCAGGCCAAGGCCGTGCGCGACTTTTTCGATAACCCCGACAATGCCCACCACGCCCTGGCCATCGAGCAGCAGCTCAAGGACTTTGGCATGCACTGGCAGAGCGAGAAGAAGGTGGTCGAAGGGTTGCCGGAGGCGGGGCATACCTGGGTGCTTACCGGCTCGCTGGAGCTGATGAGCCGCGATGTGGCCAAGGACAAGCTTGAAAGCCTCGGCGCCAAGGTGGCGGGCTCGGTGTCGGCGAAAACGCACTGCGTGGTGGCTGGGCCGGGCGCCGGTTCGAAACTGGCCAAGGCCAGCGAACTGGGCCTGAAAGTGTTGGATGAGGAGGCGTTTGTCGCGTTCCTGGCCAAGCACAACATTACGGTCTGATTTGGACTGAACGATCTCTGCCTGGCGATGCTCTAGTATTGGCAAGCACCCAGGGAGAGATCGCCATGTTCCGCTACTTCGAGCAACTCAGTTCGCGCATCGCCGCACCGTTCATGGCCGGATCCTCGCGTAACAGCAAGGTGTGGCAATGCCGCTGCGGCCAGGCGCTGTTCTTTCGCAACAGCCAGTGCCTGGCCTGTCAGGCGTTGCTGGGCTACCAACCGCAACAAAGCCGGTTGTCGTCTCTACAGCCCGGGCCCGTCGCCGACACCTGGCTGCAGGACGATAACCTCGACGCCGGCGCCTTCCGCCGCTGCGCCAACCTCGACACTGCGGCCGCCTGCAATTGGCTGATTCCCGCCCACAGCACCGCACCGCTGTGTGTGGCGTGCAGCCTGAACCGCACCATTCCGGACCTTTCCGTACCGGAAAACCCCGAACGCTGGCGCAAGGTAGAAACCGCCAAGCGCCGGCTGGTGGCACAACTGATCAGCCTGGGCCTGCAAGTCGTGCCAAAAAGCGTTGACGAAGACATCGGCCTGGCCTTCGACTTCGTCGGCATCGACCTGGAAGGCAACGCGCCCACCACCGGCCATGCCAACGGTCTGATCACCCTCGACATCAAGGAAGCCGACGACGCGCACCGCGAAAAAATCCGTGTGCAGATGCGTGAACCCTACCGCACCTTGCTCGGCCATTTTCGCCATGAAGTCGGCCATTACTACTGGGATCGACTGATCGCCAACAGCCACTGGCTTGAACCGTTTCGCGGCCTGTTCGGCGACGAGCGCGCCAGTTACGCCGAGGCGCTCGACCAGCATTACCAAAACGGCCCACGCCCCGACTGGCAGCAAACCTGCGTGAGTGCCTACGCCACCATGCACCCCTGGGAAGACTGGGCCGAGACCTGGGCCCATTACCTGCACATGATGGACGCCGTCGACACCGCGCTGGGCTTTGGCATGAGCGCCCGTGAGATGGACCTGGATTATCAACCGTTCCCGCTCACCACGCTCTACGACCCCGAGCACCCTGGCGGGCCAGCCTTCCTGTCGTTCGTCAACGCCTGGATCGAACTGGCCGGCATGCTCAACGAACTGTCGCGCAGCATGGGCCAGCCGGATTTTTATCCCTTTGTATTGCCGCCGGCAGTGATCGCCAAGCTGCACTTTATTCACCTGGTGATCCAGGAAGAGGGTGGCAGGGCCGATGACGTCCTGAAGGCACAATGATCAAAATGTGCGAGGGGCTGACTGCCAGCAGCGTGGATCAGTCACCGGCCTGACTGGCGGGCAGACTGCTTTCGGGAGCAAGCCTCCTCCCACATGGGACAGGGGTGACGCTGAAGGTTATGGCAAGTGCTTGAGCCCCTTCATATTTTAATCCTGCACCAACGGTTGTAACTTCCGATGAGATCGGTACAATGGCGCGGCTTGCCGAGAGGCCAGCGTCGTTATGGTGACCCCATCGGTCCCCCCGCAACGATTACCCGTGAACCTGGTCAGAGCCGGAAGGCAGCAGCCACAGCGGGAACATTGTGTGCCGGGGTGTGGCTGGTGGGGTTGCCTCCATAACGCTCTTCCTGAAGCTCAAAAAAATCCCAAGCTATAGATGTTTTGCCGGCAATCACTGCCTGCGAATCGATTTCTGCTGCTCGCTCAACAGCATTACGGCCGGTAAAGCGGGAACCTTGCCATCGCCGGCAGCACTTCCTGCTGCAACTTCCTCAAGTTTTTTTCCAGGTCGCGCTCTGCTTCAGGCGTCGCTACCGGTATGTTTCGGGCGAAGTGAAAGGTGATGTTCTGCCCCGTTGCGCTGTCCTTGTAAAACTTGAAGATGCTGAATTCGGAGAACCGCCCGTCCTTGCGCAGGGAGGAGGGGTAAAACAGCATCAGGGTCGTGACCCCGGTTTTTTCATCGGTATTCAGCTGCACCGTCATCTGTGGGTAATCTTGTTGATGAAGCAGGGCGGCTCGGTTGGCGAGGTCTACCGGCTCAAGATCGTTCAGGAGTGGCGGCGCGACGCGAAAATCCGCCATGTCACTCCAGGCATCAACGCTTTCCTCCGGCAGGAAGTATTCCTTCAGTGGAATCTGGCCGTCAGTCTGGTATTTCAGGACGAACGTTTTGCCCGCGAATATGAGCGATTTGGTTTCAGCAACCGAGGGGCGCGACAGGACAGGGTTGGCAGGTCTCGACGTCCAGGCGCAGCCGGATAGCAGAACCAGGACCGACAGGATGAGCAGGGAGGCTTTCATTTCAATCCTTGAATATTTGAAAGGGACATCTTGCGCAAGAAACAGTAGTTCAATAGGTGACTGAATGCGCTTATTTAATGAAGCGTGTTCGATCTACCGCCCCTCGAAAAATACCTGGTTACTGTGAGGCGAAAGGGGGGCAAAGCTGTTGGGTTGTGAAGAACCTTGAGCTTTTCACAACTCTTTATCTCGCGGCTGGACAACGCCACGCCGCCTGCTAGCTTCAATCATGCAAGCGACCCCGTGCTGGAGTAGTGAAGAAGTGATGGCACTCCTTTGATCAATAAGGATAATTGCCATGACCAACCTTCAAGGTTTACCCAGACCTATCAGTGCTTCAGTCGGCACCCCAGGCAAGGCGCGTAATGTGCCTGCTGACGTTGAATACATTCAGTGTCTGTTTAATCTGATTGCGCCCAAATCTGGTTCGCTCCTGGTGGTAGACGGTAAGTGCGGTGCTCTGTTGGTTCAGCGCATCAGCGATTATCAGTTGAATCGTCTCAAGGTCACCAAACCCGACGGGGTGATTGACCCGCAAGGCCGCACGTTCAACAGCCTGGTCGAGGATACGCGCAAAATAAATCCTGATACTCAGGCCGCCGAGCCAGACCGGCAGCAATGGATAACCGAGGCTACTTGCGACGGTGGAGTGATCCTCACCGAGGCCGATTTTCAGAGCGCCGCCACAGCGCTGGGCAACGCTGTTTCGGTGAATATTATCAAGGCGTTCGCCACGGTGGAGTCGGGTGGGCGCTCCGGGTTTGGCCCGGCCAAAATGCCGGTGATTGCTTACGAAGGGCACCTCTTCCGCAAGTACACTCAGCAGAAGTACGACAGAAGTCACCCCTTTTTGTCATACCCTTACGTGGAAAAGGCTGGCCCGCAATGGCGTGCCAATAACAAGAACCAGACGACGGCTTGGGCGACGCTGGTCGCTGCTTATAAGCTGGACCCCGTGGCGGCGTTGATGTCCGCGTCCTGGGGCATGTTCCAGATCATGGGCTTCAACTTTGCCGCCTGCGGTTACACGACCGTGTTCGACTTCGTCACTGCGATGAAAACCAACGCCGGCCTTCAATTAAAGGCATTCGTCGGTTTTTGCAGTAAAAACCCGGCCTTGGTCAAGGCGATCAAGAGTAAGGACTATGTGGGCATGGCCTCCCGTTACAACGGTAAGGATTACGGCGACTACGACAAGCGAATCCAAAAAGCTTTTGATGCGCTTGAAAGGAAAAAATAGCAGCGCATGATGGCTGCCTCACAATGTTCAGTAGCGCCTACTGGACAACCCAAAACCATCTTGTTAGTTTCCGCCAGCCGCTCGTTTCAGGGTTTGAAAAGTGTGCTGGTTTGATGTTGAAGTGCCATCACTTCATTAACTAACAAGGATGTCTGTGATGAAAAGCCTGCAAGGGTTGCCCCGTCTTATCAGTGCTTCGGTCGGTGCGCCCGGTAAAGCGCGTAACTTGCCCGCCGATGTTCAGTGCATCCAGTATTTATTCAATTTGATCATTCCCAAGATGGGTTTTGCGCTGGCTGAAAATGGCAAGTGCGACGGCCAATTGGTGCAGTGCATCAGTCAGTATCAGTTCCGTCATCTCAAGTACGCGCACCCCGATGGTGTGATCGACCCCACCGGTCGTACCTTCAACAGCTTGATCGAAGAAGCAGTGAAGGTGCCGGTGAAGGCGTACCCGACGATGCGTATTCCGAGCTTCCTCAACGTCTTCGGCAATAACAGTGGCGATGCGGTGCAAGCCACGGTCAATGTGTACCTGGACCGCATGCGCGCGATGGTCGAGGCCGAGCGGCGTAATCGGCAATTAATGCTCCAGTCCACCTGCGATGGCGGCATGACGCTCACCGATACCGACTTTCAGAACGCAGCCACACAGTTGGGCAACGGTATTTCGGTGAACATCATCAGGGCGTTCGCCACTGTGGAGTCCGGTGGGCGTTTCGGTTTCGGGCCGGCCAAATTGCCGGTGATCGCGTTTGAAGGGCATCATTTTCGCAAGTACACCAAGAAGATCTACGACCAGGCGCACCCGTTGCTGTCGTACCCCTATGTGAGAAAGGCCGGGCCGCAGTGGCAGGTCAATAACAAGGATCAAGTCAAAGCGTGGGAAACCATGGCGACCGCATTTGCCCTGGATCAGGAGGCGGCGTTGATGTCGGCCTCCTGGGGCATGTTTCAGGTGATGGGGTTCAACTTTGGATCGTGCGGCTACAAGACAGTATTTGAGTTCGTCGCGGCCTTAAAGATTAATGCCGGTAACCAGTTGAAAGCCTTCGTGTCCTTTTGCAGCCAAAGCCCTTCAATGATGAAGGCCATGAAAAACAAGGATTATGTTGGCATGGCGCGAGGCTATAACGGCGATGATTATGGCAACTATGACGTGCTTATTAAAAAAGCCTACGACGCACTGGAAGGGAAAAAATAAGATGAGCCGTTTTTCAGCGATCGCCGTGTTGTCGTTGTGCGCTGTCTTGCCTGTATGGGCAGGCGCTACTGAACTGCACTCGGGCACGTACGAAGGGCTGATGCTCGCGGTCACGCCCGAGCATCAAGTCGAAGGCTATTATTCGGAAGCACTTGGCGAGGGTGTGACCCGCAGTTGCACGTTCTACCTGCAAGGCAAGCCAGAGGCGCTCACCACCTGGCTCGACGATGCTTACCCAGGCAGTGTGGTGGCCTCCTCCGACGGCGTCACCCTGACGGTGGAGCAGGGGCGTCAGCATCCTGGTTGTATCAGCGTGCTGATGCCGGAAATCGCGACGGGCCTGGAATTGACCCAAACAGCCAACAAAAAATGGATCGGCCTCGTGACGGTGTCTGCCGACAAGGCTTACCTGCTGAAAACCCCAGGCGCCGACGCTGCCAAGCGCCCGTATATCGTCAAGAATGATGTGGTCGGTGTGTTGGCCTACAAGGAGGGTTCGGCCAAGGTTGAGTTCACCAATGCCAAGGGCCGCTCGTTCACTGGCTGGATCAGCCAGGATCAATACCGCCGTGTGTCTGCGCCCAAAAGCTGAGCAATGCCACGGATAGACTGAGTTATCCCACACATAAAAACGCCGCAGTGTGCCAGGCACACCGCGGCGTTTTTATGTGCGCGGTTCAGGCCTTGTTGCGGTTGAACAGTTTGCGGATCAAGGCGAGCAGCGCCACGACACCGATTACCAGGAACTTCTTCGCCGCCAGCAGGAATATGCCGATTTTGGCGAACAGCCCGGCCTTGGCGGCGATCCCGCCGGCAACCAACGCCGCGAGGCCGTAAGTCGCAAGCTTGTCGGTCTTCGGGTTGAAATCGGTGTACAGGTTGCCGTCGGTGAAGTTGGTAAAGGCGAGGACTTTGGGCATTTCCTGCTTGATGGTCGGCAGGTCGGCCATGGCGGCGACGGCATTGAGCTCCAGAACCCCTTCACGACCCAATACGCGGATGCTGTAGTTGAGTGTGGTCTGCTGGGCGTCGTCGGCTTTCAGTTCGCGGGCCCAGTACATTTTGTGGGTGGTGTCGTCGTAGCGCGGCGGCTCGGCCCAGCCCAACAAGTGCAGGCCGGCGTAGCCTTGTTTCTGACGCTCTTTGTTATCCGCGTCGTCATCTTCCTGCATTTGCTTGAGCAGTTCGGCGTAGTCGATTTTTGCGGCGTCTTCGTCGGATACGTGACCGTCTGCCTTGTAGCTGACGATCACACCCCAGCCGCGCTCCGACAGTGGGCTCACCGCTTTTGGCACGATCATGCCCAGGGTCTTGAAGCCTGGCGGGTTGCCCCAGCCATCGGTCAGCAGGCGCTCGGTGTCGGCGGGGTCAAGGTAGTAGAACTCGTCGTTAAGCTTGAGGGTTGCAATGCCACTGGGCAGTGTAACCGTGCCGGTATTCTGCTTGAGTGAAGCGAGAAAGTGCTCGGCGGTTTCGGCCGGTGCGCTGGCTTCAACGGGCGCAGGCGTAGTGGCGGCAAACGCGAGTGCGGCAGGCAGGCTCAGGGCGGCCGCCGCGAGCAATAGGCGGAAGTAATTCATGGTAGTCCCTTACATTTTGAATTAATTTCGCCGGAGAATAGCTTAAACGGGCTCGCCTGAGTTAGCCGAAAGCCTCCCGCAGCAGCTCGGCAAACGCATCCCGCGCCAGGTGCCGTTGGGTGTCTGTGTGCCAGAACAGCAGGTTGTCCACGGCCTGCAACGCCTCGAACCGGTAGGACGTCAGCTGGTTCGCCTGCTCATAGCGGGCCAGGATGCCTTCCGGTGCCAGGGCCACGCCAATGCCTGCGCTGACACAGCCGATGATCGTGCCCCAGCTGGCATAGCTGGCGATGCTTGGCTTGAAGTCATGGGGTTTGATCCAGTTTTCCAGCGCGGCGCGATACGGGCAGCCGGGTGGCCACACCAGCAGCGTGCGGCCCGCGAGGTCTTCGGCGCTGTTGATCGGCGCGCTGGACGCGCTGGCAATCAGCACCAGGCGCTCGCTGTAGACCACGCTGCGTTCGAGCTTGGCGCGTTTACCGCCGGAGGCGACCAACGCCACGTCGAGACGATGGTGTTGCAGGTCGTCCAGCAGTTGCGCCCAGGCGCCGGTGACCAGCTCAAGTGTGACGTCCGGGTAGCGGCGATGGTATTCCGCCAGCAATGGCGGCAGCCGGCCGCTGGCGCTGGACTCTACCGCGCCGATGCGCAAGGTGCCGCGAGGAATGGCGTTGGCATCGACCGCGCGTTTGGACTCGTCCACCAACGCCAGGATGCGCTCGCAGTAGTCCAGGAAAATTTCACCGGCGGCACTGATCGCCAGCCCACGGCCCGCACGAATAAACAGCGGCGTGCCCAACTCGCCTTCCAACTGCTTGATACGTGTGGTGATGTTGGAGGGTACGCAGTGCAATTGCAGAGCGGCCTGGGCCACGCTGCCGGTTTGCGCCACGGCTCGCACCATTTTCAGTTGGGCCAGTTCCATTGCTCAGTTCCAGTGATTTCAGAAGTCAGAAACGGTTAATTGTCCTACGCCCTGCCCAGGCCAAGACTGACGGCATTCCTTCTCAAAGTTCTGGGCGCCGTCGATGAATACCCCGTCATCCTTAAAGCTTACGCTAGTCATCGCCGGCGTCATCCTCTGTTGGGCTTACTCGCCGATTGGCGTGCACATGGGCCTGCACAGCTATAGCCCTGGTCAGTTGGCGCTGCTGCGGTTCTTGATCGCGTCGATATTCATGGCGGGTGTGGCCTTGGTGGTTGGCATTGCCCGCCCGCGTTTGCAGGATTTGCCGTGGCTGCTGGTGTTGGGGTTTTTCGGGGTGTTCCTGCACCACACCAGCCTCAATTATGGGCAGCAATGGGTGACGGCGGCGGCATCCAGTGTGCTCGCGCAGTCGGCGCCGCTGTTCAGTGTGCTGCTCGCGTTTTTTGGCTTGAAGGAGCGGGTCAGTGCCTGGCGTTGGGGCTGCGTGCTATTAGGGTTGATCGGCGTGCTGGTGGTGATCTGGGGCGATCATGGCTTAGGGGGCATCGACCCGCGCGGTTTGCTGATTCTATTGGCGGCTGTCTCGTGGAGCGTGTACTTCGCCATCCAGAAACACTATGCCCACCGCTATAGCCCGCTGACTATGGCGTGCTACATGGTGTGGGCGGGCACGCTGATGCTTTGCGTGAACCTGCCGGGCTTGGCCAATGCCGTCGGACAGGCGCCGTTGCCGGAAAACCTGGCGGTGCTGGTGTTGGGTATTTTTCCCAGTGCCCTGGCGTATCTGGCGTGGGGTTATGTGTTGAAACACATCGAGGTCAGCCGCGCCTCGGTGGCGATGTACCTGATTCCGCCGGTCGCCATGGTGATGGCCGCGACGCTGCTGGGCGAACACATTGCCGTGCAGGTAGTGCTGGGCGGCGTGATTGTGTTGACCAGCGTCGCTGCCATCAGCCTGGAGGGCCGCTGGCGATCAGTCGCTCAGGCTGAACGCGCGCAGCCGGTGGCCATCAAGGTCCTGGGCGACAAAGGTGTAACCGAAGTCCAGGGTGGCCGGTGACTGGATGATCGTCGCGCCGCGCGCTACCCACTGAGCGTGCAGGGCGTCGACAGCGGCATGGTCGGGCAGGGAAAAGCCCACCTCACCGCCGCCGCCCGTGACCTGGGCCGCCGGCTCGACGGTGTGCCGCGACCACAACCCCAGCTTCACACCGTTGTCGAGGATGAACAGGGCAAACGTCGGGTTCAGCTCCACCGGGGGCTTGTCCAGCAGGCGGCTATAGAAGTTGGCGCTGGTGGCCGGGCTGTCTACGTACAGCAGGAAGTAATGGGCGACGCTGTTCATGCAGGCTCCTTGAGAACGGGCGGTTGAGTGAGGCCAGTCTAGGGGAGGGCCCTGTCAGTTCTTGTCAGGAGTCGGCAGCGGTTGCGCATTTTCGCCGGTGTACAGCTTGATGATGTCATCGATCTCCCCCGACATTTTCATCCGCAGCAGCGTGCGCAAGATCCGCTGCACCGGCACGTTCGGATCATTGCGCACAATGCAGCCCAGGCTTTGCTCGTCGATCACTGCGCCCTTGTGCAACTGCTGGCTCGCAGGCAGGTTGAGATTGAAGCGGTCGAGGGCCCATTCATTGATGACGGCGTATTTAAAGCGCCCGGCGACCAACTTTTGCAGCACGAGCGCCTCGCTGCGGGAATCGTCACGGGTCAGCTGACCGCTGGCGAACAGCGGGTCGAGGACGGCGTAGCGGTAGTTAAGCACCGTGCCGATCGACTGGGGTGCCAGCTCACTCACGTGCACCGGTTGCGGCGCTGCAGGACTGCTCGCCATCACATTGCGTTGCACCATCAGGGGCACGCTCCAGGTGTAGTCGCCGGACAGGTTATCGACCCAGTCCTGGGCGACATAGCAGCGCACGTCAATGTCGCCGTGCGCCATGGCACCGGCGATGCGGGCACGGGCCAGTACGTGGAACTCGGCCGGGCGCCCGACCTGAGTGGCCAGGCTCAACATCAAGTCATACAGAATGCCCTGGGTGGGCCGGTTGTTTTCGACTTCGGCCATGGGCATCGCCCAACTGTCGGAAATCGAGAAGCGCAACGGCGCGGGTGCCGCGAGGGAGGTGAGGGAAATCATCCATAAAGCGCCCAGGATTACGCGCATATACTCTCCGGGTTGAGGCCTTCGTGGGGCCAGTCACGCAAGCTTAGTCAGATTAGGCGAGCGTGCCGGATGCAATTTCCCCCTTGCTCCGCTAGCATTACCGGCTTCCGCTTCCCAGTTGCGACGGTTTTCGATGAGTTATCAGGTTCTTGCACGTAAATGGCGTCCGCGCTCGTTCCGCGAAATGGTCGGCCAGACCCATGTGCTCAAGGCTCTGATCAATGCCTTGGACAGCCAACGGCTTCACCACGCCTACCTGTTCACCGGTACGCGGGGGGTGGGCAAGACCACCATTGCGCGCATCATCGCCAAATGCCTGAACTGTGAAACCGGTATTACGTCGACGCCTTGCGGCACGTGTTCGGTGTGCCGGGAAATCGACGAAGGGCGTTTTGTCGACCTGATCGAAATCGACGCCGCGAGCCGTACCAAGGTCGAAGACACCCGCGAGTTGCTCGACAACGTGCAGTACGCGCCGAGCCGTGGCCGCTTCAAGGTCTACCTGATCGACGAAGTGCACATGCTGTCCAGTCATTCCTTCAACGCACTGTTGAAAACCCTGGAAGAGCCGCCGCCCTACGTCAAATTCATTCTGGCCACCACCGACCCGCAGAAGCTTCCTGCAACGATTCTGTCGCGGTGCCTGCAGTTCTCCCTGAAAAACATGACCCCCGAGCGAGTGGTCGAGCATCTGACCCACGTGCTGGGCGTCGAGAACGTACCGTTCGAAGACGACGCACTGTGGCTGCTTGGCCGTGCTGCCGATGGTTCGATGCGCGATGCCATGAGCCTCACCGACCAGGCCATCGCCTTTGGTGAAGGCAAGGTCATGGCCGCCGATGTGCGTGCCATGCTCGGCACCCTCGACCACGGCCAGGTCTTCGACGTGCTGCACGCGCTGATCGAAGGTGATGCCAAGGCTTTGCTCGAAGCCGTGCGCCACTTGTCGGAGCAAGGGCCGGACTGGAACGGTGTGCTCTCGGAAATCCTCAATGTGCTGCACCGCGTCGCCATCGCCCAGGCCTTGCCTGAAGGTGTCGACAACGGCCATGGCGACCGCGACCGCGTATTGGCGCTGGCCCAGGCGTTGCCGGCCGAAGACGTACAGTTTTACTACCAGATGGGCCTGATCGGCCGTAGGGACTTGCCCTTGGCACCGGACCCGCGTGGTGGCTTTGAAATGGTCCTGCTACGGATGCTGGCCTTCCGGCCCGCCGATACGGCAGACGCACCGAGACAGCCGCTAAAGCCAGTGGGGATCAGCCAGGCCACAGTTGATTCCGCCAAACCAGTGGCTGGCGCAGCGGTGGCCGCGCCAGTGGTTGCTGCGCCTGCGCCGGTTGCTCCGGCACCTGCGCCAGTGGTTGCCGCGCCCGTGGCCGAGCCAGTGCCGCAGCCTGCGCCTGTGATCGAGCCTGAGCCCGAACCGGCCCCGGTGGTCGACCTGCCCTGGAATGCTCCGGTAGACGCCGAGCCTGAAGTCGAGCTACAGCCTGCCGTGGAGCCCGTACTGGAAACCACCGGCGAGCAGCCCGAGCTGACGCCGATGCCTGCACCGACGCCGGACAGTGTTGTGCCGGCCGCGCCCGAGTGGGTGTCTGCGCCGGTGCCCGAGCCGACTGTCGCTCAAGTCGACGCTGCAACTCCGGGTATCGACCTCGACGACGAGCCGCCACTGGACGAAGACTACATCGAGCCGGACATGGATTCGGCCTACAGCTACCTGGATGACCTGGCCAGCGAGCACACCGCCGACCCGGCGCCCGAGCCCGAGGCGGAACCCGCTGCGGCCCCGGCCACCGGCCTGGCGTTACAGTGGCTGGAACTGTTCCCGAAATTGCCGATCTCCGGCATGACCGGCAGCATCGCGGCCAACTGCACCTTGATCGCCATCGATGGCGACCATTGGCTGTTGCACCTGGACCCGGCCCACAGCGCGCTGTTCAACGCGACCCAGCAACGCCGGCTCAACGATGCGCTGAACCAGTACCATGAGCGCACGCTGACCATCGCCATCGAGTTGATCAAGCCCGAGCAGGAAACCCCGGCCCAGGCCGCGACACGCCGACGCATCAACCGTCAGCAAGAAGCGGAAAACTCGATCCAGGCTGATCCGCTCATCCAGCAAATGATGCAACAGTTTGGTGCGGTCGTGCGCCAAGATACTATTGAACCTGTCGACGCCCCGGTGCCCCAAGCGTCATAAAACCGGGCTACTTATTGATCCACGTACTTTTGAGGTGATTCCCATGATGAAAGGTGGCATGGCCGGCCTGATGAAGCAGGCGCAGCAGATGCAGGAAAAGATGGCCAAGATGCAGGAAGAACTGGCCAACGCCGAAGTCACCGGTAAAGCCGGTGGCGATATGGTCAGCGTGGTGATGACCGGTCGTCACGACATCAAGCGCGTGAGCATTGACCCAAGCGTGTTGCCAGGCGCCAGCGAAGATGACCTGGAAATGCTTGAGGCGCTGTTCGCGGCGGCCGTCAACGATGCCGTGCGCAAGATCGAAGCCAACAGCCAGGACAAAATGTCTGGCGTGACCGCCGGCATGCAACTGCCGCCGGGCATGAAGCTGCCGTTCTGATCGGTGAGCGTTTGCTTTAATAAAAATGCCAGGCATCGAGCCTGGCATTTTTGTGTGTGCCGTCATCGTCCGCTGGGCAGTAACGTCATGCCGCGAGGACGCACTGCGTTCAATATGAACCCTGGCGCGGCATATAGGGTCTGCACCCTATACCGATGAATTCGATAAAGGAGTTCCCTGATGTCTGAAGAACCGATTCTGAACCAGCGCGTCGTGCTGGTCTCGCGCCCTCAAGGCGCACCGACCCCGGAAAATTTCCGCCTGGAACGCGTGAACTTGCCCGAGTTGGCGGACGGCCAGGTGCTATTGAAAACGCTGTACCTGTCCCTCGATCCCTATATGCGTGGCCGCATGAGTGACGCACCGTCCTACGCCGCTCCGGTTGAAATCGACGAGGTTATGACCGGTGGCGCTGTCAGCCGTATCGAGCAATCGCGTAACCCGAAATTCGAAGTGGGTGACCTGGTAGTTGGCTCCACCGGCTGGCAGAGCCACAGCGTTTCCGATGGACAAAATCTGATCCCGGTGCCCAATGGCCTGGCGAGCCCGTCGATGGCTCTGGGTGTGCTGGGCATGCCGGGTATGACCGCGTACATGGGCCTGATGGATATCGGTCAGCCCAAGGAAGGGGAAACCCTGGTGGTGGCCGCAGCGTCCGGCGCCGTCGGCTCGGTGGTGGGCCAGGTGGCCAAGCTCAAGGGCTTGCGGGTGGTGGGTATCGCAGGTGGCGCGGACAAATGTCGCTACGTGGTGGACGAGCTGGGTTTTGACGCGTGCATCGATCACAAGAGCGCCAATTTTGCCAATGAGCTGGCCCTGGCCTGCTCCAACGGTGTGGACATCTACTTCGAAAACGTCGGCGGCAAGGTGTTCGACGCCGTGTTGCCGTTGCTCAACCCCAAAGCGCGGGTTCCCCTGTGCGGCTTGATCGCCGGCTATAACGCCCATGAAGCGCCGAGTGGCCCTGACCGTCTGCCGGCGCTGCAACGCACCTTGCTGACCAAGCGCGTGCGCATCCAGGGCTTTATCGTGTTCGATGACTACGGTGATCGCCAGCCTGAATTCCTCAGCGCCATGGCGCCGTGGGTGCGTGATGGCAAGATCAAGTTCCGCGAAGACGTGGTCGAGGGCCTGGAGCAGGCGCCCGAAGCCTTTATTGGTTTGCTTGAAGGACGCAACTTCGGCAAGTTGGTGGTGCGCGTCGCGCAGGATTGACCATTTGACGCTAATCCGGGGCGCGGGTATAAACCGCGTCTCGTTGTTTTGTCGGACCATTGCCCCATGAGCTTCAGCCCTCTGATTCGCCAACTGATCGACGCCCTGCGCACCTTGCCGGGTGTGGGTCAGAAAACCGCCCAGCGCATGGCGCTGCAACTGCTGGAGCGGGATCGCAGTGGCGGCACCCGGTTGGCCCAGGCCTTGAGCCAGGCCATGACCGGTGTGGGCCACTGCCGCCAGTGCCGCACCCTTACGGAAGAAGACCTCTGCCCGCAATGTGCCGACCCGCGCCGCGACGACACGTTGCTGTGCGTGGTGGAAGGGCCGATGGATGTGTACGCGGTCGAGCAGACCGGCTATCGCGGGCGCTACTTTGTGCTTAAAGGGCACCTCTCACCGCTGGATGGGCTGGGGCCGGAAGCCATCGGCATTCCGCAACTGGTGGCGCGCATTGAAGAGCAGGGCACCTTTACCGAGGTGATCCTGGCGACCAACCCGACGGTGGAAGGTGAGGCGACCGCGCATTACATCGCCCAGTTGTTGAGCAATAAAGGCCTTGTGACGTCGCGTATCGCCCATGGTGTGCCGCTGGGTGGTGAGTTGGAGTTGGTCGATGGCGGCACGTTGGCGCATTCGTTTGCAGGTCGCAAACCGATCGCCCTTTAAAGACCATCACAGCTCAACATGTGGGAGCGGGCGTGCTCGCGAATGCGCTGGTTCAGTCAATACATCTGCTGACTGACACCCCATCGCAGGCAAGCCAGCTCCCACATTTGAGTGGGTTCACCCATCAAAATGTGGGAGGGGGCTTGCTCCCGAAGACGCCCTCACAGTCACCAAAAATCCCCCCGCTATCGCAGGCAAGCCAGCTCCCACAGTGTTTTGTGAAATCCGCACAGCTTGATAACCAAGCAAGCGCTTGGTAATTTCGTTCCACCTCACCGTGGAGCTTGCCGATGTCTGCCTACCAGGACTACTTCGACCCCAGCCACCAATTGGTCCGCGACAGCGTGCGCCGTTTTGTCGAGCGCGAGATGTTGCCTGGCATCGAGCAATGGGAGGAGGCGGAAAGCTTCCCCCGTGAGCTGTACCTCAAGGCAGGCGCTGCGGGGATTCTCGGCATCGGTTACCCGGAGAGCCTGGGCGGTAGTCACGAAGGTGATCTGTTTGCCAAGGTTGCCGCCAGCGAAGAGTTGATGCGGTGTGGTTCCGGTGGTGTGGTGGCGGGGTTGGGTTCGCTGGATATCGGCCTGCCGCCCGTCGTCAAATGGGCGCGGCCCGAGGTGCGCGAACGTGTCGCGCCGCAGGTGTTGGCCGGCGAGAAGATCATCGCCCTGGCCGTTACCGAGCCCGGTGGCGGCTCCGATGTGGCCAACCTGCAAACCCGCGCTGTGCGTGATGGCGAGCATTACCGGGTGAGCGGCAGCAAAACCTTTATCACCAGCGGCATCCGTGCCGACTTCTACACCGTAGCCGTCCGCACCGGCGGGCCGGGCTTTGGCGGTATCAGCTTAGTGCTCATCGAAAAAGACACCCCCGGTTTCACGGTCGGTCAGCCGTTGAAGAAAATGGGCTGGTGGGCGTCGGACACGGCTGAGTTGTTCTTCGACGATTGCCAGGTGCCTGTGGGCAACCTGATCGGCGTCGAGAACATGGGCTTTGCCTGCATCATGGGCAATTTCCAAAGTGAGCGCCTGGCCCTGGCGTTGATGGCCAATATGACCGCGCAGTTGGCGCTGGAGGAAAGCCTCAAGTGGGCCGCCCAGCGCGAAGCCTTTGGCAAGCCCATTGGTAAATTCCAGGTGCTCAAGCATCGGCTGGCGGAGATGGCGACGGCGGTGGAGGTGTCGCGGGAATTCACGTATCGCCAGGCAGCGAAAATGGCTGCGGGCATGAGTGTGATCAAGGAGATCTCCATGGCCAAGAACCTCGCCACAGACACCGCCGATCGCGTTACCTACGACGCGGTGCAGATCCTCGGCGGCCAAGGTTACATGCGCGGCAGCCTGGTGGAGCGGCTATATCGTGACAACCGCATCCTGTCCATCGGCGGCGGTACCCGCGAAGTGATGAATGAAATCATCAGCAAGCAGATGGGGTTGTAAGGTGGGGGGGCTCACAGGCCTCATCGCGGGCAAGCCCGACTCCCACATTGGTATGCGATCACCTGTGGGAGCCGGGCTTGCCCGCGATGGGGCCGGTTCAGGCAATGATTAACGTTCGGTCAACGCAAACTGCGTCAGGCAGAACGTCGGAATTCCCATGTCTTCCAGGCGCTGCGAGCCACCCAGCTCCGGCAGGTCGATGATCGCTGCCGCTTCGAAGATGGTTGCGCCCATGCGCCGCACCAGATTGGCGGCAGCGATCAAGGTACCGCCGGTGGCAATCAAGTCATCGAACATCAGCACCGAGTCGCCTTCACACAGGCTGTCGGCGTGCACTTCGAGGAAGGCTTCGCCGTATTCGGTCTGGTAACCCTCGGCCAGCACGTCGGCCGGCAGCTTGCCCTGCTTGCGGAACAGGATCAGCGGTTTGTTCAGTTGGTAGGCGATGATCGAACCGATCAGAAACCCGCGTGCATCCATTGCGCCGATGTGGGTGAAGTCGGCCTCGACGTAGCGGTGGGCAAAGCTGTCTGCCACCAGCCGCAGGGCCCTGGGCGATTGGAACAGGGGCGTGATGTCACGAAAGATCACCCCAGGCTTGGGGAAGTCGATGACGGGGCGAATCAGGGATTTGATGTCGAACGAATCGAAGGTCATCGTCGAAGAGTCCTGAGGGCTGAAAACGGACTCGAAGTATACCTGCGGCCTCGCCGATTGGCGCAACCGCAAGCCTCTGCATCAACCTTCCAGCGAACCACCGGCCAGCGCACACAGCTGGATGGGGTCAAGGATATGCACTTCCTTGCCTTCGGCGGCAATCAATTCGTTCTGCTGGAAACGGGTGAACACGCGGGACACGGTTTCCACCGCGAGGCCCAGGTAATTGCCGATTTCATTGCGCGACATGCTCAGGCGGAACTGGTTGGCCGAGAACCCGCGGGCGCGGAAACGTGCCGACAAGTTGACCAGGAACGTGGCGATGCGCTCGTCGGCGGTTTTTTTCGACAGCAGCAACATCATCTGTTGATCGTCACGAATCTCTCGGCTCATCACGCGCATCAACTGGCGACGCAGTTGCGGCAATTGCAGAGCCAGTTCATCCAGGCGCTCGAAGGGGATTTCGCAGACTGATGTCGTCTCCAGCGCCTGGGCCGACACAGGATGAATCTCGGTGTCCATGCCGGACAGCCCGACCAGCTCGCTGGGCAGGTGGAAGCCGGTGATCTGCTCTTCGCCGCCGTCGCTCAGGCTGAACGTCTTCAACGCTCCCGAACGTACTGCATAAACGGAATCGAATTTGTCGCCCTGGCGAAACAGAAATTCGCCTTTTTTCAGCGGGCGACCGCGTTTAACGATTTCGTCCAGCGCTTCCATGTCTTCCAAATTCAATGAAAGTGGCAGGCATAGCGGGGCCAGGCTGCAATCCTTGCAGTGAGTCTGGCTGTGAGCGCGCAGTTTGACTGGCTCGGACATTTCTTAAATCCTTGTGGGAAAACACACATAAGACGTAAGGGTAACGCACTGGGGGGCAGTGAGGCCAGCGTGTGCAAAAAAGCAGCAACGGTATAAAGGTTTGTGTATCAGCGCCGATACATGCAGATATCTCCATGAGCCGGAGCTCAGATCATGTCAGTCAGTACGATCCAAAACCCGACTATCAACGTGGCGGCGGTATCGGTTTGGAAGTCCGCCGATGCGGCGAAGGATAAAGACGCCACCACCAAGGCGCCCACCGAAGCCAAGGCTGCTGAGCCTGCGGCCACCGCAGGCGTGAAGGTCGTCATTTCCGGTGCGGGGATGGACGCATCGAAGGCCGAGCAATCGTCCAACAGCGATATTGACAACAGCAGCTTGAGCGACAGCGTCAAGCAACTGTTGAAAATGATCCGCCAACTGAAAAAGCAGCTTGCCGAGAAAATGGCCGAACTGTCCGCGGCCATGGCTGACACTTCCATGAGCCCGGAAGCGCGGCAGGCCAAGATAGCCAGACTGCAGGGAGATGTGATGACATTGCAGTCTGGCTTGACCACGGCCCAGACACAGTTGGGCAAGTCCATGAAGGGCGAGCCGCCAGCGGCTCAGTTGGAAGCCATGAGCCTGGCGATGAAATAACGGCGCTCAGATCACCCGTGAGAATCGTTGCCTGTTCTGGTGCTCCAGGTAGGCATCGAACACCATGCACACCGAGCGCACCAACAATCGCCCGGCGGGCAGTACGTGAATGCCACGGGCGTCCAGTTCAATCAGGCCGTCTGCGGCCATCGTCTCCAGTTGCGGCCATAGCTCGTCGAAATAACCTCGAAAATCGATGTTGAACGCCTGTTCGATCCGCTCGAACCCCAGGCTGAAATTGCAGATCAACTGCTGAATCACCTCTCGCCGTAGTCGATCATCCGTGGTGCAGACCAGGCCACGGCTGGTCGCCAGCTGCGCGCCGGCCAGCGCGTTCTGGTAGTGGTTGAGATCGCTGCTGTTCTGGCAGTACAAGTCGCCGATCTGGCTGATTGCCGATACGCCCAACCCAATCAGGTCGCAATGCCCATGGGTGGTATAGCCCTGGAAATTGCGTTGCAGCCTACCTTCTTCCTGGGCAACGGCCAGTTCGTCATCCGGCAGGGCGAAGTGGTCCATGCCGATGTAGCGATAGCCCGCCCGGGTCAACTGCTCGATGGTGGTTTGCAGCATCAGCAGTTTTTCTGCCGGGGAGGGCAGGTCGTCGGCGTTGATCCGCCGCTGAGGCATGAAACGCTCCGGCAGGTGCGCGTAGTTGAACACCGACAGGCGATCCGGCTGCAGGCTGATGACTTCTTCGACGGTGCGCGCGAAGTTCAACGGCGACTGCTTGGGCAGGCCGTAGATCAGGTCGACATTGATCGAGCGAAATTGCAGGGTGCGCGCCGCATCAATCACTGCGCGGGTTTCTTCCAGACTTTGCAGGCGGTTGACCGCTCGTTGCACCTCGGGGTCGAGGTCTTGCAGGCCAATGCTCACGCGGTTGAAGCCCAGTTCACGCAGCAGGCCCATGGTCGCCCAGTCGGCTTCACGCGGGTCGATTTCGATGCCGTAGTCGCCGGAGTCATCATCGAGCAAATTGAAATGCTGGCGCAGGCTTGTCATTACCTGGCGCAGTTCGTCGTGGCTGAGAAAGGTCGGGGTGCCACCGCCAAAGTGCAACTGCTCCACCGGCTGTTTCGGGTCGAGGTGGCAGGCCACCAGCTGGATTTCCTGCTCCAGTCGTTGCAGATAGGCCTGGGCGCGGCCACGGTCCTTGGTGATGACCTTGTTACAGGCGCAGTAGTAGCAAATGTTCGCGCAGAACGGCACATGCACATACAGCGACAGCGGGCGCACGGCCTTACGGCTGTCGCGCAGGGCGTGGAGCAGGTCGAAGGTGCCGACCTGGCTGTCGAATTGTACGGCGGTGGGGTAGGACGTGTAGCGCGGCCCCGCCAAGTCGTAACGGTGAATCAGATCTGTGTCCCAACGAATGGCGTCGAGCATGCGGGTGGTCCCCCGGATAGGCTAGTGGACCGAGTCTAGGGGCATGGCCGCAATGGCATGTTGACTTGTATCAACGGGGAGCGGCGCTATGTCACATGGGCGTTTAGTGGCCCATCAACCAGTGCTGATGCGGACCGGGCAGCGTCCAGACACCGAAGAAAATCACCAATAACCCCCCGGCCACGCGCACGCTGCGTTTGCGCAGCAACGCCGTGACACGTTCGGCCGCCAGCCCGGTGGCGAGCAACACCGGCCAGGTGCCCAGCCCGAAAGCCAGCATCAGCCATGCACTGTCCAGCGCATTTCCCTGGCTCGCAGCCCACAGCAGGGTGCTGTAGACCAACCCACACGGCAACCAGCCCCATAGCGCGCCCAGCAGCAAAGCGCGGGGCAGGCTTGACACCGGCAGCAAACGGTTGGCGACGGGTTGCAGGTAGCGCCACAGGCCGCGCCCGAGGCTTTCGATACGGGTGAGGCCGCTCCACCAGCCGGCCAGGTATAACCCCATGCTGATCAGCAGCAACCCGGCAAGCACGCGCATGAACATCGCCGCCGGGCTGTTGGCCACCGCCCAGCCGGCCAGGCCAATCAATAACCCGGCGGTGGCATAGCTGAGCACTCTGCCGAGGTTGTACGCCAGCAGCAGGCGAAAGCGGCGGCTGCGTTGCTCTTTTGGAATGGCCAGGGTCAACGCGCCCATCAGCCCGCCGCACATGCCCAGGCAATGGCCGCCGCCGAGCAGTCCGAGGATCAGCGCGGAGACCAGCAGTGGCGTCAGTTCAAGCATGGGGTGGTTCTTTTGGCGCGGGCGGTTGCTCGGGCCCGTTGGCTTCGTCGACGGCGGCCAGGTGATTCGGGTCCTGGTCGTCGAACAGCACGCTGTGAGCCGGGCCGTCGAGGTCGTCGTACTGGCCGCTGTCCACCGCCCAGAAGAAGATGTAAATGGCTACGCCTACTAACAGCAGCGCCGCCGGAATCATCACGTATAGAGCTGGCATCTGCACTCCATGCCTGTGCGGCTCAAGCCGGCAGCGGGCGGGTTACTAAGGCGGCGCTTTTAGCCTGCGCGCTCGGCAGGCGAGTCAGGCGCAAGGCGTTGAGCACCACGGTCAACGAGCTGAGGGACATGCCGATCGCCGCCCAGATCGGGGTGATCCAGCCGAGGGCGGCAAACGGCAGCATCAGGCCATTGTACAGCCCGGCCCACAACAGGTTTTCGATGATTACCCGGCGTGTGCGCCGCGCGAGGGTAAACGCCTGCACCAGCGCGTCGAGGCGGTTGGACAGCAGCACAGCATCGGCGCTGGTTTTAGCCAGGTCCGTGGCCGAGCCCATTGCCACACTGATATCGGCGGCGGCGAGCACGGGAACATCATTGACGCCATCGCCGAGCATCAGCACCTTGCGGCCATCCCTGTGCAGTTGCTGCAGCACCTGCAGCTTGTCGTCGGGACGCAGGCCGCCATGGGCTTCGTCGATGCCCAACTCCAGCGCGACACTGGCAACCATCGGCGAGCTGTCGCCCGACAACAGCAGCGTACGCCAGCCCCGCGCCTTGCACGCGGCCAGCAGTGCTGGCGCGTCGCTGCGCAGGCGGTCGTCCAGCACGAACCAGGCGAGGGCGCCAGTGCGGTCGCCCAGCAGCAGCCATTGGCCGGCCTCATCCGGCGAATCGGGAATCGGGCAGCCACTCAATTCGCAGACAAAACCGGGCTGGCCGATTCGCAACCGGCGTTCGCCTACGCGACCCTCCAGGCCGAGCCCCGGGGCGCTGAGGACTTCATCGGCGGCCAGCGGCGCTCGGCCGAAAGCCCGGGCAATCGGGTGCTCGGAGCGGTTTTCCAGGGCGGCGGCGAGGCTCAGGCATTCATCACTGTTCAGTGCGCTCAAGGGGCGGATCGCGCGTAACGCCAAGCGACCTTCGGTCAGCGTACCGGTCTTGTCGAAAATCACTGTGTCGATTTGATTCAAGCCTTCCAGCACATGGCCACGGGTCAACAGCAACCCGAGTTTGTGCAGAGTGCCGGTGGCGGCGGTGAGGGCGGTCGGTGTGGCCAGTGACAGCGCGCACGGGCAGGTCGCCACCAGCATCGCCAGCACGATCCAAAATGCCCGCGAGGCATCCAGTTCCCACCACACCAGGCCGATCAATACGGCGGCAATCAGTGAACACAACAGGAACCACTGCGCGGCACGGTCAGCGATTTGTGCCAGGCGCGGTTTCTCGGCCTGGGCGCGCTCCAGCAGGCGCACGATGGCGGACAGGCGCGTGTCATGGCCCAGGGCACGGACCTCGACGGTCATTGCGCCTTCGACGTTGAGCGTGCCGGCGGTGACTGCATCACCGCTGTGCCGAGGCTGTGGCAGGTACTCACCGGTGAGCAGGGATTCATCGATGCTGGACTGGCCGTCAAGAATCACTCCGTCCGCCGGCAGTACCGCGCCGGGATGCACCAGCACCCGGTCACCCAACGCCAGTTCACTGAGCAGGATGCGTTCGCTCTGGCCGTCAGCGTTGAGGCGTAGGCAGGAGGCGGGTAACAGGTTGACCAATTGCGCGGTGGCGGCGGCCGTACGTTCCCGCGCCCGGCGCTCAAGATAGCGGCCGGCCAGCAGGAACAGTGCGAACATGCCCACCGCGTCGAAGTACAACTCGCCAACGCCGGTGATGGCCGTCCAGATACCCGCGAAATAGGCGCCGCCAATCGCCAGGGATACCGACACATCCATGGTCAGGTGGCGCGTGCGCAAGTCGCGCAGGGCGCCCTTGAAAAACGGCGCACAGCTGTAGAACACGATGGGTGTAGTAAGAAACATCGCCACCCAGCGCAGGATCACGTGCAGCTCCGGGCTCAGGTCGATATTGAATTCCGGCCAGGTGGCCATGGTCGCCATCATTGCCTGGAACCACAGCAACCCCGCCACGCCCAGTTGGCGCAAGGCCAGGCGGTTTTCGCCGGCCAGTTGCTCGGCAGCGCGATCAGCCTGGTAAGGATGGGCGGCATAGCCGATATGGCGCAGCTCAGCGAGCAGTTGGCTCAACGGCAATTGCCCGTCGGCCCAGCGCACCTGCAGGCGATGGTTGGACAGGTTCAACCGTGCCTCGGCCACCGCGGGCAGGCTGCGCAGGTGTTTCTCGATCAGCCAGCCGCAGGCGGCGCAGCTGATGCCTTCCATCAGCAGGGTGGTTTCGGCGAGCTCGCCGTCGTGGCGCACAAAGGGCTTTTGCACATCGGCGCGGTCGTACAGCGCCAACTCGTCCACCAGCTGCACTGGCAGCGCCTCGGGGTTGGCCGAGGCTTCACTGCGATGCTGGTAATAGCTTTCCAGGCCGCCGGCCACGATGGCTTCGGCCACCGCCTGGCAGCCTGGGCAGCACAGTTCGCGACGTTCGCCGAAGATTACGGCGGTAAACCGGCTACCGGGAGGGACGGGCAGGGCGCAGTGGTAGCAGGGAATCGGGCTGGTCATGATTTGGATCTTTGATGGCTGGGAGGGCCTCATCGCGGGCAAACCCGGCGCCCACATTGGATCATGGTGTCCTTGTGGGAGCGGGCTGGCCCGCGATGCGCGAAGCGCAGGTTGCTTACTTTTTCAGGTCTTCCGCACCTTGCAACGGCTCATCCCCCAGCAGCAAGTCCTTATCGTGGCTGACCTGTTCTTCTTCAAACAGGCGCCAGGTCTTGTCGCCTTCCACACCCAGCAGTTCCACGAAGCGTCGGCCTTCGACCTTGTCGGTAACCTGGCCGACGTAGCGGCCGGGCTCGCTGTCGCTGCGGGCCAGGTTGATCTTGCGGTCCTTTTCCGGCTGGGTCGGGGAAATCAGGTTCAGCTCCAGGGTATTCGGGTTGCTGTTGCCCGTGAGGTGCAACTCGACTTCACCGGTCAGTTCGTCCAGGTGCACGTTGGCCCGCAGTTGCAGGGTCTGGGCCAGCAGTTCGCGGTCCAGGGAGCGGTTGATACCCTTGCCGGCTTCGTAGTAGTTGTCGTTAACCAGGTTGTCCGGGTTTTTCACCGCAATGGTCACCATGGACAAGGTCAAGGTCACCGAGCAGGTCAGGATTCCAATGATGATCCAGGGCCAGAGGTGCTTGTACCAAGGGCTTGCGGCAGTAGCTACGGGCATTGTTGTGCTCTCTAGTTAGCGAACTTTATGTTTAACGGACTTGTGGGCCGATGAATCGGCTCTTGGCTTCAATGTGGACGCTGTCGTCATCGGCATCCTTGAGGATGAATTTCACCTCGTTGGTACTCGACGGCAGTTGCTCCGGCGCGCTGGACAGCTCCACCGGCATGCTGAAAATTTCTCCGGCGGCGACCTTGATTTCGCGTCGGCCTTGCAGTTTGAGGTCCGGCAGGCCCGAGGCGTCGAGCACGTAGGTGTGGTCGCGCTGGTCCTTGTTCATGATTTTCAGGCTGTAGACGTTTTCGATGCGCCCTTCAGCGTTTTCCCGGTACAGCACGCGGTCCTTGCTGACGTCGAACCCCACCAGCGAGCGCATGAAAAATGCGCCGGCCAACAGGCTGATCATTGCCAGCAACACCAGGGCATACCCAATCAGGCGCGGGCGCAACTTATGGGTTTTCTGCCCGGACAGGTTGTGCTCGGTGGTATAGCTGATCAGGCCGCGCGGGTAGTCCATCTTGTCCATGATGTTGTCGCAAGCGTCGATACACGCGGCGCAGCCGATGCACTCGATTTGCAGGCCGTCGCGGATGTCGATACCGGTGGGGCACACCTGCACGCACATGGTGCAATCGATGCAATCCCCCAGGCCCTCGGCCTTGTAGTCGATGCCTTTCTTGCGTGGGCCACGCTCTTCGCCACGGCGCGGGTCGTAGGACACGATCAGGGTGTCTTTATCGAACATCACACTCTGGAACCGCGCGTACGGGCACATGTAGATGCACACCTGTTCGCGCAGCCAGCCGGCATTGCCATAGGTGGCAAGGGTGAAGAAACCGACCCAGAAATACGACCAGCCATCGGCCTGGCCGGTGAAGAAATCAAACACCAGTTCGCGGATCGGCGAAAAGTAGCCGACGAAGGTCATGCCGGTGACAAAACCGATCAACAGCCACAGCGTGTGCTTGCTGAATTTGCGCAGGATTTTGTTGGCGCCCATCGGCGCTTTATCCAGTTTGATACGCTGGTTACGGTCGCCTTCGGTGACCTTTTCGCACCACATGAAGATCCACGTCCACACGCTTTGCGGGCAGGTATACCCACACCAGATGCGTCCGGCATACACGGTGATAAAGAACAGGCCAAAGGCGGCAACGATAAGAATGCCCGAGAGCAGGATGAAATCCTGGGGCCAGAAGGTCGCGCCAAAAATGAAGAATTTACGCTCCGGCAGGTTCCACCAAACGGCCTGGTGGCCACCCCAATTCAGCCACACGGTACCGAAGTAGAGCAGGAACAAACCGGCACCACCGAGCATGCGCAAATTGCGGAACAGGCCGGTGAAAGCGCGGGTGTAGATTTTCTCTCGCGACGCATAGAGGTCGACCGTGTTGCTGGCGTTTTTGGCAGGCGGGGTAACGTCGTTTACCGGTATCTGGTTGCTCATCATTGCATCCCACGGCGGTGGAGATTTGCCTCGGCCAGTACGTGCCAACCGGGGTCAAAAATAGGGTCTTGCAGTGGCGTAATGATACGCCTCCGGTCCTGCTCAAAGGGTGCGACCTTTGGTCGCGTTGGTGGAAATCAATTGATGGTGTACGTGATCTGGATCAATTGACTTGGCAAGTATGGACGGTTTTGGCGGTTGTGGTGGTCGTGCGAGTCTTAAAGCCCTCCACCCAAGAGACCGAGGTCTAACAACAAACAGTTCGAATGTGGGAGCGGGTTTGCTCGCGAATTCGCGGTGTCAGTCACCTTATTCATTACTGACACACTGCATTCGCAAGCAAGCCCGCTCCCACACTGGATCTGTAGTGTGTGCAGAAAAAAGGCCCTGTCAGCGACGGCTGACAGAGCCTCCTTCTATTGGCGTCTGCCTTACTGCGCTTCAGCCTGCTTATCGCCATGGGACAGGCTGTAAACATACGCTGCCAGCAAGTGCACCTTGTCATTGCCTTGCAACAGTTCCTGCGCAGGCATCTGGCCCTGGCGGCCATAACGGATGGTCTGCTGCAGTTGCGCAAAGCTCGAACCGTAGATGAATGCACCCGGGTGGGTCAGGTCCGGCGCGCCCATGGCTGGGGTGCCTTTGCCGGCAGGGCCGTGGCAGGCCACGCAGTTGGCGGCGAAGAGTTTCGCGCCGTTGGCGACGTCGGCCTTGGCGCCTTCGGGCAGTTTGCGGCCGTCGAGGTTGGTCACCACAAAGCCTGCCACATCGGCCACGCCTTGCTCGCCGATGACTTCGGCCCAGGCCGGCATCACTGCATGGCGGCCTTTCATGATGGTTTCCTTGATGGTGGCGGGCTCACCACCCCAGCGCCAGTCGGCGTCGGTCAGGTTAGGGAAACCGTAGGCACCCTTGGCGTCGGAACCGTGGCATACCGAGCAGTTGGAGGCGAACAGGCGGCCACCCATCTTCAAGGCTTGCGGGTCTTTGGCGACGTCTTCGATCGGCATTGAGGCGAACTTGGCGAAGATCGGCCCGAACTTGGCGTCCGACTTGGCCATTTCCTTTTCCCATTCGTGCACGCCGGTCCAGCCGGTCTGGCCATTGGCGAATGGGGTTTGCTTGTCGTTGTCGAGGTAGTTGTAGCCCGGCAGCAAGCCCTTCCAGTTACCCAGGCCGGGGTACAGCGCCAGGTAGCCAAGGGCAAAGATGATGGTGCCGACGAACAGCATGAACCACCATTTCGGCAACGGGTTGTCATACTCCTCGATGCCGTCGAACGAGTGGCCGACTGTCTCGTCTGTTTGCTCGGCGCGCTGCCCCCTGCGGGTCGACAGCAGCAACCAGGTCAGGGCGAAAATGGTACCCAGACTGAGGACTGTGACGTACAGACTCCAGAACGTAGTCATTCTTTGTTACTCCTAGACGCTTGCTCGACGTGCTTGATGGCTTCGGGATCATCTGCAAAGGGCAGCATGGTCGCGTCGTCAAACTCCGACTTGCGCCGTGGGCTGAACACCCACAACGCCAGGCCGATAAAGGCCACCATCACGACAACGGTGCCCAGGCCTCGAATCATCCCGATATCCATGAAGATCACCGTTTGCTTTTGATGATGGTGCCAAGGCCTTGCAGGTAGGCCACCAGTGCGTCCATTTCGGTCTTGCCCTTCACGGCGGCGGCTGCACCGGCGATGTCTTCATCGGTGTAGGGCACGCCCAAGGTGCGCAGGACTTCGAGTTTCTTCGCGGTGTCCTTGCCGTCGAGCTTGTTTTCCACGAGGAACGGATACGCTGGCATTTTCGACTCAGGCACCACGTTGCGCGGGTTGTACAAGTGCGCACGCTGCCAGTCATCGGAGTAACGACCGCCGACGCGGGCCAGGTCCGGGCCGGTACGTTTGGAACCCCACAGGAACGGGTGGTCCCAGACGCTTTCACCGGCAACCGAGTAGTGGCCGTAGCGTTCGGTTTCGGCGCGGAACGGACGGATCATTTGCGAATGGCAACCCACACAGCCGTTGGCGATGAACACGTCACGGCCTTCAACTTCAAGCGCGGGGCGCGGCTTCATGCCTTCTACGGGTTTGTTGGTCACGTCCTGGAAAAACAGCGGAACGATCTGGGTCAGGCCGCCGATGCTCACGGCGATGACCATGAAGAAGGCCAGCAGGCCGATGTTCTTCTCGACTACTTCATGCTTCATCAGTGAGCTCCCACAACGGCGATCTTGGTGGCGGCTTCGGCTTCTACCGGGTCGGAAGCACGCACGGTGCGCCAGACGTTGTAGGCCATGAACAGCATGCCGCTGGCAAAGAACGCACCGCCGATGGCTCGGACGATGTAGCCCGGGTGGCTGGCTTGCAGCGCTTCGACGAAGGAGTAAGTGAGGGTGCCGTCATCGTTGATCGCACGCCACATCAGGCCCTGGGTGATGCCGTTGACCCACATCGAGGCGATGTAGAGCACGGTGCCGATGGTGGCCAGCCAGAAGTGGGTGTTGATCAGCCCGACGCTGTGCATCTGCGCACGGCCGAACAGTTTGGGGATCATGTGATACAGCGCGCCGATGGAGATCATCGCCACCCAACCGAGGGCGCCGGCGTGTACGTGGCCGATGGTCCAGTCGGTGTAGTGGGACAGGGAGTTGACGGTCTTGATCGCCATCATCGGCCCTTCGAAGGTCGACATGCCGTAGAACGCCAGTGACACCACCAGAAAGCGCAGGATCGGGTCGGTGCGCAGCTTATGCCAGGCGCCCGACAGGGTCATCATGCCGTTGATCATGCCGCCCCAGCTCGGGGCCAGCAGGATGATCGACATCGCCATGCCCAGCGATTGCGCCCAGTCCGGCAGCGCGGTGTAGTGCAGGTGGTGAGGACCGGCCCAGATGTACAGGGTGATCAGCGCCCAGAAGTGCACGATAGAGAGGCGATACGAGTAAATGGGGCGCTCGGCCTGTTTCGGCACGAAGTAGTACATCATCCCCAGGAAACCGGTGGTGAGGAAGAAGCCTACGGCGTTGTGGCCGTACCACCACTGGATCATCGCGTCCGTCGCACCGGCATACGCCGAGTAGGACTTGAACAGGCTGACCGGCAGGGACGCGTGGTTGACGATGTGCAGCATCGCCGTCACGAGGATGAAGGCACCGTAGAACCAGTTACCGACATAGATGTGCTTGGTCTTGCGCTTGACGATGGTGCCGAAGAACACCACGGCGTAGGTCACCCAGACGATGGCCAGCAAAATGGCGATCGGCCATTCCAGCTCGGCGTATTCTTTGGTGGTGGTGTAGCCCAGCGGCAGGGTCACGACCGCACCGACGATGACGGCTTGCCAACCCCAGAAGGTGAAGGCCGCGAGGCCGTCGGAGATCAGTCGCGTCTGGCAGGTTCGCTGCACGACATAGTAGGAAGTGGCAAATAACGCACACCCACCGAAGGCAAAAATCACCAGGTTGGTGTGCAGCGGGCGCAGGCGGCCGAAGGTCGTCCATGGCAAACCGAAATTCAATTCCGGCCAAACCAGTTGCGAGGCGATAAACACCCCGAGCCCCATGCCAAGGATCCCCCAGACCACCGTCATGATGGCGAACTGGCGGACTACCTTATAGTTATAAGCAGTCGGACTGATTGCTGTGCTCATTCTAAGGTTCCACGGTTTAGGTTTTTTTATAGGTATAAATCGGCCGCAAGTATGTAGAAAGCGAGGGGCCATTGCAACGCAATGGCTGACCTGTATCAATGCGTTCCACGCCAGATTCTGCGCCCTTTCCATGTTTTGCGTAAGGACAAAATCGGAAATAGAAAGCTGATCGAGTGGACAAGAAATTTTATTGCTGGCGGGGACTTGTAACTTGGTGTGTGTAAACACGCTCTCGAGGTGACGAGTGGTCAGTGGCACGATAGCCGGTCACTGCCAGCCTTTGCGCCTGTCACCCTGCAAAAATGTTCAACCCATCGAGTGCAAATCGGCCGTCGACCGGTCAATACCGATCCACTGTGGGAACAAGCGTAGACCCGAATGGCAGGAGGGGAAAGTTGGGGGGGGAAGGGTGTGACAAAGAGCCGCGGGGCGGCAGCGTCAAGCGGCAAGTTGCAAGCCCCAAGAAAAAACGGCTGCAAGATCAAAGTTGGGAGCTCTTCACTTGCAGCTTGAAGCTTAAAACTTGCAGCTCACCTGCTGCTATTGATGGGACAGGCTGTAAACATAGGCCGCGAGCAGGTGCACCTTGTCATTACCTTGCAGCGCGTCCTGCGCCGGCATCTGGCCTTGGCGGCCATGGCGGATGGTCTGCTGCAATTGCGCCAGGCTGGTGCCGTAGATAAAACCGGCAGGCTCGGTCAGGTTAGGCGCGCCCATGGCTTCCGTGCCGTGGCCTTGTGGCCCGTGGCATGCCACGCAGGTGGTGTTGAAGGCGGCTTGACCGGCCGCCAGATCCGCGGTGCTGTCAGCGGGTAATGGCAGCTTGGCCTGGTCGTGGCGCACAAAGGCGGCGACGTTTTTCACACCGTCCTCGCCCAGTATCTCGCCCCAGGCCGGCATCGCCGCGTGGCGACCATTCAGGATCGTGGTCTTGATCGCTTCAGCCGAGCCGCCCCAGCGCCAGAGGTTGTCCGCCAGGTTCGGAAAGCCATACGCGCCCTTGGCATCCGAGCCGTGGCACACCGCGCAGTTGGAGGCGAACAGGCGACCGCCCATCTTCAGCGCTTGCGGGTCCTTGGCGACTTCTTCTACCGGCATGGCGGCGAACTTGGCGAAGATCGGCCCGAACTTGGTATCGGCCTTGGCCATTTCCTTGTCCCATTCCTTGGCCGAGGTCCATCCGTCTTCATAGCCCGGCAACACGCCTTTCCAGTTGCCCAGGCCCGGGTAGAGGATCAGGTAGCCGACGGCAAACACCAAAGTGCCGGCGAACAGCATGAACCACCACTGGGGCAGCGGGTTGTCGTATTCCTCAATGCCGTCGAAGGCGTGGCCCATGGTCTGGTCGACGCTGCCCTTGGTCTCGCCCTTGCGGGTGCCGATCAACAGCCAGGTCAGGCCGATCAGGCTGCCGAGGGTCAGTACGCAGATCCATGTACTCCAGAAGGTAGTCATGGGCGAGTGCTCCTTGTTGCAGGCTCTTCTTGAGCGTCGGATGGGGAAGGTTCATCGGCGAAAGGCAGCAGGCGTGCCTGCTCGAACTCTTCATTGCGCCGGTTGTTGAACACCCACAGCGACAGGCCGATAAAGGCGATGGCGACCACCAGCGTGCCCAGGCCGCGGATGGTGCCCGCATCGAATTCAAATCCCATGGCTCACCTCTTGCTCTTGATGGCAGTGCCGAGCACTTGCAGGTAAGAAACCAGCGCGTCCATCTCGGTCTTGCCCTTGAGGCTTGCTACCGCACCGCTGATGTCTTCGTCGGTGTACGGCACGCCGAGCGTGCGCATCACGTGCAACTTGGTCTCGGTGTGGCTGCTGTCGACGGGGGCGGTGACCAGCCATGGATAGGCCGGCATTTTCGATTCCGGCACGACGTTGCGCGGGTTGTACAAGTGCGCGCGGTGCCAGTCATCCGAGTAGCGCGTGCCGACGCGCGCCAGGTCCGGCCCGGTGCGCTTGGAGCCCCACAGGAACGGGTGGTCCCATACGCTTTCGCCGGCGACCGAGTAGTGGCCGTAGCGTTCGGTCTCGGCGCGGAACGGGCGGATCATCTGCGAGTGGCACTGCACACAGCCTTCTCGGATGTAAATGTCGCGGCCTTCCAGTTGCAGCGCGGTGTAGGGCTTCATGCCTTCCACCGGTTTGTTGGTGACGTCCTGGAAGAACAGCGGGACGATCTGGGTCAGGCCGCCGATGCTCACGGCGAGCACCATCAGCAGCATCAGCAGGCCGACGTTCTTTTCAATCGTTTCGTGTTTCATCACTGACTCCTCAGGCCATCTGCGCAGCGGTGGCGTGTTCGGCGGTTTGGAGGGATGACGCCGAACGCACGGTGCGCCATGTGTTGTAAGCCATCAGCAACATGCCGCTGAGGAAGATCGCCCCGCCCACCAGTCGCACGATGAAGCCAGGGTGGCTGGCCACCAGGGTTTCGACGAAGGAGTAGGTCAACGTGCCGTCTTCGTTAATCGCACGCCACATCAGGCCCTGGGCGATGCCGTTGACCCACATCGAGGCGATGTAGAGCACGGTGCCGATAGTGGCCAGCCAGAAGTGCGCGTTGATCAGGCCGAGGCTGTACATCTGCTCGCGGCCGAAGACTTTCGGGATCATGTGGTAGAGCGCGCCGATGGAGATCATCGCCACCCAACCGAGGGCGCCGGCGTGCACGTGGCCGATGGTCCAGTCGGTGTAGTGGGAGAGGGCGTTGACGGTCTTGATGGCCATCATCGGCCCTTCGAACGTCGACATGCCGTAGAAGGCCAGGGAGACGACCAGGAAGCGCAGGATCGGGTCGCTGCGCAACTTATGCCAGGCGCCCGACAGGGTCATCATGCCGTTGATCATGCCGCCCCAGCTCGGTGCCAGCAGTACCAGCGACATCACCATGCCCAGCGACTGTGCCCAGTCCGGCAGTGCGGTGTAGTGCAGGTGGTGCGGGCCGGCCCAGATGTACAGGGTGATCAGGGCCCAGAAGTGCACGATGGACAGGCGATAGGAGTACACCGGCCGCTCGGCCTGTTTCGGTACGAAGTAGTACATCATCCCGAGGAAGCCGGCGGTGAGGAAAAAGCCTACCGCGTTATGCCCATACCACCACTGCACCATGGCATCTGTCGCGCCGCCATAGGCCGAGTAGGACTTGGTCCAACTCACCGGCAGGGAGGCGTGGTTGACGATATGCAGGATGGCCACGGTGATGATAAACGCGCCGAAGAACCAGTTACCGACATAGATGTGCTTGGTCTTGCGCTTCATCACCGTGCCGAAAAACACGATGCCGTAGGCGACCCAGACAATGGCGATAAGAATAGCGATCGGCCATTCCAGCTCGGCGTATTCCTTGGAAGTGGTGTAGCCCAGCGGCAAGCTGATGGCCGCCAGCACAATCACCAATTGCCAACCCCAGAAGCAGAACGCGGCAATTTTCGGTGCGAACAGCTGTGTCTGGCAGGTGCGTTGCACCGAGTAGAAGGAGCTGGCGAACAGTGCGCAGCCGCCGAAGGCGAAGATCACCGCGTTGGTGTGCAGCGGGCGCAAGCGGCCGAAGCTGGTCCAGGGCAAGTCGAAGTTGAGTGCAGGCCAAACCAATTGGGCGGCGAGAAAAACCCCGAGCCCCATGCCGACGATGCCCCACACCACCGTCATAATGGCGAATTGGCGGACCACCTTGTAGTTATAGGCGGTACTTAAAGTAGTGTTCATGGTTCCCCATCCACGGTTCAACCCAAGCAAATGCGGCACTTGGGCTGGAGTTATAGGCAGACTAAAAAGCGAGGCAAGCATGGGCAAAGAGCACAAGGCCAGTATTGACGGGGATCAATGGGCGCAGTGTGTGCGGGAGCATGGCTGGTTGTGGGATGCCGCGACCGGGTCTATCGCGCGTGCGCCGGTGACGCTGATCCTGGCTCATGGCGCGGGTGCGCCGATGGACTCATCCTTCATGAGCGACATGGCTGCACGCCTTGCCGGGCACGGCGTGAACGTGTTGCGCTTCGAGTTCCCGTACATGGCTCAGCGCCGGTTGAACGGCGGCAAACGTCCGCCGAACCCGGCGCCGAAACTGCTGGAAGCCTGGCATCAGGTGTATGCCGAGGTGCGACGTCATGTCGCTGGGAAGTTGGCGGTTGGCGGCAAGTCCATGGGCGGGCGCATGGCCAGTATTTTGGCCGATGAGTTGGGCTCCGATGGGTTGGTGTGCCTGGGCTATCCGTTCTACGCGGTGGGCAAGCCGGAAAAGCCCCGGGTTGCGCATCTGGCCGAGCTGAAGACGCCGACGTTGATTGTGCAGGGTGAGCGCGATGCCTTGGGCAATCGAGCGGCGGTGGAGGGGTATGAGCTGTCGCCGAGCATCGAGGTGATGTGGCTGGTGGCGGGTGATCATGACTTGAAGCCGTTGAAGGCGTCGGGGTTTAGTCATGAGCAGCATTTGGAGGCTGCGGCGGTGAAAATCGCTGAGTTTCTGGGTGCCTGTTAGGGCCCCTTCGCGAGCAAGCCCGCTCCCACATTTTGACCATGTTCATTCAGAACAACGCGGTCAAATGTGGGAGCTGGCTTGCCTGCGATAGCGGTCTACCGGTTAAAACGCTCTACCAGCGAATACTGGGTATTGGCGGTATGCGTCAACTCTTCACTCAACTGCGCCGAGTTCATCGCCTGTTCCGAGGTCTGATCCGCCAACAGCGCAATCGTGCTGATGTTGCGGCTGATCTCTTCGGCCACCGCGCTTTGTTCCTCGGTGGCAGCGGCGATCTGGGTGGTCATGTCGGTGATATTGGCCACGGCCTCACTGATGCCCACCAACGCCTGATCCGCCTCCATCACCCGCGCCACACCTTCTTCGGCCTGGCGATGCCCGGCGTCCATGGTTTGCACCGCAGCGGCGGCGGTCTGCTGCAGCTTGGCGATCAGGGCATGGATCTGCCCGGTGGACTCAGCGGTGCGCTGTGCCAGTTGACGGACTTCGTCGGCCACCACCGCAAAACCACGGCCCATCTCACCGGCCCGCGCCGCTTCGATGGCGGCGTTCAGCGCCAGCAGGTTGGTCTGGTCGGCGATGCCTTTGATCACATCGACTACGCCGCCGATTTCATCGCTGTCCTTGGCCAATTGCGTAACGGTCACACCGGTTTCGCCCACGGCGACCGACAGACGCTGAATCGCCTCGCGGGTTTCCCCGGCGATGTCGCGGCCGCGACCGGTCAGGCGATTGGCTTCCTGAGTGGCGTCGGCGGTGCGCTGCACATGGCTGGCGACTTCCTGGGTGGTCGCCGCCATCTGGTTGACTGCGGTGGCCACCTGTTCGGTTTCTACACGCTGACGTTCCAGGCCGCTGGAGCTGTTGTGCGCCAGGGTGTTGGACTGCGCCGCCTGGTCGTTAAGGTGTTCGGCAGTGTCCTGCAAACGTGTAAGGCACGTCTTCAAACGCGCCTCCTGGCTGAGGATCGACATCTCCAGCCGCGCTTGTGCGCCACGGCTGTCGGTGTACATCTGCGCGATCAACGGGTCGGAAGTGGTCTGCTCAGCCAGGCGCAACAAGCGCTTGAGGCCGCGCTGCTGCCAGCTCAGGCCCAGCAGGCCCAGCGGCACCGACAAACCCGCCGCAAGGGCAAAGCCCCAGTGGGAGTTGAGCGAAGCACCGATCATGAAGCTCAACTGGCTGACCAGAATAAACGGCAGCCAGTCTTGCAGCACCGGCAGCCATTTGTCCCGCTGAGGCACGGCCGACTTGCCCTGGTTGATGCGTTGATAGAGCGCTTCGGCCCGTCGGATCTGCTCGGCGGTGGGCTTGATGCGCACCGATTCGTAGCCGATCACCTGGTTGCCATCGAAGACCGGCGTCACGTAGGCGTTAACCCAGTAGTGATCGCCCGTCTTGCAGCGGTTCTTAACGATGCCCATCCATGGCAAGCCTTGTTTGAGCGTGGACCACATGTGCGCGAACACGGCCGGTGGCACATCCGGGTGACGCACCAGGTTGTGCGGGGCACGGATAAGCTCGTCGCGAGTGAACCCACTGATTTCGACGAAGGCGTCGTTGCAGTAGGTAATCACGCCTTTGGCGTCTGTGGTGGAGATCAACCGTTGCTGAGCGGGGAAGGTACGTTCGCGCTGGGTAACGGGTTGGTTATTACGCATGATTGTTCAATCCGCAAGGCTTTCATGGGTTGTCGGCCATTGCGGGCATTTATTTAACTTATTTTTGCAACAATCAGCCCGCCAGCATCGGGTAGGTAAACAACCCGAAGTGAAGCAGATTCAAGCCAAAATGCGTGGCGATTGCTGCACCCAAACCGCCAAAGCGATAGGCCAGCCCATAACCGACGCCTGCAATGCTCGCCAGCAGCACCCAATGCCAGCCTGCGCCCAGGTGCACCAGGCCGAATAACAGCGCGGCCAATAGCAGTGCCAGGTTCTCGCCGTAGGGCAGGTGTTTGAAGCGTTGGCTCAGGCCGCCCTGGATATAGCCACGAAACAGCGCCTCTTCGACCAGGGTCACCAGCAGCAGGTTATTCAGCACCCACAGCCACGCCTGTTCCGGCCATTTGGGTGCCCAGCTGATCATCCCCAGCAATGCGGCGCCACCCAAGGCCGCGACCGCCGTCAAGGTCACCGCCAGGGTGGCGACATAAATCGACAGGCGCAACGAACGCCGCGCCACAATCCATGGGCAAGCGAGCAGGAGCCAGAAGCCAATCAGCGGTTTGTCCTGGTTCAGGTACATAGAGAACGGCACCGAGTCCGGTGTAAGGCGCTCGGGCGCGATGCCACGGCCGTTGTAGAAGCCCGGCAGCCAGTGCATCGCCAGGCCCAATGCCAGCACCACGAACAATCCATGCCCGAGGTAGCGCGCCCAAGGGCTGCGTTGCTGGCGTACGGCGTACCCGGCGATCAGCAGCATGGCCACGGAGACCACCGCCAGGATGCCCAATTGCCCGTAGGTCAGGGCCAGAACATAGCCAATGGAGAGAAGCACCAGGTACAGCCAGGGCAAAGCGATCATGTGAAATCCTTCAAAAAAACTGGCCGGCATTATAGCGACCGAGCTTGTTCGCAGGCATGAAAACTCTTCCACGCACAGCGCCTGGTGGAAGTGATTGCATAACTGCAAGGCGGCTGGTTATAGTCGTCGCGTCCTTATCCCTTCAAAAAAGATCAGCACATGCCAGCTTCCCTTCGCATAGCGGTAGTCGATTCAGCGGTCAACGCTGTGGTCGTGCCGTGCGGGAATAAGCAGCCTGCGCAGATCAGTCACTACCCCCCACCTGTCAGTCGCACGCCGGTGTACGCAGTCGTATCACCGCCGGGTGTTGGCATTACGGGCTGATCAGCGAATCGCTGTGCCCTGTGCCCGCCTGAAAAAAACCTACTGAGTTTCAGCCTTGGCTGAATTGGCTTTTTTGCCTGATGACAGGTGGTAACCATGTATGTTCTTTCGAAACAATCCGTGGCCGCGGCGGCCTCGACGAGCCTGTTTGTCCTGTTGTGGAGCAGCGGGGCGATTTTCTCCAAGTGGGGTCTGGCCCATGCTTCGCCCTTTGCCTTTCTGCTGATTCGCTTTGCCATCGCCCTGGCGGGGTTGGTGGTTCTGGTGCCGATCCTCAGGTTGAAACTGCCACGTCCCGGTAAGCCCCTGGCGTATGCGGCGGCGACGGGGCTGGTGTTGCTAGGCGCGTATCAGATTTTCTATCTGCTGGCGCTGGACCTTAAAGTCACGCCAGGGGTGATGGCCACCATCATGGGCGTGCAGCCGATACTCACGGTGGTACTGGTAGAGCGTCAGCGTTCGTTAAGCCGAATGTTCGGTCTTGGGCTGGGGCTGACGGGATTGATCATGGTGGTCTATCAGGGCATTGGAGTGTCGGGCATGTCCCTGGCCGGGATGGTGTTCGGCTTGCTGGCGCTGGCGAGCATGACGTTCGGCTCGATCATGCAAAAGCGTATCACCGACAACCCTCTCGGCACGTTGCCCGTGCAGTACCTGGCGGGGCTGCTGCTGTGTGCCGTGTTTGTGCCGTTCCAGCCTTTCCACTTTGAGCAAAGCGCCAGCTTTTACCTGCCGGTGCTGTGGATGGGGCTGGTGGTGTCGTTACTGGCGACGCTGCTGCTGTACCGTCTGATCGCGCGCGGCAATTTGGTGAATGTCACCAGTTTGTTCTATCTGGTGCCGGCGGTGACGGCGGTGATGGATTACCTGATCTTTGGCAATCGGCTCGCGCTGTTGAGCGTGCTGGGGATGGGGTTGATCATCATAGGGTTGGGGTTTGTGTTTCGTAGACGTTGAGTGTGGCGCTGAGCGCTGAATCAACCCTGACGGGAGCCTGCCAAAACGGGCGCCCGTCAGGCCTGCGATCTATTGTCGAGTGAGTGCAGTCGTCAGCGTCTGCGCCATGCTTTTCACATACTCGCGCAGTTCAGGCACTGCGGTGGCTTCCCAGTCACGCGCCTGGAGGAAGGGGCCGACGTAATACAGCCAGTCTGACGGCACTGCATTGCAATCGAGCAGTGCGCCTGACGGTGCGATAGCCATACCTGTTCCGAGTGCGTCAGGCACTAACAGCCCATCTGCACGCAGGGATTTGAGCAGGGGGTCGTCCAATTGGCGAAGGTCCAGTGCCGGCGTCGTGCAATTGATCACCGCTTTGACCTCCAGATGTTCCTCGGTGCTTGCGCCACGACGACGTACCGACACGCTTACGCTCTGAGGATTGGACGCGTAGCCGACGATGCGCCCGGCCAGCAGCTTGAGCTGTCCGCTGGCAAGTTCTTCGTGCAGGCGGGCTCCCGGTTGGGGCGCGCAACGATGCCGATGGGCATCCCAGTAGGGGCGTATATGCCGCAAGAATCGCCGGCGTTCATCGAGCGGCAATGCATGCCACAACTGCAGGGTGGCAGACCTCAACCCACCGATGATGTCGCGCCAGTCTCCTCCGGTTTGGGCGTGCAGCCTGACCGCATCACGGACTGCGCGCACGTAATGACGCACCCTGCAATCGGTCAACATGTGCTGTGACAGCCCTTCGTCGTAAGCAGGATGTGCATTCAACTCACGGTGGGGCTGTGGCAGAAGGCCACGGCGTGAGACGGCCTGAATAGTGCCTTTGTGGCCCCGATCACGTAAGTCGAGCACGACATCCAGCATCGTCAACCCGCTACCGATCAGGAAGACAGGGTCATTTGCACTGATGCCATCGAGTGCGCCGGGTTGCCATGGGTCATGCACGTAGCGTGGGCTTTCGTAGAACTGTCGATATTGGGGGGCAATAGAAGGTGCTTGGCGTGCACAACTACCAATGCTCAAAACGATGGTGTCGGCCCGATAATGCTCTCCGTTATCCATCAAGAGCAGTGCACCCTGTGCATTGGGCTGGGGAACTATTTTCACCACTTCCCCAATAACTTCTTGCAGCTCGCAGCCCAGCGGTGCGCGGCAGGTTGCATCGTTAAGCAGCGCTTCCAGGTAATCGCCATACACGCGCCGCTCTACAAAGGAGCCGGGTGTAGCCGTTGGGGGTGCTGCGTTTGACGTAGTCATAAAAGCTGTCGTCTTCGCCGGCGAGGGCGTTCATTCTGCCTGCGGGCACGTTGAGTACGTGCGCGCGGGCACGGGTGCTGTAGGCGACACCCCGGGCCATAGTGCCAGGCCGGCTGATCAACAGAATTTTCAAAGGGGTGACCGGCGGGTGGCGCAATAAATGTACGGCCAGCGTCGAGCCGCAGAAGCCTGCGCCGATAATCGCGAGGGTCTTGGTATTCATTCCAGCTCCAGTTTCAACGCTGCTCATTTTTCATTTGACAAAGTTGTTCTATTGCTCTTTTTGAATAAGAGCCGATAAGTGATGTGTAGAGTCGACCGATGGATTGTATGAGCGTGATAATGAAGTGGATCGGGTTCGTCATCCAGTGCGCAACTGCGGCCATTCAGCGTTCGTTGATATAGATCAGTCGCACTCCCGATAGGCGTTGTCGACGCATCATAGCTGAATATGAACTATACCTTCCTCGGCGTTTGCAGCCCGGGCGCCTCGGATGAATAGGTTTTTCCGGTCGCTGCGTGTGGGGCAAGTCGCTGCTGTTGGGCTGATGAGTCGATGGCGCACTCACATTAGCTCGTCATGTCGGACGGGTGTGGGATTGATGCCATCCAGCTATTTAGGCAGCGTAACGTTACTAACCCCCGGTCTGGAGGCGCAACACCTCATACTAGAGCATTTGAGGGGGGCGAGGCCGTCGACCGTTGGTCACCAGTAAGATTGCTCTTACCATGTAATGCTGTAATAATTCCGACCTTATTGTGGCCTATATCCTACCTCCCTACAGGATATGTAGTACGCTCGCAAAGGGATATTGTGTCTATTTTAGCATCGCGTAGCCTTTCCAATGCTCTGCCGAACGATGTTTGCCTGGCAAACGTCGCGGTATTGATGTGCTCGTACAATGGTGAAGCGTTCCTTGCTGAACAGCTCGACTCCATTGAACGGCAGAGCCATAGCGGCTGGACATTAGTCATTTCTGATGACGGTTCCAAAGATGGTACTTCGCAGATCTTCCAGAAGTACTGCAATCGTTGGGGCAGCGACCGCTTGCGCGTCGTGGCGGGTCCTCAAAAAGGCTTTGTCGCCAATTTTCTGTCGCTCACGTGTCGCGCCGATATCCAGGCAGATTATTTTGCATGGTGCGATCAGGACGATATCTGGAATGACGAGAAGCTGCAGGTGGCCATTGAGTGGTTGCAGGCCCAGCCCTCAGATGTTCCGGCCCTTTACTGTGGCCGCACTCAACTGGTCAGTGACTCGGGTGTCACGCTTGGTTATTCGCCGCTATTCACGTTGCCTCCTCACTTCTCGAACGCGCTCGTTCAGAGCATTGCGGGCGGCAATACGATGGTGTTCAACCAGGCGGCTCGCGAGTTGATCATGGAAGCGGGGCTGGATGTCGTAGTCCCTTCTCATGATTGGTGGGCGTATCAGCTCGTCACGGGTGCGGGAGGCGTCGTTCACTACGATCCCGAGCCTAGAATGCAGTACCGCCAGCATGATGAAAATCTGATTGGCAGCAATTCCAGCTGGGCAGCTCGCCTGGTTCGGCTACGGATGATCTTTCAAGGACGTTTTTACGAGTGGAACGAACAGAACATTCGTGCACTCGAAGCCATGCAGCATCGTCTTTGCGAAGAGCATCGAACGACCCTTGCGCGCTTTAAAGGTGCGCGGAGTCAAACGTTATTTAGACGAGTGCTGGGGTTCCGGTCGGCCGGTTTATATCGGCAGACGTTCATGGGTAACCTCGGGCTAATTCTTGCAACACTACTGAAAAAGATCTGACTCAATGACTATCTTAGTAACCGGCGGTGCTGGCTTTATCGGTGCAAACTTTGTATTGGACTGGGTAGCCCAGGCGGATGAGCCGGTCATTAATCTGGATAAGCTGACGTATGCCGGCAACCTGGAGAACCTCAGCTCGCTCGAGGGTGACAAGCGCCACGTGTTCGTACAGGGCGATATCGCCGATACCCAACTGGTCCAGCGCTTGCTCGCTGAACACCAGCCGCGCGCTATCCTGAACTTCGCCGCCGAGTCGCACGTTGACCGCTCTATCCATGGCCCGGAAGACTTTATCGAGACTAACGTCGTCGGTACCTTCCGTCTGCTGGAGGCGGTGCGCGCCTACTGGAAAGGTTTGGAGGCTGATGCACAGCAGTCTTTCCGTTTCCTGCATGTGTCGACTGACGAAGTCTATGGCTCCCTGGCCAAGGACGATCCTGCGTTCACCGAAACTCATCAGTACGAGCCTAACAGCCCTTACTCGGCGAGCAAGGCTGCGAGCGACCACCTGGTACGTGCCTACCACCATACCTATGGCTTGCCGGTACTGACGACCAATTGCTCGAACAACTACGGCCCGTACCATTTCCCGGAAAAATTGATTCCGTTGATGATCGTCAACGCACTGGCAGGCAAAGCACTGCCGGTGTACGGCGACGGTCAGCAAATTCGTGACTGGTTGTACGTAAAAGACCACTGCAGCGCTATCCGTCGTGTACTGGAAGCTGGCACTGTGGGTGAGGTCTATAACGTGGGCGGCTGGAACGAAAAGCCAAACCTGGACATCGTCCACACCGTTTGCGCCTTGCTCGATGAACTGCGCCCTCAAGCGGATGGCAAGCCTTACAGCGACCAGATCGCTTACGTGACGGATCGCCCTGGCCATGACCGCCGTTATGCCATCGACGCACGCAAACTGGAGCGTGAGTTGGGTTGGAAACCGGCCGAGACATTCGAGACTGGTATTCGCAAGACCGTGGAGTGGTACCTGGACAATCAGGATTGGGTGAGCAATATCCAATCGGGTTCGTACCGCGAGTGGGTAGAAAAGAACTACGCCGAGCGTTCGGCATGAGGATCCTTCTACTTGGCAAAAATGGCCAAGTGGGATGGGAGCTTCAACGCAGCTTGGCCCCTTTGGGCCAAGTGCTTGCGCTCGACTCGAAAAGCCAGGACTACTGCGGCGACCTGAACGATCTGCAGGGCTTGGCCGCGACTGTGCAGCGGTTTGCGCCTGACGTCATCGTCAACGCCGCCGCTTACACCGCCGTCGACAAAGCCGAAAGCGAGCCCGCCCAGGCCCTGCGTGTCAACGCAGAAGCCCCGGCGGTACTGGCGGCCGAAGCGCTGAAGCTGAATGCCTTGCTGGTGCACTATTCCACCGACTACGTGTTCGCCGGCACCGGCGACACACCTTGGCTGGAAAGCGACCCTGTCGGCCCGCTGAGCGTCTACGGCACGACCAAGCTGCAGGGCGAGCAGGCCATTCAGGCCAGTGGCTGTGCGCACCTGATCTTGCGTACCAGCTGGGTTTACGCAGCACGCGGTAACAACTTCGCCAAGACCATGCTGCGCCTGGCCATCGAGCGTGACAGCCTGAACGTGATTGACGACCAGTTCGGCACGCCCACCGGGGCGGACCTGCTGGCCGACGTCACCGCTCACGCGATCCGCATCCTGGGCTCAAACCCGCAGTTGAGCGGGGTGTATCACCTCGCGGCTGCGGGCGAGACCACCTGGCACCGCTATGCCCGCTTTGTGCTCGAACAGGCGCAAGCGGCGGGTGTGCAGCTCAAGGTCGAACCGGCCAACGTGGGCGCGATCACCACCGCGGCCTACCCGACGCCGGCCAAGCGCCCTGGCAACTCCCGACTCAACACTCAAAAACTGCAGAATGCCTTCTCACTGCGCCTGCTTGAATGGCAGGACGGCGTGGCACGGATGCTTAAAGAAATTCTAGAGAAATGACCATGCTTAAACGTAAAGGAATCATTTTGGCCGGTGGTTCGGGCACACGCCTGCACCCTGCAACCTTGGCAATCTCCAAGCAATTGCTGCCGGTTTACGACAAGCCAATGATCTACTACCCGCTGACCACGCTGATGCTGGCGGGTATTCGCGACATCCTGATCATTTCCACGCCGCAGGACACCCCGCGCTTTGAGCAGCTTTTAGGTGATGGCAGCAAGTGGGGCTTGAACATTTCGTATGCCGTGCAGGCTTCACCGGATGGCTTGGCGCAGGCGTTCATCATTGGCGAAGATTTCATCGGTAATCATTTGTCTGCCCTAGTGCTGGGTGACAATATTTATCACGGTCATCATTTTGATCAGTTGCTCAAAAGTGCAATGGTCCGCGAGGAAGGCGCGAGCGTCTTTGCTTATCACGTGAACGATCCGGAGCGCTATGGCGTGGTGGAGTTCGATAAGCAGGGCAAGGCAATGAGCCTGGAAGAGAAACCGCTCAAGCCGAAATCGAACTATGCGGTCACTGGGCTGTATTTCTATGATCAGCAGGTAGTTGATATTGCCAAAAGTATCATACCTTCGCCTCGTGGCGAGCTGGAGATCACAGACCTCAATCGCGTTTACATGGAGCGAGGCAGTCTTTCTGTCGAGATCATGGGGCGGGGTTATGCTTGGCTGGATACCGGTACTCACGAGTCTCTTCTTGAAGCAAGTCACTTTATCGCCACTCTGGAGCATCGACAGGGTCTTAAAGTTGCCTGCCCTGAAGAAATTGCGTTCCGTCAGAAGTGGATCGATGCTGAGCAACTGGAGCGTCTGGCGGCACCACTGGCCAAAAACGGTTACGGGCAATACCTCAAGCGGCTGTTGAGCGAGACCATTTACTAATGAAAGCAACGCCGTTAGCTATTGCTGAAGTAGTGCTATTCGAACCCAAGGTATTCGGCGACGATCGGGGGTTTTTCTTCGAAAGCTTCAACCACCAACAGTTTGAAAGTGCTATCGGTCGTACTGTGCAATTTGTTCAGGACAACCATTCGCGATCGGCAAAGGGTGTGTTACGCGGGCTGCATTACCAAATCCAACAGGCTCAAGGGAAGTTGGTGCGTGTGGTTCAAGGTGAAGTATTTGATGTGGCTGTGGATATTCGTCGTAGCTCCGCGACTTTCGGCAAATGGGTAGGTACCTATTTGTCTGCCGAGAACAAACACCAGCTATGGGTGCCGGAAGGCTTCGCGCATGGCTTTGTTGTGCTCTCTGAGACGGCGGAGTTTCTCTATAAAACCACGGATTACTACGCTCCTGAATATGAGCGTAGTATTCGTTGGAATGATCCCTCGCTGGCTATTGATTGGCCATTTGAGGGGGATGTTATATTGGCTGCAAAGGATGCAAGTGCCAAGTTCATCGCAGATGCTGAGGTGTTTGAATAAGGATAGGCAATTGTCAAAGGAGAGGCGAGTGGGCGTAATTTAAGGTGATTTCATTCTGTTTCAGAATGAAAGATTAGGTTTTAGCCACTCTTCTTTCCGATCCGGCGCCGCAGGTCGATTTGCAATAAGCAAACATTCAACACGCCTTTCGTTCTCAATCCTTACAGTTCAATGATATGCTGTCTTGTTGTATTTAAGCGGACGCGATGGCTACTAAATAGGCCAAAAAAACCTTACACAACATTATTCATGTTGTTGTGCAGGATTGCAGCTTATTTGATAGTCTGCTTTGTTACGTAGGGCAGGATGTTAGGACGCATGCGGTGAAATGCTCTTGTAACGCTTAGAAGGGGAGTGTACTTGAGTTTAAGTATACCCTCTTCCTTGGCGGAGGTCTGGTCAGCGATCGCGCGGAAGTAAAAAGCAAAGCGAGGTGTGCGGACTGGTTATTGCCGAAGACACGCTGTTGATATCACTAGCCTTTTTCCACCCCAAACCGATGGTCTTTCGACGATCTCATTCAATGTGTTTACATCTTGAAAGTTGGCAATGCCAATTGGAACTGTGTTTTTCAGATTAGCCTCCCTAACAGTTATCTTGTTCATCCACGAAAACCCCTTCGCGTGTGATGTGCTGGATCTATCAATCACGATATCCCCTACCACGGCGATAATATTTCCCCTTTCATCGTTAAGGTGGATACCCAAGTGACGATTGAGAGAGATATCGTCGCGGGTCGTAAAGTAAAGTTGAGAGTGATCAAGCCGTCTTTAGGCGCGGACGAGGTGATGTCGGTCAAGCTAATACCGTTTGCGAAACGGTTAGTGGGAATTACGCTCCCTGCGCTCTCAATGGGGTTTTGTGGGCGACTAATGCCGACGACTGTGCTTGGTTGGTAATTAGAGGCCACGGTAGACCCTACAACGAGAACAATCAGGATTGGCCACTGCGGGGCACGATAAAGTTTCTTGATAGCAATGCGTGGCTTTTTGTCCCACCAGTTGACGATCAGACGTCTGCACGGGTCTTCACAGTCAAGTGTAAGGCGGCGGCGCTTGTAATGCAGATAAGCCAGAAGATGGGCATCCCCAGGTTGCCCAACCCCTTGAATAAGGGGGCGTTCAAGCTTGCCAAGTTAAAGAAGATCATGTGTACGAGATAGAGTGCAAAGCTGATCTCACCCAAAAACACTTGCGGTCGGGTTGATAACAGCCTCGCCACAGGGCTTCGGCTAGATGTAGTGGTCAACTAATCCCGGACACGACGTTAAGTTTTTCTTCGGCCCGAGCTGGCGCCAGCCCACCGTTGAATTGATGGGGTCGAATCCAGTTGTACTGATGCATCAAGAAATGGCTGATATCGCGCTGGGCTTCTTGAGCAGTTCTGTAGCCCACGGTCGGTATCCATTCAGTTTTCAAGCTGCGGAACACGCGCTCCATCGGCGCGTTGTCCCAGCAATTTCCTCGACGACTCATGCTCTGACGCATGCGATAACGCCACAACCGCTGGCGAAAGAGTCGGCTTGCATATTGCGATCCTTGGTCCGAGTGGAATAGC